>NZ_SHNO01000001.1:0-2400000 GCF_026262645.1 Candidatus Marimicrobium litorale
TCGCCAGGCTTCTAAACCCAATCCCGCAGTGCGTCAGTGCTGCGGGATTTTTTATGGGTGACGAATGTGCTGGATCGACGCCTCTTTGCGCATAGTGTGTTGCACCGTGAGAGGGGATCAGCGTATTCTTCCCTCGCGTCACTGCCTCGCAGGTTAGGCGCTTGTCACAAGTGCAGATTCATAATTCATAGCAGGCATGCCCAATGGAAAACTCTCCTGGCCTAATAGGTTTGCTCCCCATCGCTCTCGTTATCGGCGTCTATTTGCTGGTGCGGTTCTACCGTCGCTGGAAGGAGAAAAAGATCCTTGTTACGCCGCTTCCGCGAGACATGATCAGGTGTCTTGAAGGCTCTGTGCCCTTTTACATCGCGCTTGATCTGGAGGCTCAGGAACGCCTGAGGGTTAAGATAAAGCGCTTTCTTGCAGAAAAAACGTTCTATGGCTGCGCCGGGCTGGTGATTACCGATGACATGCAATTAATCATCGCAGCCGAAGCCTGTCTCTTGATTCTGAATCAGGAGGGTCAAATTTATCCTGGCCTAACCTCGATTCTGGTCTACCCCAGCACCTTTGTCGCGAAACGTGAGGAGCTATCGGAGGATGGCACCCGTTCTGTCTCATCACGCGATTTACTCGGTGAATCGTGGGATACGGGAAAGGTCGTTCTTGCCTGGGACGCAGTAGCGAAGGGAGTCGCTGATTTTGCCGACGGTAACAATGTTGTGCTGCACGAGTTTGCTCATCAACTTGATTCAAGCTCCGGCCGAGCAAACGGCGCGCCGCCATTATCAAACAATAGTTACAAGAACTGGGCGAGGGTTTTGTCAGCCAATTACGAGGACCTCAGGTTGCGCAGTCAGCGGGCCTTGCCCACTGTTATTGATACCTACGGCGCCACCAACCCCGCTGAGTTTTTTGCTGTGGCGACCGAGACATTTTTTGAGCGCCCCCATGAGCTGCATCATCGGCGTCCTGAGTTGTTTGAACAGCTCAGTATTTATTACCGTCTTGATCCGAGAGACTGGGCCCCGCGTGAGGATCCCTGATCAAGTCTCTGTTCGGTAGTGCTTGATTTGCACTTCTTCGCCATAGTCTCCGTAATCTCCCTGGGCTCGCAGCTCGCGAAACTCTCGCCAGGAGAGCCGGCGATAATGAGGCTTATCTCGGCTATTGATGGCTGAGGGGAGGGGTGTGACGACGCAGTCCATAGCCGGGTTCAGAAAGAACACAATGCTGTATCGGTCGCTTCCTGAACTTGCGCGCACTCGGTGTAGCGGCGCTTTGAATCGGTCGTTGGACCAGACTTGCAGCATATCGCCGATATTGATCGTTAGGGCACCCTTCACGGGGCTAACATCATGCCACCCGTCGTGGTAAATCTGCAGACCAGCCACATCACCTTGCTGCAATACTTTAAGCCCGCCTGCATCTGTGTGTTCACTGATACCGAGCGGGCCTGCCGCCGGCGCATCGGTGTCGGCCAGCGCGTCATTCACCGGGTAGTAATTGAGTCGCGTGAAGGAAGAATGGGCCGGATCGAAAGCGTTTCGAAGCGCACTGCTCTCGGCGCCCAGCGCCTGGCTGAACGCGTCCAGAAGATCGAGAGATAAGTGACGACAGCGATCTGAGTATAACTCCATCGTGCGCCGAAAGTGCTGCCGCCCCGCAGGCCACGGAATCGAGAACCCGGGCCCGAAATCGAAGATTTCCTTGCGATCGCGGCGCTGCTTCGTGAGTTCCCGGTCGTAGTAGCCCCAGGGATTGTCTAGAGTTCGAACGACCGCCTGCTTTTCCGCCATGGACTGGGTAAAGAACAAGGTAGTTTCACTCAGTGCGTCACGGTTGATGTCGTTTGCAAGCGGATGGTTAACCAGGTTGAAAATCCCATAGTCCTCGCAGGCCTCTATGATTGCCTCCCGCACGGTGGCTGGGTCGTCCTCGAAATTAATCAGTGGAATTTGGGTCATAGCACTACGGCAACTGTCTGCCAGGTATTGTTATTGCAGGGGTGTTGTTCATTGCGTTTTTATACCGCGAGGTATTTGTCCAAATCAAGTACCTCCGGCGCAGTATCGTGCAAAAATTCTTTCGCATAACGTAAATAGATTTCTTCGCGCAGGAAGAGTTCAAAACAATCCCGGTCGAGATGGTCATCCAATACCATCTTGTGCAGGATATCGATGGCTGCAGCAACTGTTTTGGCTTTTTTATAGGGCCTGTCGGCCGCTGTGAGTGCTTCGAACACATCTGCAATGGCCAGCAATCGCTCGGGAATACTCAGTTGATCGCCGGGCAAACGGCGCGGGTAACCTGTGCCTTTCAGAGTCTCGTGATGTGTTGATGCATAGCGGGGTACGTTTTTTAGTTCCTCCGGAAACGGCAGGCTCTCGAGCATCTTGATGGTGCTGATCATGTGCTCGTTAATCTTGAAGCGATCCTCTTTGGTCAGGGTGCCACGTGAAACCGTCAGATTATAGATTTCCCCCTGGTTATAAAGATTGTCCGGAATGTCCATGTCTATGCCGAGAGCAGGCGGATAATCAGCCGACTGTTCGCGACCGATGACGTGCTCGGGCTTGTCAGCCAGCAGGTGTTCCGTTGCGGGCAGGTCTTGTCTGGTGGTTTTGTTGCGCAGTTCTTCCAATGGTGATAACCCGAGACGGTTGTCGAAGTGGCGTTGCCAGGTGCGTTGGGCAATGGTCTTGATCCTCTCCTGCTTGTCCGCGTCAAGAAACTCTCCGCCGATATTACAACTGGCAACGAAGGCAAAATCTTTCATTAGCTGAGTCTGTTTTTCCTCTAGCCGATCGAAATGCATCGGCTGCAGATCAGGCGCTGCTGCGCATTGTTTCAGGTAGTCAATTTCTGCATCTCGCCAAAGCACCTCAAAGCGCATCCGGATTTCGTGTATCCGGTTGTAGATGGTTTCCAGCTTACTTCCCTTATCTACAATGTGTTCCGGCGTGGTGATCTTGCCGCAATCGTGCAGCCAGGCAGCGATGCGGAATTCACGCCACTTATCGTCCGAATCAATATGGAACGCCTTAAATGCAGGATGATCACTGGCCGAAGCGCTCTCTGCCAGCATAAGCGCGAGCTCGGGTACGCGCTTGCAGTGTCCGCCGGTATAGGCTGATTTATCGTCGATTGCCTGTCCGATCACTTCGATAAAGGCATCCATCAGCGCGCGCTGGGCCGTCTCGTGTGTCTGTATCGCGCTTACCATGCTCACCATGGATTCAGACAAATCGTCGAGCTCGCGGATATGGGAATTCACCCGGGTGACGCTGGCGTATTCCCGTCGCCGCACCTTGTCGTTCTCCAGTGCCAGCTGTTTTACCGGTCGAACAATCGGATTGGCAAGAAACCAGGTGACAGGAACGAGTAACAGCAGAAATAGTGCCGTGGCGATCATTGATACTCTGACTTGTTCAAGAAACGGCCTGACCACGGCATCTCTGGGGGACAATACACCCAGAAACAGCTGGTGCTCCCTAGCGCCTGTCGAGGCCGCATAGGCCAGATAAATATCGTCATTTAACGATGTCTCGACCAGTGTGCCCTGGAGCTCGGGATTGTGGGCGATGGTTGTGAGTATTTGGGTGGGAATTGCCTCCGAGCGATGCCCGGCGGGCGTCTTGTCTGTGGCGCTCATAGCGCGAAGGTCCGGTTGGGTTACGATAGAACCTCCTGCATTTTCGTGCGCTGTACGTATCGGTAACGGAGGGGCAGCTACTGCAGTCTTATCGGCCTTACTGGAAGCGATCACCTCGCCCGCGCGATTAAACAGGTAAATCTCTCCCTGGTTGGCGACATGATGTTGCCGCAGGTACGCGGAGACCGTCTCCATCGTCATATCGATGGCGACCACAGTGCCCGTCTCTTGCAGCCGTTTCGACATCGTACGACCGGGAATGCCCAGCTGCGCGAACATATAGGGGGACGTGACGTGAACTCCGGTGGCTGCCATTGCGCTCGAATACCAGGGGCGTGACCGTACATCAAAACTAGTAGGCTCCGATCTACTGATCCGTGTCTCCAGTTCTGCGTTGAGGTAGCGATAGTGTCGCTCCTTACCATGTTTTTTTATCTCATCGGAGATGACGACCCAGCGGTCGGCGGGTGCTGCCTGTAACGATGTGCGTGCGAGTTGACTGGCATTGAGGTTAATCACCTCGTAAAAGCTGTCGTCTTTCCTGCCCAGGTAGATGCCGTGGTACAACGGGTTTTTCAGTAATACTTCGGTGAAGATCGTCAGGTGCGCGGATTCCGACTGCGGATCTTGCAAGGCCGGGTTATCAGCAAGCAGGTCGATAATGTTGGCGTTGATAAGGCCGATGTTACGCAGTTCGCCGGTCACCCTGTTGGCGGTTGCGGTGTAAATATCGGTGGCGACCTCGCGCGCCATGGCCTGACCAAAATAGTACTGCAGGCCAATCGCCAGGCTCGCGGTAAGCAGTGTGACAACAATAAAGGCGGTCACCACGGTAAAGCGAATTGTGGAGTGCGTTTTTCGAAAAAATTGCAGCATCAGTTAGCGTACCACAGCGTTTTGTGTAGACACCATGCGCTAATTTTATTATCAATCAGTTTTGCTTGCTGCGTATTGAGGTTGCAGCCAGATGGGAGATGGGAATGAAAAAAAGCCGCAATGTGATCATTGCGGCTGTCTGTCGTGAAGATGAAGCGCAGCATCGCGTGCTATTGGCGGCTCCTCGAATGTGAGTAGAAGCCGCTAAAATAAACTAGCGGTGACGTTAAATATCTGCAGCCTCAAGATCAAATGTCTTTTGGTCTGTTGTCTCTGAATTGGTGACTTTAATGGTGACTTTGTATTGCCCCGCGACGATGTTACCGGCCGCCCACCCCAGCACCCCCGTAGAGGCATTACCGGGTGGCGTAAAGTTGGGCCCGTTTGCAATCGTGGGCACGGTGTTTACCACTTCCCAAGTGCTTGTGGGGCCGCCGCCGCTTGAGCTTATTGTTGTGGTGTATTCCACTCCCACCGCAGCATTTGGCAGCGGGTTGCTGCTGACGATCTGTATGCCCGCCGGGCTGACCATGAGGATAAAGGATGACTGAACGTCGGTGGTGCCATCGAAGACTTGTACTACAAGTCCATAATCGCCTACCGCTGCAGGCGTCCCAGATAAAACGCCGTATTGACTGAGCGTAAAGCCTGTTCCGTCATCATCGACGATATCCCATATGTAATTGGCCTCCACACCCCCCGATGCTTGCAGCACAGCAACGTATCTTGTGCCGACTTCGGCTTCGGGCAAAGATGATGTTGTGATTGTCAGTGGATTGCCACCTACGTCCAAGATAAATGTCTTGGTGTTGGTGCTCACTCCATCCCCCACCGACACTGTCAATGCATATTGGCCGTTAGTAGGCGCGGTGCCGTTGAGGAGGCCGTCGGGCCTCAACTGCAGGCCGCTGCCACCACCATTTTCCAGGTTCCACTGATAGTCGTCGCTTTGACCACCGGTAGCGACAAGGAGTGCGTTATAGTCGGCACCCGGAGTGGTGGATGGTAACGAATCAGTAGCGATCTTCAGCGGTCCGGGGTCGCGGCCTCCCGTCACCGTGAGAAGATAAGAGGTCCGATCTGTACTGCCCGCATTATCTCGAACTTGAATAGTCAGTCCATAAGTGCCGCTTTCGAGCACTATACCGTTGAGAATACCGGCGTCGTTGATCGTAAGTCCGGTGTTGTCATCATTGAGGATGACCCATGAATAGGACCCTTCTCCCCCGTTAGCCTCGAGCAATACAGTATATTCGACGCCTACAATGGCCGTAGCTAATGCGGTGGTCGCGATGGTGAGCGGCGGAGGCAGTGGCTCATTACCATCAGGGTCGTAAAAGCTGCCACCGCCGCCACCGCCACCACAGGCGATGAGGGTAAACACGACGGCGAAGAAAATAGCCAGACGGCTGATGATGTGGGCGCCTCTGATGATCATTGTTATCCCCTGCTGTCTGCCATTATTTAGCAGATCGTGTGGCTTTATCGGCTTTTGTCGGCCCCGCAGCGTTTGCCTCTGGGATCAACCTGTAAACACTTCGACTCGTTAGAGCTTAGCACGACACCGCACAAAAACTCGATTTATAACATAATGATAGGCGCTTTTTGTGATTATTTACACAAGGTTTATGGCGGCGCCTCGGCAGGCGCTTATCCTGCGGCCCCCAGGGTGTCTGCTACGCTGTTGGCGGGTATCTTGCAAGTGCGCCGCCGTGGCGGTTTCAGTGGCTTCGATGCTTGCGCCGCCACGGGCAACTGCTACCATCGGCGCGATGGCGGCCCCCTCTACATTATCTGTTCAGCTCTCCGTATCGATTGTTCTGCACGACAGCTGCCTCAGTCTTTTGCACAGGACCCTGAGCAGCCTGTCGGTCGCCGCAGGGCAAGCGCAGGAGTCAGGCTTGTTGCGGGGTCTCACGGTGACCCTTGTCGACAATGCGTCAGGCGCGACTTACCGCGAGCAATTAGCGGCGCTGGTGAATGAGTGGCCCAGTGATGACTTACGACTGCAATGCGAGTGGCAGTCAACTAATCGGGGTTTCGGTCCCGGCCACAATGTGGTGATCCGCGAGCTTGATAGCGATTACCACCTGGTCCTTAACCCGGATGTGGAGCTGCAGCCAGACACCCTGCAGGCGGGTCTGTCCGTCCTGCAATCACACAGTGATATTATCCTGGTTAGCCCCTGGGCGGCGGGCGGGAGCGGCGAACAGGAGTTCCTGTGCAAGGACTACCCAAGTGCACTGGTACTGCTGCTGCGAGGCTTTGCCCCGCTGGCGGTGAGACGGCTGTTTCGACGGCGCCTGAACGCTTATGAGTTGCGTGACCGGTGCAGTGGTAAGGCGCGAGTGGAGGTGCTTATAGCCAGCGGCTGCTTCATGCTCGCCCGAACCGCTGAGCTGCGCGCCGTCGGGGGGTTCAATGAGCAGTTTTTTCTCTATTTTGAGGACTTCGACCTGTCATTGCGGCTGAAAAATAAGGGCCGACTGGTGTTTGACCCTTCAGTGCGTATTGTGCATCACGGTGGTTACGCGGCCAGCAAAGGCTGGAGGCATCTGCGCTATTTTGTCGCATCCGGCATCCGTTTTTTCAATCATCACGGCTGGCGATGGATATAGTGCAGTCGTCTTTACTGTTAAACTACCCATTTACGAGGTCGTATTGTCATGGATAGTGGTTCGCAGGAAATGCGGCGGCTGGCGTATCTTGACGCACTGGGTGTCGACACCTATGTCTCGCGCGAGCAGCTGCCGGGTGCTGCACCAACGCGGAGGCTGGCCATTGTGCCACCTGCTCACCCTGTGCAGCCGGCAGGTCGCCCGGAGTCCACCGCCCAGCCCGCTACGCCACCGATGCCGCGACTGAACGCGGATCAGGCTGCCAGGTCATCGCAGCCTGACAGCGGGGTCGGCGTAACAGCTGTTACCCCGGCTGCGTCGGTTGACGTGCCGCGCTTTAGCCTCGCCGCGATTGAGGCAGGAAACTGGCTATGGGTAGAGGAGCTGGCGGGCATGCCCCTTACCACTGAGCAAGTGCAGCTGGTTAAGTCCATGGCAGGTGCTCTGGGCCACGCTGAGGGCGCGGTCGAGTCCGCTCCCGGGCAGCCGCAGGTGCAGCAGTTCGACTGGCCGATGCACAGTAATCAACAGTTGGATCAGGGTGAAGCATCCGCCCGTGCCGCGGTTGCCGGTTTTATCGGGCGCAAGCTGGATGAATCGGGTTGCCGTGGCCTTGTCATGCTGGGGGGAGGGTCTGCGCAGCGGCTGCCCGATTTGGGGTTCCGGACTGTCAAAATCGAAAGCAGCGCGGAACTCCTGCAGCGCCCGGATCTGAAGCCCGCCGCCTGGCGGGCGTTGCTGACGTTGGTCTCAGCAGCGTGAAACGGTCGCAGTGCTGATATGACAGTACCTTTTGGCTCTGGCCGCGCTCAACCCTATATAACCCGTCCAGGCACACCGCAGGAGGCCGCGATTATGGCGACTATCGCCGCCGCGGTCAGCCTGTCGCCGTGGTCTGAGGAGCGTCTGTTGGCCGCCTGCATGGACGAGCGGACGACCGGCCCTGTGGTCAGGGTCATCGAAGAAGCGGGCGAGGTGCTTGGCTTTATGGTTTACGCCCGCGTGCTGGACGAGGTGACCGTGCTCGAAATCGCCGTGTGCGCCGAGTATCAGGGACGAGGCCTCGGCCAGGCTCTGTTGTGCAGCGCCCTGCAGGAGATGCGGCGAGTCGGTGCGGTTCGCTGCCTCCTGGAGGTGCGCGAGTCCAATCAGCCCGCTCGCCGTCTGTATCAGCGCAACGGGTTCAGCATAGACGGAACGCGCAAGCAGTATTATCCGTGTGCGGACGGGCGAGAGGACGCTCTGTTAATGTCCGCGCCACTATGAGGATTGACCGATGAATGTGCTGGATACCGAGTGGTGGAGTATGGCGATTCCACCGGAGTGGTGGGCAGATGCCGAGGACGATAGCGTTCTTGTCGGTGACAGGGACGATGTGGGTTGTATTCAAATCAGTACACTGCACCGTGATTCGGGCGAGTTCGGGCGAGACGAGCTGGCTGCTATCGCGCAGCGTGAGTCGGAACAGACCCTGTCATGGGAGGCGGTAACATTGGGGGAGTTTGCGGGTGTTACCAGCCGCTACCGCGAAGAGGACAGTGCGATGCGCGAATGGTACGTCGCCAGTGGGTCGCTGTTGTTATTTATTACCTACAGCTGCGACACGGAGAACGAGGCAATGGATGACGCCGCTGTAAACGAGTTGCTGGATACACTGATGGTGCTGGAAAACGCTACCTAGGATACCGCGCCGGTAACCCTGACCCGTTTTGAGCCTTTGATCGGCCTTTCCTTTAACGCGTCTTGGCGTTTCTTGATCATGCTGTCGATCAGGTTTTTCAGCACAATGATCAAGCCGGTGAATATGAATGCGCCGGGCGGAAGAATCGCCAGCAGAAAGGGCTCGTAGTTCGGTAACACAACAAGTTTCCAGTCAGCGGCCACCGGACCGAACAGTAAATCCATGTTGGCAAACAAAGCGCCGGTTCCGGCCAACTCCCGCATCCCTCCCAGTACAATCAGCACAGCGGCAAAGCCCATGCCCATGGCAAAGCCGTCGTAAAGCGCGGGCCCCACTGAGTTCTTGGCAGCAAAGCCGTCGGCGCGACCGAGAATGACACAGTTGGTGGTAATCAGCGGTAGGAATATCCCGAGAATTTGGAACAACTCATAGGTAAACGCCTGCATGAGCAGCTCGATACAGGTGACCGCCGCAGCGATAATCATCACGAATGTTGGCAGGCGTACCGCGTCCGAGACCACGTTGCGAATAAGTGAGACTGACGTATTGGAGATAACCAGTACCATGATGGTGGCAAGGCCAAGGCCAATGGCGTTTACCACGCTACCGGTGACAGCCAGTAGAGGGCACAAGCCCAGCAATTGGACGATTGCGGGGTTATTTTTCCAAAGGCCATTGACCGACAGGTCCTTGTAACTGACTTCCGCCATTAGGATTTATCTCCGGTGGGGCCGAGCTCCTGCTCGCCAAACAGCGTATTCCTGTTTGCCTCGACAAATTGTAAAACCCTGAAGGTTGCTGACACAACCGCTCGCGGGGTGATGGTGGCTCCGGTGAACTGGTCGAACACCCCCTTGTCTTTTTTCACGGCCCAACCTTCCTGTTCCGGGTTTTGCAGGGAGCGGCCATCGAAATCCATTATCCAATCGGATTTCTTCAGGTCTATCTTGTCGCCCAATCCTGGCGTTTCACGGTGCGCCAGAACTCTGACGCCGGCGATACTGCCATCGCGATTTACGCCGACAATCATATCGATCACGCCGCTGTAGCCGTCGGGAGCGACGGCGGGAATAATGGCGGCGACTACCTGGCCCTGCGCGCGAGCGAGATAGATTTTGCGGCCCTCCGCCAGCCCCAGTCCGTCAGCGTCGGGCCCGGCATCCAGAGTATCGTCCAGCATGGAATTGTCGTGGCGGGAGCGTGGCACGATTTCCAGTAGTGCCCGTTCTTCCGCCATACGTTTCTGCAGGGTGATCTTGTCTTTGGTAAACAGGAAGGTTCCCGCAATCAACGCGGTGGTGCAGACCGCGAAGAGCGCAAGTAGCAAGCTGTTCCTGCTAATGGACTGCCCTAACATTATGGTTCGCCCCGCTCGCCGTGCCCGTAGGTTCTTGGTTGCGTGTAGTAATCGATAAACGGAGCGGCAAAATTCATGATTAACACCGCGAAAGCCACTGCATCCGGATAGTTTCCTCGTACCCGGATGATGTAGATCAGTGCACCTATCAATGCGCCATAAATCAGCCGCCCGCGCAGTGACACAGCGGAGCTGACGGGGTCGGTAATGATGAAGAATGCCCCAAACATGGTGGCGCCGCTCAGCAGGTGAAATAGCGGGGATCCGCCGCTGGCGGAGCTGCCGCCATCATAAAAAAGGGCGGACAACAAAGTGAGGGTGGCCAGCATGGCGATGGGTGCGTGCCAGGTAAACACGCGCTGCTGCATCAGCCAGAGACCACCAGCAAGAAAGGCTATGTTGACCCATTCCCAACCGAGGCCGCCCCAGCGGCCAAACAAGGGATTCTGCGTCCAGAGATCTTCGATGAGCAGGCTGCTATTTTGCTTTAACAAGTCCAGTGGTGTTGCCATCGTGATACCGTCAAAGGCCGCCGGTATGAAACATGCTTGCACGGATTCGAGAAAACCCGGTGTAGCCGCGAGCCCGCGCGGTGCGGCCCAACTCGTCATTTGTACCGGGAAAGAAATCAGCAATATGACATAGCCGACCATCGCCGGGTTGAAGGGGTTGTAGCCCAGTCCGCCGTAAAAATGTTTAGCCAACAGAATGGCACTGGCCATACCTGTGGCGATCAACCACCACGGTGAGTAGGGCGGAAGTGCTATACATAAGAGAAAGGCCGTGACCAGCGCGCTTAGGTCGGACAGGTAGAAGCCAATGGGCCGCCCTCTCAGCTTCAGCGCAAGTGCTTCAAAGGCGAGTGCGACCACGCTGCCGAACAGGATGTTGACAAGGGTGCCGTAACCAAAGAACCACGTCAGTACTATAATGCCGGGGACGGTTGCCACTAGCACCTTGAGCATAACCCGCTGAGTGCTTGCTGGCCCGTGGGCGTGTGGTGACGAGAGTCGCATTAAGGCCATATCAGTTCGTCTCGCCCAGTGCCTGTTGCGCGGCGTCGACTTTTTGCTCGAGTCGTTGCACCGTGGCGGCAAGTGCCTCGATCACTTTCTCTTCCCCGGCGGACGCTTGGGTTTGTGCCAGTTTGTTGCGCGACTTTTCCAGTCGCTGCTCGAGTTTATCGAGATCAGACTTTGCTTTTTCGGCAGGGCTTAATGCGGTCTCGGCTTCTCTGGCGGCCATGGCCCTCTGGATAGCGGCTTGTGCCGCGTCGGTAGGTTCGCTCTCGGTTGCTACAACCGCATTTGCTTCCCCAAGTGCGGCGAGTGCTTTCTCCGCGGCATTCAATTTGGCGCGAGTTTTGTCCAAGCCGGTCTGCAGCGCGTCGACCAGCTCGCTGCCCTGGGCTTTGGCTTCCTCAAGTTTTGTTGAGGCGGTGTCCAGACGCCTACGTGCGGCAACTACCGTTTTTTCCAGTTTTTCCTGTTCGCTCTCATCTTCGCCAGCCTGTTGTGCGGCTTTCTTCGCCTGTGCTCGCGCGATCGCTGCCTGTATTGGGTCTTCCCCGTCGCCGTCGTCTACTGCGGACTTGGCACGCGCTTCAGCGGCTTTTTTGCGGGCGGCCCGCTTGGCTTCTTTGTCTACTTCCGCCTGCTCGAGGCGCTGTTGTCGAGTTTCAAAGCGCAAGCGCGCTTGTTCTGCTTTCTCCTGCTCCTTGCGCTGATGCAGTATGTCGGCTTTGGATGCGCGATAGTACTGTACCAATGGAATGCTGCTGGGGCAGGCGTAAGAGCATGCGCCGCACTCGATGCAGTCGAACAGGTTGTGGTGTTCCAGCTTCTCGAATTCCTTGCCTTGGGCGAACCAGAACAACTGTTGCGGTAGCAGACTTGCGGGGCAGGCTTCCGCGCACATGCCGCAGCGGATGCAAGCTTGCGCAGGGGGTGGAACCGGTAATTCCTGTGGCGTGGGTGCGAGCAGGCAATTGGTCGTCTTGACTACCGGCACGGAGGGATCTGGTACGGTAACACCCATCATGGGCCCGCCCATAATGAGCCGGTTGTTTTTTGATGGTTCGTAGCCCGCTTTTTCCAGCAGGTAACTGACGGGCGTTCCAATCAAAACCTCGAAGTTCTGCGGCTCATCCACCGCATCGCCTGTTACCGTGGTGATGCGTGAAATCAGTGGCTTGCCTTTCACCACCGCCTCGTAAATCGCCACCGCACTGCCCAGATTCTGGCAGACGACACCCACATCAGAAGGCAGGCCACCACTGGGTACCTGCTTGCCGGTCAAAATTTCTATCAGCTGCTTCTCTCCACCGGAGGGATACTTGGTAGGAAAAGAAGCGATTTCGATACCGCTGCCTTCAGCCGCTTTGCGCAGTGCGGCGATACCTTCCGGTTTATTGTCCTCCACCCCTATGATTGTTTCTCCGGGCGCGATCAGGTGACGCAGGATTTTCGCACCCGCGATAATGCGGTCGGACCGTTCGCGCATCAGCACGTCATCGGCGGTAATGTAAGGTTCGCATTCGGTGCCGTTGATGATCAGGGTATCGATGGTGATGCCGGCTTTCACCGATAGCTTCACAGCACTGGGGAATCCGGCGCCGCCCATACCCGCGATGCCAGCGTGTCGGATAAGCTCTAGCAGTTCCGATTTATCAAGAGACTCGTAGGGGCGGGTGTCTGCTAGTGGCGCCCACTCATCATTGCCGTCGGTAGCGATCACGATACACGGTGCCGAATGGCCGGAAGGGTGCGCGATGAGCCGCTCTTCAATCGCTATAATTGTGCCAGAGCTCGGCGCGTGTTTGGGTACGCTGACAAAGCCCAGCGCTTCAGCAATGACCTGACCTTTAAGCACGTGATCGCCGACCCCAACGACTGGACTGCTGGGTGCGCCAATATGTTGCGAAAGCGGAATCACCAGCTCTGGCGGTATACCAGCATTAGCAATAGGTGTACGCACAGACTGGTGCTTGTTCTCCAGCGGATGGACGCCACCATGAAAATCAAACACTTTTCTCATGCTGCCCTGTCCCGGGGCGCGTCGCCCTCTGTGCTGTCAGTGGCAATGATTTCAACCTGGCGACCCACGGGATCAGGGAGGTGCCAGTGCCAGTTTTGCAGAGACGGTGACTCGTGAATCATATCGATGCAATCGACTGGGCAGGGCTCCACGCACAGATCACAGCCCGTGCACTCGCTGGCGATCACGGTATGCATTTGTTTTGCCGCGCCAAGGATGGCGTCTACCGGACAGGCCTGAATACACTTGGTGCAACCGATACATTCATCCTCTCGAATGTAGGCGACCGCGGGTGTATTTGCCTCTTCCCCGTGCTCCTCGTCGAGGGGCAGTGGCTCCACGTCGAGCAGGTCAGCCAGGGCTTGTATACCGGCTTCTCCGCCAGGGGGGCACTTGTTGATATCTTCCCCATCGGCGATGGCCTCAGCGTAGGGGCGGCAGCCGGGATAACCGCACTGACCACACTGGGTTTGGGGCAGGATATTGTTGATCTCATCCGCGATCGGGTTGCCCTCGGTTTTGAAATGGACAGCGGCAAAGCCAAGCAAGGCTCCGAAGGCGGCGGCCATGCCTACCAGGGCAAGCAGAGCACTGAACAGCGGAAACTGTAGGAGTAAATCGATCACGTGCGTCTATACCAGCCCTGCAAAACCCATAAAGGCCAGGGACATAAGCCCGGCGGTAATCATGCCGATGGCCGGCCCCTTGAAAGGTTCCGGTACATCTGCCACGGCAAGCCGTTCACGCATGGCGGCAAAGAAGACCAGTACGAGTGAGAACCCCGCGCCAGCCCCAAACCCATAGAACAGTGCTTGCAAAAAATTATGGTCTTTGCTGACGTTGAGCAGTGCTACGCCCAGCACCGCGCAGTTGGTGGTGATCAGGGGGAGATAGACGCCCAGAACCCGGTGCAGAAGCGGACTGGTTTTGCGGACCACCATTTCCGTGAACTGCACTACGACAGCGATGACCAGAATAAAGGCGATGGTTTTCAGATAGCCGAGTCCCAGGGGCATCAGCAGCAGGTGGTAAGTCAGGTTACTGACTGCCGACGCCAGGGTGAGTACAAAGGTAGTCGCCATTGCCATACCCATGGCTGACTCCAGTTTATTCGAGACACCCATGAACGGACACAGTCCGAGGAACTGCACCAATACAAAGTTGTTGACCAGGATCGCGCCGATCAACAGGATTGAATACTCTGCCAGCATGAACGTGTCACTCGTGGCCTCGCACCCTTCTACAGGCGCAAGCCAACTCGTTGATTTAAGGTAGCTATTTTAGCGATTTTGAAAAACGAAACCAGTCTAATTTTGTAAACTAATATCCATTAGTCTATTGTTGCCGCCCCGGTTACTTCACCTGCATGCCGGGCAGGGCGCCATCGTGGGGTTCCAGCAGGAATATGTCCTTGCCCCCCGGGCCTGCCGCCAGCACCATTCCCTCGGATAGTCCGAAGCGCATTTTCCGCGGAGCCAGGTTTGCCACAACCACCGTCAGCTTACCTACCAGGTCTTCCGGCTGATAGGCGCCCTTGATACCAGAGAATACCTGGCGGTGGTCCTGCTCATCACCCAGGTCGAGCATGAGGCACAAAAGCTTATCCGCGCCTTCAACGTGCTCGGCGGAGACGATTTTGGCGACACGCAGGTCCACTTTGGCAAAATCTTCGAATTTGATGGTGTCTCCCTCGATGCCTTTTTCCGCTTGTGCGCTCGCAGGCGCTTTGGTCGGTGTGTTCGATGATTTGCTGGCTTCCACCATCGCCTCCACCTGTGGCATCTCTATCCGTGTCATCAGCGGTTTGAACTTCGCAAGCTTGTGCTCCAGCAGGGGCCCCTTAAGGCTCGTCCAGTCGAGCGAGCAGTTGAGAAAAGTCTCGGCCTTTTCGCTCATCGCGGGCAATACCGGTTTCAGATAGGTCATCAACACGCGGAACAGGTTAATACCAACACTGCACGTGTCATGCACTTCCCGCTCTGTGCCTTCCGCTTTCGCCAATGCCCAGGGTTTTTTCTCATCGATGTATTGATTGGCCCGGTCTGCGAGAGAGATTACCTCGCGTATCGCCTTGTTAAATTCCCGTTGCTCGTAAAGCGCGGCAATTGTGTCACCACGCGCGGCAAACTCATCCCAGAGCGCCGGCTCGGCGCAATCGGTTGACAGAGTGTTGTCATAGCCCTTGCGCAGGAAGCCAGCACAGCGGCTGGCGATGTTGACAACCTTACCTACGACATCGGTATTGACCCGCTGCACAAAGTCCTCAAGGTTCAGGTCGATGTCATCAATCGAGGCGCTCAGTTTGGCGGCAAAGTAGTAGCGCAGATACTCTGCGTCCAAATGCTCGAGATAGGTGCTCGCGTTAATGAAGGTGCCCCTGCTCTTCGACATTTTGGTGCCGTTTACGGTCAGGAAACCATGAGCGCAAATGGCGGTTGGAGCGCGCAGTCCCGCAGAATCGAGCATAGCGGGCCAGAACAGGCCGTGGAAATTGATGATGTCTTTGCCGATAAAGTGATAGAGCTCGGCGACACTGTCCTGGCGCCAGTACTCGTCAAAATCGCGTCCACTTTGGTCGCAGTAATTCTGGAAGCTGGCGATATAGCCGATCGGCGCATCCAGCCAGACATAAAAATATTTGCCCGGCTCGCCGGGAATTTCGAAGCCGAAGTAGGGCGCGTCTCTGCTGATATCCCACTCTTGCAAGCCCGCGTCCAGCCATTCCCGTAACTTGTTTGCCACCTGCGCTTGCAGAGTGTCAGACTCGAGCCAGGATGTGAGCAGGGCTTTAAACTCAGGGAGCTTGAAAAAAAAGTGGGTGGACTCCTTCTCTATCGGCGTAGCGCCCGACAATGCGGACACAGGATCGATCAGATCGGTGGGGCTGTAGGTCGCCCCGCAGGCTTCGCAATTATCGCCGTACTGGTCAGGCGTCTTGCAGCGAGGGCAGCTGCCCTTGATAAAGCGATCAGCAAGGAATAGTTTTTTCTGTGGATCGAAGGCCTGAGTAATCGAGCGCGATGTAATGTGGCCATTAGCCTGCAGGCAGTCATAAATGGTTTCGCACCAGTAACGATTCTCCTCGCTGTGGGTGGTGTGAAAATTGTCGAAGCCGATCAAAAATCCAGCGCTATCGCGCATGTGTTCCCGGCGAATTGAGTCGATCTGCTGCTCAGGTGTGATCCCACGCTTTTCTGCGGTGAGCATGATTGCCGTGCCGTGGGCGTCATCGGCGCACACGTAGAGGCAGTCGTGGCCGCGAGATTTTTGGAACCGCACCCAGATGTCCGTTTGCACCTGTTCCAGTAGATGGCCGAGGTGCAGTGGCCCGTTGGCATAAGGCAGGGCGCTGGTGACCAGTATCTTGCGGGGCTCGAGTGCCGGCATGCGGGGCTGTCTGTATACGGGAAAGGAGCAGTACTATAGCGTTTTTGGCGTGGCTTTTCATCACTCCGGGCACGATGATTATGCACTTGCGGGCCGGGGTAAAAGCGGGCGCAGTGCGCTGCAGTGTTAAGACCCGGCATTGTTGATCGGTAGCCAACTCCCTATACTAGGCGCACAAGGGTGGACCTTTTTCCAGCCCCTCCAGCCACAGACATGCATCAATGAATCAGATCAAGCACATTATCGCCATCGCATCCGGGAAAGGTGGGGTTGGCAAGTCCACCACCGCAGTGAATCTGGCCCTTGCATTGAAGGCGCACGGATTTTCAGTGGGTCTGCTGGACGCCGATATTTACGGCCCCAGTCAGCAGGTGATGTTGGGTATTCCTGATGACCAGCGTCCTGAACAAAAGGATGGCCAGTTCCTGCTACCGGTGGAGGCCCATGGCCTCAAGACGATGTCTATGGGGTATCTTGTCACTGAAAGTACACCGATGGTGTGGCGCGGGCCCATGGCCGGCGGTGCGCTGGCACAGATGTTGGAGCAAACCCTGTGGGGAGAACTCGATTACCTGGTGATTGACATGCCACCGGGGACAGGCGACATCCAGCTGACTCTGTCTCAAAAAGCCAAGGTATCCGGCGCCGTGATCGTGACCACCCCGCAGGACATTGCCCTGCTGGATGCGCGCAAGGGTATAGAAATGTTCCGGAAGGTCGATGTGCCGGTGCTGGGCATCATAGAAAATATGGCGGTACACGTGTGCAGCAAGTGCGGTCACCGGGAGCATATTTTTGGTGAAGAGGGCGGCGTGCGTATGTCGAGAGACTACGACCTGCCTCTGCTCGCCAGTTTACCGCTGGCGCTTGCCATTCGCGAGCAGACCGATGCAGGCACGCCCACTGTGATAATTGAACCGGATTCAGATCTGACAAAAATGTATCTCGAAGCCGCTGCAGCGGTAGATGAGTCACTGGCGAGTAACGCCGGAGATGCGGGACATCAGTTCCCGGAAATAAAAATATTGGATGATTAGGAACAGGTGAACAACACGTGAGCATCAAAGCAGATCGCTGGATTCGCAGAATGTCCAATGAGCATCGTATGATCGAGCCCTTTGAGGCTGGACAGGTACGATCTACTGCCGAGGGTGAAAGACTGATTTCTTACGGCACGTCCAGTTACGGATATGACGTGCGCTGTGCCCGCCAATTCAAGGTGTTCACCAATATCAATTCTGCTACGGTAGACCCTAAGGGGTTTGACGAGGGCAGTTTTGTCGATGTTGAAGACGACGTTTGTGTGATACCGCCCAACTCATTTGCACTGGCGAGTACGGTGGAGTATTTCCGTATCCCACGCAATGTGTTGACAATTTGCCTGGGTAAATCTACCTATGCTCGCTGCGGCATTATTGTCAATGTGACGCCGCTGGAGCCGGAGTGGGAGGGTCATGTTACGCTGGAATTCTCCAATACCACCACCTTACCAGCCAAGATCTATGCTAACGAGGGCGTAGCGCAGATGCTGTTCTTCGAGTCGGATGAAGTCTGCGAGGTGAGCTACAAGGACCGCGGGGGCAAGTACCAGGGCCAGCGCGGAGTGACATTGCCCAAGGCTTAATCCTGTTGCTGTGCGGTGCTGGCTCACAAGTTGACCTGGCTAGATAACGATTAACTAAACGGATAAACAATCGATGGAAACTATTATTAGACGGAATACAACGCCAGCGGCGGTCTATTTATTGATCGCTTTTATAGGGTGCATGCCGATCACCGTCGCCTGGTCGCAGTCAGGTCTGGTTGAAGAACGCGTGACTAATGAAAATGGCTTCATTAAGACCTGCGGTATAGGCGAAGGCCTGTCCCCCTGCCGCGACATAAATGGCGAGACCTATGAAGATGAAATCAAGGGTCCCGATATCGACAGCGAATCGACTGACGAACTCGCTGCCGAGGCGAAGCGGATTCGCAACGAATCCCCCGAACAATTAGATAACACGATCAGTGAGCTGGAGCAGGGCATCAACCCTGATGACCGCGCCACGGAAGGTCTTCCGCACTAGATGCTCTATCCGCGCTGTCCCCGGTAACGGGTAAGAGTCCCGAGACCGCTGCGAGTCGACGCGGGTTCAGCCCGCGGGACAGTCGGTTTCCGCCACGATGCCTGTGGCGGGAATCACTGCCCCGTCCAGTGTGGCTTTAGTCCCGCGAAGCGCCACCCGGCCCTCCAGGAACCACTGCGCAGCCAGCGGGAAAATAGCGTGTTCCTGCATCGTGACCCTTTCTGCGAGTGATTTCGCAGTATCCCCTTGCGCCACAGGGACTCGTGCCTGAACAATGGGGGGGCCGCCATCCAGTTCTGCGGTAACGAAATGCACCGTTGCTCCAGCTTCCTTGTCGCCCGCGTCCAGCGCGCGCTGGTGAGTGCGCAGGCCGGGGTATTTGGGCAGCAGAGAGGGGTGGATGTTCATCAGCCTCCCCAGGTAAGGCTCGATCAGCACGGGGGTCAGAATACGCATGAACCCCGCCAGAATGACCAGATCGGCATCATGTGCTTGCAGCGCGTTGACCAGCGCTGCGTCGAATTGCTCACGTGACGCATAGTCTTTATGGTTGATGCAGATATGGGGTATGCCGCTTCGCGCAGCTCTCTGCAGACCGGCGGCATCGGGTTTGTTGCTAATGACGAGACTGATATTTGCGAGCAGCTTGCCACTGGCGCAGGCATCAATAAAGGCTTGCAGGTTGGAGCCGTGCCCGGAAATGAGGATAGCCAGGCGAGGCAGCTCCGTCGTGGTCACGACAGCAGGTCTACCTGGTTGTCGCCGGTGACGATGCGACCTATTTCCCAGGTGTCATGTCCCTCAGTCTGCAGAATGGCGATGGTTTTTGCTGTATCTTCGCGAGCGACGCAGATGACCATGCCCACGCCACAGTTGAAGGTGCGATACATCTCGTGGGTTTCGACGTTGCCCTGCGACTGCAGCCACTGGAACACCTCTGGCCATTGCCAGCTTGCGGTATCAATTTGAGCGTTGCAGCTATCCGGCAATACCCGCGGCAGGTTCTCCAGCAAGCCGCCGCCGGTAATATGAGACAGGGCTTTCACTTTTACCTGACTGAACAGTGACAGGAGCGCTTTGACGTAAACCGTGGTGGGGGTCAGCAGGGTTTCTCCGAGAGTGCTCTCGCCCATGGGTTGTTGTAAATCGGCAGCGCTGACCTCGATGATTTTTCGAATCAGGGAATAGCCGTTGGAATGGGGCCCACTACTGGCGATGGCAAGCAAAGTGTCCCCCTCTTGGACACTACTGCCATCAATGATGTCTGATTTTTCCACCACGCCGACACAGAATCCGGCGAGGTCGTAGTCGTCGCCCTCATACATGCCGGGCATTTCGGCGGTTTCGCCGCCGACCAGGGCGCAGCCCGCCAGCTCGCAGCCATGGCCAATGCCTGTTACGACGTCCGCAGCGGTATCCACGTTGAGTGCGCCGGTGGCGTAATAGTCAAGAAAAAACAGGGGCTCGGCGCCGGCCACCACCAAGTCATTGACGCACATGGCGACAAGATCAATACCGATAGTGTCGTGGATGCCGATATCCATGGCGAGCTTGAGCTTGGTCCCCACGCCGTCGGTGCCAGACACTAGCACGGGCTGTTTATAGCCCTCGGGGATTTCGCACAGTGCGCCGAAACCGCCAAGCCCGCCCAGCACCTCGGGCCTTGCGGTGCGCGCAGTAACGCCCTTGATGCGCTCAACGAGTGCGTTGCCGGCATCGATATTGACGCCCGCGTCTTTGTAGCTGAGGGCAGATTTGCCCGCCTTGTCGCTCATGGCGTAATGTCCAATCAGTATGCGGGTGGTACGAAGTGCACTATTTTATCCTGCATGAGGTATTAGCGCACTCCCCAATTGTGCCCGCAGTTCGCTCGGGCTGTTACAATACGACGGTTTTTGGGTCGATGGAGAGAGTGCTGTGCGTAGTAAATCCTTGTTAGTGCTGTGTCTTTTCTCGGCGTTTTTGCCCGCGCTCAACGTCCGCGCCGAGATGGTCACAGACTTGTATGGCGCCACGGTATCGGTAGCTGACCAGGGTTCCAATGCCCTTGCCGGCGCGTCCCGACGCGGCCTGTCGGAAGTGTTGATAAAGGTCACCGGATCCAGGGCGGTGCTTAAATCCCCGGCGGCGACCGAGGCGCTCCAGTCCGCGCGAGGCCAGGTGCAACGCTTCGCGTATGTCCGTAATAAGCCGCCACAGCCGCCTTTATCGGTGCGGCTGGAATTCGACAGTGTCTGGGTGATGGGTGTCGTGCGCCGGTCGGGCGCGCCCCTGTGGACGGCAAATCGCCCTGTGGTGCTGGCCTGGGTGGTCATGGAGGGCGCAGAGGGCAAGCAATTCGTGACGCCGGAGGGCACGCCGGCTGAGGCCGATCTGTTACGCGCCGCATTTTCTCGCCGGGGCGTACCCGTGCAGCTGCCGGTGTTCGACCTTGCCGATATGGCGGCTCTGACTCCGGACGCGGCTTGGCGGCTCGATTCGGCTGCGCTGGCTGCGGCGTCGGCTCGTTACAATGTGAATCATGTGGTGGCGGCGCGCATGACCACCCTCACGAACGGCGAAGCCACCGGTGACTGGAGTTACCAATTTGAGGGAGAACGAATAAATCGCGCTCTCAGCGTGCCCGACATAACCGCATTTTATGCCAGCGGTGCGGGATTAGTCGCCGATGAAATGGCGGCCCGCTATGCTGTGTTGCCACGCGCAGACGGCGCGGGAGAAATTCATATGCAGGTGATGGGCGTGACAAGTTATGCAGACTATGCCTCGGTGGTGCGCTTCCTGGAAGACCTCGAACTGGTAGAGGCGGCGACGGTCCTGCGAGTGCAGGGCAGTCAGTTGGAACTCAGCCTGCAAGTGTCTGTGGATGCCGCGCAGCTGGCGAACCTGATCGCGCTGAATGATCGCCTTTTGCCCATGCCTGCTGTTGGCACGACGGCCGAACTGAGTTACCAGTGGCGGAATTAGGCCACGGCACTGGCGCAAAGGCGGGGCAAAAACAGCTCCCTCTGAAGGTGCAGCTGCGTGACGACGCCACCCTGGATAATTTTCTCGCGTTATCCGGCTCCCAGACACTCGTGGATGCCTTGCAGTGCCAGCCGGGCGACGGGGGTGAACCTATTATCTATCTCTACGGGCCGCCCGGCGCTGGTAAATCCCATCTTTTGCAGGCGGCCTGTCACTTCGATGGTGCTGACACCCTGTACTTACCGCTGTCTGACCTGGTGCAGTATCCTGCCGAAGAGGTCTTGCAGGGTGCGGAGTGCGTTGATCGCATCTGTCTCGACGATATCAATGCCGTGCTTGGGATTGCAACCTGGGAGCGCGAACTGTTCAACCTGATTAATGTCGCCCGGGAGAGGGGGTGCCGGCTGGTGTTGTCAGGGCTGGCCGCCCCGCGCGCGCTGCCGGTTGCGCTGGAGGACTTGCGCTCGCGTCTTTCCTGGGGAATCGTTTACCGGTTGCATGAGGGTGATGACAAGGACAAGGCGATGATTTTGCAGTTTCGCGCCGATCGCAGGGGTATTGCCCTGCCGCAAGGAGTGGCTAACTATATTGTCAGTCGAGCGCCCAGGGCGATGGATGCGCTGCTCGAAGTGCTCGATCGGCTGGATGAGAATTCCTTGGTGCACAAGCGATCCTTGTCCATACCGTTTGTGAAAGAGACCATGGGCTGGTAGGCCGATGTATTCAGCTGAATTGTTAGGTCAGGTCGAAATCATCGGCATCAAGGTGGCAGGGAAATGAATTCCGATAGGCAGTGAGAGCCGCGGCGTTCAGCGTGGTGGTGCATGCCCCGCTGGAGTTCTCTGCATCTTTTACTAGCGATCCATCCGCACTGACGACCAGACTATCGCCGCTGTAGGTCCACCCCTTTGCATCGGCCCCGATCCGGTTAACGCCTATGGCGCAAGACTGGTTCTCAATAGCTCTGGCGATGAGTAACTGACGCCAGTGCTGGCGTCGCTTTTCAGGCCAGTTCGCCACATAGAGCAGCAGGTCGTAGTCGCCCCTGTTGCGACTGAAAACCGGAAAACGCAGGTCGTAGCAGACCTGCAAATTTATCCTCCAATCTCGCCAGTTGGCCACAACACGTGCACTGCCGGCAGCGTAGCGTTTGTCTTCTCCGGCCATGCGGAAAAGGTGCCGCTTGTCGTAATGTGTGACCTCTTTGGGTGTGACGAACAGCAGACGATTAAATACGCGCCCACCCTCCTGGACAGCGATGCTGCCGGTAACTGCACAGTCATTCTCCCGAGCGATCTCCTTCATCCAGCGTTCTGTATCGCCATCGGCGTGTTCTGCGTTGGCCAGAGCGTTCATGGAGAAACCGGTGGTGAACATCTCGGGGAGAACGATGAGATCTGTAGGTTGCTCAAGGCCGGCGATCAGCGCGCCTATCTGTTGCCGATTATACGAAGGGTGTTCCCAGGCCAGTTCGCACTGAATCATCGTCACTACTAGATTTTGCATAATCTGTCTGACGCCTCCAGCAGTACATCATCATTTTTTGCAAAACAGAACCGTAAATAATGACCTGGGGAAGAATCCTGGTAAAAGACAGAGATGGGAATAGAGGCAATGCCGATCTCCCGAGTCCACTGTGATGCCAGTTCCTGGTCGGGGGTATCGGATACTTTACTGTACTCCAGCAACTGGAAGTAGGTGCCCGCACTGGGTGCCAGATTGAACCGCGATGACGACAAGGCCTGACAAAACAAGTCCCGTTTCGCCTGATAAAAATCAGCGAGTGTGCCGGGATAGTCGGGCTCTGCCGCCATGAAATCGGCAAGGGCCAATTGCACCGGTGTATTGGCGACAAAACAGACGAACTGATGCACCTTGCGCAGCTCGGCCATGAGTCCATGCGGGGCGATGCAGTAACCGGTCTTCCAGCCGGTAACGCTGTAGGTTTTGCCGAAGGAAAACACCGCGAAACTGCGCTGCCGTAATGCGGGGAGTTGCAGCACGCTGTGATGATCTTGTCCGTCGAACACCAGATGCTCATAGACCTCGTCACTGATGACCAGCAAATCGTGCAGCTCTGCCAGCCGCTCTAGCTCAAGCAGGTCATCCCAGCTTAGAATGGCTCCGGTTGGATTATGGGGTGAATTAACAACAATCATGCGTGTTCGTGGCGTAATGCTGTCACCGACCTGCTGCCAGTCGATAGCGAAATTATCCGGTGTCAGAGAAAGGTGAACCGCACGGCCGCCCGCCAAAGCGATGGCGGGTTCGTAGCTGTCGTAGCAGGGGTCGAAAAGCAGGACCTCATCACCGGGATGAATGCAGGCCGTTATGGCGCAAAAAATACCTTCGGTCGCTCCGGGCACAACCGTAATTTCAGTATCCGGGTCGCACGTAACTCCCCGGTATCGTACCAGCTGCGCGGCGATCTGCTCTCGCAGTTCAGTAACGCC
The DNA here is from genome assembly GCF_026262645.1 of Candidatus Marimicrobium litorale. Taxonomy (NCBI): domain Bacteria; kingdom Pseudomonadati; phylum Pseudomonadota; class Gammaproteobacteria; order Cellvibrionales; family Halieaceae; genus Marimicrobium; species Candidatus Marimicrobium litorale. The sequence goes on from NZ_SHNO01000001.1 coordinate 24,097, forward strand.
CGCCATGGGGGCGTACTGATTGTGTCCTGCGGACACCCGCCGGACCAGTGCATCCAGTAACGGCTTTGGCGCACCGAAATCCGGGAATCCTTGTGACAGGTTGAGTGCCCCACATTCATGTGCCAGGGATGACATACGAGTGAAGATAGTCGTCCCCACATGGGGAAGCTTGCTCTCAATCATGATGGGTCTGCCAAGTGACTAGCTTTCCTTCTGGCCGAGGTTGGCGTGCAAAATTGCACCATTGATTACTGGGTTATGATGCGCCCAACGGATCAATTCGGCAATTTCAGCCGGATCGATAAGTCGACTAAAGCTATTCATGCCCGCGACGGCGGCCTCTACCTCTGGATCATTTCCGAGATGCGTTCGCAGCATTTCTGTGTCGGTAAAACCCGGGCAAATCATTGCTGTATGAATACCGCTACCCATAAGATCCTGGCAGGTAGCGCGCATCATGCCTAGCTGTGCATGCTTACTGGTGACATAACTGAACGAGTTTGCCACCGCTTTTTCAGACAGGGTCGAGCCAATGTAGAGCACGCTCGACGAGGCCTGCATCATGGGTATGAGATATTGATTCAGGCTGTTAATCCCAGTGACATTGATCGCCAGAACATGGGCCAGATCATCGCTTGCACAGCCATCCACGCGATCCTTGAGCATCTGGCTGGCATTGTGCACCAGGGCAATTTCCTCGCAGTCCACGAGTTCCCGCTCGAGGCGCTGGCAGGCATCGTCAATAGAGCCTTGGGTAGAGAGATCGCACTCGATACTGTTGACTCCGGAGACAGGGCATTCGCGGCGAGCGAGGCAGTAGACGATGTAGCCTTCCTGTGCGAAAAGTTCTGCTGTCGCGCTGCCAATGCCGACGCTGGCCCCGGAAATAATGGCTGCTTTCATGGATTGCCTCCCAAGTCTGGCTGGCGTGGCCGGCCATCTCTCTTTTGATCTAAAACTGTGAGGCTCCGTGATTTCAGCGGTGACGTCAAGTTGTGGCTCCGTTACACTGTGCCCTATGGAAGAGTTGACGACATTATATATCGATAAGGAAAGCCACAAGTTTTCCGTTGCCCATTACACTATATTTTCCGCGACTGAGCGGGAGCGCCTGCACGGGCACAATTATTCTGTGTCGGCGAAGATTGTAGCTCCGATGGGTGATAATGGTTTTGCCGCAGATTACAACGTGTACAAGACTCGATTGGCTCGACTCTGCGATGAATTAGATGAGTATATGCTGCTCGCGGGTGAGTCTCCGTATCAAATGATTAGCGAGTCAGATGATTTTTATCGGGTAGTCTACAACGGGCAAGAGATGCTGTTCCTGCAAGCGGATACATTGGTGCTGCCCATTCGCAACGCGACAGTCGAAGAGTTCTCCCGCTACCTGCTGGGCAGGCTGGTTGAGGATAGCGCGGGAGATGACCTGCGGGAGGTGCAACTCTGTGTTGCCTCCGGCCCCGGTCAAAAAGGCTGTACTACGTGGGACCCTCGCTGAATGCCTGGTTGACTTTGCGTTGGTAATTCCTGGTGCTGCTGCCTAACCGGTAATCCCGCTGTGACGTAACAGGGGGTCAATACTTGGCTCCCTGCCGCGGAAGGCGATAAACAGTTCCATTGCGTCCTTTGAGCCACCAGCCTCCAATATGTTTTGCCTGAATGCTTGCCCCGTCTGTGTGTTGAATATGCCTTCCTCCTCAAAGCGGGAAAAAGCATCAGATGATAATACTTCTGCCCATTTGTAGCTGTAGTAGCCCGCTGCATAACCGCCCGCAAAAATATGAGAAAAGCCGTTCTGAAATCGGTTGAAGGAGGGGGCTTTGACCACGGCGACCTGTTTGCGCACCTCGTCAAGCAGGCCCTGCACTGAGGTAATGGTTTTTGAACCCCAATCTGCATGTAGCCGAAAATCAAAGAGCGCGAACTCCAGTTGTCTCACCATAGCCATGCCGGACTGAAAGTTCCTGGCGGCGCCCAGCTTCTTCAGCAGTTCCTCAGGCAGCGGTTCACCGGTCTGGTGATGCCCCGAGATGAATGACAGTGCCTCTGCCTCCCAGCACCAGTTTTCAAGAAATTGACTGGGGAGCTCCACCGCATCCCACTCGACGCCGTTGATGCCCGAAATCGCGGCTACCGTTTGTTGCGTCAGCATATGATGCAGGCCGTGACCAAACTCATGAAAGAGCGTTGTCAGTTCATTGTGAGTCAACAGTGACGGCTCATTACCCACAGGCGGCGTAAAATTGCACACCAGATAGGCAACGGGCAGTTGCAGGCCCTCGTTCGTTGCGCGGCGCACGCGGCACTCATCCATCCACGCGCCGCCGCGTTTGTGCGCCCGCGCGTACAGATCGAGGTAAAAGCAGGCAATGACCTTGCCCTCCGCCAGTACCTCGAACAGCTGCACGTCGCAGTGGTAACGATCAAATTTTTCTACTTCCCGCACCTCGAGTCCGTACAGCCGTCGCACGACTTCAAACAGGCCCGGAAGCACTCGGTCGACTGGCAGGTAGGGGCGAATGTCCTCCTGCGATACCTGATAGCGTGTCTCGCGCAGTTTTTCGCTGTAATAGTTGATGTCCCACGCTTCCAGACTCTCGAGGCCGTCTTCCTGTTTGGCGTATGCTTCCAGTTCAGTCCACTCCCGGCGTGCTTGGGGCAGCGACTTCTCCGCCAGCTCATCCAGAAAGTGTCTTACGCTGTCGGGGCTGTCGGCCATCTTGGTTGCCAGAGACAGGTCTGCGTAGTGCTCGAATCCCAGAAGTTGCGCAAGCTGGTGTCGCAGCTCCAGCGTTTCCGTAATCAATTCGGAATTATCCCACTCGCCAGCATTGGGGCCCTGCTGTGACGCGCGGGTGCAGTGAGCGGTATATACCTCCTCACGCAGCGCGCGATTGTCACAGTAATTTAATACAGGAGACAGCGACGGAAATTCCAGGTTGATCAGGTAACCGTCGTCGCCGGACTGCTCGGCCGCCTGGAGGGCGTTGGCGAGAGCGGTTTCCGGCAGACCCGCCAGCTCCTCCCGAGTGGCCAGGCGAGACCAGGCGTTGGTGGCATCCAGAACGTTTTCGGAAAAGCGGCTACCGAGGCGGGAAAGATTTTTTTTGAGTTCGCCATAGCGCACTTTCTCCGCTGAGGACAGGTCTACGCCTGCTAGGCGAAAGTCACGCAGTGCTTTTTCCACTGCACGTCGTACACCGCTGTTCATGGAGGAGAAGTGAGGGCTGGCGGCAATGTCTCGATACGCGGCACACAGCTTTTCATGCTGTCCTTTCCACGTTTGGTACTCGGACAGCAGGGGCAGGCAGGCATTGTAGGCTTGGCGCATTGCTTCGTTGTTACAAACGCTGTTGAGATGTGAGACCGGAGACCAAGCCTGGGAAAGTGCGTCCTCCAACGCTTCAACAGGCGCAAGCAAGGTGTCCCAGTCGTACGTGTTCTGCTCATCAAGGAGTGCGTTGATGCGCGTCTTATTGCATTCAATTAACTGTCTTATTGCAGGTTCGACCTGTTGTGGTTCGATCGCGTTAAACGGCGGTAAAGTGTTTTCTTCAAGCAGGGGGTTGGGCATGAACACGTTTTCCAGATGAATTGTCAGAATGGCATTCTAACTGAATCCCGTCCGGGGTCGTATGTTCGCTGCCAAAATATACTGGGGTTAGAAAAATTCCAGTCTGGCGTCTATCATTGTGGCTGCAGCGGCCATTGCTCCAGAGCGTGATAGCTGACGCCCTTTTTTCCCTGATGGGATTCGAAAAGAGTGCAGTGCGTATAGGACAGTCTGACGTTTGGCTCATACAGGGGTGCCGTTGGTGGGTTTCGGCATCGCCTGTGCAGGGTGACGTGAGGTTGGAAGGGGCGGTTGTTGCCCTTGCCCCCGGCGGCGCAAGATAGGTGCCGCAGTTTTTGTGACAAGCGAGTCAGAGGCTGGGGCCACTGGCTCGGGCCTATCCAGAAAATGCCCGGTTTGGACCAGTAGCCCACGGTATCCAGTACCAGTGTACCGCCGCCAATAGCATTCTTGGCGAAATAGCTTTCGGCGGCATCGGCGATTTGCTCCAGCGCAGTCCGCTTGATATCGCCGATGAAGGCAAGTGTAATGTGGAGGTTGGCAGGCGGAACCGGTTTGCCTTCGCAGGCACAGGCCTGATCACGCCAGTCTGTGATGCGGGTCCTGTCGCGCCCCTCGAGCCCGATTCCGAAAAAGGCGCGAATCATTTCCCGGGTTTTTTTTTCAGGGGAGAAAATCCATCGTTTTCCACCGGAGTCGCTCTGCGTCGCGCACGCCCTGATGACTTATCTGGCGGGGAATTGGCGCTGCTCTTGTTCTCAGCCCTGATCGTCTTACGCTGTTCGTCGGTATGGGGAGTGTCTGATGCGGAAGGCGCATGTGTGCCGTTGAACCTGGCTGTCAGTCCGGGCAGTGAGAGGCTCTCGAAGTCCAGTGACAGATAGCGCTGGATACTTTGTACCTGTTTCCATTCAGCGGCGGAGGCAAGGGAAATCGCCATACCGGAGGCACCCGCTCTACCGGTGCGCCCTGTGCGGTGCACGTAATCGTCGCCGCTGTGTGGTATGTCGTAATTGATCACGACTTCGATACCCGATACATCCAGCCCGCGAGCGGCGACGTCGCTTGCACACAACACATTGATCTTGCCGTTGTGGAAGCGCTGCACGACCAGCTTGCGCTCTTCAGTCGTCATCTCTCCATGCAGGCAGGCGCAGCGCAGAGACTGTGTGCCTGCGAGATCGGCGAGTCGGGAGGCGGTTGTGCGCTTGTTGCCAAACACGAGCGCGCGCGTGTAGTCGCCCTGTTGCAGCAGTCGCAGTAACAGCGCGTTCTTGTGTGTTTGACTGTCGGCCATGATCAACTGGTGAACGATGTTGTCATGAGCCGCTCGCTCCTTTCCGGTACTGACGGTTTCTGGATGTTTGAGCAGTGTGTCTGCCATCTCCTTAACCCCGCGATGAGTCAACGTGGCGGAGTAGAGCAGCGTCTGTGGGCTGGAGGGGGTGGACGCAGCGATAGCCAGCACGTCCTCGCGCAAGCCAAGATCCAGCATACGATCTGCCTCGTCCAGTACCAGCGTTTGTAATATCCCAAGGTCGGCACTGCCTCGCTTGCAGTGCTCGAGCATGCGCCCTGGTGTCGCGACCAGAATTTCCGGATCTTTGCGCAATGCCGCTCGCTGGTACCTGAACTCCTCACCGCCGGTAATGGCTTCGACACGTAAAGGTGACTTTTTCAGCAGTTGCCGACAGTGTTTGAGAACTTGCCTGGCCAGCTCACGGGTAGGCACTAACACCAGTGCCAGTGTGCCGCCCGAGCGTGTCTGTTCTGTCGTAAGAATGCGCTGGGCCAGAGGCACGAGGTAGGCCAGCGTCTTGCCGCTGCCGGTTTCGGCGCAGACCATCATATCCCCTCCTTTGAGGGCTATAGGTATTGACAGGGCCTGCACGGCCGTTGGCTTGCTGAACGCGAGTGCATCCACTCCCAGCTGCAACTGGCGATCCAGTTGAATATCGTCGAACACGCGAGTTAAACCTCCGGGGGCTGCGAATCAGCGGGCGTCTACGAGTGGAGAGGGTACGCTCAAATTCCGGCTTTGCAAGCCCGCTGGCTACCCCGTCGGCGATGGGTCGCCATACAAGGTATGATGGCGCCGTTATTTCAGCGAGTGGCGATTGTGCTCGTAGAAATATTTCCGTATCAGTAAGCTGTGAACGTGTTGTGTGGAGATCTTATGATAAGCGCGGTGAGGATTAATGAGACCGGTGGGCCCGAGGTTATGGAGCTGCAGGATGTGGCGATTGGGCCCCCTGGCCCAGGTATGGTGACGGTGGCGAACAAGGCGATCGGGTTGAACTATATCGATACCTATCACCGCAGTGGTCTCTATCCACTGCCATTGCCGACGGGGCTCGGACTGGAAGGCGCGGGGGAAGTGCAGGCTGTTGGCGAAGGTGTAGATCTGGTCGAAGGCGATCGGGTGGCGTATTGCTCTGCCGGCTTTGGTGCTTACGCGGAGGCAATTAATCTGCCAGCGATGCGACTGGTGAAGATACCGCAGGGAGTGGGCTTCGAGCAGGCGGCAGCGGTGCTGTTGAAGGGGCAGACCGCGGAGTATCTGCTGCAGCGCACCTATCCGATAAAGGCGGGGGAACCCTGCCTATTTCACGCGGCAGCGGGTGGTGTCGGGTTGTTGTTTGGTCAGTGGGCTAGAAACATTGGCGCTACTGTTATCGGTACTGTCGGATCTGAAGAAAAGGCCGTATTAGCACGGGCGCATGGTTATACTCATGTCATAAACTACCGCACCGAGGATGTCCTTACCCGCGTGCTCGAGATCACTGGCGGCGAAAAACTGCCTGTAGTTTACGATGGCGTGGGCCGGGATACCTTCGAGGTGTCACTGGACTGCCTGAGACCAAGGGGGCTGATGGTCAGTTTCGGCAATGCCTCGGGTGCGCCAGCGCCGCTCGATTTACAAATATTGGCCAACAAGGGTTCCCTGTTTATAACAAGACCTACAATGTTGACCTATACCGCCAGTGAGGCGGAGCTGCAGCAGTCGTCGGAGGATGTATTTTCGCGTGTTGTCTCAGGCGAATTGATGGTGGAGATCAATCAACGCTATGCGCTGCAGGATGTTCAACAGGCGCATCGGGATCTGGAGAGTCGCAAGACCAGTGGTTCCACGATTCTTGTCCCCTGACTAGCATAGGACGATCGTTGCAATGGAGTGTGAGTGAATGAGTGATTTTCGTGTACGGGAGCGTTGTCATGCAGGTTAGGCCGGTGGTACTCGCGGGTCGCCGGGTGCGCCTTGCCCCACTGGATGCGGACCATGCACAAGGACTTTATAATCGCGGGCAGCAGCAGAGAGATTGGGACTATCTGCCCCGTCCGTGCTTTATCGACCTGGCAGATACGCGTCACTGGATTGATGAAGCGCTGTCAGCCAGCGATCAGGTAGCTTTCGCCATCGTGGAAAATGGTCGGGGGCGTGCAGTCGGCAGCACGCGTTATCTCAACATTAGGCCAGAGCACCGTAGTCTGGAGATTGGCTGGACGTGGTTGGGCCGCGACTGGCAGCGAACCGCGTTAAACACAGAGACAAAATTGCTGTTGCTGACACATGCTTTCGAGCAGCTGGGCTGCGTGCGGGTAGAGTTCAAGACGGATTTGCGTAACGAGCGCTCACAGAAGGCACTGCAGCGAATGGGCGCGACGCGGGAGGGCGTGCTGCGCAATCATATGATCGTTCAGGGCAGCCACGTGCGCGATTCGGTTTACTACAGCGTAATCGACCGGGAATGGCCGACTGTCAAACAGCAACTGCTGAAGCTTCTTGCGCGTACGAAGGGGGCATAGTGATCAGGTAATGGTGGCCTGAACCTTCTCGTTATCGGAGAAGCTGTCGGCGAAGAGAGCTGTAGAGAGGTAACGTTCGCCGGAATCCGGCAGGATAGCGACAATGAGCTTTCCTTTATTTTCCGCCTGCTGAGATAGCCGGTGAGCGACTGCCATAGCTGCGCCGGAGGAAATGCCCGCGAGGATACCCTCTCTTTGCATCAGTTTGTGCGCCCACTCCATGGCCTCTTCGCTCGACACCTGCTCTACCTGGTCGACCAGATCCAGCTGCAAGTTCTGCGGCACGAAGCCTGCACCAATGCCCTGTATTTTGTGCGGAGCATGGGTGGGGTCTGCGCCGGCTTTGGCAGCAGTGATCATGGTCGTGGTGTCCGGCTCTACCGCCACACAAAGCACGTTCTTGCCGCGCGTTTTCTTCAGGTATGAGGCGACACCGCTGATGGTGCCACCGGTGCCTACGCCGGACACAAAGATGTCGACGTCACCCTCCGTATCATCCCAGATTTCGGGCCCCGTAGTCTGCTCATGGACAGCCGGATTAGCGGGATTCTCGAACTGGTGTGGCCCCCAGTACTTGCCCGGATCTGAGCTGATGATGGTGTCCGCCCGTTCTATCGCGGCGGGGATGCCTTTGGCGCCGTCAGTGAGAATGATCTCGGCCCCCAATGATTTCATTAACATGCGACGCTCAAGGCTCATTGTATTGGGCATTGTCAGGATGCAGTTATAGCCTCGGGCGGCGGCCACAAATGCCAGGGCAATCCCGGTATTGCCGCTGGTGGGTTCGACGATTGTCATACCAGGCTTGAGGCTGCCATCTTTTTCTGCTGCGGCGACCATGCTGGCGCCGATGCGACATTTCACCGACATAGCGGGGTTGCGATTCTCCAGCTTGCCGTAGATGTTGCCATCGCTGATGTGATTTATTTTGACCAGGGGTGTGCCACCGATGGTCTCTGCGTTGTTTTGATAAAGTTTTGTCATTGTGAGCCGTATTCCACAGGTCGAATTTTGTTAACAGACTAGCTCTGATGACGGGTAGTGTCCATCTCGGGAGCTCAATCCTGAGATCGTAGGATAATTCGCGTCAGGAGTGAACTTTATCCGGGAGGCGGAGTCATAATGGTACGGTAGCCGCTGCCCATGAACGCTGGAGTGAGCTTGTGTAGCGGATATGCCGAGCTGGATTCCATCCAGGTCACGCACTATGAAGTGAGGGTAGTTGCCTCTTTGAACCGGTCTTCTTATGGCCGGTTTTTTTATTTTCTGTTGCCTACAGCGGTTTGTTCCGTTGCCAGCGACAGGGAGCCGAGTGTTTGTGGCCCCAACAGGGTCTCTTTCAGTTCGCCGCGGGGGGACACGATCAGCGTAGTTGGCAGCGCCACGGGTCGCGGGATGCCCAATTGGCCGGATGGGTCATGCTTGAGCGTGGGAAAGGCAACGCCCAGCGAGCGGGTCTGGTTGTCGAGGTCAGCGCCGGTCGCGCCATCATAGTTGACGCCAAGTACGGTCACCGTGTCATACGCCTCGTTCAGTGCGTTCAATTCTGGAATTTCTTCAATGCAGGGTTTACACCACTGGGCCCAGTAGTTAATGACGACCCACTGGCCCCGCAATTCGTCCAGCTCAGGCGCGGGTGCTTCGCCTTTGTCCGCACAGGCTGTGAGCAGGGTCAGCAAGAGTATGGCTGCCGCGCGCCTCATTTTTGAAATAGAGCCACAAGGCTGTCAGACAGCAGCGTTCTTTGATCCTTCTGTTCCGCAACCAGCAGCCCCTCTGCTGCGCCAAGCCACCCATCTGCTTCTTGCCCAAACTGCTGGTCAAGGGATAGCTCGCCTTCTATCCACTCCTTTAGCTGCCAGAAAGAGACGGTATTGAGATCCCGGCTGAGCAGATAATGGCCCTTGTCGTTTTGGGTAATGATGCGCTGATCGAGGAGAATATTGCGTATTGTTCCCCATGTTTCACTGTCTAGTCCGCGCACGATTTCGTGCTTATTATTGAGTAATTCGAGCTCGCGTACCGCATCACCGCTAAGCTGTTTTTGCCAGAATAAGTGCAGTACCTGGAGCGCCTTCATGACGATGGGTCGCTCTGCCTGTTCGCGACTCTGGTAGGCAGACAGGCTGTGCACCAGAATGCCGCCCATCAAGACGATATTCCACGACAGATAAACCCAGAGCAAAAACAAAGGTACCGCCGCGAATGCCCCATAGATGAACGTAATACTCGATTCGGCAACCAGTTGGGTAAACAGGCTGCGGGCCGCGTGAAAAACCAGTGCCACAATAAGGCCGCCTATCATAACGTGCTTGAACGGCACACGGCAGTTAGGTACAGCGGCGTACATCAGGCTGAAACCCATCGTGGATAATAGCAGTGGCGTTATGCGCAACAGAGCGGCTTGGGCGCCAAAAATATCATAAGACGCGAGGGTGTCTGTGAATGAGGAAAGATAGGTGCTCATCGCCAATGCCAGGCCGATCAAAATCGGCGCCAGTGTCAGCACAGCCCAATACAACAGGAAGCTGGACAGGGGGCTGCGATTCTCTCTCGCACGCCATATCAGGTTAAAGGCTTTTTCAATATTGCGCAGCATGAGTACCGCGGTGACCAGCAGAAAAGCAACTCCCGGTCCGGTCAGGTTTTTTGCCTGCTGTGAAAAGTTTTCCAGATAGCCTTCAATCTCTGCGCTGCTCTGCGGCACCATGTGTTTGAACAGAAGCGTTTGCATCTGGCTTTCGGCGCCCTGGAATGCAGGGATGGCAGAGGCCATGGTGTAGAGCACGGTCAGGAGCGGGACCAGCGCGAACAGACTCATGTAGGTCAGTGCAGCTGCGTTCTCCGAACAGCGATCCGCACCAAACCGCCCAATGAGGTAAGTTATCCGACGCCAGATTTCACGGATGATCGAGATAGGGTTCATGGCAATAGTATGGCATGAAGGGGGTGGCCGCTGCACGGGCTGAATCACATGCATTCCGCTTTCAGGCACTGTGTCTGCTGCATTTTTGGTATACTTGCTGTCCTGTCAATATCGCCCAGAGGTCTTGCATGGCTGACGTTACTATTTACCATAATCCCCGGTGTTCAAAGTCGCGCACCACACTCGCGCTGCTAGAGGAAAACGATGTGACCCCGAGTGTCGTGCTTTACCTTGACACACCTCCAGATGCGAGCGAGATCAAGGGTCTACTGAAGAAGCTGAATATCAGCGCAGGAGAACTGGTGAGGCGGGGTGAGGCCGACTACAAAGCCAGCGGGCTGGGCAAGGAGTCGGTTGAGGCGGATATCGTTGCGGCCATGGCCGAGTATCCCAAACTGATTGAGCGCCCTATCGTCGTAAAAGGCGCTAAGGCGGTGCTGGGCCGGCCACCGGAAAATGTTCTGGCGTTGATCGGTTGATGGCCGACGCGTATGTGCTGGTGCTTTATTACTCCCGCAACGGATCTACGGCGATGATGGCGCAACAGGTGGCGCGAGGGGTTGAGCTCGTCGAAGGCATGTCGGCACGCGTGAGAACGGTGCCCCCGGTGTCCGCCAGTAATGAAAAGACGGAAGCAGAAATACCTGAAACAGGTCCCCTGTATTGCGAGCCCGAAGATCTCTCCGGTTGTTCCGGACTTGTGCTGGGAAGTCCGACGCGCTTGGGTAACATGGCCGCGCCGTTGAAGTATTTTATCGATCAGACATCTGCTTTATGGCTCAGCGGTGCGCTCATTGACAAGCCTGCGGCCGTGTTCAGCTCTACCTCCAGTATGCACGGTGGTCAGGAGTCGACGCTGCTTAGCATGATGTTGCCGTTACTCCATCATGGCATGATTATTACGGGTATTCCCTACAGTGAAAGCGGATTGATGACCACCACCTCCGGGGGCACTCCCTACGGTGCATCCCATTGGGGCGGCGCCGATAATCGACGCGAATTGGATGACGTGGAGGCACGGTTGTGTCGTGCACTGGGGCAGCGTGTGGCGGGTTTGGCATTGAGGGCCACAGAATGAGCGAGCGCTTGTGTAGTATTGCCAGTCGCTGTATGTGGGCGGCATACGTCGGCTTGCTTCTGCAGCAGTCGCTGGATGCTTTTTTACACCAGGCGCCCTGGTTTATCTGGCTGGTGAAGTTGTTACCGTTGTTGATTTTTTTACCTGGGATGCTCAAGGACAGGTTGCGCACTCTCATCTGGTTATGTTTTGTCTGCCTGGGTTATTTTCTGATACTGGTGCAGCGAATTTTCGCTGAGCCCGACAGTCCGGTCGTGATCAGCGGATTAGTGGGTGTTGTGATACTGTTTGTCGCCGCCATGATGTACGTGCGCTGGCGGGCCAGAGCGTTGCGTGGCGACTGAGCCGACTGGAGATAAAGTCATGAGTAAACCATCATTGTTGCGCCGGATAGCCGCGGGAACCTGGACGGCGATTACACGTATCCGGCTCGCCATGGCCAATATTCTGTTTCTGGTCCTACTGGCGCTTATCTATTTTGTCTACATGGGCGGCGGGCCTGAGCCCCTTCCAGAGCAGGCGGCACTGTTGCTGAATGTCAGTGGCACAGTGGTAGATCAGAAGACTGCGGTGAATCCACTGCAGGCAGTACTTTCGGAGCCGTCGCCAGAACAGCACGAGGTGTTACTCAGAGATATTATCGAGTCGATTGAGTACGCTGCAGATGACCCTGCGATTAATTCTCTTGTCATGGAGCTGGATTCCCTCGTGTATCTCGGGATCAGCAAGACACAGGAGATTACTCCCGCGCTGGAGGCTTTTCGGGAAACGGGCAAACCCATAATCGCGCTTGGCGACTACTACACTCAGGATCAGTATTTGCTGGCCAGTTATGCGGATACAGTGATTTCTCACCCCCTGGGTGGTGTCATGCTCGAGGGGTTCAGCAGTTATCGTAATTACTTTCGTGAGGCGCTGGACAAGCTCTCAATTAACGTACACGTTTTTCGGGCAGGGGAACAGAAGTCTTACGTCGAGCCCTTTTTGCGCGATGATATGTCCGAGCCGGTGAAAGAGCTTACGGCTCGTTGGTTGGGAGACCTCTGGCAGCAATACACGTCTACGGTAGAGTTGCAGCGTAACCTTACTGAGGGAGCACTGGATAACTACGTCAATAACTTGCCGGATTTACTTCGTCAGCAGGGCGGTGATGCAGGGCAGGCGGCGCTGAAAGCGGGTCTGATAGACAAACTGTTAGGCCGGTCGGAAGGCAATGATTATCTTGTCCAGCTGGTTGGCGCCAGCAACGATGACGGTCTTTATGAGGCGATAGAATTTGAGCGCTACGTGGGCCGCAAGAGGCCTATGCAGCTAGGAACTGCAGCAGGTGATCGCATTGGTGTTATTACGGCCACCGGAAATATTCTGCCCGGTGACCAACCGCCGGGAAATATCGGTGGTGATTCCCTCGCACGGCTGATCCGGGGTGCTGTCGACGAAGACGATATCAAGGCAATCGTATTGCGAGTTAATAGCGGGGGAGGCAGTTACTTTGCTTCTGAGATTGTTCGCCAGCAAATTCTATACGCCCGTGAAAAAGAGAAGCCCTTAATAGTGTCCATGGGTGCTGTAGCTGCCTCGGGCGGTTATTACATTGCCGCCGATGCCACTGAAATCTGGGCGACTCCGGCAACTATCACCGGCAGTATCGGCGTCTTCGCTGCCTTCCCAACATTTGAGGGCTTGTTGCAGCGAATGGGCATTCATACTGACGGTGTTGGCACCACTAAACTGGCCGGTGCCCTGCGACCAGATCGTCCGGTAAAACCGGAGCAGAAAGCCGTTATTAACAGTGGCATTGAGTTTGCCTACAGGAATTTCTTGCAGGTTGTGGCAGATGGCAGAGAGATGAGTGTGGAGAGCGTCGACCCTCTCGCTCAGGGTCGTGTGTGGAGTGCTGCAGATGCTCTGGAATCAGGTCTGATCGATCAGCTGGGAGGGCTTGAGGAGGCGATTGCTTCTGCTGCTGAGCATGCGGGCCTGTCGGACTACAAAGTGGATTTTGTAGAGCTGCCCGTATCGCCCCGGGAGCTGTTGATGAGGCAACTGGCCAACCGCGGTATGAGCCTGAACCTGTGGGAAGAGTCTGCTACTGGCGCTATGTTTCTTCGCCTCATGTTGCCAGTGCGAGCTGCTGTCCGCGAATTAACGACGTTGCAGGATCCGAATCATCTGTATGTACGATGTCTGGCCTGCGGATTGACGCCTGAGCTTTAGGGGCTGCCCAGTTCTGGCTTTCCAGTCACGGTGTTCGATTTGCCACGCGCTGCCCACCATATCCCGAGGTCCTGAAGAATCATGTAAAGACAGGGTATGAGCAGCAGTGTGATGACAGTGGCAAATACAATGCCATAGGCCAGCGATATAGCCATAGGCACCATGGACTCCGCTTGGGCGGTTTTTTCCAGCAACATGGGTGCCAGACCAAAGAATGTAGTGAGGGAGGTCAGCAGGATGGCTCGAAAGCGCCGTGTCCCTGCATCAACGACCGCGTCGAACCGCTCTTTGCCTTCTGCGATCGCCTTGTTGACGAAATCGACCATGATCAGACTATCGTTCACCACAACACCGCTCAGGGCGATCACGCCCATCAGGGACATCATGCTCAGGGGGTGTCCCATGACCCAGTGGCCAAAAATCGCGCCAATCATGCCAAAGGGTATAACGCCCATTATGATCAGTGGCTGCAGATAGGATTTTGTTGGGATCGCGAGCAGAGCATAGACCCCAAACAACGCGAGGCCAAAGCCGACAATCATGCTTACCGCTAACTTCGCCTCCTCGTCGGCGGCACCAGAGATACCGTAAGTGAGGCCGGGGTATTTTTTCTGCAGTTCCGGTATCAGATTTGTCTCTATATCTTTCATGATCCGGTCTGGTTCGACCGTGCGCTTGTTGGCTTCGGCAGTCAGTTCCGCTGCGCGCTGGTAGTTGATGCGAGTTGCCTTTATCAGCCCCTGTTTGACGTCCAGTTGTGCGACCGTCTGGAAGGGCACCTCGTCGCCGCTCGGTGTGCGGATGTACATATTCTTGAGCGCGTTTACGTTTTCCCGGTCCGCCTTCGGATAACGTACCATCACCTTGATTTCATCCATGCCGCGCTGCACTCGCTGTGCTTCGGCACCGTAAAAGGCGTGGCGCACCTGGCTGCCGAGGTCGAAACGCGTGATGCCGAGGGACTCTGCCTCAGGCAGGACGTCCAGGTGAAATTCGTCCGTGGTATCGCTCACGCCATTGCGAATGTCATACAAACCCTCGTAGTGACGCAGGGCTTCTTCAAAGTCCGCGGCAGCCTTGCCCAGTGTGGCGAAATCGCGATGCATCAGGTCGAAGGCGATAGATGGGCCGAAACTGGGGCCCTCGACACTGGTAACAGCGAACACCTCGGCGCCGTGGATTTGACCGACGGTGTCCCGCCAGCGTTGCTCGACTTCACGCGTACTAATACTGCGCTTGTCCTCTCGCGTCAGTTCAACGTCGATGCGCCCGTTTATTCTGTCAAAAACGTAGGTGGCCATGTGCTCCAGCAACTGCTCTTCTTCGCCAATTTCCAGCAGGTAGTTTTCTTCCATGGTGCTGAATGCCTGGGCAATCTCGGAAACGACTTGCTGCGTGCGTTCTTCGGGCACGCCCTGAGACATGCGCAGCTCGACGGTGAGGAACTCTCCAGGGGTGTCCGGTGCCAGCACGGTGCGCACCGCTCCTCCAGCCAGCAGTCCTGCCGAGAGGATTAGGAGTGACAAGAAAAAAGCCAGAGTCATGTAGCGATTCTTCACGCATTTCAACATAAACGGCTTGTAGCGAAAATCTATGAAGAAGCGCAGTCGCTTGTTCACTTTTTCCTGTACGCCATCGATCTTGAGCAGTATG
Organism: Candidatus Marimicrobium litorale; assembly: GCF_026262645.1. Taxonomy (NCBI): domain Bacteria; kingdom Pseudomonadati; phylum Pseudomonadota; class Gammaproteobacteria; order Cellvibrionales; family Halieaceae; genus Marimicrobium; species Candidatus Marimicrobium litorale. Next base: position 39,355 of record NZ_SHNO01000001.1, read on the forward strand.
CGGTTACGCGCAGGTTTGCTGTGTGCGAGGTGCGCGGGCAGAATCCATTTTGACTCGACCAGTGAGAAACATAGACACAGAATAACCACCCAACCACACGCCTCTGGAAACGCGCCGAACACGCCCTGAATAAACAGGGATGGCAAGAACGCCATGATGGTAGTCAAGACACCGAAGGTGGCGGGAGTGGCGACCCGGTAGACGCCGTCGACAACGCTTTTGATGCTGTGGCCGTGCTTTTCCTGTTCGGCGTAGGCACTCTCACCCATGATGATGGCATCGTCCACTACGATACCCAGCACCAGTATGAAGCCAAAAATACTGATCATATTCAGGCTTGCATCGATATAGGCTGTATTGATCAGTGTCATGGCGCCGAGGAAGCACACTGGAATGCCCATCATTACCCAAAACGCCAGCTTGATCTCGAGAAAAAGGGCAAGAATAATGAAGACAAGCAGTGCACCCAGGGCGAGGTTCTTCAGCATCATGGAGAGCCGACCCTTCAGGTAGTAGGTGGAGTCGCCCCAAATAGTCAGAGACACATCGTCCGGTAGTTGGTGCGTTTTGTTTGCAACAAACGCCTTTGCTGCATCGGCTGTTTCAATGATGTCTTGTTTGCCCATTGCGAACACGTTGATGCCTAGCGAGTATTGTCCGTTAAAGGCAGCAAACCCCTGCGCATCTACGAACCCATCCTTCACCGTAGCAATATCGCCAAGCATAAGTCGTGTGCCATCCGGCCAGGTTTTTAGCAGGATCGCTTCGAAGTCCTGCTGCACGTAAGCCTGTCCCATCGTTCGGAGCATGATTTCGCCGTTTTCCGTGCGCACGGAGCCCGCTGGCAGATCCAGCGATGACGCCGAGATGATGTTGGCGACATCCCCGAGGGAAAGATGATATTCCCGTAGCAACGGCTCCGATATTTCCACAGAGATTTCGTATTCTCGAGCCCCGACGACGGACGCAGCGGAAACCGAAGGATAGGTAAGTATTTCGCGGCGCAGATCATCAGCCAGCGATTTCATACTGCGCTCGCCGATATCACCCGACAGCTGCAGTGTCAGCGCTGGAAACAACAGCTCTGGCTGGCTTATGACCGGTTTTTCTGCTTCCTCGGGAAAATGCTGGATCGCGTCGACACGATTCTGAATATCGGTCATCAGTTTGCGAAGTTCTATTCCGTCGTGCGGTTCGATCATCATCATGGCAGCAGACTCAAACGAGTCAGATTCTACGCGCTTGATGCCATCGAGATCGTTGATGGCTTCCTCGATCTTGAGAACTAGTCCTTGCTCTACTTCTTCAGGAGCTGCGCCAGGATAGGCCAGATCAATCACGATCATTTTTATATCGAGCATTGGGAACATGGCGCGCTGGATATTCAGTGCTGAGCCAAGCCCTACGATAATAATCACCAGCATAAGCAGGTTCGCCGCCACTGGATTGTAGGCGAACCAAGCGATAATTCCCTTGCGTTCGGACGGTTGCATCAGCTGTCAGCTTTCTGCGCGTGAGGTTTGGGCCGGGGCCTTAGAGACTTCGGCGTTACCGTGCCCCTGTGCATCTGCAGGCATGCCGCTTTTGTCCAGCTGGTTCGTGGGTGTTTGCGACTGTATAACGATCTCTGAGCCGTCGAAGGAGTTGTCCAGTGTGGTCAGCGATACGAGGTCGCCGTTGTTAAGGCCGCCACTGACATAAATAAAATCACCGCCCGTGTTAAGCAGCGTGACCTTGCGGTTGCGCAGCCGCTTGCGCTCATCGACAACCCAGACGATATCGCCGGCGCGCAGGACATATCGGGGTAGCGTAACAATGTCTTTCAGCTCTCTACCTTCGATATTGGCATTGACAAACGTACCTATGCGCAGTGGTTCTCCGCTTTTCTGGTTCAGGTCGTAAGGATCGTCGATGCGTGCAACTGCATACAGCGAGCGGGATCGCTCGTCAAAAACGCCCTCAGTGCGGTGCAGATGCGCAGTCCAGTGGTTGATTTCGCCAGCGACGTCCGTGTAAAGGTCGATGACTGAACCCTCACCCGTTTCCCTGGGGCCGGGCAGATCGAGATAGTCAAGCCGATTCTGGGGTATGGGTAGGCGAACCTCGGCTGTTTCTATCGAAAAAATATTAGCCAGTGCGCTGCCGGGTGCGACGAATTGCCCCAGCTCACTCTGTTTGTGGCGGATCAGCGCTGCGTAGGGTGCCCTGATAATGGTGCGTTCAAGATTGTCCTGAGCTGTGTTCAGATCAGCCTGGGCGGCAAGCATTTGTGCCTGCGCCTGTGCCAATTGCGGTTGTCTCAGGTAAAGCGCTTTGGCCTCTTCGCTACGTTGGCTGCCCTTGGGTAACTTCTTCCATTCACTTTCGGCAACCTTTGCCATGCCTTTTTCCTGCGCCAGGCTGCTTTGCGCAACCTTTAGTGCGGCTTCCGCACGCAGCTGGTTTGTCTCGTGATCACGCGGATCAATACGCAACAGCATTGCATCTTTATCGACGAATCCGCCCACTGTAAAGGACGGTGATACTTCGATGATGCGGCCACTGACCTCCGCTAGAAGCGAAGTCTCCTGCAGTGGTGTAACCGTTCCCTGTGCTTGCACCTCGATGCGTAAATTTTGTTTTACTACTTCGGCAACATCAATGGATACGGGCGTGTAAACAGGCACTGCAATTTCGGTAGGTGGCCGATTGATATACAACAGCAGCGTAATGGCGGCTGAGCCTGCCAGCATGGTGAGCGAGATCAAGAGCTGCTTTTTTCTTGAGGCCAAAATGTGTTCCAGTCGTTGTCTTGCGTGGTTGGAGAAGGAACCGTTCCGTGGCAGGGGTGACGCCTAATGCTTCCGGGCGAGTTTTATACCATAATAAGCAGGCTTTTTACTGTGAAATACTTGTAATGAATCGGTTATAGCGGCCCTAATTGCCCGGCCAGCGGTCGCTTGTGGCCCACAAAACGTGATGGAGATAACACTTATGGCTACTCGCTTCGAAAAACCCGCAGACTTGCTCGATGCGGTAGGAAAGCACCTGGGCTTCAGCGATTGGGAGACAGTTGATCAGCAGCGCATTGATCAGTTTGCCAATGCCACTGGAGATCACCAGTGGATTCACGTAGATCCAGAGAAAGCAGCAGATGGGCCTTTTGGTAAAACCATTGCGCACGGCTATCTCACGTTATCCATGGCGAACCTTTTCCTGCCCCAGGTGATGCAGGTCGATAACACCTCCATGGGCGTCAACTATGGTTGTGAGAAAGTGCGCTTTCCGTCGCCGGTACCGGTTGGCAGCCGAATTCGCGGTGGGGGTGAAGTGATGAGTGTCGAAGAGGTCAAGGGCGGTATTCAGGTCGTTGTGCGCATGACTATTGAAATTGAGGGCGCGGATCGACCCGCGTGCGTGGTGGATACTATTAGCCGTTTCTACCCCTGATGGGATGACGGTGTATTCGTCGCAAAGGAGATATTTTTGCTGGAGATTAGCGATATAGTGGAGCCGGTCTATCCTGCAGCGACCATTGTGTTGCTGCGCGACGGGCAGACCGGACTCGAGGCTCTGCTCGTGCAGCGCAGCAGGGAAGTGAAGCACATGGGTGGTATGTGGGTGTTTCCTGGTGGCAAGGTTGACGAGGCAGATTATTCCGGCAACCCAGATGATTACTCGGCCGCGGTCAATGCCGCTATTCGTGAAACGCGCGAGGAAGCAGGCCTTGAGGTGCATGCGGATCAGCTGACATACCTGTCTCACTGGACGACCCCGGAAGGGGCCAAGCGGCGTTTTGCGACCTGGTTTTTCGTGGCTATTCTGAAAGAGCATCAGGAGGTGCAAGTGGATGGAGGAGAAATTGCCAGGCATCGATGGGTGAAACCAACGAGCGCTTTGGAAGAATCCGCCAGCGCTGAACATGCTATGCGCCTGATGCCTCCCACCTACGTTAGCTTGGTGCAGATCGCCGATTGCGAGACCTGTGCGCAAGTCAGCGATCGGTTAAGTGTGACCGAGCCGCTCGTCTATGCCCCGCGGATGGTCCCAATCGATGGGGGAATCTGCTTTCTGTACGCAGCTGATGTTGGATACGCGGAAGGGACGCTCGATGCAGAAGGGCGGCGCCATCGCCTTTACATGGTCAATGACCGCTTAGATTACGTATGTGATGCCTGATGGCGAGCGTGCACACGCAGGTGCAGAGGCACAATGAAGCTGACTGGTGCCGGCTTGGTCAGCGTTTGACAATGACCGAGCTGCCGTGCCCGAACAGGCCCTGGTTGGCGGTTATGCCAACCCTCGCTCCCTCAACCTGACGATCCCCTGCGTCGCCGCGCAGCTGCCATGTCAGCTCGCAGACCTGTGCCAGTGCCTGGGCGGGAACGGCCTCGCCAAAGCAGGCCAGCCCACCGGACACGTTAATCGGTGTTTTGCCGCCAAGCGCCGTGTCACCTTTGCGCAGCATAGCGGCTGCCTCGCCACGTGGTGCCAGTTGCAGATCCTCGATCCAGTCCAGTTCCAACGCGGTAGACAGGTCATAGACCTCTGCGAGGTCTACGTCCTCCGGACCAATGCCCGCCTCTTCGTAAGCTTTCACCGGCAGGCTGGCCCGGTAGGCCATTGCCTCGACCCCGTCTGCTGCCGCGGAGTCTGTGGCAATGTCCGGCATTTCCACTACGGCGCTGGCGAAGGTGGGCGTTACCGTTGAAATAGCGGCTATCCGCGGGGCGTCCCCGCGGCCTAATTTGCGAGCATACTCCAGGCTGGAGACAATCAGGGCCGCGCCCCCATCGCTGGTTGCACAAATATCCATCAGCCGCAGGGGGTCCGCGACCATGGCAGACGCCGCGACATCCTCGGCGCTGAAACATTTGCGGTAGCGTGCCCGGGGGTTCTTGCTACCGACCAGAGAATTCTTGACCTTCACTGCGGCGAAGTCCTCCAGCGTATCGCCGTAGAGATCCATGCGACGCCGTGCATACAGTGCGAAATAAGTGGGGTTAGTGATGCCCAGGTAGAATCTGACCCAATCCGGATCTTCTGGACGATATCCGCCCGCTGGGGCCAGAAAACCCTTGGGCGTGGTATCCGCCCCCACTACCAACGCCACATCGCAGGCGCCGGAAAGAATCTTGTTGCGCGCAGCCGCCAGGGCCTGCGAGCCGGAGGCGCAAGCCGCATAGGACGTGTTGACTTCAGCACCTTGCCAGCCCAGAGCCTGCGCGAATGTGGCCCCCGCCACGTAGCCTGGGTAGCCGCAGCGTATCGTAGCGCCGCCAGACACATAGGCGATGTCCTGCCAGGGTATTTCGGCGTCTGCCAGTGCTTCTCTTGCAGCAGCCACGCCGTACTGGACAAAGTTGTGGCCCCACTTGCCCCAGGGGTGCATGCCCGCGCCGAGAATCGCGATTTCATTGGACATAGTATTTTTACTCCAGCTAATTCGGTGGTTACTGCGCGACGGGTTGCCACTTCCAGGTGACTTTGATGTCCTCATCGGTTTCATGCAATGGTTCAAGCACCAGTTCCATCGACATGCCAACTTTCAGGTCGTCAACGTTCAGACCCTCCACAACTTGCCCTAGCACGACCATTTGTTCTTTTTCCAGTTGTACGCCGGCAATGCAGTAGGGCTTAAATGGTTCGGCCGCGACAAACGGTTCCGGAGGCTTGTAGCAGGCATTGGTATAGCTCCACACATTACCGGTGCGGCTCAGTTCCACCTCGTCGAAGTCGGTGCTGTCACAGTGGGGGTTTTTGCAGAAATCATGCTGTTTAGGAAAGAAGTAGGTGCCACAGGATTTGCAACGTGTCCCGAGCAGGTGCGGTTTGGCATCCATGGTGTGCCAGCCCTCAATGGCTGGTACTTGAGGTTTCGCGCTCATAGTTCTCTCCCTCCAAAATCGGGGCACAGGGTACTACTGCGCAGCAGATTCAGGCAAGCGACCGCAGCGGCGGGGGTTGAATGGGTGTCCGTGGTGCGACAGGTCAGACTGCGCTTGCTCCCCCGGGTGCTTTTCGGCACAGTCATGCCATGTGTGGACGATTTAACGTGATTGATAGCCCCGGATTGCAGAACTTGCTCAAGGATATGGGAATTGGGTTCGCGTTGCCGCCCGCGGTGAATCTGGCGCCTACGGAGCGGATATCGCTGGTCAAACAGGGCGGAAGCGGCCTTGTGATCGACTCCGCCCGCTGGTGGCTGACCCCTTCCTGGTCGAGAGAAGTGAGTCAGACCTATTCTATGTTCAATGCTCGTAGCGAGAGCCTTGTCAGTAGCAAAGCGTTTCGTGGCCCCTTCAAGCGCCAGAGGGGATTGGTGCCGATGAGTGGGTTTATTGAGTGGCGTACGGAAAATGGCGCCAAGCAACCATGGCTTATCAGTAATGACACGCAGGCGCTTGCGGTGGCGGCGCTCTGGGACATATGGGAAGGCGGGGAGGAACCCCTGTTGTCGTGCACGCTCATCACAACGGAAGCGGCTCCGTCTTTTCGCCCCTGGCACGCTCGTATGCCGGTTGTTCTGACCTCTGATGAATGGCCCCAGTGGTTGGATAACGGTCGGGCTGTAGCGGCGGACAGCAGTATCTTTCGCAATGAGTTGAAGACGGACTGGCGTTTGAATCCGTTGGATCGAGTGGTGAGTAATGCTCGCAACAAGGATGCCGCTGCGATGGCCACACTGGGAGATGCGGTTCACCTGGTGGCAACAGGTTGCTAGTATCGCCCCTACTCTCAAAGGGGTAATGATATTTGGCCTATTGGCACATGGTTCTGTAGTTGGAGACTGTGCAGTATTTCAGATGAGTGGTATGTAAGTCATAACAGGGATGGAAAGGGTGGTGACGAAAATGCGAACGTTTGCTATGACAGGTGGTGCCACCGGAATTGGCGCAGAACTGAAAGAACAGCTACTGGCAGCGGGTGACAGGGTGATCTCAGTAGACATCAAGGAGGGCGATATTATCGCTGACCTGTCTACTGATGACGGTCGTGCGCTTGCAGTACGCGGTGTGCGAGAACTCGCGCCCGAAGGCTTGGATGGTTTTATCCCCTGCGCCGGTCTGCCTCCCGTGGCGACGCCTTTCTCGTTGATTGCGAGGGTCAATTATTTTGCTGTGATAGAGACCGTAGAAGGTTTGCGTGACCTGCTTGAGCGAAAGCAGGGGAGCGTTGTGTTTGTGTCCTCGAATTCGGCGCCAATGGTACCCACTGACGATAGCTTCGTGCAGAAATGCTTGTCGGGAGATGAGGCCGCAGCGTGCAAGGAGATCGACGACCGTGATGGTCATTCGGCTTACGCCGGGTCCAAGCGCGCCGTTACGCTTTGGATGCGGCGGCACGTAGTTGAGTACGCGGGTAAGGGTGTGCGTCTCAATGCGGTCGCCCCCGGAATCACTATGACGCCACTCACGGACCGTGTATTTGAGGACGAAGAACTGGGTGCGGCGATGAAGGCCTTCGGAGACTCTGTACCGGTGGGCAGAACTGCTCAGCCTGCAGATATCGCCAATGTCATGCGTTACATGCTCAGTGACGAGGCTGCCTATCTGTGTGGCTCAGTTATTTTCGTCGATGGCGGCTCTGACGCTATGCTGCGGTCGGACGACTTTTAGATTCAGGTTGAAGCGTCGCGAGCCAGCTATGGCTCGCGCAGTTCTGCTTCAATAGCGGCTGCGATGGTTTCGCTCAGTTGGAACAGCAATACGCTGTAGGCAGCGGCGATGTCATCGGCATCCGGTTCATTTCCGGTAAAGGACTGACTGATCTGCTTGATATTTCGGCTGCGTGGTTGTTGCTTAGTGGTTTGAATTATCTGCCACTCCGCCGCTAGCGTTGCTTCCTTATCATTTGCATCAAGTCGAAGTACATTGACGCTTATGCTGTAGTCAGGTGCCGCGGAGCGCGCCCACGGGTGCAACCGTATGTTCTGCGTGTCGAGCAAGCTCGCCAGGTTCATTGCCAGCACACGCTGAATACCTTTCTGTAGTGGCTCCGCCCAGCGGTCGGAGTCAGCGATAAACAGCGCATTTTCCTCGCTGTTAAAGACCATATTTTCGCGGTTCAGGTATTCCGGTATCGTCACAGTCCCCACTCCGATTATGGGCGATGTACCGGCGGGGGGTGAGGTCGACGGGGAGGACAGCACATAGTAATTGATGGGAGAACTGCTGCCACACCCGGTCAGAAAAGACAGGGACAATAAACAGAATATCGAAAAAATTATCTTTGCCATGCTCAGTCTCCGGTTCGGCCTCGAATCAATGACTCGGGTTGTCTTTCCAGTGTCGTTGTAAGTAGTCGTAGCGACCTGCTTGCTCGGCTGACTTCATTAAGAGCCTCATTCATCTGATAGACCGTAGTAGAGTCAGACGAAACAAGTTCCTCCACGCTTTGCATACTGTTTTCAAAGCTCTGGACGGCATCGTTGAGCTGACTGCCAGTGCTGGCGATCGTGGTTGTAGTTTCATCCAGCATCGCATCAAGTCTTGGCCCTGAGCTTGCTAGCTGTGTTTGCATTTTTTCACTCAGCCCCCTCAGTGAGTCCAGCGTTTCGTTCATATTGGCGGGGAGCTGCTGGATTTCTTTACTGCTGACCAGCTTATCGATGCCATCGCCGATCGTCTCTATTCGCGTGGCTAACTTGTCGATATCGAAGTTCTGCAGCTGAGTGGCAAGCCGCTCAAGATTAGTCGGTACGGTCGGGAATTGGGGCAGGTCAGAGTTCACGTCATAGTGTCTCACCGGGCTTTCCGGGTGAAAATCCATTTCGATGTACAGAAGGCCTGTTACCAGACTTTGCATGTTGAGTTGGGCGCGAAGTCCGCGCTTGATCAGAGCCTCGGTATCCACCGCGTCGGGATCACCCTCGTAGTAAATGCTTGTCTCGTCAATCTCTGCCTTTACCACGACAAGCACATCTGCCGTTTTGGTCTCGAGCACCACATCCACATCGGTGACCTGACCGATCTGAACCCCACGCAGGGCAACAGGCGCACCGGCACTCAGGCCTTTGGCAGCCGCATCAAAGACCATAATAAAACTTTCACGTTGCCCGAATCCTGAGCCGAGCAGGTACAAAACTACGGCTACGAAAATAAGCAGGGCGCCGACCACGAAGGCGCCAGTGGTTGCGTATTGTGTTTTTTCGCTCATGCGCTGTCCTCATCGGCTGTGGCACTGCGACTCAGGAATTGCCGAACAACAGCCTTTTGGCTGTGATCGCGCAGTTGTGCCGGGTTTCCGTATTCGATCATGGTGCGGCTGATATTGTCGAGATATACCGAGTTGTTGGCGATGGCAAAAATACTGGGCAGTTCGTGGGTAACCATCACGACAGTGGCCCCCATCGACTCTTTAATTTGGACAATCAGATCGTCCAGCAAACTGGAGCTGATCGGGTCCAATCCCGCCGATGGCTCGTCAAAAAAAAGTATTTCCGGATCCAGTGCGATTGCGCGAGCGAGGGCGGCGCGCTTGCGCATGCCGCCACTGATCTCGGAGGGATAATAAGCCTGGTATCCGGCAAGTCCGACGAGTGCGAGCTTGTAGGCGACAACGTCTTTGATCTCTGCTTTCGTATATTCGGTATAAAGTTCGAGCGGAAGAGTAATATTCTCTTCCAGCGTCATCGCGCTGAACAGGCCGCCTGACTGATAGGTGATTCCCCAGCGTTGTCGCATGGAATCCCGCTTCGCCTTACTGGCGCTGTAGAAGCTTGTGCCACTGTACAAAATATCACCGACATCAGGAGTGATAAGCCCGAGCATGTGTTTTAGCAAAGTGCTCTTGCCGCAGCCGCTACCTCCCATTATTACGAAGATGTCTCCCTGGTAAATGTTGAAAGTGAGATTACTTTGTATGACGTTGGTACCGTAGGCCATGGTGACCTCGCGGACCTCGATCAGTGCCTGTTTTGGTTCGCTTGAACTCATATGCCCAACTGTTGGAACACAATGTTAATGGCAGCATCGGCCACGATCAGATAAACCACTGATGTGACAACCGCAGTGGTGGCAGCCTGACCGACAGCAGCCGAGCTGCGCCCTGAATTAATCCCGGCGCGGCAGCCGGCTATGGCGATAAGTGCTGCGAATACGACGGCCTTTATCAGACCCACAGCGATTTGGGTGATCGATAGAGCCGCCATTCCCTGGGCGATATACTGTGGCGGAGAAATACCCATGCCGCCCGCGACAATGCCGCCGCCCACGATTCCTAACAGGTCTGCATAGACCGTGAGCAGGGGCATTATAATGATTAGGGCGAGCATACGTGGCAGTACGAGGAATTCAATGGGTGATATACCCATAGTGGAAATGGCATCGATCTCTTCATTGGTCTGCATCGTGCCAAGCTGGGCCGCATACGCGGCTCCTGTCCGCCCGGCCATAACTACCGCGGTCATCAGCACACCCATTTCTCTCAGGGTGCCTATGACAACGAGGTCGGCCACATAGATCTCAGCGCCAAACTGCCGTAACTGCACCGCCCCCAGGTAAGCCAGGATCATGCCCACCAGAATGCTGGTCAGGCTGATAATGCCAAATGCGTTTGGTCCCGTCTGATAGCAGAATGCGGCAAAGTCCCTCAGGCGTGTATTGGCTCTGCCCGTAACGAGGCGGCCCATCGCGATAGTGACCTCGCCAATGAACGCCAGAGAATCGCGGGTGCCGCTGCTGGCTTTGCGCAAAAGATTGGCTGGATCTAACGTCGATAACCACGGAGTCGGTGTTTCCTCGGGCTCTTCGTGTGCCTTGACGGCGGTGGCGACGTCCAGCAGCTCCACGGTGCCCTGAGGCAGTTGTCGGGTATCGAAGGCAATCCCTTGCGTTCTGCAAAAGTCGTGACACTGAAGCAAAAATGCCATGAGCAGGGAGTCCCAGTGGGTGATTTTTGTGCCATCAATAGTCAGTGCGTGCGGGGGGTTGCTGATCAGTCGTGATGCAATGGTCTTGAAGGGTTCCGGGTTATGACCTTGCGCCCAGGCGCCCGACAGTGCCAGCAAGGATTCGCCTTGGGACTCGCCCAATAGCTCGTATCCAGGGGGGCTTGAACTCATGCGGTGCCATTAAGTCGGTAGTCAGTCACCAGTCTACTGGCTGTTGCTCGCAAATGCCAAGTGCTATTGAAAGGGCCTTGCGGGCGTGTTTGCTTTTACTAATCTCGCTGCCCTCTCGTAAATACCGCTCACCGCGGTCATGTCTCCCGCGGTTCGCCGCCGTGAGATCATAGTGACGGGGTAAAGGAAGAAATCGCTGTCTTGGTAACGCAGGGCGCGGCTGCGTCCGGCCTGATCGGTGTATACGACCCAGTTCATATCGAATTCTGCGGCCAGCAGGTCGCCCATCATGATACCCATTGCCTGCATTTCGCTGACTTGGTCGGGTCCTACCAGCCCCTGTTCCAGCATGTTTTGCAACAGGGCGATGTCCCTTTCTCTCTGGCCGCTGAACTGTCTGCCCAAGTTGGTAGCGGCAATAGCTCTCAGGTCGTTGCGCTGCTGTTCCATGTAGGTCAGGTCAACCTTGGACAGGTTCTCAATGCGGGGATAGGGCTGCGCCAGTGCCAGGTGAGCCCAGCTGGCGATCAGTAGCAGGAATACCGTTAGTGGGTGTTTTAATGCCATTCTTAACTCCAATTGTGTCTGCATTGAATGCCTGGCCATTTGCCATGACTTCCATTTTAGCCCACATGGTTGTCATCCTGCTCGCGTCATGGATAATGACCAGCTTTCCCGTGGGCTGAGCTATGCTGTCATCCCGCGAGCGCGAGAAGCGGAGACCGTCAATGATTATCGGTAGTATTGTCGCCCTGGTTACCCCTATGCACGCTGATGGCAGTGTCGATTGGAAGGCACTGGAGCGCTTGCTGGATCTGCATCTGGAGTCGGGTACCGCGGCCATCGGCGCTGTGGGCACCACAGGTGAAAGCGCTACCCTCGATGCGTCAGAGCATTGCGAGGTAATCAAGCACTGTATCGATTACCTGGCGGGCCGTTTGCCAGTCGTGGCAGGCACTGGTTCGAATTCTACTCGTGAGGCCATTTACTTTACCGAAGCAGCCGCCAATGCTGGCGCTGACGCCTGCCTCTTGGTGACTCCCTATTATAACAGGCCCACGCAGCGGGGTCTCTTTGAGCACTACAGGGCCGTAGCTGAGGCCGTCGATATCCCCCAGATTTTATACAACGTGCCCGCACGTACTGCGGTCGACCTTGCCAACGACACCGTTGTTCGACTGGCGGAACTGGATAATATCGTTGGTTTGAAGGATGCGACCGGTGAGATGGACCGTGCGAGAGAGCTGGTGCAGCGCTGTCGCAAAGATTTCGCTATTTATTCTGGTGATGATCCGACGGCGAGGCAGCTGATGTTACTGGGTGGCAAAGGCAGTATTTCTGTGACGGCCAATGTCGCTCCGCTGCTTGTCGCTCAAATGTGCCAGAGTGCGCTGGCGGGGGATGAAGATGCAGCCGCCTTGGCCGATGAAAAATTGGTTGATCTGAACGAGGTGCTTTTTCTGGAACCCAACCCCGTGCCTGTGAAGTGGGCGCTGTTTGAGCGCGGTCTTATCGAGGACGGTATCAGGCTACCTTTGACGGCGCTGGATGATCAGTACCATGCCCGGGTTCGTGAAGCACTGGAAGCGGCGGGGGTTTGATGAGCAAGGTAGATAAACATTTTTTCCGTATTGCAGCGGCTGTGCTGACACTGTCTCTGTCAGCATGCGGTTCTATTTTCGGTGATGAGGGTGTCTTCCGCGATCGTTCTGAGGACTACAAGCAGGCGCCCCAGATCGCACCGGTTGAACTTCCCGATGGTATGAAGAGCGCCGAGATGGAGGATATTTACGTCATCCCGCCGGTGCAGGACGCCTACCTCGACGACGAGGAGTTTGAGGTGCCGCGACCTACGCCCCTTGGCAGCAGCGCGACGCAGGAGTTGGTCAGGATTCAGCGCCTGGGCCTGGACAGTTGGATACTGGTGGGCGTTGCCCCCGGGCAAGTTTGGCCGCAGGTGCGGAATTTTATTTCCGCCTCGGGCATGCAGGTTGCGCGGGCAGATGCTCGAGCGGGCACTATGGAATCCAACTGGGTGACATTGGAGGGGCGCCCTTTGTCCAGCCGCTTTCGTTTCCGAATGGAGCAGGGCGTGCAGCGTGGTACCAGTGAATTACACGTATTACAAATGAATCAACGAGGTGGCGAAGAGCTCTGGCCGGCGGAGTCAGATGACGCTAGTCAAGAGGCGGAGATGTTGAGGGCACTCGCTCAGTACATGGCCGATAGCGCTGAGACCGCGCCCGTTTCAATGCTGGCGGAGCAGGGCATCAGGGCAACTGGTAAGATCGCTCTGGTCGAAGCGCCCGAAGGCTACTTTTACCTTCGCTTAGACCTCCCCTATGATCGCGCTTGGGCTTCCCTCGGCCGCGCACTGGAGAAATCGTCTTTTATAATCTCTGACCGAAACCGCAGTGAGGGACTTTACTATGTCCGCTTCAGTGCAGATGGCAGTGATGACGAAACAGGATGGTGGTCCAGGTTGTGGGAAAATCAGGATGATGTAATTGATGAAGACCAAATATTACTGGTCTCCATGGAGCCATTGTCCGAGGAGTCCATGAGCATCCGGATGAACCCGCAGGATGCCGCTATTGTTCTCGATAAGCGGGAACAGCAGGAGTTGCTAGTCGCCATCAAGGGCAATATCAACTAGCCGCGCAGAGGAGCTGTTTGGTGCAATTCGCCTCTCTCGGTTCGGGTAGCAAGGGCAACTCCACTCTCGTTCAGGTGGGTGAGACGCTCGTGATGATTGATTGCGGCTTTTCTCTGCGAGAAACGCTGCGCAGATTGGCTCGTCTCGGCGTAGATCCCGTTCAAATTGACGCGATTCTCGTTACTCATGAGCATAGCGATCATTGCAGCGGCGTGGCTGCTCTCTCGAACAAGTACGATATTCCTGTGTATCTCACACACGGTACAGCGGGTACGGGTCGTTGCGATGGCTCTCACGACTACTGCCTGTTTAACTGTGAGGCGGCCTTTGACATTGGCGAATTACAGATCAAGGCTGTGGCGGTGCCTCACGATGCAGTGGAGCCCTGCCAATATCGGCTGTCCACGGCAGATTTAAGCGTGGGTATTCTCACAGATCTCGGCAGCATAACCCCTCATGTTATCGATAACTTTCGTCACTGCGACAGCCTGTTGCTGGAATTTAATCACGATGAGGTAATGTTGCAGGAGGGTTCTTATCCGCACCATCTCAAACAGCGTGTCGGTGGTGACTGGGGGCATTTGAACAATCTCCAGGCAGCTGATTTTTTACAGCAGGTAGGTTCCGGCTTACAACACCTGGTGGTGGCGCATATCAGCGAGAAGAACAACAGCCTGGAACGGGCGCAAGATGCCATACTTGGAGCGCTGGGTTCACTTGACTCAGTGACATTCGCCGCGCAGGCCGGGGGGTTTGACTGGTTGACTTTGAAGCGAGGTTAATCGTGCGCGGCGGGTGGCAGCGCAACTAGTTGCAGTGCGTCGGTAAGACCAGGGTCGCGACCTGTTCGAGGCTCCCTGACTTCGGGCATTGCAGGGCGGCGTTGCCCGATAATTCCAGTTCTCGTAGTGCCGGTAGCCGGTAAAGTGGAACAGGGTCGATTATTTCGTTGTCATCCAGATAGAGCACCTCGATTGAGTCCATGGCGCCCAGTTCCACCAGGTTGCGAATTTCATTATCCGAAAAACGAGCCGCCTTGAGGCCGGTGAAAACCGAGATGCCCTCCAGGCTCTGTATACCCGCGGAACTGCAATCGAGAATGTCCAGTTGCTGGGGCTCGGTAACGCCTCGGTCCTTGATGGTTTGTTGCAGGCACTCCCGCAGGCCCTGATCCGGTGTTGTATACTCCCTGTATAGGGCGGGGGAATAGACCACCTTGTCGTTCACCTTGAAATCGTAGTCCTGGCAAGCGCCAAGACTGAATATGGCTGGAATAAACAAGATATAAACGAGTCGCTTGAGCATATCGGGAGCTCCCACCTGTTAACTTCGCTGTTAGAGGGGCGTGGCGACCACGCCGTAGGGGTCTTATAATGCCAGTTGTTGCGTCACAGATCACCACCACCGTGGGATATTCGCGTTAGCGGGACAAGTCTATGCCGGATACGTTAGATACAGGCAGCCTTGAGGGTGCTCCTCCGGGTGCCCCGAGAGACGATATTGTCCGGGATACAATCAGTATTGTGCAGCGTGGCAATCTCAAGGCGCTGGAGACGACGCTGCGCCGTCAGTGGCGAACGGGCCAGAATATCGTGCTGTGCTGGAGCGCGGATGAGCGCGGTGTCTTGGTGATACTGGTGCCCCATTACTTCCTGGGCAATTACTGCGCGGTCGCAGATGGGCCCGAACGGTCGGAGCAAAATAATGAGGGTTTTATTCGCGCCCTTATTTCCGGTGTTCGGCGGAAAACCCGTGAGGAGCTTTTCTCGATCAGTAAGCGTCTTGATGTTGCCCCCACCTTTATCAAGCTGGAGACCAGGCTGGCCGAGGAGCCACCGGTCATTGATGCGGTGGAACAAATTATTCGTCGCTATGGTTTGAGTTATGTGGATAGCAGAGCGGTACTGCTATTCGATATTGTGGACTTTTCACTGCACACGCCCTTCGAGCAGGCCAGCCAGTTAAACAGTTTGTCCTACTCACTCAATTCTGCTTACAACAAGTTGTCGGCCCAGGGGGTTGAGGTGAACTTCTCGCGTACAACTACGGGAGACGGATATTACATCTGGAATCGCGACCTTGGGGCCCATGCCAACAGGGACTTGTTTCTTTTCATGTTGCTGGTGGTGGCAGATAACGCTGTGGCTAGAGCCGCATCCAAGGGTAACACGGCTCCTGTGGTAAGAACGGGCTACCATATCGGCGGCCACTACGAGATGTATCTGGCCGAGGGCGTCAATCCTTCCGGCTTTAGTTATATCGTTGGAGATGTGACCATAGAGCTTGCGCGCATGCTGGACAGGGCGCTACCCAGTCAAGTCCTTGTTGGTGAGTTTCATTGCGAACAGGCGGGTCAGCCGGCGAGCAAGTCGGAGTCGATAGCACCCGTATCGGCAGAGATATTTATCAACGCCTGTAGTCTCGGGTTGGCCTCGTTCCGCGGTATCCCCTTGTCAGGGAAAGGCATACAGAATATCGCCTGTGGTCTAACGGAAGGCGTTGAGACGGATGGTCAGCGCAGGCCGCGGCGGTTTCGTGTCGTCGACAAGCATGGGCTGTCCCGCTTTGTATACAATTTGCAGATCGATATCGCACTTGAAGGTGCCGAGCTGCACCTTGGTCTGCCTGAAAGCGAGTTGCCCGGGGGTCGTGAATTTTCTGCGGGAGAGATGGATCTTGTGGACACCGTGCAGAGTACCGCGGAGCTGGTGGACGACTTGACTGATATGTTCGGTAAGAAAAAACCGAAGACGATTGTCGAGGAATGATGAAGCCACAGCGGCGATCTGCTGGCGAAATGGTGTCAGGCCTCCTGTGCCTGTCCCGAGACCAGCAACGTGATGAACGTCTGCGTCCAACTACGTTAGTGACCACCCATGTTTGCCGTCCGGAAAATGTTGCACCAGGCTGCTCCTGAATTTCCGGCTGTTCTGGCCGCAGGCGGTGGTCAGGCGGAGCGCGCCCGGGATCTTGCCCGGCGCTTGCAGCTGCCATTGCTTCCCATTGGCGCGGAGTTCACCGCGATGCCAGCCGGGAAGGTGGTGTTGTTTGTGGAGCCTGACGGTTTGGCGCTGCAGTATACGGGGATGGGAGCGCCGGGGCCGGTGAGGGTGGCATTTGAAGGCGGCGATATGCTTCACCGTCGACGTACGGGCGGTGCTCGCTTGCTGGGTAAGGCGGTTGGCCACGGTAAAAAAACCGTTTTGCATGTGCTGGACGCAACCGCTGGTCTGGGGCGCGACGCCTTCATGCTCGCAGACATTGGTTGTCGTGTCCGCCTGTGTGAACGTGAGCTACTGCTGGCGGAATTATTGCGGGATGCGCTCGATCGTGCTGCCCTTGCGCGCGACCCGCAGCTGCGAGCGGCGGTGCAGAGTCTGCAGTTATTTGCCTCTGATTCGACTGCACTGGATGCGGGCCAGCTGGATGGACTGGATGTGATTTATCTGGACCCTATGTTTCCGCAGCGTTCCAAGAGCGCGGCCGTCAAGAAGGAAATGGCCATTTTTCAGGCGCTGCTGCAGCACACAGTGCCGAGCGATGCTGATAGACTGCTGTCGTGGGCATTGCAGCAGGATGTTGCCAGGATTGTGGTCAAACGTCCCCTGCGAGCCCCCCACCTCGGCGCAGTATTGCCTTCGCACAGTGTCGTCGGTAAGACCGTGCGATTCGATGTGCATGTACGCCGCAAGCTGGCTTGATGGTGCAGGCCACAGCGCTGAATCTAGCCGTTCAATACCCCGGGAGAAAATATGCCTGACAGTAAAACCATCGCACTGGTTACCGGTGCATCTGCTGGCCTTGGTGCTGAATTCTGTCGCCAGTTAGCCGCTCGCTGTGATGTTGTTATTGGGGTGGCCAGGCGTCAGGATCGGCTTGATGCACTGGCCGCTGAGATCGCCGGGTCGGCGGAATTTCATGCCTTGCAAGCGGATCTTGCCACTGTAGAGGGGGTTTCGAGAACCATGGAGGCTCTGCGACAACGGGGCCCGGTGACGATGCTGGTGAACAATGCAGGTGTGGGGTCAATGGGCGAATTTGACTCCCTTGCGATTGAGTCGCAGCGCGCCATGGTGAGTTTACATGTGGATGCGACGATGAGCCTGTGTCGGGCAGCCATTCCCTTTATGCGTGAACAGGGCGGTGGCGAAATCGTCAATGTCTCCTCGTTGGGTAGTCTGGTGGAGGGGAAGGGGATGGCCGTCTACGGTGCGACCAAAGCATTTCTGAATTATTTTTCGCTGGCCCTGCAGGCAGAGCTGGCGGGCACAGGTATCGAGGTGCAAGCCCTTTGTCCCGGGTTTACTCGTACGGAATTCCACGATGCGATGGTCTCTGAGGGCTTTGACCGCGACTGGATTCCAGAGTCGATGTGGCAGACGGCGGAGCAGGTAGTAGAGGTAAGCCTGGCAGCGCTTGGCAGCGGCCGGGTGATTGTGGTTCCCGGCGCCGCTAATTGCGCTATGGCCAAGTCAGGACTGGAGCAACAGCTCGCGCTACTCGACTAGCAGTCTACTCATAACACCCTTGTATATAGCAGCCAAGCGCGGCAAGTCGGTTGCCAGCACCTGTTCGTTGAGCTTGTGAATAGTGGCATTGCTCGGCCCTATTTCCACTACTTGTGCTCCGGTGGGAGCGATGAAACGCCCGTCAGAAGTGCCGCCTGCGGTTGATAGTTCGGGCTTGCACCCGGTTACCTGCTCGATGCTGTCTATTGCGGCCTGCACCAGTTCGCCTGCCGGCGTCAGAAAAGGTTGGCCACTGAGGTTCCAGTCAAGGCTGTAATCCAGTTCGAAACCCTCGAGTATGCTGGTTGTGCGCTTGCGCAGTTCTTCATCCGTTACCTCGGTAGAAAAGCGGAAATTAAAATCGATTTTGGCTTCTCCGGGGATAACGTTGGTCGCACCTGTACCGGCGTGGATGTTAGAAACCTGGAAAGACGTCGGGGGGAAGAATTCGTTGCCCTCGTCCCAAGTCTCCGTGGTCAGTGCATGTATTGCCGGCATCAGTGCGTGAATTGGGTTGGTTGCCAAATGGGGGTAAGCGATATGACCCTGTACCCCATGAACAGTCAGGGTAGCGCCCAGTGAGCCCCGTCGGCCATTCTTTATCACGTCGCCCAGCGTTGCTGAACTGGAGGGCTCACCGACCACACACCAGTCGATGGATTGGCCGATATCCTGCAGGTATTCTAGTACGCGAACCGTGCCATCTACGGCCGGGCCCTCCTCGTCGGAGGTGATGAGAAAACCGATTCTGCCCCGGTGGTTGGGGTGTTCTGCGACAAATTCCTCACAGGCAACCAGCATCGCTGCCAGGCTACCTTTCATATCCGCACTGCCGCGACCGAACAGAACGCCATCGGTGAGTGTGGGCTCGAAAGGGGGTGTATCCCAGGCATCGACCGGTCCGGTGGGTACCACATCGGTGTGGCCCGCGAATGCAAGTACGGGGCCGGAGTCACCGCGCTGCGCCCAAAAATTGCTCACTTTGCCGAAGGGCAAGCCAGTGCACTCGAAACCGAGAGCCTGTAAATGCTCCATCATCAATGCCTGGCAACCAGCATCCTCAGGTGTAACCGAAGGTCGTCGGATCAGTTCACTGCATATGTCTAGCGTGCGTTCCATCAATCTTGCCCGTCTTGATTCAGTTGTGCGCGTGAAGCTCCTCGTTGAGCTCTACGGCACTGCGATTAGTCAGGCACTCTACCGCGCCTGTGGTCGAGTTGCGACGGAACAGCAGGTCAGATTTGGCCGCAAGATCGCTAGCCCTGACTGTTTCCACGGCTGCACCATCTGCGTCGAGCATAGCAACTTTCGTGCCTGCGGTAAGGTAGAGCCCCGCTTCGATCGTGCAACGGTCTCCCAGTGGGATGCCGGTACCGCCATTGGCCCCGACCAGACAGCCTTCGCCCATACCGTTGACCAGTTTGCCGCCCCCGGACAGGGTGCCCATAGTGGAAGCGCCGCCTCCCAGGTCCGAGCCCGCTCCAATCATGACGCCTGCGGAAATGCGGCCTTCGATCATGCCCGGCCCCTCGGTCCCGGCATTGAAGTTCACAAAGCCCTCATGCATGACGGTTGTTCCTTCACCCAGATAGGCGCCGAGTCGCACGCGCGCGGTATGTGCAATACGCAGGCCAGTGGGCACCACGTAATTAGTCATCTTGGGGAACTTGTCGACACAGCTCACGTCAAGAACCTCACCACGCAAACGAGCTGCCAGTTGTCGCTCTGGCAGTTCCTCGATGTCCACTGCGCCCTCGTTGGTCCACGCTACGTTGGGGAGTGCGCCAAACAGGCCTTCAAGATTCGTGCCATGGGGTTTTACCAGCCTGTGGGAGAGCAACTGCAGTTTTAGGTAGGCCTCCGGAACGTTATTTGGTTGTTCATCTGCAGTCAACAATACAGCTACGACCGGCTGCTTTGTACTGCGAAATCTGGCCGCCAGGTCTGCCTGAGCGGACTCGCCGGCTGCCGTCAGCGCAGTCTCTAGCGCCTCGAGATCGGAGCCGCTCAGCGCGGCATTGTTGTCGCATTCGCGCACAGCATCTGCCAGCGCCCGGGACGGATTTAGGACGGGGGTGGGAAAATAGACCTCGAGCCATTCGCCCCCATTGTTATGGGTGCCTACACCCAGGCCAAACGCAAAAACGTCATCGCTCATCTTTATTACCCTTGGAAGTGATATCCCCTCACAGAAGCTCTTTTCTCCGAGGGGCCGCAAAAAGTTTGCGCATTATCAGGGTGTTAGGGGGTCTGGGGCAAGTTGTTCTGCCATGGATCACAAAGAGTGCGGCGATGGGGGCTTGTCTATTTTTTTGCGGCGTCAGGCTCGTGACTGTATCGGACGGCAATTCATAGGGTGTGCAACTCAAAAATTTTTTCGTAGTCGGCGGGAGTAAAGCCTGTATGGCACTGCTTTCCTGTATCGAGCAGCGGACGCTTAACCAGTGTCGGTTGGGACAGTGCTGCCGCTGCGGCGGACTGGTCGTTCATGGTGTCACGTGCACTGGAATCCAACGCTCTCCAGCTGGTGCTGCGACGATTGATCACTGTTTCCCAGCCTAATTCCTTGACCCAGGTTTGCAGTGCGCTCTTTTCCAGACCGTCATCGCGAAAATCGTGATATCGATACTCTATGCCGTGCGCGTCCAGCCACTTGCGCGCTTTTTTCACTGTGTCGCAGTTCTTGATACCGTACAGAGTGACCACAGCAAGACTCCCGAAAAACCCGTTTTCTACAATGGCACTGAGGATAGCAAATACCGTCTGCCAGTTACAGCAGCGGGGAGCGTCGGCGAACGCGTCGATGGACGCACAACAGCCACTGTTCAGGTTGTCGCTAGGCCTTTTTGGTCTTCTTTGGTGATTTACGATTTGGGTAGCACGCCTGGCATATGTCGCAGCCCCGTCCATCGCAACCGCGTGCCGTGCAGAATTCGCGACCGTAGAAAATAATCTGTAGGTGCAATCGATTCCACTGGTCCATTGGGAATAGGCGTTTTAGATCTTTCTCGGTCTGGCTGACATTTCTTCCACTGGTCAGCCCCCAGCGCTGGGCCAGGCGATGAATATGCGTGTCGACGGGGAATGCGGGCACGCCGAAGGCCTGTGACATAACCACGCTGGCCGTTTTGTGACCCACGCCCGGGAGGCGCTCCAGTGCATCAATGTCACAGGGCACTTCGCCCCAGTGTTCTTCAATAAGTATTTCACTGAGGCGCTGTATGGCTTTCGCTTTTTGCGGCGAAAGTCCACAGGATTTGATCAGTGCCTCGATCTCTTTCACGCTCAACCGGGACATCTCTGCTGGGTTGTCTGCGCGCTTAAACAGTGCCGGTGTCACCTTGTTTACCCGTTCGTCCGTGCACTGTGCGCTGAGCAGAACGGCTATCAGTAGTGTGTAGGGGTCTTTATGATCAAGCGGAACAGGAGTTTCCGGATACAGCGCCTGCAAGCGATGCAGGATGTACTCGGTGCGCTCGGCTTTAAGCATGCCTATAGCCTGCTCAGATAGCGTGTGATTCGATGTGCTGCCTCGATACAATCATCCAGGTTGGCGACCAGCGCCATTCTGACCCTGTTCTCTCCCGGGTTCAGGCCATGGGCCTCTCTGCCGAGAAATCGGCCTGGCAACACGGTAAGGTGTTCCTCTCTGTACAGTCCGCGAGCGAACTCGGTATCACTGACGGGGGTTTGTGGCCAAAGGTAAAACCCCGCGTCTGGCTGAGTGACAGGCAGGTGTCCATGCAGCGCTTTGAGCACATGACTGAATTTTTCACGGTATCGTTGCCGGTTAATTCTGACGTGATCCTCGTCACTCCAGGCAGCGATACTGGCGAGCTGGTGGTGTATTGGCATGGCGCAGCCATGGTACGTCCGGTACTGCAGAAAGGGTTTCAGAATATCGGCATCGCCGGCGACAAAACCGGAGCGCAGGCCAGGCAGGTTGGATCTTTTTGACAGGCTGTGGAACGAAATGCAGTTACGAAAGTTCGGGTCACCCATTTGTGAGCAGGCTTGCAGCAGACCGGTGGGCGGCGCGCTATCGTCCGGGTATATCTCTGAATAGCACTCGTCGCTGGCAATGATGAAATTGTGCTCATGGGACAGTTCGATAATTGTCTTCAACTGGTCATATGACATGACAGCGCCGGTGGGGTTCCCTGGAGTGCAAAGATAGAGCAGTTGGCAGCGCTGCCAATTCTCTTTTGGGACACTGTCAAAATCGGGCAGTAGGCCGGTATCCTGTGAGCAGTTGATGAAATACGGGGTAGCGCCCGCCAGTAGAGTCGCGCCCTCATAGATTTGATAAAAGGGGTTAGGGCACATGACTTGCGCACCTGGCACGGGGTCGATGACTGTCTGGGCTAGGGCAAACAGCGCTTCGCGTGTTCCATTGACCGGCAGCACCTGCTGCCCCGGATCGACATGTTCAAGCTTGAACCTGTTATTCAGCCAACCGGCGATAGCGCTGCGTAGTTCCGGCATCCCTGCGGTGGTGGGATACTTGGCCATGCGCGACAGATTATCTTCGATAACCTGCAGAACGAATGCTGGCGACTCGTGTTGCGGTTCGCCTATCGACAGCGCTATCGGCGTCTTGTCAGGCGCCGGGGTCACATCGTCGAATAAGTCTTTCAGCTTGGCGAAAGGGTAGGGCTCGAGTTTTTGTAGATCAGGCTTCATGGGGTCAGGCTGCGGCCAGTTCGTCAAGTTCTTCGCGAATTTTGCTTTGCAGGCTGTCGCAGACGGCCGGGTCGGTAATAGCCTGCTGATTCGTGTCGGTAATAAAAAATACGTCCTCGACACGCTCACCGAGGGTCTGGATCTTGGCTGCCTGAACCTCGATATTGAGTGAGACGAATATCTTCCCGAGCCTGGCAAGTAGCCCGGGTCGGTCTGGCGTCAACACTTCCAGCACAGACTGGTTCTTAATCTTGTCGATGCTCATGCGAGTTTCGGTTGGCACGGAAAACGACTTCATCTTCCGTGGGGTCAGCCGGGTGGATGTGGCTGGATGCTCGGTCTTGTTTCCCAGTTCGTCGCTCAGGTATTGCTTGATATGCGCCAGTCTCGCCCCGTCTTCCGAAATAGGTTGCCCCGCGGAATCGAGAATAAAAAACGTGTCAAGGCACATGCCGTCGCTGGAGCTGTAAATGCGCGCATCGTAGATGCTCAGGTCCAATTGTTCGAGTGCGGCACAAATTTTTGAAAAAAGTTGGGGATGACTGCGCGCATGGATAAAAATTTGAGTGGTGTTGGCAATGCTTGATTCAGCCAGGTTACGTATGAGAACCAGCGGTACGTCGCGATGATGATGGTCTGCGATAGCCTCGCTGTGCCAAGCGATATCTTCGCTTCGCTCACGCAGGAAGTATTCTTCAGTGCGCTCGCTCCACATGTCATCCAGTTCGTCAGGGGTGAAGCCCCGCCCGTCCAGAATCTCTGCGGCTGCGCTGCGCGCCTGCGTTATGATGGCCTGCTTGTCCACCGGATTATCCAGCCCTCGCCGCAATGCTCTGCGCGTTTCTGTGTAAAGCTGCCGCAGCAGGCTTCCGCGCCACGCGTTCCAGAGTGTGGGGTTGGTGCCATTGATGTCAGCGACTGTCAGGGTATAAAGATAATCAAGGTGTTCTTCATCGCCGACATGTTGCGCAAATTGCTGGATGACTTCTGGGTCGGAGATGTCCTTGCGCTGAGAGACGGCCGACATCAGAAGATGGTTTTTGACCAGCCAGACCACCAGCTCGGTATCTCGGGCGTCAAGGCCGTGCTCGTCGCAGAATGTCGCTGCATCGACTGCGCCGAGCTCCGAGTGGTCTCCACCTCTGCCTTTGCCGATATCGTGATAAAGACCGGCAATGTAGAGTAACTCAACCTTGCGCAAGCGACGCGCGACACGGCTCGATACCGGGAATTTATCTTCCAGGTCCGGGAACTGAAAACGGCGGCTGTTTTTTATCACCTCCAGCGTGTGCGCGTCTACCGTGTAAGTGTGAAAAAGGTCGTGCTGCATCTGGCCCGTAATCCGGCCAAACTCCGGCAAGTAATCGCCAAGGATGCCGTAGCGATTCATGCGTCTCAGCTGGCGGGTCATCTTGTGTGGTGCGGCCAGTATGTTCAGAAAGGTCTTCTTGTTGCGCGGGTCTGCCCTGAAAGCATCATCTATCAGGTGCCGGCTATCCCTGATCATGCGAATGGTCGGGGCAGAGATGCCGATGATATTTTCGTGGGTGGCGCACTCTAGAAAGACGGTCAGCAGCGCATTGGGACACTGGTTGAATAGGTTTTCATGGCGAGCCTCAATGTAGCCATTGCGTATCTGAAAGTATTCGTCCAGTGCAGTGATGTCGTCAGCCTGATGCTCACGCAATATAGCCTGGTCAAAATTGAGGATTAGAACTTCATTTAGCTGTCCAAGCGCCAGTGCCCAGCGGTAATAAATTTGCATGAACTGCTCTACAGCGAGCTTTTTTTCGTCCTTGAATCCCCACAGATCGGCCAGCTCCCGCTGGTATTCAAACAACAGTCGATCCTCAGCGCGCCCGGTTATCATGTGCAATGCGTAGCGCACCTGCCACATAAAATTTCGTCCGGTTATCAGAATCGTCATTTCGTCGGTGCTGACAAATTCCTCGGCGCTGATGTCTTCGATCGCTGTGACGCCAAAGTGGCGCTCCGCAATCCATCCAATTATTTGTAGATCGCGCAAACCGCCCGGAGAGCCTTTAACATTGGGCTCGAGGTTATACTCAGTATCGGCGAACTTATTGTGGCGTGCTCTTTGCTCTTCCAGTTTTGCCTTGAAGAAATCGCTGCTGGGCCAGATCTTGTCCGGTCTTGTCAGTTCTCGAACACGCTCCATCAGAGCGGCATCGCCGCTAATAACCCGTGCTTCCATTAGGTTGGTCAGAATTGTGATGTCTTCTGCTGCCCGCTTTGCACATTCTGAGACATCCCTTACGCTATGCCCGATATCCAGGCCGATGTCCCACAGCAATGTGAGGAAGCTGGAGAGTTCCTCGTTGCTGTTGTTATCGCCATCTCCCACCAGAAACAGTAAATCCACATCCGAGTGAGGGTGCAGTTCGCCGCGGCCGTAGCCCCCGACTGCTACCATCGCCAGTTGTGAACTGCCCCAGCTCTGACGATCCCAGAGGGTGCCAAGCAGGACGTCGATAAAAGATGCACGCAGACGGATAAGGTCGTGAGCTTGCGCACCAGCGCGGAACTGTCCATGCATGTAGTCGGTTGCGGTAGAAATGGCCTGCTTGCAGCAGTGGATGGTGTCTCCGCTGACTAGTTGAGCGTTTAGCTGCGCAGGGTCAAACAAGTCCTGTGGTAGTTCTCCGGGTTGCCCGGCGGTCATACGTCCAGTCCGGATTCGTCAGAGCGGAGCGTCAAAATTTCGCAGCCATCTTGCGTCACTGCCAGGGTGTGCTCCCACTGGGCGGAAAGCCGTCCGTCTCTGGTGGTGACAGTCCAGCCATCCGATTTGTTCAGCCGCGTTTGTCGCCTGCCGGCATTGATCATAGGTTCAATGGTAAAGGTCATGCCGGGCTCGAGCACCATGCCGCTGTCTCGTTGGCCATAGTGCAATACCTGAGGTTCTTCATGAAATACTTTACCAATACCGTGGCCACAGTATTCCCGGACAACGGAGTAATAGTTTTTCTCGGCGTGTTTTTGGATTACATAACCGATGTCGCCTAGCGTTGCGCCCGGTTTGACCTCGTTGATGCCTTTGTAAAGACACTCCTGGGTCACTTCGATCAGGCGGGTCGCGTGGGGCGGCACATCGCCTACCTGCACCATAATGCTGGAGTCCCCGTGGAACCCATCCTTGATAACGGTGACGTCGATATTGACGATGTCGCCATTTTTGAGTTTTTTGGCGTCTGAGGGAATGCCGTGACAAACTACATCGTTAATAGAGGTGCAGATCGAGCGAGGGAAACCGTGATAGTTCAGCGGAGCGGGAATCGCATGCTGGGTGGCTGTGATGTAGTCATGACAGATTTTGTCCAGCTCACCAGTGGTTATCCCCACCTCTACGCGGGGAGCGATCATTTCCAGCACCTCGGCCGTCAGGCGGCCCACAATGCGCATTTTTTCGAGTTCTTCCGCGGTTTTGATCGAGGCGGGCATGTTTAACCTGTTGATATATATCAATAAATAGTTTTTTTGGCGACGCTTGAGACCCAAGCGGCGAACGTATTCTAACCCATTCTTCGCGTAATTGTGCATCCGGCACGGGTTGCGGGGCCGTGAAATCCTTTAATCCGGGCGGGGCTTATGGTATAAAGCGCGCCACTTTCAGGGGATATGCCTAGATTCTCGCGAATGGGCGACGTCTCAATGAAAGTGACCAAAACGACACACACATATCTCAACCCGCACCAGGGTGCCTGCAGGCAGTAAAACAGCCAAAGGGTTTGGTCGCGGGGATATGTGGAGGATTAACCCGTATACAGGTAACTAACAATGTCTCAAACGCAAGTGAGTATGCGTGATCTGCTTCAAGCCGGTGCGCACTTCGGTCACCAGACCCGTTACTGGAATCCTAAAATGGACCAGTACATTTTTGGAGCCCGCAATAAAATCCATATCATTAATCTCGAACATACTGTCCCTGCGTTCAACAGCGCACTCGAGCTGGTCAAGCAACTGGCCTCCAACAAAAACAAAATCTTGTTTGTTGGAACCAAACGCGCTGCCGGGAAAGTGATCAAGGAGCAGGCCGAGCGAGCCAGCATGCCCTTCGTAAATCACCGCTGGCTCGGCGGCATGCTGACCAACTACAAGACTATCAGAGCCTCGATCAAGAGGCTGCGTGAGTTGGAAGGGCAGCAAGCCGACGGTACATTTGAAAGCCTGACCAAGAAAGAAGCCCTAATGCGTACCAGAGATATGGAAAAGCTGGAGCGCAGCATTGGTGGAATCAAGGAAATGGGCGGCTTGCCTGATGCCTTGTTTGTAGTCGATGTAGATCATGAGCGTATCGCGATCAGCGAGGCCAATAAACTGGGTATCCCTGTTATCGGCATCGTGGATACAAACAGTAATCCCGATGGGGTTGATTACATCATCCCCGGCAATGATGACGCGATCAGAGCAATCAAACTCTATGTCACTGCCGTTGCGGATGCCTGTGTCCAGGGCCGCTTGGAAGCCGGAGATCTGGCTGCCGTGAATGACGAGTTCGTGGAGGAGGGCGCTGCAGAGGCGCCTGCTGAAGAAGCAGAGGCGCAGGCAGAGGCCGTCGCTGAGCCCACTGAAGAAGCAGCGCCAAAGGTAGAGGTTGCTGCGGAGTCCGCGCAAGAAGCCGCGTCAGAGGCAGAGGTTGCCGCAGATCCGGCTGCAGAGCAGGAAAAACCGTCTGCCGATTAAGCCTTCACGTTTCCTGGCCACTGTGTGGCTGGGAAGACGTTTAATCCCCGGTCTAAACGCCGGGGTTTTCGATTCAGGGAAGCTGTTTCCAGCCTGTTAGTAGAGGAGAGACGCGAATGTCTGCAGTATTGGTAAAAGAATTGCGAGAGCGCACTGGCCTGGGTTTGCTGGAGTGTAAAAAAGCACTGGCCGCTGTGGGCGGTGATATTGAATTAGCGATCGAGGAGCTGCGCAAGTCCAGCGGCATGAAGGCGGCCAAGAAGGCGGGTCGGACCGCGGCAGATGGGGTGGTTGCCACCCGGATTGCTGACGATTGTAGCTACGGAGTGGTGGTCGAGGTCAATAGCGAGACAGACTTCGTCGCAAGGGATGAAAACTTCCTCGGTTTCGTTGAACAAGTTGTGGACGCTGCATTTAGTCACAAGCAAACTGATATCGAGGCGCTGATGTCTGGCGATTTGGAGTCGACTCGCGAGGCACTGGTGCAGAAGATCGGTGAAAATATTGGTGTGCGCCGCATCGAACTGCTCGATGCCGAGTCTGGTGTCGTAGGGGCTTATGTCCACAGCAACAACCGGATCGCGGTGTTGACCAAGCTCAAAGGTGGCGATCAGGATCTGGCGAGGGACGTTGCTATGCATGTTGCCGCTGCCAACCCCCAGGTTGTTTCGCCCGGCGACATGCCTGAGGAGCTTGTCGCCAAAGAGAAAGAAATCTTTGTCGCTCAGGCGCAGGATTCTGGAAAGCCGCCCGAGATCGTCGAGAAGATGGTCGGCGGTCGTGTCAAAAAGTATCTGGCGGAGAACAGCTTGCTCGAACAGGCCTTCGTTAAAGAGCCTGACGTAACAGTGGGTAAGTTGGTGGCAGGGGCTGGTGCTGAAGTCGAGGCTTTTGTCCGCTTCGAAGTCGGTGAAGGTATCGAGGTCGACAAAGTAGATTTCGCCGACGAGGTCGCCGCACAGCTGAATGGTTGATCGAGTAATGCGAGAACGCATTAACGGGGCTTCGGCCCCGTTTTTTGTGCTTTTTCGCACGGGTGGTAGCCTACTGTCTAGCCGCTCATGACGTCCTGCCCCCCGCGACCTTGTCGAGTGATACTGACGCGACTTTGACAGCGGCTGATGGCAAGGCGGCTGCAGCGTGTAAAAGAGCCTAAAGAATCCGAATTATCATCCATACCCGCTAGGGAGATGGCCTGATGTCCTGTAAGATATCGGCGAGCTTTTGGAGGGCGATGCATGCCTCAATCGGCAGGTGATAAAAAATATAAGCGGATACTGTTGAAGCTAAGCGGTGAGGCCCTGACTGGCAACGAGAGGTTTGGTATTGACCCGCGTGTCCTCGACTCGATGGCACTGGCGATTGGCCAGCTTGTGGGTATTGGCGTGCAAGTCGGGTTGGTGGTCGGCGGCGGCAACCTTTTTCGCGGAGCCGCCCTGCAGCAGGCGGGACTCGACAGGGTGACTGGCGACCATATGGGTATGTTGGCCACCGTGATGAATGCGCTGGCCATGCGCGATGCGCTGGAGCGCTCCAATATCGCTACCCAGGCGATGTCTGCGATCCCCATGACGGGCGTAGTCGATCACTATGACAGGCGTAAGGCAATTCGCGCCCTGAACAATGGTGACGTTGTGATTTTTTCCGCCGGCACGGGTAATCCGTTTTTCACCACAGATTCTGCTGCCAGTCTGCGTGCTATCGAAACCGGTGCGGACTTGGTGCTTAAAGCCACCAAGGTGGACGGTGTCTATTCCGCAGACCCGGTAAAGGTGCCAGATGCGATCAAATACGATCGCCTCACATACGATGAGGTACTTGAAAAGAAACTGGAGGTGATGGACCTGACGGCCATCTGTCTCTGTCGTGATCACAACATGCCGGTGCGCGTTTTTGAGATGGAAAAACCGGGAGCGCTGCTCAACATTGTCAGGGGTGGTGATGAAGGCACCCTGATCGATTAGTTGGGCGCGGGAGCAACACAATGATTGAAGATGTCAAACAGGAATCGAAAGAGCGCATGGGTAAAACTCTGGAAGCGCTCGGCCACAATTTTAACAAGATACGCACGGGGAGGGCTCACCCAAGTCTGCTTGACGGCATCAGAGTCGAGTACTACGGTGCCGATTCGCCGCTGAACCAGGTCGCCAATGTCTCTGTCGAGGATGCGCGAACTTTGAGTCTTTCCGTCTGGGACAGAACCATGATCCCGGATGTAGAAAAAGCCATTCTTAAGTCGGATCTCGGTCTGAACCCGGTCACGGCGGGCGAGGTGATTCGTATTCCCATGCCTGCGCTCACCGAGGAAACCCGTAAGGGGTATATTCGTCAGGCTCGCAACGAGGCAGAATCGGCCAGAGTGTCGGTGCGTAACGCACGGCGCGATGCCATGTCTATGCTCAAGGAGTTCGTCAAGGAGAAGGAGATATCTGAAGACGAGGAACGTCGTGGACAGGATGATGTTCAGAAGCTTACAGACGATTTCATCGCCAGAGTCGAAAAACTGCTGGCGGCGAAAGAAACCGACCTCATGGAAATTTGACCGCAGCTTGTGAATACCGGCCTGAATGCAGACGCTATTGGCGGCAGTACTCCTGCTGCAGTGCCCCGACACATTGCCATTATCATGGATGGAAATAATCGTTGGGCGAAGCACAAAGGCGTTTCTGGTCCGGCGGGACACCGCGCCGGTGTCGAGGCGGTTAGATGTGTGCTGCGGGCGTGCCAGGATCATGGTGTGGAAGTGCTGACACTCTTCGCTTTCAGCAGTGAAAACTGGGGTCGACCTGTGCCGGAGGTAAGGGCTTTGCTGGCGCTGCTGTCGAGGTACCTGCGCAATGAGGTCAAGGAGTTGCACCGGGATGGTATTCGTGTCCGTTTCATCGGCCAGCGCAGTCGCTTCAGCCAACGCCAGCAAAAACTGATGCGAGAGTCAGAAAGCTTGACCAGGAATAACACCAAGGCAACACTCGTGATTGCGGTCGACTATGGTGGTCAGTGGGATATCGCCCGGGCTGCACAGACGCTGGCTCTGCAGGTCAAGGAAGGGCGTTTGCGTCCAGAGGATATATCGCCGGATTTGATCGACTCCAATATATCGCTCAGTGATTTACCGCGCCCCGATCTTTGTATTCGTACCGGGGGCGATGCGCGTGTCAGTAATTTTATGCTGTGGCAGTTTGCCTACACGGAGCTGTATTTTACAGATACCCTATGGCCCGACTTTTCCGAATCAGAGTTTGGGCTCGCACTCATGGAATTCGGTCGCCGTGAGCGACGTTTCGGCCTCAGGGAGCTTGGTGGGCCGGCGGCGGGTGAGGAGTCAAGTGCTTAAGCAGCGAGTGATTACCGCCGTGATCATGGCGGCCATCTTTCTGGCGGCTATTGCGTGGTTGCCTCTGGCGGGACTGGCCCTGTTGTTTGGATTGTTGGTGGCAATGGGCGCCTGGGAATGGTCCAGCCTGGCAGGCCTGAACAACCCGGCAATACGTTTTGCCTACGTATTGCTGATTTGCTTGCTCATGGGTGGCGCATACGCACATTACCAGATTGGGGGAGAGTCACGACCAGAGCCGTTGCAATCATTATTTGGATTGGCCTGTCTTTGGTGGTCCGTCGCGCTGTTATGGGTCAAGGGTTACCCCGGCAGCGCCTTGTTCTGGCGATCCGTGCCCATGCGCATGGTACTGGGCGTTTTGCTGCTGGTGCCCGCGTGGTTGGCGTCTGTTTATTTGCTCAGTTTTCCCCGTGGTGGTTTGCTCATGATTGTTCTGGTTATGGTGGTCGCTGCGGCTGATATCGGCGCCTACTTCGCGGGCCGTCATTTTGGCAGGCACAAGCTGGCGGAACACGTCAGTCCGAAGAAGACCTGGGAGGGATTCTGGGGCGGTGTGGCCGCCTGCGCTATACTGGCAGCCGTGCTCTGGACCCTTATGCCCGGTCGGGCCGATCATATCGGGCTGGGTGCGGTGCTCTCGATTATTGTCATATCCGGGCTGGCCTCAGTCGTCGGTGATTTAACCGTGAGTATGGTTAAACGCGAGAGCGGGGTGAAAGATACCGGTAGTCTGCTGCCGGGTCACGGTGGCGTACTGGATCGGCTGGACAGCCTGAGTGCGGCTGCCCCGGTATTTGCCTTGGGCCTGTTGCTGGTGGGATGGTAGCTATGGTGACAAAGCGGGTGGTCAGCGTGATGGGTTCAACAGGCTCTATTGGCGTCAGTACGCTTGATGTTATTGGCCGCCACCGGGACCGCTACGACGTATATGCCCTCGCCGCCTATGCCTCAGTTGATACCATGGTGTTGCAATGCCTCTCCTTTTCACCGCGGTTTGCTGTAATGGTAGATGAAGCCGCGGCGACCGCGCTCCGCGAGCAACTGCCGGCAGAGCTCGGCACCGAGGTGCTGCAGGGTGAGCAGGGTCTGATGCAGGTGGCGTCTGCGGATGGCGTCGATATGGTCATGGCAGCGATTGTCGGTGCGGCGGGTCTTGCGTCCACACTGGCAGCGGCCCGGGCGGGTAAAACGTTGCTACTTGCCAACAAGGAATCTCTGGTCATGGGTGGGCACCTGTTGATGCAGGCAGTGCGACAATCAGGGGCTCGCTTGCTACCTATCGACAGTGAACACAATGCCATCTTTCAGTGCATGCCCGTCGATGTGGACGCGACGCCCCGGCACGAGGGTGTTAGCAAGGTACTGCTGACGGCCTCCGGGGGGCCTTTCCGTCGCTGGAGCACGGAGCAGATGGCCGCTGCCACGCCTGACGAGGCCTGTGCTCATCCCAACTGGTCCATGGGGCGTAAGATTTCCGTCGACTCCGCTAGCCTGATGAACAAAGGCCTTGAGTTCATTGAGGCGTGCTGGATATTCGACCTGGCGCCGCAACAAGTTGAGGTGGTAGTGCACCCGCAGAGTATTGTCCACTCCATGGTGCAGTACCTCGACGGCTCAGTGCTGGCGCAATTGGGCAATCCTGACATGCGGACGGCGATTGCCTATGGCTTGGGTTGGCCTGAGCGACTGACGTCAGGTGTGGCAGCGCTGGACCTCATTGCAATGTCGCGATTGGATTTCGAGGCCCCGGACGAAGCTCGCTTTCCCTGTTTGCGCCTCGCGCGGGAGTCGGTTGCGGCAGGCGGCACCGCTATGGCGGTTTGCAACGCCGCCAACGAGATCGCCGTCGATGCGTTTCTTAGTGAAAAAATCCGTTTCACAGATATTCCGGCCGTGATAGAACAGACGCTTGAGCGGGTAGTGTTCGTTGAACCCGATAGCGTGGCGGTGGTCGAGGCAGCTGATGCCGAGGCGCGGGCCTGTGCCGCTGGTGTGCTGGCCAATCTTCAATAACCCAGAGATAAAATGAGCCGGGCTCGATGGATATTCTGTATACAGTTGTTATAACACTTGCCACTTTAGCGCTGTTGATCGCTATCCATGAGTACGGGCATTTTTGGGTGGCACGTCGTTGTGGTGTGAAAGTCCTTAGGTTCTCCATCGGCTTTGGCACGTCTCTTTTCAGCTGGCGAGACAGACAGGGCACCGAGTACAGCATCGGGGCGATTCCCTTGGGCGGATACGTGAAGATGCTTGATGAGCGTGAGGGGGAGGTTCCTGAGAGCGAGTTGGATATGGCCTTCAACCGCAAGTCCACCCTGCAGCGGATCGCGGTAGTAGGCGCGGGTCCACTGGCGAATCTGCTATTGGCCATTGTCGCCTACTGGTGTCTCTATATGGCAGGCGAAACAGGCTATGTCCCGATCGTTGAGAAAGTGGAACCCGCCTCTATTGCAGCGGTGGCAGGACTGGAGCGCGGGCAGGAAATTGTGTCAGTGGATGGTGTTGAGACGCCCACGTGGCAGGCCCTGAGTTTTCGTTTGCTGGACCGCATCGGTGATACCGGCACTATTCGGTTTGGCGTGCGTTACCCCGATTCGGACATGGTGTACGAGTCGGAAGCCAAAATCGATCATTGGATGTCCGACCAGGAGGCCCCCGACCTCTACGGCGGATTGGGTATTACATTGTATACCCCGGAAGTGCCGCCGGTGGTGGGCGAGGTCGTATCCGGCAGCCCCGCTGAGCGAGCGGGACTTATAGCGGGTGACACGGTGGTGCTTGCCGATGGGCAGTCCATGCCTCTGTGGCAGGATCTGGTTGCCTATATCCGGCCCCGTCCAGAGCAGAGCATCACGCTGGAATATGAGCGCGGCGGTGATTTGTATCAGACCGGCCTGGTGCCCGACCGGGTGACCGATGAGACAGGACAGGATGTCGGGCGTATCGGGGTCGCCGTGGCCATGCCCGAGATGCCCCCGGAGCTGGTGAGACAATATGCCAGGGGGCCGCTGGAGTCCCTCGGCGCGGGTATTGTGAGAACCTGGGACTTATCGATATTCACACTTAAATCCATTAAGAAGATGATCATGGGCCTGATCTCGCCGAAAAACTTGAGTGGGCCTATCACCATTGCTAAAGTGGCGAGCGCGTCTGCAAAGTCTGGTTTGGAATCTTACATCAGCTTCTTGGCCCTGCTGAGCGTCAGCTTGGGTGTGTTGAATTTACTGCCCATCCCGGTGTTGGATGGTGGGCATCTGTTGTTTTATTTTGTTGAGCTATTGGCTGGACGCCCCGTACCTGAGAAAATACAGGTGGTAGGGTATCAACTGGGTCTGTTTTTAGTGCTCTCGATGATGGTTCTGGCACTGTACAATGATTTTACGCGCCTTTAATAGGCGATTCACAATAATAGGTACTGACATGGTCCGGTATGCAGGGTGGATGGGTAAATTTTGATCAGGAACCTTTCTAGATTACTCGCCCTGGTGCTGCTCTTAGCGGTGACTTCCGTCTCGGCCGAGAACTTCACTGTGGCCGATATTCGGGTCGAGGGACTGCAGCGTATTTCTGCGGGCAGCGTATTTGCTGCACTGCCTATTTCGGTTGGCGATACGGTGGACGATCGCTCTCTTCGGCAAGCGACACGCAGTCTCTTCGCCACGGGTAATTTTGACGATATTCGTATCGGTCGTGATGGCAGCGTGCTGGTAGTACTGGTGACTGAACGTCCCAGTATCAGTGAAATCAATATCGACGGTAACAAGGCGATCGAAACCGAGGCCTTGCTGGAAGGTTTAAAAGGTGCAGGTCTCGCTGTGGGCCAGGTATTCCAGCGCTCCACGCTTGAGGCCATGCAGTTGGAGTTGCAGCGACAGTACGTGTTGCAGGGTCGTTACGATGCCGCCATTGAGACTGAAGTGATTGCCGAGCCACGCAACCGGGTGGGCATCAATATTGACGTAGATGAGGGCAATGTAGCCGCTATCAAGCACATTAATGTAGTGGGCAACGAGGTTTTCTCAGACGCCGATATCAGTGATGAATTCGAGCTTCAGACGACGGGATGGCTTTCCTTCTTTACCAATGACGACAAATATTCGAGAGAAAAACTCACCGGCGACCTGGAGACCTTGACCTCGTACTACATGGACAGGGGGTATCTCCAGTTCCGTATTGACTCAACCCAGGTGTCGGTGTCTCCCAACAAGAAGGAAGTGTATATCACGGCCAATATTTCCGAGGGTGAGAAATTCACTATCAGTTCAGTGGATCTGTCCGGTGATTTGGTCCTCCCCGAAGAAGACTTACAGCGATTCGTGTTGGTCTCGGAGGGGCAGGTGTTTTCACAGCAGCTGGTCACCTCTAGTGAGGAGTATATGACCCGCCGCCTCGGGGATGAGGGTTATAATTTTGCCAAGGTGACCGGCATCCCGGAAATAAACCAGGAAGATAACACGGTCGAAATGAAATTCTTTGTTGATCCTGGCAAGCGAACGTACGTCCGCAGGATTAGCTTTGAGGGCAACCAGAAAACAGCGGACGATGTGCTGCGCCGCGAAATGCGGCAGATGGAAAGTGCCCCTGCTTCTTCCGCCGCGGTTGAGCAGGGCCGCGTGCGCCTGCAGAGATTGGGGTTTTTCTCTTCTGCGACAGTCGAGACACCGGGTGTGCCAGGCCACGATGACCTGATCGATGTTAAGTACGCCGTCGAGGAACAATCCTCCGGTAGTATCGGTGCCAGTGTCGGCTTTGCCCAGGACGCGGGTGTGATTCTCGGTCTGAATCTGCAGCAGGACAACTTCATGGGTACCGGCAAGCGCGTTGGTATCGGCATCAATTCCTCGCGCTACCAGGATCTCTATAACTTCAGTTACACCAACCCGTATTACACAGAAGACGGTGTAAGCCGCGGGTTCAATATTTACTACCGCGCGACTGATCTCGAAGAGGTCAACGTGGCTAATTACAGTACCAATACCCTGGGAGGCGCGGTTAACTTCGGTTACCCCATCAAGGAGACGGAACGCCTTGGCTTCAGTTTCGGTATATCCGATACAGAGATCACCACAGGTCGCTTCGCGGTGCAGGAAATCAAATCCAGTCCTCGACTTAATGACTCTATTGACTGGTACGACAGCACGTTGCAAAGCGATGGCACTTACAGCGCCCCCGAGGTCCTGAACCCCCTCTCGAATCTGCCGCCCGGCTACGCGGTAGATCCTCCCTCGGGCCCGGGCTTTCTCGACAGGGAAGGGGATGAGTTTCTGAACTGGACCATAACCGGTAGCTGGAGTCAGTCCACCCTGAATCGGGGTCGCCTGGCTACCCGAGGTGTCGCCCAGACGGTCGCACTCGAGGTCTCGATGCCCGCGTCTGATCTGGAGTTCTACAAGCTAACCTATAACGGCGAGATCTACCTTCCGGTGCCCTTGCTCAATACCTGGACTTTCCACCTGCGCACCGAGCTTGGGTATGGTGACGGTTATGGCGACACCACCGAGCTACCGTTTTATGAGAATTTTTTTGGCGGAGGCTTTGGCTCAGTTCGTGGATATGAAAGCAACACGCTTGGCCCGCGCAGTACGCCGGCGGATCAATACGATATCTCCCAGCCTGTTACGGCTATTGATGCAGACGGGAATCCTACCCAGATAGGCGGTCCAGATGGCGACGAACGGGGTTACGTTGCGGCAAACAATCAGTTAGTGACCAGCACTTTGGACAATGATTTTGATCCTTTCGGCGGCAATGTATTGATTGAAGGCAGTGCTGAATTGCTCTTTCCACTGCCCTTCATCAAGGACCAGAACCAGATTAGAACGGGATTCTTTTTTGATGTCGGTAACGTATTCGACACCAGCTGTGGAAGTACACAAAGAAATTGCCACGACGTGGATTTCAGCGAATTACGCTATTCCGCAGGCATTGGTGTGACGTGGTATACCGGCTTCGGACCGATGTCATTTAGTCTTGCCAAACCCCTAAACTCAGGTGAGTACGACGAGGAAGAAGTGTTCCAGTTCACACTGGGTCGTGGATTCTGAACAACGCTGTAACGTTAAATTATCAGGAGAAAAAATGTGTCTAGACTATTGAAAGTTGCGCTGGTGGCATTTGCGCTGTATTTGCCCGCGCTGACGTGGGCAGAGGCCAAGGTCGCCGTTGTCGATGTACAAGGTGCAATACTGAATACGGATTTCGCTCAGCAGCGTATTTCCGAGGTGCGTGATCAGGGCGATTATAAGAAGAACAAGGCGGAGTACGACCGTTTGAAGTCTGAGGGTGAGGCTCTGTTGAAAACCTACCAGAAAGACGCGGCCATTATGAGTGCAGAACAGAAAGCGGCGTCTCAGCAAAAGCTCACTAGCATGCAGGAAGATCTTGACCATGTAACAGGTAAGTTGCAGCAGGCTGAGCAGGTCGCCGGGCAGGCGCTGTTGCAGGAAATGGCACCCAAGGTGCAGGAAGTCTTGCGTGAAATCATAGAGGCGGACGGTATTGACGTGCTGTTGCAACGCCAGTCTGTTATTCATGCGGAGCCTGAGTATAGCATCACTGTAAAAGTGACTGACAAGCTTAATCAGCAGATGGCGCAGCCGCAGTAAATAGACAACGAAACGGGCGCATTAAACCAGGCAGCAGGCTTGTGTCAGTCTGTCCAGATTTGCCGTAAGCGCAGTGAGAGGTGGGAGTCAGGCGGGAATGGATGTTCCGGAAATGCGCAAGTACCTGCCCCACCGCTATCCCTTTGCCCTGATAGATCGCGTGGTGGAGATAACCGCGGGGGAAGCGATCGTGGCTTACAAAAACCTGACCATCAACGAACCCTTTTTCGAAGGGCACTTTCCCGGTAATCCGGTCCTTCCCGGTGTGTTGCTACTAGAGGCGATGGCCCAGGCGGCGGGCATACTGGGCTTTTATAGTCAGGATAAAACCGTAGACGATGGCTCTATCTATTATTTTGCCGGAGCCGATAAGCTCCGTTTCAAGCGTACCTGTATTCCCGGTGATCGGGTAATGCTGCGCGCTTCCGTCTTGTCACAACGTCGCGGTATCTGGAAGTTCGATGTTAGCTCTGATGTGGACGGCGAGTTGGCGGCGAGCGCTACGATCTTGTGCGCGGACCGCTAGCACGCGAGTGGTTCGGCCGTCAGCGCAATGGCATAGCAGCAGGGCGTTATCATGAACGATATGTTTGAGGTTGAGTACGATCGTCCAGGTGTAGCCGGCGTAGATGAGGTGGGTCGGGGCCCTCTTGCCGGCGAAGTGGTTGCGGCTGCAGTCATACTGGACCCGAGGTGCACTGTGGATGGGCTGCGCGACTCCAAGAAGTTGACAGCAAAGCGGCGTGAACAGCTAGCCATTGTCATTCGCGAGCGTGCCATCGCTTGGTTTATCGCCAGTGC
Organism: Candidatus Marimicrobium litorale; assembly: GCF_026262645.1. NCBI lineage: Bacteria > Pseudomonadati > Pseudomonadota > Gammaproteobacteria > Cellvibrionales > Halieaceae > Marimicrobium > Candidatus Marimicrobium litorale. Next base: position 77,696 of record NZ_SHNO01000001.1, read on the forward strand.
AACCGTTGCGGAGATAGATCAGCTCAATATTTTACAGGCTTCGCTGTTGGCCATGCGCAGGGCGGTAGAGGGCTTGGCGGTCCAGCCGGAATACGTACTCGTGGATGGCAACCACCTGCCCCGATGGGAGTATCCCTCAGAGCCCGTGGTCAAAGGCGACAACCGCGTTGCCGCAATAGCCGCTGCGTCTATCCTGGCTAAGGTGCACCGCGATAATTCACTGGTAGAGCTAGCCCGACGTTACCCGGGTTACGGATTTGATTCTCACAAGGGATACCCTACCGCGCAGCATTTGCGCGCGCTGGAAACTCTGGGCGTGACTCCGGCTCACCGCCGCAGCTACGCACCGGTCAAAAAAGTCCTAGCAGGTAAGACGCTGTGCAATCTCCCAAACAAGTAACGTAGACTCTTTTGATGACTGATTTTGTTCATCTTCGTGTGCACACCGAGTATTCCCTCTCTGATGGATTGGTGCGCGTGAAGCCGTTGGTAGCGCGCGTGGCGGAGCTTGGTATGCCGGCGGTTGCCGTCACGGATGCCTGTAACTTTTACGGTCTGATCAAGTTTCGCAAGGCGGCCTTCGCAGCGGGTGTGCAACCTATTTTTGGTGCCGACCTCATGGTGTTGGATGTCCATGACCCTGACAGGGCTTATCCGCTCTGTTTGCTGGCAATGAATCACGAGGGCTACCACAACCTCACTCTGCTGATTTCACGTGCCTATACTGAGGGACAGACACTGGGAATACCCTATGTTCGCAGAGAGTGGCTGGAAGAAGCCTCCGCGGGCTTGATTGCCCTGTCGGGTGGTGTCGCAGGTGAGGTGGGTCAAGCCCTCGCGTCTGACAAGCAGACGATCGCGCGTGAGCGAGCAAGTTATTGGATGTCGCTATATCCAGGCAGGTTTTATCTCGAGTTGCACCGAAGTGGCAGGGAGGCGGAGGAGGCTTGTCTGCATGCGTCAGTGTCCCTGGCAGAAGAGCTGCAATGCCCAATAGTGGCGACTAACGACGTTCGCTTTCTTGACGCGGATGAATTCGAGGCCCACGAGGCTAGGGTGTGTATTGGCGAAGGGCGCACTCTGGATGATCCACGACGGGCCCGCCGCTACACCGCGCAGCAGTATTTGCGCTCGCCCGAAGAAATGACGGCGTTGTTTTCTGATTTGCCCGAGGCACTGGAAAACAGTGTGCAGATCGCGCGGCGCTGCAATGTTGTGCTGGAACTGGGTAAGCCTTATTTACCAGAGTATCCGGTGCCGAAGGGCCAGACCATGGATGAATTCTTCCGGCAGCGATGCCATGAGGGGTTGAGCCAGCGGCTTCTGGTCGCGAGGGAAAGGGGGCAAGCCTTTTCCCCCGAGCAGGAGCAGGACTACCGGGAGCGCCTGGATTTTGAGCTGCAAACGATTACACAGATGGGCTTTCCCGGCTACTTCCTCATCGTTATGGACTTTATCCAGTGGGCGAAGAATCACGATATTCCTGTAGGACCAGGACGGGGCTCTGGTGCGGGGTCACTGGTCGCCTATGCTCTGCAGATCACTGACCTTGACCCGCTGGAGTACGATCTGCTTTTCGAGCGATTCCTGAATCCGGAGCGAGTGTCCATGCCCGATTTCGATGTCGATTTCTGTATGGAAAAGCGCGACCGCGTTATCGAGTATGTGGCGGATAACTATGGCCGCGAGGCGGTGTCTCAAATTATTACCTTCGGCACCATGGCTGCGAAGGCGGTGGTGCGCGATGTCGCTCGGGTGCAGGGCAAGTCCTATGGATTAGCCGATAAGTTATCCAAGATGATTCCCTTCGAAGTAGGTATAACTCTGGAAAAGGCGCTGCAGCAGGAGGAGCCGCTGCGCGAATTCCTCGAGCAGGACGACGACGCTCAAGAAATCTGGGATATGGCGGAGCAACTGGAGGGCGTTGTGCGCAACGTCGGCAAGCACGCTGGCGGAGTGGTTATCGCTCCGTCCAAGCTGACTGACTTTTCGCCACTGTTCTGCGACGAAAGTGGCTCTGGTCTTGTGACACAGTTTGACAAGGGTGATGTAGAAGATGCCGGGCTGGTCAAGTTTGACTTTTTAGGCCTGCGTACGCTGACCATTATTGATTGGGCGGTCAAGATGATCGATGTCGCAAGAGAGCGGGCCGGAGAGTTGCCACTGGATATATCGCAGCTGCCGCGGGATGACCGGGAAAGTTTCGAGTTGCTGCGTTCCGGTGAGACTACGGCGGTGTTTCAGCTGGAATCACGGGGTATGAAAGAGCTGATCGAGCGGCTGCAGCCCGATTGTTTTGAAGATATCGTTGCACTGCTGGCTCTGTTCCGTCCTGGCCCTCTTCAATCGGGCATGGTGGACAACTTTGTCAATCGCAAACATGGTCGTGAGGAAATCTCCTATCCCGATGCTCAATACCAGCACGAGTCGCTGAAGCTGATATTGCAGCCCACCTACGGGATTATTCTCTATCAGGAACAGGTGATGCAGATCGCTCAGGTTTTGTCCGGGTACACGCTGGGCGGCGCCGACATGCTGCGGCGCGCAATGGGCAAGAAAGATCCGAAGGAAATGGCGCGGCACAGGGAAATTTTCGAGGATGGGGCTCGCGGCAAGGGCGTGGATGGCAAGCTGGCTATAAAGATTTTCGACCTGGTGGAGAAATTTGCCGGATACGGTTTCAATAAATCTCACTCCGCTGCCTACGCGTTGGTGTCCTACCAGACCGCGTGGTTGAAGACAAAATATCCGGCTGAGTTTATGGCAGCGGTGATGAGCTCGGAACTCGATAATACCGACAAAATCGTTGTGTTCGTGGACGAATGTAAACGCATGAAGTTGTCCCTGAAACTGCCGGATGTCAACGAGGGACAGTATATGTTCACCGTGAATACAGCAGGCGAGATTATTTATGGACTGGGTGCGATTAAGGGTCTTGGTGAGGGCCCCATTGGCAATATTCTGAAAGCGCGGGAGGAGGGAGGTGCCTTTGTCGACCTGTTTGACTTCTGCGCTCGCACGGACCCCCGCAAGGTCAACCGAAGAGCGCTTGAAGCAATGATTCGATCCGGCGCCCTCGACTCGTTAAACGTGGAGCGCTGGGTTCTGATGACCTCTCTGGACGATGCGCTCAAAGCAGCAGAGCAGAGTGCGAGCAACCGTGACAGTGGTATGGCTGACTTGTTCGGCGAAGTGGTGCCGAGCTCCGGCAACAGTGGTGAAGATGTCTACAAGGAATTCCGTGGCGCCAGAGCGTGGACCGATAAGGAGCGACTGGGCGGTGAGCGGGATACGCTAGGCCTCTATATCACTGGACATCCTATCGATGAATATCGGGAAGAGGTGCGTCGTTTCGCACCGAACCGCATCGCCAGTCTGAGCCCAGACGGGCCCGGCAGGCAGGGAACTGGGCAGACCGTGGTAGGCCTCATTATGGCTTCCCGGACGATGAACAGCCGGCGCGGCACAATGGCGGTTCTGACGTTAGACGACAGTAGCGCCCAGATTGAGGTCACGCTGTTCTCCGACGCTTACAGCGAATACCGTGAGCTCTTGATCAAGGACACTATCGTAATAGTAGAGGGCAGAATTTCGGTCGATGAGCGCACCGGTAATCTGGCGATGCGGGCTGCGAGTTTGCGCAGTTTGCTGGCTGTGCGGCAGAGTAAAGTGAGTGATTTGACGATAGAAATAAGTGCAGAGCATGCCGATCAAGAATTCGCCGATTTTCTCGAGCAGACCCTGGCCGGTGCAGGCGGCGGGAACTGTCCGGTATCGTTGATTTATCGCCAGTCGGATAATTCAGCCTGCATCAGGCTGGGTGAGCGTTGGCGGGTTATACCGAGCGACGAGCTCCTGCAAGAACTGCGAAACGTGGTAGGTAGCAAAGGGGTTGCACTACAGTATCATTAGCCGGGCTGTTCTGGTTTACTCCCACAGCCTGTATTCAAATCCTGCTTCAGATGAAGGAATCATCCTATGTTATTGAAAGACAAAGTGGTTATCGTATCGGGGATCGGTCCGGGCCTTGGCCAGGAATTATCGACACTTGCAGCGAAAGAGGGCGCCAGTGCGGTGGTGCTCGCGGCCCGCACAGAGGCAAAGCTGGATGTGGCAGAGCAGGAGATAAAGGCACTGGGTCTAGGTACCAAAGTACTTAAAATGGCGACCGATATTGCCGATAAGGAGCAGTGCACAGCGCTTGCCGATGCGGCAGCGAAAACGTTTGGGCGTATTGATGTGTTATTTAATTCAGCCTATAACCCGGGCTCTTTCGAGCCTATTGAATCTGCTGATATGGCGGGCTGGCGGGCTGCTATGGACGTAAATCTCTTTGGGACTATGTACCTGAGTCAGGCGTGTATCCCGCATATGAAGTTGTCAGGCGGCTCTATCGTCATGATCGCGACTATGGTGGAGCACAAGCCGATGGCAACACAGGGCGGTTATGGCGCGTCCAAAATGGCTTTACGCGCTGCGACGAAACATTTGGCACTTGAGCTAGGACAATATGATATCCGCGTAAACAGTGTACACATGGGGTGGATGTGGGGTCCTAACGTAGAGATGTATTTCGACTGGCAGTCCCAGTCCACCGGTCGCGATAAGACCGACTTGATTGCAGAGGTCGCAGAAAATATACCCCTGGGCGAAATACCTGACGATGGTGAGTGTGCCAAGGCGGCCCTGTTTTTCGCGTCTGACTACGCCAGAGTTGTGACGGGAGCCGCACTGGATGTAAATGGCGGCGAGTACATGCCAATTTAGACAGCATTGGGCAGTTTTTCATTGCCGCCGGGGCCAAAAAGATGTGCGGGCACAGTTAATACGACGGGAGTTTGGGATGAGCGATACTGACAAAATTGATGCGGCAGTTTTCCGCCGTTTACTGGAGCATCTGGACGAGCATAAGCATGTGCAGAATATCGATCTGATGAATCTGGCCGGGTTTTGCCGTAATTGCCTATCCAAGTGGTATATGGCCGCAGCGGAGGAGGCGGGTCAGAGTGTTGATTACGATGCAGCACGTGAACGGGTCTACGGCATGCCCTATGGGGAGTGGAAAAAAAAGCACCAGACACCTGCTACCTCGGAGCAGATGGCAACCTTTGACAAGAAGTCCGACGTTTAGAGGGGTCCATAAGGCAGGAAGCGGTTGTCGTTGACCTCTCGCAGCCACTGCAGCATTGGTTTGTCCAGTCGCGCGCCACGCTTGCGTAAAATCCTCGCCAAAGGTATCACCGGTGACTGGGCTCCCGCCTCCCAGCCAGGAAGATTTTCTGCCACGGCGAAAAATCGGAGTAGGTGAATTACCGCGGCATCAGCCAGCGGCTCCGCAACGCCTCGCCAGGCGTCGTGATCAACTTTCATCAGGGCTGCCATGCGCTGCTGTTCGTCGGTACTGAGTAGCTCATCCAGCTGGTGCAGCTTGTTTTCGCGATCATATCCGATAAGCCGATCCAGAGTGTCAGCGCTCAGTAGACTCTCGGCGTTGGTTGACGCCAAGCCCGGATCCCAGGTTCCCAGTGACATAGCTAATAATGTTCCGCATGTGTTGTAAAACCGTAGTGTACTGTAAAAAGTATCTGCTTGAGCACTGCAATACGCTTCTTTTGAGAGAACGCCGGCTGATCCCGGGCACGATATGGGCTATGCTGGTTGCCGATATTACGTGGAGCATAGCCATGTCAAAGAATCTGGTCACAGCATTTCTTCTCAATCTCTTTCTGGGAATGTTTGCTTCTCAGTGGACCTTTGCCGACGATCTGACGGGAATATTGATTGTCGAGCTATCGGGTTTGAAAGACGCGACGGGGGATGTGTATATCGCTGTTTACAATTCAGAAGACGATTGGTTGAGCGAGGACGCCGTTTTTGCCAGCGAAAAAGTTGCCATCGCCGATGCGCTGGATGGCGAGCTCGTGCGAACAGAGTTACAGCTTCCGCTGGATGATTACGCATTGACGGTGTTTTATGATGCCGATGGTGATGGCGAACTGAATACCAATTTTATTGGTATTCCCAAAGAGCCGTTTGCCATGTCGAATAATGCTGTTGCCAAGTTCGGACCTCCAAAGTATGACGAGGCGGTTTTTACGTTGGGTGCCGAACCGCTCATTCAACACATTGTTATCCAGACGCTGGAATAGCAACGGCGTTAGCCCGAAGCAATATTCGCCTCTGAACGTCGCGCCGCACGTGGTAATTTTACACAATGCCCCATAAGAATAAGGGATTTTCTGTGCACTCCTTCACAAGGGGCTGGTGCATGGGCTGTATTGTGTGTGATTAGCTGTTATCAATAACCATGCGTGCAGTATATAGGGCCAATTATGTCTAATGTGCTTGAACACAGCGAAAAGATATCCGCCTCCACCGAGGATGTGTTTCGTGCGCGTATGCTTGAGCAAGTGCGGCAGATTCGTCGCTATCGCAAGAAAATCTTGAAGGACACGGGACGATTAATGAGCCTTGACGAAGCGGCTATTGAGTGGATAGAGCGTTATGCGTCATCGTTTGACATGGATACCGTCTTGAAGGGGTCCTAAGAGCGGCCCGCTGCGGTGCTGTTTAGCCGAGAGTTAGTCTGTATTTTCAGCTATAGTATGTGCTTCGTGGGTTGACCCGTTGTTCTGAAACTGCACGCTATGCTCTTTAATTCCTTTGCTTTTTTACTACTATTTCTCCCGCTTACTCTGGGGTTGTTTTACGCTGCAAGACGCTGGTTATCCGCTCGGATTTCCATTGCCCTGTTGGTGCTTACCTCGTTCTTTTTTTACGCCTATTGGAATCCAAAGTACTTGCTGTTGCTGCTGGCATCTATTGCCATTAACTACGCCTTTGGTCGGTGGCTGGCCGTCAACAATCCCTCGCGGTTTCTGCTTGCGTCAGGTGTTACTATAAATTTGTCTCTGCTGGGCTATTTCAAGTACAGCGGCTTCCTGATCGCCAGTGTCAATGACGCCTTCGATTTGTCCTTTGGCGCAACGTCGGTAGTATTGCCGTTGGCAATTTCGTTTTTTACGTTTCAGCAGATTGCTTATCTGGTTGACTGCTATCGGCATGCCGCCCACGAACGTAACTTTATGAATTATTGCCTTTTCGTTAGTTTTTTCCCGCAATTGATCGCCGGTCCGATTGTCCACCATAAGGAGGTGATGCCGCAGATCAACCGTATGCTTTCGCGCATTGACTTCACGCCTAATTTTGCAGCGGGTCTCTCGTTGTTGATTGTGGGGTTGTTTAAGAAAGTCGTAATCGCTGATAACTTTGCGGTTTATGCGAGCCGCTTCTTCAACTCGGCAAATGAGGGCGCGCTTTATGCCGGGGATGCTTGGGTGGGCGCGCTATCCTACCATTTTCAGATTTATTTTGACTTCTCCGGCTATTCCGATATGGCAATAGGCTTGGGGCTGTTGTTCGGTATTGTATTGCCGATAAACTTCAATTCACCTTACCGATCGCTTTCGATTATCGATTTCTGGCGTCGCTGGCACATGACTTTGTCGCGGTTTCTTAGGGACTACCTTTACTTCACTTTAGGGGGCAACCGCAAAGGGCCATCACGTCGATATGTTAACTTGTTTGCGACAATGTTATTGGGAGGTCTTTGGCACGGTGCAGCCTGGACATTCGTCGTATGGGGCGCCCTACACGGCAGTTATCTAATCCTGAATCACTGGTGGCGAGCGCTCTTTGATCGAATGGGGCTAGGCGGGTTGCGCAGTCATTCGTTATACAAGGTTCTCAGTCTCCTCCTCACAACATTGGTTATCGTCATTGCCTGGGTATACTTTCGTGCTCCGGATATAACGGTCGCAAACAATACGGTGTTAGCCATGTTCGGCATGGGGGAGAGCGGGTTGTCCAAAAGCTATGGTAACTATATCGTCAATGCTGGCTTTGGAAGCCTCGTTTCCTTGCTATGGGGCGCGGCTACGTCGCCTTTAGCGCTGACCGTCGTTATGTTTACCGGGGCTTTGTTGTTCACCCTGTACTTGCCCAATAGCTGTCAGATTTTTAAGCTACTTGACTACGAAGGCGCTTGCCAATGGCGTCCGACGCTGCGATGGGCGCTTCTTGTTGGCGTGCTGCTGGCTTGTTCTCTCGTGGGAATGTTTGGTGCCAGCGAGTTTATTTACTTCCAGTTTTAGTTGCGAGGAAGTAATTTTAAGGTGCCGTTTTAGGCGGCGCTTCAATATACCGCTGATTGCGTTTCCTGAATTTCGCCACTCGGCGTTGTATATCGTCCGCCAGCGACGCGTTGGCTGTTCTGTAGCTTTCGCGATTACTGCGTTGAAGCGCCAACCAATCGTCTACATTACTTAAAGTCAGCTGTTTGCCGAAATTGTCTACTTGCTGCCCGGATACAATATTCAGGATCCGGTTTCCCGTATTGACGTGGGGATGGGCTGAGTCATAAAACCAACGGGGCGGGTCCTCATCGTTAACCGGTTCTGTACTGACCTCGCTATAGCCGTTGAAATCCCACAAAGGAAAAGGCTTGGTGTTTTGAGCAATGGCGATTTTTTCATTGATAGTGACTAGTTGGCGTTTCCAGTATTCAAAATTGGGCCACAGCCCGACGTTATCTAGATTTTCCAATAGGCGGGCATGGACGGGCAAGATAACGACGGTCATATCCAGATTATGCTCCTGAGCCATTACTAGCGTTGCTTTGAAATAGGAAAAGGATTGGTTGGGCGCTGATGGTGTTTCGTGTAGTGAAAATTTGCCACTAGCCGGTAGAAACCAGTTTTGATGTAAATATCCGTTCTCCGTGGAAGCAAAAGCCTTCTCTGTTTGACGCTCGCTGGCAAAGGAAAGATCCCACAGACCATTGGGGCGGAGTGTCGTAACAGTAATGGCCCCGGACTCTGCAGCAGATTGCTTGCGCATTGTGCTAACACTGTCTCGAGTAGCGTAGTAGCTCAGTAAGCTTGCACTTAGGTCCTCCACGGCCTGCTCTATAAATCGAACAGTGCCAAAGGCAGTACGCTTGCGAAATGCATCGGTGGTGCTGGAGGGCAGTTCGTAGTAGGTATTGAAGGTGAAAAAATCAACAAAGTAATAGACATGCTGCACCGGTCCGGACGCGATCGCTGACCGAAGCTTGAGGTAGTCGTATTCCGGAGTGCCTCCGGGGGTGGCGTAGTTATAAAAACCCCGTTCACTAAGCAGTGGATGGTTGGGGTCAATGGCTGTGCCAGCCCTTGATGAGCCAAGCACAACATTGGCCTTGTCCCCGGCGTAGAAATGATAGGGTTTGGCGACGGCTAAGTGAAAAAATATATCAGTCTTCTTTTCGTTCAGACCTGTGATAGCCGGGATAGGGAGCAGCTGGTAGGGATTTATAGTGGCGTTAAACGCAGCCAGAAGCCCGAGAAAAAATAGGGTGAAAAAAGCGGTTTTGACAATATAGCGATGGCCGTTAGTCATAGCATTGGCGTATCAACGTGTGGATCTTCTTTTTTACATTATAGCGAGAATTGACAAAAAGTACCCGGGCAGGCACGTTGATCTTATCGTGTTAATAATCTCTCATTTTTATCAGCGGGACCGATGCTGCGGGAAGAATTACGCAAAGTAATCGAAAAGCTGTTTTTTTCTGCAAATTCTATCAGTTGACCCTTGCGGGCGGGCGTGCCGACGATGCTACTCATCGGCTTGCATATTTCCGTCGCTCCAGTAGGCCTTCATGCTGTTCACTTTCCCTTGCCCATTGAACTCAAATACATCGATGATATCGATCGCAATTCCGGGCATCTTGACCTGAAACGGAAAAGCGACTGCGTTGCCAGCGCAGCGGGGTTCGCCACTGAGTTCCAATTTTGCGCCTGAGCTGAGCGCGTTATCGTAGAACTCACAGATCGCATCAATTCCGTTGTGCGTGTCGGTGCCTACAGGATCTTCCACGCAGGCGTCATCAGCATAGATGTCTCGGATAATGCTGATGTCCTGCTTGTCGAACGCTTCCACGTACTTGTGCACCATGTCGATCATTTTGCTGTGGTCCATTGTATTACCTCTATTTCTCAGTAGCCGTTGAGTGTTGCATAGCGATCCTTGTGGTAACCGGTATCTCCAAATATCTGCATGGCACTGCGTGCTCGCTTCAGAAAAAATCCGATTTCCAGATCATCGGTAACGCCGATACCACCGTGCATTTGCACGGCTTCATTGGTTACCAGTTTGACCAGCTCGTTCAGGCGTGACTTGGCGAGACTGGCCATAACTGGCAGATCCTCGGGAGACTCATCCACGCTGGATAGTGCCTGCAACAGTACCGAACGGCTCAGCTCCAATTCGGATTGCATATGGGCGGCTCGGTGTTGCAGCGACTGGAATGTACCGATGAGTACGCCGAACTGTTCACGTTCCTTTAAGTAGTTGACGGTGCGTTCAAAGGATTCCAGTGCGCACCCCATCATCTCTGCCGCCAGCGCGACTCGGCCACGGTCCAGCACTGGCTCCAATACGCTCCACCCCTCTCCGACCTCGCCGAGGATGCTGCTCGCGGTGACGGTGACGTTGTTGAGCTGGATATTGGCTGCATTCCGGCTATCGGCCATTATGGTGCGCGTTCGCGTTACGCCCGGAGCATTTCCGTCCACTAGGAATAGACTGAGTCCTTCCGTGTCGCGTGTTTCACCGTGGCTACGTGCGACTACGATGAGCCTGTCGGCATTGTGGCCATCAAGCACAAAGCTCTTATTGCCGTTAAGGACATACCCATCTTTCTGCTGACTGGCAGCGACCCCAATATGATTGGGACGATGGTGGTGGGTTTCTTCCAGCGCCAGTGCAAAGGTCAGTTCTCCTTGCGCGATGGACGGCAGCAAGGACTGTTTCTGTTCTTCGCTGCCACCCAACAAGATGGCAGAGGCGCCGACCACGCCGGAGCAGAGCAGGGGTGACGCAGTCAGTGTTCGGCCTGCCTCCTCGATGACGACGCCCAGGCCGAGAAAGCCAAATTCCAGTCCTCCATATATCTCCGGTACTATAATACTGGCCCAACCCATTTCCGCCATCTCTTGCCACAACGCAGCGTCGTAGCCGATAGCGTCGCGCTTGTCGCGCAGCTTCCGCAGCGCCTCCACTGGCGCACGACTGCCCAGAAAATCTTTGGCAGTCTCTTGCAGCAATCGTTGTTCTTCGTTCAGTACCAGTGCCATGTATAGATGCTCCTAGGGCTGTGGCAATTCAAGAATTTTCTGTGCGACCAGGTTGAGCTGTACTTCGCTGCTGCCGCCGGCGATGGTCATTGCCTTCGACATGGCCCATAAGCGCAGAGTGTCGATTTCCTGCTCAGTAAAACCGTCCCCCTCCCAGCCCAGCCCGCGACTGCCCAGAATCGCTAAAAGTAGTTCACTTTTGGTTTTTTCCGCCTCTGTGCCTACGTACTTCATTACCATAGGCGCTGCACTGCGCATGCCTGCTGCTTTTTCCTCGAAGGTGCGGAAGTGAGTCAGTGCCACCGCCTGCATGAGCATATCGTAGTCTGCGAGATCGCTACGCAAACGCGCATCGGCGATTTTACCGTCCTCGAATTCCAGATATTCTCTGGCGGCTTCATTTGGAGTAAGCACCTGGCGAGGGCTCTCGCTGCCCATTTCGGACATGAGCTTGCGTTCATGCACCAGCAGAGCCTTGGCAACTGACCAGCCCTTGTTGAGTTCGCCAACAAGGTTTTCCTTGGGTACTTCGACGTTGTCGAAAAAGGTCTGGCAAAACTCGGATTCGCCGCTGATCAACTCAATGGGTGTTGTGCTAACGCCGGGGTCATCCATATCAATCAGCAGGAAGCTGATACCCTCCTGTTTTTTCACGTCCGGATCGGTTCGCACGAGGCAGAATATCCAGTCGCATCTATCAGCGGCCGTAGTCCATATTTTGCTGCCATTGACCAGGAAGTGATCACCTTTATCTTCAGCTTTGCATTGCAGGCTGGCCAGATCTGATCCAGCGCCTGGCTCGGAGTAACCCTGGCACCAGCGGTGCTCACCGTTAACTATCGCCCTGATATGTTGCTGCTTTTGTTCTTCGCTGCCGTATTCGAGCACGGCCGGCCCAAGCATCCAGAGTCCCAAGCCAAATAGGGGCGTGCGCGCGTGAATGCGCTTCATTTCTTCTTTGAGTACGCGCCCCTGTTGCGGCGAGAGACCACCGCCGCCATAGGGGGTGGGCCATTCGGGTGCGGTCCAACCCTTGTCTCGCATGCGCTCGAACCAGGTTTGGGCATCTTCGCTGGGAAAACTTCCCTTGCGGCCACCCCAGTACTGCTGTTCTGGCGTGATGGGTTGACGCTGCGAATCTGGACAATTTGCCGTCAGCCATTCGCGGGTGTCCAGTCGAAACTGTTCAAGGTCTTCCATGTCTGCTCCTGGCAGGTGGTGTTATGGCTCTGGGAGATAAAGTCCGGAGCGCGCTATTGGGTGATGCACGTATGATACGGACGCGTTTGCGGCAGATAAAGGTACACCAGCGCCAGTTCGGCGCAATGGCCTAAAATGTCAGCCTGCGGTGATGAAATCCGCCAGTCCCGTGCGCCCTGTCAATTGTACTGGGACGGTATATTGCCTCGAACCGGTTCGTTTGACCACACGCGCCGTCGCGGGCATTCTGCCTTCCTGAAGAATTGGAGGCATTATGCAAAGACTTGAGGGCAGGACGGTTCTGGTAACGGGGGCCGGCAGCGGCATAGGGAAGGCGAGCGCGCTGCGGATTGCTAGCGAGGGCGCCTCGGTTTTTTGTGTAGACCTCAATGGAGATGCGGTAGAGGCCACTGCGGCGCAAATCCGGAGTGCGGCAGGCGAGGCGACCGCGTGCACTGGCAACCTGGCAGACGAAAGCAGTGTTAATGAGACGGTAAAGGCGTGTATAGACCGGTATGGCAGTTTGCACGGTGTGGTGAACATGGCGGGTGTATTGCGTTTTGACGACACCGAGCAGCTGCAGGCCAATCACTGGCAAAAAGTCATCGATGTGAATCTCACTGGTACTATGTATCTCTGCCGCGCGGCCCTTCCTCATCTGGTGCAGACTCAGGGGAGCATCGTGAACGCTGCGTCTACTGCTGCATTGCAAGGCCTGCCCTGCGGTGTCGCATACTCTGCCAGTAAAGGCGGTGTATTGGCAATGACCCGGAGTATCGCTGTGGAGTATGCCAAGCGCGGCGTGCGGGCAAATTGCGTCTGTCCTGGTGATATCAACACAAATATGACAGACGGTATCGGGTTTCCTGAGACAATGGATTTTGACCTCATGCCCCGCATCATGTCTCTGACTGGCGCGAAGTCGCCAGAAGTGGTGGCAGGTGTTATTGCCATGTTGATATCGGATGATGGTATCCACATCACAGGTGAAGATATTCGGGTTGACGGCGGCACTTTGTCCTGACCGGGCCGTGGGGCAGCGTTACTGTGAGTCCGCCAGTTGTACGCGGAACAGGTGCTTGCTGTCATTCCTGCGAGTTTCTATTTCAATATGATCTCCGCTCTTGCGGGATTCCAGTGCGCTAAAGTAATCATCCTGGCTGCGAATGGGCTTGCCATTGATCGCTATAATGATGTCCGCCAGCTCAATCTCTCCGCGGCCATTGTGGAATGCACCTGCCATACCTGCTTTGTGCGCGGGTGAGCCGGGGGCAATATGGATAACGGGCACGCCCTCGATCCGGTAGCGTTTAACCCAGTAGTCGCTCGCTAATTCGATTCCTGCAGTGGGGCGCAGCACACGGCCATAGCTAATCAGTTGTGGTACCACATTGCGCACGGTATTAACCGGGATAGCGAAACCGATACCTGCGCTGGCGCCGCTAGGACTGTAGATAGCTGTGTTCACACCAACCAGCTGCCCGAGGGAGTTCAGTAGCGGCCCGCCCGAATTTCCGGGATTGATAGCGGCATCGGTCTGGATAACGCCACGAATCTTGCGGTTGCCTGCAGCGCGAATCTCCCGGCCTAGTGCACTCACAATGCCGGTTGTCAGTGTGGTGTCTAGGCCAAAAGGGTTGCCAATGGCGAGGACCTTGCGTCCCACGGTCAGCTCTGTAGAGTCCCCGAGAGGAAGCGTGATGAGGTTGTCGGGCGGTTCCTTTATTTTCAATACGGCTAGGTCTTTCTCCGGTGCCTTACCGACAATCATTGCGTCGTACCGTGACCTGTCCTGCAAGGTAACGGTCAGCTTTTGTGCACCAGCGACCACGTGGTAATTAGTGACAACCAGTCCGCTTTTGTCCCAGATAAAACCGGTGCCACTACCGCGAGGTATTTCCATAATGTCCAGGCTGAACAGCCGGCGGCGCAGTGCTGTATTGGTGACATAAACTACCGCGGGGCTTGCCTCGCGAAATATCTCCATGGTGTTGGTTTCGTCCTCAGTGGCGAAACTCAAGTAGTCTGAAGCCTGCGCGGCGGCCATTGCCGCACTGAATACAGTGAGGCAGGCAAGGATGCGGATGATTGTGTACACGCGCGCAGCCTAACTCCCGGGAAATGCAGCGATAAAGGCGTTGATGCGTTTGGCATTAGCGCCTATATCCCCCTTTCCTACGCGGGATACAGAGCGCAGGTCAAGCAGGCTGCCGCCCGGCAGCGGGCGAATCCGGATCACCACGTCATCCTTAAAAGCCATGAAACTGGTGGTATCGACGGCCTCGATAATACCCGCGCCTCGATCTTCGTGATAAATCTCCCACTCCAACTCGCGCACGACGACCAGCGCGCGATCGAAAGCCGCACTCGGTGCGAGGGAGCTCTCAAGTCCTGAAAGCTCTGGGTAAGCATCTCTTTGTTGTAGAATGCTATCGGGCTTGATAGCCAGTGTATTGCTATCCGGGCCACGCGCCTGCTCTGCCATTACAAACAACGGCGGCTCATCTGTGTCCGTGGTGATATCGTGAATAGTGGGGTAGTCACCTGCATTAAGCATGGTAATAAACAGCAGGGTTCCGGGAAAGGAAAACAGCATGTTGAGAGTGATATTGGTGCGCCAGGCAGCCATGCGTGGCATAACGAGCAGCACGATGGCAACCACTAGCAGCAAAGTACTGCCAAGGATTGCTATAGCGTAGATCAGCAGTGCAGGCTGCCAAGCGCCAGTGCGGGCAGCCAGAACGGATACGGGCAGTATTAACAACATGGCCAGTGACAGGTAGCCGGTCCAGTTGACCAGACGCGGTGCTTTACTTGATGATGATTCCATGATGATTCTCCAGTTTTCGCCAGACCGGCAGTCAATCAGAAGAATACTACTGGTCTGCCCAGCTGGCGAGTCCTTGAATGGTTCAATTGGGCAGCCCTAAGCAGTGTTTGCGCGACGGCAGTTTGAGTCATGGCGGGCCATCTGATTAACTGGCGCGCAACTATCAAGAGCCGCTGGATGCAGCGGGCATATTGCGGCTAAAACAGGAGAAATAATCACTATGGCTAGAGTAGACGGCAAAGTCGCAATTGTTACAGGGGGTGCCAGTGGTATGGGTGCAGCAGATGCCGAGGTGCTTTCTCGCGAGGGGGCCAGTGTTGTGGTTGCCGATCTTAACGAGGCCGATGGCCGCGCTGTTGCTGAGCGCGTTGGAGGTAATGCCGTATTCATGAAGCTGGATGTGACTGACGAGGCAAACTGGCAGCAGGTGATTGCCCGTACCGTGGAGAAGTTTGGCAGGCTCGACATCCTGGTAAATAATGCAGGCGTGCTCGCTGTGGGAACAGTTGTCGATACCACCCTGGAGTCCTGGCGGATGATAAATGCGGTCAACAGTGAAGGCGTTTTTCTCGGTTGCAAGCATGCTATTCCCGCGATGGTGGAATCGGGCGGCGGATCGATCATTAATATGTCCTCTGTCGCAGCAATTCATGGTCAATCATTTGTCGCTGCCTATACGGCGAGTAAGGGTGCTGTGCGGGCGCTTACAAAAAACGTTGCGATGTATTGCAAGGAGCAAAAGAACGGTGTGCGTTGTAACTCGATTCATCCGGATGGTGTTGCAACCCCGATGATTGTCAAAGTCGCAACCGGCAAGGATACGGCCAGTGAAGAAGACATTGAAAAGCTGCGGCATGTCGAGAACATCTGTGAGCCTGTAGATATCGCCAACCTTGTTCTGTATCTGGCATCTGATGAGTCGCGTTATGTGACTGGCGCTGAGATGTTGGTAGACAACGGCTCTACCATTACGCCGCCTGTTGGCGTGTAGCAGGTTCGCTACGATGGAG
The DNA here is from genome assembly GCF_026262645.1 of Candidatus Marimicrobium litorale. NCBI lineage: Bacteria > Pseudomonadati > Pseudomonadota > Gammaproteobacteria > Cellvibrionales > Halieaceae > Marimicrobium > Candidatus Marimicrobium litorale. Next base: position 93,910 of record NZ_SHNO01000001.1, read on the forward strand.
AAATGGATCTATCCACTTTGGAAGCGCTCCGGTCAGACGGCTGATGAACTGCGCGACACCCTGTTGGCTGAGCTCTCTCCCAAATTGACCTCCCGGATCGACGTCCACGGACTGCGTATCTGTGTGGCCGATAGTGCGGTCTCTGCGGCCAGCGGAAGGCGCATGGAATCCTGCACACCCGTGCCGGACGCTATGCTGTCGCTATGGGTTGATTTCCGCGGTGTGGCCCCGGCTTGGGAAGCGCTGGTCGATCAATATGTGGCGCGTAAAACCGCCTATCTCGTGGCAGAAGCGGAGCCTTTGGTCAGCCAACTGCGTCATCCGTCGCAATCGGGCGAGCGGGTTTATGGTATGTGTCAGGTGGTGTTCCTGTCCTCACCGGCGGATATGGAGCGGGAAGATTTTCTCGCGACCTGGAAAGACAGCCACACGCAAGTGGCAATTGATACCCAGTCGACATTCGGCTATCGCCAAAATCTGGTGGTGAGAAGGCAAGAGGGTGACGCACGCCACTGTGACGCCATCGTAGAGGAAAATTTTCCTCCCGAAGCTATGAAAGATGACCATATATTTTATGCGACAGGGGGTGATAAAGATCTGCTGAAGCAGCACATGCAGGCAATGATGGATAGTTGCACGCGCTTTATTGACTTCGCGAAAATCGATGTAATTCCGATGAGTGAGTACCTCATGGAGCCCCTGCTAGAGGTCCGTTGACGCGATCGTTAGGTGACTAATGATTGACGATGTCGGTGTCGTCGTCTTTGCCCCAGAGAATGTGCTCATCTTTCTCTTGCGTGATGAGACGCATGAAAACGGCCATGAACAGTATCGGCACGATAACGAACAGCATGAGGAAAATAGCAGTAACTTCTAATAATAGGCTAAACATTTTTAGCTCCTGAATATCCGAAAGTGGATATGCGTCGATTTCAGGAACAAGGTTAATGCTGGTCGGTTGCTTTTTCTATCCGCCTAACGATCTAAACGGAAGTTTACTTTAGATGTTGTGCAGACGGCTGCGATGTGTGCTCACTGTGTCGACTGCGAATCGCGCGCCAGGGTGCGTGTTGAGTCAGCTGGCGTGATGCGGCGGAACCGGCTTACTGTCGGCCCGCTTGCAATGCTGTGATCCTGTCGTTGAGAGGCGGGTGGGAACGAAAAAGCCCGCTGAGGCCTTCCTTCAATTGCTCGCTAATACCGAACGCCGTCAGTTCTCCGGGTAAATCCTGCGGTTGATCCTGTTCCATTTGCAGACGCTGCAAGGCTGCGATCATATCGCCCGGCGAGGCTAGAGTGGCACCCGCGTAATCTGCCCGGTATTCCCGCCAGCGGGAAAACCAGAACACAATGGCGCTGGCCAGCACACTGAGAACCATTTGCGCGACAATAGTCACCACAAAGTAGCCGATACCGTAGCCCCGCTCATTGCGAAACACCAGCCGGTCGACCGTATGGCCAATAACACGCGCAAGAAAGAGCACAAACGTATTCACTACACCCTGTATCAGGGTGAGTGTCACCATATCGCCGTTGGCCACGTGGCCAATTTCATGCGCCAGGACAGCCCGCACCTCGGCGGGCTTGAAGCGTTGCAGCAGGCCGACACTCACGGCGACCAACGCGCCGTTGCGATTCCAGCCGGTGGCAAACGCATTGGCTGAGTCGGAGGGAAATATCCCGACTTCAGGCATACCTATTTGCGCCTCATCCGCAAGGGCTTTTACGGTATCTATCAGCCATTGTTCGTCTGTGTTGTCTGGGGTTTCGATAATACGAGTGCCGGTCCCGCGCTTTGCCATCCACTTCGACAGGAACAGCGAAATTAGCGAGCCGCCGAAGCCAAACAGCGCGCACATGATGAGCAGCGCCCCCAGGTTGAGGTCCACGCCGTTCTCCGCCAGGATGCCCTGTAGCCCCAGCAGGTTGAAAACAATGCCAACCAGCACAAGAACAGCGACATTGGTGGCAAGAAACAAAAGTATTCGCATGACGTAATCCCTCTGGACCTCCTGTCAGTCTAATGGCGCGGTAGCCTTCAATGGTTCCCGCTTACAATAAACTCGCGATCAGGCGTCGGCCGCGCTGGCGGCTGCTTCCTCAGCCGGTGTCTCCCGCGTTACGCCCTCCTCGCCGCTGGCTGTGTCTTCGCCCGACTCGTCTGGCAGCAGCGTATCACTGGGTTGAACTACTGGCTCACCCCGATCATTTATGGCCGCGGCGAGCACCTCCCCGCGCAGTTCAATATCCTTTGAGCTCAGCTCGAACAGCGTATTGATGGCTTCGTCTTCGTGAGAAGAGTGCAGCACCCTGCGGGGGTCTGTGCCATCCACCCAGTGCTTCTTTTTGCCCCAGTAATGGCCCAACTGGTTACGCACAACAAATACATTTAAATCAGCCATAAATAGGGAGTGTCCTCGTGAAAGCTGGGCGAGAGTGTAAACAACCCGACGGCTCGAATCCAGTTGCAGTTTCAGCCGAGAAGTATGTCCTTGGCGCGGTTAATCTGTGCTGCGAGGTAGTCATTGCCTCCCCGGTCAGGGTGCAGTTTCTGGATCAACTTGCGGTGTGCATCGACGATTTCCGGCTCGCCGGCATCATCCTCCAAGCCCAGAACAGCGAGTGCTTCCTTGCGGTCCATGGGTTGCGCGGAAGGGCTTTGTCCTCCAGGCGGGTTATCAAAGGGCGCCTCGCCTGGAAATTTCTGCTCCAGATAGCTAGACAAAAGGCGCGCTGAGTCGGCATCTTCTGCCTGACAGTAGCGATAGAACTCCTCGAGTTGCTCGCGCTTCATTTCCGCGAGCCGCCAGTCCTTGAATGCGCCCTGCAGTATCTCCCCCTGCAGCTCTCCGCTATCGTGATCAAGGTGCATGCGCAACAGCGGCGTTTCCACAGTGGAACTTTGGCCAGCGCCGAGTGCCCCTTTACCCCTGAGGCCCGCGAGCATGGGGAAAAAACGCATCAGCAGTGGCAGCGCCTGGCGGGCGGTCACGAGCAGGGCAGTGATAGCAGCCCCCACCCAGTGCAGACGCCCGGTCAAGGCGAGGATCGCTGTAGCGAAAAGGGCGACCCCGAGGCCAAGTTTGAAATACTCGCTCCTGCGCTTATGCGGAGGTAGGGCTTGCACCCGGCGGACCAGCAGGTAGACAACGGCGACTACCGCCATTAGCAGTATCAATCGGGGCACAGCATTTCTCAGTGGTTCAGTTGGCGAAGGAGTAGTTTAGCACTGTCACCCTCAAGCGTTTCAAGTGCAGTGCGACCGCCCCTTGCATAGCTTGCTACCGCACCCAGCAGGCCAGCCAGTATTTCTGCACTGTGTGCATCGAACCGTCCCCAGGCGCCACCACTGAGTCGAGCCATGCTTTGCAGACACTGTTCGACCGCGCTGTCATGACCTTCCTGAAACAGGAACAGGGGAAGTTTTAGCAGACCACACTGGCCTGCGAGTTCGCACAAGGTGTCTGGATTTTCCTCGAGGGCGTCACCAATAAACGCCAGAGCCTGCACCGGCATGCGGTTATGCTCCTGCAGAGCGTGGCGCAGAAGTCTGGCGATCTGTGTATGCCCACCTTCGCATTGTACCGTGCCCATGAGACGCGCCAGTGCATCGCTGTCCGTTAACCACCGGCTGGCCTGAAGCTCTCCGAAACCTCGATAGTAGCAAAGCTGCACGGCGAGAGAGTTGATTTTGCCACTGGCTCGGAACATCGACTGCTGCAGGTGGCTGGCGCGGTCCCAGGTGGGCTGACGTGAGGCGGTAGCGTCGATGGCGAAAATAAGCCGGGGCTGTCGTTCCACGAATTCAGTGATGTCCCTGCTTTTTTGCAGGAACTGTGCAATGTCCCCTGAGGTCGACCGGCGAGCGGGTGGTTTAGCCATACAGTATCAGTTCGCTAGGGTTTCAGGCGGTTGACTGTTGGTCGATTTTGCTAATTTTTTGCATATCATTGAGATCGTGACAGCGCTCGCGTAATTCTGCAATTATCTCTGACAGCTCGTCCAGGCTCAACTGGTCTGCCGCAGGAGTTTCAGCCAGTTGCCAGAGCTTGCGGCTGGAGAGTTCCTTCGGGTTGATCCGGGTTATATTCATTGGCGTTTCTCACACATTTCTTCTCGCTCGGGATTATAGTCCAGATGGGGATGTGGGATATGCCCCGTTCATGTTAATTCTCCAGTAGCACCCGTGTTATGCGATTCAGTTCTCTTTGCTGGCAAAGGGGAAGGGGGCCTCGCCCGTGAAGATGGGCCCAGTGAGCTCGGGGGCGTCGTCGCCTGTCCAGGCGGGCAGTTCGAAGCGGGCAGTATACCGAATGGCAGGGGGGGTCTCGAAGTCCCTCGTGCAGTCTTCCAGCGCCTTGTAGACTACCGTGACGGCTTTAGCATCCATACGCGCCAGTCCGTAGCCGTTGGTGGTGGTGTCCATGTACTGCAGACCCGTGTTGGCGGGGTTTGGACCCAGCCAGCGCGCCAGCGCCTGAGAACTGCTGCGGCTGTACGTCATACCAGCCAGAACGCCCTGCAGCATGGTGATATGCCAGACCGGTTCCAGCTCCTGCCCGTCTTCACGGTACACCAGACGAGAGAATTCCCCATGGTCACCTCGGGCAGCTTCGACAATATCGCTGAAAACAGGTGATGAGGCAATCCCTCCAATGGTGAAATCAACCGCGACGGGCGGAGTATTGGGCTCGCTGGCCGAGCGGTTTATCGTGCCGGCGGCATGCAGGTGGTGATCGCCAGAAAATGAAACGATTCCGCTAATACCGCGCGCCTCAACTTGATCCATCAGGATCATTTGCTCGTGGGGGTATCCCGCCCATCCATCGATATTGATAATCGAGTCCTCATAATCCAGGAAGGGTAGCGAAGAGGTATCCAGTCGCATCGGAATCAGGGGCATGGCGTTGCCCCACAGCTTCCAGGTGGCCGTCGAGCCGGCTAGCGTGTCCAGCAGCCACTCTCGCTGCTGTCGCCCCAGCATACTGCCCGGAGCCCGGTCGCGAGCGGCATTGGCTGTGTTGCCGTCGCCATAGGGCAGAGTCGCGGGGGGATTGCCGCCATTGTAGGCAGCGCCTTCATCGGCAAGGGCAACCAGCTTTACCGTATCCATCGGCAGTCCAAGGGACTTGCTGAGGCCCGTGGGGAGGCATGCGGGGCTGCGGTAGCTGCGGCCGTCGGTAAGCAGGATGTCGACGTGTTTGCCCCAATTGAGTTTGCGATAAATACACAGACTGTCGACCGCAGCCGCATTGCGCTGACTGTTGTCACCCGTGCTCACGTCTTCTGGTATGAAATCGTATGCAGGCTGTCCCTTTAGCTCTGACAGCACTGTGGGTATGTACTCGAACCAGGCCTGATTGGCGTCCTGTTTACGCCGGGGTTCGAGCAGGGCCTTATCCGCATAGGTTGAGTAGGCCTGAAAGGCGTTATTGGCGAACTCGTGGTCGTCCCACGTGCAGATAAACGGCCAGTTGGCGCGCGCATCCTGTAGGTGTGGATCGTCGAGATAGGTGCGGTAAAGGTGGCGGTAATCGGCGAGCGATATGGCATAGCGGTTTTCATCCGTGGTCACCCCGTCCGGGAACGGGGGCAGAGTGCGCGACTGCGGGCTGCCGTCGATGCGAGTGTGCCAGCAGCGTTCGTAGATAAAATCGCCAAGGTGTAATATGAACTGCAGACGTTGTCCCTCGGGCAGAGCTCGATCGTCCTCCAGCATGCGCGCCCATCCGCCGTAAAAGGCCTGTTCAAAATTTTGGCAGCTGGTAAAGCCAAAGTTGACCGGCGTCGCGTCATCGGGGTCGGGTGCTGTGCGTGTCCGCCCGACGCGGGAGGCGCTGCCCTCAGCCCCGAGAAAGCGATAGTAGTAGTGTTTCCCCGGGGAGAGACCATCGACGTAGGCTCGCACAGTAAAGTCGGTCTCGGGTTTGGCCTGCAGCACCTCCTCCATGAGGGGCGTCTCGGTGAATGTTTTATCGGTGCTGAGCTGCAGTAATAGGTTTACAGGCGAGCCAGTGTCACCCTGCGGCTGCGCCCTTGTCCACAGCATGATACCGTCCGGTTGTGGGTCGCCGGAGGCGACCCCCTGGGGAAAAGCCAGCCGATGGAGGTTAACGCCTGTAGCGGGATGGTTCGAGGCCCGTGCGCCCACGGATAAAAAAAACGTGCTGCTGGCGAGCAGCTTTAGCATGTGTCGGCGGTTCAGTGTCATGGCGTATTACAGTTATTCGATGATGATTGCGTACTGTAGCGAATTTATCGCTATACTGGGAACCTATGAGCCTCTTTGATTTACGAAAAAAACACGCGATGCCCTCGCCCGATACGGCCCTGCCCGGCAGGCCGGAGTCGATGCCGGTGTCGGAAGCTCACTTTGTTAATGGAAATCCGCTGCGCGGCCCCTTTCCTGCGCATCTGGAGCAGGCCATATTCGGCATGGGTTGCTTCTGGGGAGTAGAGCGCAAATTTTGGCCAGTGGAAGGCGTCTTCACCACGGCCGCCGGGTACGCTGCGGGTCTGACGCCCAACCCGTCCTATCAGGAGGTGTGTGGCGGGTACACAGGCCACAACGAGGTGGTGTTAGTGGTGTTCGATCCTGCGAAGGTGGCTTACGAAGAGCTGCTGAAACTGTTCTGGGAGGGCCACGACCCCACGCAGGGTATGCGTCAGGGCAATGATATGGGCACGCAGTATCGTTCGGGTATTTATACCTCTGACGAAACGCAGGTGTCAGCGGCAACGGTATCCCGAGACGCCTACCAGTTAATGTTGCAAGAGGCAGGCTTTGGGATGATTACGACGGAGATTATTCCAGCCGCCGAATTTTACTATGCGGAAGACTATCATCAGCAATATCTGGCAAAAAACCCCGGAGGCTATTGTGGCCTCGGTGGCACAGGGGTGAGCTGTTCCGCTACTGACGGAGCGTAAAGTACGACAGGTCAATGGATGAACGATGCGGCTGCCTGAATGTGGTAGGCTAAAAAAAAGGCCGGACTGACATTGTCAGACCGGCCTTTTTAATTGTGTCGTCTTACCAGGTATAGGCAGCTTCGATACCGTAAGTCCGTGGCGTGTTATAAATGGTGCCCGCCGTTTCGGTCACGTCAACCAAGGGTGTGCCTCCCTCTACATAGCGGTCATCAGTGAGATTGTTGCCATAGGCGGTTACACGCCAGTTCATCTCAGGTGATGTCCAGGTCAAACGAGCGGTGACGTCTTCCTGGTTGACCTTGTAAATGCCCGACTGACAGCTGGACACGTCGAAGCAGTTGTCAAGGTTCGTGCGGTATGACCACGACACCATGGGTACTACGTCGCCATATTCAGTTGCGAAAGTGTACTGCACTGCAAGGAAATAAATACTGTCAGGCAGTCGCGGCAGGTCCTCATCTGAGCGATCAACCGGGCAGCTGTTCACAGTACTGAGACCGACCGGGATGTTGGTGCATCCGTCCGGGACCGGAGCACCATCTACAGCCGCAAAGATACGTTCGTCCTCATACTTATCGATATCACTATCGTTAAAGGTGACGTTTGCCGTAATCTGCAAGTTCTCCACCGGAAGCACGATAGCTTCGAACTCAACGCCTGCAATCCAGGATGATTCCGCATTGATCAGAGCTCCAGCAATGCGACCCGTTTCCGGATTAATCCTCACGGTGGTCAACTGGCGATCCTCGTAGTCGTTATAGAACAGGGCAGAGTTCAACCGCAGTTTGTTGTCCCATGCTTCCATTTTGAAGCCGATTTCATAGTTCCAGACCTCTTCTGGATCGTAGTTCTCTATCAAGTTGGTCGCGACATTGGTCGTGTCAGTAATGCCTCCTGAGAGGTAGCCGTTAGCGATGGTAAAGTACAATGTTCCGGAATCCATGAATCCTATGGCGTCAAAATTGCGCTGGATACTCGCCATGGGGGTGACCTTGGAATCATCGTATTTCTGCGTCTGATTGCCCAGTGGATCTGGCTGACCATCGGGTCCCGTAGCGTAGGCAAAACCGTGATCGGGGTTGAAGCTATCCGGGCCGCTGGGGAATTCAAAAAACGTTTCATTGATTGCAGATACGCCAGCATCTCCTGTCTTGGCCAGCGTGGAAACGTCAACAGGTCGAAATCTGCGCGTGAGTTTTTTCTCCTCCCAGGTGTATCGCGCGCCGAGCGTTAAGCGCCAGTACTCATTAAAATTCCAGTCTGCCTGGCTATAAAAAGACAGCGACGAGTTCTTGGTCAAAAGCTCTGTCGTGGCGTTCTGGTAAAAAGCGAGGTTCGGATCACCAAGCGATCCAAAGAAGGGGCCAGATGGCGAGGCGGCTGTGCCTTTATCGGTTTCTTCATGGAACCCGAAGGTGCCCACCACGTAGTCCAGTTTGTCCTCAAACGCGGTACCTGCAAATTGGAACTCCTGACTGTAGCTGTCAGTATTGCGTTTTTCGGTGCTATTCCATTTGTAGTTGGTCCTTCCCAGCAATGCTATGCTGATTGCATCGAGCTCATTGACTTCGCCGCCCTCGGTATTGCGCGCGGACGAGATGCTTTTGAACGTGCCGTAGTCACCGACCTCCCAGTCGACAGTGAGCGCCAGCGTGTTGACTTCGGCTTGATACTTGTTGGGTGTCAGGTTGGTCATGATCTTGTCTTTTCCGAGACGCTGGTTATCCCGGCACCAATCCTTGATGGTCTGCCCGGTCGATGGCTCGATAATAAATGGGTCCTGCAGAGCAGCCTGCCAGCCGGCACCCTCAATGCCTTCAACGACCTCACAGTTCTGGCCGCGGGATTTCTGATCGGTTTTGGCGTAGTTGTAGTTCAGGTCGAGAAGCAGAGTGTCGCTGGCTACCCAACGCAACTGGGCCTGGCCACCGTAGCGCTCAACATCGTTGTAATCCTCTCCGTCGGTAAATCCGGGGTAGTTGCCGGTGGCCTGTGCGGGCAAGCCATCTGGAATCTTGCTTTTGACGTAACCGTCGCGGTTGGTGCTAAAAACTGAGAAGCGCGACATCAGAGTGTCGCCGATGATGGGAATATTGAGGGTGCCCTTGCCATCCATTTGATTGTAGTTGCCGACCCGGCCTTCTACGTGCCCGCCAAATTCCTCATTGGGTTTGTTGGTGGCATAGAGGATAGCGCCGCCGGTGGTATTTTTGCCGAATAGGGTGCCCTGAGGCCCGCGCAACACCTGAATAGATTGAATGTCGACATTGTCCAGGATCGCACCATCCGCACGGGGGACATACACACCGTCAACGTAGATGCCAACGCCAGAATCGAAGTTGACGCCCGTATTGCGCGCACCAACGCCACGAATAAACACGTTCCCGGCGCCGGTGGTGCCATTACCGGCATACATATCAACGTTGGGGACGACTCGGGTCAGGTCGGTAATATTGTTTAACCCCAGCTCCTCCAAAGTTTGATTGTTGAATGCAGATATCGCCACGGGTGTCTCCTGCAGCGACTCCTCACGTTTCCGCGCGGTGACAACAACTTCTTCCAGGACCGACTGGCCTAGTGCAATGCTGGGGGCAAAACCTGCCGTGCCGGCGGCGATTATGGCTGACAGCTGAAATGCGATAGTGGTGTTTTTTGTGGACATTTTGTACCTCTCAAGATTCAGCGCGATTGGACCAGGGGTGTCCTGCTCGCTGTCATCAACGATGTAGAGCTCATTATTCTATTGTGAGCGTGCTCCGACGTCGGATCCTCGCTAGAGGAAAAACTAGCACCATGCGCTATCGAAAGCTATACCCAACCCGGGTTTCTTCCTGTACCTGTGATAAAACAAACCCGGGGTTTAGATTTTTGCATTGGCTATCTTACGGCCGCCTGCAGACGACTCCGGGTTGCCCCTGCTGATTTAAAATAGCCTACCAATCAGATAGTTGATGGCATTCTCCACGCGCAAGATGCGTGGTCCCAGAGAGACGACTTCGCAGCCTGCATTGCTTAAGCTGGTCACCTCGTATGGAATAAAGCCGCCCTCTGGGCCAACGATCAGTGAGGTCTGCTTTTCGATATGTCGAGGGCAGGGGGGGGTATTGCCTGGATGTGCCAGTAACGCCCTTTCGCCAGTTATCAGCGCGGGCAGGGTATCCTCGACAAAGGGTTTAAAACGTGGATGGCAATGCACCAGAGGCAGTATGGTGTCGCGTGATTGTTCCAGTCCCTGCAGCAGGAGCTCCCGCATGGTCTCACTGTTCAGCACCGGGCTTTGCCAATAGCTTTTTTCTACGCGGTAGCTGTTTATCAGGTGCAGTTCGGCCACGCCGATCTCGGCTACAGTGCGCAGGATGCGGCGCAACATTTTAGGTCGGGGAAGGGCGACAATAAGGCGCAGGGGCAATTTTTCTGGTGGCGAGTGTTGCAGTGAGATGGCCAGAGTTGCGCGGTCTGCTGTGATATTCAGAAGCTTCCCCTCCCCGGTCAAACCGCCGATCTCGCCCACGCGTAGCGTGTCGCCAGCATGTGCACGGTGCACTTTTTGAAGGTGTTCGAGACGACGGCCTTGAATTACGATTTTGTTTGCGTCCAGTCGATCATCGTTGCAGAACAGGAGTAAATTCAAGCTGCCCTCAACCCACCCACAGGTCATATTCATCGGTGGCGGTGACTTCGGCTTCTACAAGGTCTCCCGGAGAGAGCCCATTGACCCCGGGTAGGTAAACCTTACCATCAATCTCCGGCGCATCGGCGCTGGAGCGGCCCACCGCGCCCGAGGCATCGGTCTCATCGATTAAAATTTCAATGGTTTTGCCAATCTTGTTCTGCAATTTGGCGGCGCTGATCTGTTGCTGTAGTGCCATAAAACGGTCCCAGCGCTCTTGCTTGATTTCTTCAGCAACATGGCCAGCAAGTAGATTAGCCCGTGCTCCCTTCACAGGCGAATAACGGAAACAGCCGACACGATCCAGTTGTGCTGCGCGCACAAAATCCAGCAGTATTTCAAAATCATCTTCTGTCTCACCGGGAAAGCCAACGATAAAGGTGCTGCGCAACGTGATGTCAGGGCAAATGTCACGCCATGTTTCAATGCGTTTCAGTGCTTTTTCTGCCGCGGCGGGCCGTTGCATCTGCTTGAGGATAGCGGGGCTGCCATGCTGCAGGGGTACGTCCAGATAGGGGAGTATTTTACCCTCGGCCATAAGCGGTATGAGCTTGTCTACATGTGGGTAAGGGTAGACATAGTGCAGGCGAACCCATACACCCAACTCTCCTAGCACTTCGCACAGTTCTTGCATGCGGGTTTTCAGCGGACGACCATTCCAGAATCCGGTGCGGTATTGGGTATCGACACCATAGGCACTGGTGTCCTGAGAAATCACTAGCAGTTCACGCACGCCTGCGCGAACGAGGCGTTCCGCTTCATCCATAACATCCCCGATGGGTCTGCTCACGAGGTCTCCACGCATATCCGGAATGATGCAAAAACTGCAGCGATGATTGCAACCCTCGGAAATTTTCAAATAGGCATAGTGTCGCGGGGTCAGCTTGATACCCTGTGGCGGCACAAGATCAATAAAGGGTTTGTAGTCTTGGCTTTGAGGCGCCCATTGATGCACTGCGCCCACCACTTCCTCATAAGCCGCCGGGCCTGATACGTTAAGCACCTTGGGATGCAGTTTTTTTATCGTGTTCGCATCGTCGCCTTTGCCCATGCACCCCGTGACAATGACCCGCCCGTTCTCGCTAATAGCCTCTCCAATGGCCTCCAGCGATTCCTGCTTGGCACTGTCGATAAAGCCACAGGTATTGACGACTACGACATCGGCGTTTTCATAGGTAGGGACGATGTCGTAGCCGTCGGTCTTGAGTTGCGTGAGGATACGCTCCGAGTCAACCAGAGCCTTGGGGCAACCCAGGCTGACGAAGCCGACACGTTTTTGTTCGGTTTTATTCATAATGAGCCCAGTGACGGTTCGGGTTGAGTCTGTCCCGCGTTGCTCAGCGTGGTGCCTTGCTAATGTTGTAGGCCCGCTGAAGGGCGAGGATGATACCCGATGCAGCGGTGAGAATCAGTGCCAATCGTCAAAAGCGCAGATCACAGCGCTGCCCCCGAGTCCGAGCTTTTCGTTCGCTCGCTAATCTGGGCCCGAGCGGGTTTAGAATCGGTACCTTGCCATTATTTGGAATTGGGTTGCAGTCCCTTCTTCGTCATCTTGGTTCTCCCGCTGGCCCCAAAGGTATTCGCCGCCTAGGTCAATACGGGGAATAGGTGACCAGATCAGATTTGCAGAGAAGCGCAAGGTCCGTTTGTAGGCTTCACTATCAACAAAGTCCGGATTGTCCACCTCCACCGCGCCGAAGGTAAAGTTAGAGCGCAACTGGTTAATGCCCCACCAGTGCTGCCAGGACACATACCCCGCTGTAACATAGAACAGTTCGAGCTTGTTTTCTTCGTTGAAGATGCCGTCGTAGTTTCCGATGCTGGACAGATCATTCACATAGCGCCCGATGCCGTTCCCGGTATTTATTTGAAACAACAGCTTATCCCTGTCATCGAAGTAGGGCGTAGCGATGTTGCCGCTGAGTGACACCCCCCAGGCATACTCTGTGCGGACTTCACTCTCTGTGTTGGATTTACTGGTAGAGGTTACGGTTTGGCCGCGTATTTCGCGCCCAAGTAGTGACAGTTTAGTATGCAGATTGTAAAGATCGATTCGTCCCGCCACGATCAGATCCGGTTTGCGCGTGACACCGGAGCCGTTCTGAATTCTCGGGTCGGGGTCCTCCAGAGCAAGCTGTAATTCATACTGCTCACCAAATCGGGGCATAAAGCGCAGTTGTGCCTGTCGCACGTTGATACGACCGTTGAGACCCTCGAAGTCGATTTCCTCGGGGGAGGCGTCCGGGTCCATGAAAGTCGACCAGGTTTTACCGGTGACAACCCGTGCCCACTGGCCAAAGGCGTGCCGCAGGCGGAAGGTCTCATCTTCGCCGGCAAAGTCACCCTCGATAAAAGCGCGCATGATGCCGTATTCGGTGGGCTGTCGGAGGTCGAAATTAATGCGCGACTGGTCGGCTGTGACGCTGCTTTGCGCTTCGTCGGTGCTTTCCTTTGCAACACCCACCGGGATAGACCCCACGATAAATCTATCGTTTATTGCAAGGGCGTCGTTATTGTATACCGCTGATGTTTTCACATAGCCGCCGATGCGCAGCGCTGCACTGGTGCCGGGAAGGCGCCAAGCGCCGGTGAAGTCTGCAAGCAGGTCTCGTGTAGGGTCGTCCGCCTGTGCCTGGGCGACCTCGGTGCCGGTTTTTTCGGCGCGCTTTCGGTCTTTGAGTTCTTTTTGGGTCTCTGTCGCGGTTGTTCCGTCGAGGCCCGGGTCGACCGGTTTTTCCTCCTCGGTGTTGGCAGCTACCCGCAGTGTGCTGTCTTCCTCGATGGGAGGGGACTCCTGAAGCAGGTCCAGTTCGTTAACAAGCGTCGCAATTTGTTGCCGCTGGCTCTCCAGTTGGCGTTGATGTGCAGCGATGGTCGTTTTCGCCTCATCGCGGGTGACCATTGCGGGAGCCGAGCGCAGGGTCTGCACCTCTTCGCTGAGCGCGGCGATTTGTCGAGCCTGAGCTTCCAGCAGTTCCCGCTGGGCGACCAGTTCGTCCGCCTGTCGTTGGAAAAGAACGATCAGGTCGCTGATTGCAATTGGGGTGTCCTGCTTGGCTGAATCCGCTGCCGGGGTAACTGCGGTGGCGGAGCCCCCTGCATTGCCTGCGACCTGCACCTCGGCAGTAACTGACGAAGTGTCTGCCCTGGCAATAGACGCCGACGTGAGCAGCAGGGCAGCGATACAGGCACCTTTAACCGTTATGGGCTTTTTTCTGTAATCGGCGCTTGGCATAGCTTTGTCAGAAGGGCTGAATCTCCTCGGCACCGTAGAATTTTACATCCATCGCCTTGGGCGGGTGTGCGCCAATGGCGCCCTGGAATTCTGCCATATGAGGCGTTGCCATGTGTGCCTGGAGTGCCTCAACGGTTTCCCACTTTTCGGTGATTCGCAGTGTATTCGGGTCAGACACCTCAACGCTGAATGTGTAGTCGAGGCATCCGTCCTCCTGACGACTGGCTTTTTCCATCACGCCGATGGCGTCTTTCAATGCACTGATGTCGTCCGCTGACGTGCTCACAATGGCGTTGACTACAACCATCTCAGGCTCCCTGTTCGATAAGTTATTGAGGCGAATGTCACTACGGGTTAATGTACCGCAATCCCCTTAGCTTTCCCAGCAGAGCCAGAGAACAATCAGCGTGCGGTCGCTAGCGCTGTCGTTGCCGCCTGCGCCAGTCCCAGGGCGGGACGGGGTCCGGTTGTGCCCAAAGGCCGCGACTCTGTGCGCGCGCCTGATCCTGCGCTACGCGCAGTGGGTGTTCATCGGGGGCATAGTAGGCATACCACCAGGCATGGCCGGCCGTCACCATGGCCCGGTTGATATTGGTAGAACCTCGGTAGAGTGTCCCCACCTTGCGTCCGTAACTGTCCGTTTCCACGACCACGACACCGACGTGTTTTCCGTCTACCAGGTCTGCCAGTGCGGCTCCCGCTAAACTTCCGTGGGGTTGGTCTCGCTCCGGTGTGTCAATACCAAAGAGACGTACCTTGTGTTGCTTATTGTTTCCATCCAGCACGGAGACTGTGTCGCCGTCGGCCACTCTGACAACCCGGCCGCGGATATCGAATGCTGGCGGCGGCAGGCCCTCCCGGTTGGCGCCCAGCGTTTCGGCGAGGTCCGCTGCTTTGCGCCAGACCTTGTCCGGGTCGGACAGCTGCCGTGTGAGGTGAGTCTCGACGTAGCGCAGCAGGTCGGATGGCCAGCTGACGCTGCCGTTTTCCTGATACTGCAGTGCGCTGAAACCGACAGCCAGGATGAGCATAGTGACCACGCCGCGTCGGGAACGGCGGACAGTCTGTTTACCGGTGTGCTTTCGTTTTCTGGTCAAGGCAATCGACACGTTAGGGCAGGGAATAGTCTGTTGGTAAGCAACAGGGCCGAGAGCAAGCTACCACGATCGGTCTTCGCGCGACAGGTTTGACTTGGCGGTATGACCCGAAGTGGAGAGTGCCAGAGGGCTAAAGTCGGTGCAAATGAGCAAGCTCGGTGCAGAGTCGGCGCGATCCGGCCTCGTAATATGTGCAGCCATTGCAGAGACTGATCTTAGACGTATGGAGCTCGCGCCACTGCAGTGTAATCTGCGAACAGCCGAACAGCCGAACAGCCGAACAGCCGAACAGCCGAACAGCCGAACAGCCGAACAGCCGAACAGCCGAACAGCCGAACACACGGTAAGCCGGAATGCGCGCGGTGACTGATGGTGCACAGCGCTGATCGGCCCCGGCCTGTGATAGGGTACTGACTGCCAGCTACTTTGCTGTCGATAAGAGCTGTCACGTCGGCCCCGAGGAGATTTAGCGCAATGTCAATGGCGCAGTTTGTCATAGAGCCACAGGCGTTGATTGCCGGTGTTGAATGCGTGGTATTTGATTGCCGTTTTATCCTCGGGGATCCCGATGCGGGAGAAGGTCTCTACCGCCAGGGCCACGTCCCGGGCGCGCACTATCTGAATCTTGAACGTGACCTCTCGGGAAACGTGGCGCAGCATGGTGGACGCCATCCTTTGCCCGATCCGGCGACATTTGCCGCACGGCTGGCGCGCGCCGGAGTCACTCGGGAGACCGCCGTTGTTGCCTATGATGATTCCCGGCAGGCGTTTGCCTGCCGTCTGTGGTGGCTGATGCGTGCGGCTGGCTACCGGCCACCCCGCCTGCTCAATGGTGGCTACCAGGCGTATTTACAGGCAGGTGGGGAAGTCGTCACGCTTGAATCTGTTGCGGTTGCGGCCCCTGTAGAACAGATCAGCGGGTTTGCGCAAAGTTGCGACATTGCAGGTGTGCGGACAGCGCAGGGGTACGGTGCCCTGCTCATTGATTCCCGGGAACCTGCACGGTACTGCGGCGAGGAAGAGCCCATCGATCCTGTGGCCGGGCATATTCCTGGCGCGCGCAACAGACCTTGGCAGGCCGTCACGGACGATTGTGGCCGGCTGCTCGATTTGGATCACCAGCGGGCCCATTGGGGCGACATGCTGGACGCAGAGAACCTTCTCGTCTATTGCGGCTCAGGCGTGACTGCTTGCGTGAACCTTTTTTCGCTGGCTGTGCTGGGCCGGCACGACGCGTTACTCTATGCCGGTAGCTGGAGTGATTGGTGCAGTTACCTGTCTGACGCTGGGTCGCCATAGGCGTGTCGCTGAAAATTCAGAGGAGATTCCGTTGAGTAAACTCAAGCACGAGGCAGAGCTGGTGGCTCACGCATTGAAGGTGGGCGCCGTCTACGCAAAAAAGCGGGGCGTAGGGGAGTTCGATACGGTGGATTCCCAAAAAGACAAGATTACCTACCTCTACCGTTTACTGGTGCATGACAAACTGATTCAGCCGCTGGCAAAAGGTCAGGAAACTGAGCCTCTTATGAAGCACAAGCTGGCACTGTGGATGTCGCGACAGTTGCCGGAGGGCCACGCCTTATTGCAGTAATTTACTGCCTTGTGCTGCGCGTTCCCGGACAGGCGGTGCGAACGACGTGGCTCAAAAACCAGGAGGGCAACAGCCTTTCATCAGCTTGCCGCTGGCAGGGTGCTCAAATTCCAGCGAGCTGGCGTGCAGCATCAGTCGATCTGCCATGCCCAAGGCCTGGTCGTGGGCGTAGAGGTCGCAGCCGAGGATCGGGTGTCCCAGTTGCGCCAGATGAATACGCAGTTGGTGGGAGCGGCCGGTGACCGGTTTCAGCAGCAGACGGGTACCATGGTCCATGCGCTCCAGCACTTCGAATCGAGTGAGTGCCTGTTTGCCCCGCTCGTGGCAGATTTTCTGTCGCGGTCTATTGGACCAGTCCGGCGCGATTGGCAGATCGATTTCTCCCCCGTCCTGCCTGACAGCACCGAACACGATGGCGTGGTAGTCCTTCTTTACGGTGCGCTGCTGGAATTGCCTGCTGATGTGTCCATGGGTCGGTTTGTTCAAGGGAATGACCATGATGCCCGAGGTGTCGAGATCTAGCCGATGCACGATACTGGCAGAGGGGTAATCCTGTCGCAGGCGCGCGATAAGGCAGTCTTTGTTTTTTGGATGGCGCCCTGGAATGGTCAGCAGCAAGTCCGGCTTGCGCACCAGCAACAGGTCCCGGTCGGCGTAGAGAATGTCGATTGCCTCGGAGCTATGAGGTACAAGGTAGGGCTCTGACGGTTGCAAGAAAGTCTCTCCGCGGCAGTTGAGGCGTCAGCCGGCTCGGGCGCTATACTACCGCTCCTACTCATTGCTTAAAACCGGCTTATGACCGCATTGCGAAATTTGCAGCGACATTTGGCTGGCATTATTCCCGGCGCTCGTCTCGAACCTACAGTGCTGCCTGGCTGTCCGGAAATCTGTCTTTATCTGTTAAATGCCGACTACCCGCAGGAGGCGCTGGCGGCATCAACGGTGCAGCGTGTGATGGATAACCCACTTTACTGGACATTCTGCTGGGCTTCGGGCCAGGTGCTGGGCGCGCACCTACTGCGTCACCCCGAGCGCGTAGCAGACAGGCGAGTGCTTGATTTTGGCTGTGGCAGCGGGGTTGTCTCCATTGCGGCCGCCCTCGCCGGTGCCGGCGAGGTTATCGCCTGTGATCATGACCCGTTCGCACTGGCGGTGACCGAGCGCAACGCAGCGCTAAACGGGGTCCGGGTGCAGTTGGCATCTGACTTCGATTCGCTGGCTGGTCCGATAGAGCTGATCACCGCTGCAGATGTCTTGTATGACAGGGAAAACCTGCCATGGCTCACGCGTTTTCTGCGGCGTGCTGATGAGGTGCTGGTGGCGGATTCCCGTTTGCAGAGTTTTAACTATCCGGCCTATTCCGAGATAGCCCGGCAAGTCAGTCTTACCGTGCCTGACCTGGACGAATCGCCAGAGTTTCGCGAGGTGCGTGTGTATTTATCCCACTAGTTCGGGGTATTTCACGCCAATCCCTGTATGGTCTGCAGCCGCGTAATTTTGTACACTGTTTGCCACGCTAACCCGGCCGGAACCTCCGTATGAATCCGAATTACCTCGACTTTGAGCAGCCTATTGCCGAGCTGGAAGTCAAGATAGAGGAGTTGCGCTTGGTTGGCTCGGACAACGAAATCAACATCGGCTCCGAGATTGAGACCCTGCGCAACAAAAGCACCCGGCTGACGGAGAAAATTTACTCCAATCTGAGTGCGTGGGATATTGTCAAAGTGGCGCGTCACCCAAGGCGCCCCTATACCCTCGACTACATCGAGCGGATTTTCACTGAGTTTGACGAGTTACATGGAGATCGACATTTCGGTGATGACAAGGCCATTGTGGGCGGCTTGGCACGCATCGACGACCAGCCCGTCATGGTAATCGGCCAGGAAAAAGGCCGTGCCGTAAAAGACAAGGTTTACCGTAATTTTGGTATGCCCAAGCCGGAGGGTTACCGCAAGGCCATGCGCCTGATGGAAATGGCCGAGCGTTACAAGATGCCTGTTATTACATTGATCGATACACCCGGAGCCTATCCCGGTATTGATTCTGAGGAGAGGGGCATCAGTGAGTCTATCGCCCAGAACCTTGCGGTAATGTCTCGTCTTGCGACGCCTATCATCTGCATTGTGATCGGTGAGGGAAGCTCTGGCGGTGCACTGGGCATCGGTGTGGGTGATCACCTCGTTATGCTGCAGTACTCCACGTACTTTGTGATCTCTCCGGAGGGCTGCGCCAATATTATCTGGAAGGACACCGAGCACGCTGCGGAGGCAGCCGAAGCCATGGGAGTCACATCCACAACGTTGCAGGAGCTGGGCATTGTCGATGCCACGATTGAGGAGCCCTTGGGGGGTGCTCATCGGGATCCCGACCTGATGGCCCAGCGCATAAAGGATCACCTGCTGACCCAGCTGGACATCCTGCAGGGCCTGCCGCAGGAAGACCTGCTGGCGAAGCGTTTCCAGCGGTTGATGTCCTACGGCAATTGAGCCGGGTTTGATTCACTCAAGTGAACTTGATATCGCGCTTTCTGAGCTGTCCGAGGCGCCACGCTGGCTCGTTGGCTACAGCGGCGGTGTCGATTCCACGGTGCTGCTGCACCTCCTGAAGCACTGGTGCACGCTGCACCCGGGCGCCCCTGCGCTGGCTGCACTGCATGTAAACCATGGTTTGCAGTGTGAAGCGGATGGCTGGCAGCAGCATTGTGCCGAGGTCTGTGATGTGCTGGAGGTACCCCTGATCACTTGCTCGGTTCAGGTGCCGGCACGCGGCAGCGAGGCGAATGCGAGGGAGGCGCGTTACGGCGTGTTCTCGGCCAATCTGCAGCCGGGTGACGTGTTGTTCCTTGCTCATCACCTCGATGACCAGGTTGAGACTTTCTTCCTGCGCTTGATGCGAGGCGCGGGCGTTGAAGGTCTCGCCGGGATGCCACGGCAGCGTCAACTGGGCGCGGGTCAGCTTTGCCGCCCCCTGCTGGGCGTTAGTCGAGAAAATATCGAGGCTTACGCCTGCCGGCACAATCTGGCGTTTGTGACGGATCCCTCCAACAGTGGTGCTGCTGATCGCAGTTTCCTGCGGCAACAGGTGCTGCCCCTGCTGTCTGAGCGCTGGCCGGCATACCGCACATCCGTTGCTCGTGCCGCGGGTCATATGCAGGCAGTGGCGGCGCTCTTGCCCGATGCGCCAACAACCGTATTCAGTGCCCTCGGGGATCCCGGGATCGGGTTGGCCGAGCTGCAGGAAATGGGGCAGGGGCCAGCCCGGTGCATACGCGCCTGGTTGCGTGCCCAGGGCTTGCAGGCACCAGATCAGTCGCAGTTGCAGGAATTCCTGCGGCAATTGTCCGAAAAAGCACAGGATGCGCACCCGCGCCTGGATTGCGGCGATTATGTTCTGGCCTGCTTCGGCGATGCCGTCTACCGGGTACCCGGCTTTGGCGTTTCAGCGCCAACGCAGCCGATAGCGTTAGTGCCGGGTGAACCTTGCGAGGTGCCTGGTGTAGGGACAGTTAGTTTGGAGCCCGCTGCCGGCGAGGGGCTTTTTGTCGTGCCAGGTGAGCGGTTGAATCTTGGCTGGCGCGCAGGTGGGGAGCAGTGCCGTCTATGCCGGAGAGAGGGAACGCGGTCACTCAAGCGCGTTCTGCAGGATGCGCGCATTCCGCACTGGTGGCGAGACCGAGTGCCTTTACTGTACCGCGACGAGGAGCTGCTCGCCGTCGGCGATTTCGCGTTGTGCTTGTCCTCGCGCTACCGGGAGAGTGCGGCAGGGGGTGAACCTCTCTGGCAAATGCGCTGGCGGCGCCCGGTAACAGCTTCTTCCGATTGAGCTGCACGGGCCTTTCTGTTAACCTAATTTCCCATCTTTTACCATAAGGGCGTAAGCACCTTCGGGTCGCTAACGCACTGCTTTCTTGCCCGCAATACAGCATACGTAGGTGATTATGACGCGTTATATTTTCGTCACAGGTGGGGTTGTATCATCTCTGGGCAAGGGCATTGCCGCAGCCTCCATGGCGACCGTGCTTGAAGCACGGGGCCTCAAGGTAACGCTGCTGAAGCTGGACCCTTATATCAATGTAGATCCCGGAACCATGAGTCCTTTTCAGCACGGCGAAGTGTTCGTGACGGAGGACGGCGCAGAGACTGACCTCGATCTTGGGCACTACGAGCGTTTTACCCACATCGTGATGTCGCAGAATAACAACTTCACTACGGGCAGGGTCTATAACGAGGTGCTGCGCAAGGAGCGCAGGGGCGATTACCTCGGCGGTACGGTACAGGTTATTCCCCATGTTACGGATGAGATCAAGCGACGGGTGTTACTGGGCGCTGGTGATGCCGACGTGGCGGTGGTGGAAATCGGCGGCACGGTCGGCGACATAGAAGGATTGCCTTTCCTGGAGGCCGCGCGGCAGCTGAAAGTGGAGCTGGGTTCCAGTCGGGCTTTGCTGATGCATCTGACGCTAGTACCTTATATAGCCACCGCGGGAGAGATCAAGACCAAGCCAACCCAGCACTCTGTAAAGGAGCTGCGTTCTATCGGTTTGCAGCCGGATATCTTGCTGTGCCGCTGCGCTGTAGAGATCGAGGAGAGTGCACGGAAAAAGATCTCGTTGTTTACCAACGTTGAGGAGCGCGCAGTCGTGCCCCTGTTGGATGTAGATTCAATTTATCGGATTCCCGGTATGCTGCAAAACTTTGGCCTTGACAGTTTTGTGGTTGAGCGTTTCGGTCTAAATTGCAAGGAGCGGGCTGATCTCTCGGACTGGGACGACGTGTTGGCGCGGGAATTCGGTCCCAGCCGCGGTCAGGTCAAAGTGGCGATGGTCGGAAAATACGTCGATTTACAGGATGCCTATAAGTCCCTGAATGAGGCCTTGGGTCATGCCGGTTTGCAGACCACTACCGATGTCTCTATCGAGTACTTTGATGCGGAGGATATAGAGCGGAACGGTACCGCGGCACTGGCGGGAATGAACGCTATTCTGGTGCCTGGCGGTTTCGGCGATCGCGGAGTCGAAGGCAAGATTACAGCCGTTCGCTTCGCGCGAGAAAACAACATTCCTTTTCTGGGTATTTGCCTCGGCATGCACGTGGCACTTGTGGAATATGCTCGCAATGTCTGTGGTCTGGAGGGTGCCGATTCAACCGAGATGAACGCGAAAACAGACCATCCCATCGTGGCGCTGATCACCGAGTGGATGACATCCGACGGTACGGCGGAGCGACGTGATGAAGATTCCGACAAAGGCGGGACAATGCGGCTTGGCGCGCAGTTGTGTCACCTTGAGGCCGGTTCCCTGGCGCGTGAAATCTATGCGAAAGAGACTGTGCAGGAGCGGCACCGACACCGCTACGAAATCAATAATAATTATGTTGATCAGCTGCGCGATGCCGGCATGCGCATCGCGGGCTGGTCGGCTGATCACTCTCTGGTAGAAATGATCGAGCTGCCCAGGCACCCCTGGTTTATTGCTTGCCAGTTCCATCCGGAATTTACATCTCGTCCCCGGGGTGGACACCCGCTGTTCACCAGCTATATCGAGGCGGCGATCGCCCATGCCAGTGAGCAGACGCTCAATCAGGCCAGTTAATACAAGGTACATGCTGTGAACGAGCAAAGCATATCTCTCGGTGACGTGCGTTTCGATAATGGAGCGCCTTTTGTACTGCTTGGTGGTGTCAATGTGCTGGAAAGCCGGGATTTCGCCCTGCGGGTTGCAGAACATTACGCGGGGGTGTGCGCAAGGCTGGGCATTCCCTGGGTGTTTAAGGCCTCTTTCGACAAGGCCAACCGCTCTTCGATACATTCTTTTCGCGGACCAGGGCTCGACGAGGGGCTAAAAATACTCGCGGAAGTAAAGTCTGCCTTTAATGTCGATGTAATCACCGATGTGCATACGCCAGAACAGGCCGCGCCGGCGGCGGAGGTGTGCGGTATAATACAGCTGCCCGCTTTCCTCGCGCGACAGACTGATCTGGTCAAAGTCATGGCGTCTACCGGAGCGGTGATCAATATCAAGAAGCCCCAATTTCTCAGCCCGACCCAGATGGCCAATATCGTCGACAAGTTCGACGAGTGCGGCAATCAGCGAGTGATGCTCTGCGAGCGTGGCACCAACTTTGGTTACGATAATCTGGTGGTCGATATGCTGGGCTTCGGAATGATGAAGGTGAGCTGTAATAACGCACCGATCATTTTCGATGTCACCCACGCTTTGCAGTGTCGGGACTCCGGCGGAGAGGCGTCCGGGGGTCGCCGTTCCCAGGTGGTAGATTTGGCGCGCTCGGGCATGGCGGTAGGTCTCGCGGGTTTGTTTCTGGAGGCCCATCCCAATCCGGATAAGGCGCTTTGTGACGGACCCAGTGCCCTGCCGCTGGATCAACTGGAACCTTTTTTACAGCAGGTGAAGGCTGTCGACGACCTGGTCAAGTCGCTGCCTGCACTGCAGATTGATTAGAATTAACGGAGTTTGAACGCATGACGGCGATTACCAATATTCAGGCCTTTGAAGTAATGGATTCTCGCGGCAATCCTACGGTGATGGCGGAAGTAACTCTGGAATCTGGTGAGACAGGCAGCGCCTGCGCGCCCTCTGGTGCGTCTACCGGCTCCCGGGAGGCGCTGGAACTGCGTGATGGCGACAGCACTCGCTATCTCGGCAAGGGCGTTTTGAAGGCTGTCGGGCATATAAATGGCCCGATCCGTGACCTACTAATGGGCAGTGATGGTGCGGCCCAGCGTGAGCTTGATGTGGCCATGATTGCCGCTGACGGCACTGACAACAAGGCCAACTTCGGTGCCAATGCGATTCTCGCGGTGTCGCTGGCTGCGGCAAAGGCGGCGGCGCAGTCACGCGGTATACCCCTTTATCAGCACATAGCGGATATCAATGGCACCTCGGGGTTTAGCATGCCGGTGCCCATGATGAATATCCTCAATGGGGGCGAACATGCCGATAATAATGTCGATATTCAGGAGTTCATGGTGCAGCCCGTATCCGCGGGTAGTTTTAGCGAGGCCCTGCGAACAGGCGCCGAAATTTTTCACCAGCTGAAGCAGGTGCTTTCTTCTCGTGGTCTGAGCACTGCCGTCGGCGATGAAGGCGGCTTCGCACCCAACCTGCCCTCCAATGAGGCCGCTCTGGAAGCGATCGCAGAGGCCGTGGGCAATGCGGGCTATTCGCTGGGCACTGACGTGACACTCGCGCTGGACTGTGCTGCATCGGAATTTTACCGGAATGGCGTGTACGACCTGTCCGGCGAAGGAAAGCAATTCAGCAGTGCCGAATTCGCAGACTACCTGGCGGATCTTGCGGAAAAGCACCCCATTATTTCTATTGAGGACGGTCTAGATGAGTCCGATTGGGAGGGTTGGAAGCTGTTGACGGACAAGATTGGCGACAAGGTGCAATTGGTGGGCGATGACCTGTTTGTTACCAATACAAAAATACTCAAGGAGGGCATCGACAGGGGCGTTGGCAACTCCATCCTGATCAAGTTCAATCAGATTGGCAGTCTGTCCGAAACACTGGATGCGATTGCGATGGCCAAGGCCGCGGGATACACCGCAGTGATTTCTCATCGCAGCGGTGAAACGGAGGACACCACCATTGCCGACCTCGCCGTTGCCACCGCGGCGGGCCAAATCAAGACGGGTTCCCTGTGCCGCTCCGATCGGGTGGCCAAGTACAACCGCCTGCTGCGTATCGAGGCCGAGCTCTCCGACCGGGCGCCTTATCGCGGTCTGGCGGAGTTCTCCCGGTAGCGCATGCGCGGCCTGCTGCTCGTCTTAGTGCTATTGCTGGGAGTGGTGCAGTATCGCCTGTGGTTTGGTGAGGGCAGTCTCGCTGAAAAGCATCGCCTCGAATTACAGGTAGAGGAGCAGACCCTTATCAACGCGCAACTCAGCGAACGCAATTCAGAGCTCGAACGGGAGGTGCTGGAGCTGCAAACCGGTAACGAGGGCCTGGAACAGCGCGCTCGAGAGCAGCTCGGCTTGATTCGTAAAGACGAGACCTATTACCAGGTGACAGACAAGCAATCCTCGGAATCTGCACGGTGAGTGATGCCGGGCAATGCTGGGCTGTGTTGCCTGCCGCCGGCACCGGCAGCCGCATGGGCAGCGAGGTGCCCAAGCAATACCTTGAGGTAGCGGGTGCAACTATTTTTGAGCACAGTCTGCAGGCCCTGTTGCGCGAGCCGAGAATCCGGGGCGTCGTTGTGGCGCTGGATTCTGGTGATGAGCGCGCGGCGCTGTGTCCGCTCATGGCGGATGATCGCGTGCGGTCGGTGCAAGGGGCGCAGGAGCGCAGCGGCTCGGTGTTGGCTGCGCTGCAGGATCTGGCCCCGGTAGCGCAATCCGGGGACTGGGTTCTCGTTCATGATGCAGCACGACCCTGTCTCAGCGCGGCGGATCTCACAGCATTAATTGATAGGGTCATCGACTCCGGTACGGGTGGGATATTGGCTGAACGCATGGTCGATACGGTTAAACAGGCCTCCGCAGACGGTCGGGTGCAGGCTACATTGGATCGAAGCGGTCTATGGCGGGCCCAGACACCACAGATGTTCCGACTTGGTGAATTGCGCGAGGCATTGGCGCATGCAATTGGTGCGCGTTCTGATATCACGGACGAGGCGTCCGCTATGGAAATGGCGGGCCATCCGGTGCAGTTAGTAGCGGCCACCGGGTGTAATCTAAAAGTCACTGTGCCGGCGGATCTGCCCCAGGCCGCCTGGTATCTGCAACACCGAAAGGGGCAGGCGCTATGATTTTTGGAGTCGCGTTACCATGCGCATAGGACACGGTTACGATGTGCATCGCTTCGGTCCCGGTGATGCTCTGGTGCTCGGCGGGGTCACTATTGCCCACCACCGCGGATTGTTAGCTCACTCGGACGGTGATGTGCTGATTCATGCGGTTTGCGATGCCTTGCTGGGTGCGATTGGTCAGGGCGATATCGGCCGGCATTTTCCTGATACCGACGACGCGAACGTTGGCATTGATAGTCGTATTCTTTTGCGTGAGGTGATGCAGCGGGTGCATAACAGCGGCTGGAGACTGGCAAATCTGGACACTACACTTGTTCTCGAAGCGCCGAAAATGGCACCCCATATCCGGGCGATTCGTGACAACCTCGCCGCCGACCTGTCCTGTCTGCCTGAGCGCATCAATGTGAAGGCGACAACCACCGAAAAGCTGGGCTTCACAGGCCGTGAGGAAGGTGTTGCCGCTCATGCGGTTGTCCTGTTGGAGTCGGCGGCACTGTGAATGACACTTGGCCCCGGGCCCGGGGTCCCGCGCTTGGCACCGCTACTATTCGCCACTGCCCGGAAGATTTTCTGGTTCGCGAGCAACTGGGTTTCTCCCCGTCGGGCGATGGGGAACACTGTTTTCTCTATCTGCGTAAACGCAATCTTACGACCTCGGAGCTGCGCGACTTTATCGCCGACATCGCGGCCGTGTCGCCGGTGTCGATTGGGTATTGCGGCATGAAAGACCGCAATGCGGTCACGGAACAGTGGTTTAGTATTGGCCTTGCGGGGCGAACCGAACCAGATTGGTCGCGGCTCGAAGCAGGCACCGGCGTCGAGTTGTTGGCAAAAGGTTGGCACCGTCGCAAGCTGCGTCGGGGCGTGCATCAGGCTAATAGATTCTCGCTGGTGCTGCGGAACCTCGACGCGGATCACTCGGCGCTGGAGAAACGGCTGCTGGTGATGCGGGAAGAGGGCGTCCCCAATTATTTCGGTGAGCAGCGTTTTGGCCGTAATGGCTCTACTTTGCGTCAGGCCCGGGAATGGATGCGCCGGGGGCGCCGGGTGAGCCGTGACCGGCGCAGTCTCTACCTGTCTGCCTTGCGCGCTTGGGTATTCAATGGTGTCTTGGCCCAGCGCGTCCGGCAAGGCGACTGGAATCTGGTGCTTCCAGGCGACAGGTGCATGCTGCGCGGTTCCCGCAGCCACTTCTGTTGCGACACGGTGACCGAGGATATTGTGTTGCGCGCTGCGGCGGGCGACCTGAGCCCGGGCCTGCCGCTTTGGGGGCAGGCGAGCGGAGACGTAGGGGAGCCATTAACGGTAATGGACGAAGAGGCCCTGGCGGTCTGCGAGTTTCTGACATCGGCCGGACTAACCCTTGCTTGGCGATCAGCCCGCCTCTTGCCGGATGACTTTTCCTGGCAGTTTTGTGATGATGGTACTCTGCACTTGGGATTTGACCTGGTCGCCGGTGGTTATGCAACGGCGCTGCTGGGGGAGTGTTTACAATTCAAGAACGAGGCGGTCAAAGAACATTGAACGGGGTAGTGGACAGGATGGATCTGCACGGCATTGGTATGACCTCTCGACGTACCCGGGAGCGTCTCGTCCAGCGCTTGCTTGACCAGGGTATCAACGATTCGGTTGTATTGGATGTGATGCGAACCACGCCGCGCCACCTTTTTCTGGATGAGGCTATGGCACATCGGGCCTATGAAGATGTGGCCCTACCAATCGGTCACCAGCAGACGCTCTCTCAGCCCTACGTCGTAGCCCGCATGACGGAGCTGCTGATGGCGTCCGGACCGCGCCAGCGCGTGCTGGAAATCGGCACCGGCTCAGGGTACCAGACAGCGGTGCTGGCCCAATTGGTGGGTGAGGTTTACAGCGTAGAGCGTATCAAGCCGCTGCAGCAAAAGGCCCGCCAGCGGTTGCGTCAGCTGCGGTTGCGCAATGTGCTGTTTGAACATGCTGACGGATGTATGGGGTGGCCCGAATATGGACCCTACGATGGCATCGTCGTTACTGCAGCACCGCAACGCATCCCCGAGGAACTGCTCTCGCAACTCGCAGTCGGTGGCCGAATGGTGTTGCCGGTGGGTGGCGATACTCAGGATCTTCACCTCGTAACCCGCTCCTCGTCGGGTTATGAAACGGAAGTGGTGGAATCGGTGTATTTTGTTCCCCTTCTACCCGGCAAGGAGCGCTAGGCAATGGGTGTCGTTGGGGTATTCCTGCGCGGCTTGCTCATGGGCGCTGCCGATATTGTGCCGGGCGTTTCCGGCGGCACGGTCGCGTTTATTACGGGTATTTACGACACCTTGCTCGACAGTATACGCTCGGTGAATATCGCGTTTTTTCGGAAAGTAGTGACTCTTGATATCGCCGGTGCATGGGAGCAGGTGAACGGCGGTTTTCTCGTGCCACTCCTGCTGGGTGTCGTGACCAGTATTTTTTCCCTGGCGCAAGTTGTGTCATGGATACTGACGCACTATCCGGTGCCCCTGTGGGCTTTTTTCTTTGGTTTGATTCTCGCCTCCGCACTTGTTTTGCTGCAATCCGTGCAGCAGTGGCACCCGATCCGGATACTCTGCCTGATGGCAGGTACTGCGGTAGCGCTGTCGATTGCCCTGTCGGCTTCGGTGGGTCTCGAGATGGGGTATGGGGGGGTGTTCTTGGCGGCTTTCCTCGCTATCTGCGCCATGATACTGCCTGGCATTTCCGGCAGTTTCATTCTGGTGTTGCTCGGGATGTACAATGCGGTGCTGCTCGCCATCAAGAGTCTTGATGTCACTTT
Organism: Candidatus Marimicrobium litorale; assembly: GCF_026262645.1. Lineage (NCBI taxonomy): Bacteria > Pseudomonadati > Pseudomonadota > Gammaproteobacteria > Cellvibrionales > Halieaceae > Marimicrobium > Candidatus Marimicrobium litorale. The sequence continues at coordinate 121,989 of NZ_SHNO01000001.1, forward strand.
TATTCTGGTGTTTATGATTGGCGCCGTCTGTGGCTTGATGTGCTTTTCCCGACTTTTGCATTGGCTGCTGGAACGTTTTCAGCAGGCTACGATGGCTGTGCTGACGGGTTTCCTGTTTGGCTCGCTCGCTGTCGTTTGGCCCTGGAAGCGGGTGCTGGTCTGGATAGAACGCAGTAATGGTGAATTGAAACCTGCGCAGCAACTGCCTGTGATGCCAGCGGATTTCGAACTGTATACCGGGCAGGATCCACAGATGCTGCTATGCCTGAGCCTAATGGTGGCGGGTTTCGCGGTTGTCTGGTTTGTCCATGCACGGTGGGGCTCGTCTGCGGCGGGTGGATGATGGTCGGGGAAGGGCGGTGCTTGCACGGGTTTTAATAGGAGTTCTTCTTGCTGCGCTGGCTGCGTGTGCAACGCCTACGCGGGCCCCAATCGAGGACAGGGTCGCACAGGCTGCGCGTCCTGATTACAGGGTCAAGCGGGGCGATACTCTCTATTCCATTGCGTTCAGTTACGGGCTCGACTACCGCAAGGTGGCGGCGGCTAATGATATTACTGTGCCTTATACAATTTATCCGGGGCAGTATATCCAACTGGCGGAAGCCGCGGTCGTCCCCCTCGCAGAACCGCCTCCCGTAGTGATAGTGATCAAGAAGGAGGAAAAAGCCCCCGCGCAGGGAGTGCCTGCGCCGGTGCCGGTTTCTCCTGTGCCTGTTGCGAGCGTGCCCGCTCCCGTGATGGCTAAAGTGCCTGTGCTGTCGGCGAAAAAGCCCGCAGCAGCTGCACGACCGGTCACGCCTCCCGTGGCCAAACCCAGTTCTGCAGCGCCCAAAAAAGTAACACACGGGGCAGTGACACTGGGTGAGGTGAAGTCCTGGCGCTGGCCAGCATCGGGGCCCGTCACTCGCGGCTATTCAGGGAGCGTGCACAAGGGTATTGATATCGGCGGAAACCGCGGCGACCCGGTGGTTGCAGTGGCACCGGGCAAGGTTGTCTATGCCGGAACCGGTATCGTGGGTTTCGGCGAATTGTTGATCGTGAAGCACAACGAGCAATATCTCAGCGCCTATGGACACAATGACCGACTCCTTGCCGCGGAGGGCGACATGGTGTCGGCCGGGCAGACTATCGCTGAAAAGGGGAGTTCCGGTACAGATTCGGTGAAGCTACATTTCGAGATACGGCGCGAGGGTAAGCCGATTGACCCGCAAAGGGTATTGCCGCGACGCTAGCAGCGACCGGTTTGATGCATGATGCAGGCTGACAATGATCGCCTATAAAATAGCAATAACTAGCTTTTTGGCGAATCTCTCCGGGGATTGCATTTTTCGATCTTTCTGGGTTAGTCTGGCCGGCCGTGCAGGCGAAAGTAGGCAGGCTCGCGGAATAAAAAGAATAGGTATTGTGCATGGAATCGACGACTGCAGGTTCGAAAAGGATTTCGAAATCAGCGAAAGTAGCAACGGATGCCAAGGTGGCGAGTAAAACCGCCACTTCTTCTGAAAAAGCCAAACGCAAAGCAAACGCACGCGCGCCTCAAGCGGTACAGGTAAAAACGGCGCCGAAAGTACCGCGTAAGCGCAGCACGTCGAAAACCAGTGACAGCAAACCCGGCAAAACGAAAACCGTTGCGGCCAAGAGCGCCGACGACCTGGCCAATGCCATCTCCGATATGCCGCGTAAGCCGGAGAAAGTGCTGGATGCTACCCAGCTATACCTTAACGAGATTGGTTACTCCCCGCTACTGACCGCCGATGAAGAAAAACACTACGCTCGTTTGGCCTTGTCAGGGGATGAGGCGGGTCGCAAGCGCATGATAGAGAGCAACTTACGGCTTGTGGTAAAGATTTCCCGGCGCTACATCAACCGCGGCCTCACGCTTCTGGACTTAATCGAGGAAGGAAACCTGGGTCTGATCAGGGCAGTGGAAAAGTTTGATCCTGAGCTGGGCTTCCGGTTTTCCACCTATGCCACTTGGTGGATTCGTCAGACCATTGAGCGCTCCATCATGAATCAGACGCGAACGATCCGTTTGCCGATCCATGTCGTGAAAGAGCTCAATGTTTATCTACGTGCTGCTCGTGAGCTGACCCAGAAGCTCGACCACGAGCCGACGGCCGAAGAAATTGCGGCTATGCTCGAAAAGCCCGTGGCGGATGTGAAACGCTTGCTACGTCTGAACGAGCGAGTCGTTTCCATGGATATACCGGTAGCCTCTGACTCGGATACTACGATGGTCGACATGATCGCCGATATACAGGTTTCTGATCCTTCCCAGTTGCTGCAGGACACGGACATAAAGTCCAATATATCCGTCTGGCTTGAAGAGCTTTCCGAAAAACAGCGGGAGGTTGTGGCGCGTCGGTTTGGTTTGCGCGGGCATGAGAGCAGTACCCTCGAAGAGGTTGGCCGCGAAATTGGGCTCACCCGGGAGCGCGTGCGCCAGATTCAGGTGGAGGCGCTGCGACGCCTGCGCGGTATCATGGAAAATCAGGGCCTCAGCAGCGATTCCCTCTTCAGCTAACGGATTGTTAATTGCGGGCCTCACTGCCCGGTAAAAGGCAACCGATTCGTGCACCTCTGGATGCGGCCAAGCTGCCGCCCGTTCTCGCAGTCGTGCCAGACCCCGCGCCGACAGAGGCATAAATTACTCAGCATTTTCTACCACGTAATCTGACCGTATCAAACACTGTATGCTGCGCCGGGGCGAGTATGCTGAAGCATTGATTTTCATATTGGAGTAGGAGCCATGGCGGAGGATATTCGCAAGCGACTGAATTTGCCCGATCTCAACCAGGTCGGCTTTGTTGTCCGTGATCTGGAAGCCGCGCTAGCGCTTTACGAGCCAATGTTTGGTCCCTTCTCGACGATGGATCCGGGTCCGATGACCTACGACTACCGCGGGCGTGAAGAGGAGTGTGAGATGCGTCTTGCCTTTGGTGCCAGCGGTGATGTGGAGATTGAGTTGATTGAGTGGGTCGCCGGCGGTTGTCCCCACAAGGAATTCCTCGATGCGGGTCGCGAGGGCATGCATCATCTGCGATTTATCGTCGAAGATCTCGAGACCACGGCGGCGCATGCGAAGGCGGTTGGATACCAGACAATCTGGAGCAAGCGCTATGGCGAAGGCCTCGCTGTCGCCTACCTGGAACGTGAAAACGATCCGTTGGTCATAGAATTTTTTGAGAATCATCACGGTTGAAGAATCCCTGCGAACCGCCTCGCGTCGGGCTGAAAGTCTGACGTGCGATGGATGCTGTCGGTGAATCGCGGTGTCCGATTTTGATACTACTGCGCCAATGTATTCAGGGGTATTGTGTTGGCGCCTACGTCCAGAATGAACTCCCCCTTGGCGTGTAAAATAATGTGATAGAAGAGTCCCTCTGCGGAGCCATTGAGCAGCGCGTCGCAAATCATGTGGTCTGTGTCGACAGACTCCGCCGCATCAAGCAGTTTCTTGAAGGTGCGCTGAAAGTTGTCGGTGTGCCGGTTGCGGATAGGTGTGCTGAAAAAATGTCGTCGAGGCAGGCACTGTTGTTGAGTTCTCCGATGGCCAAGGCAATCATTTTTCGGATGAACTAGCCGTGATCGCCGCCAGAGGAGAGCGTTCGTTGCTCAACAAATTCTAAGCCGGTGATCTCGCCGGTGCCTGTCGGTCCACAAATCGACATGTAGTGAAAGCTTGCGATGGCCCCCAGCTGGTTTTGCACCAGATTGAGCAGCTTAAAATAGCTGTCGCGCCGGGAGTGCAGCTCGAGGCGTCGCGCGCTTTGCTCCTGCAGATTGATGACACGGGTGTTGGAGCTAATCTCCTTTTGTTGCATGAAGTGCCCTATTACGAGCCAGAGGAATGCCAGAGGAGCGAAAGCCCCTTCGAGGAAGCTGCCTATATCGGCAGTAGGCAGTTGTACGAAATTCCCCGAACCGACGACAGCAATCAGATAGAAGAGGCCGGTGCCAATCCATAGGGATGTGATCGATAGACCGAAAAGGATGCGCCAATCCATACGTTTTGACTCCTGTTAGGGGCGGGGTGGAAGTTTCGCCGATGCTGCTGAGCGGTATGACGGTGTAGCGTGTGAGAGCCAATCGCAGGTCAAAAAAAACCCCGCCATGCTGCCATGCCGGGGCTTATCTTTTTGTGGAATCAGCGCTCCAGCATTGCCAATTTGTTAGGCTTGCCGGCCCATTCCTCTGCGTCTGTCGGTGCGTCTTTCATCTCGGTAATGCAGGGCCAGACTTCGGCCAGCTCCGCATTCAGTTCGAGAAAAACCGCCTGGTCTTCCGGCAGTTCGTCTTCCGAAAAAATAGCGTCTACGGGGCATTCCGGCTCACACAAAGCACAGTCGATGCATTCATCTGGGTGGATAACGAGGAAGTTGGGCCCCTCATAAAAACAGTCTACAGGGCAGACCTCTACGCAGTCAGTGTGCTTGCATTTGATGCAATCTTCTCCAACAACAAATGTCATTCGGGATATGCCTCTCGAAAAAGTGCGGATCAACTAAAGGGCGGTAGTTTACCTGTGGGGAAAGCATAAATGAACCCCTGACAACCGGTATTTCCACACATTGCGAGGGGGTTCACAGGGCGCATTTCAGCGTCCTAATTTTTCAGTTTTGCGCATAGCGCATATAAGAAATCCAATGCCTGTCGCGGGGTGAGCGCGTCCGGGTCTATCGCCTCGAGCGCCTCGAGAGCGGGGTGTGGTTTCGGCGCGGTGAATAAATCGACCTGGGCTGGCGCCGGGATCAGAGGCTCGACGACCGCGGATTTCGGCGCGCCCTGTTCCAGCTCGCGCAGTTTATCGTGTGCCGCCGCCAGCACGCCTGGCGGAATGCCGGCCAGTTTGGCCACCTGCAGGCCGAAGCTGCGGTTTGCAGGCCCCTCCTTGATATTGTGCAGGAAAACGACGTGATCTTTGTGTTCGGTCGCGTCCAGATGCACGTTGGCCATTGTGGGGCAGCGGTCGGGCAGACTGGTCAGTTCAAAATAGTGCGTGGCAAACAAGGTAAATGCTCTCACGTGCTCCGCCAGCTGCACTGCCGCGGCCCAGGCAAGGCTAAGTCCATCAAAGGTGCTTGTGCCGCGGCCGACTTCGTCCATCAAGACGAGGCTGCGCGGGGTCGCATTGTGCAATATATTCGCGGTTTCGGTCATCTCTACCATAAAGGTGGAGCGTCCGCCGGCCAAATCATCTGAGGAGCCAATGCGGGTAAAAATGCGGTCCAATGGTGACAGCCTAGCCGATGAAGCCGGGACGTAACTGCCGATGTGAGCGAGCAGCGCGATGACGGCATTTTGTCGCATATAGGTGGATTTACCCCCCATGTTCGGACCGGTAATCAGTAACATGCGCCGGTTGGGGTCGAGCAGGGTGTCATTGGCAATGAAGGGTTCATCCAATACCTGTTCCACCACGAGGTGACGCCCGGATACAACTTCAAACACCTCTTCATCGCAAAATTGTGGCTGACACAGGCTCAGCGATTCCGCGCGTTCTGCGAGATTGGCCAGTACATCAATTTCCGAGACGGCCGCGGCGGTGCTCTGCAGCTCAGCCAGCGGTTCGTTAAGCCGCTCCAACAATTCATCATAAAGCGCTTTCTCCCGCGCAAGAGCGCGGCTCTTGCTGGACAGCGCCTTGTCTTCAAATTCTTTCAGTTCCGGGGTAATAAAACGCTCAGCATTTTTCAGGGTCTGGCGGCGAATGTACGTCTCGGGAGCCTTGTCTGATTGCGTGCGACTGATCTCAATATAATAGCCATGCACGCGGTTGTAGCCCACTTTTAACGTGCTGATACCAGTGGCCTCCCGCTCGCGCTGTTCGATTTCCAGCAGGTACTCTCCGGCATGGGTGCTGATCTGGCGCAATTCGTCCAGCTCTTCATCATACCCGTCTGCGATAACGCCACCGTCCCGGATGACCACCGGCGGGTTTTCGATAACGGCTCGTTGCAGCAGGTCGCATAGATCGGGATAGTCGCCGGCTTGCGTTGCCAGTGCATCGAGCAGGGGTGCTTGCAGGACAGACAGCTCCGTCCCGAGGCAGGGCAGCGCTCCGAGGGAGCTGGCCAGTCGGGTCAAGTCCCGGGGGCGAGCGGAGCGCAGTGCGATCCGCGCCAGAATTCGCTCCATATCTCCGACCGGTTTTAGCGCATTGCGCACAGTCTCGTAGATGTAATTTTCGCAGAGGGCGTGAATAGCGGTTTGCCGCGAACGCAGATGCGGTATGCCGGTTAATGGCCTGTTTAGCCAGCGTCTCAGCATACGGCTACCCATGGCGGTAATGCTTCGATCCATGACTGACAGCAGGGTGTGGCTGTCGCCGCCGGTCAGGTTAATATCAATTTCCAGGTTACGCCGGGTTGCGGCATCCATGATGATGCTGTCTTCGCGGCTTTCAGCTTGCAGTGCACGAATATGGGGTAAGTTACCGCGCTGGGTATCCTTTACGTATTGCAACAAGCAGCCGGCGGCGCCTATGGCGAGACCCATATCGTCGCAGCCAAAGCCCTGTAGATCATGAGTTTGGCACTGTGTATTCAGTGCGCGCCTTGCGGCCTCCTGATCAAACTCCCAGGCGGGCTGACTGCGTGCGCCCCGCCTTGCGGTTACGCCAGGGTCCAGAATTGATTCATGATAGAGCGTTTCTGCAGGGTCCAGCCGTTGCATTTCACTGCTCAGTGATTCCTCACCGCTGACCTCCAGTAGTCGAAAGCGCCCGGTACTGAGATCCAGATAGGCGATGCCGTATTGGTCTTCGCGCTGGTTCAGGGCCAGCAGAAAATTATCCAGCTTGTCTTCCAGCAGGGCCTCATCGGACAGCGTGCCCGGGGTTACTACGCGCACGACCGCCCGCTCCACCGGGCCTTTACTGGTCGCCGGGTCGCCGATTTGCTCCGCGATGGCAACGGATACCCCCGCTTTGACCAGGCGGGCCAGGTAGGTCTCCGCTGCGTGGTAGGGTACGCCGCACATGGGAATGGGTTCGCCGGCGGACTTGCCGCGGGCTGTCAGCGTGATATCCAGCAGCTCAGCGGCCTGCTGCGCATCCTCGTAGAACAATTCATAGAAGTCGCCCATGCGGTAGAACACCAGGTCATGGGGGTGGTCGGCCTTGATGCGCAGAAATTGCTGCATCATGGGGGTATGTATAACTGTCTGATTCAATTGAAAAATATCTTTTTAGTTGTCGTTTTTGGGCCCGGGTGAGGGAATATGATAAGGCTTTCGGCTCGCCAGCACATCATCTGGTCGTGGAAAATCTTGCAAAGGCCGGTGTTGTTTCAGCAGATCGTCTGGCTGTTCACGGCAGGCGATCTGCCGGCCGCCTGCCGCGGGGTGCACAAAGATAAGGCATGTTGCTGTGCATGATGGCGATAGCGTTCCCGTTGGGAGATAATCCAACGGGTAATAGGTTCGCAGCGGGGTATCCAGAGAGCCTTGCCGCGCGTGGTCATAGCGCTTGAACAGTGGATCAGGTGACGACAGCGATGCTTGAACGATGTGTGCGACGCAGTGAACGCCGCTGAATGTGGACGGGATCATTGAAATAGGTAACAGTATCGGGCGAACGAAATGCGTGTCCGGTGGCCTGCCAGTTATCTGCGGGCAAATCCAATGCGAGAGTGATCGGGTTGGCGTTTTTGTGGCGTCCAGTTGGGCGAGGAAAAGAGTAGCGAAATTATGGCATTGAAAGTAGTGGTTTGGGGGTCGGGCAACGTGGGGCGCCCAGCAATTCGCGCGGTACATTCCCATGAGGATATGGAACTGGCGGGGGTGATCGTGTCCAGCGATAACAAGGTGGGGCTGGATGCTGGTGAAATCGCGGGGTTAGGTGCCATCGGTGTGATAGCGACAAAGGACTGGCGCAGTGTGCTGGACCGAGGTGCCGATGCCGTGGTCTACACGGCGACCGCTGATATACGACCGGAAGAAGCGATGGCGGATTTACTGGCGTGCCTGGAGGCCGGGATTAACGTCGCGTCCACCGCGTTTTATGCCTACCTCGACCCCGCGTCAGCTCCGCAGGAAGCGCTGGAGCCTATTAATGCCGCTTGCGAAACGAGTGGAGCTTCGCTGTTTGTATCCGGGATCGATCCCGGCTGGGTAATGGATATGATGCCGGTGGTGGTCAGTGGTGCGGTCTCGGGAATACGTGAACTGCGCACTCGAGAAATATTTAATTATGCGCTCTATGATCAGCCTCATGTCGTTCGGGAGGTGATCGGCTTTGGTGGCTCTATGGATGAGTTACCCATGATGCTGCATGATTTTGCCATCGAAATGGTGTGGGCGCCCATGGTGCGTTTGGTGGGGCAGGCACTGGATAAGCCGGTTGAAAAAATCGAGGTCAATGTGGAGCGCCTGCCGCTCGAGCGGACAATTGAGGTGGCGGGGATGGGCGTCTTTGAGAAGGGCACACAAGGTGCGTTTCGCTTCGAAGTGTTGGGCTATCACGCTGGGCACCCCCTGTATGCGTTGGAGCACATTACGCGTATTGATGATGAATGCGCGCCGCATTGGCCATACCCGCCGGAAGGACGCGGCTGTCACCAGATCATAATTAGCGGCGATCCGGATCTTCACGTGACGGTTCACGCTGAGGATCATTTCGAGCCCGGGGCCGCAGGTGGCGGAAATGCGTCTGCTGCGAATTGGGTAGTGAATGCGATACCGGGGTTGTGTGAAGCACGTTCGGGAGTGGTCAGTCTTCTCGATCTCCCCCGAATAACCGGAGCGAGGCAGGTGAAGCATGTCTAGCGAATCAGAGAGTATAAAAGGAGCGCTCAGTGCCTCGGATGACAACAAGGCACGAGCGAAAACTGAGGCCGATATGGAGGCCTTATCCCGTTCTCCGGGCATTCGACTGGCGAAGCTGATGGGCGTTCATCTTCTGACAGCACTGCTGGTGCTTTCGCTGTTTGCCGCCGCTGTGAGTTGGAGCGTGGTTTCCGGTCTGGGTATTGCATCGGCACTCAGCGTGGCGACCGGCGCGCTGGCGGGAATCACGCTGTCGACACTCGTACACGAGTGGTTTCATTACGCGGGAGCCCGTTATGCTGCCGCTTCTTTTACTGTGCCGAAAAAGCTGGGACTGTTCTTGTACGATTGGCACTTTGAAAAAAATGATCAGCACCAATTCCTCGTTATGAGTGTCGCCGGGAGCGTCGGGGGTTTTCTGTCATTGCTGTTTCTTTGGCATGCGGTGCCTGCGGATAATTGGGGTGGTGCCGCCCTGCGCGCCGGGGTGATCGCCAGCATTGTGTTTGCCGCACTGGTAGAGTGGCCCGTCGTTCGTCAGGTTAGGCAGGGAGCCGACCCTATGATGGAGTTGGCGAATATTCCCGGGCGCCTGCGACGTTGCTTTATTATTGCCAGCGCCGTGGGCATCTTGGCAACTGTGTATTTCGGCGCCTGAGTGTCCGGGCTGAATTCGAGTCGGAATGCGCTGCGGCATGCGTTAAGCTGCAGCTCGAAGCAAAAACTACAGGAGTCTTTCCTCATGAAGATAGGGTCTCTCCACCCCTTGGCATGTTTATTTATTGTTGTCTCCCTCTTTGTCCAGCCCGCAAGAGCGGAGGACCTGGGAGGTCCACGGATTATTGTCAGTGGCGAAGGTACGGTCGAGATTGCGCCTGACATGGCGATACTGAGCCTGGTTGTGATGCGCGAGGCGCCTACTGCGGAGGGCGCACTCGCGACCAATAGCGCGGCGATGACGGCGGTCATGAAAGCCATGACCGGTGCCGGAATTGCCGAGCGCGATATTCAGACCACGCAGTTTTCCATACAGCCCCGCTACAGCCGCGAGACACGTAAGCCTGATGGGACTTTAGAGACACGCAAACTGGTGGGTTACACCGTGCGCAATGGCGTAAATGTGCGAGTGCGCGATATCGATGCCGTGGGTGAAGTGCTCGACATGTCCGTCCGTCTCGGAGTCAACGAGGGAGGTGGTATCCAGTTTTCCAATGCGGACCCAACCAAGGCGCTCGAACGGGCCCGCAGCAATGCGGTGAAAGACGCTATGGACAAGGCGCGCGGACTGGCCAGTGCGGCCGGCGGTAAAGTGGGCAGGGTACTGGAAATTTCAGAACACAGCATGGGTGCCCGTCCGATGAACATGGCGCGGCGGGAAATGGCAATGGACAGCATGAAGGTTTCGGTTCCGATTGCGGCGGGAGAGAATACTTACCGGGTTTCCATCAGTTTGTCGGTGGCACTCGAGCAGTAGCTGTTTGGCTCAGTCTTTAGGCGTTGGTCGATCGATCAACTTCGTCAGTAAATTCGGGTGTTGCCTGGCGAAAAGCCTGCCACTCATTTCTGAAAACGGCAGTGAATAGTGCACCCTGTCATAGAGGGCGGGTGTGTCGTCACTTGTCCGTGTGCGGCAGGTTTCCAGTACCCGGTTTCGGCACAACAAGGCGACACGGTCAATATAATAGGACTCCAGGTTATAGAATGCCTTGTGCAATGGCTCTTCCATGAATTTGTCAGCGAAGTATGAAACGTTTTCCTGCGCAGCGCAGCTGTCGGTGGTGCCCGTCTTGTTAATGTAGTGTGTGCAGTGTCTTACCGTATTGATGTAACCGCCAAAAGTTACTATCGTGAGCGCAGGACGAGCCTCCTTTAGCGTCTGCAGGATTTGCAGAAACAAGGTCTTGTTTGCCGCGTAAGGCTGGTTTACTGCGTAGACGATAATGTCCAGTTGTTCCAGAAAGGCGGGCTCAAATAGCGTATCCAGAGCATGCTGACAGTTCGCATTATCGGTGACAAAACGTGTTGATACGCCGCGCATCGGCGCGCACCGGTTGGTACTGCCGAACAGGATCAGGTTTACGTTCGAATCGTCGCCATAGGCCGCAGACATGAAGTTATAGCCGTCGACCTCGGAGGAGTTACCCAGCACCATTATCTGAAGCTCAGCCTCCATGTTGCATGATGCCGCGGTCAGGTTGGCGAGCCGGCAAGCTTTACCCACTTTGTCAAAGCGTGTTTGCTTTCCGGCTTCAATCTGGTCGGTACTGAGGTGTATGGTCGGAAATCGCCAGCCCCAGCCGTTGCTTAACCAGGCGTTGGCGGCGATCAACGCGAGGAATACCGATACCCCGACTGTGCGCAGGGCAAATCGCTTGTCGGAGACCGCCGAGACTTCCTTGTCGCTGTTTTTGTGCCGACGGTAGAAGCGTTGTTCGATGCCGTAATGTAGCGCGCAGGTCGCCACTAGGATAGTCGCGGCAAGGACCAACTGGTCTGAGATGCGAAGTTGCATACCATGGTGGTAGCGATACAACACGATTAGCGGCCAGTGGACCAGATACATCGAGTAGGACACCCGGCCCAGCCAAATACTCAGTGGATTTTCCATCAGCGCGCGGGGTGTTCGCGCTAGGCCCGTGCGCGTGGTCCCGGCCAGCAGCATCAGCGCGGTTCCCGTGGTAGGTAGCAATACTGCCCAGCCAGGAAATCGGGTTGCTTCATCAAAGGAGAATACACTCGCACCGATGCAGCTCAGCCCCAGCCAGAAACTGGCGCTTGGCAGCCACGTTGAGCGCGCGAATACCGTGTGTGTCAGTGCGCTGGAGAGTGGGATGATCAGAGCGCCAAGAGAGAATTGGAACACTCTGAACGGCAGGAGATAGAACGCGGCGGATGGATTAACGGTTGAGTACACGACGCACAGTGCAGCACCCGCAAACGTGATCAGTGTGAGAGACGCGCCAAACGGAATGCGCTTCCGCAGTGTCAGCAGCCACGTGATCAGTGCGGGCCAGAACAGGTAAAACTGTTCTTCGACGCCCAGCGACCAGGTATGTAACAGAGGCTTCAGTTCCGAGGCTGCGTCCCAGTATCCGGATTCCGCGTAGAACACGACATTTGACACACTGAACAGCGCGGCCGCGGCCGAGCGCGCGAATGGCGTCATGTCCTCGGGTGTCAGGATGAATGAGGCACCCAGCAAAGTGACTGCGACGGTCGCGATCAACGGTGGCAGGAGGCGCCTTATTCTCCGCGCATAAAAATCTGTAAACCGGAATGACTCGTTTTCATGGCCTTGCTTGATGATCGCGGTGATGAGAAAGCCGGAGATCACGAAGAACACGTCGACGCCGACGTACCCGCCCTGAAAACCGGCTACGCCGAGGTGGAATACAACGACACACAGCACGGCGATCGCTCTGAGACCATCTATGTCGGCGCGATAGTTCACCGCTTGTGCAACCCCGAAGGAAAAGTGTTGATTGGTGGACTCGTATGCTTGTTATATAAGGTGATAGCGGGTTAGCTTACAACAAAGAGAGGGTTATTTCGCCCCGAGCCCCCGTGTTTGGCGCGCAGTCAACAGCATGGGTCTACCTCAAGTGATGGAATAAGTGGAGTAGCAACTGATGCGTATTGGTGTGTTTTCAGGCACGACCCCGGCGGTGGGAAGCAGTCTTAAGGAATTGGTTGCGTTTGCACAGGATGCAGAAGCGCGCGGTTTCGACAGCGTCTGGCTGCCCAATATTTTCGGTGTCGATGCTGTGGGCGCTTGCGCTATCGTCGGCTGGGAGACAGAGCGCATTGAATTGGGTACGGCGGTCACGCCCACCTATCCGCGCCACCCGGCGGCTCTCGCTCAGCAGTCCCTGACGACACAGATGGCCTGCGATGGTCGGTTTGCTCTGGGTATCGGGTTATCGCACCAGGTCGTGATTGAGGGCATGTTGGGTATGTCCTATGACAAGCCCGCACGCCACATGGCGGAATACCTCAAGATTATCGCGCCACTATTGCGCGGCGAGGCGGTGGATTTTGAAGGGGAGCAGCTCACGGCCAAGTTGGCCATGGGCTTGCCTGATCTGCCTCCTGTACCCCTGTTAGTTGCTGCGCTGGGGCCAACTATGCTCAAACTGGCTGGCGCGTATTCTGAGGGTACGACAACGTGGATGACTGGTCCTCGCACGATCGCTGAGTATATTGCGCCTGGCATTAATGCTGCTGCGGCAGAGGCGGGCAGGCCCGCGCCCCGAATCGTCTGTGGCCTGCCAATTTGTCTGACGAACGATGTGGATGGCGCTCGCGAAATGATCAGCAAGACGCTGCAGGTTTACGGTATGTTGCCATCCTACCGGGCGATGCTCGATCGGGAAGGTGTCGCGGGGCCTGCGGAGCTGTCGATTATTGGTGACGAGGCTGACCTTCGAGCGGCGCTGAGCGGGCTGCGTGATGCAGGTGTAACCGATTTTAACGCAGCCGTGATGACCCATGGCGATGCCCGTCTTGAGCCATTGCTGGAATTGCTGCAATCGGAGCTGTCGTGTCAACGGGATTGAGCGTGCTGAACCGGCATATTCGGATGCTCGTACTATCCGAAAAATGCGCCGGCGATTCAGTATTCTGAGTACAATGAAGCGCGTAATAGCCGATTGACGCGCTTTATTCGCGTGGATATGCAGGCGTTGTTGTGCAGTAGCCTTCGCAGACTGGACAGGCCGTTCTTGGTGGCGAGCGCCGTCGCTTTTTAGAGAATTATGTAGCCGCCCGGTGCCCGGATGGGCCAGACCACGAAGGCGTACGATGGCGACGCGCAGGGCGCTAGAACAGTCGCCAGGCGCCTGACTTTGATCATACATTATGACAGTGTTTAATCTTGGTTCGTTGATTATAGATCACGTTTATCGTGTTCCGCGCTTCGTGCAGCCCGGTGAAACGCTTGCGACCGAGCGCTACACACGCTTCGTCGGTGGTAAAGGATTAAACCAGTCGCTGGCACTCGCGCGGGCCGGTGTCAGTGTTTGCCATGCCGGCTGTATCGGGAGTGATGGTGAAATATTGCGTCAGACGCTGGTGGAGGCCGGCGTGGATGTGAGTTTGCTGCGGCGTGTTGATCAACCCAGTGGCAGTGCGGTTGTGCAGGTCGACCGATCGGGTGAAAACTGTATTCTACTTCATACGGGGGCCAACGACTGCGTCGATCCTGCCATGCTTGCGGAGATATTGGTGGAGGCGGCGCCCGGTGACTGGATTTTGATGCAGCACGAGACGCCCTGTGTGGCAGATATGATTTGCGCCGCGTCCGCGGCGGGACTGGTGGTGGCACTGAATCCGGCACCCATGGTGCCAGCAATCATTCACTACCCTCTGCACTTGCTGGATTATCTAGTGGTAAATGAAGCGGAAGGCAGGCAACTGACGGGGGAGGCCGAGCCCACCGCGGTTCTAGCGGCTCTGGCGGACCGCCTGCCCAAGTGTCATACGGTGCTGACGCTCGGTGCAGCCGGGGCGATGTACTGCGGCCCCGAGGGTGAGTGCCGGGTGCCGGCGGACCGGGTAAATGCGGTGGATACCACGGGTGCGGGCGATACGTTCATAGGGTTTTTCCTCGCGGCGCGCATCGCGGGAAAAACAGTAGAGGCCAGTCTGTTATGGGCCTGTCGTGCCGCGGCAGTGTGCGTGCAACAGGAGGGCGCTGCGCCGTCCATTCCGTACCGTGAGGCGGTTGATGCTTAGGTGGCGTTAAAGGCAATGGCTCCCGGTGCGCGGTGACACGTGTGCAGGCAAGCTTGCCGCACTGCAATGGCGGCGTGGAAAATCGTTACTGTGGCAGCCACGCTGGTTATGCCTGCTCCTCGATTTTTTTGCGGCTTCCAATTTCCCGGTCTTGCAGCAGTAGTCTATCTCTGTGGGCCGTTCTGGGTAGGCTGCCCCTGTGTAGCAGGCCCAATAGCTACCGAGCAGATAAGCGGTTGTGCAGCCAGGTGGGAGGTGTCAGTATCGCGTAAAACGCTGCAGTGTGGCGCCATAGAATGCGGTGGAATGGCCAATGGAGACGATCATACTGTGGGGTGTAACCGCATCCCCGTTTCAATTGAAGATGCAGTCCCTTCTCGACTACGCACAGCAACCCTGGCAACGCTGGCCGGAGCAGGGCGGTCGACTAGCGGTTTCAATGATGGCGGTGCGGCTCGAGCGCGCCAAGCGCCGCGGCGAGGTCAGGCGTTATCCCGCAATGTCACCCGCGCTTGATGAATATCCCTCCGTGCCCTTTTATACGTTGGACGGGCGTATTTTTTATTACGATTCCAGCGCTCTGGCAGACTACCTCGACCAGCAGGATGAGGTGCGCACCCCGGCTTTTGTGCCCGCGGACCCGGCGCAGGCTTTTATTTGTCGACTTATCGATGAGGCCTTTGATGAGTTCGGCTTGTACATGGTGCACCACATGCGCTGGGTGGGTGCCGCTCGGTCCACGCCGATGGGAGCAATGACCGCCCGGGAGTTTCGTTCCCTGTTATTGCCGGGGATGGGGCGGCTCTTCTCGCGGCGCATGTCCCGTCGGCAGGTAGCGCGTTGCCCCTATCTTTTCAGCGTTGCACCGGGAGGGTTCAGCGCGGGAGTATCATCCCAGCGGACGCCGCCTGCGAGGCCGGACTTTCCTCCTACCCACGCCCTACTTGACGACGCCTGGCGTGGCCACCTCGCGGCCACTGAGCACGTATTATCGGTGCAGCCCTATCTCCTGGGCGAGCGTTTTACCCTGGCTGATGCCAGTGCTTACGGGCAGTTGAGTATGAATCTGGCAGACCCCGAAGCTCGCGACCTGATGGAGCAACTGGCACCTCGTACGCATACCTGGCTTTGCAGCATCCGTGAGGGTGAGCATACCGGGGGGACTGGAGAGTTGACGCTCTCCAGCGCCCTGTGCCCGCTGCTCGGCATGATTGGCGAGACCTTTCTTCCACTGATGGTGCAGAACGAGCAGGCCTACGAGGCTGCTCTCGCACAGGGCGAAACCTGTTTCAACGAGGCGGCGTTCGGTCGCGGCCAGTCTCTGTATCATGGACACCTGATGGGATACCCCTTCCGCAGCGTGGTGAAAACGTTTCAGGTGCGGGTGTGGCGTGAGCTTAAGCAGCAATGGCAGGCGCTGGATGATGCCAGGCGAGAGGAGCTGGCGGTGCTCTTCCCTCTGGGGAGTGTGGCCTGCCTGGACGGGCTTGCGCTGGAGCCCGCCTGACAGGTCAGAAGCCGCGTTCGCCAGAGACCGGCGTCATATGTCCACTTTTCATGCAGGTAAATTCTGATGGTCGAATTTAGTGGCGTTTGGGGCTTGCAATCCAAAATTAATACACTGATTATATATACAGTAGTTGTGGCGCATAGCGCTGTATTGGAGTCACACGAAGTGAATCCTGCGTAGAGACTGAATTTACTGAACAAACTGCATAAATAGAGAGAGGCCTTTATGGACGCGAACAAGGGAAAAGCACTGGATGCAGCACTGAGCCAGATCGAACGACAGTTTGGCAAGGGCACGGTGATGCGCATGGGTGATCGGGAACACGTTCAAATTCCCGCGATTTCGACCGGTTCGTTGGGGCTGGATGTCGCTCTGGGCATTGGTGGTCTGCCGAGGGGGCGTATCTGTGAAATTTACGGTCCAGAATCGTCTGGCAAGACAACTCTTACCTTGCAGGTTATTGCAGAGGCTCAGAAAGTTGGCGGCACGGCGGCATTTATCGACGCGGAGCACGCGCTGGATCCTTCCTACGCTGAGAAGCTAGGAGTCCAAATGGACGATCTTATCCTCTCGCAACCGGATACCGGCGAACAGGCACTGGAAGTGGCAGAAATGCTGGTGCGCTCAGGCGCGGTTGATGTCTTGGTCATCGATTCAGTTGCTGCACTAACGCCAAAAGCGGAAATTGAAGGTGACATGGGCGCCTCTCATGTCGGCTTACAGGCGCGCTTGCTCAGTCAGGCCATGCGCAAATTGACCGCGGCTATCAAGCAGACCAACAGCCTGGTGATTTTCATTAATCAAATTCGCATGAAGATTGGTGTGATGTTTGGTAACCCGGAGACGACTACGGGGGGTAATGCGCTGAAGTTCTATTCATCTGTACGCCTGGACATACGTCGGATCGGCGCGGTCAAGGATGGCGATGAGGTTATCGGCAATGAAACACGCGTGAAGGTAGTGAAGAACAAGGTATCCCCTCCCTTCAGACAGGCCGAATTTCAGATCATGTATGGGCACGGCATTTATCGTATGGGCGAGGTCATCGACTGGGGTGTAAAGCTGAACCTGGTGGATAAGTCCGGAGCCTGGTATTCCTACAAAGGCGATAAAATCGGCCAAGGCAAGGCGAATGCGGCCAAATTTCTCAAAGATAATGCTGCTGTCGCCAAGGAGATTGAAGATCAGATACGGGCCCAGTTGCTGGCCCCCGATGCTCAGGGAAAGCCTGAAGAAGATGCCGTAGCAGCGGCTGAAAAAGCCAGTGAGGCCGAACCTGAAAAGTGACGTGCTTGCCTAATACGAAGGCAGAGAGCGATCCAATAGCGTCGGGTTCCTGCCTTTTTCGGCAGCATGTCCGGCGCGTTTGGTTTAGATGGAATTCTTTGCGTGTCTGATCAACCAGAAATCACTTCGGCCGACGTTCGACTCGCTGCTATGGATTTGCTGGCGCGACGTGAGCATTCTGTGATCGAGCTCAAGCGCAAGTTAAAACGGCGTTTTGGCGACGAATGTGTAGTCGATGATCAGGTGGCAAGGCTCGCAAAGGAAGGTTTGCAGAGCGATGCCCGTTTTGCAGAAAGTTTTTTGTGTCAGCGCAGCGGAAGCGGATATGGCCCCGTCCGATTGAAGGCCGAGTTGAGAGAACGGGGTTTGTCAGACGAGCAGATCGAACAAGGACTGCAAGAACTGGTGATAGACTGGTGCGAAGTTGCATCGCAGGTATTGGAAAAAAAGTTTGGCCCTGAGCCCCCGGCCGATGTTAAAGAAAAAGCGCGCCGTCTGCGTTTTATGCAGTACCGCGGTTTTTATCAGGATCATTATCAACCACTGTTTCCGCGATAACCGCTACGTTGCATCGCCCTGACCGGCATTGGGAGGGCTATTCATCTGCTGTAATGATGGATTAGATGACAGATCCGTTGCGTCATTGGCGGCCATTGCGATGGGCACAAAAATAGAGGCCAACCAGGGGATAGCCTGTTGCTTCGTCCTCCCGGTAGTGTGCCGATTGATAACCTCGCGCCAAAAACCTGTACATTATTGATATCTTTGCCCTCCCGCACAAGCAGCTATGGTAGCTTGGTGACCGTCAGCGTAGGGTGAAAGCAACGGAAATGAATACAGGAGTACAGGAATGAAAAGTGTATTGCATGCGATATCTGTGCTGGCAATTGTCGTCTGCGGGTCGGCGGCGCAGGCCTATGAGCAGGGTGACTGGATTCTGCGGTTTGGGGCGATCACGGTCGCTCCGGAGGCCAGCAGCCAGGATGTCAACCTGCCCGACGGGTTGGTCGCGGAAGTTGATGTCAACGATGACACGCAGCTGGGTTTTATGCCCGTTTATATGATGACTGACAATATCGCATTTGAACTGGTAGCGGCGACACCGTTTGAGCACGATATCGAGGCGAAGGGCAAAGGGGCAATCAAGGGCACGAGTTTGCCCGCAGGCTCAACCAAACACCTTCCACCAACACTGATGTTCCAGTACTACCCCCGTGGAGGAAAAAGTGGCTGGCAGCCTTATGCGGGTATCGGCATTAACTACACGGTGTTTTTTGACGAGGATGTCGATGACGAATTAGTCAACCTGCTCGGTGATCTAACGGATGGAGAAGTGGATAACGCGGATCTTGATCTTGGCGACTCTTTTGGCCTTGCATTTCAGGTCGGCGTGGATGTGCCGTTCTACGACAACTGGGCATTTAACGCAGCTGTTTGGTACATGGATATCGACACCGAGGCCAGCATTACTGCGAAGTCCGGAGGGATGCAGGTGGACAAAGTTGAGTTCGATGTGCATATCGATCCGTGGGTATACAACCTCGGAATAGCCTACCGCTTCTAGGGCGTGTCTTCGAACCGGCCCCCATCGCCGACCTTATGGCCTGACGGGGCTGCGCTGGGGGTGTTGTTCTGTTACGTCGCGCTTGGATTGGCGGTATTGTGGGCTGGCCAGGGCAGGGCTGCGTGCAGCGCTTGCCTGAACGAATATTTCTAGGTATTTTCGCCATAGGCCACGGCGGCGGTCGTTGATACCGAAAACAGGGAGCACAGTATGGAGCCAGAAGAATATAATGGCGAATATCAAATGCACGAGGAGCTATCTACGGAGTTTCATGATCCGCTGATTCGGCGCCTCCACTGGCTTATTCGTGCCTGTGTGAAGATGCTCGCAATTTTAATGGTGCTGGTTATTTTCCTTGGTGTAATCGACGTTTGCTATATCCTTTATCAACAACTGAAAGAGCCACCACTCTTTACGCTGTCGGTCGGCGATATATTCGAAGTGTTCGGCGCCTTCATGGTCGTTCTTATCGCTATCGAAATCTTTATTAATATTCGTCTTTACCTCGGGTCGAATACCTTACCTATTCGCCTCGTCGTGGCGACCGCATTGATGGCAATTGCGCGAAAAGTTATTGTTCTTGACCTTAATATGACCTCGGCCAATGAAGTCTTGGCGATTGGAGTGGTGACAATCGCATTGGGCATCACTTACTGGCTGGTAGACAAGCCCGCCCCGGTTGCGAGGCCCTTGGACGTGAAGCCCTGAGCGGTTTTGCCACTTCCGCTGTTTTCCCTGTCATCCTGTAAGAACATATCTAATTAGAGGGCGCAGCGTGGTGCGCGCGCTTGCTCCAGGTGTGTTGGCCGGTGATCCAATGAGCCTGGCGGACCGTAGTGCTTTATACCATACACTCGTCAAAACGCCGGCCTGCGCAGGCATTGCTGTCCGCAGATTAGGTGGATAGACTGGCGAAAAATAGGCTTGGATAACACTGTGCAAAAGTTTCTCGAGGCTGACCTCACTTTATTTGCCGTCCCGCTTTACCTGCTGGCGGTGCTGCTGGAGATGCGCTGGTCAAGGCAGCAGGGCTTGGGCCTGTATCACGGCGCCGATACAAGGGCGTCACTGGCTATGGGGCTGCTGGCAGTGCTGGTAGAGCTCCTCCCGAGGATGTTGGCCATTCTCGTCATGGTCAAATTGCACGAGATCAGTCCGCTTCGTGATGTAGTGCAGTACCAGTGGTGGGCGTGGGTGCTGCTGTTTTTTCTTGATGATTTTAGTTACTACTGGTTTCATCGGAGTAATCATGAAATTCGGTTGTTCTGGGCGGGGCACGTGAATCATCACTCCTCTCGCAGTTTGAACTATGCGACTGCGCTGCGTCAGGGGGTGGGCGAACGCGTGCACAAGTTTCTGTTTTGGTTGTGGTTGCCGCTGCTGGGGTTTGATCCGGCAATGATTATTACCATGATTAGTCTCAACTTGTTTTATCAATTTTGGATTCACACGACAGCAATCGATCGCCTACCCAACTGGTTCGAGAATATCTTCAACACACCGTCTCATCATCGGGTGCATCACGCGTCGAATGTGCGGTACCTCGATCGTAATCACGGGGGGGTACTAATTATCTGGGACAGGTTTTTCGGTACGTTTAGTCAGGAGGTTGCCGAGGAGCCCGTAGTTTACGGTCTGACTTCAAATCTTGAGTCCGACGACATCGTGACGGTGGCGCTGCACGAGTACCGTATGTTGTGGCGGGATGTGCGGCGTGCTGGTCACTGGCGTGAAAAGTGGCGCTATTTGTGGCTGGCGCCAGGCTGGAGTCACGACGGGCCCGACAAGCGTGCCAATACGCTTCGCCGACGCAGCACCAGATAGGCGCAGGCATGGGCTAAACTCGACCCCGGGTATTGAGGGTGATTCGAACCGGCAAAGGCAATTGTTCAACGTGTCATTGGGCAGAGGTTCACTCCCCCATACGCAGCTACCTGGTCTGTCACACTAGCGCCGTTCATCGCGCAGCGTATCGAACACAAGAGGGCCTCAGCCACGGGCAGTAGCTCAGGTCGCATGTTTTGCGGTACGGAGGCTTCGCGCCCCGTTGTGTTCTGCGATCGATTCCCTAATTACTGGGATATGTATTTTAGAAGGGATAAAAGCTTAATGCTTCCGTCAGGCCGGCGGCGAATTCTCTTTAAGCAGGCTGCTCGCGCTTGAGGGGTATCAGAACGTGTTCGGTATAGAGCTTGAGACAACGCCATGCCCGGTCTAGTGGCATGCCGCCAATAAGTGGGTGAATAGCGGCAAAAAAATCTTTTCGCTCACGGTGGCGTTTGATGCACTCAGCCGGTGTGATGATCTCGTAACGTTTTTCTGCCCGCAGAGCGTCGACAGAATCGCTGTTGAATTCCAGTGGCCGGTTTACACCCTCTGTTTTCCAGCTGCTGTATTCAATGACTTCATTGAGAAAGTACGTTCCTAATTCTTTCCACGCTTCGTCCGGTTGGTCGTGAATGAACAGCACAGAGAAGTCCGCCGGAGGGGAGTGCGTAAATCCCTTCTTGCCATAATGTTTAAGCTGTTCAAAATAGTAGGCCTCTAGCTCTGGCTCAGCTACTGGCGGCGCAAAAGGAAGGCCGAAGCGTGCTGCGCGTCTGGCCGCGGGCTTACTCATGCCGCCTACGAGGAAAACGGGGTGGGGTCTGCTGAAGGGCTTGGGTGTAACGTTGACCAGTTTGCCCTTGTAGTCAAAAGGCGCGTCTTGCCAAGCCTGCAGCAGAGTTTCCAGCACGTGGTCCATCCACTTTCCGCGCTCTGCAAAGGGCTTGTTGGCGATATGGTATTCGACCTCGCGATAGCCCATGCCCGCAACAAAATTTAGGCGACCCTCACTGAGGAGATCCACAACAGCGATATCCTCCGCCAGGCGAATCGGGTCGTAGAGAGCGACCAGCAGTGCCATGACGCCGATACTGCACTGTTCTGTGCGCCCGGCAATAGCGGAGGCCATGGTGAGAGGTGAAGGCAGCCAGCCGTTATCCGCCACATGGTGCTCCTCCACATTCACACTGGAGAAGCCACTACGGTCGGCGTACTCGGCCATATCGAGCGCTGTTCGATAACGCAGTGAACGCTGTGCGGGGTCGGCTTCGGCCCCGGTAAGGTTCAGGCGCAGATTAGCGCTAATATTCAGCACAGTGCCGGCGTCAGGCAGCTTCCTGAGGTGCGGGCTGGGTGCCGCGGATGAGTGCACCCGGTACCGCGCCCGTGTACTCTCCATTCTCCATAATGATCTCGCCATTGACGATGGTGGCGACGTAGCCGACCGCGCCCTGGAACATGCGCCGTCCGCCGGCGGGCAGATCAAACTCGATGCGTGGAACTTCCAGCTGCAGTTGGTCGAAATCAATCAGGTTAAGGTCGGCTTTCATGCCCACTTCGAGTGTACCGCGATCTTGTAAACCCACGCAGCGCGCGGTGTCGCGCGTTTGCATCTTTACCACGTCCTCCAGCTGCAAGCGGTGTCCTCGCTCTCTGTCCCGAACGTAGTAGCTGAGCATCTGTGTGGGTACGCTGGCATCGCACAATACGCCACAGTGAGCACCGGTGTCCGCCAGAGAGATGACTGTCGAGTCTTCCTCCAGCAGGGCAACCTGGCGACTGAGATCGTTCGCACCGTAGCCGAAACAGGGAAAGTAGACTACGCCCTTGCCATCATTTTCCATCATCAAGTCATAGCAAAATGCCGCAGAGGAAATGCCTGCACGTTCCGCCCTTGCAGCGATGGAATCTTCGGGGGCGGGCTCGTAGTTTGGCGGGTTACCCAGTGGATATAGCTTGTCATAGCCTCCGATGATGGTATCCATAAAGTCGTCGCCCATCAGTGGCTGATCCTCTGCGAGGATAGCGTCGCGAACCTCCGGCTTGCGCAGTTCCGCCAAGCGCTCTTCATGCGACATGACTGAGAGTGGCCCATAGTTCGCATGGAAGCTGAAGGGGTTAATCGTTCCGTCCCAGCTGAGGAGGATATTGACTGGTCGCGCCCCCACGTGTGGTATGAGTTGAGCGCCTTGAGCGTTTGCCTCCCGAGCGAACGCCAATTGCTTCAGTACCCGCTCCCAGTCCTCTTCTTCTCGAAAGAAGAGAATGAAGTTGATCTGACAGTTATTATCGATAGACAGACGCTTCATCCATCCCATCTCCTCTTCCCAGTTGTTCCAGTCAGAGACCACGCCGTATATGCCTTTACCGATTTCGCCAAGCGCCTTGCCGATACCGAGGAGTTCGTCCTCGTCTGCGTACGTGCCCGGCATGGCTTCGTCCTCGCGGGTGGTGTGCAGTTCGGTACGAGATGTAGTGAAACCTAGCGCACCGGCTGCGATACCGTCCTTTACGATAGCCGACATCGCCTTAATATCCTCGGTGGTGGCTTTCTCATTGTGCGTGCCGCGATCGCCCATGACGTAGGTTCGTACCGCGCAGTGCGGCACCTGCGCACCGACGTCGATTGCTCGAGGCATCGCTTCAACGGCATCAAGGTATTCCGGGAACGATTCCCAGTTCCACTCGATGCCTTCGTGCAATGCCGCCCCCGGAATATCTTCGACATCTTCCATCACCGCGATGAGGCGTTCGTGTGCCTTATCGTCAGTTGCACATGGAGCGAACCCGACACCGCAGTTGCCCATGATCAGGGTGGTAATACCGTGATTGGCTGCTGGACTGCACAGGGGGTCCCAGGTGGCCTGGCCGTCCATGTGCGAATGTACGTCGACCCAACCAGGGGTAAGAAGCTTACCCTGTGCATCGATCTCTTTCTCGCCAGCGCCATTGAAGGCGCCCACTGCTACAATTTTTCCCGAGGACACGGCGAGATCGCCGCTGAATGTCGCTTTGCCTGTACCGTCCACGATGTGTGCGTTGCGAATGACCAGATCATACATAATAAATCCCTCCTGCTACGAGGATGAAGTGTACTCATAATCGGCGGAAGCGGGCTAGTCCATAGCGGTCGATTGAGGAGCGCGGTTTAAATTTGGATGCCAGCCCTTTTGGGCAGACAAGAAGGGGCGTATATTAATGCGCATGAGCGTGATGAAATGCAGTTACAACGATAAGTGAGTTAGAGCCATGACCTTGAACCGCCGTGAATTTACCCTGTCATCCGTTGCCGCCCTCAGCACACTGGCAGCGACTCCCGTCTGGGCCATGGAGAATTCAGTCAATCGCAGGATTGTGCTGGCCTCGCGTCCCGCGGGGGCGCCAGCTGTGACGAATTTCCGTCTGGAGGAGCAAGCTGTACCAGAGCCCGCGGAGGGGGAGGTGCTCCTGCGCACCCGTTACCTGTCGCTGGACCCGTATATGCGGGGCCGCATGAATGCGGGAGAGAGCTACGCCGACCGGGTTGAGCTAGGCGAGGTCATGGTGGGTGGAACTGTCAGTGAGGTTCAGGCCTCACGCCATAGTGATTTCGCGGTTGGCGATTTGGTCAGTGCCTACTCGGGCTGGCAGGACTATGCCTTGTCCGATGGTGTCGGCTTGATGAAGCTGGATCCGCGTATTTCCAGTCCCTCTTATGCGCTGGGCGTTTTGGGTATGCCTGGCTTGACGGCCTATGTGGGTTTACTGGACATCGGAGAACCCAAGGCGGGTGACACGGTGGTGTTGGCGGCCTCCACGGGGGCAGTAGGCTCAGTGGTCGGCCAAATCGCCAAGCTAAAGGGCTGCCGTGTGGTCGGTATTGCGGGGGCCAGGGAAAAGTGTGAGTACGCGGTCAAGGAACTGGGTTATGACGCCTGTGTCAGTCACTATGACAGTGATATGGCGGGGCAACTGGCGCAGGCTTGTCCGGACGGTATCGACGTATACTTTGAAAATGTCGGCGGCAGTTCCTGGAATGCCGTTATGCCGTTGTTGAATAATTTTGCCCGGGTTCCCATCTGTGGCTTGATTGCGCATTACAATCAAACCGAGCTGCCTCCGGGGCCTGACCGTCTTTCTGTCATGCAGGGTCTGATCCTGCAGCGTAGTTTAAAAATACAGGGGTTCATTATTAGTAACTATCGTCACCGCATTCCTGCTTTTATAGGCGATATGAGCCAGTGGTTGGCGGCGGGCCAGATCAGGTACAGGGAAGATGTAGTTCAGGGGCTAGAGAACGCGCCCGAGGCATTCCTTGGCTTGTTCAGTGGCGCTAATTTCGGAAAGCTGGTGGTAAAAGTCAGTTAACGGAGTGTCACCTGCCTTTGGTATGGAGCGCTTCTAACGTGGCCAGCGCTATTGAAGTCGGTACAACGCCCTGGAACTGGGATTTATACGATGCGCCCGTCAGCTTGTGTGAGCAAGCGCAGCAGGCGGAGCGTCTGGGTTTTCACTCTTTTTGGTTGCCTGAAAATCACTTTGGTGAGCGGGGTGTGATTCCGTCGCCTCTGCTGTTGCTCGCAGCCGTTGCTGCTCGCACATCGAGCATTCGTCTTGGCACTACCTCCTTTCTATTGCCGATACGTCCGCCCTTGCTGGCAGCCGAGGATGTGGCGGTATTGGATCAACTCAGTGGTGGGCGATTGATTCTGGGCGTGGGACGGGGTCTATCGGGAGGCATGTTTCGCGCATTTGGTATCGATGCCAAAGAGAAGCGAAAGTTGTTCCGTGCCAACCTCGATATCATGCTGAGCGCATGGCGCGGAGAACCTGTGGCACTGGAAGAGGGCGGCAAGCCGTTGTTGCTTGCGCCTCTGCCACTGCAGCAGCCTGCGCCCCCGATCTGGGTCGCTGCATTTGGGCCGTTGGCGCTGCAACAGGTCGCAGCGCTTGGTATGCCTTACCTCGCATCCCCGGTAGAAACGTTGCCTGTTCTGGAAGAAAACTATCGTCTCTATCGCGAGGGGCTGGCGGCAGCAGGACACCCACCGGTGCAAACAGTACCTGTTATGCGTTCGGTATTTGTCACCGGAGATGCGGCCCTCGCCGCGCGCGCGCGAGCTTCTCTTGAACGCCTGGTGCCGACTTCTCTGCAGGCCGCAGACAGCACAGCTGACGGCCCTGCCATTGTAGGTGATGCCGCTGCGGTGAGAGACCAACTGGCGGAATACGTGGAGCGACTGGGTATTAGTCATCTTATCCTGCGGGGGGGTATTCCCGGGATAGAAATGCAAGATCACTTACGCAGTAATGCTGCCGTGCTAGAGATAGTGCAGAGCCTCTGAAAAGCTTGCGTCTTACCGGTATTTAGTGGTCTGTGTGGCGTTTTTGGACCAACTCCGGGCGTGACATGATTTGAGGATGAAGCTCATGCCCATGCTGCTTTCGGAGGCTGTCAAAAACCGGGTATCGAGCGGAAAACTTGAATAATGCCGCTGGAACATGATGAGCAGTCCGGAAATCTGTCGGTGAAGTACAGCGACTGTTGTGCGGGTGTCTTTTGATCAGAGAGTGAGAACGGTCCGCAGTCCGCGACCCGCTTTCAGATCGTCGACTGCTTCGTTGATTTCTTCGATGGGGCGCTGGTTGGTCACCATGCTTTTTAAATCCAGCTGATCGCTTTCCCACAACCCGATAAGCCGTGGAATATCTTTGAGGGAATTACAGCTGCCCATTAGGCAGCCCGTCAATTTCTTTTCTGCAGTACTGAATAAGACAAAGGGGCTGATTTCGATGCTTTGATCCAGTGGAGGAGCGCCAACGCATACCGTATTGCCTCCGGAGCGTGTGGCAGCGATGCCGACTTCAACGAGCTTGGCTATTCCCGCGGTTTCGAACGCGTAATCCATTCCAATCTGATGGGTTAACGCTTGGCAGCATTCCACCAAGTCTTCGTTAAGCGGGTCAATAATGTGAGTGGCTCCGAAGGCTTTGGCCATTTCGCGTCTTTCAGCAACAGGATCCGACGCGAGAATAACAGACGCGCCGGCCAGCTTGGCACCCTGCACTGTAGCAATGCCGACACCACCCAGCCCCATCACGACGACAGTCGCACCCGTCTCAACATCAGCGGTATTAAGCACGGCGCCAATACCTGTTTGTAGCGCGCAGCCGAGCAAACCCGCAAGTTCCAGTGGCACATCCGGTGATATCTTTACCGCGCCGTTGACCGGCGTTACGACATATTCGGCGAATGCGCCAACGCCAAGTCCACGGTAAAGAACTTCACCGTTGCGGGAGAGCCCCGTGTTGCCATCCGCGAGCGCATAGGTATAAAGGCTCGTGTTGTTTGCACAGAGCGTCGCTTCCCCGCGAACGCAAAAATAGCACGTGCCGCAGGGGGGTACTGGTGTCAACACTACGTGATCGCCCTTCGTCAGGCTGGTTACTCCGGCTCCCACGCTCTCTATGATGCCAGATGCCTCATGGCCCAATATGGTAGGTCCGAAGGCGGGCAGGCTGCCGTCGATGACGCTGAGGTCCGAATGGCAGACGCTGCAATACTTGACTTTAACGCGAACCTCGCCCGCGCGTGGATCAATGATATCGACATTGTCGTAGAGTTGTATGGGCTTACCTGTTTCTTCGAATACCGCCGCTTTCATAGAACGTTCCTGAGATATCGATAAATGAAGACAAGATGTCAAAGTGCCTGGTTCTTTAGTGCCCGAAATTGTCCTTGAGAAACGCGATTCGCTGGAGCATGGATTCTTTCGCTATCATATTTTTTGCCATTCCGTCATAACCATGAATGGTCTGCAAGGTATCATTGCGGACTACATCAATACCGGCGGACGTCAGCTTGCTGGCATAGTCTTTGCCTTCATCTCTCAGTGGATCGAATTCTGCCGTCTCGACATAGCTTGGCGGAAGGCTCTGCACATCGCCAAAGCCGGGTGCGGCGTAGAGCGGCGCTTCGCCCTGAGGATAACGTGCCAGATACATCTGCCACATATTGCGGTTGGATTTCGCATTCCACAGAGGCACGTCTTCAAATTGAGTGGCTGAGGGTGTGGAACAGGAGTTATCCATTACCGGATAGATCAGCAGTTGCGCGCAGGGCGATGTCAGGCCTGTGTCCCTCGCTTTCTGTGCGACCCCTGCGGCCAGTGCGCCACCGGCGCTATCGCCCCCTAACGCGATTCTACTGGGATCAATCCCTAATTCCTCGGCACGGTCAATTGTCCATTGCAACGCGTCATAGCTGTCATCGAAACCAAAGGGGAAAGGATGTTTTGGCCCCAGACGATAGTCCACGAACACCACGATACAACCTGCCTCTATAGCGTAGCGTTCACAGTTTTGCAGGTGAAGACTGCTATAGCTTATCCCGAAACCACCGCCGTGGTAGTAAATTAGCGCAGGCGCCAATTTATCGATAACGGGTGGTGTCATGGTCAGTATGTCTAGATGGCTACCGTCTTTCCGTTGGCAGCGATAGTTATTCACCTTTAATGAAAGTTTTCGAACTGCAAAAAAACATTGCAACCTCATCAGTAAATTTACAAGGAACATCACCGGCGCAGTGAAACCGATCGTTATCCTAGGAAACTTCCTGAAGTCAGGGTGGATGTCGTATTGCTGGCTCATAGTGAGATGAAGGCCCGCGTCGTTTATTGTTAGACAGCCAGAGTAACAAATGCGGTATGTTACTCAAGCTCAATTTCCCGCGTTCTTGCTTTTTCGATGAGACAATTCCAGGTGAATTAGGATAAAATAAAGAAGAAACACCTTATCGATAGATAGTGCACGTCTAAATCACAATAAACTGGCGGGGCTTTTATACGTGAAGTATTTTTTTATTCGCTTGATACGCAAAATCAACCCCTTTGCTTTTCTCTATCCAGAGGGAGACAAGGGTATCGAAGCCGTAGGTCATCGCGAGTACATTGGCGGGAACTGGGACGAGATAGGGGCGCTACAATTTAATTTCCTTGTATCGAAAGGGCTGAAACCGGAAAGTTTTTTGCTTGATATAGCCTGCGGTTCCCTGCGGCTTGGCGTCAAGGCAATTCCCTATTTGGAGGCAGGCCATTATCTGGGTATAGAAAAAGAACCCGGGCTGGTCAAAGCGGGTTTGGAGCAAGAAATGGACCCTGTTGTGAAGGCCGAGAAAGCGCCACGCATTATTATTTCCGATTCGTTTGAATTCGCCCGCTTGGAACAGAAAGCGGATTTTGCAATGGCTCAGTCACTGTTTAGCCATTTGCCTCCGGACATGATTAATCATTGCTTTAAGAATCTGCATGCCTGTCTCGTGGACGGCGGCGCTTTTTACGCCACGTATTTTGAGGTTACTACCGCGAGGAAAAACCCGGATAAACCGCATGACCACGGGTACTTTGCCTATACCAAGCAAGAAATGCTGGCGTTTGGAGAGGATAACGGTTACTCCGCAGAGTACATCGGCGAATGGAATCATCCGAGAGACCAGCGTGTCGTCGAGTATCGCAAAGTCTGATGCATGCGTTCTGGCCTTCGCTTTTTACAGTATCAGCGCGACGAAGCAGGCAGTCATGCAGGTGGCGAGAAGGCCGGACCAGATTGATCTTGGCGCAAGTCGTAAAATGTCGGCAGTGCGCTCGGGACACATTGCTGTTAGTCCGCCGATCATGATTCCCAAACTGCCGAAATTGGCAAAGCCGCATAAAGCATAAGTCATAATCAAGCGACTGCGCGCACTTAAATCGCCGGGTTCCAGCGCAGCGAGATCGAGTAACGCGACTAGTTCATTAATGAAAACTTTGGTCGCCAGCAACTCCCCCGCAGTCCTTGCCTCGTGCCACGGAATACCCGTAAGCCAGGCCAGCGGCGCAAGTATTTGACCGAATACACCGACTAATGTCAGAGGTTCGCCGCTTACAGGAACCACACTGAGGGCTCGGTCAGCCAGGTAGACCAGCGCAACAAACACGATCAGCATGCCAATAATGTTGGCCAGCAGCCGCAGTCCTTCACCGGTACCCCTGACCAATGCGTCCATGCTGCCGCCGTAGGGGGACGTCAGGGATACCGACGGTGCTGGTGTAGTTCTATCGGGGGGTACCATGACTGCCGCAAGCAATATTGCAGCCGGTGCGCTGATCAGCGAGGCGACAAGGATATGACTCAGTGCAGCAGGAATAGTACTGCCGAGAATGCCTGCATACAGACCCAATACAGTGCCAGCCACGGTAGCCATGCCGCAGCTCATTAGCATGAAAAGCTCACTATTAGACATGGTGCGTAAGTGTGGCTTTATTAACAATGGCGATTCAACCATGCCGACAAAAACCGAACTGGCTCCGCCAATGCTGATGGCTCCGCTAAGCCCCAAGGATTTTTGCAGCAATCGTGCTAGCACACTGATAATGAGAGGGATGATGCGCCAATGCCATAAGAGTGCGCTCAGCGCTGCAAATACGATAACGATAGGCAGGGCGCGAAATGCCAGAACGAAACTCTGCTGTGGCTCGGTTATCTGGAATGGGCTTGGACCTCCCCCGAGAAACCCAAAGACCATGGCGGTTCCTTGCTGCGTGGCGGCTTCCAGCATGAGTACCAGCTGGTTGATCAACATCAAGGCGTTTTGCAGCGCGGGCACCTTGAGGAGCAGGGACGCTAGCAATAATTGCGCAAGCAATCCCGCTATTACCAGTCGCAGGGGAAAGCGGCGACGATTACTGCTGGTAAGCCAAGCGAGCAACACAATTAAAGGTAGGCCTAGCAGGGCCTGTGACATGGCTTATGTCTCGTCCAGAATTGAAGCCATGACGTTAGAGCAGGCACTCTCAAAAGTCTAGCGTCCTGCAGGTCGTTTCATCGGTCCGCGGTGTTCTTGATCAGTTTGATTTAGCATACGCGGAGCCAATGTTTGCGGAGCGTGCTTGTTGAGCGCAGGTTCGTAGTCCATTCTTTGGGTCTAGAATAAGATCGGAGCTTGAGCGATGCTATCGAAGTTTGACGATTATCCTGTCCACCAGACCGCTGAGCCGGTGATCCATACGGCGAGCAGCGACCGGTTTTTCTACGACCGCTATTGGTATAACGGGCACGCGCGGGATGGCAGCTTCTATTTTGGCGTAGGGATGTGCCGCTACGCCAATCTTGGCATCCTGGACTGCAGCCTGAGTCTCGCAATTGATGGTCACCAGTTCGCTTTTCATGGCTCCCGTCGCGCGCCCGACGAGCCCACGGATACCTCGGTTGGACCTTTTGACCTCCAAATCCTCGAGCCTATGGGGCGGCACCGGATAGTGATAGCACCAAACGAAACCGGTATAGAATGCGACATTGTCTTTACTCCGCGCACGGCGTGCATTGAAGAGGGTCGGCAGACCCTGCGCAACGAGCGGCATATTGTGATGGACGCAACGCGCCTGGATCAGTTCGGTTTGTGGTCTGGCTGGATTAGCTACGACGGTAAGCGTCTCGAGGTGAATGGTGAGACGACGTATGGCCTTAAGGACCGGTCCTGGGGAATACGACCCGTAGGAGATGCTTATACAGGTGGCGCACCTCTGTCAGAGTTTCAGGCGGTACATTTTTGCTGGGTTCCAATTCATTGGGAGAGCGAGTGTACACTCGCGGGATGGTTTGAGGACGAGACAGGCTACCAGTGGCATTCGGACCAGGCGCGATTGCCGCATTACGACAAGATGGGCGATATCCCCGGTACGCTCGATCCGTCGGCTCGTGTCTGGCAAGGCCGGGTTGACCATCGGATTACGATGGTCCCGGGGACGCGTCGCGCTCGTTCCGCAGTGGTGACCATGAATGACCGTTCCGGAGAAAGCATGGAGCTCCATCTGGAACCTGTTATGGTTCATCGTATGAAGGGTTTGGGTTACCAGCACCCCGAGTGGGGCCATGGAAAGTGGCATGGTGAACTGGTTATTGCCGGTGAAAGCTGGAAAGATTCAGACCTCGATCCACTTGCATTGGAGAACATCCACGTTCAGCAGATAGTCAAGGCAACGTGCGGCGACAACGTGGGATACGGTGTGTTGGAGCAGATGCATATTGGACCATCCGCAGCTTTTGGCTTCTCAGACTGGTTCGATGCAGCCTGCTAGCCGCTCTGGGCTGTTAAGTGCAGCGTAAGCGAAAACTAGCGTTCGAATGGGGTAGGAGAGAGCAAAGATGCTGTTCAAATGTTTGAAGATACTGGTCCTGGTGGCGTCCATTATGGCGCTTATAGCACTTGCTGTA
This sequence comes from Candidatus Marimicrobium litorale, assembly GCF_026262645.1. Lineage (NCBI taxonomy): Bacteria > Pseudomonadati > Pseudomonadota > Gammaproteobacteria > Cellvibrionales > Halieaceae > Marimicrobium > Candidatus Marimicrobium litorale. Next base: position 153,905 of record NZ_SHNO01000001.1, read on the forward strand.
ATTTGGCAGGTTGGCGCATGGAATCTGATTTTTCCGTCTGCGCATCACGATACAGTTGCCCCGAAACTGCCCCCCAGCCTGGCTTCCCCGGGAATACTCTTATTTACCAAGACCAATGGTTTTCGTCATCGAGACGGTATAAGCAGTGGCGTAGCATTCCTGGAATCTACGGCTCAAGACCGGGGGTGGGGTCTCTTTCATACCGAAAACGGAGCAGTATTTAACGAAGGCGATCTGCGGCGATTTCAGGTTGTGGTCTTCCTGAATGCGTCGGGTGATATGCTGAGTGCGGAGCAGGAAGCTGCCTTTGAGGCTTGGTTGCTAGATGGCGGTGGCTGGTTGGGAGTGCACTCAGCCGGCGACAGTTCGCACGAGGGGTGGCAGTGGTACCGTGACAACTTGATAGGTGCGGACTTTACCGCTCATATCATGGGGCCTCAGTTTCAAACAGCGACGGTACTGACGGAAAATCATGGGCACCCGGTGGTGAAAGATATGCCCGATACCTGGCAGCATGAGGAGGAATGGTATTCCTGGGAGAAAAGCCCTCGGCCAGAGGGTTTTACCATTCTGGCCACTATTGATGAAGCGTCGTATCAGCCGATCGAAAAATTCATGGGCAATGAGCGGGATTTGAGTATGGGAGATCACCCCGTCGTTTGGAGTAACTGCGTTGGCAAAGGCCGCAGTGTATATCTGACTATGGGGCATCAGGCGGAAGCTTTTGAGCGTCCGAATGTGCAAAGGTTGATCGTTAATTCTGTGCTTTGGCTGAGCAATGCTGCGGGCGGTGCGTGTCTTACGCCAGACTAATAACCTCGGTTACCAGAGGTTGGATATCTCCCTTGGGCAATTGGAAGCGCCAGAATACGATGCCGTAAGGACGGCCTTCCGTGTCTAGCCAGTTGGGTCTGCCCGGATCTTTGTGCGCGATGATCATAGAAAAGCTGCCATCATCCTCCAACACGGTCTGTGCCCTGTTGAGCGATACTGTGCGCTCTTCATAGTCCAGGGTTTGCAGGAAGCGGTTAAACAACACCACGTTGGAGAAGCGACAGGTTGGAAAACGCCCTCTTATAACTAGCGCCTGGTCTGGCCCGAGGACAAAGGGAGCCATGCTGTAGACGTTATCCCTTGCAGCGTAAGTAATGGATGTGTGACTGTCATCTTTGATCGGCGGTGTGAACTGGTTGGGAATACGAGATACCCAGGAGGGGCTGTTCTTTGCGTTCATCGTGATGACGTTGCCCCTTACAAAAGTAGTTACCCGCTGAATGCCCTCGGCAATATCGCTATCGTTGGGTGACACCCGAGGCGCGGTTGTTTGCAGGCACTCAATGTCGATGGGAATATGGTGCAGTCGATCATTATTTATGCTGTTTTCTCGCTCATAGTAGTGCCTTGAGGTGATGCTGGACGCGCCCTGCGTCATGGGTAACCAGTTACCATCTTGTTCCACCGCGCTGACAATTATTTCATAGTTGCCATGCTCGTCTGCTTTGAACTCGGTATCGTTTAGCGTAGAACCTATACCGTCACCGCTCGTATCAGCGCCCAGCTCCAGAGTGAAGCTGGTATAGGTGGCTCCAGCCAGATTGCCACTGATTCGGTAGCTATGCTGGTCATTAATCACTGCAGAGAAATACCGTGCATCCGGGTTATCGCCCAACATTTTCTTATGCTGGTTGATGAAGGGAGTAAAGAACGGTCTTGATGGGTCTGCTTCCAGCCAGCATTGCAAACCATGCATCAAGACGTGCAGCAGCACACGCCGTGCTTCAGCGAAATCCTGTCGTGTGCGCAGTTTCCACTCGGGGCTGGAGAAAGCTGCTTCCAGCTCGTTAATCGCTTTTTGTAGTTCTTTCAGTGCCGCCGCCGCCTCACTATCAGGGTTATCTGCCGCGACTGCCTGCAAGCTTGGGGCCAGCAGCGAACCCACGAGGCCGCTCAATGCGGCACTTTTCAAAACATCTCGACGATCCATCGGGTTTTTCCTCACGCCAATTTCATAAAGATTTTAGTCACGCCTCGGGACGTTGGCCACCGCAAAGTATATCGGTTACTCGCTCGGTATCCATATACTCTTTCAAGCGTAAGAGTTTGCTGTCTTTGAATATAAACAAGAAATGATACTCGTTAGAGTAAGTCTCCCCCGATATATGTTCGCCTTTGCTTGTAGCCTCAACTGCGGCTTTGTGTTCGTCGACGACCAGGCCAGTGATTTCAAATTCTAATCCATTTGGAAAGACATCAAATATTCCTCCGGCGCTGTCTGCAACCTGTTCGCGACTATACGTGCCGGATATAAGTGTATTGCCCATGGTTTGCAGGCTACCCTCTTCATGGTAGCTGTTTACGATATGCTCTACGTCACCGCGATTCAATGCAGCGAAGAAGTTTTCCACGAATTGTTTATTGCTGGCACTAAAGTTGTTCATGCGTTTATTCCGTCTGTGAGAACAAGCTGTCTAGTAGTCTATCCTGCCGCGCTGTGTCTTGAGTTTTCCACGCTGGGTTTTCTTGTCCATCCTGCGTTGCTTGCTGCCGCGGGTGGGCTTTGTTGGTCTCCGACGTTTTTCTACTTTAATGGTATCGTTGATTAGCTCTGCCAGGCGCGCAAGCGCATCCGCCCTGTTTTTTTCCTGGCTCCGGTAGCGCTGTGCTTTGATCACAATCTCCCCGTCTGTATTCAGGCGCTGATCACTCAACTCCAACAGCTTGTGCTTGTATCGTTCTGGTAAGGAAGATGACTGTACGTCAAAGCGCAGGTGAATCGCCGTAGATACTTTGTTGACGTTCTGGCCGCCGGCACCCTGTGCACGAATAGCGCGAAATCGAATTTCCTCGTCGGGAATACTGATGTAATTCGAAATTTTCAGGCCCATGCCATAAACTACCGGGAAGAGAGTAATTGAGAGAATGTCTACCGGAGTATACCCCAGTAGGCGTGTAAATAACGCGTCTCAATCAAAGCCGAAGCAGGACTGCGCGGGCGAGTGTCGAGCACGGAAACCTACACTGCGTAGCCGTTGCCAATTTGCTCAATTTGCGGTTTGAATGCGCCCGGCGCCAGTAAGTTTTTAAACTCCTCGAAGGGCACCGGTTTGCTGAACAAGTATCCCTGGATTACGCTCGCGCCATGGTTTCTTAAAAAATGATACTGCTCATGTGTTTCGACGCCCTCGGCGACGAGCTTGAGTCCCATGCTTCTGGCCATGGCGATTATCGCGATGGCGAGATTGGCGTCGTTCTCACTCTTGTCTATTTCGATAACGAAACTTCGATCAATTTTAAGCTCATCCAGAGGCAGCCTGCTGAGATAGCTGAGAGAGGAGTAGCCGGTACCGAAATCGTCCATGGAGAGTTCTACCCCCATTTTCTTAAGCGTGGACAGGGCACTAATCGTGGCTGCGGTGTCATCCATCATAATACCCTCCGTGAGTTCGAGCTGAAGTCGTCTGGGATGCAGCCCTGTACTGGCCAGTACCTCCGAAACTTTATCGACAAAGGAGACGCTAAACTGCAGCGCAGAAACATTGACCGAGACCTGTGGCAGATTGATGCCCAGGGCTTGTAATTCCACCATCTGCCGGCATGCTTCTTCCAGACCCCACTGTCCAAGTTCCACGATCAGGCCTATTTCCTCTGCCAGGGGGATGAACTTGAACGGCGATACCATACCCAGCTTCGGGTGATTCCAGCGCATCAGGGCTTCGGCACCCGAGACTTCTCCGGTTAAGGTATCTACCTGAGGCTGGTAATGCAGCAATAACTCGCCGTTTTCAATGGCCCGGCGCAGTTCGTTTTCCATTTCAAGGCGATCAGCACTTGCCGCCTCCATGCTTTTTTCATAAAACAGGTATTTATTTTTGCCAGATGTTTTGCAGTGATACATTGCCTTGTCGGCAGCCTTCATGAGTTCTTCCACGGTTTCTGCATGATCAGGCGCGATGGCAATTCCGATGCTTGGGGTGACCACCAGATCATGTCCGTCGATAGTCATGGGTTGGCTCAATGTCTCAATGATGCGCAGGGCAACTATGCCCGCTGACTCAGCCCGGTCAAGTCGGTTTAGCACGACGGTGAATTCATCGCCTCCCAATCTCGAGATACTGATACGTGATTCCGAGTCCATGTAGTGTGCCAGCAGATCGCTTTCTCTGATGCAGAGAGAGAGGCGCGCGGAAACTTCGCGGAGCAACAGGTCCCCGGCGCTGTGTCCCAGTGAGTCGTTTATGCGTTTGAAATTATCCAGATCAAGGAACAGAAGAGATAGCATCTCCTCGTTCCTTTTAGCCAACTTAAGTAGCACATCCAGCTTTTCGATAAATAACCGACGATTGGGTAGGTCGGTGAGGCTGTCGTAATAGGCCATGTGACGCAGCCTGTCCTTGGTCTCAGTGACTTCTTTTACTGCCTGATTGAGTTCTTCGTTACGCTTGGATAATTGCGAGGTGCGTTCCTCGACTTTCATACTGAGCAGTTGGTGATCGACATCCATGCGTGTCTTATAGTGGTGTAGACCCCCGACCATACGGTTTAGCACCGAGACGATCTCTTTGAACTCGCCGCTGTTCTCGACACCCTCGTACTTCACCGCGTGCCCAGCGGCAATGTCGTCCGCCATACGTTTTACGACGGAAAAAGGCGCTGTGATACGGCGAGTGACATAGCGGCTGATTATGGCGCAGAGGAGGATAAAGAGCGCGGCTATCGCCAGCACTGTTGCGCCACTGGGAAGGAGCTGGCGTATCAATTGTGCACGGCTTAACCCGAGATGAACATAGCCAATGACGTGTAGGCTACCTGCGCTATCGGCGTTAATCAGTGTTTTGCTGAATTCTGCTTCGTTGACGGTGGCAGCGGTAGGATTTATGGCAGACATAATGGGTATCGTGAGATCCCAGATTTTATCGATGCCTGAAATCATCCACCATTGAGAAACGTTACCGTGGGACTGCTGATTCGTTGATAAGCCAATCTCGGCGACCGGCAGGGTGCCGCGCATCGATTCGAGGCTTGGTGGAGCGGTTTCAGCTATTGTCCCAGGGTAGAGCTCGCTCAATGTCCTGCCGCGATCATCGACCACCCTGGCGAAGCTCAGGTATGGTCGGCCTTTGACGAGCTTGGACAGTGCGAAGCGCAGTAGAGAGCGGTCCCGATAATAGACACCCAATTGCAACTGGGGCAGGCTTTGTGCTCGCTCGGCAGTGTTAGAAAGTGCAAGATTCCGGGAAAGCGAGTACTCCCGGTGTAGTGTATTGGCTGACAACAGCACAGTCGCAGCGATAGCGACTGAAAGAACGAGGGAATTAATTTTGCCTGCCACTGTCATGTCGTCTGTGCGTCCCTGCCGCCGTGGTCGGGACGGTTGTCACCGACGGAGGCTCCCGTTGACAGCGAATGCTGATCGCCGCAACAATGGTACTGCAGTTTGTCATTTACACTAACGGTTTCTGGCTGAAAAACAACCAGTTACGCGAAAAGTAGCGAGATTGGATAGGGTGGGGAGCTATCCGTCAGGCTGCCGCAAGACGGCGGTCCGACATAAAGCGGCGATCATTTGGAATCAGAATGCCATTGACGGTGAGGGGAAAGGTTACCTGTCTGCCATTGCGACGATCGGCCGGGTTTCTTTCCACCCGTAAGCGACGATTTATAGCCTGAGACTTGTTGAGGAAGGGCGTTTGGTCATCGGAGACGTAGTTTCTCGCGGCCATGATAAAAACGTAGGTAGAGCCGAGGATTGCCATGAATCCCATGGTGCCCAATATGATCAGCAGCATATCCATTATTGCTGTAGCCCCCTAATCTCTTTACCGTCGATGTGTAACAAAGCAAGCAAATATTATGCCGGTTTCGCTAACACCTCCGACCCATGGGTCGTAAATATGGCGTGCGGGCTATGGTAGCTCTGGCAAAGGGGTGTCACAAGTGAGAAGTGTATAAAATCCTGACACAAATGGGTTAGCGCGCACCCTTACCGAATACGACTACCTCAACCGTGCTAAGCGCGACCATTAGGTCTAAAAAAAGACTCTGATTTTTCACATAGTACAGATCGAACTGCAGTTTCTGGCGAGCGTCTTCTTCGGAAGCGCCGTAGGGATAACACAACTGGGCCCATCCCGTGATGCCCGGCTTCACCGCGTGGCGCGAATTGTAGTAGGGAATTTGTTCAGCCAGTTGCTGGACAAACTCGGGTCTCTCCGGGCGTGGGCCTATGAACGACATCTCACCCGAGAGCACGTTAAATATTTGAGGCAGTTCATCGATACGGGTGCGCCGAATGAAAGCCCCTACTCTAGTGATGCGGCTATCGTTTTTGGTTGCCCAGCGCGCCTTGCCATCGCCCTCGGCGTCTACGCGCATGCTGCGAAACTTTATCACTTTAAAGGCTTTGCCACCGAGGCCGATCCTTTCTTGACTAAAAAATATGGGGGATTGGAATCCATCCTCAAGCCAGATTGCAATGGTTGTTGCCAGCATGAGGGGCCAGGTGGCCCCGAGTAAGCCAAGGCTTGCAAAGATATCAAACGCGCGTTTGGTTACACTGGTTGACACATTGCTGCGCAGATCTTCTGTTAGCGTCATCCAGCCGGGGGTGGCGAAATCCACCAGGATTTTGCCCGCTTCGCGTTCAAAAAAATTGACTAAATTGAGTACTTTGACGCCTTGCAGTCGGCATTTGAAAAACTCATCAGTGGGCGCCTGATCCCGCTGATTATCGAGTGCCACGACGATTTGGTCTATTTCGATCTGTTGGGCGTACGCCGCGAGAGGCTGACGTAAGTTGATGATGCGCTCGTTGATGACCTTGGGTTCCTCGCCCTCTACTCGAACGAACCCAACAATAGTGAAGCCCTGGCGGTCGGATTTGCGGCGCATGGAACTGCTGATGGTGGAGGCCGCAGCGCCGGAGCCATAAACCAGCACGCGATTTTTAAATTGCTCGAGGTCTGTCACGTTGCTAAACGTCAGTCGCGTGACTAGATTGGTGATGAAAGCAACTAAAACAGCGTAGACCAGCACCTCTCCCCACAGTTCAGCATCGGGTAAAAAAATAAAGACGCTGTACACGATCACGCTGGCAACTACAAAGCCCCCAAGTGAGCGCAGGAGCACGCCGGCGCGGCCCTCTCGCATGCGGGGTTCGTATAGGCCCATAGCGAACAGGCAGACCGTGGTCGAAACGCTGAAGGTCAGGGCGCGGCCAGGAATCAGCGGCAGGAGAGTGTAAAAATTGGTCTGGTCTGCCTCGATCATGCAGTGAATATAAGTCCCCGCGTAGAGCGAGAGGATGAATAGCAACATATCGGCAAGGACGAGCCAATAGAAGGACGTGTGAACGTGATGGTTGAAAACCCTGACCGTTGCCATATGTGGTCCCGAATCCCTCCAGTTGCATACGGTGTCCCGAGGCTGTCCAGCTAGAGAAAGGCCGGGTGGACAAGTATGGCTTTTTTTATAGTGGTCCCGGCTCGTACTAAATTTGGCCGGGGCAACATTTAACGCCTATGCACAGTGGATTACCAGAGTTATCCACAAAAAATTCAAGTTCGGGTTTAGGCTAACACGGCGCAGTGGGACATGCTCGTTGAGGTCTCGAATGTGTGAACCGGATTCATAATATCGCCTGAATAGCGTCGCCGGGCCAGCAGAGTATGTAGACTATTCAGAAATAAAAAATATAAAAATCAATAACTTATAGATTCCGTGCCTGTAAAGGTAGGACGCCAGCGGATGGCCTGCAGTTGCTACGAGCAGGCGGTGTGCTACAGCAGGATTTGCGCAGGCTGCGGATGACTCAGAAAGTCCCGTGGGCTTGCGCTGAAGCCATAGGCGCCGGACTGGAACACTACTATCAGGTCGCCCGGGCGGGCCGGGGGCAGCTCCACTCGATTGCCCAGCAGGTCGAGAGGTGTGCAAAGCGGACCGACCACTTGCACAGTCTCCAGTTCCGGAGCGTTGACCCGGTTACCGAGACACAACGGGTAATTCTTGCGTATCACCTGTCCGAAGTTGCCTGACGCCGCAAGATGGTGATGCAATCCGCCGTTAGTGACCAGGAATATCTCTCCCCGGGAGACTTTACGGTCCACAATTTCGCAGACATAGACGCCGGCCTCGGCTGTCAGGTAACGGCCCAGTTCCATGACGATCTCGGCGCCGGGCAGTTTTTTACTGGCAGTTTCCAACAACGGAGTCAGATTTGCCGCAATCGGTGCCAAGTCGAGGCGCTGTTCCCCGGGAAAGTAAGGAATACCCAGGCCGCCACCAATATTGAGCCAACGCAACGGTGCGGGGGCATGCTCTGCCAGCCTGTAGGCCAGCTCGAAAGTCTTCGCCTGAGCTTCCATAATGGCCTCTTCACGGAGGTTCTGAGAGCCGCTGAAAATGTGGAAGCCCATGAAATCAAGTGGCAGCTTGCTCAACTCAGCCAGCATCTCCGGCACGCTTTCGGCGTCTACCCCAAACGGCTTTGGCCCGCTGCCCATTTTCATTCCTGCGGTTTTCAACTCAAAATCTGGGTTAACCCGGATAGAGACAGTTGGGCGCCTGCCGGTTGCCTGTGCCAAGGCAGCGATGCGTTGCATTTCCGTTGGGGATTCCATATTGATTATGACGCCGCTGGCAACCGCTGCTCGCAAGTCCTCATCAGATTTTCCCGGGCCTGCGAAACTAATATCGCTTGGGTCGGTGCCCGTGGCCAGGGCCACCTTCAGTTCGGCCGCAGAGGCCACGTCAAGGCCATCTGTCTCGTTCGCCAGATGTTGTACCACCTCCGGCATTGGGTTTGCCTTCATGGCGTAGTGCAGGTGAATGCTCTGAGGCAATGCTCGGCGCAGCGATTCCACCTTTTCGGTCATTACAGATCTGTCGTAGGCATAAAAGGGGGTCTGGCCTATATCGCTGGTGATTTCTGTGATTGCCTGCCCGCCAATCGTCAGGCAGTTATTCACCACCTCAAACTGATTCATGGGAGCATGGCGCGGGATTGTTTTGACGTTGCTTTCACTCATTCGGACGCTTCCTGAAATAGGTTCTGATACTCCCCGGATAATGCACGTCGGTCTATCTTGCCGTTCTGGTTGTGCGGTAGCGATTCGCGCGCAACTACTTTCGCTGGCACCATAAAGTTTGGCATTTCTGCGCGGCAGTGGTTCAGTATCGCTGCCTCAAGTTCAGGACCCAAAGCGTGCCCCGCTGCGGGAGTCACCAGCAGCAGAATCGCCTGTCCCAACGCCGGATGGACTATCCCTAAAGCGGCTGCGCCCGTCGCGAAGCCTGAGGCGAATGCCACTTCTTCAACTTCGGTGGGGCTTACCCGATACCCTGAGGTTTTGATCATCTCATCCTTGCGACTAATGAAGTACAGATAGCCTTCCTCGTCTTTTGTTACTTGGTCACCTGACCAGACCGCCATTTCCTCGGAGACTATTTCCCGGGGCCTGCCGGGACAAGGCTTGAAGCGCTCGGCGGTTTTCTCAGGATCGTTCCAGTAGCCCAGGCTCACCAGAGCGCCACGGTGAACGAGTTCCCCTGGCTCATTTGGGCTGCACTCCTCACCCAAATCATTGATGACCAGTATTTCTGCGTTGGGAATCGCCTTGCCAATGGAATCCGGGCGCTTAGCGACCTGGTCTGGTGGGAGATAGGTAGACCGGAAGGCCTCGGTCAGCCCGTACATGAGATAGACCAGCGTATTGGGGAGAGCTTCTTGCAGCATGTGCGTGGTGGCGACGGGCATTGCACCCCCTGTATTAGCGATGTAGCGCATGCTGGATCTGGCCTCCTGCGACCACTCGAGATCTTTAAGCTGGTTCCAGAGCGGCGGAACCGCAGTAAGCCCGGTTACGCCATACTTTTCTACGGCTCGGATGACATCGCGTGGCAGCAGGTAGTCCATCAGGACCGCGGATGCGGAAACGGAAAAAGCGGTGGTCAGTTGGCTGAGGCCGGCGTCGAAACTGAGGGGAAGAACGGCCAGCAACCTGTCTTGTGAATTATTGCCCAGGTAGCCTGCCACGCTATTCGCGCCCGCGACCATGTTGCGGTGAGAGAGCACGACGCCCTTGGGGTTACCGGTGCTGCCAGAGGTATAAAGTATCGCCGCTAAATCAGTGTCTATAATACGATGTGGCGACCGCCCTAGCGCATCTTGCAGGCAAAAATCATGGTATGTAAGCAGTGATTGGGTAATGCCACCCTCGTCCTCGGCTGCAGGCGCATCTACCAGCACAATAGTATGCAGGTCGGGACAGTGTCGTAAGACTGGCTGAATGGTTTTCAGTCTGGCTGCGGAAGTGACCAATACCTTAACATTGCAGTGGGGCAGAATATGGGCCAGTTGTCGCGGCTTCAGGAGGGGGTTTACCGGGACAAAACAAGCGCCTGCCGCAGCCGCACCAAACAGGGCAAATACGGTCTCGTGTTGCTTGGGCAGATACACGGCAACACGCTCACCTGAGCCAATACCGCACGCCATGAGTCCGCCAGCGAAGGCATTCACTTGTTGATGAAGCTCGTGATAGTTGAGCGACTCACCCTTGAAGATCAGGGCTGTTGCCTCTGGTGATCGCTGCGCAGCTTCGGATATGAACTCGTGTATTAATTCAGCCATCAGGGGTGTATTGGTACCGCATCTCGGTTCGCAGACATAAGCAAGTATATCGCATTTGCCTGTCTACGAATGCACTGAATCCGCTGAAAAGTGACGTCTACAGCGCCGTAAAAGCGGATCCTTGATAGAGCCCACCTGACAATATTATTATCTTGAATCGGCTTGTGGCGTATCACGGCACGAGTATTGGGGTGGGTGTGGCCTGTTAGGTACCGGGGATAGTGTGTGCTCTCTGGTCAGTGGCTTCAGGCCCGCTTATACTAGTGAGCGGTTTGATCTGGCCTGTATATGAACTTGTTCGGTACCCGTTACGCACTGGAAATTCTTACCGTTTGCACTGCCAATATTTGCCGTTCTCCCATGGCAGAGTGCATCCTGCGGGAGGAGTTGAAGATGCGTGGTCTGGGTAAAAAAGTCAGTGTGAGTTCGGCAGGCACCCATGTCTCACGTCCGGGGGTGATGGCTGACGCCCGAGCACGCAAGGTGTGCGCACGTCACGGTGTGGACTTGCGGCGTTGCCGAACGCGTCAGGTAGCGGAACAGGATTTCCACCAGTTCCGATTTATTCTCGCTATGGATGAAAGGAACTATGGCTGGTTGTGCAGGGAATTCCCGCCCGCCCAGCAACACAGCATCTCGCTCATCGGTAGCTGGGCGCAGGGGGAGGCCATCGGCGATATCCCCGACCCCTATTTTGGAAGCCTGGCAGGATTCGAGGCGGTCTATCAACAGTTACATCTTTCAATCAAGGGTTTCGCGGCGCAAATTCCCAATCTATTGGGTGTCGACAATTGATTGGGGATGCTAATGCCTTGCCCTGTAAAACTTGCGATGCACAGTCGTCTAAACGCGTTTGCATTAACGGTAGGTCGGGCTTTTTTAGTTTGATCCGTAGAAAAATGTCATGCTCGCGAGATAAGCAGCTCCCGGTCGGATTACGATCAGGGCTTGCCGGCTTGTCATGGGCACTGCTTGTTCTTATGGGTCAGGGTTGCTCCCGCGAGCCGACTGTCGATGAGCATATGGAAGTGGCGCGGGCACTGCTGGCGGAGGCCGAGGGCCAGATTGTGATGATGCGTCGCCAAACAAGAATGGAGGCTAATACCGCACTGAAGGCCGTGCTAAAAAAAGATCGAGCTAACATCGAAGCCACTACGATTCTCGGTTTGACCCTTTTCGATATGGGGCAGTATGCGGACGCCGAGAACAAATTAGACAGGGCTATCGCGCTGGGAGCTGCGCCCTCTGTCGTTACGCCCAAGCTTGCACAAGCCCTGTTGATTTTGGGTGAGTTTGAACGGCTGGATGAGCTGACGCTCAATGGACTCGCGCCAGAGGGGCGCTCAACCGTTCAAGCGGCGAAAGCTTTGTCCATGATTTATCGAGACAACATGCCCATTGCTGTCGAGTTGATGAATGCCGTTCGGCAGAACGAGGCAATATCCCCATTTGCAGCGGTTGCCGAAGCAAGGCTGGTAATAGAGACGCAGGGCTATGCTGAGGCCCGCGAACTATTGCTGGCTCAGCTCAAGCGCTTGCCGAACTATGTTCCGGCACTGAACCTATTGGGTGACGTGCAAAGCATGCTGGGGCAGCCCGCTGCTGCCATGAAAGCTTATATGAGAGTTTCAGATCTGTCTGAGAACAGTATGGCCCCTTCGCTAAATGCCTTGCTTATGCGCGTTTATAGCGGCAACTACCGCCGTGCCCTGCAAGAGACAAAGCGTGCGGAGAGTAGTGAGCGTCAGGTGGTCACGAATGACGGTTGGCGTTTCATGAGGGGCCTGCTGGAGCTGCAAGGCCAGTCTCTGGGGGAAGCACGCAAACGCCTGATGAAAGTCGAGTCGCTGATAGACTATCCACTCACTTTTTATTATCTGGCGGCCCTTGACCTGGAGGAGGGCACTCCTGAGTTTGCGTTGAGTCATATCAACCAGTATCTGCGGTTTATTCCCGGTGCTTCCACCGGTACAAAGCTGGCAGCGAAACTCGAGTTATCATTGGGGGGATACGCGCGGGCGGAATACCTGATGCATCGGTTGCTCAGCCGTTATCCCGATGATGAAGAAGCGCTGGCGCTTTATGCTCAAGCACAGTCCCGGCAGGCTCAATACCACGAAGAGATCGCGACGCTCACGCGCTTGCTGAAGCTTGACCCGGCTTCTCACGTGATCAGGGCGCGGCTGGCGTCAGCATACCTCCACCTTGGTTCTGAAAATATTGATCTTGCAGATATTCCAGAAATCTTCTACCTAAGACCAATGGAGCCCCGGGAGGAGCCTCCGGCTATAAGCAGCAAAGTCAATTCGACGGATGAGCAAGCGCAAGCCCCCGACGATGCACCGGCAAAGGGCGGCAGGCTTAACGGGGATTTCAGCTGGCGTTCTATTGTTGCCGCCCTGCCTGGCAGGATTGAGGCCACTGCTGTTCGTTATGTTGTGGCGGAGCAGGTGGGACGTACTATCCTCGAGAAAATTCTGTCCGAGGATCCAGGCTATGAGAGCGCTGATATCTTGCTGGTGCTGAACCATTTGCGTCATGACCGGATTGAGGAGGCTGTTGTTGCTGCTGAGGCTTATCGCAAGCGAAGCCCCAGCAGTGCCGTGGCTTACGACCTGCTGGGACGGGCCCTCCAGGCAAGTGGGCGGGAAGCCGCGGCCATCACTGCATTCAAAAATGCGCTGTCGCTGCGTCCCGGCTATCCCGATGCTGCTCGTGGGCTGGCTGATTTTGAGCGGTCAGCCGGCGATATCGACGCTGCGCGCGACTACTACAAGGAGATTCTCAGTCACTATCCAGAGAATAGCCGATCCGGAATGGAGCTGGCGGGGACTTACGGAGAGCAGGGTATGACCATGGCCATGCTGGAGACCCTGGAGGAAACCCGGCTTGCCAACAGACGGGCGGCGGGCCCTTATCTGTCGCAGCTCCGCTATCAACTCGCGCTGGGTGAAGTGGAAGCGGGTTCTTTGATTGTCAGTGGTATGACAGAAACGCAGCGTGTGGATCTGGATGCGCTGGCAACGATGGCGGCCTGGGAAATCACTCGGGGTCGTTATGATCAGGCTCTGGTGAATTTGTTGCGTTTAACCAATGAGCGCCCTGATGTCGCCCACTACCACTATTTGAAGGCAAAGGCCTATGCGTTGCTTGGCGATCGCAAGCGAACGCTGTCAGAACTGGCACGGACTATTGAATTGGACTCCGGTCACTTTTTCGCCACGCTCGCCACAGCACGGCTGGAGTTGGCCGAGGGAGATGCCGAGGCTTTCCGGCGGTCGCTTGAAACGTTGGAAGCAATAGCGCCCAATAATCTCGATGTAATGAAGTTGAGTGCGGTTTATGCTGACAGTCGCGGCGATTCAGCTATTGCGCAGGCCCTGCTTGAGAAGGTACTGCACAGACACGCGGTGACCGAAAACCTCGTCGCTTTGGCTGGCTATTTGATGCTAGAGGACAATTTAAAAAGTGCTGAGAGTTATTTGAGAGTATGGCTTGATGAGCGGCCTGATGATTTAGTTGCCCGGGAGAAACTCGCAGAAGTGTATATGCGTCAGAGCAGGATAGAAGATGCTATGGCGCAGTATCGAATAATCCTGAAACGCATGCCTGCGCATGTCGCAGCACTGAATAATTTAGCCTTACTCCTAACGGAGGATGATCCAGCGAATGCCATTGAGTATGCCGAGAACGCGTTGCGTTTTTCTGGTGGTGCCAGTGCTGTGCTGGACACGTTGGCCATGGCCCAGTTGAAAAATCAGCAGGTGGTCGAAGCGAAGCGCTCTATCGAGCGTGCTCTTAGTCTTTCACCGGACAACGCCAATATGCAATTTCATCAGGCGCAAATCATGCATGCGTCTGGCGATAGAGCTGGCGCGATCGATGCTCTTGAAAAGTTGCTTGCAACCACAGCGGAGTTTCCCCAGCGCCAGGAGGTTCGGGCTTATCTTGATAGCCTTGACTGAGCGCTGTTTTTTATCGCGATCACGCAGATGAGCCTGTTTCAGACCTTTAGCTCCAGCTTTTCCATCAGGTTGTAGAGGGTTGGCCGAGTAATACCTAGCGAAATTGCCGCGTCGCTGATATTTTGATCGCTATGGTTAAGCGCTCTGAGAACGGCCCTGCGTTCCGCTTCTTCTCTGACTGCTCTTAGATTTAAGGGCAGCGGTTCGTTTTCTGTTTCGCTCAATTCTAGGTCTTCAACGGTAATCTGATTGCTGTCCGCCATGATTGCTGCCCGTTTAATGCGGCTTTCTAATTCACGTACGTTGCCTGGCCAATCATGGGATTCGATAGCGTGAATAGCGTCCTGTGAGAAGCCGACCGCGGCACTTTTATACTGGGTGCCCCAGACCTTGAGGAAAGATTTTGCCAACAGAAGTACATCTCCCTCACGGTCTTTGAGTCGCGGAATTTCGAGAACGAGCTCGCTAATTCGATAAAACAGATCCTCTCGAAACAAATCTTTTGCTATCAGGGCCTCTAAATTCTGATGAGTAGCACAGACAATGCGCACATCGACAGGGATCTCTTTGCGCCCACCGATTCTCTCGACCACTCGCTCCTGCAAGAAGCGCAACAGCTTGGACTGCAGCTCCATAGGCAAGTCGCCGATTTCGTCGAGGAACAGGGTTCCCTTGTCGGCGTACTCGATTTTTCCGGGAGTTTGTTTTGCCGCCCCGGTGAACGCGCCTTTCTCGTATCCGAAGAGTTCGCTTTCCAATAAGTTTTCCGGGATCGCTGCGCAATTGATCGTGATTAGCGGTCCATCGGCTCTGCTGCTCAAGTTGTGCAATGCTTGGGCGCAGCGCTCCTTGCCAGTGCCGCTGGCGCCGAGCAAGAGCGTGGTTATGTCTGAGGGTGCGACCTTTTCGATGGTGCGGCAGACCTTGAGCATCTGTGGGCTCATGGCGATGATGCCTTTGAGTGGCATGTTTGCCTCGCTGGTTTGGAGCCTGCGATTTTCGCGTTCCAGCTGATAGACATGCTGAGCCCGGTTCACCAGTAAAGCGAGTAATTCGGCATCGACGGGCTTTTGATGGAAATCATAGGCCCCCAGGGCGATGCATTTCACCGCGTTGCCGCGGTCATCGTCTCCGGTTACGACGATAATCTTGGTCTCTGGTGTCAAGGCGAGTATTTCACTAAGAGTGGCCATACCCTCGGTGACTCCGCCTGGATCAGGCGGGAGCCCAAGGTCTAGCAATACAACACCCGGCTGTAGGCGCCTAAACAGCGCGAGTGCCTCTGCCCGGTCGCCAGAGACGGCGACCTCGAATCCATCGAAAGCCCAGCGTAGCTGGTTTTGCAGGCCCTTGTCGTCCTCGACAACCAGCAGGTGCTTCTTATCGTTTTTCACGAAAGATTTTCCTCTAGTGATGCTTTTGCAGTGGCTTCGGGAGTGCGCGCAGAACAGGGTATATTCACCTTGAACAGGGTTCCTTCGCCGGGCTTACTCGTTACCTCGATATCGCCACCCAGACTGCGCACGAAATCCCTGCTCTCAAATACGCCTATTCCCATGCCGGTCAAACCCTTGGTCGAATCGAATGGTCTGAATAGTCTTTTTCTCAGGAATTGCTCGTTCATGCCTACCCCATTGTCTTCGATTTCGATGAGCGCGGCCCCCTCCGTGCCCTTGACGCGAACTGTCACATAACCGCTGTCATCAGTAGCTTCCTGGGCATTTTGGATCAGGTGCTCGAACACCGAGTGTAGCCGCTCGCGATCACATTCCAGTGTGGCTTTATCACATTCGACCTCCAGTTTGGGGGAGGGCAATCGGTGCTCGCTGTCCTTCACAACGGCTGTAAGCAATTGTTTTACACTGAACGCGCCCGGCTTCTGCGGCATATTGCCTTCGCGTAGCTGTGCCATGAGGCTGTTCATTCGGTTAACGGTATTGCTGACCGTATCGACCATGTCGTCGATGAAGTCCGGATTCTGCTTGTGCTTCTGGGCATTTGCAACAACCAGAGATAATTGAGCGAGTATATTTTTTAGATCGTGAATAACGTAAGCAGACAATCGATTAAACGCTTCAAACTGTCGGGACTGCGCCAGCGCCTGGTCAGCCTGGTGCTGTGCCAAGTGGATGGCTGCTTGCTTGCCTGCCACCTTTAGCAGGTCCCGGTCTTCCCAGTTCAGATCTCTCGCTTGGTCCGCACGCCGCAGTAGCAGCATACCCTGCAATCTTTCGCCGAATATCAGCGGGATGACTAACCAGGCACCGGGAATCTCTGCTAACTCACGCGGCATTCGAAGGTTGCCATAGAGATCCGGTTCGAGTTTCCACTCGTCGATATCAATTATCCACTCGTTTTCCCGCAGCCAGCCCGCTATCGGACTCAGTTCCATGGCGTTCTGGGGTGCAGGCATTTGCCAGTTGGCATCGAGATCGAAGCGCCCTTCATCCCCGAGGCTCCATAAGATGCCAGCGGGGCTTTGCGCAAGATTTGCAACGGCGCGTGTGATATTTTCGGGTACATCCATATTTTCACTGGCCAGTATTCGGGTAAATTCCAGCCACTCAAGCCGGTAATCGTACTTATAGCTGAAGAAGTTCTTGCTCAGCCAGACGCGCATCCGCGCTCGGATGCGTCCCGAGAAAAGTAGTACAGCGAGTATCATTCCCGCACCGCACAGGAATACGATCTGGAACACGCCGCCCCATGTCCCCCCCAGATAGCTAATGAAGTAGGCCGCCAAAGCCATAGTAATCAGATAGATGCCTGCAGCCATAAGTGTCAGTGAGTGAAACGCGACATGGCGAGAGAGATACAGGCCGCCTGGTTCGTCATCCGAGGTAACGTAATCTGGTGATTTATCGTGTTCCCAGCGACTCAGACTAGTGGCAATAAGAATGGCAGCCATAGTGGTGGCGAACCCGCGGGCTTGCCAGACCTCCTTATCCAGCTGCTGGAACAGGAGCGCTTGAGCATACATAAAAAAGTCATAGGTAAAGAATAGCCCGAGACCGACGCAGAGGTGTTTGCACGCCCAAAGCTCATGCTCGTTGCTGTTGCGAAATAGCTGTTCCAGCAATAAGAGCCCGAGAATTGAGACGGCCAGCCAAATGCTGAAACTAGCCTTACGTGCAGCACTGGATAAAATGGGAATGTCTTCGGCCAGAGGGACGGCGCCGAACAGGAAGCAAAAGATGATCGCCGTGCAGGCGAAAAACCAGAGTACCCAGCGCGACGTGGTGAGGATATGGTCGGTGCCCTGAATTCGCTGTCCGATGAATTTAAACAGGACAAAAAGCCAGGCGGCATTGCGTGCGGCCTCCGTAAGGCGTACCAGCTCGAATTTAGGCTCGGTCAGTAACAGGGATAGTGTTACAGCGCTGGCCCAGAGTGTGGTGAGGCTGCTGGCGGCCAGCAGGGGCATGCCCATAGGTGTTGTGCGCCGTGTGATGAACGCCAGAATAACCAGCATAGCGTAGGCAAGCATGGCGGTGCCGTAGCTGTATATGCCAATGTTGCCGATTATGCTGGCCTGAGGCTCTAGATCTAAACTTAACAATTCGAGTACCACGTCACGTTAGGCGATAGCGATGCCTTTGCAGAAACATTATACTTCTGCTCCGGTAGTGTAAATGCTACCAATAAATAAGTGGGACGCGGTGCTCACAATAATAAGGTGAATAACAGTTTTGCGCTCGAGAGCCTGGCGCTGTTGGAAATGTGGCCTCGATCGAGCGGGCTCTATAGCTATGCGCGTGCTGTGTGGAACGCATACAGGGTGTGTTCATGAGGTTACCTGCGATGGGGTGTTGGCTCGGGTTTTCATGTTCTGGGATGAAGTGAATGACTAAGCAAGATTTGGATACTGTGGCGATCGTGGGTTTGGGCTATGTTGGCTTGCCACTCGCGGTCGCATTTGGACGCGTTCGTCCTACGATCGGTCTGGACCTGAATGAAGATAAACTCACTCACTATCGGGCTGGAAATGATCCAAGTGGTGAGGTGGGATCACCCCAGTTAGCGGAGGCTGTTCACCTCGATTTCACCAGTGATGCTGCCAGGCTGGCGGACGCCTCAATCATTGTCGTGGTCGTGCCGACTCCTATCGATACGGCAAGACGCCCGGACCTTTCGCCGTTAGAGGGCGCCTGTCGTGCGGTCGGTGCTCATATGCGCCCCGGTGCTACAGTAATTTTTGAGTCAACCGTGTATCCCGGCTGTACGGAGGAAATCTGTGTTCCGCTGCTTGAAAGTGTCTCGGGCATGACTTGGTCAGGGCGTGATGGTGGACAGCGCGATGGGTTTCATGTGGGGTACTCACCTGAGCGCATTAACCCTGGCGACAAAGAGCATCGCCTGGAAACTATCACCAAGGTGGTATCGGGGGATACCGCTGAGACGCTTGAAAAAATCGCCTTACTGTACGGCGGAATTATTCATGCGGGGGTGCACCGAGCGGCCAGTATCAAGGTGGCCGAGGCGGCAAAAGTGATAGAGAACACGCAGCGTGATCTGAATATTGCGCTCATGAATGAACTCGCTCTGATATTCGATCGTCTCGGTATCGATACGCTTGATGTTCTCGAGGCCGCAGGCACCAAGTGGAATTTTTTACCCTTCAGGCCTGGCCTTGTCGGCGGGCACTGCATTGGTGTCGATCCTTATTACCTTACATACCGCGCCGAGGCGGCGGGCTACCATCCGGAGGTGATACTTGCGGGTAGGCAGACTAATGACAACATGGGCAAGTCCATTGCGGAGCAAACAGTTAAACACCTGTCGCGTTCTGGCCATAACATCAGCTCAGCCAGAATCGCATTACTGGGTCTTACCTTTAAAGAGAATTGTCCTGACCTGCGCAACTCCCGAGTGGTGGACATTCTAACGGAGTTGGATGAATACGGTTGCCAGATCCTTGTTCATGATCCGTTAGCCGACCCGGTGGATGCAAAGCAAGAGTACGGTGTAGAGCTGCACAGTCTCGATGAAATGAAAGACTGCCAAGCCGTCATTTTAGCGGTGCCACATGCTCAATATCTGGCGCTGGCGCCTGAAGATCTCGGTGCCATGATGAGTGAAGATGCAATCCTGATTGATATAAAATCTGTTATGGACAGAGAGGGCCTTGCCGCGCAGAACCTTTCCGTCTGGCGTCTATAGGTTGGCGCGAAGCACTCCACTGCGGCGCAACCGGGTGTGGCTAAGCTCGACGTTGAGCGTTTCACCTAACCCGTTTTTTTTCCTGCACTCAGCCCGCTGTGGTCGGTGTCCATTCGCTTTTTCCAGGCTTTTCGAATTAAATGCGGTAACAGCAGGTAGAGCGGCATCCGGAGATAGTGTGAGCGTATGTAAAGTGCAAAAAGGGCGACATCTCTGAAGGGTATGCGATTTTGCATAGGGTCCGGTGTAAACGCTCTTTTGAAAAGAAAATCCATGATTGGTTTGCGTAAGCGACGCAACGGTGTCTCTGCTGATTTGAACACCTCCTCTGGTATGGGAGTATTGAAGACTTGTCCAGAGTAGTTAAGGGCATGGTAGAGGGAGCCGGTAAGCCCCAGTGACTGCGCCCTCGAGACCAGACTGTGCCAGAAGTCGCTATCGTGCCGCGGAAAATCACGCAGCATGCGGTCTATATCCCACAGGTCTCTGAGACCATGATGAAATTCTCCTTCGTGAAACAGGTGGGTGGCGCTGTGTATGACTATGTCCTGATGTGACAGAGTATAAACACCGGCTTGCACCTCGAGTAAATTCTCCCACAGTATCGACGCATCCACCTGGGCGTCTGATGTGGGTGGTAGTATATTGTGGTGGACATCGAGAGTTGTACCGCGTGTTCTGTGTGTGAGTGGCGGGATTTCATGTCCCCACTTGCGATAGTAGTGCTCGTCATAGGCACTCATGGGGCTGCCGCGCCAGCCCGCTTGTTTGAGGGCTGCCTCAACCCGCGCCAGGCTTGCTTCCGGGGTGATGATGTCGATGTCTGTAACCAGTCGGCCACGGCCCGCCGGTAGATTTCCCAGTATGTAGGCGGCCCCCTTTAGTAACACTAATTTTTCCCCAAGCGGTGCCAGTACCGCGAGAATTTTTTCGCATTCGAAGTGCAGGTCACGCCGTTGCTTTTCGTGAATCACCACACCCGAGGTCCAGTGCCGGCTCGCTGCGTAAGGTAGCGACGCAAGTACCCCGGAATCAGTCAGTCGCACGCCGAGCGCTGCGAGCAGACGTGAATTGCGAGCCTGGGACAGCAGCTGATTCAATTCAGTGTTGTTCAGTGTGCGGACTGACTGAGGATTGAGCAGGGCATCTTTCAAAAGGAAGCTCATGCGCCGTGTCTGCCTTCTACCAGTGTGTTCATCGCGTCGACGGCCCAGTCCATATCTCGATATACCAAATCAAAGCATTCAACCTCGTCGAGTAGATTCTTCATAACGTGAAAGCCAGTGTCGCCCAGTAAGCTATAATTGAACGAGTGATAGGCTGCCAGAAGAAAGCTGTCTGTTCGACGACGTTTACTCAGACCCTGTGGGTCATCGGGAGAGTAGCGCGGGAACACCAGTGCAGTGGTCGACAGCGGCTGGTTCTGGTGACTTTGGCTGTGCAGATCGGCCTTCATGTGTGCGACTCGGCCCTTATGTGTTTCCTCGCTCACCGGCCCGAAACAGGCCTCAGCTGAAAAAGATTTGATTACGCCGATGCTGTCGTTTTTCAGGCTCACCGGGCGGCATAGTGGAACGATTTTTCCAGAATCAGGCTCGATGAGGGCATGCTCATCTGACAATATGCGCCAGTCACTTAGGCCGAGGGCCGCGCACAGGGTGCTTTTGCCTGCGCCGGGAATCCCCGGCATGACAATGGCCGAGTCATTCCGGGCAACGGCCGCTGCATGTAGCTTGAGGTACTCATTGGCGTGAATTGATACGCACCAGTTCATGCCCCACTCGAGAAAAGCATAGGCTTGCCCGAGGGGAATCAGGTTAAACGGTGTGGTGCCATCGAAGAGAAACTCAAGTTGGCGATGTATGTGTTGCCGCAATCCATTTTGCTGCAGGGCAATGTCGTAATCTACAAAGTCGTCATTCGTAGCGATTTCGAAATCACTATAGAGTGTCCGTATACCGTCTTCGATAGTGCGCAGCTTGCTGCGAATTCGGTAGACGTAAGGTCCTATCCTGAGTGGTAATCCGTCGGCGGAGAGACGTGTGGAGAGCTCGTCCCGAGACAGTTGACGCAGAATTGTCATCTATTCCTGCTTCAGGATGTCCATTGCCACCAGTTCTGACAGCACCCCCTCCAGTGCTTCTTGCAGGTCTGTGTCTTGGCCCGCTTCCACCACGGAAGCAATGCGAGAGATCAGCGACGCCAGTGACAGAGATTCAGCCTGGATTTCGCGGAGCACATGGGCCGCGAAAGCGGTTAGTAGATGTGTGTCACCGCTGCGCGTGTCGTAGTAGATGACGGTTGTCTCTCCTGGGTCATAAAATCTGCCCTCCGATTCAGTTCGCCACTTCATACGCACAGCCGTAATTTATAGAGGGTTGTGTTGAGCCGCCCGTTGGTCAGCCAGAGGTTGTATGTGTCCGTATGTTCGCCGCAGGGCCTGCTGAAGACGAGGCCTGCCTCGATTAGGGACAGGAGCTATCTTCTATCAGGCAGATACCATCAAGTAGGTCAGGATCCTGACATGTAGAGTAGACGGTCGTACCATCGGTCCCAACAACGCCCTCGGCAAAATAGTTGCCATCGTCGGGTGCAGAGACATAATGAATCTCTCCCGCCAGTGATTCGTTGTGCTCGGGTCTACTGCCTGGCGCTGACTGAAACATACCGGTGGAGGGGTTGAAGGAGTCCAGCGTGGAGACTGACATGCAGCCGGGGGGTGTCTGGCCCCAGGCAGTCCTGTTGCCGAGAGACAGCAGCACAGCGCTGCTGGCGAGGGCTGTACGCGAGAAGCGCCGTCGCGATTGGCTGGGTAATTCTTCGTGAGTCGCATCGGCGGGCCGCTTGTCTGCCGGGCCTGCACTGCTATCTTTATTGTCGTCGTTGCTCACACAATACCCCTCAGATCCGTGGATCCGTCGCAACCGCCGACTGTATCTATTGATGAGACGGTGCAACCAGTTTCGGACATTTTATCATTACAAGGAAGGGGGGTCACCTGTAGATATCAGGTTTGCGCGCTGGATCACATATGGGAGGGGGCCGCCATCGGGGGTCTTACATATCGTCGCATAATAAAAATCAATAAAAACAGCAATTTAGAGTTATTAAAGCCTGGGTTGCGGTCATGGTTTGGGGCTTGATTTCCTGCAGCCAGATTCTCTGTGTTGATACCCGCCAATGGCATGCGGCCTGTCCTGTCTTACCCGGCGTTCGTCGTCTTGCAAAGGCCAGTGAAGTCTGTGAAAGTGAGGTTCGCAGTTAACGGTCCCTCGTAAATGTACGAAATATATTACAATTTTCAAGCCGAGCCGTTTCGTCTCAGCCCTGATCACCATTTTTGTTTTGAGCACAAGGGTTATGCGAGGGCCGGCGCGTACATGGCGTATGCCTACAGACGGGCTGAAGGATTTGTCATGATTACCGGGCGCCCGGGCACGGGAAAGACAACCTTGATTGGTGATCTGGTCGAAAGTCTTTCTTCGGATAATGTCTACGTGGCGAATCTGGTCTGCACCCAGTTGCAAGCGGATGATCTGCTAAAGTCGGTTGCCTATAGTTTCGAGATCGGCTCCGTTAATATCGATAAGGCGGAGCTGTTGCACCGACTTACAGTGCTGCTGCATCGCTGGCATCGCGCCAACAAGCGAGCGCTGCTTATCGTAGACGAGGCGCAGGACCTCTCCCCGTCCGCCATGGAAGAGTTGCGCTTGCTGACCAATATCCAGCTGGATAACCAGCCTCTGTTACAGGTCTTTCTGGTGGGGCAGCCCGAATTGCGCGATCTGGTACTCCGGCCGGAAATGGAGCAGGTGCACCAGCGCATTGTCGCGGCCAGTCATATCGACAGCATAGACCCCGAGGAGACCGAGGGCTACGTGATGCACCGGCTTCAGGTCGTGGGCTGGAAGGGCGACCCGTCCATTGAGCGGGGAATTTTTCCTCTGATCCATAAGTTCAGTGAGGGAGTGCCGCGGCGAATCAACCTCATATGCAGTCGTCTTTTTTTGCTGGGCAGTGTGGAAGACCGCCATACTATTGAGCTAAAGGACGTGGCAGTCGTGATCGGCGAACTGCAGACGGAGGGCCTCGCCGCGGGTACTGAGTTCTCGCCCCATGATTTTCAGTCTCCCGAAGCAGCAGACTGGGTGTCGGTTCCCGCAGACGCGGCGGTGGGCGCTGTCGAGGCTGCGTCCGAACCACCTCCGCCCGTCAGCGACACCGGCAATGATAAGGAAGTAGCTCCCCTGGCCGGGGCCGACGGAGGGGAGGCAGGCGTTGAACCTGCGTCCCAGGATATCATTGCGCCGGTGTCTCCAGACCCCGCTGTGGAGGCAATATCGGCGCCGGAGGTACCACGTAGTGCGCCTGCGTCATCGACAAACCCGCAAAGCGAGGCGGCCGAGCCCGCTGCGGTTACGCAACGAACTGACGCGCAGGAGACGCGTGAAACGGGCCGCACTGGGGAAGAAGCGCGTCCGAGGCAGCGCTTGCCGGAACGTCGGGCGGAGCGCAACCGCGGCGCATGGCCGCAGCGGCTGTCCGGTGCAATAGTAGTGTTTGTCGTGCTCTTCGCCTTACTATATGTCGCGTATGACGTCAGTCCGCCGGCCCTCAAGCGCATGGTGTCTGGTTTGGTCAGTGTCGGTCAAGCGGAGCCCGAAAGCGCAATCGCGGTCGCTCCCGGCGGTACGGTAAAGCCACCCTACCGTGCGACCGTGAAGTTCGCTCCACTGACTGGTGTGCTCGATGAGGACGCCCGGGATAGGTTGGATGAGGTCGTGTCGATACTGCGCGACCAGTCCGCATCCCTGGTCTATATCGCGCCGCCGTTCGCCGGAGACCTGTACGCGGATGAGTTGTTTGCGGCAAGATTCTTTGTGGTGCAGCGTTATCTCGTTGCTGCGGGTGTTGGAGAGGATCGAGTCAAACGAACGGATGAAAAATTGGGTGCTCGCGTCGGTGCGTTCAGTACGCCGGACGAAGCGCTCGAGGCCGAGACGGCGTCGGTCTACATAACACTGGATAATAAAAGTCGTTAAATAGCGAAAAAATGACCAAAACCGACTAATCTATGGGTGTAGGCTCGCAGTACGGGCGGGCGTTATTGATGGAAAGTCGTGATTATTAGTATAAAGCTTGGTTTCATTGTGATGTTTGTCACAATATTGCTTTGGCCAGTGATTTAGTGGGGGGTGGCATGGTAAAATCGCATGGGCCACCGATGAACATGTGTTTCCAAGGAGTGTTAGATGACAATTGATAAAGAGGTGTTTTCCGGGTTGCGGGCTCTGCACAGAATGAAAGCGGGCTTGGTGACAGTATTGGCGGCCCTGCTTGTGGGCTGTGCCGTTGGCGGTGATCTTCCACCTGTGCCGGACGCGCAAGTCAACGTAGAGGTAGACTATGACTATATTATAGGGCCGGGCGACGAGATAGCCATATTCGTTTGGGGCAATAGCGAATTGAACTCATCCAGTCCGGTTCGCCCTGACGGTAAATTGACAACTCATTTGGTCGAAGACCTCCAGGCCAGTGGCAAGACTTCGACGCAATTGGCCCGTGATGTTGAAGCGGCATACTCTGAGTATGTTCGACAACCTGTGGTCAGCGTAACGGTGACCGGCTTTGAGGGCGTTCCCGATCAGTCCGTGCGCGTGATGGGAGAGGCGGTTGATCCGCAGCAGATCACCTACAAAAAACATATGACATTGCTTGACGTAATGATCGCAGCAGGTGGCCTGACAGAGTATGCGGCCGGTAATAAATCGGTCTTGATTCGTCTCGTTGACGGCAAGGAGGTTAGTTACAACCTGCGCTTGGATGATCTGGTCAAACAGGGCGATATTTCTGCGAACCTTTCGATTATGCCCGGTGATATTGTCATCATCGCGGAATCCTGGTTCTGAGCAAGTATCTTGTCCGCCGGGAGCACGGTCTAGATGCAGGAGATTCTTGCACAGGTCTTTTCGTTTGTTTGGGGTGTCTGGAGGCATCGTTGGCTCGCCCTGATTGTGTCTTGGAGTGTCGCGATAGCAGGTTGGGCTTGGGTGTGGCAGTTGCCAGAGTCGTATGTCGCGACAGCAAGGGTTTATGTTGATACCAACTCCCTGTTAAAGCCCCTGCTGCAAGGCTTGACCATTCAGCCCAATACGCAGGATCGCATTGGCTTGCTCAGCCGTACCCTTCTGAGCCGACCAAATCTTGAAAAACTTATGCGTATGACAGACCTCGACCTCGAGGTTTCAGGCCCCGCTGAACAAGCCTTATTGATATCAAGCTTAAAAGAGTCTATTTCTCTTTACAGTGGTGAACAGAAGGCCCAGTCGCTTTATACTATCGACGTACAGCATCCCGACCGGGAAACCGCCAAGCGGATTGCCCAGGCGCTGCTGACTATTTTTATTGAGGGATCCCTCAGTGGAAAGCGCGAGGACGCAGACGGTTCTCTCGATTACTTGGACGAGAAAATTCAAGAATACGAGGACAATCTGGTCGAAACAGAAGCCAAAGTTGCGCAGTTCAAGCAGCAGCATTTTGATATTGTTGGCTCTGAAGGAGGCTTCTACGCCACGCTGAACCGTGAGAGAACGGCACTCGAGAGCGCACTTAGGGCGCAGCAAGAGGAACAAAACCGGGCGATAGCGCTCGAAAGCCAGATAGCGGGTGAGGATCCTCTCTACAACCCGTTGTTCATACCTGCGAAACCGTCTTTTGGTGGGCGTCAGCCCACCAAAAGGGAGCAGGAGCTGTCAAAAATACCTACGCCGTATGACCAGAAAGTCATCATGCTTACGTCCACCATGGATGATCTGAACCTCAAGTACACCCCGAGGCATCCTGAGGTGAGGCAGGCCCGGACGCTGCTTAAAGACCTCAACGCCGAGCGTGATGCCTACCAGAGAAAGGTGTTGGCAGAGCAGCGTGGCAATACCGGTGGAAATAAAACCGGTGCGGTTGAGATGCCCGGCCCCGCGATTCCCTATTCCAGCTTGACTAGCAGTCCCGTATATCTGGAAATGCGCATGGCGTTGTCCACCGCTACCGGTAATATTGCGAGTTTAAAAGCGAGAGTAGAGGCCCAGCAGGAACGTGTGGCGGAGCTTGAGGCGCAGGTAGATTCCATTCCCGGGGTAGAGAATGAATTGCGGCAAATGGAACGGGAAATCGGACTGATGAGCAGCGCGCATAGTACGATGACCTCCAAGAGGGCGCTGGCAAGACTAGGTCAGGATGTGGAAGAGAAGGCGAGCTCTGTGACTTTCCGCGTCATTGATCCCCCGTTTGTGCCGCTAATGCCCAGTGAGCCCGATAAGCTGTTACTGAATGCGTTAGTACTGGGGGGGTCTATTGTCGTTGGCGTGGGCGTGGGTCTGCTGGTTTCTCTAATCGCGCCTGTAATCATTGATCCGCATACGCTGGTTGCCATTACCGGTCTCCCCGTGCTTGGGTCGGTGAGGTTAAATTTACAGAATGATAAGAAGCGGCGGGAGCGTCTGGAGATTGTGGCGTTTTACTGTTTGACTGCATTTTTGCCTGTAGTATTCCTCGTAATGGCTGCAGGGCAAAGCACGTTGTTCGTCTAGTAGTGACAGCAAGAAGGTCAGAAAAAAGTTAAAAAAAACAAAGAGGCGAAGGACGGTAACTGGAATCAACTGTGAGCATCATAGAAAAAGCAATTAAATCCCTTGGTAAAGGGAAAGCTGAGAGCGCATCCGAGGCCGAGAGCACGGTGCAGCGCGCCGATGATCCGGCGCATTCTGCATCTGCAGGTATCGACGCAACGCTTTCTGCTACTGCGGGAGTGCAAACGAGGCCTGCTTCTATAGGAGCGGGAGAGGGAGCCCTTATGATTCCCTTCGGGCGCCTTCAGGAGCTCGGCATACTAACCCCCACGGCTCCTCGCAGTGCGATTGCCGAGGAGTTCCGGACCATCAAAAGACCGCTGCTGGTCAATATTGTGGGTGATTCTGTTACGCCTGCGGTCCCCAACGGCAAGTTGATCATGGTCACCAGCGCCTTGGAGGGAGACGGTAAGACTTTTTGTTCTATTTCGCTGGCCTTGAGTATTGCGATGGAGCAGGACAAACGCGTTTTGTTTGTCGATGGTGATTGTGCCAAGTCAACGGCTGGATCGCTGTTAGGTGTGCCGAAAAAAACCCCGGGATTGATCGACCTTATAGAAAATCGGGGCTCGCACCCGGAAAATTTCACACTTGATACCAACATGGAGACGCTACGGGTGCTTCCCTCCGGAAAATTTCACCCACATTCGAATGAGTTATTGGCGAGTTCTCGTATGCATGAATTGATACTTGAGCTGGCAGAAGAGGATGCGGATCGAGTAATTGTTTTTGACTCGCCGCCGCTGCTGCTGACAACCGAAGCAGCGATTTTGGCAAGCTTTATGGGACAGATAGTATTTGTTGTGAGTGCGGACCAGACGCCACAGTATGCGGTGACACAGGCGATTGAACATCTTGCCGAAGACAAAATGGTAGGAATGGTGCTCAACAGAGCGCGCCGGGGCCGTAACCCCTACTACTATAATTACGGTTATGCAGATACTCCCTACGGAAATAGCCCAGAGCATATGGGCACGGACTCAGGAAGATGATTATGGAGTTTAAAGAGTCTAGATTGTGCCAGCGTATGCTGGTGCTTGCATTCGGCGCCGGTGTCTTTGCCAGCAGCGTACAAGCGGCCAAGTGGGAGCGCGACATAGTCGTGGCACCAAGCCTGATTTATACGGATAACGTGTGTCTTACGAAGGACGATAAACGCAGCGACTGGACGGGTGTTGCTTTGCTAACGCCGTCCGGCACTGTCTCGGTAGAGACAAGCAAAACGAAAGCGCGTTTGAGTGGCTCTGTGACGGTCAATACACTCTCTGACGGCGACCTCAGAGATGACGGTTGTACTGGAGACTCTCTTGATGACAGGCAGAAATATTTTCCTCGCCTGCTGGGTACGATGAATACCATACTGATAGAAGACTGGGTGAAACTTAACGTCAGCGCCCGGGCAGATCAGAACCGGGTCAGTTCCGCCCGGGCCAGCAGTAATGATGGTCTCGATCGCAACGGTAATACAAATACCTTTTATCGGTATGAAATAAGCCCCTCTACCTCGCGTAAAATTGGGCGGAATACAAAAGCGGACTTACGCTATACCTATAGCCAGGTGCTTAATTCAGAGGATTCGGTCAGTGATAGTAGTCGTCACGCCGTCGTATCTTCGGTCAAGGGCGAGTTAAACCCGCGCATGACATGGGATGTGAAGGGCCGTTACAGCAACACGTCATATAGCGATGATGCGGTCAATGTGTTCACAGGAGAGAGCGTGCCCAGGGAAGACACCGAGCTCAAGTCGCTGTCAGGTAAGCTCGGCTATCAACTGACCCGCACCCTGCAGGTCAATGGCACTTACGGTTGGGAATGGAATAGTTTTCAGACTTTTCAGGGCAATGACACGGGCGGTCAAGCCTGGGATTTAGGCTTGCGGTGGGCGCCGTCTCCTCGAACGGTAGTCGATGTTGGCATAGGAGATCGTTTTTTCGGGACTACCCCGCGTGTAAGAATCAGGCACGAGCGTCAGCGTAGTACGATCACCGCTAACTACGAAAAAGTGATTACCTTTCAGCGTGACCTGGCAACCTATGGTATCAACGATCCCGCTGAGGGCCTGGGCAGTTACAGTAGTGGGGATCCACTCTTCAGTGGTGGCGGTGATCGCTTTGACGCCGACGGCGATGCTGTTGATGGCATCGGCACCGATACCAGCATTAACAGCGACGGGGTAATCATTGACGAGCGCATGACGCTTACCTATGTCTACAAGGGACGTGCCGGAACGTTGCAGATGTTTGGCAGCTATTCTCAACAGACTCGGGAAGAAGATGGGCAGGAAGCGGATTTCACCGACTGGGAAATCTCCTTCAGTCCGACGATGTCAGGGCGCTACAACTTGGTCGGATCAGTCTATTATGAAGACGTAAAGCCAGCCGGTTTCACCACTGGTCAGGACTTTAATAACCAAGCTAAATCAGAACAATGGACCTATCGATTGAATCTCACTTACCGCATGAGTGACCGCATGAACTTGACTTTCGGTTATCGCTTTGTCGATCGACAATCAGAGTTGCGTCTCAATGAGTACAAGGAAAATCTCTTTCTAATTGGGTTCAGGATTTTCCTGTAGAGGTTGCTTTATGGGCGGCGAGTCAGGGTCAAAGCGAGTTCTCTGTGTGGTGGGCGCTCGGCCAAATTTCATGAAAATTGCGCCTATTATGCGCGCCTTCGCGGGGTCCTCATCCAGTCTGAATGCCACTTTGGTGCATACTGGCCAGCACTACGACGTGGCTATGAAACATGCGTTTTTCGATCAGCTGCATATTCCTGAACCTGATGTAGATCTTGGGGTCGGGTCGGGCACTCACGCTCAGCAAACCGCAGAAATAATGAAACGATTCGAGCCTGTGCTGGATGACGTGCATCCCTGTGCGGTACTGGTGGTGGGAGACGTAAACTCGACTATTGCTTGTGCGCTTGTAGCGGTGAAGAAAGGCATTCCTGTTGTCCACGTGGAGGCGGGTTTGCGCAGTGGCGATCGTGGCATGCCGGAGGAAATTAATCGGATATTGACCGATCAATTATCCGATTTACTCTTTCTTACGGAGGATAGTGCGAAGAATAATCTGGCCAAAGAGGGGATTGCCGGTGAAAAGATTCACTTTGTCGGAAACGTCATGATCGATACCCTGTTACATAACCTCGCCGATGCGATTCCTGCAAAAACATCATTATCAAGCATGCAGCTTGACAGTGCACTCTGTGAAAAAGGGCGTTATGGCGTTGTCACTCTGCACCGTCCGTCGAACGTCGATGACCCCGCGGTGCTGCGTGGTCTGTTGGAAGTGCTTGCTCGCGTTAGTGAGCGCACGCCCTTGTTGTTTCCGATTCATCCTCGCACCGAGGCTTGCATCGAATCGGCAGGACTCCACGCAATACTTGAGAAAGCCGCGATAACCGCAATCCCTCCCCAGGGTTATCTGGAAATGCTTGGCCTGATGAAAGATGCGCAGGTAGTACTTACCGACTCAGGGGGTATACAGGAGGAAACCACCGCACTTGGCGTGCCCTGCATAACACTGCGTGACAACACAGAGCGGCCGATTACCGTTGAGCAGGGGACCAATACGATCGTAGGCACAGATCACGCCAAGATCATGGCCTGCTACGAGGACGTCGTGTTGACAGGTGGAAAAGTGGGTAGGGTGCCTGACCTTTGGGATGGGAACGCAGCCTCGCGCATAGTCCAGATTATGCACCAGTGGGCATCGGGATAAAGCTTATGGGTGCCCCGGTTGTAACGCTCGACAGTGGGCGAATGTGCAATGCGATGACCGTAGATGTGGAAGATTATTTTCAGGTCTCCGCTTTCGAGCCGCATGTTGACAGAGCAACCTGGGACAATTTTCCCAAGCGTGTGGAAGATAACACGTTACGTATACTCGATCTCTTCGCTCGCCATGAGGTCAGGGCTACATTTTTCATGCTTGGCTGGGTGGCGGAGCGCCATCCTGGACTTGTTAAAAAAATTGTTGAGTCTGGACACGAGCTAGCCAGCCACGGCTGGGAGCACATACGCGTCAATACTCAGACGCCGGAAGCTTTTAGAGATGATATCGAGCGCACCCGAAGTCTTCTTCAGGACTTGAGCGGTGAGCCAGTGATTGGATACCGGGCGGCTAGTTATTCTATCGGGACGAATGAAGCCTGGGCTTGGGATCAACTGGCAGCAGCGGGGTACGAGTATAGTTCTAGCATCGTGCCGATCCGACATGATCTTTATGGTATACCCGGAGCACCACGTTTCCCTTTTAGCACTGCAGGTGGAGCGCTTCTCGAAATTCCGATTACGACCGTACCCTTGGCTGGACGCAATATTAACTGTGGCGGCGGTGGGTGGTTCCGCTTGTTTCCTTATGCTTTTTCTCGATGGGCGCTTGCGCGAGTCAACCGATTGGATGGAGAGTCAGGTATTTTCTATTTTCACCCATGGGAAATAGACCCTGATCAGCCTCGCCAGCAGCAACTGGGCGTGAAGACGCGTTTTCGTCATTACCTCAACCTGGATCGTACGTATAGTCGATTAGAGAAATTGTTGACCGATTTTTCCTGGGGCCGAATGGATGAAATTTTTCTGACAGAAGGCGGACGGACTTGACGTTGACGGTAAAAAACCTTGATAGCCAGCTGATGGATAGCTGGGATGACTACGTGCGCCGTTCTGACACGGCCACATTCTTTCATCTTTCCAGTTGGAAAACAGTTCTCGAACGTGCCTTCGGCCATCGAACGCATTTTTTGTGTGTGCAGGAAAACAGTGACATTGTAGGCATTCTCCCTCTTGCCGAGATCAAGAGTGTGTTGTTCGGACACTCGCTAGCCTCTCTGCCATTTTGCGTATACGGCGGGGTGGTCGCAGACAACGATGAGGTAGCGAATGCGTTGCGCAAAACAGCGTCCGATCTGTCAGACACCCTGAAAGTTGGTGCCCTTGAGTTGCGTAATCGCGAAGTAAGTGAGACCGGGTGGCCGGTGAAAGATCTTTATTTTACGTTTCGCAAAGGGATAGACCCCAGTGATGAGGTGAACCTGAAGGCCATTCCGAATCGTCAGCGCGCGATGGTGCGTAAGGGTATCAAGGAGGGCCTGGTCAGTGAGTGGACCCAGTCAACTGATCGGTTCTTTCGCGTCTATGCCGAAAGTGTGAAGAACCTTGGGACCCCGGTGTTCTCTCGAAAGTATCTGCGCATTCTGAAGGAGAAGTTCAAGGACGACTGCAGTGTCTTGATGATTACGCACGAAGGTCGCGATGTCGCGGGTGTAATGAATTTCTATTTCCGAGATGAGGTGATTCCGTATTACGGCGGTAGCATCGCAGAAGCACGGCATATTAAGGGTGTGAATCATTTTATGTATTGGGAGCTTATGCGCCTCTCCGCTGCACAAGGCTATCGCTTGTTCGACTTTGGTCGCAGTAAGGCGGGTACTGGTCCCTATAGCTTTAAGAAAAACTTCGGCTTTGAACCCAGTCCGCTTCCCTATGAGTACTACCTTGCGACTTCAGACGCGGTGCCAGATGTTAATCCCCTGAACCCAAAGTATCAGACAATGATCAAGATTTGGGGCAAGCTTCCTTTACCGGTGGCGAATTTTGTTGGCCCATTTCTCGCCCGTTCCCTGGGGTAGTAAAAGATGTCCGCAGAATCAGTGTTGGGGCGGGCAGATGCACGCGCTGGCATGTGGGTTGTCGGCCTTTTCTTTCTGGCATTGTTGTATGTGTATCACGCTACTGCTCTGTCTATGGTCGCCATCTGGGCGCGCTCTGAAACCTTTGCCCATGGTTTCCTAATTTTACCCATCTCTTTGTGGCTGATATATATTCGGTGGGATGAAATCGCGACTGTGCGCCCGCAACCAAATCTCTTCTTGAGTGCGCTTCTATTGCCTGTGGGGCTCGTTTGGCTAGTGGCTGCGCTAGTCGATGTGCAGGTGCTGCAGCAGCTAGCGCTGGTCGCAATGGTTATTGTAGGAACATGGTCTGTTCTCGGCATTCGCTTGGGGCGTATGTTGGCTTTTCCCTTATTGTTCCTGTTCTTCGCCGTGCCTATGGGGCAGGGTTTGGTCGCGCCCATGATGGAGTATACAGCGACGTCAACAGTTTGGCTGATCGAAATGACAGGCATCCCAGTTTATCGAGAGGGGCTGTTTTTTACACTGCCCTCGGGGCGCTGGTCTGTAGTGGAGGCGTGCAGTGGAGTACGCTACATCATTGCATCAGTAACAGTGGGAACCCTTTACGCGTATCTCACCTACCGCAGTATGTGGCGTCGAGCGCTGTTTGTTCTTGTGTCAGCGATCGTTCCGGTATTCGCCAACAGTGCGCGGGCTTATATTATAGTCATGTTGGGCCATCTAAGTGATATGTCGATAGCAACCGGGGCTGATCATCTGGTATATGGCTGGGTTTTTTTTGGCCTCGTTGTTTTTGTTTTGTTTTGGTTAGGCTCTTTTTTTCGTGAGGATCAGCGGGCTGAGACGCGCGGCGCAGTTGCGCAAGGGCAGGATAAAAGCGTCGTCACTGATGCCGCAGTCGCGATCGTGGTGGCGGGTTTGGTTGCTGTTGCTGCTGCAGCGGTGGCTCCCTTGATGGCGACTATGGTGGTCGCCGACAAAGGAGGTGTGCAACAGCAGTCGTTAGATTTTCCTGACGCAGCGGGGGATTGGACGTCAGTACGTGGGTCATCGTGGCGGTGGTTGCCGCCCTCGCGCCTGGCCGGCCAGCGCTCTGCTTTTTATCAGCGGGACGGTGTGGTGATGGGGCTGTATGTTCAGTTTGACGATGGCCTTTTCGAGAATGCGGAGGTGGTGGGGAGCAGTGGCCTGTTTACACTGGAAGACAGTTGGGAGCGCGTGCTGCAGCAGGGCAAATACAACGTCGCTCTCCCGGACGGTTCGATTCAGGTCGATGAGGCGCAACTGCGGGGGCGCGGTAGTGAATTGCTTGTCTGGTCGTGGTATCTCATTGGCAGTGTTAGCACGTCCAATAATTATGAAGCCAAGATATTGCAGCTGAAAACTAGCGTTGGCATAAACGGTCCCGGCATTTACCGCGTGGTGCTTGCAATGCCGATGGTTTCATCGCTGGAGGCGACGCGAGAGCAGATGCAGCGCTTTTTCAACAAGCATGGCGAGGCACTTTACAACGGTTTGCAGCCATGAGCACTGATTCAGAGTCCAGCCCGCTGATTGCCCATATTATTTATACGCTGTCTACTGGAGGTATGGAGAACGGGCTGGTGAATATCATTAACCGGATGCCAGCCGGGAAGTACCGCCACGTGATTATTTGCCTCACCGAAGCGGATAATTTTGCCCGGCGTATCACCGCCGATGGTGTGGAGATTATCGAATTACATATGCGTGAAGGTCACGATTTTGATTGTTACCGCAGGCTGCGAAAATGTCTCAAGCAGCTTCGCCCTGATATTGTTCATAGCCGTAATCTCGCTGCGCTTGAGGCTCAGTTGTTTACACTTGGTTTGAGTGGGGTGAAACGGGTACACGGCGAGCACGGCAGAGAGATTTTTGACCTGGACGGCAGCAACTGGAAGTACCTCGCGCTGAGAAAGCTGATGCGTCTGTTTATCGATCGCTACATTGCTGTAAGCCGCGATCTGGAGCATTGGTTAGCGGCATCAGTGGGGGTTCCTTCCGAACGCATTCTGCAGATATACAATGGCGTTGATCACAAGCGTTTCGCGCCGGATGCGGTCAAGCCCTTGGCATTATTGCCCAAGTCTTGGCAGGCACTAGATGGTATGTTGATTGTAGGCACTGTGGGTCGACTGACCCCCGTTAAGGATCAGCAGATTCTGCTTCGCGCGATGGCGTCGCTTCGAGCCAAGCACCCTGAATTGGGTGAGCGTTTGCGTATGATATTGGTTGGAGGTGGTCCTTTGCGGGCTGATATCGAGCGTCTGTCGGCCCAGTTGGGCTTGCAGGAGGTTGTCTGGTTGACGGGTGATCGCGCCGATGTGCCAGAGCTGCTCAAGTTGATGGATGTATATCTGTTGCCGTCGCTGGGAGAGGGTATTTCGAATACGGTTCTTGAAGCGATGGCCAGTGGTTGCCCGATTATAGCCACGGAGGTGGGCGGTAACGTAGAACTGGTTGAGGATGGTTTAACGGGAGCCTTGGTGCCTGTAGGTGATCAGGGCGCACTGGAAGAGGCTATGCTGGCCTTGCTGGGTAATGAACGCGCCCGCCGGGAGCAGGGGTCCAACGCTCGCCAAAAGGTATGCAGGGATTTTGATTGGGAGCGCACCGTAGCATCCTATATGAGTGTTTATGATGTGGTGTTGTAGTGCGCATAGCGCCGAGCAATTGGAGATTAGCGGATAAAGTATGTGCGGCATAGCAGGCTTATTTGACATTACTGGACATCAGGCGTTCGACCGTGGCCTGCTAAGGGAGATGAACCAGACCCAGTTTCATCGTGGTCCTGACGAGGGAGGTGACTTTTTAGAGCCGGGTATCGCTCTCGCCCATCGCAGGCTTTCGATTATTGATCTCTCTTCCGGCCAGCAACCCATGCACAGCGCGGATGGCGCGGTCTCTCTTGTATATAACGGTGAAATTTATAACTTCGGTGAACTGGCAGCCGAATTAAAAGGCCTTGGTTATCAGTTTCGTACTCGTTGCGATACAGAAGTGATCCTCTATGCGTGGCAGGAATGGGGTGAGGCTTGTGTGGAGCGTTTCCGTGGCATGTTCGCCTTCGCGATTTACGATGCCAGACGTCAATGTGTCTTTCTTGCCAGAGATCGTCTTGGCATAAAGCCTTTGTTCTACTCGCTGTTGCATGATGGCGTGGTAGCCTTTGGTTCGGAACTCAAGGTGCTTAAGGCGCACCCTAAGCTGCCCCGTTCATTGGAGCCACGAGCAGTTGAGGATTATTTTGCGCTAGGCTACATCCCGGAGCCGAAGACTATTTATCGGGGCGTCTACAAGTTGCGCCCCGGTCATACCTTACTGCTGGAACGCGGTAAGTCCATGCCCAATCAGCGGGAGTACTGGGACGTGCCGTTTGAGCCAGTGGCAACGGGCAGCGAGGCGGATTTATGCGAGGAACTGTTCGCCCGTATGCGCGAAGCGGTGGATATTCGGCTTGTGTCGGAAGTCCCCCTCGGTGCTTTCCTGTCGGGTGGTGTGGATTCCAGTGCGGTGGTCGCTGCGATGGCGCAACTTCAAAGTGATCCGGTAAACACCTGCGCCATTGGCTTTGATGTGCCTCAGTTCAACGAGACAGATTTTGCTCGCCAGGTAGCTGATCGTTACGGTACTAATCACCTCGAGCGAGTGGTCGCCAGCGATGATTTTGATTTGCTTGATACGCTCGCAGCCCTATACGATGAGCCCTACGCTGACAGTTCTGCGATTCCTACCTATCGGGTATGCCAGCTCGCGAGAGAACGTGTGACCGTTGCCCTTTCTGGCGACGGTGGCGACGAACACTTTGCTGGCTATCGGCGCTATCGCTGGCACATGAACGAAGAGCGAATGCGTAATCTTTTGCCTCTAGGGATTCGTAAGCCCGTGTTCGGCACTTTGGGACGCCTCTATCCAAAACTGGATTGGGCGCCACGAGTTTTTCGCGCCAAGACCACTTTTGAGTCTATCGGTCGCACTGCGGTAGAGGCCTATCTGCATTCAGTTTCTTTGACCTCTGACACGCAGCGTAACCTGATGTTCAGCGATGCGATGCAGCGCGAATTGCAGGGGTATCGAGCGGTAGAAACTTTTGAACACTACGCGCGCCGTTGTCCCGCTGATGATCCGCTGTCACTCATACAATATCTGGATATGAAAACTTATCTGGTCGGCGATATCCTGACCAAGGTGGATCGTGCCAGTATGGCCCACTCGCTCGAGGTCAGGGTGCCTCTGCTTGATCACAAGTTTATCGAATGGGTTTCTGGATTGCCGGTGAATATGAAGTTACGCGGGCAGGAAGGTAAGTATATTCTGAAGAAGGCCCTGGAGCCTCACTTGCCCCACGATGTGCTGTATCGACCCAAGATGGGGTTTGGGGTCCCGCTAGGCAAATGGTTCCGTGGCCCTCTCAAGAAACGGATACGTGAGTCCCTGCTGGAGGGGAATCTCGCGCAATCCGGCATGTTTTGCCAGAGCTACCTGGAACAACTGGTCAATGATCACCAGTCCGGTTTGCGAGAGTACAGCGCACCGCTTTGGGCTCTGATGATGTTCCAGGCGTCTATGGCTGACGACGATATCTCGCTGGCATGATGTACCGGATGAGATCGAGTAGCTTCTCAGAGGCGGCATTATGAGCCTTTATACCCGTTTGGTAGCCAGTGCGATATTTCCCCTCCACGAGCGTTTGAAGGGCCACAGCACCCTGAGCGCTCTGCGATCCATGGAGCAATCCCAGTGGCTACCCAGAACTGACCTGAAGGCCTTTCAACTCGCTCGGCTTCGAGCTTTCCTCGAACGCATTGGACGAGATGTACCCTACTATCGCGATCTGTTCCGCGATAGTGGATTTAGTCCAGCTGACGTAAATGCCCTCACTGATCTGCAGCGTCTGCCTATCACAGGAAAGCCCGATATCCGCGAGAACCTGGAGCGTATGAAGGCAGATAATGCGGGCCCTTTGGAAAGATTCAGTACCGGTGGTTCAAGTGGGGAGCCTCTGGTGTTCTATCGAGGTAAGGAGCGGGTGAGCCATGACGTAGCCGCGAAGTGGCGCGCCACTCGCTGGTGGAATGTCGATATCGGTGACCGGGAAATTGTGATCTGGGGTTCGCCGATTGAGCTGGGTTCGCAGGATAGGGTTCGGCTGATTCGGGACAAGCTGCTTCGCACCGAACTGCTGTCGGCCTTCGAGATGTCCGAGGATAATCTGGAGCGCTTTATTCGTCGGATTCAGGCGTTCAAGCCACGCATGCTGTTCGGTTACCCATCGTCTTTAGCATTAATGGCGCGGTATGCAGCGGGTAAAGGGTTCAAGATGGATGAACTGGGAATTAAAGTAGTCTTTGTCACCAGCGAAAGTCTTTACCCACATCAGCGGGAGACGATCGAGTCGGTTTATGGTGCTCCTGTCGCCAACGGTTATGGCGGGCGAGACGGCGGTTTTATTGCCCATCAGTGTCCCGCGGGTTCCATGCATATTACGGCAGAGGATATTGTTGTCGAGATTGTGGACAGCGATGGTAATGTGCTCCCAACCGGCCAAAACGGTGAGATCGTGATTACTCATATGGCGATGGGCGACTTTCCCTTTGTGCGCTACCGCACAGGGGATGTCGGCAGCCTGTCCGATGAGTCCTGTTCCTGCGGCCGTGGGCTGCCGCTACTCAAGGAAATTGAAGGCAGAACCACTGACTTTATCATGGCGACAGATGGTACCGTCATTCATGGTCTGGCGTTGATCTATATTCTGCGTGAGTTGCCTCAGGTGGGGGAGTTTAAGATTGTCCAGGACGCCCTTGACAGGATAACGGTACAGCTTGTGGTCACGGGACCTCTAACAGGTGAGATGGAGGCTGAAATCACGGCGCAGTTCAGGAAGAGACTGGGTAGCACTGTTTCTGTTATATATGATTACGTTGAAAAGATCCCGGCGGAAGCCTCGGGTAAGTTCCGATATGTTGTCAGTCATGTGGCACATTAAAATAAGCGACAAGCGGAGTTAGCGATGCGCGATATTATCGTGACGTTGATGGTGTTTGGGACGATCCCATTTATCCTGCGTAATCCGTGGTACGGCGTGCTGGCGTGGTCGTGGCTGAGTTATCAAAATCCACACAAGCTGGCTTGGGGCTTCGCAAACAACATGCCTTTTGCGCAAATCGTCGCGATTGTGCTGTTGCTCTCATTGCTCATACACAAAGATCAAAGGCAGTTGCCGAAGAACGGCCTGGTCATTGTCTGGGCGCTTTTCTTCCTGTGGCTAATCATATGTGCTCTTGTTGGTCTTGAGCCTCAATATGCGACTGAGACGATAGAAAAGGTTTTAAAAATCCAGCTCATTGTCTTCGTGACAATGCTCCTCATGAGAGACTTCGAGAAGGTGAACCAGTTAATCTGGATGATCGTGTTTTGTATCGGTTTTTTCAGTGTCAAAGGAGGGATTTTCACCGTCTTCACGGGCGGTGGTTATCACGTGTTCGGGCCGCCCGGCAGTGAGATCGAGGAAAATAATGCACTTGCGGTGGCGATACTCATGATCGTCCCCCTGATGGTTTACATGTACCGATTTCCACCTCAGGCATGGGTAAAAAAAATCATGCCACTGAGTATCTTTTTCAGCCTCGCCGCGGTGCTTGGATCCCAGTCCCGGGGAGCCTTGATCGCCATCGCCGCTGTGGGTGGTTTCTACTGGTGGAAATCACAAACAAAACTTGTTACTGGATTTATTATTCTCATTATGGCCTTTTTTGGATACCAGTTTATGCCCCAGAGTTGGCATGAACGTATGGCGACGATTTCCGAGTATAAGGAAGACTCCTCGGCTATGGAGCGTATCACCGCGTGGCAATTCACCATTGCCGTCGCCAATGACCGCTTCACTGGAGGCGGATTTAATTCCTCCACTTTAAAGCAATACATGAAATACGGTATCGAGACGGTTAAAGAAAAAGCATTCGTCGCTCACAGCATTTATTTCGGTGTGCTGGGAGATGGTGGTTGGCCTGGCCTATTGTTATTCCTGTTGGTCATTTTAGGTATGTGGCGCCAGCTGACCATGATTATACGGTTGACCAAGGATGACCCCGATCGGGCGGACTATAATCTATTGGCCCGTATGCTGCAGGTGTCGATTGTCGCCTTTCTTGCGGGCGGTGCTTTCCTGAGCTTGCAGTATTTTGATCTTGCCTGGGGAATCATGGCAATAACCATCGGTCTGACACAGTTGGTCAAGGGAATCTACCCGCGCAAGACCAAGGGCAAAGTGGCCGCGTCATCCCGGCCCGGCGTCAAGGTTCCGACGAAAGCATGAGGCATGCCGCATTCAGTCTGCTTGCTCGCATGCTTCCGCTTGCCTTGGGCACACGGGGTAAACAAAGGTTGTCCATTCTCATTTATCATCGTGTTGTCACCGAGTTTGATCCTATGCGGCCCGCCGAGCCGACCCGGGAAATCTTTGACTGGCAAATGCGTCTGGTCAGACAGCATTTTCACCCTCTGTCATTGCTCGAGGCGTTGGACAAGCTGGAGTCGGGTCAGCTGCCGGAGAGGGCGATCTGTGTCACCTTTGACGATGGCTATGCCGATAATGAACTGCATGCGATGCCTATTTTAAAAAAATACGCAGTTCCGGCAACGGTGTTTGTCAGCCCTGGCTTTCTCAACGGTGGCCGCATGTGGAATGATTCCTTAATAGAGTTTTTCAGGTGCTTCAGGGGAGATTCACTGGATCTCAACGAACTTGGACTGGGTCGTCACGATACCGCCAACATGGATGCCAGGCTGGCCTCGGCTGAACGGGTGATAGGGGAAATAAAGTACCGTGATCCTGCCGAGAGAGTGCAGTTGGTTGAACAGATACAAGACTGGTTTGAGGGTGAGGGCCGGCCTGATGACCTAATGATGACGGATGCACAGGTCAGGTCGTTAGCGTCAAACGGTATCAGCATCGGCGCGCATACGGTGAACCACCCTATATTGGCGAGCGTGACAGACGAGGTGGCCCACCGCGAAATACAGGACAGTAAAGCCCGCTTGGAGGACATGCTGCAGCAGAGCGTAGATGTGTTTGCCTATCCAAATGGCCAGCCGGGCCAGGATTATCGAAAGGAGCATGTGGCGATGGTCAAGTCACTCGGATTTCGCGCTGCGGTATCAACGCATTGGGGTGTCAGTGATCGGGAAAATGATTGTTATCAATTGCCGCGGTTCACGCCCTGGGATAAGCAGCCCTCTCGATTTGCCGGCCGCTTACTATTGAATTACCGCGAGATCGGCGTCCCCGGTTTGTAAAGGCGCTTCTGATTGCCCTGTTCCGGTGAGCTGATCTGTTACTGCTTCAGATGTCTCCTTTGTTTCGTTCGCATTTGGCTTACCCCAATGGCCCGCATTGGCCAGTTTTTTCTTCAGGCCGGGCAGAGGAAAGTCGGTGCTATACACTTCTTGCGCGACCGTCACGGCCTCTTCATAGCGTTCCAGAGCGACCAGCGTAAGACCCATGTTGTAAAGCGTAATCACGTCATTAGGGAGTAGCGCGTTGGCTTTGCGATACGACTTCAGTGCCGTGTCGTAGTGCTTGAATTCATGCATTAACATACCGAGGATCATGTAAGGCACCGGGTCGTTTGGGCTAAATTTGATGGCGCGTTGCAGATGGCACTCAACGGGGCTGGGGGCATTAATGGACCGAGAGAATTCTCCTCGATTTCGCTTGAGGCGGTATTCATAAGCGGCATAAAGAGCCTGGGGGTGGTTAGGCCATGCCATCAAGGTGTATTGAATATCATTTATCGCGGCGGTGGTGGTCGCCTGTTGCAGCTGCAGAATCTCTGGGGTCAGGTGATACTCTTCGGTAATAAATAGCTCGCCCTGAAATTTTGCGCGGTCACGGTAGTCGAAGGGGCCAAAGGGTATCCTGGCGCCTCGGCAGGTGAGTTTTTGCAGGTCTGCACCCACAAAGGGTGCCGGGCGCCGACTGTTTTTGACAGGATCCGCGGCCAGCGCAGGGCCAGTAAAAAAGAAACTGAATACGATCGATATCAGGGCGGCATTATTTATTAAGTCTTTGAATTTAAACATAATATATAGTACTCAGGCAGCGAGACACGGTAGTAATATACTATAAAGGCGGGCCTATGGGGTACCGGGCAATGCCTTGTCATTGTTGCTCAGGCTTTGGGCCGCACTGCTACTTGTCAGGGTGTTGCGCGCGGCGAGATAGGCTGCCGTGGCCCTTTCTATCATGTCCTCGTCCAGTTGCGCGCGTACCCTGTTCGCCTCTGGCTTTATAATAGTGCCTGCCTCGAGTTTGGCAGAGGTATCACCGTAGCGCTTTTTTGATGTATTCCTCTGCTTGTCGTAGTGGGTTGAGAGTGGTGTTTCGAGACCTAACCAGTCGCTAAGACTTTCAAGGCACGCGCCGGCGTTTTCTACGAGCGTTTCCGCGTCCAGATAGTAGAAGGGTTGTTCCATGTTTGCGGCGATGTCACTCAAGGCTGTCAGTCGATTGATGTAGTAATCCAGCGCGTAGTCGGGAGAATTGAATTCGTTGGTAGGGTCCACCTGTTGGTAGAGCGTTACGATACTGGGGAGTGTATCCCTGGGGTGACGTAAGCTGAAGATGGTCCGGGTATTGGGGCGCAACAGAACGCTGGGTGAAACTGCGTGATCGTTATGCAGGACCTTATCGAACATGTAGGAAAATCCTGTCTTTACCTCTTCATCCTTGAAATAAAGTAGTTTCTGTCGCAGGAGGCTCTTCCAGCTGTAGTAGCCGATATGCATTTCGTAGTAGCCGCAGACGGCGGGGTTCGACCCGATAATATGGCCGAACAGGCTGGTATAAGCCCGCATATGGCTTAGTAGCAGGATATGCTGTTTTGGTAGGAGAACCCTGAGCAATTGCAGCGGGTCTGTCAGAGAAGGCAAGTATTACTCCGTTACGGCCGTGTCACGGTGCCTCGCTATGCGTTTCATCCTTGCCAGCCCAGGTCATTACAACGAGATACAAGGTATACGCTAACCAGCGTAAGTTAAAGCCGTTGCAGAGTGCCGCTCTGGCGTAATGAGCTGCACCGCGGAATTGCTTGTTCTGTGCCAGGATGTGCGCGGCATGCTTGAGTTCATACATTTTCGCCTTGCAGCAAAAGCGCACAACCTCCGGTTTGCGGCTGAGGGAAATACCCTTGTCCAACACGCGGAGTTGGTAGAGCTTCTTCTCGATCATAGGGCTGACCGTGGACATATTGCTTTTCTTGCTGACATCAGGGATGTTATGCAGCGATACAAAGCGTGTGCTGTAGAGCATCACCCTGGCCGCATCAATAGAGCGGATATAAATATCCCGATCGTTCTCATAGCGGATAGTTTCGTCCATGCCGCCTCGTGACAGGTAGAAGTCGCGATTAAACACGCTGCAGTTAAGGTGAGCGAAACCTCCGCTTGACAGCAAAAAAGCGGCGTCGACAAAGTAGCTGTCCTCAACGTGCTGGTTTTTTGGGTCGACCTTCTCGATCAGGTCGTCAATCCAGACATGCTCTCCCTTAACGTTGCCGTCGAAGAATACAGCTTTCTGGTTGCTATAGTATACGTCGACAGACTCATTCGAATTGGTAATGCAATTGTATGCGCGTTGGAGATGCTCTGGATCTGCCCATTGATCATCATCATCAAGAAAGCATAAGTACTGTCCTGCTGATCGGTGCACGCCGGTATTCATAGCGTAACTTTGCCCGTGACCCATGGCCCGGTGCTGGAGGTGATAAAAAGCGATTCCTTCGTACTGGCGCTCCAGTTCTCTGTAATCTTCCAGATTGGAGTCTTCAGAGCCATCGATGACAACAATGACCTCCTTATTGATAAATGTTTGCTCCAGCACTGATTGCAGTGCGATTTGAAAGAGTTCTGGCCTGTCCCGGGTGGACAGGATGATGGAGAAAAACGGTGATTTATTGTTTGGCGTCACGTGGCCCCTGGTCGTTTAAACGGAATCGGGATGTCTGTTGTTATAGTCCCTTGCTCTCCGTGGCCTATACCGCTTGTGCGCCCGAGAGAGGAAATCCTGCGGTTGTCAGGTGTAATCTTAGAAACTCGAGCAGAGTGGGTCAACCACTTCTTCCGGCATTTACTTGCAGCATGACAGGCAATATAGTGATTAGCGTCATCTATGTGGAAATTCGGGGAGGAGGCGATTGCAGAATATAATTCCGGGGGATTCAGAGCCTGACTACCCCTTCCTGTTTCGTATTGCGCGCACGTTTTACGCCTTGCTGTCAGGGTATCGTGGCGAGTTTTTCCTCTACTCCCTGCTCGGCAAACTGAACCAACTGGAGAGGGCTGGCCGTTTTCAGTACTTTTCTGGCGTTATCTATATTCCGCTCAGAGTTCCTGAGACCCTATACATACAAGATTTTTCGTTGTTTCAGGGCTTACGTGAGGTGCATTTTGCTCATCAGATTAACCAGCAGTTCGATGAGTTTGTGCTGTTGGACTGCGGGGGTTATTTCGGTCAGGTAAGTATGCGTATTGCCGCACTGTGCCCCGGTCTGCGCAAAACCCTCCTTTTTGACCCCAATGCCGAAAACTGTGTGTACTCCACCGCGAACCTGGAACTGACTGGACACCCCTTCAGCGTGATTAATGCCGCTGTTTCCGACTTTTCGGGAGGA
The DNA here is from genome assembly GCF_026262645.1 of Candidatus Marimicrobium litorale. NCBI lineage: Bacteria > Pseudomonadati > Pseudomonadota > Gammaproteobacteria > Cellvibrionales > Halieaceae > Marimicrobium > Candidatus Marimicrobium litorale. Next base: position 198,603 of record NZ_SHNO01000001.1, read on the forward strand.
GCAACCCTGATTTTTCCTGAGGGCCCCCACGTCCCTGACTCTGCCTATATCGAGAAAACTGAGGATGGCGATATCCCCGTGGTACGGCTAGATGACGTCGAAGTGCAGCATAATGAGAACCTGAAGGGGAAAAATCTCGCTATAAAACTTGACGTAGAAGGCCAGGAATTAGCGGCAGTTATCGGAGGGCAAAATCTTATAAAACAGGCAGGCGGAGTGTGTTATTTCATGGAATTGCATCCGGGCGTGCTGAAAAGAACGGGGCAGACGGCCGAGGCCCTTTTGCAGTCGGTCTCTAAAATAAGGCCTACGGATTGGTATCTGGCCGATCAACCGGAGCTCAAACTGGATCCGGCGAGACCTATATTCCCTCAAATCGGTCAGGAAAGAATCTGTGATGTAATCGGGGTCGCTTCATAGGTTGGTAGGCCTGCGTGAACAGGGCTGTATACTGTGTGAAAGCCCGCAAAGCTTGGGCCCGGGTGTCCTGCACTCTATTAACAATAAAATAACCAGTAAAGCTCCGGATAAATAGACCGTACACTATGGCCGCAGAGGAACTCAATGAGTCAAATTTAGTGGAAAAGGCGATGTCGGCTTTCCGCTGGGTTGCGGCGTTGCGTTTTCTCGGGCAGATGGTCAGCTGGCTGTCCACTATTTTTGTCATTCGGTTCCTTGCGCCAGAAGATTACGGAATCATTAGCCTTGCCGAAGTGTTAAGAACATTTCTCGTTTTTTTCTCTGTAATGGGGTTGGGGCAGGGCTTGATGAAGGTCAAGGACCTGACCCCTCAGTTGGTTCAAAAAACGCTGGGCCTGATGGTCCTAATCAATGTATCTCTGTTTGTCCTGCAATTTTTCTCTGCGCCTTATATAGCGCGTTTTTATGCAACGCCAGAGTTGGAGTTAGTACTGCAGGTGCTCGCCTTTAGTTATCTGTTTATTCCCTGGACATCGATTCCCTCTTCGTTGATTGCCCGGGAGCTAGACCACAAGCGGACCTCGCAGGTCACGCTAGTGTCAAATGTGTTGGCTTCTGCCTTAAGTCTGACGCTTGCTTATATGGGTTACGGTTACTGGGCGTTGGTAGCGGCGATTATTTTCACTATGGTTTTCAACTGTGTCTGTTTTAACCTGATCCTTTCTTACCCCCGTATCCCGTCCTTCCATTTTAAGGGTACGAGAGAGGTATTCAGCTTCGGTGCCTTTATCGCTATGTCGGACATTTTTTACGTGGCGTACAATAAAGTCGATGTGGCTGTAGCAGGCAAGTACTTCACAATCGCAGAAGTCGGTTTTTATGGCGTGGCACTCCAGCTCGCGACTATGCTCATGTCCAAGAGCATTCCTTTGTTCAATGTCGTTGCCTTTCCCGCCTTCGCCCGCATGAATGCGATATCGGGCGATAGTAATGAATACCTTGTGACGACTCTTCGATTTGCTGCCACGATGGTGTTCCCAGTTTTTTTTGGGGTCGCGATGGTGGGCGAAGATCTTATCCTGCTCGTGCTCGGAACTAACTGGGTGCAGATTTCCGGTATTTTCACCTTATTGGTGATAAGCGTGCCCGTAAGAATTCTTGCTTATGTAATAACGCCTGCCATTCTTGCCGCGGGCGGTGCCCGGCTCGATATGATCAATTCCCTGATCACGTTGGCCTTTCTGACCGCGGCGATTGTTGTCTTGTTGCCGATGGGGCTGGAGGGGGTGGCTATAGCGTGGAGCCTTGCATCTCTCTGCCTGTTTGGTGTCACGGTAGTGCGCGGTGGCCGACTGTTGGAATTACCGGTCAAGAGGGTGATGGGCGCTGCGGCGCCCGCTTTGATGTCATCGATCGTGATGTGTCTTTCCATCTATTTCGTAAATCTGCAGCTTCCGGACGTATCGCCGATTTTCTCGCTTTACAAAATCCCCCTTGGAATGTGCGTTTATATTGCCTTCAGCTGGCTGGTGTTCAGGAGTAGTAGCGAAGAACTGATTCGTGTGACACTTCGCCTTATGGGGCGTACCTAATGCGAGTGGTATCAATCAACGTGCTAACTAAGCTGAAGGTCATGGCGAATTATGAGTGATGGCAAACGCTACAGGGTGCTGGTGCTGGACGCGGATATGATCCCCGCTCTGACCGTCTCCCGGTCGCTGGCGCAGCGGGGGTGCCACGTCTATCTGGCAGGTCATGTGGAGCGCCCCTTGGCGAGCCGCTCCAATGCGATAGACACCTATTACCAGTATCCAGACCCACTGCAGTCTACGAATTTGTTTGTCGAATGGCTGCTCGCGCATGTTGAGTCGAACGAATACGATCTCGTTGTCCCGGTGACCGAGCGCGTGGTGGTGCCTTTGTCGCGCAATATCGAAAAGTTTTCCCGGATAAAAATTGCTCTGCCTTCAAGAGAGAGTCTGGAGGTCGCTCTAGACAAATCTCGAACGCTCACGCTAGCGAAAAAGGTTGGGGTACCCTGCCCACATAGCGTGACAGTATCGACAGTAGAGCAGTTGTCGGCAGCGGCCGCGACACTGAATTTTCCGGTTGTGATCAAGCCCTCACGTTCGATTGCTGTCGCTGCTAGTGGTTCCAGTCAGCTTCAGGTCAGTTATGCCTTTGATCTTTCTGAACTGGAATCTGGTTGCGAGCATGCGCTAAAATTTGGCCCGGTTATTTTGCAGGAGTATTTCGCTGGCGATGGAGTCGGGATTGAGTTGATAGCTAAGCAGGGGGAAATTATTTATTCTTTCCAGCATCTCAGATTGCACGAGGTGCCACTCACCGGGGGCGGCAGTAGCTTACGAAAAAGTGTGCCGGTCATGCCAGATTTGCTCGAGGCATCCAGAAAACTTATCTCGGCTCTTGGCTGGAATGGCGTTGCCATGGTCGAGTTCAAGCATAATCCGCGCTCTGATAAGTTTTGTCTTATGGAAATCAACGGCAGGTTCTGGGGTTCGCTGCCCCTGGCTGCCGCGGCAGGAGCGGATTTCCCGGCCATGCTTTTCGACCTGGAAGTGAAGGGTGCGGTTGGTGCATATCCACCCTATCGCAATAACGTCTACTGTCGCCTGTTGTCGCGCGATATGCACTGGTACGAGGCGATCCTTCGCTCAGACGCAGATACTCGAATCGTCAATGTGCCGGATGCCGCTGGTGTGCTGAAGGGACTTGGTTTATTTCTCCATCCAAGGCATCGTTACGATGTTCAGAGTTTGCTCGATCCTCTGCCCGGACTAATCGATATCGGGCAAATGCTAAAAATATACTACAGTCGCGCGCTTGCCTTTCTCGATGAGTTAAAATTTCGCGGTCAACAAAGAAAAGCTTGGAGTAGTGGAGAGGTAGCCGCGGCAATTTCTAGTGCGCGGTCGATACTGTTTTTATGTTACGGCAATATAAACCGCAGTGCGCTCGCGGATGTTTTGGTGCGCGCATATGCTGAGGACTCGGGGATCGTAGTGGCATCCGCTGGCTTTCATGATGAAGAAGGGCGACCTGCAGACCCTGTTATGGTCGAGGTGGCGGCTCAGTTTGATCTTGAGCTCGGCAATTTACGCTCATCCTGTGTGACGCCTCAGCAACTGCGCGATAGCGATGTCATATTCGTTATGGAGAAGCGGCACTATGATAAGCTGTTAGACATGGACATTGGGTTATCGAAAAAGATATTCCTGCTGGGTGCACATCACGGTGGAACGAGTCGATCGGTAGAGATCGAGGATCCCTATGGTCGAGCGCAGGACGTCTATCTGGCGTGTTATGAGCAGGTTGTCGAGGCGGTAGATCAAATCAAGAGCGTTATCGCGCTGCAAGTCGGCGAGTAGAATAAGTGACATATGCGGAAGGTGATTCGGTGAACGCTACGCTGGACAATAAGCGAATCGTGATCGGCTTGGGCTCCGGCAGATCGGGTACGGCTTCTCTCACCTCGCTTATTGACCGTCAGGCAGGTGGTCTTTGCTTTCATGAAATGAATCCGTCATCTGCTGTCTTCAGTGGCAATCCACAGCCTCATGTGAACGCGGTTGAGGAGTTTCGCCGTGTGCTTGATGGGGGTATTCGATCGCGCTTGTGCATCGACTATTCCAGGCCTTCCTCGGTAGAGACTTACCAGAGACTGCAGCACATGCCACAACTGAATATTGTGGGTGATATCGCATTTTACTATCTCAATTATGTGGATGATCTGCTGGAGGCAGCGCCGGAATGTGTATTCGTCTGTATCAAGCGTGACAGGGCGAAAACAGTATCCAGCTGGCTGCGGAAGTCCACGATATTGCGCTGGCGTTCACTATGGCTGGCTGACAGGATAAAGGCCTTGTTAACACGAACTCCGTTTTACACAGAGTATAATTATTGGCAGGAGCATGACGGAGGTCGTTGGAAGAATGATCTAGTCTGGGACAGCTGCTTTCCCAAATTCGATGCGGCGTCCAAGGAAGAGGCAATCGGCATGTATTGGGATTTCTATTACCTGGAGGCAGCGCGCTTGCAGGAACTGCATCCAGACCGTTTCAGGATATTCGATGTGGAAGATCTCGGAAACCCCGAGGGCCAACGGCGTGTTCTCTCGTTCATTGGGTTGGCTGAGATTGATATGGTCTGCAGCGAGGAGTTGCACCTGCATCGTCTCACTTAGGGCGGGCTGTTAGTAAATTCAGGAATACGCGCTTGATGAGCAAGACGGAAGTAACAATAGAGCCTCGTTTCATGGGTCCCGCGGGTGCCCGTTTTTTTACCACACGATTTTCCTGTGGCGGGTCTCGCGGAAATATTGTATTTATTCCTCCGTTTGCGGAGGAGATGAACCGCTGTCGGGCATTGGTGGCTACTCAGGCACGCAGTTTCGCTCGCTCTGGTTATGACTGCACATTAATCGATTTTTTTGGTACGGGAGATAGCGACGGAGAGCTGGCCGACTGTACTCTGGCGGTCTGGTACGACAATATTCGTGCAGCAATTGAGAGCGCGCAACTCGAGTCGGATGCTCCCGTTACCCTGTGGGGCTTGCGTCTTGGCGGTTTATTTGCATTGGATTATGCGTCTAAAAACCGGGGCTCGATCAGGGATATCATCTTGTGGCAACCCGTCAACGCCGCCAAGGTGTATGTCACCCAGATGCTTCGGCAACGTGTTGCTTCTTTGATGGTAAGAGATCTACCTCCAGAGACAACTACGGAAATTAGAAAGAGATTGGACGAGGGCGAGATTGTAGAGATTGCTGGCTACGAGGTAGGAGGCGCGCTGTTGAATGATATAGAAAAAATTGACGTTGCCGCCATTACCGAGCCGTGCTCGGGCGATGTGTTCTGGCTGGAACACGTTATGGAAAAGGGCAAGGATATCGGCGTGGCTTCGCGCAGGGCAGTAGATCAGTTGTCCGATTCCGGAGTGCCGGTCGATGTCCAGACCTTCGCCGACCCCCCTATTTGGTTGATTCATGAGAGAGATTTTGCGCCACAATTGCTGGCAGCCACGGATAGCCTGCTGCCATGAGCGATACCGCATTAAATGCCGGCGATGTCAGAGAAACGCCTATCGTTTTCCCCTGTGACGGGGACTCTCTGGTGGGTATTGTGCACCGGCCGAAAAATCCGCTGGAATACGGTTTAGTCACTATTGTGGCGGGTGGCCCGCAATATCGCGCTGGGGTAGGGCGAGGCATGGTCAATACGGCGCGTTTTCTCGCAGACCGCGGTGTGGCGGTGTTGCGCTTCGACTATCGAGGTCTGGGTGACAGTGGCGGCGATTTCCTCGGCTTTGAGCATATTGAGCAGGATATCGAGGCTGCCGTGTCTTTGCTCCAGCGCGAAGTACCGGAGGTGAAAAAGGTCGTATTGTGGGGTGGTTGTGATGCGGCATCAGGCGCCATGATTCACAGTTGGAAGATTCCCGGGGCAAAGAGTCTGGTGCTTGGAAATCCCTGGGTGACTACTCACGAAACGCACGCGGCTGCGATGAAACACCACTATCTCAGTAGGCTGCGCGAACCTTCTTTTTGGCGCAAGCTCTTTCGTCTCGACTATGACCTGCTGGCTTACGCCCGAGCGGGCCTGAAAAAAGCAGGTCTTCGTGTCGCCCGTATCGTCAGGTCACCTTCGGATGAGGCGGCGAACGTGGGTGCGGATAACTTCGTCGATAGCATGCTGGCAGGCCTGGAGCGCTACGAAGGCCCTGTATTGTTTCTTGTTAGTGGCCAGAGCGTGGCAAGCCGTGAGTTTGATGAGTTAATTAATCAGGATGAACGTTGGAGAGCGGCCTGTGGTCGGTCGCTGCACAAACGGGTTGATTTTCCCGCGGCGGACCAGACCTTTTCGGACAAGAATTCCCGGGAGCGGGTTAACCAAACAATTCTCGACTGGATACTGGAGCTTACTAGACGGTAGCACGCCGGGCGGTGTTCGCCTATTGGTTGTTATTTAAAACGCCGCTTCAACGTATGCCCAAGCTGTAGCGCGCGGCCCCGCAGGGTTCTTGGATTGTAGGCGGCTACGCCCTTGCGCTCCCCGCGATGAGACATCCAGTCTTTCTTGTAGTCGTCATCGCCGGTCAGAAAGTCTACTGTTGCAATGTGGTCCTGATCGATAGCGCGCTCCAGCATAAACGCTGAGAGTACGGTTCCCGGTGACAGATGCGCATACTCATCTAGATGGGCGAGCTTGTAAATATAGGCGACGCCACCCGACACCAGCCAGACTTGGCTCGCAACAGGAATGTCGTCATAGTAGGCAAGCCCTAGTCGCAGCCAATCACGTCGAGCGGACAGGCGGATTAACTCTGGCATAAACGCGTCAAAGGGTTCGTTGGTCTTCCAGCTGCGCTCGTAAATCGAAACAAAGGCCTTGATACCGTACTCCACTTGCTCGCCTCCGTGCAGTACCTCCATGCGCCCCCTGTCGTGCTTGAAAAAACTACGTGTCTTGCGGTTTATCGTATTACTGAGCCGGCTTGGGCGATTAGAAAGATAGGTCTGAAAGGGGGCGTCCTCCAGAGAGTGCGTCCAGTTGGCGAAACAGGCGTAGTGGTGGACGCCAGTCCAGCCGGCGTCCTCAAGCAGTGCGGCCACCTCTGCGAAAAAAGGCGTCTGGCTGTCTATCGGCGATAGAGTCAGAGCAGTAAACCGCTCCCGATCTGCGAGGAACCGTAACAAGGCTACCAGGAGTGGTCTTGAAGAGTCGGACTGTATGACCGGCGTATAAGTAGATGTATAAAAATTGGCCAGCGCATGGGCTTGCCCCGTGCGACCGTCTAGTTTTAGTGGCAATGCAACCAAGTCTCCGGGACCACGTCTAGCTACGTAAAGCGCGGCGCTCTCATGACCGGTCAGGGCAGTGCGGACAAGGTTGTCGAGCCAGTCGAGACCGAACTGAGGATTGTCACACTCGTGCCGCGAAAAGGCAGCGTGCAGATCCTCGGCCAAGTTTTTGCTTGGCAGGAGTATTTTCTTGATCTCGACTGGATTATTGTTTTGTGGCAACCAGAGTGCGCCGGTGCGGGGCTCAGCGTTTACTATCGGGCAAACGTTCAGAATTCGCAAGGCCCTTGCCGATAATGCTGTGTTGTTCACAATTCTGTCTTGAGAACAATTACTTACAGGGTTAGCATAGCGAAGTGTGCGCTATTCGGTCCTGACTCACATTCTCTATTATTGGGTCGACAATCGGCAGTGGTTTGGTTTATGGATATTCAGTCTGATGTTATTGCTATATTACAGTCCACTCTGGGCGTGCCAGAGGGCGCCATAGCGCCTCACCCGGATACGCCGGTATTGGGCGCGATTCCCGAAATGGATTCTATGTCGGTGGTCGGTATTCTCGCCAGTCTCGAAGAACAGTATGGCATCATGGTTGATGACGATGAGATCGACGCGGATGTTTTCGCCACTGTGGGTAGCCTGACCAGTTTTGTGGCGTCCAAGCTCGGATAAATCATGGGATCGAGGAAATACAGTATAGACGCTGATTTTCTCGAGCATCAGGGGCGAAACCTGTTCCACCTTCTTTTGCGTCCCTCTGACGTAGCGCCCCGCGGTTCCATACTGTTCCTGCCGCCTTTTGCTGAAGAGATGCACAAGTCCCGGGATGTGGTCGCGTCCCAGGCGCGTCTTTTTGCCGCGCAAGGCTACAACGTGCTGCTGCTCGATCTTACCGGATGCGGGGACAGTAGCGGTGATTTTGCGGATGCGTCATGGCAGTTATGGCTGGAAGATGCCATCGCTGGCATTGACCGGCTGTCATCAATATCTCAGGCGCCGCTGACGTTATGGGGCCTGCGTATGGGCGCTCTGCTGGCCTGTGATCTCGCCGTGCGCCTATCTCGTGTGAATCAATTGGTGTTGTGGCAGCCAGTATTAAATGGCGAGCAGCATCTCGACCAGTTCCTTCGCATGCGCACCGTGCTAACCGGCTTGGGTCAGGGCGAGCGGTTCGATCGTAAGTCCCTTTGGGATGAGTTGCGCGCCGGACATTCGCTGGAAATTGCGGGCTATGAACTGTCCTCTCGTATGGCGGTGGAAATGGCTCGTGTCAGGCTGCATGATCTCTGTCCCGCTTGTGAGGTGTCATGGTATGAAATTGGGCGCTCTACTGGCGCGGGCCTTGGCATGGCCAGTGAAAATGTTGTGCGCGCTTGGCGTGGGCAAGGCGTCAAAGTGACGGCATCTGAAGTGCCGGGGGAGCCTTTTTGGCGTGTCGTGAAAGGAGAGGTAAATCCCGCTTTAGAAGACGCGACGCTCAAGAATATGCAATCCGCATGAGCGAATATACGGAGAGCGGTGTCGTATTCGACCGGGGAGAGGATCGCCTCGTGGGTGTTGTGGCGCAACCCGAGGTTCAATCGGATATCGGCGTTTTGATTTTGGTGGGTGGGCCGCAATACCGTGTGGGAAGTCACCGTCAATTTACCCAATTGGCGAGAAGCCTGGCTGAGGCTGGTATCGCCTCGTTTCGGTTCGACTTCGCTGGAATGGGCGATAGCGAGGGCGTACGTCAGGAGTTCAACCATACACTCGATGACGTACGTGCAGCGATCGACGCGTTTACCGGGCAAGTGCCGAGTGTTTCACGTGTCGTACTCTGGGGTCTGTGTGATGCCGCCTCGAGCGCGATGATTTATGCGCCGCATCACCCTCTGGTGTCTGGCTTGGTGTTGCTCAACCCATGGGTCCACAGTGGTGAATATGCACCAGAGGTCAAGTTGACTCATTTCTACAAACCGTTCCTGTCTAATGCATCGAGGTGGCGCAACCTCGTGGCACGCAAGGATATGATCTTCCCTACGATCAAGGAACTGAGCCGGGACATGCTGATGCTAATGAGTCGCAGGTCGTCGTTGGATGCTCAACCTTTTGTGCAGGAGATGTTAGAGGGTGTGCGTGCGTTTTCCCACGATGTGCTAATCGTATTGAGTGGGGCCGATCTTACCGCAAGTGAATTTTCGGCACTCATCGCAACGGACGCTGACTGGCGAGAAGTCAGTGCGAGGCCGTCAATTACAATCCACACGGTAGCGTCTGCTGACCACACGTTTTCCCGGGCAAGCTGGAAAAGCGAGGTCAATGCACTGACAATTAGCTGGTTGCACGAGCTCTAAAGAGGCAGCTGCGCTTTTGCAGATTCTCCTGCGGTATGTATATGATTGCCCGAGCGTTTTTCCATCCACAGCTCGAACACGGTGAGAATCCACACAAGCTCACCGTAGTATGCGGCGTGATCGCTCTGATGCATTTTGATGGTCTTGTCGATAAATTCTGGCCTGATATAGCGCCTCGCCTTGAGCTTGAGCAGGTTATCGTAAGCAAGCTCGCGCAGGGGCTTGTACGTTTGCATCCAGATGCCAAAAGGCAGGCCGAAGCCTTGCTTATTCTTGCTAATAGTCTCTTCAGGTAGCCAATCTTGCAGGGCGGATTTGAAGAAATGCCGTAAATCTCCACCCTTCATCTTCACTTTGCTGGGAACCCGGCAAGACAGTGCAACCAGACTGTCGTCAAGCATGGGGTAGGTTACGTTTACCCCCGCTAATGCGCAGGTGTGGCTGACCTTGCGCAGATCGTTGTCTGCCAATGTAATTTGCCAGTCAAGATACAGCATGCGGTTGAGGTCAGACGCGTCTGCCGGTCTGTGATAGATGGAGCGCAGTAGCTCTATGGGTGATTCGATGTCCACTTCGGACAAGAGGTCGTCTGAAAAAATTTCGGATACCGGGTGCCGGTGCAGAAAATTATAGCTCTGCAACCGGTCCGGCAGTGGCATATTGGCCTGTTCGATATAGCTTCGGGCCTTGCTAACCAACGGCAGGCCTCCGGGAGAAAATTTTAGCAGTGGCTCTAACAGGCCTCGACGAAGTGGCTCGGGCACCTTCTCGTAGTGTGCGAACACCTGTTGCTTTATGTAGCGTTCGTTGCCCGCGAATATTTCATCGCCGCCATCTCCGGCGAGAAGCGTATCCACGCCATTTTGCACCGCCATGCGTGCGCAAAAATAGGCTGGTAAAGCCGACGAATTACCAAAAGGTTCTTCGTAACTAGTTGCAATCAGGGGCAGCGCATCGACTACGTCCTGAGGCGTTACATAGTATTCGTTGAGTTTGACGCCAAAGTGCTTTGCGCTTATACGCGCATAGGCCATCTCGTCATAGCCCTCTGCGGAAAAGCCTATGGAGTACGCCTCCGCTTCTCCTTCACTGACCTCTGCGAGCATGCCAGTGACCGTGGTGCTATCCAGGCCGCCGCTTAAAAAGCAGCCGATCGTCCCGCTAGTAGGCATGCAGTTTTTTACCGCTTGTCTGAGCGTGCATTTCAGTTCGGCAGACAGCGACGTGGATGAGAGGTTGTTGGACTCGAAAAATCTCGGTTGCCAGTAGTTTTCCACACGGCATTGACCGCCTTGGTAAACGATATAGTGTGCGGCTGGGAGCTTTTTAAGCCCGTCATATATGGTTTCAGAGCAGGGCACCATATGAAAGTAGAGATAGTTATAGATGCCCTGATGAAGAAGCTTTTTTTCTCCGCGAATGGCAGACAACACGTCGTCAGCAGAAGTCCCGAAAGACAGACCCTCATTATTTTTTGCATAATAAATAGAGTGTTGCCCGAGACGATCGAGACCGATCAGTACGCGCTCCTGTTTTATGTCGACGATTACACAGCAGAAAGCACCTCGCAAATGGATAAATATTTTCTCGCCATATTCCTGATAACCTGCCGCCAGTGCTGCGGCCATCGTTTGAGACTTGGCGATCGTGGCGAGATTTTCATCGTCGAATCGGGCTTGCCCGTTTATGGCGACCGCGCCACCGCAGGGCAGCTTGGCGAGTGTACCGCTAACCCCCAGTTCATAACGTGCTCCGTCGGTGCCAGAGGCAGGAAGTAACGTTTTCGCGCTAATAGACAGAGAATGTGAGGCGCTGGCGGCGAAATAACCGAGCACCTTGTGATGCACAAGACCTTCTGCAACTTGCGCGCCAGCATTAGACCCAGTCTGTGTCATTAAGGTGAATCCGGTGTATCGATAAAGTATCATGCTACCACCAGACCTGCTCCAGAGTAAGCGTTCGACACATTTGGGTGTGCTTATATTGCTAGGGGGCATTTGTTATGCTCCCAGTTGAGCTCAAGCCCCGAGTGAGTGTCGGCCACAGGTTGGTCGGGAATTTTTAGAATGTATCAGGTTAGTTGGCTGGATTTTTTTACAACAGGCGCGGCCAATATCTCGCGGCGTCATTCTCCTATTGTTTCTGGCATACAGGGGGATGGATCATTCTTTTGGCTACGGTATTTCCGCATCTGAATCGCCCTGTGCGGCCCATAAGGACAGGCTCTATTTTGCAGCGAATATGGAAATAAAAGAGGCTCTCTTTATCAATCCGTGCGGCGTTAATTCTTTTGGGCATACGCTTGTAGAAGTTGCCGGCCGGCTGATTCCCGGGTTGGGGTGATCATGCACGGTGCGAGTGGACGGCAGGGAGTAGAATTTCGGGCGGTAAATCAGGAATGGTGCTGCGCGGTTCAGGAGTGTTCTAGAATTGCTGTTTAACTCATTTGAGTTTATTTTTCTTTTTTTCCCTCTTTGCGTGCTGGGCTACTTTCTTGTTGCGCGATTTTTATCGCTTGAAGCCGCGCTCGGCTTTCTTGTATTTGGCTCTTTGGTCTTTTATGCCTACTGGCAGCCAGTGTATTTATTGCTACTGCTCTTCTCGATAGGGTTTAACTTTTTTATCGGCAGGGCGTTGGCCAGACCAGACTGCGCAGGACGACGTAGTTGTCTGATATTTGGTGTATCGATTAATCTGGGCCTAATAGGTTACTTCAAGTACGCAAATTTCTTTGTGGACAATGTTAACAACGCGCTGCACACGAATTGGACTATCGAGCAGATTTTCTTGCCATTGGCAATCTCGTTTTTTACTTTCCAACAAATCGCCTATCTCGTTGATGCCTATCGGGGCAAGGTGAATGAATGCAGCCTATTACACTACTGTCTTTTTGTGAGTTTTTTTCCGCAACTTATCGCGGGGCCTATTGTTCGTCAGCAAGAGATAATTCCTCAATTCATGCGGTCTGAGAACATATCACCGCAGTGGTCTAACTTCGCGATCGGCGTTTCCATTTTCGCGATTGGCTTATTTAAAAAAACGGTTATCGCCGATAGTTTATCTGTTTACGTTGGTCCGGTATTTGACACGTCGCCGAACGTTCAAAACATTGATTTTTTTAGAGCATGGGGAGCGACACTGGCCTACACGTTTCAGCTTTATTTTGATTTTTCTGGATACTCCGATATGGCGGTTGGGGCTGCACGCGTTTTTGGTGTGCGGCTACCGGTAAATTTCTTTTCTCCCTATAAGTCCACTAGTATTATCGAATTCTGGCGGCGCTGGCACATTACCCTATCCCGGTTCCTGCGCGATTATCTTTACATCGGTCTCGGAGGAAACCGTAAGGGCAGGTGTCGTCGTTACGTGAATTTACTTCTTACTATGGTACTGGGAGGGCTCTGGCACGGTGCCGGATGGCCCTTTGTTGTTTGGGGCGGGCTGCACGCTATCTATTTAATGATTAACCATGCATGGCGCAGTCTACTGCGACGAACAGGGATGAATTTAAGTGCTAGTGTGCTGTACCAACGGCTTTGCTGGCTGGTCACTTTTAACGCGGTCGTTTTCGCCTGGGTCTATTTCCGTGCGCCCACCCTGGAGAAGGGCAATTCTATTACTCTGGCTATGTTAGGGGCGTCTGGCTTCGAAGTGCCAAAGGGGATTTTGGCGCGGGTGGGTGAGTTCAGTGCCGTGTTGGAGGCTGCAGGAGTGGGGTCTTCCTTTGGAGGTGGCGCGGTGTTGATGACGAATGTTCTATGGATTGTATTCGCCGGAACCATTGCGCTGTTGACTCCTAATGTGGCGCAGCTGTTCAGTAAGGTGGATCCGGTGTTATACGAGAACGATAATGTTTTTCGCAATACGCGCTCGGTGAGTCGTATGCGTTGGAGATATAGCAGTCTATGGGCGTTCGCGATCGCAGTGGCCGCAGTGGCCGGGGTGCTGACGCTACAACACGTCTCCGAATTCTTGTATTTTCAGTTCTGACATGACGGAACGTAGCTACTTCATACGTATTTTACAATTTATCTTCATAACGACGATGGTCGTTGTGTCGATTAACTACTTTATTGATCCTTTTGGGATAACGGGTGCGCCAAGACTGCCAGGGCTAAATGAGTATAAAGTCGATATAGGCGGTCGGGTGCGACTGATGAAAAAGTACAGTCCACTGATGTCGCAGCATAACGCACTGGTAGTGGGCAATGCCCGCAGCGAAATCGGCATAAATCCGGCGCACCATTGTTTTGCAAACAGTGGCATGGTCGTTTACAACATGGGGTTGCCGGGGGCGAAAGTGCGCGATCAGGTGAGCTACGCTGCTAATGTAATGAATCATCAGCCTGTGAAAGCAGTTTTCCTTAGTCTTGATTTTACGGATTTTATCTTTACACGAAGAAAAATCGGACGCTCTGGCTTAAAAACGCTAGGAGAGCACCAAGAAAAGGGGTTCAAGTACAGAGCCGACGGTGAGGATAACCCAGCTTACCTGTCTGGTCTTGCGTTGGATTACTACAGTGCCTTGTTTTCACTTGATGCATTGGTTTCATCTTTCAGGACGGTAGCGTTACAGGGGACGTTTGCGTCAGATCGCACTGCAGCGGGGTTTAATCCGGCGCGTGATTATAATGGAGTCGTGCAAGTAGAGGGTTCGAGTGCATTATTCGATCAGAAAATGAAAGATCTACGAGAGCACTTCGCGGTGCCTTGGTATCTGGTCGATAGTGAGGGAAGAATGGATTCGGCGTTTGATGAGATTCGTTATTTCCTCGACCTGGCGAGGCAGAAGCAGGTCCGTGTATACCTGTTCATAAATCCGCTCCACGAGGTTTTTTGGACCCTACTGGGTGATCGTGGCTTAACGTCTCTGAATGAGGTCTGGCTGGAGGAAATACAGGAGCTGGTCGAAGGCTACCCGAGGGACACGGTGACACTGTGGGACTTCTCGGGCGACTCACCCTATATCCATGAACCTGTGCCCGCTCCAAGTATCAAAACGGGGCCACTAAAGTGGTTCTGGGAGCCTTCCCACTACAGGGAGGAATTGGGTGGTTTGATGATAGAGACCATGCTCTCAGAGCGTTGTGGGACCGACGAAGCCTTTGGCCAAAAGCGTTATTAATGCGCACAACGCGGCGTCGTTAGCCCCTATGTGCAAGCAGTGCTTGAACGTCTGCGAGGATGGATAGCGGGGCAATTTTTCTTCCCGTTACTCCTGCCGCCTCACCGGCCTCTGCGTCCTTTTCCGCGTCACCCAGCATAAAACTGTGCTCGAGCAGAGGGTTCCACTGTTCTATCAGGCTGTTCAGCATGCCCGCTGCCGGTTTACGGCAGTCACAAAGTATGGCGAGTCCTTCGACACTTCCCTCGGGGTGGTGCGGACAAAAACGCAAATCGTCAAAATGTGCACCGTCTCTTGCCAGTTCATTCTGCATCCACTGGTGCAGCGTATTAACCGCTGCAGCGTCGTAATAGCCTCGCGCTAGTCCCGCCTGGTTGGTCACAATAAACACGAGATACCCGGCATCATTTAATTGCTTGATGGCTGCTCTGGCACCCTCAATCCAGCGAAAATCTTCAATCCTGTGCGTGTAACCGTCGTCGTGGTTCAGCGTTCCGTCTCTGTCGAGAAAAGCGGCGGGTTTCCGCAGACGCTCAGTCAGTGCCTCACGTGCTTTAGCCAGGTCCTCTGGGATACCTATATCAATAAAGAAACCCTCGTAGGTGCGACCGATCAGGTGTCCTTCCTTTACGAGTCTGGGGAACACTGCTTGTTCCAGCGAGCATGGCGTCTCGACGATATAGTCCAATACCTTTTTTCTGAGCCAGTACACGCCGCTGTTGATCAGTCCCGATCGAGCTGCCTTCGGTTTCTCCCTGAACGCGCTAATGGTTGCATCCTGCAATTCGACGAAGCCATAGCGAGTTGCATTTTCCACGGGCAGCAGCGCGATGCGGCCCAGCCAGTCGAGAGGCTCGTTTTCGCGCGCGCAGTTGCACAGATCCAGATAATTGAAGTCGAAAATAGAATCCCCATTTAGCAAGAGAAACTCGTCGTGCAGATAATCCTTCGCAAATTTCAGCGCGCCACCAGTGCCTAGGGGAGAGGGTTCTACCAGAACTTCGATGGAGGCGCCGAGTTCCTCCTCGAAACAGGAGTTGCCGTGGTAGAGCTCCTGAACGACTTTTGCCTGGTGGCCTGCCAGCAACACAAATGATTCAAAGCCGAAACGCCTGAGATTGAGCATGACGTGTTCGACAAACGGCCGACCGCATACCTCCAGTAAAGGCTTGGGCGTGGACTTAACAGCGTCGCCCAGGCGCGTTCCCTTGCCGCCAATGAGAATGGCGGCTTGTTTCACAGATTCCATAAAAATATATCGCCCGCCGCCCCTAAGCGCTTTATCTATGCGTGTTTGCCCTTTACTATCAGTGGTTCAATATAACTGCGCCCCGAGGGCGGAGCAAGGCGTACCTCCTGAGGCAGTCAGTTAATATCGCATAATGAAAAAATTGCTCTATCTCGTTCATCGTTTGCCCTATCCCCCTAATAAGGGCGACAAGATTTCTTCCAATAATATGCTCAATTATTTTTCCGCCCGTTGGCGCGTACACCTGGGCACTTTCGTGGATGATCCCGAAGACTGGCAATATGTTGATTTAGTGAGCAGTAAATGCGAGGACTGCTGTATCGTCAATTTGCCCGGCTGGCGTCGACTCACCGGCAGTTTTTCTGGTCTGGTCACCGGTCAGGCTCTCAGCCTCAGTTACTACGGCAATCGCGAGTTACAAGACTGGGTGCGGACAACCATAGAGCATGAGTGTCCGGACGCGGTGCTTGTATTCAGTGGTGTAATGGGACGTTTTGTTCGCGACTTATTGCCAGCTCATGTGCCGGTGATATTCGATGCCGAGGATGTGGATAGCGAAAAGTGGCGTAGTTATGGCGATTCCGCGCGCTGGCCGCTGTCATGGTTATACCGGCGTGAGGCGGATAAACTCCTTGCCTACGAGCGAAAAATGGCTGCTTCGACCAGTGTCACCCTGTTTGTATCGGAAGAGGAGGCAGACTTGTTTAAAACTCTCGCACCCGAGAGTGCGGACAAGACCCATTTCCGTACGCAGGGGGTAGATAGTGTTTACTTTGACCCTTCGGTTGAGCTGGATAATCCCTATGAGGAAGGGCAAAGGGTGCTGGTGTTTACTGGAGCCATGGACTATCGGCCCAATATCGAGGCTGTTACGTGGTTCTGTGACAATGTGTTCAACACTATTCGAGAGAAGGAGCCGAGCTTTCTATTTTGTATTGTCGGCATGAAGCCCACAGACGAGGTTCGACAACTGGATAATATCCCTGGCGTACGAGTGACCGGCGGCGTGCCGGATGTGCGTCCCTATCTCAGTCACGCGCTGGCAGCCTGTCTGCCCTTGCAGCTGGCACGAGGGATACAGAATAAGGCGCTGGAGGCGATGGCCATGTCACTGCCCGTTCTGGCGACAGACGATGCACTGGTGGGTATTATCGATCACCCGGGGGTGCTGTCCCATGTGGCTAACAGCGCAGACGAAATGTCGCGGCTTGCCCTGACTATTTTGTCGAGGCCACGGCAGGCCAATACGGCAGGTAGGGCCTGCGTGCAGGAACACTATAACTGGGATACGAACCTGAAGCGGATGGAGTCATTTCTGCTCAGGGAGGAAGACGTTCACTGATGCACGTGCTGCATGTACTCGATCATTCTATTCCACTGCAAAGTGGCTACACGTTTCGTACCCGTGCGATTCTCAAAGAACAGCGGGCACTGGGCTGGCGGACTAGTCAGATAACCAGTCCAAAGCATAACCCTGGAGAAAATCCTCCGGCAATGGAGGAGGTCGACGGCATTCGCTTTTACCGTTGCCTGGAATCCCGTAGTCTGGTTTCTCGTCTACCTGTATTGGGGCAATGGTCGGTCATTCAGGTGTTAACCAAGCGCCTGATTGAGGTGGCCCGCGAGCTGCAACCTGATGTTATCCATGCTCACTCGCCGGCCTTGAACGGGGTAGCGGCGATCCGGGCCGGCCAGGCGCTGGGCATTCCCGTGGTGTATGAAGTGCGAGGATTCTGGGAGGATGCCGCGGTTAGCCACGGCACGAGTTCGGAGGGTGGCTTGCGCTATCGACTGACTCGCGCGATGGAGACTTGGGTACTGCGGCGTGCCGATGCGGTGACTTGTATCTGCGAGGGTATACTTCAAGATCTCGTCTCGCGAAGCATTCCCAGGGAGAAGATAACGATCGTGCCCAATGCGGTTGATGCCAGTCGCTTTCAGCCGCTGGAAAAACGGGATCCAATATTGGAGCGGGAGCTCAGTCTCGAAGGTAAGAAAGTGGTTGCATTCATAGGCTCTTTTTACGATTACGAGGGTTTGGATCTTCTCGTTGACGCCATGCCGGATCTGCTGGTGGCGCGGCCGGATATTCGTCTTTTACTGGTTGGCGGTGGTCAGGTCGCGGATGCGATCTCGACCAGGGTGGCTGAACTCGGTTTATCGGAGAAAGTGATCATGACCGGCCGTGTGCCTCACGAGACCGTGGAGGGATATTATTCCTGCACGGACATTCTTGTCTATCCGCGTAAGTCCATGCGCCTGACTGAGTTGGTGACGCCTCTCAAGCCACTTGAGGCTATGGCGCAAAAAAGTATGTTCCTCGCATCCGACGTGGGTGGACACAAGGAGCTTGTCAGAGACGGAGTCAATGGGACGCTATTTCGGGCGGATGACCGAAATGATCTGGTAGACTGCTTGCTCAGGTTGATGGAGCAGGAGAGCCGCTGGCCATCCATTCGCGCTGCGGGAAGGGAATTTGTGGAAAACGAACGTAACTGGGTGAATAGCGTAGCTAACCTTAAGGCGGTATACAGTCGCCTGGCGCCGGGGGCATCCCTGTAATGTTGATTCGTTCCAAGGCACCATTGCGATTGGGTCTCGCTGGCGGGGGCAGCGATGTTGCACCCTACTGTGATCTATACGGTGGAGCGGTGCTCAACGCATCTATCAGTCTGAGTTCATTTTGTACCATAGAGCCAACGAAGGACGACGCTGTAAGCTTTGTTGCAAAGGATCGGGGCGAGGTGTTCAATGCCCCGTCGGCTCAGGTCTACGATTACGATGGTGTGCTTGATTTGCATAAGGGCGTTTATAACCGGGTTGTGAGAGATTTCAACCACGGTGAGCCGTTATCACTGAATATCACCACCTGGTCTGACGCGCCTGCCGGTTCTGGCCTCGGGTCTTCATCAACCATGGTAGTTGCAATACTGACGGCTTTTGCAGAGCTGCTGCGTCTTCCCCTCGGAGAATACGATCTCGCTCATCTCGCTTTCGAAATTGAGCGGGAGGATATCGGCTTGCGTGGCGGTGCGCAGGATCAGTACGCGGCAACTTTTGGGGGAGTAAATTTTATGGAGTTCCACGAGCGCAACAGGGTTATCGTGAACCCGCTGCGGGTAAAACAGTGGATCCTTAGCGAGCTCGAAGCGTCATCCGTACTTTACTATACGGGTGTTTCACGCTCCTCCGACATGATTATCGCGCAGCAGATTGAGAGCTATAAATCGGGCACTGGAAAATCGGTAGAGGCAGTGCACCAGCTAAAGCGTGACGCGGTCGCGATGAAAGAGGCTCTCCTGCGTGGAAACATCCGTCGCTTCGGAGAAATCCTCGGCAGCAGTTGGGAGACCAAGCGCAACGTCGCGGATCAAATCAGTAATCCTGAAATTGAGGAAATCATGACAGCAGCCCGTGAGGCTGGTGCATGGGCTGGCAAGGTATCGGGTGCAGGTGGAGGCGGGTATATTGTTTTCATCGTCGACCCGGTCGATCGCGTTCAACTGGTAGGCGCCTTAAACGAGCTGGGAGGAGACGTTGTTTCGTTCCGCTTTGAACCCCACGGAGCATCCGCATGGACAGTCCCGACCTGAGATACGTTGTCGAAGAATTTCAGTCTTCTGTTGCCGTCAAGCAGCGCATACTGGAGGATTCTGCGTTTACCGAGCAGGTCTTACATATGGGGCAGTTGCTAATCGAGCGCTACAGGGGCGGTAATAAATTACTGATCGGCGGCAACGGCGGAAGTGCTGCGGACGCACAGCATATCGCCGCCGAATTCGTAAGCCGTTTCAATTTCGATCGCCCGGGCTTGCCCGCACTGGCACTGACCACCGATACGTCCATACTCACGGCGGTGGGCAACGACTATGGATATGACCAATTGTTCCGTCGCCAGCTGGAGGCGAATGGGGTAGCGGGAGATGTCTTTCTGGGCATTTCGACCTCAGGCAATAGCCCCAATATTCTGCAGGCCCTGGAAGCAGCTGCTGAAAAGGGGGTTACCACGTTCGGGATGACAGGCGAGTCGGGTGGTGCCATGCGCGAGCTTTGCGATTATTGCCTGTGTGTGCCCAGTGCCGAGACTCCGCGGATACAGGAGGTCCATATCCTGATTGGGCATACGCTGTGTGCCATGGTCGAGTTAGCACTGTTTGCTGATCTGCAGCCTCAATAGCACACTTGCGACGTTCAGTCCCGGGCGTCAAATTACTGTAGACCGGCCTGTGCCGCTAATCGTCCTGAAGTAGTGTGCTGTGGCCATGCGGTCAGAGTCGTGTTGAACCACCATGGTGTTGCTCAGAAAATTTTATCGGTCAGGTTTTGTTCGTTGCTTTGGAATAGGCGAGCGAGGCCCTCGCTGACTAATCACGGGTAAGACTTTGGCATGACGTTGCCTCCGGGTGCGGGATCAAAGGTCTGTACAGGCTCTCACGCCTGACGCCCTCCGGGAGAAATTTGCTTCCCTGCTGTTACAGGGCGGTTTGGGTGTTTTTATCACGGGCGATTGATTACGCCGCCGTTGTGCTGTTACCAGTAATGCTGATAGGGTATAACGCAAAAGGACTTAACAATAATCTTGAAATAGGCTTCATCCTATACGAAGCTACCTTGTGTCGCGGGTTGCTGTCCGGCGTGTCGTGTCCGGCGTGACCGGGTTTATATTGATTTGAGGCGACCGTCTGATTATATTTATGGGTAGGGTCCCCGCCTTGCCACGATAAACGATGGCGGGAAAAGTAGGCGGATTCAAAGTGACGAGCCGCCGCCGAGTCAATGGAGACGCAGTATGCAGGCTGCAATCGTACTCGTGGCGCTACTCTTGATAATAGGCGTCCTCGTTAGCTTATTCTTTCCCTCTGGAAATGAAAGAGAAAAAGATGGCGGCCGTGACAGGCGAGCCGGATACTGCGAATCGGGCGCTTTTCACGCTGTATCTATCCGGCCGTCAGGGGAGAGTTGCGCTTCGATCCATGCGATGAAGATGCAGCGTTTTCTGAGTGAAGAGGCGCCCGGCTTACCGTTAGAGAATTGTTGTGCTGCTGAATGCCAATGCAAGTATGTTCATCACGTCGATCGGCGTAGCGATTCCAGAGACCGCCGTTTTGCGCGCGCGAGTTCCGCCAATGAGTTGGAATTCTGGAGCCAGCGCAACCGCCGCATTAGCAGCGGTCGTCGACAAGCGGACTTCCTCTCTGCGTGATAACCGACAACGGCTAACCTGCAGCGCTTCTGCGCGGCAGTGCTGCGTTTGGTGTCTCGTGCCGTGCGGCTGTCAAGGCCGCTGCCTGCCTGGGCTGTCATGAGACGCAGCATTCTCGTATTCAGTTCCCTTTTCCCCAGCGCAGCAGCTCCGGGAAACGGTTTGTTTGTGCGCGAGCGTATGTTCAGAGTGGCTGATAATGCGCATGTGGACATGGTAGTGGTGTCTCCCACCCCCTGGTTTCCTGGGCAGGGTATCATTCGCAGGTTCAAGAAGGACTATCGACCCCAACCGCGTGTGATGGATATACAGCATGGTATTACGGTGCACTCCCCGCGTTTTTTGGCTTTTCCTGGGATATTGAGAAACCTCGACGCGGTTATGATGTACCTGTTCTGTATTGGCCTGGTCCGGAAGCTGGTGCGGGAACACGGTATCGAGATTATCGATAGCCATTTCACCTATCCGGACGGCCTTGCCGCGACCTGGTTAGCTCGTAAATTCGGTCTCAAATCGATTATCACCCTGCGTGGAACAGAAGTGCCCCACGCCAGAATTCCTGGCCGCGTCAGTAAATTATTGCAAGCCTGGCGACAGGCAGACCGTGTGTTTTCCGTATCAGATTCCCTGCGCCAGCACGCGATTTCGTTGGGCGCCCAGCCTGATAAATTTCGAGTGGTGGGCAATGGTATCGATACGGAAAAATTTCAGGCCCTGGACCCGGCTGATGCCCGAGAACGTCTTGGCATTGCCCGGGATGCCCGGGTGTTGGTGACAGTGGGTGGATTGGTGGAGCGCAAGGGCTTTCACCGAGTGGTGGAGTGTTTGCCCGCACTCATAAAAGAGTACCCTAATCTGGTCTATCTGTTGGTTGGCGGGGCCAATGCGGAGGGCGACTATTCAGAACATATTCGGGCGCTCGCGGAAACGCTGGAGGTGTCACACCACCTTGTGTTTCTGGGTGCACTGGAACCGTCAGAGCTGAGCGGACCCTTGTCAGCCGCGGATATCTTTGTGCTCGCCTCGAGCAATGAAGGCTGGGCCAATGTAATTCTGGAATCAATGGCCTGCGGTACTCCGGTGATCGCAACCGATGTGGGGGGCAACGCCGAAGTGGTCAATTCATCGAAATTGGGTAGCATCGTGCCATTTGGCGACAGACAGGCACTTACTGATTCATTGCTGGATAGTCTGCGTCTGGAGTGGCCGGTGGCGCCGCTAACGCAATATGCCCTGCAGAACCATTGGGACACCCGTATCGAGATAATTATCGACGAATACAGTCGACTCTGTAGCGACTAAACCGCGGGAGGGTGGTCGGCCAATGGTCTTGTGCTCAGGACGCTTGCTTGCGGCCTACAAAATAGCTTCCGGTATGAATGACGTAGGCCATTTTGTAGTTGCCGATAATCTTGTCCAGGTACTTCACCCAGAAAAATAGCCACTTGAACAAATCGACATTGATACCGTAGAGAGTTTTACTGTTGAAAGAAAACAGGATAGCGAAAAAATGCACCGATAAGTGGTGCATGCTAGACGCGGGCCCGCGATCGAAGCCGCTATCGAGGCGTTCAAATGCCTCGCAAAGGATGTCTATACCTCGGTGCGAGAAACGATAATAGTCGTCGGGGTCGGCGTGGAACGGGAACATAAACGGAACGTTGATATAAACGATGCCGCCTGGTTTTAGTATTCGGTGTATCTCTGCCACTACTTTTTGAGGGTAGCGCACGTGTTCCAGAGTGCTGATAGTCACGACGCAGTCGACACTATTATCTTCGACCTCGGTCATATTATGGGCGTCGGCGACAAGGTCTACTCCGGGTCCGGCCTCGATATCGACGCAGATGACCTTGGCCCCCGCCGGAGGTAGGCCGAAGGAATAGTCGCCTCGCGCGTCCTTGGAGCCGATATCGAAAATAATTGGGTTCTCAGGCAGCATTTCGTAGGGGTTCACGGCTGCATTCCGAAACGCGTAGTAGCTGCCCGGCGGCTCTGGCAGCGTGTGATAAAGCTTTTTGAGAAAATTGACCAAAGCTGACATAAAGGATTCGCTAGTTAATAGTCAGGCAGGAATGCAAGACGACGCGCAGGTGCGGAAGATCGGCTTCCGCCGTGGACGCGTCCGCGATGCTTGTGAGCAGCTAGCTTTGGAGCACTGTTTCGCGGCTTCATGTATGGCGTCTCATGCACGATGAGTTGTTCGGGAGAGCTTAAACACTCTGTCTGGTCGATGCAATAGCGTGGGCCCTGTCAGTCGGGATGAAAGAACTGCACACCGATGCGCCTGAGCTGGAGTGCAGACAGTTCCATGCCGGATACCGGGCTTGGGGGAGGCTCTTGAAATTCGTGCCGCAGTTCCACCTCGAGAGTCTGGTTGTCACCGAGGCATGAGGCTGGCACGCGAATTTCACGGGAAAACGAACTCAAATTCTGCCAGCCGAAATCTACACCGTTGATCTTTACCTGCGTTTTTGAATTGCTCTTTGTGTAGCGGCCCTTCAAAAAGACTGCAACTTCTCCGCGAGGGCGTGTCGACATCCAGAAAGGCAGTCTGAACTGCAACAGGGAAGTCTCACCAAGACTCCACGCCCCGTCGGCTATCGTCCCCCATCCAGTGGTCAGTATTCCCTGTGGAGGTCGCTGGTGGGGTCTCTTTGTCGCAAACAGCATGGGTATTACGGAGAGTGCTGTGAGCTTGCTCGCGCGCATCTCCACTCGTGCCGAAAGGCTCGACAAAGTCTCGGCGGTGGCGCAATCTGGAGATGTTTGGAAAAGCGGTGACAGTTGTGTGCCGATGATGTCGGCTATAGCGGCGTTTGATCTTTTGTAGTGCCTGCGGATAGCGCTGACTCGCTCGGGCGAAAGGAAGTAGCGTGTTCCAGGGCCTTCAGAATCCACCAGGGACTGCAGTGAGAACGATATTGTCTTCCGGCAGAGGGTCCCGCTGGACTCGTTATCGAATGTGTTTAACAGAATAGCGCTCTCCACGTCCAGACTGGGATTAGAAAAGTGCTCCACCCTGCAGAAATGATGGTCGGGGGAGAGTCCGAGGGCCGACAGGAAATCATCCACCACGCTGCCGCGCACTAGTTTGTCACGCTGAAATTCTCGCACGATGACTCGCCCCGGCTGGATAACGCGCATCCATCGTTGCAGCATGCGTGCGTAATTGCGCGTCCCGGAGTAGCAATGCATCCGCGCGCGAATTCCCCTCGGCGACAATGCGCCTCGCTGAAAATCCTCAATAGTGATCGGGCTACCGTCTGTCTTGATCTCCTGCAAGTAACCAGTCTGCGTAATATCGGCTTGTTCCCTGAGGTAGACCAGCAACCAGACGTTATCAAGGCGGAGCGTGTTGACGAGTTTCGCTATTTCTTGCGAACTCATATAACTCATTCCCTCCCAGGACAGCAGAGCACTGTCATAGCCATGGGCCTCAGCTATCGCTAGTTCTTTCGCCAGTTCAGACAGGTCGCGAGAATCAAGGGCGCGCAACAGTTTTGAGTGCCCGTTGTCTTTACCAAGGCCGGTCAGTGGCACATAGACGCCCCGGTCCAGCAACCACTCCCGATTGGCGTGAACATGCATCTGTATCGCCGTTGTGCCGGTCTTGTCGGTGCCGATGTGGAGTATCAGTTTCATTGTAAGCCCGAGGCTGGTCCTGCCGGCGGTTGTAAATTGCTCTTCTGACTTATCATAACCGACACGGCGTGTGCATCAAGCGGTGCAAGGAGACCTGCAGCCGGGTGCCCGCTCTCTTGGTCTAGACATTGCGGATGATAGGGCCACTGGGAAATCGTATCCGTAGCTGGTCGCCTGTCCGAGGAGTAACACGACGTGCTTGCTGATGTGGCGATGTCAGATTTTGAATCTGCGGAGGGGGCAGCCTCCCGCTGGCAGCGGGGGGTTAACGCAAGAAAGATTTCGCAGCGCCCAGCAGTCCGTCGACGCCGCCTGCTGCCTCCAGAAGGCTGCCGCCAGCGCTCGATTTATCGACGAGTTGGGGCAGCAGTTCAGCCAGACCAGCGGCGGCCGAACCGGGGTCTATGCCAATCTGGGAAGCAAAAGCTGAAAGCTGCTCACTGCCAAGAAGAGTCTGCACGCTTTCTGCCGAGATCGGTGAATTTGCGCCGTCTCCCAGCCAGGAACCCAGAATGTCACCAAAGTCGCCCGAAGAAGCCATCTGACCAGCGATTGCGGCCAGCTCAAGGCCGCCCTGGCCATCACCCAAAAGACTGGAAAGCGCAGTCGATGCGGTATCCGCATCTATTTGCGTGCCCAATTTTTCTGACATCAGTTGAACACCGAGTTGAAGTACATCCATTGTGTAAATGCCTTTTTCTTATCAAGCCTTTTTATCCGAGGAAAAAGTGCCGATGGAGTGGCGCCTGATATTTAATCGAGTGATGCCGCACTGAGGTCTGTTTGACGTTTCGCGATTGCGGCGTACAAGTGTCGAGTGCTCACCAGAGCACTCTGAACTCTATTGAAAGTAACCGCCTCAGGCGCTTGTTAACTCAGAGGTGCAGTTTGGGCATCGTGTGGCCTTGAGGGAGATGCTGGTAAAGCAATGGGGACACTCCTTTTCGGTCGGATCTTCGGGTGCCTCTTCCTCTTCAGCTTGCATCTTATTGATGCTTTTTATGAGAAGGAAAACGGCGAATGCAACGATTAAAAAACTGATAACTGCGTTGATGAACACGCCGTAACTAATAAATACTGCGCCCGCTTCTTGCGCGCCGACCAGTGTTTCGTAAGGTCCGGCAGTCGCTCCATCTTTCAAGGTGATGAAAAAGTCGGTGAAGTCGACTCCTCCGAGCAGTAAGCCGATGGGCGGCATAATCACATCGGCGACGAGACTCTTGACGATCGTGCCAAATGCTCCACCGATGATGATACCGACTGCCATGTCGACAACATTACCCCGCATTGCGAACTTCTTGAATTCTTCGAGCATTTTAAAAATCTCCAAACAGTAACGGCCGCCATTCAGCGAGAGGGCGATCAGGAAAAAGTAATATTGCTTATTATGTGATGCACACGTGACCCAAGTATAGACCAGAGAATATACGTTGTGCGATCGATGAGTTGACTAATCTGGGTACATGTTGAGGGTGTGAGCGACTCATGGCGCCCTAGACGCTCGGATTAACCCTACTTTCTGTGTTGTATACGCAACAGCGGCGGAGGTTCCATCCGGCGTTTTACTGTGCTTTGGTATGAAATAATGCGGCGCTACCTCGATTGGCGGTTTTCAAGAAAGCTCCTGA
This sequence comes from Candidatus Marimicrobium litorale, assembly GCF_026262645.1. Classification (NCBI taxonomy): domain Bacteria; kingdom Pseudomonadati; phylum Pseudomonadota; class Gammaproteobacteria; order Cellvibrionales; family Halieaceae; genus Marimicrobium; species Candidatus Marimicrobium litorale. The sequence goes on from NZ_SHNO01000001.1 coordinate 225,029, forward strand.
GCCGTTTTTGCGTGGACACAGATGTCGCGGTGGTGCAAAAATCATCGACCGCCTTAGCTATGTCGTCGCGATAGCCCCTATCACTTGCTCGAACCAGTGCTGTGCGTGCTGCGCGAATCGCGTTGGGCGGTTTACTGGCAAATACTGCAGCCATCTCTGCAGCGCTGCGCAGTAAACCCGAATCGACTGTGCATCGATTGACGAGACCGATGCGCTCCGCTTCTATAGCAGAAAATGTCCGTCCGGAAAAAAGCAACTCAAACGCCCGTGGCCGGCCAATCAGTCGAGGTAAGTGTGACAGGTGAATTGCCGGCAGTAAGCCAAGATCAATCTCAGGGTAGCCGAAGGTTGCACTTTCTGCGGCGAGAATGAGGTCACAAGAAATCGCCAGAGTCATTCCCCCGCCCCGCGCCGCGCCTCCCACTGCCGCGATAGAAGGTTTGCCCAGGCCACATTGCACGTCCCATAGCTGCACGTACAGGCGATCCAGGAAATGTCTTATTTCGTCACTGGATTTGCCTAGCAGTATTTCGATATCCAGGCCCGCGGAAAAGCGATCAGGTATGGCGCTACTGACGATAATCGCGCGCACCGCATCATCGTCGCCAGCGGCAGTGAGTGCTGAAAGAATATCATCCAGGAACTCTATACTAAGTGCGTTAACCGGGTCTCGGTTCATGACAATATGGGCAAGATCACCGTCGACCCGGTATGTGACAGAGTTCATGAGGCGCTGTCGCCTTGGTAGACGAGATTGCGTTCGATGAGCTCCATAATAGCGCCTGTGCTATAGCCGGCTTCTTCCAGTATTTCGATACTGTGTTGCCCATGCAGTGGGGGCGGAGACTCTACGGATCGCGGCTCGTTGTTGAACATTGCCGGGAAGCCCACCAGCGGAAGGTCACCCAATGTGGGGTGATTCGTGTTGACGATCTGGCCCCTGGCCACAGTATGCGGGTGGGCGACGGTTTCATCGAAACTGTAAATGGGGGCGCAGGGAATGCCCGCATTGCCCAGTCGTTCGAGCCAGCAGCTAATACTTTCTTTAAATAACTCTTCCTGGACCAATTCTGCGGTAACGAAATAGTTCCTAACCCGATCGGCATTGGTTTTAAGCCTGGGGTCGTTAATCCACTCCTCTCGATTGAACGCGCGGCACATTTGCTGCCATTGCGAGTCATTGCCAACGCCTACCATGATGTCACCATCGGCTGCTCGAAAAGCTTGGTAGGGCACTATAGCGGTGTTTGCCCAGCCGGTTTTGCGGGGTGGTTCACCCGTCGTAAGATAATTCTGGGCCAGATAAGACATCAGTGAAATGGCGGTATCAAGCAGTGACAGTTCCACGTGCACGCCGTTGCCTGACTGTGAGCGTTCCAACAGTGCGGCCAGAATACTACTTGCGCCAAACATCCCTGTTCCGAGATCAACCGCGGCATAACTGACGCGTGTGTGTGGGCCATCCGGCTCTCCAATAGTAGAGATGATTCCGGCAAAGGCCTGCAACATTACGTCGTAGCCGGGTAAGTCCGACAGTGGCCCGCCGCTGCCGTAACCTGTTATCTCACAGTAGATAAGTTTTTCATTAAGAGCAGACAAGGAGTTGTAATCAATCTGTAGTTTTTTCGCAGTGGAAGCCTTAAAACTCTGTATGACCACGTCAGCCTGTTTAGTCAGCGTGTGAATGATATCAAGTCCCTCGGGAGATTTGATGTCTACGGCAAGACTGCGTTTATTACGGTTAAAAGCAAGAAAAGGAGAGGATTGTCCTTCTCGTTTTGGTTCCCATGTGCGTGTATCGTCCCCGGTGTCTATTGGCTCTATCTTGATTACTTTTGCGCCAAGGTCGGAAAGTTGTTGCGAGCAAAACGGCCCGGCAAATACCTTGCTCAAGTCAAGAATGACAACGTTGCGTAGTGGCTTCAATTTCTTCCCGGTATAAAACGGCTTCGGTAACCACAGTATATATTCCCAGCTAAGGGGTAAAGTACGATATCGAACACCAGACCTTTTAATTACGAACCGAATATTTATCGCGCGGAACTGCGCGATTACGTCTAAACATGCCTGATCACAGAGGCGGCTTTTGCAGGTTGATAAGCAAAAGCGTGAGCGTCAACGCGAGATGTTCTTTTCGCTCGGCGATCGGGCGTGCAGCGTGTGCTTCGGTTCGGTGCAGTGCCGAGTCCTCTTGGCATTATACTGAAACGTGCAGTAACACGCGGGCGCTGGCGCAGTGCGAGGCCTGAGTCGATGTCTGCTGGCGCGAGCTCCATGCCTAACGTCAACTGTGGCCTTGCTGCAGGTAATCTGGACACCCGGTGTGCGCGAAAGTACCGGGTTAAAAAGTGTCTGCCGAGGGGTCTTGGCTGTCAGTTTTTTTTACACCGCGGCAACAAACTAGGGTTGCTACACATCGTAGAATTTAAATAATTTATATAAAACAATAGCCTATGTCATTTTGGTCTGTTTCTTGCGTGCTTTTATCGGCTTTGGGCTGCTTGCCCGCAATAAAATAAAAAGGTGGGAATTGTGCCGCGTAGTCGACTCCTCAGGTCCCTCGTACTGGTAACGATTGCCTGCAGTGGCTTACATGCCTCAATCGCACGTTCCGCACTTATTGAATTGCAGCCCAGTGCTCTGTTTGCGGGTCCGGGAGATTCCATTGCTCTCGATATAGTCGTGGGAGGCCTCGGTAGTGCGGCGCCGGACGCACTTGGAGCGTTTGATATCTCTGTAGGATTTGACGTTAGCAGCATTTCATTCACGGGATACAGCTTGGGGAATTTCCTCGGTGACGTGGGATTGGCCGAGGCTATTGACGCCAGTGCGGGCGACATGGGCGGTGCGGTAAACGTCGCTGAGGTGAGTCTGCTCGCCGCGTCAGATCTCGACTTGCTGCAGTCTGATAGTTTTGTGTTGGCGACACTTGCCTTTGATGTCGTCAACCTCGGGCCATCGGACTTTACTCAGCTCTCTGTGTTGAGCGGGCCTTTGCTGGTAGACGCTTTCGGATCTCCACTCAGTGTGACGAGTCTGAGTGGGGCGAGCGTTCGGGGTGTATCCTCCCCGGGAACGCTTATGCTGCTGGTCGCTTCCATGCTCGGCTGGTCGATGGTTAGATACCGTCAACCGATATAGCGAAGGAAACGACAGTCGCTTACTTACCTATCATTCACAGCCATGTCTTAGCGAGCAAGCCCCGCCTCAGGAGATAGCTCATGCGATACGTACAAATCTTGGCTGCCGTAGCGGCCATCCTTTTTTCTGCGCACTCCAGCGCAATGTGCGGTGCGCCGCCGGCTCTCTCATGCGACGCTGATGGCAATGGCGATGTCAATATCGATGACATTAGCGCGATAAGCGAGGCCAATGGCACTCTGGCTTCCGGTCCTGGTGATGTCAGAGACATCGACGGTGACGGTACGATTACTCTACTGGATGCGCGGCAATGTGTAGCGTTATGCTCCCTTAGCCAGTGTGTCGACCCGCAAGAGCGGGCCTCTGCGAGATTGGCTGTTGGCGACGATCTTCTGTCTGGACCTATTGCGCGAGGCGTTGCGGGTGACTACGTCCTCGAAAATAGAAACCTGCGAGTCATCATCCAAAAGCCAGGTCGGCAGTGGCTGAGTATCGGTACTTTTGGCGGCAATATTATAGACGTGAGCGCGAAGGACGAGAACGGTGGCCTGCTACCGGATCATATGGAGGAGTTCGTTCTTGGGCTCAACATCGAGAACACACCAAACTATACCCAGGTGGCCATCGAAAGTGATGGCGGCGACGGTCTCCCGGCGAAAATCTGTTTTACAGGTCCGGATGATCTGTTGGAGCTGGCAAATGCGAGTTCCGCAATCGAGGCGTTCGGCGTGTCGTTACCAGCCAGTGCTGACGATCGAGACTTGCCGGTTAATATCGAGACCTGTTACAGCCTCAGGCCGGGGGCTCGCTACATAGAAATAGACACCACCCTCCATAATCTCGGCTTTGAACAGCTGGGCGTGTACATGACGGAATACCTCAATGGGTCGGGACAGGTCGAGTTCTTCCAGCCCTACGCGGGATTCGGGGAGCCCACACTCACGCCATCCTGCCCACTCGATACCTGGGTCACATGCGACTCTGAGTTCGGTGGTTCCTGCGATCAGTGCAACTACGCGGCCTATACCGGCGTCGACGGAGCCGCGGGAGTTTCCTACGGACTAATACATGAGGAGAAAGAGTCCTCTTCTTTCTCGACGGCGGGTATTAATATTTTGGTGTATGGGGCGTCTGTACTCGAGCTCATCCTGCTGGCTCCGGAACCGGAATACCAAATACCTGCCGGCGGAGAACTGTTGTTCAAGCGCTACTTCGCCGTTGGCGATGGAACAGTCGCCAGCATCGCAGACATCCGCAATGAGTTGTTTGGGATAGAAGCTGCCGAGATAAGCGGAAGCGTGAGCAGCGGCGGACAGCCGCTTGAGGGCGCGCAAGTGGCGGCGTATCAGGTGCTGGACGCGCAGTCCTCGCCGCCGACTCTGTTTATGGCCAACCACAGTCGCACCGATGACGCCGGTAATTACCGCATGAGTTTGCCGCCCGGAGAGTATGAAGTGCGGGCAAATATGGAGGGGTATCCATTTCCTGCGGCGGGGCCGGGAATCCTGTCGGTGGCTGCCGCACCTATTGTCCAAAACTTTGACATGCCACAACCCGGTTATCTCGATGTAACGGTGATAGACCACGTGGGCCCAGGCGCCGCCAAGGTACAGTTGGTTGGTTTTGATTCCAGTCCCCCTTTGGCAAATAATATTGGCGGTAACGAGGCTGGGGTATTCGGTGATATCAGGGCAGACAGTCTCCCCTATGGGGTGGCCCAAGCACTATTTATCGGCCGCGATGGCGTTGCTGAGCAGCTCACCGTGGAGCCCGGAGACTATCAAATAGCCGTAACCCGCGGCCCGCGTTACTCGGCGTACACCGAGAACATTACTATTGAGGCTGGCCAGGTGACGACTGTTCAGGCAGAAATCGTCGAAGTAGTGAGCACAGCTGGATTTGTCCACGGTGATTTTCATGTGCACTCTATAGATAGCCCTGACTCCGAAGTTACGCGAGCAGAGCGCATTTCTGTCATGCTGGCGGAGGGGATCAGTTTCTTTACGCCATCGAATCACGGCGTTCGCTCGGACTTCTTGCCTACGATTCAGTCGATGGGTGTTGCCGATCTTATTGGCGTGGCCATCAGTAGCGAAACCACAACTTTCGACTACGGGCATTTCAATAGCTGGCCGGTGACGCTGGATCCTGCCAGCATCAGCGGTGGGGCTTACGACTGGGCGGGCCCTGCCTCGCCTGGTGATGACTTTCCAGCCTACGGGAATTACAGCATTCCCCCCGCGGAGATTTTTACCGGGCTACACGCAGATCCGATGAATAACCTGGTGCAGATTAACCATGTGGCATCATTTTTTGATAGTTCCGGACTCGCGGTTGATACGGGTACGACACCGCCGCAGTCTGCGGTTGACTTGGCGAGTCGTCGCCTCGATCCCTCAATCCCGAATGCGTTTGACAGCGGATTTGATGCCCTCGAAGTGTGGATCGGAACGAATGGCCGCGGCGGAATCATCAACGGATTTCTCGGCCAAAACGCCGGGAACTGGTTCAATCTGATCAATCAGGACCTGGTGCGTATCGGGATTGCCAATTCTGACACGCATGACTTCCGTTTTACCAAGACCTCGGCGCGTACTCTCATTCCCAGTGCGACCACTGATCCCGCCGCGCTCACGGCGGCGCCAGAAGCACTGGCGGCAACGGTATTAGCAGGTAAGGCCATTGGCACCAATGCGCCGTTTCTGTTGCTGCAGGCGAGCGGTGTGTGGCAGACCCAGGCCCAGGAAGCTGGATTGCGGCTTGACGACAATACGCTCATGCCGATTGACGTGGGTAGTGATGTGGTCTTGACGGCGATTATCAGCACGCCCGCTTGGGCCGAGGTGGATAATGTCGAGTTCTATATCAACAATCAGCCGCAGCTGACTACGAGCGCGCCGGCCAGTCCTCGCTACGGCGTGTGCGCGGACGCGCGGATAGCGGCAGGTGATGCCGGCTGGAGTGAAGTAGACGTGGTGGTTGATGCATCTGTTCAGGGTGGATCAAGGACCGATATCACCGCGACACTCCTGCTGGAGGATGTGACTGAGGATACCTGGATCGTGGCTGTGGCTAGCGGCACGGACGGCGTATCGAGACCCCTGTTCCCGGTTTTGCCTGCCGATCTGAATCCTGGCAGTAATGCGACATTAGCCGACCTCACGGACGGTAACCTGGGAGAGGGCGGCACACCTGCGTTCGCCTTCACCAATCCACTGTTTGTCGATGTGGATGGTAATGGCTGGAATGCCCCAGGCGTCAATAACGCGCCCTGCTCGCCATAAGCCAAATCGGCGTCCGATCGTGACTCGATCGCTTGGGGTCACGTTATACCTCATGATATCGCTCGCCGCCGCACGCAGAAAGCGAATGCTATCTTAAGTTCTCCAATAACCCGCGATTAAGTGGTCGCGCAACAGGGCCTGAATTTACCTTGTGTGGGAGCGTTGATTTCCTTCCTGTTTCAATTCAGCCAGCGCGTGCATCATTTTTCGGGTAAATTTAGTGGCGCAGCAACGGACTAATTTTGTGCTGAATTCAGTCCCTTTTGGGGGTGCTCATGCAGAAATAGTGCAGGCCTTCTAATCTCGCGAATGTTGCGGAAAAGTGAAGAGGTGACAAATATATGCAGCGACGAAAATTGGGTCGGTTATTTGATGTGAGTCGGTATACCCTGGGCGGCGGCGGCATTGGACAGGTCTGGGGTGCCACGTCTCGGGAAGAGGCGATAAAGACAGTGCAAGACGCCCACGAGGCGGGCATCACTCTGTTTGATATGGCGCCCCTGTACGGTAACGGTGAGGCAGAAAAAGTGATGGGGTTGGCGTTTCCTACTGGTTATCCGCACACGTTGCGTCTAACCACAAAGTGCATGTTAGGCGGGGCAAATGGTACCGATGTTGAGCGGATACTTACAGCATCTTTGCAGGAGAGTTTGAAGTTACTAAAACGTGACTATATTGATGTCTTTATCTTGCATGGATATGTCGTGCCGGATAACTGGCATACGACTTTGCCGCCAAAATTTTTGTCAAAAGTTGCAGTGACCTTGTCTACATTTAATGATTTTGTTATCCCGGCATTTGAGAAGCTGAAAAAAAGTGGGCGAATCAAAGCATGGGGAGTGACTGCTGCCAGCACGCAGGTCACTAATCTGAAAATCATCAACTCAGAAAGCCCGCCTGATGTCGTTCAGTGTATGGCTAACGTACTCGACTCGGCAGGCAGTATGGAAATATCCGGGGAGAGAGCCGAACCCCGCGCCGTGATAAAGCAAGCGAAAGATCAATCTGTCGGCGTTATGGGTATCAGAGCGGTGGCGGCGGGCGCTCTGACTGACACTATTGACAGGCCTGTTGCTGCAGATTCGAGCGAACAATATGATTATGATCGTGCCGCACGGTTCCGCTTAATAGCCGCCGATATGGGTGCATCCCCAGCACAACTCGCGCATCGGTACGCGTTGTCTATGCCGGGGGTTGAGACGGTGGTGCTCGGAGTGAAGAATCGAGAGGAGTTGGTAGACTGTTTGCTTGCAGAGGCGGCCCCTGCTCTGGAAGCCTCTGTGGTTCAGCGTATCGACACCGCCGTCCGTAATTAAACGAGGTAGAGTATTTTCCCGAGTATATTTTTACGGATTGGATACATCGATATCAACGCAGGATGTGCATTTCCTGGTTACGGATCACTCGCCTCGTCGCTTGCGATCCCGCTTCGCGCGGGCTGTTTCATTTTCGCGAGGTTTTTCGCCTTTAGCCGCTTTAGATGCACGACTTTTTTCTATAAGATCCAGCGTTTCTCTGTCGGAGAGCTTGGCCGCATTTTTCTCCAATGTATTTAATTCCTCAAAGCTGTATACGTCGTTTTTCAACTTTTCTATTCTGTTCATGGCTGTTTCCTCGCAGACTGCCGCCCACCCCTATATAACTACGCCTTAACTAATTTCCCCATCTCCTCGAGTTGCCTCGCGGTGATCGTAAGAGACTCATCAGCGCTAATAAATTTCCAATCGAAGATGTCATGGGCTTTCGTTTTATCAAGATTAGCAATGCGGCCCAGAGATGCCTTCAGACCGCCAAGTTGTTTTATGAACGGCGCCATTAATCTTACCACAAAGTCTGGTATTTCCCTTGTCGGTGCTTTCATGTAACCAGCTGAATTAAGCACTTTACTTGCATCTGAGAAAAACATCTCTCGCTCGCTCGCGATTATTCTCTGGCCATTCGCTTTGCTTGATGTCATCGCGAAAACATGTGCCTTGGCAACGTCTCTAACGTCTACAAAACCCATGTGTATTTTCGGGACCACCGGCATCAAGCCACTCGCCAATTGAACAATAAAAGAATTGGAGGTCCCAATATCATCGGTAAGCATGGGTCCAGTGACTGCAGAGGGATTAATAGTAGTTAACTCGAATTTCTCATTATCCGCTAACTTTTCCATGAAGTCCCAGGCCGCTTTTTCAGCCAGCGTCTTACTTTTTGCATAAGCACTGATGTTTCCTGTGGTATCTGACCAGTCACTCTCGTCGAACAACGTCTTGCTTTTGCTGTGGCCGTAAGCGATCGCAGCTACCGACGATGTCAATACGACCTTCTGAACGCTACTGTTTCTGCAAGCAGCCAGTACCCTTAACGTACCTTCTACGGCAGGCCTAATGAGAACGTTCTCGTCTTCCGGATTTTCAATTACAAAAGGCGAGGCGACATGGAGTACATGCCGGCAGCCACTGACGGCTTCATCCCATCCTGCGTCCTGCAAAAGGTCTGCCACGAAAAACTCCAGATTTTCTGGATGCGAGGAGTGCTTTGTCATTGCGGCCACAATTTCCTTCTGTCTGTCGTTTGACCTGATCGTTGTTTTCACCTGAAAACCCCGATCTAACAGCTGTTGGATACAATGTAATCCAATAAAGCCTGATCCGCCCGTCACTAACACTTTTTCCATGTCTGCCCCTCAGTGCTCACTTGTAAAAAAACTCATTTCAATCGCCAGCAACGTGTACCAAGTCGCCGCCAAACAGCAGAGTGCCAATTTCGTTGAGTGCGGGTTCTAGCGCGCTGATTGAATTCCCGCTTGTATAGCCTCATCTGACAGTCCGAGGATCATGCCCGCGGTTTCTATCGTGCGGGCCTCACCGTCGGCTAAGTGTCCATCGGCTTTGACGACATCCAGCAGCATCGCAAAAATCTCATGACATTCAGTGTCAGTGAGTCCCAAACTAATCTCGCCGAGCCTCCCAATCAGATCGCCACCATTGATAAACGTTTTCACGGCGTCAGACAACAACCCCATTGCCTCAGCGCCGGAGCTGTCAAAGCGACTGGAGACGATCTCGACCATGCGATCGGTCTCTGTAGTGTCAATCTTACCGTCCCCCTTGGCCACATAAACAAGTAGCACTGAAATCAAAAATTTTGCATCTTGGGTAGCCGTATCTTTCCCGGTTCCGGCGACCAGTTGAGCGCCTTCAAAGTGGATGTCTCTCTGTTTGTCGTTCATATGTTCAGCCTTTGTTGAAAAAGGAGTATTAGGTCGGCGCGCCGTCGCGGTATTGTATTTGCAGATGGAAGTGATGCTCCATCGAATGTGAGCCGTTGTCGAACGTTAAGGTGTCAGTGTGATAAACAAGCTGCCGCGTTGTCTTGTTATCACGTTTGGCAAATAGTTGCGCTTCTTCATCGGCATAATGCTGGTGCGTGTCTCGCTATATTACACGCCGAGACACAGCGTTAAAAGGCGGCGTCAGGGCTTCTTTGCAGGTCTGGGACATGACCTCAATAATATCGGGAGCGGAAACTAAAAACGGTATCGTCTTGCCGCGGTTGTTGGCTGCCTCGCTGCGTCTTAGAGGGTGATCTGCGCTATTATTGTGTTGTCATGCTCTAACTCCTATCATGAGACTACTGCCTTTACCTTGTCATAAAAATAGTCGTTTGGGACAAAAATAGTGTCGGGATATCACGAAACTCGCAATAATGGGTTAAGCGTCATTGTGTTCGAGACCCGCACAAATATTAACGCTGTTTTTGCGTTATATAATCAAGAAGAAACACTTGGGACGGGCGTAATCAAGGACAACCCAAACGGTAATGGATGATTCAAAACTATATCTCATAGCAACCAGAGAGCTCGATGGCGATCGGATGAATTCGGCGGCCTGGGCCAAGGCAATGGCGCTCGGAAAAGGAGACAAGGAAAAAGCGAAGTGGGAGTACATTGAGATACGCGTGCAGCATTTTCGCTCAGTAGAGCAGGAGATTTCGCGGAGCGGCCAGCAATCGAGCGGGCAGGGAGGGGAAACTCAAGCGACAGTGCCCCCGCGGTTAAAGATAAGTGCGCAAGGACTGGCGCGCGTGATCGAAACGCACTCTGCGGCTTCGATAGAGGATAAAGCGTCTCCTGAAGACGAAATATTTAGCGAGCAGCAATCGGGTGGCGTTATTGCGGGCAATATGCGAAAGCAGAGATCAAATCGCCTCGCCCCTTTCGTTGTGCTGACGCTGATTATTGCGCTGCTTGGCATTCTTGCGTGGGTTTCTGTGCCCGCTTATCAGCGTTCAGTGGACCTTGCCAAGCTGTCGCCAGGGGTGGCGAGCGCGGCAGATTTTCGGCAAACAGTTCATGATTACCGTAAGACCGCGCAACAGGCATATGCTTCTGCCGGATACAAGCTCGGGACTTTATATGAACAAGCCAAAGAGGTTTCGCAGGATAACTGGCAGACGTTAGCCAGATATGTTGCCGGCATGCGAGAGGCCTATGCGCCTGCTTCTTATGAGCCTGAGGTGCTCTATGGCAAGGTCGAAGAGATTTCCCGGGATAACTGGCAGACGTCAGCCAGCTATCTTATCGCCCTGCGAGAGGCCTATGCGCCTGCTTCTTATGAGCCTGAGACGCTCTATCGCAAAGTCAAAGGAGTTTCGCAGAAGAACTGGCAGGCGGTGGCTGAGTATTTTCGTACCGTGCAACGGGCATTTGCAGCGGGGCAATACAATGTGGGCGCCATGTTTGACGAGGGAAAGGGTGTGCCGCAGGACGCTGCCCAGGCAGCAATGTGGTACCACAGGGCGGCTGAGCAGGGTTATGCACTCGCGCAATACAATCTCGGAGTGATGTATCACGACGGGGAGGGTATGCCACAGGACGATGGGCTTGCTGTTAAGTGGCACGGCAAGGCTGCCGAGCAGGGTTACGAGCTCGCGCAATACAATCTCGGAGTGATGTATGACGAGGGCGCGGGCGTGCCGCAGGACAGCAGGCAGGCGGTAGTCTGGTACCGCAAGGCCGCCGATCAAGGGAATGCGTCCGCGCAACTTAAGTTGGGTGTCAGTTACCGCGACGGTCTGGGTGTGCCGCAGGACTATGCGCAGGCCGTGAACTGGTACCGAAAGGCTGCCGGACAGGGGAATAGTTCGGCACAATTTAATCTGGGGGTGAGTTATCGTGACGGCTTGGGCGTGGAGCGGGACTATCGGCAGGCCGCTTATTGGTACCGCAGGGCAGCTGACCAAGGAGATGCTTCCGCTCAAAATAATCTGGGATTTATGCATGCCGAAGGTATCGGTGTACCGCAGGACTATGAGCAAGCGCTCGCGTGGTATCGCAAAGCCGCTGATCAGGGGTTCGCTTCCACGCAATATAATCTTGGCGTTATGTATGCCGAGGGTGTTGGCGTACCGCAGGACTATATTCAGGCGAAAGTCTGGTACCGCAAGGCTGCCGATCAGGGCGATGCACCCGCACAGAACAACCTCGGGTTTATGTATGCCGAGGGGGTGGGCGCAGCTAAGGATTACGAGCAGGCAGTAGCCTGGTATCGCAAGGCGGCGGTTCAGGGATTTGTCGACGCGCAGCTCAATCTGGGTGTGCAGTACGCTCGCGGCGAGGGCGTGCGACAGGACAATGTCGAGGCATATAAATGGTTCAAGTTGGCTGCGGTGAATGGCAATAAAGATGCGGCACGGAATCTGGAGTTAGTTGCCGAATCAATGACGCCCGGGCAGATCGCGATAGCGGAAAATCGCGTGCTGTGGTGGAATCCTGAAACTCAATAATCAATATGCGACAGTGGGCAGTAAAAAAAGTGAGCTGGCGGCGAGGTGGCTTCGGCATATACCCAACCTCGCGGTGTATAGCGAACCGGTTCAAGCGGTGAATATTTATGCCGGACTGCGGCTCAAATAATCAGTCATTGCTTAAGGTAATTTTTGCTGGATTAGTGCGCATAAAAGCGTATCGCTGGCGCATTATAGTTCCTATGTGTCGCCTGACTTGGCATACTCGCGGTACCATCATGTGACAATTACATCAAACGTACGCCACGCTGCACAAGAGCGGGGGAAGTTCAGTTAATAAGACCGGGACGCTGCGACAGCAGGGATTTTGCTGCGCGATGTTGTGCGCTGGTTGATAGCTGCTGACAGATAATATGAACACGAGGGACATATGAGCAAGACAATATATTCAGGCTGGAAGGCCTTGGTGCTGTTGGTTGCTACTTGCTGGGTAACAAGTGCAAGCGCCGATGGGTTCTACGTCGGTGCCGGTGCCTACAGGACGGATATCAGCATAGATGACTTTGACGATAATGATTACGCCCCCGCCGCCTTTGTCGGTTATCAGTTTCTGGATACAAATCTGCTAATGCTTTCTGGCGAAGTGGGCTACTACGATTTCGGGGACTACGAAAGCAACGACAATAAAGCTGAGGGGTCTGCTATCACTCTGGCTGGAGTCGCCTATTTACCCTTGGGTCCATTTTTCGAGATCTACGCGAAGGCCGGCATTGCATCGGCAAAAATTGAAGTAAAAGACTCGGGAGATCGACAAGATTTTGACGGGGAAGATGGCTTTGGTGGTATTGGTGTCGCCTTTGATATATTGGACACAATTGATATTTATGCAGAGTATTTGGCGTTCGATACCAAGCTGAACTCCAAGCTGTACGGTATTGGTGTGCGGTTGGATTTTTAGTCGCGGGCTCTGCACCGATTGGCCCGTTTTCTAGCGGGCTTAGCGGTCGAGGCCGGCTGTAAATAACGAGGCCGATCGCAATGAAATCAGGTGCCTGAGTTCGACAATACATGGAGTGATCAGCGGGCTACTGAGCCCGGGCGAAAATCCGTTCGCAGGACGTGCAAATGTTCTATACTTTTCGATTATTGTTTTGGGATGGACAAGCAAAAATGAACATGTCAAAGATGGTTTCTTGCCTGGTTGCAGTGGCACTGGTGAGTCTGCAGGTTAGTTCAGCAAGCGCATGTACTTTTATCACACTGACAGGCGCTGATGGCACAGTAGTCGCGTCACGGACGATGGAGTGGGGCGCATTTGATTTATCGCCGGAGATGACATTTGTGCCATCAGGCACGGCGTTCTCTGCAATGACCATGCCGGATGGACAGGACGGCGCTGAGTGGGTCGCGAAATACAATATTGCAGGTGTGACCTTACTGGGCCAGATGCTGTTTGGTGACGGCGTTAATTCCGAGGGATTGAATGTTTCATTGCTTTACTTACCGGGGTTCGCTGAATACCAAGCTTATGACCCTGACAAGGCTTCGATTTCCCTAGCTCCCGTCGACGTTGCGGGCTTTCTTTTGAGTCAGCATGCAACGGTTGCAGAGGTCAGGAATGGGCTCAATAACATCAGAGTCGTACCGATTGTTACCCCTGAACTGGGTGAGGCGGCGCCAGTGCATTTCTCAGTCACGGATAAAAGTGGTGACCAGATCGTGATCGAATATTTAGATGGCGCCCTCAGCGTGTACGACAAGACGTTGGGTGTTATGACGAATTCGCCGCCTTACGACTGGCATATCAATAACGCACGGAACTATGTCAATATGCGTGCTGACGCTTGGCCTTCGAGAGATGTCAACGGCATAGATATCGCGCCAATGGGCTATGGCAGTGGCTTGATTGGGTTGCCAGGTGATTTTACCCCTCCGTCGCGGTTTATCCGCGCGCTGGCTTGGACGCAAACAGCACGGCCCACTGAGGGTGGCGAGGACACGGTGCATGAATCAATCCGCATTCTTTCAAATTTCGTGCTCCCCATGGAAGCAGTTGATAAGAAATTGAACCCGGCGGAGCTTGAGGTTCTCAAGTATGGGGGGACGCAGTATACGGTGTCTTATGATTTGCGGAATTTGAAGGTGTATTTCCAGACCAGTGACAATCCAAGCGTACGCAGCGTGGATATGTCGACGTTTGACTTCGATGCGCTCTCAGGCCCGATAAAACTTCCAATGAGAAATTTAGCCGCCCCTTTTTCAACCGATGTAACGCCCGCGTCCTGAGTGGTACACGATTGCGGGCAGGACACCGTGTTGTGACCGCCCGCGGTATCATTGACCAGCGCGCCGCCAAGGTGCATTACCGCTCTTGCCGTGAGCTTGCTCTGACGTCAGATAGATTCTATTGCGGCCCGCCTCCCGGTCAGCATATAGCGCGCCATCTGTCCGATTCAAAAACTCTTAAAACGTTTGTCAGACTCCAGCAGCCTGACTACTCCGACGCTTACAGTGACCGACTGGCCATCAATCTCAGCCTTTGATTTTCCCGCCAGCGAGCGCTGCGCGATCGTGCCCGCATCCTCCAGATCGGTTTCAATTAGCAGGTGTGCAAATTCCTCGCCGCCAATCCGAGAACCAATGTCGGAGTCTCTAGAGAGGGCCAGACTCTGTTCGGCAATATTTTGTGGCACTCTGTGAATCAAGATGGCGAAGTAGTTGAATCGTCTGTTTAGTCTCGCCGCAATGGTACAACCGCAACGCGACACTTCCAATGGGAGCCGGGATTGAAGCAATGCGAGTCCTGAAACACTCGAATCTTCGATAGGTTGATTATGAGTGGACCCAAAACGAGATTGTTCTACACCACGAAAAAGTTTTTGCTAGAGGAGGGCAGAAAATTTTTCATCGAATGTAGATAGAACGGAATTGAGAGTCTTCGTCTAACTTACTGTCAGTAGCCTCGTTACGTTAACCGAGTTTTTGAAAATGCGAAATTGGAACGCACCTCGACAGGCCCTTGGCTATGTCCGTCGCCATTTTTTTTGGGACTATGCGTCACATCGCTACTCTGTTGTTTGGACGAATATATCGATTACGACTAGGGTGAGGAATAGCGCGGCGACGATCCAAAGGACGACCTTCAGCGATTCCTGTTTTTTCTTTTTGGGCTTTGTGGAATTTGTCATAGCGCGCTGTGAACCACTGCATCTGTGAGCCTTTACAGGATGCTGGCAAAGTAGCTCAAAATGATAGTCAGGCGCTATAGGGAGCGGCATAAATCGACCGGAAATATGTCCCAGAACCGCTGTGTGTAACGGGTTCCGGCGTCATCGCGTCAGGAGACCGGCGTGGGGCGCTCGCGGGCGGTTACGCCACAGATCTGTACCGCACAGATGAGTTAATTCCTCAGCACCGCTGATACATATCTGTACATTTAGTAATGATATGTTATATCATTCATTCCGTTGTAGTCTGACCAGTATAGAGAAAAACTCAGGCCCACTCCCAGTTAGGCGCGAGATTTAGCGGATGCTCCGATGAAGCGTATAGACATCGATCATATCTTTGGATTATCTGCAGGAATAGCGTGCCTGATGCTCGTGCCACCGGCGATGGGTGAGTCGCGTCAACACGGGGTGCACGTGCATGGCGTGGCCGAAATGACGCTGGTCCTGGATCAGCGTGACCTAGAGATTGAATTTTCCGGACCGGCAATGAGTGTCGTGGGTTTTGAGCACACCGCTCAGTCCACGACGGATATTGAAGCAGTGAAAAAAGCGCAGACAGCGCTAAATAACGGTGCGAATGTATTTACGTTCATCGGTACGCAATGCGTTATGCGAGACGTTACCGTTGATGTCAGTGCCGTGTGGGACGGTATGGCAGTTGACCGTGATGAAGGGGCGGGTCAAGGGTCGCATGCTCGAGCACACGAGTCACACGAAAAGCACGAAAAGCACGAAGAGTCTCACAGTGACATCAGTGCACATTATACGTTTCGTTGCATGGAGAATGACTCACCGCTGGCCGTGCGCGTAGGCGTGGATGACTTGCCCTTTGATGTTGAGGAAATACATGCGAAGTGGGTAACTGACAGCGGTCAGGGTGCTGCGCAGCTCAGTGCTGACAAGTCGCAGCTCACGCTTAGATAGCGTCAACGGCCGATTCGTAAATCAATTCGATTAGATGAAAAATAATGCGTAATTACTCGGATGTATTGCAGCCCTTCGCGGACAAGGCATCGATAGGATTGTCGTTCCTTTGCCTCTTGCATTGCCTCGCCTTACCGCTGCTGGTTGTATTGTTGCCATCGTTTGTGGCGCTGGGTCTGGAGGACGAGCGTTTCCACATCTGGCTGGTTGTGATGGTTATTCCGCTTAGTACGTTCGCCCTCACCCTGGGATGTACTCGCCATCGGCGCCTAAGTGTCTTATTGACCGGCGCGATTGGCCTATTATTTTTGTGCATGGCGCCGCTGTTAGGCCACGATTTGGTGGGGGAATTTGGCGAGCGTCTGATCACGCTGGTTGGTTCGGTGCTTATTGCTGCAAGTCATGTCAAAAATTCCCTGCTATGCAGGCAAGAGGCGACATGTGAGTGCAGCGATCGAACCTGAGCCCTTTGGCAGGAAAATCGTTTTCCATTAATGGAATTGAATCGACATGATGATACCTGCCCTGTTTTCAGTTTTGCTCTTTCATCTTGCTGAAAACCAACAGTGCCTGATATCTGCGACCACGCAGGCTGGTTACGTCGACAAGGCGTTGATGCCCAGCTGCGCAAATCAGGAAGCATCGGATTACACATGAGCGATCCAGCATCGGGCGGCAGCGCGTCACGGATTAAAGAGCAGATTAGTGCCTTTATTAAGTGGGCGCGTGATACCGGCTTCTACTGGGGTGGCGAATTTTTTTGCTTGAGCTCAGCGCTGGACGTAAGTCGGCGTCATCAGCGCATAGGAGATGAGTGCAATACGGCCAGGGGAGGATGCAATGAGTGCCGCTAAAACTCCGGTGTTTGCTGTACCAACTAATATTATTACGGGCTTTCTCGGCGCCGGAAAAACCACGGCTATACTTCACCTGCTCAAGGACAAGCCCGAGCAGGAGCGCTGGGCCGTGTTGGTCAATGAGTTTGGTGAAATTGGCGTGGATGGCAGTATGGTGCAAGGTCAGAGTAGCGAAGACAGCGGAGTATATATTCGTGAGGTGCCCGGGGGCTGCATGTGCTGCACCGCCGGTTTGCCTATGCAAATAGCGCTGACTCAATTACTCAGTCGGGCTCGGCCGCAGCGATTGCTCATTGAGCCGACGGGCTTGGGGCATCCGCTTGAGGTGTTGCAGACGTTGTCATCTGACTACAACCGTGACGTGCTTTCGATTCAGAAAACGCTGACATTAGTTGATGCTCGCAATATTTCCGATGAGCGGTATACGACGCATGACACGTTCAAGCAGCAGCTTTCGATCGCTGATGTTGTGGTTGCGAATAAAGATGACCTCTACTCAAATGAGGACCGCCGTAAGTTGCAGGCTTTCGTAAACGCGGTCTGCCGGCCGGATACTCCGGTTATATGCACACAGAATGGCAAGATTACACTCGATAGGTTGTCCGGCGCCACGCAAATTTTGGTAGAGCCTAGTGCCGAGCATGAAAGAAAATCGCAGGGACTATTGGCCGAAGATCTGTCGTTTCCAGATTGCGGTTACGTGACGGCAATCAATGGAGGCGAGGGCTTTGAGAGTATTGGTTGGCGCTTTAGTCCGGACAAAATCTTCGACCGTACGCGGCTCATTGATTTCCTGCGTGGTCTTGATGTGGAGCGCATGAAAGGAGTATTCATCACCCCCCATGGAGTATTTGCCTACAACTTGACCCGCGACGCCATGACCGAGACAGAGCTTGACGACTGCAGTGAGAGTCGCATAGAGATTATCGCCGACGAAATTAATTTGGATTGGGCCAATGAAATCACCAGCTGCCTTCTGTTAGACGACTGACTCACTCTTCGTAATTTTCGTAGGCTGCCATCGTCAATACATAAGCGGCGGTTGCCATGTCGTATTCCGTTACGCTTGCAGATAAAACGCCGGATACCCATATCGGAGTGTAAAGCTCATCCAGCGTTAGCCCCTGGGGAGAGTTGACCAGAATGATCTGGTTCGGCGGTGGTGGAGGCATGTGCAGGCAGGCGCCAAAGTAGGGGACAAGAAAAAATTGGGTGATTACCTGCTCATCATCAAACTCCAACGGTACGACAAAGCCCGGCAATCTGATCATCGCGCCATCCATATCGGCGTTTACCTCGGTCGAAGATAACGCCTGCTGGTATGGGTCGTCGCTGGCTGCGCCGATAGCGTTCTTGATGTTGTTTGCTATTTGATCCTCGGCAGAACCGTCTTCCATTTCGGTGATGTACTTTGGCGGGTTCATGAGCACTTCCAGGGTTTCTGGCGGAATCAGGTCGGGCCATTCGATGGTGGTGAATGTCTCCTGTTCATTGCTTTCAGCGCGGGTGGAGGCAGCAATGCCTGAGGAAAGAAGCAGTACCATTGCCGTAAAAAGGCATGTTATTGCCAGTGATAGTGCGTAGTGCATGTGCGGATGGCTCCTCTTGGCGAACTCTGGGGCGCGAGATTGAAGGGGATTTAGATATGATATATTGTAACGTCATGATGGTTCAACCCAGTACTCAAACGCTGGCTCATTAAGTGCGCTCTATGACGATTGAACTTAAGAATGTCAGCTTTACTCACCCGGACACTATGGGGAAACCGGTTCTTGATATTCCCAAATGGTCTGTCGCCGCCGGGCAGCGGTTGTTTGTGCACGGCCCCTCCGGATCAGGTAAATCAACTTTACTCAATCTGGTTAGCGGCTTGTTGGAATGCAAGGAGGGGGAGGTCGCCGTGCTCGGCGAACGATTGGATCGAATGAGTCGGCGTAAACGAGACCGCTTTCGCGCCCACCATGTAGGGTACGTTTTTCAGCGTTTTAACTTGATCCCTTATCTCAGTGCTATAGAGAATATTGAATTGGCGAGGTGCTTTTCGGAGGCTCGCCAGCGGCAGCGCGGTGGCCCATCGATACAGTCGCTGCTCGAATTGCTCAATGTCGCGTCAGATGAGTGGCACAAACCCACAGTGCGGCTCAGTATGGGCCAGCAGCAACGGGTAGCGATAGCGAGGGCGCTGATTAATCGTCCCGAGCTTTTAATCGCGGATGAACCGACCTCATCGCTTGACCAGAACAATCGCGATGCGTTCCTGTCGGTTTTGATGTCGATTGTGAATGAACATGATATGACGTTGCTGTTTGTCAGTCATGACATGGGCCTTGCTGAGCGATTTGATCAGGTGCAGGCGCTTAGTGATATCAGCCGAGCGGCTTAAACATATATGTTTTTCAAAATAGCATTGAAAAGTTTGCTGAATCGGAAAGGCTCCGTGGTGATGAGTCTGCTGGCTATCAGTGTTGCCATCTTCGTGTTGTTGGGCATTGAACATATCCGACACCAGGCCAGGGATAGCTTTGCCAGCACGGTGTCCGGCGTAGATCTGATCGTGGGTGCCAAAACTGGAAGTCTCAACCTGCTGCTCTATTCTGTCTTTCGCATGGGGGCGCCTACCGACAACATCAGCTGGCAGGCTTACCAGGATATTGCCTCAGATAAGGACGTGGCCTGGGCGGTACCCCTATCGCTTGGTGATTCCCATAAAGGCTTCAGGGTGTTGGGAACCTCGCCCGAGTATTTCGAGTATTTCAGCTACGGCAACAAGCGCAAGCTGGCGTTGTCGCAGGGTAGGGTGTTTGGGGACATTTACGATGTTGTGTTGGGCGCAGAGGTTGCCCGGGCGCTAGGGTATACACCCGGACAGGAAATTATCCTCGCCCACGGGGTGGTAAGCACTGGTTTTAGTCGTCATGACAATCACCCCTTTCGCGTTTCGGGCATTTTGGAGCCGACGGGTACCCCGGTGGATCAGACGGTGCACGTTCCACTGGCAGGTCTTGATGCAATGCACGCGGGCCCTGCAGCGCCTTCAAGGCCAGCGGATAGCGCGGCGCGCCAATTCGCAGATGCTGAACGGGTTCCCGAGAGTATCACCGCGTTTATGCTGGGCTTGAAGTCACGCATGGTGACTTTCCGGTTGCAACGGAAAATTAACGCGTATGGGGCCGAACCCTTGCTCGCGATTTTACCCGGGGTGGCCTTGTCTGAGTTATGGCAGATGGTCGGTGTGTTCGAGAACGTCCTGCGCCTTGTCTCTATGCTGGTGCTGGTCGCAGCTGTTCTGGGTCTGAGCGCTGTTTTGCTGGCGTCAGTCAGGGAGAGAAGCCATGAGATACACTTGCTGCGTGTTCTCGGTGCACCTCCGTCTTATTTATTTTATTTGATGGAAATGGAAGCCATCCTGATATGCCTGTCAGGCATGGCGTTGGGTGCCGCTGCTCTCTATATCTGTCTTACCTTCGTCGAAGAGGCGCTTTTTGCAAACTTCGGATTACACTTAAGTCCGGGGGTGCTCACCGGCGATAGTCTGATCATCGTGGCACTGGTGTTGTCGGCTGTACTGGTTGCGGCGGCCATTCCGTCAATGCGGGTCTATTTACAAGCGAGAGGTTATAATGAGTGATACATTAAACTGCGATGCGGGACATTGTGCGTCTGGAGGAGGAATGATGTCAGCCAGGGTATGTGTGCTCGTGTCCATTTGGCTGAGTTTGTTTTTTTTGCCGCTCAAGGCAATGGGGTGCGCCGGCCATTTATATTTTGACCCAGACAAAATGGGTTTTTTCGGCGGTACTGTGGCGAGGATGGCGGGACTGGTGCCGCCAAAGCCTGTATTTGGCCTCGAGCACGTCGACATGGCCAAAGCGGTAGTGGGTCAGGAGGGGGAGATTCTTGTGCAGTTCGACAGACCTTTCTTTTCCAAGAATGTTCGTCTCAAAGCCAGTAGCACCAAGAACTTGCGCGTGTTGAATGCGGAGTTTCCGCTGGAGGATCGTGAGGGCAGCATCAGCATTCCGTACCGTGTACTGGGTGAAGGGGCGGCAACGATCACCCTGACAGTCACCGGCGAACACAAGGGAGAATCTGTCCGCCAGCTGGGTCGAATTTATGTCAGGGCGAGCAAAGCGATTGCCGAGCCAGCTCAAAATCAAGATCAAGATCAAGAGCTTCAAGTGAGCGACCGATAGCACGGGTGATATGTGGAGATTGAATGTCCCATTCGGTAGAAATAGAGGCTTTGCTAGACGAGGCAGATCAGCGCTGCAAAAAGCGGGGCGCGCGGCTTACCACTAAGCGAAAGCAGGTGCTGGCTGGCCTGCTGCATTCTGATATCGCTCTATCCGCTTATGATCTAGTCGATTACTGTCGGGAAGAGCATGGCCAGGCTATCCCGGCGATGTCGGTATATCGGATGCTGGATTTCCTGCAAAGCCAGTACCTGGTGCATAAGCTCAGTCTGGCTAACAAGTATGTGGCCTGCGCTCATATCAGGTGTGACCATGAGCATGAGGTGCCGCAGTTTTTAATTTGCGGACGCTGTCAGCGTGTGGAAGAAATTAACGTACCGAAAGCGATGATAAAGACACTCAAGCGTGGCGTTGAAGAGGTAGGGTTCGAACTAGTGAGTCCCCAGCTCGAGATAAACTGTCTTTGCAATGACTGCCTCGGCGAGCCTGTTTGAAGTAGGGTTTAACTGGTCTTAAAAAACGGCCATGCCACCTGATTTTTCAAGTCCTGCTGGGCCATTTTTGGCAAACGGCTTCGAGTTTTTTCGCCGCGAGAGTCGTCTACTGCCGTCCGCTACTGTTACTGTGGCCGAATACGTCAGAGAGATGATGTGCGCTTTGTGTCACGCACGCCACACCACCTCCATCGGTAATAATTTATTTTCCCTCGGTAATAAAACGCGTCATGTTCTCAATCATGTAGGAAAATCCACTGTACCGTGCTGAAGATGCGGTGAAGGTCCGATGGCTTCCGGGGAACCGTGTCGACTAGAGTGGACGCCCACTTTTTTCTGTTTACTCGAACTTTGTATGGTCTCTCATGCCATATCACCAGCCCATAGGCCCCTCCGGTAGTTCCTGCACGGCACTGTCATCGCCAATTAATAGTTCTTCCAGGCCAAAATGGGAATCGTGAAAGATTTTCCCGTTCATCATCGTCAGGAGCACATTAGTCTCATGGATATCTTCTACATCCACTTCGAAGATATTCTGGTCGACGACAATCAGGTCAGCGAACTTGCCAACTTCCAGCGATCCCACGCTGCCTTCCCATCCGATCATGTAAGCGCCGTTGATCGTGTAGCTGCGGACCGCTTCTTCTACGGTCCAGCCTTCCCCTGCTGGCGGCAAGGGCTTGTTATAGGGCGGTTGATCGGGGCTTACGCCGGCCCATTCGAGAAAGGAGCGCGGGAAAGACCTGGTAACCGCAGTTTCGATATTCGCAAAAGCGTTGATGGCAGCTGGCGACAACCCACCAACTGGCCAATCGCTTCCCGAGGCGACGGGTACGCCGTCCTCGATCAGTTGATGAAAGCGATAGAGCTGCTCGTAGCGCTCTGGGCCCAGCCTGATCAAGTTGGCGTTGTTAGGCGTAAACCACAGCGGTGTGGTCTGCACCACCGCGCCCAGCTCCGCAAACCTTGGCAGGTCCTGATCGTCGACGAGTTGCACGTGTGTCAGGTTGAATCGGGTATCTAATCCTTTTTGCCGAATTTTTTCGAGACTATTCAGTGCGGCTCTAACGCCATGATCGCCAATAACATGAACCTGTATTCCGTAGCCGCCCTTGGCAGCTCCCAGCGCCAATTCATCCATTGCTTCCTGAGTGCCAAAGGTTAATCCACCCATTTCGTCTGGTTTGTCGTGGTAAGGGTGAAGGAGTGCTGCCTTGTGCGTTTCCATAACGCCGTCGCCGACGATCTTGAGGTGGTTCACTCGGAGTTGGGGTGAGTTGTAGCGCTTGCTGTAATTATTCAGGCTAGTCAGCGGGTCAGGGTCATAGGGCGCCATTACCGAGCCAGAAATACGGGTTGGCAGGGTCCCCTGTTCTTCGAAGGTGTGCATGACCTCGTATCCTGTTTCCATTCCCATGGGTGCACCCGAGTCAAACAATGTGGTAAAGCCCAATTCGCTAAAAGATTCCAAAATTGGCAGCATGCTTGCTGTGAGCGCTTCTTGTGAAAGCACGCCATTTGCGACCGCGATGGGCATATGCGCCGGGCCGCCGCGGATATAGCCAGAGGGCTGACCCACATCGTCCCGATCGTAGGAGCCAGCCGGCATTGGGTCAGGCGTGTCTGCGTTTATTCCCGCGTTTTTGAAGGCCTTGGTATTTGCCCATGCTGCATGCAAATCATTGCTTAGCAGCACTACTGGCCTGCCATCGGGAACGGCCTCGTCCAGCAGCTTGGTTGTGGCTCGTTGTTCGGCACCCGCCATGTTGGGAAAGTTGTGTCCCTGGCCGAAAATAACCGGCTTATCGGGGTTTTCGCTTGCGTATTGTCTCACTTCGTCGGCGATTTCCTCCGGTGTGGCATTCGCGGAAAAAGCCATGCCGGAGAGCAGTACCGCACCAAGGATTGAGTGGGAGTGTGACTCGATAAACCCTGGCAGCACCAACCTGCCTTCGACGTCAATGAGGGTGGTCTCAGTGCCGGTGTAGGCCTTTGCCCCGTTCTCACTGCCGACAAATACGATCTTGCCATTCTTTGCCGCAAGGGCCTCCGCCCAGGGTTGCTTGTCCGACAACGTGTATATGCGGGCGTTAGTGATCACATAATCAGCGGGTTCAACCGCTTGAACGCTATGTGCGATTACCAGGCTTGCTGCCGCGTAAAGCAACCAGGATCTGAAACTCAAAACCACTTTCATAAAGTACTCTCCGTTTTTGTAGCCAGTTGTTGTTGAATAATAGAGCGTCTAAAGCGCAGTAACTACCGGCAGTAGCAGGTTACAAGTTTCGTTTATGCGATACATTTCCTGTGGTAAACACCCCACGATACGCGACCGTCGCCAGAATGAGATCGCTTCGCGACCATATGAGCGTACCGTCAGCTTTTTTTACATATTAAGTATTATTACTCGCGATATAAACGCAGGTCCCTGATTCAAATCGAGTTTTTGCTTGTGGCATGAAACCTGCAATCTCCTTACAGGCCACTATTTGCAGGTGCACACGATTCAACATATTACGGAGAAAAATATGCCTCTCGGGCGCATTGTCAGTCACGTGTTACTTCTTTTTGTATTACTTTTTTCGATAGAGGTGCGTGCAAATTCGTCCGACTCCCAAGTAGCAGCCGAGTCGCAGGGTATTGCGGTAGCTATTTCGAACTGGACATCCTTCACCATAAATACACAGTTCAACGAGGGAAACTTTGGCGATGGAATCGTCGGGCCTGGCTTTCCGCTGACCATTTTGCCCTATCAAAATACAGGCACAGGAGTTTACTTGCGTGGCGGACCAGCGAGCGCCTATTACGTGGCAATGGAGTATGAGATTGCCAGCGGCGCAGAGATTCTACCGTCCTTCGGTATCCAATTTGCCGCCGACACTCAGTGGGACGTGAAAGCCGCCGCAAGCGACGTATTGCATGCTGTAAAAAAGAAAGTGACCAGCAACGCGAAGAAGAGTCTCAAAAAGACAGCCACGGAGTCAGGCGAAGATGCCCTTGAAGCGGCGGGTGCAGCGGATGGTATGACCGAGGTCTACGCAGCATTGAAAGTTATGGAAGATATTGCAAAATTGTTTAAAGCGCTCGATCCAAGCTATCAGATGACGTTTGTATGGTATCCCACGCTCTCAGAGGCAGGCAGTGAAATTCCATTCTATGAAAACGCCTGCATTTCCAGAAACGAGAACACGCCCGCTCCCGCGAACGTTGCCATACTTGGCCCCGATGAACCTCCCTCGGCCGAGAACAAGGATGAATTTTTTATTCTGTCTGCAGGCAGTGTAAATGCGAATCTTCCCGGGTTCGTCGATATGAGTATTAGCCCCATGTGTGATTATGTCTGCGCCGCATGGAATGCGACAGGTGAGTATCTCAATGAATATGCTCAATCCGATTGTACGTCAGCAACGTCTGGATCAACGGCACTGACGAACTATGATTCATTCGATAACCAGAATAACTGTCTCGTTGATCCCGCCGAAGGGTCAGAGGGGGTCCCCTGGGTAACGCCACCCACTGCCACGTATCAGCGGCTAGTGCCGCCTAACAACTGCTCAACACCGCTCAACGTCGGTTATCTGTCAGCAGCAGAAGGCGTTTGCGGAGCGTGCGTTGAAGTTGAATCTGGAGCCCCTGCAGGGAGCTGGAGCACATCTTGCAATCTCGATAGTTTTAGCGGCACAACACTGTGCGCTGATTGTGCCAACGATGACAGTGCAGATCGTGTGAACTACAGCTGCGCGAGTTGTAGCAATGAGGTCTGGAATAATGTGGACGGTACCTTGACGTGCGATACAGCGCCGCCGCCTGGCAGTTGGCTCGATAGCTGTGACTCCGATTGGAGCTATAATGGAACGGCCCAAACGCTTTGCGCAACGTGTGAAACCTCCGGGGGAGGCGGCTCAACCTATTCCTGCCAGACCTGCTCAAGTAACACATGGACAAACAGTGATGGCTCGCTCGTTTGTTCTGCCTCTGCGGCGTCTGCGAGCGATTCAGCGCCAGTATCTCCCTTTCTTTCTGTGTCACCGCCACTTTATGCGCAACTCTTCGCTGCGCCGCCCCCAAACCTCAGCATGCCTTTCGCGGGAGCAAGCCGATGAAGTTTATATTTTCTGTCGCTCAGGCGATGTTGGCGCTCGCAATTACTGTATTCATATCTGCGCCTCCTGCACGGGCAGTAACCCTCGATTCCTCAGGCACCAATGACGAGTACGTTGGCGTGGCGAACTATGCGTTCAGCTATACATCCGTTCCTTATGCACTTGAGGGGAGCTGCTACATTGCAAATGAGGAAAACAATAGCTCATGGGTGCCCATTCCCGGCACGTGCGACACCAGCACCACGAGCAGTTGCTGGGCCGATACGTGCACGAACTGCGCCAATTCAGACGACGTATTCGCCGATGCCTATATTTCAATGACGTCCATGCGGAAAGGGCTGCTGCAGTACTATGCGGACAATCACAAGGATGAAACCCAAGGCTATTGCAACTTCTCGATTGGTCCATGGAATTTTTCTGTTAACTTTGGCTACCGTGACACGGGTGTAGATTTTACTCTGTCACTTTACGCAGAAGGAGATTCACAAAATATTGTCAACAATTCGGACGGTTGGATAACGTCAGGCACTTGCCCCCCGGCCAACCCTTCCGCGCCTGCCGGTGTCATTCCACAGCAGTTCGATGCGAATACTGACCCGGCTTCGCAATACAACCTGATTTGCAACGAAGATTTTCTTATAAGTCTGGCGGCAGATCCGGATACTTCGAATGCCGCGATGATCTCAGTGGTCAACAATGTGAACGGATTAGCGACGGGGGCACAAGAGTTGTCTAACGAGACTACCGTAACAGTTAATCAAGCGTCGGCGCAGGGATCAAGCGAGGTGGGGCTGCGTCAGTTGGACGGTCGAAGTTCTGATTTCGAATCGGAAAGCTTGTCGAGCGAAACCACATTGCGCAGATTCAGTAACCGGACCGACACCGCGGGTCGCTGGCTTATCACTTCAGATGGCGATGGCCAGGAGTTTCGCGGTGTGCTGGTCTCTGGTTCTGAGCCATCCGAGACCGAACGGGTCGCCTGTCAACTAATTGGGCATGACGGCAATCCCGAGATAATCAAAAGGAACTATGAATACCAGTGTGACCTATCTTCCCTCGACGGAGTCTCTACGCGCAGTGACGTCATTTCCATGCCTGCGACCGTGCTTCGGGTGCGCAACAGAGCGGGTGGTTTGCCTGAGTTCCGGCGTACAGATGCCGACGTCGTATCCCATGCGAATGTGGCGATAAAAGCGTTTGCGAGAGGTGCCCGAGTTGGCGCTGCAGATGCCACGAAAAACCTCGTCTGGCACGGACAGACTGGGCAGAGTCGGGTTGTTATGGTGAAGGATGATTTAAGTGGCGACATCGAAATCGTCACACACTCTCCCAAAGCCTTAAGTCCTATCTTTATGTCCTGTGCAGCTGAGCCACAGGTTGATGCACTCAATCCTGAATACCTCTGCAAAGCAAACCTGAGGTGTACCGGCTCACCCTGTCCGGACGCTAGCTGGAGCGCGAGATCGAAGCTTACACTTCCGACCGCATTGTTCAAAAATAGGCCGTGTCAACCCGATAGCGGCGTGCCGGCTCAAGACCCAGTGCTCAAGTTAAGCGACTCTGTTGCCAGGGGGCGCAGCGGCCAACTGATATTTCAGGCGGGTATGGTATTGCCCGCAGGTAGCGCGATTCGGCCTGACCAGAATGGTTTTCGTTTACTGGTTGAGGACGCTGAAGGCCACACTGTCGTAGACTTTGATGTGCCCGGGAACACGCCAGATCAACCGCAACAGGGCTCATGGAGAGTGACTCAGGATTTAACTAAATTCACCTACAATTCCAGTGACGATGGTGGTCCTGGAATTACCATTGAGCAGAAAGAAGGTGGTAGCAACAGTTGGCTCGTAGCTGCCACTGGTAGCACAGACCGCCTGGACGATGGCGACCTCAAACCCCCTCTTGCGGCTAGCTTTACCCTCAATCCATCCGACGAGAATAGCGCGTTATGTGCTACCACTTACGGCGGAATAAAAGAACCTGCGGTAACCACTCGGTCAATTAGCCGCGACACAGTCTTGTTACAGTGGACACAGCCCGAGATGGAAGGTCATACGTTCGCCGGATACACGGTAACGTGGGGTTTGGAGGGATCAAGTATCCCTGCTGGTACTATGTTCATTTCAGACATTAACACCTTCTCCACCGTAATCACCGATTTGGATTGCGGCGCAAATTGTTCATTTAGAGTGAGCGCAGACAGTATTAGTCTCAGTGCACTGGCGCCACCGGCATCACGGATTCCTGCCGTCGGGGTTCAGGGATTGATTATTTTGATCCTGCTGATGCTTGGCATCGGTGCGGCGGGAATCAGAAGGTTTTCTTGACCAAACGCTAAAATAACAGTGTCAGCAAATTTTACTTGCGCATCTAGCGTACCCCAGATTCCTGTTTTTTCGCTCGAGGTGGTGTCTGACTATCGTTTTTAAAAATCATCCATGCATTGGTTATCACTATTCTTGCCCTAGAGGTATTTTATGCGTCTTTGCAAGTCTGAGTTTCGACCAAGCGGGGTCAAAATGAAAATACGCTTAAGCATATTCTGTATTTCTGTATTTCTGTATTTCTGTATCAGTGAGCTGTCGGTGCGCTCTCTATAATCTGCGCTGGTCCAACTAATCCTGCCGATACTCTCGCGCTGGTGCCAACGATGTCCGGAGCGTTCCAGCCGGGTTCGCTATTTTCAATTGCGGACACCAGGCGATTTTTTCGTGGCGGTGTGAGCTTCACCTCAAGCCGATTGTGTCCGGCCTTCAACGCTGCAGTGAGATTGACCGAGTACGGGGGCACCAAGGCGGCCCCCACTTGCGTGCCGTTCAGAGATACCGTCGCCGCTCCAAAAAGCTGATTTAGCTTGAGCTCGAAGTCATGGCCTTGTTCTCGTCGTGCTTCGATATCCGCTGGCGCGGTGAAGGTTGTAGAGTAGATGCCGGGGCCTCCGCTGTTGCGCAGTTCAGGAATGAGTAGCCAATCACCCGGCAGTGCACCCGCAGTCTGAATGTCTGCTCCTGCTACCTGCAGAGACCAGTTCTCAAGCGGGATCGTCTGCACTGCTTCAAAACTGTGTGGCTCAAAATCGATCGATTGTGTGGTGTCCATCCAGAGGAAGATAGAGCCGTAGGCAGGTATTTCAATCGAGACTTCTCCGTTATTGTCTGTTTTTATCGGAGTGACCTTTGCCTCCCACGCATCCAGCCACACGGCCTGACTGTATTGAGGGCCTAGCTGCAGCGTGAGCGTTGTGGCTTGCGCGGTTGGGTTGCTAAAGAATTGGATGAGTCCACCGTCGGTCAAGCGACGACGCACTGACTTTATTTGAGGGTGTTGAAACAGTGTGCGCTCAGAAATGAAACTGATATTGGCGGGAAGGTCATTGAAAACATGCTGGACGCGCGCGTCTCCTTCATCGCTATTGAGAAGACCGTGTTGGCGATGCGGTGCTATACCGCTAATGCGCACCGGCAGGCCCGCTTTTTTCAGTGTTGCGATGTGCTCAGCAACGCTCGGCGATACAGCATCGATATCGTGTAGCATAAGGTTCCCCGCGCGCAAACCGCCTGCGTGGATTTCGCCGTTGTCAAAAGTAGCGGTGCTGAGCGCGTGTTCGTTTACCCACTCCCAGCTCAGGCCCTGTTGCTCCAGGCTGCGAGTTTCACGCCATATAGATCGCATGCGTTTGGTGCCACGTCCCGGCGCAGGGTCCGCGGTGTCTGTTGTCAGTGCTTCCTCGCCTTCGAAGCGGCCCTGGTCGAAGGGTTCCGCAGGGTTACTGTAGCCCTGTGGAAAACCGAGACCGGGATAAAGTACTAACACGTCGGTATCGGGTTCCCCCTTGCGCAGCAAATACTGGCATCGGGCGATGTAGCGATTAATCTGTTCTGCGTGTTCCCAGTATGACCAGTTTTCACTGTAGTCCGTGGACAGTAGTCCTAGCTGCCAGGGGTACCAGCCATCCACTACTGGGTAGCCGCGGGCAGCGGACCCCTCTATGCGATAGGCCGTGCCGTGATAGATTAACTGGTTAACGCCAGCGGAAAATGCTTTATCTGCTAGTGCCTTTATTTTGACTGGCGTGGTCATAAACGCACGGCCTAAAAAAATAAATGACTCGGCCGAGACCAATGGTTTTTTAGCGATATGTGCGCCCGATGACACTGCTTTCATAAACATTTCTGAACCACCGGCATACAGTTGCTCGGTTTCTGGAATATCAGATTCGCCAGCGGCGCGTATAATGTCACTGGGGCCGCCATAAGCTTGTAGACGATGGGCGAGGCCACGCTGCGCACCCCAGTCTTTGAGTGTCTGAAAATAGCGTTCGCGGAAAAGGTCGGAGATGACCTTGTCCCAATCCTCGAGAAAGCGAGTGCCCTGATCGCCAAGAGCATACTCTGGTGCAGTGCGAATATTGACGGCATGGAATAACATCTGATCCTTACCCGGCTCCAATAGTGCGGCTAACCAGGGGCGCGGGTCATAGCCAGCACGGTTCTCGAATTCATCTAACTGTCCTCGAGCCCAATGGCGTTCCTGACGGAATTCGAGGCTATCATTGAAAAACGCGCGCAGCGGGTTGCCAAAATACGGACTTAGTCCGGTGGCTTCCCGGAACAGATAGTCCTGATTTGCACGCATTCGACGAGCGTCGAGATGGTCGACCACATAACCCGGCTTTGGATGCGCATAGCCGCCGGCGATGAGTTCCCCCCCGGGTAATTGCCACAATGTGGTTATTGCCCATTCACCGGGAGGCACATCCCACACTAGCCGATTATCGCTGACGGCGTCAGTGATCACGCGTAGTGATTCTGGCGCTAACGTGACCTGATCGAGAAAATCCCAAGGCTGCCAACTGCGCTCATTATTGGTGACGCGGCCTGCAACTACCGCGACCAATTTGCGCGCATCAGGAACAAACGTCTGCATTGGTATGTCGCCCAGCATCCCGAGCGCACCCGCGCCAAAGGTTGCTGCCGGCATAGCGGGAGCGGACAATTCAAACTCGACCCGGGAGGGCCCATGCACTATTCGCTCGCTATGTAACAGTTGTCTGAGTCCGTCCTCTAGTGCCACCTGTGGGCCGCCCGTGGGCCAGCCGGAGCCGTTGTTCAGATCCACGCCCATACCGAGCTCGCGCGCCTCCATCATGACTGACGCTAGGTGTTCATAAAACTCAGGTGAGTCCCATCCAGCCTGTTGCCAGCGCACAGAGTCGCGGTCCGTCTCTGAAACCGAAATAGCGAAGGGCTGAATTTCAACGCCCGCGATTCCGACTCCTGCGAATAGACGCATCTCGCGTTGCAATTCGTCAGTGGTCACCAGATTGCCTGGCCACCACCAGCGTGTCCATGGTCCAAAGCGTAGGGGAGGGCGAATAAATTGTGCGATATCCAGCGGCGCATATTGATGTTGACGCGCCGCGATTTCCCAAGGTGCTGCAACCGGAGAAACAGGTTCTGTAGAGTTTATCCAAGACGTGAGTGGCGTTTCAGGATCTTCGACAGGCAGCGTTTTGATATAGTGAACGCTATAGAAGAACCCCCCGGTGGCTACCAGTAAGAGCAGTACAAAGAGTGCGAGCAAGGCTTGCAATGTCCGCCAAAACCATTTCATACAGCACCCTGCAGACGTTTTTTTGACAGAACGTAGGATGTTCCCGTGAACCTAAACTGGCGGAAGGACGCAGATGAGTGCATTTCCTTGTCTGTGATTTCGTGCTCTGGGGAATGTCTTTGCAAATCGATCTCTTGTCGAATGGGGCGTCGCGCTAACATTAGGTAAAAAGAACGAAACTATCAATCTGTAATGGACCCCGTGGCCGCTCCTGTGAAATCGCAGACCCTCGCTAAAGTCTAGCTCGATGTTCGCTTTTAGGCGAAAGCGGACATCCTCGAATCACCTTTTTCCGTTCCGCCAGTCATAAGGATTGATCGGACTCGGATCAGCTCAAAGCCACAATTTTACGGCCTTCGCTTCATTTTCCGCAGACGCATACCGCTCTTGCTGCTCTGGTGACTGCTTTCTGGCATAGCACCGATAGTACCAATACCACCAAGCCATACTTGCGAACAACTGAGCAAGATGGTGGCGTAGTTGATCCGCATTTCCATGCCACGCCAGATGGGTTTGCCCCAGACGCTTCTAGTTCATCTCGCGTAAATCATTTAAGGTAGTTCCAGCGTTGCCAACACTACAGGAGATCGACAAAATGAAACTAGTAATATTTTTGAGTGCGCTGATAAGCTTGGGTTCTATGAGTAAAGTGTCGGCGGACGAATTTCCAAATATGGTTGGAACGTGGGAGGGAACCTCTGAGGCTTTGATTTTCGGCAACGCCTTGTACTATAAAGATAATCCGAGTGAGGGAATAACAAGACAGAGTAGCGCCCACTTTGTCATAAACCTGACGCATCAGGAGGGTCGCCTCTTCTGGGGGACTATGACTTCGAGCAGTATTACAGAGCAGTGGATAGGAGCTTTTTGGAATGACGGAGCATCGTTCAAAGCGGTTGATTCCGATGGCCAGGTCGTTGGCCGGATGATAGATAAAAATACGATGGAGGTAATTTACACGCAATTCGGCAGCACTCTAATTACGAGTCACGTTGTTTTCTCAAAGAAGTAGCGAGGATTCGAGTGGGCCAAGCAAAATAAGAAGCTAATATGAATAGAAATTATCGCAAAATGAAAGCGATATGCTGGGAATCGGTGTTACATAGGCCGGTCTCTGTACTCAGCTGTTATACACATATTCAAAAGATCAGAAATATACGAGTAATGTTAGCAATATGCGTTTGATAATTTTAGGAGCCTTAGCGCTACTCTGTCTGTTTGCAGTCCTTTCTTTCACGAAAAGTGGAGAAGTTTTAGAGGTGATGACGGGTGATGTCCAAAAGTGCGAGGTTCTGGGAGGAAGCGCCGTAGCGAAACTATCCCATGCCACAATTAAATCTGAAAATGGCACCTACGTTATTTCCAGTCTCAGAGACTGCAACCCCGGGGCAGAAGTGAATATCTTTATCAAACGCGGGGCACTATTTTTCAACACAATATATGCTTCAGAAAATGCATATTAAGTGTACTAACGAGCGCCCTCGACCGGACGCTCCAACGCGCGCCGTAATTTTGGGCGTCAGTCAGGCCAAGTGTAGTTCATGGAGGGAAAGTTCGAGAGTGACTTTATCGGCGGTGCGATAGATTGACGTCATCAGCAATCCTTGTCCGTGGCGTTAACAGAAGGATAGACAGGCTTCCGTCCTCTTTCACCTGAAAGCGGCCATCGCGAGTTTGGTCTCCCGAATTGGGCTTAGGTTTATAAATGCTACTAACGTAGACCAAAAGAATGTATTCCCGTAAGCTGCCGGACCGGAAACGGACGATTAGCTGGATATGAAAAAAATGCCTAAAATTCTTGTTCTTTTATCACTTATGATTTCTATCGTAGGATTTAGCGTTCAAGGAAACGCCCAGCCAGAAACCTCTGAGGGCTGCGATATACTCAATGGCGTCGATCTACCTGCTCGCAATCCGACAGGTGGGATACTCGGCGCCTCGCGAGCATATTTTGCTGGCGATACTATTTTGGCAACAGTTAGTTCACCCACTGAAAATGGCCCACCGACCAGTATAGAGCTGCGTGTAGATGGGAATGTCGTAGATTCAGATAGCTTCCCTGGCTCAGTTACTTATGTATTCCCCAGTGATGGTAACTTTGACGTAGATATGGACCTTGATGACGGTCAGGCTACGTGGACACTGACGTGTGGCCAGCCTCCTCAGGCGGTACCAACAATGCCCATTACTGGTCTTGTTCTGACCATCCTCGGCGTGTTGCTAGTGGCTAGCCGCCGTTTACAGGTATCCATCAAACGCAAGTAGTCCATATAGCACTCTTTGGTATTGCATGGCCCGCTGTAGAGGCGGCTTTCTTATGTCCGCTGTTCGGCGAAAGCGGATATTAATAGCCCATAAAAGGCCTGGAGGCTGGAACGTCCGCTTTCACCTCCCATTCGGAACGATCACGCCGGACTGGTAAAACGCGGCGCGGGATATGGTTGTTTGCAGAATGCAGCCCGTGAACTTGGACGGTTCGATAATATCGGAAAGGCGCACAACGGCCATAATTCAATACCTCAGTGTTTTGGATTAGCTCGCAAACACCACAGGTATCGGGAGGTGCGTCACGGGCGCAACAAAGAAAGGCGACCCCACAGGGATCAGTGGTTATCTACGCACAGAAACCGGCTCAAAATAGGATTCTGAGTGTTTGCTTTCCTACTCAATAGCGGTCATAGCGAGGCCTGCAGCGGGAACTCCCGGATTCGCCTACTTTCTGCCGTTTGGTTTACAATGAGATAAGGGGCCGCAGATGACTCAATGCGGAAGTCAAAAATGGCCTATGTGATTGAAGCATATCCGGTGAAGTGACCCATTGATATTTAACGATAAGTTCATTTTTGTTCATATTGGGAAAACAGGAGGGATGAGCTGTTCTCGTTATTTGCTCGAGAATCTTGACCGCCCTGTTTACAATTGCCACAAGGCAGCAAGAGACCAACTTAGAGCGCCAAAGTTGCGACATGCCATCCCTATGGAAGGGATAGGCAGGCACTGCACTTTGATTGAGGCAATGGATTTCATCCACAGATTCAATGGGAAGCGGCTGATTGATTTTGAGCGAGTAGTCTTGGTAATACGCCACCCCTATTCGCTAGAGTATTCATATTTCAGGCATATGCAAAAGCCTAAGATCCTGGACAAGAACAGAAGCCACCCTTTTTTCGCAAAATTGGCAACTTTGGACTTCAAAACCTTTATTGCCAAGTCGAACTATCACAGAAGAGATCACCCGCAAGAGAAGTTCTTTTTAGTTAATAACCAGATTCCGGATATCGTGCAGTTAGTTCGATTTGAGGATCTGTCCACCATGTTTCCGCGTGCAGTGGCGCCATTTACTTTACAGGGCCAAGAGCTGCCATTTCCAACCGCCAATCGGACAGAGTACACCTCAAGTATCGAAGAGCACCTGACAGAAGAAGTAAAAGAGCTAATTTACCAAAAGCACAAATACATGTTTGATTCCGGCTTCTACCTTAGGTAAATCCACTGACACAGTGAACGCTTCTGGCGCAGAACGACCCTCCAATTCGGCAAATTCTGCCCCTGTCTAATGACCGTTATGAGGTGAGGCTGTATGAAAACCAGCCCCTGCAACTATGGTCGTAAGACCGGCGCAGTTGGGTGCTACCAGAGTCGCTCAGCGACGATGGCCTGTGTGAACAACGCCATGAATCGACATAGTTCGATGAATTCTCGGCATACTTGGCGTTTCGCCTTACCGTTACCCTTCTGAAAGCCACGATGGTTATGCAACACCGGGAAAACATTCAAAGTTAACCCCCGTAATGGCCATTTCCTCGCAACTAAGACTCATGGGTATGTGACGGATACCTATGACGGCAGCGTTTACACCGACACCCCTTTGCTACAAATCGGCAAATGCGTCAAGATTTAGACAGCTAAGACCGCGCCGACTTAATATCGAATAGCCCCGGCCCTTCAGGTAGCTCATCGAGTACGCTCGGGCCAAGTCCTTTTAGCCTCCAGTGCCACCTTTAGCATTATCCAATGCCCTCTTCTCTCATCGAGGTTATTGTTATTAATGAACCCAATGGCCATAAAACACCCATTAGTGTCGTGTCTTCACCGTCTTAAACGATAATTGGCCCTGCCAGCGTTTTCCATAAACAGCGTAATCCGTCACATTCCCTAAATAAGGCTATACCCAGAGACGGTTAACTGCGTTCCGACTTCGGCAGCAGCCTACGATGAACCAACAGCGCGATCGGGAAGGACATGATCAAAGTCAGTAGTGCTAACAGAGGTAATGCGGGAACAGGCGCTACCGGGCCCGATATCAGGCTCAAGCGAAGCGTCGCCTCTTTCTGGATGTTGTAATCTGCAAGCGTGCGTGCATCTTCAAGCACTTTACCCGTAAAGACTAAAATTTGCTGGTCGAGCGCAATGCCCTCCTTGTCCTGAATCTTGGATTTGACGCTTTCGATGGAATCTGAACCCTCCACCTCAAGGGTGATGGTTTTGCCCGTTAGGGTCTTGACGAAAATCTGTATCGCCATTGCGTCGATCGGCATTAATAGTGCCGAACACACCAGCGCGGCCATAGTAATTTTTGATTTCATCTTTCCGACTCACTGAAATCTCAGACCTGAAGAACCAAACCATACCGTAGTAACCTAAACGCATAAAGCTATTCAAGTTTAAGCAGGATACAGGCTACGTTTGCTACTAATCTAATACAAACAACCGACAGCAGACATCATAGAAGCCGCGGACCTCGGTGCCAGCAGAATCCAGCGTGGTGGCCGTCAGGCCTTTAGCCTCTAGCGCCGCCCGCACCTTCGCCAGGGCCGTCTGCTCGATCTGCCTAACACGCTCCCTGCTAATCCCCAATTCCTTGCCCACTTCCGAAAGCGCATGGCAGTACCCACTTGATGTAAGAATGTTGCTCATATCATCGTCCCAGTGCGCTGCGCATGTTTGATCTTGCTGGCGGCATTTGCATAAATTTGCATAGACACGCGGAGAAATGAGGCAATTCGGCCCTGACCTGGCTGGGCTGTACTATACTTACGCTCTGCTCTTTGAAAATAATCCTGTGGAGCGCACCCTTCGCACCGCAGGTCCACGGAGAAGGAGTCAACATGTGCCAACGCGCCCACAAAGCTCTGCTAATAGTTTTCCTGGCTATTCTGGCAACAGGTTGCAAGATCTCATTAATGGTGAGTTCAGGGGGTGATGTGACGTCTCTCTCGGGAACCAACGACTGCGCAGGGGCCAGCCTCTGTGAATATGAAGTCAACGACATGAGTTTTGCTGAAACCTTCACTGCGGTGCCTAGAGAAGGATATGTGTTTTCAAAGTGGCAGGGGGGTGACGATTACCTTTGTCCGAATTCTCCAAACCCGATATGCACCGTCGAGAATGGTTTGTTAGCAGCGCTCCCAGATGGACCGCGAGAAATTGTAGACGCTATTATTGCATCGGGGAGGTTTTACTACCTACAGCCTTTATTCACCTTTGTTGGCATCGATACCGATGGAGACGGGATTCCGAACCATATTGATACCGATGATGACAATGACGGCGTGCTGGATCCTGATGACGACTGTCCTCTGCAAGGGCCAAATCTTGATGGCTCTGGATGTCCGGGCCCCAGGAAAACGGTATTCGTGACGAGCGAACGCTATAGCGGTAATCTCGGCGGTCTCACCGGTGCCGATCAAAAGTGTAACGCTCTCGCAGCGGCAGCCAGTTTATCTGGTACCTATAAAGCCTGGCTTTCGACTCCCGTGGCGTCGCCAGACTCACGATTCGTTAAGAGTGCGGTCCCGTATGTCACCGTTAACGATAGAGTTGTGGCGGATGATTGGCTTGATCTCATAGGAAACTCTGTGTACATCACGACGTCAGAGACAGGCGGGAGCATTGATATATTTTCCCGTGCATGGACGGGAACGAAGCCATCAGGGGAACCGGAGAAAGACACCGGCAATTTCTGCGCCGGACTTGGGGGGGCATGGAGCAGTAGCAATGTCTTTGATCAAGCAGCATGGGGTGTTCCTTGGGGCGGAGCCGTTTTCGCAACGGCATGGACATTATGTGACAATGTCGATCTCGGGTGTGTCCCCCAGGCGGCACCCTGCTCGTATTTGGGCCATTTGTATTGCTTCGAGCAATAACGACAACGCCAACCGGGGCGTCACTGTGCGGGTGGCCGTCTGCCCGTGGCCCCTGTGAGTGCTTTCTGTTCGACCAGCACCTGCGTCCCGGGCAAGCCAGCACGGGTGTGGTGGTAGCCCAGAAACGTGAAGCCCCAGCCTATCTTGCCCATCCAGGTTTTGCCGTAGGGGGAAACGCTGAGAAAGGATAATGGTACCAGAGGCCGGACTCATTTATAGAATAAAAGCTTTATAAAACAATAAGTTAAAATAAAAATAAATCTTTATGTAACTTTTCTGTAACTGTGGCAGGGGAGGGCATATCCGGGCAATATACAAGCAATCGAACAACCCTCACCCTTCTGCTACGGTGTGCATCTCGTTAAATGGAGTTAACCGAATGAAATACATCCTCGCTGCTCTAGCCCTGACATTCAGTATGCAGTCCAAACAGGATACCCTCTTGCCAGTTGATCGGTCGACACTTGGAAATGCAATGAGGCATCTCAATACACTGACAATGACACGCCGCCTTTTGGCCTCGTTGGCTTTCTTTATTTCTGTACTGTTATCGGCTCAGGCTTTGGCATTTGATGCATGCGCTCAATCTCTAAACTTTGTCTGCATCGGTAGCTTCAGTTATACCGCCAAAAGTAGAACGGAAGTCGAAGTAACGGGCCGAGCAGTGGGCATCTCTGACACTGAACCATTCATATTTTTGACGATTCCTGCCACAGCTTCGGATGGCACTACCGCCTACAGCGTTACGTCCATTGGAGATTTTGCTTTCTACGGCAACAACCTCACTGGCGTGGTTTTCGGAGATACCGGTGACGGAAACATCGAGAACAACGTTACGACCATTGGGAACTTTGCTTTCGGCAACAACGCCTACCTCACGAGCGTGGTTATTCCAGACAGTGTTACAAGAATTGGTGATCATGCTTTTCAAAGCGCGGGAGACGGCCTCACCAGCGTGACTATTGGGAGCAGCGTTTCAACCATTGGGGATTATGCTTTTTATGGCAACCGTCTCACCAGTGTAATTATTCCCGACAGCGTTACGAGCATTGGGGGTTTTGCGTTCGCGGGCAACAATCTCAGCCCCGTAAGTTGTGTCAACGACAGCGCCGTCGATAGTGATGGAGCGCCTGATAGCGAGGATAACTGTCCCTTCGAAACGAACAACGGCGGCATCCTCAACGGCTTGACCATTGGAAAGAGCGTTACGAGTATTGGGGGTTTTGCTTTCAGCAACAACGCCATCGAAAGCGTGACTATTCCAGACAGCGTTAGGAAAATCGGGATGTATGCTTTCGGCGAGAACGCCCTCACCAGCGTGACCATTGGGAGCAGCGTGACCAGAATTGGAGATAGTGCGTTCTACCAGAACGACCTCACCAGCGTGGCCATTCCAAACAGCGTTACGACTATTGGAGGCAACGCTTTCAGCGACAACGCCCTCGAAAGCGTGAGCATTCCAAACAGCGTTACGACCATTGGAAGCGGGGCTTTTAGCAACAACGCCCTCGGAAGTGTGAGTATTCCAAACAGCGTTACGACCATTGGAGGCCAGGCTTTCAGGAACAACGCCCTCGAAAGCGTGACCATTCCAAACAGCGTTACGACCATTGGTTGGAGTGCTTTCGCAAGCAACAACCTCATCAGCGTGACCATCCCGAGCAGCGTTACGACCATTCAGCCCTATGCTTTCTACGGCAACGCCCTGGTCAGTGCGGCCTTTAATGGTGCCTTTAGTAACTTTGACACCTCTGAGCTGTTCGATGCAAATCCAAACCTAGCAACGATCACCTACTGTGAAGGCAAAGGGGGTTGGCCGCGGGACTTTTTCAATGGCTCAACGATTATCACGGCAACGCCGATAAGTTGTCCCATTGACAGCGATACCGATGGTGATGGAGTGCCTGATAGCGAGGATAACTGTCCTTCTGTGGCTAACGCCGACCAGCTCGATACCGATGGCGATTTGCAAGGAAATGCTTGCAGCATAGATGACGACGGCGACAATTGGAGCGATGTTGATGACAATTGTCCCTTGGTTGCCAATCCTCAACAGGATGATGCTGATGGTGATGGTGTAGGCGACTCATGTGATAACTGCCTCATCACGTCCAACACTGATCAGCTCGATACCGATGGGAATGGTGTCGGTGATTTGTGTGATGCGATCGGCTGCTAGACTGCTCGTCTGCGATGGGCTTGGAGTCCCCGGAGACACATTCAAATATAACCCCCGTAATGGGCATTTCCTCGCAACGGCTACTCACGGGTATGTGACGGATTGGAACGGCAGCGCTTCCACCGACACCCCTCAGGTAAAAATCGGCCTGTGGCCCCGGTGAGTGACTCCTGTTCGACCAGCACCTGCGTCCCGGGTAAGCCAGCGCGGGTATGGTGGTAGCCCAGAAACGTGAAGCCCCAGCCTATCTTGCCCATTCAGGTTTTGCAGTAGGGGGAAATGCTGAGAAAGGATAATGGTACCGGAGGCCGGACTTGAACCGGCACGCTATCGCTAGCATCGGATTTTGAATCCGACGTGTCTACCAATTCCACCACTCCGGCACAGAGGGAAGGGCTACTAACCCGAACGTCGACGGACGCGAGTGTATAGCAAGCGACCCTTGAAGTTCAATATGCATTGCACTCTGTTCGCTTAACCTGTGTGCACTTTCCCTGTACACTGCGCGCCGGTTGCACTAGACCCTACTGTTTGTTGTCCTCTGTTGAGGCCATCCATCTGAGTACCTATGGAGAAAAGAGCATGAAATTGATCAAGAACACGGATGAGTACACAATTTACCAACGTCGCGATGGCCGCTATGCCGTTAAAAATGCTGATAGAGGCGCCGTTAATGGCGATGAAAAGGTCCGTATCCTGCTCGAAGAAGAGTTAATCAAAGCGGCGGCGCCCGCCGAGCCTGCTGCCGAGGTGGTCGAGGACGCGCCCGCTGAGGATGCGTCAGCAGATGCAGCAGCGGAAGACGAGGCTGCTCCCGCCGACAAGAGCGCAGACGAGTAGCACCGTCTTGCGAACAGACAAGCCGGCTCTGTGCCGGCTTTTTTGTCCATGAAAACAAGCGATTTTCATTTTGAGTTGCCCCCGGAACTCATCGCCCAGCACCCCCTTGAGGAGCGCAGTGCGAGCCGGTTGTTGGTGTTGGCGGGGTCTGGCGGCACGGTGCACCATAGTCGCTTTTCCCATCTGCCAGAACTGCTCGCTCCGAATGACCTACTCGTGTTCAACAACACGCGTGTCATTCCTGCTCGCCTGTGGGGCCGAAAGCCGACGGGCGGCAAGCTTGAATTATTGATCGAACGGGTAACGGGGTCGCACACAGCGTCAGCGCATATTCGTTGCAGCCGCTCGCCCGCGCCGGGTAGCCGTATTCTTCTTTCCGCCGGACCAGATGATGCTCCTGGGCACTATGAACTTGAGGTTGCCGGCAGGGACGGTGCTTTGTTCGAAGTGCGCTCACCGCACTCGGTGCCGCTGGCAGAGATTCTCAAGTCTATTGGCCACATGCCGCTGCCGCCTTATATTGAGCGCGACGACGAGCAGTCTGATCGAGAGCGTTACCAGACGGTCTATGCCCGACGCGAGGGCGCTGTAGCGGCGCCGACGGCGGGCCTGCACTTCACTGAGTCCCTGCTGGCGGAGCTTCGAGACAAGGGCGTAAGGCAGGCAGAGGTGACGTTGCACGTGGGTGCAGGCACCTTTCAGCCGGTGCGGGTTGACGACCTGAAAGACCATGTAATGCATCGGGAGTATCTCGAGGTTGACGAGTCGGTGTGTGAGGCGGTGCGGGAAGCCCGTGCCGCCGGTGGACGCGTGGTGGCAGTGGGGACGACGGCGGTGCGTTCTCTGGAGGCCGCAAGCCGTGACACCGGGGAACTCCGGCCATACCGCGGAGAAACGGATATCTTTATTTACCCGGGATACCGCTTTCACTGTGTCGATGCCATGATCACGAATTTCCATCTGCCCGAATCCACTTTGCTGATGCTGGTAAGCGCTTTCGTGGGTCAAGAGACTATAATGGTGGCCTATGGCGAGGCGATGGCACAGGGTTATCGTTTTTTCAGTTACGGGGACGCGATGTTCATAACAGCGGATCCGGCAGCGAGAGAATAGTCATGAGCCACGATGGTACTATGCGATTCGAGCAGCTGGGCTCCGACGGAGAGGCCCGCCGCGGCCGCCTCGTCTTTCCCCGAGGCACCGTGGAGACGCCTGCGTTCATGCCGGTAGGGACCTACGGTACCGTCAAGGGCATGATGCCTCGCGATGTGGCTGCCACTGGCGCAGAAATTGTGCTGGGCAACACCTTCCACCTCTGGTTGCGTCCGGGCACGGAGGTGATTGAGTCGCACGGGGATTTGCACGACTTTATGGGTTGGCAGGGGCCTATTCTCACAGATTCCGGTGGATTTCAGGTCTTCAGTCTGGGGGACATGCGCAAACTATCGGAAGAGGGCGCGGCGTTTCAGTCCCCGGTCGATGGCGACAAGGTTTTTCTCGATCCGGAAACGTCGATGGCAATCCAGCGCAAGCTGGGGTCCGACATCGTCATGATCTTCGATGAATGTACGCCATACCCCGCTACGCAAGAAGAGGCACGACTTTCTATGGAACTCTCTCTGCGCTGGGCGCTGCGCAGCAGGGCAGCGCACGGTGACAGCCCCGCCGCCCTGTTCGGGATTGTGCAGGGCGGCATGTACCCCGACCTGCGTCAGGCGTCGCTGGCAGGCCTGGTGAATATCGGTTTCGATGGTTATGCGATTGGGGGCCTCTCGGTTGGTGAGCCTAAGGATGAGATGATCAAGGTGCTGGATGCTATTGCGCCGCAGATGCCCGCTGATAAACCGCGTTACCTGATGGGTGTCGGTACGCCGGCAGATTTATTAGAGGGCGTGCGCCGGGGCGTCGATATGTTTGACTGTGTCATGCCCACGCGCAACGCGCGCAATGGCAATATATTTACCTCGCGCGGCGTGCTCAAGTTGCGCAACGCACGACACAAAACCAGCACTTTGCCACTGGACGAGTCCTGCGACTGTTACACCTGCGCCAACTTCAGTCGTGCCTACCTGCACCATCTCGACAAGTGCAATGAAATACTCGGATCCCAGCTTAACACCCTGCATAACCTGCATTTTTATCAGCGGCATATGCAGGGTATTCGCGAGGCGATCGAGGCCCGTAATCTGGATGATTTCGCGGCGGCATTCTATGCAGCACAGGCAAGGGGCGTGTAATGTATAAACTGTGTTTTTATGTGCCCGAATCACATCTTGAGGCGGTGAAGCAGCCGATGTTTGCGGCGGGCGGAGGTCGCATAGGCGACTATGACAGCTGCTGCTGGCAGGTAGAGGGCACCGGACAGTTTCGGCCCTTGAGCGGCAGCGCCCCTTTTCACGGCCAGCAGGGCGTTGTTGAGCGCGTGGCGGAATATCGGGTAGAAATGGTCTGCGAAGACCACTGCGTCAAGGCGGTAGTGGCAGCCCTGCGGGAGGCCCACCCTTACGAGGAGCCCGCTTGGGATGCGGTGTTATTGGTTACGGAGTTTTCTGGCTGACGATGGAACACACGCTTTTTAACTACTTGCGCGAAACACTATTGCCTCTGGAGGATGTATGGCCCGGTACTATCGGCAGCGCAGCGCATCCCCAGGCCGGTGTGCTGGTCGGCCTCACCGATGAGGCGGAACCCCGTGTGGTGCTGGGGCGGCGTGCTGCGCATCTGTCACTGCATCCGGGAGAAATAGCGTTCCCCGGGGGTAAGCGCGAGTTAGAGGATGCATCGCCCTGGCAGACCGCCGCGCGGGAAGCCGGAGAGGAGGTCGGCTTGACTCCCAGCATCTCCTCGGCACTGGGCAGGCTGGAGCCTTTGCTCACCCGCACCGGCTTCGAAGTCTATCCCTGCGTCGCGGTAATTCCCGCCGACCCTCAGCTGCGGGTGGACCCCGGAGAGTTCGACAGCGTCTTTCTGAGTCGTCTTGATACGTTTGCCGACAAAACGCTTTATCGGCTGGAAGTAATGTCTGACGGCGCACGGCAGCGCAAGGTGCCCCACTATCAAGTGGGAGACGACAACATTTGGGGAGTGACGGCAGCAGTACTGGCGCTGCTGGTCAATGTCGCCTACGATGCGGATCTTGATTTACAACGGGATTGGACACAAACACCATGATCTACCAGCTCGAAGACAAACGACCGACCCTGTTGGGCAAGGGCCACTTTATCGCGCCCGGAGCTGTCGTCATTGGCGATGTGGTGCTGCACGAGAACGCCAGCGTGTGGTTCGGTTGTGTGTTGCGTGGCGACGCGGATCGTATTGAGGTCGGCGCGGGCAGTAATATTCAGGATGGCACGGTAATGCATGCGGACCCCGGCTTTC
Organism: Candidatus Marimicrobium litorale; assembly: GCF_026262645.1. NCBI lineage: Bacteria > Pseudomonadati > Pseudomonadota > Gammaproteobacteria > Cellvibrionales > Halieaceae > Marimicrobium > Candidatus Marimicrobium litorale. The sequence goes on from NZ_SHNO01000001.1 coordinate 269,141, forward strand.
CCATGACAGTGGGTGAGCGTGTCACTATCGGGCACAAGGCCATGTTACATGGGTGCACGATTGGCGACCGCACACTGGTGGGCATTGGCGCCATCGTGCTGAACGGTGCAAAGATCGGCAAAGGGTGTTTGATCGGTGCCAATGCACTGGTAACGGAGGGTATGGAAGTGCCTGATGGTTCGCTGGTGCTCGGTTCGCCCGGGAAGATCAAGTCGCAGCTCACATCAGAGCAACAGGAGGGTCTGCTGCTCAACGCCGATCATTACGTTAGCAATGCCCATCGATTCAGCGAGCACCTGAGGGAGTATTCATGAGCGCTGCCGACCTCGAGCCCAAATCACCCTGCATCAGCGTCTGCGTGCTGGACGAGAAAGATATCTGCATGGGCTGTTATCGATCGGCTGAGGAAATCACCGATTGGTTTCTGTGCAGTGATGAAAAAAAGACCGAGGTCCTGCGCCTGGCGCGCGAACGGCGCGACGCAGATACATCCATCAAATTATTCTAGTCAGTCGGGCCGTTGAGCCCGCACTGACCGCACCACATTGCCTTCCAGCGCGAGAATTTCCAGACGGTAGCCGTCTATGCTCAACGCCGCTAGGGCGTCAGGAAATGACTCCAGATGCTCAAGGATCAAGCCCGACAGTGTGCGTGGTCCGTTGGTGGGTAGTGACCAGTGAAGCGACTTGTTGATCTCGCGAATATGCTCGGTGCCGTCGATAACGTAGCTGCCGTCTCTCTGTAAAAAGATACTCTGCGTTCGCTCTGCAAAGTTTGATGTGAACTCCCCGACGATCTCCTCAAGAATGTCCTCAAGTGCCGCCAGCCCGAGCACTTCTCCGTACTCATCGACCACCACACTAAGGGGCATTTTTTTCTGCTGAAAGTTCAATAGTTGAGTGTGCAGCGGTGTACTTTCTGGCACGAAGTAGGGGGTTTCCATTTCTCTCTGCAGTGCGCCCCGGTCCAGCCCTGTATCTTTGAGTATTCGGCTGGCGGCGCGCATATGCAGTACGCCCTGAATATTATTTATATCGTCTCGCCAGACAGGCAGCCTCGTATGAGCGCTGGTGCGGATGCGGTTGAGAATCTCGTCGTCGCTGTTATCCAGATCAATGCCATACACCTCGTTGCGTGGCACCATGATGTCGTCCACGGTGATTTGCTCAAGGTCGAGGATATTAAGCAGTAGCTCCCGGTGCCGCTGCGGTATTAACGCTCCTGCATCGGTGACGATGGTGCGCAGTTCATCTGACGAGACATGCTCGTCAGCAATCCTGTCAGTCTGAAAGCCGAGAATCCGAATCAGTCCGTTGGTGACATAATTCACCAGCGCCACTACCGGGTACATAATCTTCATGAGAGGCAGCAATATCATGCTGGAGGGGAAGGCAATCTTTTCCGGGTACAAGGCCGCAACGGTCTTGGGCGTGACCTCAGAAAATACGAGAATGACGAGAGTCAGTATGATGCCCGCGGCGTAAATGCCCGAGTCACCCCAAAGACGGATGGCGATAACCGTAGCGATCACCGAGGCGAACACGTTGACCAGGTTATTGCCGATAAGAATAAGGCCGATAAGCCTATCCGGTCGCTCCAGCAATTTACCCGCCCGCAGCGAGCCCCTGTGATTCTGTTTCTGCAGGTGCTTCAACCGGTAACGGTTGAGTGCCATCATGCCGGTCTCTGAACTGGAAAAAAAACCCGAAAGAAGTATCAGAGCGGCGAGAATAGAGAAGAGTAAACCCAGCGGTGCCTCGTTCAATGCTGGTTTGATCCTCGAGTAAGATAAGGCGGCCTATCTTGAAGAAAAAGCAAAGGCGGGGCAAGCCCCCTTATTTCGTCAGCAGTATTCAGGCTTTTTGCAGTATGAGTTCCAGTACCAGCTTGGAACCAAAAAATGCCAGCATGAGCAGGGCGAAGCCCGCGAGGGTCAGTCTGACTGCGGTTTTGCTGCGCCAGCCCAAGCGATAGTGACCCCAGAGCAGAGTCGCGAAAAGGAGCCAGGCGGCGATGGTCAAAACCGTTTTGTGCACCAGGCTTTGAGCAAAGATATCATCGATAAAAAGCGCCCCGGAGACAATGGCGATAGACAGTAGGCCCAATCCGATCCAGAGCAGTTCAAATAGCATGGCTTCCATAGATTGCAGCGGAGGCAAAATTTGGATGATGCCGCGGGTATGACGGTGTTTGAGCTGGTGGTCCTGTAACGCCAGTACGGCGGCTTGCAGGGTGGCCAGTGTGAGCACTGAGTAGGCCAGTATGGAGCTGCTGATATGCAGGACCATGCCGCCATTAAGTGGGCTGACAGCGGACGAGGTCGCCGGTGCAAAGGTGGAGACATTGACCGCCAGAGCAGACAGGGGAAACAGTACGATAAGCAGGTTTTGCATGGGCCTGCGTGTGAGTGACGCAACACAAGCCAGATTGATAACCAAAAATATGAGGGCCGTCACCCTGAAGAAGCTGAAGTCAGCACCCGTGCTACGAAACACGATTTCCCAGACAACAAGGCCATGGGTAACCAGGGCCGCCAGCCCCAGCGCGCCGACACTGCGGTTGATTTTTTGGTTGTGCTGGGAGAGTTGCAACAACTGTAAACCGGTCGCTGCCAGATAAAGCAGGGCGCACAGGGGAGCAAGTAGAGTGGCTGGCATCAGTTTGGGGCTTCGGTCCGGGTCAAGTATACTGCGTTACTTGTACCGGCTTGTTCGGCGAGAAGCAATAGCGGACCCCCCCTTGTGACGCCGACATCCACAGATTAGAGGCATACCATGTTTGAGAGTTTGAGCGACAGGCTGTCTGGCAGTCTGCGCAGCATTACCGGCAAAGCACGCCTGACCGAAGAAAATATTAGCGACACCTTGCGCGAAGTGCGTATGGCACTGCTTGAGGCGGATGTGGCATTGCCGGTGGTCAAGGATTTCGTGAGCTCGGTCAAGCAGCGAGCGGTGGGTCAGGAGGTGATGAGTAGCCTGAGCCCGGGCCAGGCCTTTATCAAGATCGTTCAGTCAGAGCTCGAGGCGATCATGGGTTCCTCCAATGAGCAACTGAATCTCGCCACGAACCCGCCGGCAGTTATCATGATGGCGGGTTTGCAGGGGGCGGGTAAAACGACCACCGTGGCCAAGCTGGCCCGGCTGCTCAAGGAGCGCGACAAGAAAAAGGTTACCGTCGTCAGCGCTGACGTATACCGGCCGGCAGCGATTAAACAGCTGGAGACGCTGGCCTCGGAAGTGGGTGTAGATTTTTTCCCCTCGGCGGTTGATCAGGCCCCGGAGGCTATTGTGAACGCCGCGCTGTCTCACGCTAAAATTCAGTTTAGCGATGTGCTGATTGTCGATACGGCGGGCCGCCTTGCTATCGACGAGGAAATGATGGGAGAGATCGCGAGACTGCATGCTGCGGTCAAGCCGGTCGAAACGCTGTTCGTGGTGGACGCCATGACGGGTCAGGATGCCGCCAATACAGCCAAGGCCTTTGACGAAACGCTACCTCTAACCGGCATCGTATTGACCAAGGTGGATGCAGACACTCGCGGGGGTGCGGCGTTGTCCGTGCGGTCTATTACGGGCAAACCCATTAAGTTCCTTGGTGTTGGCGAGAAGACGGCTGCGCTGGATCCCTTTCACCCGGACCGAATGGCCTCCCGTATTCTCGGTATGGGGGATGTACTCTCGCTGATCGAAGAGGTCGAGCAAAAGGTCGACAAGAAAAAAGCGGCCAAACTGGCACGCAAGGTCAAGAAGGGCAAGAAATTTGACCTGGAGGACTTCCGCGACCAGTTGCAGCAGATGAACAATATGGGCGGTATTACCGGCATGCTGGATAAGTTGCCAGGAATGGGCAAGATGAGCCAGATGGCAGAGCAGAATCTGGATATGAAAATGTTTGCGCGGATGGAGGCCATGATCGGCTCCATGACCCCCAGAGAGCGCCGCAACCCGGAGCTGATCCAGGGGAGCCGCAAACGCCGCATTACCCGGGGTTCCGGCACGGAGGTACAGGATCTCAACCGCCTGCTGAAGCAGCACAAGCAGATGCAGAAAATGATGAAAAAAATGAAGGGCGGCGGGATGGAGAAGATGATGCGCGGCCTCGGTGGCATGATGCCACCGGGCGGACCGGGGGCCATGCCGCCGCGTTAGGGCCGCCTCCTGTCAGCGTTCCCCGCTCATGTGACGCCATAAGTCGTGGATTTACCTCAAAAGAGTGCACTTCGGGCTTTAACATGCCGTCTGTTTTCCGTATGATACGCCACCTTTCCGGCCTAGTGCTGGTGGTTTGTCGTGGGTGTGACTGCAGGAACGATCCTGGTGCCCACATTTTTCAGGAAAACACGCATTATGGTAACTATTCGTCTTTCTCGAAGTGGCGCCAAAAAGCGCCCCTTTTACCACGTGACGGTCACTGACAGTCGCAATTCGCGGGATGGTCGCTTCATCGAGCGCGTCGGCTTCTTTAACCCGGTAGCCCGGGGTCAGGAAGAGCGTCTGCGTATCGACACCGATCGTGTCGAGTACTGGCAGGGCCAGGGCGCGCAGGTCTCGGAACGTGTGGCCAAATTGTTGAAGGATGCTGCTGCAGCGGCCTGAGGTTATGCCGGCTGATCGCAGGCGGTCTGCATGATGGAGTCTGCCGCTGACGGGATGCTGGTGATTGGAAAGATTACCGGCTGCTACGGTCTCAAGGGCTGGGTGAAAGTCCACTCCTATACCGAGCCGCCTGAAAACTTTCTGGACTTTGGTGGCTGGCGACTGAAACGCCGTGACAGGTATGAAACTGTCGATTTTGACAGCGGTAGTTTTCGGGGCAAGGGCCTTGTGGCCCACATAGCGGGTGTCGATGATCGCACCCTTGCAGAGGCTTACCGGGGGTGCGAAGTGTGCATTCCCGAGAGCGCCCTGCCGCCGCTGCCGGAGGGCGATTATTATTGGAAGGATTTGCAGGGTTTGCAGGTCTGGAACCAGCAGGGCGACGATAAGGTTTTGTTGGGTGTGGTGGATTACCTGATTGAAACCGGCGCTAATGATGTATTGGTAGTGGTGGCCTGTGAAGGCAGCATAGATGAGCGGGAACGCCTGATTCCCTATTTGCCCGGCCAGTCGGTTGGCCGGGTTGATCTGGCATCGGGGGTGATAGAGGTTGATTGGTTCATCGACGAGTGATGTGCTCGAACAACGCACTGGAAAGGGTGTCGCGCGTATCGGCGTAGTGAGCCTCTTTCCTGAGATGTTCGCCGCGGTGAGCGAACATGGCGTGACAGGTAGAGCGGTGAGAGAAGGGCTGGTGAGTCTTTTTCATCAGAATCCACGCGATTATGCAGCGGATACTCACCGAACAGTGGACGACAGACCCTATGGCGGCGGCCCGGGTATGTTGATGAAGATTGATCCCCTGCAGCAAGCAATTGCGGCGGCAAGGGAAGCGACGGGAAACAGCAGCCGCGTGATTTATATGTCGCCCCAGGGGCGGCCTTTCGATCACGCTAAGGCTTTGGAACTGTCGCAAGTGGAGGGAATAGTGTTGCTTGCCGGCCGTTACGAGGGTGTCGACGAGCGTTTGATAGATGCCGATGTGGATGAGGAGCTGTCCATCGGTGACTACGTATTAACGGGCGGCGAACTGGCTGCCATGGTGGTGATCGATGCGGTCATTCGCCAAAAGCCCGGCGTGCTGGGCCACGGGTCATCCGCTGCGGAGGATTCGTTTGCGAATGGTCTGTTGGACTGTCCGCATTACACCAGACCAGAGGTCTACGGGAGCGAACGTGTTCCCGATGTATTGCTTAGCGGCGATCACGATAAGATTCGTCGCTGGCGGTTGCAACAGTCCCTCGGAAGGACATGGGAGCGGCGGCCGGATTTATTGCAGAACAGGGCCCTTGGGGCCGAGGAAGAAGCGCTGTTGGCGGAGTATCTCAGGCAACGGCAGTAGTTAAGACGCGCTAGCTGTGAAGCTGGCAGATGATTGAACAGGAGTACGACATGAGCACAAATAAGGTCATATCCGAGCTTGAAGCAGAGCAGATGGGAAAGGAAATTCCCGAGTTTGGCCCCGGTGATACCGTGGTTGTGCAGGTGAAGGTAAAGGAAGGCACCCGTGAACGCCTGCAGGCGTTTGAAGGCGTATGCATTGCCAAGCGTAACCGCGCACTCAACTCCGCCTTCACGGTACGCAAGATTTCTCACGGTGTCGGTGTGGAGCGTACTTTCCAGACTTACAGCCCCGTCGTTGACAGCATTTCCGTTAAACGTCGCGGTGACGTACGTCAGGCGAAGTTGTATTACCTGCGTGAACTGAGCGGTCGTGCTGCGAGAATCAAGGAGCGCTTGTAGTCGCTCTGGTGAAAGAAACAAAAAGCGGCCATTGGCCGCTTTTTTTGTGCCGGGCGTTTGCATTGCCCGGTGCAGGGCCCAGCCGCAGTGCGTCTGTCTGAACCTGTCGCGTTTCATGGTAGGCTCTGGCTATGAGCAAAGATGACCTGAACAGCCCCGATATCGACGCGTTCATCGACGCCATGTGGATGGAAAAGGGACTTAGCAGAAATACCCTGGCCGCTTATCGGCGTGATCTGTCACAGTTCCATGAATGGTTGTTGCAAGACGGTGACACCGCGATCCTCGAGGCGACACGTCAGTCGCTGCAAGCGTATCTTGGCGCGCGCATGCAGCGTGGCCAGTCGAACCGCTCCGCAGCGCGTTTTCTGTCCTGTGCCCGCGGTTTTTACCACTACCAGCTGCGCGAGGGCCGGATCTCGATCGACCCGACACTGGATATTGACAGTCCTCGTCTAGGCAGATCACTTCCCAGGGCGCTGTCAGAAACCGATGTGGACAAACTGCTGCAGGCACCTGATTCTGCGGTGGCCCTGGAGGCAAGGGATCGCACTATGCTGGAGTTGTTGTATGCCTGTGGCCTGCGGGTGAGTGAGTTGATCAGTCTGGAAATGTCGCAGTTGAGTATGAATCAGGGGGTGGTGCGGGTTTTTGGTAAGGGCAGTAAGGAGCGTCTTGTGCCCGTCGGCGACGAGGCCATGCGCTGGATGCAACAGTACCTGGCGGGCCCCCGGGGCGATCTTCTCAAGGGTATTCCCTCTGAAGTGGTGTTTCCCAGTCGCAGGGGGTCGCAAATGACTCGCCAGGCCTTCTGGTATCGTATTAAAATCTATGCCGAGCGGGCGGGGATCAAAAAGCACTTGTCTCCGCATACGCTGCGTCATGCATTTGCCACCCATCTACTGAATCACGGGGCGGATTTGCGCGTGGTCCAAATGTTGTTGGGACACAGTGACCTGTCGACCACTCAGATTTATACCCATGTCGCGCAGCAGCGAATGCAGGAATTACATGAGCAGCACCATCCCCGGGGTTGAGGAACTAAGACGCCGGTTTTCGTTCCAAAGAGTACCGAACAGACCAAACGAGTGGCACAGTCCACCAAAACTGAGGACAACACATGATTGACCGTATGATGAAAACAGCCCTGGCGGCCCTGTTCCTGGCGACAGCTTCGTTGGTGAGTGCTGGCGAACCGTTGAGCGAAGCGCAGGTGGATACCCTGAGAAAGGCTCTGGAAAAACCCAACATGGGACTGAAGGTGATCAGCGCTCAAACGACCGGTGTGCCCAACCTGGTCGAAGTGCAGCTGAGTGAGGGCCCAATGATTTACTCAACTCTTGAGGGTGACTATTTTATCGTCGGAGATCTCTACGAGGTTGGCCCGGAAAGCTATGTCAATCTCGCGGAGCAGCGCCGTGATGCCTTGCGCATGGAGACACTTGCAGAGCTGAATCGGGACGACATGATTATCTTCGCGCCTGAAAAAGAAACCCGCAGCTATATAACGGTTTTCTTTGATGATACTTGCTACTACTGCCAGAAGTTGCATGGCGAGGTCGCTGAGTTAAACGCCAATGGTGTTGAGGTGCGTTACCTCGCCTATCCCCGAGCAGGTCTGAGTTCCGATGCGTACAAGAATCTTGCGAGTGCCTGGTGCGCTGATGATCCAAATGAAACGCTGGTCAAGCTGATCAACAAGGAGTCTGTCCCCGTCAATGTGTGTGAGGGCAACCCGGTCGCCGCCCAGTTCCAGCTGGGTCAGGAATTAGGCGTGCGGGGCACGCCCGCCATTGTCACAGAAAGCGGCAAAATGATTCCTGGCTACCAGTCGGCCAGTGAGTTAATGGCGACGCTCGGTCTAGACTAGAGCGTTGCCACAGCGAGACGGCTGCGACTTGCATCCGTCTCCCGGGCTTGTCGAAAAAGCTGTCAATAATGCGCCGACGCCCGCCGTCGCGTTGACAGTGGGGGGCTGACTCAGTAGTGTTGCCAGCCCGTTTATTGCGCGGCCTGTGGCCGCGAATCTAGCAGGGTTGACAGCCGTGGATGATGAATTTCGGCGTATCGAGCGACTGCCGCCATACGTCTTTAATATTATTGGTGATCTCAAGCAGGAGGCCAGAGCCGCCGGTGAGGATGTCATCGATTTCGGCATGGGCAATCCTGATCAACCGACCCCCGAGCATATTGTCGATAAGCTGGTAGAGACGGCGCGTCGTGGCGATACGCACCGCTATTCGCAGTCGAAGGGCATTCCTCGCCTGCGCAAGGCGATTTGCGACTGGTACGAGCGTCGCTACAACGTCACTCTGGACCCCGGCAAAGAGGCTATTGTGACGCTCGGTTCCAAGGAAGGACTCGCCCATCTGGCGTTGGCCACCACCGGGCCGGGAGACGCGATACTGGTGCCTAACCCTTCATACCCTATACACCCCTACGGTTTTGTGATCTCAGGCGCGGACATTCGCCATGTACCCGCAGCAGGTAGCGAGGAAGAGTTTTTCAGCGAGTTGGAGAAAGCAATCCAGAACAGTTGGCCGCGGCCCAAAATGCTGGTGCTCAATTTCCCCTCCAACCCGACCTCTCAATGCGTTGAGCTCGACTTTTACGAACGCGTAGTTGCCATTGCGCGCGAACACTCGATCTGGGTGGTGCAGGATTTGGCTTATGCCGATCTGTGCTATGACGGTTATGTCGCCCCCTCTATTCTGCAGGTAGAGGGAGCTCGCGAAGTCGCGGTGGAATTTTTCAGTATGTCCAAGAGTTATAATATGCCCGGCTGGCGAGTGGGGTTTTGTTGTGGTAACGAGGTGTTGATAGCGGCGCTAGCCCGAATGAAGTCTTATCTTGACTACGGCATGTTCACTCCCATACAAGTGGCAGCGATTGCTGCGCTAGAGGGTGATCAGAGCTGTGTCGCCGAAATCAATGCAATGTATCAGTCGCGGCGGGACGTGCTGTGCAGTGGGCTCAACTCCGCGGGTTGGCCAGTGGCGTCGCCCAAAGCGACCATGTTTGTATGGGCCAGTGTTCCAGAGTTTTATCAGGACATGGGCTCACTGGAGTTCAGTAAGAAATTGCTGCGTGAAGCCAAGGTCGCTGTGTCGCCTGGTATTGGGTTCGGCGAGTACGGAGAAGGCTATGTGCGCTTCGGGCTGATTGAGAATGAGCACCGCACGCGACAGGCCATCCGCAGCATAAAACGAATGATCAGAAACGACGGCTTCGGCTGACCTTTTGCAAGCGGAGCCCGTATCGGGTAAGTAAATGAGTCCACCATTAAAAATCGGTATCTGCGGTCTCGGCACAGTAGGCAGCGGCACTTTCAATTTACTGCATGAAAATGCGGACCTTTTGAAGGCGAGGGCAGGCGTATCATTAGACGTCGTGCATGTGGGTGCGCGGCGGGACAACCCAGCCTGTGACCTGTCGGGCGCGCAAGTCAGTCGTGATATCTTCGCGGTCGCAGCGGATCCAGAGGTGGCTGTCGTTGTCGAGCTGATCGGCGGCACCACGGTAGCCAGAGAATTGGTTGAGGCAGCCATTCGTGCCGGCAAGCATGTTGTCACTGCGAACAAGGCCCTGATTGCAGAGCACGGTAACGCGTTGTTTGCATTGGCCGTCGAACATAGCGTGCAGCTTCGCTACGAGGCGGCGATTGCCGGTGGTATACCTATCGTCAAAGCTCTTCGAGAGGGCCTGTCAGGTAACCGTATCGAATGGCTGGCCGGTATTATCAACGGTACGACTAATTTCATACTGACCGAGATGCGCGACAAGGGTCGTGATTTCGCCGACGTCCTGGCAGAAGCTCAGGCGCTGGGTTATGCGGAAGCCGACCCCACCTTCGATGTGGAAGGCGTCGATGCGGCACACAAGCTGGTGATTCTTGCGTCGTTGGCATTCGGAATGCCGCTTAAGTTTGAATCAGTTTATACGGAAGGCATTACTCGATTGCAGCCTCAAGATGTTGCGTATGCGGAGGAGCTTGGTTACGTGATCAAGCATCTCGGTATTGCGCGGCAAACTAATCAGGGGGTGGAATTGCGGGTGCATCCCACGCTGATTCCTCGGCAGCGTTTGCTGGCGAATGTCGACGGTGTCCGAAATGCGGTATTGATTGAAGGCAATGCAGTGGGGCCGACACTGTATTGTGGCGCTGGCGCCGGTGATCGTCCCACGGCCTCCGCTGTGCTGGCAGATCTGGTCGACCTTGGGCGGGCAACGGGCAGCGCGGACCCCTCGCAGTTGCCGGCCCTTGGGGTAGCGTCTGGTAATCTTCAGGACTTACCGGTGCTCGCCATGGAGGACGTGGAGTCGCCCTGGTATCTGCGTATGGAGGCCCGGGATAAGCCCGGCGTAATGTCTGGGTTAACCAGTCTGTTCAGCGAGCAGGGTATCAGTATCGAAGCACTGATCCAGAAGGCGCCGCTGGAGGGGCAGACTCTGGTCTCTGTCATTGTGGTGACTAACCAGGCGCGTCAGGGTAGTGTGAAAGACGCGGTTCGTGCGATAGAGGGCCTCGACTCGATTGACGGCGATGTAACGTGCATACGCGTTGAGCAACTGGACGGGTAGCGCGCAATAGTGAGGTGTCGGTGAAATACATCAGCACGCGGGGCAACGCCCCCGCGCTCAATTTTGAACAAGTTCTTCTTACCGGTCTTGCGTCGGACGGGGGCCTCTATGTGCCCGAGACGCTGCCGACATTCAGCGCCCAGGAAATCGCGTCCATGGCAGGGCTTGAGTACCCGGAGTTGGCACGCAGAATTATTACGCCATTCGTGGCGGGCTGTATTCCAGACGAGGATCTGGCGGTCATACTCGAGCAAACCTATGCGGAATTTCGCCACACGGCTATCGCCCCTCTGGTGCAGGTGGGCGCCAATCAATGGGTGCTGGAATTGTTCCATGGCCCAACACTGGCCTTTAAGGATTTTGCATTGCAATTGCTTGGACGCCTGCTGGATTACGTCCTGGAGCGCCGTCATCAGAAAGTGGTGATCATGGGCGCAACGTCGGGCGATACCGGGTCTGCTGCGATTGAGGGCTGCCGGCATTGCGATAACATCGACATTTTTATACTGCACCCCCATAACCGGGTCTCGGATGTGCAGCGTAAGCAGATGACCTCGGTTGAAGGGGACAATATTCACAACCTCGCGGTCGAGGGTAATTTCGACGACTGTCAGGCTATGGTAAAAGCAAGCTTCGGTGACAAGCATTTTCTTCCCCAGGATCGCGGGCTGGTGGCGGTCAACTCGATTAACTGGGCTCGCATTATGGCTCAGATTGTCTACTATTTTTACGCAGCAGTTGCTTTGGGCGCCCCTCATCGGCCGGTGGCATTTTCGGTACCCACCGGTAACTTCGGTGATATTTTTGCCGGGTACCTGGCGCGTCAGATGGGGCTGCCCGTGGAGCAACTGATTATCGCCACCAATCGCAATGATGTATTGCATCGGGTGATGACCGAGAGTACATACGGGCGACAGCCGCTGGCGCATACGTTGTCGCCCAGTATGGATATAACCGTTTCAAGTAATTTTGAGCGGCTGTTGTTCGATCTTTACGGTCGCAAGGGCGCCGCCATTGCTGACCTGATGAATCAGTTAGAGTCTCACGATGTTCGCTTCAGTGACGCCGCTATGGCGGAGGCTCGCAAGCTGTTTAGCAGTCATTGCGTGTCGGACGCGCAGACCTGCGAGCAGATTGCGTCAATCTGGCGAGACAGCGAGTACCTGTTGGACCCCCACAGCGCTATCGGGGTGCATGCCGCACTGAACGCGGGCTTGGCGTCAGGTGTGCCGGTGGTCAGCCTGGCCACGGCCCATCCCGCGAAGTTTCCCGAGGCCATGGCCGCCGCAGGGCTGAATGATGCGGTAGCGTTGCCGCCGCATCTGGCGGACCTGTTTGATCGTCCAGAGCGTTTTGAGGTGTTACCCAACGATCTGACTGCGGTGCAGGCCTTTATTTCTGCCAACATCAACGCCTGACTGCGCATGGAAAAAATTATTCGTCGGCGACAGGCAGTGGACGTACCGGTCCGCGTCGACGAGGGAATCCACCCGCTGCTCGATCGCGTTTATTGTAACCGCGGTCTTCACTCTCTTCATGAGCGTGAACTGAAACTCGACGGCCTGTTGCCACCGTCACAACTCCTGCACGCCGACCGCGCTGCAACCCTGTTGGCAGATGCACTCGCCGATGACACCCGTGTTGTGGTGATAGGCGATTTTGATGCCGACGGCGCGACCAGTACGGCTCTGGTTGTTTCTGTTCTCAGGCAATTGGGAGCGCGTCATGTCGATTATCTCGTGCCCAACCGCTTCGAGTTTGGTTATGGGCTGACACCGGGTATTGTTGACGTGGCATCGCAGTCCGGACCTGAGCTCATCATAACGGTCGATAATGGCATTTCCAGCCTCGAGGGGGTGGCGCTTGCCCGTGAGCGCGGCATTGTCACGCTCATCACCGATCATCATTTGGCGGGCAGAGAGTTGCCCGCTGCGGATGTCATCGTCAACCCCAATCAGCCGGGTTGTCAGTTTCCGAGTAAACACCTCGCTGGTGTGGGTGTTATTTTTTATATCATGCTGGCACTGCGTGCTGAGTTGCGCGCCCGGGATTGGTTCGAGCGTCGCGAGGAGGTTAACCTGGCGCAGGTGTTGGATCTTGTCGCGCTGGGTACCGTGGCTGATGTAGTGCCGCTGGACCGTAACAATCGCATACTGGTAGATCAAGGCCTGCGGCGCATGCGTGCCGGGCAATTGCGCCCCGGTATCAGGGCGTTGCTGGAAGTGGCATCACGTCCCGTCGCCTCTGTGGTGGCCTCAGACCTGGGCTTCGCGGTCGCGCCACGGATCAACGCGGCAGGCAGGCTGGAAGACATGTCCGTGGGAATAGAGTGTTTGCTCTCGGAGAACACGGCAGACGCCAGAGCGCGCGCTGGCGTGTTGCATGAACTTAATCAGAACAGGCGACTGATCGAGCAGGACATGCAGGCGGACGCAGTAACTCATCTTGAAGCACTTTCGTTGGAAGAGGGCGCTGAGCCACCCGTCGCGGTCACGCTCTATCAGGGCGGATGGCACCAGGGTGTCATCGGTATCCTGGCCTCGCGTATCAAGGATCGCCTGCATCGCCCGACCATTGTCTTTGCCGACGGTGATGGCGATGAGCTGAAAGGATCTGCCCGCTCTATTGCGGGCATACATATCCGCGATATTTTGGACGCAGTAGCGACCCGCAACCCCGGGTTGATTACGCGGTTTGGCGGGCATGCGATGGCTGCGGGGCTGACACTTCCCAAATCCGTTTATCCGGTTTTTGCGTCGGCTTTTTTAGCGGAAGTAGAGCGCCATGCGGAAGATGTCGAATTGCAGGCCGTTGTCGAGACAGACGGTGAGCTGGCGGCTGAGGATTTTGAACTGGAGCTGGCGACAGAGTTGCGCTTCGCAGGACCCTGGGGGCAGCGTTTTCCCGAACCGGTTTTCGACGGCCGGTTTCAGGTCGTCAGTCAGCGTTTGGTAGGAGGCAAGCATTTGAAAATGGTGTTGTCACTCCCGGGTCATTCGACGTTGCTGGATGCAATCGCTTTTAATATCGATCCGCGACAGTGGCCCGACGACGCAGTGAGTGAAATAGAGATTGCCTACCGGCTTGACGTCAATGAGTTTCGGGGCAAGCGTTCCCTGCAGCTGATGATTGAGCATCTGGTCGCCGCTTAGTGCGGGGTTTGCCATACCCGAGTTTGGCGAGTGCTACCCGCGCTCGAACAGGGCGCGACCCCCTGCATAAACAGAACCGCTTCTGCTGCATTCGGACGACAATTCCCGCGCGCTGATAATTGACGGCGCCTCGATATGATTCTCCATCATGTACTCGCGCTAGGCGGTTTCATGGGCAGAGTGTCGGGCTTGGGGCGGGATACGGCGTCTGCGCGGCTTGACGTTCCAGTGACTGGAAGGTTTATAGTAGGGCTATATCTTACGGGAGGTGCCCATGAATATCTCCGCAGCGGCCCATCGAAGCGGCCTCAGCGCCAAAACTATTCGCTACTACGAAGAAATCGGTTTGATCGCGCCGGCAGCGCGGGCCGAGAATGGTTACCGGCAGTACGATAGCCAGGCAGTCGATGACCTCCAGTTTATCGCCAGAGCGCGCGAGGTCGGTTTTGATTTGCAGGAGTGCCGGCAATTGCTGGATTTACTGCGTGATCCCCATCGACAGAGTCGGCATGCACAGAAATTGGTGTTGGAAAAAAGCCAGCATTTACAGCAGCGGATTGATCAACTGGTTGCCATGCAGCGGGAATTGCACGCTATGGCGGAACGCTGCCGCGGCGACGAGGGACCCGACTGCGCGATTCTTGAGGATCTCGCGGCGCCGCCGGGAGCGCACCATCGATGAATCAGATTGTGCGCGCGGCCACAGAAGCCGACAGTGCCTGCGCTCCGCAGGAGGCCGAAGCTGCATGCTGTGACGCTCCTCGTCGCAGGGACTACTTGTTCTGGGTCAGTCTGTGCACTGTTGCTCTGGCTTACCCCATCGGTGGCATTCTGCAGCATGACCATACCTCTATCCTGAGTACTTTTTCTGGCGGTATTTTTGAGCTGTTTAACAAGATGTGGTGGGGTATTGCGATCGGTATTGTGTTTGTTGGCATCCTTGCGCGCATTCCGCGCGAAATGGTAATGGCTGTATTGGGCAGGGAGCGCGGCACACGCAGCCTGTTTCGAGCCACTCTGGCGGGGGTTTTCCTAGACCTGTGCAGCCACGGTATTCTTGCCGTGGGCATGAAATTGTATGAGCGCGGGGCGAGTATAGGGCAGGTGATTGCGTTCCTGCTGGCCAGCCCGTGGAATTCGTTTTCCCTTACGTTGATTCTGTTCGGCCTTATCGGCGTCAGTTGGACGTTGCTATTCATCTTTCTGTCGCTGGTGATAGGTATTGTGACCGGCAGCATTTTTGATCGCTTGGTGGAGCGCGGGCAGCTGCCGGATAATCCCTGGCAGGAGCAACTCAGTGACGAAACGCCGTTGCTGGAGCAGTGGCGCGCTTACAGGCAAACGCTGCAGTTTTCCCTGCAGGGCACGCTGGGAATTCTACGGGACGGATTTGCGGGCTCTCGGGTGGTGATTCGCTGGTCTCTGTTCGGCCTGGTGTTGGCTGGCCTTATTCGGGCTCTTGTCCCGGAGGAAGCATTTGCGACCTGGTTTGGGGCCACCATGGGCGGACTCTGGTTGACGCTGCTGGCGACGACCATCATTGAAGTTTGCTCAGAGGGGTCAACCCCGATCGCCGCAGACCTGATGAACCGCGCGAGCGCGCCGGGCAACAGCTTTACCTTTCTCATGGCGGGGGTAGCGACAGACTATACCGAGATCATGTCCATCCGCGACACTACGCGGTCCTGGCGAATCGCCCTTTGTTTGCCTTTGGTGACTGTGCCCCAGGTGATTCTGATCGGCGCATTGCTCAATCAGTTTTAGCGTCAGTGGTGCGGATAGTTCCCAGCCACTGATTGCTGGGGTAAAATGCGCGGCTTTTGACCAGACAGGCTGAGAACATGCTGGAAATCAACCCGCTGTTAATGCAACTCAAGGATATCGAAGCGCGCGCTGGCGTGTTGAGGGGGTACCTTTGACTTCGATCAGCGCAAGGAACGGCTCGCGGAAGTAGAGCTGGAGCTGGCAGAGCCGAGCGTCTGGGAAGACCCGGACCGTGCCAAGGAGCTGGGAAGGGAGCGCTCCTCTCTGGAAGATATTGTTGGCATTATTGAAACGCTGGAGGCGGGTGGCGCCGATGCGGCTGACCTGCTTGAGCTGGCGGCTGCAGAGGATGATGAAGCCACTGCTGCCGATATAGAGACAGATATCGCCAGTATGATCCGCCTGCTGGAAAAGCTTGAATTCCGCCGGATGTTTTCAGGAGAGATGGATGAAGCCAATGCCTACCTCGATATTCAGGCGGGGTCTGGCGGAACCGAGGCCCAGGACTGGGCGGAGATGATGCTGCGTATGTATCTCCGTTGGGGCGAGGATAAGGGCTTTAAAGCAGAACTGATCGAGGTGTCCGGCGGCGACGTTGCGGGCATCAAGAGTGCCACGATCCGTTTTGAAGGAGAGTATGCGTTTGGATGGCTGCGTACTGAAACCGGTGTGCACCGCCTCGTGCGTAAGTCGCCCTTTGATTCTGGTAATCGTCGCCATACCTCTTTCGCATCGGTTTTTGTGTCCCCGGAGATTGACGACAATATCGAGATCGATATCAATCCCGCGGATCTGCGCACGGACACCTACCGTGCCAGTGGTGCCGGCGGTCAGCATGTGAACAAGACCGATTCTGCCGTACGGATTACCCATTTGCCCACGAACACCGTGGTACAGTGCCAGACAGAGCGGTCGCAGCACCAGAACCGTGACAATGCAATGAAGCTTTTGCGCGCCAAGTTGTATGAGTTGGAAGTACTCAAGCGTAGCGAGGAAAAGCAGGCAATGGAAGACAGCAAAGCGGACATTGGCTGGGGTAGCCAGATACGTTCCTATGTGCTGGATGACTCCCGCATTAAGGATTTACGCACCGGGGTCGAGACCAGCAATACCCAGGCAGTGCTCGACGGCAATATCGACGACTTCATCGAAGCGTCTCTCAAGAGCGGATTGTAAGGAGTAGGATGAGCAACCCAGAGCAACCAGTGAGCGGCGACAGCAAGTCAGCGGCAGCGAGCGACGAGAACAAGCTCATAGCCGAGCGCCGTGCAAAACTGACCGAGCTGAGAAGCTCCGGGAACCCGTTTCCAAATGATTTTCGCCGCACTGCAGAGGCAGCGGAACTGCAGCGTGAGTTTGGCGACAGTGATAAGGCGGAGCTGGAAGAGAGCAACCGGGAGTTTGCGGTCGCGGGCCGGCTGATTCGCAACAGGGGTTCTTTTCTCCTGATACAGGACGGGTCTGAGACCATACAGCTTTATTTGAATCGTAAGGGACTCGATGAGAAAACGCTTGCCGCGATCAAGTCGTGGGATTTGGGTGATCTTGTCGGCGCCCGCGGCCCTCTGCATAAATCGGGAAAAGGCGACCTTTATATTAATATGGAGCAGGCGCGGTTGCTAACCAAGGCGCTGCGGCCGCTGCCAGACAAGTACCATGGGTTAGCCGATCAGGAGTTGCGCTATCGCCAGCGCTATGTCGATCTCATTGTAAACCCGGAGTCGCGCCAGCTATTTCGCACTCGCTCCCGCATAATAGAATTTATCCGCGACTATATGAGTGACAGAGATTTCATGGAAGTGGAAACACCCATGATGCAGATTATTCCAGGCGGTGCGGTTGCCCGGCCTTTTGTCACTCACCACAACGCACTGGGTCAGGATATGTACCTGCGGATTGCGCCGGAGCTGTATCTTAAACGGCTGGTTGTTGGCGGGTTTGAGCGGGTTTATGAAATCAACCGCAGCTTCAGAAATGAGGGCCTTTCCACACGGCACAATCCGGAATTCACCATGCTCGAGTTCTACTGGGCATATGCGGATTATCAGGATGCTATGGCGTTGACCGAGGATATGCTGAGAAATCTGACGGAATCGGTCCTGGGCAGCACTACGGTGCAATATCAGGGCAGCACCTACGATTTTGCAAGACCTTTCGATCGACTTACCGTGTTCGATGCCATCCTCAAGTACAACCCTGATATTGACCACAAGGATTTGTCAGAAGTCGACTCCGCGAGCAAACTCGCGGAAGCGCTGCAAATAGAGGTGAACAAGAGCTGGGGTCTGGGCAAGATCCAGATCGAGATATTTGAGAAAACCGTGGAGCACCGTCTCGATCAGCCTACGTTTATCACTGCATATCCGACAGAAGTCTCGCCGCTGGCCCGCCGCAATGATGACGACCCCTTCATAACCGATCGCTTCGAGTTCTTCGTCGGCGGACGTGAACTGGCTAACGGCTTCTCGGAATTGAATGACGCTGAGGATCAGGCGGCCCGTTTTGCTGAACAGGTAGCACAGAAGGAAACGGGTGACGAGGAGGCGATGCACTTCGATCACGATTATATTCGGGCTCTGGAGTATGGGTTGCCGCCGACCGCCGGTGAGGGTATTGGTATTGATCGACTTGTCATGTTATTGACTGACGCGACGTCAATTCGCGACGTGCTCTTGTTTCCGCACCTGCGGCCGGAGTAGGCTGGTCTATCGGCGTCCGCCCAGTGAGGCGTAAGTATGTTAGCGTGGCAGTGTGATTCGAGTGCGTTACACTTGAGCGCAGAGGGGAAAGAGCTTTGCCTGTAAGTCAAAATAAGAAAGTCATCGTGGTTTGCCTGGTGCTATTGCTTCAGGGTTGTGCTGCACAATCGACGCAAACAGCCGGGGGCAATGATGTAGACGGTGAGTCCGTTCCGGAACTGAATCTGAACTTGCCTGATCAGACCGATACGGCCTGCGCCTGCTCCCACGACAAATCCGGCGACCACAACTTGCTGGAGAAGGGTTTGCGCGCGTTGATGGCGGGTGATCATCGAGAAGCAGTGAACTATTTTCGGCGCTACCAGCGGTTGGAATCATCGCCGGAAGAGGGGTGGGAAGCGGAGGTGGCCGTCGCGTACGACAAGATGTTGCCCAGTAGCCCCTATTACAATCCGGATACAGCGAGCGAGAGTTACCGCCGCCTTGTGAGAAGGCAACCTGATCCGGAGACGGTGCACCCCTACATCCGCTTGTTGCTCGGCGCCCTTGCTAACTTCACCGCGCTGCATAGGCAGATAGATGATTTGCAGAACGAAAAAGATGACCTGACAGAAAGCCTTGAGAAACGGGAAGAAGCGCTCAAGCGGCTGCGTGAGTTGACCTTAGGTCAGTAGGCAGTGTCACGGTAAAGATGGACCCTGCGCCGGGCTGGCTGCGTACGACAATCGTGCCACCCATCAATGCGCTATAATTTTTGCAGATTGCGAGACCCAGGCCAGTGCCACCGTAGTTGGCACTGGTTGAAGAATCTGCCTGCACAAAAGCGTCGAATACTCTGTTGAGCTGATCATCGCTCATCCCGATACCCGTATCCTGCACAGTAAATTCCACCCACCCCGGGCGCCCCGCAATTTCTTCCGCGAAGATACGAATGATCCCTCTTTCGGTGAACTTGTTCGCGTTACTGAGCAGGTTAGTCATGATCTGGCGAAACTTGGCGGCGTCACTGTAAAAATCGGGCAGGGTCTTGATCTTGTCCGTACGCAGTTCGTTGCCGCTTTTTCGTAAAAGAGGGGTCAAGACATCGCAGGATTGTCGGATGATGTCCAGGGGATTGAACGTCTCGCAGTGCAGGGACATCTTTCCCGTCTCTATTTTAGAGAGATCCAGAATGTCATTGATGAGGGACAGGAGCTGTTGTCCAGAGCTCATAATAGTGCCAAGGTCCTGCTGGAATTGCGGCTTGTTGATCTCTGCGGTGTCGCCCAGTTCGTCCTGCAGCATTTCACTGTAGCCTATAATCGCGTTGAGCGGCGTCCTCAATTCGTGACTGACGTTGGCCAGGAAAATGCTTTTTGTAGCGCTTGCCTCATCTGCGACATCCCGTGCCTTGCGAACGTCGTAAATTGCGTTGCGCAATTTGTCTGACATGTCATTGAATGCTGCAGCCAGATCGCCCAATTCTCCAGTGTCGTCGATATCGTCAATGCGGTAGTTCAGATCGCCGCTTCCAATGCGCTCGGTGCCTTTTTTGAGTCTTTTCAGAGAGCGGTTGGTGTAGCTGACCAGGTAGTACCCCAATATGGCTGTCAGAAATATCGAAGCGAAAAATCCGATCACGGTAATGCGGTCGGTCAGCTCAATTGTACGGTCGATGATATTGGCTCTTTGGGAGGCAATGAACGCTTGTCGCGCTTCCAGTGCTTGTAATCGCTGGCTAACGTCGAGGAACGGGAGCGGATCATCCATGTCTTCGTTAAAGGTGGGGTCGTTATAGTTGCGATAAAAGGTTATCCAGTTATCAAGCAATGTTGAACTACTGTCCCAGAGCATTTCGAAATTAAGCTCTGTTACGCCGCGGCTGAGGAAGCCCAGCTTTTGTATCGCTGCGTTGATCGTATCAATGGCGGTTTCGGCCTGAACTAATTCCGTATCTTCCAACTGATCTTCGGTATTGTCACGCAAGGTGGCCAGAATCAGTACCTGCTGTCTCTGATCCTCCAGCAATTGCTCTATCTCGGTGGACAGCTGAGCTGCAGTGACCGAGTTGCGGTAGGCAGCCATGCTTTCGTTCCTCGCATAACTACCCCAAAAATGTGTACCGACATTGATCGCAAACAGGATCAGGATGGTGACAAGTGACAGGGTCAGCTGGCGTCTGAGGCTCATCAGCGGGTCAGCTTGTTGATCTTGATGAGCAGGCCAGGGAAATCAACGGGCTTGGTGGCGTAATCGTCACAGCCTGAGTCGAGGGCGTATTGGCGATGGTCGTCGGTGGCGTGAGCGGTGAGCGCAATAATCGGGATGTGGCCGATATCCTTATCCTCTTTGGCCTTGCGGCTGGCAGCCCAACCATCCAGCACGGGCAGGTTCATATCCATTAATACAATGCAGGGCATCTCCGAGCGCATAATATCCAGCGCCTGCTTGCCGTTGCCCGCCGTGAGCACATCAAGTCCCGCTCTGCTGAGTCGGCGAATCATCATGTCCCGATTCAGTTCGTTGTCTTCCACCAGCAGTACCGTGCCGCTGAGGTTCATTCTGCTTTTCCCGTAATCTGGTGGACCAGGATTGTCTCGTCAATTCCCTTTACGTTTACTTTCTTGCTGGTGCCAACCTTATAGTCGCCGGACAGGCTTATCAGCGTGCTTTCAGAGACAAGAATTTCGCCACCGCCGGTAATGTCTTCAATGCGGGAGGTGACATTCATGGCGTGCCCGACAAAGCCATACTTGCTGCGTCGTTCGGAGCCGATATTGCCGGCAATAACATCGCCTGTATTGATAGCGATGCCGGTGTGGACAGCCGGAAAGCCCTCCGCTTGATTCAAGGCGTTTATTTCGACCATAGCGGACTGCATGGCCAGTGCGCATGTAACGGCCCGATCCGAATCGTCATCCCGGCGTTGAGGAGCGCCGAATACGGCGAGGATCGCATCGCCAATGAACTCGTCTATGGTACCGTTGTGCGCCATGATGATTTCAGTCATGGTGCCAAGGTATCGATTCAGCATGGTGACAACCTGAGACGGGGCAAGGTGCTCACTCAGCGTGGTAAACCCCCGAATATCCGACAACATAATACTGACGCGGCGCAGGTCTCCCCCCAATTCAAGGCCCTCCGGCCGTTCCAAAATATCAGTAACGATCTCGTCCGAGAGATAACGACCGAAGGTGGCCCGAATAAATTTCTCGTTGCGTTCCAGTTGCTGGCGATACTGCTCTTCCCTGTCGTGCCAGCGTTTGCGCTCTATGCCTGCTTTTATGCGCGCCTGCAGGAGAACGGGGTTGAACGGTTTGAACAGATAGTCGTCGGCGCCGGCCTCAATGCATTCAATGATGCCGTCCATATCCTGATTGCCGGAAATAACAATGACCGGCGTCGCGCGCCAGTCCGGGTGGTCCTTGATGCGTCGCAGGACTTCGTGACCATCCATCCCGGGCATCAGCAGGTCCAGTAAGACGACATCGACATCGCTCTGTTCTAGAGCACGGAGTGCCTCCTCACCGCTGGCGGCGGTAATAACAATATGCCCGCTGTTGGACAGGTTCCTGGCGAGCAGTTCGCGATTCTCCTTGAGATCGTCCACTGCGAGGATAAAGCCGGGTTCCACGGTAAGAGAGCGTTTCTCGCTGCCGCCGGCGTCGGTATTGACGCTGCGGGTTGACTCAATATGTTGCAGCAGGGTCTCCAGCTGGGAGCTTAACTCCGGCAGGTCACCCTTGACGTCTTCACGCAGCATTTCAGCATAGCCACGCAACGCCGTGAGAATGTTCATCAGATCGTGGACGTTGGCAGCCGTTCCATCTGCTCTCGCTAAGCTCTCCAGTCGGTCTGCCGCCTCCAGGAGGCGGGCGAAGTCGTCAAGTGTATCGGCGGCGAGGGCCTCTTGCGCAGCCTCGAAAGCGTTGCGCAGATCCGGAATAGCCTCGAGCAGGTGCTCCTCCATGCGGGCGACGTCACTGTCTTGTGTGTTGTTCAACGCGGTACATCCCCCAGACACAGGTGGAGAGGCTTCAGCATGGTCGGGATGGATGAGTAGCGAGATGCCGGCAGACGCACAGGGCACTTCCTCTTTTTTATTTTGTCTGTGGGTGAAGTATAGCGACCTGTGTGTGACTGTGGAAATGGCTAATTCCGCCCGTCCAATAGTGGCACAAGCTAATTTGCCGACAGAGGTGCGATTTTCAGAACGTTTGGGTTACTATTGGTTCAACGTTATGCGCTTGAAAAGGGACTGGGTGTGTCATGCTGCAACAAGTAGAAATTTTTCGGGGTCTTTCGTCTGAGGAGCTGGATGCGCTGGCGGCAAGCAGCACCAGCCGATCGTTTCCCAAGAATACGGTAGTCATACACGAGAACGATCCGGCAGACTCCCTGTTTGTGATTGAGAGCGGCAAGGTGAAAGTCTATTGCAGTGACAAGAACGGCAAGGAGTTCATCATGAATACCCAGGGCACCGGGGATTACTTCGGTGAGCTGGCCCTGCTTGATGATTCAACCCGTTCCGCCTCCGTGCGCACCGTCGAAAAGTCGAGTTTTTGCATCATCTATAAGGAAGATTTCAATCGGGTGTTGGACCAGCACCCCAATATTGCCCGCCAGCTTGTGCGCAATCTGGCACAGCGGGTGCGCAAACTCACTGCGGATGTGAAGAGCCTGGCCTTGCAGGATGTCTACGGCCGGGTGGCCAATGTTCTGATGGACTTGTCTGAAGAGCGCGGTGACGGCACGCACTATATACCGGAAAAGCTGACTCAGCAGGATATCGCAGACCGGGTAGGGGCCTCACGGGAGATGGTGGCACGGATTCTCAAGGATCTGACGATCGGCGAGTATATTCGCTTCGAGGGGCGGCATATCATCATCAACACCCGCCTTCCGGCAAAGTACTAGCCGGCTCCTTCGGCTATTTCGATTCGTTGACGGTGAGATCGAGGCGACCGCTGGCCAATTGTGCTTGCAGCTTGTCGCCAGCGGAGACCTGACGGGCATCTCGTACCACCAGGCCCTCGTTGTCCGTGACGATGGCATAACCCCGTTGTAAGGTGCCCAATGGGCTAAGCGAGTCGAGCATTTGGCCCAGTGCGGCAATGCGCACTGTGCGCTGTCGCAGCCTCTGTAACATTAAATCCTTCAGCCGCAGACTGTCCCGCCGGTTGGCTTCCCCTGAACGTATTATGCGACTGTCTGGCGAGTGCGCCAGTAATCGACTGCCAGCAAACTTTACTCTGACGCCGTGCCGCTTCAGCAGGTTTCGTTGTGCCCGCATCAGTTGCAGTTCCAGATCGTCGATGCGCTGGGCGTTGTCTCGCAGCTGGGCGCCGGGGTGCCTCAGTTGGCGTGCGAGGTGGTTGACCAGGGTCGATGTATCCAAAAGGCGGCGCTTCATCCGGCGAACGAGGTCGCTATGCAGTGAGTCGAGATGTTGCTGCCACTCTTGGCGATCCGGGCTGATCATTTCTGCCGCCGCCGACGGGGTTGGCGCCCTGACATCAGCTGCCATATCGGCGATAGTGAAATCGACCTCATGGCCTACGGCGCTGATGATGGGCAGGGTGCTGCCTGCGATCGCCCGCGCCACGATCTCTTCATTAAAAGCCCACAGGTCTTCCATTGAACCGCCGCCGCGACCCACAATGAGCGCATCCAGTTGGACTTTTTTTTCGTCTTGCCAGCGGTTAGCACAGGCGATGGCGCGACCGATCTGCTGGGCAGCGCCCTCGCCCTGCACGGCAACTGGAAAAACACAAACCTCGATCGTCGGACAGCGTCGCTCGAGTACCTGCAGGATGTCGTGAATGACAGCTCCCGATGGAGAGGTAATAACGCCAACTCGCGCAACATCAGTTGGTAGGGCGCGCTTGCGCGCCTGAGCGAACAGGCCCTCGGCCTCTAATCTGCCTTTGAGTTGCTCAAACGCAGCCTGCAACGCTCCAGCGCCGGCAGGCTCCAGATGCTCTGCGATCAGTTGGAACTCTCCCCGGGCTTCGTAAAGGGAAGCGCGACAACGGACGCGCACCGCATCGCCGTTGGCAGGGGTGAACCTGACGCGCTGATTGCTGCGGTTGAACATAGCGCAGCGCACCTGGGATTTGCTGTCCTTCAATGAGAAGTACCAGTGACCGGAGGCGGGTGCGACGAAGTTGCTGATCTCTCCCTCAACCCACAGGGAGTCAAAATGGGAATCCAGAAGGGTCTTGACCTGACGATTGAGCTGACTTACCGAGATAGCAGTTTCAGGTGCGCCCGTATTGAAAGGGTTGTTCAAGGGTATGTTCGCCTTCACTGCGCTGGGATGTCCTGGCCAGTGTACTTGATTCGACCCCCTAAGGCATGCGGTACGACCCGTTCATGCGGCTCATTTGCGCCATAGCGGGTAATCCGTGCTGTGCCGCAAGCACTTCAGGGCAGGGGTAACAGCTGACAGACAAATTTCGATAAAGTGGCGCAGGTAATTGTGCTGCCGTGCCCGAGGTCTTATAATCGCGACCTGCAATGAGGCAGGCCCGCTGGAGATGAGTTTTTATGCTACGAATCGCCCAGGAAGCGCTCACATTCGATGACGTTTTGTTGTCGCCAGGGTACTCAGAGGTCGTAGCGACAGATGTTTCTCTGGCGACGCGCCTGACCCGCGACATCGATCTCAATCTGCCCATGGTGTCTGCGGCCATGGATACCGTAACGGAGCATCGCCTCGCGATTGCCATGGCACAGGAAGGTGGCATCGGCATCATCCACAAGAGTATGACCATTGCCGAGCAGGCAGAGCAGGTCCGCCGGGTGAAAAAGTTTGAAAGCGGTGTGGTCAAGGACCCGATTACCATCCAGCAGGGTGCCACAATCGGTGAGTTGATTGACCTGACCAATGCACATGGTATTTCGGGTGTGCCGGTGCTCAACGGAGAAGATCTGGTGGGTATCGTGACACGCCGGGATATGCGTTTCGAGTCCAACCCCGAGAAGTTGGTCTCCGCGATTATGACGCGCCGTGAGCAACTGGTGACGGTCAAGGAGGGCGCAGGCATGGCCGAGGTGCAGGAATTGCTGCACCGCAACCGTATTGAAAAGATTCTTGTCGTCAACGATGCCTTTGATTTATGCGGAATGATAACCGTGAAGGATTTCGACAAGGCTGAGAGTTTCCCTCACGCCTGCAAGGATTCTTATGGGCAATTGCGAGTGGGTGCCTCCGTGGGGACCAGTCCGGATACGGATGACCGGGTTGATGCGCTGATAGAGTCCGGGGTAGACGTACTGGTTGTAGACACTGCGCACGGACACTCCCGCAACGTGATCGACCGCATCAAACGCATAAAGCGCAGCTATCCTTCAGTTCAGGTTATCGGTGGCAATATTGCGACCGCGGCGGCAGCGGTTGCCCTCGCCGAGGCGGGAGTGGATGGCGTCAAGGTGGGGATTGGCCCGGGGTCAATTTGTACCACGAGGATTGTCACTGGCACGGGCGTGCCGCAGATTACAGCAATCGCTAATGTGGCAGAGGCGCTGCGGGGCCGGGATATTCCTCTGATTGCAGATGGCGGCATTCGCTTCTCTGGTGATATTGCAAAGGCCATTGTGGCGGGTGCTCATTCGGTCATGGTGGGTAGTCTGTTCGCAGGCACCGAGGAGGCGCCCGGGGAAGTTGAGTTGTATCAGGGCAGAACCTACAAAGCCTACCGCGGCATGGGTTCGCTGGGCGCAATGTCAAAAAGCCAGGGGTCTTCCGACCGCTATTTTCAGGACGCAAGCAAGGGTGCGGAAAAGCTGGTTCCAGAGGGTATCGAGGGGCGAGTACCCTATAAGGGTCCGGTTTCCACGATTATTCACCAATATATGGGCGGCGTTCGTTCTGCCATGGGCTATACGGGAAGCGCCACCCTTGAAATCATGCGCACCCGTCCCGAGTTCGTTCGAGTGACCAATGCCGGCATGGCCGAGAGCCATGTACACGACGTGTCGATTACCAAGGAAGCACCGAATTATCCAGTGAGCTAGTGATTCGGGTCAGGCATCCGGACCGGGACCACTTCGCACCAACCGTATTCACATTCTCGCAACGAGTAGACGCATGAGCGCAGATATCCACGCCCAGAAAATCCTCATCCTGGATTTCGGCTCCCAGTACACGCAGTTAATTGCCCGCAGAGTGCGGGAGGTAGGCGTGTACAGTGAAATTCGCCCGTTTGATATTGCAGAGGACGAGATCAGGGCGTTTAAGCCCAACGGTGTCATCCTGTCTGGCGGGCCTGAATCTGTGGTCGCCAGTGCCTCCCCCAGGGTTCCGGCATGTGTCTTTGATCTTGGTATTCCGGTGCTGGGTATTTGCTACGGTATGCAAGCCATGGCCGAACAGTTTGGCGGCAGAGTCGAGGGGTCGAATGTCAGCGAGTTTGGTTATGCCCAGATTAGACAGGTGGGCACAGAGGGGTTGCTGAAGGATATCCGGGACCATATCGATGAGGAGGGCGCCGGCCTGCTGGATGTCTGGATGAGTCATGGCGACAAGGTCGTTGAACTGCCGCCGGATTTCACCCTCATTGCCGAGACCGACAGTTGCCCCATTGCGGGCATGGCCCACCATGACAAGCCGTTTTTTGGTATCCAGTTTCATCCGGAAGTCACTCATACCCTGCAGGGCAAGCGCATCTTTGAGCATTTTGTGCTGGAACATTGTGCGTGTGAGCCGTTGTGGACAGCGGCCAATATTGTAGAAGACGCTATGACCCGGGTCCGCGACCAGGTGGGCAAAGACAAAGTCCTTCTGGGTCTTTCAGGCGGGGTGGACTCCTCGGTGGTGGCGGCACTGTTACATCGCGCAATCGGCGACCAGCTGACCTGTGTGTTCGTCGACAACGGCCTGCTGCGTCTCAATGAAGGCGATCACGTCATGGAGATGTTTGCCCGAAATATGGGGGTGAAGGTCATTCGCCGTGACTGTGAATCACTGTTTCTCGGGAAACTGGACGGGATCGCTGATCCGGAGGCCAAGCGTAAAGTGATCGGGAATACGTTTATTGAGGTCTTCGATGAGGAGGCGGTCAAGTTAGAGAACGTGAAATGGCTTGCGCAGGGCACCATTTACCCGGACGTTATTGAGTCGGCAGGCGCGGGCACAGGGAAGGCACACAATATCAAATCGCACCACAATGTAGGGGGCTTGCCCGAGGATATGGCCCTGGAACTGGTAGAGCCACTGCGCGAACTGTTCAAGGACGAGGTGCGAAACATCGGACTGGAACTGGGTCTACCATACGATATGGTATACCGGCACCCGTTCCCCGGGCCGGGTCTGGGCGTGCGTATTCTGGGAGAGGTGAAAAAGGAATATGCCGAGCTGTTGCGGCTGGCAGACGCGATTTTCATTGAAGAACTGCACCGTGACGACTACTACCACAAAACCAGCCAGGCGTTCGCAGTGTTCCTGCCGGTCAAGTCAGTGGGGGTTGTAGGAGACGGTCGGCGCTACGAGTGGGTGATTGCCCTGCGTGCAGTAGAAACCGTGGATTTCATGACAGCGCGCTGGGCGCACCTGCCGTATCAACTGCTTGAGCGCACATCCAACCGCATTATCAATGAGATTTCAGGGGTGTCGCGGGTGACCTACGATATCAGCAGCAAGCCACCAGCGACCATTGAGTGGGAGTAGCGATTTCTTTTTTTTGTGCAATTTCCCCGGTGAAAAGGGGTGATTCCATTGCCTGACCCGCCATCGCATGAAACGTGGATGCGCCGCGCCCTGACATTAGCAGATCGGGCGGCTGATGACGGTGAGGTGCCCGTTGGCGCTCTGGTTGTGCGCGACGGTGAGGTGCTGGGAGAGGGCTGGAACCGGGTGATCTCCGCGGCGGACCCGAGTGCACACGCCGAAATTATTGCGCTGCGCGCTGCCGCGGCCCGCGTCGGCAATTACCGGCTTCCGGGCGCGCTTCTCTATGTCACGTTGGAGCCCTGCACTATGTGTGTTGGGGCGATGGTGCACGCGCGGGTTGAGCAACTCGTGTTCGGTGCGGCTGAGCCAAAGGCAGGGGTGGTGTGCAGTCGACACCCGCTACTGGACGAGGCCTGGTTCAACCACCAGGTCAGTTGGCAAGGCGGAGTGCTTGCAGACGAATCCACCGCTCGTCTACAGAGGTTCTTTCAGGCCCGCCGCTAGTCTGTCAGAGCCATCCCGCGCTCTGCTGAAAGTTGCGCCGCTGCTGCGGTTTTGTCTTGCGTCCGGCCCAGCGCCGGGCATCCCTGATGGTGGCATTGAGGTTATTACAGTGCCCACAAGGTGATATCTCTGACGATTTCGGGGAAGTATTCCTCAGTTGATAAAGGCGCTTCTGGTTGCTGATCGGGTATGTCCTGCCAGGTCAGGATACTGTAGTAGTGGCGGATGTTCTGGACAAGGGTAACGGCCTCTTGTCCCCTGGCATAGCCGAAGCGTGTATTTTTGTGATACTGACTTTTCTGCAGCAACGGTAGACGCTCCATAACGTCCTGCCAGAGGTTCGGGTTACCGCCCTGACGTTCGGTCAGTGCCCTGGCATCGTGCAGATGTCCGATGCCGACATTGTAGGCTGCCAGCGCCATCCAGGTGCGATCCGGTTGTTGCACGCTTTTAGGTAGCCGGCGCATTAATTCCTTGAAATAGCGAGTGCCTCCGCGCAAGCTTTGGGCAGCATCGAGACGGTTATCCACGCCGAGTTCGCTGGCGGTCAGCTTGGTCAGCATCATCATCCCGCGTACGCCGGTAGGCGATGTTGCGCTCGGGTTCCAGCGGGATTCCTGATAGGCGATAGCCGCCAGTAGCTGCCAGTCGATCTGATGCTCGCGCGCTACTTGCTTGATGAGGGCGAGGTGGCGGGGGAGGGTGTCTCTCATGGCGCGGGTAAACTCGAAGGCGTTCATGCGCGTGACATCATCGGTATGGCCGAAGTACCTCTGCCGAAGTTGCTCCATGGTCCCGTCCGCTTGCAATCGCTGGAAGAATGCATCGATCAATGCTTTCAGCCGAGTGTTGTTCCTGTCCGGCGCGAGATACCAGACCATCGCCTGTTCTTCGCCCAGACTAAAAGCCATTTTCTGGCGCGGGTAAAGACTCTGCTGCACGGCAAATTCGTTGGAATCGATAACCGCGAGTTCCGCCTGACCTTGTTTCAACATCTCCAGTAGGTGCAGTGTGTCGGCCTCCTCGACAGGATGCCATGACAAATCGGGTAATTCTTCCTGCCGCAGGGCGTTTAATTGTTCCTCGTGACTGGAGCCCCGGAGCACCGCTATCTTCCTGTCTATAAGGTCCGGCAACGTACGGGGCCGTTTTTTCCCCGCGACGTAGATCACCTGCGGGGTCAGCTTGTAGTAGGGCATGCTGTGCGGGTATCTCGCCGCGCGCTGCTCCGTGAGCGTCAACCCTGCTGCGGCGATATCGGCCTCACCTCGCTCGAGTTCGTTAAATATATCCGGCAGAGTGAAGACGCTTTCCAGGTGGAGGCGCACCCCCAGTTCCTCCGCGAGTAACTGAATCAGGGCGTACTCGAAGCCGGTAGGACCATTCTTGTCAATGTAGTAGGTAGTCGGGCTGTTACGACTGACCACGACAAGCTCCCCCCGCCTCTGAATCTGGTCAAGAGTGTCACCTCTATCACAGCTGCACAGCAGCAAGACTATCGCAGCAATCAGTATGGGTCTGCCCAAGCTCATACTGGTCATTCTAACGGTGGAAAGTGGATTGCACAGGGGGACAATTACCTTGTCAATTGGATGTAAATTCGGGTAACGGGACCCGCCCAAGTGCAGTACAATGTGGCCACCCTGACTTGCCCCCTGGCCGGAGCCGTCCACAGAATGTTTACCCTGCGCGGTGCCCCCGCACTGTCTGAGTTCCGCCTGCAGAAACTGGCGCAGAAAATACACCCTATTCATCCGGATGCGCGCCTGCTGCATGCCGAGTTCGTGCATTTTATCGAGCTTGCGCGCCCCCTGCAGCCTCAGGCCGAGTCGGTATTGGCCAGCCTGCTTCAATATGGACCCCGGTCATCCTCCGTCTTTGAGCCTCCAGCGGATCGTACTTTGCGGTTAGTGGTGCCGAGGCCGGGCACTATTTCGCCCTGGTCCAGCAAGGCGACGGATATCGCCCATAGTTGCGGTCTCGACGGTGTGGTTCGACTTGAACGCGGTGTCGCCTGGTACTTCACCCTGCCCGTCGACCTTGGAGAATCCCAGCGACAGGCGGTCGAGGATCTGATCTATGACCGCATGACCGAATCGATTCTGCCAGATCTGGCTGCGGCGGAGGTGCTGTTTGAGCATGCGTCTCCAGCGCAAATGACCAGCGTGGATATTTTACAGGGTGGCCGCGAGGCGCTTGTCGCTGCGGATGCACGGTTGGGCCTCGCGCTGGCGAGCGACGAGGTCGATTACCTGGTACACAGCTTTTCGGCGCTAAGTCGCAACCCTAATGACGTAGAATTGATGATGTTCGCCCAGGCCAATTCGGAACATTGCCGGCATAAAATATTCAACGCCGATTGGACCATTGATGGCAAACCACAAGAGCGCTCTCTCTTTTCCATGATTCGTAACACGCATGAGCGGGCGGGCGATAACAACGTGCTGTCTGCCTACTCAGATAATGCGGCCGTGGTGGCGGGCCAGGAGGCGGGGCGTTTCTATCCGGATCCGGAGCTTGGCGAATACACGTTCAGCCAGGAAAATATTCACCTGCTTATGAAGGTGGAGACCCATAATCATCCCACGGCAATAGCGCCATACTCGGGCGCCGGCACTGGCGCGGGCGGCGAGATCCGAGATGAAGGGGCGGTGGGTCGAGGGTCCAAGCCGAAAGCGGGTCTCGCGGGTTTTTCCGTATCGAACCTCAATATCCCCGGCTATGGACAGCCCTGGGAGGAGGACTATGGCAAGCCTGAGCGTATCGTCAGTGCGTTGGATATCATGCTGGAGGGTCCGATTGGCGCAGCCGCATTCAATAACGAATACGGACGCCCCAACCTCTGTGGTTACTTCCGCAGCTTTGAGCTGGAAGCGGGTGGTCCCGGTGCTCGGGAAATGCGTGGCTATCACAAGCCCATAATGATCGCTGGCGGTTTCGGCAATATACGCGAAGAGCATGTGCAGAAGGGCGACTTCAGCCCCGGCGCGAAGCTGATTGTGCTGGGTGGTCCGGCCATGCTGATCGGTCTTGGTGGTGGTGCAGCGTCCTCCATGAGCAGTGGTCAGAGCGATGCGAACCTCGATTTCGCCTCCGTGCAGCGCCAGAATCCCGAGATGGAGCGGCGCTGCCAGGAGGTTATCGATCGCTGCTGGCAACTGGGCGAGGCCAACCCCATTGCCTTTATTCACGACGTTGGCGCAGGCGGCTTGTCCAACGCATTTCCCGAATTGGTGAAGGATGGGGGCCGGGGTGGACGCTTCGAATTGCGGCAGATACCGAATGACGAGCCCGGAATGTCACCGCTGGAAATCTGGTGCAACGAGTCGCAGGAGCGTTACGTGATGGCCGTCGAGCCAGAGGAGTTGCCCCGGTTCGAGGCGATTTGTGCTCGGGAACGCTGTCCCTATGCCGTGGTGGGCGAGGCGACGGAGGAGATGCATCTGGCACTGGCCGATGGTGAGTTCGGTGATCTGCCAGTCGATATGCCTATGTCGGTATTGTTCGGCAAACCGCCCCGCATGAGCCGCAGCTTTGAGCGCCAGGTGGTTGATCATCCGGCGTTGCAGGTAGAGCTGATCGTATCGGACGCACTGGAGCGCGTCCTGCAGGTGCCTGGTGTAGCGGGTAAGGGATTCCTGATCACCATCGGTGATCGCACGGTGACCGGTATGGTGGCCCGAGACCAGATGGTGGGCCCATGGCAGGTGCCGGTAGCCGATTGTGCCGTGACGACAGTGTCCTATGACACGTGTGCGGGAGAGGCCATGGCGATCGGGGAGCGCGCCCCGCTCGCGATTATAGATGGCCCCGCCTCAGGCCGCATGGCAGTGGCAGAGGCTATAACCAATATTGCGGCGGCCCCTATAGCGAGCATAAAGGATATCAAGTTATCGGCTAACTGGATGTGCGCGGCCGGCCACGGCAGTGAGGATCAAGCGCTGTTCGATACGGTGTACGCGGTCGGCATGGAGTTCTGCCCCGCTCTGGGCATTACGATTCCTGTGGGCAAGGATTCTATGTCCATGCGCACGACCTGGCGCGACAAGGAGGTGGACAAATCGGTCACCGCGCCCATGTCACTGGTCGTTTCGTCTTTCGCACCGGTTACCGACGCTCGGCTGTGCGTCACGCCCCAGCTCTGTGCGCAGGAAGATGCGGTATTGTTACTGATAGACCTCGGCCGAGGCGCTAACCGTCTCGGCGGCTCCGCGCTCGCTCAGGCCTGCGGCCAATATGGCAGCACAGTGCCTGACATGGACAGTGCTGATGACCTCAAGGCGTTCTTCACTCTGGTGCAGGGCGCGATTGCACGCGGTGAGCTGTTGGCCTACCACGACCGTTCTGATGGAGGGTTATTGACGTGCGTACTGGAAATGGCGTTCGCCGGTCACTGTGGCCTGCATCTCGATATAAGTGGTCTCCCCGGTGATACGCCGTTGGCGATTCTGTTCAACGAGGAGGCCGGTGCTGTGTTGCAGATGGCCAGTGCACACCTTGAATCCTTCCGGCAGACGGCGGGGGAATTGGGGTTAGGCGATAGTCTGCACGTGCTGGGCCGGGCGGTGGAGGGCGATCAGGTGCTGGTGGCCCAGGGTGACAGCGTCCTGTTGCAAGACGAACGCTCCCGATTGCACCAGGTCTGGGCGCGAACCAGCTATGAAATCCAGTCACTGCGAGACCATCCGGATTGTGCGCGTGAAGAATTTGAGCGGATCAAGCAAGCGGATGACGGGTTGTCAGCATCACTGAGCTTTGATGTTGATGAGGATATTAGCGCACCCTATATCGCCACGGGTGTCCGACCCCGTGTGGCAATCCTTCGGGAGCAGGGCGTCAACGGCCATGTGGAGATGGCTGCTGCCTTTCATCGAGCGGGTTTCGCCCCGGTCGATGTGCATATGAGCGATATCCTCGGCGGTCGATTGGACCTGGCCCAATTTTGCGGGCTGGTCGCCTGCGGCGGCTTTTCTTATGGCGATGTGCTTGGCGCAGGAGAGGGATGGGCCAAGAGTATTCTCCACAATGAACCGGTGCGCCTCGCGTTCAGTGATTATTTCGAGCGCAGCGATACGTTCACGTTGGGAGTGTGCAATGGTTGTCAAATGGTGTCGACACTCAAGGAGTTGATACCGGGTGCGTCCCACTGGCCGCGCTTTGTGCGCAATCGATCCGAACAGTTCGAGGCCCGGCTGGCACTGGTTCGGGTGGAATCGAGCCCTTCAGTGCTGCTGTCGGATATGGCGGGCTCTTATTTGCCCATTGCGGTAGCACACGGCGAGGGTCGCGCTGAATTCGCAGACGACTCGGCGCAGGCGGCCTGCGATGCCAGCGGAGGAGTTGCCTTGCGTTATCTCGAAAACAACCTGCAAGTGGCCGAGCGTTACCCAGCCAACCCGAACGGCTCTCCCCGGGGCATTACGGGCGTGACCAGCACGGATGGCCGGGCTACCATCATGATGCCGCACCCCGAGCGCGTTTACCGCAAGGTGCAGCATTCATGGGGGCCGCAGGCATGGGAGGAAGACGCGGGCTGGATGCGACTGTTCCGCAATGCTCGCCGGTGGCTGGGGTGATTGGTAGCCCCAAACTCCCCTTGTGACCGTCGCCTGTTAATTTATAATGGCGCACCTTTTATTCGGGGGCGTGAGACGTTTCCCCGCAAATCCTGCAGAGCAATGTGATGTTAAATAAGTATCCGCTGTGGAAATATCTCCTGGTGCTAATAGTACTGCTGCTGGGAATATTTTATGCAGCGCCCAATCTGTATAAACCGGATCCGGCCTTGCAGATTGCAGGAGAGAGCAGTGCACAGATCCTTGACGGGCGAATCCTCAAGCGGGCAACTGACGCGCTGACGGCGTCTGGTATAGCGTACTTTGGGGAGGAAATAGATGCAGACGGTCGCAGCGCGCTGCTGCGTCTGGTGGAGGAGGAGCAACAACTGGTGGCTCAGTCAACCGTGTCGAGGGCGCTGGGTGATGGCTTTATCGTCGCGCTCAATCTCGCACCGACCACGCCCGACTGGTTGAGTGATTACGGTGCGCAGCCGATGAAACTGGGTCTGGATCTCAGTGGTGGCGTGCACTTCAAGCTCGAGGTTGACGTAGATGCAGCGCTGGAGCGCCGTCGCGAGTTTTATGTCAACAGTATAAAGCGGGTACTGCGTGAGGCCCGTGTGCGCGGTTATGTCGCGCTCAAGCCGCAGGGAGTCATCGACGCGACCTTCAGGACTGAGGAACTTCGGGAGGAAGGGCGCAAGGCGGTCGCCGAAAACAGTCCCGAACTGTTGTTGGAGCGTTTCGAAGAAGGCGATAACTGGGGTCTGCGAGCCAGTCTTTCCGAGCAGCTGGAGAAGGAGATTGTTGAGTATTCTGTAAGCCAGAACCTCACTACACTGCGCAACCGGGTCAATGAGCTGGGTGTGTCCGAGCCGCTGGTGCAGCGACAGGGCAGTAACCGCATCGTGGTCGAACTGCCGGGTATTCAGGATACCGCAGAGGCCAAGCGCATTCTCGGCAAAGTGGCAAATCTGGAGTTCAGGCTGGTGGCCCAGATGGACGCTCCTGCCTCGGATAAGCAGCAGTTTGGTTATCGCAGCGCTGAGCGTCGCGAGACGAGCGAATGGCTGGAACGGGATGTCATTATTACGGGTGAGCGCGTGTCTAATGCCCAGGCAAGCTTCGACCAGAACGGTCAGCCCAATGTGCAGATAAGTCTCGACAGCGAGG
Organism: Candidatus Marimicrobium litorale; assembly: GCF_026262645.1. Classification (NCBI taxonomy): domain Bacteria; kingdom Pseudomonadati; phylum Pseudomonadota; class Gammaproteobacteria; order Cellvibrionales; family Halieaceae; genus Marimicrobium; species Candidatus Marimicrobium litorale. Next base: position 304,562 of record NZ_SHNO01000001.1, read on the forward strand.
GCGGTACGATGATGTCCCGCGCCACGCGAAACAATATCAAGCGGCGCATGGGCGTGTTGTTCATCGAACGCAAGTACCGTACACGCTACGAAATGGATGAAAACGGGGAGGAGATCGCGGTAAAAACTCCCTATGACGAAAAAAAGCTGCTGACTGCGCCGGTGATACAGTCGGCGCTGGGTGCCCAGTTTCAGATTACCGGCCTCGATAGTCCACTGGAGTCCTCCGAGCTGGCACTGATGCTCCGGGCGGGTGCTCTGGCCGCGCCAATCTCATTTGTCGAAGAGCGGACCGTGGGACCTTCGCTGGGCGCTGAGAATATCAGGCTCGGGTTGCAGTCGGTGTACTACGGTCTGGCCGCTGTGGTGTTGTTCATGGTGGTCTATTTTCGGGTGTTCGGTATGGCAGCGGTCATTGCGCTCACCAGTAATCTGATCTTGCTGGTGGCGGTCATGTCTGTACTGGGCGCTACTCTGACCCTGCCGGGTATTGCGGGCATCGTATTGACCGTCGGTATGGCGGTGGATGCCAACGTGCTTATTTTCGCCCGCATACGGGAGGAGATTCGCAAGGGGCTGTCGCCCCAGATGGCAATCCACGGTGGCTTTGAGCGAGCTTTTACAACCATTCTTGATGCCAACCTCACCACCCTGATTGTTGCTGTCATTCTGTATGCGGTGGGCACCGGTCCGATCAAGGGCTTCGCCGTGACCCTGTCGTTCGGCATTCTGACCTCGATGTTCACTGCCATTATGGGCACGCGCGCCCTGATCAACCTTTTTTATGGGGGCCGCCGGGTGCAGTCACTTTCCATCGGGGGTAGCAAGGCATGAAGACCATCAAGTTTATGAGTCATCGCAAGCTGGCTATGTCGATTTCGGGCCTACTGCTGGCGCTCTCTATTTACTCTCTGGCGACCCAGCAGCTGAACTGGGGACTGGATTTCACCGGGGGAACTCTTGTCGAGGTGCATTACAGTGACAGCGCCGACCTCGGTGCAATACGCTCTACACTGACGACTTCTGGCTATGCGGGTGCAGTGGTGGTCAGCTTCGGCAGTGACCGGGATGTCATGATTCGTTTGCCTCAGGGCTATTCTGATGAGCAGGGCGTGGAGTTGCTGGCGACCTTACAGAAGGCGTTCGCCGGTGATGTAGAACTGCGGCGCATGGAATTTGTGGGCCCCCAGGTTGGCGATGAGCTGCGCGAGCAGGGCGGGCTTGCGATGTTGCTGGCATTGGGTCTCGTCACCTTGTACATCGCGTTCCGGTTTCAACTCAAGTTTGCGCTGGGTGCTATTGCAGCGCTTGTGCATGACGTTATCCTGACGCTGGGCTTTTTCTCAATGACCGGGATGGAGTTCAATCTCACCGTGCTGGCCGCGATACTGGCCGTGATCGGTTACTCGATCAATGACACCATCGTGGTCTTTGACCGCATCAGGGAGAACTTCCGTAAACTACGTCGTACGGAGCCCGAGGATGTGTTGAATATTTCCGTCACCGAGACGCTGGCTCGAACGTTGGTTACCTCGTTGACGACTTTGTTGGTGGTCACCGCTCTTGCGCTGTTTGGCGGTGAAATGATCTTTGGCTTTGCCATCTCACTGATCGTTGGTATTACCGTTGGCACCTACTCATCGATTTATGTGGCTTCAGTCACGGCCCTGGTGATGGGCGTCACACAGGAGGATCTGTTGATTCCCGTGAAGGAAGGCGCTGATCAGGAAGACATCGCGCCCTGACGGGCTGACGGAGAATCTCTCATGGAACCGATGATGAATATCGCATTGCGGGCTGCGCGGAAGGCGGGCGAGAGTATCGTGCGGGCGTCCGATGATCTGCACCGTTTTGAGGTCAAATCCAAGGGTGTTAACAACTTCGTGACCGAGGTCGATATTGCTGCTGAGCAGGAAATTATTTACCACCTGCAAAAGGCCTATCCCGATCACGCGATACTGGGGGAGGAGAGCGGCCTGATTGGCAGTGAGGACGCCGAGTATCGCTGGATCATAGACCCGCTGGATGGCACTACCAATTTCGTGCGAGGCATTCCTCATTACGCAGTGTCAATTGGTTGTACCTATCGCGGTAGGTTGGAACACGCAATCGTGCTTGACCCGGTGCGCCGAGAGGAGTTCACGGCCTCCAGAGGTCAGGGTGCTCAGCTCAATGGCCATCGTATCCGCGTGAGTGAATTGCCGGGGCTGGAGGGTGCGCTTCTGGGAACAGGGATTCCCTTCAAGAATCACTGCGACGATCAACTGGAGCCCTACAGCGAGTCTATTAACCAGCTCGCCTCCCGCTGTGCCGGTATTCGCCGCGGCGGCGCCGCCTCCCTCGATCTGGCTTATGTAGCAGCGGGTCGCCTCGACGCATTCTGGGAAATTGGCCTCTCCCCCTGGGATCTTGCTGCCGGTGTTCTCCTGATACGCGAGGCCGGCGGTCTCGTTGCCGATATCGATGGCTCAGAAAACTATATGGAGTCTGGCAATATCGTCTGCGGAAACCCCAAGTGCTTCAAGCCGGTCCTGCAGGTGGTCAAACCTCTGCTGGGCTAACCCCCGACCCTTTAGCTGCTCCCCGGACAGACCCATGAACCCGGACAACATCCGCATCGTGCTGGTACACACAACCCACCCGGGCAATATCGGGGGCGTGGCACGTGCGATGAAGAATATGGGGCTACACCGCCTCTATCTGGTTGCCCCCGCGAGTTTCCCCAATGAGCAGGCCAATCGGCGTGCAGTGTCAGCAGATGATTTGCTCGATGGGGCGATTGTTACGGACACGCTGGAAGAAGCGATTGGCGATTGTCAGTTTGTGGTGGGTACCAGTGCCCGCGAGCGCCGTATCCCCTGGCCCCTGCTGGATGCTCGACAGTGTGCAGCGCGCGTGGCAGAAGCATCCGCTGCAGAGCAGGTCGCGGTCGTCTTTGGGCGAGAGGACCGTGGCCTCACCAACGAGGAGCTGAAGCAGTGCAATTTGCACCTCAATATTCCGACATCCAGTGAATACAGTTCGCTCAATCTGGGCATGGCAGTGCAAATAGTTGCGTATGAGCTGCGTATGTTGCGGGCTGCCCCTGAAAAACCTGCAGTGGAAACAGAGAATTGGGATACACCCTTTGCTTCGAGAGAGAACATGGAGCGTTTCTATACGCACCTGGAGGAAACGTTGATCGATATCGATTTTCTCGACCCCGCGGCCCCGCGCCAGCTGATGTCCCGTTTGCGTCGCTTGTACGGTCGGGTGCGCCTGGATGAGATGGAACTGAACATCCTGCGGGGTATCCTGACTGAAACCCAGAAATGGGTGGAAAGGGATTCGAAGGACTAATCCGCACCGCGAGTACTTGATAAAAATTGTCGGATTTAAAGTTGACCGTTTTGGTAGGGTATTGCATACTCTGAGGTCTGGCAAATCAGGAGAAAAGCCATGCGACTGACCACCAAGGGCAGGTATGCGGTAACAGCGATGTTGGATCTTGCATTGCACGGTACCGATCGCCCTGTCAGTTTGGCCGATATTTCAGGGCGGCAGGATATTTCTCTGTCCTACCTGGAGCAGCTCTTCGCCAAGCTGCGTCGCCACGGGTTGGTTAGCAGTGTGCGCGGCCCAGGCGGCGGCTATCGACTTAGCCGCGCCGGAGATGAGATATACATCGCACAAATCATTGATGCGGTGAATGAAGCGGTGGACGCCACTGGCTGTGGCGGTACCGCCGACTGCCAGCAGGGAGAGGTCTGTCTGACGCATCATTTGTGGTGTGATCTGAGTGAGCAGATACATGGCTTCCTCAGTGGGATAAGCCTCGCTGATCTTGTCGAACGCAGAGAGGTGCAGGACATCTCGGCACGTCAGAATGCGCGTAGCAAAGAGCAATACGCTACTCTTACGCTGACAGAAGTTTAGTCATCATCGCCTTACGGAGCGTGATTAAAGATGGATAAACCGATTTATTTTGATTATCTGGCGACCACTCCGGTCGACCCCCGTGTCGCGGAGAAGATGATCCATTGCCTGTCTATTGAAGGCAATTTTGGTAACCCGGCGTCCCGATCCCACCAGTACGGTTGGAAAGCGGAAGAGGCAGTCGAAAATGCCCGGCGTCAGGTGGCGGATCTCATCAACGCCGACCCTCGCGAGATTGTCTGGACGTCCGGTGCAACCGAGTCCGACAACCTTGCGATTAAAGGTGTCGCCCATTTTTACCAAAAGAAGGGCAAGCACATCATTACCTCCAAGATCGAGCACAAGGCGGTACTGGATACCTGCCGTCAGCTTGAGCGCGAGGGTTTCGAGGTCACCTACCTCGATCCCGACACTAGCGGCCTGATTACCGCGGAGGCCGTTGCCAATAGCCTGCGTGACGATACGGTGTTGGTCACGGTGATGCATGCCAATAATGAGATTGGCACGGTCAATGATATCGCGGCGATTGGTGAAGTGACGCGGCAAGCGGGCGTGCTTTTTCACGTGGATGCCGCTCAGAGTGTGGGTAAAATCCCTATGGACATGGCGCAGATGAAAGTGGATTTGCTGTCGATTTCCGCGCACAAAATGTATGGCCCCAAAGGTATCGGGGTGCTGTTCGTGCGGCGCAAGCCACGGGTGCGGCTGGAAGCTCAGATGCACGGTGGTGGACACGAGCGCGGTATGCGCTCCGGTACGCTGGCCACCCACCAGATTGTTGGCATGGGTGAGGCGGCTCAAGTTGCGAGAGATGGCATGGAGTTGGAAGCAGTGCGTCTCAGTGGGCTGCGGCAAAGGTTCTGGGAAGGCATCAGTGATATCGAGGAAGTGCATCTCAACGGCGATGAAAACCATCGGCTTCCTGGCGCACTGAATGTAAGCATTGCGTTTGTAGAGGGCGAGTCACTGATTATGGCGCTGAAGGATCTGGCGGTCTCCAGTGGTTCGGCCTGCACCTCGGCCAGTCTTGAACCGTCGTATGTTTTGCGGGCTCTCGGCTTGAACGACGAGCTGGCGCACAGCTCTCTGCGGTTCAGCTTCGGACGTTTCACTACGGAAGAAGATGTGGATGCTGCAGTTGCACAACTGCGCACGGCGGTAGAAAAATTGCGTGAACTTTCCCCTCTGTGGGATATGTATAAAGACGGTGTGGATCTCGACAGTATTGAATGGGCAGCACACTGATCTGTATTTGGAGGTAGGGCAATGGCATACAGCGACAAGGTCTTAGACCACTACGAAAACCCCCGCAACGTCGGCAAGCTGGACGCCGAAGACGATAACGTGGGCACAGGCATGGTAGGTGCGCCTGCCTGCGGAGACGTGATGCGGCTGCAGATCAAGGTGAATGACGAGGGCGTTATCGAGGACGCCAAGTTCAAAACCTATGGCTGCGGTTCGGCTATTGCGTCCAGCTCATTGTTGACTGAGTGGGTGAAGGGTAAGAATCTGGACGAGGCGGAACAGATTCGCAACACCGAAATCGCGGAAGAGTTAGCGCTGCCGCCAGTGAAGATTCACTGCTCGGTGCTGGCTGAGGATGCAATCAAAGCCGCCGTGAAGGATTTGAGAGACAAAAAGGGTTAGTGTGCTATGGGTGTATCGCTGACAGAATCGGCGGCGCAGCATGTCGCTGGCCAATTGACTTCACGTGGAAAGGGGTTGGGTATTCGTTTAGGCGTTACCACCTCGGGATGTTCCGGCATGGCCTATGTGCTGGAGTTTGTCGACGAGCTTCAAAACGAAGATCGGGTATTTGAGGATTTCGGCGTCAAGGTTTTTATCGACCCCAAGAGTCTGGTCTACCTGGAAGGCACGGAGTTGGACTTCGTGAAAGAGGGGTTGAACGAGGGCCTTCAGTTCCGCAACCCAAACGTCTCCGCTGAGTGTGGTTGTGGGGAGAGTTTCACCGTCTAGGGTGTGAGACCCCCACAATGTCCCAGGCAGAATTCCAGCGCAATTACTTCGAGCTTTTCGACCTCCCGGTCGGTTTTGAGGTCGACCAGCAGCAGTTGGGGACACGCTATCGACAGGCACAGGGCGAGTTGCACCCCGATCGTTATGCTGGGGCCTCAGCGCATGAGCAAAGACTGGCGGTGCAATACTCGGCTCTGATAAATCAGGCGTATGCCACCCTTCGGACACCGCTGAGTCGGGCGATTTATCTGCTGGAGCTGCGAGGTATCAGCCAGCAGGAGTTGACCAGCCAGCCGGTGGATGGAGCATTTCTTATCATGCAGATGGAGTTGCGCGAAAAATTGGAGACCAGTGCTGATCTCATGGATCCGGAGCCGGTGCTGGAGCATCTCATTGCTGAAATCAGTCAGGACATCGCCGCGGAGCAGGCTCGATTCGGCAGTTCCTGGGTGGCGGAAGAATTCACGCGTGCATCAAGCGCTTGTATCAAGATGCAGTATCTAGACAAACTGCTGCGGGAAGCTGAGCAAACAGAAGCAAACCTGTTGGAGAAATAGCGTTCATGGCGTTACTACAGATCGCCGAGCCCGGGCAGTCGCCCATGCCGCACCAGGTCAAACGGGCGATTGGAATCGACTTGGGTACAACCAACTCGCTGGTGGCAACCCTGCGCGGTGGTCGCCCCGTTGCGTTGCCCGATGAGGCGGGATCGGTCATGCTTCCCTCCGTGGTGAACTATTCATCCGGGGCTGCGCGGGTGGGCGAAACGGCTGTTGCCCTTGCGGCGCAGTATCCTGCTGACACTCTCATGTCGATCAAGCGTTTCATGGGGCGGGGCAGAGAGGACGCGGCGTCGGATGCGGCTCGATCCCATTATCAGCTCGCCGCTGGTAGCGAGGGCCTTGTGCGCTTCAGCACCAGCGCCGGCGATTTGAGTCCGATAGAGGTCTCAGCCGATATTCTGCGTGAATTGCACAAGCGCGCGGTCTCAACCGTGGGTGGCGAAATCGATGGCGCGGTGATCACCGTGCCCGCCTATTTCGACGAGCCCCAAAGGCAGGCGACGAAGGATGCGGCCACCTTGGCGGGACTGAAAGTACTGCGCCTGTTGAACGAGCCCACGGCGGCGGCGGTTGCCTATGGCCTGGACAGTGCGGAAGAGGGTGTAATTGCAATCTATGACCTTGGCGGTGGCACCTTCGATATTTCTATTCTGCGTCTGTATGAGGGCGTATTCGAGGTGCTTGCGACCGGGGGAGATACGGCGCTTGGGGGTGATGACCTCGATGCAGTTATTGCTGAATGGGTGGTGCAGCAGAGTGGCGATCCCGAACTCGCCGGCGGGCAGTTCCGGCAGTTACTGGCCGCTTCCCGTCGCGCCAAAGAACAGTTGAGTGATGCCGACAGTGTCGCGCTTGATCTGACGGGGGTGTTGCCCGCCGGTGGCAGTATCACTGTCTCCCGCGAAACCCTGGAAACACTGATACATCCGATGATTAAACGAACTCTGCGGGCCTGCCGCCAGTGTCTGCGAGATGCTGATATCGAGGGTGGGGTAGACAATGTGGTGATGGTCGGCGGTTCCACCCGTGTTCCCTTGGTGAGAGAGGTCGTGGGTGACTTTTTCAAGCGGGCGCCATTGACCGACATCGATCCGGATCAGGTGGTGGCGATGGGCGCCGCCATCCAGGCCGATATACTGGTTGGTAACCGGCCTGAGGGTGATTTGTTATTGCTCGATGTTATTCCGTTGTCCCTGGGTCTGGAGACGATGGGTAGCATGGTGGAGAAGATCGTACCCCGTAACACCACGATTCCCGCCAGCCGAGCGCAGGAGTTTACGACTTACAAGGATGGGCAGACTGCGTTGGCGCTGCATATCGTGCAGGGTGAACGCGAGATGGTGAGTGACTGCCGGTCCCTTGCCCACTTTGAGCTGCGCGGAATTCCCCCCATGGTGGCGGGCGCGGCTCGAATACGGGTAACGTTTCAGGTTGATGCCGATGGCTTGCTCAACGTTGAAGCGCGAGAAGAAGTGACTGGCGCACAGGCCAGTATTACCGTAAAGCCTTCCTTCGGTTTGAGTGATGATCAGATCACTGAGATGCTGCAGGCCTCTTTTACGTTTGCTGACGAGGATATGCAGTCCCGTCAGTTGGCGGAGCAGCGCCTTTCGGCCTGGCAGTTATTGGAGGGTCTGAAATCCGCATTAGAGGTTGACGGGGATGCGCTGCTGAGCCCTGCGGAGCGGGATGAGCTAAGCGATCAGATGACGCGGCTGCAGGCATTGATCGAAAGCGACGATGCGGATGCTATTCGGCAGAAAACCGATGCCTTAGGGCGTCGCAGCGAGGCGTTCGCCACCCGAAGAATGGATCGGAGCATTCGCGAGGCGCTGGCTGGTGTGTCACTCGATGCACTCGATGAAGAGGCGAAGCAATGACCAGGATTGTTGTATTACCCCATGAAAGTCTCTGTCCCGAGGGCGCGGTGTTTGAGGCCGAGCCCGGCGAGAGTATCTGTCGCTCGCTGCTGCGCAACGATATAGAGATTGAACATGCCTGTGAAATGTCCTGCGCTTGCACCACCTGTCATGTCATTGTGCGGGAGGGCTATGCGTCTCTGGAAGAGCCCGACGAACTGGAAGATGATTACCTCGATAAAGCGTGGGGCCTTGAGCCTGACTCACGGCTCAGTTGCCAGGCTATCGTAGCGGAGGAGGAACTGGTTGTAGAGATTCCCCGCTATACGATTAACATGGTTTCAGAGCAGCACTGACGGAGGCCGCTGATGCAGTGGACAGATGTTACCGATATAGCGATTGAGTTATTTGAGTCGCACCCGGACGTAGACCCTCTGGCGATCAATTTTGTGGATCTGCGTAAACATGTCATGGCGTTGCAGGAATTTGACGATAACCCTGATCGTTGTGGTGAGAAGATTCTCGAGGCAATTCAGGCCGCGTGGATTGAGGAGAGGGACTGAGCTGCGAGTGTGCTCACAGTACCCCGCCCTCGAGGGAAAAATAGTCCAGCACGGCTGCCCGCTCAGGGGTCCTGCGGCGTGCGAATCTGCCCTGTGCTGGCCCCGTTTCCCCGTTCTGAATGTAAGCTGCTGAAATAAAAGAAAAAGAATATGCCCGGTAAGTCCTCAGGCAGGTGAAACGGTGTGCTAAAGCCCGTATAATGCCGCGCTTTCTATTGTATGCTTTTTGGGAGACAAACCATGGCTGTTGAACGTACTCTGTCCATCCTCAAGCCGGATGCCGTCGGCAAGAATATTATTGGCAAGATTTACTCGCGTTTTGAGAGCAACGGACTGCGTATCGTTGGCTCCAAGATGCTGCGTCTGAGTGATCAGGTGGCCGGCGGGTTCTATGCGGAGCACGAGGGCCGCCCTTTTTATCCGGCCCTGATCGAGTTTATGACTTCAGGTCCTGTTGTTGTGCAGGTGTTGGAGGGCGATTCCGCGATCGCAAAAAACCGGGAGCTCATGGGCGCCACTAATCCCGAGGAAGCCGCAGAGGGTACGATTCGCTCGGACTTCGCTGCCTCTATCGATGCCAACGCTGTGCATGGTTCGGACTCTGCCGCATCCGCCGCTCGCGAAATCGCTTACTTTTTCGCCGCCAGCGAGATTTGCGATCGCCCTGAATAGGCCTCCTCATGACGGTGAACTCTGGCACTATCGAGTCTGACGCGAGTAAGGTCCCTGTGAATCTTATGGGACTGACGCGCGATCAGATGGAGCAGTTTTTTGAAGATATGGGTGAGAAACGTTTTCGCGCCCAGCAGGTGCTGAAGTGGATTCATCACGCGGGCATTACCCAAATCGAGGAGATGTCCAATCTTGGCAAGGCTCTGCGAGAGAAATTGATGCTGGTGGCCGAGGTGCGCCCTCCGGAAATTGTGAGTCAACAGGATTCCAGTGATGGCACACGCAAGTGGGCAATTCGGGTTGATGGGGGCGGTCTCGTTGAGACGGTGCTTATTCCAGCGGGTAATCGCGCCACTCTTTGTGTCTCCTCACAGGTGGGATGTAGCCTCGATTGTTCTTTTTGTTCAACCGGTAAGCAGGGATTTCAGCGCGACCTGAGCGCGGCTGAAATTATTGGCCAAGTCTGGGTGGCAATCAAATCCTACGATGCGTTCCAGTCAGGTAATGAACGCACCGTGACTAACGTGGTCATGATGGGTATGGGTGAGCCCCTTTTGAATTTTGATAACGTGGTGGCGGCGATGGAGCTCATGATGGAGGACCTGGCCTATGGCCTGTCAAAGCGCCGAGTGACCCTCAGCACATCGGGTGTTGTTCCGGCCCTCGATCGACTGGCCGAAGTAAGCGAGGTGTCACTGGCGGTCTCATTGCACGCACCCAACGACGAATTGCGTAATGAACTGGTGCCGATAAATCGAAAATACCCCATTGAGATACTGCTGGAAAGCTGCCGCAATTATATGGCTGCTCAGAAAGACAAGAGTCGAGTGGTCACAGTGGAGTACACGCTCATCGCCGGGGTGAACGACCACCCGGAGCAGGCCCGGGAGCTAGCGAATCTACTGCGGGATTTCCCCTGTAAGATCAATTTGATCCCGTTCAATCCGTTCTCGCTGTCCGATTATCGACGTCCCAGCGGGAACGCGGTGTCGCGCTTCTGGCAAGTGCTGGTCGATGCGGGCTATATTGTGACGATAAGAACAACCCGAGGCGATGATATCAGCGCGGCGTGTGGTCAACTGGTAGGAAATGTGGTCGATCGAACGGGTCGCAGCGGCCGCTACCGGGCGGGCCGCGAAGCAGAAATAATTACAGCGGGGTAGACATGGCCAGGCGTTTAAGCGTGAACAGTGTTCGTGGGGTGTTGCTCGTGATGCTGCTGGCGAGCGTGTCCCTAGCTGGATGCATTCGCACAACCCAGAGTGTATTCACCGAGGAAGCCTCTCCTGAAAAGGCGTTGCAGGAGCGCGTTGCTTTGGCGCGGCAGTATATCGGGGACGGCAATTGGGAAGCTGCCAAGCGTAATCTCAAGCTGGCAAAAGAGATAAATCCCAATAGCCCTGAAGTGCACGAGGCTTTCGCCCTTATCTATTGGCGCACCGGCGAATATGAGATGGCAGAGGAAAGCTTTAAAGACGCCATCCGAATGAAGAAAAATTTTTCGCGTTGCCGAAACAACTATGCGGCGTTCCTTTACAGCCAAGAGCGTTATGAGGAGGCAGAAAAGCAACTGGTTTATGTGGTTCAAGACACATTGTTTGACGCCAGGCCGTTGGCATTTGCCAATCTCGGACTCTGTCGCCTGCGGTTGTTCGACACGCAGGGTGCCGAAGAAGCCTTCGTCCGTGCGTTGTCGATGGATAGGACCAACACAATTGCACTGTTTGAGCTTGCGAGGATTCGCTATGAGGCCCAGGATTACGTAACAGCAATTCAGTTTTACGACACGTTTCGTAACGTTTCGCGGCGGCAGACCGCACCCGGATTGTTGCTGGGAATCCAGTTAGCGCAGCAGACAGGGGATAGGGATGCGGAGGCGAGCTATGCACTGGCTCTTGGCAATCTATTCCCTGCTTCCCCTGAATATCAGGCCTACAGGCGGACCGTGGGTCAGTGATAGACGGTGCAACACAACTTGATGCGTTTAATACGCCCGGCCTTTTGCTCAAGGCTGCCCGCGAACGGCAGGGTTATTCAGAGCGAGAGGCGGCTGATAGACTTAACCTGATGCCCGATTACGTTGGCATCATTGAGCGCGATGAGTACCAGTCACTGCGCAGCCCGTCGTTTGCCAGAGGCTACGTCAGAGCCTATTGTCGTATGCTGGAGCTGGACGAATCCCTTTTGCTGTCGCTATTTGACGAGCTGCAGGGCAGCAGCTCAGAGGTGACGAAGCGTATAGAAACCCAGTCGCTGCAGTTGCACCGCACTGGAAAAGGTGTCGTCATTGGCTTGGGGATACTGTTCCTGCTGGTGCTGGCATTATGGTGGTGGGGCAAAGAGTCGTCAGCGGAGCCTGCCTCTGCAGTTTCTAAGTTATCAATGTACCCGGTCGATACTGCATCGCGGGTCGCGGGAGATTCAATATGAAGGCGGATTCGCCGATAAAACGCCGCACCTCCCGGCAGATTTTTGTGGGTGATGTTCCGGTAGGGGGCGACGCACCTATCAGTGTGCAGAGCATGACCAATACCGATACCTGCGACGTCAAGGCGACAGTGGCTCAGGTACGCGCCATTGCCGATGCCGGCGCTGATATTGTGCGGATATCGGTTCCGACAATGGATGCGGCCGAGGCCTTCCGGCAGATAAGGGCGCAGGTCACGGTACCTCTGGTAGCCGATATTCATTTTGATCACAAAATTGCGCTTAAGGTAGCGGAGTATGGCGTCGATTGCCTGCGCATCAACCCGGGTAATATTGGGCGCGATGAAAAAGTGCGTGCAGTTATCGACAGCGCGAGAGACAAGGGTATCCCGATACGTATAGGCGTAAATGCGGGCTCACTGAGCAAGGAGCTGCAACGCAAATACGGTGAGCCTACGCCAGAGGCACTGTTGGAATCGGCCATGCACCATGTCGACATTCTTGACAAGTTTAATTACCCCGACTTCAAGGTCAGCGTAAAAGCATCCGAGGTATTCATGGCAGTGGCTGCTTACCGCCTGTTGGCGAAGGAAATTGACCAGCCCTTGCATCTCGGAATTACCGAGGCTGGCGGACTACGCGGTGGCACGGTCAAATCCTCTGTGGGTCTGGGTATGCTGCTAATGGATGGTATTGGCGATACTATTCGTGTCTCGCTCGCTGCAGATCCGGTGGAAGAGGTCAAGGTGGGCTTTGATATTCTCAAGAGCCTTAAACTGCGCGCAAATGGCATTAACTTTATAGCCTGCCCCAGTTGTTCGCGGCAGAATTTTGACGTCGTGGGCACTATGAATGAACTGGAGCAGCGACTTGAGGATATCCGTACGCCGATGGATGTTGCGGTTATTGGTTGTATTGTGAACGGTCCGGGCGAGGCGCGTGAGGCCGATATAGGACTCACGGGCGCGACGCCGAGCAACCTGATCTATGTGGACGGCGAGCCCGACCACAAAATCAGTAATGCGGATTTCATCGATCATCTCGAGGATGTAATTCGCAATCGGGCAAGGCAGCTGGAGCAGACGCGCGAGGAACAGGAAGAGCAACTGATCGCGCGGTCCGATTGAAATGGCGGATCGAACACTGGAGTGGATGTGAGTAAATTGACGGCTATTCGGGGCATGAACGATATTCTCCCGGAAGAGACACCGTGCTGGCAGCACCTGGAGCGCACTGTGTCGCACGTTCTGGCGAGCTACGGTTATGGCGAGATACGCCTGCCGCTGGTGGAAAAAACGGCATTGTTCAAGCGCTCGATTGGTGAAGTCACTGATATCGTTGAGAAAGAGATGTATACCTTCAACGATCGTAATGAGGACAGCATGACGCTGCGGCCGGAGGGGACGGCCGGCTGCGTGCGGGCCGCGATTCAGCAGGGATTGTTGTCTACAACATGCAGGCTTTGGTACACGGGCCCCATGTTCCGATATGAGCGTCCGCAGAAAGGACGTCAGCGCCAGTTTCACCAAATTGGAGTAGAGTCCTTCGGTGTACCAACGCCCGATATGGATGCTGAGCTGATTATCATTTGTGCCCGACTTTGGCGCGAACTTGGCATTGCGGACAGTGTTCGACTGGAAATCAATTCTATAGGCAGCACTGAGTCCCGAGCGATTTATCGGGCCGCGCTGGTGGCTTACCTTGAAAAAAATGTCAGCGCGCTCGATGAGGACAGCAAACGCCGATTGAAAACCAACCCGCTGCGCATCCTCGATAGCAAAAATGCGGACACGCAGACACTGCTGGAGGGCGCGCCGTCACTCAGTGATTATCTGGATCAGGAATCAGAGGCAGATTTCCATCGGTTGCAGCAATTACTGAACGAGGTGGGCGTTAAATTTGTGGTAAACGAGCGTCTGGTGCGCGGACTCGATTATTACAATAAGACGGTGTTTGAGTGGGTGACTGATCAGTTGGGGGCCCAGGGCACGGTCTGCGCGGGTGGGCGCTATGATGGTCTGGTGGAACAGCTGGGTGGCAAAGCGGTATCCGCTGTGGGCTTCGCCATGGGAATAGAGCGTTTGGTATTGCTCATGAAAGAGCTTGACGTGGTGATTCCCCGGGCGGCTGTCGATATTTATGTGGTCGCTGCCGGCGAGAAGGCCGAGTGTGTTGCGCTGGCAGCAACCGAGCGATTGCGCTCTGCACTGTCGGATCTTTGCATCGTGCTGCATGCAGGTGCTGGCAGTTTCAAGAGCCAGATGAAACGCGCGGACAAGAGTGGTGCTCGAGTGGCGTTGATCTGGGGCGAAAACGAGGTAGCGGCGCAATCGGCTATCGTAAAGCAGCTGCGCGATGGAAAGGGCGAGCAGAGTGCCATTCCCATAGCGGAATTGGAAAAGACAGTGCGGTCCATATTCGGGCCCTGAAAGAGTAATAGAGGATAAATGGCAGTGGACGAATACCGTACAGATGATGAACAACTGGATGCCTTGCGCCGCTGGTGGAGCGAAAATGGCAAGTCTCTCGCGGTGGCCGTAGTCACGGCGGTCGCTCTCAGCTTTGGCTGGCAGACCTGGCAAGCCAGTGAAGAGCAGAATTTGGCGCAAGCGTCGGATATCTATCAGGCCCTGTTGCGTAATATCAGCATCGGTGCGCCGGCAGACGAGAGCAGCAAGTACGCTGATGAATTGATTAACGATTACGCTGAAACAACCTACGCGCAGTTTGCTGCGTTTCACTTGGCGGCGATAGCTGTTGGGATGGATAAGCTGCCGGAAGCTGAGCGTCAGTTGCGTTGGGTGCTAAAGCATGCAGCGAAAGGCAGCGATAGCGCACAGTTGGCGGAGCTGCGTCTGGCGCGTGTTCTGGGAGCGTCTGGGCAGACTGAAAAATCGCTGGCTATTCTGCAAGGCGGTGCAGACGGGCATTTTGCGGCGGCGTATGCGGCAGCTGAGGGCGATGTGTTGTTGACCGCAGGCCGAAATGATGAGGCGCGCCTGGCTTACCAAAAAGCGATGGCTCTGGGCGGGATAGAGGGCAGTGCCTCGAGTAGCGTGAGCCAGAAGTTACAGAGTCTGATGCCCGCTGCTGTCTTGAATGATGTCCCGGTTGCAGTGGAGACAGTCGATGAGACCGAGAATCAACCTGGTCAGGGGGAATAGCATGATGAGGCCGATAACGCAGAGACTTCTTGTTGTAATCTTTCTCTTAGGGCTGTCCGGTTGCAGCACGATTTCGGGATGGTTCAGCTCAGACGATGATGATGCCACGGCGCCTGCGGCACTTGTCGATATCGATGAGACCGTCGCGATCGACAAGTTGTGGTCGGAGGGTGTGGGCAATGGGCAGGGAAGTGGTTTTTACCGTATTCGCCCTA
Source organism: Candidatus Marimicrobium litorale (assembly GCF_026262645.1). NCBI lineage: Bacteria > Pseudomonadati > Pseudomonadota > Gammaproteobacteria > Cellvibrionales > Halieaceae > Marimicrobium > Candidatus Marimicrobium litorale. The sequence goes on from NZ_SHNO01000001.1 coordinate 319,916, forward strand.
CTATTGACGGCGACACGATTTATATCGCCTCGGCAGAAGGAGAGGTGATGGCCATTGACCGTGTCGATGGCGATGTGGTTTGGGATGTCGAACTGGAATCGACCTTGTCGGGCGGTGTCGGTGTATGGGAAGAAGGCCTCTTTATCGGCAGCAGTGAGGGCGTAGTAATCAAGCTGGACTCCGCCACTGGAGCGCAGTTGTGGACAACAGCCCTGCGAGGAGAAATTCTTTCACCGCCACAGAGCAATGGACGGGTAGTAGTCGCGCAGACTTACGATGGTAAGTTACAAGGCCTGGACTTTGACACAGGCGAGCTACTCTGGGTTTATGACAGTAACGTGCCGGTTCTTACTATCAGGGGTACCAGCACCCCCATTGTGGACAACGATCGAGTATACGCCGGTTTTGCTAATGGCCGCGTGCTGGCCTTTGACATTAATTCCGGTGCGGTCGTGTGGGAGGTGCGAATTGCTATCCCCAGGGGTCGCTCCGAGATTGAGAGAATAGTTGATATCGACGGTTCGATGGAGCTCGCCGGAGGCACCCTTTACGCGGCCAGCTACCAGGGCAATGTAGTGGCGATCGATGCGCGCAGTGGTCGTAGGTTGTGGCAGCAGAAGGCATCGTCATACTCGGGTGTGTCTCAGAGTTTTGGTAACGTATATGTGGCCGATGCTGATGGCGCGCTCTCTGCATACTTGCGCACTGGTCAGGGCCTGCGGTGGACCCAGGACGCGCTGGCTTATCGGGAATTATCGCGGCCCACGCCAGTCGGCGGCTATGTGGCGGTTGCCGACGTTGAGGGGTATCTGCATATACTCTCTGTGGCTGACGGTACGTTTGTAGGGCGCATTAAAGTCGATAGCGCCGGTGTGCGCGCAGACATGCAAAGTGTTGATAACGTGATATACGTATTCGGAAATAGTGGTGACCTGGTTGCGTATGAGATCACAGCTGACCCTTGATGATTCCGGTAATCGCTCTGGTTGGGCGCCCCAATGTCGGTAAATCAACACTATTCAATCGACTCACCCGGAGTCGCGATGCACTTGTTGCGGATTTTGCTGGCCTTACCCGTGACAGAAAATACGGTGAATCCAGATTGGGTAGTCGGCCGTTTATCGTCATCGACACGGGTGGTATCACCGGCGATGAAACAGGCGTTGATTCCTCCATGGCACAGCAGGCTCTGGCGGCCATCGACGAGGCGGACGCCGTTCTGCTTATCGTGGATGCTCGGGAGGGGCTGAATGCAGCGGATGAAACGCTCGCAATGCGATTACGACAGCAGAGCAAGCCCTTCAATCTGGTGGTTAACAAGGTTGATGGTCTAAACGAGGAAGTAGCGGCAGCAGATTTTTACGCGTTGGGTACCCCGAGCCTGATGACGATCGCAGCCTCCCAGGGCCGCGGCGTGAGCAGTATGATCGAAGAGGTATTGGCGGCCTTTCCCGAGCCTCAGCTCGAGTCAATCGATGATCATCCACCGGACAGCATCCGCGTGGCTGTGGTAGGTCGCCCCAACGTGGGTAAGTCGACACTGGTGAATCGTTTGTTAGGCGAGGAGCGTGTCGTGGTCTACGATCAGCCGGGCACCACGCGAGACAGTGTCTATATCGACTTTGAACGCGGTGACCAAAAGTACACTTTGATCGACACCGCCGGCGTCAGGCGTCGTAAAAATGTCAGCGAGGTGGTGGAGAAGTTCTCTATAGTAAAAACCCTCAAGGCCATCGAGGATGCGCACGTGGTCGTGCTGCTGATGGACGCTCATGAGGGTATTGTCGACCAGGATATGCATCTGTTAGGGCATTGCATGGACAAAGGGCGCGCTCTGGTGCTCGGTGTGAACAAGTGGGATGGTATTGATAGCGACCAGCGAGAGTGGATTCGCAAAGAGCTGGATCGGCGCCTGCGCTTCGCCGAGTATGCCGATACACACTACATTTCGGCTCTGCATGGGACAGGTGTGGGCCATCTGTATAAATCTATTAACGGGGCCTATGCCTCCGCGACACGCAAGCTTTCAACTAACGCGCTCAATCGTATACTGGAGGGTGCCGCGTTCGATCACCCTCCGCCTATGGTTAATGGACGCCGCATCAAAATGCGTTACGCTCACGCCGGTGGTCAGAATCCGCCAATCATTGTCATCCATGGCAACCAGACCGCGGAGGTACCCAATAGCTATAAGCGTTACCTGGAGAAGGTTTACCGTCGAGAGCTGAAGCTGGTTGGCACGCCCGTGCGTATTGAATTCCGTTCTGGCGACAACCCTTATTCTGAAAAACGCAATAAGTTGACCCAGCGGCAGGTGCAGCGTAAGCGACGAATGATGGCTCACGTCAAAAAATCGAAGAAAAGCCGAAAGAAGTAGGCGCAGGATTTGGCGAAACGATCCGACATGAATAGTCGCGAGAACATAGCGTTTTTTGTGGAAAGATTCTATGAAGGGATGCTCGCTGACCCGCAGTTGGCCCCTATTTTTGTCGAGGTGGCGGATATCAACCTTGATGTACATTTGCCCCACATCAAGGATTACTGGTACAAGTTACTACTTGGCGATCAGCAGTATCAGCGCCATACCATGAATATACACAGAACGCTTCACGGTAAGCGTTCACTCGTGCCTGCAGATTTCGAGCGCTGGTTGGGGCTGTTTACGAGCACCGTAGACGCGTATTTCGTCGGTGAACGGGCGGAGCGCGCAAAACGTATCGCCGCCGCTATCGCGACTAATATGGAAAGCAGTCTGTCATCCTGATGAGGAGTTGCGATCATGTCTAGACCTTACGGGGTGCTTGCCGCCTCTGCGCTTCTCTTGGCGCTTTTGATGCAACCATTGTCTGCCGAAGAGCTGTATCAACCGTGTATCACCTGCCATGGCGATGTGGGGCAGGGTGACGTTACCACTGGCGCTCCGGCGCTGGCAGGGCAGGACGAGGCCTACCTGGCTCGGCAGCTGAGGAATTTTCGCGATGGCGTTCGAGGGGCCGTTGCTGGCGACGATCGGGGCATGCAAATGTCGGCGATGGCGGTGCCGCTGTCCGATAGCGATATCAGCGCTCTGGCGGCCTATCTCTCAGAACTGAACCGGCCGCCCACGACGGTTGTTGAAGGGAACCTGAGAAACGGCATGACGCTTTATCAGGGTAACTGTGGCGCATGCCATGGCCCAGCGGGCGAGGGCAACCCGTCACTTAACGCTCCGGCATTGGCCTGGCTGGATGGTGCCTATATCCAGCGACAGATAAATAATTTTCAGCAAGGACTGCGGGGCAGGCACCGGGGCGATCGCTACGGTCGACAGATGAACCTGATGGCCAAGGGTATTGAATCACGAGACCTTGATGACATCATCGCCCATATGCGATCCAGGACGAGGGACTAGTCTCCGCTATGCCCCGCTGCTTGCTATACCTCTCGCTGTTTGCTGTTGGACTCTCAGTGCAGGCGCAAGGCGCAACCCTGCGTACTGATTGTCCACCCAGCTTTGAGAAAACCGCGAGCGGTCAGTGCGCCCTGCGCACGTTTTACGAATTTTATGATTCGGTGCAGGGTGCGGGACTCGGTGGCACACAGACCGCATTGCCCGATCACCGGGACGGTTTCACGCCACAGCAGATAGATCTTGGAAGGTACCTGTTTTTTGACCCTTTGCTATCCGGTGACGGCTCCCTGTCTTGTGCCACTTGTCATCAACCTGCCCTGGGTTTCAGCGATGGTCTGCCCCGTGCGCTTGGCAGAGATAAAAGGGATTTGGGCCGCGCGGCTCCCAGCCTCTGGAACACGGCGTTTCTGAGCCATTTCTTCTGGGACGCCCGAGCACAATCGCTGGAAGAGCAGGCACAGGGCCCCTTGTACTCCGAACGAGAAATGAACAATACGCCGGCGGGGCTTTTGGCCGCGCTTAACACAGAGGAGGCCTACCGCGCGCTATTCCGTGAGGCCTACCCTGACCGGCGCAGTGACAAGATTGTGCTGGAGGAAGTGTACACAGCCCTGGCGGCATTTCAGGCGTCCCTGATTTCGCTGAACAGTCGCTATGACCAATATGCGCATGGCTACCACGATGCACTGAGTGAGCATGAGATCGAGGGTTTGAATATTTTTCGATCATTTGTAGCGCGTTGCGCTGAGTGTCATACCCCTCCGTTATTTACTAACCAGCAGGTGGCTGTGATTGGTGCACCGGAGCCCGAAGGATATCCGGTCGATATCGGCGCGGAGCGAACCTACAACGCGCCTCGACTGAGAGGCGGGTTTAAAGTCCCAACCTTACGAAATATCGCAAGTACTGCGCCTTACATGCACTCGGGCCGTTTCAACGACCTGCTCTCGGTAATGGAGTTTTATAACGGAGGCAGAGGGCATGCGGTACCCGAAGAAGTCGACTTGCACCTGCACTGGCATATATCATCTCCCAATCTATCTACGGATGAGTTGGCCCGTCTGGTAGACTTTCTGGGGGCATTAACAGATGAAAGCCTGACACCGGATATTCCGCCGCGGCTGCCGTCAGGGCTCGATCCTTTTGCTGCAATGCACGAGCGTAAACAACAGCAATGACGCCGAGAAGAATACTATGAAAGCGAAAAATATACTGGGGTTGATCTTTCTGATCGCCGCCTTCGTTGCGGGTTTGACGCTTGGAAAAACTGATGAAAAGAGCAGTCCGCCTGCGCTATCTAGCGGCTCCGGAGGCGCAACGTATACCGGTGGTGCCCAGTTGCAGGACAATGAGCTGGCGGTGACTGGCAACAGCCGTTTCGTAGCGGGTCCACCCATGAGCGACGAAGTGATTGTTGTCCATGACGGTGAGTCCATACAAGACGCCGTAAAAGAGGCTCGGCCTGGCACTACTATTCGCGTAATGCCTGGCACCTATAATGAAACGGTCTATATCGACAAGGATGGTATTCGTCTGATCGGCGTTATCGAGGAGGGTGAGCGCGCTGTGCTCGACGGAGAGGGGCGGCTCAACGATGCCATCCTGTACTCGGGTAACAACGTGGTGGTGGAGAATTTCAAGATTACCCGTTACAAAGGCAACGGTATTATGAGCCAGGCAGGTAATAACTGGGAGATTCGAAACAATATTATTATAGACACGGGTGTCTATGGCATCTTTCCGCAATTGGGCAAGAATGGTGTCGTAGAGTACAACGTGGTGTCAGGTATCGAAGACGCGGCGATATACGTTGGTATGAGCGACAATATTCACGTCGCCTACAATGACGTATTTGAAAGCGTAGCGGGCATTGAGATAGAAAACAGTCGCCATGCGATTGTTGAGTCCAATCGGGTCTACAATAATGCCGGCGGTATTCTCGCCTTTATTACACCGGGCCTGCCGATTAAAACGACCTATGACGTGATCATTCGCAATAATTTTGTGCTGGCCAACAATCACGTGAATTTTGCGGCGCCTGGTTCAACGGTAGCAGGTATACCCTCGGGCACTGGCATCCTCGTCATGGCGGCTGACGACGTCGTTATCGAGGGCAATATCATTCGCGATAATAAGAATACGGGTATTTTGATTACGGATCACGGTAACGCCGCGAACGTGACCATAGATCCCGAATCTGATCCGAACTCTGACAGGGTAAAAATCCTCAATAACACTATGTGGAATAATGGCAGTGAGCCGATCTCCGAAATCAAGGCATTTATGCTGACGGAGTTTAAAACCGGCAGTCCGGACATCGTGCGCGTGGGGCCTACGATTGACAGTTGCATTATCAACCGACACCGCTATGTTACGGTTGGAGTGTCTGATTTTAGTGAATGCGATTTTACACATACCAGCGCCATTGGAAATTACCTGCTGCCTACGGTCCCGCCGCGGGAAATAAGGCCAGAAGATCGGGGTGAGGTTGCATATCTCGGGATTTGTGCAGGGTGCCATACGTATACGGGCCGCATGATTGGGCCGCCTGTGCAGGTAATACAGGCGCTTTATATGGATAACCCCGGTGCGCTCGCGGAGTATATTGCCAAGCCGGTCAAAAAGCGCGACGACTATCCAGAGATGCCGCCCCAGGCCTACCTCGACGAGGCAACCCGCCTGGCAGTGGCGAATTACATGCTGCAAGTGAAGAATTGAACAAGGGAAATAACAATGGCGCAACTTGAAAAAAAGACCGCTATCGTCACGGGAGCAGCTCGCGGACTAGGGCGGGCGTACGCTGAGGCGATGGCTGGAGAAGGGGCATCAGTGCTGGCCTGTGATGTGAGTAGCTGTGAGGAAACAGTCGCCGCGATTCGTGCCGCAGGGGGTACTGCAGAGCATGTAGAAACAGACGTTACGTGTATGGACAGTTGCACGGCAATGGCCGAAGCGGCGAGCAATGCTTTTGGCCGCGTTGATATCCTCGTCAATAATGCGGCGCTCTATGGTGGACTGAAGGGCGGACGGTTTGAAGAACTGGAAGAGGATCAGTGGGACGCGGTGATGAATGTCAATGTAAAAGGCCTTTGGCAAGCCTCCAAAGCAGTGGTGCATCCCATGCGGGCTGCTGGTGGCGGTTCTATTATCAACATCTCTTCGCTGGCGGCGCTATTCGGCTTGCCTTACGGAATGGACTACGTTGCTTCGAAGGCCGCTGTCATCGGTATGACGCGGGCGATGGCCCGCGAGCTGGGCAGGGATCGTATTCGGGTGAATGCGGTGGCTCCGTCTGCGGTAATGACCGAGGGCACGGAAGAATTTTTCGGTGAGAAATTCGAAAAAGCCAAGGGCGTAATTGCCGCCGGACAGCTAATTCAGCGTAATCTGGAACCACGAGATCTCACCGGCACGATACTTTATCTGGCGTCTGATCAGAGTGAGTTCGTTACCGGCCAGACGCATATGGTGGACGGCGGCTCCTGGTTTTTATAGAACCTGCCTCACTGGGAGTGCAACAAATGAAGACCGCAACTGAATTGGACTACCCCGAAATCCGCGAGGCTGTTCAAGCATTGTGTGCCCGCTTTCCCGGAGAATACTGGCGCGCCCTGGACAAAGAAAAGAGCTATCCATCCGGGTTTGTCGCAGCGCTTACTGAGGCCGGTTTTCTGGCAACCTTAATTCCCGAGGCATACGGAGGCTCAGGTCTGCCGCTGGCTGCAGGCTGTGCTGTTCTGGAAGAGGTACATCGCAGTGGCGGAAATGGAGCTGCCTGTCACGCCCAGATGTATACCATGGGCACCCTGCTGCGTCATGGGAGCGATGCGCAAAAAGCGCAATATTTGCCCCTGATTGCCGACGGTTCTCTCCGTTTGCAGGCATTCGCTGTGACCGAACCCACGAGTGGAACCGATACATCGCGCATTCAGACACGCGCGATTCGCGATGGCGATCACTATGTGGTCAATGGCCAAAAAGTGTTTATCTCGCGCACTGAACATTCCGATCTTATGATTCTGCTAGCGCGCACCAAGCCGCGTGAGGAGTGTGCAAAGCATACAGATGGTATGTCGGTATTCCTGGTAGACATGCGTGAGGCCCTGGGTAATGGCCTCACTATTAATCCATTGGATACTATGATGAACCACGCGAGCACGGAGTTATTTTTTGACGATCTCCGGGTGCCAGCAGAAAATTTGATCGGTGCGCAAGGGCAGGGTTTCCGCTGTATTCTCGATGGCATGAACGCAGAGCGTATTCTTATTGGCGCGGAATGTATCGGCGACGCTCGTTGGTTTAATGAAAAAGCGGCTGACTATGCCACTCAGCGGGAAGTGTTTGGTCGGCCCATCGGGGCGAACCAGGGTGTGCAGTTCCCAATTGCGCGCGCCCACATTCAGGCAGAGGCGGCCGCCTTGATGGTGCGCGAGGCGGCGCAGACCTATGATGCGGGCAAGCCTGCGGGCTCGTTAGCAAACATGGCGAAGCTGCTGGCCTCCGAAGCATCATGGCTTGCTGCGGATACCTGCATTCAGACATTTGGAGGTTACGGTTTTACCACCGACTTCGATGTTGAGCGTAAATTTCGCGAGACACGTCTTTACCAGGTTGCCCCTGTTTCCACTAACTTGATCCTGTCTCACGTCGCCACGCGGGAACTGGGTTTGCCCCGGTCTTTCTAATGCACCAGCCGCTGGAAGGTCTTTTGATTATCGCGTTAGAGCAAGCTGTCGCGGCACCGTATTGCACCTCCCGTCTAGCCGATGCGGGGGCGCGTGTTATCAAGGTGGAGCGGGCTGAGGGTGATTTTGCTCGAAGTTACGATAATGTGGCGGGTGGCGAGAGTGCCTACTTCGTGTGGACTAATCGTGGTAAGGAATCGCTCTGTCTCGATATCAAGTCGCCAGAGGATGCGGCACTTCTTCGCCGCATGCTGCAGCGTGCTGATGTTTTTGTGCAAAATCTTGCCCCGGGGGCTGCGGCACGAGCGGGCCTGAGTAGCGAGATCTTGCGCGGCGCCAACTCCCGACTCATCACTCTGGATATTACGGGCTACGGCAGCGAGGGGCCTTATCGTGATATGAAAGCCTACGACCTACTGGTGCAATGTGAAAGTGGTCTAGCCTCGATTACTGGTGCGCCGGAGCAGCCGGGGCGAGTGGGCGTATCGATCAGTGACATTGCCTGCGGTATGTATGCGCATGCGTCGATTCTCGAGGCTCTGATCGAGCGTGGTCGCACCGGAGAGGGAAAGGCGCTTGCCGTGTCGTTGTTTGACGCTACCGCGGACTGGATGACTGTGCCGCTTTTGCACCAGGAGGGGGGAGAGGCACCTCAGCGCGTGGGTCTTCACCATCCCTCTATTGCACCCTATGGCGCATACACCTGCCTTGGCGGTGAGCAGGTGGTGATTTCGATCCAGAACGAGCGCGAGTGGACAGGCTTTTGCAGGCAGGTACTGGGTGATGCTGAATTGGCAAAGACCCCGCGTTTTGCTGATAACGCCGCTCGTTGTGACAACCGGCCTGCTCTGGATCAAGTAATAGAACAGATTTTCACTGGACTGTCCCGCGAGGAACTGGCGCAGCGCTTGGTAGAGGCAAACATAGCCTATGGTGCAATCAATTCCGTAGAGGATTTGGCTCGACATCCTCAACTTCGTCGGGTGACTGTCGATACACCCTCCGGGCCTGTGGACCTGGTGGCACCTCCGGCACAATCGGACCAAGGGCCCTGTGCTTTGGGAGCTGTGCCACCTTTGGGTGCGCACAGTGACGCCATTCGGCGGGAGTTTGGCGATGATGCTAATTGAGCATCCTTGCAATGGCGACTCCAGCGCATGAGCAAAGTGGATATTGACCGTTTGCAGACCTGGATTGGGCGCAGTGAAATGCGCGAAGACAGTCTTGTAGCCGCGCCCGTGGACCGCCTTTCTGCAACGCTGGACCACCCATCAAGCCTAGCGGGTCCCGCAGGTGCATTACCTCCCTGCTGGCACTGGTTGTACTTTCACAGTGCAGAGCCAAACTCCGGCCTGGGGTCGGACGGGCATCCTAAACGCGGCGGATTTTTGCCTCCGGTGCCGCTCCCGCGCCGCATGTGGGCGGGCTCACGCGTGACGTTTTTATCACCGCTCATGCTTGGGGATATGGCGCGTAAGCAATCCACAATTATCGATATCCGCCAGCGCCACGGCGGCAGCGGTGCTCTGGTGTTTGTAACGCTAAGGCATGAGATTTTTGTCAAAGACAAGCTTGTGATCGAAGAGATTCAGGATCTTGTTTATCGCGATCGGGACATCGCCCATGGCAAGACCGTGCCCGCACCTGATGAGGCTCAGTGGCAGCGTAAACTCAGACCGGATAGCGTTATGTTGTTTCGCTATTCGGCGCTGACGTTCAATAGCCACCGGATTCATTTTGACAGGAATTACGCTACAGCGGTGGAGGGTTACCCCTCGCTGATTGTGCAAGGACCTCTAACTGCAACCCTGCTGTTGGATCTGTTGTGCCGGCGACAGCCTGCTGTGACGCTTGCGTGTTTTGAGTTTCGAGCGGTGGCACCCGTGCTGGAAGGATCGGACTTAACACTACAAGGGCGTCGTGACGGTGAATTGATTACTCTGTGGGCAACGGATGCCCACGGTAGCTTAACGATGGAGGCACAAGCCCGTGTAGCTGTCGGTTGATCGCGTGCGTCTGACCTGATCCAGCCCTCATAGCCCGAAGTAGGCAACGATACCCTCTAACACGCTGGTTACCGCCATCGACGCGAGAATAATCCCCATGATGCGGCTTATAATGCTCGCGCCACTGTCGCCGATAATACGATGCACATAAGTAGAGGCGAGCATCAAGATCAATGCCGACGCCAGTACCAGCAACATTACCCCTGTGATCTGGGCCTGTTCTGGCAGGCTGTACAATGTATTCTCTGTTTGCATTACCGCTGCCAGCATGGCGCCTGGGCTAGCAATAGAGGGCACTGCAAGGGGAAAGATCGACTTGTCTTGCGCGTCTCCGCTGAGTTTCACCTCTTCCTCTGGCTTGCTCTCCCCAAATATCATCGTGAGCGCAAAAAGGAATAAAATAATTCCGCCGGAAACCTGAAACGCGGATAAGGGAATATCTAATGATTCGAGTATCTGCTCGCCCGCCAGTACGAAGAAAACCAGAATAACGGATGCCACAAGCGTAGCCTTCAGCGCGGTCCTGCGTTTTTCCGCTGGGTTCTGGTGACGAGTGACGGCGATAAACACGGGGACGGTGCCAATGGGATCGATCACGGCGAAAAAAAGGACAAAAATAGCGATGAGGTCGATCATGGATGAAGTCTTATCCGCAAAAAGTATGAGTGTCGGTTCTCTGTTTTATAAAATCAACTAATCTGTGGGTAGAGCGCATAGTAAGCCTATTGCTTTTTGATAACGGCATCCGGTTCCGTGCGTTATTACCGCCTAACTGACGCCTTCCCGCTGCGGGGTGTGTTGCCCTCAGTGTTATCGAGCAGTGGGTTGTTGATGGACAGGGCTTTACATCCCTAAATGCCTTTCGCATTTTCCGGGAGGTAGTCCTGAAAAATGTCTCCAAGATTTTCATTATCATGTGCGGGCACTCGGTAATAGGTGCGTATATTTACCGAGCTATTTTCGCCAAACTGATAGGTCTCAAGACTGTACTGTACCTGCGGGCCATCCTGTGATTCGAAATGATTTTCCAGGCACCACGCAACCTCGTTGGCGCAGACAAAGAGAGTGCCTGGCTGAATGCGAAAACGCACTCTGGGCTGAAACAGGTCCCAACTGTCCTCGCAGCAGGATTTGAACCCTTGCTTTTCTGGCGTGCCCACCGGGTCTAGCATGCGAAAGTCTCCGGTGGCTACAGACTGCCAGTTATCTATCCACGCTTGCTTGTCGCCAGCATTCCACAAATCCGGATAGTGTCTCGCCCAGCTTAGCAGAGCGTGTTTGTCGGGGTAGGTCATAGTCATTGCCTGGTGTCACGACGGGGCTGCGATGTTCAAGATTATAGTACCCGGGCGACGATGCAAATAGGCCATATGGAAATCGTAGGATTTGTCAGCGGGCGGGTGTACTCTGTGGGTCGCGCCGTAGTCCGGAGACATTGAATATGGCACTAGATATACCGACACTCCCTGCCGATGCGCCGACGCCGGAGTTACTCGCCGCGCTGGACAAGTGCGGCGCTGTTATTGTGGAAAACTTTTTAACGCGAGAGATAACCCGCACTCTTAATGTAGAGTTCGACAGGCTTTCAGAGGCTGAGGCGTGCAGGGAGCAGCGTTTTGTTAATCCAATTATTGCAGACTTTTTCGGCGATAATGTGTCTCACCTCGCGGGCCTTGCCGGCAAGTCCCCAGGGTTTGTTGAACATGTTTTGTTACATCCGCTGTATGCGGCACTTTGTGAGGCAGTTTTGAGGCCAAACTGCAGTGACTACCAGTTGAACATTGGCCACTTGATGACGCGTGAACCGGGATGCGATGCGCAGCTATTCCACCGTGATGCGTGGGTGTGGAAGCGTCTGCCGCCGCTGCCCGGTGAGGTGCAGTTGGCGTCTGTGATTGCGCTGGTCGATTTTACCGCTGGCAACGGCGCTACCCTGGTAGCGCCCGGCAGCCATCGCTGGGACGGTGATCGTTATCCGGAAATGCACGAAATGGCGCCTGCGGAAATGCAGGCGGGCAGTGCGATCATATATTCAGGCAACACGTTTCATGCAGGCGGTGCCAATACCTCTGCACGATCCAGCCGTCGTGGTATGCATGTGAGTTATTGCCTGGGCTGGTTGCGCACGGAAGAAAACCAGGCGCTGGCCACGCCCTGGTCTATCGCTGAAAAGCTCAGCCCGCGAGCTCAGCAGTTGCTGGGCTTCGGTATCCATGACGATATAGCCCAGGGGGGAGGATACCTCGGTACTGTGGAATTGGAGACGCCGGTTCGGGCTCTGACGAGGGGTTGCCCCGCCGCGTGACGGCGCGCCTGTGGGCATGTTCGTCGCGTGGCACACAGGCCAGGTAATTCAGCGGGTGAATGGCAAGTATCGCTACTATTAATTTCACTTATGGCAACGTCCTCATTAGAATAGCCGCCACAACAGAGCGACGGTGCCTAGTCTCAGGGCGGGTTCCGTTCACTATGATCCTGAAGGCCGCATTCAGAGGTGAATACCATGTCAGATTTCCAGAACGATCTCGCAGAAATAGCAAAGTTGCGCGACGCCGCAGGCGCAAGCTGGGGCCAGATCAGTCCTGAATCCGCGGCGCGCATGCGCCTCCAGAACCGTTTCAGGACGGGGCTTGATATTGCCCGCTACACCGCAGCCATCATGCGCAAGGATATGGCGGAGTACGATGCGGATCCTTCCAGCTACACCCAGTCACTGGGATGCTGGCACGGTTTCATTGGGCAGCAAAAACTGATCTCCATCAAGAAGCACTTTGGTGAAACCAACAAGCGCTACCTGTATCTGTCGGGCTGGATGATTGCCGCCCTTCGCAGCGAGTTTGGTCCGCTTCCTGATCAGTCCATGCACGAGAAAACATCGGTTGCTGCACTGATAGAAGAGTTATACACCTTCTTGCGTCAGGCAGATGCCCGCGAACTGGGTGGCTTATTTCGCGAGATGGATGCAGCCCGTGAAGCTGGCGATGATGTTGCTGAAAAAGCGGTGCAGAATAAGGTTGATAATTATCAGACCCACGTGGTGCCGATTATTGCCGATATTGATGCTGGCTTTGGTAACGCCGAAGCGACTTACTTGCTCGCAAAGAGGATGATTGAGGCGGGTGCCTGTGCTATCCAGATTGAAAATCAGGTGTCTGATGAAAAGCAGTGTGGACATCAGGATGGCAAGGTGACGGTTCCGCACGAGGACTTCCTCGCCAAGATACGCGCCGTACGTTACGCTTTCCTCGAACTGGGTGTTGATGACGGTGTGATCGTAGCCCGTACCGATTCGCTGGGCGCAGGTCTCACCAAGCAGATTGCGATTACTCACACGCCTGGTGATTTGGGTGACCAGTATAATAGTTTTCTCGATATGGAAGAGTTAACAATCGACCAGATGAATCATGGTGATGTGGTCATTAAGCACCACGACCAACTGCTGCGGCCCAAGCGGCTGCCTTCTAACCTCTACCAGTTCCGTAAGGATACGGGTGAAGACCGTTGTGTAATGGACTGCATTACCTCGCTGCAGGAAGGCGCAGATCTCTTATGGATCGAAACAGAGAAGCCCCACATCGGCCAGATCGCTGGCATGGTCAACCGGGTGCGCGAGGTAGTCCCCAATGCAAAACTGGTATACAACAATTCGCCTTCATTTAACTGGACGCTGAGTTTCCGTCAGCAAGTGTTTGATGTCTGGAGTGAAGAGGGCAAAGACTTGTCTGCCTACGACCGCGACGCGCTGATGAGCGAGGAGTATGATGATACCGAGCTTGCTGCTCAGGCAGATGAGCGTATTCGTACGTTCCAGGCAGACGCCGCACGCGAAGCGGGAATTTTTCACCACTTGATCACGCTTCCCACTTACCACACTGCGGCATTGTCCACCGACAACCTGGCCAAGGAATACTTTGGCGAGGCGGGGATGCTGGGTTATGTTAAAGGTGTTCAACGTAAAGAAATCCGTCAGGGCATTGCTTGCGTGAAACACCAAAACATGGCCGGATCTGATCTGGGCGACGATCACAAGGAGTATTTCTCTGGTGACGCTGCGCTGAAGGCGGCAGGTAAGGACAATACTATGAATCAGTTTGGCTAGACTGCTTTTGGTTGGCTCTGCTGGCAACAGGCAGCAGAGCACTGTTTTTCAGGCGAGCTAACTGCTCGCCTTTTTTTTGCCTGCCAGTGTGCATATTGAGAGCACTGCCGCATCCGAAAACCTGTGAGTGTGCGAAACCGATACGCGAGTCTCAGGCAATCATTTATACCGCTACTGCCCGATAGGGGGCGTGATTATGAAACAGGGTATCTGGACCCAGTGGCCTGAGCCTGGCGTTAAGTAATGGCCGATCTGGCCGTGCCAGAACGGTATAGTGTGGAGAGAGGAACAGGGCTTGGTCGCCCCTTTATCGGCAAGCGGACCAGGCTAAATTGAACTAGGATGTATACCATGGGGATACGTAGCACCGGGAGCTTTCATGCGTTGGGACGATATCGATAAACAGGTTTGCTCAGTGGCTCGCGCCCTATCCGTAGTGGGTGAGCGCTGGACAATGCTGATTCTGCGGGACGCATTTTTTGGCACCCGCCGTTTTGAACATTTCCAGCGTAATCTCGGCATCACCCGGCACCGCCTCTCGGAACGTCTCTCGAAGTTGGTGGAGCAGGGCGTTTTGGTCAAGGTGCCCTACCACGATCGCCCGTTGCGCTATGAATATCGTCTAACTCGCAAGGGTCTTGGTTTGTATCCCGTGTTGATGAGTCTCGCCTGCTGGGGCGATGAATGGATGGATCGAGGAGAGGGTGCTCCGCTGGAGTGGGTGCACCATACCTGTGGGGCCGCCACCACGCCCGTGCTCACTTGCAGCGAATGCGGCGAGGCATTGCGACCGGAGGAGGTGCGTCCCCGGCTTGGACCCGCGCTGCGTGACGCTGGGGAACCGGTCGACGGTGCGCCTCTGAGCGATATCCCTGCTTTACTAAAGCGCCCGGTCTAACCCACGGGGTCTGCAGGCTTTGGCGTGACCAGACGTCTTTCGAGCTTTCCTCGGCTGATTGGCGCGTGTGCAGTCAATGTTTGAGCAGCATCCAACGTGACCCATAAAAGGCTCCCCCTCCTCACAGGGCAGGGGTATCTGCGCTGGACGCGCTGGTGTAGTCTGGAGGCATCTAGCGCTAGTTAGACAGTTTTCGGGGTGGCAATCGATGGCAGTGGTGGGTGGTGGCACCAAGAAAATACTTTACACGCTGAAGACGGCTGCCCAGATAGGTTTGCTGGATTCCGCAAGGGCACTCGGTGCGAAAAACACCTGCAAGGCCTGCGGCCTCGGGATGGGTGGTCAACGTGGTGGCATGACGAATGAGTTGGACGAATTCCCCTCTGTCTGCAATAAAAGTATTCAAGCGCAATCTACCGATATTCAACGGCCTATTCCGGAAGCGATTTTTCAGCACAGCCTGGAGGATTTTCGAGACCTTACTGCCCATGAGCTAGAGCATCTCGGTCGATTGGGGCAGCCAATCTATAAAGCGGCCGGGGATGATCGCTACCGAACAGTGGGTTGGGATTGGGCCCTGGACCGTGCCGCGCATGGCTTTGCGAAATGCGCGCCAGAGCGAAGTTTTTTCTATAGTTCAGGCCGATCTTCCAATGAGGCCGGTTTTGTTTTGCAGCTACTGGCAAGGCTTTACGGCACTAATAATGTGAGTAATTGTTCGTACTACTGCCATCAGGCTACCAGCGAGGCATTAGCGAACACCATCGGTACAGGCACCTCGACAATCGAACTGGAAGATATATCGGGCTGCGATCTGTTTTTTCTGGTTGGCGCCAACCCCGCGTCAAATCATCCTCGATTACTGCACAAACTGATCGAGTTGCGTCGGCGTGGGGGCAAGGTAGTTGTTATAAATCCACTTAAGGAGCCGGGACTGGTGCGTTTTGCAGCACCAAAAATGGCGAGTTCTTTGATTAAGGGTGGCGATGAGGTTGCGAGTCTCTATCTCCAGCCTTTTGCGGGTGCAGATATCGCGCTTTTTAGCGCCATTGCCAAAGTGCTGGTGGAGCGCAATGCCGTCGACGAAACATTTATCAGTGCGCATACCCGTGACTTCGGGTTACTGCAGCAACATCTCGCGGGTCTGCAGACAAGCGAGTTACTGGCCGAGTGCGGCGTAAGCCACGCGCAATTGCATGAAGTGGTTACAGCCTATACTGACTCGAAGGCTACTATTTTTGCCTGGGGCATGGGTATGACGCACCATTGTCACGGCGTGAATAATATCGAATGGCTTTGCAACTTGGCTTTATTGCGGGGCATGGTCGGGCGTCGAAATGCCGGGCTTTTGCCGTTGCGAGGCCACAGTAATGTCCAGGGCATTGGCACGATTGGCGTTAAACCAGTGCTGCCGGAGCAGGTGTTTTCGCGCATTGAAGAACGACTTGGCGTTACCCTGCCACGCGAAGAGGGAAAACACACCATGGCTTCTCTGGAACAGGCTCATGCCGGGGATGTGGATGCGGCTTTGATGATGGGCGGCAATCTTTATGAGGCGACACCCGACAGTGATTGGGCTGCCCAAGCTCTCGATAATATTGATTTCAAACTGTACATGACGACAACACTGAACCGCAGTCATGTGACCGGAGTGGCCGCGGGAGAGAGCCTCGTGTTGCCCGTATGCGCCAGAGACGAAGAGCCAGAGCCAACCACACAGGAGTCCATGTTCAACTACGTTCGCTTGAGTGACGGTGGGATAAATCGTATCGCGTCGGTGCGCTCGGAGGTAGCCATTCTCGCTGATATCGGCGCTCGCCTGCTGCCCGACGCGGCCATTGATTTTTCCGAGTTCAAGCAGCACCGGAAAGTGCGCCAGGCGATCGCGGCGGTGGTGCCGGGTATGGAAGCGCTAGCAGATATCGATGTTGCTCGTCAGGAGTTTTACGTCGGAAATCGTTTGTTGCATACGCCCCGGTTTCAAATGGCTGATGGTCGCGCGCGGTTCGTGGCGCACAAGGGTCAGGCAACGCCAGCATCGGCGCATCTTTTTACGTTGCTCAGTATTCGCAGTGAAGGGCAATTCAACTCTATTATTTATGAGGAAGAGGATAGCTATCGCGGCATCAGCGATCGCTGGTCCGTTCTGATGAACGTGGCTGATCTGCTGGAGCTTGGCGTAGCTGAGGGGGACTTGGTGGATGTACAGTCGGATAACGGAATAATGAAAGGGCTTCGCGCAAAGTGCTTTGACCTGCCGCCGCGCTGTATCGCCGCCTATTATCCGGAGGCGAACTGCCTGACGACACGAGCCCTGGACCCGCGCAGTCACACCCCTCAATTCAAATCAGTCCCGGTGTCCGTCAGTGCGGCTCGCTAATGCCTTCGGCCCGACGCTGGCGAGGACGCAGGCGCCCTGCATCGCCAGCGAGCGCGCCACATCCCCGCATAGCGCGACAATCTAACGACCTGTGCTGTTGATAGTGCTCGGTTACCTTGCAGCCGCGGCGAGGGCCTGATTAATATCAGCGAGAATATCGTCAATGTGCTCAATACCGATTGAAAGTCGGACCATGTCGTCGCTGACGCCGGCTGAGGCCAGTTCTTCAGGATTCAGCTGCCGGTGCGTAGTGCTTGCCGGATGACAGGCGAGCGACTTCGCATCGCCGATATTCACTAGTCGTAGGATCATCTCCAGCGCGTCGATGAAGCGCGCCCCTGCCTCGCTGCCGCCTTTTATACCAAAGCTTAAAATACCTGCCGCTTTGCCGCCGCAAAACTTCTTGCAGTTGTCCCGGTAGGGACTGTCGTGCAGGCCAGCGTAGTTTACCCACTCGACCTGCGGGTGTTGCGCCAGATGCTTGGCCACTTTCTTGGCGTTCTTGCAGTGCTTTTTCATTCGCAGGGAGAGGGTCTCCAGCCCTTGCATGATCTGGAACGCACTGTTGGGTGATAACGCAGCACCCGTATTACGCAGTGGCACCACCCGACAGCGACCGATGTAAGCGGTCTCGCCCATGGCCTCTGTGTATACCACGCCGTGGTAGGAAGGATCCGGGGTAGTCATTATCGAGAACCGGTCGCTGTGTGCGGCCCAGTCAAACTTTCCTGAGTCAATAATAGCGCCTCCGATAGTGGTACCGTGACCGCCAATGTACTTTGTTAGAGAGTGCACAGAAATATCTGCGCCGTAATCGAATACGCGGCAGAGCAGAGGTGTCGCTACTGTGTTATCCACGATGAGCGGTACGCCGGCATCGTGGGCGATAGTTGCCCAACGTTCAATATCTACAATATTGCCTGCCGGATTACCGATCGATTCACAAAACAGCGCGCGTGTATTTTCATCGATCGATGAGGCCACTTTGGCAAAGTCATCTGCGGCGGAAAATCGGGTTTCAATACCCTGACGGGGAAAAGTATGTGCAAACAAATTATAGGTGCCACCATAAAGTTGTGAGGTGCTGACAATGTTGTTGCCTGCTTCCGCGATTGTTTCAATCGCATAGCGTATCGCCGCCATGCCAGAGGCTACTGCAAGCGCGCCGACTCCTCCTTCCAGTTCTGTCAGGCGTTGCTCCAACACCGCGTTGGTGGGGTTCATGATTCGGCTGTAGATATTTCCGGGTACGGCGAGATTGAACAGATCTGCTCCGTGCTGGCTGTCGTTGAAGGTGAATGATGTTGTCTGGTAGATCGGGGTGGTCGCCGAATTGGTGCTTGGGTCTCCATCGTAGCCAGCGTGCAGGGCAATTGTCTCTGGTTTCATGGTCGATATCTCCGGTATGCGCGATCGAAAACTGTGTGCGTGATATGGAGCTTATCAAAGCGCAGCGTGACTGCCTACGCTCCCGTGCTGGATTGACAATTAGGAGGTAAATCCCTAAAGTTTGGCCACATGTCAGGTGCTTGGCGAGATGTTAAAAATAGATGTCTCCCGGCCAAATGGGAAGTGTGGGTCTGGATAACAGGCGCCACCGCTGCCCCCGCAACGGTTGTCAGCGCACTGCTGAGAGTCCGATACCAGCCTGACACATGCGGCAACGAAGCGGAGGGCTTCAGTAAAGGTCGTTCAGCGCTAGATGCTGCACTCCCTTTCTAATAATCCTTCTTCTGTACAGTCATCATTGCCGGCGGCAGCTGGTATGTGTGCCGATTATTTGTCGGACCCAGGGAGTTCACCATTGTCGGCAAGGCCCAACACGAACAACACATTGATGGTACAGGGCACGACGTCAGACGCAGGCAAAAGTATTCTTGTTGCGGGGTTGTGCCGTGTGTTGGCGCGTCGTGGCTGCCGAGTCGCCCCTTTCAAACCGCAGAATATGGCACTGAACAGTGCCGTTACCGTGGATGGTGGTGAAATTGGTCGTGCCCAGGCCCTGCAGGCGCAGGCCTGTGGGTTAAAGCCGCACACGGATATGAACCCGGTCCTGCTAAAACCCACCAGTGACACAGGCGCACAGATCATTATTCATGGACATGCTGTTTCTCACCTTGATGCCCGCGCCTACCACGACTACAAGACAATCGCCATGGAGGCGGTGCTGGAATCCTATCGCCGCCTGATGCAGCGTTACGACTATATTGTGGTCGAAGGGGCAGGGAGCCCCGCGGAAATCAATCTGCGTGAAAGGGATATCGCCAACATGGGTTTTGCCGAACGAGTCGATTGTCCCGTTATCATCGTGGCCGACATCGACCGCGGTGGCGTATTTGCCCACTTGGTGGGCACGCTGGCGCTGCTGTCTGACTCCGAGCAGGACCGCGTCAGTGGTTTCGTGATCAATAAATTCCGCGGTGACATCGGCCTGCTGCAACCCGGCAACGACTGGTTGGAGAATAAGACAGGGAAGCCCGTGTTGGGTGTGCTGCCGTATTTGCAAGGCCTGCATCTCGACGCTGAAGATGCGATTGATACCGATCAGGTGTTGTCTCACAACGCAGAGGTGTTGACTGTCGCTGTACCGGTGTTCTCGCGTATCAGCAATCACACAGATTTTGATGCGCTGCGATTACATCCCCAGGTGGATCTAAAGTTTGTGGGACCGGGCGCTAAGCCACCGCCCGCGGACTTGATCGTTCTGCCTGGCAGTAAAAACGTGCGAATGGACCTCAATTGGCTGCGTAATAATGGCTGGTGCGAGTCGATCACCCGACACCTGCGTTACGGGGGGAAGGTTATAGGCATCTGCGGCGGCTTTCAGATGCTGGGACACGGTATAAGTGACACAGAGGGCATTGAGGGCCCGCCGGGTTTCACGCAGGGCCTCGGGTGGCTGGATATTGAGACTGAGTTGAGGTGTCAGAAACAGTTGCGCCAGGCAGGGGGTACCCTGAATATTGAGGCGAGCACAGAGCGCGGTAGCGTAGATGCGTTGGTGGAAGGCTATGAAATTCATTGCGGCATTTCAAGTGGTGCTGGGCTCGCGAGACCGGCAGTGCGTTTACGCGACGGACGTGATGATGGGGCTATCTCTGCAGATGGTCGGGTGCTGGGCACCTATCTTCATGGCCTGTTTGACCAAACTGCCTCGCGCGATGCACTGCTGGCCTGGGCGGGCCTGCGCGTAGCGGGCGAAGAGTTGGATGTAGCAGCAGTACGCGAGCGGGAATTGAACCGGTTGGCGGACGTGCTCGAGAACGAAATCGATTGCGACGCGCTTTTCCCGCGAAGTTGTTCATGATGGCTGATTCCCCCGAAGTGGTTACATGAGCATCGCCGACAAAGACAGTCAATGCTTGATGGAGGGTGTTTACCTGTCGACGACGCATAACCATGTGCACGTGCACTGTGATGCATCACACCGCGTCGTTAGCTCCGCCGTATTAAATGGCGGTTTTACCAGAGCGACCGATTTTCTCAATCTTAAAGTTGAAAGACAGGCCGAAAGCGGGGTGGAAGATCCCGCGGTAACGCTTCAGGCCGCTTGCGATAAGCTCGGTTGTAAGGATGTCACGGTAGGTATGATGACCGCCGCCTCGATGAAATCTCTACGCCTGTGTCGGGAAGACATTCAGGGTCGGCAGTTCGCTGTTCTGGTAACGACTGGCTTGGAGAATGCGCGTCGTTCCGGCGACAGGGCAGAGTATCGTCATCTGCATGCGGTGCCTCTTGAACGAGGTACGATCAACCTGTGTATGATAACCGACGCCCGGGTTCTGGATCACGCCATGATAGAGATGATCACTATAGCGACGGAAGCCAAGGTGGCGATTTTGCATGAGCTGAACATTGTGAGCCCTGTTAGCGGGGGTCTGGCGACGGGTACTGGTACTGACGCCGTGGCGGTATTCTCTGGCAACACCGGCGATCCCATAAGTTTTGCTGGCAAGCACACTCTGCTGGGTGAGCGTCTTGCGATAATGGTCATGCAAATTATTCGCGAGTCGATAGCCTACGAGGAAGAGGCAGGATCATGCGCCTGATGTCTCCCCATCGTCTGTTATTGGCACTGGCGGTCACACTGGTGCCTCTTTTGTTTTTGGCAATGATGATGGGACCGGTCATGATAAAGCCTGCCGCGCTGCTGGCAGCGACCGGTGAGTTGTTCAGTGCGACGCCTACTACTCAGGAGGGGCTTATCCTGTTCGCGATACGGTTGCCACGAGTTCTTCTGGCGGCATTGGTAGGGGTTTGTCTCGCGGTGTGTGGCACCGCCATGCAGGGCCTGTTTCGTAATCCATTGGCAGATCCATCCTTAATCGGTGTCTCCAGCGGCGCTTCTGCCGGCGCCAGCCTGATGATCGTGCTGGGAGGCGGCGCCCTTCTGCAGGGCGGCCAGTTCGCCGGTTTGTCGCTGGTTGCCGTCGGCGCTTTTGGTGGTGGGTTTCTGGCAGTGCTGCTTGTTTACCGTTTGGCGACCTCCACCACAGGCACTTCCGTTGCCACGATGCTGTTGGCGGGTATTGCCATTAGTGCTCTCGCTGGCGCGCTGAACAGCCTGTTCTCTTTTGTTGCTGACGACGAGATGCTGCGTCGTATTAGTCTATGGCAAATGGGCAGTCTCGATGCGGCCAATTGGCCACGCGTATGGATTGCCGCACTGGCGGTGGTGATAGTCATGACCATTATGCCTCGACAGGCGACAGCGCTGAATGCGTTCTTGCTGGGCGAGTCAGAGGCCCGTCATCTCGGCATCGATGTAGATGTCGTGAAGCGCAAACTGATTCTGATGACCGCGCTGGCAATCGGTATCGCAGTTGCTGTGGCGGGAACGATTTCCTTTGTCGGCCTGATCGTGCCGCACATGGTACGCCTTGTCATTGGACCCGATCACCGCTACCTCGTGCCGGCCTCTGCAATGCTGGGCGCCATTTTACTGATTGTGGCAGACGCGGTAGCTCGAGTGGTTGTCGCCCCTTCGGAATTGCCCACGGGTATTCTTACCGCCCTGTTGGGTACGCCTTTCTTCTTTTCATTACTTGTGCAAAAGCGCAAGTACGAGGTGTCCTGATCGTGGCGCTTTCGGCAACAGGTTTATCGCTGCGAATGGCCGAATTCCCGCTACTGGATAATGTTGATCTCGCTGTGGAGCCTGGCAAGGTTACCGCCGTACTGGGTCCCAATGGTGCTGGTAAAACCAGTCTTTTGCGGGTGCTGGTTGGCGAGCTGACGCCGGACAGGGGAGAGGTTCGCCTGAACCAGCGGGGCTTTCATGAGTGGCTTGCGGTGGAGCGAGCGCGAACCCTTGCGGTGTTGCCCCAGCATTCCCTTCTGAATTTTCCCTTCACTGCCGAGGAAGTGGTCATGCTGGGGCGGACACCTCACGATACTGGCGCGACGCAGGACAGGGCGATAGTTGCCGAGGCGCTGCGCGCAGTTGACGGTGACTATCTGTCGGATCGAGTTTACACCCAGCTGTCCGGCGGTGAAAAACAGCGCGTGCATCTGGCTCGCGTGCTTGCCCAGGTTTGGGAGCCCTCACCGTTGGGACATCGCTATTTGGTGCTGGACGAGCCCACCTCCAGTTTTGATCTTGCGCACCAGCAGTTGACACTGGATATTGTGAAAAGTCTTGCTGTCCGTGAGGTGGGTATCCTGATGGTTATTCATGACCTGAACCTGGCGGCACGTTGCGCGGATCAGATGGTGCTGTTGCAGTGCGGCGCCATTGTTGCATCTGGTTCCCCCGAGGAGGTGCTTGTCGCAGACATTATCAGGCAGGTATTTCAGGTGGATGCCAAAATTGGCACACACCCGGTAAGCGGTAAACCGCTGGTGATCACATGACAGGACAGGCGGTCGTAAGCGGTTTCTGTGAATTGATACTCGGTGGCGCCCGCTCGGGCAAAAGCGCCCTGGCGGAGGCGCGTGCCAAAGCCTCCGGGTTGGACATGGTCTACCTCGCTACTGCAACAGCGGGCGACAAAGAGATGTCATCCCGTATTGCTCATCATCGGCAGCGACGTGGAACCGATTGGCACCTTGTGGAGGAACCTGTTGCCCTGGCCGCTGCGTTGCGCTCACACCAAGGGGAGGAACGTTGCGTTGTGGTTGATTGCCTTACCTTGTGGCTGAGCAATTGTCTGCACGAGGAGTGTTGGGAGTCCGAGAGTGTGGCATTGCTGGATACGCTGCCGGAATTGTCAGGCCATGTGATTCTGGTTAGCAATGAGACCGGCCTCGGCGTGGTTCCAATGGGTGAGCTGACGCGTCGTTTCGTGGATGAATCAGGTTTTCTGCATCAGCGCACGGCACAACTCTGCCAGCAGGTCACGCTCACGGTGGCGGGTCTGCCGGTGAGCTTGAAATCATCGGAGACACCCAGGTGAGCCAGTGGCGGACGACCGTACCTGCCCCGTCGGTGCGTTCCCGAAAAGCTGCGCAAGTGCATCAACAGCGGTTGACCAAGCCTCCGGGTTCGCTTGGTCGGCTTGAGCAGATTGCTGTCGACTTTGCTGGCTGGCAGGACCGCGTGATGCCGCGTGTTGAGAAGGTATCTGTTTGCGTGTTCGCGGGAGATCACGGGGTGGTGGAGGAGGCCGTATCGGCATTTCCCCAGACAGTGACGGGCCAGATGATCCTGAACTTTGCCGCCGGCGGGGCCGCTATTGCGGTTCTTGCGCGCCTTGCGGACGCCGACTTCAGTGTGGTGAATCTGGGGACCGCGACGCCCGTGCCAGAGACCCGTGGCGTGATCAATGCGCAGCTCGCACCGGGATCTGCAAATTTTTGCAAACGCGCAGCGATGAGTCCTGCGCTAATGAACCGGGCGTTACAGTGCGGTGCGGATGCTGCACCCACTGCGGCGGATATTTTTATCGGCGGAGAAATGGGCATTGGCAACAGCACAGCGGCGGCGGCGCTGGTCAGTGCCCTGTTGGATCTGCCGCCCGAGGCCACCGTGGGCCGAGGCACGGGTATTGACGATGCAGCGCTGGCGGTGAAGCGAGCGGTGGTGCAGCGCGGGCTGGATCTGCACCAAGGTGCGGCTTCCGATGCCCTCGATATGTTGCGCCGTCTTGGTGGACTGGAAATCGCCGCGCTCACCGGCGCGTATATCGCCTGCGCCCAGAGGCGCATTCCTTCGTTGGTCGACGGCTATATCTGTAGCGCTGCAGCACTGGTGGCGTGTCGTGTAAATCCCGGGGTTCGTGACTGGTTGCTGTTTGCGCACCGCTCTGAAGAACCGGGCCACCGTCACTTGCTGAAAGCCCTGAGTGCAGACCCCCTGCTCGACCTGGGGATGCGTCTTGGAGAAGGTAGCGGCGCCGCGACCGCATTGCCGTTGCTGCGATCGGCCTGTGCCCTGCACGCGGAAATGGCGACCTTTGCAGAAGCGGGTGTTGCCGATAGAGAGGCCCCGACTTGAGCGATGCCGACGAAAGTGTGACCACTGTCGACTTGCTGCGTCACGGCCGCTGTGAGGGAGGCGATATTTACCGTGGCACAACAGACGTAATGCTCAACGGCGAGGGGTGGCAACAAATGGAGCAGGCGATTACGCCTCCCTCGGACTGGACTCGCATTGTTACTTCGCCGTTGCTTCGGTGTCAGGCTTTCGCTGAGCACCAATCGATGAAACTTGATTTACCTTTATCTGTCGAGCCTGACCTGCGTGAGCTTGATTTTGGTGATTGGGAAGGCCGCCTTGTCAAAGATGTCTGGGATGAGAATCCGCAAGGCGTTTCGCGCTATTACGCAAACCCTGCCGCGTTCACTCCGCCGGGCGGTGAAGCGACGCAGGAGGCGCAGACTCGTGTCGCATCCCGTTGGAGACGCCTGATGAATGAGCACCGCGGAGGCAGTTTATTGCTGGTGTCTCATGGCGGTGTTATCCGTTTATTGCTCAGCCATTTATTGCTCTTTCCCGTGTCTTCGATAGCGCGGCTGCATGTGCCTTACGGTGCGCTGTCCCGGGTGCGGGTTTATCATCGGGAAGAGGGAGATTTTCCTGTACTGCTGTCTCTCAACGCGAGGACCGGATACTGATGAAATCTGTCATTCAGCGACAGGGGCGAGCGCTACTGGTCGCGTTACAGTTCCTCACTGTCCTGCCAGTGCCGCGACATATTCGCGACAGTGAAAACCTGACCGGCGCGTCCCTGCTGTGGTATCCGGCGGTCGGACTGTTGTTGGGCCTCCTCCTGACACTCGCCAGTGATATGTGGACTTTGCCCTTTTACCTGCAGGCAGGTTTGCTGCTCGCCCTGTGGGTCGCGCTGTCGGGCGGGTTGCACCTTGATGGTTTTGCCGATTGTGTCGATGCATGGGCAGGTGGATTTGGTGATCGCCAGCGCACTCTGCAACTGCTATCCGATCCGCTTTGCGGAAGTATGGCCGTGATTGCGTTGATCATCCTGTTGTTACTCAAATTCCTCGCTCTGGCGGCGCTGGTGCAGCAAGGTGGTCTGGTTTGGTTGTGGGCGGTGCCCCTGCTGTCCCGCTCAGCCTTGCTGCTCTTGTTCATGTACACGAACTACGTGCGCCCCCAGGGTTTGGGAGCGCTGATCGTGCAACAGTTCTCGTCGCATGACGCGC
This sequence comes from Candidatus Marimicrobium litorale, assembly GCF_026262645.1. Classification (NCBI taxonomy): domain Bacteria; kingdom Pseudomonadati; phylum Pseudomonadota; class Gammaproteobacteria; order Cellvibrionales; family Halieaceae; genus Marimicrobium; species Candidatus Marimicrobium litorale. The sequence goes on from NZ_SHNO01000001.1 coordinate 345,979, forward strand.
GGTGGGTACTTGCCGGAGTTGCGCTGACCACACTCGCTTTGCTGCCTGTGTCTATTTGGATCGTTCTGACGGCCACCACAGTAGCGGTATTCCTTCTGGCGCGCCGCGCTGCTCTGCAGCGACTCGGTGGTTTTACCGGTGACGTTGCCGGGGCGCTGGTCGAACTGGTCGAACTTTGCCTGTTACTTGTCCTTTCGTTTTACGCTGTGGGTTAAGCTGATAATGCTTGTGACATTAATTCTTGCCCTGCTTCTGGATCGTCTCGTCGGTGAGGTGTCTCGTGGTCACCCGTTGGTGGCTTATGGTGATATTGCAACATGGGTTGAAGCCCAGGCGAGAGAGCGTTTTGCTACGCCGGCTCAGGGGGGGGGTGTCGCCTGGGTGATTCTGGTTGCGCTTCCGGCTCTGCTGCTGATGCAGTTCCTGAGCTGGTTCCCCGGTTGGCTCACTGTGTTGGCAGACATTGCCGTACTGTATTTCTGTATAGGCATGCGGAGCCTGGAAGAACACGCCAGAGCTATTCAGCAGCCGCTGCTGACAGGTGAAATGGATGTTGCGCGCGATAAACTTGCGCTCATCGTCAGCCGAGATACGGCCCACCTTGACGCGCAATCGGTGGCTGCAGGGGCGGTGGAGTCGGTATTGGAGAACGGCAGCGATGCGGTTATCGCACCGATTTTCTGGTTTGTAGTAGCAGGTGCGCCGGGTGCGCTGGCCTACCGTTTGGCCAATACCCTGGATGCCATGTGGGGCTATCGCAATCAGTCCTACCTGCATTTCGGCCGCAGCGCGGCGTTGCTGGATGATGTCCTGAACTGGATACCGGCCCGTCTTTGTGCGTTTTTTTATGCGCTGGCGGGGCAGTATCACCGGGCAAGGCATTGTTGGTCGACGCAGGCGCCCCTGTGGGATAGCCCCAATGCGGGTCCGGTGATGGCGGCGGGGGCAGGTGCTCTCGGTATTCGCCTGGGCGGACCGGCTGCCTACGGCGGTATCGTGCGTGAGCGTCCCGTTCTTGGTGAAGGAGCGCCGGCTGAGGCGCGTGATATCGAGGCAGCTTTGCAGTTGCTGCGGCGGGCGGTAGGCGTGGGGCTGCTGTTTGTGTTCGCGGGAGTGATTCTGCTGTGAACCTCGAACACGGTGGCAGGCTGGAGCTCGCCGTTTGTGAATATGCGATACCCCGGGAGGCATGGATAGACCTGTCGACGGGGATCAGCCCCTCGAGCTGGCCAGTGCCCACTGTGCCGGGGAGAGTGTGGCAACGGCTGCCCGAGGAGGATGGTGCGTTGGAGTCGGCAGCAGCGGCTTACTATGCTTGTGAGGTGACAGCCTTGCTGCCCGTGCCGGGTTCTCAGTATGCGCTGCAGTATGCTCCCGGCCTGTTGCCGGCCGGCCGGGTGGCGATGCCGCAGCGTGGTTACACCGAGCACCGGCGCGCGTGGGCGGCTGCTGGCCACAGAGTGGTCGAGTACACGGATTGGACAGCATTACAGGCACTGGTCAGGGAGGAAGCGGTCGACCACGTGCTGTTGATCAACCCCAATAACCCCAGCGCCGAGCAGGTTTCGCGCGCGCACCTGGAATTATTGCATCGGCGACTGCAAGCTGCTGGTGGTTTCCTCGTTGTCGATGAGGCCTTCGCGGATGTGAGGCCTGAAGTGAGCCTGGCACCTCTGTGTCCGGCACCGGGCCTGATAGTGTATCGTTCCCTGGGGAAGTTTTTTGGGCTTGCCGGTATCCGTCTGGGGTTTTTGCTGGCGGAAGCCCCGTTGTGTCAAAAGCTACAGGCTCAAATGCCTCCGTGGTCGTTGTCGCACCCAGCCCGCTGGATCGGTGAGGCCGCTCTGGCAGACCGACGCTGGCAACTGGATCAGCGTAGTCATCTGGTGCGAACAAGTCAGGCGTGGGTCGCTTTGTTGCGGGGTGCCATCCCCGATCTGGAGTTCAAAGCGACTGCATTATTTGCTACCGGCGCTGGCGACTGGGAGTACTGTGATCGCCTGTATCGTGCGCTTGCGCGGCGAGCGGTTCTGGCGCGGGTATTCGAGGATATCGCGGGGCAGGGCATGTTGCGTCTCGGATTGCCGCCGCGGGCGCGATGGCAAGAAACTGCTTGTTCTATTCATGAGGCGGTGAGGGAGTGCGGATGCGCTATTGTTTGATTGCCTTATTGTGGGTGCTACTCACGCCCGCTGGATCAGCTCAAATTACTGTGCGGGACGCCATGGACCGGACGCTGGTGCTGGAAAAACCGGCAACCCGGGTGATCAGTCTTGCGCCCCACATCACTGAAGTCGTTTATGCGGCGGGCGCGGGTGAGCAGTTGGTGGGTGCCGTGTCCTACAGTGATTACCCGGAGGCGGCGAGGGCGATACCCCGGGTTGGCAGTTACGATAGCGTTAGCTATGAGACCTTGCTGACCCTGAAACCAGATCTTGTACTGGCCTGGCACGAGGGTAATGGCGAGGACGTGGTAACGCGACTGCAGTCCTTGGGTCTAAACGTTTACGTCGGTGAACCTCGCGCATTGGAAGATGTGGCGGAATCCTTGCGGGTGATCGGAGTCTTGACGGGCAATGAGCAGGTGGCCGACGCGGCGGCCAGTCGTTTCATGCAGCAACTGCACGCCCTGCGGGAGACGTATAGCTCGCGAGAGCCTGTCACCGTGTATTACCAGATCTGGAACGAGCCTCTTCTCACGCTGAATGGGGATCATCTCATTTCCGATGTGGTGCGCCTGTGTGGTGGTCGGAACGTATTTGCCGATGCGATGCCGCTGGTTTCGCGCATTAGTGTGGAGTCGGTGTTGCGGGCGAATCCTCAGGTCATCATAGCCAGCGGTATGGACAAGGCGCGACCCGAGTGGCTGGACGATTGGAGAGAATGGAGCGCCATGACTGCAGTAAGAAATGACCAGCTCTATTTTATCCCCCCGGATATATTGCAGCGACATACTCCAAGAATTATCGAGGGTGCCACTCTGATGTGTGAGAAACTGCAGCAAGCGAGGGAGCATTATGCAATGTATGCGCCTTAATGGCTTCCGCCATAATCTGTCTGTCTATAGTGAAGAGTACTGATGCAAAATTCTCGCTCCGGCGATCAAGGCTTCTATGAGACACTGTTTGGGCGGCGCGATGTGCGCAGCGAGTTCATCGGGACACCCGTACCTGAGGATGTGCTGGCGCGTATCATTATTTCTGCACATCATGCGCCATCAGTAGGGCTTTCTCAGCCCTGGAATTTCATTGTGATCGAGGGGCGAGATACCCGGGAACGGATATACCGGGCGTTCTGCGAGGCAAACGAAGAAGCGGCGGAGCAGTTCGAGGGAAAGCGTCGAGACCACTACAGGCAGTTAAAATTGCAGGGCATTCTTGATGCACCGGTAAACCTGTGCGTCACCTGTGATCGGGGGCGTGGTGGTGATGCAGTGCTCGGGCGAACCCATCAGTCCGAGATGGACATTTATAGTACGGTGTGCGCTGTGCAGAACCTTTGGCTGGCCGCACGTGCAGAGGGAGTCGGTGTGGGGTGGGTCTCTATTATTTCTTCTCAAAATCTGAGGCATATCCTCAATTTGCCTGAACAAGTTGTTCCCATTGCCTATCTTTGCCTCGGTTACGTAGAGTATTTTCGCGATAAGCCGGAGCTGGAAGACAGGGGCTGGGGACATCGCCTGTCAGCAGAGGAACTGGTATTTCACGAGCGGTGGGGGGAGCGGGCGGAAGCACATCCGCTTAACAGCGCTATGGCTATGCAGCGGGATTGGCCGGCGCGGGTGATGGGCAAAAACCCAAAAGAAAAAGAGTAGGCGTTGCCCTCCGTCTGCATCGGCATCGGAGCATCAGGCATGCGCGCCGTTTCAGTGTATCGGTCGCGCACGAGGGTGGGCGGTCTATTGCGCCCAGTGCCTGCCTAGTAATCTACACCCTTGCGTGCCTTGATGCCTGCCTTGTAGGCGTGTTTTACGTCTTTAACTTCGGAAACGGTGTCCATTATCTCCTGTAGCTCGGAGCCACCACCGCGACCCGTTACAACGACGCTCTGGCTCTCTGGCCGATTGGCGAGAACCTGCAATACCTCCGCATCGTTCAGGTACTTATAACCTATCATGTACGTCAGCTCATCCAGTACGACGAGATCATAGCTAGCGTCCGCCAGCATGGGTTTGGCGACGTCCCATGTGTCTTGCGCTGCTTTAATATCCGAACTCATGTCCTGGGTATTCCAGGTGAACCCGGTACCCATCTGGTAAAAATGCACCTGCGGACAGTGATCCCGTAGATAAAGTTCTTCACCGGAAAGCTGCTCGCCCTTGATAAACTGCACGACGCCGACTTTCTGGCCGTAGCCCAGTGCGCGCATGACCATACCAAAAGCGGAGCTGGACTTTCCCTTGCCATTGCCCGTCAGGAGAACCGCAACGCCGCGTTCGGTGTCAGCCGCTTCAATTGAAGCGTCCACCTTGGCTTTTTTTTTCTCCATGGCCGCTTTGTGTTTTGCTTCTTTGCGATCCTTGTCCTGTCCATCAGTGGTCATGGGATTTCTCCTGTTGCTGCAAGTCTAGAAACTATAGCGAATGCCGGCGTATCCTGCAGCTCCCGGCGTGTTGTACCCGGAAACTTCCTCATAGTCTTCGTCCAGCGCGTTTTCCACCCGGCCCTGAATACTCAGGGCATCGGTCAGGTTGTATGTGACGCTGATATCGAGGATTTCGTAGTCTTTCATGTCTTCGCCAAATCGGTTAATGCGGTCCCGCACCATGCGGTAATTAATGTTGGCGATGAGTCGTCCTTCCCAGGGAGTCACTCGCAGCCCCAGATTTGCCAGGCCTTCGGGTGCTTTTGCGCGCTGCGCACCATCGAAATCCTTGGTATTGGTGTAGGTATAGTTACCGGTGACTGTAATCATCTCACCCACGGGCACTTCGGTGATGAACTCAACGCCGTCTGAGGACGTGTCCCCGTTCCCTTGCAGGTAACCATAGGAGCCGCCGTCTGCCGGGGGAGGGATATCAAAAGAGGAGAAATCGAAGTAAATTTCATCATTGATCTCCTGATCAAAATACACCAGATCGACGTACCACCCCGCCGTCGCGTAATAAGCCACGCCCAGGTCGTAGCCGGTGCTCTCTTCCGCTTCCAGCGTCTGGTTGGCCGGTACGATTGCCTGCGAGCCAGCGTTAAAGGCAATCTCATCCAGCGTGGGCGCACGAAATCCGGTGCCATATGTGCCTTTCAACTTGAGTTCCCCTTCGCCTGCTTCTACGAGGTAGGTGATTCCTGTGCGGTAGGTGGTCTTGGAGCCAAAGTCATCGTTGTCAGTATAGCGGGCGCCGGCCGATACATAGAGGCTGTCTGCAAATCCGCCCTGATATTCAACAAAGTAACCTTGCTGATCGCGATCGCTGTCAGATTGCTCGTTACCGAAGCTGAACACATCGATAGAGTCCTTTTGTAGTTCCGCGCCATACACCAGCGTTAAGGGGTCTGAGTGGCTCCAGTTGCCAAGATAGCCCAGCACTTCCACAGTGCCTTCGGCCCGAAAAGAAAGAATGCCATCGTCTTTGAATTTGCGGTCGGTCTTGTTGCTGTTGTAGGAGAGTGTGTTGCCGAAAGCCTCCCCTTGATGAGTGAGTGCGACGCGCCAGGCATCCTGGCTATAGTCAGTGTTGCAATTATCAGAAGGATCGAAGTTTGGAGGAACGAAGCAGTCGTCGTAGTCGTTTTCTCCTTCAACAGTGCGTCCGACGACGTCTGCTCTTAGCTTGTCCGTGACATTCCACCCGGCACGGCCGTGGAAGGTGGTATTTTCGTAGCCGTCGTCGTCTCTGTCATTGGTATCCAATGCATTAAATCCATCGGTTTTAAACCGTTCTGCGGAAATGACGCCGTCGACCGTTTCGTTGCCGCCTGCGACATGCCCTAGATATTGTTGGGTACCATAGCGGCCACCCTCCGCTTCAAGGCTTCCGGTGAAACCGGATTGAGGCGCTGCTGTCGACATATTGATGACGCCGCCCGCATCCGCGCCATAGGCAAGGCCCTCAGGGCCCCGTAAAATTTCGACGCGGTCTATTGCGCCCGAGAGCAGGTTGGAGAAATTTGGCCCGCCGCCAATCGCCGACGGATCTGCTATATCGATACCGTCGATGTAGGCCTTGGTGCGGAAGCCCTGTTCTCCTCGAATCCTGACGTTAGTGGCTTTGCCTACGCCACCGGAGCTGTCAACCGCAATCGATGGCTCATAGCGCAGGGTTTCTGCGACTGTGCTGAACCCGCGGATCTGGATATCTTCTCTTGTGACAACAGAAATTGAGGTTGCGACTTCGCGCAGCGGCATTTCTATGCGTGACGATGTAACGACCATTTCTTCTAGTTTGTTGCTTGCATGTGCAGAAAGAAGACTGCCGCTGGCGACCGTCAGTAGCACGGCATGTGTAAGGTTTTTCATCAAGTATTCCCAATAGCCTTGTATAAATCATTATGTGGCGATTGAGAGAGGGAATCGGGGAACGCAATGCAAGCATTGAGCAACCGTGCATGAAGCCCTCCGCTCCATCGTTGCAATGTTCCAGGCAGGTGTCGGACTAACAGTCAGTGACTGTATACCGTTGCGGGGGCAGCGGTGAACAGAATACGCCATTCACACTTCCCATTTAACCCACCCAGCGTTGTCTAGCGACAATGCGGTAGGCACCTAGTAACGAGCGCAAGACTAGAGTTTCGGGAGCATCCTGTCAACCTTGAGGCTCGAGCGGGGACAGATCGGTGTGTGAATCGATTGTCGCTCACGTAGAATAGGACGCTTACACTTGCGGCAGGATGTAATCATTTGGGTGTTGAAGCGGAAAAGATCCAGCGTGTCGCCAGCCTGCTCGGCAGGCAGCCTAGAGGCCTGGAGGAAATCCCCGTTGCGGCGGGCAATGGCGACCCTGTGGTGATTCGTGTCGCCTCTCTTGTAGATGACAAGCCCTTCCCCACGCTCTACTGGCTGGTGGATCCCGTCTTGTGCTATCGCATCGACCAACTGGAGGCGGCCGGCATGATCAAGACATTCCAGCAACGGTTTGATGCTGATGCAACGCTACAGGCGCGCATGCGTGAGGATCATCAGATCTACATCGCCTTGCGGCGCGGATTTATGTCCCCGACGGTGAAGGCGCGACTGTGCGAATTGGGATTTGAAGAGACCCTTGAGAAGAGGGGCATTGGCGGGATCGCCGATTTCAGTCGTATACGGTGTTTCCACACCTGGTATGGCGCCCACCTGGTGCAATCCAATGTTGTGGGTGAGATGCTCGATGACTGGTGGCGCGGAAGCCCGCAGTCCGTCGTTGGGTAGTGCATTGTGCTATATTATTTGGTCCTTCAAACACGCGTATGGAGCGGTGCATGACCGCAAAAATAGACGACGTACGAATCCGTCAGATCGATGAACTGATCTCCCCGGAAAGTCTTATTGGCGACATCGGGCTTACGGACGCAGCCAGTCAAACGGTTGCCAACGCCAGGAGTGCGATACACAACATACTTAACCGGGAGGATGATCGCCTGCTTGTCATTGTGGGGCCGTGTTCAATACACGATCCTGCGGGCGCACTGGATTATGCCGGTCGTTTGCAGAAGACGGCGGCGGAGTTGAGCGAAGATCTGTTCGTTGTCATGCGCGTGTACTTTGAGAAGCCTCGCACTACGGTAGGCTGGAAGGGCTTGATTAACGATCCGGATCTCGATAACAGTTTCAATATCAACAAGGGCCTGCATCTGGCGAGGCAGCTTTTGCTGGACCTCGCAGAGATGGGCTTGCCTGCTGGAACAGAATACCTGGATTTGATTAGTCCCCAGTACTATGCGGATCTCGTGTCGTGGGGTGCAATCGGCGCCCGTACCACTGAGAGCCAGACCCATCGTGAACTGACGTCCGGTCTGTCATGCCCGGTTGGCTTTAAAAATGCCACAGACGGTGATATGCAGGTGGCTGTTGATGCGATCAATTCCGCCTCGCAACCGCACCATTTTTTGTCTGTAACAAAGCAGGGGCGCTCAGCAATCTTTCAGACGGCGGGCAATGAGGATTGTCATATCATTTTGAGGGGCGGCAAGCAGCCCAATTACGATATGTTTTCTGTCGAAGATGCAGAGCGCATGCTCAGCTCCGCTGGCCTGCCCGCGCGAATCATGATTGATGCAAGTCATGCCAATAGTCGTAAACTGCCCGCGCGGCAGGTCGATGTCACGCGTGATATTGCAACTCAAATAAGCCGTGGTAACCACAGCATTGTCGGCCTTATGCTGGAAAGTAATTTGGAAGAAGGGCGCCAAAACGTGGTGGCGGGACAGCCTTTAAATTACGGGCAAAGCATTACCGACGCCTGCATGGGCTGGGAGGACACCGCCCACCTGTTGCAGGAATTGGCTGTGGCGGCGCGAATGCGTCGCTCTGGCTGAGGTTCTCGGCCAGATGTATATCAATCTGAACCGCAGAGGCGCTTGTAGTTACAGCGCTGGAGCGCGACGGATTTCAACGCTACTGTAAGCACTACAATGACTCTGTTTGATACGACCGCGTGAGGTAATGAGTATGCATCTTGGATTCAGCTCCATGAATACGGCGGATGATCCCGCCCCCCATCATCTGGCTCAGACGCTGGAAGAAGCGGGGTTTGAATCACTGTGGTATGGGGAGCATAGCCATATACCTGTTTCGCGCCTGACTCCCTATCCGCCAGGTGGAGAATTGCCAGAACCTTACAAAAAGATGATGGACCCTTATGTCTCGCTCATGGCGGCAGCGCAAGCCACCAGTCGGTTGAAACTCGGTACCGGTATCGCCCTGCTGATGGAGCGGGAGTTGATGTCCCAGACCAAGACCATTGCGACTCTTGATCGCTTGTCCAACGGTCGTCTGCTAATCGGCTGTGGAGTGGGTTGGAATCGTGAAGAATTTGAAAATGCCACCGAGCTACCTTTCGATAGGCGTTACCTTGGAATGAAAGAAACCGTGCTTGCTCAGCGCAAGCTGCTCACTGATCCGGAGCCTGAGTTTCACGGAGAGTTGATCGATTTCGATCCCGTTTGGTTTGAGCCCAAGGCAATCCGCCCAGGTGGGCCAGCCGTGATATTCGGCGCCATGGGGCCGCTGGGTCTCAAGCATGCTGCCCAATGGGCGGATGGCTGGATGCCCGTGGACGTGGCGTTGCCTGATATTGAGAATGACGTGAAGAATTTTCGGCAGCTGGTAGCTGACAATGGGCGCGACCCCGCATCCGTGGAGATCACTCTGGTCGTGATGGCGCCGGTGACGGCTGACCTGCTCAAGTCCTATCGGGATATCGGAATAGACCGCTGTAACATTGGAGTTGGAATGGAGAACTGGGACAGGCCAGAAATCGTTATTCCGATGATCGAGAAATTTTCAAAGCTTATTCCTGAGCTTTGATCTGGCCTGCCTGACGCGGTTGCGCTAGCGCTTTATCTCGTCGTATCGATTAGTCGGCGGCGGCGGTGCTGGCGTGTAGTCAGGTTGTGCTTTCGAATCTTCTAACACCTGGCGAATGACTTGTCGCCTGCGTTCTGTGCGGCTCATCTCGCCAGCGTCGTCCCCAGAGTTGTCACTCACTTGAGTATAGGTTGACTCTGAGGCTGCAGGAGGTTCTGACAGCGGAGCTGAGGACGTCTCAGGAGCATCTTCGGGGTTGCCGGGAAGTGCAGAGTCAGCAATTTGGGCAAACACAGGGAAGGATATGAGGACTAGGCTTCCCAGAACAGCGCGGCGGAATTTCATTGGTGTGCTCCCTTCGATAAGATTCTCGTCCTCGAGAGAACGACTGTTTCACTAGTATAGCCGAAACGAATGATCTTTTCGTTTTGCCAGGTATTTTTGTCTATTCCAGCAAGCTTGCGGGCAATAGGTGACTCACCGCGCGCCTCAGGGTCGTGGTGCGTGCGACCCGCTTTATCGCCAGCACAAAGGCGGCGGTGCGCAGGTCTATATCGTCGCGCAGCGCCAAATCGGCTACGTTGCGATAGGCTCGCCGCATGACTTTCTCAAGTTCTTCTACGACGCGTGATTCATCCCAGCGGAATTGCTGGATGTTCTGTGACCACTCGAAATAGCTAGCGGTAACGCCGCCGGCATTGGCCAAGATGTCGGGCACAACCGTTACCCCTTGTTGAACGAGCATATCGTGCGCCTTGCAGGTAACCGGGCCGTTGGCTGCTTCGATCACGATTGTTGCCTGCACCCGGCCAGCGTTTTCCGTGGTGATAGCTTCCTCCAGTGCGGCCGGGATGAGTACATCCGCCTTGTAGACAATTATCTCGTTGCCGTCGATTGCATGTGCTCCAGGGAAGTTCTGTACGCTGCCGTTGCTGTTCACCCAGTCAATCAGTGCGGGAACATCAAGACCGTCGTTATTGGCTATGCCACCTTGAATATCTGAAATGGCAACGATCTTGCCGCCGCGCTGCGCGATAAGGCGAGCAGCATTACTGCCCACGTTGCCGAACCCCTGTATTGCTACGCTGACGTCCTCCAGCTTTCTATTCTGGTCTTTCAGGCATTCTTCCAAGGCATACATTACCCCACGGCCGGTAGCTTCCTCACGGCCCAGGGAGCCGAAAAGGTCCACCGGCTTTCCGGTGACGACGCCGGGACTGAAGCCGTAGAATTTGCTGTACTCGTCCATTATCCAGCCCATAACGGTAGCGTTGGTGTTCACGTCCGGTGCAGGGATATCAATAGTGGGGCCGATGACTTCCTTAATGAGTTCAACAAAGGTGGTAGTGATTCGGTAGAGCTCAGTTTCACTCAGTTTACTTGGATCGCAGTTGATTCCGCCTTTGGCTCCACCGTAAGGAATGTCTACCACTGCGGTCTTCCAGGTCATAAGGCTAGCGAGACTGGCAGCATGTTCTTCATCCATGCTCGGATGATAGCGAAGCCCCCCCTTCATGGGCCCCCTGGCTGAACTGTGCTGCACACGAAAGCCGAGATGGTGCATCAGATCGCCACTGTCACTTTCGGTGACAATTTCAACCCGTACTACGCGATTCGGCGTTAGAAGTATTGTGCGAAGTTTTTCGTCAAGCCCGAGGTGGTCTGCCGCCCGGTTGAAGAAAAAACTTACATTGTCCAACATCATGATGGAATAACTCCCGCGTTGCGTGCCTGCCGTTTGAAACGTTTTATTGGTTTAATAAATGAATTCATGGCAGAGTCCAGTCAGTCAATATCCTCTCCGGCCCGTTGCTCCAGCCACAAGATCAGAAGTTTGTAGAAAATAGAAAGGATAACAGCGCCGGAAAACAAGCCTACGATACCAGACATAATCATCCCTCCGATTGCGCCGACCAGTATGACAGGCATAGGAATGTCCAGGCCTCGCCCCATCAGCATTGGCTTGAGGGCGCTGTCACTGGCACCCGCGACAAGTTGATAAACAGTAAAGATTATGGCGCTTGTTGTATCCGCAGTAGAAAAGACATAAATCATAATCGGCGCGAGTACGATTAATGGAGGCAATTGCGCTATCGCCAGCACGAGGATCAATGCTGTCCATAGAGATGCCCCCGGCACACCCATCACGAACAGGCCGATCGCGATCAGGATGGTTTGGATGATGGCGACGCCGATGACGCCCTGTAAAACACTGCGAACTGTCGCCACGGTCAGGGACGCCCATTCGCCCCCCGGTCGCAAGCCGCCCACCCTGACAAAAAAGCGGTGTGCCGCCGCGCCACAGGGTTCCGCATAGGTCATAAATCCACCGGCGATCACCAGAGAAACGAGAAACATCAGCACACCTATCAGGCTCCCACCGATGCGCGTCAACAATTTGCCGGCCAGTTCTCGCAGTTGCTCCGCGTTGGCTTGTGCAAACGCTTCCAGGTCGTTACTCGCTGCACTCCAGGCATGGTGTAGTCGCTCACCGACCAGAGGCCAATCCTGTACCTTTTCAGCGGGAGGAGGCACTTTGATTTCTCCAGCATCTAGCGCCGTACTCGCTCTCTTTAGTCCGCCAACGGTAGCTTCCATTACGCTCCAGGAGGGAATGGCAAGTGCCAGGATGAAAAAAAGCGTGACCAGTGTTGCGGCAAGGCCCCGGCGACCGCCGATTTTAGCTTCAAGCCATTTTACAAGTGGAAACGCAGCTATTGCGATTATCGCGCCCCAGATCAGGGGTGTCGTGAAGGGTTTGATAATGTCATAGGCTACTATTAACAGTGCAAATAACAAAGACAGCCGCAGGGCTGACTCGATCATGTTACGCACGAACTGTGGGTCGAAGCTGGTATTATTATTGTTGTCGTCCATTGTGGGCGTCCTTGTAATTGGGGTGGTGTCTATTTTGATTTGCTGATGAAAGAACCTACTAGGCTGGCAACCACGACCGCCATGTAGAAAGATCCGGCGACGGCTTGTAAGTAGGCCAGGGTCCTGAAAATCGGAACTGTCGGCGTAATATCACCGTAGCCAAGGGTCGTCATTGTGACGAAGCTGAAATACAGCATCGACGATAAATTGTCATGCCAGTCCCGGTATTCGATACCGTCCAAACCGTTTGGCCAAATTTCCATCACCGCGAGGTACAACAGGCTCCAGATGATTCCCAGCATGAGATAAATGGCGATCGTCCCGACTATTGTGTTGAGTTCGGTTTTTCCAGAAGAGAACACTTGTCTGCAGCCTATATACGCCATGCCAATGTAGAAGGTCATACTCGCAGCAAGGCTTACACGTGAGCTAAACTGAAATACGGCATTTTCTCGGAATAGGGCGGTGGTTAAATTGAATATCACCATGACCATAACGAACTTGCGCCACCGACTCGACAGACTGAGGCTCAGATAAGCGACGAGTTCGGTAGCCAGGATCACTGCCTGCAGCAAGAGATGGTCTTCACCATCCGGGGTACTGCCGACGAATCCTGAAACCAATAGAAGGAAAACAAGACTTGCGGTGAAAAACAGGAAATTATTATGTGAATCGATTTTTTGCATGATCTAGCCTCCTTCTAGTGTGGCTCAAGTTCCGTCCGACATGATCATCACCGAGGCTGTAAGTCCATAACGTAAATGCACTGCCTCCGGCACGGGGTCTAACTTTATACGAACGGGTATGCGTTGGGCCAGACGTATCCACTGAAAAACCGGTTTGATGCTGGGTAAAAGTTTTACACCGGCGTTTCCATCGGAGGGTGCGATTCCCCAGCCCAATGATTCGACGTGGCCTTGTAAAGGCGAATCAGGATAAGCCATTAGCGTGACGCGTGCGAGGTCACCGATCTTGAATTTATCGATCTGGCTTTCGCGGAAATAGCCAAACACCCAAAAGCTGTTAACGTCTACCAGAGCCAAAATGGGAGTATTAGCAATGGTCTGTGTGCCGATCTGAAAATCGACATTGGAGACATATCCATCTAATGATGCGCGGATTTCGGTATAGCTCAGGTTAAGTTTCGCTCCACGCAGATCCTCTTTGGCGACATCAATCTTACTCAATGATTCAAGATAATTCGCTTCTCGGCGATTTAGGTCTTTCTGTGATACGGCGCCGGGGTCCTTGTTAAAAATGTCTTGTAATCGGTCGTATTCGATTTTTGAAGCGCGAGAACTGATGCGTGACCTCTTGAGGTTGGCATTGGCTTGAGCAACCGCGATCTCAAAGGGTTCCTTATCCAGTTCAAACAGCAGCTCGCCCTGATTTACAAACTGGTTATCAATAATCGGGATATGGGTGACCATGCCCGAAACACGGGGTGCGACCTGTATGACTTGTCCGCGTACCTGCCCGTCTCTGGTCCACGGGTTGTTCACGTATTCCTCAAACGTCTGCCAGGCAAACCAGGCAATTACAGCGATAACCGCAAGATTTAATACTCCTAGACCAAGCTTTTTAGCTAGTCCCATTTCTCGTCGCTCCTAAATCTGAATCCAGAAGATATCTATCAGCACTATATACAAAACCATCAACGCAATGAATGTTGTAGAGGGGAATACGATGTAGCGACTAAGTCTAAGCCTGTTAAGTAGTGCGGTTGTGCCCCAAGCTCCTAGCAGCGCGATACTAAATACGGGAACCAGAGGCGAAAGGTAAACATCTCCTACAGCAAGTTCATGGGGCAGTTGATTCATGCCTGTCCTCCCCGATGACGGTGTTCTCCTGGAGATAGCTTCCCCAATCCGTTCGCTGTTTCATCTGCTCTGCGATACCTGGCTTTACAACAGGTTGGTCTTTGAAAGGTTGCCAGCCTCCGCCGAGAGCCTTGTACAAAGCAATTACCTGATTTGCAATGTTGCCGCGAGTTTGTGCGTAGACATCTTCGCGCAACGTCATGGTTTCAACCGTGCTGAGTAAGCGCTGGTAGCTTACCAGGCCGTTATTGTATTGATTGAATGAGATACTAAAGGCCCGTATTGAGGATTCTACTGCGCTCAAATCATACAAGCTTTTCTCTACATAATTATCATAGCTATCCAGCGCGTTACTCACCTCGCGAACAGCCTCCAGCACAGTCTGATTGTAGTTAGCCAGGCTTTCTTGAAACAGTGCATCTTCAATACGCACAGCATTTTTTATTCGGCCGTACTGGAATATATTCCAGCTGAGACCGGGGCCAATATTTGCTGTGATAGCATCGCTGAGGTCAAAACTGCGACCAGAATTTACGGTTTGGCTTACTCCGACCGAGCCAAACAGAAAAAACTGTGGATACAAGTCGGCTTCTGTTAGTCCGATACGTGCACTTTGGGCTTGAGATAACATTTGCGCCACCTGCAGGTCGGGGCGGCGAAGCACCAGTTTCGCATCAATGTCTCGGGAGAGGGCCGGAGCGCGAGGAATAACCGAATACTCTCCATAGCTTCGTGCTGACACCTGCATTTCTTTGGATTCACTAGTGCGTTCTTCAAGCGGATTAACGCTATACCTCTGCGGCGCAGAGAGAGTGCTTTCTATTTTTTGCGGTATTGTTCCGAGAAGAACCGCGATCGCGTTACGAGCCTGTAAGCGCTGGATATTTAGTCCTGGAAGTGAGGACTGGGTAGCGAATAATTGCGCTTTCGCTTGCTGTACATCGAGCTCCGAAACATTACCCGCGTCAAACTGGACTTGAGTCATATCTACGACACGCTGCTGGATAGCGATATTCTGCCGGGAAAGATAAATTCTTTCTTGCGCCGTCCTGTAGTTGATGTAATTGCGAGCTATTTCTGCGGTGATACTTACCAGTACATCGTGATAGGAGGCGATGGATGCATAGAGCTTGGCTTCACTAGACTCTATGCCGCGGGCGTACTTGCCCCAAATATCCATCTCCCAGCCCACATCCAGCCCAGCATTGGCTGAATTGAACCAGTCTTCATTACGGTATAAAGCGCTGAAGTTGGCCTCTACCTGCTGTTGCTGTGGAAAAATCAAGGCATCGCTTATACCGAGAGCAGCCCGCGCCTGCACAATGCGAAGCCCCGCTGATTCAATAGTCAAATTTTGTCGTGCGCCGCGATCGATCAGCTTGTTCAGCGCAGGGTCACTGAATAGCTCCCACCACTTGCCCACGGCGTGAGTTTCCTGTGCGGATTTTGTGTTATTCCAACTGGTTGGGAGTTCTACAGGCTTCGGCTTGCTATAGTCCGGCCCGATAGTTGTGCAGGCCGCGAGCACGCAAGCCAGAGCTATCGCGCCGCCGCAATTAAAAACCATGAGCCGCTGCCCGATTTTTTCCTGAATACTTAGAATCGGTTCTCTCCCAGTCTGTTCCAGTCTACCGACTGCTGCGCCTGCCTGCAGGCTTCGATACTGCTCGCGATAGAGACCTGCAGGTTGAGATAAATATAAAATAGGGCGATCTCTTCCGGCCTGTAACGCTCGAGATAATCATCTTCCAGTCTGTGATCCAGCTCTGATTCGATATTTGCTACGCGATTGCGCAGCGGCTTTAATTCCTCTTTTTTGTCAAAGTGTGCGAGACAGTGACACATTTTGGCCAGAATGTTTTCTTCAGTCTCTCGCTTGACCGCTTTGATCAATCGGTTTTGCATAAATTCGTTGCGGCGATGCGCGACTATTTGCAACTGGCCTAGCAAAATCTCGCAAGCATTGTTAAGACTGAGAAGTGATTGGCGGTCTTCATGCTCGAGGGAGGTAGAATTTATACGGGCTGCCCATATCTGCATCTTCTCCAAAAGAGGCGCGCCGTTACCCAAACACGCTATGACCACGCTATCACTGAATTTGGCAGTGCCGTCGACGAGCCTGAGACTCTTTGCGCAGTACTGAAAGAAGCGATAGCGTAAGCTGCGGTAAAGCGTTTCAGGTTTGCTGCTAAATGGCACATTGACAGACAGGATCAGCACCGCACACACAAGATAGAACATGAAAACTTTAAGGAGGAGTACATCAAAGTTGTAATACATGGTGTTTTGTATTCCCAGTGTGAACAATCCAAGCAGAAAAAAAATGGAAACCGGACCCTGAAATACGAAAAATCCTAAAAAAGCGTATGCGAACACAAATATTCCAAGCGCCAGCCAGTGTGTCATGAGGGGCAGGAGGAATACGTAGGAAGGAACTGCAAACAGAAAACCCAGAGAGAAAAGTATGAATAATAGCTTCGGTGTAACGGGGGTGAAGGATGCTAATGGGATTAGCACCGTACAGAGTGTGACGAACATAAAGCCACCGGGTGGATTAACGGTTATCCAGATTGCGCTTGCTATCCAAAAAGTAAAAAATGCTCTCAGTGCCGTTTTAAGATTTTCTTGGTCCAACCAGACGACGGCCGGCACTCGATTCTGGTCTGTCTTTCGATCGAAGCGTGGGCCATCGTAAAATAGACTATCCAATGCACGAAGAATATCCGACAGCATGTGTGATAATTGTTGCAGTAGTTCTATCTGGCTGATGACCGCAGCGGCATCAAGATGTCCAGCCTCGCGCAGTGCATGAGTATTTAGGGAAATGGAGAGTGTCTCACCGTCAGAAGGCCGTTGTTCACCGCGCCACGCCATCTCCATCATCTCGAACTGGGCTTCAAGCCGGGTGAGCATCGCCTCGTAGTCATGTATAAAATTAGCGTACTCAACTTTCCGGTTGGAGATCTGTTTCAGGGCAGGTAGCAGTAGGCATTCTATTTCCCGATATCCGGCTGCCACGCAGCGCCACTCTGGAAGGTAGTTGACGACACCGTCCGCGTGGTTCTTAACAGATGAGAAATGCGTGTCGAACGCGTTGCCCTCAGTTAGCAGCTCGGCCAGGAAATCGTCCCGCGATTGTTCCTGATGCTCCTCGTTGTGTACGAGTCTTTCAAAACCCTCGCGATACCGCGTTCCGAGACTGCCTGCCATGCTGCGTGTATTGTCTGCTAGTCGAATGGGCCATAGCATGCTGGCTACCACGGTGTAGACAATAACTCCAAAAGCGGTCATGAAGGCGCGATCAATACCGTAAATAAAGGCACCCTCTGCGTCGCCACCGTTAAACACCATCAACGTGACTACGGCGGTTAGCATGAAGGCAGTGCTGTCTCCCTGAAATGCGTTATACAGATAAATGATGAGCGCGACGATGCAGGATACGGCGAGTAGGTAGAGCATTCTGTCCTGTGGAAGTAATGCGATTAGAGAAAGCCCGATAATGGCTCCGGCCACTGTGCCGACTACCCGAAGGACGCCTTTCTGCAAAGATTCGGAGATCATCCCTGTCGCGGCAATCAGCATCACAGTTGTGGCTGCAGTCTGGGGTTGCGGCCAGCCCAGCGCCATGGGTATCAGATAGGCGAGGGCCAGGCTAAGCGCCGTTTTAGTCGCGTGTTGTAATCGCACATTGGATACTACGGCGGTTGTTGTATGGGTATTCGTCTCAGCTTGCGATGCTGCCATGCGTCTTTTTTTCCGTAAAATGTCCGGATTATTTTTCCGGTTCTTCGGCCAGTCTAGCTGATAGGGAGTTGTCGAGCGAATTGTGCTAGATTATTTCATCATTTTGCGGTCTGCGGAAAAAGTTATGTTGCTTTCAGATAAAGGTTATGACCGTCGTTTCCCCCTTCAACTGCTGTTTGCCTTGCTTATAGTAGCGCCGACAGTTAAGGCGCTGGGCGACAAGGAAGTCGCAGAACTGGGTGAAAAGTGTGAAGCGGCCAGAGAGATTGCCCTTACGCCTATACGGGACCAGCGCACTCAAGCTTGTATCGAACAAAAGCTGCGCCAGCCAGACCATTGCAGGCGGTATTACAAGACCTACGGCAATGTGACTGTGCGCGGCGGTGTTACGCCGGTTATGGGCTATTTCTATGATCTACCTGAATGTGTTGAATGGATTGATGCGCGGGAGGCGCTGCGGGTCAGTCGCTCCAGGAACTAGTGGTATCTGTTCTGATTCGGGCTGTTCATGAATCAGTGCAGGGTCGCCCCAGTGATTGTTATCATTCATGAGAAAAATAAAAAAACACTAGCAATACAGGGAGTAATCAATTGCCCCAATTAACGAAGGAACAGGCAAGCGCATATTGGCGTCGCAATATCACGCTGGTCATTAAACTGCTGATTGTTTGGTTCATAGTGAGCTATGGCTGCGGAATCTTGCTGGTTGATACTTTGAATCAGTTCCAGGTTGGCGGCTTTAAGCTTGGCTTCTGGTTTGCGCAACAGGGCTCTATATACGTGTTCATCGCACTGGTTTTTTATTACGCCAGAAAAATGGCTGCGCTGGACCGAGAGTTTGACCCGGATCAGAACTAGGCGCTGCAGATGGATCTACAACAGCTCAGTTACTTGGTGGTTGGACTCACGTTTGCACTTTATCTGGGCATAGCTGTCTGGGCGCGTGCGGGCTCAACCCGAGAATTCTATGTCGCTGGTGCCCATGTGCATCCGATTGCCAATGGTATGGCGACAGCTGCAGATTGGATGTCCGCAGCCTCGTTCATCTCCATGGCCGGAATGATCGCTTTTATGGGCTACGGTGGCAGTGTCTTTCTGATGGGTTGGACAGGCGGTTACGTTATCCTCGCCATGCTGGTGGCGCCGTATTTGCGCAAGTACGGTAAGTTCACGGTGCCTGAGTTTATTGGCGACCGCTACTACTCTCAGGCTGCCCGTGCGGTAGCGGTAGTCTGTTTAATAATCTGTTCTGTAACTTATGTGATTGGACAGATGAAGGGCGTGGGCGTTGCGTTTTCGCGCTTTCTTGAGGTGGACTACGACACGGGTTTGCAAGTCGGTATGTTGATCGTGCTTTTTTATGCGGTGCTCGGGGGCATGAAGGGAATCACTTACACGCAGATCGCTCAGTACTGTGTGTTAATACTGGCGTATACCATTCCTGCAATTTTTATCAGTCTGCAACTGACGAGCAATCCTATACCGCAGTTAGGATTGGGTAGTACTCTTGTAGGCTCAGACGTATTTCTGCTCGATAAACTGGATCAGGTCGTGACGGAGCTGGGCTTTCGGGAGTACACCACGGATGTCAGGCTCAGCGGTCTGAATATGTTCGCTTTTACACTGTCGCTGATGATTGGTACAGCCGGTCTACCTCATGTGATCATTCGTTTCTTTACTGTGCCTTCCGTGCAGGCGGCGCGTTATTCTGCGGGTTGGGCACTGGTTTTTATAGCGATTCTTTACACTACCGCGCCAGCGGTTGCAGGCATGGCTCGTCTTAACTTTGCGCAGACTCTGGAAGCAGCGCCCGGTAAGTACTTGTCGATTGATGAACGACCGCAATGGTTCCGAAATTGGGAAACGACCGGTCTGTTGGCGTTTGAAGATAGCAACGGGGATGGGTATATACGCTACCACGCAGATCCAGCACTAAACGAGATGACTGTTGTAGACAGGGATATCATGGTGCTGGCGAACCCCGAAATCGCGCGTTTGCCTAATTGGGTGATCGCATTGGTGGCCGCTGGCGGCCTGGCCGCGGCCCTTTCGACGGCCGCGGGCCTGCTGCTAGCGATCTCGTCGGCTATTTCTCATGATCTTCTAAAGGGCATTTTTCTGCCTCGTATTACTGAAAGACAGGAATTGCTGGCCAGTAGACTTGCAATGGCTGCAGCGGTGCTGGGCGCGGGCTACCTTGGCCTGCATCCGCCCGGTTTTGCCGCTGGCACTGTTGCGCTTGCGTTTGGTTTGGCGGCCTCGTCAATTTTTCCCGCCCTGATGATGGGTATTTTCTCTCGTAGGGTAACCAGGGAAGGAGCGATTGCAGGCATGATAAGTGGGATCGGAGTCACGCTTTTTTACGTATTTCAGCACAAGGGTATTATGTTTATTCCAGGCACTGACTTCTTGGGCAATAGCCCTGCCAATTGGTTTTTCGGCATTGAGCCTAATGCCTTTGGTGTTGTGGGAGCATTGGTAAATTTTTCGGTGAGTTTCCTCGTATCGCGATTTTCTGCGGCACCGCCGCGTGAGGTGCAGGAGATGATAGAAAATATTCGTCTGCCTGCCGGCTCCAGCATCGCGTCTATGCGAGATAGCTGATTGAACATGTGGTTCCGAATTCAAAGAACTTGTTTTGGAGCGGACAGCGTCCATTAGCCTGATGGGTAGCCGACACCTTGTAATCGCACTAATGGTTGCGCCTCTTTTGGCCGTGGCGGGCTGGTGGGCCAGTGGTCTGCTTTACAGTCAAGAACCGGGTCCGGCGCAAAAGGGGGGTGTTTACCCACTGCTGGAAAAAAGTAATTGTCGCTATGCAAGTGGTCAGTGTTTGCTGGAAAACGTCGATTTTACGATAGCGCTGACATATGTCTCGGGGTTAGACGGGCACTTTCTGCTCGCTAGAGCCTCGCACCCGCTGAGTGACATTTTGCTGGCTGTGGGTGAGAACGAGCAGTCGGCGCCGCGGTCGATGGATCGGCGAGGTACAAGCAGTCGGGAGTGGAGGCTGGCACTGGATGGCAGGCCGGGCGCGGCGGCGCGTATTCGGCTGGTGGCGCGCAGCGCTGATGTCATCTGGTATGGCGATGCCGCCACGCACTTTATTAAAGCCCCGGTACCGGGTGTGCAGTGAACGTGTTACTGTTTAAAAAAATCAAAAAAATAGACTACCGACGGCTGCCATGTCTGACCGTCGTAGTGAGGAAGGAAGAGTATGGCGCTCGCGCATGCAATCATGACCGCCCTGATTGATGACGATCTTTCCGGCTACGAGTTGTCGCGCGATTTCGAGGCTTCCATGGGTTTCTTCTGGCACGCATCTCACCAGCAAATATATCAGGAACTGCACAAACTAGCGGAAAAATCGTTTCTGAATAACCGGGAGGTGAGCCAGAGTGGCAAACCTAACAAGATTGTATACGGTCTAACCAAGGCCGGCAGAGACGCACTGGCGGAGTGGGTTTATGACACCACTAAAAACCAGAACGCGAAGGACGAATTGGTGATCAAGCTATACAACTTGAGTGAAGAGAATGCATCTCACCTGGCAGCCGAGATTGATGCGCGACGGCAGGATATGATGCAGCGTCTCTACACCTTCGAAAAGTTACGCGTAAAGCATTACAACGAGCCACAACTGCTGCCCACGCGCAGCAAAGGGGTGTATCTGGCGTTGATTCGGGGCCTGGGCCAGGGCCAGCAGTTCCTTGCCTGGTGCGATGAAGCATTGGAACTGATCGCCACTGTCAGTGGCAAATCGAAATAATTAAGTGGCTATAAACGGCGTCGCGACGACCGCCTGAACACCAAACAAGCCCTGCTGGTGCGATCTGCACACCTCAACCGACTGACCCGGTCAGGGCCGCGCCTTATGGCGTTAACACACTGAAAAACATCGAAAATATTTTTTCTAGAAATGCGACGTGCTTCCTCGTACGCACGGCGGGAGGAGGAGTATAGTTCCAGATATAGCTATATAGAATGGAATTCGTAAAATGAAACAATTAATGGTTATTTTGGTGCTGGCGACGCTGCCTCTGGCGGTCCGTGCTGACATGTATATGTGCGTGGACCCACAGACTGGCGCTACCAGTTTCACCGATAAGGCCTGCAAGGGGGCGGCATCTCAGCAAGAGATCAAGGTTAACGCGATTAATCCCGGCGGGGTGCGGCAGGCGAGTCAGCCTCGCACGCGAGACAAGGCGTGGCGAAGTCAGGTGGATGCGCGCAAGACGGGTACAGATTTCAACTCAGAACGCCGAGCTATTTACCGGGGCAAATCATTGACTGCGGCTAACTGATTTGCTCGTTGGCTGTTTTGCCGTTTTTATCGACGGCGTCGCACACCGTGTAGGATGGCATCGGTTCAGCCATCATTCCGCCGACCGTATTTTTCCACGATAATAATTTATAAGCTGATGCTGCAACAGCCCGTTCAGCGGCCGGACGATTAGTGCGGTTGCGCGCTGCCCGTCGGCGCAATAATGATGGAGTGGCGGCGGGTATTTTGAGAGAACCAGGTCTTCGCGTGTATCGCGGATCTGCCAAGCGGCATAACAAGTACCGTAAGCGCCATGGTTTGGTGGGCCTCTGTGCATGCGGGCTATAAAGGTACTATCACCACCTATCACCGCAGTACTCGTTATAATAGGACAGGTATTCGGCGCAGTGTCCGCAGCGGTGGCGCCCCGGACCATCCATGTATCCCGCTGTCTGGAGAAAAATGATGAAGTGGTTTTTGCTGTTTCTCGGTCTGTTCGCTGGCCTCATTGTCTTTCGTAAGTGGTTGGCGGGTAAGACATGGGTGCCGCAGCCTGCTGAAACGTTCGAGGGGAGACTGTTGCAGTTGGGCGAGAACCTTGTCGCGTTGCCGGATCGCTCACACCTGCCTACAGAAGTGGTCAGTAATACCACACTCATTTGTTTCCCCGGCTTTCTCGAGGACATGCGATATTTTTTAGAGGTGCACTACAACACGCCAGCGCGCTTGGTGCTTATCGGCAATGCAAACTATCAGAATCCCTTCGCTGCTGTGCCGGAGGAAACACCGGTCTGGTACGGCGATAACCCTCACTTGGTAGGCACGATCGCCCACGATGCATGGAGCCTTAATCGCGTGCTGGAGTGTATGACAGGCCCCGAGCGCGTGGTATTACACGGCCATTCGAGGGGTGGGGCCGTAATTCTGGAGGCCGGCCGTCAAAACCCCGCGATGGCTGCACGGTTGGAGGCGATCCTTGAAGCGGCCGTGGTGCCTAAGGGGCGATTGGCGGGCCGTGATGAGAAACGGTTGAATCCTTTAGGTTTTTATCTTTACCCATTTGTTTTTTCGCTGCTGCGGCTTTTTCCGCAGAGAGTACTGAAATCGCCGATGATGTGGGTGACGAATGCGACCAAGGACCGTCTCGTCGCCTCAATACCATATGCACCGCGGCAGTACGCTACCGCTGTGGTCAATATCCGAGACATCATCGATTGGCAGGCGCGCACGGATCACAGCTACTACAATAGTTTTAAGCGGGCGACTCTGTATGTCGGTGAGCGCGATGGCGTTTTGTGGCGCAAGGCGATGCTCGAAAGTGCTGCCCAGTCGGAGGCGGTTGAGGTAATAAGGACTGAAGGTACAGATCATTTCATCAGCCTGGAGAGTCCTGATACGATCAGGGCATATTTTCAGTAGCGCGCAAATCCCAAAAGCAGTTTCGGCTGAGTGCTTGCGGCAGTGGGTGCACAGTACCTGCAGCTTAGCCATGTGTGAAACAGGTCTTCTCTTTAACCCGTGACTCGTGACGCAGTGCAACGATGCGATTGGCAATAATATTATTGCCGGGGCTTTTCTCAGCGATTGCGTCCAAGTTTTTCGTGTGCGTCTACCCACTCGTTAGCGCCAGTCTCCTTGTCCCGCTGCGCTGCCGCAACCAGGGATAACTCTCCGGCAACTGTCAGGCCCGCGGCAATTTCCAGCAGCTTGTAGGCCTTGTCCTGGCCGTAGCAACCCATAAGTTCCAGGCATTCCCGCTGCGTTGACAGGCTGGTGCCGCCACCGTAGGTGGCCATGATAAGGGCAGGGAGGGTGATGGAGTAGTAGAGATCGCCGTCGCTGGTTACGTAGTTATAAACAGAGCACTGGTTGGCTTCGCCGATATTCGCCATGTCCTGGCCGGTTGCCATAAATAAAGCGGCGAGCCCGTTGGCAGGATGAGCGGCGTTGTTGGAGGCGCCCGTGAGAAAAGCCGCCAGCGTACTCACGTTGTAGCTTATATGCATGTGTTCCGGACTGACCCGCAGCACATCCTGTAATACCTGCCGAGGGATAGTGATTTCTGCAGTGACTTTGCGGCCACGGCCTTTGAGGGAGTTAACAAATGAGGTTCTCTTTTCCGTGTCCATTCCACCTGAAAGGCCATAACTGCGCAGAGCGGGACATTGCGTGCGGATCCATTCGCAGGCGGCATAGGTCGCCTTACCCGTCATGTTTTGCCCCGCGGCATCACCCGTGCTGTAATCGAAACGAGTGTAGACCATGTTATGCACGCAGTATTGTTCGATCTCCAGCAGCTTTCCTACAGACGTTGTTGCCTCTGCCTGAGCTTTGATAGCAGCAAAATTGGCGGTGAGCCAGTGGCCGAAATCCCGGGCGTCCCTTGCATTGCGGAAAAGGAATACCGGCGCTCGCTGCATGGCCTCACCGACTACAGTGGTGGTTACACCGCCACTTTCGCGAATCACTCGCATACCTCGATTATAGCTTGCAACCAATGTGCCTTCGATGGTCGCCATGGGGACGTAAAATTCTCCCTGCGCGTGCTCGCCGTTTACCAATAAAGGACCTGCTACGCCGATAGGAAGCTGGGCGACACCGAACAGGTGTTCGCAGTTGCCCTCCATGGACTCAGGATCAAAAGAAAACGATTTGGTGTGGGACAATGTTGCGCCGGTTTTTTCTTCAAGGAATCCCTGTCGCTGCGAAATGATCGCACTGCTGTAATCGTTTTTGTTATCACGCGGAATTTTGTTTGTCATGAGCTGCCCTTAAACTAGACGATGTCAAGATAAGCGTGCTAAATTAACGACCGTCTCCTACAGTGTCAAGATAAATTGGATAGGCGTGACGGCAAGGTGACAACACTCATGGCAAATACACGTGCCTCATACGGCAGCTCTTACCATCATGGCGACCTCAAGGCGGTATTGTTGGATGAAACCGCTCGAATCGTTAGGGAAGAGGGTGAGGAGGCTTTGTCCCTCAGGCGCCTAGCGGCCACCGTAGGGGTTTCCCGGACGGCGCCATACCATCACTTTAAAAATAAGCAGAGCCTTCTTTGCGCTGTTGCAGAGGAGGGATTCGTGCGCTTCAATCAGGCTATGAAACTCGCGATGCGCAAGTCTCGTGCACAAGGCGATCGAGAAATCATGCGCGACTATGCTCGCGCCTATGTCAAATTCGCGGTCAACAACCGGGAGTATTACGATCTTATGTACGGAGCCAAGACCTGGCGCTCCGACGTGCTTGCGAAATCGTTGGCTAAGTCTGCCCGGGCTACCCTGCGAGGCAATATTGAGCGCCTACAGTCCTGGCAGGCCAGAGGTGGGATTGACGCCTCAATAGATGTTCCAGCGTTTGCGCAGGTGGCCTGGGGAACACTGCACGGTATCAGTCGCCTTTTGATCGATGGTATTTACACTGATTCCGCCTCTGTTCGTCGTATTTGTGATAACGCGGCTGATATGCTTTGGCATCGTTTGGCGCAGGACAGGTAGAGATGTTTCCGAGCACTGTATGCTTGTGCAACGGATTAATACAGATGCGCTGCGGTAATTTGAGACTCAATGAAAGTGCGAGGCGTCTATGAGGTTTGCCAAGCCGTTTCTGACGGTGTTTGTTGCAGTGGTGCTTGTGATTGTGGGGGTTGGCTACACCCGCTTTTATGAGGCGTTGCATATTACGCCGCTAAACTTTGCTGCTGCACGGGATCAGGTTGTGCCCCATATACAGGTTGTGTGGCCAAGGGGTGAGGGACCGCACCCTGCGGTGCTGATGTTCCACGGCTGCGGAGGCGTCAAACCGGCTCTTTTAACACGCGCTAACGAATTCGCGAACCGGGGGTATGCCGCCGTTGTAATTGATAGCTTCAAGGGACGCAATATCGACTGGCAGAGGGTCTGCGATGGAGAAATCCTGTTCGGTGATCAGCGCGCAGTCGACGTGCTGGTGGGCCTGGACTTTGTTCGTCGCGACGCGCGTTTTGACCCCGGTCACCTGTTTCTGGCGGGATATTCCCACGGCGGTTGGACCGTGCTCGAAAGCGTGTTCTATAACGGAGAGCTGCCCAGAGGTTTGTTGGATGCGCCAAATACTTCTTTGGACGGCGTACGCGGCGTAGTGGCCTGGTATCCTTACTGCGGTCTGGTGGCGCGCTTCCGGGGCGGTTGGCAGGCGGAATTACCAATATTAATGTTATTGGCGGAAGAGGATCAAATAACACCTGCGCAGCCCTGTGTCGATGTTGCCCGGAGTATGGCGAGGGCGGGGCGACCGGTCGATTGGCGTGTTTTCGAGGATGCCGCACACGGTTTTGATACAACCCACGACTGGGTCCGAGGTTATGACGCGGAGATTCATGCTAAGGCTCGCGCAATACAGGAAGAATTTCTTGATGCTCATTGAGTCGGGCGTGGGTTTGTTGAAAGCTCGACAGGTAGCTTTGATGACGGCCCTTGGGCATAATGCGGGTAGTCTGAGACGCACAGGCTAGGGGCTGGCGACTGTATGTATTATCAATATTTCGGGTTGAACGAGCCCCCGTTTTCTATCGCGGTTAACCCGCGCTATCTCTTTATGAGCCCCCGTCACCGGGACGCACTGGCCCATCTGCTGTATGGCGTAGGAGCTGGAGGAGGATTTATCCTCCTGACTGGAGAAGTGGGTACTGGCAAGACAACGATTAACCGTTGTTTGCTGGAACAGATTCCCCAGGACACGGATACGGCGATCATTCTAAACCCAGCTTTAAATGCAATGGAATTGCTCGCCAGCGTGTGTGATGAGCTCAATATCGACTACGATCAAAACAACCATACGCTGAAAACGCTGACGGACCACTTACATAAATTCTTGCTCGACAACCACGCGCGAAATCGCAAAACCGTTTTGCTGATAGACGAGGCCCAGCATCTGGAGTTTGATGTACTCGAACAGATCAGACTACTTACCAATCTGGAAACCAATAGCGAAAAACTGTTACAGATAATTTTGATTGGCCAGCCCGAACTGGCACAGATTCTGGCTCGGCCGGAGTTACGCCAACTCAATCAACGCATTACCGCCCGTTACAATCTTGAACCTCTGAATCTTGAGGAGACTGGCGCTTATATCAATCACAGGCTGCAAGTGGCAGGCATGAGTCCAGAGCGCGTTATCTTCGGCAGCTCCGTGGTGCGCGGAATTTACAAGGTGACCCGCGGCATTCCGCGGGTAATCAACGTGCTTTGTGACCGTATGCTGTTGGGTGCCTATGGGCGTAACAAACCTCGCGCTGATCATGCGATGTTACAGCTGGCCGCGCGAGAAGTTCTTGGCGAAGCCTACACATTTAATCCTACCTGGCGTTGGGTGGGCGCGATCGTGCTGTTGGGTTTGTTAATCTGGGCAGGGGGCTGGTTTTTAGGGAGCTACACTGCGAATACGCCAACGCAGCCGCCCGTTGCCAGTGTGCAAACTACAGGGCCAGATGTTACTGCAGTGATAGCTGGGGCCGAGCCGTCAGCCGTTGATGTAGGGAGCGCCGCGCTGGCGGAAAGCGTGTCAGTCGACCCGGCGCAGATTTCTCTCGTTGAGCCTGTTGAGATGGCGGAGATCATGTGGCCCCCCGGGGACGCATTCGATAAGCTCTGGTCTATTTACTCGACTGAGCCGGCGTTACAACCGCCTTGTACAGAGCGAGTTCATGCTGGCTTGGCGTGTTATGAGGGCGAGGCATGGACCTGGAACGAGATGCAGGCACTGGACAAACCCTTGTTACTGGATGTAATTACCCAGGACAGGTTTTCCGCCGGCGTTCTGATATTGGGTATTACAGATACGACTGCCTGGGCTTTGTCGCGCAATGGCGTGATTGAGGTGCAACTGGCAGATCTAGCGACCTACTGGACGGGGCGTTACCGATTTTTGTGGCGTGTGCCAAAGGGCTTTCAATCGTCACTTTCGCTGGGGCAGGAGGGCGATGTTGTAACGCGCGTCGCAGCGCTTTTTGCACGTCTGGATGGACAGCTCGAACCGCTAGCGGTCGATCGGTTTAACTTCGCTTTGCAGCAACGTGTGCGCCTGTTCCAGCGAGAGCAGGAACTGGCTGATGATGGCGTAGTGGGTCTTCAGACGTTGTTGCGCTTGAATGCGGAACTGGGAGTGGATGTCTCCGCTGCCGAGGCGAGGGAATTGCTGCAAGTGAAGCCAATAGAGGGCGTCTACCGGTGAAGCCCGGCGCCGCTCTCAGGAGACTATCAGCATGTCGCTAATACTCGATGCCCTGAATCGTTCACGGGACGAGGTGGATCCGGTACCCAATCTTGGCACGCATCATCCTGTCGAGCCCTTATCTGAAAGGCTGCCACAGTACCTGCCTTGGTTGGGTCTTGGTGTAGCACTCGTGGTAATACTTGTGCTTGTGGTGCGCCTGACGAGAGATTCCGTTGTGGACGAGCGTGAGGCGGTTGGCGCGCCTGTGGCAGCGCTGACTCAGAACATCGGCAGTGCGGCGAACTCGGTGACGAATGAGTTAAAGGCGAGGGCTGAGTCCAGGCAAGCGGCCACTGCCACATCTGCGGTGAATCCCGAAACCAGTTCTGTATCGCCCTTGCAATCGACGGCAGCAACACCGGCGGAACCGAAAACTGCTGTAAAAAGCGAAATCGTGCCTGTGGATACGCCAGATCCCGTCATTGCGCAACTCTACCGAGACAAAGATAAGCTGCAGGCGCCTGCCGAGCAAACGCCCGTTTCAGTTACACCAGCATCTAATGATTCGCGCAACATGGAGGCCTCGGAGGAAGAGGTTATCGATATCGAGAGTGTGCTTGAAAGGGCGCAGCGTGAGATAAATAACGCCAACTTGATTGAGCATCCGGCGCCTTTTCTCACCACTTTGTCACAACGTGCGAAAGATGAGATTCCCACTATTTACTATCAGAAGCACGATTACTCCAGTGATGTGGGAGTGTCTTCGGTAACCCTGAACGGGAAAGCAGTGAAGTTGGGTGGCAGCCCTCTGGCAGGTTTAAAAGTGGATGAGATACTTCCCGATTCTGTCATCCTGACTTATCGCGGGACGCAGTTTCGACTGCGTGCCCTGAACAGCTGGGTGAACCTGTGAGCTCACCGGTGCGTCGATTACAAGTTAAGATATCCGC
The DNA here is from genome assembly GCF_026262645.1 of Candidatus Marimicrobium litorale. Classification (NCBI taxonomy): domain Bacteria; kingdom Pseudomonadati; phylum Pseudomonadota; class Gammaproteobacteria; order Cellvibrionales; family Halieaceae; genus Marimicrobium; species Candidatus Marimicrobium litorale. The sequence continues at coordinate 375,273 of NZ_SHNO01000001.1, forward strand.
GGATAATCCGAAAAATATCTGGTTGCTGCAGGAAAGGTGAGATGCGTCCGAGCCCCTCGGTATTGCTGAAAAGCGGTACCGCCGCTCCGGTGTGTTCTCCCATTATAAAGTCGTTAGTGGCGTAGTTTACTGCCATGAGTGAACCTTCTGGTGTCTTGATCCTCGCTATCTTTCCCGGTGTAAAAACGGGCACAGGATAGTCGGCGAACAGGCTTTGGTCGGGTACCAGTTGGGCCACCTGGGAGTGATCCGAAGTGACTATGATCAGCGTGTTGGGATTCCTCGACGCAAAGCGCAATGCCAGGGCTAGTGCCTCTTCCAGTTGTGCCATCTCACCGATGGAACCGCAGGGCTTTCGTTCATGTGCCTGTTTATCGATGGATGCAGATTCCACCATGAGGAAAAAGCCTTTGTCGTTATCGTGACTGAGATGAGTGAGAGCAGCCTCAGTCATCTGGGCAAGGGTCGGTGTACCATCGAAATCCGGATTGGGTTCGCAGTTCATAGGGTCGGGTAACCGGGCGCTCCCGAGATAATCGTTCAGGTAGTTCAACCAACTGCGCACCGGAGCCTCTGCCTCCCGTCCATTCTCTCCCCTTAGTCGGACCGGCAGATTGCCTTGTGCGAACAGGCCGAGCAGCTTTTCGCCCGGTTTTTCCTGTAGCAGCTCTTGTGGCCGCGTGACGACTACAAATCCGTTGTCCACCGCAAGCGCTTCCACCGTGATCTCTTCGCCTTCGGCGGTCGCTTCAAAACGTTGGCGACCGCCGCCCAGAAGCAGGTCCAGGGGAGATTCGATCAATTGTTCAGAGATGGAGCCGCTGCCGCCGTTGGCTTTAAGTTCCGCCGAACAATCGGCGATTTCGAAGCCGTAAATAGAAACATCGACCATGGTATCCGGGTCCTCGCAGCGACGTGAGCTCATGTGTACAGCGAAGGCGGCAGGCGTTGCGTCGGTCACTCTCGCTGTGGTGACTAACCCAGAGCGCAAGCCCGCTTCATCAGCGAGCTCAACAAGGGTCATCAAGGGCGTGTTGGTGCCAGCGGCGGTTGCGATGCGACCCCGACTGGTGACCACGCCAGTCGCCATAGCGGTAGCGGTATTGGCAGAATCTGAAACATAGACAGGTTTGCCATCAACCTGGTCTTCGATGGCGAGCACCTGGACCTGCGCGCGCAGTGGCATTGTATCCAATAGTAGCTGGCCGCTTGATCCTGCGAGATAGTTACGGGCAATGGTGATTTGTTGCTCATCCATGCCGTCTCCGATGATGAGAATCACGTTGCGTGTCGGTTTGTTATCGGCGACTGAAAGAACAGCGAAGAGCAGTAGGGCGCTGGCCAGCAGGGCATGAAAAAGCGAGCGGATCATGCGCACATTCCATTGTTGGTTTCGACAGAGGCGTATTCATAGCATGCCGGTCGGGTCATTGCACCCTCTCTATTTCTGGTCGAGCATCACTGCGAAGAAACGCATTTTCGAATCCCGCTGCGTGGGGCGTATTATGCGTGGCCACCACAGGGCCACGATAACGCGGTTTTTCTGATTAAGAACGTGTGACTGTTAACCTTTGCGCTGGATTATGTCAGGATGCGCGTTCCCTATCGTCATGGCGGATAAAACCAATCCTGAGCGCCCTGAACATACCCCTATGTGCACCAAAATTGGGCAAAATGAAGAGAGGAAACCACATGAAAATGATGACTGCGATCATTAAGCCGTTCAAGCTTGATGATGTCCGTGATGCGTTGCATCAGATTGGTATAACCGGAATGACGGTAGAAGAAGTCAAGGGTTACGGCAGGCAGAAAGGCCATACCGAACTCTACCGTGGCGCTGAATATGTCGTTGAATTTCAACCTAAAATCAAGATCAGTCTGGGTCTTGGAGACGAGCAGGTTGATGCGGCGATAGAGGCGATTTGTTCCTCTGCCAATACCGGAAAGATCGGCGACGGCAAGATTTTTGTAACGCCGCTGGAGCAGAGTATTCGCATACGCACCGGCGAGACCGGTGAGGAGGCGCTGTAATCATGGCCAGATTAATTAGACACTCTTATGCCTTTGGATTGTTATTGACGACCTTGCTGGCGTCTGGCGGTGCTAATGCTGATGAGCTCAATGGCGCTGACACCGCGTGGATTTTGACCTCCACCGCTCTGGTTCTATTCATGACCATTCCGGGCCTTTCCCTGTTTTATGCAGGTCTGGTGCGTGTCAAGAACGTACTTTCGCTACTCATGCAATGTTTTGCGTTGACCTGCCTGATGTCTCTGCTGTGGTTTGCCATTGGTTACACTATCGCGTTTGGTAGTGACGGCGTGGAGCAAGGACCGTTTATCGGAGACTTTGGCAATGTATTTTTTGCAGCCATGAGCATGGATTCGATGAATGGGGCGATACCCTCTACCCTATTTGCGACGTTTCAAATGACGTTTGCTGTAATCACGCCAGCGCTGATCGTAGGTGCCTTCGCCGAGCGTATGCGTTTCTCCGCGATGCTGCTGTTTTCCTCCCTTTGGTTGATTCTGGTTTATGCGCCGGTTTGCCACTGGGTGTGGGGTGGTGGCTGGCTGGGCGATATGGGCTTACAGGATTTTGCCGGTGGTACCGTGGTCCACATCACTGCGGGCGTGGCGGCGCTGGTCACAGCGTTGGTTATAGGTCCTCGAAAGGGTTTCGGGACTACGCCTTTGCCTCCCCATAACCTGACCATAACGGTTGTTGGCGCAGGAATGCTCTGGGTGGGTTGGTTTGGCTTTAACGCGGGTTCAGCGTTGGCGGCGGATAACACGGCCGCTATGGCCATGCTGGTGACGCACTTGTCAGCGGCTTGTGGCTCGCTCGCGTGGATGGCCATGGAATGGATTCGCCATGGTAAGCCTTCGGTGCTGGGTATCGTTACCGGTATGGTTGCTGGTCTCGGTACCATCACCCCGGCGTCGGGTTCGGTAGGACCCGCTGGAGCGGTAGTGATCGGACTAACCGCCGGTGTGGTCTGTTACTTCGCCACCCAGCTGATCAAGAATACCTTCAAGATCGACGACAGCCTCGATGTCTTCCCCGTTCACGGCGTCGGCGGAATTCTCGGTACCCTTCTGGCTGGGGTGTTTTGTGCCACCAATCTGGGCGTATTCAGCGGCAATGGTTTTACCGGTGATGCCACCAGCATAGGGGGGCAGCTTTACATCCAGGCTACAGGGGTTGTTGCTACGTTCGTTTACACTGGCATTGCGAGCTACATCCTGCTCAAACTGGTTGATATGGTCGTTTCTCTCCGGGTGGATTCCGAAGAAGAGAATCAGGGCCTCGATCTCGTGCTGCATGATGAGCGCGGGTACAATCTGTAGTAACTCCGGTTGTGATGCGTCTAAGGCCACCACGCGTGGCCTTTTTTATGGGTGGGAGAAACACGTGAATTGGTATCATCGGCACGCCAGAATTAATGGCATAGACATGCATTACGTAGAGCAGGGGGAGGGAATACCGGTGGTGCTATGCCATGGGTTTCCGCATCTGTGGTTCAGCTGGCATCGTCAGATCAGCGCGCTGGCAGACGCGGGCTACCGGGTTATTGCGCCCGACATGCGGGGCATGGGGCAGACCGAAGCGCCTGCGGAACCGCAAGCCTACGATATCGAGCACATCACGGGTGACTTACTGGGCCTGCTGGATCATGCGGGCATTGAGCGTGCGGTCTTTGCGGGTCTCGATTTCGGCGCGTTCGCCATTTACGACCTGGCACTGCGGCACCCGGAGCGGGTGATCGCCGTGATAGGTCTCGAAAATCCGGCTGCCCCCCACAATCCTGATGAGTCGCCGCTGACGGAATATCGGAGAATGGGTGAGGCCCATTTTATACACATAGAGTATTTCCGCGTTCCCCCGCGTGCGGACAACGAATTGGCGAATCAGCCCCGACGCTTTTTACATAAGGTATTTCATACGCTCAGCGGCGCAGGCAACTACTTCGATTGTTTCAAGCATCCACCCGGTACTAGCTATATAGACGCCATGGCGGAGCCTCCGGCACTGCCCTGGAGTTGGCTGTCAGACTCGGAGTTTGAATATTTTGTGTCTGAGTACAGTCGCACTGGTTTTACCGGTGGACTTAACTGGTATCGATCTTTTGATCTTAAATGGGCGCAGCGGAAACCGTTCGAAGGCACACAGAGTGGCGTTCCCGCTTACTTCCTTGGCAGTGAGCACGATGTCGATCTGGAGGGTTTTCACGGTGATGATCCCATTGGTTTGATGCGCGCAATCTTCCCAAGCTTGCGCGATGTGCGCATGATTCCGGGTGCCGGACATATGGTGCAACTGGAAGCATCATCGCAGGTAAATACAATTCTATTGGACTTCCTTAACGATATTGCCGCGCGCGATCACGTGTTACGGGGTGGGGTGATACCAGACCGGTGATGTCCAGGCACGCTCCTGTATTTGCCAGGGCAGTTCCGGGTCAGAGCAACTGGCTGGCCTTTCTGCCTCTGGCAGGCTGAGGCAGGCGACATGGCTCCAGCGGCAGGTTGGATTTTCAAGAACCCGTGTATAGTACACGGCAGGCAGTTTCGGATCGAATTCCGGATCCTGCCAAACGCCACACAATTCCGAAAACCCGCGACCTGAAACCTTACAGGTATTGCGGTCCACCTGCGCCGCCCCTGGCTCCGCGCCGGCAATATCAAACACCGCCTGGTGTGTGTTACCCAGTTGGTCTACCCAGCCTTTTATTATTTGTATGCGTTGCAATGGGTTGCTGTCTTCCGCGGGGTCGCGGGAGGCGCTGGCCACAAACACGGGGCCACCCCGAGCGTCAGCGGGAGCAACGGGCAAGTCTGATCCCATGGGCACACCTTGCCGATAGCCCAGTTCGACAACGTTTTTGTTGGTGCAGAGATCGGCATCCATGTTCCATCCGGCGAAAAATCTTGGGGCGATTCGCGGTCCGCTGGTGCCGAAAGTCTCGCGGCGACGCATGGCCTTAAACAAGTCACGGCGGGTGTTTTGCGTAGCATAAATGCCAGCAAGGCCGCCGGGATTGAAACGGACTGGCGAGCCGGTAGCAATGTCTCCGGGCACTTCAACTTTACTCAGCAGGCGGTCCTGTATGTTGCGATCGTTGCCATGTGAGCCGCGGTAATCGGTTTCCGCCTCGGCGGTGCTTGCGCCAATATGAGTGTCCGTGGATGCGATAATTCCCAATTTGAACGGGTTGACCCCGAGCCTTTGCTCCTCGCGCAGACCAGCACTCAGGGCATAGCGAACGAAGCTGTAGCGGGAGGTGCATCCCTTTAGCATCATGCCGCCGCTGCCAAACGTTTCTCCGCAGTCAGGGATTGTCTCGTTCGCGGGTCTGAGTTTTTCGAAATTACACAGATCGTCAGTTGGACCGATCACACTGCCGATATTGTTACGACACTCGGAATCGCCTTTGATCTGCATAATTTCTGCCAGTGGCTCAGTTCTAGCACGTAGATGAGCCAGGGCTCGTTGTTCCTCGATTGGTATATCGCGGTTGCTGTAGGGGAACCACATCCGTCCGCTGCTCCAGTTGCTGTTGTGAGGAATAGCGATAACGTCACAGTTTTCATTGCCGGAAAGGCAAACAGTGTCCAGCCATTTGAGCAGCTCCTCCGGCTCGGGCGCATCCTTGGCGCTCAAAGGTGACTGCGGCACGGTACTTGTGCCAAATATGACATTGCGATGCAGATTGGCGGCAGATTCTGCCAGCGTATATTCATAGGCATGAAAAGTTGTGAACTGACAGTCCACGCTGCTGTCGTGCCAAGCCTCCGTACTGCGTTGATTATCTCGCCAAAGGGACTCAGCGGTGCGTCGGCATATCTCGCCATCGTATCCGCAGACACGGGCGGAGCGGTCCTGCCCGAAAATGGCAAAGCTGGCTAATCGAAAAAGAGATTGGAGCCGTGCTTCGGCAGGTATCCTGATGTCACCTCGATAGAGACGACAAACCAGCGTGTCGTAGGCGACAGCCTCATCGGTATAACAAAGACGAGTCTCTCCCAGTGATTCTGCATGATCTGTGACGGCCATAAAATCCAGCGGCGCTCTTATTTGCAGCGCCGGCGGTTGGTCTTCTGGTGAATCTTGCATGAGTTTGATGCGCAGCGGTGTGCCACGGGCAAAAGCATATGCCTCATCGACACTGGTAGTGACGCCAAAAGAGGTGGCATCGTAGGAAGCAGCCGTGTGAACGTGAAGATCGCCAAACCAGGCTTTTTTGTTGGGGTATAACTGATCGCAGGCATTCGTCTCCTCATTAACCCGCGCAAGGGATTCGACAGATACTTTGTCCCATGTGGTCTCGTCCAGCGGTGTGTGTTGTACCCGTTGGAATTCGTAACGTAGCCACAGTGCGGTGGATCCCAGAACAAGAACCAGAGCAAAAATAATGCCAAGCAACCATTTAAGTAATTTCATTTTTCAGTGCCCGGTGACTCCGATAGACAGTTTATTGACGCCGTATGATGTTACTCCACCCGTATAATAATTGCGCGGATTGATCGTAGCGTGCACCGCAATTTTGCCGGAATTGCTGTCTTTATAGTGCGAGGCTCTCAGTAAGACTTGATGGCCCTCGCCCGAGGGGCAGTCTTTATTGTGGACAAGAAATCCGCAGGTGCGTATTGTCTTCCCGTTTCTTTGATGACGGGCATGTTACGCGTGGCGTGTCGACTCTGCCGGAAGCGATGTCCATTTTAAACTGCGGGCAGAGGTGTCACTGCGCTAAGAAAATGTTTATTGTATTGGCAGAACATTTTCGCCTTTATCGTTGTCTACAAGCTGAACAGAACTTCGCAATAGGAGGAGATATATGAACAACTCGATGTCGACAGTGATGATTTTTGGCGTGGGTATTGCCGTTGCTCTGGCGGGTGTCGCGGGTTATCGCTCCATGAGTGGGCCCGATTACGCCCGTGTCGTATCTGTGATCCCGGTGATCGAAACGGTCAAAAATCCCCGGGAAGAATGCCGCGATGAAGTTGTTACTCGACAAAAGCCGGTGAAGGATAAGCATCAGATTACGGGCACCGTTATCGGTGCAGTAGCGGGCGGTGTTCTGGGCAATGCACTGGGTGGTGGAGGTAAAAATACCGGGGCGAAAATTGCTGGTGCTGCGGTTGGTGGTTATGCGGGTAACAAGACGCACGAGAAGATTCAAACGAATAATACATATGAAAGCACAGAGCGTGTATGTAATACGGTGATCGACAGTGCTGAGCGCACGGTAGGCTACGACGTCAAATATCTTATCGGCGAGACGCTCGGCGCAGTGAGAATGGATCATGACCCCGGCGATACCATTCCCCTGAAGGACGGGAAGATAAATCTTTCCCGTGGGCCGGCTCTGTCCGGATCGTAACGCGTCTAGAGCCCCTTTCTGTCTGATCGAATCCCGTTCGGGTTGTCAAAAGGCGAAGAGATTGATGCCGTCTTGCTGGCTTATACTGCCCTTTTGTCCGATGGGGTCACACTGCATTAATTGCTCGAGCGTATTATCTGCAAGATCCGTGTTGGCAACGATCCGCTCCCCGGCGTTATTTCTTGCCAGAATAAGCCCTCGCTTTGGGCCCTCCCTGTCAAAGCACACCGTATAACTTTCCAGGGTCGCTTCGCCGCAATACGCTGCGGCGACTGGCACGAGTGGTAGACTGTCGAGAGCGTGTTGCAAGGGTGCGCTGTCCAGTATCTGCCAGTCTTCCGTGGGTGCTTCTGCAGAGTAAAGGCCCAGTGAATGTTTGGTGAGATAATAGCCGTTTGCGGTGACCAGTCCGTGCCCGCGAGAGTGCCGTAATTTTGACATCATCTCGCAGATGGCGTGTAGCGAGTAGTTATTGCCTGGGCCGCCAAAAAACGGCAAGCCGCCGGTGACCGTAACCTCTCTGGGGTCGAGTGGTGACAGACCCAGTGCCCGACAGGACACCTGGACCGCACTGGGAAAGCAGCTATAGATGTCGAAATGCCCGATTTCGTCAAGGCTGATGCTGGACTGCTCCCGCACGGAGTGCCAGGCGGCAGCTATGGCGGGAGAATCGTGGAGGGAAGCACGCTCGCTGACATACCAGCTGTCATTTGCATCGGCACCGCCACGCAGGTAAACCCACTGCTGGGGGTCAACCCCCATTTTTTTTGCTTTGCCGACGGTTGTCATAACGACGGCGGCTGCCATATCGACCTCCAGTACAGGGTTCATGGCGCGCGTGTAGGGGAAGCCGATGTAGCGATTCTTTTTTTCTACCGTTTGTATCTGCTCTGCGGTGCGTGCCTCTTGGCGCCAGGCGATTGGATTGTCAGCGGCCACCTGGCTCATGCGGCTACTAAGGTCAGCGATTAGCCCGGTGTGCGCCGCTTGATTCAGGTTCAGATGATGACGCAAGCTATTTTCAAAGAGGGGATAGGTATTGATGGGTTCGAACATGCCGTGGGCGATTTCCAAGGCGGTGCAGCCCTCTCTCTCTTGGCCGATGACAGTGGGCTCACTCCGTGTATCTCCCGCCCATCCTGAGATGTCACCCCCTGTGCGCAGCGCAGAGAAAAAAGTGGCTAACAGTTCCGCACCTGCCAGCAGCACGACCTCATGTTGTCCATCTGCTAGCTGATTAGCGAAATAATTGACGAGGTATTGGGGTGAGTTGCCTCCAAGGAAGCCCAGAAACAGCGCTGGATCAGTAATGCCCAATCGGGTCGCCAGCTCGATTCCAGGATTGCGTGGAAATACAGCGCCGCCGCCGGGGGAGGCGTCTGCAATAAAGCGCACGGTGCCTATGGTATCGACTGCGTTAGTGACTGTGTCACCGCCGGCGTCGGCTAGTGCTGCTGCGCAGGCCGCCTGCAGGGCATCGACGGGCGTGCGTTTGGTATCCGTCTCTCGCCACGTCTGTTGCCCAGCACCGATGAGTATTGGTGTGTTGTCGTTCACTTGCATGCCGCTCTCGCTTATCCACTATCGCCGCACAACATAAAACAGTATGCCCGTTCAAATCCAGTAGGTTTTTATCCTTTATGTGATCGCAGTGGGTGTGAGGGCGCTTGTGCGGCGTTGATTTTTGCTGAGAAAGCTCTATGTTGGCTCTACGATTACCAGCCTGAAGGGTGTTGGCCCCATGAGCAAACGCGATGATATTGGTTCCCAGCGGGTGATTCTCCTGGTTTTTCTGGCGATAGCGCTATACGCCTGTTATGGGATGCTCAAGCCCTACCTGGAGCCGATTATCCTTGCCATCCTGATCGGTCTGCTGGCCCACCCGCTGCACCAGCGACTGGTTAAGATGCTGCGCGGCCGACAGTCCACGGCGGCCGTGATCAGTTGTGTGCTGCTGATGCTTGTCATTCTCATACCGACGCTGGTTTTGCTTGGAGCCATTCTGAAGCAGGGCATCAATTATTCTGTCATTGTCAGAGAGTGGGCGACGCAGGACAACATACAACAGTTTTTGTCTCATCCCTGGCTGGTCGAGAGCCACGACCGCCTCACTCGCGTGTTGCCGGATGGTTCACTCGACCCGAATAACATCCGCAGTAAGGCCCTTGCGGTGGCGGCGGTAATGGGCAAGCAGTTCGCAGGCGTATCTACGTCGATTCTGGGCAGTATGACGCGTCTTGTGTTCAACTTTATGCTGCTGCTGTTTGTGTTGTTCTTTGTATTGCGCGATCAGGCTAAGCTGGTGTCATTTATGCACCGCGCACTGCCTCTCGCACGCACGCAGGAAGAAACGTTGTTCAAGGAGGTGAAGGTAGTAAGCAAATCGGCGTTACTCGGCACTTTCCTCACGGCAATTACCCAAGGGGTGGTGGGCGGTCTCGGCTTGTGGATAGCGGGATTTCCCGGTGTATTTTGGGGCGCAGTCATGGCCCTGACCTCACTCATACCACTGGTCGGTACAGCACTGGTGTGGTTGCCTGCCGTCATTTTCCTCATGTTTACCGGCGAATGGAAGATGGCAATTTTCATGTTGGTTTGGGGCGTTGTTGTGGTCGGTTCGATTGATAACTTTTTGCGGCCGTTGCTTATGCAGGGAGCCGATATGAGTACCGTGGTGATTTTCTTTTCTCTGATTGGCGGACTGCAGGTGTTCGGTATTGTCGGTTTGATCTACGGACCGCTGATTTTCGCCGTTGCACTGGTTTTATTCCGCCTTTACGAAATTGAATTTTCCCAATTTCTCGACTCTCAGGACAGCAGCTAGGTCGTGACGAGCAAGCGTCTGTTGTAGTGCATTAACTGAGATAACTGAGTGTGCCGGTGTCCATGGGCCTTTCTAATTGCTGCCGCAGTAGCGGCTTATCGACCTTTCCTGCTGCGTTCAAGGGTAAGCAGTCAGTCCGAAACCATTGTTTAGGTACCTTGAATTTGGCGAGTGATGCTCTGCAGTGGGCAATCAGTTCGTCCTCGCTGGTCTCTGTCGCCAGGCACAGCACCGCGCAGGCGCACTCTCCCCATTTGGGTTCGGGTAGACCGATGACGGCGCAGTCTGCTATCGCCGGGTGACGGCGCAGAACATTTTCGATTTCTCGGCTGGCAATATTTTCTCCACCGCTGAGAATCATGTCTTTCTTGCGGTCTACTATGTATAGGTAGCCAGCGTCATCGATGCGGCCGATGTCGCCAGTGCGCAGCCAGCCATCTTCGATTGCCAGAGCAGAGGCTTTTGGGTCATTCCAATAACCGCTCATGCACTGTTGCGCTTTTACCACTATCTCGCCTTCAGCGCTTTCCTCGCCATCGTTATCGATCAGTAGGATCTTGGCAGTGGGCAGTGGACGACCGACGGACTGCAGCAGTGCAGGGGTGTCAAGCGCGGCCCGTTGATGATCCGCTTCTGTGAGAAAGGCGACGCTGCCGGACAGCTCTGTCATCCCGTAGCTTTGGCAAAGTCCTACCTGGGTTTCTGACAGAAGGCGTTGCAAAAGGTCAGTCGGCATGGCCGATGCACCGTAGCCAATTGTGCGCACTCCCTTGAGGTCATTTGCGTTGAATGTCGGGTGGTTCAGTAAAAGCCCGATCATGGTAGGCGCCAGTGACATCGAGGTAACTTGCAGGTCGCGGCACGCCTTGATTGTGTCGGCCGCATCAAAACTGCGACTCAGTACCACAGATGCTCCGTACAGGTGCTGTAAAACCACGTTGTGAGCAGAGACATGAAACAAGGGAAAAGGGTAGTAATAGCGATCGTCCGATTGAACAGGGCGGGCCAGAGAGGCGGAGGCCAGACCTGCCATGAGTGATCGATGGCTCAATACTGCACCCTTGGGCCTGCCTGTGGAGCCGGATGTGTACAGGATCCACGCGGGCTGATCCGCCAGTGGCTTGGGCAGGGTGGCTGTTTTTGCCGAATGCAGCCACGCTTCCAACTCACTATCCAGACAGATCGTCTGTAGGTTAGTGGGAAAATCAGGATGCGCCTGCAAGGTTTGCAAAAGCGACTGGTCGGAAAAAAGAAGGCGCGCGCCTGAGGCTTCCAGTTGATGAGCAAGTTCTGCCGGGGCGAGTCTGGCGTTCAGGGGCACCAGTATTTTTCCGGCGGCAGACGCACTGTATATCAGATGTAAAAATGTGGGGCTATTCCAGCCCAACACGGCAATTCGATCACCTATGGATCCGTTTGCCGCCAGTCGTTCTGCGATGCGCGTCACAACGCCTTGTAATTCGGCAAAGCTGCTGGCTTGACCTTCCCACCAGAGCGCGGGCTTTGTCGGCCGATGTACCGATTGGTATTCGATGATGTGGTGGAGCAAATCTGCCGGCGCTGCCTGACTCACTGTCGTCTCCCGCTTGCAAGCATCATGGTGCACGCTACGCTGATTTTCATTGGTTAGGACAGTATCATGATACACCGAGTGACAAGGCAGGTTCCGTCGCAATGCCCTTGTTCATGCGTCTAGGGTATTTGCTGAGTGCGGTCAGGCGATGATTCGCGGTGTGCGCGCGGGCATGCGTGTGGTGAGCTCGTAGCCAATGGTGTCAGCTCGCTTCGCGATTTCCGCCAGAGGCAGAGTCTGCCCCCACAGAATGACCGTATCACCCGCTTGAACTGCTTCCAGGTCAGTCACATCCACGGTAATCATATCCATTGACACTCGCCCCGCTAATGGCGCGCGCTGGCCATTGATGAGCACCGGCGTGCCGTTAGGCGCATTCCGCGGATAGCCATCACCATAGCCGATCGTCACCGTGGCGATCCTGGAAGGGCGTGCCGCGACCCAGGTGCAGCCGTAGCCGACGGATTCGCCCGCTGCCAGATCACGAACGGCGACAACGGCGGAGCTGAGTGTCATTACAGGGCGCAGCGCCTGCGCAGCGGGGTGCGTCTCCAGCATAGGCGAGTGGCCATAAAGCATATAACCGGGCCGGATCCAGTCATAGTGTGAGTTGGGCCACGCCAGTACGCCTGCGGAATTTGCGGCACTGCGTGGCCCGCTAACAGTCAGTTGATCGAATCGCTGTAACTGTCGTTGGGTGAGAGGCGCGTCGAGGTCATCTGCGGTGGCAAAATGCGTGAAGCTCACCGGATCTGCGCGAACCTGGCCGCATTCGAGCAGTCTTCGGTGGCAAGCCATGGCTCGGTCGGTCGGCACGCCCTTACGATTCATGCCTGTATCGATTTTCAACCAGCAACTGACGGGTTGCGTGAGCGTTGACTGCTCGAGCCACTCCAGTTGCCGTTCGTTGGCAATGGTAAGCCACAGTTGCAGGCGCGCCGCGAGAGCCAGTTCAGCTGGCTCGAATACGCCCTCCAGTAACAGGATGGGTACCGTGATGCCGGCGTCCCTGAGTTCCACCGCTTCTTCAATGCAGGCGACTGCCAGCGCGTCCACCTGTGGCTGCAAGGCCTTGCCGATGACGGTCATACCGTGGCCATAGGCATTGGCCTTAATCACGGCCATTAGGCGTGAATCTGGGGCCAGCTGCCTGGTGAGCACTACGTTGTGACGCAGCGCATCAAGATCCAGCGTTGCCTGGTTAGGTCTGGCCATCAATACTCGAACTTATGAGCGCTGAACAGGGTCTGGGCCGCCAGCCAGACGTCGCCGATATGGCCCATCGCCACCGGCCGATCGTCAATACGTGTAACGGGAACAATATCCTTGCTTGAGCTGGATAACCACACTTCATCTGCAGTGCGCAACTCATCCATTGTAATGACACGCTCTTCGACGGGAATGCCGCCGTCTCGGGCTAAGATTGCCAGCAATATCTGGCGCGTCACTCCTGGCAGTTTTTGCTCGTCCAGCTCAGGCGTCGCGACAACGCCATTTTTGATGACGTATACATTGCATGCCGCCGCTTCGGTTATTTCACCCCGGGGGTTATACAGAATGGTCTCGTTGTATCCGGCAGCATGCCCGCTTTGATAGTGGAGGACATTACCCAATAATGATGTCGATTTGATATTGCAGCGCTGCCAGCGCAGATCCTCTGCGGTGATCACAGAGTAGGGGGCTACCTTGTCTTTGTCGGCTGGTGTTTGCGGCGCAATCGGAGAGGCGAAGGCGAAAATGGTGGGTTGAATGTTGTCAGGATAAGCGTGATGACGAGAGCTGTCTGCACCCCGGCTGACATGAAGATAGAGTGCCAGATTGCCGCCGCCGTTTAATGTAATCAGGCGCGCGGCGATAGCACGCCATGCCTCGGGTTCGAGCCGCAGGTCGATTTCAATGGCATCCAGCCCGTTCTGCATGCGCTGCAGGTGGGGAATAAAGCCGACCAATCGACCCGCGTATGAGGGGATGACCTCGTAGATGCCATCGCCGAACAGGAAGCCGCGATCGAGCGGCGAGATGCTCGCTTCGTCGAGGGGCAGGTAGTCGCCGTTGAGGTAAACCGTCTCCATATAACGCGCTATTCTCCCACAGAAATGCCGTAAGCTTTAGTGATCTTATACATTTGTCAGCGCCCGCAGTTGATCGACCAGCTGCTGGCCCTCACTTGAGTCGAGGCCATCCTCTGTCGCTGTGTTTTCCCCCGTAATGCCATCAGCCCCGCCGTGACGGCACAGAAAGCGTAAAAGTGACCCCGTGTCTGTGCTGCTCAGCAGATCGCGCTGAGCCCAATGACCCAGCAAGGCAACAAGCGCGTACGCGCCCCAATTGGAGACATCGGCTACTACTAGCTCGGTGCAAGGCGTAACCGACCTACGGATATCCAGTTGTTCCAGTACGGGGCCGACATTGCCCATGCCGATTTCGTTGCCGCCGTCTCCGATAGCGATCGTGGGGCAGGCGGCCTGCGCGATGAAGGGGTCGAAATGGGCGCATCGGGCCGTAATATCCTGGCCATACATATTGTAATAGCGGCCGTCAGCCGCAGCTCCGGGACACTCGATGGCGACCAGGGCCTCGGGCTGCAGTGAATTCAGGTTCCGGGCGGCTTCTGCGCGCGCGGACGCGGTGTTCCCGATGGTCAGTTCGAGTACCTCGTAGTCTTTGCCGAGTGCGTTTGACAGAGGCGCGCTACAGGCAATCACTGGCTTGGCACCGAGCTGTTTAAGCGCCGTATAAAGCGTCATTGCGCCGGCTGGACCGTCGGTTTCAAAGGTGGTTTTTATGGGGAATCCGGTGCCGATGATTACGGTGCCGGTGATGCCACGTAAAAAAGCAGCGGCGCGCTGACAATAACCTGGCTTCAGTGCCGTTTGCACCAGCGCCATATTGCGGGGGTTGCGTTCGACCAATGCGTGCTCGACCGCTTTACTGAGGGTCAGTGAATTCAATCCCGCCGTTCCTCGAGAGGTAGCTTCAATAGTCTCAGCGCTGATAATCTCAGTGCACGCCGGGCGGTGTGAGTTGTGATAGGGGCGAAATGCACCTTGGCTCCCGCGGTCAGCTGCGTCAAGCGAGCAACATCTGTGGAGAGTGCAGCGCCGAGCTTGGGGTAGCCGCCGATCGTCTGGCGATCGTTTAGCAGGATGATAGGCTGTCCATCGGGCGGCACCTGGATGGCGCCCGGACAAATGCCCTCCGACAGGATACCGTCGATGGCGCAGTTGATGGCGGGTCCCTGCATTCGGTAGCCCATGCGATCACAGCGCTCCGATACTGTGTAGGGCGCACCAAAAAAGCGCCGTTTTGCAATGCGGTTGAAAGTCCGCTGCTGATAGCCCGGAATGACTCGTACTGTCAGGCTATTTAAATAGCGGGGACGCTCTCTCACGGGCAAAAACAGTGATTTGCACGCTTTCAGAAAGGGGTAGGGAAGACTATCGCCCGCACTTAACGCTTTACCGCACAATCCGCCAATGCCTTCCCTTACCACCGTAGCGGTGCTGCCGAAACTGGGTGCGATAGAAAAGCCACCGGCCACACCGAGATAGGCGCGTACCCCGGCACGGGAGAATCCCACGGTTATGGCATCACCTTCTCGGACGCGGTGTACAGTCCAGTTATCGTGCTCAGTGTCGTTGACCGAAAGGGGCATTGGTGCTCCGGTCAGGCAGATCCATGTGTCAGCGGTGCACAGTAACTGCAGACCTCCCGCACTGATTTCGATGGCGGTGCTGCCAGTCGGATTTTGCAGTAAACGGTTACAAAGGTGGAAAGCCTCGCTGTCCAGTGGGCCGCCATTGCTCAAGCCCAGGCGATGCTGGCCGAGACGACCGCTATCCTGCAGCAGGCTCAATATACCAGGACGCGTTACTCGCATACTCATCCGAGGTCCCCGCCCAGAGACAGGAACTGCGCCCGACTGATGGGTTCAAAGTAGACTTCGTCACCGACCGCAATGGGCATGGCGGGATCCTGTGCGGGGTTGAACAGGGAGACAGGACATCGACCCACCAGGTTCCAGCCACCGGGCGACTCCGAGGGGTATACGGCGGTCTGCCGGTCGGCGATGGCTACGGATCCTCTCGGCACGCGTTGCCGCGGCGTGCGCAGCCGCGGGGCCGCGATGCGCGGGTCGACTTGCCCGAGATACGCAAATCCCGGTGCGAAACCAATGGCGAAGACCCGGTAGCCTGTGTTGGCGTGCAGTTCTATCACTTGCTCTACAGAAAGGCTTGCGCGCGCTGCCAGTGGTTCGAGGTCGATGCCTGTCTCCCTGCTGTAGTAGACCGGTAAGGTAATGGTGCGCCCCTTTCCTGCAGCGCGGGTAGTGGGCTCAGCGAGGGCCTTGTGCAGCGTTTTCATGACCGTCATATGATCGACACTTTGCAGGTCGAACAGGATGAGAATGGAGGCGTAAGATGGCACCAGATCCAATAAGCGGTCGCCCAGCGTCATTTCGATAGTGGCAACCGCCGCTTGCACTCTGGCGGAGGTCGCCTCATCGGCGTCCTTCCCAAGATAGAGTATTAGACTGTTTTCCCCTGCGACCTGCAGTTTCACGGTGCGATCACCTGCTGTGAATCAATGCGTGCAGGGCGGCGATAGCGTTCACAGCCTCCGGGTTGTCGCCGTGGAGACACAGGGTATCTGCGGAGATTGTCAGCGCGGCGCCACTGGCCGTGGTGACGGTCCCCTCTCGACATAATTGCGTGGCCTGGTCCAGTGTTGCCTGCTGGTCCAGCACTGCGCCAGATTTATCCCGGGGCAGCAGGCTGCCATCATCCGCATAGCGGCGATCTGCGAAGGCTTCAAACCACAGGTTGATACCGACTGACTGGGCTTCATTACGGTGTGCATTTGCCCTCGCGGTGGCCTGCATGATCAGGGGTAGTGCGCGGTGGTAGCTGGCTACCGCTTCGAAAACAGCTTCACGCACACGGGGTGATGCCATCATGTCGTGGTAGAGAGCGCCGTGCGGTTTTATATATGACAGCATTAGCCCCTGGCAGAGCGCCATACCCTCCAGTGCGCCGATCTGATAGTGCAGCATGGCGATGATTTCAGTGGTCTGGAGTGACATGCTGCGCCGTCCGAATCCGGCTCGATCAGCGTACGAGGGGTGTGCGCCGACGGCTACATTGTGCTCGCCAGCAAGAGCCAGTGTGCGTTGCAAGGTCTCCGGGTCACCGGCATGGTAGCCACAGGCGATATTGGCCAGATCGATATAAGGCATGACCTGCGACTCCGGCCCATCCTGCCAGTTACCGTCGCTCTCGCCGAGGTCGCAATTGAGTTGCATGCGCGGTTCGCTCCTAGAGTACGGCCAGTGCGCTGTTGCGCACGTCAGTCACCAGCATGCAGCCAGGGCTGTGGGTAATGGCGAAGGGCGGCTGCGCCGTTTCCAGCGCCAGCTGGGGCGTGACACCGCAGGCCCAGAAAAGGGGGATCTCTGTTGGGTGTACCGACACCGCGTCACCGTAATCAGGTGTTTGCAGATCGGCAATACCGATTAATTGAGGGTCTCCGAGGTGAATTGGTGCCCCGTGGACACTGGGAAAGCGGGTACAGATCTGTATGGCCCGAATGGCGTCCGCCGCGCTGAAGGGCCGCATGCTGACGACCATCTGGCTGCGGAAAGGCCCAGCTGCGGCGCAGGTAACGGAGCTTCGGTACATCGGTACGTTGCACTTCTGGGACATATTGCGAACCTCCAGCCCGCCCGCCAGTAGAGCCTCCTCAAAAGAAAAGGAGCAGCCCAGTGCGAAAGTGACCAGATCGTCTCGCCAGAGAGCCTCTACGGAGTGCACCTCGTCGACTGGTCGCCCGTCCTCGAACACCCGGTAGGCTGGCACATCGGTACGTATGTCCAGGTCACCCAGCGCCGGCAGATGCGGATCGCCGGGTTCACTCATGCCGATCAGTGGGCAGGGTCTGGGATTGAGTTGGCAAAAGCGCAGGAAGTCATATGCCCAATCGCAGGGCAAAATTACGATATTGCACTGTACGTATCCTGGTGCGAGGCCGGACGTATTGCCTGTGTGCGCTTGAGACCGCACTGCGGCTCGCAGGGCGGCGGGCGATGGGTTGCCACTCATGCCGGTTCCTTGTGAAGTGAGGGTCTTGCAACCTCCACAATAGCAAAGATAGCGGGGGTGAGTCAGTGCCGGTCTACGGGCAGTCGAACAATGGCGATTGGCATGACTCCACAAATCTGCATAATAGCGGCTCGCCGTCAGCAAAAGTGCCGATTTATGCTTGAGCAGCTACTCCGCGTGTTATCCCCCGAAGGGGGGAACAATGACCTATTTACCGCAGGTAATATGCACCCCGATGCTGTCAGGGTGTATGGCGGGCAAGTGCTGGCTCAGTGTATTGCGTCTGCGGTGGCCACGGTGCCTGAGGACCGCGTATTGCATTCTCAGCACGCTTATTTCCTGCGCCCGGGGGATCCAGCCAGGCCTATCACGTTGGAGGTAGAGCGCGCCAGGGATGGGCTCAGTTTCAGCTCCCGTCGCGTGGTGGCACTGCAGGGCGATAAGCCCATACTGGTGAGCTCCCTGTCATTTCAGGTACCTTCACGGGGTGATGATTTTCAGATTGCGATGCCCGACGTGCCCCCGCCGCAGTCACTGCCCAGTGAGCGTCAGTTAAGCCTCGAGGCGGGTAAGCTGGATGAGAGTTTTATGATCACCACCGGAGAAGACTTGGACATACGTGTGGTGGAACCGGTGGACTGGGACAATCCCGTGCCGCGCGATCCGAAGTTGCAGGCCTGGATGAAAACCACTGGTCGCCTGCCCGATGACCGTGGTGTGCATCAATCGCTGCTGGCATATATGTCGGACGCCTTCCTGATCGATGTGTGTCTTATTGTACATGGCCGCCATTTCGCCGATGCTGGTTTTCAGGTGGCAAGCCTCGATCACGCACTGTGGTTTCATGAGGATTTCCGTGCAGATGAATGGTTATTGCATACGGTGGAAGCCGACCGTATCGGCGGCGGCAGGGGTCTCGCGCGGGGTCATTTTTATACGCAGGAGGGTAAGCTCGTAGCGACGACCATGCAGCAGGCTGTCATGCGTTTCCGTTAGCTGCGCTTGTTGAATGTGAGCTATTACCTGGGTCTTTCACTTTTCAGGTAAGCAGTTATAGTATTTAGCAGTCAAGACCATAACAGGACATCATCTATGCCACACCCGAGTATCACCGCTGAGACTTATCCTCACAAACCGGCTTTCATCATGGGCGCCTCGGGCGAGATGGTTACCTATCGGCAGTTGGATGATCGCTCTAATCAGGCGGCACAGTTATTTCGCTCACTCGGTCTGAAGCCCGGGGATCATGTGGGCATGATGCTTGAAAACAACCGCCAGTTTCTTGAAATCATCTGGGCGGCGCAGCGTGCGGGTATTATTTACACCCCTATCAGCACCCATCTGAAAAAAGACGAGACTGCCTACATACTTGAGAACTGTGGCGCCACCATGTTTATTGGTTCTCATGCCCTGGCGGAGGTGGCGGAGGAGTTGATTGTCGAGCCCGGGAGCGTCGAGCACTTCTACATGGTTGGGGGTATTCGACCAGGGTTTGAGTCCTGGGAGGAGGCGACAGACCGGCAGCCGGTGGAGCGTATTGCAGACGAGTGCAATGGTGCGGCGATGTTGTATTCCTCTGGCACGACGGGCAAGCCCAAGGGTATTTTCGTGGCGGAATATGATCAGGATGTCAATACACCGCCGATGTTAGTGCCCAGCATTGGCGTTTTGTTTGGCTTCGGCGAGGAAACGGTCTACCTTTCTCCGGCGCCTCTCTACCATGCGGCACCCCTGCATTACAACATGATGGCGCTCTATAACGGCGGCACATCCATCATCATGGAAAAGTATGACGCACAGCTTGCATTAAAGTTGATCGAGGAGCACAGGGTAACCCACAGCCAGTGGGTGCCTATTATGTTCACCCGGATGCTGAAGCTGCCCAAAGAAGTGCGCGAAGCTTACGATATGAGCTCCATGCAGGTTGCGATTCACGCGGCCGCCCCATGCCCAGTCGATGTTAAGGAGAAAATGATTGATTGGTGGGGCGAGATTATCTTTGAATACTATGCCTCCAGTGAGGGTATCGGTTTCACCCTGATTGATTCAGCTACCTGGTTGCAACACAAAGGTTCTGTTGGCGTGGCGATAGTCGGGGATCTTCACATTGTCGATGATGACGGCAGGGAAATGCCGCCGGGAGAAAATGGCACCGTCTATTTCGGTGGCGATCAGGCGCGCTTTCACTACCATAATGAACCCAATAAAACGGCTGAGGCTTACAACGAGGCCGGCTGGGCAACCACCGGTGATGTGGGCTACGTGGATGAAGAGGGGTATCTTTATCTGACCGACCGCAAGAACTTCACCATTATCAGCGGCGGCGTCAATATTTATCCACAGGAGATAGAAAACGTATTGGCCGCGCACGACAAGGTGGCTGATGTCGCCGTATTTGGCGTGCCCAATGAGGAGTATGGAGAAGAGGTGAAGGCAGTAGTTGAGCCCCTTAACTGGGCAGACGCTACGGATGAAACCGCCATTGAGATTCTCGAGTGGTTGCGCGAGCGCATATCCCACATCAAGATGCCACGCTCACTCGATTTTAATGAAAAGTTGCCGCGCATGGATAACGGTAAGCTGTACAAGCGTCATTTAGTGGAACACTATCGCGGTGCGGCGCGCAGCGATGACAAGCCCTAGCGGCCACCTGCCTCAGGCGCTGATTGCCATTAAAATATTACGACACTCCTGCTCACTGATGAAGCGCGGCGATGCGTAATTGCCTCCCTCTGAAATTGCGGCCTGAACCAATCCGTCGATGTCGCCGGCCTGGATAACGTCGGTCGTCCGGGGGATGCTGATTTCTTCGTTCAGTGCCCATACCCTGTCCACCAGTGTCTGCGCCAGTGTCGCTGATGAGTCGCCGGGTGAGCCCATGCCACAGTGCCGCGCAATGTCCGCGAACTTCTCCTGTGCCTGTGGTTGGATCAATTCCATAACGTGGGGCAAGACCATTGCGTTACCCAGGCCATGCGGCACGCCGTATTTCGCGCCAAGGTTATGCGAAATGGCGTGTACGTAGCCCACTAAAGCATGGGAAATTGCCAGACCGCCGTAATAGGACGCCAACGCCATAGCCTCTCGCGCCTCGAGATTTTCACCGTTATGGCAGGCTTCGGCAAGGTTATCGAATACCAGCCGACAGGACGCGAGTCCATAATAATCCGTGTCATCGTTCCCCCAGCGCGCCACGTAGGATTCGATGGCGTGGGTGAGGGCGTCCATGCCAGTGGCCGCAGTAATGTGAGGCGGTAAGCCGCACATCAGCTCGGGGTCCAGGGCGGCGGCCCGAGGAATTAGGCTTGGATCGATCACGCCATCTTTGGCATGAGTTTCATTATTGGATATTACGGCAATGAAGGTGCCCTCTGACCCGGTGCCAGCGGTCGTCGGGATAGCAAACAGTGGAGCGGCGGGGAGCTTGCATTTTTTTGCACCGATACAATCTGCTGCTACGCACCCGTTGGCTACGGCCAGTGCAATGACCTTTGCCGCGTCGATGGAGGAGCCCCCTCCGAAAGCCAGTACCGCGTCGCAACCACTTTGCCGGTATTGAGCGATACCCTCGTCTACAATCTTTTGCGTCGGGTCGGGGACAACCCCGTCGTAGACGGTTGTGCTAACGCCGGCCGACGCCAACGCGGCGAGGGTCGTATCAAGGACGCCGAGCTCCCGCAGCGGCTTGTCGGTCACGACCAACGTATTGCGCAGGCCAAAACGCCCTATGGCCTGTGCCAGTTGTGTGGATGAGCCCGGGCCGAGGAAGATCATTGCCTTGGGCTGTGGCTTTGCCATGAAAGTACCCATGAGGGCCTGGCGAGTGCGGAAAATCATTTTGCGATGTAAAGCGGTCACGGTGGCGTATCTCTTTTTAGTGCGGCTATGAAAGATAGCGCAGATTTCAGGTCAGGCACAGTTCTCTTGGAGAAAGCGTCACAAGGTCTGGGGCTTCGGCAGGGGTATTTCATTCTCCTTCGTCGCTGAGGCGGCCTTGCCCTTGCGAGTGAGTGGCAGGTAAAAAACCGGTATGACAAAAAGCGTAAACAAGGTTCCCACCATCATGCCGGCGGTAATCATCAGGCCAATACTGAAGCGGCTGTTGGCGCCGGGACCGGAGGCGATGACCAGCGGCCATACCCCCATCACCGTGGCAAATGTGGTCATCAGAATAGGCCGTAATCGCAATGACGCCGCTTCGAGAATGGCGTTGCGCCGAGATAATCCCTTCGAGGTAAGTTGATTGGCAAACTCCACGATCAAAATACCGTGCTTGCTGATCAAGCCGATCAAAGTCAGCAGGCCGATCTGGGTGTAGATATTGAGTGTTGCGAAGCCCAATGCGATCGGGACTGCGGCGCCAAAGATAGATAGGGGTACACTCAGCAGCACGACGAAGGGGTCGCGGAAGCTGTTGAACTGGGCAGCCAGCACGAGGAATATCAGCACCAGTGAAAGGGCAAACAGAATCGGGAAGGAGGCCGTCTCCTGCATGAAGCGGTGGGACGCGCCGGTGTAGCCTACGCGAAACCCCCGGGGCGCAATTTCCGCCATTTTGTCCTCCAGGAATGCCAGCCCTGTACCCAGGCTGTTGGGGGGCATCATCATGCCCTGAATAGTCGTGCTGTTCAGCTGCTGGTACTGGGTTAGCTGGTTTGGCTCGACTATCGATTCCAGCGTGATGAAGGCGGAAAGCGGAACGAGGTCATCGCTGGCGGTGCGCACGTAGTACTTTTCCAGCTCCCGCTTGGTCAGCCTGAACCCGCGGCCTGCTTGTGGGATTACCTTGTAGGAGCGGCCGTTAAGATTGAATCTATTGATCTCTGCTTCGCCGAGCATGACCGACAGGGTAGTGCCAATATCCTGCATGGAGATACCCAGCCGTGCCGCCAACTCACGGTCGATATTGACCTTCACCTCCGGTCGGTCGAAATCCAGTGTCTGATTAACAAAGATGAACAGGCCTGACTCCGTCGCTGCGCGAACCAGTTCCTCTCCCACCCGTCTGACCTGGCGATAGTCTCCAGTCGATGCGACCACGAAACTGACAGGCAGGCCCGCGTCGAAACCGGGTAGAGGAGGCGTGCCGAAGGAAAACATATTCATGCCGGCGATTTTGCTGATTTTCTTCTGGAATTCGGCTTGCACTTCCTGCTGGCTGCGCTCCCGTTCTGACCATGGGTGCAGCGTGATACCGCCAAAATTGTTGCTGGGAAACATAACCTGCCAAGAATGACTGAACTCGGGAATACCCTTCCAGATTTCGACGACCTCGGCGAGGAAGTAGTCGATATACTCTATATTGGCGTAGCGCGGAGCTGAGCCCGTCACATAGATGCCTCCAGTATCCTCTTCAGGTGCCAGTTCTTGCTGTGACAGCGTAAACAGCAGGGGCAGGCTGGCGAGGATGACCGCCGCGAACAGTATTACCGCGCCACGGTTGTTCAGAGAGTGATGCAGCAGTGTTCGGTAGCGCCCGTTGAGCCACTCGAAACGGGCATCGAGCCAGTCCGCCAGTCGCCCCTGATGATCACGATCCTTGAGCACCCGGGAGCACATCATTGGGCTCAGTGTAAGAGCGACCACACCGGAAACCAGTACCGCACCAGCCAGAGATAAGGCGAATTCGCTGAACAGCGCGCCGGTGAGTCCGCCGATGAAAGCGATGGGAGCGTATACCGCCGCCAGCGTCAATGTCATGGCCATCACGGGCAAAGCCACCTCTCGGGCACCAATCAGCGCGGCATCGCGGGGTTTCTCGCCGGATTCGATGTGTCGATGGACGTTTTCGACCACCACGATGGCATCATCCACTACCAGGCCGATAGCAATGACCATGGCCAGCAGTGTCAGCAAGTTGAGTGAAAAGCCCATCGCAAGGATTAGAAAAACGACGCCAATCAGGGACAGCGGGATAGCGACGAGAGGGATCAGTACCACTCGGAAAGAGCCGAGGAAAAGGTAGATGACCAGTATGACGATGATGCTGGCTTCCAGCAGGGTTTGAAGCACTTCCTTGAGTGCTTCGTCGATTACCAGGCTGCCGTCCCAGTCGAGAAATAACGCCATGTCCGCAGGGAGGTTTTCACGGATTCGTGGCAGTGCGTCGTGAACTTCCCTGGACACATCCAGCGGGTTGGCATCGGGTGTTGGAGATATTGACATGAACACGGCGTCGCGGCCGCTGGACTCGGTGCGCAGTTGGGTGGTCTCGGCGGAAAGTTCGACGTCTGCCACGTCCCCCAGGCGGACGCGGTCCTCGCCCACCTGACGTACTACCATATCCTCGAACTCGGCCGCGGTCTTCATGTCCGTGCGTGCATCAACAGTGGCCCGCACAAGGTTGCCTTCCGTTGCGCCAGAGGTGGAAACATAATTGTCTCTGCGAATGGCGTTGCTCACATCGTTCGCAGTGACGCCAAAGGCGGCCATCCGGATCGGGTCAAGCCAGATACGCATGGCGAGGAATCGTCCGAAAATTCTCGCCTTGCCTACGCCTTCCAGAGTGGCTAATTCGGGCTGGACATTACGTACCAGGTAGTCGGTGATCTGGTAGGGGGTCATTTGTCCGCTGTAAAACGCGAGGTACATCATGGCATCACCGCCGGAGGCTGTGGTCACGACAGGTTCCTCGATATCCCTGGGCAGGTTGCCCCGAGCCTCGTTGACCTTGGCAATCACCTCCGATAGGACATGACTGCTGTTTTCTCCCAAGCGCACATGCACCTGTATCTCCGAATAGCCCGGGTTACTCTCAGATGACATATATTCGACGCCCCTGGCGCCGGCTACGCTGATTTGCAGCGGAGTCGTGACAAAGCCCTGCACAGTGCGGGCGCTGGCGCCGGGGTAGACGGTCTCGATAGAGATAACACTGCGTTCCAGCTCGGGGAACTCTCGCAGATTCACCCTGGAAAGCGAGGTGCCGCCAAGCAACAACAACAGACTGCTGACGACAATGGCGAGGACCGGGCGCTGGATAAAATGATCAGTGAATCGCATTACAGTTTCACATCGTCATCGATGGTGACGCGCGCTCCCCTGTAGAGTTTATTCTGCCCTGCCGTAACGATCCATTCGCTGCTGAGTAATCCGTCGAGAATGGCTATCTGGCCGTCTCGCGTGGCGCCTGTTTGTACTACCCGCGGGTTGGCGGTTGTCTGGCCTTTGCTCTGTGTCAGTACATAAACAGTATTGCCGTGCAAAGAATAGCTCACAGCAGTTTCAGGCACTGTCACCACTCTGGTTGGTTGATCCAGATCTATCACGAGATGGGCGAACATGCCCGGCAGCAGGCCGTCGCTCTCGTCGATGATGGCGCGCAGTAGCAGGTTGCGAGTACTGCTATCGACGCTGGCGTCTAACGCACTCAATGTAGCGTTAAACGTTTTTTCAGGAAAAGCCGACACGGTGAGTTGGATTTTCAGTCCCGCCCGCAGGCTAGGAACATACCGGTCTGGTACTGAAAAATCGACTTCCAGTTCGCTGAGGTCCTGAAGATTGGTGATAGGCGTACCTGACTCAATATAGTCACCAACCTTAATCTTGATAATGCCCGTGGTGCCGTCAAAGGGCGCAATAATCCGCTTGTGGTCGAGTTGTGCATCGGTTTCAGCTAGCTGTGCTATCGCGCTATTGAGCTGCGCGACGGAGCGGTCGTACTGAGTTTGTGGAATAGACTTTTTCTTGATCAGGCTGGAGTCACGCTCGTAAAGTTGGCGCGCAAGTTTCAGGTTGGCTTCCTGCCGCTTGCGGTGGGCCCGCTCCCGGTTGTCATTGAGTGAGAGGATGTGCTGCCCGTCCTTGACCTGCTCTCCAGATTTCACGCTGATACTCATTACCTCGCCGCTGGACTCGGCGCTCAGTTGCGCACCCCGGGTGGCGCGCAGAGTCCCTACCGCCTCGAGCTCTGACGGCCAAATGGCCGCTCTCGCGGTAGCTGCGGCAATCGTAATCGGGGGCGGCGTGAAATCTGTGGCGGCCAGCGTGGAATACTTGTCATACAGGTAGCCCGAAATGCCGCCGAAAATCAGGAGTAACAGCAGGATGACAAACACGTACGCACGCAAAGCCTGGCTCCTCTCATTTATCTGGATCAAAATAGGTGAAGGATTAGCGGGCATTCTAAGTGCTTTGCAAGGCTGGCGCACTACCATCGTTCAAATTGTGCCGGAACTGGGCGGTATCTCCCAAGTTTGCGGCAAGCGGCCCAGCCGATAATTGCCGTTGCTCGGCGCTCTCCGTGATGCTGGTCGGGCTGCGGTAATTGGCTTATGCTAGGGGCGATAGCAGGGGCTATCCGGCCAGATAGGAGCGCAGTCTTTTGAGAAACGCACGCAAACTCAAACGTACCGAAGAGCAGATGGACAGGGCATCCACCTACGAGCAGTGGAGTAGCGCTGCCCGCGAGCACGATGAGCTTTCCGGGCAGGCGCGCTGGCGCCAGGTGGACCAGACAAGTCAGTACGATTATGCACAGATCCGCTTGCGGCTGGACAAGCTCCGCAGTCTTCGCTCGCGACATGATTATCAAGGGCTCATGTTTACCCTCAACGAGGGGATTCACGGCAATATGGGAGGGATGGGGCGCCATTCGTTGTATACGCGAGCGAAATTCGGCACCAAATACCTCATCGAACAATATATTGCCGAGGTAGAGGATTCGCTGCGCTTTATCGCGGAGCTGGACAGCGAGGAAATCAGTGAACAGGAAAAGCTTGATTTCTTCTATCGCGCCAATATTTGTTTCGGACGTTCTGCGCTGATGCTGAGCGGCGGCGGAGTGCTGGGTTTTTACCACCTTGGGGTCGTCAAGACCCTACTGGACGAGGGCCTTTTGCCAAGGGTTATATCCGGCTCCAGTGCCGGTTCTATTGTCGCTGGCGCACTGGGTACTCACACGGACCCTGAGTTGGAGAAGTTTTATGATCCGGCCAATATACTGACCGAAGCCCGCAGCGAAGCCGGCACGTTTTTGCGCATGTTTTTCGGGGCTAATCCGCAAATTGATGTGAGGGACCTGGAGGAGCTCATCGCTAGAATGATCCCCGACCTCACCTTCCAGGAGGCTTACGAAAAGACAGGGCGGCAGATCAGTATCTCAATCGCGCCGGCGGAGGTGCACCAGCGTTCTCGTTTGCTCAACGCCATTACCTCGCCCAACGTATTTATTCGCTCTGCTGTGATGGCATCTTGTGCTGTGCCCGGAGTCTTTCCACCTGTAACTCTCATGGCGAAAAATCAGCATGACGAGGCGCAACCCTACCTGCCCACCAGGCGTTGGGTGGATGGCTCCATTGCCGATGACCTGCCTGCCAAGCGTTTGCAGCGCCTTTACAGCACCAATCATTTTATAGTCAGCATGGTAAACCCTATCGCCATACCGTTCCTGAAGAACGACGGGGACCGCAATGCCATGGTTTCTGCTCTGGGTGGCCTTGGCGTCGGTGTAGGTCGTGAAATACTCAATTTTTACCGTGGTATGGTGCAGAAGCGGGGGGAGAGCTGGCCACGATTCAACCTGCTGATGAACAGTGTGCATGCCCTGGTTGATCAAGAGTACAGTGGCGACATTAATATTGTGCCCAGCTTTAACTGGTACAACCCTGCCAAGTTGTTGTCGCACCTCTCCGAGAAGGACCTGCTCGACCTGATGGAAGGGGGTCAGCGTTCAGCGTATCCGGTGGTTGAAGCCATTCGCAGCTGTACGCTGATCAGTCGCACAATGGAAGAGATTCTGCATCGCTTCGAGCATGGTGATCTGCGTCCCGACTCCGCAGAGTATCATCGTCCGCGCACATCCCGGCGACGTCCGCCGCCAATACGTGCCGATGGAATGGGTAAGTCAGATAAGGGCAAGCCCCGTGCTCGCAAGAAAACTGCAACGGTCAAAAAAGGCTCTGCCACGCGTAAGGCGGCCAAGAGAAAACCTGGTAGCGGTGGGTCGAAAAAAGCGGCCTGACAGACGATGTGTATCGCCTAGCGTCTCGCTAACTCGACGTCTGCGGTTGTCTCAGCGCGCCCTGCAGCAGCGGTCGTAGAGATTGAATAGTGATCATCCAACCCTGGCTTCCAGCCGGGGGGGTTGGTCCATAGCTGTTTTACTCTTATCAGCGACCGCGTCCTGACGGTATCTTTTAGCAGACTGAGCCACTCCGTGAACGCGATTCGAATCGGGTTATAGGTGCCGATATTGTTAATGAGGCCGTAGCGCACCGGGGCAACCTCCGGCTCAAAGGTCCCAAACAGGCGATCCCAGATGATCAGGAGATTGGCATAGTTTTTATCGATATACTCCGGGTTGGAGCCATGATGAGCGCGGTGATGAGAAGGGGTAGTGAAAAACCACTCCAGCGGCGCGGGCAGTTTACGTATGGTTTCTGTATGCGTCCAGAAACCATAGATGGTTGCGACAGCCCCGGCGCTTGCGATCACAAGTGGATGAAAGCCCAGCAGAGGCAGTGGCCAGTAAAACAGAACAATGGTCAACGGCCCGGTCGGTGATTGACGCAGAGCGGTGCCATAGTTCATCTGTTCGCTGGAATGATGAACCACGTGTGCGCACCATAGGAACCGCACCCGGTGTGAGCAGCGGTGATACCAGTAAAAGCAAAAGTCCAGAACGATGAGCGTAAAAATCCACTGCAGCGGCCCGTTGTCCAGTTCGAATAGCCTGAACTGATAGAGGAAAAAATACAGCCCGACAATCGCCCCCTGGGCGCCCAACTTGACCACAATGTTCATAGATAGCTGCGACATCGACGCGGCGAAGTCCCTCCCCACATAAACCTGTTGGCCACGCCACGCGCTGAAGATCGCCTCGGTCAGTATGAGAAGGGCAAATATCGGCAGAGCGTAGGTGATCAAGTCCATGCGCAGATGATAACCAAGGCGCATCAATCGCGCAAAAAAAGTTGTTTTCCTGGGGGTTCACTCATCGCTGGGACCGAAATTCTGGCTCCCCATTAATTTTTGTTACTATAGAGAATCAAGCCGCATGGATCTGCTATGAAAAATTTCCTGCTAGGGGTGCTGTCAATCATCATTGCGCTATTTTTCCTGTTTATTTTGGGAGAGCTTGTTGCGCGCGCATACTTTGCCTACGACGAGCAGAGCCAAAGCGAAAAGCTTTTTAGCAGCCTCACTCTGGACGACGAACTGGGTTGGCGGCCCTCATCAAATTACAGGTTCTCTGGTAAATTACGGGACGCCAGCGGAGAGCTATACCCTGTGGAGTTGTCTACTGACTCTCAGGGGTTCAGGAGTTACGGCAACCCGGAGGCAGACGAGCGTAAAAAAGTTCTGTTTCTTGGCGATTCCTTCACGCAGGCTATGCAGGTTTCTGACGACAAGACCTACTACGCGCTTCTGGGTGAAGCGATGGATATCGAGGTTTTTGCTTATGGCGTGGACGGTTATGGCAGTTTGCAAGAGTACATGGTGCTCGACAAGTATGTAGATGAGATAAAGCCTGATGCCGTCATCATTCAGTTTTGTCCTAATGACATAATCAACAACCATCCTGATCTGGAGAGGCGCAGCAATTTCAATCGCATGGGCTTGCGTCGTCCTTATTTGGTCGATGGTGAAGTGGTTTATACTACGGCCGCCAGTGTTCCGCGCTTGCGTCAGTTCGCTGCCAGCTACTCAAAACTGCTTTATACCGTTATCCGAAAAATCGATCGCCTTACTGCAAATCGACACACATCGATAGAGCGGGTCGTGCGGGAGGAGGGTATGAATAATCCTCTGTTTCGTGAATCGCTGGAGGTGATCGATCAGGTGTTGGCAAAGGTGATGGCGCGCGTGCCTGAAGGAACAGACGTGTTTGCTTTTTCATCTCACTGGGGCAGACCCTACCATCCAGCATTCATTGAGGTAGCAGAGAAAAACGGTATCCGCTTCATCAATGGCAATGGGCGGGGTCTGGACATGGCAGAGAAGAAGGGTGTGACTATCAAGGCTGCAGACACCGCACACTGGAACAATGAGGGGCACCGTATTGTTGCCAATACGCTACAGCGCTATCTTGAAAAAATTTGGTAGGAGGCGGGCTATTGACCCGCGTAACGTTTGATAACGGCCTTGCCTAGCGCCATCTGGTGCACCTGATCCGGCCCATCGGCCTGACGACACCAGCGCGCATAGTTGAACGCCTCGGCCATCGGGTAGTCCTCGGTCAATCCGCCGGCGCCGTGCATTTGCATACAGCGATCGATAACCGTTTGTGCCATCAGCGGAACGCTGACCTTGCTGGCGGCAATCAGGTCCATGGCTTCCTTTGCTCCGACTTCGTCCATTTTCTGGCAGGTCTTAAGCACCAGCAGGCGCATCATCTCGATCTCCGAGAAGCTCTTGGCAATATCCTCTCGTACGGATTGATGCTGGCTCAACGTGCGGCCAAAGGTGGTGCGCTCCTCAACTCTTTTGCAGGTCATCTCAAGGGAGCGTTGTGCCGATCCGATAAGGCGCATGCAGTGGTGAATGCGACCCGGACCGAGTCGCCCTTGTGCGATCTCGAAGCCACGCCCCTCGCCCAGTAGGACATTTTCGAGTGGAACGCGCACGTTTTCGAATACAAGCTCCGCATGTCCAAGCGGGGCGTCATCGTAGCCCAGTGTGGTGAGTGGACGAATGATGCTGAGACCGGGTGTCTCCTTCGGCACCAGTACCTGGGTTTGTTGCTTGTGTCGGCTCGGATTTTCTGGATCAGACTTGCCCATGACAATAAATATTTTACAGCGTTCATAGAGAGCGCCTGTAATAAACCACTTGCGCCCGTTGAGTACCCACTCATCTTCTTCTTGCGTGATACTCAGTTCGATGTTGGTCGCGTCGGAAGAGGCAACCTGCGGCTCTGTCATGGCATATGAGGAACGGATATCGCCATTCAGTAACGGCCTTAACCACCTGTCCTGTTGCGCTTCGGTTGCGTACTTCATAAACACTTCCATGTTGCCCGTGTCCGGCGCATTGCAGTTGAAGACTTCAGGGGACCACAGCACGCGGCCCATGATCTCGGCTAGAGGTGCATAATCAAGGTTGCTCAGGCCGCCGTGATCGCTGAATTGTGCTAATGATGGGGGAATATACAGGTTCCATAAGCCGGCAGTCTTCGCCTTTTCTTTTAGCTCATCCATAATGGGCAAGGGCGAAAAGCGGTTTTCCGCACTGTGTAATTGCTGCGCGTATTCTCTCTCGCGGGGATAAATATGCTCGTCCATAAACACGCTGAGTTGAGCTTGATATTGTCGGGATTTCTCGCTGAATTCAGACATGGGTAGGTCTCTATCTGGTGCTGCGCGGGTGATACGCAGGTTATGTATGAGTCGCTTGCTGCGGTCGATGTGATGAGAGCAACAAGCGCACTGTACGTGTGGAAAGTGCGCTGTAGCCGCGGCAGGGTGAGTGCTCGCTCGTGTGTCCAGTGAAGTCTGGCAGCGGCGATTGATCAGCGACCAATCGCCGGGCTGATTGCTAGATACGCTCAATAATGATGGCGGGCGCCATTCCTCCGGCGGCACACATCGTCACAAGACCAAACTGTTGGTCACGCCGCTCCAGTTCATCCAACAGGGTGCCGATGAGCAGTGAGCCCGTCGCGCCGATCGGATGGCCGAGGGCCATGGCGCCGCCGTTGACGTTGACCCTGTCACGGGGTAGGTCAAGGTCGCGGATAAACTTTTCTGCGACTACGGCGAATGCTTCGTTGATTTCAAAAAGATCGATGTCGCTTAGCGACATGCCGGCCTTTTTTAGTACTTTGTGCGCGGCGGGCACCGGTGCATTGAGCATTAAAGTAGGGCAGTCGCCCATGTTGCACATCGCTTTGATACGCGCTCGCGGCTTCATGCCGTGTGCTTTTGCGTAGTCTGGCGAGGCGAGCAGAACAGCGCCCGCGCCATCAACCACGCCGGATGAGTTGCCTGCATGATGTACGTGAGTGATCTCAAGATCAGGGTATTTTTGATGCACCATGGCGCGATAGGTAACGCCTGAATCATCCAGTGGATAGTCAGCTATGGCGGCAAAAGAGGGCTGTAGCCCCGCCAGTCCCTCGGCAGTGGTCTGCGGCCTTGGGAATTCTTCCTTATCAAGCGCAAGCGTGCCATCTGTGGAATAGACCGGTACAAGGCTCTTGTCAAAATGCCCGTTGTCTATGGCATTCTTGGCATTGTTCTGAGATACCAATGCCAGCGCATCCAGAGCGACACGATCGATTCCCTCAAGTGTGGCGATAGCATCGGCGCATACGCCCTGGTGAGGCTGTGGATGCATGTCACGTAGAGCGAGATTGCCGTTGTCCATGAAGGGGCTCATAGCCGCGCCTTCCTCGCCGTAAATAGACATCATCTCTGCGCCGCCGCCGATCACGAGATCTTCTGTGCCGGACATGATGCTCATTGCGGCGAGGTTGACTGAAGTGATACCCGAGCCGCAGAAGCGATCCAGTGTCATGCCGCTGGAGCGAATGTCATAGCCTGCTTCCAGGGCGGACATGCGAGCCAGGTCGCCGCTCTGGCGGCCGCGTTGCGAACTGGTTCCGAAGATGACGTCGTCGACAGCGGCGGTATCCAGCTTATTGCGCTCGGCAATCGCTTTTAAGACTGTTGCGCCCAGGTGCTGCGGGTGCTGGTCGGCTAACGAGCCTTTACCTTTTTTGCCGATGCCTCGCGGGGTGCGGCAGTGATCAATAATCCAGGCTTCTGACATGGTGCTACTCCTCTTTAGTATATGCTTACTTGCCTTTCCAGTTCGGCGCGCGTTTTTCTGCGAAGGCAACTGAGCCCTCGATAGCATCCTCGCTGCCGAAAACCGGCATAACCAGCTCCTGCTGCTTGGCCCACATTTCCGCTGATGACCAGTCTCCGGATTCCAGTATGACCTGTTTACTGACGGCGACGGCCAAGGGGCCATTTGAGACGATGCGGCCAGCCAGCGCCTTTGCAGCTTCGAGCGCGGTACCTGCGGGTACGACTTCATTCACCAGTCCCATCTCGGCCGCCCTTTGGGCAGAAATGAAATCGCCAGTGAGAGCCATTTCCATAGCGAGGCGGGGCGGAATCTGCCGGGGCAGTTTCATCAGGCCACCGGCTGCCGCCGCCAGTCCGCGTTTCACTTCGGGTATCCCGAACTTGGCATTGTCCGCAGTAACGATAAGGTCACAAGAGATAGCAAGCTCCAGTCCACCTGCGAGGGCATAGCCTTCCACGGCTGCAATCAGAGGCTTGCGCGGTGTGGCCTCGGTTAAACCGGCGAAACCGCGCCCCTCCACCGTGGGCATCTCGCCACTGACGAAAGCTTTCAGGTCCATGCCGGCGCAAAAGGTGCCGCCAGCGCCGGTGATAATGGCTACACTGATAGCGTCGTTGCTATCCAGTTCATCCATTGCAGCAGCGACGCCCTCGGCCAGCGCCCGATTGGCTGCGTTCTTGGCTTTGGGGCGGTTGAGAGTGACGGTCATGATGCCGTCGGCTATGTCTACCAGTACTTCATCACTCATGGCGGTGTATCCTTTAACGGTTTATTGAATGGATTGCCCATCGGTAGACGGGCCTCGTGAATCTAGTCGATTAATGTTACGGCGATACCGGCCAGGCCTTTGACGCCGTCTGAATTTGAATGGGCGTCCGCGCTGGAGGCAGTGCCTATCTGTGCTCTCTTGACGATGCCCTGCATAATAGCCGCGAGTCGGAATAGAGAAAAGACGAGGTAGAAATTCCAGTTCTCGATTCCGTCCCTGCCGGTGCGCTCGCAATATCGCGCGATGTATTCCTCATCGGTGGGAATCCCCAGTGATGTGCGGTCCACGCCGGCAAGGCCCTTGATGCGCCCCTCGCTCGGCAGCATCCAGGCCATGCATTGATTGGCAAGATCGGCCAGCGGGTGGCCGAGAGTGGACAGCTCCCAGTCAAGCAGCGCAATAACCTCAGGTTGGCTAGGGTGGAACATCATGTTGTCCAGTCGGTAGTCGCCGTGAACCAGACTGAGGGTACCATCATCTTCGGGCATCTCTTGCTCGAGCCATGTCATCAGCGTCTCCATGGAAGCGATGTGCTCGGTTTCTGATGCACGATATTGCTTGCCCCATCGACTCAGTTGGCGCTCAAAATAGTTGCCGGGACGTCCATAGTCTGACAGGCCCACCGCATCGATATCGACATTGTGCAGTGCTGCCATAGTTTTGTTCATTGCATCGTAGATCGCGGCGCGTTCCGCGTTGTCGGAAGCCTCTGGCAGTTGTGGGTCCCAGAGAATACGCCCCTCCTTATACTCCATGACATAGAACATCGAACCGATGACTGAATCGTCCTCGCACAGCACATGTGTGTTGGGCACCGGCACATCAGTATCGCGCAGGGCGCTGATGACGCGGAATTCCCTGTCTACCGCGTGGGCGGATTTCAGCAGTTCACCGGGCGGTTTGCGGCGCAGTACGTAGGGTTGCCCGTTGGCGTCGAACAATTTGAAGGTAGGGTTGGATTGCCCCCCATCAAATTTTTCCGCTGTTAGAGGACCGGTGAAGCTGGGTATTGTGCGCTGCAGATAATCACTGAGACTCTTTATATCCATATTTTGCGTATTCATACGTTGGTATATTTCCTGGTTCTGTAGGGCTCTCAGAGGTGCTGCCAGAGTCTGTGCCGAGGCTGGTTGGGGAACAATGACAGTCGCAAACAAATAAATAGACCCTAACTGACAAGCGAGGCGGGGAGTATGGGGTAGTTGGGGGGACAATGCACCTGCCCCCGGGCTATCCAGCCCATTTCGTTTGCTTGTATATCGTCATTTGTCATGGTTTCATGATGGCTGCGCGTTTCCTCACGAAAAGGGGGTGGTGCGGGCACCCTCTCGGTTTTCACGGGGGTGCAGAAGAATACGATACAAACACTGCGTTTCGGAGTGGGCAATGCCAGTCGCATCAGTAATCAAATGCAAGTTTTTCGCACTGGCGGCGGTTGTCCTCGTTAGTGCCTGTGGCGGTTCGGGGTCCGGGTCAGACGTTAGTGTCTCTGCGGCGGCTCTGAATGCCGGGGGGGCGAGTGACAGTCTTGGCTATCACTCCGATGCGAGGCCTATTATTGACTCCCGCTGTGTCACCTGCCACAGCAAAGATAGCGTCGCACCATTTTCTCTCGATGGATACGCTGCAGTTTCGTCAAAACGCTCAGCTCTGGCATATTCACTCGAGTCGGGCTCAATGCCGCCGCCGGGATTTGCGGCGCTCACGGATGCGGAGCGCGATTTGTTACTGCGCTGGCTTGGCGATGGTGCGCCCGAGGGCGACATTACGGCTCCGCGAACTAGCACACCTTACACCTACCATGGGCATGTCCGGAAAATCATAGACGAGCGCTGTGCCAATTGCCACACGCCAGGCGAGATAGCGCCTTTCAGCCTTAATGATTATCAGAGTGTCTATGCCGTTCGCGCTGCGATAGCGCACCAGGTTAAAGTACGCGCCATGCCGCCATGGCCGCCAACACCCCATTATATGCCGTTAAAAAATAGCCGCGCTCTGGATGAGCAGGAGCGCGCTGTGTTGATGTCATGGCTGGAGGGAGGGGCACCCGAGGGTAGCCCAAACGACTATGTGACCGAGCGAAATGAACCTCCCACTATTGATTACAACTTGACGGTAACATTGAACGAACCCTACACACCGACAGAAATACCGGATGAATATCGCTGCCTTGTTATGGATTGGCCGCTCGAGGAAACGGTCTATGTTGACGCCGTTGCCATGGTGCCGGACGCTCGTGAGGAAGTGCATCATGTTATCGCCGTCGTGGTAGACCCTGAGAAACTAGGGCCAATACTTGAAGCGGATGGTGCAGATGGTAAGCCCGGTTTTCCCTGCTGGGGCGCACCGTCACCAGAGGGTAACCTGGTGCCACCACGGACATTAACGGTCTGGGCGCCGGGCATGACGGCGGGTTATTTGCCCGAAGGCACAGGAGTGCGCATTGATCCCGGCTCGAAAATCGTTATGCAAATGCACTACAACACCTCCAACACCGACCCCGTACCGGATCAGTCCAGCATAAACATCCACTATGTAGAGTCTGTTGAGAGGGAGGCAGTGACACTGTTTTTTCTGAACGTGGACTGGTACGGCTCAGGCGGTATGCCGATCCCGGCTGATGACCCCCATGTGACACACCAGCATACGGGTCATTTTGGCTTCCTGATGGGTTTCTCCGATGCAGGCAGTGTGGGTGTATCCGAGGATGAACCCTTCGCGATACACAGTGCGTTCATGCATCAACATGTCCTCGGTAAATCCACTTCTATCGAACTGCTGCGCGAGGATGGTACAGAGTTGATGCTGGTGGATATCCGCGACTGGGATTTTGACTGGCAGGATGAGTACGTGTTCGAGGAAGAGGTCATTATGTACCCCGAGGACAGGCTGCGGCTTACCTGCACCTGGGATAATTCTGCCCCGAAACAGCAGTTCGTGGACGGCAAGCAGTTGGAGCCCCGTTATGTAGAGTTCGGGGAGGGCACCTACGATGAAATGTGCGTGAACTACTTTTACGTGACCCGGGCGAAGCCGTCAGACCTTGAGAGTTATCAGGATTTTCCGCCAACGGTGGCGTTTAGCCAGCCCACTGCGGGTCAGGTATTCGCTCCCGGGGATTACGTGCCCATTGAGCTCTTGATTAACGCACTTCAATTGCAGGAGCCATCTGCCGGGCATGTGTTGCATGGCCATAGCGACACCGACGAGCACGCGAAGCGACATCGCACTGGCCACTACCACCTCTATATGGATTCAGAAGACGACAGCGCCGATCACCTTACGCGATGGGAAAGCTCTACTTTTTATCAGCTGCCCGGCGACATTACTCCCGGGGAGCATACCTTTCGGGTCAGTTTGCGGGATGATAACCACGAACCACTGGGGGTCGAGAGTCGGGTGACAATCAACGTGACAGATTTAGCCGCTAATCAGGGTCAGCGGCGCGAGTCACTCGTGGACGTAAACGCTTGGCAGCCTCGGTCTGCAACAGATGACTCGCTGGCGAGCCATCGGCCGGACCAGGTCAATTGTCCCCCTAATGCGTGGTATGAAGAGGATGGTGCCCTGGAGGTGGAGACGGGCTACTGTAATTATCTATCGCTGGTACAAACTTCCCAAGTGGCGGTCAGTTCGGGCGACATGCTGCACCTGGTACTTTGGCACGGCCAGTTGAATAATGCAGAGCCCGCAGAAGCCCATGTGGCAGTTTCAATCGCCGGGCAGCGGGTGTTCGAGTGGCAAGTGGATATCCCCAGTAAGGGAGGTATTTATGATGTAGAGGTGCCCTCTCCGGTAACCGTGGCAGAGGGCGACGAGGTGGAGTTCCATCTCCACAATCATGGATACAATACCTGGACTCTGTTATCCCTCGAAGCCAAACTATAAATCGGGTGCTGATCGGAGGCTGGAGAAAAAAGCGGCGTGTTACAACCAATCGGGGCATTAGAGAAAAAGCAAGTTACAGAAGCGACAGAGCGCTATATTGATCAGGCCGAAGCGATTTTTGACCGGCGTTATAAGCGAGTGCCCGTCCTCTTCGATCTGAAGGGCCGCAGTGCGGGCATGTTCAAAATCCATGGCGAAAGTCGCGTGATACGTTACAACCCATGGATATTTGCCAAGTACTACGAGGAAAATCTGCGTGATACGGTACCTCACGAGGTCGCGCATTTCATAGTGCACGAAACGTATCCCCGGCGTGGAACCAGGCCCCATGGGCCCGAGTGGCAGGATCTGATGCTGCGCTTTGGCGCCGACCCGGCAGTAACATTCGATCTCGATCTGGAGGGTGTACCCCAGCGCAAGCAATCTACCCATCGCTACCACTGCGGCTGTCAGTTACATGATGTCTCTGCCACGCGGCACAATCGAATGAAGCGAGGCCGGGTCAATTACCATTGTGTTATATGCGATGGTCGACTGGTCTACCTTGACTAGCGGAGAGCCACTGTTTGGCGTCACGCTGCATATCCAGCAGTGTCATTTAGGGTGACGGGATTAGTTCTGTATCGCCAACTCTACTCCACTGAAATTATTCTGCTCGACGTTCAATACAGGCCTGCCTACTACCGCGCGATCGGGAGCCAACCCCACAGTGTTCAATAAATAGGCTTTCACGTTCATTGCGCGCTCCTCGGCCAGTGCAAGCAGCTGCTCGTCCGTAATGGGTATGGCGCCATAGACTGCCGCGTACTGTTCCCGAACAGATGTGTCTTTGCCGCGTGGGGTACCCCGCATATCCTCATATCGCTTGATGATTGCCGCCTCCCATCGTGCATTTTTTTGCTCGACCTCTTCGACAGGCAAGCCATTCGTAACGAGTTGTGCCTTTAAAATATTCTTTTGCAGGCGTTCTGTGTCTGCGGACTGGTTGATCTGTCCGTTGATCACCAGCGAGAGGATTGGCCGCTGCTCCAGTGCGGTTCCCAGTGTATCCAGCTTGCCTGTATTCTGCTCAGTCAAGTCAGCGTAACCGGGGGTAAAACTCAAGCGTTGAAGATCTTCTTCGCTGTCCGCAAGCTCGGCGAGCAGTGTAAAAGGCGAGGTGACAACCTTGATGATCGTGTTGAAAATAGCCTGCGATATCACTCCGCCCAGCTCGAAGTTGGGGCTGGCGACGTCGCCCGATACTGGAATTTTCATGTCGATAACGCCATCTGAATCGGTCATGATTGCCAGAGCCATTTCGAGTGGGAGATCAGCTGCCTTGTCACTTTTCACCTTGTCGCCCAGTTTCAGCTTGTCGATTCGAATAGAGTTCCTGCCGTCCAGTTGGTTGTCAGCCATCTTGTATTGCAAATCAAGATCGAGCAAGCCCCGATCAATTGCGTAGCCCGCGTAGGTGCCCGTATAGGGTGAGAGGGCAGCCATATCTACGCTGTCAAACGTGAGGTGCAGATCAATCGCCAGTGCATCGGCAAAGGGAGAGAGATCGCCCTTGAGCGAGACCGGGGCGTAGCCGTCCACGGTGCCCTTGATGTCGACGGCAGCACTTTCGCCAGTCTGGGAATCTATGTTGCGTACCTCACCCTCGATCCCGACAATCACGGTTCGAAATTGGATGGGCAGCGATTCATCCCAGAAATCAATCTCGCCATCTGTGATAGTAATTTCCGGAAGACTGAAGGTCCACGGTTGAGCGTCTGTGGGCAGATCAGAGATTGTCTCTGGCTCACCATCGTCCTCTTTCCAGATATTTGAGGTGTTAAGGGTACCGTCTTGCTTGATGTGCGTTCGGCCGACATTGCCATCGATATCCAGCTTATCGAGTACGATATGACGTTTTTCAACATCGACGCGCAGTCCTGTGATACGCAACAGGTCCCAACCGGCGATACGCCCGCCATCGTCATCCATGCGCAAGCCAAAGCCCCTGATGGTACCGTCCAGTTCGGCGCTCTGCGGGGCGAACCCGCTAACTGTTGCGCTCCCCTCAACGTCCAGTTCGCCGCGAGCAACCGTCGCCCGGAACTGTGGCGGCAGGCTGGGGTCGATCCAGGGCAGCCGTACTTTTTCCGAATCGTAGGTGAAGCTGCCGTTGCCTTCCTCAAGGTCAAGCGCTCCTTCTATAGTCAACGTGGCTTCACTATTCACAATCAATTGCAGAGATACCCCGGTATCGCCCTGCGGTGGCCAATGGAGATTGTTAACAGAAGCGCTTGCTGATGTAACGACCATCAGTTCGGGTGCTGTGAACGGAGAGCGCCAGCGCAGGCCACCTTGCTTGAGAGTGGCCTTTGCCAGGCTAACGCTCCAATCATTTTCGTCGTCGGGTGGCTGCCGAGACGGCTCCGTAGGCAGGTCTGGTGCGGTAGCAGCGGCGCTCCGCTGTGGAGTTTCTGCCTTGGCCTTGTCGCTGAGCTGCTCAGCCGAATGATCGCTTACTTGTCGCGTGGCAGTGTTGGTTGCATCTTGTGTGGCTGCAACGTCAGGCACTTGCGAGCTATCATCTTGAGCCGTGTTGCTATTAGTCTGCTCGTTGGACGCGCTCAAAGGGGCAAGCATATCGACCAGGCTGATCTGGGCGTCGTTCATCCATCCCTCGGGTGCTAATGAAGCTGCGACCAGTGATTCGATGGTAATCTTTTGCGCGATGCTGTCGACCGCAATGTCATCGATAGTGAGGGCTTTGAGCATGAGGCGGGTGTTCGGCAGCGCTTTAATGTCTTTCGGCAGTATGTCTATGTTCGCTAGCTCGACGCGGCCGTAGTCGATTTTGTAGACGAATGTGTCAGCCCAGTCCAGCGTGTAGTCGCCAGCCAATGCGAGGCGACCATCCGTCAGCTCGAAGCCCAGCCAGGGTTCGCCCAATCGCCAAAGCTTCCTCAAGCTGAGATTCTCGATCTGCAGGCGGCCGTTGCTGTTACCCGAAGCGAGTGAAACCTTGCCTTCCCAGTGCAGGGTGCCACCACCATCGCCTCGCAAGTCGATGGAGTAGGGCTTGCCCTCGGTCGTTAAAGTGGAAATATCTTCAGCGCGAATGTGCAGGCCGTCCCAGTTGCTGTCGTAGGCCTCATCCCGGGCCCTGTCGCTCAGCACAATAATGTCTGACTGTAAGTCGAGTTCGTGGATAGTGATGGGAGGCATGGCACCCGGCTTTTCCTCCAATTCTGCGTCTTTTGTCGGTTCGGGTAAAAGGTCGGAGAAGTTATAGGTATCCGCGGATATTCGCGCTACTGCCAGGTCGATGTTGCTGAACTTGACCGTATCCATTACCCACCCGGCATTCCATAGGCTTGCAACGGAGAGGTTGACGGAGCCTTCGCTAAAACCCAGTACCTGCTCGCCCCTTGTGTCGCGGAGCGCAGCATCGACGACATCCAGGCTCAGCTTGAATGGGTTCAGCACCACCCACCCAGTGTCGAGTGTCCAACCATACGTATCGCGGACATAGTTATGCGGCAAAATATTGAGGGCGGGGGTCGCGATTACGAGTGCGAAAAAAAGGTAAATGGCGTAGACGATGGCCAAGCCACGTAATGATTTATGCACTGAGGCGTTCCTGTGGTTCCTTTACGTTGCGTGGAATATAGGCCATTTCATAAAAACTGACCACCTCAGTGATCGACATGCGTGGACCACGGGAAAATCGACCGTAACGTATTTATTGCCGATCAAGCAGCCGATAGCCGAGATAGGCGGAGATCAAACAAGCGGCCGAGTTCAGAGTCCTTTGCGGTAGGTGTAAGGGGTGATTCCGGTCCAGCCCTTGAAGGCTCTGATAAAAGCACTGGATTCAGAGAAGCCTGCGCGGTGCGCAATTTCCTCGATGCTGAGCCCCTGCTTGCCGAGAAAGTGCAGAGCCGTATCCCGGCGAACCTGATTCTTGATGTCCTTGAAAGTAGTGCCCTCGGAAGCCAGGCGGCGTCGCAATGTTTGCGGGTGGATGTCCAGCGTGTCCGCGACATCATTGAGTTCGGGAATTTCTTTCAAACGTCGGCGGATAATATCTCGCACCCGGGCCGTCCAGCTGTTGGCGGCGTAGTCCTGAGTGAGCATTATCAGCACGGGATGGCGCAGGAAGTGTCGCAGCGAAGACTCGTTCTGGGTCACGCGCTTTTCCAGTTGTGTTCGCGAGAATACCAGCTGTGTTTGCGGCTGCTCGAATTGCACGGGGTTTGCCAGAAACATGTGCCGATAATCCTGGTTTTGTGCTTGTGGAGGAAAATTGAAGTCTACCGCCTGGATCGGAATATGTTCCTGTACCAGCCAGCTGGCGAAACGGTGCGTGTTGAACAGCATGAGTTCTTGCAGATAAGGGATAGGCTGTTGGTCGGTCCCTTTGGCATAAAGCCTGACGCGGGCAGATTCATCGTCTTCCTCCAGCACCGGTTGCCAGCACAGTTCGAATAGTTGGTAGAAGCGGCAGTAGCGGGCCAATGCCTGGCCCAATGTCTCTGCGCTGATCACTGCCTGGCACATCATTGACCAGCAACCCATGGGTAGGCGGCGGACGCCATAGCCGAGGGATTCGTCATCCATAGCCCGCATGGTGCTTACATTTAGATCGGCAAAACGTTCAATAGAAATTCGGGCATTGTCTTCGGCCATCAAGCGCGGGGAAATGCGGTTCTCCCGCAAGAGACTGACCGGGTCCAGACCTCGGGCAACTGCATTTTTCAGGACCGCTCGAGCAAAATAGACAGAGATAGATAGATCGCGCATGTGCCCCTCAGCCGCGTTGCTCCCGGCTACTCAGGTAGACCGGTTTATTCTCTACGGAGGCCACTCGGTTGCGGCCTCCCATTTTCGCGAGGGTCATTGCACGACCAGCTTCCCCGGACAGCGTGTCCAGTTTTATTTCCCCGACTGCTCCTGCTACCCCCAGGCTCACCGTTATGGGAATGCGCTGCTGGTTTGCCACCATGGGAATTGCACTGACATCCTCTCTGATGCGTTCCGCAAGGATGCGTGCCCCGTCAAGGTCGGTTTCCGGCAGCACCAACAGGAATTCACCGCCACCGGTGCGTGCCAATACATCCGAGGTGCGACATTTGTGCTGTATTACTTCTCCGACCTGGAGAATAACCTGGTCCCCTGCGTCGTGCCCGAAGTTGGAGTTGACTCCCTCAAAGTGG
Organism: Candidatus Marimicrobium litorale; assembly: GCF_026262645.1. Lineage (NCBI taxonomy): Bacteria > Pseudomonadati > Pseudomonadota > Gammaproteobacteria > Cellvibrionales > Halieaceae > Marimicrobium > Candidatus Marimicrobium litorale. The sequence continues at coordinate 417,758 of NZ_SHNO01000001.1, forward strand.
TCAATATCAATGAGGACCGCTGCAGTGTGGGATTGCTGTCGTGATGCGTGGGCAATGGTAACCTGCACCGCGTGCTCAAGCCCACGGCGGTTCAGAAGCTGGGTCAGAGGATCTTCCGTTGCCATCTGAGTCAGTTTCTGCTGGTACTCGATCACAACGCCGGCGAGGAAGCCCACCGCTACAAGTACGTACGCAGCACTGTAGATGCTAAAAGTAAGCTGTTGGGCTGACTTCAAATCCCCCTGCTGCAACCACTCGAAAAGGGCAAACGGCACGCCGATCAGCATTATCAGGCCCGCAATGGCAAGTAGGGCGTCACCGAGGTTACGCGTCTGCCAGCTGTAGAGCGCGCTTACCACACCAGCGCTGGCATAAAAAACCGTGGCGGCCAAAGCCTGAATAACGAACATTTGCTGCGGCACCACGAAAAACACACTGAGACAGGCAATCAGGCAAAACGCGCCGAGGAGGTATCGCCCCTGATAGATTTTTGCGCGTTGACCCGCTGCAAGAAAAAAGATGTAGCTTGTCATTACCGACGCCACCGAGGGCACGTCCACCATCATAGGCACGTTGGATCCCTGTTGCAGGGCGAAGGCGACCCATCCGAGCAGCGCCGACATGAAAAACACAGCGAAAAGACCAAGCCCGGGGATCGTATTGTTGGCGTCGCTCAGTGCGTAAACCACCAACAGCAGTACACCTGTAATAAGGAATATCAGCCCAAAATGAAGCTGGAACCAGTTTTCGGCGTGGAGATGCTCCATAAGTGTCCTAGTGGCGACATGACCTGCCGCTGTCATGTCCAGTCAATTTATTTGTCGGGAGCGGTCATTGTTGGCCTCTCGGGCGCTAACCATACTGTGAACCGCTTAATTACCTGTCTCCAAAGGGCTTTCCCCATGTTGCAAAGACAATTTACCGAAGAACAGCACATGTTTCGCGATGCGTATCGCAAATTTCTCGCAGCGGAGATTGTGCCACATATGGAGACCTGGCGTGAATCCGGAATTGTGGACCGCGAGGCGTTCCGGCGCGCCGGTGAACAGGGCTTTTTGATGATATGGCCCGACGAGAAATATGGTGGAATGGGTGACACGGACTTCCGGTTTGAGCAGATTATTATCGAGGAGACAAGTTACGCGCGGGTTGCAGACTGGTACAACACACTTCATAGCCGATTGGTCGGGCCGTATTTCACCCGTTTTGGTAGTGAAGAGCAGTGTCAGCGCCTGCTGCCCAAATGTGTCAGTGGCGAGCACGTGCTTGCTATCGCCATGACAGAGCCTGACGCGGGCAGCGACCTTGCCGGCATGCGCTCCAACGCCGTGGAAAAAGACGATCACTGGGTGCTTAACGGGTCCAAAGTTTTTATATCGAATGGGATCAACGCGGACCTCGTCATTGCGGCTGCCAAGACCGATCCTGAGAATAATCCTCATGCCATGACATTGTTTGTTGTCGAGCGCGGCATGGAGGGCTTTGAGCGTGGCCGCAACCTGAAAAAAATGGGCCTGAAGGCTCAGGACACAGCCGAACTGTTTTTTAATGACGTCAAGGTGCCCAAGGCCAATGTGCTGGGCGAGCCCGGCAAGGGCTTTTACTATTTGATGGAAGGACTCGCCGAGGAGCGTCTTATTGGCGCGGCAGGGTACCTGTCCGCTGCGCAGCTGTCCTGGGACTTGACCCTCAATTATGTGAAGGAGCGTAAGGCCTTTGGCAAGACAGTTGCTGCCTTTCAAAATACACAGTTCAAGCTCGCTGAACTGCGCACGGAACTCGATTTTGCTCAGGCTTACGTCGATTACTGCGTTACAGCGTTCAATGCCGGAGATTTGACTGCGGTAGATGCTGCAAAAGCCAAGCTGGCCACGAGTGAGTTGCAGGTAAAAGTGGCCGACGTTGGTGTGCAATTGCATGGCGGTAATGGCTACATGGATGAATACCCTATTAGCCGGCAGTACACCGATGCGAAGATTTCCACAATCTATGCGGGCAGTTCTGAGGTGATGAAAATCATAATTAGCCGGGATTTTCTGGCTGAAGACTACACCCCGTTCAACACGCGTAACTTTTGACCACTAACGCCGATACCGGCATACCAATTCGTTCAGGAGAATCGATATGGATTTGAAAGATAAAGTCGCAGTAATCACTGGTGGATCGTCTGGCCTGGGCCGCGCTACCGTCAAACGTTTTGTCGCCAATGGTGCCAAGGCTGTTATTTTCGATATGAATGAAGAGAAAGGACAGCAACTGGTTGATGAGTTCGGCGGCAGCGTCATTTTCTGCAACGTCAACGTGACCAGTGAGGAGTCCGTTCAGGCTGGTATCGCCGCCGCGATGGACGCGTTTGGTGCTATCCATATTTGCTGTAACTTTGCTGGAACCGGGAACGCCATACGTACAATGGGCAAGAAGGGCCCATTCCCTCTGGATGAGTTCAATAAAATTATTCAGATCAACCTGGTAGGCACCTTCAATGTACTGCGCCTTTGTGCTGAGAAGATGTCGGACAACGAGGTGATCAACGACGACGGTGGCCGCGGCGTTATTATTAATACGGCATCGGTGGCTGCGTATGAAGGGCAGGTTGGTCAGGCTGCGTACTCCGCCTCCAAAGGCGGTGTTGTCGGGATGACGCTGCCTATTGCCCGTGACCTTTCTGTTCTGGGTATTCGGGTGAATACTATTGTGCCTGGCTTGATTGCGACCCCACTGATGATGGGCGGTGCAGAAGAAATGACCCCGGAAATTGCAGAATTCCTGCAGCCACTTGCCAGCCAGGTACTGTACCCCAAGCGACTGGGTAAAGCGGACGAGATCGCTCAGTTGGCGCAGCAGATCGCCGAGAACGACTATATTAACGGCGAGTGTATCCGTATGGATGGCGGTATACGGATGCAGCCCAAGTAGGGGTAGTGCCAAGAGGTATGCAGGGGGCTCCCGGGTCACGTGATCGTACGATTTTTCTATGTGCGTTTTGCGTGTTGGGAGCTTTTCCTTCCCGCCTCTAGTTTTTTGACCGGGATGTCAGGCAAGGATTGTCGATGCAGCAGCGCTGAGGCGATAGACCAGTATGCACGCCCTCATCCCAGCCTTTGATGTTTAATACACTTAACACGCCTGCGTTTCCCCCTGATCGTCATTAGGGGCCGCAGCTGCAGCAGGAGGGGCGGATGGGTCCACTAAACGGTTACACGGTTCTTGAGCTGGCGGGCATCGGGCCCGCGCCAATGGGGGCTATGATCCTTGCGGATATGGGTGCGGAGGTTATCCGTATCGACAGGGCCGCGGGCATGGGCGGCATGCAGATGAAAGATGTTAGCTCTCGAGGCAAGAAATCAGTTGCGCTGAATCTCAAGGATCCAGCCGGTGTGGAAACGCTATTGCGCATGGTTGAAAATGCCGACGTGCTTATTGACCCTATGCGACCGGGTGTTTGCGAGAAGCTGGGAATTGGCCCGGACGTCTGTCTAGAACGTAATCCCAAGCTGGTTTATTCCCGTATGACGGGCTGGGGTCAGGATGGCCCGCTGGCGCAGGCTGCTGGGCACGATATCAACTATATTTCCATTACGGGTGCGCTCTTTGCGATGGGTCGTAAGGGTGAGAAGCCCGTGCCGCCGCTGAATTTGGTGGGTGATTTTGGTGGTGGTGGTATGTTGTTGGTCACAGGCGTGCTGGCAGCGCTGCTGGAGACTGGAAGTTCCGGCAAGGGGCAGGTTATCGATGCGGCGATGGTTGACGGCGCTGCGCAGCTCATGTGGATGTTCTATGGCTTCCAGGCGATGGGACTGTGGAATGAGAAAGAGCGCGGTTCCAATATGCTTGATGGTGGCGCACACTTTTATGATACCTACGAATGCGCCGATGGTGAGTACATCTCTTTGGGCTCTATCGAGCCTCAGTTTTACGCACTGCTGAAGGAATTGGCCGGCTTGTCAGAAGAGGACTTCGGTGATCAGGGCAACAGGGAGAAATGGCCCGAAATGAAGGAAAAGCTGACAACGATAATGAAAACTAAAACACAGTCGGAATGGTGTAGTCTCATGGAGGGAACGGATGTTTGCTTTGCGCCGGTTCTTAATTTCATGGATGCTCCCAATCATCCTGCCAACGTGGCCCGTAACGCTTACATAGAGCTGGATGGAATGACGCAGCCCGCTCCGGCGCCGCGTTTCAGTCGCACGCCTTCGCAAGTGCGTCACGGTGGTCATGACGTCGGCGAGGATACCAGCGCTGTGCTGACCGACATGGGCTTTGGTGAGCAGGAGCTGAATACGCTTCGCGATAGCGGCGCAATCACATAGAAAATTTGCACGAGAGGACACAAGCATGAGTCACTACGAAGCAGTACAAATAAAGTTGCAGGGTGCGGTAGGTGTTGTAACGCTCAATCGACCGGACAGGCTTAATAGCTTTGATGGCAGTCTGCGTCGCGAACTGCTGCTGGCAGTGCGCGAGATGAACGCGAATGACAGCGTACGCGTAGTTGTGCTTACAGGAGCAGGCCGTGCCTTTAGCGCCGGAGCTGATCTCGCTGATATGCCCGAAGATCGAACCAATTTCCGAGTGGAAGACCAACTCAACGGAGAGTACAAGCCAGCGCTGCTCGAGATTCACGAAGGCCCCAAGCCGTGGATTAGTGCGATTAATGGCGCTTGCGCGGGGATTGGCAGTGCGCTGGGCATGGTGTGCGACCTCACCGTGATGGCAGAGGACGCATATATCTACCAGGCGTTTGCAGCAATCAGCCTTGTGCCTGATGGAGGGGCTACCTGGCACCTCGTGCGTACTCTGGGTCGCAAGCGTGCCTATGAAATGATTGTGACAGGTGAAAAGGTTAGTGCGCAGAAGTGTCTCGAGTGGGGGCTGTGTAACCGGGTTGTGCCCGCTGAGACCCTGTTGGAGGACACGCTTAACTGGGCGAATGAGATCGCAGCAAAGGCGCCGTTATCGCTTCGTTATGCCAAGGAAGCAATTAACGATGCGATCGAGCAGCCCTTGGCTGAAACCATCTCGGCGGAGGCCAAGTTGCAACATATTTGTATTAGCAGTGAAGACGCAAAAGAAGGTGTTGTCGCGTTTATGCAAAAACGCGACGCGAACTGGAAGGGCCGCTAGGGCGATTGAGGCGAGTATTATGTCAGATACAGAACTACTTATTGAGCGTGAGGAAGGTTATGCGGTTCTCACCTTGAATCGGCCGGAGGCACGTAATGCGCTGTCGCCGCAATTACTGACACAACTCTGTGAGGCGTTTCGACTACTTCAGGACGATCGTGATGTACATGCGGTTGTGCTGACAGGCGCCGGGAAGGCCTTCTGTGCTGGACTTGACCTCAAGGCGATGGCAGAGGGTGGCGGTCTTGGTGCCTATGCCATTCATGGTGAGCACGACATTATGGCGGCCATGGACGCATTTGATCGTCCTATCATCATTGGTGTTAACGGAGTTGCCGCCACGGGTGGCTTCGAGTTGGCTTTGATGGGCGATATCCTGCTGGCCTCCGAGGAGGCGCGTTTTGCTGATACGCATTGTCGCGTTGGTCTCGCGCCCGGATGGGGGCTATCACAGAAACTCGCACGGATTATTGGGCCGAGCAGGGCCCGAGAAGCGCACTTCACCGGCAACTTCATCTCCGCCGCTCAGGCGGAAGCCTGGGGTCTTGTCAGCCGCGCTGTGCCGAGTGATACGTTGCGTGATGAATGCTGCCGCATTGCCAGAGATATAGTGGATTGTGTGCCCGAGACGGTGAAGGTTTACAAGACGATGGTCAATAAAGGGCTGTCGATGGACCTCGCCGCAGGTCTTGCTATGGAACGCAATGTCATGACCTATGTGAACCGCAGTGTATCTGGTGAATCGATCGGAGCGCGTCGCTCTGGCGTGCAGGAACGCGGCAAGTCGCAGCAATCCTGATGATGTTCGCGTCTCCGGCGGCTTAACAGGGAGTAGTCAATGGATTCCGATGTCAGGCCCGAATTGCAGGCACTCCGTGAGCGATTGACAAGCACACTGGATGAAGCGCGCAATGAAGCGCGGGAACGTCGGCATGCGAGAGGCAACCGCACCGCGCGTGAAAACGTCAATGACCTTGTTGATGAGGGCTCTTTTCAGGAATACGGACAGCTGGCGGTTGCAGCACAACGCAGTCGGCGGGAGTATGTCGACCTGCAGACCGATACCGCAGCCGACGGCATTATCACCGGTACCTGCACGATCAACGCTAAACTTGTCGGTCACAGGCAAGCCCGCGCGGTGGCAGTGGTAAACGATTACGCTGTATTGGCTGGCTCCCAGGGGTATTTTCACCACCGCAAACTCGACCGCATCTGTGAGCTCGCCAGGGAGCAGTCCCTGCCCGTGATTATGTACTCAGAGGGCGGTGGTGGGCGTCCTGGCGATACCGATGTTATGACCCAGATCGCGGGACTCAACCTGACGTCGTTTAGTACTTGGGCTGCCCTCAGTGGCAGAGTCCCGAGGATTGCCGTCAGCAATGGGTACTGTTTCGCCGGCAATGCCGCGTTGTTTGGAAGCGCCGACTTCTGCATCGCCACGCGTAACTCCTGGATCGGTATGGCGGGTCCGGCCATGATCGAGGGTGGCGGCCTTGGTACCTATAAGCCGACTGAAATAGGCCCGGTTGCGGAGCAGGAAAAAATCGGTGTGGTCGATATCGTAGCGGAAGACGAGGCCCACGCTACACGACTTGCGCAACAGTTATTGTCGTATTTTCAGGGTCCCATAGCTGACTGGGATGTGTCGCCGCAGAACGTATTAAGGGATGTGATACCCCAAGAACGGCGCTGGGGCTACCCGGTGCGCAAGATTATCGAAACGGTGGCCGACACAGGATCTTTTCTTGAGCTGCAGCGTATTTATGGCCGCGGAATTATAACGGGCTTTATTCGTCTTGAGGGTCAGCCTGTCGCCCTTATCGCTAGCGACTGCCAGCAGTTGGGAGGAGCGGTCGATTCCGAAGCGGCGGAAAAGACCGCGCGTTTTCTGCAGATCTGCAATGCGTTTTCGCTACCGTTATTGTCTCTGGTCGATACGCCTGGTTTTATGGTCGGGCCGGCCAGTGAACAGCAGGGTGCGGTGCGCCGCATGTCCAGTTTATTTTTGGCCGGTTCGAAGCTGGACTCGCCTCTTGTCGCGATTTTCTTGCGTAAGGGCTATGGACTGGGAGCGATGGCGATGACGGGCGGCAGTTTTGTTGCTCCCGTTTATGCGGCCTCGTGGCCCACAGGTGAATTTGGAGGTATGGGCCTCGAAGGAGCGGTTCGGCTTGGTTTTCGTAAAGAGCTGGAGGCCGAAGAGGACCCGGATGCCCGCGATGCGTTGTTTGATCAATTGGTGGCAAAAATGTACGAGGTCGGCAAGGCGGCCGAGGCTGCCTCTTTTCTTGAGCTGGATGCAGTCATTGATCCCGCTGACACACGGGCGGCAGTGCTGCGGGCACTCGCGGCGGCGGATGCAATCCGCTGAGTCCAGTTTTGCACGATATTCGACCCGTTGGCCAGCTCAAGGCGGCGCTCGGTGAACCGTGCTAGACTATTTTTTGTTGCTTCCACGCAAGTAAAGGCACGAGTGCCGGTGGGCTTGCGCTGGATGTGCGCCATGCAAGGAATGTATGCGATTGGTGCCTGTCGCACCAGCCGGTGTCAGTGTGGATGAGGGTCGCGGCAGCCCGTACGGCGGAAAAATCAGCGGCCCTCTTGGTAACCCTGTGCAGGCAGGGATCGAAGCCCATAAGCCAGCGGCAAGCATTCGGCCAGAGTCCATCCCGTGTTGTGTCGCTATTTTCAAATGGGTGGCTCGACCAGAGCGGAGTTTGACCTGTTCAGGCCCCGGTCTGTCGTCGTCTGTCTTTTTCGCTGCAAGCGATACCGTGTGGCTTGCTGCCGCCGCCGATAGCAATGTTTGTTTATTTGCACATAATGATGCAGCGAAAAGTATTTAATTATCGGCCGAACCGATTGAAGATAAAAAGGAAGACGCATTGTGAAAAACTTGTTTGATATAAGTGGCAAAGTCGCGGTCGTGACCGGTGGTTCCCGCGGTATCGGTGCGATGATAGCGCGTGGCTTCGTAGAAAATGGCGTGAAAACGTATATCACTGCTCGTAAGGAAGCTGAGCTGCGTGAGACCGAAGCTGCATTGTCAGTGTTGGGCGACTGCACGGCGTTGCCCTCGGATTTGTCCAGCATTGCGGGCGTTGCTGGCTTCGCGGATGCAATTCGCGCGCAGGAAGAAAAAGTTCACATTCTAGTGAACAATGCAGGCGCGACCTGGGGTGCAAGTATTGATGAATTTCCTGAGAGTGGTTGGGATAAAACAATGGATTTGAATGTGAAGTCATTGTTCTTTCTTACACAGCATTTGTTGCCGGCCTTAAGAGCGGCTGGAACGGATGAAGACCCTGCCCGTGTTATCAATATTGGATCGATCAATGGCATTACTCACCCCCGCATGAACAACTACGCCTATTCGGCAAGCAAGGCGGCCGTTCACCAGTTGACCCGCCACCTCGGAGCTGATTTGGCGCCACAGCACATCAATGTTAACGCGATAGCGCCCGGCTTTTTTCCCAGTAAAATGACAGCGCACCTGCTGGATCATGAAGCCGAGCTGGGCGCGGCATTTCCGCGTGGCCGTCTGGGTGATGCGGAGGATGCGGCTGGCACGGCCATCTATCTCTGTTCCCGTGCCTCTGCCTGGTTGACTGGGCAGACCATTGCGTTGGATGGTGGCGCGGTGGCGTTTGCGGGCTAGTGGAGTCTGACGAGAAAGGGGTAACCGGGTGTACCTGATTCACGATACAGGCCTTTTGGCGGAGCAGATTACGGAATTGTCTGCACTCGGTCGTGTTGCATTTTTGCCCTGGGCTGAGCGCGATACGCCGCCGCCCGGAGCCAGAGTGCTGATGTGCCTGGGCGACGAAATGTTGCGGGAGCTGTCTGTATTGTCGATAGAGAGGCAGTGGCAAGTCGGCGTGCTGCCTCATCCGGAGGCAACTCAGGCCATGGCGGCAATGGGCGTAAAAGGCAGTTTGCAGCAGGTATTCACACACTATCTCGACGCCCCGGTGATCAGTGCAGAAGCATTAACGTGCAACGATGAACTGGTATTTTCCTCTGTTGTCATCGGCCGGGTTCGTGCGTTGCGCCCCTACGATATTAATCGGCCGCCAACATTCTGGTCGGTGCTACGCGGAGCACTGAAGGGGTTGGGTGCCCTGCAGTTGGCACCCTATACCTTGACGACAGGCAAAAATCGAGAGATTCATATGGCCGCTCTGGGCATGGTGGTGGTGGGACAAAGTCGCAGCACTTTGCTCGGTCGCGCCTTTACCGAAGAGCTTGCGGCGTCCGACAGCCGACTTGCGCTGCTAGCGCTGGCACCCCGCAGTATCCTCGGTTACCTGCTGCTCATATTACGCGTAGTGCTGCCTGGCAAAATTCGTTTGACGCAATTGCCTGCTTCCTTGAGCCTCATACAGACTGGCAGTTTGCGCATCGATGCGCCGCGGGGCACCGAGTACCTGCTTGATGGGAAGCCAGTCCATACCTCAGAGTTACACTTCAGCGTACTGCCCGAGCGATTACAGTTGCTCCCCGGCCCTGCTATGGCGCTCGACCGGGACACATCGTCGGCTCCTGTAGAGAAGGAAACTGTGCGGCTTAACCATATTCCGGTCGACGCCGCTGCAGGCCCGCTCCTCGACCGCAGTCTGCCGCTTTTCAATCACGCTTCAGAAGAGGAGTATCGCGAGCTTTTTGTTTCCTTGCGCGATAATGCGAAGGCGACACCGTCTTATCAGGTGCTCATTGTATTGAGCGTGATGTTGGCATTGGCTGGCCTGTATGCCAATTCTGCCCCGGTGATTATCGGCGCCATGATTCTGGCCCCCCTGATGTCGCCGATAGTGTCTCTGGCCATGGGATTGGCGCGCTCAGATCTTGGGCTGATACGGTCGGCAGGGCGCACGCTGCTGGTAGGAATCGCTCTTGGTCTGGCCTGTGGTGTACTGATGGCATGGGTCACACCGTTGGAGATTCCCACGAGCGAGATGAAAGCGCGCATGTCACCGACCTTGCTCGACCTGATGATTGCCGTAGTGTCTGGAGTAGCCTGCGCCTATGCCAATGCGAAAGAGGAGATTGCTAAAAGCCTCGCTGGCGTAGCCATCGCGGTCGCGCTGGTCCCACCATTAAGTGTGGCAGGGATCGGCGTCGGCTGGGCGGATTGGCATATGGCAGGTGGCGCAGGGCTTTTGTTGGTCACCAACCTTGTGGGTATCGCTCTTGCTGCCAGCGTCACGTTTCTCGTTTTGGGTTTCGCACCCTTTAAGCGCGCCCGGGCAGGCATGGGTATTTCACTGCTTTTATTACTGCTTATCAGTGTGCCTCTCACGCTATCGTTCAATCACCTGGTGGCGCGTGAAGATATTCTCGAGCACGTGCCCCTCGGTGAGATACAGCTGGAGGGTATGGTTGTAGAGGTGAAGCACGTGGACGTTGCGCTCGGCCAGCCAGCCAGGGTTAGCCTAGTGCTGAGTGCGCTGCAGCCCATTGATATTGATGACGTCGATGAACTCAAAGCCATCATCAGCCGACAATTGGGGCGACCGATTCAGCTGGAAGTGCAATCCAATCTACGCCGCTGATTGAGGCATTGTTCCTCGCTCTGACGACGCCTCTGTGAGAACGTGCGATGAATAATCTCGACTATGAAAACCTCGGCTTCGGTATTACCTGTATTGATGCGCATTACGTCAAACCGGGACAAGCCTGTTTCTATCTGCTGGAAGAGGGTGAGGAGTACGCTGTCATTGAGACAGGTACCAGTCACAGTGTAGCCAGGCTAACCACCCTGCTCGATGCGCGCGGCATTCGTCCCGAGCAGGTGCGCTATATCATTCCGACCCATGTGCATTTGGACCACGCCGGGGGGGCGGGACTAATGATGTCACTGTTTCCCTGCGCGACTTTGTTGGTTCATCCGCGGGGTGTTCGTCATATGGCAGACCCCGCGCGTCTAATAGACGCGTCGAGGTCCGTATATGGCGATGAATTGTTCGAGCAGCTTTACGGTGAAATTCGAGCAGTTGATGAAGCGCGTATACGTGCGGTGGCGGATGGAGAAACTGTTCATCTGGGTGAGCGCCTCCTCCTTTTCCGGCATACGCGAGGGCACGCGGAACACCACGCCTGTATCTGGGATGCCACCAGCTGTGGTTGGTTCAGTGGCGATATGTTCGGGGTCTCTTACCCCTGGTGTCGTTTCGGCGAGCGAAATTTTTTGCTGCCGTCGACCACTCCCAGCCAGTTTGATCCAGTTGCTTTCGCCACTTCCCTGGATGTGCTCGACAGTTATAACCCCCGTTTTATATTTCTCACTCATTTCGGTAGGCTGGACTACGCCCCGGAGACGGCGGCCCTGCTGCGCCGGCAGGTGAAGGATTACTGCGAAATGGCCCGGGATTGCGGCGACAACGGAGAGCGGTTGCAGTCGAAACTGGGCGAATATTCACTGGCCCTCTTGCGGGATATCGGTGACGGAGAGAGCGCAGTTTGTTGGGCGGAGGCGTTGGCTTTTGATCTGCAACTGAACGCTCAGGGCTTGCTGGCCTGGTTACGATCGGACCGGATGGCCTAACGGGAGTATAGCCGCACAAATACTATGTCTTTAAGGTTTTCCCAGTCGCCCCCGATGTTATGACGCCCACGGGAGTGCGGATTCTGTGCCGAATTGGCGGTTTTTGGTTGAGTGAGGCGGACCTGCCTCCCAACTCTGGGGCCCAGGGTATATCTCCCGCCTGAAACGACCTATACTTGACAAAACTCGGTGGTTTTTAGGTAACGCTGACAGAAACGGTTGCCAGTGCATTTCGGTACAGGTCGCCGCATAAAAAAGTACGCCACAGAGGGTCATGAGAAAGACCCTGGATGGACACAATCATGCAGGCCGGTTTGGTGGGGCCTGCTCGGAGTAGACAGATGGCACGTGTTGCAATAATTAAGCTATTTACTGGTCTCAATCTCGCGCCGGCTCAATTGTCGGGAGAGTTGATCCGAGCGGGACATGAGTCCAGGGTCTACTATTTCAGGGACTATGAAGACCATACTCTTGAGGATTCGGTTAATTACGAAGTGGCAGATTTTTCCGGCCTGTTGTTTTCTGTAGATGGTAGGGAAGTCATCTGGAATTGCTATACCCCCTTCACCGATTTCGAGTTCGATTTACTGTTTAAGGCGCTTGAAGATTTCAGGCCCGATGCCATAGGTTTCAGTCTGTATTCAGGCATCATTGATGAAAGCGCCCTTGTAACCGAGAAAATACGAGAGCGTTTCAATGTACCAATTATCTGGGGTGGTCCTGCGCCGACACTTGAGCCAGAGAGCTGCATTCCGCATGCGGATCTGATCTGTATCAACGAGGGTGAGGAGGTGATTGTCGAGCTGGCTAACCGCATCGATTCGGGAGATAGCTGGCTAGACATCGAGGGCACCTGGGCGCGGGATAACAACGGAGAGATACACAAGAACCCTAATCGATCCAACCTGCCTCTGAACGACATCGCGATACCCGACTGGAGGACGGAAAACTATGTGCATATAGGCAAGGAGCGTGCTGTTCGCGGTCGGTTCCCGCGCAATCTGGGAAAGGAATATCCCATCATGACACAGCGCGGATGTCCATTTTCGTGCTCTTTTTGTATTGAAAGTCGTTACCAGGAAATGTTTGGCAAAAAGGATTCTCTGCGCCGTCGCGATATCGATGTAGTAATCGAAGAATTGCGCTGGGCCAAAGAAAATCTCGATATCGAGACCATCCTGTTTTACGACGATGTTTTCACAGTTAACCCTCGATGGCTGGATGATTTCCTGCCTCGCTATAAGGAAGAGATCGGGATGCCATTTTGGTGCTATACCTACCCGACGACACATAACTTGAGGATGATGAAGCAGCTCAAGGACGCGGGTTGTGTCTCCATCACCATGGGCGTGCAGTCGGGTAGTGAGCGGATTCTCAAAGAGTACTATAACCGACCGACCAAGATGGCTCGTGTAATCGAGGCGGGCAAAGAGATTGTCGAGGCGGGTCTGACAGGCTTTTTTGACCTCATCACGATCAACGAGTTTGACCGTGAGGAAGACTTGCGGCAAACCTTCGATTTTCTTATCGAATTTCCGAAGGAACTCAAGTGCGTGGCGTTTGGCGAGATGATTACGTTTCCGACTTACAGCTTTACGATGATGAGCGACGAGAACAAAGCGTCCAAGAAAGAGCCCAACGCGATCGCGAGTTCTGATGAACAACCCTCCCGTGAGACCTATGATTATTATCACAAGCTGTACCGTTTGACACGAACGCCGATGCCATTGGATCAGTTGCGACAAATTGGCAACGATATTCGCTTTCGTAATGACCACAGCTTACTCGACCCTTATCTCAATCCGGAAAAGATTGCGCGTTTCACCGGTCTGTCTGCCTGACCGCTCTGCCCGGCAGACTGAGCGATATGCAGCGGATTTGATCCTTGTGCTGGTTGTTGTGCGCAGCTCGTAGCACGTTGTCCTGATTATTAATCCGCACCATATTAGTGCAACGCCGCCTGTGGCTGTCGGCTGAGTGTGTCCATCTCGCATTACCGTGCTTGTCGCGTTGGCGCGATTGGTTCGCCTGCTACTTTGCAGTTGCCCGGCCCTGTGCTTTACTCTCTTCTCTGCGATAAACCGCTACTCGTGTTTGGACATGTGTCCTTTCGAGAGGAGTCGAGTTGGGGTTTGAAATGATATGACGAGACAGGAGAGTTTTATGTTGAGGAATGTGTTGGTGCGGCCAATCGCGGGAGTTGCGCTCGGCGCGCTCGCAGCGTGCAGTAGTGTGTCCTATACACCCGTTGCATCCCAGTCGAATGCGATCGACCTCTCGGGTTATGTGCAGAGGGCCGACACCTTTGTTGTTTTGCTGGATGCATCGGGGTCGATGAACAATGACGATTCTGGTCGTCCGCGGATCTACGACGCGCAAGACTGGACAGCGAGTTTCAACAATACGGTTCCGCCATTGAAATTTGAATCCGCTATTATCACCTTTGGTAAGGGCGCGACGGGCACCTGTATTGGTTATGGCGTAGCTTCCCAGTTGTACGGGCCTGCGGCTTACGACAAAGCCGACTTCGCCAGCGCGCTGGGTTCCATCGAGTGCGCTGCCAGCACAACACCCATCGTCGATGCATTGTCATTGAATACCGATTTGCTGGCGCCCGGAGAGGCGGCAGGTGCAGTCAATGATCCTGGCCAGGTGGCGGTTATTATTGTCAGCGACTTTAACTGGGATGACCCTGATGCAGTGGCTGATAGTTTGACTCTTTTACGTAAAGAGCACCCCGGTAAGCTCTGTTTGCATACAGTGAAGATCGGTAGTGATACAGAACATGACGCTATGATAAGTGCTCTCACCGATGCCGACAGTTGTGACAGTGCGATAGCGGCGGACGACGCGGCCTCGGGCGATGCGCTAACCAACTACGTGGCAAATACATTGTTGTCGAAAGTCGAGTATGAGACACATTCAGTGTCTGCTTCTACCCTGTTTGATTTCGATAAAGCCATTCTTAAAGAGTCAGGTAGGCAGGAGCTCGCGAAGTTGGATCAGCTTATAAAGAGCAAGGGCCTGTCTGTTAAGGATATTGATCTTGTAGGCTATACGGACAGTATGGGCTCCGAGGCGTATAACCAGAAGCTGTCTGAGAGACGTGCCCAAGCCGTTTATCAATACCTCGTCAGCCGGGGCATTAATGGCAGCATTATCGATGTGATGGGCAGGGGAGAGCTTGACCCCGTTGCATCCAATGAGACAGAAGAAGGCCGTGCGCTTAACCGGCGGGTTGACATTCATGTGGGCACTCTACGCTAGGCTGGCTCCAACCCTCGACAATCCTGCGCCGGGCGCGGATTGTCGATTTCTTTTTTTATAGATGTAAGCCGGGTCGCTTTACACGTGTCATTATTCTTCATGTGCCCCTCGTCATGCGTTAAAACTCTAGAGCAGTGTTCGCGCGTCCTGCGCTAAACGCGGGCGTCCCGGTAAAACTCCGCCGTGTGCAAATCGGTTGAATGGTGGCGTCATATAGTCCAGAGTACCCCGGTGATTTTTCCGGAACAGCGCGCTTTTAGAGCATTAGGATATGACTGACACAGAGTATGTGGATGTATTGATAGTCGGCGCCGGTCTGTCCGGCATTGGCAGCGCCAGGCATCTCCAGAAAGAGTGCCCAGATCGCAGTTTTTTGCTGCTCGAGAGCCGCGAGCGTCTTGGCGGTACCTGGGATTTGTTTCGCTATCCGGGAATCCGTTCCGACAGTGATATGTACACGCTGGGATACACGTTTAAACCCTGGCCGGAGCGCAAGGCCCTGGCCGACGGTCCTTCGATACTGCGCTATCTAAAAGAGACGGCGTCGGAGACTGCGGTTGATCAACATATACGCTATCGCCACCGGGTAATCGGTGCGAGTTGGTCATCTGCTACAAGCAGCTGGACGGTTTCTGTGCAGCGGGAGGGGGAAGAGGACATCGAGTTTCGCTGCGGATTCCTGATGATGTGCAGCGGATACTACGATTACGAGCAGGGCTACACTCCCGAGTTCACGGGTCGTGACGACTTCAGAGGCACTATTGTCCACGCTCAACATTGGCCGGAAAACTTGGACTATAAAGGCAAGAGGGTAGTGGTTATCGGCAGCGGCGCGACGGCGGTAACGCTGGTGCCGGAACTGGCTCGGGACACGATGCTCACTACGATGTTACAGCGCTCCCCCACCTATATTGCGTCGATCCCGGAAGAGGACTCCTGGTCAAGCAAATTGCACGGTAAGCTTCCGTCATCCTGGGTGTACCGCCTTGTGCGATGGAAGCGTGTTGTGTTACAGATATTTATCTTCAATCTGTCTCGGCGCAAGCCCCATTTTGTGAAAAAGCTGCTTCTGGGAGAGGTGCGCAAACAGCTGGGTGAGGAATACGATATCGCCAAGCACTTCACGCCCACTTATAACCCCTGGGACCAGCGTCTGTGTGCTGTACCTGATGGGGATATGTTTGACGCTATTCGCAGCAAGCGTGCTGAAGTGGTAACTGACCATATTTCACATTTTACCGAAACGGGAATTCACCTGAAGTCGGGACAGGACCTCAAGGCGGATATCATCGTGCTGGCTACGGGCCTGAATATGCAGTTCATTGGCGGCGCTTCTTTGACCGTCGATGGTAAGGACATGCAGCCGCATGATCTATTTGTCTACAAGGGCATGATGCTGGCTAACGTGCCTAACCTAGTGCAGGTGTTCGGTTATACAAACGCATCCTGGACATTGAAGTCAGATCTTACTGCTATGTTTGTATGCCGAATTCTCAATCGTATGCGGCGCACCGGCACCACGGTGGCTGTGCCCACTATGGCAAGCGGTGAAGTCGAGGAGGACCCTATGATCGACTTCACATCGAGCTACGTTTTGCGTGCTATGGACAATTTTCCTCGCCAGGGGAGGCGCCTCCCCTGGCGCGTATACCAGAATTTTATTATCGATTTCCTGAATCTGCGGTTGCGTCCTTTAAAAGACAAGGTACTGCGTTTTCGTTAGCATCAGTAGTTGGGCGAGATGAACCATTGATCAGTATTGAAATATAACATTGGGAGCGATAACAGGTCGTGGTTTGAGTGGCCGCGGGCCAGCCATCGCATAAAGCTGAGTTGGCTTTACACAAACGGGTCAATTGAGGAGGTTAAAAATGATGGTATTGCACGGTGCTTCAGCATCTCCTTTTGTAAGAAAGGTTCTTGTGGCTTTAAAAATTAAGGGTCTTTCCTATGAGCAGCTGCAGCAAATGCCTTTCACAAAAGATGAAGAATACCGCAGGTTAAATCCGTTGGGTAAGATACCGACACTGCAGGTCGGAGCGCTAACAATTTGTGATTCAACGGTTATCTGTGAGTACCTTGAGGATAGTCAGCCAGAGCCGCCATTGTATCCGCGGGACAGCGGCGACCGGGCGATGGCCCGTTGGTACGAGGAATTGGGAGGCACCCGTATAGCGGAACTTGCCGCGGGTATTTTCTTTCAGCGCTTTATGCGCCCGATGGTATTAAAGCAGGAGCCCGATGAGGAGCTTGTTGAGAAAATTATTAACAAGCAGTTGCCGCCTTTGTTGGATTATCTGGAAACACGGGTGCCGGAGTCGGACTATCTGTTCGGCGATTTCATGATCGCAGACATGAGTCTTATGAGCCCTTTTGTTAACGCTGCCTACGCAGGCTATGAGTTGGATGCTGCTCGTTGGCCCTGTTTTTCTGGATTCGTCGAGAGAGTCAAGGCGCATCCTGTGGTGCATGACGTACTACAGGATGAGGCAGCCATTATGGGTCGTGGATGACTTCGTCTACGCCGGTCGAAATTGTGAATTATTTTTGCGAGGTGTATTGCAGTGAGTGTTGACGTTTTATCGCTAGACGAAATACGCGATGCAAGCGTGGGTGGCAAGGCCTACGGTCTGGCGCGTCTCGTGAGCATGGGCCTACCCGTTCCTCCTGCGTTTGTGCTGCGTAACGCGAGCGTCGGAGAGCAGCCTGAGGCGCTGTCCAAATTTTATGCTGATATCGGGGCCGGGCCGGTGGCGGTGCGGTCATCTGCGCTGGGGGAGGACGGCGAGGATGCTTCCTTTGCCGGGCAATACGAGACAGTGCTCAACGTGCAGGGCATGGACGCTCTGCTGCAAGCAATAGACCGTTGCGTCGATTCTCTCTCCAGTGAGCGGGCCCACAGTTATCAGCGTGAGCAGGCCGACGTTGAGTCTGTCGGTATGAATATCGTGGTGCAAGTGATGGTCGATGCGCGGGCAGCGGGTGTGGTATTCACGGCCGATCCAGTGAGCGCGCGCCGTGATCTGCTCGTGGTCGACGCTGTCGCAGGGTTAGGAGAAAAACTCGTGAGTGGTGAGGCGACACCTGATCATTATCGCGTTGATAGCGGTGGTCACATACTGGGGCGGCAGCTGGCAGGTTCAGAACCACTGCTCAGTGATGCAGAAATCGAGGCGATCGCAGTCGGTGCACGCAGCGCTGCGCGCCACGAGGGCCAGCCTCTGGATTTGGAATGGGCGATCGATCAGGACGGAACCCTTTTCTGGTTACAGGCACGGCCAGTGACGACGCTACCCGCGGACCTTAATGCATTCGATACCCCACTACCGCGTCCCGACGATGTGCTCACTATTAGCAATGTGAGCGAAATGATGCCTGGCGCTGTATGTCCCCTGACGGGATCTTTTACTGGCTGGGGTATCGATTACGGGTTGCAGCATATGCAGGTTGCTGTGGGGGCCAGGCCCCGAATTCAGCCAGATTGGCAAATTACCGCCTGGGCTTTTGGTCATTTGTTCTTAAACCTGACGGGTAACGTGGTGATGTCCTCGGCAGTGCTGGGTTCTACCGTAGAACAAACGGGTCAAGCATTGTGTGGTCGTGTGATTCCTGAACTGAAGGCGTTGCCACCACAATCGCTACCTCGACGGATATTCAATACGGCCAGGCTTCTGCGCTATTGCCTGAAAGCGCCCTCTGTCGTCGAGCGTTTTGGCGATGATCTTGCCACGTTCCGAGTAGAGCATAAGGACAGTAGCCGAGCGATGTGGTCTGAAATCGAAGGCAAGGCAGATTTCTTCAATCGTGCCATGGCGGTTCATATCCAATCTTCGGCCTTGTCCGGTTTCTTGTCATCAATTGTCGAGAACATGGTGTCTGGACGATCTAATAACAGTACGAGTGAGGAGCAAAGCGAGGCGGTTCGATTGCTGTCGGGTGCTACCGGGGTGGAAAGTGCGGTGATGTTGGAGAAGCTGGATGCCGTGGTGGATCGCGTTGCAGCGCACGCTGACGCGCCTGATCGCTTCAGGGAAGCGACACCGGAGGACGCACTGGCCTGGCTGCAGAATGAGCCTGAGTTAAGTCCCGCTTTCGCCACGTTCCTGCAGGAGAACGGGCACCGAGGATATCGTGAACTGTGTATGCGTGATCCTGCATGGGGCGAGAGTGCTGAGCCTTTGATCCAGAGTATGCAGGCCGCAGTGAATGCGCGATTGCTTGCCGGGGAGCTCCGCCAGCCACAGGCAGGATCGATAGAGTGGTCGCAGTTGTCCCGTGGCTTACGCTGGGTCCTGCCGAAGGCGCATGATGCGATTCGCCGTCGCGAGCATACCAAGTCACAACTCGTTGCTGTGGCCCATCAATTTAAGCTAGCCTTCCAGCATCTTGGTCAGCGGCTGCAGGCTGAGGGCGCATTGCCCGAGGCCGATCTTGTCAACTTCTTTAGTTTTGACGAACTTCCCGGATTGGTTGCGGGATCTGGTTCTACTGCGGTCGAACAGGCGCTAGCCCGGCGCGAGGCGCTGCATTACCAGCAGTCTTTCGAGTTCCCTGAAATATCCGTTGGCGCGCCGCAGCCGCTAGAAGAACGCTCGTTGATTTCGGCCGACGGTGTCCTGCACGGTCGGCCTGCCTCTCGCGGTGTGATCGAAGGAGTGGCGAGGGTCGCCCACACTCTGGCAGAGGCCGCCGCTCTGCAGCCGGGAGAAATTCTTGTTACACCGATCACTGATATTGGCTGGACACCTTACTTCAGTTTAATCGGAGGGTTGGTGACTGATCTCGGCAGTGCGGTGTCCCATGGTGCGGTTATCGCCAGGGAATACGGCTTGCCCTGTGTGGTAAATACCCGGGAGGGCACAGTTTATCTCCAAACGGGTGACCGTATACGGCTGGATGGTGACAAGGGAGTGGTGGAGAAACTGCCGGCGTAACGATTGGCTACCTATTAACATTGAGTGACTGTATATGCGCGAAACGGTATGTGTGATCACTGGTGTGGGTCCGGGAACCGGCGCTGCATTGGTGAGGAAATTCTCGGAGCGTTATCGGATAGCGATGATCGCGCGCGATGAAGAGCGACTTGAGGCGCTGGCGACAGCCGTACCCGGGGCCATGCCTTTTTCCTGTGATGTATCTGATCGAGAAGCACTGGCTGCCACGATTGGCGAAATCAACTCTCTGGGTGATACGCAGGTGGTTGTTCATAACGCGGTCGGGGGAGGAGCGGGCGATGTGCTGAGTCTGGATCCTGATCTACTGGAGCACAACTTCAGGGTGAATACGACGGCGTTGTTGCAGCTTGTGCAGAGTTTTGGTCCTGCCATGGTCGAGGCGGGCAGGGGCGCTATTCTCGCGACGGGAAACACTGCGGCATACCGCGGCCGCGCTAATTTCGCCAGCTTCGCGCCAACCAAGGCCGCCCAACGCATTTTGCTGGAGTCCGCGGCGCGCCTGCTGGGTCCCAAGGGGGTGCATGTCGCGTACGTAGCGATCGATGCTGCTATCGATGTGCCGTGGACACGAAAAATGTTGCCGGATCATGCCGATGATTTTTTCGCCAACCCGGATGATATTGCCGCCGAATGTTTTCATATTGCGCATCAGCCGCAGTCTAGCTGGACCTTCGATGTCGTTATTCGGCCCTTCGGTGAGTCATGGTAGGCACAGACACTGGGGTAAAAAAGGCCGCGTAAAACGCGGCCTTTCTCTTTTCTGATATCTACCTAGAGAGCTTCGTAGCTATACTTCTGGCCACCGAGCGCCGCTTCGTACATCAGGCCGCCCTTGGCTACTGTGAATGTAGCCATACCCTTGCGGTAGCCCGCAGAAGTGGTAGTGGCATCGTTTTTGCCGCCACTGGCGCCAGCGGATGCGCCACCGCCGGTGCTAGCCGTAGCGGAAGCGCCTGCGGTGATCGCAACGGCACTGGCTTCGGCGCTGAATTCAAAGTTTCCCGCTGTGAAGTCGGTGAGTGCGGCGTCATTTTCGAAGAAAATGATCTGGCTGTACGCCTGCCCGCCCAGTTGTAAACCGATAGTGGCCTGAGCCATGCTCGATTTTCCTATGAGCTCGCCGCCTTTGTACACTTGTCCCTTGCCGTACGCGCCGCCGATGCCAATGCCGCCTTTACCGATGGTTGGAAAGACTGCATAACCGACGGAGGTGTCAAAATATTGACCGCTCTCGCCGGCGTTACGAAATGTTTCTATGGTGCTGGCGTACTCATCTGCCTGGGCGAAGGTGGCTGCCAGACCGAGTAGTAGCAGGATGGAGGTTGCTTTGAATGCTCTAATCATTGCGGATAATCCTGTAGTTGTGAAGTATGTTGCCCATTACCATGGGCGTCAGAAGCATGGCAAACGATGACCAAATCGTCAAGGCAGCGCGCTAATCACCCAGAGCGTGTTGGTGGCTTTCTTCCCTTTACGGTGGATGTTACATTGTGGCTGCCATTTTTTATCTGGCCAACAAACTGAGGATAGCGCATGTTTCGTACGCTGGTGTTCGCATTGATTATGGCCCTGTGCGCGGCGGGCACAGCCGCCGCTGCGCTGAAGGTGGGTGTCTCCGCTGATTATCCACCGTTAATCTTCAAGGAGGGTGGTCGTTTTTTGGGTATTGAGGCAGATAATGCCAAAGCCGTGGGCGATATACTGGCCAAGCCGATAACACTGGTCGAAATGCCGTTTGAGCAGTTGATTCCGGCGCTTAACAGGGGTGATATCGACATCATCATGACGGGTATGAGTATCACGGCCGCCCGCACTGAAGAGGTCACCTTCACCGAGCCGTATATGGAAATAGGCCAGATGGCTATCATGAGTGTCGAAAAGGTGGGAACCTATTCGAAGCCATGGTCTGTCTATAAATCAGGTGTTCGCATCGGTGTCGAGCCAGGCACAACTGGAGCTGCCTTTGCCAAGGAAAAACTCACCGGAGCGCAGGTAGTTTTTTATGATAATCCCGATACGGCTTTCGCTGGCTTGCGCACGGGTGAGATTGATCTCTACATACACGACGCGCCGACCAGCTGGCAGCTGGCGACCAATTCCGATAACAGTGATTTGATCAGTACGTATAAGCCGCTGACAAATGAGCAGCTGGCTTGGGCTGTGCGTAAGGACGACACCGCATTGGCAGGTGCGCTGAACCAGGCGTTGACTACGCTGAAAGGTAACGGTGCCCTGCGCTATATTCTCAACCGTTGGATTCCTGTCACCGTCGAGGTGCGCTGAGTGCTGTCTCTTCACGCGAGGGCTGAGTTGTGAGTCAGGCACCCCCTGCTAAGCACTCTCTTGCCGAGGCGCTGCAGAGCGATCGCCTCTCTAAATTGCTGGGCGCGTCTGTGCTGGCAACAAGGGTCGTCGATGCACATGACGGCACCACTGGGCGCGCGGTACTCGAGCTGGACACCCTGAACGATACGCTACCGCCCCGCCTGTTTGCCAAATTTCCGCCAGAGGATGAAATGCAGCGTGCATTTGTCACGTCTGCGGGCATGGGCAAACGTGAGGCGCTGTTCTACGAGGTATTGTCCAGTGAGGTGCCGGTGCGAGTGCCCCGCAGCTATGCAGCTCACAGTGACGAAGAGGGTGAAGACTACCTTATGTTGCTTGAGCATCTGGTCGATAGCGACTGTACATTCGACAATGCCAGTAGCCGTTACTCCCTGGAGTACGTGAAGCAAGTCCTGAATGCATTCGCTAGTCTTCACGCAGCCTACTGGGACTCGCCTCGTTTCTCGACCGATTTGTCATGGGTAGAGCCGCCCTTGCAGCACGAAATCGCAATTGAACTGGTAGGCCTGTCTCTGGATCAACACGCTGACGCCATGCCGGCGGTCTTCCGAGAAATGGCTGATCTATACCTGTCGAAGGCTGATGCGATTCATCAGTTATGGCGGCGGGGAACGCCCACATTGATTCACGGCGATGTGCATGACGGCAATCTTTTTTATGACGGCGACCAACCGGGGTTCCTCGACTGGGCGCTGGTTGCGCAGGCTCCCGCCATGCGGGATATAGGCTATTTCCTCGCGGGCACACTGTCGAGTGATGATCAGCGTAACGCCGCCGGGGATTTGCTGGCGCACTATCGGAATCAGTTGCAGATGCGTGGGATTGAACCGCCTTCACTGGAAGAATTGTGGCAGCAGTATCAATGGCACGCGGCGTATGTCTGGGTCGGCGCGACCGTGACGCTCGCTATGGGCGACGCCTGGCAACCGGTTAGTTACGTCATGGCCTCACTTGAGCGCCTGCATGACGCTATGGAAACCATTGGTTCTGTTGAGGCTATCCGCAGCGCGCTGTAACGCGTTGACCGGCGCAAGCAGTGGCGCCGCAGAGTTCGCGTAGCGCCGCGAGCGAGGGCTCGCCTCGCGCTTATACGCCTGGGAAGTTGTACTCGTGGCCCCACAGGTCGCCCTCTGAACTGACCGTGGCCACGTAGGTCTCGGGGTCGATCAGGAGACCATCGTAGCCATATTCGACGGCGATACCGCCGGGGGCGAGAATATAGACGGAGCACATGTTGTCGTTCACATGCCTTCCCAGCGTGGCCAAGAAGTGCGCACCCGCGGCCTTGGCCCGGTCCATGGCTTGGCCCAGTTCGTCAAGGCTGGGTACCTCGATCATCATATGTACGATGCCCAGCGGATGTTCTCCACCGAACAGAGCGATCGAGTGCTGGCGCGCGTTATTGGTGTGCATGAAGTTGATCTTCAGGCCACCCATGCCGGGTGGGTATAAAATGTCGGTAATGCCAGTGCCGATGAGTTCCGTATAGAACGCAGTCGCCGTCTCGATATCCGGGGCCGGTAACACCATATGCCCGAAGCCCAGGTCTCCGCTTTGTTGATCGCTGGTGACAAAAAATGGGATCCCGGCGGGCGACACCAGCGGCGTGTAGTCCAGTTCACGGCCCCAGTACAACTCCAGTGTATTGCCTGCGGGGTCCTCCAGTGAGGCAAACTCGGTGACACAGCGGCGTTTTGCTTCGTCAGACGATCCGACCATGACCGAGTGGCCTGCATCTTCCAGTCTGTTGAGCGTGTTCTGCCATGCATGGCGATCTGGGCATTCGAGTCCTGCAGCCAGTAATTTGTCCGTGTCTCCCGGCTCAATCATGAATCGGAACGGGTGGTCGTCCATGCGTAGAAAACGTGCGCCATCGGCATCCTCCCTTACCGCATCCATTAGTCCCAGCACTCCCGTGCCGAAATCCATCCAGGCGCCGACATCCGCTGATGAAATTCTCAAGTAACCTGCTGCCGAGACTGACATAAATTTACTCCTGCTTGAATTGGAATGGTCTTTCGACCAGCGCTCGTATTATGGGCTTTTTCCAGGCGCCGGGGACGCCGTTACCGCATTCTGGCGCGGCTGGTACAAGAATGGCAACCCCTGACCTACTTTGGCTCCAGACAGCACGGTTGTAGCGGTCAGGCAGCGTGAATGATCTGAAATGTCAGTTGTACATGATCCATTGTGTCATTGAGTGAGGTCAACGCCTCACCGATACTGGCATCCCTTTAACGCATTTACTAGGGAGGTATGGGACTGTGTCGCAACCGGAAACCCTCAACCAGGCATTCGAGCTTGGCTTCACTTACACACGCTCTACCGGGCCGGTCGTCGGGCGTTTTCTGACCGAGCTCAAGAAACGCAAGATCGTTGGCATCAAGGCCAGTGACGGCCGGGTGATTGTGCCGCCCATGGAATATGATCCGGACACCGCCGAGGAGCTCTCTGATTTTGTCGACGTAGGGCAGGAAGGCGATATCGTGAGCTTTGCCTGGGTCAAGCACCCTCGCGAGGCGCACCCGATGGACAGGCCCTTTGCCTGGGCGATGATCAAGCTGGATGGCGCAGATGTGCCCATGGTGCACTGTGTTGCAGCAGACAGCGAAGATACCGTAGCAACCGGTAGTCGCGTAAGGGCGGTCTGGGCTGATGAAACGAAAGGTTTTATCACCGATATCCGCTGCTTTGAGCTGATCTAGGAGCGTTATGTCATGAGCGAAGAAAACGAAGTAGTTACCGGCATCGAAGTGCCCATTTATCTCAAGTACAATTTTACCGCTGGGGCCGCGCCGACGCGGTTTCTGGCCAAAGTGAAAGAAGGCGTACTGACCGGGCAGCGTTGCCCGAGGTGTAAGCAGGTCTATGTGCCCCCGCGTGGTGCCTGTGCCGGCTGCGGTGTGCCTACCGAGGAAGAAGTGGAACTGGCCGATAAAGGCACCGTGCAGTCTTTCACAATTGTATCTATCCCTATCCCGGGTAATCCCATTGAACCGCCCTTTGTCGTGGCAAACCTCGTGCCTGACGGTGCCAACATTTCCTTTATTCACCTGATGAGTGAGTGCGACAATGCGGACGTTCATATAGGTCAGCGTGTGCAGGCGGTGTGGAAGCCGGAGGCAGAGTGGGACTATGCCATGGACAACATCAAGTACTTCAAGCCGATCGATGAGCCGGATGTGCCCATCGAAAAAATTGGTAAGTTACCGGTTACAGGCCTGGAGGGCTAAAGAATGAAAGACATTGCAATAGTGGGCTATCAGCAGTCCGATTGTGTATCCGATGCGGGGTCGCTGAACGAAGTCGAGTTGATTATTCCTGTGCTCGGACGGATTTTTGAGCAGGTGGGTATTACCAATGCACAAGATGTGGACTTTGTCTGTTCTGGCAGTTGCGATTACTTGCAGGGAGCGGCCTTCGCATTTGTTCTGGGCGTAGATGCCCTGGGCGCGGTGCCCCCGATCAAGGAATCCCATGTCGAAATGGACGCTGCCTGGGCGCTGTACGAATCGATTCTGAAGATTCGTATGGGGCATGCCGATTCCGCGCTCATCTATGGTTTTGGAAAATCGTCGCCTGGCGAGCTGCCGATCGTATTGTCACAGCAACTCGATCCTTACTATCTTGCGCCGCAGTGGGTGGACACAATCTCGCTGGCAGCAATGCAGGCTCGTATGATGCTGGACCAGGGCCTGATTACTGAGCGTGATATGGCGGAAGTCGTGGCGCGGTCGCGGCGCAATGCGCTCAATAATCCGCACGCCCAGCTGAAGGGCGATGTCACGGCTGATGATATTTTGGCGGAAGAGACCTATCTTTCGCCACTGCGGCGTTCCGATTGCTGTCCGGTTTCCGACGGTGCCAGTGCGGTGGTGATCTGTACAGTTGAAAAAGCGAAGGCGTGGGGTAAGCCGTACGCGGTTATTAGTGGGATTGACCATATTATTGAAAGCCATAACCCGGGCATGCGTGATCTCACTGACTCGGTTTCTACCCGTAAAGCAGCTGAAAACGCCGGTATGGGCAAAGGCAAAGTGGATGTGGCGGAGCTGTATGCACCTTTCAGTCACCAGGAATTGATTCTTTCTCGCGCGCTTGGCCTGAGTGAGGATACCGATATAAATCCCTCCGGAGGAGTGTTGGCGGGCAACCTGATGATGGCCTCCGGGCTGTCCCGAATAGGAGAGGTGTTTAATCGCATCGTCGCCGGTGATGCCGAACGCGGTGTCGCTCACACAACATCGGGCCCCTGCCTGCAGCACAACCTGGTAGCAGTACTCGATAAAGGGGAGGTAGCGTAATGGCTAATTTGGCAGCAGTGGTCGGCATTGGCCAGACCAGTTACACCACCAAGCGCAACGATGTCTCTATTGCGGGCCTGGTGCGTGAAGCGGCGGTCAACGCATTGAATGATGCAGACCTGACATGGGGCGACATCGACGCTGTGATTCTTGGCAAGGCACCCGATATGTTCGAGGGCATTATCATGCCCGAGATCTATTTGACTGATGCGTTGGGCTGCAATGGTAAGCCGATGTTGCGAGTGCACACGGCGGGTTCTGTGGGTGGTTCGACGGCTCTTGTCGCGGCCTCTCACGTGCAGAGCGGTACCTTTAAACGTGTCCTGACGGTGTCATTTGAGAAACAATCAGAGTCCAACGCCATGTGGGCCCTGTCCAACCCCCAACCGTTTTCAACGCACCTTAACGCGGGTGCTGGCGGCTACTTTGCGCCTATTATCCGCGAGTACATCCGCCGCAGCGGTGCACCCCATGATGTAGGTATCAAGGTCGCGGTAAAAGATCGTCTGCACGGTGCGCGCAACCCGCTGGCACACCTTCAGTTGCCGGACATTTCCATGGAAGAGGTGGCAGAGTCCTTTATGTTGTGGGATCCCATTCGCTATCTCGAGTCGTGCCCTTCATCAGACGGCGCCTGCGCCATGGTGATCGCCAACGAGGAGCTCGCTGAGAAAGCGCCCAAGCCTCCCGCCTGGATCCGCGGTGTTGCGATGCGCTCCGAGCCAACCATGTACGCGGGTCGTGAAGAGGTAAATCCGCAGGCGGGACGCGACTGTGCCGCTGATGTCTATAAACAAGCGGGCATTTCTGATCCGCGTAAAGACCTGGATGTTGCGGAGGTCTATGTCCCTTTTAGCTGGTATGAGCCCATGTGGCTTGAAAATCTTGGATTCGCGCCTGAAGGTGAGGGTTGGAAGCTTACTATGGAGGGCGCTACCTCATTGCTCGATGGCGGAGATATCCCCTGGAACCCATCAGGGGGTGTGTTGTCTTCAAACCCTATTGGTGCCTCAGGCATGATTCGGTTTGCTGAGGCCGCACGTCAAGTGCGCAATGACGCGGGCGAACATCAGGTGCCGGACGCAAAACTGGCTCTGGGACACGCATATGGTGGCGGAGCGCAGTTCTTTGCAATGTGGGTTGTCGGTGCAGAAAAGGCCTGACACAGGCCCATACCCGGAGACCTACGCGGCATGCGGCGGCAATCGGGCAGGCCTGTGCCTGGCACTCGGGAACGTAAATTCGAGGCGGATCATCACCCGCCTTTTTTCAAGTAGCAGTGAAGGGGCAGGTTTCAACGCTTGCACCGTGCAGGGAGAATAGGACATGGCTAAGCATTGCAATATTGCGGACCTTTTTGAAATGGTCGCGGACAAGGTGCCGGGCCGCGCCGCCCTGGTGTGTGGTGATCAGCGAGCGACATTCGCCGAGTTGGAGCAGCGCGCTAACAAACTCGCCCACTACCTGACATCGCGCGGCGTCGGCCCTGGCGATCATGTAGGGCTCTACTTGTATAACTGCAATGAATATCTTGAGGGCATGATGGCATGTTTCAAAATACGTGCGGTGCCGATCAACGTAAATTATCGTTACGTTCAAGAAGAGCTGCTCTATATTTTTGACAATGCCGACATGGTCGCCTGCATACACCACGAGGAGTTCTCGCCGCATATTGCGGAGGTGAAGGGCTCAGCCCCAGACCTCAAGACGCTGATCTATGTGAGTGACGAGTCTGGCGAAGATCCCTCGGCGATCAATTCCATCGAGTATGAGTCATCAATGTCTGATCAGTCCGATGCGCGTGATTTCGAAGAGCGTGCAGATGACGACCTATTCCTCCTGTATACCGGCGGCACCACAGGTATGCCCAAAGGCGTGATGTGGCCGCACAAGAACCTGTTTTATGCGGCACTGGGCGGCGGTGGCTGGTTTCACCCTGACGGCCCTATTACGGAGCCAGAGCAGATTGCCGGTCGTATCGGCGACTTTGCGATCGTGGGCATGGCACTGGCGCCTCTCATGCATGGCGCCTGCTGGTGGTACGCTATCATCCAGATGTTAGGTGGGAACTGTGTTGTCCTTAATCCGCAACGTTCACTGGATGGCGCCGAGGTTTGGGGTATTGTAGAAAAAGAAAAAGTGAACTCTCTATCGATCGTCGGCGATGCTATGGCGATTCCTCTTTTGGATGCGCTAAGAGATAACGCGGACCGCTGGGACCTCTCCAGCGTATTCAGTATAGGTTCCGGCGGCGCGGTGTTCTCTGCCTCGTCTCAGGGCGAGTTTAAAGAACGCTTTCCGAACGTCATTATCATGAATTCTTTTGGCTCCTCAGAATCCGGCAACATGGGTTTTGACAGTGGCGAAAAGAAATCCGAGGTCAAAGGATTAGGCAACGTCGCGCAATCTGATTTTATGGATGTGATTACTGATGAAGAGGGCATACCCCACGCCCATGTAAAGCCCGGTGAGACAGGTATTTTTGCCCGATCCGGTTACATACCTGTCGGTTATTACAACGATCCCGCAAAAACTGCCAAGACCTTTGTCGACGTCGACGGCAAGACATGGCTGCTGACGGGTGATGAGGCGCGTCTCGAAGAAGATGGTTCAATTACCGTGTACGGACGGGGATCCAACTGCATTAACTCGGGCGGCGAGAAAATCTTTCCGGAGGAGGTCGAAGAAGCGGTCAAAGCGCATCCGGACGTATTTGATTGTCTTGTGGTCGATACCCCGGATGATCGTTTCGGCAGCAAGGTCACAGCGGTGGTGGCTGCGCGGAAGGGGAGTGTGCTCAGCCTGGATTCAATACAGGAAGAGGCACGAAAACACGTAGCAGGTTACAAGGTGCCTCGTGAGCTTCACATTGTGCCGGAAATTCCTCGCGCGCCCAGTGGCAAACCGGCTTACCCCAAAGCGAAGGAAATTGCCGTATCCGGCGAGTACAAGATCGCCTGATGCTGCCTGGTGCAGGTCGGCAGCGTTTCAACAAGACCATTTAAGCAGGAGCCACACTATGGCAGAACTCGATATCAGTACAAAAAACTGTATCGTAGAGCAGGAGGGCAAGACCTTAATTGTCACGCTCAATCGGCCTGAAGCCAAAAATGCCTTCAGCCCGGAGATGCTCTTGGGTATGTATAAGGCTTGGCGGCGTCTGGATGAGGACGACTCGCTGATGTGTGCGATTTTGACCGCGAATGGCGATACTTTTTGCGCTGGCATGGATTTAAAGGCGGGGGCAGACGGTGATCACGGCTCTACAGAAGAGTTTATGAACCTGATGGGAGAAGTGCCCAATGTGCACTGGCAGGCCCTGTTGCGGGATAATCGCCCCAGTAAGCCGCTGATTCTTGCTGTGGAAGGCTATGCCCTGGCCGGTGGCACTGAGATACTAGCGGGTACCGATATTCGTGTCGCCGCAGAGAATGCCACTTTTGGCGTGACCGAAGTAGCGCGGGGCCTATACCCTATGGCGGGCTCCAGTATTCGCCTGCCGCGCCAAATCCCTTACTGCTTGGCAGCGGAAATCGTACTGCTTGGGCGCCATGTAACTGCTCGGGAGGCGCTTGACTGGGGCCTTGTTAACCGGCTGGTGCCTGCGGGCGAAACCCTTGCAGAGGCGAAGAAAATCGCTGATCAAATAGCGGAGACCGGGCCGTTGGCACTGAAGGCGATTACGCGCTCTTTGCGCGAGATTCAGACCGACGTCGAGGAGTCACAGGCGATGCTGCAGTCCGACGAGCTGGCTAACCCGGTCTTTGCTTCGGCAGATGCAAAAGAGGGAATGAGAGCATTCAAGGAGAAGCGCAAGGCGAACTTCACGGGTAATTGATGTGAGTCTCAAGTCCTGTCTGTAACCTCCCGTATGTGTTGTTACCCACCAGTAGAGAAACGAAGCCATGACCGAGCAATCCGAAATTTTTGACAGGATCGTCGCCGGGCGTCGCTCCCTGCGAGCCTTCCTGCCGCAGCAGGCCGACAGCGCGACTCTCGAAAAGGTGTTTTCCGTTGCACAGCAGGCGCCCAGTAACTGCAATACGCAGCCGTGGGTGACTCATGTTGCCTCTGGCGAGAAGCTCGAAAGCCTGCGCGCTGAAATGCCTGACCGCTTTATGAGCGGCAAATTTACCATGGATTTTCCGTACGACGGTGCCTACGAGGGGGTTTATAAGGAACGCCAGTATGGCGCTGCGCAGGCACTTTACGATTCGGTTGGCATTGCTCGTGAGGACAAGGCCGGGCGCCACGATCAGTTCATGCGTAACTTTACCTTTTTTGATGCGCCCCACGTGGCTTTTCTTTTTCTGCCTGAACCGTTCGGCCTGCGCGAGGCAGCAGACTTGGGTATGTATGCCCAGAGCGTTATGCTGACGTTGACGGCGCACGGCATGGGGAGTTGCCCCCAGACGGCACTGAGTTTTCAAGCAGATTACGTTCGAGAGCAGCTTGATATTCCATCGGGTAACAAATTAATTTTCGGTATTTCCTTCGGGTACCCCGATCTGGACGCTCCTGCAAATGCCTGTAATACCGACAGGGCGGGCGTCGCAGATGCTGTAACCTTCCATTCCTGATTTCCCCAAAATGGTGTTCCCATGAGTGAATTAATTCTGACTGAAAATCGCGATGGCGTGTTGGTGGTTACCTTCAACCGCCCGGAAAAGAAAAATGCCATCAATAACGAGATGTGGGCCGGTCTTCGTGACACTTTTCGGGCTGCTTCGGAGGATGACAGCGTAGCCTGTCTGTTATGGTGCGCGGCAGGGGACAATTTTTCTGCCGGCGTAGACCTGGCAAGCTTTGGTGAAATGGGTGAGGGCGAAGAGCACCCATTTGAATCAGCGGCGCGGGCAGTGGCGGAATTTGATAAGCCCCTGGTAGCGGCGGCGCAGGGTGCGGCGGTCGGCGGTGGTGCCACGGGCCTCTTCCATGCAGATATCGTATATGCCGGCGACAGTCTTCGACTGCGTCTGCCGTTTGCAAGCCTTGGCCTCGTGCCGGAGTGGGGCAGTAGTTATATGCTGCAGGCTAATATAGGCGCCCAGCGGGCTGCAGAGATGTTCTACACCGCCGCTTGGGTCGATGCGCAGAAGGCTCTGGCTCAGGGCGTTGTCGCCGCCGTTGTCCCCGATGCTGAACTGTTTGACCATGCATTTGCCAAGGCTCAGGAAATAGCCCAGTGGCCGGTGAATGCCCTGAAGGAAATAAAGCGCTCTCTTCGTTTGCATCATTTGCCGGCGATTGACGCAGCCATCAGTGAAGAGCAGGCGGGAATGATGCGGCAGGCGGGTTCACCTGAGAATATCGAGGCCATCACGGCCTTTATGGAGAAGCGTAAGCCCAATTTCAGAAATATTTGACGCGAGTTATTGCCGCTCGGCGTAAAAAACGACGGCACACGGCGGCAATGCAGGGAATGAATTGACATTTCCATCAGTAGATATACATTGATTCGGGCAGGGTCGGCAGTCTGGAGAGAAAATAATAATGTCCAACCAGGGTTCATTCACCTATTCCGAGCACGTTCTTGACCAGCGGCGTTTAGTGCCCGGTATCTATGGCGATATCGATTTTTCTGTAGTGCCGGAGCGCTACCTTGCCGATGACAGCGGTATCGGGCATCTCCCTCCGCGACTTAAAGAGTATGCCGAACGCGCACTAAAAAACCCTGGCTATGTTGAAAGCGTGCGTAATTACACCATGACCGGTGACGCTGTTGCAGATGCATATGCCGCGCTTATTCCGCGTTATGGCTTTCGCCGCTTGGTGTCTATGCTCGATAGTGCCTGTGATGACGGCGTAGAGGCCGTGCCCGATGCCCCCGAAGAGTTATTCGCTTTTATTCAGGCAATGGAAGTCGTGCCTGACTGGATTGATATGGACTTGGTCGAAAAAGGTGCTTTGCAGGAGCGTATTCCTCTTGCGAATGTTTCTCCTTTCGCCATTCGTGGCGCTTTCGTGGCGACGTTCATGAATAAATATACCGCTCTTCCTATGACGATGACGGGCACCCTATCTGACTCCAAGTCAGCACGACGTGTGCTGGAAACAGCGAGTTTTTTCACTTCCACCGCGATGCCTGGCGCATTAAGCCGTTATGGCAAGGGCTTCAAGGCGGCAGCTAAAGTGCGTTTAATGCACTCGATGGTGCGCTTTAACATCATGCAGTCTGGTCGCTGGGATGTGGGTGTTTATGGTATTCCTATACCGCAGGTCGACCAGATGCCGGCGGGACTGATCGGTATATTCCTGTT
The DNA here is from genome assembly GCF_026262645.1 of Candidatus Marimicrobium litorale. NCBI lineage: Bacteria > Pseudomonadati > Pseudomonadota > Gammaproteobacteria > Cellvibrionales > Halieaceae > Marimicrobium > Candidatus Marimicrobium litorale. The sequence goes on from NZ_SHNO01000001.1 coordinate 450,561, forward strand.
GTCCTTTGCATTGCTTGCCAAGGGTCATAAGGAGTTTACGCCGGAGCAGCAGGCGCGAGTTGAAATGGCTCGCTACCGTTGCCATCTACTGGGCCTGCCGCAAGCGCTTCTGGGCGAGACCCCGGAGGAAGTTGTTGACCTTATGATGGCTCGTACAGTGTCATTAAAGGAAGAATATGACGACGATATCTGTGGGGATCTTGTGCTGGGCACTATGAATGCTGAACTGCTGGATGACCCATCCCTGCGGGGTCGGGTGCACCGCTGGATGGAGCGCGGATTTTCGAAGTACTTTTTCATCCGAAATTTTTGCGAGGGCAAGGCGGCTCGTGCGGAGCGAATAGGCGTGACTTATCGCTTTCCCGATAAGATTGCGACTGCGGCGGCGATTGTGGTTATTGTAACGACCACCACTTTTTATAAATACGGCATGATGGTGCCATTTCTCCGTCAGCCGCTGGATAATCTGCTAGTCAATCGCCTTGCCCGTCTTTTGGAGAGTTATGGTCACGCGGATTTTGTAACGGACGCCAGTCAGTACAAACTTCAAGCCAGCGGGCAGTAACACCCCTTCAGGTTCATAACGAGCAAGCCATCGTATTATCGGATTGCTCTATAGGCTGTTGCGCCGCGCAGCGTGGTCTCCATCTTAGCCAAAATCACCGGTAATCTCGTAAGTGATTCCACCGATTCCTGAAAAGGGACCTGTGCCTCGCTGTGAGCTGAAATACAAGCGGTTACCCATTATGGCTGGGCCAGTAATCTCCGAGCCGTCCTGGCCGAACACTTGGGCCATGGGATAGGGTGTGCCGCCTTTGGTGAGCGCGACCAATTGCATACTACCCCCGTCTTCGGCGACATAGATTTCGCCAGAGGGAGCGATGGTGATATTGTCAACACCGCGCAGCACGGGCTCCTCATAGAGGTCGTCGTCGTACAAAATCTCAAGTTGGTTCGCCACAGTGTCGTAGCACCATATGCGATTATCACCTTTGGTTGCGAAAAAAATCAGACCGTCTTTGAAGACAATACCCTCGCCGCCGTTGAAGGGCGTGCTCTCGGGTACTTGCAGGCGAGTGTCCCCCGATAAGCCCGATGGATCGGGTAGCGTGAGCCAGTTAACGGACGCGCCTGTCATAGGATCGCCGATGACTTCTGCAACTTCGAGCTGGCCGCTGTCAAGATCCGGGTAGTTATCCGGTGTAAAACGGTAAAGCTTGCCGTCTGGCCAATCCTCTGTCAGATAAAGTGCTTGCATGACATCGTCGACCGCAACCGCTTCGTGGGGAAAGGCGCCCAACGCCGGCCGCGCGATCGGTGGCTCGAGTCCGAAGGGATCGCACTCATACACTAATCCAAGACGGTCGCCTATAAATTTTTCTTCACAGCTAAGCCATGTCTGCCATGGTGTCGCCCCACCGGCACAATTAGCGGTGGAACCGGACAATATGTTGTAGGCGTCTATGATAGAGCCGTTGCTATCAAACCGAATGGCGCTGACGCCCCCGGCCCCTTCGACAAATTGCTCGCTATTTGAAACATAGATCCAGCCACCGTCACCAGCATCGAAGCAGGCCCCTCCGTCCGGTGCGTTATGCCAAACATAATCTGTTCCCTCCACTGCCTCGGTAGAGCGCGCGACAATGCGCGAAGTGAAACCCGCAGGCAGTGCAATGCCATTCTCATCTGGTGCTTGTAACGTAAATGAGCGTGGACGGCTCGAGTTGTTGGAATCATTTGAGTCGCTGCAGCCAGTCAATAGTGGAGAGCTAACCGCTAAGCCGAGAGTCGCCAGCGTATAGCGCAGTGTCTGTCGACGATCGAGGGCTAAATCAGACAGCTTATTCGAGTAGGCAGGAATCCGTTTTTTCATTTTTTTTTCCTCTTTATCCAGATTAGAGTATAGCTGGGTAATAAACTATTTCACCCCCCAAAGGGACATCAACTCAAGTGCAGACTTCTTGCATCTCAGACTCTACTTCTTCCACCATGTAGGTGCGCTTGCGAGCACGGTCAAATAGTCGCTCCTCGTCCTGTATGATTTCCGCCGATGCAGAGGGAGAGGAGAGTATTTCGCCGCACGCCCGCCACGCGTCCATAGTGGGAAACCAGATTTCCAGAACGACATCAAACTCCGGTTCCTCAGACTCGCCATTGCTGTCCAGTACAGGGTCCAGGTAGCGCCGCATGTACCGGGTAGCATAACCGCTCAGATACTTTTCGCCGATGAGGCGGTGGTTCGCTTCGTAGTAGGCCCGGAAGTCTGCAGTAGATATGCCCGCTTTCCGTTTTAGGGTGGTAACGGTTTTTATCATTCGACGTGACCTTCAGGTTTTGCGAAAGCCGTGACTTCGAGATTAAAGCCGGACAAAGCATTAAAGTGAATCGGCACCGACATGAGACGCATTTTTCCGACACCAATGCGCTTTAGAATCTGTGATCCGGTGCCGATGAGTCGATAGTTCTGAACGCCCTCGGCGGGGGCGGAGCCGCCGACGCCTGTGGGCTGGGGAAAGAGTCGAACCTCCGCGAGCTGTTGCTCTGTGCTCACATCCTGTCCGATGAGGACTACCGCGCCTTTGCCTGCCGCCGCGATATGCTCCATGGCTCTGCGATAAGACCACCCTGTGTCGGCGCCCTCGATGCGCGTGCCAAGAATATCTCGTAACGTGTTGATAGTCTGTACCCGGACGAGGGTTTCTTCACTCTCCAGGATATCCCCCAGAGTGAGTGCGTAGTGGATTGTGTCGTCAACAAGATCCTGGAACGTATGTAATTCAAAGGGGCCGAAGTCTGTCAGCACGGTTTTACGATCTTTTAGCTCGATGGATTGCTCATGCAGCGCTCTATACTGAATCAGGTCAGCAATGGTGCCAATGTGCAGTGCGTGTTTTTTAGCGAAGGCTTCAAGCTGCGGGCGGCGAGCCATAGTGCCGTCCTCGTTCATGATTTCCACGATAAGTGCGGCTGGTTCGAATCCCGCCATTCGCGCGAGATCGACGCCGGCTTCCGTATGGCCCGCGCGGCGCAGCACTCCGCCCGGTTTGGCCACCAGTGGGAAAATATGGCCGGGTTGTGCAATGTCTGTAGGTTCCGCAGTAGCTCCGGCTGCGGTGAGAACCGTGTGCGCGCGTTGTGCCGAACTGATCCCCGGGCCTTTGCGCTCAGCCGCATCGATAGACACGGTAAAGTTGGTCTCATGCTGTGATCGATTGTCGCGCACCATCAGCGGGAGTTGTAACTGCTGAGCGCGTTCTTTGGTTATCGGCATGCAGATAAGGCCGCAGGCCTCGCTGGAAAAAAAGGTAATGACTTCAGGGGTTACCGCCTCGGCGGCAATGATCAGGTCGCCTTCGTTTTCCCTGTCTTCATCATCCATGAGGATAACCATCTTTCCTGCGCGGATATCGTCTAGGATGTCGGGAACGCTGCTCAGTGCCATTTCACTGTCTCCATGATACAACGCGTTGCCGGGTTGTACGTTTGACTAGATAAGTTCTATTGCGACGGCCGTGGCCTCGCCGCCACCGATGCACAGAGCAGCGATACCTCGCTTCAGCCTGCGCTTAGCCAGTGCATGCATCAGTGTAACCATGATTCGCGACCCGGTCGAACCTATAGGATGTCCCTGAGCGCAAGCGCCGCCATTAACGTTGACTTTGGCATGATCCAGACCAAGTTCCTCCATGGTTATCATGGTCACCATGGCAAAGGCCTCGTTGATTTCGAACAGATCTACATCAGCTAGATCCCAGCCTGTGGAATCGAGGAGTCTGCGGATAGCCCCGATAGGCGCCGTAGTAAAGTCGCCCGGTGCCTGGCTGTGGCGGGCATGCGCTTGCATGCGGGCCATAGGAGCCAGCCCCAGTTTGTCCGCACGGGCCTCACTCGTGAGTAGCAGGGCGCTTGCACCGTCCGAGATAGAGCTGGAATTAGCTGCAGTAATCGTGCCCCCCTCAGCGAATGCGGGCCGCAGGGTGGGAATTTTTTCCAGCACAGCCTTGTGCGGTTGTTCATCATCGGTGACTACGCTTTCGCCGTCGCGTGTCCTGACCCTGACTGCAGCAGTTTCATCGCGCAGCGCTCCGGATTCAACGGCTTTTTTTGCACGATTTAATGACTCGATCGCGAAGGCATCCATCTGCTGCCGCGTTATACCGCGCGAGTCAGCCGTTTCTTGCGCAAAGCTGCCCATGGCGCGGCCTGTATAGGCATCTTCAAGTCCGTCAGTGAACATATGATCTGTTATTTGTCGGTGTCCAGTGCCAATGCCGCCCCTGGCGCTGGACAGCATATGGGGAGCGCGACTCATGCTTTCCATCCCACCAGCGATCACCACTGAATTGGTGCCAGCTGCGATACTGTCGTAGCCGAAAATTGCGGCCTGCATGCCGCTGCCACAGGCTTTGTTGACGGTGACCGCGCCGGTGGAGTTGGGTATGCCGGCCCCAAGGGCCGCCTGTCGCGCGGGGCACTGTTTCAGCCCTGCAGCCAGTACGCAGCCCATGAAGACCTCGTCGATGTGCTCGCGTGCAACTCCGCAGCGCTCTGCGGTGCTGCTTATCGCTGTTGCACCAAGATCGGGTGCCGCCACGGAAGAGAGGGCGCCCAGCAGGCCACCCATGGGGGTGCGGGCACCATTGATGATGACGACCGGCGAGTTCTTCATTAGGCTCTCCATTGGCGTGCGCCGTAGTGCGGAACGTCAGCACCGAGTGTAAGCGACAACGCATCAGTTTATCTGGGGAACAGGCTATGACTCAAGCAGGGATCGCGGTGTTTCCGGGCTAAACAGTTTTCCTCTAACCGTCTCGCGATACTGGAGGGGAGTTACGCCGCAGTGGCGGCGAAACAGTTGCGAGAAGTAACTGACATCCTGAATACCCTGCCGCCACGCAACTTCACCGATGGCGAGATTGCTGTGTCGCAAGAGCTCACGAGCGCCAGTGATACGTAAATGTTGCAGATATGCGAGTGGAGTAATACCAGTGGCTTTCTTGAAGCGACGATTGAGTGTGCGTGGACTCATCTGCATTTTTTCAGCCAGCTGAGCGATGGAAACAGGGTCCGTCAGGTTCGCCTGCAGCCACCCTTGCGCTTGAGCAACGGCCTCGTCGTGATGTGAGCTGTCAGCCTCACTCTGGTATGAGGCGGCATGGAAACTGCGGCGTATCTCAGGGGAAAACTGCGTCTCTACTGCTCTGGCGACAACACTACCGAACCATTCTTCGACAATGTGTACCATGAGGTCGGCGATAGAATTTACGCTGCCCGCGCAATAGATGTTGTCACTTTGCGTGATCAGATGCCGTGTCTTGAGCTCCACGTCAGGGTAGCGTTCGCTAAAGTGGTCAAAATAATTCCAGTGCGTGGTGGCGGATTTACCAGACAAAAGGCCCGACTCGGCCAGCAGGTAACTGCCCGTGCCAACACTGCAGATGCGTGTGCCCTTTGCAGCCTGCTCTCTAAGTATGCCTTGCCAGTCAGCGGCGGCGGCTACGGCTGGCAGCGGGTTGCGCCAGATGGCCGGCAGCAGCAGCAGATCCAGTGGTGGCAACTCGGCAAGCGTGCGGTCGGGTTTCAGTACTACGCCGCTGGCCAGTCGCAGTTGTTTGCGATCACGGCCGGCCAGAATAACCCTTACCTGCGCCTTGCCCCGTTTTTTGACGCTGGCTAACTGGCTGGCGGCCTGCAAAATCTCCATCGGGAGGGTGATGCTGGTGGCCAGTGCCTGAGGGTAGAGTACAGCGGCGGCAGTGTGCATGGCAGCGTTGAAATCCGGTGTGAGGAATGTGTCTAAAATACCATAAAATATGTCTGATAAGACATGTTTATATCCAGCGGTGAACTTTACACTGCGCACGAGACAGCGTGATACCAAGGGGGAATAGCATGACGACGCAGCGATTACCGGTAATTGTAGGTTTTGGCGGCGTAAATTCGGCAGGACGCGCCTCTGGACACCGCGCCTATGACCGTATCGTCTACTCCGCGCTGGGGCAGCAGCAACAAGCAGCCACCCTGGACGCCTTGGGCAGAATGATGGGGCTCAAGGGGTCAGCGGATAACGAGCAGCATATACTTGATCACACCCTGGTACGTCGCATTGAAAAAAATCACTTCGACGTAGATGCGGTGCGCTGGAACCAGCGACTGCCGACGCAAAGTGCGGGCCTTCCATTCAACTTTGATGTAGAGCGCAGGCATCTGCCTGAGCATATTCCACCCCACTGGCAGATCGAGAGCAATTCGGTCACGCACGTGAACGTAAGTATCAGGGGCGAGCAGGAGTTCTTTCTATCTACCCATCGGGAATTTGATGTGAAGTCTGCGGGCATGCTGCCGACCGGGTTCGAACCGGGCAAACTTTATCCTGCGCGCAACCACCCCCGCGGACTTGAGATGACAGTGTATGCGGCTTCGGACGCGCTGGGCAGTATCGGAATTGAGTGGGAACAGGTGAGCCGGCATGTGGCGGCCGACGAGGTGAGTGTTTATGCTGGCAGTGCGATGGGCCAGCTCGACCAGTCTGGCGCAGGCGGCATGTTGAAATCTCGTTATAACGGGCAGCGCGTCTCCTCCAAGTTCTGCCCATTCAGTTTCGCTGAGATGCCGGCAGATTTCATCAACGCCTATGTACTCGGAAGCCTGGGTTCTACCGGTGCGAGCCTGGGTGCCTGCGCGTCCTTTTTGTACAACCTGCGACATGGTATCGATGATATCCGCAGTGGGCGGGCGCGGGTTGCCTTCATCGGCGCGGCGGAGGCACCTGTTACGCCAGAGATCATGGAAGGTTATTCTGCGATGGGTGCTTTGGCGACGGAGAAGGGCCTGCGCAAGATCGAAGGCATTGGCTTGGATACATCGCCCGATCCGCGGCGGGCCTGTCGGCCTTTTGCTGATAATTGTGGCTTTACCATAGCAGAATCAGCGCAGATGGTGGTGCTCTTCGACGACGCGCTGGCGATGGAATTGGGTGCCAGTGTTTATGGCTCTGCCACCGATGTCTTTGTCAATGCCGACGGCCACAAGAAGTCCATTTCCGGCCCCGGTGTCGGCAATTACATTACGATGGCAAAGGCCGCTGCAGCCGTGCGTGCCATTATCGGTGAAAAGGGCCTGCGGCGTGGCGGCTTTGTGCAGGCGCATGGTACAGGCACACCGCAGAATCGCGTGACTGAATCGGAAATTCTCAGTCGGACCGCGGAGATGTTCGGCATCGAGGATTGGCCTGTTGTCGCCACAAAGTGCTTTCTGGGTCATTCTATCGGTGCAGCCGCGGGCGACCAGTTGAGCACTGCTCTGGGCATTTGGGCGCGCGGCATTTTGCCGGGTATAACAACGATCGACGAGATCGCAGACGATGTGCAGCAGGCGCACCTTGGCTTTAGCAATACTCATCGCGAGCTTGTTTCGGGTGCAGACCAATACGCGATCATCAATTCCAAAGGCTTTGGCGGTAACAATGCGTCTGCGGCTATTCTGAGCCCGGAGACCAGTAAACGCATGTTGCAGTCCCGCTACTCCAAACAGGCGTGGCGACAGTGGAGAAACGCTAACGAGGCGGTGCAGGAGCGTCAGCAGGCGTACGATTCGACGGGGCTGACGGAGGCGGTTTACAAGTTTGATCACGGTGTTCTGCAGGACGGCGATGTCGAGCTCGGAAACGGCGAGTTGTCTATCGGTGGCCGGCGTGTCAGCTTGCAGATGGAGTCTCCCTACGATGACATAACCCTCAAATGAGCGAAACGCGATCACGACCTTGAAACGAGATACCCCTGTAAAATTGCACATTCCGCAACTGGCACAGCCTTTGCGGATGTATACACACGGTGAGCAAGACCGTTTTGTCTCTCGCCGCATTCGCGAGCAGGGTATCTGGGAGCCTCATGAGACGTCCTTGATACTCGACCTGCTGCAGCCTGGAGACACCTTTCTCGATGTCGGTGCCAATATTGGCTATTTTTCAATCCTGGCTGCCGCCGCGGTGGGCGAAGCGGGGCACGTTATGGCCTATGAACCCGACCCGGAAAACTATCGGCTGTTGCAGGCTAATGTCGAGCTCAATGCGCTGCGGTCGCGCGTCATCACTACGGCCGCTGCGCTGTCAGATGCGGATGGGGAAGGGCGCCTCTATCTCAGCGCAGACAATCTCGGGGACCACCAGGTATACGCCGGCGACGAAGAACGAACGTCGGTCCCGATCCGTCTTGTTCGGGGCGATGATGACCTCGCGCGTGCACTGTCCCGGCTGGATCTGGTGAAAGTTGATACTCAGGGGTCTGAGTTTCGGGTGATCTCCGGCTTGTCGCTCCTGTTGCAAAAATTCCGGCCCCGTATCCTCCTGGAACTGACGCCGCACTCCCTGCGCCAGGCAGGAAGCAGTGGCCGCGAGTTGGTTGAAATGCTGGCGACAGTGAAGCTGCCGATGTGGATTATCGACCATTTGTCTGGTGGATTGCACGCTACCTGCGCAGAGGATCTCGCACGCTGGTGCGACAATTGGGACACGGTGCCTGAGTCTCAAGGGTTCATGAATATTCTTGTCGGTTCCGCGCCCTGACACGGTCGCGGTCAGGTGCAACAGTGGGGGAGATTACTGTTATGATTGCGCCTCGTATGATGAGTAGAGTCTGCTATGAGTGACATTCTCCAGTTCTTGCAAGAGCGCAACTCAGCGCCGAAACTGACCGAGCCCGGCCCTGATTCTGAACAGATGGAGCAAATGTTTCGCGCAGCCTTGCGGGCACCAGATCACGCCCGGCTGCGTCCTTGGCGTTTTGTCACGATTAAAGGTGCGCGCCGCGAGGCTCTTGGTGCGCTGTTGGAAGAATGTTTGGTGAGGCGCACGCCCGACGCGGATGATGTGGCTCGTGAAAAGGCGCGCAAGGCACCCTTGCGAGCGCCGCAGCTCGTTGTTGTGGTTGCGCGAGTATCGGATCATCCCAAGGTGCCGGCCGTTGAGCAACGCTTGTCAGCCGGTTGTGCCGCGCAGGCCATTTTGCTTGCGGCGGAGGCGTCGGGCTTTGCGGGGGTCTGGCGCACCGGGGCAGCGGCCTTTGATCGCGCTGTTATGGACGGTTTGGGCCTCACAGACACCGAGGAGATTGTGGGCTTTTTGTATATTGGCTCACGAAACGGCTCGCCGAAAACACTACCTCAGCTTGACCCGGTCGATTTTGTGTCTGCTTGGTAATCATGAGATTCTTATGCGCCGCCATTTGGAGTTTGGAAAATGCCCCCCAGTTTTGAGACGTTAGCCCTCACTTTTGATGACAAGGTGGCAACCGTTTACTTGAATCGGCCTGACAAGGCCAACGCGATGAACGGGGCCATGTGGTCGGAGCTGCAAACCTGCTTTGAATGGCTAGATGAAGAGTCAGGTGTGCGCGCGGTTATTCTCGCGGGTAACGGCAAGCACTTCTGCGCAGGCCTCGATCTCGCCGTGTTTGGTGAGCTGGTGAGTAGCTCGCCGGACCCGGCGCGGCGGGCAGAGCAGCTACGGCGCAATGTATTGCGCCTGCAGACAAACCTGACTGCAATTGAGCAGTGTCGCGTGCCGGTACTGGCAGCGATTCACAATACCTGTATCGGCGGCGGCGTTGATATGACCTGCTGCGCGGATATGCGCTATGCAACCCAAGATGCCTACTTTTCGGTGAAGGAAATTGATATCGGGATGACGGCCGACGTCGGTACATTGCAGCGCTTGCCGCGACTGATACCGGATGGGGTGGTGCGTGAGCTAGCGTATACCGGGCGCAAAATGGACGCGGAAGAGGCGCAGAAGCTCGGCTTCCTGAATCGACTATTTGATAATCGAGAAGTGATGATGCGGGAGGTGACGAAAATCGCACACGCTATCGCCGCGAAATCACCTCTTGCGATCAGGGGCACCAAGGAAATGTTGCTCTACTCTCGTGATCACAGTGTGGCAGACGGTCTAAATTATATCGCTACCTGGAACGCGGGAATGATGAGTCAGATGGATTTGAAGGCAGGTCTTGATTCACAAACGAATCAAGCCCCGGGTGATTACGAAGATTAGCAATCGGTAATCGGCGCGATCACCTGCACAGAGATGATAGACCTGGAGACTAACGATGAGAATTTTGGCCCGTCTTAATCGGCCATGGCTGCACTTCATTTTGCTCGGCGTTCTGTTGTTTTACCTGCAGGGCGTTTTTTTTCCTGAACCAAAGCCGGTAGTGGGACCGCTCGGCGAGGCTCGGGAAGAGGCTCTCAGGCAGCAGTGGATGAGTAGCGTGCGAGTGCCTCCAACGCCTGAGCAATGGGAGCGTATCGTTGAGGCGGAGCTGGACAGGGATATGCTTTTTCAGCGTGCTATCGCACTGAAGCTACACCTTTACGATACGGTGGTTTACCAGCGCCTGCTGCGAAATATGCGCTTTCTCCAGATGGGAGAGGGCATGGACGAGGCTGAATTGTATCAAACCGCGCTGGATATGCGCTTGCACCTCGGTGACGAGGTCGTCAAGCGCCGCATGATCCAAGTGATGGAGCAGCTGCTGCTGGCGACGAATCCGCCGGCAGTGCCCTTGGAAAGCGAGATGAAAGCGGAGTTTGAGCAACGAAACGAGGAGCTGCGCCGACCCCCACGCCTCTCTATCGAGCACGTGTATTTCAACCGCGAGCGAGAAGGCGATGTGGAGGCAGTGATTGAAAAAATAGACGCAGAAAATCTGGCCCCTGAAGAAGCCCGTGAGATGAGTTCCCCGTTTCTACCTGGCTATAGCTTCCGTCGACAGACACCGGATCAGTTGGCACGGCATTTTGGTACTTCGTTTGTGCAAAACTTGTTGGACGCGGGTCCCGAGGCTGGGCAATGGGTGGGGCCGGTGCGGTCGACCTACGGTTTGCACTATGTATGGGTGAGCGAAATGGAGGCCGAGCGCGACGCGACGCTCGAGGAGGTGCGAACACAGCTGTTGCGAGACCTTGAGTCACGCGGCAAGGAAGATGCTCTGCGCGAGAGTATCGAAAATATGCGACAGAACTACGAGATTTTGCGATGAGAAACCTGCGAATTTTGACTCTGTTTATGGTGTGTTTGGGGGTAATGCAGGTGCAAGCACACCGATTCGCGCCCTCGCTTTTAAAGGTGAATGAAACGGCTCCGGGTCAGTATCACGTAGTCTTTAAAACGCCGGCCCAGAGCGTCAGTAATATTCCACTGGAGCCCCAGTGGCCTGAGGTATGCAACGTGATTAACGCCAGCCCGCCTCAGTTGGAAAATACAGGTGTAGTAACAAGTCTGCAGTTACAGTGCGAAACACTGGGTGAGGCTGGTTTGGTTGGTCAGACGCTTGGGGTCTCCGGGCTGGGTCCGAATCAGGCTTCGGCCATGGTGATGATTAGCCTGCTGGATGGTCGAAGCTACCAGGAGGTGCTGGATACCGATAATCCAGCGTTCCTTGTGCCGGCAGATTCCAGCGCCGGCGATGTTATGGGCGATTATGTCACCCTGGGCATGGAGCATATCTGGGAGGGCCTCGATCACCTGCTGTTTGTATTTGGGCTGTTGTTACTTGTCGGCGGAGGTAGACGCCTGTTTTGGACGATAACCGCGTTTACACTGGGCCACAGTATTACTCTTTCGTTGGTGACCCTGGGGTTCTTTGACTATCCGGTTGAACTAGTGGAGTTCGCCATCGCTCTGAGCATTTTTGTGTTGGCGGTAGAATTAACCCGGGTCAACCGGCGTGACGCCCTGTGGCGCAACCCTTGGTGGCTGGCGGGTGGCTTTGGCCTGCTGCACGGTATGGGGTTTGCCGGCGCACTGGCGGAGACGGGTTTGCCGCAGGATAACGTGCCACTGGCTTTGCTCTTTTTTAACATCGGTATCGAAATCGGTCAGATCACTTTTATACTGCTTGTACTGGCCGTTTGGTTTCTCATACGAAGGCCGCTGGCGCCCTGGCAGGAACGATTGCGTCCGGTTCCCGTTTATATTCTCGGCGCACTCTCTGCGATGTGGTGCATCGAGCGGGGACTGGCTACCCTCCTAGCATAGAGGATTTATCGTATGGGCGACAAACGAAAGAAGAAAAAGCGCACATCACCCTCGGCTACGGTTCGCAAGTCACTTGGTCGTAAGGCGTACGAAAAGGCGTTGGCAGAGCTGCATGTGGAGCTGGTTCACTTGCAGCGCTGGGTTGTTGAAAAAGGTCTCAAGGTCTGCATTGTTTTCGAGGGTCGCGACGGAGCGGGGAAGGGTGGCGTAATCAAGGCTATGACCGAGCGTGTCAGCCCTCGGGTCTTTCGAGTGGTCGCATTACCTGCACCCACAGAGCGCGAAAAAACCCAACTATTTATGCAGCGTTACATGGCGCATTTTCCTGCAGGCGGGGAAATCGTTATTTTTGATCGCAGCTGGTACAACCGTGCAGGTGTAGAGCGAGTAATGGGTTTCTGCTCGAAAGAGGAAACGGAGAAATTCCTTGAAGACGTGCCTATGATGGAACGTACCATGATCGACGCAGACATTATCCTCGTTAAATACTGGCTCGAGGTCAAGCCCGAAGAACAGCAGAAGCGTTTGGAAGACCGGGTAGAGGACGGACGTAAAACGTGGAAATTATCACAATTGGATATCGACTCTTACGATCGCTGGGATGACTACAGTCAGGCCCGGGACGAAATGTTCCAGGCCAGTGATACGCCATGGGCGCCATGGCATGTAGCTCGGGCGGAGGACAAGCGGCGGGTGCGTCTCAATGTTCTCAGTCACCTGCTGACACAAGTTTCCTATGAGAGGCTGCCTGTGGAGTCGGTCAAGCTAGGTGAGCGCAAAATTGGCGAGTACACGCCGGTTGGTTTTCCTTTCAAGTACATACCTGAGACGTTCTGACGTTTTGCCAGCTATCGAGGCGCATCAACTTGTTTTGGCGAGCACCTGTTGGTGGTAAAGTACCGGAAAAAGCGTCACGAATACGCTGATAACTCCGTATAGAAATGTGGTAAAAAGAACAGCATCACCAATGGGGTCGACAATGCCGCTCTGTGCCGGGAACACGATTGCCTTTACCGCGACGGCGAGGCTCAGATTTCGGAAGGTGGCTTCTACTACGATGGCCAGGCCATCTCTCGCCGGAATATTTGTCACAAGGGCCGCCGCTACCGACGCTAACTTTAGCGCGATGCAGAATAAGACCACAGCGCCTATGCTGATTGCGCCGTAGGCTTGTGGATTCAAGCGTCCGCTGCCGCTGGCGCCTATGGCCATCATCATCACAAGTAGCAGGCTAGCGCGTATTAGCCATTTGGAAAACCGCTCGCTGGTGATCTCAGGCATCTTTACTTTGATTACCATGCCTACGAGCAACGGAAAAATAAGAGTTAGTAAAATGTCTCTTGCGATGACCATTGTCGGCATCTCGAAGTCATCGGGCAGGTGCTCCGCCATCATTAGCTGTAGCAGCAGCGGTGCAGTGACTAGGGCGGCCACCGTGGTGATGGATGTTAGAGAAATGGAGAGAGCGATATTTCCGCGTCCGAAATGCGTCAGAATGTTCGACAGAGTGCCTCCTGGCACAGCCGCGATGAGCATAATACCTATCGCAACACCTGTCGGCACAGGTAGCAGTGCGGCTACTGCCAGAGCGATCAATGGGACCATGATCCACTGAAAGCCCAAACCGATAAACAGACTGCGAGGTCGTCGAACCTCGGAGACAAAATCTTTCGGGGCAAGGAGGGCGCCCATGCCGAGCATCGCGAGAAATAATTGGGAGGAGGCCAGCAGATACTCGTAGTCTGCATAGTCGGTAAAGAACGCGTTTAGCAAGGAACATCTCCGAGGTTTTATAACTCTATGGGCCCGTGTCAGGCTTCCTTCATGGGGTCACGACTAGTGACGCCCTGGGCGCGAGCTGTTATCGTTTTGGTGCGCGGGTGCAAAAACAACCGACTCGAGCGAATGACCGATTGATGCGTTTCATGTGCCGCTGGGTTAGCCGCGATTTTCGAGGGACCACGGTTCGAATAGACCGCATCCCAGTGCGGTGTAGCTTTCCTCGTCCCATGTATCATCGCCGGAATTCGGTAACAGGAACATTTCCACGTACAGCGAGCACCGCTCCCGTAAGTCGGTAATGCTTTTATCCCCTGCCACCCGTTCCTTAAGCATGGCAATCGTCATGGGTTCTTCCACCATGCGCAAGCCACCACCCGACGGTGTGTCCAGGAGCATGAGGTTTTTTTCGCTGAACCCCCAGGGTTGCCACAGGTGCAGGTCCCCTCTGCGTCCCTTTCCCGGTGCCCCCGTATGGGCGAACTGCGTCCAATAACTGCGCATCTGGGAGGCGAGAATATCCCGCCCGGGGATATTCTCTTCGGTGTACAGGCCAGGCACGCCGATGGCGCCCTCGAAGTTGCCGAAGACAAAAGGCACCTCCAAACCGTGGCTCGCACCCAGCAATGTGCTGAAATCGACCAACAAGTTTTTGCCTCCTTCATCCCAGTCCCAGCGATAGGCATAAACAGGCTTACCACCGCGATCGGTTATACGTGCTGCGGACTCGTCGACAGCAAGCGCCTTCCAGTTGTCACTGCCGTAGGCCGCAGTGCTGTTAAAGGCATCTAAATCCCGTATACGCGGTAGCAGACCAAAGCGTCGTTCTACAAACACCGGGTCCTGAGCCATAAAGAGCTTCACTTCATCCCGGTTGGTGCCGGTGATTAACGGGACGTTGTTGTAAAGCTCGGGGTTGTCGAAGAGGGTAAAAAGAGTTTCTTTTGGGAGCACGGTGCCATCGCGCAGACTGTTCGGAGCGAAATACATGCCAGCGCCGCCGGATAAACCCTGCAGTATCTGCAGGGCACTGCGAGAATACATGAACTCCTGCACGTCCTCATTCGTCATCAGGAGCTGCATTGCTTGCGCGGCCTTGGCATCCTGTGCCAGCCCTGCGTATTGTAATTGGCCGGAGAGCCACTCTCTGGAGCTAAGCGCGTGTCCGGGATTTTCGTCATCGGCAAAATTTTCTGCCCGCCACTGGGGGGTAGTGCTTACCATTCCGCTTTGAGATATTGCTTTATGAAATAATCCCTTGGCCATGGGGGAGGCTATAAGAGTGTAAACATTCAGGCCGCCGGCGGACTCGCCGAAAATCGTGACGTTGTCGGCAGCTCCGCCAAAGTGCCCGATATTATTCTTTACCCATTGCAGGGCGGCGATCATGTCGAGATTCCCATAGTTGCCGCTGGCATCCAGCAGATCTCTATCGGGCGTGCGCAGGGCCGGATGACTCATCCAGCCAAGCACGCCTAGTCGGTAATTAATCGTGACTACGACGACTTGGCCTTCTGCGGCCAGCAGTGCACCGGAGTAGGTGTTAGCGGTGCCGACTGAATTGCCTCCGCCGTGTATCCAGACCATGACGGGTAGCGCATCACTGTCGGACTCGCTGTGGGATCTGGGTGACCAGATATTGAGGTATAGACAGTCTTCGTTTCCGACCACCGGTCCCTCCTCCAGGGTGCCGTCCAGCGGGCCAGCGAGTTGAGTGCAGGGCTCACGAAAATTTATTGCCTCTCGGGGTGCACTCCACGGCCTTGGCGGGCGCGGCGCACGCCAGCGGAGACCATTGACGGGCGGCGCAGCGAACGGTACACCCAGCCAGGCGAACGTGTCGTGAATGTCCTGTCCACCCTTGACAGGACCGAAAGCCGTAGCCCGAAGTGCAGCGCTATCTGCACGTCGTTTAATGGACTCCTGCTCGGACGATGGCCACAACCAGATTCCGACGGCCACGATTATCACAACCACAACCCACTTTCTCACAATTTATTTACTCCGGTTTTACTATCGTTGTGGAAGAGCGATTCAGGGCTGCCCGGGCCAGTCCTCAAAACGGATAAAGGGATGAAAAGCCAGTTCGATACCCTCCTGTACGTGGCGTTCGTTCTCCAGAATATTGCGGCGACGAATGTAGCGACCCTTGGAAGATCGGCTGTCGATGGCCTCGGTTGCATCGAGGCCACCGCGACCCGAGAAGATGGGCTTTAATTCCATATCGTAGATTGCGACCTGCAGAGACGCTACGGCGGCCAGCATACTCCAGTCGAAATCTGTGCTCACACCGTCGCCAGGACCTTGCATGGTTGGTGTTCGTGTTACACCGTCCCACCGCGCGAGATGTTTGAGACCACCGCTGAAGGAGGCGTCGAACTCGACCACGTCCGTAAAAACAAAGGCGTCCAGATCGGTGTTGGCTGCCATCTCGTCACGGACGCGGTGCATAATCTGAGCGAAGGTCTTCGTGTTCATCTTGCCGCTGGTTGGATCCACCGGATTACCGAACGCGCGCACCGCAGTATTCCAATGCTGTTCGAAGGTGCGCTGGGGCAATACCTTATAGCCGTTTTCCTTGAGGTAACTGGCTATCTGAGAGTCGATACGTGGTGCCTCCTTGGCGAGATAATTACGAGAGGGTGCTCCGAGATTGACGTGGGCGATGACTACAGTTTTTATCGACGATTGTTCCAATCGCTCCTGGTCAATCGCATAGGGGAAGGTGGTCGGATTAAAGGTCGGTGCACCGCTGCAGCCAGCCACCATGTAAAGGAACACAAGCAAGCAGGGTTTCAGGCCGGAAAATACTGGATGATGCATTGTTGACTCCACTTCTGGTCGATCTCGGGATGGTAGCAAAATACCGGCCCCGGTTCACCGCCTTCCCCGTTCACGGGCACGGTGGCAAGTGCGCATCCGTGTTAATGTATTGTCCGAGTCGTTAACAAGCCTCGGAGTTACATTGTTGTGTCGCTATCATTGCACGTCAGGCACGCGGGTTCAGGACCTCCGGTGATTTTATTACACGGTCTGTTCGGTTCGGGCGCCAATCTGGGCGGCTTGTCCCGCGCTCTGCGCGAACATTTCAGCGTCTACAGCCTGGATCTTCCCAGTCACGGTCGCTCCCAGTGGCTTCAGCCCCTCACAATGTCCACGCTGACCGCTGCGGTGGAGGATGGGTTAGACCATGCGGCTTATGGATGTGCCCATGTTGTGGGTCACTCACTCGGTGGCAAGGTGGCCATGGAATTGGCCCTCTCCCGACCGGGTCAGGTGGCTTCCCTCACCGTGGCCGATATCGCACCCGTGGCTTACAGCGCGCGCCACGACGCCGTATTCGCTGCATTGGAAGCCGTGGCACAGGCTCGCTGCGTCAGCCGTGAGTCAGCCGCATCCCTGATGCGTGAGTATCTTGTGGAGGAGACGGTGGTGCAATTTCTGTTAACCAGCCTCGTGCGGACCGGTGATAGCGTGATGGCATGGCGTTTCGATTGGCGTGGTATTTCCGATGCCTATTCCTCATTTTTAGCGGCGCCAGTGGGTGGCCGGTCCTATGAGGGCCCCGTCCAGTTTATTCGCGGAGCTGAGTCCGACTATATTCGGGAGGAGCATCATCCGGCGATTGACGTCTTGTTCCCTAGGGCTAGCTTGCAGGTGATCCCCGGTGCCGGACACTGGTTGCATGCGGAGCAAGCCTCTGCGTTCAACGAGCTTGTGTTGCGGTTCCTTCAATCGGTTCAGGGAGAGGGAAATGGAAATCGAAATGGAGAGGGCGCATGTTGAACAACGCCTGCAGGCAGGAGATGGTTAGTCATGGGTGAGTTAGTTATCTTGCTTGTGTTTGGCGCTCTGTGTGTTTACTTTTTGTCTGCTTCGCGAGTGCGCGAGTTGGCGACACAAGCAGTGGGTCGTGCCAGCCGAGACGCTAATTTCCAGTGGCTGGATCAATCGGTGCATATACGACGCCTCTCGCTGAGCAGAGACGAGACTGGTCAGTGGCGGATGTGGCGGCAATATCGATTTGATTACAGCTACGACGGGCTGGAACGGCGGCAGGGCTTTGTGATTATGCTTGGCCGACGGATGCAATCGATCGTGGTGGCAGAACGCGAGCCGTTGGCGGACGATTGAGTCATACTGTCCGGCCAAATTGTGTTAAATGCTAGGCCGAGTAGAGAAATCGAGCTCTCTGGGAAGTCGCGATATGCGAGAGATAAGGTAACATCTCTTCTGCACATCATTTTTCCACAGATTCTGTGGATAACTCAGTGAATAAATTGTTCAGGTAGGTCTGGAGTCCCAAAAACGCTGTGTTTTTGGCGAATTGGTCAAAAACTAGTCAAATAATATATAGGTAATAAAAACAATAGCTTATAGGGATTTCATGAGTTTTTGATTGTAGAAAAAATGCTAAGCCTGTGAAAATGCGGCAAGCCGTATATCGTGTGAATAACATTTTCGGTGCTGCTACCGGGGGTAACCTTTTATGAGTTTATGGGAACACTTTTGCCCTGCTGGCGGTAACATCTTTTATGCAAAATCACATTCACACTGCATGCGTAGCTTCTTACAATTCGTCAAGTTTTTTTATACGTGTTACCGACGGGTTACTGCACGGTGCAATACTAGTCACCCCGGTAGATACATCCGCTGGTGCAGGTCTCACGAATCTCGACGGCACTTAGCTGTGAGAGGGAGGGTTTCAAGCGCTGCCAGATCCAGCGCGCAATATTTTCACTGGTAGGGTTCTCCAGGCCGGAAATATCGTTGAGGTAGTGGTGATCGAGCATATCGTGCAATGGCTTGAAGCTGGCTTTTACGTCCGCGAAGTCCATTACCCAACCAGTGGGTTCGGGAGCATCACCCGAGATCACAATGCGCACCTGGAAAGAGTGCCCGTGCAGGCGCGCACACTTGTGCCCCTCGGGAACGTTGGGCAGGCGGTGAGCTGCCTCAAAATGAAATTCCTTATAAATCTCCATGCTTCATACCTGGTCGAAGAGAAGGGGGTGGCGATCATAACCGGTTTACGGCCACGCCGTTGGCCCCCCGATTTTACTACTAAAAACAACAGCTTTTAATTGCCGATTTTCGGCTTAATTGTATTTCGGGGATTGACCGCGGAGGCAGAATCTCTATAATGCGCGGACTCGGCTTTGGGGGTGGTTAGCTCAGCTGGGAGAGCATCTGCCTTACAAGCAGAGGGTCGGCGGTTCGATCCCGTCACCACCCACCACTTATACCGAGAGTTTGTCTGCCGTGGACCGGTAGTTCAGTTGGTTAGAATGCCGGCCTGTCACGCCGGAGGTCGCGAGTTCGAGTCTCGTCCGGTCCGCCATATTCTGAAAAGCCTCATCCTTTGGATGGGGTTTTTTTTTGCTATTTCCGTGATGACCCCGGGGGTCTGCGAGCGGTTTGCCGATGCTGGAGGCGCTGCAGGTGCCGAAGACCCAGCAATCCGAGAACTGCCCCGCACAGTAGCGTCATCCACCCCGCAAGTTCTGGAATTAACGTTGGCGTATTCACTGCTGCACCTGTGCAGACCACTCGAGGCTTGTGATTGCGGCTACGGATATCGTGCCGCCGGGATTCAGTATATAGAGGTTTCAAAGCCGCGGATAATCGGTACTATGTTGATCAATCTAGCACTAACACAGAAGGTGTTGACTCATGTTATTCAAGCAATACATTTGTATTTTTACGATAGCTCTTGTCGCCGCGGGCTGCGGCAGTGCGGAACGCCAGGCCAACAAGTCGCAGGTCAGGGTGAATGATGAGCGCCTTTCCCTGATCGACGAGTATCAGAAGTGTGTCAAAAAAGCAGGGGATAATCAGGAAGAGGCTGACACTTGCGAAACCTTGCGCAAGTCGGCGGAAGCTTTGCAGTAGATTCTGAACATCGCATAGAAGTTTGGTAGAAGATCTCGAGAGACCGTGCGCCCCTGTCGCTTTTTACAGAGCGTGAATCACCCGGAGATCACACTGCGTGCTCCAGTAGCACCAGAGTCTGGCGTACCCATAACGCCTTAGCCATAAATCCACTGCCTCGTTCAAGAGTAACGGTGCCTCGCCCCAACGTTTCTTTTGCAGGCGCCATGCATTTTAGCACCGTGGTGATCGACGACGGCTGCTCACCCGGCGTTTGCTCAATCCCTTAGATGCAGATGCCATCGCGCAATCTCGCAGACACCAGCTCGAAGTTCAAATGTCAGGCGGCGCAGAGTCTGCCGAGGCAAAACATGGGGTAGAAAAGTATAAAAATAAAAACGTGTGCGTATCGGAAGTTAAGCGCCGCCGTCCGTGGCAGCACTTGAGGCGATTGTGTATAAATCCAAAGCGCGATGCAATAAACGAAAGTTTAATACAATGGCTTAGGGTGCGATGCAAAAGACTCCAGTCAGGCTGATCTACATACTCTTTGATCATTCGCCAATCGCTCGCAACAATGCGCTTGCTTCGGCGCCGTGCGAGGACGCTGAGGGCCAGTTTACCGCCGCCCTATTTTACAGCACGAATGGGTCACTGCTTCAGTGTTTTGCCCCATCCAGGTCACTCGCCCCGGCTCAAAAGGCAGGATAATTTGTGTAATCTGCGCGACTTGATCGAAACGGATGACGCCATGAACGCCAAGAACGAGCTCTCCTACGTGCTGTGCCTGATTATTCCTGCTCTATTGGCGGCAGCTGTTTATACTAACTTGGCGAGCTGATGCTGGCTCAGCTTCTCAATCCACATATTTATCCTGCCGTGTGGTCGCGCATTGGTTTATAGTTCGTCCTTATCGGACGGTGCCCTTGGGCGTGACAATAAGTATCCACAGACTTGCCCTGCTGCACTTTTCTTACAAGCGGATAGACCTTGTATGGAAGATGCAGGGAGGTGATCTGTTCCTACGTTCAGGCCAGTTGTCGTCGATAGGGAATTCCAACGGTGCTTCAGTGGGATCAATATCTGCGCCATGTTTTGAAGTGTGAAGGAGTGTGTATGGCTGATGAGGCAGATGCATATCGACTGGCTTTCGCGGACCACGAATTTCTTATGCGCGAGGAGTCGCGGGCTGCTCGGTTGGAGCTGGAGTACCTGAAGCCCGAGTTGGTGCAGCTGGATGAAGGGATCAGCTCTACCGTGGTGATTTTTGGCAGCGCGCGAACGCCACAGCCCGACGATGCTAGAAAACGCCTGGAGGACGCCCGTACGGCGCTTGCGGCGGATCCTGATAACGCCGAACTATTGCGCCAGGTTACGCTGGCAGAGAACATCGACAAAAACAGCATATATTATGAGGAAGCGCGAAAACTGGGGGCAATGATTACCCGGGATACACTGGAGAATGGACCTTGCGATATGGTGGTTATGACGGGCGGTGGCCCGGGTATCATGGAAGCGGCAAATCGGGGTGCGCAGGAGGCGGGCGGCAAGAGTATTGGACTCAACATTCAGTTGTCCTTTGAGCAGGAGCCCAACCCGTATGTAACGCCACATTTGTGCTTTCAGTTCCACTATTTCGCGATCCGTAAACTACACTTCCTGAAGCGGGCCCGAGCATTGGTCGCCTGCCCCGGCGGCTTTGGTACGCTCGATGAATTGTTCGATGCCCTGACGCTGGTGCAAACAGGGAGGATAGATCCATTGCCTATTTTATTGATGGGCCGGCACTTTTGGCGGCGTGCGATTGATTTCGATGCATTGGTCGAGGAGGGGGTCATTTCCCCTGAAGATATCCAGTTGATGGATGTGGTGGACACAGCGGAAGATGCCTGGCGAATTATCCGCGATTTTTATCGTTTGCCATAAGCAGCGCCGCGGTTTGCTCGACGGCGCCATGATCCCGCAGGCCTGAAATCTCGCACTACTTTTTTCTTATTATTAGCCTCTTTCGCTAACCGGTTGTTATGCTCCCCCGGCACGCGTACTGCCATTGTCGGGAATCCGAAGTCAGGATTCTGTCCGCTACACCCCTTCAGCAAAGATTCATACGACAGATGCTGCCTCGTGGTGCAGCAAGGCTGCGGCGAGCGCAATGCGATGTTCTAATGCGCCCCGTCGGCATTTTCTGCCGCACCTGCAGTTGATGTCACAGGTTCGCTTGCCTCTGCCGCTTGCTGCTCAGCAATAGCCCTAACGATCGCCTCCAGATAAAGTTCCTTATCGGTTTTTTGGTCATCTGAAGCGCTGCCGCCCGGCTTTTTGGGGCAGCGGTAAGTGCGTTGTAAATAGGCAAGAAGCAACCCGGCGCCGCTACTGTTCGTAAGTTCCGTCTTGTTGACTGATTGAAGGTATGTCGTTGCCACTTCAATCAGTTCAGACTGATTCATTCCCGGTGGAAGGCACGCAAGTGGCGTCTGGACTATAAGGTCGGCAACTCCCTGAACGTAGTAGTTACAGCGTAGCTGGCTGATGACATCGTCAGTATCCTCGCAGAATTCCAAAATTCTCTCGCCCGAGCTGTGCGGCATGGGCTTTTTGTAGGGCTCGTCGCCGGCAGCTCCGCCAGACAGAGTAAGGATAAGCAGTAGGTAGAAAATGGCTTTCATCGCGGTTTTCCAAGCTCTGTGAATAGGGGCAGTATCGCTGGCTATCAGCAGGCACAGTAAATGGTGCGCGGACATTGCATATACTGATGGAAAAGTAGCGCATGGATGCTTAGCTGTCTACAGGCACCGCCGCTCTTGCAATGGTGTCACCTTGCCCTAGGTGCAGCTAGTTTATATGTGAGTTGCCAGGGCTTGAGTCTGCAGCTGCTCTGGGGAGAATGCAGGGTATATTTTTTTAACACTGACGAGCATGCTCTTCCCGCTTTCTCACTGTCTTTAATCAAGCCGCGTGTCTTATAATAGCGTGTCCCTCTGGCCGAAGCGCACGCAGGTCTGTTCCATGCCTAAAATTGTTGATCATGATGAACGCCGTGAGAAAATTGTAGAGATTGTGGCAGAGATGCTCGCTACGATTGGTGTCGAGCGCACCACCATTCGCGAAATAGCGCGTCAGTCAGGATATTCGCGGGGATTCATTGAACACTACTTCAAGAATAAGGAAGAGCTAACGATCAATACGATTCGTTGGGTCAACGAGCGCTCACTGTCTCGAGTGGATGAGGCGTTATGCGGTCTGTCTGGTTTGGCTGCCTTGCAAACATTTGGCGAGCAGATGCTCCCTGTCACACATGAAATTCGCAACGAGTGGAAAATCCGCATGCAATTCTGGGGGGTAGCCGCTGTCTCCCACGAGCACCGTCGAGAGCAGGCCAGGCGCAGTGATGCGGCTGAAAAAAGTATTATCGACTATCTGGAACAGGCCCAGCAGGCAGGGGAGGTTGAAAAAACTATCGAGCTGTTGCCGATTGCGCACAGTTTCTTGCATCGACTCTATGGGCTGGCGTGTAACGCGACCCTTCGCCCGGGCTATTTCACGCGGCACAGACAGATGCTGGCCGTACAAGAGATGATGGCTGAGTTTGCGAGGCCCCGTAGCGCAGATTAACGACGGTCTCATGCAATACCGGCGCATAATGAGGCTTAAGCCATATGTAATGTAGGTGTATAAACCTGCAAAATTAAACCTAATAAATTCAACACGCTACTAGACTTTAGTAATAAATCACGGGAATATTGGAAGGTAAGTGAGCAAGTACGTCGAAAACAGTCGGTGGGCAGAATGAATCGGCGGCTAGAGGGGGACACGTCTTGAAAATCCTGCTGTTCAGTAAGCTTATTCTGGTGATAGTAACGGGCGCCGGCTCTGTGCAGGCTCAATCGCTCAAAGGTTCACCGACTTCCATAGAGCGCCAATACCAGGCTGCTCGGGCTTATGGCCTTGCCTTTGTGAGCAGCGCCCGAACCGTTAAACAACACGTCGGCCCGGGGCAGCTTGTCAGGGTTAGCCCGTCACGCCATCTCGAACTACACGACGTGTCTTACCCCTACGGTGTACCTGCAACGAAAACATTTCTTACTCGCCTGAGTGGCCAGTATCACAGTGCCTGTGGAGAGAAACTGGTTGTAACCAGCCTCCTGCGTCCGCGGGATCGGCAGCCGCGCAACTCCGTGGCGAAATCTGTTCATCCCACAGGTATGGCAATAGACCTGCGAGTGCCTCGATCCAGTAAGTGCCGTAGCTGGCTGGAACGCGTCTTGTTGTCGTTGGAGGGCGAGCGTGTATTGGACGTCACGCGAGAGCGTCGGCCCCCGCATTATCATGTTGCGCTTTTTGTCGAAAATTATGAGCGCCGGCTTGGTATTCAGCAGGGACGGCGCACACAAATGGCCGCTGTCCCGGCGGGTTCCCTCAAATATACCGTGCTCAGAGGCGATACGCTCTCGGATATCGCCTCTACGCTTGGCGTGAGCGTACCGCGACTGCGCGCGGCCAACAGTTTGCGAGCCAATCGAATCTATGCGGGTCAGACCCTCCATGTGCCCGTGCTCGCCAGTGCCGCGTCCATCAACGCGAAGCAATCCGCGGCCCCACAAAAGATTACCAGTCGCCAGTACACGGTCAGGCGTGGCGACAGTCTGTCGGAAATCGCCGCCGCCGCCGGGGTTAGTCGATCCCGACTAGCCGCTGCCAATGGTGTGCATGGCAGTCGTATTTACGCTGGCCAGACTTTGCGCATACCCGGTAGTGAAGATGCTATGGCAGACAGTGCACAGCGCGCTACCGCCGCGTTCTCAGGCGGGCGGCAATATACAGTGCAACGTGGCGACAGCCTTTCCGAAATTGCGTCTGCCTCTGGTGTGAGTAAAGGCAGACTCGCGGCGGCTAACGGCCTGCGTGGGTATCGTATTTATGCCGGCCAGACCCTGCAGATTCCTGTGAACGGTAACGCCCTGGCCGCACAAGGTGAAGTGACGCACAAAGTAAGCCGTGGCGACACTCTTTGGCGAATTGCGAATCTCTATGGCACCAGCGTGGCGCAGATCAGACGTGTTAATCGCGACGCGGGAGATTTTCTCAAGGTAGGTCAGGTGTTGCGTATTGTCAGCGGCTGATTGCGTGTAGCGGAAAATATCTGTTCGGTGCGCGTTTCAAGGCCCTGTTATACACCTTCTAGCTAGTCTTGTTGTTGTATGTTTGCCAGCGAATACTGGATCAAAGTAAAAAGAATGAACGCAATATTTTTCTATGGCACCCTCCTGGACACGGGCATTCGTCGTTGTGTTTTTGCTGAATCAACCGGCGATGACCAGATTATCCATGCCCGAGCGCAGGGATATGACACGATGTGCTATCCCGGTGAAACATACCCGGTTCTTGTGCCTGCCGCTGGCGCTGTTACGAGAGGACACGTGTTGCTTGACCCATCGGACGAGGCACTGGAGCGCATGGTCTTCTTTGAGGGAGGTGAGTACGAGTTGGCTGATTTACCTGTTATCAGTGCCGATGGGGAAACGATACAGGCCCGCTACAACCGGGCCAGCGATTCTGGACTGGATTTCAGCAAGCCGTGGGAGTATGAAGAGTGGCGGTTAGCAGAAAGAGATAACTTTTTTGAGGCAACCCGGCTCTACATGGAGCGCTGCTGGGGGAAGATGACGCTTGCCGAGGCCGGGGCAGTTTGGCAGGAGTTGCAGTTGCTTCGTCACGGCGTCAACGGTTAGGCGTTGAAAGCCTAGGCGAAGCCATTAAGCGGTATCGGTCGCCTGATTTTTCGCTGGCGAGAGAGCTCATCAATATTCACTGAAGCGAGCCTTACCACATGAATGACGTGAAACAGGGTGTGTACAAGCACTATAAAGGCAAGCGCTATAAGGTTTTATTTGAGGCAACGCACTCGGAGACAGGTGAGCGCGTGGTTGTTTATCAGTGTCTCTACGGAGACTATAGCCATTGGGTGAGGCCGACAGCAATGTTCATGGAGTCCGTGGATGTCGGAGGTAAATCGGTCGCTCGCTTCGAGCTTATACACCAGGAAGATTAGTGCGGGCGGTCGCAATCAGACTCGCAGTCTGCCTGCCCATTCGCTAAACGCCCTCGACCGTGGGTGAACATGCCGTAACAAAACGAAGCACCGGATTATGCACTCCTATTGTACCGCATGCCTTGTGGTTAGATCCCACGTGCAAGTAATTCGTTTCTTTCGGAATGTCAGTAATACTCAGGCTGCAGAGGCCGGCGGAGCTATCTATTAGCGACAACGTGGTTATGGGGTTACAGCAGCGCCTGAGCAACATAGGCTAAAACGTTAGGCGCGAAAACGCATGTGTAAAGTCAATAAGCCCAACAGGGTATACTGTCAAAATGCAGTGGATTGATGAGTCAGAAATAAACGGGGAGTTGGTAGAGTATGAGTTGGTTAGCCGGCGGCGACCGCCAGAGTATCATTGGACAGTTGCCGGCGCTTGCAGCGCCCGTTGGCAATCTTTATCAGGCCCTATGGTCCCAGCCTCATCTACCACCAGCAGTCCTGGAGCTATGCCGGCTTCGCTTGGCGCAATTGCACGGCAGTGAGGTCGAGTGGCGGCGTCGGGAAGTGACTCTGGCTTTCGGTGAGGCGCAGGCACTTGATCAGTGGGAAAGCAGCGAGCTGTTTGGTGGCAATTTGCGTGCGTGTCTGGCCTTCACGGAGGTGTACGCCATGGACGCTCAGGCACTGACTGATGCTCATGCAGATCTCGTCAAATCGTATTATGGAGAGGCGGGTCTGGTATTGCTCGTGGAGGCGCTGGGTATTCTGGACGGAATGACTCGGCTTTCGTTGCTATGGCAATTGCCGGTGCAGGAAAAGGAAAAGGAAAAGGAGAAGGAGAAGGAGAAGGAGAAGGAGAAGGGTTTATGAGTGGTTCCCCAAGGGCGGTTAACAGTGCAAAACGTACCGGAGATATGATGAGGGATTCTGCTCTGGGTCTGGTGCCTGAAACTTTGGACGCCTACATGGATTTAAACCGATGCATATGGGAAGCGGGCCCCCTGCGTCCTGCGGAGCTAGAAATTGCTCGTCTGCGCAACGCGCGCACCGTCAATTGCGTATTTTGTAAAAGCGTACGCTATGATCTCGCCCGCTTAGACGGACTCGATGAATCGCGGGTAGACATGATTGACGATGACTATGCGGGCAGTGATCTTAGCGAGCGCGAAAAACTTATCCTTGCGTACACGGACCAGTATCTATTCAACCCTGCCGCTATCGACGAGGCTTTAAAATCCTCACTGCTTGAGTTATTTTCGCCCGCTGAGCTTGTTCATTTGTCTTTGGCCGTTGCGCACTTCAATGGGTTTTCCCGCTGCGCGGTAGCGCTCGGCGGCATGCCTGATAAATTGCCGATTATGGAAATATCTCTACCTGACTAGGGCGACTGCGCGATGTCTCTGGTAAGGTGTTTGCAACCGCAATAGATAGCTTGGCGTGTGCTGCGCTCCTCTCGCTGAATGAAAGAGATGAAGGCGGTGTGTTGATGAGACTCCCGCATGACGCATGCATCAGCGTACTGTTATGTCGCCATCACGTCGCACATCTAGCGGTGCAGATGCCGGGCTTACGGCGCCAAATCGAACTTTCAGCGATACGCGAGGCTAGCACGCGCGTCTTTATCGAGGCACTGCGACCGCCAGCCTGTGCCGACAGTGGCACCCGGCTTAGCCTGGCGACGTTGCCTAAGGTGATTATTCTCAAGTTGGTTTAAACCCCTGCATTGCTGGGTCGATCGATATCGATGAAAACCACAGCAGCGGCCTGGATCACAGGCGCAATAAAGTGCCTCTTGTATCGAAGCAGGGGTTCATGGCGTTAAGCGTTAGGCCTGATTACGTTTCTTTATGGCTTGTATTTGCTGCAGTTCCTTTTTGTAAACGTCCACGACCCTATCCTGGTCCGCATCGGCAAGATAGCCGTCGTTGCCGGCAAGGGCGTAGGTGATGTAGACAGTAGAGGCGCACATCATGGCATGTGAGACGAGCTTTGGTTTGATGCCATCGTCTTTCAGGGTGTTGGCACATTCAATGAACTTATCAAGACATTCCTGTATCACTTCATTTTCGGTTTTGGTCATCGCGGGTATCTATCTCATCATCAGTAGGATCAGGGACAAATGCTAACACTGTTACTGGCGTGAATTCGAGTCTTTGCTGGCTAAAAACCGCTCTTCGCGGTTGTAAAGATTGGGCCTCGCATGAAGCTTATTTTCTGCCGTTCTGCCGTTCTGCCGTTCTGCCGTTCTGCCGTTCTGCCGTTCTGCCGTTCTGCCGTTCTGCCGTTCTGCCGTTCTGCCGTTCTGCGGAATCGTTCGGAGTTGAAATCCGCTGGCACTATGAGCGTAGGTCAAATGCGGCTAATCGGTAGAGCAGACTAATGCGGTCGGGCGGATTTAATGCGATAAAAACACGACGTTTCAACATGCGGCATTGAC
Source organism: Candidatus Marimicrobium litorale (assembly GCF_026262645.1). NCBI lineage: Bacteria > Pseudomonadati > Pseudomonadota > Gammaproteobacteria > Cellvibrionales > Halieaceae > Marimicrobium > Candidatus Marimicrobium litorale. Next base: position 478,719 of record NZ_SHNO01000001.1, read on the forward strand.
AGTGCTGTCGTCTCTGCGGCTGAAAAGCCGCTGGATCGATGCCATTGCCATTGCATTGGACCGTGGTGCTGCGGCGACATAATCGGGCGGTTAGCGTTGCACGCCTGCTCAGAGTGCGTACCATAGCGGCTCCGCTGAGAGTGGGCTGTTGGAGGCCGCATCATGTCAAATTTCCTGTTATTCATCGGCATACTTTTTTTGGGGATGCCTTTGGCACTGTTTTTGGCTGTGCGGTTGATGCCGCGGACCACTTTGGGTCTTGCGGACAGGCTGGCCTATAAATCTCTGAATGTTGAACAGTACAATCGGTCCAGTGCCTATAACAAACCAGGATTCAAGCCCGTGCACACCCAGTGCACCGATGTAGAGCTCGTGCCAACGTCGACTATTCCTGAGGACATTGACGGTGTTTTTCTGCGTAATGGCACGAATTTGCAGTTCCCGGAAACCCGTGGGCGATACCATATGTTTAACGGGGCGGGTATGTTGCACCAGGTTCAGGTGCGCAACGGCAAGGCCAGCTATACCAATGTTTATGTCAAAACCCCGCGTTACTGTGTGGAAGAATCCGCTGGGGAGGATGTTTACCTTCACTTCGGCGATATAGCGGGCGGAGGAAAGGCCGGTTTCCTGCGAATGATGATCGCGGCATTAAAGCAGCGTTTCGGTGTTATTCCAAAGCTGGACGTATTGGAAAGCGGAAACAACACGACAGCGATACAATTCCACCACAACAAGCTCTACTGTCTCCAGGAAACGGGTTATCCCTTTGCTTTGGAGGCTGAGGTAGAGCAGGGCCGCCTGCGCCTCACCGGTGCTGGAGATTTCGATACGTTCAATAGCAAGCTGGATGCGCCGTTTACGGCCCACCCAAAAATCGATCCGATGACAGGTGACTGGTTTGCTTTCAGTACAGAGTTTCGCAGCGGGAATATTTACCATTCAGTTTTGCAAAAAGGCAAGCTGGCACACCATAGTATTATTGACGTGCAAAAACCGGCGCCTGCCTTCGTTCACGATTATTTTCTCACTGAGAATTATCTGGTATTCCCCGACTTGTCGCTTCGCTTTAATCCTAAAGAGATGTTCGGACCGCAGCAGAGCCCGATGGTATTTGATCCTGCCTACAAGATGCGCTGGGGCGTGATTCGCCGTGATCACGCAGCGGGTGATCCCGTGCGATGGTTTACCACGCAACAAGCGGGACACCTTTGGCATGTAGTAAATGGATGGGAGGAGAGCCGCGACGATGGTGGTACCGATATCGTGCTGTTCGCGCCTGTTTTCAGGGCCTATCCCTCTAACATTCCCATCCACAATCCGGAGGAACCGCATGCCACGTTCAACAAGTGGCGTTTGAACCTGGAATCAGGAGAAGTCACCGAAGACAGAGAGCTGCTGCATCATTTCTACGAGCGCCCTAGTTTTAATACCGCCTACCTTGGGCGTCCGGCACGCTATGCTTACCTGCTCGATGAGGAAAAGGAGGGGATGATGGCGAAAGGAGTGCTTAAATACGATGTGATAGCGGAGGCTGAGGTCGCATACTTTGATTACGGCGAGTATTACGGCGGCGAAGCGTTGTTTGTGCCTCGAAAAAATAGCTCGTCGGAGGATGATGGCTATCTGTTGGAGCTCATTATGGCAGACGACAAGGCTGCACTTCTGATTCTGGATGCTGCGACTATGACGGAGGTGACCCGGCTGCCGCTTCCGCAGCGCGTGCCCTTCGGCGTACATTCGTGCTGGCTTAACGCGGAGCAGATCGCCACTCTGGCTTAGCGTCTTGCCATATTCTTCTCATCATGAAAAGCCGCCTGCAAAGTCTCTTTTTTGTGTATCAGCGCCGGTGCGTCGACGAGACACGGCGTATTATTTTAAAAAAAGTTGATCCAAAGCCAACCTGCTTCGTAAATGTTACTAATGCTGTGCAATCAACTGGCAGCTGGGTGCGTTCATCCCGTTATGAGACGCCAACATTTTTATTCGTGAGGAGGTTGTGATGAAGGTAGGTAGCTTAATAGTAGCAGTGTCAGCGGTTGTGTTTTCAGCGTCTCTGAGCGCGCAGGTAGCTCCCAAGACGATGGCAAGTTGCCTGTCCACTGAGATCGTAGAGTTCGACGGTAACATCGTCGAAGCGGCCGTGGCGACCCCATCATTGTCGACACTGGTGACAGCAGTCGAAGTAGCGGGACTTGTGGACACGCTTGCGACAGCGGAAGGGATAACAGTCTATGCGCCCACCAACGCCGCCTTTGACGCCCTGCCCGGTGATCTGGTTGATACCTTGCTCGGCAACACTGATCTTCTCTCCGCCGTACTGACATTTCATGTCTCGCCAATGATGGTAGACGCACGGCGTTTCGTCGACGGTTATCGCCGCTCAACATTGTTGGACGGTCAGTTCGTGTTTATCGACCGGACACAGGGGTATTCACGCGTCAACAATGCACGCGTGTCCTGCCAAGGCGTTCAGGCAAGTAATGGCTTGGTATGGATTATAGACAGTGTACTGATTCCTGCTGTGCAGTAACGCATTCCATTCCGCAATGGTCTGGGTTGGAATTGTTGATTGATAGGAAAGAAAAAGGGCGCCTTAGGGCGTCCTTTTTTTGGTAAAACCGCGCGCCTCCTAGAGGGGTCACCGGTGCGGCAATGTGAGGGCGCGAAATACAGTCGGCGCGAGTGTTCGGGCGGTTTGCTCAAATGCGAGGCGATTGGGATGGCCATCCCCGATAACTTGCAAGGTACGTCTGTCGCTGCCGGTTATCCGGGGAAGCATGTCGACGTAGGTAACCTTTTTTTGCGTAGCCCACCTCGCAACCTCCTCGTGCGCAGGGGTGTAAGGATAGCGGGAGTCCAGATGTTGTGCATAAGCAGGGTGTATGACTAGTATCAGAGGGACGTTCTCCTTACGGCAGAGAGCGGCGATTCTGGAAAATGCCAGGCGTGTTTCCATCCAACTGCGGCTCCCGAAGTCCATAGTGAGCTTGGCTTTTGGATCAACAATGCCCGAGTTGTAAATCGGTTCTCCATCGAAAAGATAGCGATTAAGTAGCGCCAGAGTTTCAGCCAGTAGCCACGACGCGGCGATATCCTCCGGTTCTTCCGGTGGAGGGCTGTTTGATACTTCCGCTAACCTGGTGGGTATTACCACTTTCAAGGTGTCTTCGGGTGAGAGCCTGAATTTCGCAATCGCAACCGATGAATTCGGTCGATGACCCAGTGTTACCAAATACGGACACGGTCTTCCGGGGGCAGGTACAGTGCGTTTCCCTCGTTCACGTCAAAGGCGTCATACCAGGCATCAATATTGCGCAGTGGAGCTTCACCTCGAACGCTTTCCGGAGAATGGGGGTCAGTTAAAAGCATATTGAGCAGGGCATCATCCCTGGTCTTGCCGCGCCAAACCTGTGCCCATGACATGAAGAATCGCTGGTCACCGGTGAACCCATCTATCACTGGCGCCTCCTCGCCGTTCAGTGACATGCGATAGGCAGTGTAGGCCATCTCAAGTCCACCCAGGTCGCCGATATTTTCTCCCATGGTGAGCTGGCCGTTCACGCAAACGGTTTCGTTGTCCGGAATGGGGCAGTAAGCCGAGTACAGTGCCCCCAGTTCGGCGGTGATGTCCTCGAAGTTTTCCGCGGTTTCATCGGTCCACCAGTTTCTAATCCTGCCCTGCTCGTCAAACTCGCGCCCCATGTCATCGAAACCGTGACCGATCTCGTGTCCGATCACCGCGCCAATGCCTCCGTAATTGACCGCTGCATCAGCGTTCACGTCGAAAAAAGGCGGTTGCAGAATGGCGGCGGGAAATGTGATCTGGTTTTTCAACGGATCGTAGTAGGCATTGACGGTCGGCGGGCTCATAAACCATTCTTCCCGGTCGACCGGTTGATCCAGTCTCTGAATCCGACGGTTCCATTCAAAGCGGTAGGCATTTTGCACGCTTTCAAACAGTTTTCCCGGCTCTATTTGTAGCGCAGTATAGTCGCGCCAGCGAGAGGGGTAGCCAATACGGGGTTCAAAAGTGGAAAGCTTCTTCAATGCCTCAGCACGGGTTGACTCGTCCATCCACTCGAGCTCTGATAACCGGCGTTCCATGGCGGCGAGCAGGTTGCTGACCAGCGCATCCATTTTGGCCTTGTGCTCAGGCGGAAAGTGCTTGGCGACGTAAGCCTGCCCCAGGCCTTCCCCAAGGTGATGGTCTACCAGCGAGACGCCCCGCTTCCAGCGCTCCTGTTGTTCCTCCACGCCACGCAGGGTGCGACTGTAGAAGTCAAAGCGTGCATTGTCGAAATCCTGAGGTAGCAGGTGCGCAGTCTCACTGGCGCGATGATAGGCCATGTAGCTCTTCCAGGTTGACAGGGGCTCGGAGGCGAGTAGAGCGGTGCCTCCGCTAATGGCGGTGGTTTCCCCGACTACGAAATGGTCTGCCTCGCCGAGGCCTGAGCCCGCAAGTATTGTGTTCCAGTCTACGTCCGGTGCCAGTGTTTTTAGATCTTCACGGTTCATCGGGTTGTAGGTGGCCTGAACGTTGCGGCGTTCCGCGGGTGTCCAGTGCAGCTGGGCGAGAGCCGTCTCAAGTGCAAATACTTTTTCCGCGTTAATGGCGGGTTCCGGGTTGTCCAGTAATGACAAGATCGTCGCTATATACTGCAGATAAGCATTGCGATAGTTATCGTACTCGGGGCCCTCGTTAATATAGTAGTCACGGCCCATGCCCAGCCCCGCCTGGCTGATAAATACAATGTAGCGGCTGGTATCTGCGGGGTCGGGTCGGATGCCAAAGCCAATAGGACTCGCCATGCTGATGTCGCCAACCAGGACCATGAGGTCGTCAAAGTCCTGCGCTGCCGCAATACGTTCGAGGTCCGGTTGCAATGGGCTGAGCCCTCTGTTTTCTATTGTCGATACAGCCATCCATGTGGCGAATAGTTCGGCCACCTTTCGCTGTGTTGGGTCGTCGGCCCCAGTGTTTGCCAGTTCATTCAATAGAGCGTGAACGTCTCGTTCAGATTGGTCTCGCAACAGGTAAAACGAGCCATAGCGGGATTTGTCTTCGGGTATCTCGGTGTTGTTCAGCCATGTGCCGTTAACATAGCGGTAGAACGCATCTCCAGGGCTTTCCCGTGTATCCATCTGCGCCATGTCTATACCGAAGTCGCCTAAAACTGGACTAATAGGCGATTTTTCCGACGTTTGGGAGCAGGCGGACAGAGCCACCGCTAACAGAAGGGTAATGGATGCAACGCGTGAGCTGGGATGGGGCACTTTTGTGGTCTCCGTGGCCTCATGGGCGATGGCTGTGTCATGTCGTGCGCAGAGTATAGCCGCTCGTGCACCGCAGACGAAGTGGCTGTGAGCCGACTGCCGAGGCGCTGAGAATACGCGATGCAGCGCTCTAGCGGCGAGGAAATAGAAACCAATGCCGTGTGGCAGCGCTGCGCGACCAAGTCGCTGGTAGCCAGTGGGTTAAACACGTACAACGGTATCTTACAGACCTTTGACCCGGCCGGTATGATGGCGGTCGTTACGATCAGGTTTTAGACTATCGAATTTCTACTGTCGACCCATGCGCGGGCTTGGTAAGAGCGGCCCGAGGCCTCCCAGGGGAACTGCCGCATGTGTCTGTTCGAAAGGAAGCTCATATTGCTCGGTAGTGGTACTCTGACGGTCACTTCCCCGCATATGTGACAACGCGGGCTTCATTCGATATGCGGGTGTGAGGATATACCTGCTGGTCGATTTCACTATGGAGCGAGGTGAGCATGGCCGATACAGATGTACTGACGGATGGACTCTTTTTCGGTGAGGGTCCGCGCTGGCGAGACGGACGGCTTTGGTTCAGTGATTTCTACGACCACGCGGTCAAATCGGTTGATCTGTCCGGGAGCATTCGGACAGAGCTAAAGCTGGAGGATCAGCCCTCTGGCCTCGGTTGGCTGCCCGACGGACGGCTGCTGGTGGTGTCTATGCGCGCCCGTTCAGTGCTTCGCTTGGAGAAAAATGGATTGGCCGTGCACGCAGATATCCGTCATCTGACGGCGCATCTTTGCAATGATATGGTTGTAGATCGAGAGGGTTTTGCCTGGGTCGGTAATTTCGGTTTTGATCTTGATGCAGAGATTGAGGATCGGGGTGGCGAGGTATTCAAAACGCACCCAACCGCCAATCTCGTGCGCGTCGATCCGGATGGAGCCGTGTGCGTTGCCGCTCCCGATCTACATTTCCCGAACGGCACGGTGATTACAGCGGACGGAGCCACATTAATCGTTGCAGAAACTCTGGCGGGTCGGCTGACGGCGTTTACGATTAACGCCGACAAATCTCTGTCGGATCGACGTACATGGGCAGAGATCGAGCGCGCTGCACCGGATGGTATTTGCCTGAACAGCCAGAACGAGATCTGGGTCGCCAATGCGGCGGCTCCCGAAATTCTTCGAGTGGCGCAGGGTGGTGAAATACGGCAACGCGTCACAACGCATCAGCCTTGTTATGCGTGCATGCTCGGCGGTATTGATGGCAAAACTCTCTTCGCGCTTACGGCAGCCTCCTCAGATCACAGGCTGGCATCCGCTGGTCGCACTGGCAGGGTAGAAACGTTAAGGGTAAGTACGCCTGCAGCAGGTTGGCCATGAGGTAAAGAGCATGCCGCTTACGACGCAGACGTCATGGGGGGTGGTCCGCAGAGAGCAGGGGTGACTGCTTTCGAATTTTCCTGACGGTTTTGTGGGCTAGTAGAGGCTGGCTGCAGATATGACAAGCGTCGCTAACGGGAGTGCAGGGATCTTTGTGTGGAGAGCCTGTGTCACGGTGAACCGCGCTGGATCAGTGACAAAAATCCAACTGAAGATCGCTGAAGGTGTGTAAAGAAAACGGTAAACCTTCGACGAATTCCTATTGAATGCAGTTTTTCTTTTGAGCCGGGTGGGAAGTGCCCGGAAGCAGTTAGTGTGACTTAGGCCAGGTTGACGTACGCTGCGGAGGCAACCAACAGGGGTATGAGAAGGCACATAATATAGATAAGTTCATTTTTCGCATTCATTGAGATCTCCGCTTGTGTTGTGCGCGCCTGTGAGGGGCGAGTGCGCTAGAAGCAAAATGCATACCAATTGAGTTACTTCGGGGTTTGCGGGCGCACCTTCCCTCGTTGACATGGACATATGTAAATTTTTCTGACAGCCGGCGGAGGGCGCGTGTGAGGCGGTGGTACTGTTGGTCTCTGAGGCGAGTGGGTTGTTAGAGAGGTTGCATCGACCAGGCTATGAAGTGTACATGGCGTTTATGCGGGCACTGCTAATGGCCGGCTACCCCTGCTGATTGCGCAGCGTTAAGCCTATAGCCCTTGTTGCAGTGAGCGTTAGTGTCTCACGAGCTAGCATGGAGATGAGCAATGCCGGTAATTCGAGGGCGCCACGCTGTTAAAAACGCTAGTGCATCTCGAGGGCGCGCTGTCCCGCAGCACCTGGAGTGCCGCGCTGCTGTAGACCGGCTTGTCCCATATCCGGATTGGAGTTTCGGTTGAGGGCAACCGGAAGTCGTCGTTGCAGCAGGCCCGCTCCCCATTCGTGCTGTGGCATGGGTGCCGTCAGGTCGTCTGCATCAACGACGGAAACAAAACCGAACAGCGGCTGAATGCCCTTGCCGCCGCCGCCGTAGTTGTCCCACTCTGACTGAGCCGCAGCGCTCAGCCGGTGCTGTTCATCGAAAGACAGCAACAAGAAGTTGCCCTTTACCCGCATCTCGCCCCAGTCTGCGGTTAGAAACTCTGCGCCCAGTGCGCCCAGGCTGATACCGACAGAATCTTCGCGAATGTGCCAGTACTCCCACGCCATTAAGTAGCCGTTGTCACTGGAAGACAAGCGCATCGGCGGGCCCAGTTTAAGCAGTACGGCCCCTAATGGGGTGCCTTTTTCCGGAACCTCAGCTTCTGCCAGCGACATCCCCATGTCCCAACGCCACTGGGTACATGCACTAAGGAGGACGCCGGCAATCAGAATGATCGCAGTGAGACTAGCCCTCATCGGCAGGCTGTATATGCGTCGAGTACTCCATCAGTATGTCATCCTCATCGAAGAAAAATACCGCTCTGTCATAGCGAGTATCAATTTTCATACGGTTGTAGAGTATGAGAATCATTCCCTCGCCATCGGAATGTTCGAACAGGTAATACAGAACCGACTCATCGTCCAAAGCGATAACCTGCGATGGTGGGCCCAGTATCGCCAGCACGTCCTGACGCGTGCTCTTACCCCTTTCCAGCGTTTCAGTGGCCGTGTCTTTCCAGCTCACTTCGACGCCGCGTTTGCTTTCAAATTGGACACATCCGCTGAGTAGCGCGATGCTCAAAGCGGTGATCAGACTGAGTGTTTTCATGGCAGTTGCACTTGGTTATTTGGCCTTGGGATGCACAGGATAGGGTATTTGTCGCTTTGTGGCTATTCTGGCTCCGATAACGCTAGGTTCGACAAAGCGTTAGCAAGGGCGCTGCACTTCGCTATAATAGCGGACAAGAGGGCAACCGTTGGTGTATTCAAGAAATGTCTGAGAAAAACCGCATTCCGGCCGTTCAGGTGGGTAGCGGCGAAAAGTTTGTCAGTGAGCGTGGAGTTTCAGCCATCAAGGATGGTATCAAGGCCACCGGTGCTGACGCCGCAAGGCTGGCAAAGCCGGATTGGTTGCGAGTGCGATTGCGCGGTGGCGCAACCTTTGAAAAAGTTCGCGGCATTGTGCACGAGCACAACCTGGCGACCGTTTGTGAGGAGGCCAAGTGCCCTAATATGAGCGAGTGCTGGAGTGCGGGCACCGCCACCATAATGCTAATGGGTGACGTGTGCACCCGCGCGTGTCGATTTTGCGCGGTTAATACGGGTAACCCTGGCGGTTGGCTGGACCCGGAGGAACCCGCGAATGCGGCCCGCTCGGTGAGTTTGATGAAGCTGAACTATGTGGTTCTCACCTCCGTTAATCGCGATGATCTTCCCGACGGGGGAGCGGAACACTACGCCGCCTGTGTGAAGCGGGTGCGCGAAGAAAATCCTGATACAGCGGTAGAAGTTCTCACCCCGGATTTTCTGGGAAACTTCGCCGATGTCGGGACGGTCGTTGATTCAGGCATTGCTGTATTCGCGCAAAATATTGAGACTGTAGAGCGACTCACGCACCCCGTAAGAGATCCGCGGGCAGGGTATCGCCAGACGCTGGACGTGCTGGCCTATGCGAAGCAACATGCTCCAGACGTATTGACCAAGACCAGTCTTATGCTGGGCCTCGGTGAGACCGAGCAAGAGATTCGTGACTGCATGGATGACTTGCGCGCAGCCTCTGTCGATATATTAACGCTCGGTCAGTACCTTCAGCCTACGCGCAACCACTCGCCGATCGACCGCTATGTGACGCCTGAGCAATTTGAAACGTATCGTAGTTGGGGCCTTGGCAAGGGTTTTCTTGAGGTCGTTTCCGGTGTGTTGGTGCGCTCCAGCTATCGTGCAGAACAGGTGCTTGCCAAGAACAACGTGGGCCTGTCGTAGTCCGCTTCGCACAGCCCCCGGTGCAGGGCTTGCGACCGGAGCCTGTATCAGGCGTCTCACTGGAAGGTATTTCGTTGCTGCGACTCGACCAGTCGGCTGATCTGGCGCCGGGCAACAAACGTTACAAACTGGAAGGTTACCTGACGCAAGCGCGTCATCAAGGCGTTAAACGATTACTGAGTTTCGGCGGAGCCTGGTCAAACCACCTGCACGCACTGGCCGCGTTGGGTGCAGACCAGGGGTTTGAAACGGTCGGCCTGGTGCGCGGTGAAGCCCACGAACTGAATTCGCCGACGCTTCGGGATGCTCGCGAATGGGGTATGCGCATCGTGGCGCTTGATCGAACTCAGTTTCGGTTGCGTAACGATCTGCTGTTCCAGCAGCAGCTGGTGACTCAATACTCTCCGTGTCTTTTGATCCCTGAAGGTGGCGCAGGCGCTGCCGGTGTGCGTGGCTGTGTTGCCATCGCCGACACAATCCGTAGGCACGGACGCGGTGCACGACATATCGTGGTGCCCGTGGGCACTGGCACCACTATGGCAGGAGTGGTGGCAGGTCTGGATGATACTTTCGAGGTGCTTGGGATTGCTTGCATGAAGGGCGCGCTTGATCTTGAAGACCGTGTAGCGGCCCTGCTTGATGTGATGGGGGCCCGTGATCATGCTCGCTGGCGAATTGACCACCGGTATCACTGCGGCGGCTTTGCTCGGGTAAACCCGTCGCTCAGGGCATTCATGCTGGATTTTGAGGCTGTGCAGGGTGTGCCTTTAGATCCGGTGTACACGGGCAAAATGATGTTGGCACTGCACGCGGCATGTAAGGATGGTGAGCATCGCGGGAGATTCACTACATTGGCTATTCATACCGGTGGCCTGCAGGGTCGTCGCGGGTATGAGTGGCTGGGCTGTAGAGATTAGGCCTGCACCTCCGGGCATGGTTTTTTCAGATGTCACCGAACTGATAATTCAGTTGTACATAGGCACCTCGAGGTTGACCGACGAAATAGCGGTAGTTACCAAAACCGAAATCTGCCCGTTCTGCGTAGTCTTCGTCCAGCAAGTTAGTGATTCTAAGGCCGGCTGAAAGACGCGTCGTCAAGTCGGCAGTGATGCGCAGGTTGAATAGGGAGTGGCCATTGTAGCGATGCTCGTTTTGGGGTTCCAGATAGTAAGAATCCATATACACCCATTCCAGTTCTGCTTTGGATGGGCGCCCGGCAATCGCAGAAAAATCCCAGCCGAGTCTGGCGCTACCGAAGATATTGGGTGAGGTGTCGATATCGTTGCCCTTGATATCCCTGCTGCCGCCGCCCAGCAGCAGCACGCGGCTGTCGTAGGTGTGGCTGGCTGTATTGGCGTCAACAGCCGCCGACCAGTGTTCACTGATCTGGTAGTCGAGTCCCAGTTCGACGCCATAATGACGTGTTTTGGCACCGCTGACGTTCTGCCGATCTGCATCCTGAAAGATGACGTCGTCCTTGTTCATATAATAAACAGCGAGGTCATAGTGGAAGCGATCCTGCAAGTAACCCCTGAAACCGAGTTCGATGTTATCGAGTTTTTCGGGGTCGAGATCAGCGCTTTGCTGGCCAGATTGCAAGCGATAAAGCTCAGCTGCTTGGGGGGCGCGATAACCCCGCGCGACGCGAAAGTAAGTAACGTGATCTTCATGCAGGTTGTAGCTCACGCCAGCGTTAAGAGACCATTCGGTAAAATTGTCGTCTCGGTCAGCTGGGCGGTAGAACCGGCAGTTATCTGCGTCGGGGCCACAGGCGCTGCCGTCTGTTGCGTGATTATCGTAGTCATACTTCGTGTATTCAACTCGAACGCCGCCATCCAGCTCCCAATTCGAGTCGAACTGTGTGCGCAACTGGGTATAAGCTGCCGCGACAGTCGCGTCTACTGTGTAATCGTAGTGGATGCCTACTGGCATATTAGGGCTGAACGGTTCTTGTTGGGTCTCTCTCAGGGAGGCATCAGTGTATTCCAGATCGACACCGTTGATCCATCGCAGGCTGTCTGCATCGGTATTGATATGAGCCCTCAATCCGATGCTGCTGTGATCGTTCTTTTCGGTGGGTTGCCATGGCAGGAAATGCATCAAAAACTTCATTTCGTTGGCGCGCAAGTAAGGCGTAACAACCAGCGTGTTCCTCTCATCAAGTGATGTGCTGGCCGCAGTGTAAAATCGCAGGGACCAGGGTTTTCGGTATGCCTCGGGGTTCGGGTTTTCTTTCTTGATATCGCCATCTTTGTAGGCGTTGAAACCCTGAATATACCCCGCGGTGTTCTGGTCCAGATTGGCGCCGTCGAGCACCGAACGAATATTCCAGTCATTACCATCATAGTCGTGTCGCAGAGTGACTTTTTGCTGGTCGTAACCTGAGCTCTTTTTGTATCCGCCATCGTGCGTGACGTTGGCATTGAAACTAATGCCGTGGCGTCCGACGGTATCGCTATAGCGGTATTTGCCGCGGATGTACTCGTAGGGGCCGCCCTCTACTGACAGGCGGTTATCCAGTTGTGTGGAGGGCGGTGCGCTGATCACGTTGATCACGCCATGCATGGCGTTAGAACCAAACAGTGCAGTCGAGGGGCCGCGTAACACCTCTATACGTCCTGCTTGTTCGAAATTAGCGTCAAATAATTGGTTGATATTGCAGAAACCCGGCGCTCTTAAACTGATGCCATCGGCCGCGGTGAGAAAAGCACCACAGCCGCCGGCGCCGGTTAATACCGGAGAGCGCAGTGAGATAAGGCTCTCCTGTCCATTGCCCCGACTTATCCAGGCGCCCGGCACGCGCTGCATAATCTCGTTGATGTGGATCGCATCAACCAACGCAAGCGCCTCGCGATCTACGATGGACCAGGCCAGTGGCAGTGCCAGTGCGTTTTCAGTCAACCGGTTGGCGGTGACCAAAACATCTTCCGGCACGGGTGTGTTGCTCAGTGCAGGCCCGTGACAGGCAAGCAGGGGCAGCAAGGTGAACCACAGGGTCAGCCGGGTGCGTGATGTTCGCATGCTACAGTCTCTGTCTATTTTCGAGGCTGGATTGTATCGGATATCACTGTTTATCCCAAAGTCGAGTAGCGGTCGGCGTGACAGCTGCGCTAGCAGAGGCCGGATAATTCGGTATACTCGAAAGATTCACGGGATATTCTCCGAAATTCCGTGCGACTTATCTCAGGAAGGAAGCGTCCATGTTTAGACTGTGTTCATTGCCGGTAATATTTGTCGTGGTTGCACTCGGTGGTTGTGCTCAGGTTGAGCAGCGTAAGGCCACGGCACCGGAGCGTGGCGATGCCGCTTATTTAAAAGGCGTGGATACCCGGTCTGACGAGCTGTATGTAAAAGCTGATACACCGGGGGAGGCCATGCACTATCGCAAGGTGTATATTGCTCAGGCCGATCTTGACGACGTGAACGTTATCCCCGCCGAGGGCAATAATCTTAATGACGATTGGATAATCGAGGATTCAGAAGTGGTGGTCATGCAGGACGCCATTAACAGGGAGTTCACTGCTACTCTGAGCTTCCAGTCCGCCTACACCGTCGTTGACAGCCCTGAGGATGCAGAGATTATTCTGAACACCACGGTGGTTGCTATTCATCCAAATGAAACATTCGAGCAAGTGGCGGCGGGTGCTCGTCCCAGTGGTTCGATCACCGCCAGCGTGGCTCTGGTGGATTCTAGTACAGGGAAAGTGCTGGTTCGTTCCGTAGATACCCGTTCGACCGACAATATATGGGCGTTTAATCAGTTGGATAATCAGGATGCTGCTGTGGACGCAATTTTTCGCGGCTGGGGCAATAGTATTCGCCGTGGGATGCTGGCGATGCAGGGTCGCAGCAGCGATCCTTTGGCGCCTGTGCTGCAGCTCAAGCAGCAGTAGAGCGATACACGCTGCGTCTCTGCCGCGGGGTCAGCTGGCGGCGATGACGTTTGGATCGTTTGCCGCGCTGCTGGGGCCCTCCTTGTTGCGCACCGCATCGGCGATCCTGAAAAGCGGCACTCTCAGCATCTCGATCACATCTTTACTGGCACTGGTTTCCTCGAGGGCCTTGTTCATGCATGCCAGCCACTGATCTCGCTCCTCCGGCCCGATATGATAGGGCTCATGGGGCTCCGTCATACAAACGGTGCCGTGCTTGTCAGCGTAAAGAGGCGGGCCACCCATCCAGCCTATCAGGTACTCGGCGAGCTTATCCTTCATGGGGTCCAGGTCGGGCGCATGCATCGCACGCAGAGCCGCGGCTTCCGGCCAGGAGTCCATGATGTCGTAAAAAACGCTGACGAGGCGCCTGATGCCCTCTTCGCCGAGAATCTGGTATGGGGTCTGGGGTGATGCCATGACGCTACGCTACTCGCAGTGGTGTGCCCGTTTTCGGACGTGTTTGGTCATTATACCGAGGTATGAAAGCACATTACAGGCTTTGCCGCCTGGGCGACATTGTCGCAAAGAGGCGGACCCCGGAAATAGTGTTTGCCGTCGGTAGTTTGTTGGATACAGCGCTACCTTGGCCACGACTCCCGAAAATGGTTGACCACGGGGGCATAGCCCTTCGGGCGTATCCTCTGCTAAAATCCTAGCCGTTTCCGATCCGGTGCTTTGCAGTCTAGGCAAGGTTTGCCGGGCTTCTTATCAGACACCCTACAGGACAACAGCATGAGTCTCGCCGACAAGGTATTGGCGGTCAACAATGACCTGCCCATTCGAACTGACTCCCCGGTACACAGCGGCAAAGTTCGCTCGGTTTACTGGTTGAGCGCCCAGGACAGTGCGCGATTGATCGCCGAGCGTGGCTATGATGTTGCCTCGGATGCGCCCTTGGCAATCATGGTGATCTCCGATCGAATTTCTGCCTTTGAATGCATCTGGCATGGAGAGGGCGGTATGCAGGGAGTCCCTGGCAAGGGAGCAGCCCTGAACGCGATATCCAACCACTGGTTTGACCTTTTCCGAACGCGGGGGCTGGCGGACAGTCATATACTGGAGGTGCCACACCCGTTGGTATGGATCGTGCAAAAAGCGCGGCCGGTAATGATTGAGGCGATTGCGCGACAATACATTACTGGCTCCATGTGGAGAGCCTATGACAAGGGCGAGCGTGATTTCTGCGGGATTATTCTGCCGGATGGCCTGCATCGGGATCAGCGTTTGCCGGAGTTGCTCATTACGCCGTCAAGCAAGGGTATTCTCACAGGTATACCGGGTGTGCCTGAGGTTGATGATGTCAACATCACACGCAGTGATATCGAAAATAATGTTGCGGCTTTCAAATTTCAGGCTGCGGCCGACATAGATCTGTATGAACGTCTGCTGCGTGAAGGTTTTGAGGTCATCGGCGGTGAGTTAGAAAAGCTCGACCAGGTGTTTGTCGATACTAAATTCGAATTCGGCTATGTCACAGATAAAGCCGGCAGCGAAAAGTTGATTTATATGGATGAGGTCGGAACACCGGATTCATCGCGGATCTGGGATGGCCCATCCCTGCGCGACGGAAAAGTGGTAGAAAACTCCAAGGAGGTTTTCCGCCAGTTGCTGCTCAATCATTTCCCGGAGCCCGATATTCTACTCAACAAAGCGCGTATGGAGGAGCGAACAGCGTTGGCGCGCGACAATGCGCTGCCCACTGATATGCTTATAAAAGTATCGGAAACCTACGTGGGGATAGCGCAGAAAATTACTGGCCGCAGCCTACAACAATCCGATAACCCCAAGGCCGAGATTCTCGACATTCTGCGTGATGAGTACGCGCTGGTCGACTGAGGCCGCCTTTGCTTGATGATCCGGCTTTTTACTTTGTCAGTGTGCCAGCGGTACTAATTTTCGGTATCGTAAAGGGTGGATTCGGTGGTGCTATTGCGATCATTGCCGTCCCGCTAATGGCGCTGGTAATGCCGCCCACCCAGGCGGCAGGAATTTTGCTTCCGATTCTTGTTTTGATGGATATGCTGGTGGTCAAAGCCTACTGGGGTGTTTTTGATCGTAGGGCGCTAACGCTGCTCATACCGGGGGCAATCCTTGGCGTAGGACTTGGCTACCTGACCGCCGAGGTGATGAACGAGCACTATATGCGTATTTTGATTGGCGCCTTGTCTGCGGCGTTTGGTTTGCAGAGTTTGCTCGGTCTGGGGTCCTTTTCAGGCAAGCAGCACGGTGTGGCTGCGGGCAGTTTTTATGGTGCGCTCGCGGGGTACACCAGTTTCAGTATTCATGCGGGGGGACCTCCGTTCACGATGTACCTTATGCCAAAGCAACTATCTCCCCTGTTGTTCGCGGGGACGGCGGGTATCTTTTTCGCTGTGGTAAACGTTGTTAAATTGATCCCGTACTACGCCCTTGGTCAGTTCAATGCCGATAATCTGGTCTACTCACTTGTACTTGCACCGCTGGCTCCCGTCGGCGTGACAATTGGACGCTATCTCGTGCGCCGTTCCACCCCTTCTTTTTATTACGCGGTGGTCAGTGCTGCCCTAGTGCTGGTCGGGGTGAAACTGTTATGGGATGGCTTTTTCGGCATGGCACCTGCATGAGGCATGTCGCGAGAAAATGGGATCGCTGCGGGTGCGATCGCGTTGCAGATGGGTCGGGTCTACGCCTTATTTCAGCGAGGGGATAAAGAGCGTCCCAGTGCAAAAATAGGCCAAGACTGCGGTTAACAAAGAGAGGAAGGTAGCGCAAACATGAGTGCCATAGTATTTGACAAGCGCGGCCAGCAGGCCTGGATTACGCTAAACAGGCCGCAGGCGAAAAATATGATTAACGGTGAGATGTTTCTCGATCTTGCAGATGCCTGGCAGGAAGTGAGGGAGGATGACGATATTCGCGTCGCTGTTCTCACTGCGGCGGGTGACGAGGATTTCTGCTGTGGCGGCGATCTCGCCGAGGTGATCCCTCTTTGGACTGGAGCGAAACAGCCGCAAACGCAGGCTGAAGAGCGGCTTCTCGCAGACCCTCTGATTACCGATAAGATCATGCTCAAAGCCCCGCCGTTGTATAAGCCGGTCATCGCGGCGATCAACGGTCGGGCACTTGGCGGTGGCACGGAGTTGTTGCAGGCAACTGATATCCGCATCGCCGCAGAGCACGCACAGTTTTCCCTACCCGAGCCGAAAGTAGGCGTCGTACCCGGAGCGGGTTCGATGGTGCGCTTGGCACGGCAGTTGCCTTGGGCGCACGCTATGAAGATACTGCTGGGAGGCGAATTGGTGGGTGCTTCCGAGGCGTTGATAATGGGCCTGGTGTCGGAGGTTGTTACGCAGGGCGAGTTGCTGGCAAGGGCAGAGCATTACGCGGATAACGTGTGCCGACAGGCGCCACTGGCACTGCAGGCGGTCAAGCGGACAGCGCTGGAGACGCATACGTTGCCGTGGGCCGACGCCTTTCAGTTCGAAATGGAGCAGGCGGCACATGTAATGATGAGCAAGGATGCACGAGAAGGTCCGCGGGCTTTTAAGGAAAAGCGTGAACCGCAGTTCCGGGGAGAGTAGTCCGATAGCGCGTTGTGGTAAACCGGTTGGAAAGTAAAACCTAGTGGAGGGACGTAATGAAGATAGTAAAGTTGACTGGCACACTGGGGGTATCGGCGCAAATAACACCGGAGGATGTCGCTGAAATTGCTGCGCGGGGCTATCGCGTATTGATTAACAATCGGCCCGAGGGTGAGGAAGAGGCTCAGCCAGCCGAATCGTCCATTGCAGCCGCTGCGCGCGATGCGGGTATTGAATATCATTTCATGCCAGTCACACACTCAACATTCCCCGGCTCGCATTTCGATGCTATGAGCGACTTGTTGGATGATCAGGAGCGACCAGTTCTGGCGTTTTGCCGCTCGGGTACACGCTGTGCGAATCTCTGGGTTGCCAGCGTAGATGCTATGGAGCGTGAATCAGCAGTAGACGTTGCCGAACAGCGGGGTTTCGACCTTGGCATGGTTTCACGCTTCCTCGCAGAGGGCGGGACACAGTGCTGATCCATCGTCCGATAAAGAGTGAGTATGCGGTATGACAGCAGAGCCCGAAGTGCGTCCCGCCAGTACGGTTGTCCTGTTGCGCAACTCCACGGGAGGGCTGCAAACATTGATGCTCAGGCGAAATAAGGCGTTGATATTTGCCGGTGGAGCATGGGTATTCCCGGGAGGGTCTCTGGAAGCAGAGGACCTTGCCGCTGCCAACAACAATATCGAAATGGCGTCCCGTTTTGCGGCGGCACGTGAAGCTCAGGAGGAGTCTGGCCTGACAGCAAGGGTAGATGAGATGGTGTTGCTCAGCCATTGGACGACGCCTGTTGGAGAGCCTCGTCGTTTTTCAACCTGGATTTATGCGGCCCCGGTGGCAGACGATGTCGATGTTGTTATTGATGGTAGTGAAATTCATGATTCGAAATGGCTGGACGTTAGCGAAGCAATTGCCGCCCATAAAGAGGGCGATCTCAACATGCTGCCGCCAACTTACTTCACACTGTTGCGACTTGCGGATTATGGAACGGTCGAACACATGACGGCCGTCGAACGGGATTCGCCGGCGCCCGAAGTGTTCCCGGTCTTCAGCGTTGATGGGGATGACCTTATGGTGATGTTCAGGGGTGATGCCGGTTACGACGCCAGGGATGGTTCCATTGCGGGGCCGCGTCATCGAGCGGTGCTTATTGGCGGCTATTGGCGCTATCACTATACTGATGTCGATCCTGCCTATCCGCCGCTGGTGCAGCAGTGAACTCTCTACCGGGCAAGACCGCGCGGCGAAGGCCGCTGTGGGATATCCCGACAAGGGTCTTTCATTGGGCCGTGGTGTGTTTGTTGCCTTTGTCCTGGTGGAGCGCAGAGCAGCAGCGTTTTGAAGTCCATCAGTGGCTCGGCTATACCCTCCTGGTGCTGGTGTTGAGCCGTATCCTGTGGGGTATTGTAGGCAGTCGTCACTCGCGGTTTGCTGATTTTCTTGTGGGTCCGGCCGAGGTCAAGCGGTATCTCCAAGGGGGTGGCGCTCGCAGTCGAGGACATAATCCACTTGGGGGGTGGTCCGTGATGTTGTTGCTGACATTGTTGTTGGCTCAGGCAGTGAGCGGATTATTTAACAGCGATGATATCCTGTTTTCCGGGCCGCTTTACTACTGGGTGAATAGCGACGTTCAGAGCGCCATGGGAGTGATTCATGAGGTTGTTTTTAACATTCTTCTCGCGCTGGTAAGTCTGCATATTTGTGTGGTTTGCTTTTACCAGCTGCATCGACGTGAAAAACTGATTCAAGCCATGATTGCAGGTTCCGCGTCGGGAAAGGAGGGGCTTGCTCCCGTTGTGTCCAAATGGCGGCTAGTGCCGATTGTATTACTTGTTTCTTGTGGCCTTTGGCTTCTCATTGCGCAGGCCCCGGGCCCGGTTTACCTGGGTTTTTAACGACTGTGAGCGCGGCTTTTTTGCGTTTGCGTGCGCGACGGTCTCAACGATGAATAGCGGAGGGAATGCTGTGACAGAAGGTGGGTGTCTGTGTGGCGAGGTTCGGTTCTCGGTGGAGCGTTTCGATTCCTCGGTCTTCAAGTGCCATTGTTCAAAGTGTAGAAAAGCGTTTGGGGGCGCATCGAGCGCGGCGGCCCTCGCCGCCGAGACGTCGTTTCGCTGGCTAAAAGGAAGTGAAGAGGTGCGCGAATACCGTTGTGAGAGCGGATTCCTTCGGCGCTTCTGCCCGCAATGCGGCTCTGTGGTGCCGCAGTTTTTGCCCGACTATCAACTCCAATGGATTCCCATGGGCTTGCTTGATACAAACCCGGGCCTCACCCTTGGGCACCATATTCACGTGGCATCCAAGGCGGCATGGGAAATTCTCGACAATGAAACGCATCCGCATGCTCAAGGGTTTGATTCCTGACGGTGAGTGCTGCGTAGTTGTTACTTTGACGCTAGTAAAGGTAGTTTTTAGACTTGTACTCGTCGTGACAGGCCTTGCAGGCTTTACCCGTCGCAGCGATGTTGCCCGCGATGGCCTTGCGGTTGCCTGAGTTTACCGCTTCTTGCAGGGCTTGGACTGCCATTGCCATGTCATCCATTTTTGCCTTAAAGTCTTCCTTGTTTTCCCAAATGCCAGGCTTGGCCCTAGTTGTACCCTTGTCAGAGCCATCGGCGAAACCGCGCATGCCATCCATTGAGGTCAGTATGACCAGCTCGTCGGCATACACCGCCATCTGGTCATCGTTCCAGGGGATTTCACCCTTGAGCATGGCGACCATGGGGCCGAAATTCAAAGCGATCATAGTGAACCAGGACTGCCGGTAGGATTGCGATACCTCCTGGTCGTTCAGGTGAGAAATAGCAGCAGGTGACAGAGTGATGACGGCTACGGCTGTTACCGCCAGTAGAATCTTTCTCGGGTATTTTCGCATGGTGGCCCCTGTTGGTGTGAGTAGTTTGTCGTCGTAGGCGATGATGTCACAGTGTATTGATCGGGTAACAGCCCTGACAAGCATAAATTGCACAGAGAGCGCGCGCAGCCGGCGTGTCACGACCAATTTTTTAAACCTGTCGCCATTTACATGGGCTAGTGGCAGGTATTCCCTCGGTATTGCGCTACCATGCACGCTGTTTCCTGGGGAATGGCTCAATGAGTAAAGAACAGCAGTGGGATTACAGTTTTGATGTTGTGGTTGTCGGCTCCGGTAACGGCGGCATGACCGCGGCTCTGTGCAGCTATGAGATGGGTGCCAAGGATGTTCTGGTGGTCGAAAAATCGGACCTGTACGGCGGTACCAGTTCCATCTCGGGCGGGGGGGTATGGGTACCCTGCAACCGCTATGCGAAAGCGGCCGGAGCCGATGATTCTCTTGAGAATGCCAAGAAATACTTGCGTCAGTTGATTACCGAGGAAGAGGTTCCCGAGTACCAGCTTGATGCCTATTTGGAAAACGCCCCTAAAATGGTTGACTTCATGCACGAGCGGACCCAAATGCGTTACGTGACGCTGGAGCACTATCCTGACTATTACACTAATCTCGAAGGCTCCATGGCGGGTCATCGTTCTATGGAGCCCGAAACATTTAATGCCGACCGACTCGGCGATGAGTGGCAGCGTTTGCGTCGCACGCATCCGATGATGCACCTGATGGGCTTGATCGGGTTTACTCAGGTCGAGGCGGCGCTGCTTATCGGCCAACAGCCGGGGTGGTGGAAAACAGCACTTAAGCTGGTGGCAGATTACGTTGTTGATATTCCCTGGCGCCTGAAAGATAAATACGCGCGGAGATTGGCAACCGGGTGTGCCGGTGTCGCGCGCTTGCGTGCGTCCATGCAGGACCGGGACATTCCCCTATGGTTGAACACACCGATGACCCGCGTGGTAGATGAGGATGGCAAGGTGCTCGGTATCGAGGTAACGCGAAATGGTAAGCCCTTGCGAATACAGGCGCGCAGGGGTGTCGTACTGGCAGCAGGCGGCTTTGAGCACAACCAGGAAATGCGGGAAAAGTACCTGCCCAAACCCACCGATCATCGCTGGAGCGCGGGCACGCTGGACAACACCGGGGACGCGATCAATGAGGGTTTGCGCATTGGAGCGAAGATGCACCGGCTCGATGAAGCATGGTGGTGTAATACGATCTCCGTTCCTGGTGAAGATATACCTCGGCTGAGTATTATGGAAAAGTCATATCCGGGTTCTATCATGGTCAACCCGGCCGGTGAGCGTTTTAGTAACGAATCGCAAAACTATATGGCTTTTCAACAGGAAACATTTGCCAAGCACAGTGATGAAAACCCCCTCAATCCCACCTGGCAGATTTTCGACGCGACGTTTCGCGCTACCTATTTTGTCGGGCCGCTTTACAACAGTAAATTCATGCCGGACTGGGCGCTACCCAAGCGCTATGAGGAGCAGGGCTTTTTCGCCAAGGCAGACACCATTGAGGAGCTTGCTCGCAAGATCCATGTCGACGCATCAGGGCTGGAGGAGAGTGTCCGCAAGATGAACGAGTTTGCGCGATCAGGCGAGGACACTGACCTGCATCGGGGCGAATCTGCCTATGACCGTTATTACGGTGATCCGCGAGTCACGCCTAACCCTTGCCTGGCATCGATCGATAAGCCTCCGTACTATGCGATCAAGGTTGACCCAGGTGATTTCGGGACTCAGGGGGGTATGGTGGTGAACGCCGATGCGCAGGTACTCCACGAAAACGGGCATGTGATTGAGGGTCTTTATGCGATTGGCAACTGCAGTGCACCGACGCTTCCCTGTTACCCCGGTCCCGGCGCAACCCTTGGGCCGGCCATGACCTTCGGCTACCAAGCGGCCAAGGCTATTACCGGCTACCGCGGTTGATCTGCTCTGACGGATGAACAGCATCGCCGGTGTGCCGTACACGTGGTCTTTGTGGTAAAAAAAACTCTGCAAATTAAACTTTCGTTTATTGTGCTGCATCAGTCGTTCGAGCAGTATTGGGGTTGTGCGGCCAAGGATGGCTGCCGCTAAAAAAGGAGATCCTGGCTCCCGCTTCAGTAAAACCGGACTCACACCCCAAGGAAGGGGAGTGCAACAAGAAAAAGCAACGAAGTCCGTTTATTAGCCCGCCTTGTGCGGGTTTTTTCTTGCCTGCGATTCCTCACCGGTGTGCCCGTTTCGTGCAAACCATGCGTACACGGTGGTCTCGGATTTTGTCGATACCGCGGTCGTCAAATTAGTCGTACCATGTGGCCTTTGGTGTTGGAAATGATACGGATGGATAGGCCCCACCTGACACGTGAAGAACTCGAACCCTACTGGATGCCTTTTACAGGCAATCGGCAGTTCAAGGCTGACCCTCGCATGATTGTGGCCTCCGAGGGAGTATTTTTGGTAGACGACAGTGGTCGCAGGGTGCTCGACGGGTTGTCGGGCCTATGGTGTTGTGGCGTGGGCCACAACCGCCGCGAAATTGCTGAGGCCGTCAACGCACAACTGCAAACCCTCGATTACGCCCCCGCATTCCAGTTCGGTCACCCCGGCGCCTTTGCTCTGGCCAGTCGACTAAAGGCCATTACACCGGTAGGTCTGGACTACGCTTTTTTTACCAACTCCGGTTCTGAGGCCGTGGATACCGCCCTCAAGATGGCCCGTGCTTACTGGCGCCTGAGGGGAAAGTCCGGGAAAACGCGGTTTATTGGTCGAGCCAGGGGATATCACGGGGTGAATTACGGAGGCGTTTCCGTGGGAGGGATTCCCGCCAATGTTGAGCCTTTTGGCCCCGTTCTCGAGACTGCGCTGCTGTCAAGCACGCTGTTGCCTGAGAACGCGTTTAGTCGCGGTATACCCGCAGCAGGGCTGGAACTTGCTGAAGAGCTGATTGCTCTCATCGCCCGCTTCGGGGCTGACCAAATTGCAGCAGTTATTGTCGAACCGGTTGTTGGCTCCGGGGGTGTCGTGCCGCCACCACTCGGTTACCTGGAGCGTCTGCGCGCCATTTGCGATGAAAACGAGATTCTGCTGATCTTCGATGAGGTGATTACTGGCCTGGGTCGCTGCGGCGCGATGACCGCAGCGGAAGTGTTTGGAGTAGTGCCGGATATCATGACCCTCGCCAAGCAGTTGACTAATGGCGCGATTCCCATGGGTGCTGTTATGGCTTCGGCGCCGATTTATGAGGCGTTCATGAACGCTGGCGCGCCTCAACACCTGCTGGAGTTCAATCACGGCTACACTTACTCGGGTCACCCTGTGGGCTGTGCTGCTGCACTGGCGGTGCTGGATATACTCGAGCAGGAGGCGCTGCCTCAGAGAGTAGCGAAAGAGGCGATGTATTTCGAAGACGTATTGCACGAGCTCAAAGGCGCGCCCCACTTACGGGATATTCGTAATTTCGGATTCGCTGGTGGCTTGCAGCTGGCGCCAATGGAGGGAGATCCCACACGTCGGCCTTTTGAAGTCGCTATGCGAATGTGGCACAAGGGCTTTTACGTGCGCTACGGCGGCGATATTATCGCGCTGGGCCTACCTTTCATCATGGAGCGAAACGAGATCGACAGTCTGGTAACGGCTCTGGGTGAAGTGCTGGACGAGTTGGATTGAGCGCGCGCATGACCTGGTCGCTGTTATGAGCCTGGCCGGCACCTTGAACCTGTTTTATGCCTCGCTGGCAGTTTCACTGCCCACCTTCGCCTGGGTTGCCCTGGGCGTTGCACTCAATGCGTTTGGTATTCTGCCCCAGTGGCTGAATGACAGGATTTCCCTGTTGGCCTTCAGGTTTGGATTGCCACTGATGTTGTTCGCTGGAGCGGCTCAAGTGGACTATAGCGCTCTGGGAGCAGCGCGGTACCTGCTCGCGGGGGTGATCGCGACCTTGTTGGTATTTGCGGCCAGCTGGCTCTACACCCGCTGGCGCGGTCACCCAAAAAGGGAGCAAGGAATATTCGTGCAAGCCGCTTTTCGCTCCAATCTGGCGATTGTCGGTATGGCGCTTACGCTCTCTGCCTACGGTGAGCGCGGGCCTGAACTGGCGGCGTTGCCGGTTGCGCTAATGACCGTGCTTTACAATATTCTTGCGGTGTGGGTGCTTGACAGTACTCTTGGCAATAGCACAAAGCTGGCCAACGTGTTCAGGGGTGTCGTGCTAAACCCACTGGTTATCGGTGTAATGGCCGGTGTTTGTCTGGCAGTCTCTCCGATGTCCGTGCCTGCGGCAATGCGACCTGCCGGGGTTATTTTGTCGGGTTTTTTTCTGCCTCTGGTATTGATTTGTATTGGTGGGTCCATGCGTTTTTCACGCTTGTACAGGGCCGGTCCCCTCACCTGGGAGGCCAGTGCATGGAGGCTTATTCTGGCACCTATGGCGGGCGTTTTAGTGGCCTTGTCCCTGGGCGTGCGCGATGAACATCTGGGGGTTTTATTCCTGTTGCTGGCAACACCCGTGGCTGCCTCCAGTCATGTCATGGTTGCGGCTGCCCGTGGAGACAGTACGTTGGCGGCAAACATTATTGTGTTGACCACGCTACTGTCCCTCGTGACGATTACCGCGGGTTTTTTTACGCTGGCTTATTTTTCCATGGTTGGCAAACTACAGTAGCGACAGTGCGTTATCAGAGAGTAGCCGTGTACTGTATGCCCGACTAACCCGATTGAGGATGACACAACATGAAGCCTGTGTTGGATATGCCGAACCCCTCGCGTCTCGAGGACTGGCGTTGCCTGGCGCCCGGTGCTTTTGCGGCACGCCCTTTCAGTAGCGCCCAATGCCAGGACTTGCTTGCGCAAATAGTTGCGGGGAAAGCGTTCTCATCGGTGCCTCGGGAGCAGCCCAATTCCATGCATAACTATGGAATGGTAGTGAATAATACGGAGCTGTCTGCACAGCTTGCCTGTCTACCAGACACGTGGCTCGCGACGGTCATTCCAGCGCTTTTTCCGCACTTGCCCGGTGGTCGCTTTGGCGATCAGCATGCTTTTATGGTGTTATATGGTGAAGATGCAGAGCGGGAGCTGGCACTGCACGTCGACGCCAGCCATATCACCCTGAACATCTGTCTCGAAAACGACGCTCAGGGTGGCGAGATCAATTTCACCGGGGCTCGCTGTGCACGACATGTGAACGAGCCGCCTGATCGAACCATTGTGAGCCATCGCTTTGAACCCGGTGATGTGTTGTTACATGTGGGTAACCAGCGGCATCACGTGTCCCCGCTGCGCGGGGGACGGCGCAGAAATTTACTGGTCTGGTACCGTTTGGAGACTGAGGTTTTTGACCACAGCAACAGCTGGGTACAGTCGATTTGTGCTACCTGCTCTGCGTGATCAAGTAAAATTCACCGAAGGTTGGTCCCTGCAGGCGCGAAAGGTTGCTGGCAGTATCGCGCATGATCTGTACGGAGGCTTTGTGTTAGTCAGTCATTATCACCTATCGATGACACGTAAAACTCAGCGAGGCGGACCAATTTGCAGATCTGGCGTGACGCCTCATGCGGATCGCGGCTCGGGCTCTGGTAGTATCACGCAGTCGCAAAACACAGGTCATACAGGGGGCAGCCGGCTGGGATACAGTTGTGTTCGTTAGCGAAATATTGGCACGAAGACAGGCAATTTGATGCCCGGGCGGGGGGCAGATAGTCCTGCGCTCTGGAGCAAGCCGCAGATTCAATAGTTATTTGCCAGGAGAACGGATGAAAGATTTTAAGGGAAAAACGGCGGTTATAACCGGCGGCGCGAGTGGTATCGGGCGAGCCATGGGAGAGTTGTTTCTTTCCAACGGTATGCAGGTAGTGTTAGCAGACATAGAGCAGGACGCGCTGGATCGCACAGTGTCGGAGTTGTCTGCCATTGGGCCGTGTATCGGAGTAGTGACGGACGTGTCTAAAGCTCTGGATGTGCAGGCACTCGCCGATACAACGATCGATACTTATGGTGGTATTCATATCGCCTGTAATAACGCAGGTGTCTTCGCAGGTGGACTGCTATGGGAAGAGAGTCTCGCTGATTTCCGCTGGCAGCTGGACGTGAATGTGTGGGGTGTTATCCATGGTATCCGTACCTTTGTACCTATCATGAAAGCGCAGGACACGGAGTGTCACGTGGTAAATACCGCTTCCATGGCGGCGGTTACAGCCATGCCGTATTCAGGAATCTACCACATGACAAAGCATGCGGTGCTGGCCGTGAGCGAGTCGCTTTATCACGAGCTTTCTTTTCACGCCCCGCATGTAAAGGTCTCTGTGCTGTGCCCGGAGGCGATCAATACCGGTATCTCTAATTCCGAGCGCAATCGTCCCGAGGTTTATAGCGGTGACGGAAACATTGTCGAGACAGACGAGCGGCTCATGGTTTCGCAGGCGCTAAACGACAGTGTCAGTGCCGGCATCGGACCAGAAGTTATGGCGCAGCGCGTGCTCGACGGTATTATTGAAGAGCGTTTCTATTTGTTTTCGGACGAAGCCTGGCGAAAAGCAGCTAATATACGACTGGACGATGTACGTGAGGCGCGCAACCCCACCTTCGCGCCTCCAATCTAGCCCCCGAAGACACTCAAAACAACTGGAGTTTTAACCATGCCAGACACTAACTTTGGTATCCCGGACGACGATGCGGTGATTGAGAAAGCCCTCGAGGATGCCAGCATACCCACGCTCATGATGAGTATGATCCACATGAGCGGTGACGCCCGCCTGCTCGACGGAGAGGTACGTCCCGCTGGCGTATTTATCAATGAGTACCAGGGGTACATGAGCGAGGAGGCGAAAGCCACCGTCCGTGCGCAGGCGCTGGAGGTGATCAAGGCCTTTCGCGACGGAGGGTGCAAGCTGCCGCCGCCGCCTGACGCAAAAACGGTGCATCGCATGATGAATTTTCTGGTCGCCGCGGAGGTAGCTGAAGATTATGTTCCCATGATGCTGGAAGAAATGGAGTTGGACGGCGTAGACCAGCGCAGTGACGCGTGGAATGACGACCTAACAGTAAAGGTGCGTAGGGAGCACAAAGTGCTGGTTATCGGTGGTGGCATGTCGGGTGTGCTCGCGGCCTATCGCTTGCAAGAGGCAGGAATCCCCTTTGTTCTCATCGAGAAAAATGCATCTGTCGGGGGGACATGGTTCGAGAATCGATATCCCGGTGCCAGAGTGGATGTTGGAAACCATCTTTATTGCTATTCCTTCGAGCCCGCTCATCACTGGTCAGAGTATTTCTCACAACAAGGTGAGCTGCAGCAGTATTTTGAAGGCGTAGTGAATAACCATCGCTTGCAGGACCATATCCGCTTCGGTACAGAAGTTACGCGGGTTGTTTTCGAGGAGGACAGTAAACTTTGGGCGGTTGACACCGTGGACAAGGACGGTAGAAAAGAGCAATACGTGGTGAACTCGGTGATCAGTGCTGTAGGCCAGTTAAACCGCCCCACATATCCCAATATACCTGGCATAGAGTCTTTCAATGGTCAGTGGTGCCACTCAGCGAACTGGGATAACTCTATCGATTGCACTGACAAAACGGTGGTTGTCATTGGTTCGGGTGCCAGCGCCTTCCAGATGGTCCCTACAATTGCAAAACGTGTGGCTCACATGACCGTATTCCAGCGCTCGGCACCATGGATGTTCGAGAATCCGATTTATCATGACAAGGTACCGCAAGGTAAGAAATGGTGTCTTCAACATTTGCCATTTTATACGCGCTGGTTCCGCTTTCTTATCTTCTGGCCGGCCTGCGATGGCGCCTATGACACAGTGTTTGTTGATCAGGACTGGCCCCACCAAGATCGCTCGATCAACGCGATGAACGATATGGTGTACGACATGTTCGCGGAGTATATAAAGGGGCAGGTGGGAGATGATGAAGACTTACTCGCAAAGGTGATCCCGGATTACGCCCCGATGGGAAAGCGCACACTGCAGGATAATGGCAGCTGGTTGTCGGCACTCAAGCGTAACAATATCGATCTCGTCACTTCGGGTGTTGTCAGTGTTAGTGAGGAGGGCGTTACTGCCGAGGATGGTATATTTTATCCGGCGGATATCATTCTATATGCCACGGGGTTCGAAACCGATCAGTTCCTGTGGCCGATGGAGATTCGGGGCAGGGGGGGTGTTACCTTGGCAGATCAATGGGGGTTGGAACCGGCGGCCTACCTTGGAATCACCGTGCCGAATTTTCCGAATTTCTACTGCATGTATGGCCCAGGCACTAATTTAGCTTTTGGCGGTAGCCTTATTTTCAATGGCGAGTGTCAGATTCGTTATATCATGGAGTGTCTAAAAGCCCATATTCAGTCTGGCGAGCAGACCATGGAATGCAAAGAGGACGTATTTGCCGACTACAACAGTCGATTTCGCGCGCTGCATGCGCAGTTAGTCTGGGAGCACGATTCTATCAAAACGAGTTTTTACCAGAACGCGGAGGGCAAGGTGACTCTGTTGTGGCCATGGAAAATACTTGATATGTGGCGTTGGACCAAGCAGGTCAATCAAGACGATTACTATCTTGGCGGTTAGCGGGTTCTTACTAATGACAGTGTGAGGGAATTGTATGTCCAACCTGAAAAATAAAGTGGCTATTGTCACAGGCGCTGCCTCCGGTATTGGCCTGGCCTGTGCCCAACGGTACGCTCGAGAGGGGGCCGTTGTCATCGGTTTGGACCGTAACCGGACAGATGCTTGGAATAGTTTTGAGGCAGCGATAGATGCCTGTCGTTTTCATCAGGTAGATGTCACCGATGCCGATGTTACCAATACTGCAGTGGCCAGAACGGTAGAGGAGTTTGGGCGCATCGACATCCTGCTTACAGCCGCGGGCATTGGAGAGGCGGGTCCAGTCAATATGCTGGATGAAGACACGTGGGATCGGGTCATCAATGTGAATCTCAAGGGTACTTTCCTCTCCATCAAGGCAGTTTTGGACACCATGATGGCACAGCGCTCTGGCAGTATTGTTACGGTTGCAAGCGTAGAGGGACT
Organism: Candidatus Marimicrobium litorale; assembly: GCF_026262645.1. Classification (NCBI taxonomy): domain Bacteria; kingdom Pseudomonadati; phylum Pseudomonadota; class Gammaproteobacteria; order Cellvibrionales; family Halieaceae; genus Marimicrobium; species Candidatus Marimicrobium litorale. Next base: position 507,644 of record NZ_SHNO01000001.1, read on the forward strand.
CAATGGCACCGAGGGCGGGAGTGTTTACAATGCCTCGAAAGGCGGCGTAGTTATGTTGACCAAAAATATTGCTATCGATTACGGACGTTTGGGGATTCGTTGTAATACCATTTGCCCCGGCTTTATTAACACACCATTGCTGCATGAGGTCATGGATGCCATGCCCGACTTTAAAAAAGATGTCGAACGGGAAACCAAAATTGGACGTTTTGGCAAGCCAGAGGAAATTGCGGGTGCGGCCTATTTTCTGGCATCAGATGATGCTTCTTTCGTGACGGGACATAGCTTGGTGGTCGATGGCGGCTACACGGCGGGGCACAGTCACGGTATCGTCGAGTTGATGGGGCTGGTGTAACCAGTTCGGCTGCAGTGCACGCGGAGTTTATTTACTATGTCTGAGCAGTTCGACTTTCGGCGATTTGTGGATGCGCAGGATACGGTAATCGACGCCGTATTTGCCGAGTTGGCTGTCGGCCGAAAGCAAACCGACTGGATGTGGTTCATATTCCCGCCGTTGGCTGGCGTGTTTGAGAGTGATGCGGCGAGGCGGTATGCGATGTCGGGACTCGATGAGGCCAGAGCCTACCTCGCGCACCCTCTGTTGGGCGCGAGGCTCGAGAAATGCTGTGGTTTGCTGCTCGACACCGGGGATGCGACCGCTGAATCTATGCTGGGCTCGGACGATGCGCTTGTACTCCGCGCCTGCATGACGCTGTTTGGACAGTTTCATTACGAGGGTATTTTTGATGAGGTGTTGGCGGCCTACTTCGAGGGCCTCCAGCATGCGACTACGCTGGAACTTCTGGCAGGTGCAATGCAGGAGTGACGAGGCTAGCTGCGCACGCGCCGAGAGAGTGCGCGCCTGCCTCCACCCGTGTCTTGCTACCGGCCAAGAATAGAGCGCGCTACCAGCTCTCGCATGATCTCCGACGTGCCACCGTAAATCCGTTGTATCCGCGCGTCGGCATAGTAGCGCGAAATCGGGTACTCAATGGTATAGCCATAACCACCGAATAACTGCAGGCACTGGTCAATTGTCTTGCACTGCATTTCGGTGCTCGCATATTTCAACATGGCGGCATCCTCAGATGTGAGTTCTTCGCGAGTATAGGCGTCTGCGCATTTTTCATAGAAAGCGCGGTTTACTGCAATGTCGGTTTTTACATCAGCCAGCGTGAAACGGGTGTTCTGAAAGCTCGCTACTGTTTGCCCGAAGGCCTTGCGCTCTTTTACGTAGTCGATAGTGATTTCCATTGCCCCTTCCGCTGCTGCAATGGCCTGTGCGGCGATGCCAAGGCGCTCCCGCGGAAGCTCCTTCATCATGATGACAAAGCCCTTGTTCAGTTCGCCCAGCAGCGCGTTGGCGGGGAGGCGCATATCCTGAAAGAACAGCTCGGCGGTATCCGAAGTATGCTGTCCCAGTTTCTCGATTTTCTTGCCCCGGTCAAACCCGGGTAGGGTGGTGTCCACCAGGAACAGCGAGGTTCCCTTAGCGCCTTTGCCGGGATCGGTAATTGCGGCAACGATGACAAGATCAGCGAGCATGCCATTGGTGATGAATATCTTTGAGCCATTGAGTATCCACTCGTCGCCATCCTGAACAGCGTTAGTACGAATAGACTGCACGTCTGAGCCTGCACCGGGTTCTGTCATGGCTAATGCCCCCAGCGCTTCGCCGGCGACCATTTTGTGCAACCACTGCTGCTTTTGCTCCTCTGTACCGAAGTGCTCGATGTAGGGCGCTACGATATTGCTGTGTATGCTATAGCCGGTAGCGATTCCGCCAAAGCCCATATGCGACAGCTCCTCGATGACGGAAAACGTCACCTGGGGAGATGTCTCCGCAGCACCGTAAGCCTCGGGCAGGTCAGGACAAAGCAGGCCCGCTTCGCCGAGTTTGTTCCAGAGAGATCTTGGAACAATGTGTTGCTCTTCCCACGTTTCGATATGCGGTGCGATTTCGTGTTCGAGGGCCCGTCGCGTCATATCGCGAAACAGGGTCATTTCTTCGTTATCCATGCAGGTGCTCCGACTGCGCTTCAGGGTGCGCTATTTTGCGCGATTGTCCCGACCGAAACAATGCGATTAGAGTCCGGGAACGCTCGCCCGGGCGCGCAGCACAATGTAGCCCGGTCGTCCGATGAATGCAAATAACTGCATAGTATGCTTTGAGGCACTGGCCAGTTCGCCTGCGAGTGCTTACACTGTCGAGTCTTTGCCAATTAAGTTAGCGGGAGAATGTTCATGCGCGAGTACAAGCAGTTTTATATCAACGGTCAGTGGGTGGATCCGGTTACCCCCAACGACTGTGACGTCATTAACCCCGCCAATGAGGAGGTGTGTGGTCAAATCTCGCTGGGGTCTGAGGAGGATGTCAATCGGGCCGTTGCAGCTGCCAAAACTGCTTTTGAGAGTTACAGCCGCACCAGCAGGCAGGAGCGCATTGAATTGCTTGAGTCCTGTGTAGAGACCTATAAAAAATACTATGCGGATATCGCTAATGCGATTCGCGAGGAAATGGGTGCACCCGCCAGCCTGGCGATGACAGCACAGGCCTATACCGGGCAGGGCCACCTGGAGGAAGCGCTGCGAGTGCTCAGGGACTTCGAGTTCGAGGAGGATTTGGGCGACCACCGACTATTCAAGGAGCCCATTGGTGTGTGCGGGCTCATAACGCCCTGGAATTGGCCGGTAAATCAGATTTCCTGCAAGGTTGCTCCCGCTCTCGCGGTCGGCTGCACGATGGTGCTCAAACCCAGTGAAGTTGCGCCTCTGTCGGCCTATCTGTTTTCGCAGGTTATGCATGAGGCGGGCGTGCCCGCAGGCGTATTCAATATGGTCAACGGCGATGGCAAAGCGGTTGGCACCGCGTTGTCGAAGCATCCCGATGTAGCGATGATGTCTTTCACGGGTTCTACACGGGCAGGCTCGCTGGTGGCTCAGAACGCCGCTCCAACCGTCAAGCGTGTAACGCAGGAACTGGGCGGCAAATCGCCCAATATTATTCTCGATGATGCGGACCTCGAAGCTGCGGTTACCCGCGGCCTGGTGCACATGTACAACAACACCGGCCAATCCTGTAACGCACCCTCTCGCATGCTGGTGCCACGTCATAAGCTGGCCGAGGCTGAAAAGATTGCGGCCAAGGTGTCGGCGTCGGTTGTAGTGGGTGACCCCGCTGATGAGAAGACTACGATGGGCCCGGTAGTATCCGAGGTACAGTTCAAAAAAATTCGCAAGTTAATCAACGCAGGCAAAAAAGAAGGTGCGAAGGTGGTTTGCGGCAGCACGCGCCGACCGAAGGGAATGGACAAGGGCTATTACATACGGCCTACCGTGTTTTCCGAGGTGACGAACGACATGGTTATCGCCCGCGAGGAGATTTTCGGACCTGTGCTGGCGATGATTCCCTATGATACGGAAGAAGAAGCTATTCGCATCGCTAATGATACGCCCTACGGTTTGGCGGGTTATGTGCAAAGCGGAGATGTCGGGCATGCTCGCGATGTCGCCTCCAGGATTCGTGCCGGCAACGTGCATATCAACGGTGCTTCAGGCGGCTTCGATGTCCCATTCGGTGGCTTCAAACAGTCCGGCAATGGACGTGAGTGGGGTAGTCACGGTTTTACTGACTACCTCGAAATCAAAGCCGTCGAGGGCTTTGGTCGATAGGTAGCGCTGCCATGGGCCGCTTTATCCTCGCCATCGATCAGGGAACAACGGGCAGTACCGTTGCCCTGATGGATGCGCGCGGCAAAGTGCGGGCCAGCGTCAACTATGAGTTTCCACAGATTTACCCAAAGCCCGGCTGGGTAGAGCACTGTCCAGCGGATATCTGGGCGTCTATCGCCAAGGGCATACGCGCAATATTGAGGCGTAAAGTATGCAAAGCAGCGGATATCGCGGCCATTGGTATCGCCAACCAGCGTGAAACAGCGTTGGTGTGGGATCGCAGGACTGGGGAGCCCCTCAATAATGCCATTGTATGGCAATGTCGGCGCACCACGGATTTTTGTCAGTCCCTGAAGCAACGCGGACATGAAGGCCTTGTCAAGCGTCGCTCTGGTCTGGTGCTCGACCCGTATTTTTCCGCCAGTAAGTATCGCTGGTTGCTGGGCAATACGACAGGCATCAAAGCCGCACTGCGCCGCGGTGAGGTCGCTGCCGGTACGATCGACAGTTTTCTGTTGTGGCAGCTTAGCGGGGGCGAAGTGCATGCCACCGATATTTCCAATGCCTCTCGCACGTCACTAATGAATCTCAAAACGGGGCAGTGGGACGATCAATTGCTGGACTTGTTTCAGGTGCCTCGGGAGATACTCCCTGCGATCTGCCCCTCCAGTGGGATTCTGGGACACACTCGTGGCGTGCCCGGATTACCGGATGGCATCCCCATCGCCGGTGTGGCCGGCGATCAGCAAGCAGCCTTGTTTGGGCAGGCTGGCTTCGACGCGGGTGACGCCAAATGTACTTTTGGCACGGGCTCTTTTATCTTGATGAATACAGGCAGTGAGACGTTGCATTCCAAGGCCGGATTGCTCACGACTGTGGCCTGGCAGCTGGGTGAGGAGGGGCGTCGTGTCTATGCCCTCGAAGGAGGTGCTTTCGTTTGTGGCGCTGCGGTGCAGTGGTTGCGGGACGGGTTAAAAATTATAAAAAGTGCGCCAGATATTGAGGCGCTGGCCGCCGAAGTGTCTGATCACGGCGGTGTCGAATTTGTGCCTGCGCTCACGGGTCTGGGGGCGCCCCATTGGGCACCCGATGCGAGAGGGACGCTGACGGGTCTTACCCGGGGAACAGAGCGAGGGCATATCGCCAGAGCAACGCTGGATGCAATGGCTCTGCAGAATGCAGATATCCTCAGAGTGATGGAAGGGGAGTTAGGCAGGCGTATGCGACCTTTACGCGTTGATGGAGGTGCTGCGGCCAACAACTTGCTGATGCAAATTCAGGCGAATGTTCTGGGTCGTCGATTGGTGCGCCCAAGGGTGATCGAGACAACCGTAGCTGGCGCCAGCTACCTGGCCGGGCTCGGCGTTGGGCTCTGGGAAAGCCCGGCAGATATTCGCAAGATCTGGCGGGCAGACCGGGAGTTTGAAGTCAAAACGAGTGCGGCGGCCAGGCGCAAGCGATATGAATCGTGGGACGATGCGCTGCGGCGCACTTTGCTGTCCTAGACGCGTGCCGAATGGCTGACATACTTTCTTTTCGCAAGCCTTCTTTGAAACAAAAACACAAAGGCAACACCTTGTGCCGCCATGGCCATCACAAGTGGCAGGTTGATACCGAAAAGCAGTTTGACGTAAAGAGAGGTCGACTGGTTACCGTCTACCGTTGTGTTCGCTGTAACAACCAAAAGGTGGTGAGTCACTGAGCAATTTCAAAACTGCGGATGCAATTTGACGCGGTTCGCCTGCCGCCTCGCGAGAGGCGCGTTATTCGCCTACATAGACGATATCGATGCAAAGCTCGCGCATCGGACCAAGATTTGTTGGAGTGAATCGCTACTGAGCATGTCTGTAGCGAATAACACTGCGGTACAAGTGGATGGCGCCGCCATGCTCGCATCTTAATCAAAGCAGCGAAGATTTCTTTAAACAGCGCTAGTTACCGGGCACCTGGTGTTCACACCGTTTACGTTAACTGAATGTCAGGTGCTGCTGCACTGGCGGTTGGTCAGCGTCTGCTGTCCGATATTCAGATGCATGTCGACGGCGTTCTCTGATCTATGTGCTTGAGTGACTTCCTATGCCGGCTAACGTCTGTGATGTATGTCACGTTTCTTGATAGTACGTTTAAGAACCGTGTTAGTGCTGCACTGCGTTCTACCCCGCAGTGACCAGCGAAAGAGGCTAAAAACCACAGCACTATTGTGGGATTTGCCCATATAGACAATTGTCAATGGTGTGATTAGACTCACCATTGACTGTAAAGCTTTGTTATTTAAAACAGCTATTTGAGAACGCAATGGCAAGAATCGCAATAGTGAAATTGTTCAATGGCCTTAATCTGGCGCCGGCACAACTCGCCGGGCAGTTGTTGGCCGCGGGTCATGAGGTAAAAATAATTTACTTCAAGGAAACGCTTGCCCTACCCACTGCCGAGGCAGGCGACTACCTCGAGTTAGATTATCCCGGTACAGGCTTTGTCGCTAATGGCGAGGAGTACTCAGTAGATCTCTACAGGCCCGTCAGTGAAAGCGAAGAGCAATTACTGGTGGAGGAATTGCGCGACTTCAATCCGGACTGCATCGGCTTTACTGTGTTCTCGGGCATGATTGGCCTGTGCGGAGAGATAAGTGACTCTCTCCGAAAGTTTTTCGATATCCCCATCATATGGGGAGGCTCGGGCCCGACACTTGAACCCGAAAAGTGTATCGACTACGCGGATCTTTTGTGTATCAACGAAGGCGAGGCGGTAATCGTAGAGCTGGCTGATCGACTTGATGCCAATACTGGCTTCACGGATATCGAGGGTACCTGGTGCAAGGACAACACTGAGGTCATTCGCAATCCGGATCGTTCTCTCATGGCTTTGGATGATCTGGCGATGCCTGATTGGTCCCTGGACCGTTACGTCTATATTAATGAAGACAAAGTGGAGCGTAACTACTATCCGGAGGTAACACGGGCCTACTCCATTATGACCCAACGTGGGTGCCCGTTCTCGTGTCATTTCTGCATAGAAAGTAAGTACCAGGATATGTTTGGGCGCAAAAACTCGCTGCGCCGGAAATCCATGGATCTTATCCTTGAAGAGCTCAAGTGGGCGAAAGAGAACCTCCCAATCAAGAAAGTCATGTTTTATGATGATGTCTTCACAGTACATCCACGCTGGCTTGGTGAATTCCTGCCACGCTACCGTGAGGAGATAGGGCTGCCGTTCTGGTGTTATTCCTACCCTACTACCCATGATCGGGAGTTGCTTGGCAAGCTTAAGGATGCAGGCTGCGTCGCGATTACAATGGGCGTGCAATCCGGAAGCGAGCGAATTTTGCGAGACTACTTCAATCGGCCAACCAAAACGGAACGTGTGATAGAAGCGGCACAGGAAATAGTCGATACCGGAATTACCGGCTTTTATGATTTGATTACCCGGGTCGATTTTGAAACGGTTGATGACATGGAAGAAACGTTTGAGTTTTTGCTGAAGTTCCCCATCCAGATGAACACGTTCATGCTGCCTAACATGACGAGCTACCCCAACTACCAGTACAGTGAAGACGTGATTGCTGCAGAGAATGCCGGTACCTTAAACCGGCCATCGGAAGATGAGTATGAGTATTACCATCACCTTTACCTACTCTCTCGTTCAACGCTGCCACTGAGCAAGATCCGTGAGATCAGGGGCGACCCGCGCTACCGCGAGAACCCGACACTGATGAAAGAGTATTTTGATCACCAGCCGGTTATGAATTTCACAGATCCGGTCGCGCATCGGGAGCGGCAAGCCGTCTGAGGGTTTACGTGCTGACGGTGCGCCTGCGCCGTCTGCTGGACAGCTTGTATTTTCTTACCAAGCTGCGCATTTGGTTATAGCTCAGTCCTAATGTTTCTGCTGCCGCTCGCTGTATACCCCCGTTCTCCTCAAGTGCACGCTGCAGCAACGTCTGCTCAAGGGTACTTATCTGGCTATGAAAATCTACAATAGCGCCGTCAGTCTCCCGCGTATCCTGCGTTTGTGTGGGTAATTCCTCAGCGTAGGGCGACCGAAACGGGTCGAGGACTAGTTTATCGACCGGGGTTTCAGGGTCTCCCCAGCGAAACAAGGATCGTTCCACAGTACTCCTCAACTCTCTCACATTGCCCGGCCAGGGCTGGCTCTGCAGCAGTGCCAGTGCTTCTGGACTAAATCCGGGGAACAGCTTCCAGCCTAGCTCGGCGCATAATTGCACTGCGAAGTGTTCAGCCAGTTCCTCGATATCGTCTGCCCGGTGGCGCAGGGGTGGAAGGTGCACGACGTCGAAACTCAATCGGTCCAGGAGGTCTGCCCGAAATCGTTGCTCTAATACCAGCTGGTGCAGGTCGACGTTACTAGCGCCTATAATGCGCACATCGACCTGAAGTGTCTCCTGCCCGCCGAGACGTTCAAACTCCCCATATTCAACCAGTCGCAGGATTTTTTCCTGCACACCGGACGATAGCGAGGCGATCTCATCAAGGAATAATGTGCCTCCATCCGCTCTCTCAAAGCGTCCTTTGCGACGCTGTTTGGCGCCCGTGAAGGCGCCTGCTTCATGCCCAAAAAGTTCCGAGTCCAGTAAGGCATCGGATAAGGCGGCACAGTTTATCCTGATTAGCGGCGCCTCCCAGCGGGCGGACAGAAAGTGCAGTCGCTCGGCGGCCAGTTCTTTGCCGGTTCCTCGTTCGCCCATCAACAACACCGGACGTTCGATACCCGCGAGCAGGGAGAGCTGGTCCAGGGCGCCGGCCAGAGCCGTTGAGCGGCCGATCATGCGATTAGGCTTTCTCATAGGTTAAATATACCTTCTAATAGAAAGAAAAACTGTCTGTTATAGGAGTAAAAAACCTTATATGGAAATAATTTTTTTACACAACGACCGAGAATCGGATAAAACACAATAAAAACAATGTGATGAGAACTATGGCACGATCCCTGATAAGTAATTGGGTAATACGAAACACAGCAAAGCCATAACAGGAGCCTCCCGATGAGCATCTTTTCACGTATGTCGGACATCATAAATTCCAACATCAATGCCATGCTGGACCAGGCGGAAGATCCGGCGAAGATGGTGCGCCTGATTATTCAGGAAATGGAGGACACCCTGGTGGAAGTTCGCACATCGTCTGCACGGGTTCTGGCAGAGCGCAAGCAGGCGACACGACGACTCGAGCAGGCCAGAGCTGACGCGGAGAGCTGGGAGGAGAAGGCCCGGCTGGCCATCTCGAGGCAGCGGGAGGATCTCGCTCGGGGTGCGCTGCAGGAGAAGCGCGCAATCGACGAGGAGGTTGCGCTGGTAGAGGCTGAACTCACCGCCGCCGACGAGCACATCGAGCACTTGAGTACTGAGGTATTGCAGTTACAACAGAAACTGGATGATGCACGGGCGCGGCAAAAGGCCCTGAGTTTGCGCACTCAGACCGTGCAGTCGCGTATCAAGGTTAAGCGTCAGATTCAACGAGACGCGCTGGATGATGCTTTTTTTCGCTTTGAGCGCTTTGAACGCAGGATGGATACACTGGAAAGCCAGTTGGAGGCCATGGATATTGGGCGCGATGTATCTCCGGGTCTCGCTGCGCAAATTAACGTGCTCACTGACGATGAGCGAATCAGTGATGACCTGGAGCGACTTAAAAAGGCAATGGCTGGAAGCGTCGATGGCGCGAAATGACGCTTGGAAGCGTTCGCGAACTATAATGCGGTTACCTTTTTTGAAGTAGTCTCATCCAAGGATATAAGCAATGGAATTCTGGAAATTCATGTTTGTTCCCACTATTTTGTTTTTGACAGTGGTGGCACCGATCTGGATAACGATGCACTACCGCAGCGTAAACCGGTCTTCTCGCAGTCTCAGTCAGGAAGACCGGGGGTCGATAGAACATATGTTAGAAACGGTGGACAAGTTGACGGAACGAATCGTGTCGCTGGAGGCGATTCTTGACGAGGATCATGCCCGCTGGCGGCAGCAGGTAAGCCGAGAACAGCAGGGTGAAAGTAAGGAGTAGATGATGACCGGTAAAAAACGACGGGCAGGGTGGCGTAAAGACCTCGCGCACGGCGAGGCTGGCAATTTTTACAGTCGCAGGCGTGAAGGCTGGGGACTTAATCTCTACCGCAACTCACAGGAGCGTGTGCTTTCCGGCGTGGCCGCTGGGCTGGCAGATTACTGGGATGTGGCTCCCTGGGTGGTGCGCCTTCTGTGGGTTGGTGCATTTTTATTTACCGGGACACTGGCATTGTGGGTATACCTCGTTGCCTGGTTTCTGATGGCGCGTCGACCCGCTCGCGCTTCATCCAGCGGACACGGTGAAGATGAACTGGAGTACGAGGATGGTCCGGTAGACATGGAATATGATGAGCGTCATCAGGGCTACAGGCCCCGCAAAGTTTTTCGCTACAGTGATAGCAGCAGTGTCCGCCTGCGACGAGCAAGGGAGCGATTGGACGCCGCGCTGCGTCGAGTTGAGGATATGGAGTCTTATGTGACATCTCGTCAGTATCGACTGAACCGGGAGTTCTCAAAATTATAGTCCACAAACGGCACGGGTGAAGCAATGCAAAGGCTGCTGGCAATCAGTTTTCCGGCGCGTTTATCTGTCGATAGCGCTGATCAAGCGAACGCGTGCAAAAAGGACGTAACCAGGCCGCGAGGCATTGGCCCCTAAAAAAGTACGTGAATGTTGAGGGCGTCTGTTTCCTGCGGCAGTCGTAGACGGCTCAGAAGAAGCGGGCTAAACAGGCAGTGTATGGAGTAATCCATGAGTCTCATGTAGTGCATTTTTACTCCACCGGGTCACAGGCTGTACTCGTCCAAATATTTTTCATGGTTGGCTTGCTATCTCATTATTAGAGGCTACTTTGTATACAGCGCGTTGCTCCCCAGCGCGCGTTGAACACGTCCCCTAGCCGATGTTTCTGCCCCGAAACATACGGCTATTTCGCCCGCAATCATTTTTTGATCAGCGGGCTTTTTTATTTTTTTCAGTGTGATAACTTTATTTCTTGATGTAATTTATCGTTGTCCCAGTGTGATCTGGTTCTGTTTGACGCGCAGAGGGTCTCGGCCCTGTTGGGCGGGTCGGCACCCGTATCCCTGGGGCGGAATGCAGTGTCGCCGTTAGCGACTGTCCGATAACGCCATAACAACGCTAATCCCGCGCCGAAAAGCAGGCTAGACAGTGGCCTCGTGCGGCTGCAGGCCATGCCAGGAGAGAGTATGCCTAATCCGATCAAGGTACGCCTTGCGGACCTGCTAGATCATGATTTATTCATGCCTCGGGAGCTTAGCTGGCTGTCTTTTAACGCGAGAGTGTTGCAAGAGGCAGCCGATACGTCTGTTCCTTTGATCGAAAGGCTGCGATTCCTTGGAATTTACTCCAAGAATGTCGATGAGTTTTTTCGGGTGAGAGTGGCAGAGGTGCGCAGATTGATTGCGGTCTCCTCGGGAGACAACAGGCAGCAGGCAAAGGAACTCCTTGTTGCTATCCAGAAGCGAGTAGCGGAGTTGCAAAAAGAGTTTGACCGGATATACGCAGATTTACTGCGTAGTCTGCAGAAACGCGGTATTTACCTCATTACAGAAGAGCAGTTAGAAGAGGGACAGGCGCGTTTTGTACAGGAGTATTTTACCCAGACGGTGCTGCCGCAATTGGAGCCCATACTGTTAACCGAAGGCACGGCGATCCCGCCGCTGAATGAGGAATCGCTATATCTGGCGATAGATATAAAAAGTCGAAGCGAACGCCATCTTGCGGTGGTCGACGTGCCCACAGACAGGTTGGATCGATTTGTAGAGATACCTCGAAAAAAAGCCAAGCGTGGACGAGTTTTTATTGTGCTGGAAGACATTATTAGAGCCTGTTTACCGCAAGTGTTTCGGGGCGTTTTACCGATAGACATCGCGAAAGCCTACTGTTTCAAGTTTACCCGAGATGCGGAGTTGGAGATCGATGCAGGCATTACGCAGAGTCTCATTGATAAAATGGCGTCAAGTCTGAAGCGTCGGCGCATGGCCGAGACGGTGCGCATGGTGTATGACGTCAAAATGCCACAGAGGATCCTGGACCAGCTCACCGGGCGGTTTGGTTTCGGCAAGTATGACAGCATGATTGCTGGCGGACGCTACCACAACTCCAAGGATTTTATCGATTTCCCCAACGTGGGCGCCAAGCATCTCTTCGCGAAGCCGATGCCGCCGATACGTCTGCCACAACTTGACGCAAGGGACTGCATTTTTGACGCGGTGCGTGAGAAGGATGTTTTCCTCTACTATCCCTACCATCCCTTTGATTATGTAGTAGACCTTCTCAAGACAGCGGCCCTGGACCCCCACGTGAGTAAGATAAGTATTTGTCTTTATCGAGTAGCGCGAGATTCTCGCGTTATTGATGCACTTGTAAACGCCGTTCAGAATGGAAAAAAAGTGCTGGCAGTGGTTGAGTTGGCGGCACGTTTCGATGAAGAAGCTAACATCAACTGGGCGCAGAGCCTCACGGAAAATGGAATCCAGGTTCTGTTTGGTATTCCTGGTTTAAAAGTTCATAGCAAGCTCCTGCTGATAGAGCGTAAAGAAGGCAATTCGGCTCGTTACTACAGCTATGTGGGAACAGGAAACTTTAATGAAAAGACCGCGCGCAGGTATACCGATTTCGGTTTAATGACGCACGACCAGAATATGGGCAAGGACGTACAGGGCGTCTTCGATTTTCTCCAATACACGTATAAACAACCGCAATATCGTTTATTGATGGTCTCTCCGTACAGTGTTCGCAGCGGATTACTGGAACTTATCGAGCAGGAAATTTCAAATGCCCGTTCAGGGTACCGGGCATCCATGACGCTTAAATGCAACAGCCTTGTCGATAAGCAGATCGTAACAAAGCTGTACGAAGCCAGTCAGGCCGGCGTGGAGGTTCGATTGATTGTGCGAGGCATGTGCTCTCTTTTGCCGGGCGTGAAGGGTATTTCTGAAAATATTCAAGCTGTGAGCATAGTGGACCGCTTTCTCGAACACCCGCGCGCCTATATTTTTTATAACAGGGGCTCACCGAAATACCTGATAGGTTCAGCGGATTTAATGACGCGCAACCTCGACTACCGAGTGGAAGTCTTGTGCCCCATTTTTGATGAGGATGCGCAGCGTGTGATTCAGGATACGCTCGATCAGCAGTGGCATGACAACGAAAAAGCGCGCGTGTTGGACCAGAGTCAGCGCAACAGATATATCAAGCGCAGAAAAAAAGCGGCGAGAATTCGTTCGCAAAATACAATTTATCGCTATCTTTCTACAGGAAAGCTGCCACGTTACCCTAAGTCGCGGATGAATGACCCGGCGAGACGAAGGCGTAAGCCACGCAACCCATAGCGTCATTCGCGCAACAAGGTGTAAACTCACGTCGGGCAAGAACGCAGCCCTGCGAATATTATTTTTGGGAGAACGAATGTGATTGCATATACGACTATCGGTACAGCTAACATTGAAAGTGCCAAGGCTTTTTATTTGGAGCTGCTCGCGGAGCTTAAAGCTAATATTGTGATGGACACCGGCCGTCTCGCGGTTATTGGTACTCCAGCAGGTGGAGGAATGTTAGCGGTGTGTACTCCCTATGACGAAGGAGAGCCGAATCCCGGTAACGGTAATATGATTGCGATTACGCCGGGTTCGACAGAGCTGGTGGATCAGTTGTACAACAAGGCTATTGCGTTGGGCGCCGCGGATGAAGGTGAGCCCGGAGAACGCATGGAAGGTTTTTATGGCGCCTATTGTCGTGATGCGGACGGTAACAAAGTGTGTTTCTGTCATTTTGGTTGAACGACGGTCCAGCACGCGCGGGGTGATTGGGGGCAGCATGCTCGAGCGGGAATCCACGTTGCACAGGCGTATAAACTAATGGCCGGCTCCAGTTTGTTGCTCCTGATTGATGATATCGCGGCGGTATTGGACGATGTCGCGTTGATGACCAAAGTCGCCGCACGCAAGACCGCCGGTGTGCTGGGCGATGATCTCGCGGTGAATGCCGAAAAGGTCAGCGGTGTGCGAGCCGATCGCGAATTGCCGGTTGTGTGGGCGGTTGCAAAAGGGTCTTTTCGGAACAAATGCATTCTGATACCTGCAGCTCTTGGCATCTCTGCGGTGGCTCCCTGGCTTATTACACCGGCGTTGATTCTCGGTGGGCTCTACTTGTGTTTTGAAGGGTTTGAGAAGGTGGCGCATTCCCTGGGCCACTCGGCGCATCAGGATAACGAACAGTCTGCAGAGCGCATGGAGCATCTGCTCGACGAGTCTGTGGATCTTGTAGAATACGAGAAAGACAAAATTAAGGGCGCAGTGCGCACTGACTTTATCCTCTCTGCGGAAATTATCGTGTTGACGCTTGGTGTGTCGTCGGAAATGACGTTTCTCGGACAGGCGCTTGTTTTGTCAGGTATCGGCTTGCTGATGACAGTGGGTGTCTATGGACTGGTGGCGGCAATCGTTAAGCTGGACGACGCAGGTCTCTTTCTAACGCGGCGCGAGGGTGAAGGCGCATTCCTGACATTTCAGCGATGGTTTGGTGAGCGTCTTCTGGATTTTGCGCCCTGGTTGATGAAAGCACTGGGCGTGGTCGGCACGTTGGCGATGTTTATGGTCGGGGGCGGTATTCTTGTGCATGGTTTTCACCAGCTGACGGAGATGGTGCAGGTCTTTGGTCAACATCTGAGCACGGTGCCTGTTGCCGGCGCGCTGTTGGCTGCTCTGGCGCCGACCCTGATTGCAATGATTGTCGGCGTGATAGCGGGGGCTTTGGTGCTGGGTGCAGTCACTTTTGGCCGGCGCGTGCTGGGCGGAAGCTCCGCTTGATGCGAGTGACGGAGTGATTGGCTGCCCGGCATCCTCGGTGACCGCCCGGTACAGTGTGTCATGAGAGCGCGCGTGATGAGTGTGGCACAACGATGTTTTACAGTAGGGAGAGAGATGCGTGTCGGATAAACCGAGCTTCGGAGAGGGAGACTCCACCTTTCAGGCGGCTGGTCGGGAAGAGGGCATTTTTAATCTGGTTGATACGTTTTACGATCTCATGCGCGATCGCGCTCCGTACCGGGAAATATGGGATATGCACCCCGGAAAAACCTCGGAATCCCGGGACAGACTCGCGCGCTTTCTTTGTGCGTGGACCGGAGGGCCGCGTTTGTACCGGGAGAAATATGGCCCGATCAGTATTCCCTCGGCGCATGCGCACCTGCACATTGACGCTCGCCTGCGGGACGCTTGGTTGGCCTGTATGGCGGAGGCGCTCGATACCTGCGAGTATCCCGCAACATTCAAAACTTACCTGCTCGATCAGTTGGCTGTGCCTGCTGAGCGGATTCGAGTCGCTTGCGCCAATCACTAAGCCTGTGGGCATTGCGATAACGCTCCCGCGCTAATCCAGTTCCTGTTGAAAGCCCGGTAGCGATATTCCCAAAATGACGCAAAGAACGCTGTGAGAAACAGCCGGTCTGCTTTTATTCGGATAAGGCCAGCAACGCCCAACATAATGCCTCGCACCACCCCAATTAGTGGCTCACTGCAAGCGACTCTGCCTAAGTTTGGAACTGTCGCTTTTTCGAACACATCGAAAAATAGACAGATGGCCGTTTGCACTCTGGTGGCTGATGATATCGGCTCATGCAGGACAAGAGGGCGAGAGACATGACGGGCACACAGGCGATAGAGAGGCAGATTGTTCGACGCATCGTTGGTTACGATGCACAGGTTGTAACCCTGAATGATAGCGGCCAATGGGCTGAGCGCCTGATATCGGTTCTCACGCTGACAGCAGGCCTGCTGGTGGTGGGCGCAGTATTTGAGGAGTTGCTTTGGGTTGTTTTGGGAGCCGGAACACTACTGACCCTGCGTTAGCGGCATTGGCGGTTGTATCACGAGCCTTTAGCGCAGGCGTTGGCAGTGGCCTCCGTATGATTGGTGATACACTGCTGTGATGCACAGTCATTTCCGGATGCCTCAATGGAGCACGCCGTTATACAGCTGTCGCCGGTTCAGCTAGCGCTCGCATTCCTGCCGGTTGTCATTACATTGGCGATCCTGTTCAAGTGGTCCTTTGGTGTTGGGCGTTCTCTTTACGCATTGGGACGCATGCTGTTACAGCTGCTGTTGATCGGCTACGTGCTGGCGTGGATCTTTGGTGCAGGAGACGGTTGGCTGGTGCTCATCGTGTTATTGGTGATGCTCTTGGCCTCGAGCTGGATCGCCCTCGGGACGGTGGGGCAGCACCGCCGTCATTTACTTGTCGCCTCTCTGGTGTCGATTGCCGTTGGTGGCGGATTGACGCTCGCCCTGGTTACGCAAGCTGTGCTGCAGTTGGATCCCTGGTTTTTACCCCGCTATATGGTCCCGCTGGCGGGTATGGTTTTTGCTAATGCGATGACTGCCGTGAGTCTGTGTGCTGAGCGACTGTACGCGGAGATAAAGCATGGGGAGGCGTGGGACGAGGCGCGTCAGGCCGCTTACTCCGCTGCCATGATACCCGTGATCAATTCGCTGTTTGCCGTTGGCCTGGTATCGCTGCCCGGTATGATGACGGGGCAGATATTGTCGGGCGTATCGCCTTTAGTGGCGGCGCGCTACCAGATCATGGTGATGTGTATGATTTTTGCCAGCGCAGGGATATCCACTGCACTGTTTCTGGCGATCGTGCGGCGTCATCTAAAGGCTGCTGATGAAAGTTGACGGTAGACTGGAGTGCAAGGTGACGCGGACTCCAGTGCTTTTGCTATGGCGCGCGTCCCGACGTGTCGCCTGGCGGTTTCGCGACTAACCGAAAAGCCAGGGCGCCAGTTCCTCCCTGTTTTGCACCACGATCTGTTGTGCCGTTGGGTCGTCCGCTATCGCGGTAGGTTTTATGTTAAGTAGTTGCAGTACATAGGTGACCAGGCGGGCGCGGGTAGGGATTTCAAGAACGCCGTCTTGCATGCCGTAGTCCACTTCTACCACTTCTCGCTGTGCAGCGGTCAGTCGCTGATCGGCGGCGATACGAATAGTGACCTTCAGGTTCCATTCTGTATCCCCCGCTATGCCGTGCTCGGATTCGTTCATAATTTCCGGTTCCCCTCGGAAGCGGCTCAGCACAAAATCGCGGTAGGCCTGATTTTTTTCGCACCAGCCTCTCACATGCCAGCGCAGACCTGTGTAGACCACCGTATGGGGCACGATGATGCGTCCCTCCCGATCAGGGTGATTGACGGAAACGTAATCTACGTCGAGGCGTTTTTGTTGTCGTGCTGCTTGCATCAGGGGGCGTAAGACCTCAGGTCTGACTTGCCGAACCGGATGGGTTAGAACCTCCGCGTTGGCAACGTCCAGCGCCAGAGACTCAAATACATTCAGCAATTCATTGTTGCGTGCCATCAAGTGCAGGTATTCGTCTGCCAGGCCCCGAGTCACGACCGGGGTAAACTGCCCTGTTGGCTTGTAGCCTTTGAGATATTTGTCGTATTCAAGATTATGCGGGCCGACCGCACGATTGTAATTATTGATGTCTTTGCTGGCCTGTTGACGGCCAATGCCGAAAGTATCGCACAGGTGCCGGGTTGTCAGTCGTCCCTCCCAGAGGGCAATCGTCTCGATAAAACGGTAGCGCAAAAGCAAATCCCAGCGAAAGGGCCATTTCGGACTGGGCTTGCTCGGCATACTAAACTCCGGATAGGTTCAGGACGGACAGTATAAGCTTAAGGGGCTGGCAAGTGTAGCGTGCCCGGGTAACAGTGCTGTCTGGCGAGCGCTGATGCCGCTATACTTTTATCGATGTGCAGTGTGTGTATCACGCGAGACCCGTTCTCGGGCTAAAGGTTGTAGCTATGAACAAATGTTGTTCGATCTTTTTCATACAGTTGTGCCTTGCGTCTGGCGCACATGCGGAATCTGCGGTGACAGCGGAAATGGCGCGCACCGCGGAGCACTTAATCGAGCAAGCGCAGAAAGACAATATGGCGTATGAGTTGGTGCAATCCCTGACAACTGAGATTGGCCCTCGATTGGCGGGTACTTCCGCGGAGGCGCGAGCGCGAAATTGGGCGATCAATAAGTTGGAGCTGCTGGGTTTTGAAAATGTACACGTTGAATCATTCGAGGTGCCTGTGTGGCTGCGGGGCCGCGAGCGGGCCCGCATAGTCTCGCCCTTTCCGCAGCCTCTGCGGATCACTGCACTTGGCGGTAGTACATCCACTGGTGAGCACGGAGTGGAGGGAGAAGTGGTAGGTTTTCCCTCGCTGGACAGCCTGATCGAGGCCGATCCGGCCCGCGTCGAAGGAAAAATTGTATTCGTTGACGAGGTAATGGCTCGCAAGCGGGATGGCTCTGGTTACGGAGTGGCGGTGCAGAAACGCCTGCGCACGGCCTACGTTGCGCAGCAGTTGGGTGCCATTGCGGCACTCATTCGGTCTGTAGGCACCAGTAGCCACCGTTTCCCACATACCGGGCAAATGCGTCCGCTGAGTGATAGCGCCGGCAAGCGGGGCGTACCCATGGCAGCTCTCTCGGCACCGGACGCGGATCAGCTCAGTCGCGTGTTGAGTTACGGTGGACCGGTAGTGGTTCATCTGCTCGTCACATCGGAGGTGCGTGCGCCTGCGCAATCGGGGAATGTGATTGCGGAGATTCGTGGCCGGGACTCGCCCGAAGAAATTGTATTGGCGGGGGCGCATCTGGATTCATGGGATCTTGGCACAGGAGCGGTGGATGATGGGGCCGGAGTGGGTATCGTCATTGCCGCGTCGAGACTGTTGCTAGAGCATTTGCCCGAGGCGCCCCGTCGCACCATACGCCTGGTTCTGTTCGGCTCGGAGGAGGTAGGCTTCGTGGGTGCACGGGACTATAGTGAGCGCTATTCGGCGGAACTACCACAGCATATCGTGGCGGCTGAATCCGATTTTGGTGCCGGCGATATTTGGCGTTTCGATACTCGTTTTCCCGCCGAGCAGCTGCCCTATGCCACCGAAATTGCCAGAATCCTGTCACCGCTGGACATCGTCCGGGGCAACAACACCGCTTATGGCGGTCCGGACCTGAGATACATGCGAGAGTCGGGAGTGCCCGTTATCACGCTGCTGCAGGATGGAACGGACTACTTTGATTTGCACCACACACCCGATGATACCCTCGACAAGATCGGACCTGATGATCTGCACCAGAATGTCGCAGCATGGGCTGCTTTTCTTTACCTTGCGGCAGAGACTGAGGTGTATTTTCGTGATGCCGAAGCGGCGAGTGTCACCGGCACGCCATAGAGTGAGGGTATTCAGTCCACCCATGGCCAGGAAGGCGGCACCACAAAGAAACGTGCCTGCTCTCGATTATTCGCATCCAGCTTCGCGACCAGGGGCGGGTATTGTTCACGTTGAAACGCTTCGGCTAAAATGTCCACCAGTTGTTTTGAACTCCAGGAATCTTCAGTCGTGCGTGCCGGGCTCAGCCACTCTGAACGGTGCAAACAGCGATAGCGGCTTGCCGTTCCTGAATGGATGCCCGCCACAAGGTCGTCGGGTCGGAGCCAGTTGTTGATTGGCTTGCCCGGGTTGTAGTCAGGTGGGGGTGTTTCACCGTCAGTCGGGTGCCTGAAAAGATAGCCCTTCAGCGCGATCTCTTTTAGTGGTTTTACGATACCCAACGCGCCCAGCGCCTGCTCACCTGCCGGGGTGTCGCCCAGGCGAATCTGCCGAGTCAACATTTGTGACAATTTCAAGTCCATGCGATCCCTGCAGTCCGGGCCAATCCAGGCCTGCCAGTCGCGCGAGGGAGCGGGCCCGGGGGCGCAGAGATAGAATTTAACGGCGAGTTCCAGGTGCACAAAACGGTTTCTCCGCCGGCAGAAGTACAGGCAGTCGAACTCACCCAGCGTTTTGCCAGACTGCTGAACAGGCAGGTTATGAGCGAGAAGCTCTGTCTCCGGATCCTCTTGCAGGAAAAAAGACCAGAGTCGCTCGAAGTAAAGACCCAGCCGCCGGGTCGGTTTTTGTTGTAAGTAGTGCTGCAGTCTGCAGGGGTCCCTGTCGAGGGCTCGTAACCATTGCTGCCGAGGGGAAGACAGTTCAGGCTGGCACAGTCCGGTGTCGGCTCTGGCCGCATCGCAATGCCTGATATTGACGAGATTTGGCGAAAAGCAGGACCAGGCTAGATCCCTGACTTCCTGGTTCTTATAGGGATAAATGATAATCTGTACGCTACATTCAGAATTCAACGGTATAATAGCAGCCTCGTTCAATACGAAAGCAATAGACATGCGCGGATCTTTCAAAAAAATTGGCCTGGTGGGCCGCAATCGCCAGCGAGGACTTACCGGAGTGCTGCGCCAGCTGCTGCCGCTTCTGCAAGAGCGGCAGCTGAACGTTGTCCTGCAGGAATCGCTTGGGGACAAACTGCCAGATGTTGATTTGCCAAGGGCCTCGCTGGAAGAGATTGGCGAACAGGTAGATCTGGTGATCGTACTTGGCGGCGACGGTAGTCTGCTCAGCGCAGCCCGCACACTGGCCCGCTATTCAGTGCCTGTGCTGGGTATTAATCGCGGCCGACTGGGGTTCCTCACTGATATTACCCCGGATGATATTGCGCAACAAATTCCCAGAGTACTGGACGGCGAATACGAGGAGGATAGCCGCTTTCTGCTGAGTGCAGAGGTGCACCGGGACGGCGCAGTTATCGGCAGCGGTGATGCGCTGAACGACGTGGTCGTCAACTCGGGTTCGTCCGCCCAGATGATTGAGTTTGAATTATATATCAACGATATTTTCGTCTACCGTCAACGGGCGGACGGCCTGATCCTCTCCACGCCGACTGGCTCAACAGCCTACTCCCTGTCCGGAGGAGGCCCTATTATGCATCCTTCGCTCGATGCGATTGTGCTCGTACCTATGTTCCCCCACGCCCTGAGCAGCAGGCCCATCGTAGTAGACGGCAACTCAGAGATTCGACTGGACGTGTTGGCCAGAAACCGAATTCATCCTCCCGTGACCTGCGACGGGCAGACCAATCTCAAGGCGCGACCCGGCGATTCCGTATTCGTACGCAAGACCCCGCACCAACTCAGTCTACTGCATCCGCGGGGACGGGATTTCTATACCAGTTGCAGGGATAAGCTGCGCTGGAGCAACCAGTTGGTTAACTGATGTCTGATTATTGTCAGGCACTCACTGTGCCACTCGATGAAGACCTGGCGCCGCTGGCAGTCTTGTTACAGCAACATGGAGTGGTGCACCGCATATTTGAACGTGAAGGGCGCCAGGTCGTAATGGTGCTCGATACCGTGCAGGCGGAGCAGGTAAAAACACTCTATGAGCATTGGCGCGGCGGCAGGGTAAGGATTGAAAAAGAACCTCTCTCTGAGAGTCGCCCCAGGACAGGTGCAGGTCTAGAGTGGCTCTCTCGCGGTGTAACTTTACTGCTCATAGGTTTTTGTGTTTTGGGATTTTTGCTGGTGTACCTGCAGGCGCCGATGGACTGGATTGCAGCACTGACCTACGCCCCGTTTGAAATGAGCGGAGAGCAGATTCGTTTTGGTGAAATGCATGGCCAGTATTGGCGGCTGGTAACGCCGGTATTCCTTCACTTCGGATGGTTGCACATCGTATTTAACAGCCTCTGGCTCTGGGAGTTGGGCGGGCGTATTGAGCAGGCGATGGGCCATTTCAACCTGTTAATGCTATTTCTCGTGATCGCTGTAGTGTCTAACACAGCACAACATGCTTTTGGTGGGCCATCCCTGTTTGGAGGAATGTCAGGGGTTGTCTATGGTTTGCTTGGCTTCTCCTGGGTGGCACCCCTGTTGCAGCCCAGATGGCAGATTCAGCCCTCGAAGGCAATTATAGTGCTCATGGTGGGCTGGCTGGTTCTGTGTATGGTGGGTGTGATCGAGGTGCTCGGCTTCGGTGCTATCGCCAACGCAGCTCACCTCGGCGGGCTTCTTAGCGGCATGGTGCTCGGCGTTGCCTTTGGCGCTCTGTCACGTGTCGACAGCGACAAGACGTGATCCGCGCGTCTATAATATAAGCTCCTCGACGCAAGCGATGCCTATGGATTACCTCGAACTCATTGAAACCATGTCGCCAGAAATCTACCAGAACTTGCTGCAGTCTATTGAGCGCGGCAAATGGCCTGATGGCAGAGTACTGACGGCAGAGCAAAGGGAAAATGCCATGCAGGCGATTATCGCCTGGGGCGAGAAATATTTGCCTGAAAACGAGCGGGTGGGTTACGTCAAGCCAAAACCACAGCCTGGGGATGCGTGTGACGAAGCTCCCCTGAACTGGAAATAGGGGAGCCTCAATGGGCAACGTTTTGGCCTCAGGGGCCGTCCGCAAGATGAAAACAACGCTGAATGAAACGGTGAGCTACAGTCTGCCGGTAGGGGATAGCGATATCGCTATGAACGGTTTCATTGGCAAACAGCTAAGGATTGAGTACCAGGGAAGCATTAACTGTATTCATTGCGCCCGCAAGACTAACAAAAGTTTTAGTCAAGGGTATTGTTATCCCTGCTTCAAGCGTCTGGCGCAATGTGATACCTGTATCGTCAGTCCAGAGAAGTGTCATTATGATGCTGGGTCATGTCGCGAGCCTGAATGGGGTGAACAGAACTGCATGATCGACCATTTCGTTTACTTGGCGAACACCTCGGGTCTGAAAGTGGGTATAACGCGAGGCACGCAAGTTCCCACTCGCTGGATGGATCAGGGGGCAACCCAGGCAAGGCCTGTTTTTCGCGTTGCTACGCGCCTTGATTCAGGCTTGGTCGAGACTGTCTTTAAAAATCATATCGCGGACAAGACCAATTGGCGGACCATGCTGAAGGGCGCGGCCGACCCTGTCGACCTTGAAAAGGCCCGGCAAGCCCTCATGGTGGATTGCGCGGATGACATCAATACCCTGATCAGCGAGCGCGGCGTCGATGCGGTCACCGAACTGCCAGATGAGCCGGAGACTCTGATCCAATACCCTGTTATCGAGTATCCAGTAAAGGTATCGTCCTTTAATCTGGATAAGACCCCCGTCGCAGAGGGAACTCTAATGGGTATAAAAGGGCAATATCTCATTTTCGATGCCGGCGTGATCAATATGCGCAAATACGCCGGGTATCACATTACGCTGGTGCACGCGGGATGAGGATGCGTGACGGCAGTCCCGGGACGGTTTATTTGAAGGACTATCGTCCGTCCGATTTTATGATTACCCGGACGGAATTATATTTTGATCTGCATGACGAGAGCGTGGTGGTTTCCTCACGTCTACATCTGCAGCGCAGCCATAGCTCGCAGCGTGATGCTCCCCTGAGATTACATGGAGAAGAGCTGGAGTTAGTGAATCTCGCGCTGGATGGTACGCAATTACACGAGGGAGATTATTGGTTCGAGGGAGATGTGCTGGTAGTCGAGCGCTTGCCCGATGAATGCGTGCTTGATTGCACGACACAAATCAAACCGCAGGAAAATACCAGCTTGTCCGGGCTTTATCGTTCGCGAGGTCTTTACTGTACACAGTGTGAAGCGGAAGGCTTTAGGCGTATTACGTATTACCTTGATCGCCCCGATGTCATGTCGGTATTTTGCGTTACGGTGGAAGCTGATAGCGATTCTTACCCGGTACTGCTGAGCAATGGTAATCCGGGTGAAACTGAGATGCTGGATGGCGGCAGGCATAGGGTGGTATGGAATGATCCTCACCCAAAGCCCTCTTATCTTTTCGCGCTGGTAGCGGGCGACCTGCGTTGCGTGCAGGATACTTTCACTACCGCCGGGGGGCGCGCGGTTATCCTGAATATCCACGTTGAGGAGAAAGATCTCGACAAGTGCGAGCACGCCATGCGTTCGCTGCAGGAGGCAATGCGCTGGGACGAGGTTGCGTATGGCTGTGAGTATGATCTCGATGTCTTCAATATTGTGGCGGTTGATGACTTCAATATGGGCGCTATGGAGAATAAAGGGCTGAATATATTCAATACGGCCTGTGTGTTGTGCAATCCCGAAATCACTACCGACCTCGGTTTTCAGCGTGTCGAGGCCATCGTTGCGCACGAGTATTTTCACAACTGGAGCGGCAACCGGGTCACTTGTCGAGACTGGTTTCAACTGAGCTTGAAGGAAGGATTTACGGTATTTCGGGATGGGCAGTTTTCTTCTGATATGGGATCGTCGACGGTGAAGCGTGTTGCCGATGCGAATCTCATGCGGACAGCCCAGTTCGCTGAGGATGCAGGCCCTATGTCGCATCCCATACGCCCGGAATCTTTCATGGAAATTAATAACTTTTATACCCTGACGGTATACGAGAAGGGCGCAGAAGTTGTGCGCATGATTCATACGTTGTTGGGAGCAGAGCGTTTTCGGGCCGGGTCAGATCTCTACTTCCAGCGGTATGATGGCCAGGCGGCAACCTGTGAAAATTTTATTGGTGCAATGGAAGAGGGCGGGGGTATCGATTTAGCCCAGTTTCGTAACTGGTACTCGCAGGCAGGAACGCCTGAGGTCACCGTCAGCGACGCATTTGATGAGCAAACAGGTTGTTATACGCTTACCGTGGAGCAGTCTTGTCCCGCCACTCCAGGCCAGCGAGAAAAAGCGCCCTTTGTTATACCTCTCGCCATGGGGCTGCTGGGCGAGCAAGGCAACCTGCCGCTGCGACTGCAGGGTGCGGTTGACGAGAATGATGCACCCTGCCACAGGGTGCTGGTTGTCGATCAGCCGAAGCAGAGTTATGTTTTTGAAGGCATAAAGCGCCGTCCCGTTCCCTCTCTACTGCGCGGTTTCTCCGCTCCGGTTCGTCTGCATTATAATTACAGTCAAGACGACCTTTGCGCACTGATGCGGCGCGATGGTGACGGATTTGCACGCTGGGATGCGGCGCAGGCGCTCTCGATCGACACCATTGTGCGGGCGGAGCAGGCGATGCTCGCCGGGCACAGCCCCACAGTCGACGACTGTGTCGCAGATGCGTGGAGATATCTGCTGGATGACCCTGCGCTTGATCCGGCAATGGTGGCCGAAATGATGCACCTGCCTGCCGAGGATTATCTCGCAGAATTGGCTAGTCAGGCAGCGGGTGCAAATGTCGATGCTATTCATCAGGCCCGGGAGGTCGTGCAAAAGGTACTGGGCGAGCGGTTACAAACGTCCTTTAGGTTGGCCTATGACAGGTTAGAAATAAAGCAATCTTATGCGCCGGACGCAAGCCAGATTGCGCGTCGTAGTTTACGCAATACCTGCCTGTCTTACCTGGTGAGCAGTGATCGAAAGAACATGCAGCTAGCGACTCTGCAGTATCAGGTGGCGGGCAATATGACAGACCGTCTCGCCGCGCTGAAGAGCGTAGCGTTCTATGGTGAGGACGGACTGCGAGATACTATGCTGGACGATTTCTACGAGAACTGGCGGGAAGAATCGCTCGTGGTGAATCAGTGGTTGCAGGTGCAGGCAATGATTCCCGATGATCGTGCATTGGCGCGGGTGCAAAGGCTCATGTCGCATGAGGCCTTCGACCTGCGGAACCCCAACAAAGTCCGTGCACTGGTTGGCGCATTCACGACGCTCAACCCGGTTAATTTTCATCGTGTCGATGCGTCCGGATATCGATTGCTGGCAGACACTGTGCTGGAGCTAAACACGGTTAACCCGCAGATTGCTGCGCGCCTTCTAGCACCGCTGACGCGCTGGCGTAACTATGCTGGTCGACAGGACTTGATGCGCTCTGAATTAGAGCGTCTTGCTGCCGCCAAGACGCTCTCTCCGGATGTATACGAGGTAGTGACCAAGTCACTGGAGTAGTGTGCGGCTAGCCGGGTGACGGATACAGTGCTAGCACACGATTGGTGGTTGGTTTCTTTTTATATTGATTGCGCAGCTGCTTGGCACGCGTAGCCAAGGCAGGGCCGGACCAGGTCGTTTGGTTTGAGCCGAAAAGCCCTGAATCCAGAGCGTCGAGTTGCGCTGCCAGTTCTCCGTCTGCAAACCGAAGGCTTACCTGCTCCAGTGAGCGCGGCGGCGCATCGGGGAAAAGGGTGGCGCTCCAGGCTATCATGGCGCCGCGCGCGGCGAGCGCGTCCTCCTGCCGACAAGCGGCCAGCAGTGCTTTGAAAGTCTGTTTTTCAGATACGCTATCGTGCTCTTCTGAGTTGGGAGTCTGAATCGTGCGTCGTGAGCGCCACAGGTAGAAAAGCGTCAGGAGCCACCCCGTGGTGGTGACCGCCGCTATAGTAGGCCATAGCGGGTTTGATTCACGGCCCGACGATAGCGCCTCAGGTAAGGTCGATGTTGAAGGCTCGGCCACGGGAAGGGGTATTGTGGTGGCCGGGGCGGCGCTTCCGGCGGGCAATGCCGCAACAATCTCTCGAGCCGGCACCACTGCATAGTTCAGCGTCCGGTTCTGGGTATCCCACCACGGAATCCTGAGCTCCGGTATCGTGTAGGTGCCTGCGCGGGTGGGAACCACTGCTGCATTGTCTTCTCGAGTACCCAGCAGCCCGCTCGGCAATTCTTCTTCGCCGATGCTCGGCTGGTCAGGGTAGTACTTCAGTCCGTCAACCGGATTGAACCGTATTGGTGGCAGTTGTGCGCCCTGAGCGCCTTCAGCAGTAATGCGAATAGTGCGGGTGGCAGACTCGCCTACGCCCAGTTGCTCGGGTGGGCTCGACCAGGATTCTTCTACCGTTACATTGCGGGCAGGCAGCCAGTTGTCCCCCACAAACGCAGCGGGGATAGGGAGCACCTCGATGCTGATAGGTCCAGCGATACGTCTCACCCGCTGACCGCTGCCTCCCATGTCAAACAGGCTGCGGCGTCGCTGGGTCACCCGTCCGGAAAATACCTGTTGTGGTATCTCGAGTGTGCCGCTTTGTTCCGGAAAAATTGCGTAGCGAATCTCATCTACGCGCCACTGACGTCCGTCGATTCTGGTCTGGAACGAGCGCTGTTCCAGCGGCTTTACGAACGCATTGTTCAATGTAAATTCAGAAATATTGCGCCGCTCAAGGTTAATGGCCTGTAACACGCGCAGTGTGAGTATCACCTGGCTCTGCACATAGACCTGCTTGTGGTCTAATTCCATTTCGAACACGACGGTTTCATCGCTGCCGCCCATGCTGGCAGGTGGGCCAACGGTAACCGGTATTGCGGCTGTGGTGCTGTTGCCTACGTCGAGAGACGGTATGATGAGATCGCCCTGGCGTTTAGGCGTCATTTCGATAATTAACTGTCGACTTCGCGAAATACGTCCATTGACGATATTGGTATTACTGCTGGAGGACCGCTGCAGCACTTCAAAATCTGCGAACAGCGGATCGAGGCTGGCCTCAGACAGATCGTCGTTATTTGTAGCGGTTATTGTAAGTGTGAGCGTATCGCCCAGCGCAATCCTGTCCCGGTCGAGTGTCGCCTGGGCGGCGGCAAGAGCACAGGTTGCGCCAAGCGACAGCAGCATGGCGATCGCTGCGCAAACAATTCTACCAATAAATGTCATCGTTCCTCCGGGCCCCTTCTTGTTGCCGTTGCTGGCTCTCGTAACGGAATTTCTCGCGCAACAGGCCGGACGGATCGTCGGGCACTCGACGCAACCATTGTTCCATGGCCTGATCCAGTTCCTCGTCACCACCGCTCAACGTCGATTCGCTGCCATCCGGCGGTGAACCCTGTGGGTCCTGCTCGGCGGCTGACGACTCGGCGCGTTCGGCTGGTTCTTCGTTATTCTCGCTCTCGGTGCTGGTTTCCGCTGATTGAGGGCTGGCTTCAGACTCCCGGTCTTGATCGGACTGCTGGTTTTGGTCGGACTGCTGGTTTTGGTCGGACTGCTGGTTTTGGTCGGACTGCTGGTTTTGGTCGGACTGCTGGTTTTGGTCGGACTGCTGGTTTTGGTCGGACTGCTGGTTTTGGTCGGACTGCTGATTCTGGTCCGACTGCTGATTTTGGTCGGACTGCTGATTCTGGTCGGACTGCTGATTCTGGTCGGACTGCTCATCCTGCTGCTGGTCTTGCAGTTTTTTCAGCAATTCGATGTTATCGAGAGCGTCCTGTTGATCAGGCGCGAGTTCCAGGGACTCCTCGTACGCGGCAATCGCCTCCTCAAGATTCCCTTCTTTGGCCAACGCATTACCCCGGTTGTAGAGGTTGTCAGCGCTCCCATTATCGCTGAAGCGCTCGATAGCCGTCGGGAAGTCCCCGCTGCGGTAGGAGGCGGTTCCTGCCCACGCGGGATCAGTGAACAGAGAGGCGGCCCGTTCGGGGTCCCCCTCCGTCAGGGCTCTTTCACCTTGCTGGTCATTGGTCAGCCACAGGTCGTCCCAGACGGAGGCGCTGGCGGGCTGTGGTTCGGCAAGGAACAGCACAGGCAGGAACGCAACAACCCAGCCGCGTCGAAATAAGCTGAGTACCAACGGCAGTAACAGTAGCGTAAATAAATAACCCTGGTCTTCCCAGGCGTCTGCTGTTCGATCAAGCGCCAGGGTCTCCTCTGGTACACCTAGCATGGACCTGGAAAAGGTCGCCTCCAGGTCGCTGTCATCGATTTTCATCAGTTGATATTGGCCATTCGTGCTGCGCGCGATAGCCGCTAAATTTCGATCTTGCAGCCCCGGCATGACAATTGCTCCCTCCCTGTCTTTCAGGAAGCCACCGTTTGGCAATGGAATAGGCGCGCCGGTCGGGGTGCCGACACCGAGAATGTCCAGGGTGCCATCGAACCGGGCTAACGCCTCTTCGACTGACTGTTCGGCCTGCGCGGGGATGCCGTCAGTCATCAACAGCAGTTTGCCCTGGCGAATGCCTGCAGAATGCAGCAGCTCGCTCGCCAGCGTGATGGCGCTGGCCGGATCGCTGCCCGGTACAGGCATCATGTCCGGGTTGAGTGCGGGTATCAGGTTTGCGATAGTCGAGGTGTCATCTGTGAGTGGTGTCACGATGTGGGCGTCGCCCGCATAGACCACGAGGCCAGTTTGTCCCTCTGTGCGTGAGACCAGTAGATCGATGATTTTTTGTCGCGCTCGATCCAGTCGTGAGGGGGGAAGGTCTGCGGATTTCATCGAGTAGCTCAGGTCCAGCAATACCACCAGACCATCTTGTTTTTGGTGTATGGGCTGCGGCAGTTTTTGCCAACTGGGGCCACTGGCTGCCGCGGCGGCGACGATCCAGCCGAGAAAAAGCAGGGGCAGCAGATTGCGAGCATTAGTGATCGCGGCATCACCCGCCAGGTGCCGTAATAGTTCCGGGTCGATAACCGACTGCCAACTGCCGTTGCGACGCCGCATGCGCCATAAAAGCGCCAACAATATGGCCGCGGGTAGAAGGGCCCACAGCCACTCAGGGCGCATAAAGTGAATACCAGTCACTGTCTTGCTCCTGCTGGCATCACGCGGGGTCGTCTCAGGCTAAGGAGGGGCGAGCACTGACGCAATGCCAGCAGAAAACTGAGTGCGATAGCTGCGAGTAGGGGCAGATACCCGAGAGATTGGCGAGGGCGATACACCGCAGCATCTTGTTCCACCGGCTCGAGCTGATCCAGCGTCTGGTAAATATTGACCAGTTCCTGGGGATTACGCGCTCGAAAATACTCGCCGCCGGTGAGCCGCGCAATTTCCTGTAGTCCCGCTTCGTCCAATTCGGCCGAGGGATTTACCTGACGCTGACCAAAACTTGATCCAAACAGGCCCGGCAGCGTCATGGAGTCTGCACCGACCCCGATCGTGTAGATGCGGATGCCCAAACGGGCGGCAAGCTGGGCCGCTTCCAGGGGCTTAACGGCGCTGGCAGTATCCTGACCGTCAGTGAGAAGAATGAGCACGCGGCTCTCGGCGGGTCGGTCCCGCAGGCGTTTCACTGCGAGGCCAATGGCGTCGCCAATGGCCGTTTCCTGTCCGGCAAAACCGATTTGTGCCTCCGACAGGAATTGTTCGACGGTGGCAGTATCAAACGTAAGAGGCGACTGCACGTAGGCTTTGCTGCCAAACAGGATGAGTCCAAGGCGGTCACCGCTGCGCTGACTGATGAATTGTGCGCCTACCTGCCTTACGGCGGCGACACGGGTCACCATGGATTGTCCTACTTGCATGTCTTCGATCCGCATGGAGCCAGAGATATCTACGGCCATCATCAGGTCACGGCCACTGTTAGGCAGCTCAATCGCATCGCCGATCCAGGTCGGACGCGCAATGGCTGCGAGTAGCAATAGCCAGATCAACCATAAACCCAACAGTGCGAGCGTACCGCTGCCGCGGCGACCATCGCTCTGACCCGCACTGAGCTGTTGCCACTCCGCGAAGAATGGCGCCCTCACGGCGGCCTGCTGACTCGTCGCGGGCGTTGCCAGCTTGCGCGCTAGCCACGGCAACGGTGCTAACAGAAAAACCCACGGCCAGATCCACTCAATCATGGAGTCACCTTGTGGTGGCATATCCAGTAGCGTGCGGCAGGCAAGATACGTGTTATATCAAGATTCTCCGGGGTTTTACGATAAACGGCATCGTTAAATTCCGCTCCCAGTCGCTGGCCCTCCGGTAAATCGCGATTGATTATCTGCAGCCAGGTTGCGCCGAAGCGCGATGCCACATCGGCCCGCGGATACGCTTGCAGCGCAACGCTTTTTAACAGTGCGTTGACGCTGGCCAGGTAGCGTGAAGCGTCGCCCCCGGATTGATAGTCCTGGTGCAGGTTCTGAAGTTGTCTGAGTGCCTCGCGTCGATAGGCGTTTCTGCGATAACGGCGCCGCAGCACTACGATCACGAAAGCGACGACAAGCAGCACGAGCAGCAGTAAAGCCCACCATCCCGGCGCCGGTGGCCACCAGCCAATCATCATTGGCTCGCGCAAGGGATTCAGCCCTGCGAGGGGATCCTCGGGATTCATCCTCGGGAACCCCCGTAATACGTGTGCAGTAACACGAAAGGCGATTCCTGTGTGCTGGCGTTCAGTAACGGCACGCCAAGGCTCATCAGCTGGTGCGCAAGCTCGTCACGGTAGGCTCGGTGCTGCACGGCGTAATCTTGCCGCAGTTGCTTATCAGCGGTGTGCAGTTCGCTGCGTCTCTCTCCGTCGGTGACCGTGTAACTGCCGGCACGTGGCAGCTCTGATTCCAGTGGATCCTCGCAGGCTATTGCTGTCAATTCGGTATGCTTGGCCAGCTCGAAAAGGTGCTCACTGGCGCGCGACGAGCCTGCTCCACGAAAGTCACTGATCAAAAAAAGACTGCTGCCCGGTCTAGCGATACGGCGCAGATTGCCAAGCATGGTGGCGAAGCTGGATTCGGTGCCCGCGCCATCGCAGGGGAGGGCGGCGTTGTAGCGTGTGATTTCAGAGAGCAGAGTCAGCACGTTTTTACGGCTGCGACGCGGTCTGAGCTCGCGATGGGAATTGTCGTTGAAGACGAGCCCTCCGACCCGGTCCCCCCTATCCAGAGCGCTCCAAGCCAGCAGGCTTGCAAGTTGTCCTGCCAATACAGACTTGAAGCAATATCGAGAGCCAAAGAACATGCTGTTGCGCTGGTCAACCACAAGCAGCACGGGGCGCTCTCGTTCCTCCCGGAATAATTTGGTGTGGGCTGCACCGGTTCTGGCGGTGACCCGCCAGTCGATGGTGCGAATGTCATCGCCGGGCTGGTAGCTGCGCACCTCCTCGAAATCGATGCCGCGCCCGCGGAAGTTCGATTTATTCGGACCTGCGAGGGCACTCAGTGCGCGGCTGCGGTACCCCAGGTTTAATTTGCGCGCGGGGTAGCGCAGCGCAATCAGCCCGTTCAAGTCTTGGTGGGCGCCCTTTGCAGGAGCTTTGATGTCGGCAAGCTGCATGATCTTTGCAGCCTCAACCGACCGGCACGATAGCGAGCAGTTCCTCGATCACCCGGTCAGGGGTAATGCCGTTCGCCTCGGCTTCGAAGCTGAGAATCAGCCGATGGCGGAGAATGTCGGCTGCGACCGCCTGCACGTCGTCAGGGCTGACGAAATCGCGCCCCTTGATCCACGCGTGGGCCCGTGCGCAGCGATCCAGTGCGATCGTGGCCCTCGGGCTCCCACCATATTCGAGCCAGCTGGCCAAAGTATCGCTGTAGCGTGTCGGCGTCCGTGTGGCGATGACCAGTTGCACGAGGTACTGTTCTACCGCGTCGGACATGTGCAGCGCCAGTATGTCCTGCCGCGCGCTGAATACGCTGGCTTGCGACAGTTTGGGCGGCACCTTCGGAGCGTCTCGGCCCGCTTCAGCGCGGGTCAGTCTTAGGATATCGGTCTCTGCGGCAGTGTCCGGATAATCGACCCGCACGTGCATCAGAAAGCGGTCCAACTGTGCCTCGGGCAGTGGGTAGGTGCCCTCTTGCTCGATAGGGTTTTGGGTCGCCATGACCAGAAACAGGTCGGGCAAGTCATAGGTCTGGCTACCGGCACTGACCTGTCGCTCTGCCATGGCCTCGAGCAGGGCTGACTGCACTTTTGCTGGCGCCCGGTTGACCTCATCGGCCAATACAAGGTTATGAAATATAGGGCCTTTTTGAAAGTGGAAGCTGGCTTCTTGTGGTCGATAGATCTCGGTACCGGTGACATCGCCGGGTAACAGGTCAGGGGTGAACTGAATTCGCTGAAATTCCCCCTCAAGGCCGTCTGCGAGTGACTTGATTGCGCGCGTCTTGGCCAGTCCTGGAGCACCCTCTACCAGCAGGTGGCCGTCTGCCAGTAGCGCGATAATCAGCCGCTGAACGAGATGGGCTTGCCCAATAATCTGCCCGCTGAGCCACTGCTCAAGAGCTAGAATATCGCTATTGCGAGTTGATGGATTCAATTGTTTTGCCCTGTTGTCGGTATCACGAAGGAGGCATTTTAGCCGAACCGGGCTGACTGTACAGTCTGTCCCGCACTCATATGTCAAATAGTATGAACCGGCAGTGGTCAGAAAGTTCCGCAGCTGCGCCCTGTGCCCGGGCGAAAACGGTTACTTCACTGGGTAAGGGTAGATGACGAGCGTCGCCCCGGGACCGGTGCGGCCCCGATGCGGTAGCGATTCGCGTCTTGCGCGCGTGTGCGAATGATGTGCGAAAAATCCAGTCGGCGCTATTACCGCAGCGTCTAGAACTCCGCAAAGAGGTTCGGAGCGATAGCGCTTTAGAGCGCCCGGATCTTATGTACACCGGACACGCCGGTGTATCCGTCCCACTCGTCGTAGCGTCCTTCGCGCCAACCCGAAATCCAGTTAAGTCGATGCGCTTCTTCAACATGCGGACAAAAATCGATACTGCGTCTCGAAAGTCCAGCCTGATAGCCTCTATCGTAGGCCCTGGTTTTCATATCGCGTTTTTGTCTTCTCATAGATCAAGGTCCTGTGGCAGGTGCGCCGACCGGCCGCAGGTGCCTGGTTTATGCGGCGGTTGGCAACGTTGTTGACAGCTTGTAGTGACGTGTGGAGGCTGACTGGGAGGCCAGCTAACACGGCGTCCGTGTCCGAAAAGCACCGTCTTCATGAAAACAAAGAATCGTAACCAAGTCGACAACAGATTTGTTCTGACCAGGCCTCTCCAATATAACCTGATTGAAAAATTTGATGCAGGGCAATGGCCTGTAGCGCTGTTTGAAGGTGGTTAGAGAGACACGGAAATACGCGGTGTTTGATGGCTGCGGCTACGACAGGCAGCGGCTAACATGCGGTCGCCTTACCGTGGGGCACATCGGGAGCTCATGTGCGCCGACAACCGGTGCCTACGGGCGAAAAACAGCCTGTTGAGACAGCGAGGCGCCGCGATGAGCCGGCCACTCGTCACCGTTGCCCGGTTGGGTCGGCCAATCGATGGGGCTCACTGCCAAACGACGCGGTCCCCCGAGGCGTACCAGGCGTCCAGCTCGGGTTCATAGGCCGCTTCCACCGCATTGCGCTTGATTTTTAATGTCGGCGTAAGAAAGCCATTCTCTGTATCCCATGTCTCTGCGGCGATTGCTAGAAATTGCATCCGCTCGTATTCCTCGACCTCGCGGTTTACCGCATCGAGAAGCGCCTCAAGGCGCGTCGACAGCGCGTCGCGCTTCTCGGGTGACGCCAGTGAACTCCGCAACTCTTCTGCAATCTGTACAATGCCATAGCAAGCCGGCCGACCTGCACCAGAGACGCAGGATAGTTCGATTGAGCTGTCTGAGTTGAGCAGGTTTTCGATCGGTGCGGGCGATACGTATTTCCCTTTGCTGGTCTTGAACAGCTCTTTTAGCCTGCCGGTAATCTTGAGCAACCCGTCCGCTGAATACTCGCCGCGGTCTCCCGTTCGAAAAAAACCATCATCAGTGTAGGCCTCGGAGGTAATGTCAGGCGCCTTGTAGTACCCCAACATGTTGCCCGGCGACTTGATCTGAATCTCCCCCTCCTCAGTGATGCGGGTTTCGACATTTTTGCCCGGCACGCCGACGTAGCCCGCTCGACGCTGGTCGGGTGTAGACATGTGGGAATAGGCGAAATCTTCGCTCATGCCGTAGCCTTCGAGCAGTTGCAACCCCAGTGACTCGTACCACAGAATAAGTTCTTCGGGAATAGGCGCAGAGCCGCTGCCTGCAAGGCGCACGTGCGCGAGACCTAGACCGTCGAGAATTTTGCGCCGCATAAGGCGACCGACCAGTGGAAGCCTGAGCAGTCGCGCCAGTTTCCGCTCAGGCATTTTCTGGAAAACGCCTAGCTGGAATTTGAGCCACAGTCGCGGCACGGAGATAAACAGCGTGGGTCGAGCTCGATGCAGATCCTTGACAAACGTCTCCAGTGTCTCCGCAAAATAGATTCGGTTGCCTGCGAAGAAAGAGCCGCATTCCACTGTGGCCCGCTCGAATACATGGGCCAAAGGCAGGTAAGAGAGAATTCTGTCATCGGAGGTGATGTTGAGATCGTTGACGACCAGTTGGGTGGGTACTGCCGTCGATTCGAAGGAATGCATAACGCCTTTGGGCGTGCCCGTACTGCCCGAGGTGTAGCACATCAGGGCGAGTTGGTCTCCAGCTGGTGATGGGCTATCACTTATCGGCTCGTGGGCCGCGATAATGTCCTCCCATGTGGGATAGCTGGTCGCCGGCGCAAGCGGCAGTGCGATACCCGGCAGATCATCGGGGACGCCCTCGCGCAAACTGTCCCAGTCATCGAGTTTTCCTATAATGACCAGCTGAGAATCGGAGTGATCAAGAATCTGTTTAACCGTGTCCGCATTCAGTGTCGGGTAGAGCGCGATCGACACATGTCCCGCCATCCAGATGGCAAGGTCTGCGATTATGAAGTGCGCACAGTTTTTTGAGATCATTGCAATGTGACTGCCCGGAGCCAGGTCGAGGCCGCGCAGATAGGCCGCCATTCTTCGAGCCTCGTTCATTGCGCCGGCCCAGGTGTAGTCGACCACTTGACCATTGCCCAGCGGTTGCGTCATGTAGATGCGATCAGGTGTGGAGCGCTCCCACTCGTAAACCGCATCCAGCAGAAGTTTGGGCTTTGAATCTGACATAGCTTTACTCGGGTCGTTTTGCACGACGCAACTTTATAGCAAAAGTCGCTTGTTGCAACCCTCTCTATGGCGTTGAATCGAGTAATTCTATCCAGTGGACCACCCGGATGTTGGCTCCGGACTGCAGATGCAGCTGGCATCCGATATTGGCCGTGACAATGACGTCCGGATGGTCGCCAGTGAGCGCGCTGAGAGTCGACTGACGCAGACGGTCGCTGGTATCGGGTTGCAGCAGGGAATAAGTCCCCGCTGAGCCACAGCAGCCCTGATCCGGCAGGTTCTTTACCACCTCGAACCCAAGGCGCGTTAATACCCTGTGTATCAACGCCGGTTGTTGCATGGCGTTGCGCAGGGTGCAGGGGGTGTGAACCGCCACTCGTCCAATACGTGTATCGACCGTCAGTTGTTCCAGCGGCTCGGCCTCCAGCACCTGGCCTACGTCTTTTGCGAGAGCGGTGATCCGGGCAGCCTTGGCGCTGTAAAGGGGGTCATTGACCAGCAGTCGGCCGTAATCGTTTAGTTGCGCCCCGCAACCGCTGGCACTGCTGACGATAGCTTCTGCGCCCTGCTCGATGTAGGGCCACCATTGATCAATGTTGTGGCGAGCCCGCTCTGCCGCGCTATCCGGTGCCGAGAGATGTTGGTCCAAGGCGCCGCAGCAACCGGCGCGGGGCGCGCTCTGCAGGGTGACCCCGAGTTTGTCCAGCAGGCGCCGAGCGACGGCATGTGTGGCCGGTGTGGCCGCGGATTGTACGCATCCTTCGAGTGCCAGCATGGTGCGCTCGTGACGTGCCGTGGGCGCCACTCCGACAGACTGTGGTGGCGGCACTTTGCTGCGCAGACGTGGCGGCAAGACAGGCAGCGCCCATCGGGCAAAAGCCAACCCCGTCGATAGCAGCCGCGGTCTGACCAGAAGCGTACGCAGGGCACGCCGCCTCAGACTGTCCCAGCGACGGCGGGGAGCCTCTTGCTCCAGAAGGTCGCGGCCAATGTCCAGCAGCTCCCCATAGCGCACACCCGAAGGGCACGTGGTCTCGCAATTACGGCAGGTAAGACAGCGATCGAGGTGCGTAACCGTTGCGGCACTGGCCTCACCGGATTCCAGCATGTTCTTAATCAGGTAAATCCGACCCCGCGGACTGTCCCGTTCATCCCTGGTATCGAGGTAAGTGGGGCAGGTGGCCAGACAGATGCCACAGTGGACGCAGGCGCCCGTGAGTTGGCGCGCGGCGATGCCTTGGGGTGTCTCGCTATAACGTGGGTGAAGTTCTACGTGCATCGTGATCCTTTACATCCAGCTGTAGAGACGGCCGGGATTGAGCGTGCCCCCGGGGTCAAAGACTTGCTTCAAGCGCAGGTGCAGGCGGCGTTCTGCGTCAGACAAGGCGGGTTTTACCTCACCGTGTCGGTCACCGCCGCGGTGGAGACTGACGTGTCCGCCCTGTCGCACGGCATGAGATTGCAATGTTTGCTGCGGCTGTTCTCCCCTGGACCAGCGCAGGGCACCACCCCAGTCGATCAGCATGTCCTCGCAGTGCGTTGCGGGCAGCGTCGGTGACACAGAATAACGCCACAGTGGACTGTCGCCGTCAAAAAACGGTAGGGTCATCTCGCGTAGGTCCTGCCATGGCGTCGCAGCTTCCGCCAGCGCGTCGCCGCCCCAGAGTCGGGCGGTGTGCTCGACTGCGCGGCGGGCGCCGGACAGCCGCAGGTACAAGCGACCCGCCCACCAGGCGGCTGCCGACAGAGGCTTCGGTTGAGTCCCCCGTCGGTTCATTTCCTGCACCGCCTCATGTGCATTCATATCGAACGCCAGTGTCAGGGTTTTTTCGGCCCTTGGAACCACCTTGACGCTAATCTCACTGAGAACACCCAGCGTTCCGAGTGCTCCTGCCTGCAGCCGTGACACGTCGTAGCCGGCAACATTTTTCATTACTCGACCGCCAAACTGCATGACCCGGCCATCCCCGGCGATAATAGCTACACCCAGCACCCTGTCTCTGGCAGCGCCGCCCCAGGGGCGGCCGGGGCCTGATTGATTACACGCAATCGTGCCTCCCAATGTGGCGTTTCCCCCGAACACCGGCGGCTCGAACGACAGAGTTTGCCCGTTAGCTTCCAGCAGCGTGAGGATCTCGCTGATGGAGGTGCCGCAACGCGCGGTGAGCACGAGCTCGCCGGGCTGGTAATCTACGATGCCGCGGTGACGGGAAACATCCAGTGACGCGCAGTCGCATGCGCGTCCCCCGGTATGACGCTTGCTGTCGCCGCCCTTGATATACAGCGCACGATTTTCTCCGGCGGCAGTTTTTATGGTGGCCGCCAGTTCTTCGCCAAGATCAAGAGAGACAGCGGCGTCAATCATGCGTGTGCTGCCGGGGTAGCGCCCGGTATTCCTGACAACGTTTCAGGATAGGAACTCCCTTGCCGGGATTGAGCCTTAAGCCGGGATCGAAGGCGTGCTTGATGTCCTCCAGCAGGTTCAGCTCCTCTTGAGAGAATTGTTCCGACATCATGCCCAGTTTTTCAATACCGACGCCGTGCTCCCCGCTAATACACCCGCCCACCTTGACTGACAGCGTCAGGATCGACTCGCCAAAGTGTTTTGCGTTGCTCACCTGCTCCGGTTTGCTGGCGTCGAACAGGATCAGGGGATGCAGATTGCCGTCTCCCGCGTGAAAGACGTTGGCCACACCGAGCCCATACTGCTCACCGAGGCGATGAATTTCCGTCAGCACATGGGAGAGCTGGTGTCGCGGAATGGTGCCGTCCATACAGTAGTAGTCAGGTGCAAGGCGTCCCACAGCGGGGAAAGCTGACTTGCGCCCCCTCCAGAGCAGCTGACGGTGCGTTTCATCAACCGATATGACCACGCTTGCGGCCCCTTGCTGCCTGAAAAGGTCCGCCACCTGTGAAATATGCTGATCCACTTCCTCCGCGGTGCCATCGACCTCGCACAACAGTATGGCGGCTGCCTCGCGGGGATAGCCTGCCTGACTGAAATCTTCCGCGGCGCTCACTGCCAGACGATCCATCATTTCAAGGCCCGCCGGAATAATACCTGCGCTGATAACGGCGCTCACAGCGTCGCCTGCTTCGGTAATGCTGTCAAAACCCGCCATGACGACCTTTGCGATTTCCGGAGAAGGGAGTAACTGTACGGTGATCTCGGTAACGATGCCCAGCAGTCCTTCGGAGCCTGTCATCAGGGCCATAAGATCCAGCGCAGGGCTGTCGAGCCCCGCACCGCCGACCACTAGTTTCTCGCCCTCAGAGGTGTAAAGCGTTAGCGAGAGAATATTATTCACGGTCAGGCCGTATTTCAGGCAGTGAACCCCGCCAGAGTTTTCCGCCACGTTACCGCCAATAGTGCAGGCGATTTGGGAAGAGGGGTCCGGAGCATAATAAAGACCGTGCGGCGCCGCCGCTTCCGAGATGGAAAGGTTGGCGACGCCCGGCTGCACCCGTGCTGTGCGAGCCAGCGGATCTATGTCGATAATGCCATCAAGCCGAGAAAGCACCAGTAATACCCCCTCGGGGTGAGGCATGGCGCCACCGCATAGTCCAGTACCTGCGCCGCGTGCGACAACCGGAATATTCAGCGTGTGACACAGGCGAAGGACCTGTTGCACCTCTGTGTCTGAACCGGGCAATGCTACTGCCAGTGGGAGTTCCCGGTACAGGGGGAGTGCATCGCATTCATAGGGTCGTTGCAATTCCCGCTCGACAATCACGTGATCGTCACCCAGGCATTCCCGGAGACGGCTGACCAGTACCTCGTTTGATGTCACGTTGTAATCCTTGTCAGTATGGTGATGGAGGCGAGTGTTGTCTGCCGAGGCGTCTCACTAACCGCCATGTCCCGCTGCTTCTCCGTAATCACACTGTACAATTTTTGGCGCTGTTTCGCAGTGATTGATTATGCAGTGTACGTATCGCCAGCCGCACGGAATGCGGTGTGGCACACAGCGCCGGCATTGTAATGTTAATTCGCTCGAACCCCTGTGTATTTTTCTAATATTTAGCGTGCGCGAACCGCTCGCAGGAAAACTATCGTGACGTTAGAAAACGTGTCTCAACTAGGTGAATTTATTGGTGGCTTCGGCGTTATTTTCACCTTGATCTACCTCGCGATTCAGGTGCGAAGTAATACAGGGTCACAGCGAGCCGATATGACTGCGCGTGTGCTGGAGGGTTTGGCAGCACAACAACATACTCTCGGCTTCAACGTATAAGCTAATCAATTTTTTATGCGATGGGTAACCGACGTGTCGCATCTCCCGCTCGAAGAGAGGGGTCGGTTTTAATGGGTAATGACAGAATTTGTGAGTTCCATGGAGTTGTTAATGCAGCAATACGAGGTGGGCAACGTGGGCCAGCAAGTATCGCAGCGGTGGGGCGATACATTGGACTTTTGGCTCAGTTTTGATGGAGTAAAGACGTACTGGTCAGGCAGAGCGACGCCCTGCACGAACAGCTTTACCCGTTACATTGACGATCGGCTCGCGGCAAATGATTACGCCTTTAACGCTAAAAATTACAAAGAATTCATAACAGCGGATATACTGGGACACTGAGCTTTCGAGTGCGCGTGGTTGGTTATATTTTTCTCGGCGCATGAGGCCGTTGTAACGATTTGGCCTGCGCAATCGAGATGGATAGCCACTCACTAGAGAGACCCCTCTATATCGCGGTGGGTTGTGCCGCCGCAGGGTTCGATAAATTATCCTATGCGATCCTTCTTCCCAGGAAAAGCGCATGCGGGTGGCGGTGATTTCAAGAGCGCTGGAGTCGTCACGGAAATTGTGGCATAACAATGCTCTTTTTCTTATAACATTCGGAGTGAGTCGAAGATGGATGATTTCGCAGGTAAGGTTGCCGTGGTCACAGGTGGCGCCAGTGGTATTGGTCGCTCGATCGTTAAAGAGCTGTTGGCATCAGGGGCCAAGGTGGTTGTTGCCGATGTTGAGCAGAAGGCGCTGGACAAGCTGCTGGCAGAGTTCGACGGCGCAGGCGAAATCATGGGTGTCGTCACCGACGTGTCCGATGGCGATTCCGTTGCTGCATTGGCTGACAAAGTATACGGCGAACACGGCGCTTGCCACCTGTTATTCAACAACGCAGGTGTGGCAGCCCCGTCGGCGAACGTATGGGAGACAACCGTCAACGACTGGAAGTGGGTGCACGGAGTAAATGTACTCGGTGTGATCCATGGTATTCAGGCGTTTGTTCCGCGTATGATTGCCGGGGGAGAAAAGGGGCATATTATTAATACGTCTTCGGGCGACGGCGGCATCTCTCCATTGCCTTACCAATCGGTATACGCCTCGAGCAAGGCAGCTGTGAGTTGCATCAGTGAATGCCTGTCGGCTCAGTTGCAAAGTGAGGGCACCAATTTGAGTGCTTCTGTTTTTTACCCGTCTGGTGGCCTTCTCGATACCGGTATCTGGACCACAGATCGAAACCGCCCGAAAGACCTGGCGCGTGAAAAGCCTTATGATCCCGTGCCCACTGTTCAGGATTTTAAGGTCGCTGCCGAGCAGGCCGGTTGGGACCTTGAGTTTCAGGACCTGGATGAGCTAGCGCGCTACTGCCTGCAGGGCATTCGTGATAATCGTTTTGTGATTATGATACGGGTCGAAGAAGCCGAGGCCACATTGCAGGAACGAGCCGCAAGAATTGGACGCGCCGAACTGCCGATAGACCAGGCGGAAATACCTCAGCTGTAGCAGGGGTTTCGCTTGCTGCGGCTGCGAGACAGCGGCCGCATGGATTCTCAGGGTAGAGAAAATTCTGCTCCTTGCTTAGAGTCCGCACTAATCATTAGACAAGGTGGTGCAACATGGAAATAAGCGATCTTCTGGCCGATGCTATGGCGCGGGCAGAACAGGACCCCTATGAAATTCCCTTGGAACGTATCAATATTGCCAATCCATTCCTGTTTCAGCAGGATGTCCATCATGCCTGGTTCAAGCGACTGCGGGACGAGGCGCCGGTTCACTATTGCGCGGAGAGTTTCTTTGGTCCCTATTGGTCGGTAACCCGATATGACCATATTATGACCGTGGACACGTCTCACGACGTATTTTCGTCTGAGCCTGCGATAACCATTGGTGATACTCAGGACTCGTTTCCGCTACCTATGTTTATCGCCATGGATCGCCCCAAGCATGACGAGCAGCGCAGCGTCGTATCGCCGGTAACGGGGGCAGATAACCTGCGCCATTTCGAACCGATCATTCGCGAGCGAACCATTGATGTGCTTGAGAATCTGCCGGTTGGAGAGACGTTTGACTGGGTAGATCAGGTCTCGGTTGAATTGACCACGCGCATGCTCGCCACTCTGTTTGACTTTCCGTTTGAAGATCGGCGTCAGCTCACTCGCTGGTCCGATGTTGCTACGGCGGTGCCCGGGCTGGGGGTGATTGACTCTGATCAGCAGCGCGAGGACGAGCTGATGGAATGCCTTGAGTATTTTACGCGTCTGTGGAACGAACGCGTGAAACAGGCGCCTGGCAATGATCTGATATCAATGCTCGCACACGGCGAAGCGACTCGTAATATGCCGCCAATGGAGTACCTGGGGAATCTTGTTCTTTTAATCGTTGGAGGAAACGACACCACACGCTCGACCATGACCGCCAGTGTATTGGCTCTGCATGAAAATCCTGAGGAGTACGCCAAGGTGGTGGCCTGCCCGGAGTTAATCGACAATATGGTCGCCGAGACGGTGCGCTGGCAGACTCCCTTAGCCCACATGCGTCGCATCTGTAAAGTCGACACGGAGCTGGGTGGCCAAACGATCAAGGCTGGCGACAAGGTCATCATGTGGTATATCTCCGGAAATCGTGATGAGCGTTTCACAGAGCAGCCGGATGAGTTCATGATTGAACGCCCCAATGTGCGTAAGCATCTCTCCTTTGGTTTTGGTATTCATCGTTGTATGGGCAACAGACTCGCAGAGTTGCAGCTGCGCATTCTGTGGGAGGAAATCCTGAAGCGGTATGAGCGCATCGAGGTCGTTGGTGAGCCCACTCGAACCGCCTCGTCTTTCGTGCACGGTTTCACTGCCATGCCAGTGAAGCTACACCCACGCTTGCCATGATTGATAGTCGGCGCATGTGGCAGGACGCGGCAAAAGACGTGTCCTGGCACCGGCAGCCCTCTGTCTTGCTGGATGATTCAACCCCGCCCTTTTACCGTTGGTTTCCCGACGGCGAGATCAACGCGTGCTATAACGCGCTCGACCTGCACGTAGAGCAGGGTAGGGGTGCGCAGGCTGCCCTTATTTACGATAGTCCTGTTACGGAGACTCGGCGTCGCTACACTTACTTGGAGCTGCTGGACAAGGTGGCCCGTTGCGCTGGTTTATTGCAACAACTGGGTGTCGATAAAGGCGATCGGGTGCTGCTGTATATGCCGATGGTGCCTGAGGCTGTCATCGGTATGTTGGCCTGCGCTCGTATTGGTGCCATTCATTCGGTTGTGTTTGGAGGCTTTGCTAGCAAAGAGCTGGCTGTGCGCATTGACGATGCCACACCTCGGGTGATTCTTTCGGCCAGCTGCGGTGTTGAGCCTGCCCGGGTAGTGCCCTACAAACCGCTACTGGACGAGGCTATCGCACTGGCCGAGCATCGTCCGGAACATTGCTTAATTCTACAGCGTCCATTACAACAGGCGTCTCTTTTGCCTGGGCGCGATCTCGATTGGCTTTCTGCCACGGAGTCGACCGCGCCTGTCCCCTGTGTTCCGATGAGAGCCAACGATCCGCTGTATATCCTTTACACCTCAGGGACCACGGGGCAGCCGAAAGGGGTGGTGCGCGATACCGGTGGTGGAATCGTGGCGCTGAAATGGAGTATGAAGCATATCTACAATGTAGGACCCGGCGATGTGTACTGGGCGGCCTCGGATGTTGGCTGGGTTGTGGGTCACTCCTATATCGTTTATGCGCCGCTGTTTGCGGGTTGCACGACGCTGCTTTACGAGGGGAAGCCGACGGGAACGCCTGACCCCGGAGCATTCTGGCGGGTGATCTCAGAGTACCGAGTGAAGGTCATGTTTACTGCACCAACGGCGTTTCGCGCGATCAAGAAAGAGGACCCGGTCGGGGAGTATATCGACCGGTATGATTTGTCGAGTCTGCAGTCGTTGTTTCTTGCGGGCGAGCGCTGTGATCCCTACACGCTCCGGTGGGCACTGGAAAAATTTGGCGTACCGGTAATAGATCACTGGTGGCAGACAGAAACCGGCTGGCCAATTTGCGCCAACTGCCTCGGAATCGAGCAATTGCCCATCGTGCCCGGGTCACCTGCGCGGCCCGTGCCAGGATACAAAGTTGACGTGCTCGACGAGGCTGGCAGGCCGGTAGCAAGAGGCGATATTGGCGCATTGGTGCTTCGGTCCCCCCTCCCTCCGGGGACTTTCACTACATTGTGGAATGCGCCGGATCGATATCAGTCGGCCTACTTTGAGCGTTATCCGGGGTATTACGAAACGGGTGACGCCGGTTACATCGATGACAACGGCTATGTGTTCGTTATGGCCCGAACCGATGATGTGATCAACGTTGCAGGCCATCGCCTTTCGACCGGGGCAATGGAAGAAGTGCTGGCTGATGATGAGGATGTGGCCGAGTGTGCTGTTATTGGCGTAGCGGATGCGATCAAGGGGCAGCTGCCCCTCGGGTTTCTGGTACCCAATACCGCTACAAAGACCTCGGCAGAAGAGTTGGCTGCCCGAGGTATCTCGCGTATACGTGAAGCGATTGGCCCGGTAGCTGCTTTCAGGTTGTGTGTTGTGGTGCAGCGCCTGCCCAAGACTCGCTCGGGGAAAATTCTTCGCGGTACCTTGCGCAAGATCGCGAATAATGAGCCTTGGGTTATGCCGGCCACTGT
Organism: Candidatus Marimicrobium litorale; assembly: GCF_026262645.1. NCBI lineage: Bacteria > Pseudomonadati > Pseudomonadota > Gammaproteobacteria > Cellvibrionales > Halieaceae > Marimicrobium > Candidatus Marimicrobium litorale. Next base: position 551,672 of record NZ_SHNO01000001.1, read on the forward strand.
CGATGAACCTCAGGTATTCGAGGAGATTGCGCAAACGTTGAGCAGGCTGGGCTATCCTCCTGAATAGGAGAAAGCGCTGTGCCCTCTCAGTTAATGAGCCCCTGTTCCCTGAGATTGCCGATGAGTCCCTGGATGGCATCGTCCCGGACTTGCTCGGTGCTGCCAGCCTGTAATGTTTCTGAAACCGCTTGCCATAAGTGCTCACGGGTACTGGTTACGTAAAGGTCTGAAATCAATGTGTGGGTTACATTGGCAGTCCATACGGGCTGTTGGTAAGCCACCTCGTAAGCATGTGCGTAATAGCCCCCGAAACGATTGTAATGTGATCCACCGTAAACTGGCGCGACACCGTAATAAACCGCGCCCGGATGATAGATCTCTTCGGCGGACTTGCCGATATAGCGGGTCACTAGAATGGTGTCCAGGTCGGCACTGGTGGCGGCGGCAATAATATCGTCTGCCACTGCGTCATCCCGCGGCACGAGCGTATGGCTGGCCACAGCACGAACGCCATAACGTGCCAGCGATCGGATAAAATCGTCTTCAAACTTAACTCGCGCTTTCTGTTGTTGCGTCACCGCTACTACGAGCACGCCGCTGAGGTCTTGGCCGGCAAGATCAGGGTGTACATAACTGTAAGTAATCTCGGTGTTGTTGCAGCCGGACAGCACGAGGGCGCCAACAATAACGAGGAACAGTTGAAGTGATAGCTGCTTTGCGCGGGACATGACTGGTACCTTGAGATTGAGGTGAAAGTATCGTAGACCGGTCGCGGGAACACAAGTGGCGCCGCCCATTTTCTGTCGTCGCGTTTCTGTTTTGCGCTGCGGGTGCAATTGTTGTGCAAATCGTTGACAATCATTTGTCCTGGTGGCGTTCGCCAGACTGAGAGTAAAAGCATGACAATTCGCAGCAAGGTGATGTCAGCATTGCGATGGAGCGCAGCCTCACGACTGCTTGGGCAGATGACGTCGTGGGCGATAACGATTTTTGTAATTCGCCTGCTGTCACCCGGCGATTACGGCTTGATGGCGATGGCCATGGTGCTGGTGTCATTTTTGGTGATACTCAACACGCTGGGTTTCGATGCTGTGCTTGTGCAGCATAAGCGATTGGACTCGCAGACCCGGCGTCAGGTGTTCGGCGTGATCATTATTATCAATACCAGCTTTTTTCTTCTGCTATGGAACGGTGCGAGTGCGATTGCCAATTTTTATGGTGAGGCTGACCTCGAGCTAATTCTTAAGGTATTGTCTCTGCAATTTTTGCTGCTGATTTTTGAAACTTTGCCGCAATCGGAACTGGAGCGGAATATACAGTTCGCCGGGCGCTCAGTCGTGGATTTTGCCTCTTTGGTGGCGGGTAGCCTGACAACCCTCGCGCTGGCTCTGGCGGGATTCGGTGTTTGGGCTTTGGTATGGGGGACGTTGGCCAGTACAGCGACTCGTACGGTTGGGCTGAATCTTATTTGCCCCTGCCCGGTGATCCCCAGTTTTGCCTTGAGAGGTCTTGGAGCTAACCTGTCCTTCGGTCTGTTTGTAACCACTGACCGCGGATTGTGGTACCTATTCAGCGAATCAGACAAGTTTATCGGGGGTAAGCTCCTCGGCAATCAACTACTGGGTTATTACGCGGTAGCGAGTCACCTCGCATCCTTACCGATTACCAAGATAACCGGTCTTCTGAACTCGGTGGCCTTTCCTGCATTTTCACGCACTCATCAAGGTGAAGGCGAGGAGGCAGTGCGTCGTTACCTGTTGAAGGCGACGCGATTAATGGCGGTGTTGGCCTTTCCTGTGTTTTTTGGAATGAGTGCCACTGCAGAGCCTCTGATTGGCGTTTTATTCGGAGACAAGTGGTTGCCGGCAGCTCCACTGCTGCAGTTGCTTGGTCTGGTCATGCCTTTCCGGCTGCTGAGCAATGTGTTCTCTCCGCTTTTATGGGGGGTGGGGGCGCCGCGCACCAGTGCGATGAACTATGCGATTGCGGCCGTGTTAATGCCTTTCGCTTTCCTGTTCGGGGCACAATGGGGAGTGTTCGGGATAGCCTGCGCTTGGCTGGTCATGTACCCGGTCGTGTTCCTGGTGACCGCCTGGCGCACCTGCCAGCAGGTGCATTTGCCCTTGTCTGCTTACCTCGCGGCCCTGTGGCGCCCACTGTTTGCTGGCATTGCGCTGTATATGACGGTGTTGGCTCTGCAAGACGGGTTGGCTGGTGCGCCCGGAGACTGGTTATATCTGGGGCAACTGGTCATCGCTGGCGGCTTGGCATGGTGTCTCTCGATTGTGGTGCTTGATCGGGCGAGCATCAAAGAAATAGTGCAGCTTGCCAGTGGTGCAGGCGGCTAGACGCGGGCAAGCCGAGCCGAGCAAGGGTTTGACAACGTAACTAATGCCTAGTAGTTTATAGCTCAACATGAAAACCGCCCAGGAGTCTGCACCATGAGCGAATGTCCTTTTGCCAAATTCCCCAACATGATCGATCCCAAGACCTACGAGAACGGTATGCCCTACGAGACTCTCAGGGAGATTCGCGACGCCGGCCCTATACACTGGATGGAGGGTACCTATATGGAGGTGCCCTACTGGCTGGTTACCGGGAGGGATGAAATGGATTTTATCTCCAAAAATCCCGCGCTGTTTTCCAGTGAATCCAACACGGCTCTGTCGGAGGAGTTCACCGAAGAAGAGATCAGTGGTATCCACAACCACATGATCATCAATATGGACCCGCCTCGACAGCTTAAGTACCGCAAGATTGTGCGTGCGGCGTTCACACCCCGCGCGGTTGGCTCCTACGAGGCCCGTTTCCGTCAGCACGCGCGCAACATCGTAGATCGTGTCGCCGATCGTGGTGAATGTGAATTTGTTGAGGAAGTCGCGGCAGAATTGCCGTTGCTTGCCATTCTCGAGCTCTGCGGCGTCCCGCCGGAAGACCGTAAGGACTTTTTCGCATGGACTAACGCCATGATGTTTAATCAGGACGAAGAAATGTCGGGAAGCCGCGAGGTCGCAGAAACGGCTTCAGCCAACGTTATCGCCTATGCCATGAATCTAGCGGAGAAATTTCGCGACAACCCTCAGGACAATATTCTCGGCGCTCTGGTAAACGGCCACGGTGGAGTCGACGGGCTGACCGAAGAGGAGTTCACCTGGTTTTTTCTTTTGTTGATTGTTGCCGGTAACGAATCGACACGCACCATTACCAGTCACGGTATGCGTTTGTTGATGGAGAATCCGGAACAGTTACAGTACCTGGTAGACAACCCGGATAAGATCGCAGGCGCCACTGAAGAAATGATCCGTTACAATACAGCGTTCATCGTGATGCGTCGGCAGTGTTTGCAGGATACAGAGGTCGGTGGTCAATTAATCAAGAAGGGCGAGAAAATAATTCTTCATTACCACACGGTCAACCACAGTGAAGACGTGTTCGGTGAAGATGCCATGAAGTTCGATGTGCGTCGACCGGAGCGCATGCCCAATATGTACAATGAGCACCGTGCGTTTGGGGTCGGTCAGCATTTCTGCCTCGGGACTCACCTGGCGCGGCTTGAAGTGCAGATCATGTTCGAAGAAATCATTCCTCGCATGCGTAATCCCAAGCTGCAGGGCGAGGTGAGTTACACCAAGTCGAATTTGGTAAACGGCATCAAAAACATGCGTATCACATTTGATCCGGAGGTGAAGTCGACGACCGAAGCGGCTTAATTTAACCATCCCGAAGCCCTGGTAGTGACTCCTGTTGGGGCTGTTAGGTTGACTGCCTTTGATTTGTCTTTGGAGCCCGTTACATGACTGACGCTGAGCTGTGGGAACTCATCCTTATTTCACAAGCCAACGCAGCGACGTGCTTTGCAATATTCCTGACGCTCGTGTCCGGCTACCTGGTCGTGGCCTACAGTGTTGGATCGAGGTTGCTGGGCTCTCAAATCAGTATTGTGAATGTGGTGTTCATAGTGAGTGCGCTCACTGTGGGTTTCGCGACCTATGCGGCGCTTAGTCGGGCGAGCTTTTTACTGGGTTTCGTTGCGTCCGAATACGCCTCGCCATTGTCTGCGGGCATCATTTACGCTGCACCGGTGGCTGCCCTCGCCATGCTTGCGATGAAACTGATGTGTCTGGTATTCATGTGGCAGATTCGACACCCAAAACGTAAGTCATAACGCGCAAGGCCATCAATCGTTAAACGCCTATTGAGCCGTGCTTGAGTCGATTTGGTTGGGTCTGCTGCCGTTCGACAATACACGTGATCCCTAGCCTTTCCTGGCCACAATGTCAGCCCGCTTCGCCGCGTTGGGCCGCGCTGTTGGGCGGGTAAGAGGGGTGGTGTTATGTGTTCCTGCGTCATCTGAGCTAGATCGCAGCAGCAGGCGCAATGACACCTGCCCCGGCACGACGCTACTACCGGTCCGGTAAAAATGACAATACAAATGGGAGTTGGGACAATGATTTCGGTGCCTTTTTATGTGATTTTCTAGCCTGGGGGTCGTTATCCCGGCTGCGGGGCAGCCTGCCCCGTTGGCGTTTGTTGAGTGAGCCACCCCTAAGGCTTAATATCGACGTTGAAATGTTAGTGAACAATGTCAAGAGGGATACGCTAGTGACATCACGTGTGCAGCACAACAACCTGTTCAAATGGCTGTTGGTAACAGCACTGGTCGCTTTGGGCGCATCGAAAGCGTTGGCCCAGTGTGGTGTTTTTCCGGACGGCAATATCGTACTGACGGTTCCCGAAGGAGGCAGCGTGACTTCCGCCTCTGGCGACTTCGATTGCGCCGAGGGGCAGGCGTGTGACTATACGGTGTCAGGACAAGCCTTCGACGAGACCTTCACCGTCACCGCGGCGCCGGGATACTTCTTTCTGGGCTGGAAGGGCGACAGTGCCGCCTCCCTGTGCCAGAACGGCGGCAGCCCCTGTGCGGTCAGCCTGCCCACCGCCTGGCCGGATGTGGAGCCGGTGTATACCCTGGAGCCTATCTTCGAGGCGGATTACACCTGGGCGCCGGTGAGCCGGTCGACCGATAATATTCAGCTCGCTGATTCCGACACTTTGCCGGTGAACGCGAACGTCTCTATTGAGCTTGAGCATTTCGATAATCTTGACTATAGCTGCGGCCTCTCCGGCAACCACAGCTTCACGGTGGTGGGACCCTATAACGGCCAGAATATCAATGCGCCCTTGTGGGTCTACCTGCACAGCGGCGGTGCCGGCTACTTTGATGCCGGACAGGTCTATCGGACGCAGGTTGGCCTCGACGCCAATTCCTTCAACCACGAGGAGAGCCTGGCAACACTGCGACTGGCAGATCCGGATCATCCTCTAGCGGGTAACGGCAGCCAGGACAACACGTTTACACGCAGGGTCCAGCAACGCTACCGCATGTTGGTGGTGGGCTACTGTGACCACGACAACTATTCCGGCATGGGCACCCCGTACCCGAATAATCCGGCAGGTGGCACCGTTGACGGGCTGCAGGCCGCGATGGCGGCCATTGAGTACGTGGCGACCACCTACAGCACCACGGACATTTTTGTGCACGGCACCGATGCGGGTTCCTTCGGCGCTTGGTCCGTGGGGCAGGCCTTTCACCAGTCGGGTACCACACTGACCGGCCTGATCATGGATTCGGGCATCGTGACGCCCCGTTATGACCAGATACTCTCCGAATTTACCGGTGACGCGGGCTTCCCCTACGGCGCAGGGTCCGATCAGCAGGGCTTGATCGACAAGATTGGCATCTTTGCCAACCCGGACATGCCTTACCACCCGGAAGCCACTGTGAGCGCAGGCTTCGACGCCGTGCCCATGCTGGTGGTGGCCGGCAAGCTCGACCCGGAGGCGGGCGGCAACCAGCCGGCGATTCCTGCGGCATCGGGCGCGGGACAGGGCAACGTGGAATGGCTCTACGACGGTTTGCAGCAGGCGGTTAATGCCCAGGCGAATTCACCCCACCAGGTGGTGTTGGTAGATGGCGTAGCGGATGCGCCCACCATGCGGGCCGTGGATGACACCGCACACGACGCGGTGGATGCCTTTGTCAGCGGCGTGCTGGCCGGTAACCCGCCCCATCCTTCGTTTGCAGTGACGCCGCCCAGCGGGATCGTCGGTCAGAGGATGATGCTGATGGGCCACAGTTTCTTCAGGCCGTTTATAGACAGATTGCCTTTCCACGTCGAGCAAGCCGGTATCGTCGGCCACAGCCAGGAAAAGGAAACCTCCGGTGGTGCCAGCGGTACGCCCCTGGCCCTGTGGAACGATGCGGAACATCGCGCCAATATCCAGGCGGTACTGGACGCAGGTGATGTCGATTTGTTTGGTATGACCTGTTGCAACCTGGAGCAAACGCCCGAAGGGGAACTTGTTCTGACTCCCGAAGGGAACCCGATCCTGATCCTCGGCGCCTACACGATCTGGTTCGACTACGCACTGGCGCAAAACCCGGATACCGCTTTCTTCATCAGTATGCCATGGATCGACTTCCCCACCGACTACGCTGATGCCACAGAATACGGAGACCTCTGGACCCTGTTTTATACCAACGTTATGCACCCCGCGGTGGACGATCTGCGTGCGCAGTACCCGGGTGTCACCATATACTCCATCCCTTATGGCCAAGCGTCCCATGAATTATTCGCGCTGTTTGAAGCGGGCAACCTGCCGGATGTGAGCAATCTTCAGGGGCCTGGTGCAACGTCCTTGTATACTGACTACAAGGGACATGCCGGCGACGTTCTCAAGGCGCTCATAGAACTGATCTGGATCGATGCCATCTATGGCGTGGACCTCGATACCTACGCCTACGATCCCGGTTACCAGACCGACCTGAAAGCGCTGGCCAAGTCCATCATGGACGCGCACGATCCGGCCTATAACGGGCCTTATCGTCAATAAACGAGTAGTGCAAAAGGGGACGGAATTAATTCCGTCTCCTGATCCTTGAAAAAGGAAAAAGTGAAACGACTCACAAGAAACTTGCTTTGCGCCACCATCGTATCACTCAGTGTCGGTGCCAATTCCAGCACCTTGCGCATCAAGAATGCCGTGGAGGGTGGCGTGACCACCGTGTCGGCGGGTATAAACCGTCCGGCCGGGCAGATGTGCGATGTCAATGTTAGCGACGTCTTCCTCGACGAGATGGATCGATGCCATCTTTGGTGTAGATCTCGATAGCTGCGCCTATGACTGCGGTTACCAGCCAGCGCGTGCAGCCCTGGCTAATTCCATTATGGATGCGCATGATCCGACCTATAACGGGCCCGACCGTGAGTGACAGAGCGCCCGATAACATTTAGTTATTGAAAAATGACTATTATCAATTATCAATTATTATTAGTGCAGGTTACGCTGTGTCGTAAATCACAGCGTCACATCGGTATAAAACAATGCAAACGAAATCCGGGTCCGTCTTCCGTCTTTTGCTGTCTCTACAGCGAGCGGCGCAAAAAAAACTGCTTTGCGCCGCCATTTTCTCACTCAGCGTGGCCGCCAGCGCCAGCACCCTGCGCATCGAGTCACCTGTAGAGGGTGGCGTTACCACCCTGTCGGCGGCCCTGGACTGCGCAGCGGGGCAGGAGTGCGATATTAGCATCAGCGATGTCTTCTTCGACGAGACCTTTGTCGCCGAGCCGGCACCCGGTTGGCAGTTTGACGGATGGAAGGCGAGACAATCAGGGTTTTGTGTTGGCGAGACGGGAAACTGCAGGGTCGATTCCTCTGCGTTTGAGGATCTGACCCTACTGGACGACCCCGGCGTTATGCAATACCTCGAGCCGATGTTTGTCGTAGATCGAACTACAACAGGCATAGTGCTCGTAGCCGAACAAAGCCAGGTCTACTTCGGCATCGATTTTGATTTTGATTTCTATCGCAACACTGCCTATGACTGTGGTCTAAGCGGAAATTACACGTTCATGATCGTCAATCCACCGAACGGTGACGAGACGACTGAAGCGCCACTATGGGTCTACCTGCACGGCGGCGGCGCCGGTTTTTATGACGATAATGGTGATTACCAAGCGGTCGGCAATCAAACCGAAGACACCTGGAACCGCGAAGAAACCTTCGATGACTTTCTGGTCGAACAACTTCAAGCACGCACCCTTGAGAACGGACAGTTGAAAGATATCACCCTCACAAGGCGCATTCAGGAGGGTTATCGTGTGGTCATCGTATCGATGTGCGACCACGACCAGTACTCCGGCCTTGGCACGTCTTACCTCAACAACCCCAACCCCGGTGCCGAGGTGAACGGCATGCAGGCCACTATGTCGGCGGTTGAATATACCGCCGCGAATTACCCGACTACCGAGGTATTCGCCCACGGCACCAGCGCCGGTTCGGTCGGTGTTTACAATCTGGCAATGAGCTTTGCAGCGCAAGACATACATCTCACCGGTGTGGTGGGGGATTCTATTTTGAGTCCAAGGGCTTTCGACTTATTCGACGTTTACCCGGGACAGGCCCCGCGTCAACCGGGCTGGACCTACGAGGGCGTTGGCGAAAAACAAGGCTTTTATGGTGATATCAACCGCAGTGATGTCATCACCCCCGAGGCCCGGATCGATGCGGGTTTTGATGAGGTGCCCCTGCTGTTTGTCGGCGGCACATCAGATCCCTTCTGTTTTTGGAACCTCCCACCCATCCCCGAGGCTGCCAGCGCGGGCCAGAACAATTGCGAATGGGCGGCCCAGTCGCTCATCGATTCTATTGCCGCCCAGTCAGGCAGCCCGCACCAGGTTTACAATCTGCCTGGCCTCGGCCATGTGCCAACCAACAACGTGACAGTTGCGAACGACCTCGTCGATAGCTTTATCAGCGGTGTGCTGGCAAATAATCCACCGGCCCCTTTCGCGGATGATGATGGTGATGGCGTGCTGGACTCGGTGGACAACTGCCGCGCAGTGGCTAATCCGGACCAGACCCCCTCGGCGGGCGATCCAGAGTGCGGGGCGGCCTGCGTTACCACGGTATGCGGGCCAGCGATCTGCTCAAACCCGTGATCGGATAAATGGGACGATAGCGGTTCTTAGCTAGGCGCGCGTCGTTGTGTATTTTTAATGCTGAACGCTGATGTTGGCAGTGAGTGCTCCTTGGCATCGCGCCGATAGCATCCTGTCCATCCTGCTCACTGCCGGGCATCGACACTGACCATGCAGGGGGCTTTATCGGTGTGCGCACCGCCCGAAGTTCGGTGTCACTCGATAATGTGTCAGTGGTGCAGCCTGCGGGTTGTTGACGGATGCCGTTGAAAGCGGTCAGGCTACCGTAACAATTCGATTGGATCGGACAATGTCTACAGGAATGCCGGAAAGGTGAGACATGCCGGAAAGTAACTCGATACTGTCTCGACCATCGCCCGCCAGAAAGTTGGAATTGACGCCAGGATGGGCCTTGGCATGAGGCAGGCCATCGGCCTTCTGATGCCCCCAGCACTGGGGTATCGCCACGGTACCGGGCATCATTTCATCGGTAATACGCACCGGGATTGTGATAGCGCCATAGTCGGAGGCCACATCAATAGCATCGTTATCAATGACCCCGATGCGCTCGGCGTCCTGCGGGTTTAGGTATGCATAGTTGGTGATCTCCCGCACCAGGCGGTCGGAGTTGGCGCAGGAGCTGTTCATGCGTTTCACTTCGCGTTTGCCGATTAATTTCATGCGGTCCTTGTTGTCCAGTTCCTGCTGGTAATACCTCTCGATAGTGCGTGCGAAGGTTGCGACAAAGTCGGGTGGCGCCAGATCAACCAGGCCATCTTCTGTCAGTACCCGGTCCGTGCCCAGAAAGTTCTCTCCCGCGTTATCGGGCAGGCGCAAGCCATTGGGGAAATCGCGCAGCATTTTTTTCAGGCCGGGCTGCCCCGCTTTTTTCAGCATGCCGCTGATCATCAGTTCTGGAATTTTTATCCAGCGACCGTAAGCGGTATGGGCGAGACGTGCAGACAGTTTTAAAGCGGCGCTAATAGCCCGGTTGCCCATCAATGTAACGCCAAGCTTGTCCGCCAGCCTGGTGTAAATCCACCACTCGTGGCGTACGTCTGGCGGCGGCGCCAGCACCGGCCCCGCGGCATAAAGATAAGGAGTGGGTGTGCAGGCAGCAAACGATTGCAAGGCATAGGGCATGCCTGAGCGTTCCAGCCAACTGGTAGCGGGCAGAATATAGTCTGCCAGGTTACCCGTTTCATTACGGAACAGGTCAACACTGACTAACAGCTCGAGCTTGGACAGTGATTTCTCCATCCTGCCGTTGGGATTGCCGCAGGCCAGTAGCGGATTAGATGCCTCGACGATCAGTGCCTGCACATCCCCATTTTCAATATCGTCTGCCAGCATGCCCGCAGGTTGTTGTCCGCTCACGGTCAACAAGCCGTCCTCCCGGTGACTTGTACACTGCATCTGGGGGTCATCCTTGGCCAGCGTGGCGAAGTCCAGAATACCCTCGCCAATCAGGTTGCCTCCCGGTCTGTCGAAATTGCCGCTGATGGCGCTGATAGATTCCAGCAGCCAGTAACACAGCGTGCCACTGCGTCCCTGGTTGACACCCGTTGCCATGTTCAGACATGCCGCGTTGGCTGCGAGATAGTCTGCAACCAATTCGCTGAGGGTGGCGGCGCTGATGCCGGTAACCTCGGCTTGACGCTCGGGTGTCCAGGGCGCGACCACGGCAGCCAGTTGCTCGAAATTTTTCATTGAACTGTTAACGCGCGGTTTATCGACACCGCCCCGCCGTATCACTTCGTTACAGAATGCAGCCAGAAAATACACATCGGTATCTGGACGGATAAACAGATGTTCTCCGGCACGTGCCGTCTCTATGCGGCGCGGATTAATAAACACCACGCGGCCCCCGCGTTTAACAATCGCGCCGAGGCGCTGACGTGAGCGGGGTAAATGATAGAGTGTGGTTCCGGAGACCGCGGGGTTGGCGCCCAGCACCAGCATAAACTCGGTATGGTCCACATCGGGATAGGCGAGGCGCATGGGTGACCCATACATATCGCCGTTGACGCGAAATTTATTCATGGTGTCGCAGGTGCCCGTGCCATACATTCGGTTCGAACCGAGGCCACCAAACAGTGCACCACGAAAGATAGGCGCCATCAGGTTCGCCCCTCCCGGCGCACCGACAAAGTGGCCGATCGCCTGGGGGTTACCACGGCGATGTATTGCGCCCAGCTTTTCGGTAATTTCGTCCAGTGCCTGCTCCCAGCTTATGGTCTGCCAGGTATTACCGATCCGCTTTTGGGGCGCGGTAATACGGTCGGGGCTGTGCTGGATGGAATCGTAACGGGTGCCTTTTACGCAGGCATAGCCATCGCTTACCACGTGGTTCGGATTCGGTCGAATCTCTCGGATACGGTTGTCCTCAACATCCACTTCCAGCCCACAAAAGGCTTCGCAAATTGAGCAAAAGGTCTGTTTAGTTTCGATCATGGGGCGTCAGTCCACTGCAATATAGCTGGCATTGCCCTACACCATTAAAGGACTCTTACGGGAAGTTCAACCTTTATTTGAACAGGACCAGCGATAAGTATTGCTCAGGGCGTCTTTGACCTCGATGCCGGATTTGCAGTCGCTCGGACCTGCTCTGCCGGCTCGCTGTACTCGGGCAATACAGCCGCATATACTCACGGCACGGCGCGATATTCGTCGCACCAATACAGATGAATGGACAGACTATGAAACAGTTATTGCTGGCCGGCATAGGCCTGATTTTGATCACCGCCTGCAGCGACTCAAACAATAATAATTCCTCGCCAGCCCCCCAGTCACCTGACTTTACCGCGGCTGACGCGTGGATGGCAGAGTTCGTTGCCTCCGAGGAGGCTTTTCCGGGTGGAGGGTATATTGTGGTTGACCAGGCTATGGGTGTTATCCACAAGGCGGTATTCGGTAATCAGACGGAGGACAGCCTGGTGCTGCTTGCCTCAACCAGTAAAGTGCCCACAGTGACGTTGCTGATGGCACTGCATGATGACGAGAACATAGACTTTGATATCAACGCACCGATTGCCTCCTATCTGCCGTGGCGGGGCGTGTGGGACGAGAGCATTACGACGCAACAACTGGTCTCGAACCGCTCTGGTATACCGGGTTTGGGGCAAATACTGGGCAATCTTGATTCGGCCAGTTCACATCTGTGTCAATTCCTGCCTGAGGGCACGCTGTATGCCTGTGCCGAGACTTTGTACACGAGTCCATTGCCGCAGTTGCAAAGCACGCCGGCGGGGACTGCGTTCGATTACGGCGGCAGCCAGTGGCAACTGTCCGGGGGTGTAGCAGAAGCGGTCGGCGGTGCATCGTGGAATCAGTTGTGGGATCAATACATTGCCCAGCCCTGTGAGATGACGATATCGACCTACGGCAACAATCTGGCCAGTGCGGCAGACTGGGACGGCAACCCTGAAAGCCTGAACGGTCAAACCAACCCCAACATGGAAGGTGGCATGATGGCCACCCTGGACGATTATGCCAAGCTACTGTCATTGCACCTGAATGAGGGCGTTTGCGGCGATAACCGTGTGATGTCCTCCGATAGCCTGGCCTTCATGCGCAGACTGACAACGCAATTCGACGAGGGACGTGGCTACGGGATGGGATGGTGGTCAGAGGCGCCTGCAAGCGGTGAAGAAGTCACCTTGTTTACCGACGGCGGTGCCTGGGGCTCGTTGTCATGGATTGACACCGAGCGCAATTACGCAGGCGTGGTTTTCTTTGAGGAATACACGATGACGGAAGCGTCCAAGGGCAGTGCGGGCGCCCGCGATCAACTCATCCCGATCATCCAGGGTGCCATCGACGCGCAGCGCTAGCATCCCAGCGTCAGGCGTCTGGGTCGCGCCTTGCGGCTGCTGCTATTCCCGATGCCGCTGAGGCGAGGCTTCCTGCAGTCGCGACATTTTTAGTACCGTGTTGAGCACGCTGGAAAACGCGACAGGCTGATCAAGCATCAGATGGTGCCTCGCGTTTGCGATCCCAATCATGGGGATATGCTCGCCGCCGCACTCGCGGATGTAGTCGGCAGAATCGTCATCGAACAGGGCGCTTTGCTGACCATAAACGATAACTACACAGCCTGGCGCGTTGGCAATGCGCTTGCCCTGCGCTAATAGCCGCTCGTGGATATCCACGCTGCGCTCAAAGACGCTGGGGTGGAACTTCCAGGACCAGCCGTCCTGTACCCGCTTGAGAGAATGGAAGGCCATATAGTCGAACAAATAGGGCTCATTCACCCTCTGAGGGGGAGATAAAACGAAGCGAGCCTTGGCAGTGTCATAATCAGGGTAAATGCGGTTTTCCCGCTTTGGGTTCTGGGAACCGGGCGGCCCGCTCTCTTTTGCATGCGCGGCCAGGCGCTCCGGTCGCAAGGTCATCAAATCGCAGATGACGAGGCGTGCGAATCGCTCATGGCATTGCTCCATGGCCACCAGGCCAATGCTGCCACCGTATGAATGCGCAACAATGGTCGGTTTGTGGTCATTGTCGAGCAGGCCGGTTGCCGCGGCCACGTCCATCAGCTCCTGCAGCCGAATCTCATCGGGGTACGATTCGCGTACGCCTGAATCTCCCATGCCGGAGTGGTCATACGCCACGAGGTAATAATCGTTGGCCAACAGCGGTGCGATGAAAGCAAAGCAGCGCGCGTGTGCGAGAAACCCATGCAGCAGCAATACGCCGGGGTTGGACGGGTCGCCCCAGCTGAAATAATGAATTGCGCAACCGCCTGAATCGACGAAGCCTTCCCGTCGCGGCATTGCGAGGGCTTCTTCAAACCACGCAGGGGTCCCCGCTGAATCAACAGGAATCTCAACTGAAAGATCGCAGGGTAGGGCGTTTGGAGCATTCATAAGACATAACTCAGAAGCACAAATGCGGCAGTTTACAGGAAAATCGGTGGACGATGATTGTGAGTGCGGGAACCTCTCTATCGCCTGAAAAGCCCTACAGACCGTGTCTCTGTCTGCAGTAAAACTGAGGCGCATCGGACAAATACTGAATTGACACGGATGCGGGGCCGTTATCCGCCGCTGTCGTCCGGTTGCGTTGTGTAAGCTCAGGTGCTTACGCATCGTTGGTGTTTTCCCGCGCCAGCCGATCTAGCTTGGCGCAGGCGCTGTTCATACTGCTTACAAGCTACTCAATCTTGGCCGTCAACTGGCAATGGCTCGGAACTTATATGAGCAGAGGATGAGTGCGCTTGATGAGCGGAGGAGGGGCGCCGCCTGACCCCGGCACTGGATTATCATCTGTCGAGAGCGGTAAACTTGGTTATACCTCACAGGGCAGTGAGCTGTTTGGAAAAAACGCGAGGAGAGGGCAGAGTTCGTGGCGGAAAAATTACAGAATAACTTTATGAAAGCGGCAACTGTCAAAGGCTACGGCTCTATTGCGAAAGTTGTGGTAAAGGAAAAGAAAAGGCCGTCTCCGGGTAAGAACGATGTGCTGGTTGAGGTCCATTGTTCCTCGGTTAACCCCAAGGATTGGAAGCTCAACAAGGCGATTACCGCTCTAATACCTGATGTGGGGTTTCGTCCCTTTATTATCGGTGACGACCTCTCTGGCGTAGTTGTTGAGAAAGGTAGTGAGGTAACTGAGTTTGACGTTGGGGATGAGGTGTATGGGATGGACATGCGGCTGCGCACAAGCGCATGTGCTGACTACGCTAGTATCGCCACCAGTAGAATTGCCAGAAAACCCGCGAATATTTCACACCGTGAAGCCGGTGTGGCGCCTCTCGCGGCGCTGACTGCACTGCAAGGCTTTAAGATTGCAGAGCTTAAGAGAGGGCAGAGGATTCTGATTATTGGTGCGTCCGGCGGTGTTGGGACGTATGCGGTACAAATCGCCAAGGCCTTGGGGGCAGAGGTCACGGCCGTATGCAGTTATCGCAATATTGATCTGGTTAAGTCTTTGGGTGCCGATCATGTCATCGATTACACTGAAAATGATTTTACCAATAATGAAGACAGTTTTGACGTGATATTTGATGCGACATCCTACGAATCCGCTAAAACTTGTGCGTCGCTTATGCAACAGGGCGGGCTATTCGTTACCACCTTTGGCCAGTCTAAAGGGTTCTCATCTGCAATCATTTCAAGACTCTTTCCTGTGCAACATCGAACCCTCGCGGTGACGGTGGAGAGTAATACGGATGATCTAAACGAGCTCACCGAATTGTTCGAGAAGCGAGCGCTTAAGACTGTTCTGGATAGTGAATTCTCTTTTGGAGATATCGATGAGGCCTATCAGCGCAGCATGACTGGAAGGGCGAAAGGCAAGATAGCGATTAAGGTTCTGGAAAGTAATCAGGTCACCAGGAAATAAGTATGAAGGCGGCTCCGCGGTTTTCCTGTTACAAAGTAGCCGCCTGCTTATAGAAAAATAACCAAATCGGAAAGATCGTGATGAAAGCAGAGTCCGAAAGTAAGCCCAGCGTGGCGGATGTAATTCAGGTGGATGTCATTATCGTTGGCGCAGGCCTGTCGGGAATTTCTGCCGCCTATCATCTGAACAAGCACTGCCCAGAAAAGACCTATTTAATTGTGGAGGCTAGGGATAGCCTTGGTGGAACATGGGATTTTTTTCGATATCCTGGCGTTCGCTCTGATTCTGATATGTACACGTTGGGCTATTCGTTTGAGCCATGGACCGGTGGGAAAATGTTTTCCGATGGCCCGTCGATCCGAGAGTATATAAGGAGGACCGCCGACAAATACGACATCACAAAAAATATCCTATTTGGTAGAAAAGTTCAGCGAGCGAGTTGGTCAAGTACAGACGCTAGATGGACGATTGAAGTCGAATCTCAAGAATCGAAAAAACCTGCCTATTATAGCTGTAATTTTATTTTCAGCTGCAGTGGCTATTATGATTACGAGCAGGCGTACCAGCCCGCATTTGAAAGCAGCGATGACTTCGAAGGTGAATTCTTTCATTCCCAATTCTGGCCGAAAGGCCTTGATTACAAAGACAAAGAAGTCGTTGTTATTGGAAGTGGCGCAACCGCAGTGACAATCGTTCCCGCTATAGCAGAGTCGACCAAGCACATCACAATGCTGCAGCGCTCTCCGACCTATATTCTGCCGGCGCCTGATACTGACATCGTAGCCAGATATTTGGGGCCATTGCTACCCGAGAAAGTTCTGCATGCGATAAATCGTTGGAAATATATTGTTCTTGTCACTTGGGTTCTGAAGATCAGCAAGTGGCGGCCTGAGTTTGTAAAAAAGGCGCTACGGCGAGCGGCCCGTCAAGTTCTGGGTAGTCACTACGATGTTGATACGCA
Organism: Candidatus Marimicrobium litorale; assembly: GCF_026262645.1. Taxonomy (NCBI): domain Bacteria; kingdom Pseudomonadati; phylum Pseudomonadota; class Gammaproteobacteria; order Cellvibrionales; family Halieaceae; genus Marimicrobium; species Candidatus Marimicrobium litorale. The sequence continues at coordinate 567,959 of NZ_SHNO01000001.1, forward strand.
CTTCAAGCCAAACTATCAGCCCTGGGATCAGCGGCTTTGCGCAGATCCGGATGGCCTGTTTTATCGAGCGATTGCAGATGGAGAGGCTTCCGTGGTGACAGACCATATTGATAAATTCATCAGTACGGGAATAAAGCTTAAGTCTGGCGAGACGCTTAATGCGGATATCATTGTGTCGGCAACAGGCCTGAAATTGGTTGCATTAGGCGGAATCGATATCAGCGTTGATCAAGCGCCGTTCACAACAGGTGAATCCTTTAGCTATAAAGGCATGATGTTTAGCGGACTGCCAAATTTCGTGCAATGTTTCGGCTATGCTCAGGCAGGGTCCTATACTCTGAAAGTAGATTTAACCTGCCAGTATGCCTGCCGATTGATCAACTTGATGGACAGCAAGCGATACAATTACTGTGTTCCAGAAAACGAAGACCCGAATATGGAGGTAGAAGATATGCTTTCGGTTCTATCTTCTGGATATGTTAGAAGGTCCGTGCATCTTTTTCCGAAAGTTGGGAAGAGGGCACCTTGGAAGCGCAACGAAAACTACTTCCTGGACTTGCTCGAAACGCGCTTTAGTCCCGTTGAAGAAGAGGGTCTGGTTTTCCATCGAGCAAGCGACGCAAGCGCAGGGAGTTGACCTTCGTCATTCATGGCCCGCCCTTCAGGATTCGAAGCTGAGACCTTTCCTTTAGGGTGGACACAAAGACTCTCCTGTGCCAGTTCTGTAGATTCAACTGGAAACGCACAATATGCATGTATCTGCGTGTATCCAATGCGTACAGCATGTGCGTAATTGTGCAGCGTGGTGCGCGACTGTATGGTGTTTTTGGACTCTTTATAGACTCTTTGCGCGCACCACGTTTTTGGCCTTTAAAGGATTCTGGCAAAAAGCGATTATTCGTAGGCCACCCTTGATCAGTGAGTAAACCTACTTCCAGCAGCCCGAATGTTGATGGAACTTCAAGGAACTTTGTTTGTCCCATACATATCAGTCTACCCTCAAGGCACCGCAGGCGCTTCAAGGGCTTCGTATTTCTTGAGGAGTAACCTAAACGGACCTCTGAACCACACAGCTGAACGCCAGATAGATCAATAATTATTCAAGCAGAGGGGCTTAGATTATGAGGCAATGCAGTTTTGGCTTAGTGGCTATTTTAGGGATAATGGCAGTATCTCTGCCTTGTTCGGCTGTCGATTTTTCGCCTGTATATACCAATATAAATGTTGATGGAACTTCAAGGAATTTTGGCTACTATGTGCCGGAGTCGTATGATCCATCGAAGCAGACGCCGCTTCTTTTTATGTTTCACGGCTTCGGCGGCAATAACAGCGAAGCAAGCGGGGGCTCTGCGGAAAATGGCTATTACGGGTGGCAGACCTCTGCTCACGAAAATGGATTTATTGTCATCTTCCCTCTGGGTACAGGTTTTTTACCTTGGGGCTTTGGTCAAAATTCGGATGATCTAGATTTCATTGATGAGATGGTTGTCTGGGCGAAGGCTAATTACAATATTCGGGAGACACACATTTTTACAACGGGGCATTCGTACGGCGCAATGTTCAGCTATGCCGCAGCAAGATGGCGTGGTGATGTTATAGCGGCTTTTGGAGAGCATTCTGGTAATCGCAGTACAGCGGTGCCCCCCGGGCCGAATCCGACACCCAAACTGAATGGAATTCTGCTACACGCTGTTGATGACGGCCTTGTTAACTATTCGGGTAGCCAAACTCTCTATGATGAACTCGTGGCGAACGGACACAACGTATATGAAGATGGCATCGGCATCGATGGCATTATAGAGGTCAATGGCTGGGGGCCAGACAATCATCGCTACCGCAAGGTTCATAATCAAACGCAGTGGGACTTTTTCATGGCAAGTGCGCCGCCGATAATTGATGACGACATTGATGATGATGGTGTGTCTGACGGAGAGGATAATTGTCCTTATGATGCTAACACCGATCAGCTCGATACCAATGGTGATCTAGAGGGAGATGCTTGCGACATAGATGACGACGGCGATGGTTGGGCCGATGTTGATGACAATTGTTCGTTGGTTGCCAACCCTCAACAGAAGGATGCTGATAGCGACAGCGTCGGCGACGTGTGTGACAACTGTGTCATCACGCCCAACACTGATCAGCTCGATGCCGATGAAGATGGTGTTGGCGATCTCTGTGGTGCTTTCGGTTGCTAGGCGGGCTTGAGGAAGCTTTTGATGCTGGATCCGTTCATGGCGAGTCCTCTTTTTTCTAAATCTGCGCGTCTCAGTGCGGATAATACAGGCTCCGCAGCCCGTCTTAAATGGTGCAGAACAATTACAGCGCTAGCGGGGGTCGAGCATTACTGTTTTCAGGCCTGATGACTTGTATCCATGAGGAGATCTGCTCACGATAGTTGTTTTTATTGTCCGATACTTGGACTTGATAATATTTTTTCTTGCTCCACGAGATTTTTGTCTGCATTGCATCGTCTTTACTAGTTTAGTAGTAACATTAGCATTTATCCGATGTAAACTTATGGCTGTTACATTTGTATAGGCGCAATGCATGAAAAAACCGTCTTCCATCGTGCTGCCAGCGCGTCAGGAAATTTTTTTTGGCCTGTGCTTAGGAGTAGCTCGCGGTGGTCTGGCTATTGTTGCGAGCATCTTACTGGCTCGCACCCTGAGCGTTACCGAATTTGGAGAATTCGCTTCCGGAATCAACCTGACAGTTATCGTGCTGATGTTCGCATCGTTGGGTACGGAGCGGCTGACGATGCAAGTTTTTCGTCGTGCCAAGCGCTCTGGTGATTTTGAAGCGGCGCGCGGTTTAAGAAGAATTGGGCCTATGGTGATCATTGGAACTTGCCTGGCTTGCATTGTGATACTTGTGCCAGCACACGTTGTTTTTCAAGATGACCCCTTTCACGAGCACATGAATTTCGCGCTGGTTCTGGCGCTTCTGCCCCTGCTTGCCCTGTCTCGCTTTTTTGTCGGTTCAGCGGCCGCACACGGAAGATATCTTCTAGGAAATTCGGTCCATAGTTTGGCCCCGTTTACCATTATTATTCTTCTAACGCTTTTGGTAACAGCCTTGGGCTGGGAGGAACTCGACGTAATCCATGCGGTAGTCATCTACGGGTTGGCTTATGGCGCAGTCCTTCTTGCTCTTTATCGAATTCGACAAGTGGCCGAACCAGAAGAATTTCGAAGGGGCTCGCATCGGCTCGAATCGATAGATTGGTTGCGTGCTGGTGCGTTGTTTTCCCTCGCGATGTTCTGCATGACAGTGTTGGACAGGGGGGGTGTAGTGGCCGTTAGTTGGTTTGCAGATGACGACACGGGAGCGGCTTTTCTGGGCGCGGCTGGAGAACTTGCTGGTTTTCTGCTGTTCCTGGCAATGGGGGCAAGTGCGGTTTTTTCACCTATCATGACCGATGCCGTCAACGATCAGAACACCGTCGCTTTGCGAAAAATTAACTTTGCGTGGTTTCGCTGGGTCGGCGGAACTGCGGTAGTCATCGGGGTGCTTCAGTTGCTTTATGCCAAGCAATTACTTGCTTTGTATGGTGAGGAATACGAAGTCGCGACGAGCGCATTTATAATTTACTTGGCCGGATTTACGATCAGTGCGTTCCTTCTTCTACCCATGATGGCTAGTCAATACCTCGTCGGTCTAGGGCAGTCCGTTTTTATTCTCGGTGGTTGGGTGGTTGCGGGGGTGATCGGAATGGCGTACTTGGGGAGGCACTTAGGCATCCAAGGCGTCGCAATCGCGCAGATCGGCGCGACGATAGGGGCCAATCTCGGCTGCATTTTAGCGGGTCACCGCGTCGTGGCAAAATGGAAACCAGAACATACGGGTGGCAAGGCTACTGACAAATAAACTCGCATTAGACGGTGATACGCTATTGCCGGTACCGCCATAGACTCTTTGCGCGCACCGCGTTTTTAGGCTTTGCAGGATTCTGTAAAAAAGCGATACAAAACAGAGGTCTAGTGGCCCGCCCTTCAGGATTCGAACCTGAGACCTTCCCCTTAGGAGGGGGACGCTCTATCCAGCTGAGCTAAGGGCGGCAAAATTGCGAAAGTGGATTATTCCGTGCTGCCTCGGCCATGGCAAGCTTTCGCCAGGCTCTGGTGGCAACTAATTGACTGCAGTCACTGGTGAATCAGTCTGTACTCAGAAAAATCGGGGTTGCGCATGTCCTTGAGATAGCGCAGAGGGCTCCAGGGATACAGGTTGGGAATACCACTGTCATCAATGTACCAGCTGTCACAGCCACCGGTATACCAGGTGGTGTGCTTGATTGCTTCGCCCATCGATTGATTATACGCCTCAAAAGAGGCCCGCTTGGGAGCAATTGCGGCGAGGTGGTCAGATTTCATCTTGTCCAGCATGCTGATGATGTAATCGACCTGATGTTCAGTGATGGTAATCAGGGAAAAATTGCCCACCGGCCCTGTCGGCCCCTCCAGCATCCAGAAATTGGGAAAATCCGGAATGGCTACGGCTCGGTGTGCTCGGGGTGAACCCTGCCAGCGTTGTTCCAGATCCGCGCCATTTTCTCCTGTCACGGTCGTGGGCAGAATGAAGGCGCTGGCGTCGAATCCGGTCGCCAGCACCAGCACATCCAACTTGTGCAGTGCCCCGTCAACTGTGCGAACGCCTTCGCTCTCGATGCTGCGGATATTGTCTGTGATGAGGTGGGTATCCGGTCGACTGACAGCGGGGTAGTAATCCGAGCAAACGATCAGGCGCTTGCACGTGGCGGCATAATCAGGCGTCAGTTTCTCGCGCAATTGCGCGTCGGGCACCGCGTCCTGTAGGTGCTTCAGGCAGGCACGCGTGATTAATTTCTGCATACGCGCATTGCCTATCGTCGCTTCGCTAAAGGTATGCAGGATAATACGCTTGTAAAAATGATAGGCCATGCGCCGCAGTGGTGGAAGCAGGGCCATCAACCGGTTCCAGGTCTTGCGATACTCGATCTGCGGCATCGGAATCATCCAGTGCGGGGTCCGTTGGAAGACAAGCAGTTCTTCTGTTTCCTCGGCGATAGCGCCGACAATCTGGCAGGCTGTCGATCCGGTTCCAATGACGCCAACACGCTTTCCGGCCAGATCAATATCGTGGTTCCAGCGCGCCGAGTGAAAGCGTGCCCCCGCGAAACTCTCCAAACCATCAATTGCGGGATACGCGGGGTGATGCAGCACGCCTGTTGCGGAGATGACAATATCGAATTCGAATTCCTCACCACTGTGGGTCGTTAATCGCCAGTGTGGTTTTTCGTAAACCAGAGCGCGTACGGGTGTGTTGAAGCGGATGTGCCGGTTGACATCAAAGTCCTGCGCGACGCTCTCAAGGTAGGCCTGTATATCGTGTCCATAGGAATACCGGTGTGACCAATCCGCTTTCAGCGCGAAACTGAAGCTATACCATCGGGAAGGAATGTCGCAGGACAAGCCTGGATAGGTATTTTCACGCCAGGTGCCACCTACGCGGCTGGATTTTTCATAGACGGTGATGTCGGTGTACCCCGCCTGATTTAGTTTTACGATCGCGGCAATGCCGGACATGCCGGCCCCGATAATGGCGATACGCGGTTGTTGCTGAGATGCTGCCCAGTGCGCTGCGCCCTGTGTGTCATGTTGATTCGATGTTTGCATAGGCAACTATTATGGCCGCTAGCGACAGAAACCCCAAGTTTGCTCTTCTGTCTTTTGGTCTTTTTATTCCTCAAGCGCAAAATCCCTTTTGATCTGCATCAACTTCTTGGATGAACGCTGTTGTGTTGCACTTGAAAAAGCGATTTCAGCACCCATTAAGTGAGACAGAGGCGATGATGCCTGAGTAAATAGGAGATACATTATGTCGTTAATTTCGCGAAACAACCTGTTTGATTTCGACGGTTTCTTTAGTGATTCCTTCCAGGCACAGGCGCATTCAGGTGCCAGTGCATTCCTTGCGCCTCGCGTGGATATACAGGAGCAGGGTGATCACTACGAGATTACAGCAGAGCTGCCTGGTATCGACAAGGATGATATTCATGTGCACGTTAAGGAAGGCGTACTGACGTTGGAAGCTGAGCGGGTCAAAAAACTTGATGACGAAAGCAAAGGAAAGATCATTCGGCAGGAACGAGCCTCCGGCAAGTACAGGCGTACCTTCAAGCTGGGCGAGAATGTGCAGGAGTCTGATATCGAGGCGTCATTCAAGGACGGTGTATTGACGTTACAGGCGCCCAAGCAGGTGGAGAAAGTGAAAGAGCGGCGTCGTATCGACGTACACTGAGGAAGGCTAGCTAACGAGCATAGCCCTGATGACTTTGCGTAACAGGTTTTTCTGTCGCGCGACATTCTCAGGATCCAGTAAATCGCCTTCCGCCAGGGAGGCGAAAACACGCTCGGAGAGAAAGTAGCCCGTAGTCAGGTTGAACATGGCGATGAGGTTGATAGCGAGGTCCGCGCGAGCCTGTTGTTTGTCCGGTGCCGGGGAGTCGCTCTCACCGTAGATCGTCATGCTTTGCATGCCTTGATCAAACAGCTTTTCCAGCCATGCGTAAACCATCTGGTTCCCGATCGATGCCGTGTCCCCTTGCAGCGCCCGCTGGAACAGTCCAGCCATGCGGGGGTGATCGTACAGCAGGTCCGTCATGACAGCAGGTAGGTCGGTATACTCGTGCAAGCTCGACGCAGCTGACATATGTCGCGTGAGGGCCTCGGCCATTGGGTTCAGAGCGCGAAACAGGACTGCCTCATAGAGCGCTTCCTTGCCGGCAAAATGGTTGTACAAGCCTGGCTGCGCAATACCAGCGAGCTCGGCGATCTGGCGCAGGCTGGTGCCGTCATAGCCCCGGGTGGCAAACAATTCCTCTGCAACGTCCACGATGCGGTTAGCGGTGCGCTGCCCCTTTGTTTCACGAGGCGTCTGGTTATCATGCCCAGGCATAAATTATCGATCGATTGCTAATATTTGAACAAAAAATAGCACACGGCCCTTCAATTATCGACGGAGGAGTGTATATACTGCAAAAAATTATTAACTGATAATTTATAGGCCGCCAGATGAGTCACCGTATCAGTGAGTTGGTCAGTACCGATGCCTCCCGTATCAGTCGGCGCTGCTGGTCAGAGCAGTGGGTTTACGAGCTGGAAAAAAGAGCAATTTTCGGCCGTTCCTGGCTCTTTCTTGGCCACGAGTCACAGATTCGTGATCCGGGTGACTTTGTGCAGGCTTACATGTGCGAAACGCCGATTATTCTGGCGCGGGGAATGAGCGGTGGTATTCATGCCAGCATCAATAGTTGCACGCATCGGGGGCTTCCCGTCTGCCGCTCCGACCATGGAAATGCCAAGCGGTTTGTTTGTCCCTACCACAGCTGGTCGTATTCAGTAGAGGGTGACCTGATCGCTATTCCGCAGGAAAGCGCGGTGAGCGGCAAGCCCGACAAAAGCAAGCTCGGTCTGAAGCGGGTTCCGCGGGTCGAATCGTGGCGGGGCATGATCTTTGGCAGCTTCGATGAAGCCATCGTGCCGCTGGAAGACTACCTTGGTGATATGCGTTTTTACCTCGACGCATTTTTCGACCGTTTCGAAAATGGCATTGAATTCATGGGTGCTCCGCATCGCTGGGTGCTGGATGCAAACTGGAAGTTGCCGGTTGAAAATCAGCTGGGCGACGTCAACCACGGTGCTTTCCTGCATGCCGCGATTATTCCCCGTGAAGCGCAGGATATTATAGAGCAAATCGGACATAGCGTGGTGACGGCACCAGGGCACGGTGCAACGTTCCGCTTGATGCCGGAGGACGCGCCTGTGGACGAGGTCGCTTGGGGGATGGAGGGCGTGGGTGCTATTCTTGGTGGTGCTGAGGTACAGGAGTATCTGCGCGGTATTCAGGCGAAGGCAGCAGAGCGCGTAGGCGATATTAGAGCCCGAATGAAGGGGCTGACTTACGGCATCTATCCTAACCTGTCGTTCCTCTGGTCCAATACGTCCTTCAAGGTGTCTCATCCGCGAGGCCCCGGTAAGGTTGAATATTGGTCGTGGCCCGCAGTGCCCGCTGACGCTCCGGACACGGTCAAAAAAATACTGCGCACTAATTATTCTTCGTTTTTTGGCCCCGCAGGAATACTCGAGCAGGAGGATGCGGAGGTTTGGGTACAGCAGTTCAATGGCAGCAATATCGATTTTGCCGAGGATCACAAGTACTTCTACGGGCTGGGACTGGGAGAGGAGAAGCCTCATCCTGATTTTCCAGGCCTTGTCAGCGTTACTGCAAATGAGTTTTATGCCCGGCATTTTTTTGCGCGCTGGCGGGATGAATTGATGGCAGTGGAGGATGTGGAATGAGCGCTGTGTCAATGGATACAAGCCCTGAGCAACACCGCGCACTGGAGCGATTTTACTTCCATGAAGCGCGTTTGCTCGACAATCGACAATATAAACAGTGGCTCGCATTGCTCTCGGAGAGCGTGCGTTACGTGGTGCCGTCACGCGTGAACGTGCAGGTCAATAACCGCGACCGGGGTAATGAGGAGATGCTCCACCCCGATCGCGAACTGGAGGGTAGCGACTCCATGGGTGCACCCTTGAGAGAGGAGGGATACAGCTTGCTGATGCTGCGTGCTGAGCGCGCTTATAAAATTAACTCATGGGCGGAGCACCCGCCGGCACGCACCCGTCGGATTGTCGGTAATATCGAGTTAATGGAGAGGGACGGCAACCGGCTTCATGTGCTCAGCAATTTTCATCTCTACTATGCACGTCCTGGCAGTCGCCACACCCTTTACAGCGGTCAGCGCAGAGATCTTTTAAAGGATACCCCGCAGGGGTTCAGGATTGAGGATCGTGAAGTGGTATTGGACTACGCTGACATCGAGCTGCCCACGCTCGGATTGTTTTTCTAGGCGTTCGAAACAAACGGAATCTGTGTGTTAATTTCAAGTAATAGTGGCTTGAAGATGGCCGTTGATCACAGCAATAAAGCTACCACCGTATTTTTGCAGCTTGCGCTCGCCCACACCGGTGAGCTGGCCGAACTGTTGCGGATTTGTGGGTAAGCTTTGGCACATTTCCTGCAGCGTGCGGTCATGAAAAATCACATAGGGTGGTACATCCTGTTGCTCGGCAAGCTCTCGGCGGTGTTCTCTGAGCGCCTCCCACAGCGCAATATCAATGGTGTCTGGTAGCGCAGTGCGCGTGGTTTGTTTTGCGACCTCTGTCGTGGTGTCGCGCCTCAGATTGATTGCTTCGTTGCCTTTCAAAAGCGGGCGACATTTGTCTTCGAGACGCAGTGCTCCAAACCGTTCGAGGTCCACGCTCAGATAGCCCCTTGCTACCAGCTGGCGAAACACAGAGCGCCACTGATTATTATCGATATCGATTCCCAGCCCGTGCAGCGGCAGCAGCTGGTGGTCAAATTGGTGAATTTTGTCTGTGTTGGCGCCTCGCAAAACGTCAATCAGATGGTTTACGCCAAAACGTTGGCCGGTGCGATAGGCGACACTCAAAGCTTTTCGTGCCGCATCCGTGCCATCCCAGGTGGCCACCGGCTGCAGGCAGGTGTCACAGTTGCCACAGGGGTCTGGCAGGTTTTCCCCAAAATATGAGAGTAAAGATTGTCGCCTGCAGCTGGTCACTTCGCACAGACCAAGCATCGCGTTGAGTCGGTGCTGTTCTGCACGTTTAAACGCATCATTGCCCTCGGAGGACGCTGTCATTTGACGCAGTTTGATGACGTCTTGCAGGCCGTACACCATCCAGGCGTTCGCGGGCTCGCCATCGCGCCCGGCGCGCCCCGTCTCCTGATAATAGGCTTCCACGGTTTTAGGCATGTCCAGGTGTGCCACGAAGCGCACATTAGGTTTGTCTATACCCATGCCGAACGCGATAGTTGCGACCATCACCAGGCCCTCTTCGCGAAGAAAGCGTGACTGGTGCTCGGCTCTCAGGTTGCTGTCTAGACCCGCATGATAGGGCAGGGCGTTGAATCCGTGTGATTGCAGCCAAGCGGCGGTTTCGTCGGTTTTTTTACGCGACATGCAATAAATAATGCCGGCGTCAGTTGGATGCTCTTCTTTCATAAAGCGCAACAGTTGTTGTCGAGCATTATTCTTGAGTCCAATTCGGTAGCGGATATTCGGTCGGTCGAATCCGGCGATAAAATGCTGGGCGTCGCCAAGAGCTAGCCGGGTGATAATTTCTTCTCGCGTGCGTTCATCGGCTGTGGCGGTTAATGCGATGCGGGGAATGTGCGGAAACTGCTCGTGCAAGAGACTCAACTGGAGGTAATCGGCTCGAAAATCGTGGCCCCATTGGGACACGCAGTGTGCTTCGTCGATAGCAAACAGCGCGACGGGGGCCTGTTGCAGTAGCGCCAAAGTGCGCGGTTGTTTAAGACGCTCCGGTGCGACGTAAAGGAGATCCAGCCTGCCTGCAAGCAGATCTTGCTCCACCTGTTGCGCTGTCTGCTGATCCAGTGTGGAGTTGAGGTAAGCCGCTGCGACATCCTGTTGTCGCAGCGCATTTACCTGATCCTGCATGAGTGCGATTAATGGCGAAATAACGATACCGCAGCCGTCTCTTACGATAGCCGGTATCTGATAACACAGCGATTTTCCGCCGCCTGTGGGCATCAGTACCAGGGCATTTCCACCGGATACCAATGTCTCGATAATCCTGTCCTGGGGCGGGCGGAAGGCGCGGTAACCAAAGGTGGTGCGCAGAATGTCAGTGGCGGTTGGCATGGGTGCCATTATACCCTGCAATAGTCAGGTCGTGATCGCGATCAGTCGGGGTCATAGGTTATTCGTTGCAGTTTACTCGCGTCGATATGTTCGAAATCGGCGCCGTAAATGTGCAGCGATGTGGTCTCTCTGTAACTGAGTATATCGTCCTGCAGAATCAGTTTCATGGTAAAGGCTCTGGTTTTTGCTTTGTCTTTCATGAAAGGAGATTGCAGTACGCCAAAGGTGTCGTCCCCTGCTGTTGCGCTCACATCGAACACGAGAGCCTGCCCTTCAGTTGCCAGTTTGCCGCCGGCCAAAATGCAGACGCCTCGGGGTATGGTGAGCGAGTGCATGATGGTGTGGGTCGCGGGCTCATAAAGCCAGTGCCCGATCTGGTCGTGGAAGATCAGGCCGCTGCATGATTTGCGCACTACGTGACGGTATCGCACACCGACCAGTTGCTGTTCCTCGGCATTTTCAGCCGCGCCAGCCACTCTGAATGTGAGTTCGTCGGTAAATGCGGTCTTGTCGTCCTGAGCCTGGTTGTCCGGGGAGACATCCATGCCTCTCTTGCCAGACCATTGCCCGAGCAGTCCGGCTAACGGCCCATACTCTATTCCATCGATCACGCTGTCCATAATAGTCATACTCCCCGAATGCGCGTAGCGCGTTAATGTATCAGTTTTCGCGCTTCTACAGTGTGCTTTTGCGATCTTGGCGTAGAGATAGCGTGCGCTGGTCGCGGGAACACGTAGGTTCGCCCCGGCAAGCGAGATAGGATGACGTGCTTCAAGGAAACGGGGAAGCTCTCTATGTGTTAAACCCGGATGTGTGCAGTGTGCAGACCCGCCTCGCGAGCGCGTTTTTCGATAGGTAAAGTTGCATCGATTGGCGTTTACGTTTATCAATGACGTAAGACGTTAGTTCTGTCCGCGCCCGAAGTGGCTGGGCAAGGTTTGGAATAGTGTTGTACAACAGACTGGAATAATATGGAATTCAAGAACTACTACGAGGTGCTGGGTGTAGTACCGGAGGCCGATGCAAAGACGATCAAGTCAGCCTACCGAAAACTCGCTCGAGAGTACCACCCTGACGTGAGTGAGCGCGACGGCGCTGAAGACCGCTTCAAGGAGATATCAGAGGCTTACGAAGTGCTCAAGGATGCTGGCAAGCGCGCTGAGTACGACCAGCTACGGGAGTATGGCGGTGACGGCGGCTTTCAGCCGCCCCCCGGATGGCAGGCCGACCCGCGGTCGTCGGACGGCGGTGAATTTCAGGGCGGATTTTCAGATTTTTTCGAGTCGGCGTTTGGTCAATCAGGCCATGGTTCGCGACAGGGCTTTTCGCGGCAGCACTTCAGCGAGCGCGGTGAGGATATAGAATTTCGACTTGCCGTTTTCCTCGAGGAGGCCCTGCGTGGTGAGGCTCGTACCATTCAGTACGAAGTGCCGTTTTTTACCGATCAGGGCAACCTGGCTCGGCAGAGCAAGACGCTCAAGGTGAAGATACCTCCGGGAGTGATTGACGGTGAGCGAATTCGACTCAAAGGTCAGGGCGCTCCCGGTATTGGCGATGCGCCGTCGGGAGATTTGTACCTCAATATTCAACTGGCGGCGCATCCGCTCTATGCGGTGGAGGATGCTGATCTGTCTATTACGGTACCCCTGGCACCCTGGGAGGCGGCACTGGGCGCGACGGTGACGGTGCCAACGCTCGATGGTGCCATTCGCTTGAGTATTCCTGCGCACAGCCAGACCGGCCGGAAGCTGAAAATTCGCGGCAAGGGATTGGGTCGGGCAGATAATCAAGGGGATCTGTACGCTATCTTATCGGTGGTTATGCCGGAAGCAGATGAGCACTGTGATGAGCTTTGGCAGCAGCTCGCTGAGCGGTCCACTTTTGCGCCGCGTGGGCAGTGGGAGAATAAGGAATGAGTGAATATACTATGAGTATGACCGTTGTGGAGGTTTGCCAGTGCGCGCGGTTGCCCCTTGACACGCTGGTGGAGATTGTCGATACCGGTATTGTCGAACCAACGGGTAGTCGGCCGCAGGAGTGGCTGTTCGACAGCCAGATGGTGGTCGTTATCCAAAAAGCCCACCGCTTGCAGCGGGATCTTGAAACCGACTGGAATGGGGTTGCACTTGCCCTGGGACTGCTGGATGAGCTGCGCTCGGTGCGCGCGGAGAACGATCGCCTGCGACGGCTAATGGTCATCGCAGAATAACTGCGGCGCAGCGCAGACCATCGTCTGAATGCTGGAATGCGAAAGTGTAAACAGGGTTCGTGGCGAGTGGGCGCACTGTGATAATGTATCGCACACTTCAGTAATTTTTGCGGCGTGCAAGAAGCGATGGTTGGTCCGTTTGATTTCTAACGATTCCCCGGGTACTAGAATGGGTCACCGGCTCGCGCGACACGTTTGCCACAGCCTGTCTCTCCTTGCAGTCCTTATGGCTGTGATGCCCCTGACTGGTCAGGCTGCACCCGATGATCAGGCGCGTCGGGACTATGCCATGGCAGTGCAGGCGATGGCATTAGGCGATTGGCAGGCTGTTTCGCAACTGCGGGCTGGCCTGAATGATTACCCCCTCGCGCTGTATCTCGATTATTACCGCCTGACCCAAGGCCCTGACGCGGTGTCAGCGGCGCAGGCCCTCGCGTTTATTGAGTCGAGTGCGGGAACGCCTCTCGCAAACCGTTTTTTGGGTAAATACCTGAGCAGCGCGGGACAGAACAAGCGCTGGCAGGATCTGCTCGCAGTCAAAGCAGAGGAGCCCAACAGTGTAGAGCTCAAGTGCTATTACTATCGCGCGCATCTGGCGCGTGGTAGTCGCGATATTGCCCTGGAGGGGGCAGGGCGCCTCTGGGTGCACGGCAAGTCCAGGCCAACGTCTTGCGACCCACTTTTTGATGCGTGGATGGCGGCAGGCGGACTGACGGATGATATTGTCTGGACGCGACTCCTGAATGCTTTCGATGCGAGGCAGCCCTCTTTGATGCGCTATGTCGGCCGTAAGGCGAGCTCTGCTCTCACGCCCTGGTCAAATACGTTGATTGATGTGTACGGCGATCCTGAATCTGTTGCGCGCCAAAATCTACCGGCAGGAGATCCCCGGTCTGCTGACATCGCGGCGCGCGGACTGGCGTATCTTGCTCGATACAGTCCGCCCAAGGCGCAGGCTCACTGGGCAACTCTGCAAAAGCGTTTGTCTTTCAGTCCCGAACAGGTGCGTGCAGTCGAGTATGCCATTGCTCGCCAGAGCTTATTCGCGCGCGTTGGTCAGGATGATAACTGGCTTGAAGCCGCTCTAGCGCGACTCGAGGACGACACCCTTGTCGGCATCCGGCTTCGCCAGGCGCTTGCGGAGCAGGATTGGGATGCGCTATCGCGCTATCTCGCACTGCTGTCCGCGGGTGCCATGGAGGAAAATGTATGGCGTTACTGGCGTGCGGTATCTCAGGAGCGTGCTGGGGAAAAAGCTGCAGCAGAAGCGATTTACGAACAGCTTGCCGGAGAGCGCGACTATTACGGCTTTTTGGCGGCGGACCGTCTCAAGCGGCCCTACGCCTTCAAGCACGAACGCCCTCAGATGGCACTCGATTCTTCTTCGGTTACGTTGCCGGCCATCGCGAGAATCGAAGAACTCAAGTTCCACGGTGATGACGCGCTAGCGCATTCTGAGTGGTACACATTGTTGCAGCAGACAACTGAAGAAGCGCTGCTCACCGACCTGATGCTGCTCGCCGCTCGCAACGGCTGGGACCGTATGGCGATTGATGCTGCGACACAGGCGCAGGCATGGGACGCACTTAACCAGCGCTTTCCAACAGCATACAGCGATATCTTCGAGCGTCACGCGGCCACGCAGAATGTCTCCGGCACAGAGTTGATGTCTATCGCTCGCCGCGAAAGTGCGTTTTATCCGAAGGCGCGGTCACCGGTGGGTGCACGTGGCCTGATGCAGATCATGCCTGCTACAGGCAAAGCCGTTGCATCGTCTCTGGGTGTATCACATACGACTGCCCGGCTGTTTGATGTTGAGCATAACGTGAGGCTGGGTAGTGCGTATTACCGCCAGTTGCTGGATCGCTTTGGCGGCAATCGAGTGTTTGCGTTGGCCGGGTATAACGCGGGGCCTCACAGGGTCGATCGGTGGCGCCGTGAGTCGGCGGACACATTACCAGTCACTCAGTGGATCGAAACGATTCCGTACCGCGAAACGCGTAACTATGTGCAGGCGGTACTCGCGTACAATGTGGTGTTCCAGTATCTGCTGGGCAATACTCAAAATCTGTTTACTGTCGAGGAGCAGCGCGACCGCTACTAGCGAGTCAACGTCCGGTCGCCCACTTATAATGCAAGACAGCCGCCCCCTACTGTTACAAAGCGATTTTCCACCCATATCACGGGCGAAACTGGATACCCTGCAGGTAAACCTGGGTTATCTGTGCAATCTGTCATGCCTGCATTGTCATGTTAATGCAGGTCCTCAGCGCACCGAGCTAATGGACAGGGCAACAGTCGACAGTGTGCTTGGCTTGCTTGAGAGGGCAGGGCTGGACACGTTGGACCTGACCGGCGGCGCGCCGGAGTTGAATCCTCATTTTCGCTATTTGGTCACAGGGGCAAGAGCGTTAGGTGTGCGCGTTATCGATCGCTGTAATCTGACGATACTGCAGGAGCCGGGACAGGAAGAGCTGGCGGAGTTCCTGGCAGAAAACGAGGTGGAGGTTACCGCCTCCTTACCCTGTTACAGCGAGGACAACGTCAGCGCGCAACGCGGTAAGGGGGTTTATCAACGCAGCATCGAGGCATTACGCTGTTTGAACCAATTAGGTTACGGTGAGACACGGGTGTTGAACCTGGTGTATAACCCGATTGGCCCGGTTTTGCCGCCACCGCAGCAGATTCTTGAGGATGATTATCGACGCGAGCTAGGCGAGCGATTTGGTATTCGTTTTACCCGCCTGCTGACCCTCACAAACATGCCGATCAGTCGCTTTGGCGCAGTCTTGATGGCGCAGCAGCAATTCACGTCATACATGCAATTATTGCGAGACAATTTCAGTGAGGACAATCTGCACACTTTGATGTGCCGGCGAATGCTAAGCGTCGACTGGCGCGGTTATCTTTACGATTGCGATTTTAACCAGATGCTGGACATGCCTTTATTGGCGAGTGACAAGTGGCGGCATATCGACGATTTGCTGGTGGGTGAAGCACTGGAGGAGACGGCGATCGCCATTGGTGAGCACTGCTATGGCTGCGCAGCGGGTCAGGGAAGCAGCTGCGGAGGCGCACTGGGCGTATGAGTGAGCCGTGGGTGACCTTCGTCATTCCGGTGTTGAATGAGGCGGCCCGGATAGGTGTTCTCCTGCGCGATCTGCGGCAGCGTTATCCCGGTTGCCAGTTGATTGTCGTTGATGGTGGGAGTTCAGACGGGAGCGTGAAGGCGGCTCTGCCACTGTGTGATCAATTACTGCTGGCAGAGCGGGGTCGCGCCCGCCAAATGAATCTGGGAGGGCAGGCGGCGGCTGCGCCTTACGTGGCATTTCTCCATGCCGACAGCTCGCCAACGGTGTCACTCGATGTTTTGCGGGCTTGTTTGAAGTCATCCCCTTGTTGGGGTTTTTGCCATGTTAGGCTTGATGGCAACGGCCGGGCAATGCGGATCATCGAATGGTGTATGAACGGACGCTCCCGCTTGACCTCCGTGGCGACGGGGGATCAAATGTTGATGGTCCGCAACGCCGTCTTTCGGGCTACCGGTGGTTTCGCCGACCTGCCTCTCATGGAAGATGTGGAGTATTGTAAACGCCTGCGAAGGCTGGCTTCCCCTGTGATCGTCGCCGCACCCGTGATGACGTCCAGTCGCCGTTGGAAGCAGGGGGGTACCGCGGCCACGGTGGTGCGCATGTGGTTGTTAAGACTGGCCTATTGGCTAGGTGTGTCGCCCGAGACTTTGTCGCGTTTCTATTATGAACGCTGATTTGGCCTCGCCGCGGGTTTGCCTTATCCAATTTTCCCGGGAGCCGGTGCCGGGCCGGGTTAAGACTCGGTTACTGCCTTATCTGTCACCGCAGCAGGCCTGTGACCTTCACTGTGAGCTCACTCAATGGACCGCCACGCAACTTGTGAATAGCGACCTGGGCGAGGTGGAGCTTTGCGTGGCCGGAGGCCTTGATTTCCCCCTGTTCCATAGCTGTCGTCAACTGGGCGTATCCCGGCTGTCGCGGCAGCATGGGAAAGACCTGGGAGAGAGAATGTTCCACGCGCTCTGTGGACGACTCGCGCATTTCGACTGCGTGATCCTTGTGGGTAGCGACTGTCCGTCGATCGATGGTGATTACCTGCGTCAGGCGGTTGTCGCTCTGGAGGAGGCGCCCGTAGTGCTGGGCCCCGCGCTCGACGGGGGCTACGTGTTGATCGGCGCGAGATGTGTTCGAGAGACGATGTTCCAGGATATACCCTGGGGAACCGAGCGGGTGCTCGCCTGTACGCGAGCCGCACTGGATCGCGCAGGGGTACCGTTTACAGAACTACCGGCGCTTGCCGATATCGATCGGCCAGAAGATATGCACTTGTGGCAGTCAATCCGGCAGGGGGTAGGCGCACACATATCGAAATGATGGGGGGCGCAGAGGGATGGAGCTGGCGCCGCCCCGATGCAGTCTTATGCCTGCGCCATTTCGTCAGCAGCCGATGTCTCGGTGAATCCACCCGCGCGCTGTTGCATCAACCAGGCAATCGCTGTGCAGTAGCTGAGATTGGTTTGTAGCTCGCTGTCCGGGTTGGTCAGAAATGCCCGCTGGCTTGCCAGTCCCCTCACCCTTGCCGCGAACTCCGGGTTAAATGCGAGGTAGCGATCCCACAGGTCGCGGTGTTGGGCTGCAGTAATGCGATAAAGCCCCAAGCTGTCCTGCCGCGAGCAAAACAGTCCCACGTCGGGTGGGTTGAGAGCGGTATCCACAAGAAACGCTTCTGCGGCGGGAGTCCAGGCGCCCATATACTCAAGGGTGGGTCTGATGACCTGATCTCTCAGGTGTTCTGCGGTCACGTGCATATCCTACTTCCTCGCAGGGATGACTCATCCGTCAGAGACTGCTGTGCAGTGTTATTGTTCTTTGTGGTCAGGTTATCGAGAGGCGTCTAGTGGAGATGTACCCCTGTTCGCGTCTGTTCCGTGCTCACAGTGTAATTTTTAACACAGATAAAAATTAAATCCAATAAAAATAATAGGTTGTAGGTGAATATTCACAGTAATTTTGGGAAGTGCGCCTAACTGACCGGCGACGCGGTCTGTTCGAGGGCTAATGAGTACGCGGTGAGGCGGAGAATATCTAAAAAAATAGGCTAACATAGCCGATAAAGACGCTAAGTCCGCCTAAATCGACTAGCCCCCCGACAGTCTTACCGTGTATCCGCGGTTTTCCAGTTCCTGCTTTAATAAATCTCGGCGGTCGCCTTGGATTTCGACCGTATCGCCCTTCAATGCGCCACCCGTGCCGCATTTTTTTTTCAACTCGCTGGCCAGCGCCTGCAGTTCTGCCCCTGCAAGGGGCAAGCCCTTGATCAGGGTGACAACCTTGCCTCCCCGTCCTTTGCTTTCGCGCTGCAGGCGCACAATGCCATCGCCCGTTGCGGCGGGTCGACTATTACCGCAGACGCATCCAGCGACAGGTCGTTGACATTGTGGGCAGAGGCGACCGGCCTCTGTTGAATAGACCAGGCGACTATTCGATTTTTTTTGTTTGCTCATGGCGTAAGTCGTGTATTTAAGGAACGTGGGCAGTATATTAGTCCGTCGCCTGAGAGCAAACCGGAAAAACCGGAGATAACGCAGTTATGTCGGAAAAGAAGGAGAGCCTGGAGCAACAGGTTATTGACCTCCAGAGTCAGTTGGCGTTTCAGGAAGATACCATTCGCGATCTGGATGTTGCGCTGGCAGAGCAACAGCGCGATATTCTCCTGTTGCGCCGTCAGTTGGAGTTGCTGCAACAGCGTCAGGAAGAGCAGGCGATGCAGGTCACCACGGAGAATTCCGTTCAGGAAAAGCCGCCACACTATTGAGTAGTTGGCGATCAAAATAGAGACAACGCGGTAACCAGAACGGGGCCTGGGTTAGGGCAGTCCCATCACTAAAGCAGGGGAGTAACAATGACAGAGAGTGCCCACCAGGATACACCGGAACAGGTCGAGTTTCGCGAACATTGCCGCACTTGGCTGGCCGCCAATAAACCCGGGGAGCCCGGTGTGCGACTGCCCCTTTCGCCGCTGGAAATCATGACGCAGGAACAACTCGATTACCTGCAGGCGTGGCAGAAAGCGGCGTACGATGCGGGCATGATTGGCTGTGATTACCCTGTGACAGTGGGAGGTGGTAGTCGTTCCGATTGTCAGCGTATCGCCAACGAAGAAATGAAGGGAGCGCGCACGCCTTTCCTGCCGAACGTTATCGGCCTGGGCATGGCTGCGCCGACCGTTTTTTACCATGCCCAGGACGAGTTGAAAGAGCGACTTCTGCCACGTTTATTTTCCGGTGAAGATATCTGGTGCCAGGGTTTCAGTGAGCCCGGAGCGGGCTCCGACCTCGCCAGTGTTCAGACCTTTGCAGAACGCAAGGGCGACAAGTGGTTAATCAATGGGCATAAAGTCTGGACCTCGCTGGCGCACTTCGCGGAGTGGATGATCCTGTTACTGCGCACCGATCGCTCACACAAGTACGACGGACTGTCCTATTTCGTAGTGCCAATCCGTTCTGCACTGGGCAACGGTGTTACGGTGCGTCCGCTGATCAAGATGACCGGTGAAACCGGCTTCAACGAAGTGATTTTTGAAGACCTGGAGGTCGACGACAGCTACCGTCTGGACGAACTAGGCAAGGGCTGGCAGGTTGCTATGACGACCCTGCTGCACGAGCGCGGAGCAGGCGACCTGAAGACGCCGTCTGCGGGAGGTATGAAGAGCAAGACAACCCACTCTACAACGACAAGCAGCCTTATCGATCTGGCGCGCAACACGATGCGCAATGGCAGGCCTGCGTTGGAGGATCCTCTGCTGCGGGACCAGATTATGCAGCTGATTATCCGCGAGGCGGGATTGGGGATTAATCAGCGTCGAGCCCGGGTGGCGGGCCTGCAGGATCACCCCTCGCGCTTGCTGTTGCAAAACAAACTGCTCGCCAGTGAAATCGCGCAGGATATCGGCGCCTTGGCGCTAGAGATTGCCGGCGCCAGCGCATCGCTGTACCTGGGCGATAGCAACGCTCCCGCGGGCGGACAGTGGCCGCTTTCTTACATGAATTCATACGGCATGACCATTGCTGCAGGTACCAGTGAAGTGCAGCGCAACATACTGGGTGAGCGAGTGCTCGGCCTGGCTAAATCGAAGTAGGAGGAGAGCAGCATGACACAGCCCGATAATTTTGGTTTTGAAGAGGAAGCGGCTCTCCTGAAAGATTCTGCGCGAAAATTTTTTGCGGACAACTTCACCACAGACAAGCTGCATACGATGGTAGCGGCCGATTTCGAACCGGAGCGCATGAGTGGTTGCCACTGGGACGCAGCCTTGTGGCAACAACTGGTGGAGCTGGGCTGGGCCGCTGTAGCGGTGCCGGAATCCGCGGGTGGCCTGGGTATGCCGTTGTCTGCCGTAGCCGGGCTGGTTGAAGAGGTGGGTCGCGCTGCATTTCCTTGCCCGCTTCTGGCGACACTCAACGCGGTCTACGTATTAGCGGCGATCGGCGCTGATGCAGAGACGGCGCTGACTGAAATCGCGGAGGGGCGCACCGCCAGCTTGGCCACGATCAATCGTGATGGCGCGTGGGATGCGGCTCTAACCGAAGTAGTCTGCGACGCTGGTACGCTGAGTGGTACGGCGTGGTTTGTACAGGACGCCCGCAAGGTTGATCGTCTGCTGGTTGCAGCGCGGAACGGAGAGCGAATCGCTCTGTACTGGGTGCCGATTGATGCGCCTGGGGTTACCGTGCAACCTGACGCTATCGTAGATTTGACTCGTGATCAGGCGCACATTGCTTTTGACAGCGTGGCAGCAGAGCCTGTCTGTGCCGACGGCCTGCCGGCATTGCAGCAGGCTATGCCAGCAGTGTGGACATTATTGGCGGCAGACATCACCGGTGCCGCCGAATGGCAGTTGCAGACAACGGTAGATTACGCCAACGCGCGGCAACAGTTTGACCACTCCCTGGGCTTTTTTCAGGCGGTTAAGCACCCCTTGGTCGACGTGATGATACATATCGATCAGTCGAAGTCGCTGGTTTATAACGCCGCGTGCGCTTTTGATTTTGAGCCGGATGAGGCCGCGCGATTTGCGCATATGGCGAAAGCATCGGCGAGTGATCTGGCGGCTTTTGCGTCCGGGCGCGCGGTGCAATTTCACGGGGGTATCGGCTTTACCTGGGAGTGCTTTTTGCACCTGTATTTCAAGCGCCAGACACACAGTCAGATGTTATGGGGGGATGGCCCCTGGCATCGGGCAAGGATGGCGGACATAGTCCTCGGTAAGGTGGCATGAGCCAGGTATCTACGTAACACCAGTCAGGGCGCCGGTCCCTGCACTTAATTGACGATTGGTTGAAACAGGCGACCTTGCGATGAACTGGAAATCTCTTGTTTTCACAGTGCTTTTGCTACTGGCGGGTGTGGCAGTGTTGTTCGTTGTAGCTTTGCGCGGCCCGGCGCCCCCAGCGCATCGAGTGTACGTTAATGGCAGCGTACTGGTGATGGACGAGGCAGGTACAGTAGCGCAGGCCCTGTCCACGCGTGGTGAGCGCATCGACGAGGTCGGCAGCACCGAAAAGATCATGGCGTCGGTCAACCAAGATACTGAGGTTGTCGACTTGCATGGCCGCACGCTATTGCCAGGTTTTATCGATGCTCACGGCCATTTCCCGGGATCGGGTTTACGTGTGATGTCCACGGATTTGAACAGCCCACCCATTGGCGACAAGCAAGCAATGGCTGATGTGTTCGCCGCGATCAGCGCACGAGCCGAAGTGACGGACCACGGCGAATGGGTTACCGGGTTTGGCTACGATGACACCTTGCTCGTGGAAAAGCGCCATCCTACACGCGCGGAGCTTGATGCAATATCTACAGATCATCCTATTGCGCTGCTGCATGTGTCCGGCCATATGTTGGTAGCCAATAGTGCGGCCCTGGAAATCGTTGGTATCGATGCGAGTACGCCTGATCCACAGGGGGGTGTGATTGGGCGCCGCAATGGTTCGAGGGAGCCTAATGGCTTGCTGGAAGAAAACGCGCGGATGACGCTGCTGGATCAGATGCAGAGCACCAGTGTCTTTGATGCCTATCGGCTGTTCAAATTCGCCGCCGACGAATACTCCAGCATGGGTGTTACCACCGCTCAGTCAGGGGGTGTGGGGCCTGCATTGGTCTCAGGCCTTTACTGGTTCAGTCGGCTCGGTGTGGTGCCACAGCGGCTAGTGCTGTTTCCCTGGGAGAGGGATTACGGAAAGGATCTGTTGAATGGCGACTATGATCCCGCCGCTTACACCACTGACAGGGTTTACATGGGGCCGGTTAAGCTCGTAGCCGACGGCAGCATACAGGGGTACACCGGTTATCTGAGTGAACCGTATTTTAAGCCGTATCACGGTGACGAGGATTACCGCGGTTACCCCTCCATTGCCCGGGAGGAACTGTTTGAGCAGGTCGCGGCACTGCACAAAGCGGGTTATCAGCTCGCTATTCACGGCAATGGCGATGCGTCTATTGAAGACATCCTGGATGCGTTTGAGGCGGCGCAGGCGTCCTACCCTCGCCAAGACCCGCGCATGATTCTTATCCACGGGCAGATGGCCCGGGAGGACCAGGTAGCGCGGATGGCGTCGCTGGGCGTTACGCCGAGTTTTTTTACTGCTCATACCTGGTACTGGGGTGATCGGCACAGGGATATCTTCATGGGGCCGCAGCGGGCGCAAAACATCAGTCCTTCTCGCTGGGCGCAGCAATACGGCGTGCGGTTTTCGTCACATCTCGACACGCCAGTGACCCCCATGCAACCCCTGCAGGCGGTTTGGAGTATGGTTTATCGCCAGACGGTTGGCGGCGACGTGTTAGGCCCGGACCAGCGCATCGATCTTATGAGTGCACTGAGGGCGGTGACTATCGATGCAGCCTGGCAAGTATTCCAGGACGATAACCGGGGTTCGCTGGAGCCCGGTAAGCTGGCCGATCTGGTGGTCCTGTCTGGTGATCTGCTGCGGGACCCCTTGGCTATGCGAGCGTTGCAGGTCGACCTGACTGTAATAGGCGGGGCAATAATTTATGAGCGCCGTTAGACAGGCGGTCCTGACTGGTCGTTTTTCAACCACTACGCCCCGCGCGGATGTTTTTTGCATGACCTGATCGGGTGAGTTGCCTTCACTGAGATAGACACGGCGGGGTCATTCAGATATAAATACGCGAACGGCTTAAGTGTTTTCGAACTTACGTTGTTTTCTGACATGAAAGCAGACCGTACCTTATGCATCGCTATACAATCGATAATGCCGTAACGTATTCGCAAGACGACTTGGCCCTCTTCAGGGAGTCGCCTTTTGCGACGTGGATGGAGCGTCTGACCCTCGAAAATCCAGATCACGGTATTCTTCCTGATCGCGGCGCGATCTGGCCGCCCCAGCCCCAGTCACCCCATGCCAACATAGCCGAAACGCTGCGCGCCGAGGGGCGACGTGTCATCGAAATCGATTGTGATACCGATGAGACAGAGCGCCGCGCTGCGACCATCGCCGCGATGAAGGCAGGCGCAGATTTTATTGTGGACGGGCAGTTGGCTGACGGCAATTTCTCTGACCGGCTCGATCTTTTGATGAAAACCAGCGGATACTCCCAGCTGGGCGATTTCCTCTATATTCCCTGCGAGACGCGCTCTGGAGAGATGTCGAGGCTGACCTACCGTCTGGCATTTTTCGCTGAACTTCTTTACCTCATGCAGGGACAGCTTCCTCCCCAGATGCTGATTATTCGTGACAATGCCGATGTGCTCTCCCTGGAAGCTGAGGATCACATCCACTATTACCGGGCAGTATCGAGTCGATTTGTGGCAGCAATGACCGCGTTCCGCAAACACCGTATGCCCAATCCGACTGAGTCTTGCCACTTTGGTCGCTGGGCAGAATGTGCGAGCGAGGTGCTGAAGCAGCGTGCCGGCCGGGATGATTCCCTACCGGAAGAGGTTGCGGAGGAAAATATCCAGAGCGAGGCGCTGGAGATGCAACTCATGCAGGTTGCCGCCGGGGGGGAGCAAGCCTTTGAGAGCAGCGCGCCCGTATCAAAATCAAGCACAAACCCCATTGGAAGAGACGTTCAGCCGGCCTACACGCTGGTCGAACAAGCTCGGCAGCTGGATCCAGAACATTTCAAACCGGGTATGGCTCCGGGTCGTGCGCCCAACCTTGCGGCATTTCCGCTGAAGTCCCGGGTCGAGGAGCAGGAGCGTGCGCACGTGGCGCCTGAACGGGCACCGACCCCGCCCTACGCAGCGCTGGAAAACCTGGAATTTATTGGGCGTGGTGGTACGAGGCAGGAGATCGCTCGAACGGCTGATCCGGCGACGCCGTCTGATCCTGCTGTCGACAGCGGGATGCACGATTCACTGGCACACCCGGAGAGGGATCAGGGAGACGAGGTGGAGTCTGTGGAGATACCGCCGGCCAGCCTTGGTGATTTATCTCCGCTCACTGCAGCGCACAGCGAGTGCGATTTTCCCTCGTCGGACGACGCATCAGAGACGCCCTTGTTTCTGCCGCCAGATACGGTTCCTGTAGAAGAGTTGGCGGGCGCAGCGCCGGGCCGGGAGCCATCACTGACCAGTCGTCCGGCGTTCGCGCCACACCCTATGGTGGATTCCGACAGCGCACCCTCACCAGCGCTAGCGCCAACTCGTCCGTCGCAGGAGCACGTGTCGGAGCCGGGTAGCAGCGATGACGACGAGCGGCAGCCTCAAGGCGCCAACAGTCGTCGCTCTGAGCGCAGGCTTACTGCTGAGAGCGCGTCTCAGCGCAGGGCCGACGAGCCAGCTTTTGATAATAGGTTGAAAACCAGCGAAGATTTCGACTAAGCAGCACACCTAGCGCAATGTTTGAAAACAGGCCCGAACTTCTGCTACGAAAGCCTCCGGCTGTTCCAGTGCTGCGAAGTGACCGCCCTTGTCCAGTTCATTCCAATGGATTAACTGGGTAAAGCGCTTTTCAGCCCAGCGTCGGCTGCAACGAAAAATTTCTTTCGGAAAAATAGAGCAACCCACCGGCATGTGGATGGGCTCCATACTGGCGTTGTTAAAACTTTCCCAGTACAGGCGAGCGGAACTGGCACCGGCATTGTTCAACCAGTACATCATTACGTTATCGAGCAACTCGTCCCGATTCAGGACGTTTTCCGGATGTCGTGTGCCATTGTTTTCACAGTCGGTCCACATGTAAAATTTTTCTACCACCCAGGCCATTTGTGCCACAGGCGAGTCTGCCAGACCGTAGCCCAACGTTTGGGGGTAGGTGGACTGCTGCTTGGAATAGCCCGAGCCGGTTTCTATATAGGCTGACATATCTTCCAGCGCTTTTTGTTCGGCGGCGCTCAGGCTGCTCATTGTGTCGTTGTCCGGTGCGACGATGGGCATATTGACATGAATAGCGGCGCAGTGATCCGTTTCGGTGATGCCCATGCTCTGAGTAATAATGCTCCCCCAGTCTCCGCCCTGTGCTACGTAACGGGCATAACCCAGTCGACTCATAAGTTGCCCCCACATCCGCCCAATTTTCTCGACGCTGGTTCCTGTTTCTGTCGGTTTGCCGGAAAAACCATAGCCCGGCAGGCACGGCGCTACGACGTGAAAAGCGCTTTCAGCGCTGCCGCCGTGTTGTGTAGGATCTGTTAACGCGTCGATTACTTTATGAAACTCAACGATTGACCCCGGCCATCCGTGGGAGATGATCAGGGGCAGGGCGTCCTCATGGGGGCTGCGCTGGTGAATAAAGTGAATATCGATGCCATCGATCTTGGTCATGAACTGTGACCATCTGTTGAGCTTGTTCTCGAAGCGCCGCCAATCATAGGTGTGTGCCCAGTAATCGGCCAGTTCGCGAGTATATTCGAGTGGCATTCCCTGTGCCCAACCCGTGCAGGGTTCCTTGTCGGACCAGCGCGTCTGTTGTAATCGTTGCCTCAAGTCGTCGAGTTCAGTCTGGGGTATGTCTACCACAAAGGGGGTGACGTCAGTGTTCACGTTGTAACTCCATTGCAATCGGTGTGAAGCCATGTTCTGGCGAGGTGTACATAGATTAGTCGTCGGACCAGATGCGACGCAGCGGCTCTCCGAAGTCGTCGTAGATTACCTTGCGTCGCGGTCCCCGGGTTTTACCTTTGATGGTGGACCTGCGGCGATACTTCGACTTGCGTCTCTCCTCGATCGCGGCGACTACCTCTGGAACGAGCGTGCGGGTGGCCTTGGGCTCGACAAACAGCCGGCGGTTTAGGAATATTGATGAGTCGCCCGGATCTTGGCCGGATACTCCTCGGGGAATCTCGTCTACATTCCCTCCCTTCGCAATGAACCGTTCGGTTTCCTCGCGGAGTTTGTCTCTAATGTCAGCTTTGGATTCTGGTTTCTTCAAGACCATTTGGCTCGCACGACTGCCTTCACACAGGCCCGAGTATAACCATGTGTGGGAAAAGTTAAAGCCGAGGAAAAATCAATCAGGCTGCCAGTTTAGCATGCTGTCATCTTTAGTCGTCGCGCAAACCGTTTAACGGGGGGCAAAAGGTTACGTCACTCACTAAGGTTTGGCAGATACGTAATTTGCTGTCGCAACGCCGCACCGGGTCCTGATGTATCCAGTTGTACCTTGCCCTCGATAACGTTGATGCCCAGGTAGGTAAAAATAGACTCGAACCCAGGTACGCGTGTTGATTGGCGTGCCTGATTAAATAAAGTTCCGAACAGTGCCACCCCGTTTAGTTCGTCGAGTTTGCGCGCTATTTCAATGGCGGACAACGAGTCGTCAGCGCAGCAGTTGTTAAGTTTTTGAAGCGCTGTGTCCAGGGAGATCGATTTTTCAGACTGGCGTCGCAGCAACACATCGATAGTGAGGAAGTACCACGCTCCACTCCAGTAGACCCGCATGTATCCTCCATTGACGCGCATTGTGTTGCTAACCTGTTCGAGGCTTTGTCCGTCGAATTCAGTGTCTGCACGCCCGCGCGAGAAGCCATCATAAATACTCTGCCAGGCTTCCTCCTCGCTAAGCACGCCGTTTCTTGCCTGCATGAGATTTTGGTAGTAAGAGGCGAGTCCCTCGCTGAACCAGCTATCCCCCCAACCCTGATAGGGAATCAGTAGGTGGGCGAGTTCATGGTAGCCTGTCCATGCGTGTTTGAGTTGTTCCAGACTCGCCCGGGGCGCAATGAAAAAATCGACTCGATCCACAGTGTTGCGATGAATTTGCGCCCAGGGAATTGGGTCGTCTCCCGCCGCGGCGGCAGGGGTGATCGCTATTTCCCACTGATGGCGTGGCCAGTGCCCAAAAACATTGGCCAGTGCGTCGGAAATATAGGCGACCCAGTCGGTCAGCCGCTCATGTTCGCTGGTGTCGAAGTCAACTCCAATGATCACCTCTAACGTACGACCATCCCGTACCAGTAATTTGCGCACGGGCTCGTCGCTCAAACTGGCCATGGACTGCAGTAGTAGTAATAGGCACAGCAACCGGCGCCAGGCGGGGAGAAAGACGTGCCCGACCCTGTCAGGAGTGCGCATCGAACCCCGCCAGTTCGGCCATTCGTGCCATCAGGTCCAATACGTCGGTGCGAGTATCCTCCCCGGCAAACTCTCGATACAGGCTGTCCACATTAACGGCTATTCGTTCCGGGTCTGACCAAGCAGAATACTCGTTTAGCTCAATATCTTTGGCGGCTTCCTGGGCACCCATACCCTCGTCATAGCGGATTCGGGCCTGATCATGAACGAATTGAAGATACTGCCGTACTTTTACTACGCCGTGTTTGTCCGTGATTGGGCCGTGTCCCGGCACGATGAGGTCAGTATTCATATCCTCTATCAGTTGGCACGCTTTTATCCAGTTGCTAACGGGGCCCTGCCAGATGATCGGCGTGCTTTCTATAAATAGGATGTCGCCGGTAAAAACCACGCTATCTCCGGGAACGTGCACAAGCACATCGCCCCGCGTATGCGCCGGGCCTACTTCAATCAGCTTTACCGACTTGTCACCTACGCGCAGGTCTAATTCGCCGTCAAATGTGCGTGTTGGGGGGGTAAATGGGATACCGTCGAAATTGAATTCGCCAAAACAATGCTGAAAGTATTTTCCTAGGGCGCCAAATTCGCCGGACTGAGCCATTAGTTCGGCCATGGTTTCTGGCGTCAGTTCAGTCATTTCCAGAGCTGAGGCGGTGGACGCAATTATTTCTGCACCACTTACCAGTGCATTGCCATGACAATGATCTCCGTTGGCGTGGGTATTGATCAGTGTGTCAACGTGCTTTGCAAGGGGTTCCGCATCTTGCATTTTTTTCAGCATTTCGCTGGTGAGCGCCAGATCGAAGAGTGTATCGACAAGCATCGATTCTTCGCCATCAACGATCAGGCCGGCATTACTCCAACCCCAGCCGCCCCCGGGGGCAAGCCACGCCCAGGCGCCGTTGGCGAGGGGATGAAGACCAGGTTGTTGGCTCGAAGCCATAGAAGTGCAATCCTTGCAAGCCAGTTGGTTTCCTCGCGGTCCATTATAGCCACAATAGTGGTATTAACGGAAAGTGGGTTTTCGTCGAGGCTGACAATCTGGTTTAAT
Organism: Candidatus Marimicrobium litorale; assembly: GCF_026262645.1. Taxonomy (NCBI): domain Bacteria; kingdom Pseudomonadati; phylum Pseudomonadota; class Gammaproteobacteria; order Cellvibrionales; family Halieaceae; genus Marimicrobium; species Candidatus Marimicrobium litorale. Next base: position 596,525 of record NZ_SHNO01000001.1, read on the forward strand.
GCTCCCGACCCCCAGTTGGAACCCGTGCATGAATGTCTTGAGATCAATTATCGTTTTTATCTGGATGGTGATTTCCGTGATACCGATCGGGTCGGCGCTTCTGTTGAGCTCACTGTTTCTCGATGACAAGAAACTCTGGTGGTGGTTTGCCGTACCATACCTGAGGGGAGTGGTAGAGGTGGCGCGGATAGTCGGCGGTGTGCGCTACAGAGTGCATGGCGCGGAAAATCTGCCGTCTGCGCAAGACAATCGCCGTGTCATTCTTTGTCCCAAACATCAGTCCACCTGGGAAACGTTTTTCTTTCCAAGCTATACGTCTCACCCGCTGGCGTATGTGTTCAAGCAGGAACTACTGCGGATACCAATTTTTGGTTGGTGCATGGGCCGCCTGAAAATGATTCATATCGATCGAGCAGCGCGTGCGAACGCATGGAACAAGGTTGCGGAGCAGGGGTTGGAGCTTATGGACAGGGGTAAGTGGGTTATCATGTTTCCTGAAGGCACGCGGAGTGAGCGGGGCGAGAAAGGCAGTTATAAAACCGGCGCCTCGCGCTTGGCAGTGGCCACAGGAGCGTATATCGTACCCATCGCCGTGACATCTGCACGATGTTGGCCGCGTCGATCTTTTTCATTTATTCCCGGTGTGGTCGATGTGTCCATTGGCCAGCCCTTGTCATCTGTGGGTAGAGAGCAGGTTGAGTTAATGGCCGAGGTGGAGCGCTGGATTGAGTCGGAGATGCATCGACTCGACCCCGGTGCCTATAATAATGGTTTTAAGGAGTAAAATATGTCACCAATCAAGATAGTAAGTTTACTGATCTACCTCGTGCTCGCCGTTCTTGCGCTCACGCAGGGAGACACCTCTATGGGTGCCTGGTCTTTGCGGATACTCTATATATTGGCTGCAGTGCATCTGGTTGAGGTCGTCGTGTTTTTCCGTTTATGCCAGTCGGCCGGAGGGTCGCTGCCCGTGCATTTGCTGAACGTATTTCTGTTCGGAATTATCCATGCGAATGAGATCAAGTCACGGCAGGGGACTGCTTAAGACGGCAGTCTTGTTGAGTGACGCGGCGAGGTGATGCGGTTGTGTATGGTAAAAATTAGGGTCCCGCTAGTTGGGGTCCAGACGGTGATATTACTACGAAAAGGAGGTTAAACGATGCTAGATGCTTATATTGTGGGTGCGGTGCGCACTGCGGGTGGTCGCAAGAACGGCCGCTTGTCGAAGGTTCATCCGATCGATCTGGGTGCTGAAGTCGTCGACGCCCTGGTTGAAAGGACAGGGGTTGCGGTCGATGAAGTCGACGATGTGATCTTCGGTTGTGTGTCTCAGGTGGGTGCCCAGTCAAGCAATATAGCCCGTAATGTCTGTATCTCTTCGGTGCTCGGTGAGGGCGTGCCGGGCACGACCGTTGATCGCCAGTGTGGCTCAGGCCAACAGGCAATGCATTTCGCCGCGCAGGCTGTGTTATCCGGCACCCAGGACCTTGTGATCGCGGGAGGGGTCGAAAGTATGAGTCAGGTGCCGATTGGCGCCAATATCGTCGACGGTTACAAGATGGAGCACGGACTCCCTTATGGAAAGAAAATCTCCGAGCGCTACCCTGGCGTGCAGTTCAACCAGTTTGCCGGCGCCGAGATGTTAGCCAAGAAATACGAATTAACTTCTGATGAGCTGAACGAATTCGCTCTGGATTCGCACGTCAAGGCAAAGCGGGCGGTAGAAGAGGGTCGTTTCGACAGGGAGATTGTTGCAGTAGAGGTGGAGCTTGAAGACGGTTCACTGGAGCAGCACATAACCGATGAGGGCATTCGTATGGATGCTACGCTAGGCGCTATCGCGGGACTGGAGCCGATGCAGGAGGGTGGTGTGCTCACGGCAGCTAATGCGTCCCAGATTTGTGATGGTGGCTCGGCCGTGATGATCGCTAACGGGGCCACCTGCAAACGTCTCGGCCTGAAGCCGATGGCTCGCATCGTGGCGATGAGTGTCATCGGTTCCGATCCGGTGATTATGCTGGAAGGCCCCATCCCTGCTACTGAAAAAGTCCTTGAGCGTGCGGGTATGACGCTTGAGGATATCGACCTGTTCGAGGTGAACGAGGCCTTTGGCTCGGTTCCCCTTTCGTGGGTGAAAGCATTGGGTGCGGACATAGATAAGCTCAATGTCAATGGAGGTGCGCAGGCTCTCGGTCATCCTTTGGGCGGAACTGGCGCGAAGCTCATGACGACGCTTGTGCATGAGTTGCACCGCACAGGAAAGCGCTATGGTCTCTTGGCGATTTGCGAAGGCGGTGGCACAGCCAATGGCACCATTGTCGAGCGTGTGGACGAGGTTGCCTGATAGCGCGCGGCCGCGGCTTGGCTTTTGCTGGCCCGGCGTCAGTCGGAAGGGGAGCTTGTCTCCCCTTTTTTCGCGCATGTAAATGCAGTTTTTGTCAGTCGATAGCCAGGGTGGCGCTGCGCAGCGTGGCGGATATTGCAATGGTAAAAGAGACGATAGTTGATGCTACTGATGGCGGCCTCTGAGCAGGTGCTGTGTTAGAGGGGAGTGCGATTCCCGCTGTTGAACTCTTTGCAGAACGGGTAGTTGAGTTGTCCTGCCGCGCCGACACCGGAGTGGCTCAGACGTTATTTAAGATGGAAAAATTAAGGGCGGTAAAAGCTACCCATACGGCGAGCAGGAGTGTTGATACCATGCATCACAGGCAGGCCTCACCGGTTGATAGCTGCGGCAAGGCGTCATACCGGTATGTCGGCATAACGCCTCTGCAGAGGGGTGTTTAATGGATCCTTTGTCGCAAGGGGCGCTGGGAGCTGCATTTCCCCAGGCGCTAAGCAACAGGCGCTACGCTGGCAGCGCTGCCCTTTTGGGTTTTCTCGCGGGAATGGCGCCCGACCTGGATGTACTAATCCGGTCCAGCAGCGATCCCATGCTTTTTTTAGAATATCATCGTCAGTTTAGTCACTCGCTAATCTTCATTCCCGTGGGCGGCTTGTTGTGTGCGTTGGTACTGCATGCCCTGATTGGTCGCCGGCGGGGCCTGGCTTTCCCGCAAACTTTGTTGTTTTGCACGCTGGGCTATGCCACGCACGCGCTGCTGGACGCCTGCACCACCTACGGTACCATGCTGTTTTGGCCATTCAGTGACAGGCGGGTAGCGTGGAATACCGTCTCAATCATCGATCCGCTGTTCACTTTGCCCCTGTTGGCCGCCGTAATCTTCGCCGCGAGGCGCAGCAGACCCATGTATACCCGTATCGCGCTTTGTTGGGCGTTGTCATACCTGGCGCTGGGCGTGTGGCAGCGCAACGAGGCGGTGGACATGGGCCGCGCACTGGCGGCTGCTCGCGGGCATGTGCCCCTGCGCCTGGAGGCCAAGCCGAGTTTCGGAAATGTGCTGGTGTGGAAGGTCGTGTACGAGACCGATGACCGTTTTTATGTAGATGCGGTGCGCGCGAGCCTGTCTCCTCGCGTATTTCCTGGCGAATCGGTACAGAAATTGGATATAGATCGAGATTTGCCCTGGTTGGGACAGGGGTCTCAGCAGGCGCAGGATATCGAGCGTTTTCGGTGGTTTAGCAATGGGTATATCGCGAGAGATCCGGTCTATGCTAACCGTATTATTGACGTGCGTTACTCGATGATTCCCAACGAAGTCGCTCCTCTGTGGAGTATCGAATTGCGGCGCGACGTTTCAGACGGGACCCACGCGAATTACCTGGTGCACAGGGAGTCGGAGGGCGCGCCCGTCGAGCGCCTGTGGAACATGCTTACGGGCGATTAGCGGAGCGTGGCTGTCATTACTGGCCCAGTGCGGCTCTGGCCGCGGGAAGTGCCTGGCCTGCGCAGATGGGGGCTCCCTGGCTCTGCAGCACAGCTTCCAGCGCCTGCAGGCAGTACAGAACATTGCGCTCGTTGCTCGCAAAGCCCATTAGGCCGATACGCCACGTCTTGCCTGCCAGTGCGCCCAATCCTGCGCCGATTTCCAGGTCGAATTCGTTGAGCAACGCGCTGCGCAGTGCGGCATCATCGACTCCCTGTGGAATGGTCACTGAATTTAACTGTGGCAGCCGGTGTGCTGCGTCTACTGCCATTGCAAGACCCATGGCCTCCAGTCCGGCTACCAGTGCCTGATGGTTGTGTAGATGTCGAGCGTGTGAAGCCTCTAAGCCTTCTTCCTGCAGTATGAGAAGCGCCTCGTGCAAAGCGTACAAGTCGTTAACTGGCGCGGTATGGTGGTAGGCCCTTTTACCATCTCCGCCCCAGTATTCCATTACAAGCTGCATATCGAGGAACCAACTTTGCACCTTGTGCGTTCGTTGGTTAATACGCGCTACAGCCCGTTCACTAAATGTGACAGGAGAGATACCAGGAACACAGGAGAGGCATTTTTGCGTGCCGGAATACACTGCATCGGCCTGCCAGCGATCTACGGCAACCTCGATACCGGCCAGCGAAGTGACCGTATCGACAATCGACAGCGCTCCATGGCGTGTGGCGAGCTCGCATAACGCGGCGGCATCGCTGCTGGCGCCCGTCGAGGTTTCGGCATGCACAAACGCTAAAATAGACGCCTCGGGATGCGCGATAAAGGCCGACTCGACTTTCGCTGGATCGACAGATCTTCCCCATTCGTCCTGAACCATAACAGCGGTCCCGCCACAGCGCTCAACATTTTCTTTCATGCGTCCGCCGAAAACACCATTTTGGCAGACGATGACAGTGTCCCCAGGGGACACAAGGTTGGCGAAACAGGCTTCCATGCCAGCCGACCCGGGCGCAGAAATGGGCAGGGTCAACGGGTTCTTCGTCTGAAAGGCATACTGCAAAAGAGCCTTGATTTCATCCATCAGTTGAAGGAAGAGAGGATCCAGATGCCCAATGGTTGGTCGCGAAAGGGCGCCTAACACTCTGGCTGATACATCGGACGGTCCGGGCCCCATCAAGGTGCGTAGTGGAGGATAAAAACTGGAAGGCATGGTAGATCAGGCTCCGCTGCTTTACAAAAAGAGGCGCAACGGTAGCAGATTTTCACGCCGACCTTAAGGCGCTATTGAGCAGCCTGCGTGATTTGCCGCGAATTTAGCCTCTTGCTGTGGAGAATAGAGGCGAAGAATTGATAACATCGTCATCTCGCTATCGATGATCGAGGGCACAGCGTGTCCCGGGGGCATACTTATGAACGCGTTTACTGCAGTGCGCCTGCTTATTCTGGTGTGCATTGCGCTTATCCCCGGCCACGCTCTGGCAATGAACGCGACGCAAGCCGAACTCGCTGAGTTTAACAAAACGGGCGACTTTGATCGGGTCAGAACGTTGGTTCAGGAGTCCAGGCCTTTTTATGGCATGGCCAGCTACTACAACAGCATTGCCTTTTATCTTGTGGATATTGATGGCGTGGTCGCTCAGAGCCCGGGTGAAGATGTGCAGCTGGTACAAGGGCAGTGGTTCGCCGCCATGGGCCGTTTTGACACTCTCCTGGTGAGTGGCCCCGGCCTTTCGCTTACAGTGAGTGAGAATACATTCATCACCACGGCTTTTCCCCGCGGTGGCGTGCAGGCAGAGCTGGTTCGCAATGATCGTCTGAGCAGTCAGTATGGCCTGCCACTGGAGGAGTTGCGTTATGCCCACCTGTGGCGGCCCGTTGGTTGGCTGGCAGGGGTGGTGGAATCGTCATTGGTGGCCTTGCAACAGGCTGGGAGCATGAGCTGGGGTCTGGCGATTATTTGTTTCACCGTTGCTTTGAAAGTGCTGTTGGTGCCGCTGGGAGTGGTCACGGTGCGGATGCAGCGCAAGGTAAGCGAGGTGCAACTGGAGTTGGCTCCGCAGTTGGCGAGCATCAAGGCTCAATATGACGGTGAGGAAGCGCATAATCGCATTATGGCTGCGCACAAATCACTGGGCGTGAGTCCGTTTTTCGTCTTGAAGCCCATGCTGGGTATGCTGCTGCAGATACCGATCTGGATTGCCGTGTTTAATGCCCTCGGTGAGATGCCGCAACTGCAGAACTCAGGCTTTCTCTGGATTGAGAGCCTCGCCTACCCGGATTCAATCGCGCGACTCCCCTTTGTGATCCCGCTGTTGGGCGACAGTGTCAGCCTCTTGCCTTGGTTGATGAGCGGCGTAACGTTGCTCTCGGCTCTGTTGTTTCAGGATAGACTTGCGCCGGCAGACGAGCTCAGAAAACAAAAACGCAATCTTTACTTTATAGCGCTGGCGTTCTTTTTACTCTTTTATCCCTTCCCCGCGGCAATGGTGCTTTATTGGACGCTCTCTAACGCCCTGCAGATTGTGCAGCAGCACTTTATTCGAGTCTAGCTTCTGCACATACGCAATCGTTACTGTTTTATGCCTTCGTCAAGGTGCGTCATGCACACTCGCTTGCGTCAATAGGTCTGGTTGCCATCGACATTGGCTTGCGCGGCGGCGATACGTGCGATGGGGATGCGGAAGGGGCTACAGGAAACGTAGTCAAGGCCGATGTCATGACAGAACTGAATTGAGCGAGGATCTCCCCCGTGCTCGCCGCATATTCCATACTTTATGCCCTGTTTTTTGCTCTTGCTTTCGCTTATCGCTATTTTCATCAGTCGCCCCACGGCGCGTTGGTCGAGGGAAACAAAAGGGTCGAGGTCGATTAATTTTTCTTTCAGATACTTGGGGATAAATTTACCCGCGTCGTCCCGTGAAAAGCCGTACGTCATCTGCGTAAGATCATTGGTGCCAAAGCTCATGAATTCGACTTCCGGTGCGAGTCTGTCCGCGCCGAGAGTTGCCCGCGGTGTCTCCATCATGGTGCCGATCTTGTAGGGAATAGAAACGGCTCTTGCACGGGCGGTCTCGTGAATACATTTATCGATAATTCGCGTGATCAGACGAATCTCCCGAACATTGACAACCAGTGGAATCATAATCTCGGGCAGTGGGCGGTATCCTAACGCTATGGCGTCAGATGCCGCACTGATAATAGCCTTGACCTGCATCTCGTTGATTTCCGGGAATACCACCGCGAGACGGCAGCCGCGAAAACCCAGCATCGGGTTAATTTCCGACAGGTTTTCGACAATTTCATGTATTTGCCGTGCAGGTTTGCCAATGCGTTCGGACAGTGCATTGATATCGTCGCTGCTCTGAGGCAGAAACTCGTGCAATGGCGGGTCCAGCAGCCGGATCGTGACGGGCAAACCGTCCATGATTTTAAACAACTCCAGCATGTCGTCATGTTGGAACTGCTGCAATTGGGACAGGTAAGTGCACCGTTCTTCATCATTTTCGGCAAGAATCATGGCCCGCATGATGACAATTCGTTCCGCGTCGAAAAACATGTGCTCCGTGCGGCACAAGCCAATACCTTCCGCGCCGAGCTCTCGAGCCTTGGCTGCGTCTTCAGGTGTTTCGGCATTTGCTCTCACCCTGAGGCGTCGGTGTTTATCGGCCCAGCCCAGCAATATTTGGAAATCGTCGCTTGAGCTGGCCTCAATCTTGCCAATGTCGCCCAGCATGACTTCGCCTGATGTGCCGTCAAGCGTAATGGTATCGCCCCGCTTCAAAACGACTCCGTCGTCGGTGCTAACGTGGCCAGCGTCACAGTCAATCGTGAGTGAGCCGCAGCCGGTGATGGCGCAGACTCCCATGCCGCGCGCAACCACTGCTGCGTGAGACGTCATGCCGCCCAGCTCCGTCAGTACGCCGGCGGCAACTTTCATGCCGTGGATGTCTTCCGGTGTTGTTTCGCGGCGCACCAGGATTACGGAGTGACCAGCGGTGTGCTCCTGCTCAGCTTCTTCAGCCGAAAATACGATTTGCCCCGTCGCGCCTCCCGGGCTCGCGGGAAGGCCGCTCGCGACGATATCGCGCTTGGCGCTTGGATCTATCATTGGATGCAGAAATGCTTCGACGTGTTCAGGAGATACGCGCATGAGTGCCTGCGGTTCGGTGATCATACCCTCGCGCACCATGTCCACTGCAATCTTGATAGACGCCCGACCGGTGCGTTTACCGCTTCGGGTTTGTAGCATGTAGAACACACCGTCCTGTACGGTAAATTCGATATCCTGCATATCGCGATAATGTGTTTCCAGTAGCGCCTGAGTGTCGAAAAGCTGTTGATAGACTGCAGGCAATTGCTGCTCTAATGCCGATAGAGGCAGTGGCGTGCGGATGCCTGCGACAACGTCCTCACCTGCAGCATTTGGCAGGTATTCCCCAAAAAACTGGCGATCACCTGTTGCGGGGTTCCGTGTAAAGGCAACTCCCGAGCCCGACGAATCACCAAAGTTGCCAAAAACCATCGCCTGCACATTGACGGCTGTGCCGAGGCTCTCGTCGATATTATTCATCTCTCGGTAGACAATAGCTCGGGGTGTATGCCAAGAGCGAAACACAGCCTCCACCGCTAGCTTCAGCTGGAGGAAAGGATCCTCTGGCAGATCCACAAGGCGTTTGTAACGTTGCACAAGTTCACGCCAGTCATCCGCCTGCATGTCGACATCATGCACTTTGCCGCGTGTTTTTTTGAATTGTTCCAGTTCCTTTTCGAACAGACCGCCCTCGACGTCCAGCACCACGTTGGCGAACATCTGGATAAACCGCCGGTAGGAATCCCAAGCGAAACGCGGGTTACCGGTCTTTTGCGCCAGGCCTTCTGTTATCTCGTCATTCAGTCCAAGATTCAGGATGGTATTCATCATGCCAGGCATCGAAACCGGTGCGCCGGAGCGGACGGAGAATAACAACGGATTTTCTGGATCGCCGAAGCGGGCGCCCATTTTTCCTTCTACCAGGTCCAGTGCGACCCGGTACTCTTGTTCCAGCAGTGTGGGTAGTTTATTGCCCGCTTGGAAATATTCGCGGCAGGTGCGGGTAGTGATGATAAAGCCGAAGGGCACCGGCAGACCGAGGCCTGTCATCTCGCAAAGATTGGCCCCCTTACCCCCTAGTAGATCACTGTCGTCCTTGGTGCCTTCGCTGAAAAGATAAACGCGCTTTGCCATTGTATGCCGCCGTAGTTATTGCACCGACACAGGAGTATAAGCTGTCACGTGACCGTGAGTCAGCGCGTAAAGCACGGAAACGCTAGATAGTTCGCATTATGGCCTTTCGGTAGCTGCCTGTGCAGCACGCAGCATTACTTACCGTAGGGCTTGTGGCGTGGCGACCGACTAGCGTTTGTCCAGTATCTCGGAGAGTTTGTCTACCTCGCACAGATCAGCCGTCGCCGGTACCATGAACAATTCCTCACAACCGGCCGCCTCAGCGTTGTCCAGGCCCTCTAATATGGAATCCTCCGAGCTGCGATGCACGGACTCCGCCATCATTGTTGCTATCTCGGGGCCGGCGATGGCGAGGTAGTCGTAAACATAGTCATAAAGCTTTTGTTGACCATCGTCGGCCAGCGTATACCAGAAACCACCCATGCGATAAGAGGGCGTGTCTCGCCCGGCTTTTTCCCAGGCCTCATCTGCCATACGAAAAGTATTCGCTAATTCGTGTTGCTCGCCGTTCCCGGACCACGCATACAATCCATCTGCCCATTTTGCACAACGTGCAATACTTTTTGGTCCCATGGCGCCGGCTAGCAGACGAGGTCCGGACGGGTCAGTGAGTGTAGGTCCGATAAAACCGCCTCCGGGAATCATTTCCTCGCCGCGCCATACCTTGCGCATTTCTTCAACCTGTCTGTCCATTTTGCCGTAACGGCCCTTATACTGAGCTCCCACTGCCTCGTAGTCTTTTTCCCGTCCGCCGTAGCCTACGGAGACGTTTCTGACTCTGCCGCCAGAGAGTATATCGAGGGTCGCGAGTTCCTTGGCAACACGGGTCGCACTGTGCATCGGCAATACATAGAGAGTGGGCGTAATCTCGACCCGGCTGGTCGCTGCGGCTGCCGCCGAAAGCACCACGCGCATGTCAAAGGTGGGCCCGTGAATCCGTTCGCCACAGGACAGGGCGTGAAAGGGACCGCTGTCTATTGCCTGGAACCAGGCCAGATAGTCTTGGCGGGTCAGACCAGCTTTCATGTAGGGTAGGCAAATACCGATTTTCATAGCGCGTAGCCCGTAAATGGTGAAAAAAAGAGTGGGATGTTGTGGCTCTAGTGTATCCCATCAATCGCTCCCAGTTGTTCAGCATACTGAACTGCAACCTGATAGCCGTTCCGGAATACTCGCGTCGTTTGGTCGTTGGCATTGGGTGGTGTAAGTTGTGCGACCAGTACTGACGGAAGGGAAGAGTTTTACAATGAAAATAGATGGCCCATTTTATTCGCAGCTTGGTGACGCGGCGCAGGAGGCCAGGCGCCTTGCTGCTATTGGTTATGATGGCGTTTATACCTTGGAGGGAAGCTGGGATCCCTTCTATCCCCTGGTGATCGCGTCAGAACATGCACCACAACTTGATATTGCCACGGGGATTGCCGTCGCATTTCCGCGCAACCCGATGCATCTGGCTTATCAGGCCTGGGACTTGCAAAAGTTCAGCCAGGGGAAGTTCATGCTGGGCATTGGCCCGCAGGTGAAGGCCCACATCGAAAACCGGTTTGGTCGGGAGTTTAGTCCGCCAGCGACACGCATGCGCGAGTACATACGCGCGCTCAAGGCTATCTTTGATTGCTGGCAAAACGGGACAAAGCTTGACTTCCGTGGCGATTATTACCGCCATACTCTGATGACGCCCATGTTCAACCCGGGGCCACTCGATTGTTCTGTGCCGCCAGTGTTGTTGGGTGCTCTGGGTCCGCGCATGACCGAAGTCGCGGGGGAGGCGGCTGATGGATTGATAGTCCATCCCTTCAACAGCATGCCTTTTCTGGAAGACCATGCGCTGCCCGCTGTACAGCGAGGTCTTGAGAAATCGGGTCGTTCCAGAGAAGATTTCCTTCTACAAATCAATGCCATTGTCATTACAGGCGAGACGGAAGCCGAGCGAGAAGCCGCCACGCAGAGCGTGAAGAGCCTGTTGGGCTTTTATGCGTCTACCCCGGCTTACCGCCCCCCGATGGATGCGATTGGCTGCGGGGATTTACAACCCGAATTAAACCGGCTGTCGAAGGAAGGCCGCTGGGACGAGCTGGGTGCACATATCGATGACAGCTTTTTAGACGCATTCACTACCCGGGGGGAGCCTGATGAAATCGCCAGTAAACTGATCGGAAAATACGGACCGTATGCGGATCGTCTGGCGATCTATTCACCCTATGCCGCGCCCGACGCGATGTGGGCTTCGATTATCAGTGAGTTGAAATCGGCAGGCCCGGATCGTTAAGAGTAACGATGTTTGACTCCACGTGGTTGATACGATCTGTTGATTGCATTCAGTCGCCACCCGATAGCGTGCAGGGTACACTCGCGACGTGATGAATAACGTGCGACCTCTTTTTGCCATTGTGTGGCTGCTGTCTCTGTGCTTGGCGGCATGTAGCGACGCGCCCCGACAGCAGACAGGGCTGCAGGCGAAAAGCGACAACGCAGCCGACTTCAGTGGTCACTGGGAGCTCGATTATGGCCAGAGCGATAATACCCAGGAACGCGTTAATGTTTTGGTGAGGGAACTGCGTCAACAAGCGGAGCGTCGGTCGCAGTCGGGACAAGGGCCGGCGGGTGGCCTTGTGATTAATGCAAACGGCTACAACAATGGCGAATCTGTATCGGGCCTGGTGCGATTGACCGATATGATTGCTCGTACTGCATTACTGGAAATAGATCAGAACGAGGATTTTATTCGGGTGAGGCGAGAGGAGGATTCCGATCTCACCTGCGAATTTTATGATGACTCTCTGCGTCAGCTGGAAACCCCCTTTGGCAGCGAATTGTGTGGTTGGAGGGACCACCAGCTAGTGTTTCGGCTCGTGCTGCCGGGCGGGCTCGCTATTCAGCATGTGATGACAACAGGGCCCTCGAGAGCCCGCTTACAATTGACCACCACTGTGAGAACGGATCAGGTGTCCATGCCTTTTACCATTAATCGCGTTTATAACCGGTTCCTGCCTGGTGAAAGAGGTTTTCGTTGTGAAATGACGTTAACGAGGGGAAGGGTGTGTACCACTGGCCCGCGCTAGCGCACACTTTGTGCGGCTTCCTCGTTCTTTGGCTGGTCATGGGCCCGGTGAGCGCTCACGCTCAGGAGGCTTTCCTGGATGTGGGCCTGTTGGTGTTTGACCCTGGAATTCCCGCTGACAAAGCGGCTCGCAGCAGGCTTGGTATTTTTCCTGAGATTAGAAAATCTGAGGCAAAATACATGCCTGTCGTTCTGCGGGATGTGCTGATGCAGCGGGGGGGTTGGGGTGCTGTCCGTGTTCTGCCGGAATTGATGGACTCCTCTGAGTTATTGGTGACAGGCAAAATTCTGCAGTCTGACGGCCAGCAATTGAGCTTGCAGATTCGCGCTCAGGATGCCGCAGGTGTGATATGGCTGGATGCGGTTTATGAGGGTTCAGCCACGCCGGCTGACTACACTGGATCGCTACAAAGGGATCCCTTTGTTCAGGTCTATGAGAACATTGCGTCAGATTTACTACAGGCCAGAGAGCGTCTGGGCGCGGCCCGTACCTCAACAATCCGTGAGATTGCGCTGCTACGCTATGCCTCGGCGCTGGCTCCAGAGGTATTTAGTGAATACCTTGCAGTAGGCGAATCCGCTGAGTACACGCTGCAGAGACTGCCCGCGCGCGGTGACCCCATGCTTGAACGCATTGTTCGCTTGCGAGAGCAGGAATACCGGTTTATCGACACCGTGGATGAGCAATACGTCAATCTCAGTGATGCGATTGCGCCAGCCTACCTTCTCTGGCGTCAGTACAGTGCAGAACAAGCGGTGTTTGTTGGTGACTTTGAAGACCGGGTGCTCGGTCGAGAGAGTCGTGGTCGGCCGGGTTCATTCACTGCTCTTGAGCAAACCTACAACACCTACCGCTTGTCGAGGATTCATGCTCAGGACCTCGACGAACTGGCCCTGGGGTTTAATAATGAGGTCTTACCCACGAGCTTGGATATCAGTGGTACCGTTTATAAACTCAGCGGAACGCTGGAAAACCAGTACGGTGAATGGCGAGACATACTGCAACAGATATTTGTGTTGGAGACAGGCTTAACGCCGAGCCCTTGAATTCTGCTATCCTGCGACTATGGCTGAGGAAGATAACGATAAGGAAACGCTGCTGGAGTCACTGATAAAAGTCAGTGAACAGATTGCCGGCGGCACGGTAGATTTCGCACGAAATACAGCCACATTGACCGCGATGTTTGGCGAGACCTGGTTGCGTAATACGCTGCTCAGCAAGTTGGAGCCTGAGCGCCTGGAGGCTATGGCTGACGCGGGTCATTTTTTGCAGGATGCCCGTGAGACGGCCGGCATGTCGATCGTCGATCTCGCAAACAGCCTTGGTCTTTCGGATCGGTCTTTACTGGAAGATGTCGAGCGCGGCGAAACCATGATGCCGCTGGAGTTGATGTTGCGTAGTGCGGCACTGCTGGCACGGCACGATCCTATTCCCTTCCTTGTCAAATTCATGCGAACGTACAACCCCGCCATGGAAAAGGCGTTGGAGCAATGGGGTGTCATGGCCCTGCCGCGGCAGTATGAACGTGAGCGCCGTTTCGTCAATCTAATGCGACAGCATGATGTCATCAGGGAGCTGGGCGACGAGGAGTTCGATCGATATATACACTACATGGAGAGTTCCAGTAACCTCGTGCTGGAGGTAATGGATAACGAGAAACAGGTGGCATTGCTTGCGCTGTCTCGCTTGGAATCCAGTAGCGCAAAGCGCGCGGTAAAATCCACAACCACGCCTGTCAAGAAGCCCCCTGCCAAAACGAAAGGCAAGCCCCCTTCGCGCACCAAAACAGGCTCTCGTCGCTCTTCTTCAGCGAAGAAAAAATCATCTACCTCCACCAAACGGCAGGACGGCAGGACGCGAACCTGAGCGATTGCTGGCCCGATCTGCGGGTCTTTCCAATAACTTTCAGGCGAATAGTTCCAGAGACGATAGGGGGACATTGCATTGTTGGATGTGAAAGACGAAAAAAACGCATGGTTTGCCACTTGCCCAAAGGGGCTGGAGTCCCTGCTGGCCCATGAATTAAAAACTCTGGGTGCCGATAGCACCCGCGAAACGGTAGCGGGGGTCCATTTCAGTGGCCCACAAGCCGTTATGTATCGCGCCTGTCTTTGGTCGCGATTGGCGAATCGGATACTGCTGCCGCTAGCGGAAATAAATGCCGCCGATGAGGCGCTTTTTTACAAGGGTATGCTGGCGCTGGACTGGGGCAGTATATTTACCGCAGACAAGCGGTTTGCCATTGACTTCGCGGGTCAGAACGACAGTATTCGCCACTCTCGTTTTGGCGCGCAGCGCGCCAAGGACGCTATTGTTGACTGGTTTGTCGCGGACGCTCAGGAGCGCCCTAGCGTCGACCTCGCCCAGCCGGAAGTGCGTTTGGCCGTGCGCTTGCTGCGAAACATCGCCCATGTGTCCATCGATTTGTCCGGCGGCAGTCTGCATCGTAGGGGTTATCGCGCGCGCGCAGGCGCTGCTCCTCTAAAGGAAAATCTCGCGGCTGCCATCCTGTTGCGGGCAAACTGGCCCGGGATCGCTGCGCGGGGTGGGGCCCTGGTTGATCCCATGTGCGGCGCGGGGACTCTGTTGCTGGAGGGGGCCATGATGGCGGCGGATATCGCCCCCGCCCTTGATCGGCCCAGTTTTGGTTTTGAGCACCTGGCTTTACATAACCGTCTTCAGTGGCAGGCAATACTTACGGATGCCCGTGGCAGGTCGGAGCGAGGCAGGGCTGCCACCCTGCCAGAGATACGCGGGTACGACTGGGATCTCGCCGTGATTCGTCAGGCTCAGGCCTGCATCGCCAGTATGGGATTGGAAAAAAGTATCCGGGTAAGTTGCAAGCCCGTGTCCAAGTTACGCAAACCGAGCCATCTTCCCCTGCCGGTTGGCTTGTTAGTGTGCAACCCGCCCTACGGTGAGCGTATCGGGGAGAAGAAACGCCTCGGTGAACTTTACTTGCAGCTGGGTCATACGATGATAGCGGAGTTTGCCGGGTGGCATGCGGCTGTGTTTACCTCTGATCTTGAACTGGGTAAGGCGACTGGTCTGCGCAGCCACAAGCGTTATTCCTTGTTTAATGGCGCGATTCCAACCACGTTGTTGTTGTTCGATCTCAGCAACAATGAGATCCGTTCAGCGCCAAAAATCACGGATAAAGACACTGAGACGGTTGTGCTCAGCGACGGGGCGATCATGTTTGCCAATCGTGTGCGAAAGAACCGCAAACGCTTGGCGTCTTGGCTCAAACGGGAGCAGGTGGAATGTTATCGGCTCTACGACGCCGATATTCCTGAATATGCCGTCGCTGTCGATATCTATGGCGCCTACGCGCATGTGGCAGAGTACAAGGCGCCCGCATCGGTGTCGGAAGACCTTGCTAGGCAGCGTCTGGCTGATGTGCGCAGTGCGTTGCCCGAAGTGCTGGCCATGGATGCTGCGAATATCGTTTATAAGGAGCGCAGTCGACAGCGCGGTGCGGAGCAGTATACCAAGCGAGACGACCGTCGCGATTTCATTACGGTTCATGAAGGTCGGGCCAGTTTGCTAGTGAACCTGCACGATTATCTTGATACGGGATTATTTCTTGATCATCGGCCCTTGCGTTTGCGTGTTGCGCAGGAGGCGGCAGGAAAAGATTTCCTGAACCTGTTTTGTTATACCGGTAGCGCGACAGTGCACGCTGCGTTGGGCCAGGCGCGCAGTACCGTCAGCGTGGATCTCTCCAATACTTATCTCGACTGGTTACGGCGAAATTTTAGTCTGAACAAACTGGAGCAAAACAGCCATGAGGTTTTACGGGCTGATTGCCAAACCTGGCTGGCCGAGTCGTCGCGGCGGTTTGACATCATTCTTCTCGACCCGCCATCCTTCTCAAACTCCAAGTCGATGGACGGTAGCTTCGATGTGCAGCGTGACCATGGAGAGCTAATACGCCTTTGTATGGCGAGGCTACGTCCCGAGGGACAATTGTATTTTTCGAATAACCGACGCAGTTTTTCGCTGGATGAGGGCGTGACAGAAACTTACTCCTGCAGGGATATTACGCGACAAACTCTGCCGCCTGACTTTCAGCGTGGACGGAAGGCGCATCGGTGTTGGGTGCTCACACATCCCGAATGAGAGGCCCGGGAGGGACGACTAAAAAGGCGATCATTACGGGCTTTCAGCCTTTAATTTAAGGGGTTTTAAGCAGTTTTGCAGGCGGTTTACCCTGACCGCTATCCACAAATCTCAGGCGAGACCTGCTAGGCCTATCTACTTTTTGCGGCAGGCCGATAGCGGTTTTCTGGTTTTAGCGTAACACATTGATATTTAAGCATATAGTGTGCGATTTATCGGCACCAAAGCCACATTACGGCAGACACCCTGTGCGCTGGCCGAGGCGGCTGGCGTGTGAAATGTCCCCATAGTTATCCACAAGCCGGGCTGTGGATAACTACTGAGGGTCGGCCAGTTTGAGCAACTGTTTGCCACTATTCGTGCCCTCGAATAGCCGCAGTAAGGTTGTGGGAATATGGTCGAAACCGTTCTGTATATCCTCACGCCAGGCGAGTTCGCCGGCCATGACCCACCCGGTGATGGCATCGATGGCTTCCTGGGTACGATCAAGATAGTCGAGCATGATAAAGCCCTGCATGCGGATGCGCCGGCTGACCAGATACATCAAATTACGCGGGCCCGGGGAAGGCTCCGCATCGTTATATTGGGAAATCGCGCCGCATAATACGATACGTCCGAAATCTGTCATGTGTTCGATACCGGCTTCCAGGGTCGCTCCGCCGACGTTGTCAAAAAAAACGTTAACGCCCTCGGGGCACAGTTCGCCTATGCGTTGTTGGATATTTTCTCGCTTGTAGTCAATAACGGCATCCAGCCTGCACGTGTTCTCAAGCCACCCGCACTTCTCTGCACCCCCGGCAATACCGATAACGCGGCAATCCTTCAATTTTGCGATTTGCGCGACAACCGAGCCGGTCGCTCCGGCTGCGCCTGACACAAGCACGGTGTCGCCTGCTTTGGGTTGTCCTATGTCAAGAAGGCCAAAGTATGCGGTAAGGCTGGTGGCGCCGAACACACTTAACGCGAGGTTCGGTGGAGTACCTTCCGGCAGGGCGACAGGAGGAATGGCACCGGCGGGATCACCGATACTGTACTCCTGCCATCCTGGCAGGCCTTGCACCAATGTGCCTTCGGGGAGGTCTGCGTTTTGCGATTTTATGATCTGCCCTATGCCGCTTGCACGCATGGGCTCGCCAATGGCGACCGGAGGCAGGTAGCTAGGCTCGTCGGCCATCCACCCACGCATGGCAGGGTCGAAGCCCAGCATCAAGGTTTTTACCAGCACTTGCCCGGCGCTTAGATCCGGGTCGGGCATCGGTGCTTCTACGCGTTCAAAATTTGCTGTGCTGACAGCGCCTGCTGGACGCGTTTTTAGTACCCATTGCCTGTTGATATTGTGCATCTGATAATCCCGTAGTGGTGCGTACAAAAAACGACCGTTGCAAGTAAAAGGATCTTGCTTGTTGCGCTATTAGAGCACTGCAGGCCTCAATTTAACAATAGGAGCGCTGCGGTAGAGGTCTTCGCGCGATGGGCATGACACGGCGATTGCGCTGTGTTCCAATCCACGCTGGGAACAGGTCGACTGGTGCTGCTTTGAAATCACTGCTGATTGTCTATCACAGCCAGAGCGGTACCTGTGCGCGTCTTGCCTGTGCGGTGAGGAAGGGGGCGATCAAAGAGGTGTCGCTGCAGGTCACTCTGATGCGCGCCTGGGACGCGGGCGTTCGTCAAATGGCAGCGGCAGACGGGCTGCTGCTGGTAGCGGCGGAGAACTCGGGTACGCTCAGCGGGACGATGAAAGATTTTTTCGATCGGACGCTATATCCATCGATCAGGCGAGAACTGGTATTGCCTTACGCGCTGTTGATCAGCGCGGGGAATGATGGCCGCGGTGCACGTGCTCAGGCGGAGCGGATAGCGTCTGGCTACCCGCTGGTGCGCGCAGCAGAGACCGTAATCGTGCGTGGTGAATATTCTTCAGTGCAGGCTCAGGCTGCAACCGAGCTGGGAGAGGCTTTTGCAACGGGGCTTTCCATGGGCATATTTTAGGAGTATCCGAGGTGACCGACAAAGACAGCATCACGCATGTGCCTGCCGGGTTTCAGCGTTTACCCGAGGGGCTTGGTTTCACCGACAACCTGCAGCCGATTTATCGTCTTGTGGAGGGGGACGGCGCTAGCTTTGGCATTATCGTCGGTGCGCACCATTGCAACACCATGGGGATGTGTCACGGTGGCGCGTTGATGACTTTGGCCGATATCACCGCCGCGACCGGCGCGAATCTCGCCCATGGCGTCATCACGGGAAGCCCCACTGTGCACCTGAATATTGATTTTATATCTGGCGCACGACAGGGAGAGTGGCTGCATGCTGTTGCAGAGCAGGTGACCGCCAAGCGGCGTTTCGGTTTTTGTAGTGGCGGTATCTATAATGGTGAGCGCACGATTGCGCGATTTAGCGGAACGGTCTACTTCCCCGAACACGATGCACGCCGGGCAGGGGCCGAAGCGGGAGATGGCGTTATATTGCCGACGGAGAATGACTAGTAACCTGACCGACGTCATTCAATGCGTTGAGGAAGGCACCGGCGGCGCGTGACAGACTGCGGCTCTCATGATGCAGAGCGCCCAGTGTGCGCTCGATACGCGCGTCGTTGAGGGGCAGTCTTACAAGACTCGTATCGCACATGCTGCGGGGTAGTACGGTCCAGCCCAGTCCCACCGAGGCCATCATGCGTAGGGTTTCCAGATAATTGGTTGTCATTGTTACCTGTATGGGCAGCGAGCGCTGGTCGAACAGCTGCTTCACGATTTGTCCCGTATAGGTGCCTAATCCCGGCAGTATCGCGGGGTGCTCGCTCAATTCAGCCAACCCGAGGCTCTTGCACCTGGCCAGAGGGTGCTCGCCCTGTACCATGAAGTCCAGCGGATCAGGCCAGATGGGATGCGTGATCACCTGATGCACAGGTCGTGGAGCAAGGGTGACTATCGCGAGTTCTGCCTCGCCACGAAGCGTCAGTTCGTAGGCCTGCTCGGAATCCATAAAGGCGATGTCCAGCTGCACAGCGGGGTAGGTCTTGCTAAAAAAATCCAGAACCGGGGGCAGTCGATGCAGGCCAACATGGTGGCTGGTCGCCAGTTTCAGCTTGCCTGCGACCTCGCCTGATAGGTCTCGTACCGACTGCTCTGCAGCCTGTATCTCTAAATGAACGGCCCGGGCATGTGGCAACAGCGCCTCACCGGCCTCAGTTGTGCTTATCGTTCTGCCGATACGATCAAAAAGGGAGGCGTCCAGTTGCATCTCAAGTTGCGCAACCCGTTTACTTATCGCGGGCTGCGTCAGGTGAAGCGCCTCGGCGGCGGCGGAAAAGGATCCGGTTTCCGCCACCAGCAGAAAGGCCCTCAGGTTTTGAGTATCCATTTTATCTATTCCTGCGTGGAATCCATTATATGAAAATAATAAATTTGAGTTATTAAAACTTCAAGCCCATAATTCGCCCCCTGTACCCAATACGATTATTTTACGGTTCGAGAGGATTCCCTCATGGGTGGAAAAACGCTTTACGACAAGTTGTGGCATAACCATCTGGTAGAGCAGCGCGAGGACGGCAGTGCGTTAATCTATATCGATCGACAGTTGATTCACGAAGTGACTTCACCCCAGGCCTTTGAGGGTCTGCGGCTGTCCGGGCGCGACCCGTGGCGCAAAGATGCCAATTTGGCCGTGCCTGACCACAACGTGCCTACGTTGCTAGACGAGCGCAAAGGCGGTATCGCCGGTATTGTTGACCCGATATCCCGGCTGCAGGTTCAAACGCTGGATGACAATTGCAAGGATTTCGATATCACGGAATTCGAAATTAACGATCAGCGTCAGGGTATTGTGCATGTAGTCGGCCCAGAGCAGGGTGCGACGTTGCCGGGCATGACCATAGTCTGCGGCGATTCTCATACGTCCACGCACGGAGCTCTCGGCGCATTGGCGCATGGTATTGGCACGTCGGAAGTGGAGCATGTGCTGGCTACCCAGTGCCTGGTGCAACAGAAAATGAAAAATATGTTGCTGCGGGTCGACGGGGAGTTGCTTCCTGGCGTGACCGCCAAGGACGTAGTGCTGGCTATCATCGGTGAAATCGGCACAGCCGGTGGCACCGGTTATGCCATTGAATTCGGTGGTGATGTTATTCGCGCCCTCACGATCGAAGGACGTATGACGGTCTGTAACATGGCGATTGAAGCGGGTGCCAGGGCGGGCATGATTGCCTGCGATGAAAAGACTATCGAGTACGTCAAGGGGCGCACTTATGCACCAAAGGGTGTTGTCTGGGATCAGGCCGTAAAAGCATGGCGAGATTTACATAGCGATGAGGATGCAGTCTTTGACCGGGTGGTGCAGTTCCGCGGAGAAGATATCAAGCCCCAGGTGACCTGGGGTACTTCACCAGAGATGGTGCTGCCAGTAGACGGCACGATTCCCGACCCCGCCGCCGCAGCGAACTCCACCGAGCGGGAGGCGATAGAGCGCGCGCTTGAGTACATGGGGCTGGACGCAGGGCAGTCGATTACCGATATTAAATTGGACAAGGTATTCATTGGTTCTTGTACGAACTCGCGAATTGAGGATTTGCGGGCAGCGGCTGCGGTGGTCAAAGGCAAGCGGGTCGCCGAGAGCGTAAAGCTGGCCATGGTGGTGCCTGGCTCAGGGAAGGTAAAAGAGCAGGCGGAGTCCGAGGGTCTGCACACCGTGTTCACCGACGCGGGGTTGGAATGGCGTGAGCCTGGATGCTCCATGTGTCTCGCCATGAATTCTGACAAGTTGGGTGAGGGCGAGCACTGTGCTTCCACGTCCAACCGTAACTTCGAGGGGCGACAGGGTTTCGGTGGCCGAACTCATTTGGTGAGTCCAGCCATGGCAGCCGCGGCAGCAGTCACGGGGCATTTTACCGACGTGCGGGATTGGTAGGAGGAGCAGACAATGAAGAGTTTTACGGTATTGCAGGGTGTGGCAGCGCCTATGGATCGCGCCAACGTCGATACGGACTTGATAATTCCCAAGCAGTTTCTCAAGTCGATTCAGCGCAGCGGATTTGGACCCAACCTTTTCGATGAGCTGCGCTACCTGGATCGCGGAGAGCCCGGGCAGGATTGCAGCGGCAGGCCGCTCAACCCCGATTTCGCGCTGAACAAGCCGCGTTATAAGGGAGCTTGTGTACTGCTTGCGCGGGACAACTTCGGTTGTGGGTCGAGCCGTGAGCACGCGCCCTGGGCGTTGGATGACTTCGGTATGCGTTGCGTCATCGCTCCAAGTTTTGCCGATATTTTTTACAACAATTGTTTCAAGAACGGTATCTTGCCTGTTGAACTGGACGCGGGGGTGGTAGACGGTTTATTCGATGAAATGTACGCGATGGATGGATACGAGCTCAAAATTGATCTCGACAAACAGGTCGTGGTAACACCTTCCGGTGCGGAAATCAGTTTTGAGGTAGATGCGTTTCGCAAACATTGCCTGCTCAATGGCCTGGATGATATAGCGCTCACTCTGGAGAGTGAGTCTGCCATTCGTCGCTTTGAGGATAATTGGAAACAATCGTCCCCTTGGCTATTCGATTCCTTCAGCCAGTCGGGCGCCTAGCTTGCCGTCGAGATCAGGGGTAAATCAGTTATGAGTCGTGAGTACGATGTGGCCGTAGTCGGCGCTACCGGGGCAGTAGGCGAGGCCATGATCAGTATTTTGGAGGAGCGCGAGTTTCCTGTGCGGACACTTTATTTGCTCGCCAGCAACCGCTCTGCGGGCAAGACTCTGGAGTTCAAGGGTAAGTCTCTCCGTGTGACCGACTTGGCTGAGTTTGACTTTGCCCAGGTGCAAATTGGTCTTTTCTCCGCCGGCGGGAGCGTCTCTGCAAAATACGCGCCGATCGCGGCCGAGGCTGGTTGTGTGGTGATTGATAATACGTCTCACTTTCGTCAGGACGAGGATATCCCGCTTGTGGTGCCTGAGGTAAATATTGATGCGTTGGCGCAGTACACCAACAGGAATATTATTGCGAACCCCAATTGTTCGACCATACAGATGCTAGTGGCGTTAAAGCCGATTTACGATGCGGTCGGAATTGAGCGGATTAACGTGGCTACTTATCAAGCCGTCTCCGGCACTGGAAAAGAAGCGGTCGAGGAGCTTGCTGGGCAGACAGCCCGGTTACTGAACGGCCAGGAGGTTGAGTGCGAGGCCTATCCGAAACAGATTGCTTTTAACGCTTTGCCGCAGATTGATACGTTTCAGGACAACGGGTACACCCGCGAAGAAATGAAGATGGTGTGGGAAACCCAAAAGATCTTTAGTGATGAAAGCCTGCGGGTAAACCCGACCTGTGTGCGCATTCCTGTGTTTTTCGGTCACTCCGAAGCGGTGCACGTCGAGACCGTCGACCCTATATCGGCTGAGGATGCCCGTGCTCTTTTAACAAGCGCGGCGGGCGTGACTGTGCTGGATACCATGGAAGACGGCGGTTATCCCACAGCTGTCACAGAGGCCGCAGGGGCGGATGGTGTATTTGTGGGGCGAATACGGGAGGACATCTCCCATCCGAGAGGCCTAAACATGTGGGTTGTATCGGATAACGTACGCAAGGGTGCGGCATTAAATAGTGTGCAAATTGCCGAGAGCTTGGTGTCCACCTACCTTGATTAATGCCCGTAATTCACTGATACTGCAGACATTATTCGGTTAGGCGTGGCCGCGCTTGGTGTCCAGCTGGGCCAATCTTCATAGCGGGTATCGCGCGACGTTAAGGGGTCAACTGAACGGGTTATGGTCGAAATTGAGTGGCTGGCGCTAAGGCTGTCAGTCTTCATTCGAGGTATAAAATAATAAGGGGCTGTTATGGCTCGTAAGCAAAAATTGGCGGCTGCGGTGTTGGCCATGGGGTGTCTTCACGCGAGCACAACCATGGCGCTCGGGCTTGGCGACCTGCAGCTTGAATCTTTTTTGAACCAGCCGCTAAAAGCCGTTGTTAACCTGCGGAACCAGGAAGGCCTCTCCGAGGATCAGATTCGCATTCGCCTCGCGACTTCGGAAGATTTTGGCAGGATGGGCATCGACCGCGATTATTTCCTCACCACCATCAATTTCGACGTAGTCGTCGACGATAGCGGTAATGCGCGCATCGTAATTTCCACTGATGAACCTGTACTAGAGCCCTATCTCGATTTTATCGTGGAGGCACGATGGCCCAACGGGCGTCTGCTGCGCGAGTATACAGTGCTCATTGACCCTCCGGTTTATTCTGAAGCGCCAATCATTATCTCCGCCAGCGAAACCGTTGCGGCATTGGAAGACGATCAGGTGGCGACAGGTGCGCCGGACGCCAGGCCTGCAGGTTTATTCGGTGCTGATGCCGTGCGCGTCGAAAAAAAAGTCTCAGGACAGGCACAGGGCAGTGAAGCGAGCTATTCCGGTACGCGAGTCGATATAGCCGACCCCGGTCGCGACTCGGGCCAGATGCCCCAGCGAGACTTTAACGCTAGTGCTTCTGCAGCACCTGCTCCTGGCGCGCGCTACATGATCGGCCGGGACGATACGCTCTGGGATATAGCGAATCGCGCCAAGCCTGCGGGTACTTCGGTGCACCAGGAGATGCTCGATATACAGCGCCTTAACCCGGACGCCTTCGTCAATGGCAATATCAACCGGATAAAGGCGGGTTACATTATTTATCTCCCTGCGCCCGACGATATCAGTTCTGCGGACATGCCTGCAGCACTTGCAGAGGTTGACCGCCAGAACGCCGCTTGGCGTGCGGGCCGAGACGCGGAGTTTTCTGCTGACAGTGGACCCTCTCTGAGAATCTCTGTGGATTCGGAGGATGCTGTTACCGAGGCGCCTGTAAAGACGGCACCAACGAGAGTAGACGAGCCTGGCTTTAATGCGCCTCAGAGCGCTGAGTCATCCGATGCGTCCGGCGATGCAGCTGTCGCGATCGGAATGGACGCGGAGCGCCTCGCAGCGGTTGAGGAGCAATTAGAGACGCTTAAACGAATTATCAGCTTGAAGAACGACCAGATATCGGCCTTGCAGAGCGCCCTTGCCGCAGTAGACGTTGAAGCTGAAACTCTGGTCACAGAGCTTGAACTCAAAACATTGGAGAGCGGGTCCGGGGACGTGGTGGACACAGAGGCTTTCGACGGTGAAATACAGCCACTGGAAGAGATGCCTGCTGGCGAGCAATTTGCAGAGGGGGTGGAGCAGCGACAGGTCGACGAAACAGCGGTTGATTTAGACGTGCTCGCAGCGATGGAGGAGGCTGCTGAACTGAAGCCTGTTCAGGCGCCTGCAGCGAATCCAGAGCCTGTATCGACGATTCCCGCAGCGCAGGAGCAGCAATCCGAGAATCCGCCCGCGGTTGAATCTGGTGGCAGCAATGGACTGCTTTATGGTGCGGGGGCGCTGCTACTGGGTTTGGCCGCCTATCTGTTTCTCCGGCGCCGTAAGACAGCGCCGGAAGAAGAGGATGTATTTACCGACGTCGAATTGAAGCAACAGAGTTTCGACGACGACGAGGAAGATCATGTGCCTGAGGCTACGGAGACTCCATCATTGAGTGAGGCCGAGGTTACGCCCGACAACCGCGGTTATGGTGAGCAAAAGCACGACCACTATGCCTCCGACGTGGATGCCTCAGATGCACTGGCTGAGGCAGATATTTACGTCGCCTATGGCCGTCATCCTCAGGCCATCGATTTGCTGAACAATGCGTTGAATGTCGAACCGAATAATCCGGTCTACCGACTTAAGCTACTCGAGATATACGCCGATGTGAATAACGAGGGCGGTGTTGCCACTCAGCTGGAGCTAATCCGCGCAAGTGGCGACGCAATTGCCATTGAGCGAGCTGACGCTATCGTTGCGGAGGCCAGCATTGGTTTCGCAGGTGCGCCGGCCGCGACCGCTGCTGCGGTGGAGAGTCGCACGGTTGAAACAGATTTCTCCGAGCTACAGATTGAGGAACCCAGCGAACAGGCGAATGGTGACGTCGATTTAGACTTGACCGCTGACTTCGGCACAAGCGACCTCGCGAGTGGCGAGGATGAAGAGCTCATGATCGGCGATGATAGCAATGGTTTATCTACCAAGATGGATCTCGCCCGGGCATACCTGGATATGGGCGACGAAGGCGGTGCTCGCCAGATCCTCGACGAGATCATCGCAGAAGGCGGTGACGAATTGACCGCTGAGGCCCGCAAGTTGCTTGAACGTATTGGTAGCTGAATCACCTTCATCGGACACGCTGCCTGCAGATACGCGTATCGCGTGTCGCATAGAGTATGACGGGAAGGATTTCAACGGGTGGCAGGTTCAACCTCATCCTGGCACGGTCACCGTGCAGGGTGCACTCGAGAGCGCGCTGGGTGAGGTCGCTGACACAACGGTGCGCGTGCATTGCGCGGGTCGCACCGACAGTGGCGTGCACGCTCACGCCCAGATCGTCCACTTCGATATGCCGGCATCACGAAGTTGCAGGGCTTGGATGCTTGGCGGCAATTCAACCCTGCCGCGGAGCGTCCGGATACACTGGGCCATCGCGGTAAACAAGACTTTTCATGCACGGTTTTCTGCATTGTCCCGCAGTTACCGTTACGTGATCGAAAATACGGCGGTACACTCTGCGCTTTTACGCCATCATGTGACGTGGTGCAGTCGTCCACTCGACGCACGCCTCATGCATGCGGCGGCGCAGGCGCTGCTGGGAGAGAGAGACTTTAGCGCGTTTCGTGCGTCATCCTGCCAAGCCGCCACGCCTATGCGAAACGTGCAATCGGTCTCAGTGGAGCGCCGGGGCGATCTGGTAGTCATTGATATTTCCGCAAATGCATTTTTACATCATATGGTCAGGAATATTGCTGGTTCCCTCATTGCGGTGGGGGATGGCCGCAGGCCTTTGGGATGGGTCGATGAACTCATGACGGGGCGTGATCGTACGCTGGCCGCGGAAACAGCGCCGGCCAGTGGACTGTACCTTGCAGATATACAGTATCCTGCGCAGTTCGGTTTGCCCACGACCCCCTATGGCCCTCCCATCATCGCTTCGAAGCACAACTAGATGCGGCTTGATCATGGGTTTCGGACTGGGCTAACAGCGTGACGCCGCGTTTATCGCAAATTGGCGTTATCGGGCAACCCTACACACAGGCAGTTCAGTGGCTGATCTGGTATCATCCGCGCGTGTTTTTTCATAGGGTCTAACGATTCGATGTCCTCTACGCGAGTCAAAATTTGCGGTATTACCCGAGAGGCGGACGCCCGGGCCGCGGCCGCGGCGGGGGCGGATGCGATTGGCCTGGTGTTTTACCCGGGTAGTCCTCGTGCGGTGAGTCTTGAGCAGGCAAAAAAGATCGTGGAGAATGTGCCGCCGTTTGTGACGATCGTAGCTTTGTTTGTGGATGAACCAGCCGACGTCGTTATGCGTACATTAGAGCAAGTAGCCGTAGACGTTATTCAGTTTCACGGTGACGAAACGCCGGAATTTTGCGCTCAGTTCAGCCGGCCTTGGATCAAGGCACTGAGAATGAAGCCGGGACTCGATGTGGCACGGGAGTTCGGCCAGTTTACCGGGGCGAGGGGGGTTTTGCTCGATACCTGGCAGGAGGGTAAGCCGGGCGGTACCGGCCACGCCTTTGATTGGTCTCTCGTTTCTTCGGATAGTTACTCGCTGCCGCTTGTGTTGGCGGGGGGTTTGCATGCAGAGAATGTGGCCGCGGCTATAACGACCGTGCGCCCCGCTGCAGTGGATGTAAGCGGGGGTGTAGAAAGCGCTCCCGGTATCAAGGACGCAGCTAAAATACGTCGCTTTATCAGCGCGGTACGATCTGTCCGTTAAATCAGAAAGGTGAAATTTCATGACAAGTAGTTCTGACCTTAAACGGTTTCAATCGGTTCCCGATGAAGACGGGCGGTTCGGTGGTTACGGGGGCAAGTTCGTCTCGGAGACACTGATGGCCGCACTGGATGAGCTGGAGCACACCTACCGCACGTTGTCGAAGGATCCCGACTTTCAAGCAGAGCTGGACGAAGATTTGCGTCAGTATGTTGGGCGCCCATCACCTCTTTACGAAGCAAAACGATGGACTGAACAGGTCGGCGGTGCGCGCCTGCTGCTCAAGCGGGAAGACCTCAATCACACAGGCGCACACAAGGTAAACAACACCATCGGTCAAGCCTTGTTGGCTAAGTACATGGGTAAGAAGAGGTTGATCGCAGAGACCGGTGCTGGGCAGCACGGGGTTGCAACCGCAACGATTGCAGCCCGGTTGGGTCTGGAATGTCAGGTTTTTATGGGCGAGGAGGACATTCGTCGGCAGGCCCTGAATGTCTACCGCATGCGCCTGCTTGGCGCCGAGGTGGTCTCGGTCACATCCGGCTCCAGAACCCTTAAAGATGCCATGAATGAGGCTATGCGGGACTGGGTGACTAATGTTGACGGTACCTTTTACATCATCGGTACAGTCGCCGGGCCGCATCCATACCCCATGCTCGTGCGTGACTTTCAGTGTGTAATTGGCCGTGAAGCCCGTGCTCAATGTCTCGAGCAAACGGGTCGTTTGCCTGATGCCCTGGTGGCGTGTGTCGGTGGCGGGTCCAACGCGATAGGTCTTTTTCATCCCTTCCTTGATGATAAGGAAGTGGCGATGTACGGGGTAGAGGCGGGCGGCCACGGTATGTCTACTGGTCAGCACGCTGCGCCACTGAGTGCGGGAACTCCGGGCGTACTGCATGGCAACCGCACCTATCTGATGCAGGATGCCGATGGCCAGATCATGCACACACACTCTATTTCCGCCGGCCTGGACTATCCTGGTGTCGGCCCTGAGCACTCCTGGTTAAAAGATATCGGGCGAGTGAATTATGTCGTCGCCGATGATGACGAGGCGCTTGCGGCCTTCCACACGCTCACGCGGGTAGAGGGGATTATGCCGGCACTCGAGAGCAGTCACGCACTGGCTTATGCGGAAAAACTGGCAGCCACTCTGGATAAAGATGCTGTTGTTGTGATCAATTTGTCAGGCAGGGGCGACAAGGACATTCACACGGTTGCGCAACTCGATGGTATTACCGCTTGAGCGCGCGTTTAAGGAGCAATCCATTGTGAGTCGAATAGCCCAGCGGTTCGAGCAACTTGCGCAACAGGGCCGCAAGGCAGTCATCCCCTATATCGTTGCTGGTGACCCCGCTGTTGAGCTCACCGTCCCTGTCATGCACCGCATGGTGGAATGCGGTGCGGATATTATTGAGCTGGGTGTGCCCTTTTCGGATCCCATGGCGGAGGGGCCGGTGATTCAGCAGGGCCACGAGCGCGCTTTGGAAAATGGCGTCACCTTGAGCGCTGCGCTGGCAATGGTCAAAGAGTTTCGTGACAACGATACGACGACACCGGTTTTATTAATGGGCTACGCGAACCCGGTGCTCAGAATGGGCTGTGAGGCGTTTGTCGACAAGGCGGCAACGGCGGGACTCGACGGCCTACTGACGGTCGATATTCCTCCCGAGGAAGTGGATGAAATGAATGCGCAGCTGAAACGGGTAGGGATGGATAACATTTTCCTTGTGGCGCCGACGACGCCCGCGGAGCGAACTGCAAGGATCGCCAAACGTGCCAGCGGATTTATTTACTATGTCGCACTCAAGGGAGTGACGGGGGCAGGTCATCTGGATACGAATGAGGTGACGCAGCGCGTCGCGCAGATCAGGCAGTACAGTGATCTTCCGGTGGCAGTGGGTTTTGGAATCAAAAACGCAGACTCAGCTCGCAGTATCGCGACGGCAGCGGACGGTGTGGTGGTAGGGAGCGCCCTCGTGACCGCCATGGCCGAAGCGGATGGACCGGACGCAGTATTGCAAGCGGCGGCGAATATGATTCGCAATATCCGCGAAGGAGTGGATAGTGTGGCTTCCTAGTTGAGCCCTACAGCGTTTATAATGGCGTCTCGATTACAGGGTGGGGAAGGACATGAGCTGGATAGATAAGATCCTGCCGTCCGGTGTGCGCAAGCAAGCGGGTGACCCGACGTCCAGTAGCGTGCCCGAGGGACTTTGGCGGAAATGCGTTAAGTGCGAGGCGGTTCTTTATCTACCGGATGTGCAGCGCAACGACGACGTCTGCCCGAAATGTGATCATCATATGCGTATCGGGGCGCGAAAACGCCTCGGACGATTCCTCGACGAGCCCGGAGGCAAAGAGATTCTTTCTGATATCGAGTCTGTCGACCGGCTCAAGTTCAAAGATAAGAAGCGTTACAAGGATCGTTTGAGCGCGGCTCAAAAATCTACCGGTGAAAAAGACGCCCTGATTGCCATGCGCGGGCAGCTTCATGGTCTGCCACTCATCGCTCTTGCGTTCGAATTTGATTTTCATGGTGGCTCCATGGGCTATGCCGTAGGGGAAAAGTTTACCCGTGCGGCACAGATTGCTTTGGAAGAGCGTATCCCGCTCGTGTGTTTCTCGGCCTCCGGCGGAGCGCGTATGCAGGAAGCATTGATTTCGCTCATGCAAATGGCCAAGACCAGCGCAGTATTGGAGCGCCTGAAACAGGCAGGCGTGCCCTACATATCGGTTATGACCGACCCGATTTACGGCGGAGTGTCCGCCTCGCTGGCCCTTCTTGGCGATGTAAATGTGGCAGAACCAGATGCTCGGGCTGGTTTTGCCGGCCCCAACATCATCGAACAGACAATCCGCCAGAAACTGCCCAAGGGCTTTCAGCGCAGTGAATTCCTGCTGGAGCATGGTGCGATTGATATGATCATACACCGTACCGAGATGCGCGATACGCTTGCCCGGTTATTGGCTAAGATGACGGGTGCGCCGCTGGAGTTGCCCTTGTCTGAGCCGTTAGCAGAGACGCAAGAGACGCAAGAGGTGCAAGAGGCGCGAGGGGGCGAGGGCGCTCCTGAGCCAGCCGAAAAAGGAGATGAATGACGCGACGCTGGAGGAATGGCTGCAGCGGATAGAGCGTATTCATCCAAAAGCGGTAGAGCTGGGTTTGGAGCGCGTGTCGGCGGTAGCGGGCAGGCTGCAACTACTGCCGGTGAGACAATCCGTCGTGACCGTGGCGGGCACTAATGGCAAGGGTTCAGTGGTAGCGCTGTTGGAAGGCCTGTTTCAGGGGGCGGGCCTCACTACAGGGACGTTCACATCGCCACACTTACTCCGATTTAACGAGAGAATTCGCGTCGCGGGTCGGGAGGCATCCGACGAAGAGATCGTGCGGGCGTTCAAGGACATCGAGCAAGCCCGGGGGGAGACACCCCTTACCTACTTTGAGTTTGCGACGCTGGCGGCACTCCTGGTCTTTGCCGCACGCGACCCCGATGTGATTATTCTAGAGGTGGGATTGGGCGGGCGCCTGGATTCGGTAAATATGGTCGATCCGGACGTGTCGGTGATTACCAGTATTGACCTCGATCACCAGGACTGGCTGGGCGACACCCGGGACGCCATCGCGCGAGAGAAAGCAGGCATCTTGCGTGCCTCAACCCCGGTGGTCATTGGTGAGCCGGAGCCCCCGGCAGCATTGCGACAGGCCGTAAAAGAGTCTGAGGCGACTCCGGTATTATTTACAGGACAGGATTTCAGCGTCTCACTGGAAGCTGGTCACTGGCAAGCGGAGTGGCGGGACAGTTCAGGGGCACTGCAGTCTACGGGTCCAAGGCCATCGGGTTCGCTACTGCCGCAAAATATTGCTACCGCGATACAGGCGGCGTGCTTATTGGATTGGCGTTTCAGCGAGGCCTCCCTCGATAGGGCGCTCCAAAGGGTGGAGCCAGTGGGTCGGTGTCAGCGCTGGGACATCGGAGGACAAGAGTATATCCTTGACGTGGGGCACAATCCGGCAGCGGTGCTGCGGCTTGTAGAGTATCTGGAAGCGTTGCCTAGCGAGGGTAAGACGATTGCGATTTTCTCTGCTCTGGCAGACAAGGACATAGGCGCGATGGTGCGTGCGGCCGGCGGTATTTTTGATGCGTGGTTTCTCGCAGATCAGCCCGATGTTCCGCGTGCTGAGAACGCGCAGGTAGTTGCGGAGTGGCTGCGCAATACGGGCCATTCTCTAATCAGCACCAGCAAAAACCTGCGCCAGGCGCTGCGCAGAGCGCAGCGCCTGGCGGGATGCGACGACCGGCTGGTGGTTTTTGGTTCATTCCATACCGTCGCTGGAGTACTACCGCTGTTACAAAGGCAGCTTGAAGAGTTTGAGGGGACATAGGTGAACGAGATACACAAGCAGCGGCTTGTAGGGGGGTTGATACTGGTGGCGCTGGGCGTGATTTTCTGGCCCATCATTTTTGTACAGTCTGACAGAAATACGATATCGGATATTGGTGAAATGCCGTCAAGACCCGCAGTGCCTCGCGTGATCATCGATCCTCCTTCGGATGAGGGATTGCGGTTCTCCGAAACGTCTGCGCCAGCGGTGGACTCCGAAGAGCGAGACAAGGATAGCGGATTGCCTCAAGCATCAGCGTCGTCTGCCGCCGAGCGTAAGGCGGGAGCCGCTGATGAAGCGACCAGCGCGCACGCGGCAAGAGACGTGCGGCCAGAAAACCTAATGATGGACGAGGATGGCATTCCGATCGCCTGGACGTTACAGGTTGCCACACTGAGCAACAAGGTGGCCGCCGATAAGTTGCTTAAGGAGCTATTGGCGCGTGATTACAAGGCGTACATAACGAAAGTCACACGCAATGAGAAAAACCTGTACCGTGTGTGCATAGGGCCCCAGTTTGAAAAAATTCAGCTGCAGCGGCTCAAATCCGATGTCGATGCCCGCTACGATGTAAAGTCGCTGGTAGCAAGGTATATACCTTAGTGTGTTCCATGGATTCTTACAGTAATGGTTGATTGGACGCTGTTTAATGCGGCTGATTGGGGAATCGTGTCAATACTCGGATTGTCTATCCTACTGAGTTTGTGGCGTGGTTTTGTTCGAGAGGCTATCTCTCTGGCAGGGTGGGTCGCCGCATTTGTCGTCGCGAATATGTTCGTTGGAAACCTTGCGAGTTTCCTTACGCCGTGGATAGACAACGTAACAGGGCGGTACGTTGCATCTTACGCTATATTGTTGGCCGGTACACTGGTTGTTGGTGGTATCACGGGTTTGCTTGCGGCCCAGATGGTGAAGGCGAGCGGGCTCACAGTTATGGATCGCCTGCTGGGTACGGGCTTTGGCTTGGTTAGAGGCATCATCATCGCTCTCGTGCTGATGTACTTGCTCAGGCAGTTGGCGCCGCCGCAAAACCTGGTATGGCTGGAGCAGGCACAGTTGACACCCTATATGGATATGCTGGCGCAGTGGGTGCGGCAACTATTTTCGGAGTACTATGCGGGACAGGCACCCATCAAGGCAATCTGATCGGTTTGGTTAAGTGAGGTGAAAACGGAATGTGTGGTTTAGTAGGGCTGGTCGCGAAATCAGACGTTGCGCCGGAAATCTATGAGGCGTTGACGGTTTTGCAGCATCGCGGCCAGGATGCGGCGGGCATCGTTACGTGTGGTGAAGGGCGTTTCAGCCAGCGCAAGGCGGAGGGTTTGGTGCGCGACGTTTTTCGACAGCATCATATGCAGCGCCTCAGTGGAACCATGGGTATCGGACATGTTCGTTACCCAACGGCGGGAAGTTCGGGAATCGCCCTTGCGCAGCCGTTTTATGTGAACTCGCCCTACGGTATAGCCATGGCGCACAATGGCAACTTGACCAATTCAGACACGCTCACCAGGGAGATTTTTCAGGACGACCTGAGGCACCTGAATACAGATTCTGACTCGGAGGTTCTCCTCAACGTCTTCGCACACGAACTGCAGAGTCTTGGTAAATTGAGTCCCGCCCCGGAGGATATTTTTACGGCGGTAGAAGCGGTGCACCAGCGGTGTAAAGGTGGTTATGCGGTAATCGGCCTACTGGTGAACTACGGCGTTTTCGGCTTCCGGGATCCACTGGGTATCCGTCCGTTAGTAGTTGGTATGAGGGAAACCTCTGATGGCCCAGAATACATGATCGCTTCCGAGAGTGTCGCTCTCGATGTATTGGGTTTCACTCTGCTTGATGATGTTGCCCCCGGCGAAGCCATTTTTATTGACCAGAATGGACAACTCCACCGCCGCAAGTGTGCCGAGGCTGCGATTCTGTCGCCGTGCATATTTGAGCATGTTTATTTCGCCCGCCCCGACTCCTTGATGGACGGAATCTCTGTCTATAAAACGAGAATGCGTCAGGGAGAGGCGCTAGCTCGCAAGGTCCGACGTTTGCGTCCGGATCTCCATATCGATGTCATTATCCCGATTCCGGATACCAGTCGTATTGCCGCCCAGTCCATGGCCTACGAGTTGAATATCAAATTTCGTGAAGGGCTGATGAAGAATCGTTACATCGGGCGAACATTTATTATGCCTGGTCAAAACCAGCGCAAAAAATCTGTGCGACAAAAGTTGAACCCGGTTCCACTGGAATTTTCCGGTAAGAACGTCATGCTGGTCGACGACTCCATTGTGCGTGGGACCACCTGCCGACAAATTATCGAAATGGCACGGGAAGCGGGTGCTGAAAATGTGTATTTTGCGTCAGCGGCACCGGCCGTCAGATATCCAAACGTCTATGGTATTGATATGCCTGCGGCCTCCGAGCTCATTGCCCACGGCAGAACCGACGAGGAAATCTGTGAATTGATCGGAGCCGATTGGCTGGTGTATCAGGATCTGGAGGATCTGGTCGCGTGTTCGCTGGAGGGTAACCCGAAGGTTAGTGGTTTTGATTGTTCGGTGTTCAATGGTGAGTATCTCACAGGGGATATCGACCAAACCTATCTGGATCGGATAGAGTCCCTGCGTAATGATGAGGCCCAGGCGGAGCGACGCATCGAGTTGCAGACCGAAGGTGCCGTAGTCGGGCTGCATAACGATGTATAGGACCTAGTATGAGTGATCAGGACGAACAAGATCCATTGGCTACCGCGCATCCAGATACGCTAGCGGTGCGCAGTGGTATTCACCGTACGCAGGAGGGTGAGCATTCAGAGCCAATATTTGCCACTTCCAGCTATGTTTTTGAGAATGCCGAACAGGCTGCGGCAAGGTTTACGGGTGAGTCTGCGGGAAACGTGTACTCTCGGTATACTAACCCCAGTGTTCGCAGCTTTGAAGAGCGGCTCGCAGCGCTTGAAGGTGCCGAGGCAGCCGTGGGAACAGCGTCCGGTATGTCAGCAATTCTCAGTATATGCATGGCATTTCTCAAAGCGGGTGATCATGTTGTGTGTTCAAGGGATGTTTTCGGCACCTCGGTGAATCTGTTTAGCCGATATATGGAGAAATTTGGCGTTGCGGTGACGTTTGTTCCTTTGCTTGATGCGGCTGGCTGGAAAAATGCTGC
Source organism: Candidatus Marimicrobium litorale (assembly GCF_026262645.1). Classification (NCBI taxonomy): domain Bacteria; kingdom Pseudomonadati; phylum Pseudomonadota; class Gammaproteobacteria; order Cellvibrionales; family Halieaceae; genus Marimicrobium; species Candidatus Marimicrobium litorale. The sequence goes on from NZ_SHNO01000001.1 coordinate 631,062, forward strand.
TCGACCTGAAACCGCCATGTTTTTTCTGGAGACGCCATCCAACCCTCTATGTGAAGTGGCCGATATACCGGCAATGGCTCGATTGGCGAAAGAGCATGGGGCGTTACTGGTTGTCGATAACTGCTTTTGCACACCCGCACTGCAGCGACCTCTGGAATTGGGAGCGGATATCGTGGTGCACTCTGCGACAAAGTATCTCGATGGACAAGGGCGTTGCGTCGGCGGTGCTGTGGTGGGGAGCGCCGATATGATGCAGGAGATTGTCACTTTTCTTCGTACATGCGGGCCGACCATGAGCGCTTTCAATGCCTGGGTGTTTCTCAAGGGGCTGGAGACCTTGCGCCTAAGGATGGAAGCTCACAGCCGCTCTGCGATAGATATAGCGCGCTGGTTAAAACCTCAGCCGGACGTCGAAAAAGTATTCTATGCGGGCTTGGAGGATCATCCGGGTCATGCCCTTGCTGCTCAACAGCAATCGGCTTTCGGAGGAGTTCTTTCGTTCACCATTCGTGGAGGTCGCGAGCAAGCGTGGCAGTTTATCGACGGCGTCAGAATCATGTCCCTCACCGCTAACTTGGGCGACGCAAAGACAACGATAGTGCACCCGGCGACAACAACCCATGGTCGCTTGTCACCGGAGCAGCGCAAACAAGCAGGTATTAGCGATAATCTCGTACGTGTCGCGGTGGGTCTTGAGCATGTGGAGGATCTCAAGGCTGATTTGCACCGCGGTTTCGACGCGATACGCGCTTGATCGATAGTGCTGACAGTCTTTACGGGGGCAGGCGTGTGACCGGCTCAATGTTTAAGTTCTGCGCGGTGCAAGCGCGAAGCATGACGATGGGATGTGATGTTTTGTTTTGCTGCACTCTTGGAAGCCGATGCGCCTTTATCATGGGCTGGAGTGAGCCGGTAGACGAGCGGAGTCAAAATGGATATCAATCAGCCGGTTAGTGAAATGAATCGCAAGGACGCGTCAGTCAGCAAAAACGTGCGGGGCCTTCAGGGCCTGATTGACGTAGCGGTTTCCGAGATAAGCCAAATTCTTCTTGGCAAAGAGCCGCAGATCAGACTTGCACTGTGTTGTTTGTTTGCGCGTGGTCACCTGCTCATTGAAGATTTACCCGGGATGGGTAAGACGACCCTCTCTCATGCGCTCGCCTCTGTGCTGGGGCTATCCTGGACGCGTGTGCAATTTACCAGTGATCTGCTTCCGGCGGACATTCTCGGCGTATCAATTTTTGATGCCAAAGACTCAACCTTTACGTTCCATCCCGGCCCCGTTTTCACTCAGCTTCTGCTGGCAGATGAGATCAACCGGGCAACCCCGCGCACGCAAAGCGCATTATTGGAGGCTATGGCGGAAGGGCAGGCGACGGTGGAGGGTGAGACCCGACCGCTACCGCAGCCTTTCTTTGTTATAGCGACACAGAATCCGGTCCACCAGTCTGGCACTTATCCCTTGCCTGAATCACAACTGGATCGTTTCTTGATGCGCCTTGAACTGGGCTATCCTCATCCCAAGGCGGAGCGAGAGATGTTTGAGCGGCGTCACAGTGCCGCGCAGGAAATCAGGAATCCCCGGCAATGTATTGATCCTGATCAGCTTGACATGATTCGCCAGGCTGTCAGTCAGGTGCACGCGTCTGAGGACTTACTAGATTATTTGCAGCGACTGGTTGCTCACACCCGCCAATCTCCGGAGTTCGAGGTCGGGTTGTCGCCGCGCGGCGCGCTGGCACTTCTTGATTGTGCGAAGACTTGGGCGGCTATGCATAATCGTGGTCATGTCGTCCCCGAAGATGTACAGCAAGTATTATCTGCAGTTGTGTCACACCGATTAATACCCAGCGGTGACTACGCCGGGGATGGCGACGGGCTTGTCGACCTGTTGTTGCGCGACGTGGACGTCATTGGCAGCTGAGCGAATTTCAGTGGGCTTTCTCTCGCATAAAGGCGGTAAGCGCGAATACAGAAATCGTCTGCGTGTAGGGTTTGAAAAATGGGTCAATCGGCGTATCCCCCCGGCGCGGAAAATCACGCTTAATCAACGACGTATTTTCATTTTTCCCAGTCGTATCGGTTTGTTTTTTAGTGTGTGTCTTTTGGTTATGTTGATAGCCGCGATTAATTTTGAAAGTAACTTGAGTTACGGCCTGACGTTTCTTCTTATGACGCTTTTCATTGTTGCAATTCTGCACACCTACGCTAACTTGTCGGGCCTGACTATTCGAGCACTGCGGGCAACCCCGGTCTTTCCTGGGCAGCTGTCCGATTTTTATCTCATGGTGGAGCGCAGTAAGAGGCGGGATCATTTCGCGCTCTATTTTGCCTGGCCGGACGGCAGCGAGATTCTTGTCAATCTGGTTGATGAGGATAGCATTCGTTTTCAATTGCATGTGCCGGTGGATAAAAGAGGTTGGTTCAATCCCGGGCGATTGTTGGTGGAGTCGACCTACCCACTGGGGCTACTGCGTTGTTGGACATGGATTGATCTCGATATTAGCGCGCTGGTTTATCCGGCCCTTATTGCATCTCCCGATCTGCCGGGGCTGGCGACGGACTCGCCGGATGGCGCCGCGGTGCCTGTGCCAGGTAATGATGATTTCTATGGGTTCAGGGACTACCGCGTTGGTGATTCGCTGCGTCAGGTGCATTGGAAAGGTTTGGCTAAGGGGCAGGGCGTTCAGACTAAGCAATATACCGCCTATGCGGATCGCAGCGTTTGGTTGGACTGGGAGCAATTTCCCGGGGCGGGGGTTGAGCAGCGCCTTTCGCACTTATGCTACTGGGTATTGGCATTCGAGGAGCAGTCGGAAGAGTACGGCCTGCGTCTACCCGGATTGGTTATTCAGCCTGCCAGCGGAGAGAAGCATCGGGATCGAGTGCTCAAGGAGCTTGCACTGTTTGGTTTCGAGGGTGCTGCCTCGTGAGTGTTTTACAACAAGTGCCTCGTAATGCCCTTGTATGGGGAATCATTTGTCTGTTTGCTCTGGTTGCGCCGCACGCGGTGAGACTCCCGCCATGGGTTCTAGTAGTGTATGTGATAGCCGTTGGCTGGCGCTGGCAGGTCTACAGGGGTCGGTGGTCCTTTCCTCGCCGGAAGTTGAAGCTGGCTATGATTGTCAGCAGCTTTGCGGGCATTTACTTTAGCTACGGTTCATTTGTCGGACTAGAGCCCACCGTAGCCCTGTTACTGACCGCTTTTGCTTTCAAGTTTATCGAGTTGGCTCATCGCCAGGATGCATATGTACTAATTTTCCTTGGTTACTTCGTGTGCCTGACCGAATTTCTTTTCAGCCAGGACTTGCTGATTACGTTTTATTCCTTGTTGTGCGTGACGCTGTTGACCACAACTCTGATTGCGCTGCACCAACCGGGTCAGCACCAGTTTAATCGCCGCACTATTCGTCTCGCCTTCGTCATGCTGTTACAGGCATTGCCGCTAATGGTCGTTTTGTTTCTGTTGTTTCCTCGTATCGGCCCACTATGGAAAATGCCGACAAACAGCAATGCGGGCACGACCGGCATGAGTGATTTTATGAAGCCGGGGGATATAGCCAGCCTGACTCAATCCGATGACGTCGCCTTTCGGGTAAAATTTGAGGGTGACATTCCACCCTCATCTGAACTGTATTGGCGTGGACTAGTGATGAGCAAGCTGGAGAATGGCGCTTGGTCTACCCTCGGCTTGTACTCAGTTCCGGCCAGGGAGGCGCGACCCCAGACGGTGTCGACGGTAGGCGAGCCGCTCGCCTACAGTGTCATTATGGAGCCAACGAACCAGCAATGGCTGTATGGATTGCGGTATGCGGTCTCTAACACGCCCGGTGTAATGGCGACGCCAGATTTCCGCCTTGTCTCACCAACACCTGTAGAAGTTGAGTACATTTACCGTGCGCTGAGTTGGACGGGGGCCGAACTTGAGCCCACGTTGTCCGAATGGCGTCGGAAAACAGAAACGAAACTGCCTCCCAATGCGAACCCGCGCAGTCGTACGCTTGCTCTTGAAATGCGGGATTCTGTACAAACTGATGCGGCGTTCGTCTCGTTGGTCATGAATAAGTTCACTACGGAGACTTATGTTTATACCCTGAGGCCGGGTCAACTGCTGGGGCAGCATGCTATTGATCAATTTCTGTTTGATAGCCGTCGAGGCTTTTGTGAGCATTACGCCTCCGCGTTCGTGTTTATGATGCGAGCCGCCGGGATTCCCGCGAGGGTCGTAGCGGGCTATCAGGGAGGCGAAGTGAATCCCGTTAACAGGACAGTCATCGTCCACCAGTTTGATGCTCATGCCTGGGCCGAAGTTTGGATACAGGGAAGAGGTTGGGTGCGTGCCGACCCAACGGCGGCTGTATCACCGACTCGCATTGAAATGGGTCTGGAAGAGGCGATGGAGTCAGAGGGCAGTTTTCTCTCCGATATTCCTCTCTCGCCGGTGCGCTATCGCAGCGTCGCACTGTTGAACGAACTGCGATTGCGTTATGACGCGCTAACCTATGGTTGGCAAAGTTGGGTAGTAGGCTTTGACAGCGGTCAACAAATGCAGCTTCTGCAGCGGGTTTTCGGAGAAATTAGCGCACGAACCTTTATTGCCGCTTTCATTGGCAGTTGGGCGCTGGTGCTGATTCCTGTTGCGATATCGCTGTTTCGCGGAAAAGAGACTTTCCCGGTGAGTCCGGCAGATAAGCATTACCGGTTATTCTGTGACCGGCTTTCGCTTGTTGGCTTGATACGGGTCAATGGCGAGGCGCCGGGTGACTTTGCAGCGCGCGTTGCAGCGGCAATACCTGAGGAATCAGAGCAAGTATGGAATATCACCGCGCTCTACGCCCGCATGGCTTATGAGACACGCGCTGGCGGGAATGGCGATGACCAAAGTGTGCTGAAAGAATTTATCCGAGCTGTCTCTGGATTTAAGCCCAAAGTACAACGCAATGCCGGAGGCGATCTGAATCTTTCCGTCTAGGGTGAGTGAGGCCTCTGCCAGCCCGTGCAATCAGGCTGGCAGAAGCGTCATTGGACTATAGCGCCACTTCCTGAATTTCCGTTGCGGCAATGCGTGCGCCTTGTTCTGCACTGTCCTGAAATTCCTTGATCTGATCAAAGTTCAGGTAACGATAGATATCGTCTGCCATCGAATCAAGGTTCTTCGCATACTCGAGATACTCCTCCGGGGAAGGAAGCTTGCCCATAATGGCACCAACCGCCGCAAGTTCAGCGCTGGTCAGATAGACGTTGGCGCCATCACCAAGACGATTGGGGAAGTTTCTTGTCGAGGTCGATAACACGGTTGAGTTGGCCGCTACGCGGGCTTGATTACCCATGCAGAGCGAGCAGCCGGGCATTTCTGTGCGTGCTCCAGCAGCGCCAAAGATATTGTAATAGCCCTCCTGCATGAGCTGGTGTTCATCCATCTTTGTTGGTGGCACTAGCCACATTCGCGTTGAAATACCGCCTTTGTGCTGTTGCAATAACTTACCGGCGGCGCGGAAGTGGCCGATATTAGTCATGCAGGAGCCGATAAATACTTCATCTACCTGGTCGCCAGCGACGTCGGAAAGTAACCGGGCATCATCCGGGTCATTGGGCGCGCAAACGATGGGCTCCTTAACGTCGGCAAGGTCTATCTCGATTATCGCCGCGTACTCGGCATCTGCGTCTGCTTTCATCAGCGACGGATTGTCCAGCCACTCTTCCATTTTGCGCGCACGGCGCTCTAATGTGCGCGAATCGCCATAGCCATCTGCGATCATGGATCTCAAGAGTACGACATTCGAGCGCAGGTACTCGGTAACAGAGTCTTCTGATAAGTCGATTGTGCATCCTGCGGCCGAGCGTTCGGCAGATGCGTCAGATAGTTCAAAGGCCTGTTCGACGGTGAGGTCACTGAGCCCTTCAATCTCGAGAATGCGGCCAGAGAAAATATTTTTCTTTCCTTTCTTTTCCACGGTCAGCAGGCCTTGCTGTATGGCGTAGTAGGGAATCGCGTGCACGAGATCGCGCAGAGTGACACCGGGCTGCTTTTCGCCCTTGAATCGCACCAAAACCGATTCGGGCATGTCCAGTGGCATAACGCCCGTTGCGGCTGCAAATGCAACAAGGCCTGAACCTGCGGGGAAAGAAATACCCATAGGAAAGCGGGTATGTGAATCGCCACCGGTGCCGACAGTATCAGGGAGTAGCATACGATTAAGCCAGGAGTGAATAATGCCATCCCCCGGTCGCAGAGAGACGCCGCCTCTGGTCATAATAAAGTCCGGCAGTGTGTGCTGGGTATCGATGTCTACGGGTTTGGGATAGGCCGCCGTGTGGCAGAAGCTCTGCATTGTGAGGTCGGCAGAGAAGCCAAGGCACGCGAGATCTTTAAGCTCGTCGCGGGTCATCGGTCCGGTCGTGTCCTGTGAGCCCACAGTCGTCATTTTCGGCTCGCAGTAAGTGCCGGCGCGAATGCCATCGGTACCGCAGGCGCGGCCGACCATTTTCTGCGCGAGGGAGAAGCCCTTGCCCGTATCAGTGGGCTGTTCAGGCTTGCGGAACAGTTCGGATTCGCCGAGAGAAAGCGCCTCGCGAGCTCGAGCAGTTAGTCCTCGGCCGATAATCAGGTTAATCCGTCCGCCTGCCCTGACTTCATCCAGCAAAACGTCGGACTTCAGCTCAAACTCAGACAATACATCGCCGGACTCTGACAATATTTTTCCATCGTATGGCCGAATCTCGATGACGTCGCCCATGCCTAGCTCGTCCACGGGTGCCTCGAAGACTAATGCCCCCGCATCTTCCATGGTGTTATAAAAAATCGGGGCGACCTTGCCTCCGATGCAAATCCCGCCCCCTTTTTTATTGGGCACACCGTCGATGTCATCACCGAAAAACCAGAGAACAGAGTTAGTAGCGGACTTGCGAGAAGAGCCTGTGCCAACTACGTCGCCGACAAAAGCGACCGGGAGGCCTTTCGACTGTATCTCAGCGACCTGCTTCATGGGGCCTGTAACGCCTTGCTCTTGGGGCTCAAGGCCGTCACGAGTCATTTTATACATAGCCAGGGCGTGCAGGGGGATGTCAGGCCTTGACCAGGCGTCCGGCGCCGGAGAGAGATCATCGGTATTGGTTTCGCCGGTGACTTTGAATACGGCTACTTTTATGGAGGCCGGTACTTCATCCTGATTCGTGAACCATTCGCCGTCGGCCCAGGATTGCATCACACCCTTTGCGTTTTCATTGCCCTTTTCAGCGAGCTCTGCGACATCGTGAAAGGCGTCAAACATCAGCAGCGTGTGCTTGAGTTCGCGAGCAGCTTGCTGGCCCAGTTCCTTGTCTCCCAACAAGTGAACCAGCGTTTCGATGTTATATCCTCCGTGCATATTACCGAGCAGAGAAACTGCCCGACTGCGGTCTATAAGAGGGCTTTTGGCTTCCCCTTTGATGATGGCTGAAAGAAAGCCGGCTTTGACGTAGGCGGCCTCATCAACCCCGGGCGGTATACGCGTTGTGATAAGGTCGAGCAGAAACTCTTCTTCCCCGGCAGGTGGCGTCTCAAGAAGCTCTACCAGCCCCGCTGTTTGTTCAGCGCTGAGGGGTTTTGGCGGAATGTTCTGTGCGGCCCGTTCGGCCACGTGTTCGCGATACGCGTCTAGCACCTTGGAACTCCTTTGCAATATTGCCCTGGCCACAGTTGCGCTGTGGCACATTGTCATGAGGTTCAAATCGGGCGGCAGTATAGCTTAGAGTCGAAATAAGATAAACGAATCAAGTGCTTATATCTCGCATTCACCCGAGTGATACCGTACACTCGCAGGCAGCGAGATAGGTCGGATATACCCCTTGAAATGCCTCTGTCAGATCAATCTGTAAAGACCCCCTGCATCGGTGTTTGCTCCACCGGTATTGGCGACAGCGTGTGTCGTGGATGCAAACGCTTTTGTCACGAGGTGATTGACTGGAACAGTTACAGCAGCGCCCAAAAACGGGTAGTCGATGAGCGTCTGTCAGGGTTTCTCTCACAGGTGGTAAGCAATAAATTGCGTGTGATTGATGCTCAGTTATTGAAATGGCAGATGGACACCCAGAACGTGCGTTTTGTCGCCCACCACGACGAGCACTGTTGGGTGTTCAGTCTGTTGAAAGCCGGTGCCGGACAGATCACAAATGTCAAAGACTATGGCTTTGAATTGGACCTGCGTTTTCGGCAGATGTCGCTTGTGGAATTACGTGACTTGATTGACCAGGAGTTCTTCATGCTCTCAGAGGCGCACTATGAGCGTTATATGATGACGCCCGACTTGTTTCAGGATGAACCTCGGTGACTATTGCGGCAGACCTCGACGGTATTCGTGAATTCCTGCTCTGCGCCACCCCCCCGGCTTGGGTAGAGTGGGCGCTGCAAAACCCCTCGACGCTGCTGGTCGATCACGCCAATTGTGAGAAAAAAGCGGCCTCAACGGCATTGAACCTGATGTATCGCTATGTTGAGCATGGTTCTCTCCTGCAGAAACTTTCACGACTGGCGCGTGAGGAGCTGCGTCATTTCGAGCAAGTGATTGCCATTATGCAGGCCCGCGGAGTGGAATATGAGCAGATATCGGCTTCCCGCTACGCCGGGCGGTTGCGCGGGGCGGTGCGCAGTGCCGAACCGCAGCGACTGGTGGATACTCTCCTGGTGGGCGCAGTGATAGAGGCGCGTTCTTGTGAGCGCTTTGAAGCGCTCGCGCCTGCACTGGATGGGGAGCTATGCGCGTTTTATCGTTCGCTGTTGAAATCTGAATCTCGTCACTATATGGATTATCTGAAACTCGCGAGAGAGCTGGGCGCCGCAGAGGACGTTGAAAAGAGGGTGAGGGAATTGCTTGAATTAGAGCGCGTTTTAGTCGAAACCCCCGATACAGAATTTCGCTTCCACAGCGGAATACCCCCACAGAGCGTTCGAGCCTAAACCGCATAAAGGAATGAGGTTATTTCTTTAATATACTGATAAATAAAGAAAAATGGCCACCGATTCCGCATTCAGCGGCGCGGTAGCCCGGATGTGGGTCAGGCCTCGGCGACGACTGATTCGATGATGACGGATTCCAGCGGAACGTCCTGGTGCCCGCCCTGGCTGCCGGTCTCAACGCCGCGGATCTTGTCCAGTACTTCTTCGCCTTCTATGACTTTGCCAAACACGGTGTAACCCCAGCCTTGAGGTGTCTTGCCGCTGTGGTTGAGGAAATCGTTGTCTTTCACGTTGATGAAAAACTGCGAGGTTGCAGAGTGGGGATCGTTGGTGCGCGCCATGGCGAGGGTGCCGAAGTCATTTTTGAGGCCGTTATCGGCTTCGTTATCGACTGGCGTACCATTGTCTTGTTGCTTCATGTCAACATCGAACCCACCGCCTTGTACCATAAAGTTGTCGATTACCCGATGAAAAATGGTGCCATCATAGAATCCCTCGTTGACGTACTTTAGGAAATTCGCCACGGTTTTTGGCGCTTTATCGGCGTCAAGTTCGATTTTCATTTCGCCGAATGTCGTGCGCATGATGACCATATTGCTATCCCTGGGTTCGGTTAAATTTAGAGGCACCTGATCATACGGGCTTTTAGTGCGCAGTAAAATAGCCTCGAAGCCAAAAAAGGTTGTGCAGGGATAGGCCTAGTGGCAGGAATTCGCTACAAGCCGGGCGGGCAAGTCGTTATAATATGTCGCTTTTTAGCGCTTGGCGGCTGACTCAATGGATTCTACTCCGACAAACTTTTTACAGACGATTATCGGCGAAGACTTGGCGGCCGGTCGTGTTGATAAGGTGGTTCTGCGTTTTCCGCCTGAGCCCAATGGTTACCTGCATATAGGCCACGCAAAATCGATCAGCGTTAATTTCGGTCTGGCGGAGGCGAATGGCGGCCACTGTAATCTGCGCTTTGACGACACCAACCCTGAAAAGGAGACGCAGGAGTATATCGAGGCTATACAAGAGGACGTGCGCTGGCTTGGCTATGAGTGGAGCGGAGAGGTGCGTTATGCCTCCTCTTATTTTCAGCAGCTGTATGATTGGGCGGTTGAGCTGGTCGAACAGGGCAAGGGTTATGTTTGCGATTTAAGCGCAGACGAGGCGAGGGAATACCGTGGCACGCTCACTGAGCCAGGCCGTGATAGTCCCTATCGAGAGCGCACTATCGCAGACAATCTGAATCTATTGTCACGGATGCAGGCTGGAGAGTTTAAAGAAGGGGAGAGGGTATTGCGGGCCAAGATCGATATGTCCTCTCCTAATATGAACCTCAGAGATCCGATTCTCTATCGTATTCGCCACGCGACACACCACCAGACGGGAGATGAATGGGTTATCTATCCCACCTACGATTTTGCCCATGGGCAAGAGGATGCGATAGAGGGTATTACGCATTCCATATGTACGCTCGAATTCGAAGATCATCGACCGCTCTATAATTGGTTATTAGAACATCTTCCCGTGGACTCTCGCCCCAAGCAGTACGAGTTTGGTCGTTTAAACCCAAGCTATACCGTTACCAGTAAGCGCAAGTTGCGCACACTTGTTGAAGACAAAATCGTAGCGGGATGGGATGACCCTCGCATGCCGACATTGGCCGGCTTGCGGCGCCGTGGATATACGGCGACAGCAATCCGTCGTTTTTGCGACATGATTGGCACGACCCGCAGTGACGGCGTCGTCGACATCGCGATGCTCGAGTTTGCCATTCGTGAAGATCTTAATGAGAGCGCGGCTCGCGGGATGTGTGTCCTGAATCCGCTAAAAGTTGTACTGACTGATTTTCCTGCAGACACGGTCGAAGAGATAAGCGCATCAGGGCACCCTTCGCGGGAGGACCTTGGTCAACGCGTGTTACCTTTTACTCGCGAGTTGTTTATCGATGCGGCCGACTTTCGGGAGGAGGCGAACAAGAAGTATAAGCGGCTGGTGCTTGGTAAACGCGTTCGCCTTCGCAACGCCTATGTGATCGAGGCAGAGAGTGTGTTGCGTGACGAGAAGGGCGGTGTTGTCGAGGTGCATGCTCGTGTGGTGCCCGATACGGTTGGCAAGGATCCCGCGGATGGTGTAAAGCCCAAGGGCGTTATTCACTGGGTGTCCGCAGTCAGGGGGAAAAGGGCTGAAGTGCGCATTTATGATCGTCTATTCAATGACGAGGCGCCCGATAAGGGCGACAATAACTATCTGGATCACCTTAACCCTACTTCGCTTACCGTCATAGAGAACGCGTGGATTGAGCCGGGTTTGGCTGCAGCGGTTCCGGAGCAGTATTTTCAGTTTGAGCGTGAGGGTTACTTCGTGGCTGACCGCCATGACCATACGCCAGACAAGCCGGTCTTTAACAAGACAATAGGTCTTCGCGATACCTGGGGAGAGGGGCGTTAGGTTCATGAGCCTGAAATTGCACAACACCTTGACGGGAGAGAAGGAACTCTTCGAACCACTTGAGCCGGAAACAGTGCGCATGTATGTCTGCGGACCTACGGTATATAACCTTGCTCATATCGGTAATGCGAGACCGGTCGTCGTCTTTGATACGCTCTTTCGCGTGCTGCAAACGCACTACGAAAATGTCGTGTATGCCCGCAACATTACTGATATTGATGACAAGATCATCAAGGCCGCACGGGAGCAAGACCGAACGATCGATTCGATTACCGAGGAGTATACCGATAAGTTTCGTGAGGACATGGCCCAGCTTAACGCGCTGGCTCCCACCCTTGAGCCTCACGCCACGCACAACATCGCGGCAATGATTGAGTTGACGGAGACGCTTATTGGCAAGGGGCATGCGTATGAAGCGGAGGGTCATGTGCTCTTTGCTGTGGAGTCGATGCCGGAATACGGCAGACTTTCGAATCGCTCGCTGGACGATATGTTGGCAGGCGCCCGCGTAGAGGTCGCTACCTATAAGCGTCACCCGGGAGATTTTGTGCTGTGGAAACCTGCCAAAGCGGAAGATCCGGGATGGGGTAGTCCCTGGGGAAGAGGTCGGCCCGGCTGGCATCTGGAGTGCTCGGCAATGATTCGTGAGCATCTGGGCGACACCATTGACATACACGGGGGGGGCCGGGATTTGATTTTCCCCCACCATGAAAACGAGATAGCGCAGAGTCGCTGTGCGCATGGTGGTGATTATGTGCGTTACTGGATGCACAACGCCTATGTCGATATCGCTGGAGAGAAAATGTCCAAGTCTCTGGGCAACTTCCGCACGGTGCGCGATCTTCTGGGGCGCTATCGGGGCGAAGTGCTCCGTTTCGCTCTCTTGTCGGCCCACTATCGCTCGCCCTTGAGCTTTTCCGTAGAATTACTCGAGCAAGCCCAGGGGACGCTGGACAGCCTCTACAGCACGCTGCGAGACGTGCAGGGTGTTGAGGTTGACGTGGCGGTTGCTTTGGACGGGGAGGCGTTTTATTTGGCGCTTAACGACGATCTCAATACGCCCCTCGCTATTGCTGAAATTCATGTGCTCGCCAAGCAGTTGCACAAGGCGAGAGACGACGAAAAGTCATCTCTCAAAGCGCGCCTGCTGGCTGCGGGGAACATGATAGGTATTCTGCAGCAAGCGCCCTCTGATTGGTTGCAGGGCGATGTTTCTGACGAGTCCATTACTGCTGAGACCATCGAGGGGCTCATAGAAGCAAGAAAGACGGCGAAGCTGGCGAAGGACTACGCTCTCGCTGACCAGATTCGGGAGGAATTGCTGGGCCAAGGCGTTGTGCTGGAGGATTCTCAAGCGGGGACTCGCTGGAGGCGCGGGTGATTCTGGCGTAACGAGCTGAGCAACCCAGTTAGCCTGTCAGGTTGGAGTGCCGCATCACCCGATGCTTTTTTCGCCAGATTCGACAGTTTGCATAATCAAAGTGTTAATCGTCATTGGGCCGACGCCGCCGGGCACTGGCGTATAGGCTGCTGCTTTCTCTGTGAGAGCCGAGAGTTCGATATCGCCGACTCCGCCGGGGTGATAGCCAGCATCGATAACAACTGCGCCTTCCTTGATCCATTCTGCCTTGATGAACTCCGGCCTACCGACTGCTCCGACCACGATATCGGCCTGCGCGACAATAGCGGGAAGATTTTGGGTGCGGGAGTGACAAATGGTCACGGTTGCATGCTTTTGTAAAAGCATCATTGCCATCGGTTTACCCAGTATAGGGCTGCGACCCACGACTACTGCATGCTTGCCCTCGATGGGGACCCCGTAATGCGAGAGAATGCGCATAATCCCCTGCGGAGTCGCGCAGCCATAGGCCTCTTCACCCATGGCCATGCGGCCGAAGCCAAGGCAGGTCACGCCGTCCACATCCTTTGACAGTGCAATGGCGTCGAAGCAGGTACGCTCATCGATCTGAGAGGGCACAGGGTGTTGCAGGAGTATCCCATGTACATCGGGATCGGCATTCAGTTCATCGATTTGGGCTAACAGTGTCTCGGTTGTGGTGGAGGCGGGGAGTTCGACGGCCAGACTTTCCATGCCAATACGGCGGCAGGCATTGCCCTTCATTTTTACATAGGTGGCAGAGGCCGGGTCTTGGCCCACAAGGATGGTTGCCAGTATCGGGATCTTGCCGCCTGATTGGGCCTTGAGCCGTTCAACCCTGGCCAGCAGTGCCGCTTCCGTTTCGGCCGCGAGGGTTTTGCCGTCGAGTAAAAGCGCAGGCATAGACGTGAATCTCCGTAGTGCTGTGTCAAGGGGGCTGCTGCAGGCCTGTCGGCCGGCGGCGCGGCCTATTCTCCCACGAGAGGTTGTGTAAGTGAAAGAGGCAACCTAAAATTTGCACGCCAACGGGCGGCGTTGACGCCTGTATTACGGGTGCGTATGATGCGCCCACGCTCGGGAGTAAGTGGCCGGGCATGCTTTATCGGGGTATAGCGCAGTCTGGTAGCGCGCCTGCTTTGGGAGCAGGATGTCGGGAGTTCGAATCTCTCTACCCCGACCAATTTACAGTTGTTCAGTACGTTGTTTCTGCGCAATGAAAGAAAAAGCTCCGCTCTTGCACTCGTGATGGGCCGAGCTTCCTTGTCCGCCGATCCAAACGCGGCGTTGGGTCGCAGGCCACTCAAGGAGCTATCACATATCTAGTATTGGCTTGCGCAATCGCCTGCTTTACAGCTCAGGCATCGTTAGCTACGCACTCAAGGATGCCGCGATGAGTGCGTTCATCCTGTTTTACTACAAGCAGGTACTCGACCTTTCCGGCACGCTTACCGGTCTTGCGATCGCTATCTCCATCATCTGGGACGGCATCAGCGACCCTCTCGTAGGGGCATGGTCGGACCGGCTACGCTCACGCATCGGGCGCCGCCATCCGCTCATGATTGCCGCAGTTATTCCACTGGCCGTGGGCTTCGTTATGTTATACGGCCCCCCCGCAAGCGTGCTGGATGACCAGGGCGAGTTATTCATCTGGTTACTTGCTAGTATTTTACTGGTGCGTACCGCACTGACATTTTTCATGGTGCCCTACCTGGCTCTCGGGGCCGAGATTACTGACGACTATCACGAGCGCTCACGATTGGCCGGCATGCGCACCAACCTCGGCTGGTTCATTGGCATTCTGGCGTCGGCGATGGCCCTGATGTTCCTGTTTAACGAAGAAAACGGCGTAGACGGTCGTTTCGTGATCGACAACTATTACACGTACGGCTGGATAAACGGGTTTCTGGTCATCCTCTTCAGTGTGCTCTGTATTGCTGGTACCTGGCATTACATTCCTAAACTCGCCGGTAGCGCTGCTCACGCCGGCGGCAACATATTGAGCGAACTCATGAGTACGTTTCGCAACAAAAACTTTCGCTACCTCGTGATATTGGATATGGCGCTCGGCGGCATCGGGGGCATCACGGCTACGCTGCTGATGGTGACCTATACCTATTTTTGGGAGTTAAACGCGACAGAAACGTCCATACTGTTTGCCGGTCCCGTCGTGGCAGCGGTCATACTGGTTGCTGTTTGCTCCGGCTACTTGAATCGCGTCTTCGAAAAGCAACAGTTATTACGACTGACCTGTCTGCTAACGACCATTAACTTGCTTTGGCTGACGCCGCTCAAGTTGCTCGGGCTGCTGCCCGATAACAGTACTTTGGTGTTTATTCTGATCTATGCCAACTGGGCCATTCAGGTCATGATGTCGATACTCCGCATGATCGCTACGCAGTCCTTGTTAGCAGATATCGTGGACGAACATGAGTTGGTCACTGGCAAGCGACAGGAAGGCGTGATGTTTGCTGCCGCGTTCTTCTCTGCCAAGTTCATCAGCGGCTTTGGTTACCTGGTGGCGGGCCCGTTTCTTGATCTGATCGGCCTTGAGGCGGGTGTTCAACCCGGCGATGTCTCCAGCACAGTACTATGGGGACTTGGCCTCATCATGGGACCGGGCCTCGCGTTGATTATGCTGGTGCCGATGTGGATGTCTTTCAAGGTCAACATGAGCCACGCTGGACAATTGGCGGTGCGCCGGGCCCTCACAGAGCGCTCGACGAGTCCGGACTCAAGCTGAACCAAACAGGCGGAGAAGTGCAGCACCGCAGTCTTTCGATGAGCCTGAATTCTGTTGATCCAGTCGGTTTTGAAAGCTCGGATCGCGAGGCTCCGGCGCCTGTCTCGGTTACATCCCTGATCAGGCTGCGCCCCAGTAGACGTCATGCCGGCTGCGGGTGGCGCACGCAAGATTGCCAGGAAACCCGCACTGCACTATCTTGGTGGGCATGACAGGGAGGTGAATCACTATTATTCAGGCAATCGTCAACGGCGTTATCTTCAACGGTGAAGCCGCCATGCAGGGCAAGGCCGTGTTGCTGTCCGGCGATCGCGTGCTTGATGTCGTTGGTGAGTCTGAGATACCGGCCGATGTTCAGGAGCGTTTCGATTTGCAGGGCGGAACCCTTGTTCCGGGTTTTGTCGATCTGCAGGTGAATGGCGGCGGAGGGGTGTTGTTCAACAACGATCCAAGCGTCGAGACGATTCGGACGATCGCCGCTGCGCATCGACGGTACGGCACCACTGCGTTATTGCCGACCTTGATTACTGACGATTTCCCGGTCATGGTGCAGGCCATTGCCGCCGTCCGACAGGCGATAGAAACCGGTGTGCCGGGCGTAATCGGTATCCATATCGAAGGGCCGTTTTTAAGTCCCGAGCGGTCCGGCGCTCACGACGCCGCTAAATTTTGTCACCTGGACGAGCGGGGCATCGAGCTGGTCTGTTCTCTCGATAAAGGGAAAACTCTGCTGACTCTCGCGCCCGAACTGACCACGCCCGCAACGATCCAGTATCTCGTTCGACAGGGGCTGATTATTGCGGCGGGTCACAGTGCTGCTGACTATGAGCAAGCGACTCAGGCATTGAAAGCTGGCGTTGCAGGGTTTACGCATTTGTACAATGCGATGTCGCCGCTGCAGGGCCGCGCGCCGGGTATGGTGGGGGCGGCCCTGGCTGATGAGTCGAGTTGGTTTGGTATTATCGCGGACGGCCATCATGTGCATCCAGCTGCGTTTAAAGCCGCTGTGCGAGCAAAGCGTTCGGGGGGAGCCTTGCTGGTCACCGACGCAATGGCCCCCGTGGGCGCTCCCGACTGCACATTTGCATTGGGGGAGCAGATGTTGCGAGCCTGCGGCGGTCGCATCGTTAACGACGCGGGAAGGTTGGCGGGGTCAGCACTGGATATGCTGTCGGCCGTGAACAACGCGGCGCAGTTTGCCGGTATTGACTGGTTCGAAGCCCAGCGTATGGCCAGTCTGTATCCTGCGCGGGCGCTCGGGTTGGACACAGAGCTCGGCATCATCGCAGCCGGTTGTCGTGCCAGCCTGCTGGCGCTGGACAAGCACCGCTGTATCAGTGCTTGCTGGATTGACGGCATCAGGGGTTAAGTGCGACCCACTCAATACCCTTAAGCACCAGTTCGCGGGCTTGGGGGTGCTCCCAGTTGGCATGGTAGTGCCCCCCTGTATAGCCAAATCCTCGACCGCCGCCGGATCGCTCGTAAACCCAGGCGGTCACTTGCGGCTTACCCTCTGCGACTTGTGCTCGCACCGCATCGTTGCCGCTGTGAGGGCCGTTCCAGCGATCCATCGTAGAGGCTGGAGGAGTCGCAGTGAGTATTGGTGTTACGCCGCTTTCGGCAAAGCGCAGATTGAAATACCACTCGTCTTTCAACTGGAACGGTTTAATACCGCTTGAAACCGGATGCGTTGGCATCGTTAAGAACTCGGCACTCCAGATGGGGTTGACTGACCGCCAGGTCTCAAAATAAGCACCGATAGCCCGCAGCATACTACTTGATGCGGGGCTGTCGCGCGGCACTTCGACACAGTAATGAATGGCGGCGACACCCACACCCGAATCGAGTAACTCGTTGAAGGCTTCCAGCTGGTCACTGATCAGATGTGACCTGCCTCCGTCGCAATACATGACGACGGCATCGGCTTCATCGAATACTGAGGGATCGGCCGGCCAGCCACCATAGATATTGACCGTTTCAATGGTCGGGTTGCGCTTGCGCAGGGCCGCAGCGAGTAACTCGGACCCAGCCCGGTGTTCATGAGCGTCAGTGCTGTGGCTGTCAGCCCCCGCCAGAAATACGACTCTGGCAGAGCGCGGTTCACCGGTCAGCGGCGCTGTAAATTGTATATCTGTGAGAGTATCTCCGCAGCCATGCAGTAGCACTGCCAGTAACGCAGCGGATACGGCGAGGTACAGTCTGCGTTTTGTGTTATTCATCGTGCGCACAACTTGACACCTTTAGATGGCAAAAGCTACCATTCGCGCCGCGGGAGGTTGACCACTCTCGTATTGTGCATTGGTGGCCGTAGCTCATCAGGTAGAGCACCGGATTGTGACTCCGGAGGTGGCGGGTTCAAGACCCGTCGGCCACCCCATTCACCTTTCCTGAACAGCGCGTACTCGACATTCGTTATTATGCGGCAATGTCCAATTGTCGTCCGTTCTAACTTATTTCATCTTCACATAAGCGCTCTCAACGGATGAGTGCGGGCCATTCAGATATTATCAGGGCACACAGAGCGCTGTTTTACATAGGCTTGAATAGAAGTGACGCAAGGCTGTTTATGCAGCCTCTGGCCCTGATCAGCAGTGTACGCAGACATTGTGGCAGACTAGGCACATTATTTTTCTCTCTGCCTTAGATCAAGCGCTGCCTCGCTGATAACGTCAACCAGTTTGGAAGCGGCTACCGGTTTACGGAGTGTTCCGGCAATCGGTGCGCCGTTAAGCCTGTTGAGTATATCCTGTTCGCTATAGCCGCTGATGACTACGACGGGAATATCGCCGTTTAATTCGCGTAGCTCGTTGAAAACCTCTTCTCCGCTCAGCTTTGGCATGCTTAAATCAAGCAAAACACAGTCAAAGCCATCACTGTCTCGACTGAACTGAACGAGGGCGTCCTCGCCGTCTTTGGCTTCCACAACCTGGAACCCGTTCCGTTCCAGAATATGCCGGAATACTGTACGCAGTTCGGCCTCGTCGTCCACCACGAGTATTTTTCGGGCGCCCCCAGCAGTTACACTTTCTCGCGGGCTGAGATCATACTTGGCGGCGGGAGCAGGTACGGTCGGTAATAAAATAGTAAAAGTTGTGCCGACATCCGGCGTACTTGATACGGAGATAACACCGTTGTGCTTGCGGATGATGCCGGTCACAGACGCTAGCCCGAGGCCCCGTCCAGTGAACTTGGTGGAAAAAAATGGATCGAATACTTTCGATTTCGTTATTTCGCTCATGCCGCAGCCGGTGTCAGATATTTTTATCCTGATGTAATCCCCGGAGGGCAATGACATATCCGGGGCGAGGAGTTGCAGAGTGGCTCGATCGTAATGGGCCACAATAGCGGCGATATCAATCACACCCTCATCATCACCAATCGCCTCAGCAGCATTTGTAATCAAATTTAGAATCACCTGAAGCAATTGGTTCTCATCGCCGCGGACGTAAATTGGATCTTTACAGAGTGAGTAATGAAGAAGCGCTTTCTTGGAAATGCCCGCCTGAACCAGATCGCCCACCTCGCGGAGCAGTTGGCCAAATTCAATTTGTTCGAGTTGTATTGTTCCTTTGCCGGCGTAGGTGAGCATCTGGCTGCAGACCCCCGCAGCACGCTGGCTGGTGACGACTATGCTGTCTATTAGCCTGATGGTTGGATCGTCTTCTGACAAATTCATTAATGCAAGTTCAGCGTTGCCGCGAATCGCAGCTAAAAGATTATTGAAGTCGTGTGCGATACCACCTGCCAGTGCACCGAGGGCCTCCATTTTTGCAACCTGTCGAAGTTGCATCTCGAGTTCGGCTTCTCTTTTGCGTTGTTCGCGCAATTCCTCTTCAGCGCGGCCGCGTTCAACAGCAAGACCGGTCATAAGAGCCGCAGAGCGGAGCCGCTCAAGTTGATCCCTGGTGGGCGATTGGGGCCAGGCTGCGTAGAGCGCGAGGGCGCCGAGCACTTCGCCGCTGCTGTTGGTGAATGGATGCGACCAACACGCTGCAACGCCGGCGTTTTTGGCCAGAGGAGCAAGCTTTTGCCATAGTGGATCGGCTTGTATGTCAGAAACAATGACGGGAATGTTCCAGAAGATGGCTGTTCCGCACGAGCCCACATTGGGCCCAATGGCCTCGCCGTCAATGGCGTCGTTGTATTCTTCAGGGAGGCTTGGCCCCGCTCCTCTGACAAAGCGGTTTTGATCCACAAGAAGGATAGAGCACTTGTAATCCGGGTTCTGGCTTTCAACAATTCTGGCGATTGTTTCAAGTGTGCCTGACACCGTTCCTTTGTCAAATTCTTTAACATAGGGATGCAGGGCGTGATCAGTTTCCGCCAGTCGGCCGAGTACAACCGTTCCTTCCGGTGTTGCCTGTACCCTCAAATCGAGCGGGATGGAATGGCGATGACTGGTCCGGTGTCCTATGCGAAAAGAGTCCTTGGGGGGGCTCTTGATCATGGATTTGACGAGGCTCTGATCACTGGGAATGATCCATTCGAGGAGTTCCTGACTTGACAGCTGGGCAGCGGTCAATCCGGTGGCTTCGTAGAAAGCCGCGTTGGCGCGAACGAATGTTCCGGGGCCACGAACTATCATCGGTGGATTGATATCTTGTGCCATAGCTTCCCTCTGCTGGGCATTGTTCGAGAGCCTCGGACATAAAAGGCGAATCGTCGACATGTGTGGTCGCTAAACCCGTGGTCAGTGGGCTCAACTTGGTAGCGCTTTCTATATCGCTCTCGTGATAGTGGCACCTCTCGGTGTGACCAGCAGGGTCTCAAGATACATCGAGTCGGCGTGCACTAATCCAATATGCTGAGACTAGACGTGCTTTATATCTCAACTATTTATTTTTGTAATTTTTTGTAATCGAACAGGCTATTGAACGATGGCCGTCAGCGAGGCCCGCCTCGTGTTATATCGTCCTAAGTTTATGAAAAATAAAGAACAAGTTTTAAATCTGTCCATTGAGAGTCGGCTCGGGAGGGCGCTTGGTGGTGATCGGGGGTAGCGGCCTTCGGCACCGGCGCTCGCTGCATGAGAAAGGCGAGGGGAATCACCGGCCTTAACGCGATTAACGATTTCTTCTCATGCTGTGTTCGCCCTGGGGCAAGTGTATTGAATCATTATCTTGTCGGCAGGGCTGCCCGGCGCAGATAGCGCGGGTTTATTGCGCTCCGGGTAATGGCATCCAGTATTGTCTTTCGGTAAACTCTGCGCCACGCGCCAGTAGCTCAGCTGGATAGAGCACGGCCCTTCTAAGGCTGCGGTCGAGGGTTCGAATCCTTCCTGGCGCGCCAACTCTCTGCATGACTATCGTGAATAGGCTGCAATGTAGTCGGTTTATCCGCCCTCGAACAAAGGCATCGATCAACATTTGATGAGTGTGAGCATTCCGGATGTTTGTGCGGCTGCCCTGCGGCAGAGACAAAAAAACCGGGGTAACCGGCTTTTTTGCATTTGTCAGTGTTTCCTATTGGCAGGGAGGACCGGACAAGCTGGCGATCCACTCGCTTACCAATGCCACACCTTCGGTGTGAATCACGGTGCGCCCAACCTCCGGCATTGCGACGTCTGAATCATTCGAGTCCATACGGTAGACCATGATGGAGGCGTCGGGGTCGCCACGCACGATTGTATAGCTGAGGCCGCCGGAACCTGCGCCGGCCGCAACCGGCGTCTTGCAGACGCCATAGGCGGTATCTACGTCGCGCCAGTACTCCATAAATAGTGCCGAATTACTGGCGAAACCGCCGGGACTATGGCAATGGGCGCAGTTCATATCGATATACGCCTTGGCACGACTCTCAAGGGGTTCGCTAGTGTCTTTCCAGTCGGGGGCCGTGACTATGTCTTGCAGCGCAGGAAGTCCCGCCAGTAGTCCCTTTTGCTCCAGATAAGATAGCTGGTTGAGGGTCTCGCCAGCATACAGGTTGTCCCGATTTAGAAAGCGTGCCTTGGGGCCAATGGGCATGTTTACAGTCTCGGTATTGACGCCCGAACCGGTTTCAGCGCGGGTTACGCCATGGCAGGTTTTGCAGCTGTTTGCATCTGGAACAATGTACTCGGTACTGCGGCTCTGTCCGTCCGAATGTATCCAGCTAATCTCTCGGGTGCCGCCGGCCAGAGTCAGACTGGCCTCGGTCATGTCCTCGTTCCATATGTACGGCAGCGCTTTCCAGCCGTCATTACGGTGCAGCAGCAAACGCGTTTCTATAACGATCTCTTCTGCTGCTGCATTAAGGAAATCCCTGGGCATGGCAAAGGTTTTAGCGATGATAGTGCCGATCGGGAAGTCCAGTGTTTCGGTTGAACTGTATGCAACCTGCTTGCCCTCGGGAATAAAAATCACCCGATACTTTTCGGTATAGTCGCTAAACAGCGGCGTTGTCAGGTCATAGAAAATACCCTCGTTGGCTTGGGCTGTAGGATTGCTGCTGTCCGCAAACAAGTTGTAGCCAGCGAGTTTAGGGCAGTCCACCTCCAGAGCTGCAAAATTCACCGCATCTCCGTCCGCGCTGCAAAGTGCCGCGATTTCTTCTGCAGTGAGGGGGCGTTCACCCTCGATGATTGTTTCCGGAGTATCCAGTACAACCTCCGGTAGGGAGGCGTGCGCGCAATCGAAAAAACTCTGATCGACGCTGGGCAGGCCGTCAATTGGGCTAAACAGCACACCGCGACCGATACTGGGGTCCTCGTCGACACAGATCCGGTCGGCGTCTGTAAACAGTCCCTCGGATTCCCCCAGTCCATCGTAAACAACCTGGGGAAGTTCTTCCTCTCCTGCGAATAACTGAGCGATGGTGTCCGCGAGGTCCTGTGGGTCGTAAGCGTTATTGTCATAGGTGTTGTCGTGGATATAGACGCGGCGGGGTGTGCCATCGTAGTTGGCGTCGTCGGTGGTCTCGCCGCTGATTGCGTAATCTACGACCACGATGGCGGTTGACTGATTTCCGACAATGTTATTGCCTGTCACCTCCACATCAGAAAAGGCCATAATGAGAACACCTGTGCCGGAGGGCACGATACCAACGATATTGCCCTCAGGAGCGAAGTTCGGGGTGTTGTTGTTAATGATTTCGTTGTTGAAGACCCGCGTGCGCTCACCCTCAATAGGCAAATTGGGCAAGTCGAATACCAATATGCCGCCGGTGTTGTTTTCCGCCCGATTGTCGTAAACCTCGGAATTGGTAGAGTTCTCTATTTCGATGCCGGCCACGTTCAGCGAGACCTGGTTGCGCCGCACAATGATCTTGTTGGATTGGCCAACGTAAATGCCTGCGTCAGAGGCACCAATCGCGATGCTGTCTTCAATCAGCACGTTTTCTGTCTGTACGGGGTATATGGCATAAGCGCCGTTTTCTTCGCAGGCGCCGCAGGTCCACTCGACACGCAAGCCCCTCATAGTGGCCCCGTTGCTGAGTTTGAACTTAACGCCATCTGAGGGTGCATCGATCACAGCGAAGTCTTCCAGTGTTACGTTATTGCTGGTGACCAACACGCTCTCACCGCCGCTGAGCTGTCCTCCGAAGTCCAGAATAGTTTTGTCGTGGCCCTGGCCGCGGATCGTGACACTGTCGACATCGAGACTGAGTGCACTGGTCAAGTTGAAAACACCTTCCGGAATTTCGACAATATCGCCGGGCTGGGCACTGATCAGGGCCTCCAACAGCCTGCTCTGAAAGTTTTCACCCGCCTCAACGCGGACAATGTTGTCCTCGCTACCATCGTCATTGCCGGCGGCGCCGGACAGTCCAGAGCCTCCACTATTGCCGTCAGAGCAGGCGGTGAGCAGGGTCAGGGCCACTGCCAGAAAGATCCCTGATGCCGTTTGTTGAGTTGTTGTGAAGTGTTTCATCATCATGCTAGTCCACTCGAATTTGGTGTTTTTCAGGCGTATCTGCATCTGGGCACTCAAAGAGTGCTGAAGCCGTCGCCACCGGCGACTCCACCGCAACGTCGCGTTTATTTTTATCAATCCACGGTTAGACTATCATGTGATGTGCGCTTGGCGAAAGGTGTCGGACGTGGTTCTGCCCTGATCTGTGACTTGCAGCCCCCGCCAGTTTGCCGCAAACTACGGCGCCTCACAGGTGGGCGCTGCTTACCTTTGAGTACTGTGGTGATCCAGGCGGTCCCCTCGCAATGATAGGTAGTGAACTCCGCCAGGCCCGGAAGGGAGCAACGGTAATTACCGACTCGTGTGCCGGGGTGTGGCTGTCTGGGTCGCCTCCAACACCTGTCCGGGGTGATGGCTGTTTCTGTCGTTCCTCTGCTGGTGTATCCTCTTTCTTTTCATTGAGCAGACGGGGCGACCCACCAAATGGGCTACCAGGTACTGGCGCGTAAGTGGCGACCGAAGACATTTAAAGAGATGGTCGGGCAAGAGCATGTGCTGCGTGCACTGATCAATGCGCTGGACAATGACCGCCTGCACCATGCCTATCTGTTCACCGGCACCCGGGGTGTGGGCAAGACGACGATTGGTCGTATTTTGGCCAAGTGCCTCAACTGCGAGACTGGAGTGAGTTCCCAGCCCTGCGGAGAATGCTCCTCCTGTCTCGAAATCGCTGAAGGACGCAGTGTCGACCTGCTCGAGGTCGACGCAGCCTCGCGAACCAAGGTGGAGGACACGCGAGAGTTGCTCGATAACGTCCAATATGCGCCGACACGTTCCCGCTATAAAGTCTACCTGATCGATGAAGTACACATGTTATCAGCCAGTAGCTTCAACGCGTTGTTGAAAACGCTGGAGGAGCCCCCACCGCACGTCAAGTTTCTGCTGGCCACGACAGATCCGCAAAAGCTGCCCGCCACGGTGCTGTCCAGATGTTTGCAGTTCAACTTGAAGCATATGCCGGCGGAACAAATAGTGGGCCACCTCGGCAAAGTACTCACTGACGAGGGCGTAACCCATGAAGAGCCTGCCCTATGGCTTCTCGGCAGAGCTGCTGCCGGCAGCATGCGTGACGCTTTGAGCCTGACCGACCAAGCGATAGCCTTTGGCTCCGGCGCGCTGACTGAGCCCGAGGTACGGTCCATGCTGGGCAGCGTGGACATGGGTTACGTTTTTGAGCTGCTGGAGGCGATCAGTGCGGAAGATCATGCCGCTGTCCTTGATACGGTGGCCCGTATGGCTGAATACGCCCCTGACTTCGAGGGAACGTTGGACGAGTTATTGTCCGTAGTCCACCGAGTTGCTATCGCACAGGCGGTGCCTGATGCGATCGATAACAGTTGGGGCGATGCCCAGCGCGTCGCACAACTTGCGAAGGCGATCACAGCTGAGGATGCACAGCTGTTTTACCAAATGGCATTGACTGGCAAGCGGGATATTGAGCTATCTCCCGATCCTCGCAAGGGGTTTGAGATGATTCTGTTGCGAATCATGGCTTTTCGCCCTGGTGTTGTCATTGATGACAATGTCAAAGCGGAGCAATTACAAGACGTTGATGCGTCTCCTCGCACTGCCGGGGAGGACGGCGCCCCTGTAAAAAAGCACCTTGAGAAGCGGCCCGCGGCTCCCGGTGATGGCGAGGCAGCGGCGTCAGATCAAACGGGCACGAGCGGCGAGAGCGTGGTTTCGACGGCGGCTTCAGCTCCTGGTGATTTCAGATTGACCCATCTGGAGGTCGATAACTGGTACCAGCTGTTCGCGCTGCTTGGGCTCAAGGGTATAGTCCACAATATCGCCTCACACTGCGCATTGGTGAGATGCGAGGGAAACACGCTGCAATTTGTCCTCGACGAGGCTCACACTGCACTTTATAACGAGGGTCACAGCGATAAGTTGCGTATGGCGTTGGAGAATTATTTTGCCGTACCGGTGTCTGTCACGCTCGAAGCGGGCAGGGTGCCCGGTGAAACACCCGCTATGCGTGAAGCACGACTGGCCGAGGCGCGTCAGGCAGAGGCGGTTGAGTCGATCGAGAGTGATGCTCGTTTGCAGGCGTTGATTTCCAGATTTGATGGCGAGTTAGATCGTTCTTCGATACATCCAACGGACAGTTAGTGAGGAGGAAAAGGTGAAAGGCAGTATTTCCGACTTGATGAAACAGGCGCAGAACATGCAGGCCGATATTCAGAAGGCGCAGGAGGACCTGGCGAAAGCGGAAGTTCGCGGTGAAGCCGGGGCAGGTATGGTCTCTGTAGTAATGACCGGCAGGCACGACGTAAAATGTGTGTCCATCGATGACTCAGTTTTATCAGAGGACAAAGAGGTGCTGGAAGATTTGCTCGCAGCAGCAGTCAATGATGCAGTGCGCAAGGTGGAGGCCCGAAATAAGGATACGATGTCCGGCCTCGCTTCTGGTTTGGATTTGCCACCAGGGTTCAAAATGCCCTTTTAAGGGGTCTTGGGCAGCTAATGATCGCCAGTCCTGCATTACAAAAGCTCATCGATGCACTGCGCTGTTTGCCTGGTGTTGGCCCTAAATCTGCCCAACGCATGACGCTGCACCTGCTGGAGCGAGACCGTGAGGGCGCGCGCGTATTGTCCGAAGCGCTGGCTGAGGCGGTTGCTCGTATAGGGCATTGCCGCCTGTGCCGCAATTTTACTGAGTCGGATACCTGTGAAATCTGCAATGACAGTCGCCGCGAGCGGAACCTCATTTGCGTGGTGGAAACACCGGCAGATGTCCTAGCGGTTGAGCAAAGTGCCAGCTTCCGTGGACTGTATTTTGTGCTGATGGGGCATCTCTCGCCGATCGATGGGATAGGACCCGAAGATATCGGGTTGGAAACCTTCCGTCAGCGCGTTATTGACGAGGGTATCGAAGAAGTCATACTCGCAACAAACCCAACGGTTGAGGGGGAGGCAACTGCCTATTACCTGACCGAGATGTTGCATCCAATCGGGGTAAAGGTTTCAAGAATCGCGCACGGTGTGCCGCTCGGTGGCGAACTGGAGTACGTTGATGGGTCGACACTCGCTCACGCTCTCGCGGGGCGCCGCCCGGTGGAGTAGACCATGCAACGTGTACTGATAGAATCTGATGAAGCACTCGCGCAAATTTTTTCCCGTGACACAAGCCCCGGGGCTGTCATGGTCGATACGGAGTTCATGCGACGCAATACCTTCTATCCCGAAGTGGGCTTACTGCAACTTTGCTTCGCCTCTGATCCGCCGGAAAGTGAAACAGCATGGTTGGTTGACCCAACCAAAATTTCGGACGTCTCACCGCTGGTCGACTGTTTCGCCGATACCTCGGTACTAAAGGTTCTGCACTCCGCCAGCGAAGACCTTGAGGTCTTTCAGCGCTGGCTAGGGCAGTTACCCGTTCCCCTGTTTGACTCCCAACGCGCTGCGGCACTCCTGGGGATGGGTTTTGGGCTTGGCTACAGGGCTCTGGTGCAAGAG
This sequence comes from Candidatus Marimicrobium litorale, assembly GCF_026262645.1. Taxonomy (NCBI): domain Bacteria; kingdom Pseudomonadati; phylum Pseudomonadota; class Gammaproteobacteria; order Cellvibrionales; family Halieaceae; genus Marimicrobium; species Candidatus Marimicrobium litorale. The sequence goes on from NZ_SHNO01000001.1 coordinate 657,902, forward strand.
ATCTGTGATGTTGACTTGCCCAAGGGTGAAACACGTTCAAACTGGTTGCAACGTCCGCTTACAGAATCCCAGTGTGAGTATGCAGCGCAGGATGTGACCTGGCTGCTCAGGGTTTGGCGCGAGCTTCATCGGCGTTGTGAACAGGTGGGCAGGCTGGAGTGGGTGCTATCCGATGGAAACAACGCTCTGGCATCACTTAGCCTGTCTGACAGTGAGCCGCATGAAAAAATAAAATCGGCCTGGAAGCTCAACCCTCGGCAGCTCGCTACGCTGGCTGCGGTGTGTCGATGGAGGGAGAAAACCGCAAAACAGCGCAACAAGCCCCGGGCCTGGATTATCGACGACCAGACCTGTTTGCAGGTCGCGTTGAGCCCGGCGATGTCCCCACAGGAGTTGAGCAGCATCGGTGGTCTTCCTGCTGGCGTAATAAAACATCACGGCATGGAGCTGCTCGACTTGATGGAGGAGCAGCGTTCCCTGCCAGAGGCAGCTCTGCCGGAGCCGCTGCCCTCGCCATTGAATGGCGAGCAGCGAGGTCGCATGAAGGAGCTCAAGGCGAGAGTACGAGACGAGGCCCAACGTCTGGGGGTGGAGCCAGAGATTCTGGCAAGCAAGCGAGACTATGAATTATTGCTGCGTGAGGCAGCGGGTGTGGCAATCAGAACGCCGCAGCATTGGTCTGGGTGGCGTCAGGACCTGGTGGTCACACCATTGCGCGAGTTCCTCGCAGGGACAGTCGGATGAAGCTGCTCTGTGAAATATTCAAGAGCAGTCGCAAAGAGGGTATGTACCTGTATGTTGAAAAAAAATGCGGTACACAAGCGGTGCCCGAGGGTTTGCTCGCTTCATTTGGTGCGCCAGAATCTGTAATGACATTGTTGCTGGGTGAGAGTCGCAAGTTGGCGAGAGCTGATGCGGCAGAGGTGATAGAAAGCATCTGCGAGCAAGGGTACTACCTGCAATTGCCGCCCCAACCCGGAAAGGCAGATAAGGAAGCCGCCGGTGAGTGACTGGTGGAACAGTAAGGGGCTTGACGAACTCAATCGCACTGAGTGGGAGGCGCTCTGTGATCGTTGTGCCAAGTGTTGCCTGCACAAACTGGAAGATGAAGATGACGGTGAGGTAGTCTATACCAAGGTGCGATGCAGGTATCTTAACGAAAAGACCTGTCGCTGTTCCGACTACAGCCGGCGCACGTCGCTGGTACCCAGTTGTCTCGATTTGAAGGTGTCGGACTGGCACGGACTAGATTGGTTGCCCAGTACTTGCGCTTATCGTCTGCGTGCCCGCGGTGAACGGCTTCCCTCTTGGCATCCGCTGGAGAGCGGCAGCGCACATACCGTTCATGAGGCGGGAGTATCCATCAGGGGGCGGGCTATATCGGAGGAATACGTACACCCCGATGGCCTCGACGAGCATATCGTTCATTGGGTGGAGTAGAGCTTACATGTTAAATGAGAGTACATACTTGCTGGGGTTATACCTCTACCTTGGCGCGGCAGGCACCCTGGTGCTGTATACGGCATGGTGGTCGTGGCGTTCCTGGCGGCCGTTTTGGGCAGCGCTGGTAGTTCTGATAATGGCGGCGCTGCTATTGACGCCGGCATATCCTGGGCCAGGTGTGGCAACGCTGGCGCCTGCACTCATAGTAGCCGGTTTCCAACTCATGACGGAGGGGCCTGAGGCAGCTCAGCATGCGATAAAACCATTGGTTTTTATGCTCGCAGTTGGTCTCACTATCGCACTCTTGCTGCAAGCCCTCGTGTTTCGCACGCGAGGGCAAGCGCGTCGCGGGGAAAAGACAAAGGTCCAGCCGGACCGCTAATGTTCGCCTGACGGCACGGACACTGGGGCGGATCGGCGCGAGAGTGTTGATTAGCCGACCGGCAATCTGTAATCTGATCGACTTTCGAATTTGGAGTAGAGCTTAAAATGAAGTTTGAAGGCACAGAACGCTACGTTGCTACTGAAGACCTGCGCATGGCGGTCAATGCGGCTGTTTCACTGGAGAGGCCTCTGCTGATAAAGGGGGAGCCCGGTACAGGAAAAACGATGCTGGCGGAAGAGGTAGCTCAGGCTCTCGGCAAACGCTTGATCCAATGGCACATCAAGTCAACGACGAAAGCGCAGCAGGGGCTTTACGAATACGATGCAGTATCGCGGCTCCGGGATTCGCAGCTGGGCGATGACAAGGTTCAGGATATCGCGAACTACATCAAGCGCGGAAAGCTTTGGGAAGCATTCGATGCCGACGAGCAGGTCGTGCTCCTCATTGACGAGGTAGACAAGGCAGATATTGAGTTTCCGAATGACTTGTTGGTGGAGTTGGACCGGATGGAGTTTTTTGTCTACGAAACCGGGGCGACCATCAAAGCAAAGCATCGCCCGATCATTATTATAACCAGTAATAATGAAAAAGAGCTTCCCGACGCTTTTTTGCGTCGTTGTTTCTTTCATTTTATAAACTTTCCCGATAGAGACACGATGCGTGAAATTGTCGATGTGCACTATCCCGATATTGCTAATGAACTTGTGAAGGAGGCGATGGAGGTATTCTTCGATGTGCGGTCAATTCCAGGTCTGAAAAAGAAGCCATCGACATCGGAGTTGATCGACTGGTTAAAGCTGTTAATGGCAGACTCTATTCCAGACGAGATTCTCAAGAATCGCGACCCCAGCAAGGCAATTCCGCCGCTCTATGGTGCATTGCTGAAGAACGAGCAGGACGTGCATTTGCTAGAGCGTCTCGCATTCATGCATCGTAGGGAGACCCGTTAGGGCTTCTGGCGGCGAGCGGGCGAACCATGCTGATCAATTTCTTCCAAGGCCTCCGTGACGGCGGCGTTCCCGTCACTACCCGAGAGTTGCTCGATTTATTGGAGGGGCTCAAACGCAAGGTCGCGTTTTGCGACATCGATGAATTTTACTATTTCAGTCGCACCTGCCTTGTAAAAGACGAAAAATATTTTGATCGGTTTGATCGGGCCTTTGGATTGCATTTCAAGGAGCTCGAAGCACTCGACGATATTATCGAGGCGCTAATACCTGACGACTGGCTGCGCTCAGAGTTTATGAAGAACCTGACGGAGGAAGAAAAAGCCAAAATTGAATCATTGGGCGGTCTCGAAAAGCTGATCGAAGAGTTCAAAAAACGACTGGAGGAGCAAGAAGAGCGGCATGAGGGCGGCGATAAGTGGGTCGGTACGGGCGGCACTTCACCGTTTGGGCAGGAGGGATATCACCCTGAAGGTATTCGTGTTGGCCCAAATGGAAAAAACAAGAAGGCAGTAAAGGTCTGGGACAAGCGAGATTTCAAAAATCTGGATGACTCCGTTCAGCTGGGCACGCGCAACATCAAAGTCGCCCTGCGGCGCCTTCGCAAGTTCGCGCGCACCGGTTCTGCCGAAGAACTCGATCTGGATGACACTATCAGCTCGACAGCCCGCAATGCGGGCCTTCTGGATATAAAAATGGTGCCGGAGCGGCACAACGCGGTGAAAGTATTGCTGTTTCTGGATGTTGGCGGTTCCATGGATCCGCATGTGAAGGTGTGTGAAGAGCTCTTCTCCGCCGCGCGTACAGAGTTCAAGCATCTGGAAAACTTTTACTTCCATAATTTCATCTACGAGAGCGTGTGGCGCAATAACGTGCGGCGCCATAATGAGCGGACCCAGCTGTTGGATATCCTGCACAAATACAGCCACGACTATAAGGTGGTATTTGTCGGTGACGCCTCCATGTCTCCCTATGAAATTGTGCAGCCAGGCGGCTCGGTCGAGCACTGGAACGAGGAGGCGGGGGAGCTATGGATGCGCAGAATGCAGGATGTCTACGATAAGGTTATATGGCTCAACCCGACGCCCGAAGAGGATTGGCAGTACACCCAGTCAGTCGCGATTACCAACCAGCTGCTGGAGGGGAAGATGTATCCGCTGACACTGCAAGGGCTGGAAGAGGGCATGAGCTACCTGTCCAAATAGGTGGAAAAAGCGATCAGGCTAGCCGTCACAGCGACGTTGAGCGATTCCACGCCGTTGTGCATGGGAATTGCAAGGCGCTTGTCCGAGAGTGCTCGGGCCTCCTGCCCCACGCCGTTGGTCTCGTTGCCGAGCACATAAACCCAAAGTCCCTTGTTGCGCTGTTCGAACAGCGAGTCCGTTGCATCGGCGTCCAGTGTGCAAATGATTGCACCTAATTCACGGCAGCGCCGCAGGGCTTGTGGTAGCTCGTCGCAGAGTAAAATGGGGGCTCTGTAAACGGTTCCGGCGCTGGCTTTGATAACCAGTGGTCCCAGCGCCGCGCTTCCTTTGCGGGGCAGCAGAATGCCGTCAATGCCTCCGGCCGTTGCCGAGCGCAGAATCATTCCCAGATTCTGTGGATTAGTAATGCCATCCAGGGCCAGGATCCGCCCCGGTCGCAGTGGTGTGCTTGCCAGAAAATCATCCAGCTGCTGAAAGCCAGGACACAGCACATCAAGTGCTACGCCCTGGTCCTGCTTGCCATTGCGGGAAATGCGGGCCAGTTCCGCGCGCGCGTGAACCCTGATGGGTATGTGTCGCTGCTCCGCTTTCTGTTGAATCTCTGTGACGATGCCGCCTGTCCGATTGCTGTCGGAAAGATGCAGTGCATGGCAGTCGAGGGTGTGATCGTTCAGGACCTCCAGTACAGGTTTCCGGCCGTACACGGTCAGCATGCGCTCGAAGCTGGCTTTCCTATTCTGATAGTCCTGTGAATCGGGCACGTCGAGTTCTATAGGCGCATGTGATGCTGACGCTAGCTGATATCTTCATGGCCACTGGCCAGGGTCGTAATACGGTCTGCGGAGGCCTTGATGCGCGCGGCAATTTCCTCTACCTGATTGCCGCTGATGGGCTTGTCGAAGGACCCCGCGACAAAGCACATCACGGGAAGCTTGTTATTCAGGAACACGGGCACCGTGATTGTGCTCACGTTATAGCGACCCTTCGGGTCCACCCGATCCAGATGAAAGTGCTCATCGCAGAGGTCGTGTTGATAACGATTGGCCGCATCCTCGAGCTCAGTCAGACTCCAGGAATTATGGATTCTTCCAAGTTCCTCCCGCAATGCTGCCTCAGCGTGGGTTTTCAGGCTTACTTCGTACCCCCTCGCGCGGATGGCAATCAGCGACACTCGCAGTTTCTTGTCCAGCTTTTCATCAAAATCGCCTCGTGATTCATGGGCGCGGGTGAGCCAGGCTTCAAGATACTTGGCGTCTGAGAAAGCGGTGAAACAGGCTGCAACCGGTGCGGTATTGGGTAGGCGCAATCCCAGCTGGAAGGAATCTATGAGTGGTGTGGCGTGGCCATACAGGGCCAGCAAGACCTGATGCAACTTGGATCGACCGGTGACTGCGAATCCGATATCGAGGTCATTTTGCAGCGCTTCCAGCTCGGGGCGAGCGTATTCAAGAACCGGGAACTGTGCGAAGGCTGCGTTTCCGGCAGCGATAATAGAGGGTCCAAGGCGATAGGCCTTGGTTTTTGGGTGCTGGACCAGAAACCCGTAATTGGCCATGGTGGTGAGGATAGCATGACAGGTGGCCTTGTTAAGATTGAGCCGCCTCGTCATCTCGGTCAATCCAAAGGCCTGCTGTGGATTGGCCATCAGCAAATCCAGTATGGCCAGTGCTCTGGCGGTCGGTTGGGAGAATAGAGCCACTAATTTACTCCGAGCGCACGCTCAATGGTGTTCAGTATCGAGGGGTGGTCGCGATAGCTAGTTCATATTATTGTACCTGACTAGCAATCTTAATGTCAGGTTACACAGGGTCTCAAATCACCCTGCGATAATCTAAACATGGTGTCATAGCTCGGGCTATAGCGCAAAGCACGGTGAGGAGTAATGCAACGTCTTACACTGTTCAGTACCAGTGGCTGCCACTTGTGCGAGTTGGCGGCCGCCGTCGTCGCCGAGGTGTCGCCATCGGTTGGTGGGATCGCTCTGGAGGTAGTCGATATTGCCGAGTCCGATGCCTTGTTTGAGCGCTATGGCCTGTCGATACCGGTATTGCGTCATGCCGATGGCGATGAACTGAGCTGGCCGTTTGCAGCGGTATCGCTGCAGGGTTTCCTGCGGACGAAAAAGCACTGTTGAGAAAATTTACCCCGTGAGTGCTTGCGATGAGTACTTGTTGATTACTTTCCGACTCTCACTGCCAGGACGTCGCAGCTCGCGCCATGCAGCACGCCGTTGGCAGTAGAACCCATTAGCAGGGCAAGACCATAGCGGCCGTGGCTACCTACGACGATGAGCTGGGACTGGAGCTCTTCGGCTTTGGCGTGTATTTCCACTTCCGGCTTCCCCAGCAAGATATGTTGATTTCCCGAGTCAATGCTGTAGCGTTCAACGAGTTTCTCCATCTGTTGTGTCGCCTGCTGCTGGATTTCTTCCTGGATGCTGGAAAAGTCCATAGGGATATCGCCGCCATATGCGAAACTCAACGGCTCGATAACGTGAAGCAAATGCAGCTCCGCGCCTTCGATATCAGCGATGGCGCGAGCGCGCTCCATGACCACAGTGGAATCTTCACTGAGATCAATCGCCACCAGAATTTTGGTGTACTTGGACATGACAGGACTCCGCCCCGGTTGTGAGTTCGACTCCTTTATAGCATAGAATATGACCCGGACACGTGCATTCAATGCGGCGTCTATAAATTTTTATGAGTGATTGATATGTATCAGGACTTCTCTTTGTGACCTACCTACTTATCCTGTTTGTGGTTGCGCTGGCTCTGGCACCTCTGTCACATTTCCTGCCCAGCAAAAGCCAGCGTAGAACAGCGCGATTGAGAGAGTACGCAGCCCTCAGCGGCTTGTTCGTGGAGTTTCGCGACGTTCCCGGCGCTGCCCTTGCACCGCGCCCGTCCGCCCCCGTAATTTATTACGGTAAGCGGTTGCGGCCCGCCAGAGGCAAACCCTCTGATGCATGCGCATGGCTGTCCTCTGCTCAGGGATGGCAGTCAGTGGGTTCGCGACGTGCAGCCCCGGACGCGCTCGATCACCTGGTGGTTGAGGTGTTGGCTGTCGGAGCCGATGAGTTCAGCTGTGGCATTTACTGGACGGAGTCGGCAGGGGAGGACGCAATCGACCAAATCGTCGCGTTTTTGGAGCAGTGGAGCGTGACGCTGGTCGAGGAATAAAACGCATTTTCCTTGACCCCGGCCGAATTGCGCCTTATATATGCTTTTTTTTTCCGACTGGCCAACGACTGGTTGTTGTGGCAGCGGTCTTACTTCAGGGAACTTATGGGTAAATCACTCGTTATTGTCGAGTCGCCGGCCAAGGCCAAGACTATCAACAAGTATCTGGGGCCCGATTTCGTGGTCAAATCCAGTGTTGGTCATATTCGCGATTTGCCTACGTCTGGCAGCAACACCAAGCAGGTTGATCCGAAGAAGCGCGCCGAGCAGGCGGCCCGCACACGCAAGATGGCTCCCAAGCAAAAGGCCGCATTCAAGAAGAAAAATGCGCGGCAACAGCTGATTCGTCGCATGGGGATAGATCCCGACAAGGGGTGGAAAGCGAATTACCAGGTATTACCCGGCAAGGAAAAAGTCGTTAACGAACTGACCAAACTTGCGGCGAAATCTGACGCTATCTTCCTCGCAACAGACCTTGACCGTGAGGGTGAAGCGATTGCCTGGCATCTGAGGGAGTCCATCGGCGGTGACACCTCACGTTATCAGCGGGTTGTTTTCAATGAGATCACGGAAAAGGCAATAACCGAGGCCTTTAAGCATCCGTCTGAAATCGACATGGACCGTGTGCGCGCACAGCAGGCGCGCCGTTTTCTCGATCGTGTCGTCGGTTTTATGGTCTCGCCACTATTGTGGTCCAAGGTGGCGCGGGGACTGTCAGCGGGACGTGTGCAGTCTGTTGCTGTTCGGCTCATCGTGGAACGTGAGCGGGAAATACGCGCTTTTGTGCCTGAGGAATTCTGGGAAATCCATGCGGACATCGCTACCGGGCAAGATGAGACCGTCCGGTTCCAGGTGCGCAAGCACAAGGGAGAAGAATTTCGACCTGACAATGGAGCAGAGACGCAAGCGGCCGTAGCGGAGCTTGAGGCGCTGCCGATGTCTGTGGTCAAGCGCGAGGACAAGCCGACACGCTCACGACCGACTGCGCCCTATATCACCTCTACGCTGCAGCAGGGCGCCAGCACGCGCCTCGGCTTTAGTGTTAAGAAGACCATGATTCTTGCCCAACGACTGTATGAGGCAGGCTATATCACCTACATGCGCACAGACTCCACCAATTTGAGTGCGGATGCGGTCGCGGCATGCCGGGCTTATATCGGTAAAAATTTCTCCGCGGATTATCTCCCGGCCGAGCCGCGACTCTATGCCTCAAAAGACGACGCACAGGAGGCCCATGAGGCGATCCGTCCCTCTAGTGTCAACGTGCTTCAGACGTCGCTGAAAGGCATGGAGCGCGATGCAGAGCGACTGTATGAGCTGATCTGGCGCCAGTTTGTCGCGTGCCAGATGCCTGATGCGCAATACACATCGACAACGATTACTGCCGGCTCGGGAGATTACCTCCTCAATGTGAAAGGCCGTATTATTCGCTTTGACGGGTTTACTCGCGTCCAGCCGCCTGCGGGTCGTAAAGAAGATGTTGTTCTGCCGGATCTGTCGGAGGGGCAAGTGCTTACCGTACAGGCGCTTGATCCCACCCAGCACTTCACCAAGCCCACGCCTAGATACGGCGAAGCCAAGCTGGTGAGCGAGCTGGAGAAGCGCGGTATTGGCCGGCCCTCGACCTATGCATCCATTATTTCGACCATTCAGGATCGTGGTTATGTCCGACTGGAGAATAAGCGTTTCTACGCAGAGAAAATCGGCGATATTGTGACGCAGCGTCTTCAGGGTAGTTTTTCCGAGCTGCTGGATTACGGTTTTACCGCTTCAATGGAAGAGCACCTCGACGAGGTGGCACAGGGTTCGCTTGAGTGGCACAAATTGCTAGATGACTTTTACGCCGAGTTCAGTGATCTGTTAGGACAGGCTGAACAGGGCGAGCCGGACGGAATGCAGCCCAATGAGCCCACCATGACGGATATTGCGTGTGCTAGCTGCCAGCGACCGATGCAGATTCGAACCGCGGGCACAGGCGTATTTTTGGGATGCTCAGGGTATGCTCTGCCGCCTAAGGAGCGCTGTAAAACAACGCTCAACCTCACGTCTGGTGATGAGGCGGTGCAAGAGGACGCGGATGATGAAGCTGAATCGCGCCTGTTACGCAGCAAACACCGATGCCCTCTGTGTAACACGGCCATGGACAGCTATCTGATAGACGAGACCCGCAAATTGCATGTGTGTGGCAATAATCCAGATTGTTCTGGCTTCGAGATAGAGCCCGGTAAATTCAAGATCAAGGGTTACGAAGGCCCCACGCTGGACTGTGACAAATGTGGCACCGAGATGCAGCTGAAGAACGGTCGCTTCGGCAAATATTTCGGTTGTATGTCGGAAAGCTGCAAAAATACGCGAAAATTATTGCGCAACGGGGAGGCGGCTCCGCCCAAGATGGACCCGGTTCCCATGCCGGAGCTAGAATGTCGCAAAGTGGAGGATCACTACATCTTGCGTGACGGGGCTTCGGGCCTGTTTCTTGCTGCGAGCCAGTTTCCAAGAAATCGAGAGACCCGGGCGCCGCTGGTCAAAGAGCTGTTGCCGCACCAGAGCGAAATCGACCCCAAGTACGCGTTTCTTTTCAGTGCGCCGGTTGAGGACGATGACGGCAATCCGGCGCAGGTACGCTTCAGTCGCAAGACCAAGGAGCAGTATGTCATGACGGAAAAAGGCGATAAGGCAACAGGGTGGAAGGCTTGGTATCGCGCTGGGAAGTGGGAAGAGGAAGTCAGTAAAAAGAGCAGCGGCAGTGCCAGAAAGAAGAAAAAAACCTGAAGTATTGAGACATGGTTCAAGTCCTGGCCAGTGGATACGGGACAGTGTTGGTTGGCCGCGGCACATGCTGCTAGAATAGGAAACACAGCAACCACAGGAGGCCATTTGTGGCTACGTCCCTATTGGAAATAGTTGATTGCGGAGACGGTGAATTTGTCCTGCAGCGCAGCGATGATGAAGATAATCCACTGGTGAGGATTTGTTTCTCGCAGGAGAGCCAAGCCTATATGATGGACAATACGCTGGAGGTCGCTAAAGCGATGATCCAGGCGGGCGTGCAGGCTGCCGCTGAAGCCTCCGAAATGGTTGATGGAGTCGAAGTGACTGCAGAGGCGCCGCCAGTACTTCACTAGTTTGCTGCATCAGAACAGCGCTGACACCGCGTAGCTTCAGCTTGGTCGCTATTTAATTCCGCCGTAAAACACCCACGCTCAAACCTTCAATAGCGAAATCCTGTGCCTTCAAATCTACTTTGATCGGGCTGTAATCCTCGTTTTCCGGCAGTAGGAGAAGGATATGCCGCTTGTTCGTCTTCTTAAGGCGTTTTACAGTCACTTCGTCATCGATGCGAGCGACGACGATGTCGCCATTGGCAGCGACAGGGGTGCTGTGGACAGCGAGCAGGTCGCCGTCGAAAATCCCGACATCGATCATGCTGTCACCGTGAACCGTCAGGAAATAGTCTGCCGAGGGTTTGAAGAAGCTGGCGGGCAACGCACAGTAGTCTTCGATATGCGCCTCGGCCAGGATAGGATTGCCCGCTGCAACACGGCCTATTATGGGAAGCCCCGATGAGGCGGGCAGACGAATGCCTCGCGACGTCCCAGCAATCATCTCGATAGCCCCTTTGCGGGCCAGTGCTTTGAGGTGTTCTTCGGCAGCATTGGCAGATTTGAAGCCAAGATGCTCTGCAATATTCGCTCGCGTTGGCGGGTAACCGGTATCGTCAATGTATTGTCGAATGAGATCGAGAACCTGCTGTTGCCGCTGGGTGAGTTTTTCCATGGCCGCTGCTCTGTTTATTTATACAGTATTGTAAGTATATACAGTTTGCGGTGGGATGCAAGCCCGATGGCGCAGCGTCAGCCTGTGTCCGCAGAGGATCTCCATGGGTCGGTAGGGTGCACACAGCGAATTCTCCGCCTCAAGGCGCTGGCTGCTCGTTCAGATGTCTTCAACGCCATACATAACGTCGGTCTCGATGGAGTTGATCGGGCTACACCACTCCTCGGGTTGCAGCGGTGCATCGGGGTCGCGTGTGTCGTGATCATCCAACTCGAAAGCGGCTCGCCAGTCCTCAGGTGCCTCTGCCTGCTCCAGTCGCATTTCCCGCCAGGCATCCAGATCGTATTCGGATACTTCACCGTCGAGATACTGAGTCTCGATGGTTAACTGATCTGGGTCCCAATCGATGACTTCAAACAACTCGTTTGTTTGTAAATCCTTGTACCAGGTGCCGGGGACAGGGCTCAGCATTTTCATTCGGATACCCCTCGGGGTGTATCAATGCGTGTTCATTCAACATATCACGCTGCGGCGTTCTGTCCACCGCGCGGCAGATCCGTCATGCCCAGCCCCGTAACAAGGCTTTTTCCTTGTCTATCATTTCTTTTCAAACAAGATCAGCTGCTTGCACTGAATTTGCAGAGTTGACTTAAATCCTATTTCGAATGTATATATCCGAAGGGGGCGGTCCCATGATTCGCACATGAATAAATTGTCTAAACAACAGGAAACATTTTGCCAAAAATAACACGTCTGACACACTGTAATAGTCCATCTGAGTTATTCGCTGACGGTGTCGCGCAGCCACTTCATCTGGTTTGTCCGAATGCACAGCAAGCGCTCTTGCTAATCGGCTCTCCAGCCACACTCATGATCGGGCGACCGGTGTGGGGGCCCAGTTAACATGCCGTCGATCGCGATCATCGGTGGTACCGGGGTGGCAGAGCTTGACGGTTTTGAGCGGATAGCAGAGCACCCGGTGAATACCCCCTACGGAGCGCCTTCGCGACCGATACAGGAGGGCCTGCTGGACGGGACAAAAATCTATTTTCTACAGCGGCATGGCAGTCCCGCGGCGATTCCGCCGCACAGCATCAATTACCGGGCAAACCTGTGGGCGCTGCAATCGTTTGATATCGACGCCATTGTGGCGATTAATGCAGTTGGGGGTATTTCTGCATCGATGAAAACAGGCCGACTGTTGCTGCCTGACCAGGTGATCGACTACACCTGGGGCAGAGAGCATACCTTTGACGAGGGGCAGGACGGCCATCTGTTACACATCGACTTTACTGAACCCTACGACTCTGCATTGCGTGATGACCTGCTCGGTGCTGCCGCTGCGGCGGGTATTGGACTCGAACCTCGTGGCGTGCATGGCGTAACACAGGGTCCTCGGCTGGAGTCGGCTGCGGAGGTGCAGCGCATGGCGCGTGATGGTTGCGATGTGGTGGGCATGACCGGGATGCCCGAGGCAGCACTGGCAAGAGAGTTGAATATTCCATACGCAGCGGTATGTATGGTGGTTAACGCGGCAGCGGGCCTCGGTGATATGCCCCTTACGCTCACATCGATGCGCGAGATTTTACAGCGCGAGGCGCAAGTCGTTGCATCACTGTTGCAAAGCTTCCTGCGGGGGCGAGCATAACCTGAGGCGGGGTGTGAGTTTGCTGCGTTACCGCGACGTGCCGGGCAACGGCGTGACCTTGATGACCAACCCGACCATTGGGTGGTCGATGTAATTGATTTCCGTGCTTCGCATACGGCGGATCTGCCGCAGGGTGACCGCATGACGGAAAGGGTAAACCGGTTCTTGCAGGACGTCCGGGTACACGGCCTGTGATCTATCATTGTCCTTCCAGTCATCAAGTGGTTGCGCTGGGGCAGCTAACGACGTGGTTGCATTCGTTGTCGTGGTGGGACTGTCGAGCGAATTGCTAAAGGCTATTCCTCCGGCAAGAGGGTCAGGTGCCCTAGTGAGATCCGCGCTGGAGGTGACAGGGCCCAGTGGCGGCGCGGGCATGCGCCAGTCGCTGTCAAGGTAGTCGCCCGATGTGTTCAGCCAGAGATCGGTTTTCAGGTACAGGTAGCGCGACACATACAACGTCACGGTGCCCTGCAGCCGGGTCCAGTATGCGTCATCTCCCGACGTGTCCAGTACGATAGGTATCGCCCTTGATTGCGGCCCTATAGGCATTAACCAGGCTTGATGGAAGAGGACGTCGTGGCGCTCCTCGCGGGCCAATCGCGCTGCCTCGCTGTTAAACTCTCGTTGGCTTGAGGGCAGCGTTGAAAATGGCATCGCAGACAAGGATGTTGGCACCGTTGCAGACGGTGCGATCCGACTGTGGGGTTGTTCGGCTGCCGATGGTTTGCCAGATGGCCGGGCGAGGGGGTGATCGGGCTCTATCAGGTAGGTTGTTTTGTCAGGGTAGGCGAGTGTCGGCAGTGCTTCCCATTCCTCCGCGTTGGCGCCGGCCGGATTGTCGAAAACCAGGATCTCGACACGATACCATTTGTCATTTTCGGCATGGGCAGCCAGCGCAGGCAGCAACAAGAGGCCGCCGAGCAGGAGGGAAAGTAGAGCAGCAAATGTTTTAACCATTGTTTTTCTCATTCAGATCGGCACAGAAGATATCCATTAGTTGTTCCATGTAGTCGTGTCGTGCTGTGATATCGGAGAGTTCCTTTTCAAATCTCAGTCGCGTTTCTCCTGCGAGTTTGAATGCCCGAGGATCTGACTGGACCAGCTTGACCAGGCTCAATGGATGAACCGGTGTTGTTTCTTTGAAATCGATACTACCACCCTCCAATCCGGCTTCGATAGTACGTATGCCGAGTGCCTGGGCTCGGATGCGCAGGTGCGACACCAGAAACAAATTTTTGACCTGCCCGGGTAGCAAGCCAAAACGATCTATCATTTCTACCTGCAGACTACGGAGCGTACTATCATCCGCAGCGGCGGCAATGCGCTTATACAATATGAGGCGACTGTTTACATCCGGCAGGTAATCTTCGGGGATCAGCGCAGGGGCATGCAGTTTTACCTCGGTACCCTGATCGAGTGGTGCGTCTGCATCCGGTATGTCTCCTCGCCTCAGTGAATCTACCGCTCGCTCCAACATATCCATATACATGGAAAAGCCGACGCTGTGAATCTGCCCGCTCTGCTCGTCTCCAAGTAACTCTCCCGCGCCACGAATTTCAAGGTCGTGGGTTGCCAGTAGATAGCCTGCACCGAGATCGCCTGCAGCCTCGATTGCCTCCAGTCGCTTTTGTGCATCCCGTGTTATGCCCGAGCGGGGAGGGGTGAGAAGGTAGGCATAGGCCTGGTGATGGGACCGCCCAACGCGGCCGCGCAACTGGTGCAATTGTGCAAGGCCGAACTTGTCCGCACGCTCGATAATGATCGTATTGGCGTTGGGAATATCGATGCCGGTTTCGATAATCGTCGTACACAGGAGCACGTGCTGCTGCCGGTGGTAGAAGCTGGACATGACCTGCTCAAGTTGGGACTCGCGCATCTGGCCATGTGCGACCGCAATGTTGATGTCCGGCAGTAATTCGCGCAGTTTCCGTGCCGTTTCTTCAATAGTTTTCACTTCGTTGTGGAGAAAATAGACCTGTCCACCCCTGAGCGTCTCCCGCAGTACCGCTTCCTTGATGAGTGCGACATTGTGCTCTCTGACGAAGGTCTTTATTGAGAGTCTTCTAGCCGGTGGCGTGGCAATGATTGAGAGGTCACGCAGGCCACCCAGTGCCATATTCAAGGTCCTTGGGATTGGGGTGGCGGTCAATGTGAGGATGTCGACCTCTGATCGCATCGCCTTGATGATTTCTTTTTGCTTGACGCCAAATCGGTGCTCCTCATCTATGATCAGGAGCCCCAGGTCGTGAAAGTGAAAGTCGCTCTGCAGTAATTTGTGCGTGCCAATCAGGATATCGATTTCTCCCGCGGCGGCTCTTGCCGTCACGGTGCGGAGCTCACTCGCTGATTTGAACCGTGAAATTACTTCAACGGAGATTGGCCAGCCGGCAAAGCGGTCATTGAATGAACCGAAATGCTGCTGGGCGAGCAGTGTGGTGGGAACCAACATCGCAACCTGTTTGCCATTACTGGTGGCGATGAAGGCGGCTCTCAAGGCCACCTCCGTTTTGCCGAAACCCACATCACCACAAACCAGTCGGTCCATAACGCCGTTGCTGGCCATATCCTTGATAACGGCGGCGATCGTATTTTCCTGGTCGGGTGTTTCCTCAAACGGAAATCCGGCACTGAACTGCGCGTATTCCTGCCCCCGTACCTCGAAGGAATACCCCTCTCGAGATTCACGTCTTGCGTAGACTTCCAGCAGCTGTGACGCCACGTCGCTGGCCTTTGCACTGGCTTTGCGACGGGCTTTTTCCCATTGTTCTGAACCCAATCTGTGGAGAGGCGCGTGGTCCGGGTCACTGCCGGCATAGCGGCTAACCAGATGTAGGGAGGAAACGGGCACGTAAAGTCGCGCGCCTTGGTCATACTCGAGGGTGAGGAACTCGGTGACTTGCGTGTCCACCTCTAACGTTTGCAGTCCAAGATAGCGGCCTACGCCGTGCTCAAGATGCACCACGGGCACGCCCTCACGGAGCTCGTTGAGTTCCTTGAAGGGAGAGGCAGGGGTAGTGTCATCTCCTCGGCTACGTCGCCTTCGCTGGGCGACTCTTCGCCCAAATAGCTGGGATTCACAGATTAGCGAGGGCGCATCCGGTCCGCTGTACAGGCCGCGATCAATGGGTGCTGTGGCGATTGCGAAGGGAAGTTTTGAGGCGATGAAATCGAACCAGTTTGCCACCTCTGGTGGATTCAGTTGTTCCGCGTGCAGGGATTCCAGAAGAATTTCTCGGCGTCCTGCTGATTCGGCGCATAGCAATACCGGCGCTTGCTGGCTCTCGAGGAAAGTAGCGAGTTGTTTGACAGAGCCGCCCCGGTCACTGCCTGCGAGGTCGGGGGGTGGCAGAATACCGGTCTCCCTGTGTACCGTGGCATCGGGGTTGTGGCGCAGCTCCAGCACTGCAAAATCCTTTAGGGCCCGATAGAACTCGTCTACCGGCAAAAAGCAGCGGTCGGGTGGCAACAGGGGGTGCCGGGGATCAATGCCATACTCCTTGTGGCGGATGTTGACTTCACCCCAGAAGCTTTCTGCAGCGCCGTGGTGGTCTCCGGTGGTGATGATTGCGCTATCGGCTGGCAGGTAGTCAAACAGGGTAGCGCACTCGTCAAAAAAGAGTGGCAGAAAGTACTCACAGCCGCCCGGGCTTCGGCCGGCGCTCACCTCACAATAGGTTGGGCATTGGTCGTGGTCTACTTCAAAGCTGTCATACCACTTCATCTGAAATCGATTCACAGCTCCAGGGTCCAGCGGGTATTCCCGCGCCGGGAGCAGGTTAATATTGGCAACTTGTTCTACGGTTCTTTGGTTCTCCGGATCAAATGTCCTGATTGAGTCGATCTCGCTGTCCAGTAAATCGATTCTAAAGGGCAGTGCGCTGCCCATTGGGTATATGTCGATCAGAGAACCGCGCAGCGCGAACTCTCCATGTTCGAAAACGGTTTCAACATTGATGTAGCCGTTGCGCAGCAGGTTGTCCCGGAAGCGCTCTACATCCATGGCCTGGCCTGTCTGCAACACAAGGCTCGAGCCCGCCACGTACTCCGTAGGCGCTAGCCGATGCATCAGCGTGGGTACCGGTGCCAGCAATATTCCGCTGCTCATGCCCGGCAGGCGATAGAGCGTATTCAGGCGCTCTGAAATAATGTCTTGATGGGGCGAAAAATTATCGTAGGGGAGAGTTTCCCAGTCGGGGAAGACCGCAATCTCACAGGGTGCATCGAGGAAAAAAGTTAACTCCCGCTCCAGTGCGAGGCAGGCGCTGGTCCCGGCGGTGACCACAACCAGCAGGTGATCGGGAGAGGCCATTTCGGCGATGCAGCGAGCATCCGCCGAGCCGTAAAATGGTCCGAGTGCCGTACGCGACCCTGCCTGGCTGGGCCAGGGTGTATTGTCAAGCAATGTGCTGAACATGGTGGGAGCGTCACTGTATGGGTTATAGGTAGCGTCAGCGCGGCCCGAGTATAGCGAATTAGGTGCTGGCATGCCCGAACAGAGCGTAAATTTGACTGATACCGGCTTGCACGGTAATTGGCATCAGACGATAATACGCGGCGATCTATAAAACGGTTCCCACGCATAGGTATCTGATGGCCACAACACGTAAAAGAGCACGTCCTGATGACTATTTCCAGGATTGGAAGCAACGCGAGGCCCTGGCGGAGGGAATGATACCCCTCGTCGGCCGGCTGTCTCGCGAAAAAAACGTCAAGTGCTACATGTACGGCCGGCCGCTGGTGAACCGCTCAGTGTATGAGATCATGAAGGCTCATCGCTATGTGCGCCAGGTCGAGGGCAATGAATTGTCTGAGAAGGAGACCTTCCCTGTGTTTAATCGCCTGAGCCAGATGGACCTCGGTCCGGCTCATATCGACGTGGGTCGCCTAGCCGTTGGTTTTGCTGTCGAGGAAGACAGTAAATCTGAATTGTCACTGGAGCAATATCTCAATCGCGAACTGGCGTCACTGCTGGGCTCGCGGGGCAAGCCTCTCGACCAGCCGCAGGATGTAGTGCTGTATGGTTTTGGTCGTATAGGCCGACTCATGGCCCGCATCCTGATCGACAAGACCAACGGAGGTGATGGATTGCGTTTGCGTGCGATTGTGGTGCGCAAGGGTCAGGCGCCTAATGACATCGAAAAGCGCGCCAGTGGCTTGCGGCGTGATTCCGTGCATGGCGCTTTTGAGGGCACCATCCGCATGGATGAAGAGCGCCAGTCATTTGTGGCAAACGGCAACGAGATCAAGGTCATCTACGCCGATGCCCCTGACGAAATAGATTACACAAAATACGGCATCGATAATGCGATCATTATCGATAATACCGGCGTTTGGCGTGATGAGGCGGGCCTGTCCCGACACCTCAAAAGTAAAGGGGCGGGTAAGGTAATCCTGACGGCGCCGGGAAAAGGGAACCTGAAAAACATTGTCGCCGGCATTAACAACGATATTATCGAAGCGTCGGATAAGATTATTTCCGCGGCGTCTTGTACCACGAATGCGATAGCGCCGCCTCTGAAAGCGATGGATGACGAATTCGGTATCGCGGCCGGTCACGTCGAAACAGTGCACGCATACACCAATGACCAAAATCTCATAGATAATTACCACAAGGCGTCTCGCCGCGGTCGATCAGCACCACTTAACATGGTGATTACAGAGACCGGAGCGGCCAAGGCGGTGGGCAAAGTGTTGCCCCAGCTGAATGGTAAGCTGACAGGGAATGCTATCCGGGTCCCCACGCCGAATGTCTCCATGGCGATATTGAACCTCACGCTGGATCGTGAAACGACTGCCGAGGAGGTCAACGAATTCATGCGCGCTCAGGCCCTGCATTCATCACTGCGTAAGCAGATTGATTTTTCCGCGTCTCCTGAGGTGGTCTCCAGTGATTTTGTCGGCTCTCGACACGCCTGCATTTTTGATGCCCGGGCCACGATCGCCAACGGAAAGCAGGTAGTCATGTACCTCTGGTACGACAATGAGTTCGGCTACAGCTGCCAGGTGCACCGGATTCTGGAGCAGATGGCGGGAATGAACTATTCCGTATATCCGGAAGAGGTTTGACGCGCTGGCTGCAGCTTTACGTTGCAGCGCGGTTTGCCACCGATAAAACTGTTAAAAATCAGACTACTTCACCCCTGACGCTGGTTTTTTGCCGAGGCATTCCGTTATAATGCGCGCGGCGTGAATCCTAGAAACAAAGTCCGCGCTGAGGCAGGTGGTTGGAGCGGGTTGGCGTACGCGATTATCTGATTGTTTTCTAGGCATTTTTCAGTTCACACATATGTCAATAACGGTTCTGTAGGCAGACCCTATGATCAAGATCAAGCGGGGCTTGGACATTCCTATTGAGGGTGCTCCCCGGCAGCTGATTGAAGACGCTCCCCGGGTTCGGGCAGCGGGACTGGTGGGATTTGATTATGTAGGGATGAAGCCGACCATGGCGGTGCGTGAAGGCGAGCGCGTCAAGCTGGGACAGTTGCTCTTTACCGACAAAAAGACGCCGGGAGTGCGTTATACGGCTCCAGCAGCGGGGGTCGTTTCCGCCATCAATCGCGGTGAACGGCGTGTTTTGCAATCTGTCGTTATCGATGTCGAAGGCGACGAAGCCGAATCATTTCAAACCTGTTCTGTCGGTGATCTCCCCAGTGCGGAGGTTATAAGAGAGCAAATGGTGGCCAGTGGTCAGTGGACAGCACTGCGCACGCGGCCATTTAGCAAGGTACCGGATCCGGCCTCCGACACTCAGGCTATTTTCGTCACTGCCATTGACACCCAGCCGCTGGCACCGAACCCCGAGGTTATTATCAGTGAACAGGCGGATGCATTCGCTCTGGGTCTCGATCTTCTCGCCAAGCTGACCAGTGGCACGCTTTACCTCTGTGTTGGGCCCGGTGCGCAAGTGCCACGCGGCAGTGCTGGCAATATCGAAGTGGCTGAATTCAGTGGTCCTCATCCTGCTGGATTGGCGGGCACCCATATTCACTTCCTCAAAGGGGTCAGCGCGACGAGAACCGCTTGGACCATGGGGTATCAGGACGTTATTGCGACTGGCAGGCTGTTTCTCGACGGGCGTCTTTACAGCGACCGTATTGTTGCCCTCGCCGGACCTCAAGTGGAAGCACCCCGGTTGCTGCGCACCCGACTTGGCGCAGATTTACAGGCCTTGTGTGCCGGTCAGCTGAAAAACGGCGAGAACCGAGTAATATCGGGCTCCGTGCTGGGCGGGCGGGCGGTCAAGGGTGGCACGGCCTATCTGGGGCGACACCACTATCAGGTGTCGGTGTTGCGCGAAGGTCGCGACCGTGAATTCATGGGGTGGCTTTCGCCCGGTTTCAAGAAGCACTCCAACCTTGGCATCTACTTCAGCAGCTTTTTCGGGGGCAAGCCCCTGCCAATGACAACCAACACCAATGGTAGCGAGCGCGCCATGGTGCCGGTCGGCAGCTATGAGACGGTTATGCCCCTCGATGTGCTGCCTACCCAGTTATTACGCGCCCTGATCGTGGGTGACACCGAGATGGCGCAGGCGCTGGGTTGCCTCGAATTGGAAGAAGAAGATCTCGCGCTCTGTACCTATGTTTGCGCGGGGAAGTATGAATATGGCCCGATACTCAGGGATAACCTCACCCGTATCGAGAAGGAGGGGTAAGGCGTGAGTCTGCGAAAAATTTTAGACGATATCGAACCTCATTTTCTCGAGGGTGGTCGTTTCCAGAAGCTGTTTGCCGTATACGAGGTATTCGATACCTTTTTGTATGCGCCAGCATCGGTTACTCACGCGACTGCTCATGTCCGTGACGGGATAGATCTCAAGCGCATTATGATCACTGTCTGGTTGGCGGCCTTCCCGGCAATGTTTTACGGTATGTATAACCTCGGGTTCCAGGCGACGGACGTCATGCCTGCCGATTATGCGGTAGCGGGCTGGCGGGGATGGCTGATCAGCCTGTTCGGAGGCTATGATGGCAGCAACATCTGGCACTGCCTGTGGTACGGTGCGGTGTTTTTTCTGCCAATTTACATGGTCACTTTCCTGGTGGGGATTTCTTGGGAAATTTTGTTCGCATCTAAACGCGGTCATGAGGTTAACGAGGGGTTTTTCGTTACCTCTATCCTGTTTGCGCTGACCTGCCCGCCGGACATTCCGTTATGGCAGGTTGCCCTCGGTATCAGCTTCGGGGTAGTGATAGGAAAGGAAATATTCGGGGGCACCGGCAAGAACTTCCTCAACCCGGCGTTGACGGGTCGTGCGTTCCTTTATTTTGCGTACCCAGCGCAATTGTCCGGTGATGCTGTGTGGGTAGCTGTCGACGGCTATACGGGCGCGACCGCGCTGTCAGTGGTCGCATCAGAGGGTATGGCGGCCCTGAGAGAGCAATGGACCTGGACCGAAGCGTTTGTGGGTGCGGTGCCCGGGTCTATCGGTGAGACCTCTACCCTGGCGATCTTTATCGGTGGCATCTTGCTGTTGCTGACACGTGTGGCTTCCTGGCGGATCATCAGCGGCGTGTTTCTCGGCATGGTCATTCTCTCTTCACTGCTTAACACGGTGGAGTCATCAAACCCTGCGTTTGCTATGCCCTGGTACTGGCACTTGGTGACGGGCGGTTTTGCCTTCGGCATGGTATTCATGGCGACCGACCCCGTATCCTCATCAATGACAAACGCAGGTAAGTGGTTTTTTGGCCTTTTGATTGGCGTCATGGCGGTGCTGATCAGAGTGGTTAATCCAGCCTTCCCGGAGGGCATCATGCTGGCCATTTTGTTTGCCAACTTGTTCGCGCCGTTGATAGACCACTTTGTGGTTCAGGCAAACATTAAGCGGAGGTTGGCGCGTGTCCAGTAACGATACGATAGGCAAAACCCTAGTGGTCGCTTTTTTGCTGTGTCTGGTGTGTTCAGTGATCGTCTCGACGGCCGCTGTGGTGTTGAAGCCGAAGCAGGAGATCAACAAGGACATCGACAAAAAGCGAAACATCCTTGCAGCTGCCGGACTGTGGGAAGAGGGTGCCAGTGTTGAGGAGCAGTTCGCCAAGGTAACGACCCGCATTGTTGATCTCAGAACAGGCAGGTTTACCGACGCCGTGTCCGTCAAGGATTATGATCAGCGTCGGGCGTCGAAAGATCCCGCCGAGTCCGACCCGCTGGATGCCGAGGAGGACGTTGCCAAGATTTCCCGGCTGGAGCATTACGCGGCGGTTTATTTAGTCGAGAACTCATCGGGCGACATCGAGAAAATTATTTTGCCTATAAGGGGATACGGTCTGTGGTCGACACTCTACGGATTTATCGCTCTTGAGGCCGATGCCAATACGGTTGCGGGGCTTGGTTTTTACGAGCACGGTGAGACGCCAGGGCTGGGCGGTGAGGTCGATAACCCACAGTGGAAAGCGTCCTGGCCGGGAAAGAAAGTGTACCGCGATGATAACGTCGCAATTGCCTTGATAAAAGGAACGGTAAACCCCTCGGACGTTGATGCTGCCTATGAAATAGATGGGCTTGCGGGTGCGACCCTGACGGCGAGAGGCGTGACCAATCTGGTTCAATTCTGGCTTGGCGAGAACGGTTTTGAGCCATTTCTGAATAATCTTACATCCGGGGAAGCCTGATCGTGGACTCTGTTAAAGAAACGCTAACTTCGCCTATTTTCAAGAATAACCCTATCGCCCTGCAGATACTGGGTATCTGTTCGGCGCTTGCGGTGACGTCCTCGCTGCAAGTCACCCTGGTCATGTGTGTGGCACTCACGTTTGTTTGTGCATTCTCAAATCTTGGCGTTTCCCTCATTCGAGATTACATTCCAGGCAGCATCCGCATTATCGTGCAGATGGTCATTATTGCTTCTCTAGTGATCGTGGTGGATCAGTTTCTCAAAGCGTATGCCTATGGCATCAGTAAGCAGTTGTCTGTCTTCGTTGGCCTGATCATTACTAACTGTATCGTCATGGGCCGTGCCGAAGCCTTTGCCATGAAGAATCCGCCACTGCCCAGTTTCATAGACGGTATCGGGAATGGCCTCGGATACAGCGTGGTATTGATCGTTGTCGCTGTCATTCGTGAGCTGCTCGGTGCCGGCAAGCTGCTTGGTGTGGAGATTCTGCCGCTCGTGACTGACGGGGGTTGGTATGTCCCCAATGGCTTGATGCTGCTCCCACCCAGTGCTTTTTTTCTGATTGGTCTGTTCATCTGGGGCTTGCGTAGTTTTCGTAAGGAGCAAGTTGAGGAGCCCGAGTTTAAAATGGCTAAGCACACCGTCGTTAGAGAGGGCGCGTAGATGGAGGCGCTACTTAGTCTTTTTGTACGGGCCATATTCATCGAAAATATGGCGCTAGCCTTCTTTCTAGGAATGTGCACTTTTCTGGCTATTTCCAAGAAAATTCAGGCTGCGCTCGGTCTTGGCATCGCCGTTATCGTGGTGCTGACCATCACCGTCCCGGTCAATAATCTGATATACAACTATTTACTGTCCGACGGTGCACTGGCGTGGGCCGGCCTGCCAGACATGGATCTCAGCTTTCTCGGTCTCTTATCCTACATCGGCGTTATAGCGGCGATTGTGCAAATACTGGAAATGTTCCTCGACAAGTTTGTGCCCGCACTTTACAACGCGTTGGGCGTATTTTTGCCCTTGATCACGGTGAATTGCGCCATTCTGGGCGCGTCCCTGTTCATGGTGGAGCGAGATTACAGTTTTGCTGAAAGCGTGGTGTTCGGGGCTGGGTCTGGTGTGGGTTGGACGTTGGCTATTGTCGCACTCGCAGGTATTCGCGAAAAGTTGAAGTATTCGGATGTGCCTGAAGGTCTGCAGGGTCTCGGCATCACGTTCATTATTGTCGGGCTCATGTCACTGGGCTT
Organism: Candidatus Marimicrobium litorale; assembly: GCF_026262645.1. Lineage (NCBI taxonomy): Bacteria > Pseudomonadati > Pseudomonadota > Gammaproteobacteria > Cellvibrionales > Halieaceae > Marimicrobium > Candidatus Marimicrobium litorale. The sequence continues at coordinate 681,349 of NZ_SHNO01000001.1, forward strand.
TATGTCGTTCGGTGGCATTGACATCTAGAGGTACCCCAAGCGGGATAGAGTTGTTATGGATATAACCATCGTATTTGGCGTCGCTATGTTCACCGGTATGGTTCTTTTGCTGGTGGCAATTATCTTGATGGCACGGTCCTACCTTGTAAGCAGCGGCGATGTCAGCATTCTGATTAACGGAGAAAGGGCGATTACCGTGCCTGCTGGAGGAAAGTTACTGCAGACACTGTCAGAAGCCCAATTGTTTCTTCCCTCCGCCTGCGGCGGCGGTGGCACCTGCGCCCAGTGTAAATGCATTATTTCTGATGGTGGCGGCTCCATGCTGCCTACCGAAGAGGGTCACTTCAGTAAACGCGAGGCACAGGAAGGGTGGCGCCTCAGCTGTCAGACTGCGGTGAAGCAGGACATGGAAATTCAGGTTCCCGAGGAAGTATTCGGCGTCAAACAGTGGGAATGCACGGTGGAATCCAATCCCAACGTCGCTACCTTCATCAAGGAGCTCACGTTGCGATTACCCGACGGAGAGAGCGTAGACTTCCGCGCGGGTGGTTATGTGCAGCTGGAGTGTCCGCCGCACCATGTCAAGTTTTCCGACTTCGATATCGAGGAGGAGTACCGGGGAGACTGGGAGCGCTTTGAATTTTTCAAGCATGAGTCGATTGTGAAGGAAGATGTAATTCGTGCTTACTCTATGGCCAATTACCCGGAGGAAAAGGGCGTCGTCAAGTTCAATATTCGGGTCGCTACCCCCCCGCCTGGCAGCCAGGGCATTCCTCCTGGCGTCATGTCTTCCTGGGCATTCAATCTCAAGCCCGGCGATAAGGTGAACGTCTACGGCCCCTTCGGTGAATTTTTTGCCAAGAAAACCGATGCAGAGATGGTCTTCATTGGCGGTGGTGCTGGCATGGCGCCTATGCGCTCTCACATTTTCGACCAGCTGAAGCGATTGCACAGCACCCGCAAAATTTCTTTCTGGTACGGTGCCCGGTCGCTGCGCGAAATGTTCTACACCGAAGATTACGATCAACTCGCCGCCGAAAATGACAATTTTGACTGGCATGTCGCTTTATCGGATCCGCAGCCGGAAGATGACTGGGATGGCATGACGGGTTTCATTCACAATGTATTGTACGAGGAGTACCTCAAGGATCACCCCGCCCCTGAGGACTGCGAATATTATATGTGTGGTCCACCCATGATGAATTCGGCGGTCATCCAGATGCTGACCGATCTGGGTGTTGAGCCTGAGAATATTATGCTCGATGACTTCGGTGGCTAGACACCGCCTGCCTAATCTAACGGCGAGCCACTTGAGAAAGTGGCTTTTTTGTTTGTGCGTGGCGTTCCTGCCCGCTGCCTGTGAAGTCGTCGAGACGCCGCTCAAGCTGGCGGGTCAGACTATGGGGACGACCTGGCATGTCACTTTAATAGCGCCGGCTGGTTTTTTCATCGATGACATTGAGCCGCAAATCGAGGACATTCTTGGCCGGGTTAACGCGGAAATGTCGACCTATCAGGCAGATTCCCAGATCGTTCGTTTTAACCGGCAGGCGCCCGGTGTCTGGTTCCCTGTATCTCGCGATTTTCTGCGAGTACTGGAGACCGCGCTCGATGTCGGTGCGCGTAGTGGCGATGCCTACGATGTGACCGTAGCGCCTTTGGTTGATATCTGGGGTTTCGGGCCTGCTGATGCGGCGATTATGCCGCCGTCGGAGGAAGCCATCGAGTCTGCACTGGACCGTGTCGGCCAAGACCGTTTGCAACTGGATGCTGAGCATGGCCGAATTATGCAGCGCGAAGCGGTGTCATTGGATTTTTCGTCCTTGGCCAAGGGGTTTGCAGTGGATCGCATTGCAGAAATGCTGCAGCAGCAGGGCATCGACCGATTTATGGTCGAGGTAGGCGGTGAGATCAGGCTGTCGGGCCTCAGCGGCAGAGGGGACCTTTGGCGAATCGCGATTGAGCGCCCGGACGCGAGTGCGCGATCCGCGGTTCAGCCGATTAGTCTGACGGACGCGGCGATTGCCACCTCCGGCGATTACCGCAATTTTTTTCAGCTCGACGGACAGCGCTATTCTCACATGATTGATCCGCGCACCGGTTGGCCCGTGGCACATGACCTGGTGTCTGTGACCGTTGTCCACCCGAGCTGCACGGTGGCGGATGCCTGGGCCACCGCATTGGCGGTAATCGGCGCGGACAGGGCCATGGCGCTGGCGCAGGAGCAGGCATTGGCGGTATATTTCATACGCAGGGTGGGTGATAAACTCGTACACAACCATACCCCCCTGTTTTCCGCTTACCTTGAAGAGAACGACAATACAGGGAAACAGGCTGGCATATGACACTTTTTCTGATCTCGGTATTGGTGATGGGCCTCGTGATCACGGCGATGGCAGTGGGTGTTATTGCAGGAAGGCCGCCTATAAAGGGATCTTGCGGTGGCATGGGTGCACTGGGAGTTGATGCCGCTTGTGACCTGTGCGGCGGTGATCCGCGTCGTTGCGACGAGGAGACCCGCGAGGGGGACGTCGGCAAGCGTAATCCGGGGCGTTATTACCCGGCAGACCAGTGAGTCGAGACGACTCGTCTTCGAGTCTCACTCGTCACGCTATTTCCAATTACGCGCCCTATATTGGGTCCCGCTACAGTTTCAGTCGCCAACGTAATCGCTTTACGTCAGTCATTGCGACCGTTTCCATGCTGGGAATGGTGCTGGGTGTAGCAAGCCTCATTGTTGTGCTTTCGATCATGAACGGCTTCTCCGGAGAACTGCGCGCGAGGATCTTGTCATTGGTGCCCCATGGCTATGTAGAGGGCCGCGGCGATGCGATTGTTGACTGGCAGACATTGAGTTCGCGTATCGAGTCGCAGCCCGGGGTGTTGGCGGTTGCGCCGTACATTACGGAAAAAGTCATCCTGGTCAGTGGCGGCCAGCTGCGCGGCGCAGTGCTGACAGCTATCGAGCCTGATTTGCAAGCATCTGTGTCACGCCTGGCGGATTCAATCGTAGCGGGAAGTCTGGATAGCTTGGAAAAAGATAACTTTGATGTTGTGTTGGGTGTATCCCTTGCAAGCCTGCTGGGCGTATCGCCAGGTGACCATGTCAACGTTACGGTGCCCCGCCTAACGGTAACACCCCTGGGTCTATTTCCGCGGAGCAAGCGGTTACGTGTTGTGGGCCTGTTTGAAATTGGCGCGCAACAGGATGCCTATCAGGCGTATGTTTCATTGAGAACCGGCCGTATCTTGCTCGGGGGCGATGAAGGCGTGCAGGGGCTGCAGGTCGCGACCGCAGGGTTGTTCGAGGCGCCCGGTATTATGCAAGCCTTGGACAAGTCTCTCGAAGAGCGTTACGTCGTCCAGGACTGGAGTCAAACCCAGGGCTCCCTTTTTAGTGCAGTAAAAATGGAAAAGCTGATGGTGAGTTTGTTGTTGCTCAGTGTGGTGGCAGTCGCCGCCTTCAATATTGTGTCTACCTTGGTCATGTCGGTGACCGAAAAGCGCCGCGATATTGCCGTGCTTCGCACTATGGGTGCAAGAGCTATAGGTGTTATGGCTATTTTTGTTGCCCACGGCCTGGTCCTCGCTTGTGTAGGCATTGCCACGGGAGTGATTATCGGTGTGCTGTTGTCCAGTAATATCGCGGCTATTATCGCCGCTATTGAGGCTATGCTGGGCGTAAAATTATTCGATCCTACCGTCTACTTTATTAGTGAGCTGCCCGCACAATTGCAATGGTTTGATGTTGCTGTTGTAGCGCTGGCGTCACTGGTTCTGAGTCTCGTAGCTACGCTCTATCCTGCGTGGCGCGCCTCGCAGATATCCCCGGCAGAGGTGCTTCGCTATGAATGATGTTGTTCTGCATTGCAGTAATTTGTCTCGTGTCTACCAAGACGGCGATAAGTCCGTGGCAGTGTTGCGTTGCGTCAATCTGAGTTTGCTGGCCGGTGAAAAAGTGGCCATTATCGGTGCGTCTGGTTCTGGAAAATCAACCTTGTTGAACTTGCTCGCAGGTCTGGACGAACCCAGTGGCGGCAGCGTTGTGATGGCCGGACAGGACCTATCATCACTGAATGAGGCAGCGCGTTGCGAATTGCGTAACAAGCGTCTTGGATTTGTTTACCAGTTTCATCATTTGCTTCCGGAATTTGATGCCCGGGAAAACGTCTCCATGCCGCTATTAATCGCCGGCATCTCAAGGCGAGAGGCATGCTCCCAGGCTGACGCAATGCTCGCGAGGGTAGGCATGAATCATCGGTTGACGCATCGGCCTTCGCAATTGTCGGGCGGTGAGAGGCAGCGTGTTGCCATAGCACGTGCGCTGGTCGCGAGGCCTGCGTGCGTGTTATTGGATGAGCCCACGGGCAATCTGGATCCCGCCTCTGCGGATCAGGTTCTTGCGCTGATAGATGATCTCGGCGAGGAGCAAGCATCTTTCGTTGTGGTGACTCACGACCCGGCAATAGCGGCGCACATGCACCGGACGCTTGAATTACGCAACGGCGAACTACTGGAGTCCGAATGAGTTGGACCCAGCGTCTCCGTGTCGCTATGCGTTATACCTTCGCGCTGGGGCGGGGTCATTTGTCTGCATTTTTGTCCACTCTTTCAATGCTGGGTCTGGTGCTGGCGATTGCCCTGTTGATTATCGTCCTGTCAGTCATGAATGGTTTCGACAAGGAAATGCGTGAGCGTATCCTGTCACTGGTTCCTCATATTACGGTTTATTCTACCGACCCTCTATCGGACTGGTCAGCACTCGCCGAGCGCCTGAAGGCACATCCCAACGTGAGTCTGGTCGATCCGTTTGCTGAATTTGATGCGTTGGTGATGCATGGCCGTGATATTGAGACAGTGCGTGGGATAGGTCTTTTTTCTGATCAGTCCGATTCCTTTACGATCCTGTCCGGGTATCTGCAACCGGAGGAAGCAGAGCGTTATCGTGATAGAGAGGATGGCTTAATACTGGGAGCCGGAGTGGCCAGACGCCTGGAGGTTAACATCGGCGACCAGCTGGTACTGATATCGCCGGGCGCCAGTTGGTCAGGTAATGCGTCCAGCACCCGCTTTCAGTCCGTCACCCTGAGCGCGATATTGGAAACAGGGACCGAACTGGATCAGGCAATGGCATTGGTGCACCTGCCGCTAGCGTCGCGTCTGGCGAATATCGAGGGGAGGGTTAGCGGGTTTCGTATCGGCACGACGGAACTTTTCGATGTTCAGCGAATCGGTTGGGAACTGATGGATAGTTTGCCCCCGGGTCACTACACGAGCAATTGGATGATGACGCACGGCAACCTGTATGCCGCGATTCAGCTCTCACGTAGCCTGATTTCTATACTGTTGTTTTCGATTATTGCTGTGGCCGCTTTTAACGTGGTCTCCTCGCTGGTACTTGTCGTCATGGACAAGCAGGGCAATATCGCTATTTTGCGCACGCTGGGCGCCTCCTCAGGAGACATTGCGTGGGTCTTTGTTATTCAGGGTGGCATGATTGGTTTCGTCGGTGTGGTGCTTGGCAGTATCGCGGGGGCGCTGGGCAGTATAGCGGTTCCCGGTCTGGTGGCCTCGCTGGAGAAGTTGCTGCAAATACGGTTTTTAAATACAGACGTTTACCCGGTGTCTTTCTTGCCGGTCGACCTGCTGCTGCGCGATGTGGTGGCGGTGGGTAGTGTTGCGTTTGCTATGTGCATTGTTGCTGCAATTTATCCTGCGCGGCGGGCAGCGGGCCTGGCGCCTGCGCAAGTGCTCAGCCAGGACCATTAGTCACTTCTCTCCGCCGGGGTCAGCTTGACCGTGTGGTGCCGGAGCGACGCTGTTTGCGCTGCCGCCACTTGTGCACCACCTGCCACCGCCACAGCATACTGACGGCAAAATAGCCCAAACTTCCCGCGCTGAGGCCACAAACCAGACAGCCCAACAGAAACGGTTTCCAGACAGTGCTGAGGCCGTTGCTCAACCACGCGAAGCTCAGTTCGAAATCGATCGCCTGAACCGGTGCGTCTATGATGAGAGCGCCCACCTTGTAAGCAATGAAGAACATTGGGGCTATGGTGAGCGGGTTGGTAATAAAAACAAGGGCAACGGCCAGTGGCAGATTACAACTCAACCAAAACGCCATGGCCGCGGCGAGCAGTGATTGACCGGGGATCGGCATAAAGGCCACGAATAAACCGACGAAAAATGCCATGGACGCCGAGTAACGGTTGATATGCCACAGGTTGGGTTGATGCAGCCAGTCGCCGAACAGGTGCAGACCTTTAATGCGCTTGAGGTGAGCGGGACTGGGCATGAGCTGTTTGAGAGTCTTTTTTGGCATGCTTTATATGATCAGAACTGAAGTGTTAATTCCCTGAGGGGTGTGTTTGACTGCCTGAGCGAGCCCGGCCCCACCCTGACGGTCCGGTGCTGGACGATCCGCTGCTCAATAGTATGCGCTATCGCCCGTAACATTCAAACTGTCGCCCCAAGATTGAGAAATGGGGCACCCGGGAAGCTGCACGATGCAATCATGGATGATTGGCATGGTTCTGGGGCTGGTACTGACCGGCTACGCTCCCGCACTGCCTCCCTGGTCGCTAGTGATTCCTGTGGTGCTGTGGGTAACTGCTCTGGCGCCCCGGGTGTGTTTGCGCTGGCCGAGCCGGTCTGTGTCGCGTGGTTTACTGAGAGTGTTCGTCGGCTTTAGCTGGGGCGTCTTGGTAGGCGTCTCACATGGTCACTTCCTGCTCGATGATCGTTTGCCGACGTATTGCGTGGGTCAATCCCTTGAGGTAGAGGGGCAAGTTGCTTCATTGCCCAGCCAAAGGGCGGTGCCTGGTATCGGTATACGGCAGACCTTCCGGTTCCGCGTAAATTCAATAGCGCCCGCTGAGTGTGCTGCGCCACGCTATGTGCTACTCAATTATTACGGTGCAAGGCGCATGGTGCCCGGTGATTTCTGGCGGTTTCCGGTGCGCTTGAAAAAACCCTGGGGTCTGTCCAATCCCGGGGGCTACAACGGGCAAGCCTGGCTGGTGCAGGCAGGCATCCACGCGACGGGCAGTGTGCGGCTCTCCAGGCCCCACGAATACCTCGGCCGAGGAGTGAGTGGCACGCACCACCGCCTGCGTCAGCGAATTGCCACGCGAATAGAGGCACTGGGCCTCAAGCCTGATATCGCTGCCGTGCTGCGCGCCGTAACGGTTGCCGATAAATCTGCTATCGACGAACCGCTATGGAGCCTGTTCCAGCAATTTGGAATCAATCACCTGCTGGTCATTTCCGGTTTGCATGTGGGACTTGTGGCCGGCATGGGCTACCTCTTCGGCGCGACCCTTGCCCGCCTCTTTGTTCGCAGCAGATATTCAGGCGCATGTGTCCCCGGGCTATGCGCCTTACTGGCGGCTTTTCTGTTCGCCGCCCTTGCAGGTTTTTCCCTGCCCGCTGTGCGCGCTCTGTGCATGTTGGCGTGCGTACTGACGGCAGTGTGGTCGGGGCGGCTGACGATCGCCTGGAGCCACCTGTTGTTGGCTGCGCTTGTTGTTCTGCTGCTAAACCCCCTTGCGGCGATTGGAAGCGGGTTCTGGTTGTCGTTCGGATCTGTGGCGGGGTTGCTGTGGTATTTGTGTTGGCGCCGATCCGTTGGCAGGGCGCGTGCCGTCGTCGGAACACACGCTTATATGGCTTTGCTGATGCTGCCTTTTGGAGCGTTTTTTTTTCAGGGGGCCAGTTTGGTTGGGGCTCTTGGCAATCTAATTATGATACCGCTGGTGGGCTGGATTGTCGTGCCGGCGGCTCTAGCTGCCAGTGCGAGTTATCTGCTCGAATTGCCATTTGAGACAGTGCTTTGGCGCTGCGCTGCTTGGCCTTTGGAGCAAATATTGCCGCTGGGTGCGATGCTCGCCGACCGCGGCGGCAGCTGGATTTACCTGTCGCGGAATACGGCGCTCCCGGCAATCGTGCTAGCGCTGTGCGGGATAGGATTGTTGGTTGTGCCAGCGGCGGGGTGGTTTCGTATGCTCAGCGTGTTGCTGTTTTTGCCTGTTTTACTGCCAAATAAGCCAAATGGTCAGACGCCATTGCAGAAAACCGAAGTCACTGTGTTCGATGTAGGGCAGGGCACCGCCGTGCTGGTTCGAGCAGGTTCGCACGCGCTTTTGTACGATACAGGCGGAGGGCAGCGCGAGGGCCCCAACATCGCAACACGCGTGATACTACCCTTGCTGCAGAGTGAAGGCGTGAACGTCCTTGATACGCTCATAGTGAGTCACCCTGATTTGGATCACAGTGCAGGACAGCAGGCGGTCATAGCCACGGTGAGTGTACAGCGCCTGCGCTATGGTGGCGTTCCAGCACAGACCCTTCCGGGCCTGCCCTGTGTTGCGGGCGAGGCCTGGCAATGGCCCGGTGGGCCGACCTTCCAGTTTCTGTCCCCGGCTGTTGCCATACCCCTCAAGCGTAACAATGCGTCCTGTGTCTTAATGGTCAGGGTCGGAGGCTCCCGTTTGTTGTTACCCGGCGATATCGAGAGCGTGCAGGAGCGGGCCCTGGTGGAATACTGGGGGCGGGGCTTGGACGCCGATTGGTTGCTGGCGGGCCATCATGGCAGCCAGACGTCCTCCTCCTGGCCCTGGCTCAAGTTCTCCTCTCCCTCGACAGTGATTGTCAGCAGCGGTTACGCCAATCGCTTCGGCCATCCCCACGAGGATATCGTTATGCGTTATAGAGCGCTGGATATACAGGTTCTTGAAACCTGGCGCGCGGGCGCGCTAAGACTGGATTTTTCCCCGACTCAGGCGCCGACCTTCACCTTGTGGCGAGACAAGAAGCGGCGCTATTGGTTGTAATGGTGTTACCTGCGCTTCACGCTTTCGCGCTGGTTTGCTTATAATGGTCGGATTATGAACACAGGGGTGGGAATGCTGTGCTAGAACTGTTGATGGCGGGTGGTTGGCTGATGCTGCCCATTGGGCTCTGCTCTATCCTCATGCTCGCTATATGTATAGAGCGGTCCTATACCCTTAATCCAAAAAAGATTGCGCCACCCCACTTGCTAGCTGCGGTCTGGAAGCAGCTGAAAAAGGGTGAATTTGACGAGGGCAAGCTTCGTACCTTGCGTCAGTCGTCACCGCTGGGGCTTATTCTGGCGGCAGGCTTGGCCAACGCATCGCATGGACGCGAAGTAATGAAGGAAAGCATTCAGGAAGCAGCGGGCCATGTGGTGCACGATCTGGAGCGCTATCTCAATACACTGGGCACCGTGGCGGCGGTAACGCCGCTACTGGGATTGCTCGGCACTGTGTTCGGTATGATCGCGGTTTTTGCCGAGATCATGGTGCAGGGTACAGGCAATGCCAGTGCGCTGGCAGGCGGCATTTCCCAGGCACTAATAACGACTGCGGCTGGTTTGACTATCGCTATTCCCGCACTGGTTATGCACCGTTATTTTGTCGGTAAGATAGATGCTATCGTCGTAGAGCTGGAGCAGGAGACGATCAAGCTGGTGGATGCGCTGCACAGCGAGGAAGGTGAGGGCGTTCCCACTTGAGGTTTCGTCGTCAGCAACGGGAAGACCTTGCCATTAATCTGACGCCACTGATTGATGTGGTCTTTTTGTTGTTGATCTTTTTCATGGTGTCGACTACGTTCACCCGCGAGACTCAGCTGCGTATAGACTTGCCAGAGGCGACCGGTGTTCCGGTTGAAACAGTCGATGAATCCATCGAGATACTGGTGGACGAAAACGGAGGCTTTCGCGTCAATGGGCAAGCGCTGGTCGATGGGCGCATGCGCACGCTGCAAGCGGCTGTGTACAAAATTTCTAGAGGTGACACCACCTTGCCGATGATTATTTCGGCGGATGCTCAGGCCGCGCACCAGGACGTAGTGCTGGCGATGGATGCAGCGGGGCAAATGGGGTTTGTGCATCTCAGTATTACCACTCGCCAACCGGCTGCCGTGTCGGACGGCGGCTAGTCGCACGCTTCGAGGATCTCTCCATGTATACCGTTGTCATCCCATCGCGCTACGGCTCCACTCGACTGCCGGGAAAACCGCTGTTGGATATCGATGGTAAACCCATGGTGCAAAGAGTCTGGGAGCAGGCGACAAAGTCAGGCGCCCAGCGGGTGGTAATTGCTACAGATGATCAACGTATTCAGGCAGCGGCACAGGGCTTTGGTGCGGAAGTCTGTATGACCTCAGCAAGCCATTTGTCAGGTACGGATCGTCTCCAGGAGGTTGCGACTTCTTTAAAGCTCGATGCACAACATATTGTGGTCAACGTGCAGGGCGATGAGCCGCTGATCCCGCCCACGGTGATTGATCAGGTGGCTGACAACCTTGCAACCTACACGGATGCTGGCGTGTCCACATTGTGCGAGGAGATCAGCGTTCGGGAAGACTTGCAAAACCCCAATGTGGTGAAAGTCGTGCGGGATAGCCGCGACATGGCGTTGTATTTTAGTCGCGCGTTTGTGCCTTGGCCACGAGATGCCGAGGCTTCATCTAACGGCACACAGCTCTCGGACGGCCTCTGGTATCGGCACATTGGTCTCTATGCTTACCGCACCGCTTTTTTGCACCAGTACGTAGAGTGGCCGCCGGCACCGATTGAGGTGCTCGAGAGCCTCGAACAACTGCGTGCGCTGTATCACGGTGTTCGCGTACATGTCGGGATTGCGTGCGATCCGGTGCCCGGGGGCATCGATACTGAGCACGATCTGGCGGCGCTGCGAGATACGCTGTCAGGGAAGGGCTGAGCATGCCCGAGGAAGCGAATTCCGCCAGGGTGCTATTTGTTTGTTTGGGGAATATATGCCGCTCCCCGACGGCCCAAGGCGTATTCGAAAGCCTGGCAAAGCAAGCGGGGATGGCCAACGTACAGGCGGATTCTTGCGGCACCGGTGATTGGCACGTAGGCAGTGCGCCGGATAGCCGCACTACTGATGCCGCTGCAGCGCGCGGCTACGCTATCGCTCATTTACGCGCTCGGCAACTACAGTCACACGATTTTGATCGCTTCGATTATATTCTTGCCATGGATAAGGCCAACCTTCATGACGTGCAGATGATGAGCCCGCGCGGCTGTCGAAGTCATGTAGGGCTTTTTATGGACTTTGCCCGCGATCGTTCGCCGGCCGAGGTGCCGGATCCATATTACGGCGGTAACAAGGGCTTTGATCAGGTATTGAATCTCGTTGAAGCGGCGAGCGCTGGCTTGATCCTGACCCTGAAGGCAAGGCGCTGAGCCGTATGACGCCTCAGCAAAATGTGTCTCTTCGACGCTTCAACACCCTTGATCTGGAGGCGCGTGCTGCGGCTTTTGTGACGGTGCACAATGAAGACGACCTGCTGCAGGCCCTGCACTGGGCTAAAAAGCGAAAATTGCCGGTTGTGCCTTTGGGTGAGGGCAGTAATGTGGTGTTGGCGGGTGATCTTGAGGCGTTGGTGCTACACCAGCAAAGCAAGGGTCGCGAGGTGCTGGCTCGAGAGGGCAACTCAGTACTGCTGCGCATCGCTGCCGGGGAGGGCTGGCACGACCTGGTCGGCTGGTGTCTCGCAGCGGGTTACCATGGACTGGAAAATCTTGCGCTAATCCCGGGCACGGTGGGGGCTGCGCCAGTCCAGAATATTGGTGCTTACGGTGTAGAATTGGCATCAATCATTCGCTGTGTGCATGCGCGCAGTCTCGTGGATGGAAGCTTGCTGCGCCTGGATAACGCGCAGTGCGAGTTCGGTTACCGGGATAGCGTTTTTAAACACCGCTTAAAGGAGGCTGTCGTCATTACGGCCGTCGAATTCGAGTTGCGGGTCTCTCCCTGCACGCATACCGAGTATCCATCGTTGAAACAATACCTGCGCGATCATTGCCAGCCCAAGCCCACGCCCCGAGATGTCTATGAGGCAGTTGTGAGCCTGCGCAGCGCCCGCCTTCCTGACCCACGACAGGAACCCAACGCGGGGAGTTTTTTCAAAAACCCGGTGTTATCGGAGAGAAGTTTCGAGGAGCTTAAAATATTGGCTCACGATGTGCCCGGTTTTCCTCAGGCAGGTGGAGCGATGAAAGTACCCGCAGGCTGGCTCATCGACCGATGTGGTTGGAAAGGCAGGCGCCAAAAAAATCAGGGTGTGCATAACGAGCATGCGCTGGTGCTGGTGAACTATGGCAATCGCAGTGGCGCAGACCTGCTGGCATTCGCCGCAGAGATACGGGACTCCGTTGAGCGGACCTACGGGGTTACGCTTGAGATTGAGCCAACATGCTACGGCCAGAGTACATGATTCAGTTCGACCATAAGTCGTTCCTCAAAACGCTGACCAGCCGGCCGGGCGTCTACCAGATGTATGACGGCGAGGGAAAGCTGCTGTACGTAGGAAAAGCGAAGAACCTGAAGAACAGGGTGGGTAGCTATTTTCGTGCCAGGGGACTGACCGATCGCACGGTGTCGCTGGTAGGTAAAATCCGCGATATTCAGGTTACCGTGACCAGTACAGAAGTGGATGCACTGTTGCTGGAGCATAACCTTATCAAGTCTCACCAACCCCCTTATAATATTCTTCTGCGTGATGACAAATCCTTTCCCTATATCTTTCTTTCAAGCGAGGATAAGTTCCCGCGTCTGTCGCTTCATCGAGGGTCGAAGCGGCGCAAGGGCGCCTACTTCGGCCCCTATCCCAGCGCCGGTGCCGTGAGGGAATCGCTGCATTTGATGCAGAAAGTATTCAAGGTTCGTCAGTGTGAGGATTCCTATTTTAGCAATCGTTCACGACCCTGTTTGCAGTATCAGATAGATCGCTGCAGTGGCCCCTGTGTGGACCTCGTCAGTGAGCACGAATATGGGCAACAGGTAGAAAACACCAGTCTGTTTCTGCGGGGAAAATCCCAGGAACTGATGGTTCGGCTGGCTGACGAGATGGAGCGTGCGGCGCAAGCGCTCGCCTTCGAGGACGCCGCCGTTTATCGGGATCAAATAGGCCAGTTACAGCAAGTGCAGGCCAGTCAGGGCATTGAAGGTGTGAGTGGTGATCTGGATATTCTCGCTGCGGCGACCTCTCATGGAAGAACCTGTGTGCAGGTGTTGTTTGTGCGCAATGCCCGTGTCCTTGGTAGTCGCAGCTATTACCCCCCTCTCAAGTTAGAGGAGAGTGTCGCCGAAGTTCTTGCGGCCTTTTTGCCGCAGTTTTACCTCGACGGCGCGCGTGACGTTCCCGGTGAGATCGTCGTCAACGCGGCTCTGGAGGCAGGTGACGTACTGGAACAAGCGCTCTCTGCCGCGGCGGACAGGCGGGTGCGTATTCGACACCGGGTTCGTGAGTCAAGAGGGCAGTGGTTGAAGCTGGCGGTACAGACAGCCGAAACCAATCTGAGGGCACATCTGGCAGACAGGCAGACCATTTTAGGTCGTTATCAGGCGCTGCAGGAGTTACTGGCGCTACCGGAGCGGCCTGAGCGTTTGGAGTGTTTCGACATCAGCCACAGTTCTGGAGAGGCGACTGTCGCCTCCTGCGTGGTCTTCGACCAGCATGGGCCGCGAAAGTCAGATTACCGCAGGTTTAACATCGAGGGGGTCACTCCGGGGGATGACTACGCAGCGATGAAACAGGCGCTGCACAGGCGTTATAAGCGTTTGAAGGCGTCCGAGGCGGCTTTGCCTGATGTGTTGTTTATCGACGGAGGCAAGGGGCAGGTATCGCAGGCGATGGATGTGCTGCAGGAATTGCAGTTAAGCGGTGTTGATGTGATCGGCGTAGCCAAAGGGCCAACGCGCAAAGCAGGGCTGGAGATGCTGGTGAACGGCAATACAGGGGTCGAAAAGCGTTTGCCTGTTGATCATCAGGCCTTGCACCTCATTCAGCAAATCCGGGACGAGGCTCATCGATTTGCCATAACCGGACACCGGGGCCGTCGGGACAAAGCGCGTTCGCGTTCTTTGCTCGAGGACATACCGGGTGTGGGTGGCCAGAGACGGCGTGAACTGCTGCGTCATTTTGGCAGTGCGCAGGGCGTGCAGAATGCAAACGTGGAGGAGTTGAAAAAAATCTCTGGTATCAGTAACCGGCTGGCGCAACAGATTTATGACTATTTGCACAGTTCGCAGTAAATGCTCTTGGGTGATATGGAACGGCTCGGCGTTATGGCTCCGGTAAAACTTTCCCGAAGCCCATAATGGATAATGGCGCGCCCTCTCGCGTTCTCGGTAAACCGTTAAACTCGACGATCTCTGCTGCGCGCAGGTCGAGGATCGCGTTGTCGAAGGCGCGCCCGTCGTAGGAGAAGTAGAAGGCGTCCAAGTCGTCAAGCATGTCGATATCGCGCAATGTTCCGGTCAAAAGTTCGATATCCAATCTACCGGCCTGTGCTGGTATATCTGGCTTTGCGAGCATATCCATAAAGTGTACGTTGCGGTCAAACGGATTTAGGTGGGTAGTGAACCCAAGGCCAAGCGGATCACTGAGCTCGGGAGCAGAGCCTGCTGCATCCGGCGGAACAGGGGACATGGTAAGCAGGGGAACGGTAAAGCGCTTTTCGTCAGCGAGCATGCTCACCGCGTCAGAGGCAACCGTGAGAGAATCCCCATGGAATATCGGTTCCGCGTTCAAGCCTGTTGCCGCGCCGCAGCAATAGACGAGGGTCATAAAAAACGCCGGTCGAACCGCACTTTTCAAAAATAAATACTCACCGCACCACGCGTTCATTGCAGACATCGATAGGGTCATCACGCTAGAATAGCATATCGGCTCAGAATGTTGCTCCCCAGGGCAGAGCCTCGACCGTTTTACCAACGAGAACTGTCTCTTGATCAATATTCCCAACTCATTGACCTTGTTGCGTATTCTGCTGATACCCGTGTTGGTGGCGGTGTTTTACCTGCCATTTGAGAATCATTTGTTGTACGCAGCGGGTATTTTTGGCGTTGCAGCACTGACCGATTGGTTTGACGGTTACCTGGCGCGCCGTTTGCAGCAGATGACGCCGCTGGGCGCATTTCTCGACCCGGTTGCCGATAAGCTGATGGTAGCAACCGCGCTGGTGTTGCTGGTCGAGCGACATGTCTCTGTGTTATTTACGTTGGCGGCGTGCGTGATCATAGGTCGCGAAATCGTAGTGTCAGCTCTGCGCGAGTGGATGGCCGAGCTAGGGGAGAGAACGTCAGTAGCCGTGTCCTATGTCGGCAAAGTGAAGACGGCCTTTCAGATGATTGCGATCACAGGCCTGTTAGCCGTGGGCCCTGCGACCAATGAGAGCTGGATAGTGGCACTTTTCTTCTTGGTGCTTTATACCGCGGCGGTACTGACCCTGTGGTCGATGATGATATACCTGAAGGCTGCCTGGATTGTGATGCGGGACCGAGACAACACGTTATAAAACAATTGCTTAAGAGAATTATTTCAGCGTTTTGCTTGACTCTGCAAGCCTGCTGACTACAATATGCGCGTTCTGTTTGAGGCGGCAGCTCATTGGGCAAAGTGCAGCCTCGACGGTTCCGGCAGCCACGGCGGTGGTTAAACGTAGATGTGCGGGAATAGCTCAGTTGGTAGAGCGCAACCTTGCCAAGGTTGAGGCGGGGCGCGCAGCCTCGACGGTTCCGGCGACCACGGCGGTGTTTAAACGTAGATGTGCGGGAATAGCTCAGTTGGTAGAGCGCAACCTTGCCAAGGTTGAGGTCGCCGGTTCGAACCCGGTTTCCCGCTCCAATCCCCCGATGGCTCGGTGGCAGAGTGGTTATGCAGCGGACTGCAACTCCGTGTACGCCGGTTCGATTCCGACCCGAGCCTCCAATAAAATCAATGACTTAAGAAGATATTAACCCCTCCCGGGGGCCGCTGGTGCGCCTGTGGTGCACGTTTATTTATTCCTCTCTCTGTGATAGCGTCCCGATCTATAGCGAAACAAGGGGCTAACACATGGCACAGATTTATAAGCGCGGCGACAGATGGCGAGCCGTCATTCGTATGAAGGGACACCCCTCTAAATCCAAATCGTTTGGTTTGAAGCGTGAGGCGGAGGCGTGGGCTGCGGAGGAAGAAACCAGGGTCAACCAGGGAGGTGCGTCCTCCACCAAAAAGCAGACGCTGTCCTGGTTGATCGATCAGTATCTGGACGAGCGTGACATCAACGAGTACGACACCGAGGTGCTTGAGTGGTGGCGTGGCAAGCTGGGCGGTGTCCGTGTGACAGAGCTTTATCAAGGCGACTTTAAGACCGCTCGCAAATCGATGATGAAACTCAAAGTTGTCACCGGGCCTAACAAAGGCGAGCTAATCGCCCCTGCTACGGTGAACAATCGCATGGCGATCATATCTGCTGTTTTCAGTTATGCGGAGGATGAGCATTCTGCGCTGATGAAAAACAGAGCGCACCCGATACGAGGCATTCGCCGCCTGAAAGTGCCACCGCCCCGCGATCCTTACAAGCGAGGATGGGATGAAGAGGCCCGCGAGTTACTGCTCGCAGAGTGCGGTGCGCTTACCGTAAAGCGCGGCGGAAGTAACCCCGTCCATGAACCTGCACTGCTGATGCTGGTCAAAATGGCGCTGGCATCAGGCGCAAGGGCAGGGGAACTGCTTTCGCTCAGGTGGCGCGACATCGATTTTGATGAAGGTGTCGCTATTTTGTACGACACGAAAAATGGCGATGACCGAATGATTCCGTTAAAGGACTGCATTGAGGATTTGCTCGAATGGAAAACGCTACGGGCCAGAGGTTCGACTGAGCGAGAGCAACAGAATGATCTCGTTCTCTACAATACGTTCAGCGGTAAACCTTACAACTACCGGCAGCACTGGCAGAAAGTGATGCGTGTATGGATGAAAAAGACAGGCATCACTAATTTTCGTTACCACGACCTGCGCCATGTGGCGGGAACTGAATGGATACGCCAGGGGTTTGATTCCATGACAGTGGGCAAAGGTTTAGGGCATCGATCACCCGCCAGTACCAAACGCTACGTCCATCACTCGTCAGAGATGATTGGTAAACTGGGTGTGAGCGGAAAGTCGGGGTGACACTACAATAAATGCAACTCGTTTATGTCAAGCGCCAAGGCAAACTACAATAAATGCAACAATTTCTACAACACTAATAGCAACGTTTGAGTCTATAAAAATAGGGGTTTTTGTAAAACATTGCTTGTAGGTTTCGAGTAATTCGGTATGATTATTTCAGCGACCAATAAAGAGTCGCTGATACTTTAACGAGTCTTGAGCGAAGTAAATATTTGTCACAGTGGAGCCGGACACTTTAATCGGAGCGGCACCGTAGTAAGCGGTATAGAAACCCAGAGTTGCCACTGGCTAACACAGAAAGCTTAAAATACTACCTTCCTGGTTGTGACGGCCAGACCCTAAGACTCCCTAAAACAGGGAGTACATTATGACGTTTCAAGCCAGTAAGCACATGCGGGAGTTGATCCCCCTGGGCGAATACTATTCCAAAAAGAATGATGAGCTTTACGCGCCGCGCTTTCCCGCCTCTCGCCGCCAGTTCCATTACCAGTGCACAGAAGCAAAAGACAAGGGTTTTATAAACGCTCAGTGTGGCGTTTTTATCCTTGGACAGTGGTTTATCTGGCCGCGGGCTTGTACTGAATATATCCAGGCCCAGGCTGAGAGAACGGTCAAACGCTACGGAACTGCAGCATAAAAAACGCCACCACGGGAACGATCCGAGGTGGCGCAAGGGCTTTATAAAAAGCATTAACGAGTGTCTAAAAGCGACAATCGTAGTGTAACACAAAGCACCCTGCATCCCCACGGTTCATTCCTGTTAACCACAAGGAATAGAACAATGGAAAAACCAATAGTAGATATGGTGCGGCTGGCGTCTTTCTGCGTCACTGATAGCCCCGAACCGGCAGAGCAAGAACGAATCCGACACAACCGCAGCCTGGTGGGCCTGATGTATCTTCACGCTGCCCGTCACGCTTTAACGGTGGCGCTCGATGGGACATTCTGTGAGCGCACTGCGCGTAAGTGCCTGCCCATACTCCCCTACCGAATCGCGTCAGACGGTGAGTTGCTCAACCGGCGGTACGCGCCCCTCAATAGCGAGGAGAAAGATTTCGACCGGCAGGATGATTTCCCGCAACTGAGAATCCCGGCCTGCAAAATTAAGGGTGCGGGTTATCTATTTAGTGATGGCTGCAGCCCCTGGCGCGATCGGCTGTCAGCGCAGCGTTATCTGGAGCGCCTTGAGGACATGATCGATTTTGATCTGGACGATCTGGGGGTGCAGCGTGAGCGATTCTAACGTGGAGCCAATAACACCGCCTATCGATGATGAAGCCTTCGACCTGGCGGTGAGCATTGCTAAACGCCTCAAGGCGGAGCTGTCTTGGCCATCGAAAGATGTATGGGCAAACTCATTCGATATCGTCCAGGATGCAGGCATGATACACAAAACGCTCAACAGTGCATTCTGGTCGAGCCAGAGGGGCAAGATGTATTTCCTCAATGATGTGGGCGACCTGGTCTGTTTTGGCAAGGCGGATATGCGGCATTACTTGCCCAGGACGTTTGGCGAGCCTATGGACTACCAGAAGCTGGACGCGTCACTGGATGCGTGGGCCGCGGATATACCGGAGAAGAAGCGGGAGAAAGCCCGAGCGGCCAAGCGTCAGCACTGCATCGCACTACCGTGGGCGTATATCATCGACTTCCTGCTGTACCGCAATCAGCGCGACACGCTGGAGATGTCCGTGGATATGTTCGCCGAGGAGGGACGCATGGAGATGCTCGACGAGTCGGTGCGCGTGATCTACACGCACAAACCTTTCCCAACCGGGCCTTGTGATCAGGCCATCGTTGATGACTTCCGAGAACACTTCACCCAGTTTGATGCGTTTCTGGAGTGGGTGGTAGCCTCGCGTTTTGCACAGGATCGCAAAAAGGCGTTTCTGTGGTTCAAGTGCGACTCCGACTGGGGAAAAGGCTTCCTGATGTCGGCGCTGGCGGAGTTAGGACTGGTAGTCCCCATCTCAGTTAAGGAAGTGGAGCGACTGTTTGAAGGTGGCCCGGTGGGCAAGTCTATGGGCGATTTCAAACGGGCCTTTGTCCTGTTTGTGGACGAGTTCAAGACCGTGCGTAGCGAGTTGAAGCAGCTACAGAACACGATCCACCTCAATCCTAAAAACCAACTCATGCAATCGGTCGAGGTTTACGCGAAGGTTTTCGCGTCTGCCGAGGATGTGCCATCGCTGGCCGCGGACGGCAGTATCGAGGATCAGTTCGCCAGGCGGTTTAACTACCTTGCCGGTAAAGGCTCGCTGGACGCCCGTGCGCTGCGTAAGTCGGTCGGTTCCAGGGCTTATTACGTCAGCATCCGCAACTACGCCGCAACTAGGCTCAACGCGCTGGTGGAGCAATACATTAGCCTGGGGCCAGATGCGGCGGCGTATAACGCCGAGTCCGTGCTAGAGGCATTCTATGACCAGCACCGCATCACGAAGTCGTTCACGCCCATGTCTGACAAGCTGGAGGAACTTGGCGAGGAGTTTATGGGGTGGCTTATCAGTCGCCGGACGGAGATTCTGCCCGGTGCGCGACTGAGTGATGTGGATCGGCTTATATCCGATTCGCTGGTGTCCTATAACGGCGACTGGTATTTGAGAAACGCCAGCACCCTGGTGGGCAAGTGGATCTCCGCCGTGAAGGATGAATCGACAGCCGGTACGATTAAGTTCAAGCGCCGTCAGATATACGAATCGGTCGCGGTTGAGAAGGATGGGCGTGTCATCAAGTCTTACCGATTGGGCGATGACAGCGCCATTACAAACCCGATTACATGCGTAAAGTTGGCGCTGGAGGATCACGAAAAAGAGGCGCTGGCCCTTTGTAACTAGTTACGGAGGCGCTGTAACCGGGGGATTGGTTACAGCGCCAGCCTCGCAGCGGCGCGGGCTGCGGAGCCTTTGTAATCAGTAATCAACTTTTCTTTATATTAAGTAGTAGTAGTAGTAGTAATAAAAGAGAAGAAGAACGGTAAGTAGGCCGATTTTCTGGTTACGGATTACAACCGCCACCCCCGCACGTTTTACTCCGCCTCCAGGCTGACGGCCTCCAGCCTCTAGGTTCCAGCCTCCAGGTTCCCAAACGTCCCGAAACTCGCCCTATGGTATCCCTCCAGGCGGGAGGATAATGGTATTGCAATTGAGCAACGGAGCATTTGATTATGGCCGTAGAGGTTACAGCTAACGGGCGAAAGTCACTCTTTGACCAGCCCACACGGCGTCCCAGAAAACGCCCAGGGCCAAAACCTGGCGGCTACAACCCTGGCGCTTTCACTGGCGCTGATGACCCGCGCCGATGGAAGCAAGGCCCGTGCATGGAGCGCGCCGCTCTGCGCCGCTCAATCGAGGAGATGGCTAAAGACCACGCAGAAGAGGCCTTACAGGCGATCGCCGCACTGATAGATGACCCCAACGCCACCCCTAAAGTGCGCCTAGAGGCTGCGAGTGAGATCCTAGACCGTAGTTTCGGTTCGGTCGTAAACCGCGCAGTGATAGGTACGATCAGTGAGCAGGGCGCGAACATCGAAGAGTCGAACCGGGAGGCTATCGGTCGCCAGGTGAATGCATTACTGAGCAAGCTGGAAGTCGTTTCGGAGCAGTGATTTGCACCATATCCTGCACCATTCGGCCTTTAACACGATAAATATAGACTAATACAGCGGATAGATAATCCGTGTACGGCAGGAAACGAGCGATGGAAGATGACCAAAACCAGGACGCGCCGCAGGTTGATTGGCATGCAATCGCTGCTGCTGGCGTCGATCGCATGACCCAACTCGCGTCTGCCTTGCGGGCCGAGGCGAAGGGCGACGATGCTACCCACCCCCCGGTCGTTTCTGAAACGAAGTCCGCGCATAGGCCAGACGCTGCGGAAAATATTTCTGAAATTTCAAAAAATTCCAAATGACTCTCCCGTTACCCGATGGCCTCACCCCTGAAGACCTGAGACTTCTGGAACGCTATCAGGACATGCAGCGCGCCCTGAACGATTTCCAATTTTTCGTAGAGGACTGGATGCGGCCCACCGGCCATCCAGATTTCGCTTTTGATTGGCAAGCGCACCACAAGGTTATAGGGCAGACGCTGCAAGACGTAGCGGACGGCAGGCAAAAGCGCGTCATCATTTCAGTATCGCCCGGTGCCGCGAAGACAACGCTACACGTTCAATTTCGGGCGTGGATGGCAGCGCGTAACCCTGACCATCAAAACATTGCGGTAGCGGCCACACAGGCGCTCGCAGAGTCGATAGGCCGGCGAGTGAGATCCGCGCTGCAGACAAAAGAGTGGCAACTGTTATCGAATACCGGCATTCACCAGGATCAGCAAAGCGTTGCGAGTTTCGGTTACGGCAACGGCGGAGTGCAAAATGCGTTTGGTCTGGGGGCGAAGCTAATCGGTCGCCGCGGGCATCTGATACTGGTAGACGATTATGTTGGGTCTTATGAGGATGTCGCTACCGAATCCCAGCGCGAGAAGGCGTGGGAGTGGTTCAGGGGCGCGCTAATGTCACGCCTGATACCCGACAGTCCGCTAGTGGTGATCGGTACGCGCTGGGATCAGGACGATATTATCGGAAAAATTCTCGCTAGCCATGAGGCGGGCGACTGGACGCATATCCGTATGCCGATGGAGGCGGATTCGCCAGACGATCCGCTGGGTCGCGCAGCAGGTGAGCGCCTCTGGGCGAACTATTACAGTCAGGACGAGATCGACTCTTATAAGTTGGACGTTAAAAACTGGCACTGCATGTGGCAGTGCAGGCCACTGCTGGACGAGCAGGAGTGGTTGCCGCTCGAAAATCTGCCCGTGATAGACCAGCGACCCGCAGGGCTGACTTCTACGTTTGCCGGTGTTGATATCGCGCTCACTGAGGGTGATGGCGACTACACCGTCATCCTAGTCGGCGCGTTAACGCCAGACCGCCGCCTGGTGCTGCTGGATTGCATCCGCAAGCGAATATCTCCCGATAAGATCATCGAGGAACTGGTGCAAGTGCATCAAGCGTACAAGATCACCGAGTTTTTGATGGATGATGACAACGCATCGAAGACGCTGATGTCACTCGCAAATGAGATGCTCCGCAGGCGCGGCATTTTTCTACCTTTCCGGAAAATGCCGATGCACGGGCAGAATAAAGAGGTGAGGGCGGCTCCATTCAAAGGATTGGCGCTGCAGGACGGTGTCAGGCTACTCCGCGGCCACTGGAATGAGGCGCTACTGCACGAGGCGAGCCAGTTCCCGAGACAGGCGACCGGCATTCACGATGACATCATCGACGCCGCGGGTTTGTTAGCGAAGCGCATATCCGTTATGTCCAGTGGAGAGATCCCCGCACAAGAAAAGCAGGCGACTCCCATCGAAGGCGCAGTCCGGATGCAGGACGGACAGATGGTCTTAACCGAAACGCTGGAAGAGTTATTCAGCGAAAGAGAGCGAAACCTATCGGCCTCAAGAAGTTTCGGGAGAATTTAGCCGACAATTACACGCATCAACCGTGCTCATCTTCACAGGTAGCGATTGCATCCCAATAAGCCTCATTCCCCTTGTACTGATTCCCAGTGGCCTCCGGGCTCCAAAGATATGATTTACTGTCGAAGCATTTATCAAGAGCAGATTGCCCGCAAGCTGAGAGACCAACTACAAAGAATAACAACATTAATATTCTGGCGATTCTAATCCGTGTGCAGCGTCTTTTCATGCTTCTTTCCTCAACGGACTCCACTGCCCAGAGTGAATTGAGTATTCATCAACCACTGACTCTCGGTCATCTACGATACGAACACATATTTCGTTAGCCAACGGTGACCAGACTGATTCTTTTAGGAATTCCGGCGAGAACGCTTCTTCCAAGAAGCTTTTTTGCCAAACTCCATTCTTCGAATCCCATCGATACCCACTTGCCTTTAGTTGATCTTTTATTGCATAGGTTGCACCCTGGTTATCCCGATTAAGATTTCCCACTCGAACTGTCAGGCGACTGTTTTCATCTTTAATGGGTGGAAATTGCTTCCAATCAAAATATCGAAGTGATTGCTTGGTCATTATTTCTTCAAGGAACGGCGACCTAGTCTGTTGTGAATCTGTCAAGATAATTAAGGTATCTACTGCACGGGTAATCGCCACATAAAATAGCCGCCTTTCCTCTGAAATAATTTTTCCAATGTCGTCTCCAAGAACACGTGTAAAAATCCAATCTGGATGAATAAGCGGATAGCTTCTGTGAACAGCATCCACTACGATTACGGCTTCATTCTGAAGTCCCTTATATTTATGAGCCGTAGACGTTGAAATTCTATCCCTCAATTCTTCGGGAAAATACGATCGCACAAGATCACAATAGCGATCAAGGCCATTTGTCTGGCGAGATTGAGTAGAGGTGTAATTCACGTACCACGGCAATGTGTTTTTTCTAGACAGTAGAACCACATCTTTATCGGTGGCCAGCAATTTTGATACGAGCCTCAATACTGCGGGCGTGATCTCGTCACCATTGTGTCGCTCCTTTTCTCTATCAGATGGAATGAAATCCCAAAGGCTACCGAGTAGGATTGTTCCATTCTCTTCCTTATGTGGGTCAGCAGGTTTGCCAAGGCCTTCCATTAAGGCATTGCCAAGTGCCACGATCGATTTGGATGATCGGTAATTTTTTGAAACGTACAATTCACGTGAAGGGGAAAAGTAATGCTGGAAATTCTCATAAAACTGTAAGTCCGACCCGGCAAACCCGTTTATAGCCTGCCAATCATCTCCAACACAGAAAAACTCGATTTGGCTATTTTGTGAACGTATCGCCTCAATGAGTCTAAGAAATAAATCAGAGAAGTCTTGATACTCATCGATAAACATATAGCGAATATCCCTCAAATCTCCTTGTCCTGATTTTCTTTCAAAGATTGATTGCCCTTCACGTATGCTGATTGCGGCTCTCTGCATCAAGCCGTCGAAATCTTCTTCTCCAGTTGCTTTTAGGCGTGCGAGGTACCCACTATAAAGGGGTGCTGCAATTTCCAGGAACTGCTCCTCGAGCGCACTCAAGTCGTGATGTGAGTCTATAAGGTCAGTCAATTGGCTTCGCGTAAGAGATAGTTTTCTACATCGTTGGATGAAACCAACTGCGGTGGTCGTAAACCTGTCTATTGCCCTTTCTTTTATCTTATTCCATATTTGCTCTTCAGTTAGAGGCGAGCAGCTCACCCCATTTTCTTCTAACATCAGTTTGAATATGGTAAAAAAATGATCTCGCCCTACAGAAACATCGCTGGGGATTACTTCTAAAAGCTCCCAAGAGCGTGTTTGTTTCCAGTATTCTCTTTTTCGCTCCGTTAATTCATCATAGTCAAGGTCACCCCGCAACCCAAAGTATTCAATAATTAAACCGCTTTCCTCAGAAAGAAAAATTGTAAAATCGGGCCGGTAGTTAACGCCTTTCCACCAGTAGTTTCTCTCATACTTATAAGGAATATCATGCTCAAATAAGAAATCTGCTATTAACTTCTCTCCGTAGGATTTCAAATATTCACCACGGAGACTGACATTTGGCAATGACCTTCGATACTCAACGAGTTCTTTTTTCTCTAGATCATAACCACCCCTAACAATCTTTTCCCAATCGGCTCGAAAATGCTCAAGCATCAATGAGCGTATTTTTTCCTTAAATCGAGAATCACGCAGAAAATCGTCGATAACAGACTGGAGTGATCGGCTCTTTGCGTGACTATTGTTCGTCGCATCATCATAGAGCAAGGCTTCTTCCGGGTGTACTGTTGCATAAGCTAGTGCATGGAACGTCATTACGTGCGGAATCCTATCCCCAAAGTGTTTCTCAAGCCGTTCCTTTATCTCCTCTGCCGCCTTTCGATTGAATGCAAGCAAGATTATCTGCCCGGGTGATACATTGCAGTGTTTCTGCAAAAAGATTGCGCGATTTACTAGTGTTGTGGTTTTTCCGCTACCCGCACGGGCTATTACTTGAGTATGCTTTCCATAGCTTGCTATCGCAGCTGATTGTTGACTATCAGGCTCTTTTTTAACTTGTTTACTTACCCAAGCCTGAACAAATCGTATCTTCTCAACCTCATACTCATCGCGAGAAACGACCTCAGAATATTGTTCCTCGTAAAAAAGATCGGCCTTTAGAAAGTCTTTTTGGAAGTGCTCTTGCATGCTGGCAAGAGCGTTTGCGTTCTCCAATCGCTTTCTCTCTATTTCGATTCGTTCTTTTTTTTCTCGCTGTTCAGCGAGCAATCTTTCTTTCTCTTTTCGTTTTTTCTTTTCTTCTAGAGCTTTTGCGTTCTCCAATCGCTTTCTCTCTTTTTCGATTCGTTCTTTTTTTTCTCGCTGTTCAGCGAGCAATCTTTCTTGCTCTTTTCGTTTTTTCTTTTCTTCTTCAGCTTTACGCTCTGCTTCTTGGCGTATCTTTTTTTGTTCTGTATCTCGTAACGTTCCCTCAAGCTTTTCTCTAATCAAATCTGGCAGATCAAGCCATTCGTTATTAGTGAGTATGCCTTTCAGTGATTCAAGAATTGAGCGCTCTATGTCGTCGCCAGATTCAGGAGATTTTGTTAGCTGCGGTGCGAGAGTCTCAAGATAGAACGCTTCATAAGATTCCCAATCGCACCAATGCGAAATCAGCTGATCGAGTAATTCCTCTACTGTTTGTTCTCGCTTCATTGGTTCACGCTTCTTTTTTATGCGAAAAAGATACAGACATGGAGTGGTCTATGTAACACCGATTCCCAGTATGCAGATTTCATTTTTAGATGATCTCTATTCATATCAACGTCTTATTATTGTCGTTGGCTCATATAATAGACATACGAGGCCAAGCTCGCTGCGGTGGGCATTGTATCCGAAAGGACTTAGAAGAGGCGAGAGTATAATAGCTGAGCAAACAGGTAGGACATTCTCTCCGTAAAACTGCCGACGTTCTGAGTAATCGTGAATTCGATTCGCACGCTCAGGCCACTAAGTATACTCACCCTGTGAACCTGCCTGAAAAGACGACCTGTTCATGCCCACAGGATAGAATCTGACGCGAAAGAGTTTATAGTCTTGCTCGATGCATCTGAGGTCTTGTATCCGCAGTTCATGGGAAAGGTAAGCAGGCTATACTAGGGAGAAACTCTCACCCGCTGCCGTTTCAGAGACTGGCCTAGTCTGATTGGAGAACAAAATGAATATCGGAATAAGAGTAATCTTGACCAGCTGCCTAGCGATCTTTTCTGCGACTGCTTTCGCGGAATGCGTGGGTTCAACCGCGCCAGGAGGTGCTTGCTCAACTGCGCCAGGTGGAGGTCTTTCAACCGCACCCGGCGGAGGACTTTCGACTGCCCCTGGAGGCGGCCTTTCAACTGCGCCGGGTGGGGGTCTTTCAACCGCTCCCGGCGGAGGTCTTTCGACTGCCCCCGGAGGCGGCCTTTCGACTGCTCCCGGTGGGGGTCTTTCAACCGCTCCCGGCGGTGGACGCTCGACTGCGCCGGGAGGCGGCCTTTCAACTGCACCGGGAGGCGGGTGCTCAACTGCGCCAGGCAGAAGCCCCGATCGTTGGAATCGGCCTAATCCTGATTGTTAAGCAAACACTAATACTGGCAAACACTGACGTTGGCATAAGCACTCTGAGATGTTTTATGCCCAGTAAGGAAAATATATGCCCGATATTTCTATCACTGATCTTAATAGAAAATTTGATGCTGCTGAAAATGGTAGTAAGGCAATACGCATAATCATACCCTACTATAATTCCAGAGCAGTTA
The DNA here is from genome assembly GCF_026262645.1 of Candidatus Marimicrobium litorale. Classification (NCBI taxonomy): domain Bacteria; kingdom Pseudomonadati; phylum Pseudomonadota; class Gammaproteobacteria; order Cellvibrionales; family Halieaceae; genus Marimicrobium; species Candidatus Marimicrobium litorale. The sequence goes on from NZ_SHNO01000001.1 coordinate 708,095, forward strand.
ACTCGGAAATCAATACCTTCATAGTCGATAAAACGGTTCAGCATTTCCGAAATAATAACCAACCTGATGGCACCTATAGACTTGGACACGGTCTAGAATTGGTTTTGGGAGAAGATAGTGAAATATGGGAGGAGGCACCTTTCTAATTGTTTACGTAAGTAGGACTTAGGGTCAGAGGAATTAACTTCATGGACGGTATTGAATAACCAGATATCAAGATTTTATAGACTGAGAAGGCTCGCTTTAGTTCTGCTCCTTATAGAGGTTTGCACCCCGATACTCTGTATACTTGTGGCTGGAGCCAACCGCCTCCGGGAAAACAATGCCTAACTGCCTTTTTTGCACGATGGATGATTCGAGAATAATAGCATCCAACGATCTCGCGTATGCTATTCGTGATGGATTTCCTGTTACTGAGGGCCATACCTTGATCATTCCCAATCGTCATGTTGAGGACTACTTCGGCCTCTCCCAAGATGAATTATTGGCCTGCGATGCGCTGCTGAACTCATTGAAAGAGAAGATTCAGCAGGACGACTCAAGTGTTGCTGGGTTCAACGTGGGCATAAATGCTGGCGAGGTTGCAGGACAGACTATCTTCCATTGCCATATCCATCTTATTCCTCGGCGTAAAGGAGACGCAGAGGAACCCAGAGGGGGGGTTAGGCATGTAATCCCAGGAAAGGGGTTTTACTAAGGCCATGACTTGCCGAGAAGTAATCTAGTGATAGATGAGATTAAAGATTCCGTCGTAGCCGACTATCTCCACAAGAGCGAACAAACGCCTGTCGATGTGACTCGATCTATTCTCGTTTTTGGAAAGAATTCGGCAACTTATAAGTTCGCGTTATCAAAGACGTTACTTGAAATGGCTCCAGTGTCTGAAGCCTCTTACGCAGAGATCGGCGAGATTTTTTTGCGTCATCTTGTTGAGCATCACAAAATTTGTCCGCATCAAAACAAGCGCGATGGAACAGATCTTTCTAAGGCTATGGATAAATATGTAGCAAATAACCTGTCTTGGAATGAGGTATTCGGCGTTGCCGAAAAGTCAATTTACAATAATGTCTTCGACGCTTTCCATAACATTGGTGGTGGTTCAATAGACAAGCGCTGCTCGTTGTTTGAGCATGATAAACTGCGTAAAAAAATCGTGTTAACAGACAATCTCAACCTATTGCAATCTAACGACACAGTTAAAGCAGATCTACTGAGTGAGAGCGAGGCAAGGTGGAGAGTTGTCGAGGAGGCGTGGCGTGGCAATCTCTCGCCTCTAATGCTTCTCGATGAGAGAGAAAAGCTATTTTTTACCACGGTTGGCGACCATAGGGTTAATCTGAGATCAGCAGTGCCGACATTAATGCCATATCAGTTTGGAGCCTGTTTTTACTGCGGCTGCGCGCTCAAAGAATCCGTTTCAAGTCACGACGATGAGTTTCCTGATGTTGACCATGTATTACCTATTTCACTATTAGTCAGAGAATTTCCGACAGAAGCACTCAACCCAAATGGAGTATGGAATCTCGTCTTGGCATGCAGGCGATGTAATAGAGGAACTGATGGTAAAGGCGGAAGCATTCCTCACGCTAGATACTTTGAGCGGCTCCTAGCTCGTAATATCTACTTCACAAAAGAACACAAACACGCAATGAAGTATTCCGTGTTGAAAAGTTTGGGTGCTAGAAATCACGTCGACGTAAAGCAGCGTATGCAAGAAATATATAAGCCATTTAGCTTCTTTTATAAATGGAGTCCACGGATCTCTTAATGAACAGTTTCGAGGTAATGTTTGATAACGTTTCGGCCGACAACCATGTTCGGAATGGTCAATCCGAGATTATCTTTGAGTGAAACCCGACACCTGCCAACTAAACCCTATCCTTCCTTTCAAAGACCGCCATGTGCATGAGGAGATATTCATTGAGACTGACCGCTTTAGTTCTGCTCCTAGCTGCCACTGGTGCATTGGCAGACATCACTGGGCGAGTCGTATCAGTCACAGACGGCGATACGATCAAGGTTCTGGACAGCACTAAAACTCAGTACAAAGTTCGACTGACGGGCATAGACGCGCCTGAGAGGGGGCAACCGTTCGGCACTGCCTCCAAGGATAATCTGAGTCGCATGGTGGCAGGTAAAGAAGTCTTCGTAGAGTCAGATAAGAAAGATCGCTATGGCCGAGTCTTGGGCAAGGTCTGGGTGCAGCCTTCGGATTGCCCTGCCTGCGGAAAGACGCTAGACACCAATCATGCTCAGGTACTAGCAGGGATGGCTTGGTGGTATAGGTACTATGCTAGGGAGCAGTCACCGGAAGATCGCGGTAGGTATGAGTCTGCCGAGGATGAGGCTAAGGCCAGGAATTGGGGGCTTTGGGCTGATCCTAATCCGATCAATCCATATGATTGGCGGAAGGGGAAGCGGTGACCAAAATCGACTTGGGCACGATCGCCGCGAAAAGATAGATCGTTATCGGTCACTATGTAGATACTTTCGAGGCAATTCTTAATGAAGTATTTTTTGATTCTAGTATTTTTCTTTCCTGCACTCGCCAGTATGGCGGCAATACCCACAAGAGACCTCAATTGTGTTATCGAAGATTACAAGAGTTTTAGCAGTTATCCAGAGAACCAAAAGGTTAAGGATATCCACATAGGCTCAAATTTCCATGTGGATATGCCAAGCGGTGTAGTGCTCGGTGCACGCGTATCAAACGCCAACAGTGTGTATCGTAGAGATGTGGCTGAGGATACAGAGGCGTATTCAGTGACATGGACAAATACCGGCTTTAAAGAGCCCCCAGCAGTTCTTTTCGTGAGTAAAGATCAAGACCGTTCATTTTGGTACGCCGACCATGTTCGATTCTTCAGCGGCCACTGCACCCCTCTAATTTAAAAGCGGGGCTAAAGAATATCGTCTATCTTTCTTTAAGCCTCACATTGAGGGACGAATCATGAAACTCCTAAACCACACCCCCGACAAAGTCACCCTCGAACTCTCCCTCCACGAACTTCACCTCGCCAATGCCCTGATTCAGGTGGGCCGTATATCGCATGAGTGCGACTCACCAGAGGGTCAGGCGCTTGAGGATGGTTTTAGGTCGATTGTGATTAGGATGGACGAAGCGGCGAAGTCTGAATTTGAATCTGGCGGTACGCATTAAAGTTGCGGGCACAGCCCGCATTGGGGCTTACGCAACACGCTGGTGGCGTTGGGTGTGTGCGGGCTTACCCGGAACGCAGGTGCTGGTTGAACAGAACGCACTCACCGGGGCCACGGGCAGACTGTCACCCGCACAGTAACGCCCCGGTTGGCGCTGTCGTTATTGTTCGAAACAAAAAAGCGCCGAAGGCGAGGTACATCCAACAAACTGGACGTAGGGAAGCCAACCGAGTTGCGCAGTGGAAAATCCAAGGTAGGCAGAACCCGTAGTCCGGCCGAATGTGGCCTGTTCGTCTGTAGAAGAAGTGAACCCAAGGCAACTCCCCACTAAGTACTCGTTGGATCCAGGTATGAGCTGGAACCCCCCCTCCGGTCCGACTGCGGGCCCGTCTGCATTCGTGTTAGTGAAGACAGACGCATTTTTGGTCGTGCCCAGCTCTGTGAGGTTGATCGGAGCTAACAGCCCGTCTGTGAAAGGCCCACCGTAGGGTGGCTGGGGAGCTATCAAATCTTCGTACCCCACTGCGATCACGGTGCCATCAACGAGCGTATACGAGACATAGGGTGATTGTGTGAAGCGCGTATTCGGAGCCTCAATGCCATCCGAAAGCCAAGCTTTATACTCGCCAGACAAACTTGCAGCCGCAGCGAGATCGTTGCACTTCTGATCGGCACCGGCGAGACCGCCGAGGTTGCCAGTGTAGCTTTCGCTCGTCACGAAGACGGTTTTCGACTGCGCTATCGGACAGCCGAAGCCATCGAGATTTGGCCCCTCCAGAGGACAGTTGTCATCAGCATCCAGCACACCGTCATTGTCATCATCAGGGTCGAGGTAATCCTTGATCCCGTCTTCATCGGTATCAACGCCAACAAACGTAAACAATGGCTGTGCGTAGTAAATCGTTCCCGAGGCAAGGACTGTGTCTGCAATTCCTCGCTCTGGCTCCACAAGCGTGTCGATGATAGCAGTCGAAATAGTGCATGTCGGGTTTGTTGAGTCCGGGCAAAGGTAATTTTTGCTACCCTGCCACTTTGAAAACACATACCCGGGTCTGGGCACCGCAGTGAAGGTTTCAATAAAGCTAGTATCAGTAACCTCATATTCACAGAGACTACCCCCAGCACAGTCTCTGTTCCCGCTGAGAGACGTGACATCACCCCCGGAGGTAACGGTCAGTGCGAGCTTGCAACCTGTGGCCAGCATAGCGAGGGATATGATGAGTAGGGCTTTGATGCTGAGTCCGTTCATGATGAGTCCTTTTTTCCAAAAAAAACAGCGCGTCTGGGCGCGGATAATACAGGTTCCTAAGCGCGTTTTAAACGGTGCAGAACACCCGTAATCGTAGGCTATTGTATTTGGACTGCTCAGATAAATAGGGAAAAACCCTATTTCTTAGCTAACAGGAAGGCTTTCAGCTGGCTGTATGAGCAAGGAATTAGGGATTAGCAGAGAGCGCGTAAGACAGATAGAGCAGACGGCCCTGGCGAAGGTGCGTGCGGCGCTAGAGGCTAAAGGCCTAACGGCCACAACGCTGGATTCTGCCGGCACCGAGATCCGCGGCTTTTATGATGTCTGCTCCCCTACGCCGCATTTAATCTATAAAGACTAAATCTTGGCGCACTTGCCGATTTGTACCATAGGGGTGTCGGTTGAAACGCTGCCGTCATCGTCATCCGTCACATACCCGTAAGTCCTAGTTGCGAGGAAATGCCCATTACTGGGGTTAACTTTGAATGTGCCTCCGGGTATTAACCCATCGCAGACGAGGTTTCCTTCACTATATTCGTCGCTCCCAAAGTCACCGCATACCCAAAGTGCTAAATCGTCACCGAACGACTGCACCTGATAGACGTAGCCATCGGATTTGAGATAACTCTCAGCCTCTTTAATGAGGTACTTGTCTCCCGGCGTGATTCTTTCTGACTCCCAACCCCCGTTTTTCAAATTCATCCCTGCCGCGTGATCGGTTATACATAACCAACTATCGGCACTGGACTGCATACTGAATGTGAGGACTAGAGCAGCGAGGATGTACTTCATTGGGTTAACTCCATTTAACGGGGTTTGGGATCGGGCATGTCCGGACAAGTCCGGACAATTTAAACTGACAATTAGCCCGCCAGCACCTTAATAACGTACCAGCCTTGCGGGCAGCTACCGCCATCAAATACCTTTTGGACGCCGGGGTTGGCAAGGCTCTCGCACAGGACATCTGCCTGTGCATTGGCTGCAAACATAGAAGGGATCAGAGCGAGAGTTGCTACTGCAATAATATGCTTCATTGGGTTAACTCCATTTAACGGGATCCCCAGACTACCAGCATGGCCGGGTGTATTCGACCCGGCATCAGGGCTACAATGCGGCCATACCGATAAAACCCAAAGGGAATTGACCTATGAATAAATGGACAATAGCCGCCCTGACTGCCGCCCTGACGTTTGCTGCTGGCGGGCTGCAGGCTGCGGATGCGGATGGCAGATATGCCGCTTATCCGCCTTCCGCCAACAAAGAGAGCTGCGGGTCTTTCAACGCGGCGGTAGCAAAGGGTGAGAATCAATCAGATTGGCGTGATTGGAATGTATTCAATGTCTACACCCGCGGATTCCTGACGGCGGTAAGTTGGCAGGTGGTTAACACCTATGACATAACGGGCGGTAAGGGCCGGGACGCCTATATGGGGTGGCTGGAAAAGTACTGTGCCGAGAATCCGCTTGATTCCTATGCCAACGCAAATGTAGAGCTAGTCGTGGAGCTATACCCAACCCGCACACAGACAGAGCCTAAATAGGGTGGGCCTGCCGTAAAAGGTAAGAGGCATTATTCGAATACTGGTGCAAAAGTGGTGCAAATAATTCGGAATTAGGCGTATATGCCGGGATGATTGGGAGTAGGGCGGAGGACAAAAGCCCAGTATTTAAGCGCTTTTCCGGTATAGCATACCGTATCATCCCGTTATTATTCCGCACTGCAACTCCGTGTACGCCGGTTCGATTCCGACCCGAGCCTCCATCCCTTGACCTTACAAATATTGGCCTGCGGGCCAACGTTTTCTCGCGCCCAAAACAGTCGCTTTGAGCGAGTCGCGGCAAAACCTGTTGTGCATAATGCCGCTAGTCCAACCCTATAAGCGTATCCCGTACTTTTGAATGCGACACGAAAGGGGCGCTGCATCAACTTTAAATTTTGCTTTATACTCTGCTTGCTGTGGACTTGGCCTGCAAAGACCTAACAATACTCTGGTAATTATATATGTTCGAAATTAATTGGGATGCCATTGGGGCTATAGGCGATTTTGCAGGGTCGATCGGCGTCTTTATTTCTCTGGTCTATCTGGCGGTGCAGATGCGCAACAGTGCGGCAGAAACCCGCGACGCCAGTATTCACTCGGTAATGGAGCTGGCAATTCAGTTTCGAGCCGAGTCATACAGCGGCGATCTTGCCGACATTCGGCTGAAAGCAGCGAAGGGAGAAACGCTGACACAGCTCGAATCACTCAAATTCGAAGGGTACCTGTCCGCTTTGTTTGAACTCAACGAGCTGGTCTTTGTGCAGTATCAGAAAGAAAACCTTGATCCTGAGTACTTTGAAGCCTGGGAGCGTCGCACCGGTGCTGCGATGTCAGTGCTGCGCATCCAGCAGTTCTGGGCCAAAACCAAAACTGGCTATCGCTCAAGTTTTGTTCAGTATATCGATGGTCTGATGAAGCAGACAGCTTAGACAAAAACCAGCAGTGACTCGGCTTCTTTCTTGGCGTCGTCCAGAGTGGCATCCTGATCGGATAGTAGGTTCTCCAGAAACCGCTTGCTCAGGTAGTTCTGGATGTGAATTTTAACCCGCGCTTTCACGATAGGTGGGCTTATGGGTTTGCTGATGTAATCGACAGCGCCGGCATCAAGGCCTCGCTCCTCATTTGCCGTATCGGACATGCTGGTAACAAAAATAACGGGGATATCTTTTGTCGTCTCATCAGCTTTCAGCGCCTGGCATACCTGGATGCCATCCATCTCCGGCATGACCATGTCAAGCAAGACGATATCGGGCAGCTGTACCTTCGCTATCTCCAGCGCCTGTGCTCCGCTGATCGCCACACTGAGGGCGTAGTCATCTGCCAACACATTGGACAAAATTTTGATATTGCCTGGTTCATCATCGACGATGAGAATTCGATTTTTATCAGTCGAGTTTGCAGTCATTGCGTTACACTAGTGGCTTCAATATAAGAGTAGTAATTGTGCACTATATTTGGCAACGTAGTATAGCCATAAAGCCTCGTACGATAAGCTAAAAAAGAGAGTTAAGACATTGACTGATACGCCTAAAGGGCTCAGCCCTGAATCGCACCAGTTTGCGAGAATTACGTTTTCCACGTGCTTACTGTTTCTGGCCGTGGGGTCTATAACCTCGGGGTTAAGTTTTTTCTATTCAAGCCCGGTCGCCAGGGGGCTTGGTATTTTAATAATCGCAGTGTTGTTGCCCCTGTCTATTCTTGCTCACTTTCAGGTCAAAAAAGATTATCTCGATCGGGCCGTAGCGCTGGTTACAGTAGTTTGGTATATCATTGCCTTTGGCATGATCATTGTTGGCGATAGGTTATATGGTGTACTAATCGTTACCGCGACGCTGCCGGTTCTTATGGTGTTACCGTTCGCTTCTCAGGCGATGTTTCGGCGGTTAATCATTGGTTCGATCCTGCTAATTTTAGTGGGCAGTGTCACTCGACTGACCGTGACTTTCTACGTCTCAACGGTTCCCGACAACGTCATCGCTAATGTCGAGTCGTTCTCGGTCATGATATTATCGCTGGTGGTTATGCTGTCACTGTGGCAATCCGGGGGTAAGCTGAAAGCCGCTGCCGCGGGCATGCGCAAGGCTATTGTGGCGCTGCAGGAGTCGGAGAAGTCGCTGGAGATCAAGGTGGAGCAGCGAACCACCGAGCTTGAACAAGCCTTTCAGGAAAGTTCCGACCTCAATAAAATTGCAACCATCGTTAACTCGACCCTGGATGTAGACAGGGTGCAAGACATTATTTTCGAAGGCTTGCAGAAGATGTTCACCTTCGACCAGATGGGCGTTTTTCTGGTCGATCCTGCCGACCAACGGCTGAGACTCGCATACCAGCGTGGCAGATCCTGGCCGGAGGTGCTCGACCAATTACTTGTTGATGAAGGCCTACCTCTTGACGCTGGCGATAGCGTTGCAGCGGCTTCTGTCGTCGCGGGAGAATCGATATTTATGGGCAAGATAACCGACGAAGGGCTGGCCCAGGCGGGGCCCAATGATCGGTTGATTTTGAAGCACAATCCTTTTGTTTCGATTTTGTTATGCCCATTGACAATCGAGAATCGCTCAATTGGTTGTATCTTCTTTTCTGCTCGGACGCAGGCGTTTAAACTCAGTGAAAAGGAGATCACTGCTATAGAGCGTTATGTTACCCAGATGGGTACCGCTATCCGAAATGCTCAGTTATTCAAGGCGGCCGAGGAGTCTCGCCATGAAGCCGAGACGGCCAATGAGACCAAAGGCACGTTCCTGGCAAATATGAGTCATGAGATTCGTACGCCTATGAACGCGATTATCGGCTTGACTGGACTTTGCCTGGATACAGAGCTGAATTCGAAGCAGAAAGACTATTTGAGCAAGGTGGATGGCGCGGCTAACGCGCTGCGTACGATCATCGATGACATCCTCGATTTCTCCAAGCTGGAGGCGGGTAAATTTGAGTTTGAGAGTATCCCATTCTCACTCAATGATGTACTGGATAATCTGGCGACTATCTGCATGGTGCGCTGCCAGAATAAACATCTTGAACTTGTTTTCCAACGCGACCCCACACTACCGGACTTACTGTCGGGTGATCCGACGCGCTTGGGCCAAATACTCATCAACCTGGCGGGTAATGCGATTAAGTTTACCGAGGAGGGTGAGATTGTGGTGGAGGTTCGCCAGGCTGAGCGGATTGGCGATAAAGTGAGCGTGCGCTTCGATGTGCGAGATAGCGGTATTGGCATGAACGAAGAGCAACTGGGTCGTTTGTTCCAGTCGTTCTCCCAGGCCGACAGCACTATTAGTCGCCAGTACGGCGGCACGGGTCTGGGCCTTGCAATCTCCCAGCAATTGACCGAGATGATGGGTGGCGAGATAGAAGTGACAAGCCAGCCAGGCGAGGGCAGCAGTTTCCACTTTGAGCTGACATTCGATGTGCTGGAGCGGGCAGAAGAGCCTGAAACAAGAGAAGAGCCCCCGCAGGGCCTCAACGTATTGGTCGTAGACGATAATGAACCGTCTCGTGATATTCTGCAGGAATACCTTTTATCGTTTGGCTATAGCGTCACTCTGGCTGAAAGTGGTGAGCAGGCGTTGGAAATTATGGCCGCTGATGCGACCTTCGACGTGCTCTTGCTGGATTGGATGATGCCTGGCATGACGGGGCTGGATGTCGCTTTGGCGGTTCGCGAGAAAAAATCACCGCCCAAGATCGTACTGCTTTCGTCCTGGGATATGCCCAGCAGCGAGCATCAGGCAATAGTGGACGCATTTCTAGCCAAACCAGTAAAGCCTTCCGCGCTACTCGATACCATTATGCTGGCCTACGGTAAACAGGTGGTTCAGCGGGTACGTAACCTAGGTAGCAAAACCGGGCCAGAAGATCTGGTAGCGATCCGAGGTGCCAGAGTTCTGGTAGTGGATGACTCGCCAATCAATTTACAGATTGCTTGCGAGCTGCTGCAGAAGGTGCCACTGGTTCTGGACACTGCCAGCGATGGCGGGGAGGCTGTGGACAAAGTCAGGGCTGCCGATTACGACTGCGTGCTCATGGATATCCAGATGCCAGGTATGGACGGTTATACGGCCACTCGCATATTGCGCGAACACTATCCGTTCGATGATCTGCCAATTTTAGCGATGACTGCGAATGTGATGGCTGAAGATCGCACGCGCACCCGTGATGCCGGCATGAATGGCCACATTCCCAAGCCCGTTGACCCCGCCGATTTATACAAGGCCTTGTTAGATGCAATTGCTGCTGCCGACTACAGTGCTAATTTGTCAGGCATCGAGATAACAGAGAAGTTAGACGAGGCCGAAGCTCAACAGGCACCTCTGCCAGACACGCTGCCCGGTCTTGATATCAGGCAGGGTTTGAGTCGGCTGGCCGGCAACGAGGCGCTGTTTATGCAGCTGCTCAAGGATCTACTGAATGAATATGCGGGTGCAGCCGATTCGATGCGAGCCTTGGTTGCCGGCGGGGGTGGAGCTGAACTGCGCGAGGCTGCCCATAAGGTTCGCGGTATCGCCAATAACCTTGGTGCCACCGATATTGGTGCGAGTGCGGAAATTATTGAAAAAGTGGCTTTGGCGGGTAACGCTGTGCAAGAAGAGCAGATCGAGGCACTGGCCGATGCTTTGAAAATCACTGGCGAATCACTCGACGTCTTGATGGTGCTCAGGCAAGCATCCGCTTCTAGCACCGCAAACGAAATTGATACAGCGGCTGTTTTTGTCGACCTTCAGGCCGCTGTAGGCGCTTTCGATCCCGGCGCCACTTCGTTTGTCGATCAGCTGATTGCTGCCCAGCCTGCTGGCAGCGGTATCGCGAACCAGTTAACAGAGTTGCGTGAGCTACTGGATAACTTCAATTTTAGTGATGCGGAGCCATTGCTCGCTGGAATCCAGCGGAAACTGCAGGGCCCATCATAATGTGCTCTGTGCTGAGAGTCGGGCGCGATGCCTTACCGGGCGGTGCACCCTGCTGAGCATAAGTCTGGCGGGCTTGATTGCTCGATTGGCGGCCCTCGTGGCGAGCCGGAGGGGTGGTACGAGCTCATTCTAGGGTGCTCTCGCTCCGAACCATGGCTGTAGGGCTAGCCAAGCGCAGCGAAGGGGTAACTCTCCCTAGAGTCATCTAAATTTTCTTCTCTGCGGTGTAAAAACGCCCTGTAGGGCAGTAGTATTGACATCGATGATGCAGCAGAGCGAAAGAAGGGTAGCGGGATTATGGCGAATGAATTCACAGTAAGCAGTTTTTTCGGGCGCTGGATTTTCGCATTACTACTGACGGTCGGCACCTATAACCCCTCCGGTTATTCCTATCTCAACTGGGTTTTGGGAGAGGAGGGGGGGTTGACGCCGCTCATAGCTCTAACGGGGATTGCACTGCTCATAGCCTGGGTGGTTTTCTTGCGTGCAACCCTGCTCGCGCTGGGTTGGTTGGGTATTGTTCTTGGGGCAGCGCTCTTCGGCAGTCTTATCTGGGTTTTTATCGATCTGGGCTGGCTCAGCCTGGATTCAACGGGCGCACTCACCTGGGTATTGCTGCTGCTGCTTTCCCTTATCCTTGCTGCGGGGATGTCCTGGTCGCATATACGTCGTCGTCTTACGGGACAGTTCGATGTAGATGACATAGACGATTGAAAATTCAGAATGAGCCAATTAGGCTTGGGCCGAACGCGAGTATGATGCGGCTTCTGCAGTGAGGGAACATGGTTAAGCGCTGCATCAATGAGCCGCCGACGAACGAGGAAGAGGGTTGTGACGCACTAAGGCGATTACGGCAGCGAGGTATCACAGCGGCCAAGAGTGATGCGAATGTCGAGCATAATGGCGTCGCGGCAAAGGCTGGCGCAGAGTCTTGCACTAACGAAATGAGCGTAAGCGAGTGTTAGAAAACAGGAAATGCGCCGTTTGCGCCACAAAAAACCCAAAGCAGGAAATGCACCGAATTGAAATGCAGGAAAAAGTAACGCGTTCTCATATCGCACTCACGCTGCGAAATGCAGCGGCCATGTTGCTCGGGCAGAGACCGAAGGGTACGGGTCGGCGTTCCTGGCTTTTTGCGCACTACCAGCGCACGCAGTCAAGAAATGTCATGCGTTGGCATTGTTTTAATTGCTATATTCGTCAGTTGACGCCGCAGGAGTATAAACTTTTTCGAAATGCGCATCACGATGATCTCGCAAGCGAGCAGGGTGTCGCACAGGCCAAAACATCTGTCGCTCGCCTTGATGCGCTCTATCACGGTGAAGGAGAATCAAGCTAGTGTATAAGCAGCTGCAAACCGGATTGATCTGCGTCATCGCGTTGGTACTACTGTCGGCCTGCGCCACCGTTACGTCGCAGCTGGATCCGCCAAAAATTAATATCGAGGATTTTCGAAGTTTGCCCACAGAGGGTGGCGCACCTCGCTTCGAAATTACTCTGAGGGTGATCAATCCAAATGCGCAAGCGCTTGATATTGTGGGCATCAGCTACTCTATTGAGTTACTTGGAAGAGAGCTTATTACCGGCGTTTCGAAGAATATTCCCTCTATTGGAGGCTATAGCGAGGGGCTGGTGACGCTTGATGCCGGCTTGCAGTTGTTCGAATTGTTACGTTTGCTGGCCAGCGTGGGAAGTCAGGAAGATGGGCCCCTCGAGTATCGTTTCCTCGCAAAGATCGATTTTGCCGGTTTTGTGCCTACGCAGCGTATCGAAGAGTCAGGCAAGATTGCATTGTAATGCGCTGTGCGCCGTTGTGAAGCGCCGCCGGGTTCAGGCTAAAGTTGCCTGAGCAAAAATGCACAAAATGATGGTCGGGCAGACAAGCCTGACGTACCAGGGCCAGATTTTCCAGAACAGGCTGTGTTCAGCGTCTGGGTTACCTTTTCGCAGTTCTTGCAATACGCCATCGCGCTGCCATATCCAGCCGGCATACAGGCAAAATATAAACCCCAGCAGTGGTTGTCCATATCGTGTCGTGAGCGTTATCACCATGCTGAAAAGATTGCTGAAGTCGAAAATTATAAGGGTGCTGGCAGCCGCAATACCACACGCAATCAACGGGGCCGCCCACCGACGCTTTACGCCTCTACTTTCTGTCGCGTAGGCGACAGACACCTCCAGCATCGAAATTGATGAAGTCAGGGCGGCAATGCTCATCAGAAAAAAGAAAGTAATAGATACGATAACGCCCGTTGTCCCCATTGTTGCAAACAGCTCGGGTAGGACAGTAAAAATGAGTGTATCTTCAGAGATCAACGTGCCATCTTCGCCAAAAATTTCCACTCCATTTTGCAGTGCTACGTACATGGCGGGCATGATAAGAAACCCGGCCAGCACCGCGATGGAGATGTCTATCAAGGTGACAACCCCTCCGAGCAAAGGTAGATTTTCATCGTCCTTTACGTAAGAGCCGTATACCAGCATGGTCCCAACGCCCAACGACAGAGAAAAAAACGCCGCACCGAGCGCTCGAAGAATCAAATCGGGTGACAGGCTTCGTGAAAAATCAGGTAATAGATAGACTCTCAGGCCTTCAGTCGCTCCCTCCAGTGTGAGCACATATGCGATCAGGACAAGGAGTGTGATAATTAATATCGGCATCAGGCGCTCTGACCAGCGCTCGATACCCTGTTTGACGCCAGCGGTAACGATGAGCGCGGTCAAGGCGATAAACAGATAGGTAAACACCAGGTTGCGACCAAGGCCGAAAGCGGTAAGCCATTGGGACGCCTCTTCTGCTCCCATCAAGCCCACCAAAGACGCGAGACAGAACGCTACCATCCAGCCCGCTACAATCGCGTAAAAACTGAGTATAAGGCTTGCGATAACCAATCCCGCCATGCCGCCCGCCGCACCGATGTTTGCCAGGAGCGGTGTGCGTGAAATGGCCCTAAGAGCCTGTACCGGGTTTGAGTGGGCATGTCGACCAATAATCAGTTCTGCCATGAGTGCCGGATAGGCCAATGTGAAGGCAAGAACGAGATACACGGCCAGGAAGGCCGCGCCGCCATTTCCTGCTGCCTGAGTGGGAAAGCCCCAAATATTTCCAAGTCCCACCGCACTGCCGGAGGCCGCCATAATGAACCCAAACCGGGAACTGAACTCTCCACGAGTTGATGCCATGATGAATGCTCGGATCGATTTTTTTGTCGGGCCAGTTTACCATGGAGACAGAAATCAGGGTCCCGAGCTGGCAGCGCCTGCGACACTATTTCTGTGTACGGTGCTCAGTGCCTGATTGCTTTGTGATCGGTAAAATATGCTGCTATGCTGCGCCGATTATGGCGAGGCGCACTGTTTTTTGTCTTCGCCAGAATCAGGTATTTTTTGCGAGTGTGGTGGAATTGGTATACACATCAGACTTAAAATCTGACGGCTTAACGGCTATGCGGGTTCAAGTCCCGCCACTCGCACCATTCTTTTTGGGTAAGCCCGCCCGCTAAGGGGCCAACTCCGCTGATGGTCGTGTCCCTTAAGACGAGGGGCGTCCGTCAGGTACCTGCGCTTACGGCTTCCTCGGAATGCGGCTGATCCCCCGCTGGCTTTTCGGTAGCAATATCTTCTGCGAGAAACGTGTAGATAGCGGGCAATACGAACAGCGTGAAGAGAGTTCCAACGGCCATGCCGACGGAAATTACCAAGCCGATTGAATAGCGACTGTTTGCGCCGGCTCCCGTGGCAACCACCAAGGGTAATACTCCAATAACCATTGCTGCAGTTGTCATGAGAACGGGGCGTAAGCGCACACCTGCAGCCGCCAGAATTGCATCATGTTTGTTCAGCCCCTTGTCTCTCTGCAGATCGTTTGCAAACTGTACGATCAGTATTCCGTGCTTACTGATTAACCCGATAAGCGTGACTAGCCCGACCTCGGTATAAATATTGAGCGTGGCCGCGCCGAAGTAAAGGGGCAGCATTGCGCCGAAAATAGACAAAGGCACCGTGGTCAAAATGATTAGAGGATCGCGAAAGCTCTCAAACTGAGCCGCGAGCACAAGATAGATAATTATGATTGCGAGAAAGAAGGTCGTAATGAGTGAGCTACCCTCCTGCAGGAACTGCCGAAGTTCGCCAGATGAATCAAGTAAGTAAGCGTCAGGAAGTATATCCTTCGCTTGCGCTACCATATAAGTGTGCGCTTCTTGCAGGCTCACCCCAGGCATCATTTTGGCCTCAATAGTCGCGCTGTTGAGCTGCTGAAATTGATTATTCTGTGACGGCTTTATCACTGTTGTGGCATCGACCAGCGCAGACAATGGGATCATGTCGCCGCTGCTTGCTTTGACATAATAGGTCTTGAGAGCCGCCGTATCGAGGCGAGAGTCTCGGCGAACCTCCGGAATCACCTGGTAGCTGCGCCCGTTAAGAGAAAAATAGTTGACAAAGCCTTCACTCAGAAACGTCTGCAGCACTGTGCCTATGTCTTGAGGCGATACGCCAAGAGAGGCCGCTTTATCCCGGTTTATCGCAATTTCGATTTGCGGCCGGTTCATCTTCATATCGTTTTTTATAAAAATAAATTTACCGCTATCCCTGCCTCTTTCCATCAGTTTTTCGACATAGGGATACATGCTTTCAAGATCTTCGGTAGCTGACTTGATGACCAATTGATAGGGGAGCCCCTGCGGCGTTCCAGGAAGCACTGGCGGTGAAAAAGTGTAGGTCTGCAGCCCCGGATAGCTGATCACGGCTTTCTGTAGCTCGTGTTGTATATCCTGAGCGGTACGAGTGCGATCATCCCAGGGAGTGAGAACGTCGACAAGAAACAGGGTCGAATCGTTTTGGTATCCGTAAACGCTGAAAAATGCACTGGTTTCGGGAACCTCGTTCACTTTCTGTTCCAGTGGCTTTGCAGTTGCCTGCAAATAGTCTGTGTTGGCATAGACCGGGCCTGTGGCTGTGAACAGAATAACTCCTTGATCTTCCTCCGGTGCGAGTTCCGAAGCGGTATGAGTGAACATATATACCAGCGAAACAAGGATGGTAATGGCCAAAGGCCATACGTAGAAGCGATTCGCCAGCAGGTAACTCAATAACGTCTCATAGCGTTTACGCAAGGCTTCCAAAACGCTGTTGATTCGCTTCACAAGCGGTGTTTCTACCGCTTCGAGCGTTAAGATACGGGAGCACATCATCGGTGTCAGGGTGAGAGCAATAAAACCTGAAATGAGCACTGCTCCAGCGAGACTAAAGGCAAACTCAGTAAACAAGGAGCCGGTGAGCCCTCCCATAAAACCAATAGGGGCGTAGACCGCTGCCAGAGTTATCGTCATCGAAATGACCGGTATCGCAATTTCCTTGGCGCTGACGATTGCAGCCTGCAAAGCATCCATGCCTTCTTCCAGGTGCCGAGAGGTATTCTCGACCACGACAATGGCATCATCCACCACAAGTGATATAGCGAGCACCATGGCGAGAAGAGTTAGAAGATTGATACTGAATCCTAACGCCAGCATCATAAAAAGCGACCCTATCAGTGACAGAGGAATAGTCACCACCGGAATGAGCACCGCTCTGGGGCTGCCCAAAAAGCTGAAAACCACTAAAATGACGATAACGATCGCTTCCATCAGCGTGCGACTTACCTCGTCGATTGAGGTGCTAATGTAAATCGTGGAGTCGTAGTCCATGTTCACCGTCATGCCGCCGGGCACAGCCTCCTGAATCTGTTTCAGAACGGCGTAGACACCCTTGATAACCTTCAAGGGATTAGAGTCTGCGGTGTTTGAAATAGACACCATAATTGCGGGGGTGCCATTAGCTGCGACTGACTCATCGTAGGAGCTGGCGCCCAGCTCTACTGTGCCGACATCACTAATTCTGACTACACGATCATTGTCACTGAACAATACGATAGATCCGAACTCTTCAGCGGTCTTTAAGTCGGTCATGGCCTTGATGTCGACTTCAATGAACTTGCCTTTGAATTTTCCGGAGGAGCTCACACTGTTCTGGTCCGCGATAGCCTCTCGAACCTGCTTGGCATCGACTGAGAACGCCGCCATTCGCACAGGATCAAGCCATATCCTCATGGCAAAGTCCTTTTCTCCCAGAATATCGACGCTATTTACGCCAGCGACGGTGGAAAACAAGGGAACCGCGACGCGGCTGATGTAGTCAGAGATTTGCTGATTTTCGAGTCGATCCGACTTGAATGAGATATAGCCAATCGGAGGGGAGGACGACGATTTGGTAATGCTTGGGTCCTGTGTGCCGGTTGGTAAGCGGTACGATACCTGCTGTACCAGAGATAACACTTCGGCGAGAGCGGAATCTGTCGGATAGTTGATCTTCAGATACAGTGTAATGATCGAAACGCCCATGTTGTTTTGTGCATACATGTAATCAATGCCTTCAGCTTGAGCAACTTGCTGCTGAATCGGCTGGGTCACGTAGCCTTCGATATCACTTGCGCTGGCGCCGGGATAGATTGTCTTAATGGTTATTACCCCGGTCTCCATCTCGGGATACTGTCTAACTTGAAGATCAAACAATGCTTTTAATCCAAGCACGAGGAGTACCAGGCTAAGTACTGTCGCGAGAACCGGTTTACGAATGAAGATTTCAGTAAAGTTCATCGTTACTGTCCCGTAACCGCGTTTTGATCCAATTTCACCGAGTTGTTAACGGTAATAATGGTCTTCTTGCTGAGCTGTTGCTGATTGGAGGTAATAATCTGGTCGCCGGCCGAAATGCCTTTTGTAATCGCTACTTTAGAATCCTGTTTGTCAAAAACATCGACATATTTTTGTGTAACGGTATATTCCTTGGTTTTACTGCTGTCACTGCTGTCACTGCTGTCACTGGTCGGGTCAGAGACTACAAACACGCTATCGCCGTATAGCGAATAACTAATAGCAACATCGGGTAACGCAAATACTTTGGTTACCTCTTTTGTTTCCAGGGTGACGCTTACATACATGCCAGGGCTCAGCTTTTTACCGGGATCCTGAATTTGTGCTCTTATATCGATATTGCGAGAGTTAGGATCCACTTGTGCGCTGATGGCGACCACGATTGCATTGTAGTTTTTGTCGGGCCTTGCTTCGCTGTCGACCGTTGCTTTCAAGCCATTCTGAAGTAAGGGAAGGTATGATTCCGGTAAGCTGAAATCGACGAAAAGAACACTGGTGTCCTGAAGGTTGACCAGCGTCGTGCCGGGTTGCACGAAGTCCCCTAAATTCACTTCGCGTATGCTGAGTCGACCGCTGAAGGGCGCCTTGATAGCGAGGTAGTCGATCTTCGTTTTGGTTGCGTGCGCGGCTGCCTGGTCTGAGACTAGTTCGGCCTGCACCCGGTCGAGGGTCGCCTTTGCTGCGCTGTTTTCGGTTACCAGCTTGGCGTATCTGTCAGTGTTCAGTTGTGAGAGCCTCACTTTGGCTTCGTCACTTTGCAACTCATCTTGCTCCAGTTGGTCGTCCAGCTGGACCAGAAGATCGCCTGCCTCAACGAGGTCGCCCGATCGGAAATGTATTGATCGAACCTGTCCCGCGATTTGAGGCGTCACATTGACCCCCTCACTGGCGGTAATTTGTCCGAATGCACTGATGCGTGTCGTCCACTCGGACTGAGCCGCCTTGAGGGTCGTCACCGCAACAGTGGGCGGTCGATAAGCGGCGAGCTTTTCTTTGGTAAGGTACCCTTTGAGTAGATCCCAGCCGAATACAGTAATGAGGATAGCGGCAACACCGCCCGCGGTAACTAGTTTCATTCGTCTGTTCACGTGAGGCTCTCTCAGGATTTGGCTTTCAGGAAGCAACGCTACATGGGTGACTCCATTGTAGACTGATTTTGCCGTTAGCGGGAACCACTAGGTGGGGTTGCTCGCCTGTTATTTCGATTTGCTGGCTGGTATCCTCCGGCAACATTAACGCAGAGTCGAAGCGGAGACGTGTTGTGAGAAAAGCGCTTGAAAATATGCTGGTTATGCAGAACCGAATGAATTTACGCGTTCATGAGGATTGGCAAGCACAGGATTTTGAGTGGTATCGGGCTATCTGGACGGAGTGCGCGGAGCTAATTGAGCATTACGGCTATAAATGGTGGAAGAAACAAGAGGCAGATATGGAGCAGGTGCGCCTCGAAGTAATCGATATCTGGCACTTCGGCCTCTCAGCCCTTTTTGGTAACGGTAAGAGTATTGAAACGATAGCCGGGGAGATCGAGGCAGAACTTGCCAACTTTCACGCATCGGATCTCGGTGTGCGTGAAGCTACAGAAGCTCTTGCCTTGCATGCGCTGGACACTCGCGGATTTTCACCCTTGCGTTTCTGGCAGTTGATGCAAGCGTCAGGACTGGACTTCGATGCCTTGTATGCGGCTTATGTTGGAAAAAACGTGCTCAACTTTTTTCGCCAGGACCACGGTTATAAAAGCGGTACTTATACAAAAATCTGGGGCGGAAGGGAAGACAACGAGCATCTTGCAGAGCTTGTACTGACGTTGGACAAAAATGCTGATGACTTCTCGGAACAAGTCTACGACGCTTTGAAGAGGCGCTACCAAGATATCGTGCCTCAGGTGGAGAGCTGATGCGGTGACCTTGCTGGAGGAAAAGTTATCCACTACTGCCTTGGCACGGAAACTGGAAATACCGGCGCAGGAAGTGTTCGGAACTCTCAAGGACTATGGCTGGATCGAGCGAAAGCAGAGTGCTTGGGCATTGACTGCAAAGGGCGAGTATGAGGGCGGTAGTTACCAAAAAAGCAAAAAATACGGTGCTTACATCGTCTGGCCCCACAGTCTTTTGCAGCACCCTCTGCTGCTGGCGATCGAGTCAAGTCAGCGCTTGACCGCGGCTACCCTATGCCGTCATTACTCACATTTTAACACCCGTCAGATGAACCGGGCGCTTGCTGAGCTGGGTTTGCAGAAGCACACGATCATGGGATGGGAGCTTACCGAGCACGGCGGCAAACTGGGCGGACTGCAGGAGGAAAGCACCTCCACCGGCGGGCTGTATGTGACATGGCCAAACGAGTTAATGGATAACCCGGTCGTCCACCGGGAGTTAAATCGACAGGGGGGGCAGGCTGGCGTTATGGCGGGTGAGTCTGACGCTGAGCAAGATCTTTTCGCGGCCCCGGCCGATCACTTTAGTACCTGCAAAGGTATCGACGGGCATATCCTCGCCTCCGCTTTGCAAACACGGGTTTGCGATTGGCTATACCTCGCGCAACTGGTTCATGCGGTGCAGCGAAATTTGCCTGTGGAAGAGGAACTATGCGCAGACTTTTATGTGCCGTCAGGCCAGGTTTATATCGATTGCTGGGAGGCAGATGTGCCAGCAGGTCAGCTGTCGGGTAAACTGCGCAAGCGGGAGCTCTACCGCGACCTTGAGTTGCGCTCCCTTGAAATTAATGCCGATGATGCCGGTCGGCTGGACGAGGTGCTGGGGCGCGGGCTGCTATCATTTGGTGTGCGGCACTGAGCGTTCAGTGTTGTCTTTGTTGCAGTAGCACGCCGCATTCCATGTGGTCCGTGTAGGGGAACTGATCAAACAGCGCAAAATGCTCGACGGTATGGGTCTTGTGAAGCGTGTGAAGGTTTTTCGCCAGCGTATCCGGGTTGCACGAAACGTAGAGAATGCTTGAGAAATTCTTCGCCATATCGGTGGTTTTTTCGTCCAGGCCCGCTCGCGGCGGGTCTAGAAACAGCGTATTTAGATTGTACCGGTCGAGCCGCTGCGGCAGCGCGGCTAGCCGCCGAAAAGTGCGCGCGCCGCGCAGCGCCTCGCTGACCTCCTCTGCAGACATTCTCAGCATTTGCACATTGCGGATATGATTTTCTTCGACGTTGGCCCGCGCGGCGCGAATCGACGTCTTGGAGACCTCTGTCGCTATGACCTGTTGGAAGTGCCGCGATAGCGGAAGGGTAAAGTTGCCGTTACCGCAATAGAGCTCGAGGAGGTCTCCCTGCAGCGCTCGCGCTCGCTCGCACGCCCATTCGACCATGCGGATATTGACCTGCCCATTAGGCTGGCTGAAGGCCTGTTCGTATTGACGATAGCAATATTCCCTGTCATGAATCGGAAGCCGCTCTCGAACGAAGTCACGCCCTATAATCAGCTTTTGGCCGCGACTTCGACCGATGATAGACAGGGTATCTGACCCTTTGTTCAAGTGGTGCGCCAGGTGCCTTGCCGCCTGCTCCCAGTTGTCATCCAGCGCACGGTGATAGATCAGGCTTACCAGAATTTCCCCGGTAAGTGAGCCGAGAAATTCAACCTGGAAAAGTTTTTCTCTCAGGGGCGCACTTTCCCTTAGCTGCGCCTTCAACGTGGGCATCAGGGTGCGTATGGCATCCGAGGCGATCGGAAAGTCCTCGATGGCAATCGGGTGCTTTGGTTCTCCCGGGCGATACATTACATAATCCAGTGCATCGCCATCGTGCCACATGCGAAACTCAGCCCTTTGCCGAAAACCGAGTGTCGCAGATTCAACGATCTGCGGCTGCGGTGGTAAGAAGGGGTGTAGTAGCTTGCATACTCGAGACACTTTCTCATCGAGCAGGGCTCGGTAGCGATCTGGCTGGATGCGAGAGAGGGGCATCAGCCCAGCTGGCTCCGATTGCGCTCCTGCCAAAGTGTTTCTGCCTGAGCGCTGGCGCCTTTCTCAGTGAGCTTGGGGTTGCAGACAACTAGAGCCGCAGCGGTTGTCATCAGTGTGGCCTGTAGACCATAGTCATCCGGCATGTGGTCGCGCCAAAGTGCTAATACAGGTTCACAGGCGGGCGCAGATACACTGGCTACTCGGGCGGGTATCGTGCGAGAAAAACGCACTTCTTCAGACTGTCCATCGTGCAGCAGAAGCAGGCGGGTATCAGCGTGAGGCTTCACTTCTACTTCGCCGCTTTCACCCCTAAACACAATGGCTCTGGATTGCCCTAATAGCCTGTCAGCGCCCTGATGCAGTTGAGCGTAAGCAGGATGGAAAACACTCTGTACACTCGCTTTGGCGCCGAGCGGGTTGAGCATGCGGGCAAGCGTATTCACTGGGGAGCGTAGGCCCAGCAGATTGCGCAATTGCATCAGATCCTCTAGTGGTGTGCAGAACTCCCTC
This sequence comes from Candidatus Marimicrobium litorale, assembly GCF_026262645.1. NCBI lineage: Bacteria > Pseudomonadati > Pseudomonadota > Gammaproteobacteria > Cellvibrionales > Halieaceae > Marimicrobium > Candidatus Marimicrobium litorale. The sequence goes on from NZ_SHNO01000001.1 coordinate 730,073, forward strand.
AGAGGCAAGTAGCTCAGATGATATGCATCGAGATGACTGCGGACCTCTGTCCAATTACTGGCAATGGGTAGTCCCATCTCCCTCATGGCCACCTCGGTATAGAGCCGTTCCGGCGTATGACCCATGCTACCGTGCACGAAAACACGATAGCCTGCCTGCGCGAGCAGCAGCATGGACAAAATATACCAGGGGTTCTGATGCTTCTTGCCCGCGTAAGTCGACCAATCCAGATCTGCAGTCGTATCCCCGGGACTCTCCATATGCATTCGGCAGGCATCGACGAAGCCGGCGAGCTCTTCCGGTGATTCTTCTTTTACCCGGAGTAGCATCAAAAAGGCACCGGTTTGCAAAGGTTCCGTTTTACCGTCTAGCAACATCCCAAAAGCGATTCGTGCTTCCTCGCGCGTGAGGGAGCGGGTGCCGGTCTTGCCTTTGCCAAGAATACGAATATATGGCGCGAAGGCATGCTCCTGACGCGAGGCGGCGGATGTATCGGTAACTTTCAATGCATCGCTCTCACAGGCAATTATCAGGTTTGGGTAATCCGGCTATTTTGCTACCTAGTTTAGCGGGTGAACCCGGAAATAGTGACATCAGGTAGATACTTCGGCCTCTATCAGCGCCCAGTTTTAGGCCACAGAATTTCACCAACGGTCGCATCGCCGGAGAGCTGTCATAGAGGTCGTAATACTCGCGGAGTAGATTAATCACTTCCCAGTGAGGGTTGGTGAGCGTCAGCTCTTCAGTTAGTGCAATCTGTATTGCAACCTCAGGGCTCCATTCGCCAAGATCGCGCAAAAAGCCCTCATTATCGAATGCCTCGGCTGGCAGCATCAGTCAGTACCAGGCTTGCTGTTGAGCTATTCGCTCGCTAAGTTGCACCCAGCCAGTCATATCTACGGGCGTTATTCCTTCAGGTGGCGGCCAGGCGCCGGCCAGTCGTGCGTCGGGCTCGAGAATACAGAGACGGGCGCCATTAGCTTGCAGGGTGAGCAGGGCGGGGCTCGCTGTCCGAGCGGCGTAGACGCCTGCACCGAGCAGCAGGATCGTATCGCCCTCACGGGCGATACGAAGACAATCAGAAAAGGCTTCGCTAGCGGGATTGGCGTTCAGCGTATGAAGGATCATGGCTAGAAACCCAACAAGTGGGTGTGCTCCTCCATCAATGTATGAATCTGTATCGCTTGCAGGGCACACACTGGAATCGGTGCCTGCTCAAGGTCGACACCATGCCGTGTCACCGCATCTGCATCTACGTACACCCGCTCGATGCCATAAAGGGGAAATGAGCTGAGCAGGCGACCGATATTTTTAAGACCCGCATGGACACTATCCTGCCCCGGGAGCAGTTGCAGCACTCCCTCGCCGAGAAACAATACATCCAGTGATTGATCCAGCGCAGCGCCGGCTAGTGCCGTATCTACTGCAGACCGCGCCAGACTGCTGTCGTAGGGTGAGCGGCGTATTATGACGAGTAAAGAGGGTTTGTCTGTATTGCTCATGCTACCCCCCGAAGGTGACCAGTCGGTCAACCCCGTTGCAAGCGTCCACGAGGTCGCCAAGACCGGAAATGATAAAGGCGGGATTTATGGTCGCTGCTGCGCATTCATGGCGCGTAGCCTCCGCGGCGTCGAGCATGCCAAAGCGCAGCGCGGAAGTAATACAGATCGCCAACTCTATATTTTTCTCTTCTGCGAGTGCAATCCAATTTGCTATCTGAGCCTCTTCATCTTGCGGTAGTACGCTGCTGGCAGAGCTAGTGAGTGTGCCCGCATCCAGAAAAAATACTCTGCGCAGGGTGTGACCGCGCGCTAGCACCGCTTTTGCAAAATCTGCGGCATGCCGAGACCCGTGTCCCGATACAGGTGACGAGAGCACAAGCAAAGAATAAATCACGCAAGATTCCCTAAAACGAAAAACCCCGGCAAACGCCGGGGTCCTGGTACTGCATGGAGGCGATCAGTCATCACCACCGAATGCAGTCAACAAGTGCAGTAAGTGAATGAACAGATTATAAATATCCAGATACAGCGCGACGGTGGCGCGAATATAATTTGTCTCACCACCATTAATGATGCGGCTGGTGTCGAACAGGATAAGCCCCGACATGATCATCACGACAGCGGCAGAAATCGTCAAGGACAGTGCAGGAATAGCCAGAAATATATTGGCTATCATTGCGACGACCGCCACAAGCAGGCCCACCATGAGGAATCCTCCCATGTAGGAAAAATCCTTCCGGGTGGTCAGCGCATATGCGGACAGGCCAAAAAATACGATGGCAGTGCCACCTAGTGCCTGCATAACCAGCGAGTGACCGCCCGGCATCGCCAAATAATAGTTAAGCATGGGGCCGATAGAGGCGCCCATTACGCCGGCAAAGGCAAAAATCGCCAGCAGGCCCTTCGAGCTGTCAGCCAATCGGTTTACAACAAAAAGCAAACCAAAGCCCACTAGGGTAAGAATCAGCGCCATTCCATGGCCCAGCCCCATCGCCATAGAAATGCCGGCGGTAACAGCACTGAACAGCAGCGTCATGCCCAACAACATGTAGGTATTCTTCAATACTTTGTTGGTGCTCAGGGCAGATTCAATACCCACTGAATCTGTACGGTATAAGCCATTGTCTTGCATAGATTTCTCCATAAAAACCATGAGAGAGATGTCTCGTTGTCTTGGACAGATAATAAGGGCGAAATATCCAAAATCCAAGTGAAATTACTGAGAAAATACCGCGCAGAGTGCCCTGCTGTATTTTTGTTCCTCAGGAAAATCAGGGTGTTGGGTGTTTAGTCAACGTCAGAACGGTGCGCTATCGCGCTAAACTCGCCAAACGGGCGATCTGGAAACATTTGCAGCCAGCCTGCCAGACGCGCTTGCAGCTGTGCTGCGACCGCTGGATGCTCGGCAATGACATTGCGCGTCTCGCGGGGGTCCGCCTGCAGGTCAAACAATTGGTCCGGCGCGAAGTAGTGGGGATTGTGTTCGGCGGCGAAGAAGCCGAGGCTGCTATTCAAGGTGTAATAGGGCCTCTGACGAGGCGCGGTTTTTGCATATTCAAACATGACGCCCTCATCTATCTGCCTTTGCACAGGGTCAGGGTAGCGCAGGGCGATATATTTCCAGCGCTTTGTTTTTACTGCCCTGGCCCAGCCCAGTTCGGCAAACACGGCATCGCGGAATGGCAAGTTGGAACCCTCGAGGACGCGACGAAAAGAGCGGCCATCGACCACACCTTCCGCTACCTCGACGCCGGCGAGGTCCAGCACAGTCGGGGCGACATCGACATTGCTAACCAGCCCCTCGAAACTCCGACCGGCTTGTTGCGACGCGGGCCAGCGAGTGATCAGGGGTATGCGCATCCCGCCCTCGTAGAGTGTGGCTTTTCCTCGTCGCCAGCTACCATGGTCTGACGTCAGAATGACCAGGGTGTTGCTGCCGGCTCCGATGTCGTCAATCTTCTGAAGAATTGCGCCTACACCCGCATCGAGCCAGGTCATGTAGGCCAGTTGTTCAGGAAAGCCTGCTTCGGAATTGCTCTTCTTAATCTCGTCACGGGAAGGCATAAAATTAAAAGTGTCGCGGGTAATCCCCTCCGGCGTAACGCTTATATCGCCGTCGAGTCCGAAAGGAAATATCGGTCCGCCGAGGCCGAATGGATAGGGGCTGGGTTGCTTGCGATAGGGCGCCGGTCCGTGAGGAATTGTCGTGGCGAAATACAGAAAAAACGGCTGTTTACTGCCGCGCGAGCCCTCCAGGAAATCCCGGGCTTTACTGACAGTCCATTCAAGATGATGCTGATTGTTTGCGTCCATGAACAGTTCCAGCAGATTTGCCGGGTAGACACCGTCGACGAAATCGAACCCGTAGGGACGTAACCATTCCCGCCAGCGCGCATGGTTGTGAGCCAGGGCTGCACCTACAGCGGGGTCATAGGGGTCTGCATCCTTGGCGTAGGTGCGCAGCCCCGCGGCTTTCCATGTGGCCTGAGGGTTGCGATGTAAATCATGTCGGATAACGTGGGATTTGCCCACAAACCCCGTGCGATAACCAGACGCTTGCAGGAGTTGTGGCAGGGTAGCCGGGCCGTCTGGCGGATCCAGTTCGACCATGTTGTCAGGTCGACTCATGGTACCTGGTGGATAAAGGGTGAGGAAATGGGGGGCGCTGGAGCGACTTGCATAGCGGCCTGTCAGAAAGTTATAGCGGCTCGCGGTACACACGGTGCTGGCGACATTGGCGCGATCAAAGCGAATGCCCTCAGTCGCCATTCGTTCGATATTCGGCGTGTAGACATCGCTGCCGTAGGGGCTGAAGGCGCTGGGGTCATTGTGCCCGGGGGCTCGATCAATGATGGGGCTCTGGTCGTCGGTAATGATCAACACCACGTTGGGTCTCACTGCGCCGAGAACCACAGGTGCCATCAAGACACTGAGGACAATGGACCACGTGAGTGTTGCCGGGTGTGTCATTGGTTGTATGTGCCTCGACCATTATCGGTGTGGATGCCGTCCATAGGATATATTGCCATTCGGTACCTATTCCGCAAGGTCTGGTGTCGTCATCTGGGAAAAGAAAAATTTGCACTCTCTCGCGCATTAGGCAGGGTCAATGATTAGAACCGTTATACGAAGCGTCATTTGGGCAACGGCGGCCTCAGCAATAAGTATATTGTAGCGCCAAGCACGGGTATCAGCGCGTAAAGCCAGAAGGCGCTATTTATCGGCATCTCCCTTCTGCGCATGTCGTCTGCGAGAATGAGTGCGAACGCAATAGTGAACAGGAAGAAATCGACCGTCATGACATTAACGAAGAAATGGGTTGTCCACGCCTCCCGATATACCAAAAAATCTCCCGCCGTGAAGCCGTAAATAAACAGTGCAAGCGTTAACGCGAGCAGCGCCCCGGCCAGCAACTTAGATTCAGCAAAGCGAATGAGTGGCGTCACTGGGCCCTGAAATTCAGTCTGCGGTTTACGGATAAACAGATAAATATAAAGTGCAGAATTGCCGAGTATCATTGAGCTGAAAGCGAAAGGCCAGGCCTTCAGTCGACCCTGCTCATCTTGCACCAGCATAGCGACCATGATGAGCGGCCAGATACCTAATAGGTTAAAAACCATAAATACGAGCGGGTCTACCTGACGATTCTCTGTTTTCATGACTTCGCTTATAAACGCGAGAGTTGATTGCCCTCCCTCTGGGGCGAAACCAAAAACATGAATCCAGCCGGTCACCCAAAGTATTGCCAGAAAAAGTTTTTTCAAGAACGTTTACTCCAACTGCGGCCGACACACTATTCAGGATGGCACTAGATTCTTTTCAAGGGGTAATCACCTGGCTCAATGACGCCGACGGTAATGGGGTTGCTGAGCAATGTACATGAGAGTCGCACGAGAAAAATCTGCCGCCTGTGCCTAAAAACCCGGGTAGAAGCACAGCATTATCGAAATCGGAGGCTAAATGCTTTCGATCTGCGGATTATGGTGCTACCGGTGAAAACATGAGCATGATTTTCTCGGTCTGGCGAATTTAACCTGGCCTAACCGATGAAGAGAACACTGGCCGATTCCGGGCAAAGAATACGGCACCTCCCTCTGGCAGTATCACTTCTTAAAAACCTCTACTATCCCGGGGTTTGTAGATTCTTCAAGTTCGATCAGTGCGCTTTCATCGCCCAGTAAATGTCCTGCAAAAAACCTCACGCCATACGCCGCCGTAATTTCCAGCCCAACGTCAATGTCGATGTATTCGAATAGCTCGCCCGGTTTGGTTTGACGCTCTCCGTCGCCGCAGCCCGCTTGAAACGCCGGAGTGATACCGGCGATATCAGAGACGGACCAGTGTCCTGCGTCTGCTAATTCAATTTTCCAACTGGGACTTGCTGCAGATTCGAAGTTAGACCTGAGAAGTATGTTACCAAGCTCTGTGATGCTGTTGTCCTCTCGTGCAACAAGATAGAGGGTTGGCTCGGTAATTCGCGCCACTTCAACTCCCGGAATGAGTGGATTCTCTACCGGGGCGGCTATGATGTAACCCGCTTGAAAACGGTCGTCGTCCTGAAGAACTTTTCCGCTGGTAACCGCCCCATAGCTGTGGCCCGCCATGCCGATCCGTGATGCGTCGAAACGGCCCTGTAAATTTTCTGGCAGTGCAGCTGAATTGGGGACCAACAACTCATCAACCATGGCGATGATATCGTTGGTGCGAATAGTGAGGAACTCTCCGGACAGGCTCGCACCGGGATCGAAAAGAGTATTCATGGTGTGATCGGGTGCGGCCACTGCAATACCATGACTTGCGAGGCGCTCGGCCAGCGAAAATGACGAAAACCTTGTGCAATTTGAGCAATGTGAGAAGGCGACAAGTGGAAACTGGGCAAGGGATTTATTGGGTTCCAATCCGTAAGTCGATCGTGTTTTTTTGGTCACGCAGTTTTCCGGGTTATCGCGGAGCAGTGTGCTGATTTCATTGCCTTCGATGTCGCTCGTGACGAAATCCTCGATCGTCTGACCAGCGCCACTCGTAGCTGCTGGATACCAGAGCTCGACATTCAAAACCCGACCATCCGTATAGTTAGTAATACTGATGGTCTGATTGGCAACCGCATACGGCCCCTGACGATCGTAACTGAGGGGTTCGAGAGGAGAGCTGTCACTACTGCCATTGCTGCTGTCCGAGCATGCGGTAAGCGTTGCGATCAATACAGCAATACAGCCCATGCTTGCAATTATTCTGATCAATGATCCTACCTCTTTGACGTGTAGAAAATTTGGCGGCGGGTCAACTGGAAGAGCGGCGCCTGTGGGCCAGGCGATGCCGATCTAGTCTGCAGTTGAGAGTTTACACGCAAAATCTGAAAGCTGTTCACTGATTTCCGCTTTAATGAGGAGGGGAGAGGGGAGCTGATATAGCCAGTTATTCTGACTATGGTTTTACATTAGGCGCAGAGCTGGCTTTTACCCTGCGTATCTGCGTACCGTGTTTTCCCTTGTCACCGATCAGTATGGGCCAAGTAGGGTTACGTTAGTTAAAAAGGCTGCATCTCTGCAACGCTTTGATGTAGGTGGCGGTGGGCGTAGGATTCGAACCTACGGAGGGGATAAACCCTCAACGGTTTTCAAGTGGGAAAAGCGCACGGCGTTAACTGTTAGCCAATAGCCTGAAAGCCTTGCTATCAGTGGGTTTCAAGCAACAGACGTTAACAGTCATTACCACTGAATAACGGCTCCAGACGCTCTGAGTGCGTCTGAAATGCGTCTGAGAAAGGTTGCGTTGAGATCAGAGGTACCCTTCGCGAGAGAGCAGGATTGTTACCCGCGCTTTTTTTTGCGCAGACGCCGTGCGCCGAGCAGCGTTAGCAGGGCGGACATGGTCAGAAGTGACCAAATGGGTGTCGTCGGTATTTGCTGCGGCGCAGGCTTCGTAGGCTTGAATACGGTGGCACTGGCAAGTACGGCGCCCCCTGCGCTTTCGATGCGTATTGATACTTCGCAGCCATCGTTGTCCTCGCTAAACTGGGAGAAAGTCCAGCCCATGTCTGCCTGTAGCAATGCCCCGAAGGGCACTGTCAAGGTGATATCTTGTTGAAGGCGGCACAAGCCCGGTCCATCCGCTGAGCTTGCCGCCAGAAATGTACCGTTGGAGGGGGCGGGGGCAGTGTTAGAACCCTCGAAGCCAATGGGCTGCCCTGCCTGGGCTGTATAGATGTTGCAGTCGTCGGGAATGGCTGACCAATCGTCCAGGCCACTCTCGAATGAACCGTTCGACACTGTGCCCCCGGCAGTCAGTCTCACGTTGTCCACAATGAAGCCAACAGGTGAGCCCTCGCAGGAAGCGGCCTCGGCTACCAGCCTGATGGTCTGACCGTTGTAGGGGTCCACTTCGAAGCTATAGGTGTCAAAGCCCCCCTGGGTGCCGGGCGGCTGTGCGACAACGTTGCTTACAAACAAGGCCAGAATGGACGCCGCGAGTGTTTTTATTTTCATCGCCTTATTTCCTATTATTCTTTTATTGAATCTTAGTGTAGCGGTTCGCCGGCCCCGTGTATGCCCACATGTCAATATTTGCTGTACGATTACCGATCATCCCGGCATATACGCCTAATCACGATCGACCTAAATCCATCCTCAAGCGCCTGACCCTCTGGTGAGTCGCACTCATGCGATATACGGCATTCCTGAATCCAGGGCATTGGCCAGGTGAAGTTCATGGGGGGTGAGTTCGAGGGTGGCTTTGTGGGGGCTGTGCTTTAGGCGTTTCATGAATCACCCCTGGCTGCGGTATTGGGGGAAGAAAAGAGCTTGAGCCAGACACCAGTAAACGTCCACTTTTCCCGATAGCGGACCTCCAGGGCTGGTTCAGGCTAACGGCCGCTTTCACCTCGAAGCAGACCCTTTCGGCAGCACGTTGATGTTGCTCATATCATCTCGCCCCAGTGCGCTGTGCATGTTTGATTTTGCTGGCGGCTTTCGCATAAATTTGCATAGACACGCGAAGAAATGAGGGAATTCGGCTCTGACCTGGCTGGGCTGTACTATACTTACGCTCTGCTCTTTGAAAATAATCCTGTGGAGCGCACCCTTCGCACCGCAGGTCCACGGAGAAGGAGTCAACATGAGCCAACGCGCCCACAAAGCTCTGCTAATAGTTTTCCTGGCTATTCTGGCAACAGGTTGCAAGATCTCATTAATGGTGAGTTCAGGGGGTGATGTGACGTCTCTCTCGGGAACCAACGACTGCGCAGGGGCCAGCCTCTGTGAATATGAAGTCAACGACATGAGTTTTGCTGAAACCTTCACTGCGGTGCCTAGAGAAGGATATGTGTTTTCAAAGTGGCAGGGGGGTGACGATTACCTTTGTCCGAATTCTCCAAACCCGATATGCACCGTCGAGAATGGTTTGTTAGCAGCGCTCCCAGATGGACCGCGAGAAATTGTAGACGCTATTATTGCATCGGGGAGGTTTTACTACCTACAGCCTTTATTCACCTTTGTTGGCATCGATACCGATGGAGACGGGATTCCGAACCATATTGATACCGATGATGACAATGACGGCGTGCTGGATCCCGATGACGACTGTCCTCTGCAAGGGCCAAATCTTGATGGCTCCGGATGTCCGGGCCCGAGGAAAACGGTATTCGTGACGAGCGAACGCTATACCGGTAATCTCGGCGGTCTCACCGGTGCCGATCAAAAGTGTAACGCTCTCGCAGCGGCAGCCAGTTTATCTGGCACCTATAAAGCCTGGCTTTCGACTTCCGAGGCGTCGCCAGACTCACGATTTGTTAAGAGTGCGGTCCCGTATGTCACCGTTGACGATAGAGTTGTGGCGGACGATTGGCTTGATCTCATAGGAAGCTCTGTGTACATCATGAAGTCAGAGACAGGCGTGCTGATTGATCTATTTTCTGGCCGTGCATGGACGGGAACGAAGCCATCAGGCGAACCGGAGAAAGACATCGGCAATTTCTGCGCCGGACCTGGGGGGGCATGGAGCAGTAGCAATGTCTTTGATCAAGCAGCATGGGGTGTTCCTGGCGGCGCAGATTTTTGGTCAACGGCGGCGCCCGCTGGCGTATGGACATTATGTGATAATGTCGATATCGGGTGTGTCCCCCAGGCGGCACCCTGCTCGTATTTGGGCCATTTGTATTGCTTCGAGCAATAACGACAACGCCAACCGGGGCGTTACTGCGCGTATGCCAGTCGGCCCGTGGCCCCGGTGAGTGCGTCTAGAGTGCGTCTGAAGGGTTTTTGGGAAGAGGGGGAACGTCTTGAAAGTGGCGGTGGGCGTAGGATTCGAACCTACGGAGGGGATAAACCCTCAACGGTTTTCAAGACCGCCGCTTTCGACCACTCAGCCAGCCCACCAAATACAAATTGTCTACCTCCCCAGCGGGGCGGTGCGATTATACAGCGATGAAGATGCGACACAAGCCGCAGCGTGTTGCTGCGGCTTGTGTTTTACCTCAGGAATTACTCGCCGCCTGTGCCATTTCCGTGTCGTCTTTGGGTCCGCGTGGATCATTCTCGGCACGCGCTACATTCGCACTGCTGCCCTGTGCGGGCGGCGCTACTGATGCGCCAAACAAAGGCGTACGAGAGGTCTCGATATTCATTTCGAGAATGGGCTTTGACTCCACCCTCGGATCATTACAGGCTCGACCGTCAGTGGTCAGCCCCTCTGTTGAAGGAGGCGTAACGACCGGCTTGGTCTCAGGCTGAGTCGGCTCAGCGGGTACAACCGGAGTTGACGTTTCTGCGTCTGCAGTGACTGTCTCAGGGTCTTGTGCGGCGGCTGTGATCGACTCTGCAGTCGCAGGCTCGCTGGAAGCGGGTGTGAGTTCCGCTGCGGGAGATTCATTTGCAGCCTCCTGCAAGGGTTTCGATGCCAACGTCGTAGCCGAGTGATTTACGACATCAGGCATTTCTTGCACCGCAGTTTGCTCTGACGCTTGGGCGGCCGGTGAGGCAACACTGGCGGTTTGGGCTGAGTCTTCTGCTATCGCCGGGTCTTGCGTGTCCTGCCTGCGACCGCGGTTGCGTCGTCGACGCTGGGGCTCGCCTCGTTTCATTTCAGACGGACGCTTGCGAGGTTTGTTTTGATTTTCCTGCTGCCCAGCCTGCTGATCGACGTTAGTCGCCTCCGTGCTTGCCTCTGACGAACGCTCATTCTCCTGCTGGCCACTGGGGCGCTCCCGTTTCTGCTGGGGCCTCTTTCCGCGGTCGTCCTTATCACCGCGTGCGCTTTGCTCGCGTCCTTTATGCTCCTGAGAGCGAGTCTGCTGCCCCCCTTGGGAGCCGCGCCGACGGTTGCGGTTGCGGCCATTCGATGAGCGTTGATTCGATGAACGGGAGTTTCTCTCCTGCCGTTTCTCCTGAGGTTTCTTTTCTTGGTCTGCGCTGGCGGACTTTTCCGGTGCCGGCTGAGCAACAGCGGACCCACCACCAAATATGCTGCCCCATAGGCGCGTAAATAGCCCCTTCGAGGAGTTGGCTACTGCGCCACTGGCTTGGCGCGATCGATCAACCTGAGGCGCGGCGGTTGCTGGGCGGCTTTGCTGAGGTGCCTGACGCGTTACCCCCTGAACGGCTGCTTCGGGAGCTGCTTGGGGTGTCGCGTGTATTTTGCTGACCGAGTCCGATTCCGGAGCAGGAATGTCAACCTTATAACTGACCTCGTGTTCGCCGTCGATCTCCTCTGTGCGTAGTCGACTGACTTCGAAGTGAGGGGTTTCCAGATTAGGATTGGGAATCACCAGCAGTCGCGTTTTCGTCTCCTGCTCGATCACTCCAAGATCCGCGCGCTTTTCGTTCAATAGGTATGCGGCAACATCGACAGGCACAACAGCGCGCACCTCCGCGCTGCTGTCTTTTATCGCTTCCTCTTCCAGTAGTCTTAGAACGGACAGTGCCAATGACTTAGTCGCTCGGATAGTGCCCTGTCCATTGCAGCGCGGGCAAACGATAGCCGTTGTCTCGCCGAGGGAAGGGCGCAGGCGTTGGCGCGACATTTCCAGTAAGCCGAAGCGAGATATCCGCCCGACCTGGACTCTGGCTCTGTCGATATCCAAGGCATCGCGCATCCGGTTTTCGACGGCACGTTGGTTTCGGGCAGCCAGCATGTCGATGAAGTCGATAACGATAAGGCCGCCCATATCTCTCAATCGCAGCTGCCGGGCAATCTCATCGGCGGCTTCAAGGTTGGTGTTAAGCGCTGTTTCTTCAATATCGCTGCCGCGGGTGGCACGGGCAGAGTTTATGTCGATAGAGACCAGCGCTTCTGTGGGGTCTATTACAAGCGAGCCGCCAGAGGGGAGGCGCACTTCACGCTGGAATGCAGTCTCGATCTGACTTTCGATCTGATAGCGATTGAACAGGGGGATGTTATCCTCGTAAAGCTGTATGCGAGAGAGATACTTCGGCATGACCTGCTCGACAAAGTCGCATACCTGCTTATAGGCTTCCGGGGAATCCACCAGCACCTGGCCTATGTCATCTCGCAGGTAGTCCCGAATGGCGCGGATAATGACGTTACTTTCCCGGTATAACAGTTGTTTAGGCTTGCTGCTGTCCGCGGCTTCTGAAATTGCCTCCCAGAGCTGTAAAAGGTAGTTCAGATCCCATTGCAGCTCCTCTGCTTCCCGGCCCACGCCCGCAGTTCGGATGATGACGCCCATTCCGTTGGGGATTTCCAGGGCTGCCAATGCCTCTTTCAGCTCGGTGCGCTCGTCTCCCTCGATACGTCGGGAAATACCGCCAGCTCTGGGGTTATTGGGCATCAGCACCATGTAACGACCGGCGAGGCTGATAAAGGTGGTAAGCGCAGCGCCTTTATTGCCTCGCTCCTCCTTGTCCACCTGCACGACGATTTCGGTGCCTTCCCGGACCAGCTCTTTGATCTTGAGGCGACCGTCACCAGAGGGTTTGCGGATAAAATACTCCCGCGCAATCTCTTTGAGGGGCAAAAAGCCATGGCGCTCCGCGCCAAAGTCGACAAAAGCGGCTTCGAGACTCGGCTCTACCCGTGTGATTTTACCCTTATAGATACTCGCCTTTTTTTGCTGGCGGGTGCGATTTTCAATATCGAGATCGTACAGGCGTTGCCCGTCGACCAAAGCGACACGCAACTCTTCAGGTTGGGTGGCGTTGATTAGCATTTTCTTCATAGTATTATTGCCTTGCGGCAACAAGGCTGGCGGGGCGTTGATTCAGGCAGGCGCCGACCTTGGCCGGCGAAATAAACAGCTAGTGCTTCACGGCTAGGCCGCTGCAGCGGTGGTGACCCTCCCGAACACCGTAAAAAATGTGCGGGCAATGGGTGTCGCCGGTGGCGATGACCAACCATCATTGGGTGGTCCTTCCCGGCAGAAGCACAGTCTTGGTGGTGCGGCTCCCGCCTTTTTGCTAGTGTCGCGACCGTGGCCGCAACAACGCTGAATATCGTCTGTATACCGAATCTTTGTCCCGACAGCGTTTGCTGCTCGGTTAGTGTCATCGCCGGATGACCTGCTGGGGGCGGTTTTACAACGCTCTCCCGGTGCCAGTGCGCCGGCTCCATCTCATTCACGTGGTTAAACTGGCGGAACCGTGCGTATCATGTGCAGGCCCAAACAATCGCCAGGGGTTCGATTTAGTCATCGGCACCGGCTTACCTATCGCGGGCGGATGTCAACCACAGGATGCAAGATAGCAGGATATGGATAAAATTGATACAGACGGAGACTTTCGTGGCTGATAGCCCCCAAAATGATGAGGCCCGCAAAGCCCGCCTGCTGTCTGTAGATGAGCACGGCGCAGGGCAGCGACTGGACAATTTCCTGATGCGTGAGATGAAGGGTGTCCCTCGTACCCGGCTCTACAGGGCGCTCCGTAAGGGAGAGGTGCGCGTCAATAAGGGCCGAGCGAAGGCCGATTACCGGTTGAAGGAGGGCGACACGGTGCGTATCCCGCCCCTGCGCGTCCCAGCGGTCGGTGCGCCCGCAGTTGTGCCAGCCCATCGCCTCGACGCTTTGGCGAAAGCCGTTATCTATGAGGACGGCGACCTGCTGGTCGTTAACAAGCCATCGGGACTGGCCGTGCATGGTGGCAGTGGCATCAGTTTTGGTTTGATAGAGTCATTGCGCCAGCTACGTCCGGATCAGGCATATCTCGAGTTGGTTCACCGCCTCGACCGCGATACTTCAGGCCTGATTTTGCTCGCAAAGCGTGCCGTGATCCTGCGGGAACTGCACCGTCAGTTGCGGGAGAAGCACATCGACAAACGTTACCTCGCCCTGGTCGAGGGCAAATGGCCTGCTGCGTCACGCTTGATCAGCGCGCCACTCGAGAAAAATGTTTTACAGTCCGGTGAGCGTATGGTGAGAGTCACGGCGGAGGGCAAGGCATCGATGACGGAATTTTCTGTGCTGGAGCGCCTGCAGGGGGCCACGCTGCTTGAGGTTCGCCCAATAACGGGTCGGACCCACCAGATTCGCGTCCATGCGCGGCATGCGGGTCATCCTCTGCTGGGCGACGAGAAATACAGTAATTCGGTAGCGGAGGACTTAGCGCGGCGGCTCGGTTTGAAGCGCTTATTCCTGCATGCGGTATCGCTGCGCTTCACTCTGCAGGGGTCGGGCAAGTTCGATTTACACGCACCGTTGGATCAACTCCTCGAAAATACATTGGAAAAGCTCCGCAAATAACTAATTTAAATGAATATATTACAGCCTCAAGGGATCCAACCCCACCGCCCGTAGTAAGCGGGCCGTGAGGATCAGTGGCAGCCCCTCCAGCGCGGTCGGGTCATCGCCGTTGATCCGCTCAAACAGTGTAATGCCCAATGCCTCCGCCTTGAAACTGCCCGCACAATCCCATGGAGCCTCCAGTTGCAGGTATCTCTCGATGTCAGCTGCCGTCAGTTTTCTGAACCAGACTGCGGTTTGTAGCGTCTCCACCTGCGCTGGGTGGTCCGGGGCAAGGACAGCGACACTGGTGTAAAAAAGCACCTGGCGCCCTGAACTGGCCTGCAGTTGCTGCCTGGCGGCGGCTGCCCCCCCCGGTTTGCCTAATATCCGGTCGCCACATATGGCGACCTGGTCGCTGCCAATGACGACGGCAGTCGGATTCCTGTCGGCCACGGCAGCCGCTTTAGCGTGAGCCAGCCGGCGTGCCAGATCTGCCGGGGTTTCGGCCGGGAGTGGTGCTTCAGTGATGTTGGGTGCCAGGCAGCGAAACGATATCTGCAGTCTCTCCAGCAAGGCTTTTCGATAGGAGGAGGTGGAAGCAAGGATAAGGTCCATAGACAAAGTCAAAAACCAGTGAGTGGGTGAACTGTTTGTATTCTAAAGAATTTTTTGACAAAGGCCCAATCCGCACCTATGATGCGCGCCTATGTTGATTGAGCCCCTTCCGGCCAGCCTCGATGTCCGTAAGGCAGCAGCCCGAGAAGCGGTCGTTAGCGGCATTTTAAAGCCCTTCGACTTGCTTAGGCTTCGACCCTTGCTGGCGGGTAGTGAGGGCGTAATAGCGGTTGAGATGCGCTTCTCTCGCGATGAGGTGGGCAGGTACCTCGTCGAAGTAACAATAGAGGCTGATGTGCAGGTGGAGTGCCAGCGTTGTCTGAGCAGTATGTCTGAGCATCTTTCCTGTGATAGTTCGCTGGCGGTGGTCTGGACTGACGAAGAAGCGGCAACGTTGCCGCGGTATCTGGACGCGCTGGTTGAGACAGAGACCAACAGTAACCTCTGGGAGCTGGTGGAGGATGAGCTGATTCTGGCGAGACAGCCATTCAGCTATCACGATACGGATGATTGTAAACGCACGACAGTGGCTTATGCGGATCCGGACGCTATTGAGGATGCAGGCGAGAGTAAGCCAAATCCTTTCGCCGTTTTGGGTCAGTTGAAGTCGGACAAATAAACATCAGGAGGTTCAGCTAATGGCTGTCCAGAAGAGTAAAAAGACACGTTCGCGCAGGGGTATGCGCCGGTCACACGATAGTTTGCAGGCCCCGACTCTGTCGGTTGACGAAACGTCTGGCGAATCACATCGCCGGCACCACGTCACTGCTGACGGATTTTACCGCGGCAAAAAAGTCGTCGAAACGGGCGCCGACGAGTAATCCGCCTTCCCGGCGCTCTGCTTACTGCCTGTCCGAACAGTCCGTGGTGGAAATCTGTCGGCTGAGAGTCAGTACAGCTGCAATCGCAGTGGGCGTCGAGCGCCTCGTTCCTGAATTTGCTATAAAAAAAATCGCAGTCAGTTAACAATGTCTAATGCAAAAACAGTGGTGTAATGATGACACAGGACAGTCTCGCACTGGTTTTTCCGGGACAGGGCTCCCAGAAAGTTGGCATGATGACCGACGCGTATGCGTCGTTTGAATCCGTACGTGATACCTTCGAGGAGGCCGCTGAGGTTGTTCATTACGACATGTGGGCGTTGGTCAAGGACGGTCCGCAGGAGGCATTGAATCTCACCGAGACCACCCAGCCGGTGCTCTTGACCTGCAGCGTAGCGCTCTGGCGCGCATGGCAGGAGCAGGGCGGTGTGATGCCGGGCATTATGGCGGGCCATAGTCTGGGAGAGTTCTCGGCGCTGGTTTGCGCGAGTGCGCTGTCATTCACAGATGCTGTAGCGCTGGTTCGTCGCCGTGGCCAGTTTATGCAGACTGCGGTGCCGGTGGGCATGGGCGCAATGGCGGTCGTGCTCGGCCTCGACGATTCAGTGATCAACGAAATCTGTGCAACGTTAACGGGGGAGGAGGGTAGCGTTAGCCCAGTCAATTACAACTCGCCCGGCCAGGTAGTCATAGCAGGGCATAGCGCTGCCGTGGAAGCCGCCTGTGTGGCATTGAAGAAGGCCGGTGCAACCCGCACGCTGCCGCTGCCAGTGAGCGCGCCATTCCATACCAGTTTAATGAAGCCCGCCGGCGAGCAACTGGCGCAGGCGATTGCTGACATTACTATCGCGATACCGTCGATACCGGTGGTCCATAACGTGAACGCGCAAATTCAGAACGACCCTGAAAAAATTCGCAGCGTGCTGGTAGAGCAGATCTACAGCCCCGTGCAGTGGACAGACTGTATGCGTTTTATGATAAATCGTGGCACCACTCGTTTGGTGGAGTGCGGGCCTGGCAAGGTATTGAGCGGACTAGCGCGACGTATTGATAAGTCCTTGACTGTCGCATCGATCGAGCGTCCTGATGCCTTGACTGCTGCTATCTCAGAAATTACCTAGCCGGGAAAAATTGCGATGAGTGAAGAGCGGAAAGTAGCACTGGTCACAGGAGCCAGCAGAGGAATAGGTAAGGCGATCGCTGAGGCGCTGGCCGGCGATGGCCATCTGGTCGTGGGCACCGCTACCAGCGAGAAAGGCGCTGACGCCATTACATCGTACCTTGCTGAAAGCGCCAACGGGGGCTGCGGCATGTTACTGGACGTGGTCGATGCAGAGAGTGTTACTGCAGTCGTCAAGACCATCACGGAGCGTTTTCAGGCACCACTTATCCTCGTAAACAATGCCGGTATTACTCGCGACAACCTACTGATGCGTATGAAGCATGATGAGTGGGACGACGTGATCCAGACAAACCTGAGTGCACTCTACCGTGTCAGCAAGGCATGCTTGCGGGGCATGACAAAGGCACGTTGGGGGCGCATCGTGAATATCACTTCTGTTATCGGTTCGATGGGCAATGCCGGCCAGAGCAATTACGCGGCAACCAAGGCCGGTGCCGAGGGTTTTTCAAGGGCATTGGCACGAGAGTTGGGTTCCCGCTCTGTTACCGTAAACTGTGTCGCGCCTGGATTTATCGACACCGATATGACGCGTGAATTGCCAGAGGAGCAGCGTGCTATGTTACTGCAACAAATACCGTTGGGAAGACTCGGGGAGGCGCAAGAAATTGCTTCACTGGTGAGCTTTTTGTGCGGCCCTTCTGCGGCGTATATAAGCGGCGAAACTGTGCACATTAATGGCGGGCTTCACATGGCATAAGCCTATGAAAATCAAGAAGTAAACACTGCACTGCGTGCGTCGCCAAAAAAACCTTATTACTCATTTGAAAAACAGAGTAAACTTCGCGTTCAGGCAGTATTATTCGGGTGAAAACCAGTACTAAAACCTCAGGAGTATAAGACAAAATGAGTAGCATTGAAGAGCGCGTTAAGAAGATTGTGGCTGAGCAACTTGGCGTAAAAGAAGAAGAAGTTCAGACCGGTGCTTCCTTTGTAGAGGATTTGGGTGCGGACTCCCTCGATACAGTGGAGCTCGTTATGGCGCTGGAAGAGGAATTTGAAACAGAAATTCCCGATGAGGAAGCCGAAAAAATCACCACTGTGGCGTTGGCGATCGACTATATCAATACAAACCTCGCCTGAGCTAAATGTCGTTAGCAGAGAAGCCGTCTCTATCAGGTAGAGCGGCTTTTCTTGCATTTGATATTGCACTGCGTCGCCGAGTAAGGGAGTCATTTTTTTGAACGGCAGAAGGGTAGTAGTCACAGGGCTCGGTATGGTTACCCCGGTTGGTAACACGGTACAAGAGACATGGCAAAACATCCTGGCGGGCAAGAGTGGAGCTGCCACCATTGAGGCGTTCGACGTTTCCGCCTTCAGCACCCAGTTCAGTGCCAGCGTCAGGAACCTGGATGTCTCTGAATATTTGGCCCCGAAGGAAGCGAGAAAGCAGGACGTATTCGTTCAGTACGGAATGGTGGCCGGCATACAAGCGCTGGCGGATAGCGGACTGGAAATAACCGAGGAAATTGCGCCCCGTGTTGGAGCCTCAATAGGGTCCGGCATAGGCGGTATCGGCCAAATCGAGAAGAACAGCGAGATCATTAAGGAATCCGGTCCCCGCAAGATCTCACCGTTCTTCGTGCCAGGCTCCATCATTAACATGATTGCCGGTAACCTGTCGGTAAAGTTCAATCTGCGAGGTCCTAACCTTGCTATCGTCACGGCCTGCACCTCTGGAACACACAATATCGGTCTTGGCGGGCGACTCATCGCACAGGGCGATGCGGACGTCATGTTGGTTGGGGGGGCAGAAATGGCGACGACGCCAGTTGGTCTGGGTGGCTTCGCTGCCGCCAGGGCGCTGTCTACCCGCAATGCTGACCCCGCAGCGGCCTCTCGTCCCTGGGACAAGGATCGCGATGGTTTCGTGCTCGGCGACGGCGCGGGCGTTATCGTACTGGAAGAATATGAATTTGCCAAAGCCCGTGGCGCCAGAATTTATGCTGAACTGAGCGGCTTTGGAATGAGCGGCGATGCGCATCATATGACGTCACCTCCCGAGGATGGCAGAGGCGCAGCCGACTCCATGCGAAATGCGATTCGGGACGCTGGCATTGACGTCGGCAAGATTCATTATGTAAATGCTCATGGCACCTCTACCTCTGCGGGTGACCTCGCAGAGAGTAGGGCGCTTGAAAGCGTGCTTGGAAGCGCGGCTGAAAAGGTTGCGGTGAGTTCCACCAAGTCGATGATAGGACATCTTTTGGGAGCCGCTGGTGCTGTCGAGGCTATTTTCACTATTCTTGCACTGCGGGATCAGGTGGCGCCGCCCACGATCAACCTAGATACGCCTAGTGAAGGGTGTAATCTCAACTATGTCCCTCACACAGCGCAGGAGATGAAAATAGAAAGAGCTCTCTCCAACTCCTTCGGCTTCGGCGGCACTAACGGCTCTTTGTTGTTCTCTCAGGTCAGCTGACGCCCAACTATGGCATCAAACATCGCAGTCTGGTTGGATGGTGTTCCGGGCTCATCACTCCCCTTACCTGATCGAGGCCTGGATTTTGGTGATGGTCTCTTCGAAACGCTTTTGCTGGAGAACGGCAGGGCACTTTTCAGGCAGGCACACCTCGAGCGTCTTCGCTTAGGGCTGGGGGCGCTGGCTCTGCCCGATTGCAGCTCGATAGCAGAGCAATATCTGGACTTGGTTTGCGCAGACATTGTGAGTCGAGGTTGGCCGTGGGCCGCATTGCGAATTACCGTAACGCGCGGAGCGGGGGAGAGGGGCTACGCAGCACCTGCGCAGGTTACGCCGAGGATCATTATTACTGTTTCGCCCCTACAGCACGACTGTCGTCAAATGCCGCAACCTGCCGCACTGGTGCTTGCCGATCTGCGGCTGTCGTCCGAGCCCTTCCTAGCGGGCGTAAAACACCTCAATCGTCTGGAGCAAGTAATCGCTGCTACGCAGGCTCGGCAGGCGCAGGCGGATGAAAGCGTGCTGCTCGACCATTCCGGACAGGTGGTTTCGGTAGCCGCCGGGAACTTGTTTCTGGTCGTTGGCGGAGAATTATTGACGCCTCCGCTTGCCGTCTGCCCAATTCACGGAACCCGACGCCGGCTGGTTATAGAGCAACTGGCGCCGGCGCTTGGTCTTGATATACGAGAAGCGCGCGTTGACCTGGAGGTTTTTTTCAGCTGCGATGAGGTATTTTTCACCAATAGCCTGCAAGGTTTAAGACCGGTGAAGGCGCTGGGTTCCGCTAGCTGGGAGACATACCCCGTTTGCCAGGCGCTCTTCGAGGAGTACATCCGGGAGATAAATTCATGCGCTGGTTAATTGCCAGCGTTCTGCTCGCTTTGCTCACGGCGGTGCTCGTTGCAACGGAGTTGCAGCGTCGTTGGGAGCTGCCTCTCGCTGTTCCTGCGGGAGGCTTCCCGCTGACTATTGAACAGGGCGATTCGCTGCGCTCGGTCGTGCGTGATCTGAACACTGCTGGCGTGGTACCGCATCCTTTACTGCTAATAGCGTATGGCCGCTGGTCTGGTCTCGATGCGGAAATTAAGCGGGGCGAGTATCAGCTGCCTCGTGAGCTGACAGGAAAAACTCTTTTACTGTTTTTACAAAGAGGCCGGGTTATTGAATATCAGGTGACCCTCCCCGAGGGTATTACCTTGGCGGCGGCGCTGGAGATACTGGCTGGGGCGGAGGCCCTCGAGACTGTCCTAGAAGGCGTAAACGATGAGCGCCTGTTGTCGCTGGCCAGTCCTCACGCCTCACCGGAAGGACTGTTTTTCCCCGATAGCTACCGCTATGTCCGCGGTGATACAGATTGGAGTATTTTACAGCGCGCTTATACGCAGATGCACCAGACACTGCAGGAGGCATGGGCTCGGCGCGCGCAAGACAGCGCGGTAACAACGCCTTACGAGGCCTTGATTATGGCCTCGATCATTGAACGGGAGACAGGCCTGCCTTCGGAACGCGGGGATATCTCCGGTGTCTTTGCGCGAAGAATGAGGCGAGGTATGCTGTTGCAAACAGATCCGACGGTGATTTACGGGCTGGGCCGCGAATTCGATGGCAACCTGCGCAGAGTGCACTTGACCGACGGTGGTAACCCCTACAACACTTATGTTATTCGGGGTTTGCCACCCACTCCAATAGCTTTACCCGGGCGCGAGTCTATTTTAGCGGCGCTCAACCCTGAGCCTGGCAATGCATTGTATTTTGTTGCACGAGGAGATGGGGGACATGTGTTCAGCGACACGTTGAGTCAGCACAATCGCGCGGTTCGCGACTACCAGTTAAGGCGTCGCAGGGATTACCGATCATCACCAGAGGTATCACAATAGTATGGCTGCGAAGGGGCTATTTATCACCTTGGAAGGAGGCGAGGGGGTTGGCAAAACAACCGGTATGGACTACCTGGAGCAATATTTGCTTGAGCAAGGGGTCGATCTTATTG
Source organism: Candidatus Marimicrobium litorale (assembly GCF_026262645.1). Classification (NCBI taxonomy): domain Bacteria; kingdom Pseudomonadati; phylum Pseudomonadota; class Gammaproteobacteria; order Cellvibrionales; family Halieaceae; genus Marimicrobium; species Candidatus Marimicrobium litorale. The sequence continues at coordinate 751,273 of NZ_SHNO01000001.1, forward strand.
TGACGCGTGAGCCAGGGGGTACACGCTTTGGCGAGCGTGTTCGAAATTTATTGCTCGAGGTGCAGCAGGAATCGATGGACGATATGGCCGAACTATTGCTGATTTTTGCGGCCCGCGCCCAGCACCTGCGGGAGGTTATAGAGCCGGCGCTTGAAAAGGGCCGATGGGTGCTGTGTGATCGATTTACCGATGCCACCTATGCCTATCAATGTGGAGGTCGGGGAATTGATCCTGCTGCGGTTAGCCTCCTTGAAACTCTGGTGCAGGGCGCGTTGCGTCCGAATGCCACCATTCTTTTCGACGCCCCGGTCTCGGTAGGGATGGCCCGGGCGAAGGACCGCGGCGAGCTTGACCGGTTTGAGCGTGAATCTAATAATTTCTTTGACGCGGTGCGAGAGAATTATCTGGCACGAGCCGCACAGGACGGTGAACGTTTTCGCGTCATTGATGCCAGCCAGCCCTTGGCAACAGTAAAAGAGTCACTCGAGACGGTTGCGGTGCAGATTGTTGAAGCTGCGCGATCACGGGGCGCGCTGTAGTGGCGCTAGTCGACCTCCCCGAGGTTAGCACGCCCTTGCCTTGGCACGCGCCTGTGTGGGAACAGTTGTCCAGTCAGGTCGCCGCAGAGCAATTGCCCCATGCGCTGTTATTCGCCGGCGAGCATGGCTGTGGTGTGTCTCGTCTGGCGCTCGCGCTGGCACGTATGCTGTTGTGCGCCAGTCCCACGGGCACTTTCAACTGCGGCGAGTGCCAGGCGTGCATGCTCAGCGCGAGAGGTTCACACGGAGATTTTAATTGGCTCGAACCAGAGGAGAAAAGCCGATTCATCAAGGTTGGGCAGATTCGCGAGGCGGTTCAGTTCGCGACACTGACTTCTAGCTTTGGCCCACGCAAAGTCATCGTTGTCAGCCCTGCAGACAATATGAGCCTCAGCGCTTACAACTCACTTCTCAAAACGCTCGAAGAGCCGGCGGACGACACCTACTGGCTGTTGGTCTGCGGCCGTATGCTAGGGGTGCCGGCGACCATTCGCTCACGATGCCGACATTGGCAGTTGGCGCGCCCTAACGGAAGTGCGGCCCTCGAATGGCTCGATGTCATCACCGGAGAGCGCTCGACCAGTGAAAAGCTGTTTCGACTCGCAAATGGCCGCCCATTGGATGCACAGCAGTTGTTCGTCGAGGGGCGCGCGGACGCCATGGTTGGCAGACGCGAATTATTAAACGCAGTGATAGCGGGGCAGATAGAAGTGACAGAGGCCTCGCCATTGTGGGAGCAACACGGTCCTGACGTCTTCCTTGATGATCTCATCGAGAGTCTGCAATCTCTGGTCGGATCGCTGCCCCTTACCCTGTTGAAATCGCGCTCGGGACGCGCGGCATTTGGGATCCTTGAGGAAATGCAGCGTTTGCGTCGGGCTGTCAGCGCAGGCTCCAACCCAGGTAAGCAATTGCTGATAGAGACAACTTTGTTAAAAATTCGCAGAGAGTTGGGCGGCCTCGGACATGGTGATATCATGTCGTGGCCATCTGGAGATGCCAGCCCATGAGTGATGCCAGACAAAATAATCGCAACGGGATTTTGTCGTTAACAATCAAAGACAAGGCGGTGTTGTATTCCGCTTACATGCCCTTTCTCAAAAATGGCGGATTGTTTGTTCCCACTAACAAGGCCTATGACATTGGCGACGAAGTCTTCATGTTGCTCACCCTCATGGATGAGGGCGAGAAAATGCCGATTTCCGGTAGGGTAATCTGGGTGACACCGCGTGGTGCCCAAGGCAACCGCACTGCGGGGATAGGGGTTCAATTCAGCGAACAGGATGCAGTTGCGAATGCCAAGATTGAAAATCATTTGGCGGGATCACTGACCTCAGACCGTCCGACCCATACGATGTAGTCCTACACAGCGGTCGCCAGGTGCGGCCTCGGGTGCAAATCTATCACTTTCCATGGCGTTTTTATCACGCATAAAAAAATGGGTCCCGAAAGGGACCCAACAAGACCATTAGGAGTGAAACATAAAGGAATTGCTTCCAATATTGGAGCACGGGTATGCTCCTGTGACCGCCCGATTAATCTAGGGGATAGACAGTCACAATTCAGTATCGCTAATAATTGGTAATTTTCCACATATTTTGGCCCTATTTTAATATCATTTAGCTATATCCAGATATTTTTTTATCGTTTTATAGATGCAAGGGGGCAGCGTGCCTGCTAGTGATCAGTTTTTAACTGGGATCGTCGAAGGCTTTTATGGCCGCGCTTGGACCACAGAGACGCGCATTGCCTACGCAGGCTACCTCTCCCTCGCGGGTATGAATACCTGCATCTACTGCCCGAAAGAGGACGTTTATCTGCGCAAGGAGTGGTCGTCTGTTTGGCCTGATGAGCAGTGGCGAGACTTAAAGTCGGTAGCGGCTGCCTACCGCAAAAAGTCGCTTAACTGGGGGGTCGGGCTCTCGCCCATGGAACTGTACCGGCGCTATGGTGCGTTCGAACGCGAGCAACTGCGAGTAAAAGTCGATCAGCTCGGAGAGCTGGAGACGCCGCTACTGGCTATTTTGTTTGATGACATGCCTGGGGATCTCGCCAGTCTTGCCTCGCGGCAGGCAGAAATCGTCGCGGACGTGTGCCGCTGGTCGGCTGGTACCCGTATCATTATTTGTCCGACTTACTACTCATTTGACCCGGTCTTGCAAACCTATTTTGGCAAAATGCCGGTCAATTACTGGTCGGACCTGGGTGCTGAACTACCGGCGGACGTTGACGTTTTCTGGACAGGTAACGAGGTGTGCTCCACTGCGATCTCTGCAGCGGACATCCGCCGCATAAGTGACCAGTTAGGTAGGCGGGTTATGCTCTGGGATAATTACCCGGTTAACGACGGGGCTAAGCGTTGTGATTATCTCTATACGGATGCATTGGCGCAGCGCGGCCCTGCCTTGCGGGAATCGTTGACGGGGCATCTCTGCAACCCTATGAATCAGGGTTTATTGTCCCTGCCTGCGCTGAACGGGCTGGCGGACTTATACGGACTCTCGGGGCTAACTGAAAATGCGCTCCGTGACGTTCTGGGGGCGCACGTTTGGAAAAAACTGTCACGCGATAAGTCGTTGTTTCAGACGCAAGGTCGCGTCGGGTTGGAAGAATCCGTGTGTCGGGATCTGGCCGATGAGTACGCCGCATGCCCGGGTCAGGCCGCGCTGGAGATTGCTGGCTGGTTGCGCGGGGACTATGTATTCGATCCGGCCTGTTTGACCGGCTAGACGCAAAAGCTGATTTCTCCAGCGGTTGCGCGGCTTTCAACCCTCCGGGAGCGGTTGAAAGCGAGTGGGGTTTATGGCAAGATTCGCGCCCTTGACCCCGAGCTTGGTTGATTATTTTTTGGCTATAAAAATCAATTAAAATCAACATTTTAGGGTGCCTGGAGCGCGCTTTTTTAGCCCTCCTGGCAAAGTCGTTTTGCGGAAGTGGCGGAATTGGTAGACGCGCTGGATTTAGGTTCCAGTGCCGCAAGGTGTGAGAGTTCGAGTCTCTCCTTCCGCACCACATTGATAATACTGGTAGTTCGTTTGCCGTTTTTTGGTTGTTATGGCCGTGAACTGGCAAATCCGGTCGTTAATACACGAAGGTTTTAAGAGGAATTTCTATGCAGGTTACAGTCGAAACAACGTCGAGCCTCGAGCGGCGATTGACCGTTGGCGTGCCTGCCGAGCAGGTTGACGGAGAGGTGGTCAACCGGCTGAAAAAAGCGGCAAAAAATGTCCGTTTGCCTGGTTTTCGTCCCGGCAAGGTGCCCATGAAAGTGATGCACCAGCGCTTCGGGGCCAACGTTCGGCAAGAGGTATTGGGCGAGGTTGTCAGTCAGTCATTTCGTGAAGCGGTTATGCAGGAGAAACTGCGTCCGGCAGGAGAGCCTGTATTCGAACCCAAAGCGGTCGAGCAGGGCAAGGACATCCAGTACGTAGCGACGTTTGAGATTTTTCCGGAAGTCGAATTCAACGACATGGCCGGGGTCGAAATCGAGCGGCCAATAGCAGAGGTTACCGAGGGCGATCTAGACCAACTGATCCGTTCTTTTTGCGAGCAGCAGGGCACTTGGCCTGAGGTGGACAGGGCGGCAAAACTCGAAGACAAGGTTGTTATCGATTATACCGGTACCCGAGATGGTGAGTCATTTGATGGAGGTAGCGCAGACGGGCAAGAACTCAGTCTCGGCTCGGGCAGCATGATTCCGGGCTTTGAGGATGGAATCGTGGGCATGAAGCCCGGCGAAGAGCAGACGCTCCAGCTGACATTTCCTGAGGATTACCACAACGACGATCTGAAGGGCGCCGCGGTTGAGTTTGTGGTCACACTCAACGCGGTGAAAGAGTTGGTGCCTGCGCCCGTGGATGATGAGTTGTTTTCTAAGTATGGCGTTGAAGGCGGCGACGAGAAAAAGTTTCGCGCAGAAATCGAAGCAAATATGAACCGTGAGCTCGCCAATGTCGTACAGTCAAAGGTTAAGCAACAAGTGATGGATGCAGTAGTTAGCGCGCACGACGGTTTGGAGTTGCCACAGGGCTTGATAGACCAAGAAATCACCGCATTGCGGCAACAAATGTTTCAGCAGTTTGGTGGTGCTGGCCAACAGGACATGGACTTGAATTCTCTCTTGCCCGACACCATGTTTGAAGAGAATGCGGTGCGCAGGGTTCGGCTCGGGTTGCTGCTCTCGGAGTTTGTCACAAGGCATAATCTGAAAGCGGACGCAGACAAGGTAAGAGCGGAGATTGAAGCGCTTGCGGCTACTTACGACAAGCCTGAAGAGGTCATAGAATATTATTATTCCAACCAAGAACAACTTTCTGCGGTAGAGTCGAAGGTAGTGGAGGATATGATTGTAGATAAGCTGCTCGAGGATGCCACTATCACGGAGAAGGCATGTGATTACCAGGAAGCGGTCAGCCGCTAAACTGGACGTTAGTTTAACCACGACACACCACAGCAGGGATTTAACGCATGGCAACGCACAACGATTCTCAGATGGATACGGTCAAGAGCCTGGGCCTGGTGCCCATGGTGGTAGAGCAGACCTCGCGGGGTGAGCGCTCCTACGATATCTACTCGCGTCTGCTGAAGGAGCGAGTTATCTTTGCCGTGGGCACTGTCGAGGATCATATGGCGAATTTGATCGTGGCACAGTTGCTCTTTCTCGAGTCGGAGAACCCCGACAAAGACATACATCTGTACATCAATTCTCCGGGCGGTTCGGTCACAGCGGGCTTATCAATATATGACACAATGCAATTTATAAAGCCGGACGTAAGCACCATGTGTATCGGTCAAGCCGCATCGATGGGTGCCTTTCTACTTGGCGGCGGAGCCCCCGGCAAGCGCTACTGCCTGCCCAACGCGAGGACCATGATTCACCAACCAAGCGGTGGAGCGCAGGGACAAGCCACAGATATCGATATCCAGGCGAGGGAAATATTGATTATCAGAAAGCGACTCAACGAACTTATGGCGGCGCATACTGGTCAAGCTCTCGACGCGATAGAGCGCGACACAGAGCGCGATCGTTTTATGGATGCGCAGCAGAGCAAGGAGTACGGCCTCGTAGACGAGGTCATTAACAGCCGGGTGCCAGATACATCACCCGATGAAGACGCATCAAGCGCCTCGTCCTAGAAAAACTGGGAATAACGTGATTTAGTTCCCTTTGGGACTTGCAAAAGCCGCCCAGAAACATCATCTTGGGGTGGCATAGTAACGAAATGTGCATATATAGCGGGGCGTAGGGCGTTCGGATGAGTGAAAACACCACCAGTTCAGGGGACGATGGCAGCAAGCTGCTGTATTGCTCTTTCTGCGGCAAAAGCCAGCACGAGGTGCGCAAGCTGATTGCAGGGCCTTCTGTGTTTATTTGCGACGAGTGTGTCGATCTATGCAACGACATCATTCGTGAAGAGGTGCAGGAAGGCGCCAGCAGTGAAAGCCAGGATCATCTCCCGGTTCCGCAGGAGATCAAGGGTATCCTCGATGACTATGTGATTGGGCAGCAGCGCGCCAAGAAGGTACTCGCTGTCGCCGTCTACAATCATTACAAGCGTTTGCGCCACGGCAAAGATCGAGATGATGTGGAGCTTGGAAAGAGCAACATACTGCTCGTGGGTCCGACCGGCAGTGGCAAAACGCTGCTCGCGGAAACCCTCGCGCGACTGCTTGACGTGCCGTTTACGATAGCCGATGCCACCACGCTGACAGAAGCCGGGTACGTCGGCGAAGATGTAGAAAACATCATTCAGAAGCTGCTGCAGAAATGCGACTACGACGTCGACAAGGCGCAGGTAGGCATTGTTTACATTGATGAAATAGACAAGATTTCTCGTAAATCGGACAACCCCTCAATTACTCGCGATGTCTCCGGTGAAGGTGTCCAGCAAGCCCTGCTCAAGCTCATTGAGGGGACAATTGCGTCGGTACCACCGCAGGGTGGGCGAAAGCATCCCCAGCAGGAATTTCTGCAGGTCGATACTTCCAACATTCTTTTTATCTGCGGCGGTGCGTTTGCCGGCCTGGAAAAAGTCATTCGCGATCGCTCTGAAAAGGGTGGCATTGGGTTCAGCGCTGAGGTCAAGAGCAAAGACGAGAAGCGAAATCTCGGAGAGCTACTGTCGAGACTGGAGCCTGAAGATCTGGTTCACTATGGCCTGATACCTGAGTTCGTTGGGCGACTGCCGGTCATAGCGACGCTGGAAGAGCTCGATGTTGACGCACTGGTCAAAATATTGACAGAGCCTAAAAACTCCCTGACCAAGCAGTACAGCAAGCTGTTTGAGATGGAAGGTGTGGAAGTCGATTTTCGGGAGGATGGGCTGCGCGCTATTGCCGAGAAGGGCATGGAACGCAAGACCGGGGCCCGCGGGTTGCGCTCTATTTTAGAGGGTGTTTTGTTGGAGTCCATGTACAACATTCCTTCTCTGGATGACGTTGGCAAGGTCGTTATCGACGAATCGGTGATACGCGGAGATTCAGAACCTCTGCTCGTGTTCCAGAACAGCGAACCGGCGGCCCGGGTAGCGTCTACAGACGAATAACGAGTCTCTCTCGAGGCGTTCTTCGCTCTGTAAAATACTCTCAGTAGGCGCACGGCCCCTTGAATTATTGGGTTAGCGCCTCCATATCAAGAATCTAGATTAATTGGATTCCACAGCCCGGAGATTTTTATGGGTTCTTCCTCGCTTATAACGTTACCTCTATTGCCGCTGCGCGATGTGGTGGTTTACCCCCATATGGTTCTGCCACTTTTTGTTGGGCGAGAAAAGTCTATAGAGGCTCTCGAGGACGCCATGGCAGACAGCAAGCAGGTGCTTCTGGTTGCGCAACGTAACCCCGCCGACGACAATCCCTCTGCAGACGGTATTTACCAAGTGGGGACGGTGTCAAACATTTTACAGCTGTTGAAATTGCCCGATGGAACGATAAAAGTTCTCGTTGAGGGCAGTTATCGAGCCGTTGTCGACAGCGTGGAAGAAGAAGGTGCATTTCTGCTGGCGGGCGTGCGGGAAATCCTCAATGAGGAAATCTCTGGCGCGGAGTCTGAAACCCTGCTGCGCTCGACCATCACTCAATTTGAGAAATATGTAAATCTAAGCAAGAAAGTGCCTGCGGAAGTGCTCACTTCTTTAACCGGCATCGATGAACCGGGGCGCCTGGCCGATACTATCGCCGCCCACATGAGCGTGTCCCTGGAGGAGAAGCAGAGCATTCTGGAGATGTCTGGTATTCGGGCGAGGCTCGAGCACCTGACGAGCCTAATGGATGCTGAAATTGACCTGTTCCAGGTTGAAAAACGTATCCGCGGGCGAGTCAAGAAGCAAATGGAAAAAAGCCAACGCGAGTACTACCTCAATGAGCAAATGAAGGCCATTCAGCGTGAGTTGGGGGATATGGACGAGGCACCCAATGAGATGGATGAGCTGCAGGAGCGTATCGAGCAAGCGAAAATGCCGGATGAGGCAAAGAGCAAAAGTTTAGCCGAATTGAATAAGCTCAAAATGATGTCGCCCATGTCAGCCGAGGCCTCGGTGGTGCGCAGCTATATCGACTGGATGGTCAGTGTACCCTGGGCCAAGCGCAGCAAGGTTAAGCACGATTTAAAGCGTGCGGCAGCAATTCTAGATGAAGATCACTACGGTCTCGAAGAGGTTAAAGATAGGATTCTCGAATACCTTGCCGTGCAGAAGCGAGTGCGCAAGGTTAAGGGCCCGGTCCTGTGCCTTGTCGGCCCGCCAGGTGTTGGCAAAACGTCACTGGGAGAATCACTGGCAAGGGCTACTAACCGAAAATTTGTACGCATGGCCCTCGGGGGCGTGCGTGACGAAGCCGAAATACGCGGACACCGTCGAACCTACATCGGCTCTATGCCGGGCAAATTATTGCAAAAGATGTCCAAGGCAGAGGTCAAAAACCCGCTATTCCTGTTGGATGAAATCGACAAAATGGGAATGGACCATCGTGGAGATCCTGCATCAGCTATGTTGGAAGTTTTGGATCCGGAGCAGAATCACGCATTTAACGATCACTACCTGGAGGTTGATTATGACCTGTCGGATGTAATGTTCATTTGTACGTCAAATACAATGAATATCCCTGCGCCACTGCTGGACCGGATGGAAGTGATACGTATTCCTGGCTACACAGAGGATGAGAAGCTCAACATCGCTGAGCGGTATCTTGTGCCCAAGCAATTAAAGCTGAACGGTTTGAAAGCAGGCGAAATCAGCCTTCCGGAAGACTCAGTACTCGATATCATTCGCTACTACACACGAGAGGCTGGGGTCCGAGCGCTGGAGAGGGAGATCGCCAAGGTCTGTCGCAAGATGGTCAAATCACTCACGGTAGACGAAGCACCTGCCGGTCAGGCAGTCACTCCGGTGATACTGGCTGACCTACTCGGCGTACGCAAGTACAACTACGGTATTGCAGAGGAGACAAACAAGATTGGCCAGGTGACCGGGCTTGCATGGACATCTGTAGGTGGGGAGTTACTTACTATCGAATCGGTGTCAGTGCCTGGTAAAGGACGTCATGTGCAAACTGGCTCCCTGGGCGATGTCATGCAGGAGTCGATTCAGGCCGCAACAACCGTGGTTCGAAGTCGTTCGCAAATGCTTGGCATTCCCGCGCATTATCACGAAAAGCACGATGTTCACATTCACGTGCCGGAAGGAGCGACGCCAAAGGATGGTCCAAGCGCTGGCGTTGCTATGTGCACCGCGCTGGTGTCTGTCCTTACAGGGATTCCCGTATTGTCCGAAGTGGCGATGACTGGCGAAATTACGCTTCGCGGCGAGGTTCTGCCCATCGGTGGTCTTAAAGAGAAATTATTGGCTGCACGGCGCGGCGGTATAAAGACTGTTCTCATTCCTAAAGAGAATGAAAGAGACCTGAAAGAAGTGCCGGATAATATAAAAGAGCACTTGAAAATATGCCCGGTTAAGTGGATCGATGAGGTGCTTGCACTAGCCCTTGAGTCGATGCCAGAGCCACTTAGCGACGAAGCGTTTCTGGACGGTAGTATGGCGGGAGGAGACGGTGACGCTGACGGTGCAAACCGAATAAATACACACTAACGCGGGCCCCTATTATTGACCGGTGATCGCGCTGTAGTATACAGTTTCAGGACCGGGCAACCGGGGGCCGGATTAGTCAGGAGGACGTGCAATCCGGCGTTCTATTGGCCAAAAAACGGCGGCTAGGGCTGGATTAATGCCGTCACCCGTGATACTTAAAGAGAGGTATCACTACTAGTAAGAAGCAACATACCACTTCTGCGGTAATAATCTTCGAGGGGAAGAATATGAATAAAACGGAACTAATCGACCAAATAGCTGAAGCAGCTGATTTGCCCAAAGCGTCCGCTGGCCGTGCACTGGACGCAGTGCTTGACACAATCACTAATCAGTTAAAAGCGAAGGAGCAGGTTTCCCTGGTTGGATTTGGCACCTTTTCGGTAAAAGAACGCAGTGCGCGCACCGGTCGCAATCCTCAGACGGGAGCGGCTATTGAAATTAAGGCCTCGACAGTTGCGAGTTTCAAAGCAGGGAAAGCATTGAAAGATTCGGTAAATTCCTGACATCACTGATGTAAGGGCACCCCTACCCGCGGGCTGAGCTGGTTCTCCGGTATCCCTGCGGACGGGCAAGAAAAGGCGCACTCCCGTGCGCTTTTTTTTTAGTTTTAGCGAGAGATAGCTATGTTACAAAGTATTCGTCAGTCTACTAAGGGCACCACGGCAAAAATTATTATTGGCTTGATTGTAATTTCGTTTGCGTTCTTCGGGATTCAATCCATTTTAGTGGATGGCGGTGGCAACGCAGTTGCAGAGGTGAACGGCGAGCCCGTATCCCCGAATGAGTTAAATCAGGCTGTATTAGCTCAGCAGCAGCGATTGATTTCAAGGTTCGGCGATCAGCTTGATCCATCGATGCTGGAAAGGAGTCGTATAGAGCCACGCGCACTGGATGAGCTCATCAACCGCAAATTGTTGGTGCAAGCAGCTGAGTCGATGCAACTTGCCATCTCTGAGCCAGAGATCGGGTCGATCGTTGCCGATATGGAGCAGTTTCAGGTCGACGGAGTATTCTCGCCTGAGCGTTACAAGATGATGATTTCGCAGGCTGGATACTCTCCCGGCTCCTACAAGTTATTGCTACGCAATGATTTATTAATCAATCAGATGAGCGCGGGATTGGCTGGCAGCGAATTTGTTACACAGGCGGAGATGGATATCTCTGCGAGTATCTTGGCTGAACAGCGCGATTTTAGTTACTTCACTATTCCGGGTGAAGCGATCGGCGACGCAGAAGCCGTCTCTGAAGCAGAAATTGAAAGTTACTACGCCGCCAACGAGACGCTGTTTCGCACGAAGGAGTCCGTAGACGTCGACTATATCGAGCTTGAAATCGATGATTTTCGCCAATCCGTTGAAGAGAGTGTTTTAAGAGAAGCCTATGAGCTGGGCCTGGAGGATGCAGTGCTACAGGACGAGAGCCGCGTCTCCCATATTTTATTTCAAGACAGTGGCGAAGCTGAGCTGCTGCAGCGCGTCGAGGATGCGCAGGATCGATTGGCGAAAGGAGAGGCTTTTGCGGTGTTAGCCGAGGATATTTCCGACGATGTGGGATCGGCGGATCGCGGTGGTGATCTTGGCTATACCAGTGGTGCGATGTTTCCCGATAATATGGAAGCAGCTATCGCCGCTCTGGAGCCAGGGTTTGTCTCGGAGCCTGTTGAAACGTCAGCTGGCACCCATCTGCTGCTGGTAACGGAGCGTAAGGCAGCAAAAGTCACAACGTTTGAGGAAATGCGTGCCGAGTTGGAGGAGCGTGTATCGGGGGAGGACGCTCGCTCGGAACTACTCCGAACGGTGGAAACATTGCGCGATCTTTCTTTCAATGCGGAAGACCTGGAAGGTCCGGCCGCTGATCTTGACTTACAGGTTCTGCGAGAGGAAGGGGTCATTCGTGGTGACGCCGACAGTCTGTTTGCCAGCGCCGCACTTAATGAAGCCGCCTTCTCGGATGATGTATTGGTGGCTGGGCATAACAGCGAGGTCTTCGAGCTATCAGGCGGACGGTTTGTTGTGCTGCGGGTGCGCAAGCACGATTTACCACAACTACTGCCCGTGGATACGTTTCGCGATCAGATTCTTGTCGCAGTTCAGCGGGAAAAAGCAATCGCTGAGATGACGCGGCAGGCTAGTGCCAGTCTGAAGTTATTGAGAGAAGGGGAAACAGTCTCTGACGTGGCACAGGCCCTTGGCTACGAGGTGCTTATAGAGCTTGGTGTAGACCGTAAAAATAGCGCCGCTCCTGTGGATGTTCTTTCCCATGCGTTTCAGATGGCGGCACCTTCAGGTGCCTCTGCCACGGTCGATTTTTTTATATCACCGGTTGGTAATGCCGTGGTTATCGAATTACAACGGGTTGAGCCCGGCAAACTTGCGATGCTACCAGAAGCCGAACGCACGCAATTGGGTCAGATGTTGACTAATGAGCAGGGGGGGGTGGTTTTTCGAGAGTTTCAACGCCAACTCCGAAATAATGCTGAAATTACCGCGCTGTAAATAGGCCGACCAGAGGATCACATGGCAAAACAGATTTTGACGCTGAACCAGATCTCCATGAAAGGGTTGGAGCGCCTGCCACGTAAAACGTATGAAATCGCGAGTGAATTCGCTGAACCGCACGCGATTCTGCTGAGAAGCCATAAACTGCTAGAGGCGGAAATACCAGAGTCTGTCCTAGCGATAGGCAGGGCAGGGGCGGGTGTAAATAATATTCCGGTTGACGCCTGCACTGCTCGCGGCATACCCGTATTCAATTCGCCAGGCGCTAACGCTAACGCCGTTAAGGAATTAGTCGCTACAGGCTTGTTGCTGGGCTCGAGGGGCATTGTAGAGGGCATCGGCTACGTCGAGTCGTTAGGGGATATGAATGACGGCGCCGAATTGAACAAAACACTGGAGGCGCAGAAGAAACAGTTCAAGGGAAGTGAGCTGGTGGGCAAGACCTTGGGTGTAGTAGGGCTTGGCGCCATAGGGTCGATGGTAGCGGAAATGGGTTTGACGCTCGGCATGGACGTAGTTGGTTTCGATCCGGCGCTGTCCGTTGAGGCGGCCTGGCGCTTGTCCAGCAGAGTGCGAAGGGCGGATAATCTAGCGGCGCTATTCTCTAAGTGTGACTATGTCAGTTTGCATCTCCCAGTGCTGGACTCCACTCGTGGTCTTGTTAATGCGGAATTATTGAAGACCATGCGAAGCGGTGCATGTTTGCTAAATTTCGCTCGTCAGGAAATCGTCGATGAGCCTTCAGTGATTGATGCGCTGGACAGCGGCTTGTTGCGCAAGTACATCGCAGACTTTCCCTCTCCTGCGTTAATCGGTAGAAATGATGTCGTCTTGATGCCCCATATTGGCGCGAGTACTGAGGAGGCCGAAGATAACTGTGCCATCATGGCGGCTGATCAACTGGTTGATTTTCTTGAGAATGGAAATATTCGTAATTCAGTTAACTTTCCTACTCTGCAGCTAGATCGTGTGAGCGGCTGCAGGCTTTCGCTCACAAATGAGAACGTTCCTAAAATTCTAGGCAGTGTGCTGTCCATACTGGCTGACGAGAATATTAATGTAATCGATATGTTGAACAAGAGCCGCGACGAAGTCGCGTACAACCTGATCGATATTGGCAACCAGCCTTCAAAGGCCGTGCTAAATAAAATGCATCAGTTGGAAGGCGTAATCAATGTGCGCCTGATTGGCGATTGTGCGTCCTGACTGCGATGAGCAACCGATTAATGGAAGTTATATCGTTATTTTTCGATGGGTCTGAGCACTTCACTGTGTATCGTCGTTCAACGTCTTGAGGTCCTCCGGGATATTGATATACATCTCTCGCTCCTCCGCGCTAAGCGCTGATGCTCCTTGCCACGGAAGCAGGCGCTGATCCGACTGTTGATGGAAATCCAAAAACGGATATTTGATAATATCAAAGTAAGGAGAGTAATCGAAATCGCTGGGCGTGCAGAGCTTGGGGTTGCGCATATAAAGCTGAAAGCCGCTGCCGGCCTCGCGCTTAACCAGCGGTAACAGCGGGAACTGGATGTGTCCGAACGCTTCGGCAATCATAGTAGAACAGACGGTCTGTGTGTTTTCTCCGGGTCGTTTGCTGAACAGACTGGATCGCCATTTCCTTGGCATAACTGTCCAGGGAAAGAGGAACCTGGCCAAGTCGAATATTTGCCGAACGTTGTAATCGTCTCCGAGTCGACTTATTACGTGCGACACCACTTTTTGACTGTCACTAAAGCCTAGCCCTCGCGGTCGGCAGATACGTAAATGTTCCCCCTCATAAACGGTTAGTGGCCGCACAACAGTACCCATGCCAAGCTCGCTTTCGATAATTAACTGCTTGTCGGGATTTCCAGTGTAGTGCTTTCCTAGCCGCTCTCTTAGCTGCGGATCCTCGATATCATGCAGTCGTCCGATATACATGAAAGCATGCGACCAGTTGCTCTGGGTGATAAGCTTAATCACATCGCTAACTCGTGAACGGCCTTCGACGAGAATGACATCACAGGGCTTTATCTCATGACGTACGCGTTCAAAATCGCTGAGGGGTGTGCGTGGCAGCGGTCGTTTATGTTTCAACCAGTTGACGACTGCATTGCTTATCCATTTCATCATGGTTTTTACTAAATTCTTTGCGATTATTGCTACAGTTATAGCCTAGCCAGAACATCGATACCAGAGGTTTGCGTATGAATGATGCCCTTGATTCTCTCGAGAGCCAAATTGGCAAGACGCGCGATTACGAGTCACCCCCATTGCATCTTTGGCATCCACCGCTCAGCGGTAATATTGCTATTCGTATAGCGAGCGATGGTACCTGGTTTCACGAGGGCAGCGTAATCAAGCGCAACGCATTAGTGAAGCTATTTGCCAGTATCTTGAGAAGAGAAGAGGATGGCAATTATTACCTCGTATCACCGCATGAAAAGTGGCGTATTCAGGTAGAGTCACATCCCCTGATTGTTACCGATTTTGACTGGTCAGAGGAGGGCGGTGAGCGGGTGCTGGTCGCAACCCTCAACATCGATAGACAGTGGACCGTGTCAACGGAGCATCCATTGCATTTCGACGACGTTGCCGGTGCGGTCACGATCACCATACCGCATGGCTTGACGGCCCTGAGCAATCGAGCCGCATGGTATCGCCTCATCGAGATGGCAGATGTGGAACAACATCATGCCGTGTTGCGTTCCGGACATTTCGAGCTGCGAATACCGCTGCAGTAGGCCGCGACGCCTAGACACGCGACCAGGAACAGGTAATAAAACGGGCTGGGGCAGGATCTCTACATGTTGGGGTAGTTTGGGCCACCAAACCCTTCAGGCGTTACCCATACGATATTTTGCGATGGATCTTTGATGTCACAGGTTTTGCAATGCACGCAGTTCTGGGCGTTGATCTGAAAGCGTGGCCCCGATTCTTCTTCTACAATCTCGTACACGCCAGCGGGGCAGTAGCGCTGGGCAGGCTCATCATAAAGAGGAAGGTTACGGGAGATAGGTATTTCCGGATCGATTAGCGTGAGGTGGCACGGCTGGTCCTCCTCGTGGTTGGTATTGGAGAGAAATACTGAAGATAGTTTGTCGAAACTAATTTTCCCGTCAGGCTTGGGGTAATCGATTTTTGGCATCTCAGCAGCTGGCTTCAGGCACTCGTAATCTGGAATCGGATCGCTCAGGGTAATAGGCAACTTGCCCTTGAAGATACCCTGATCAATGAATGCCAGCGCTGGTCCGATAAAGGTCCCAAACTTGTGCAGGTAGGCACCGAAGTTACGCCACTTGTGCAGTTCATCATTGAGCCATGACGTGTCGAAGCGTTTGGCGTAGGCGTTGAGATCACTTTTCCCCTCGGCGCCATCCGCGAGCGCTTCATAGAGCGTCTCGGCAGCCAGAGTGCCGGATTTCAGTGCGGTGTGCGTGCCCTTGATTCTGGCGAAGTTGAGGGTTCCTGCGTCATCCCCAACCAGCAGGCCACCGGGAAAGCTCATCTTGGGGCGAGACTTGGGGCCACCTTTAACGAGTGCGCGCGCGCCGTAGGAGATCCGTGTGCCGCCTTCAAGGTAGTGGCGAATTTTCGGGTGCTGCTTCCATTGCTGAAATTCATCAAAAGGCGAGAGATGAGGATTGTCGTAACTCAATGGCACCACGTAGCCAATAGCGATCTGGTTGTTATCACTGTGGTAGAGATAGGAGCCGGATGCTGTGCCTTTTGCCGCAGGCCACCCGGTAGTGTGAACGACCAGCCCTTCCTTGTGTTTGGCGGGCTCAATATCCCAAATTTCTTTGAAGCCGAGACCGTAATGCTGCGGGTCACAGCCCTTGTCCAGCTCGAACTTCTTTATAAGCTGCTTCCCGAGATGTCCGCGACAGCCTTCAGCGAATACCGTGTATTTCGCATGAAGCTCCATTCCGGGCATGTAGGAGTCCCTGTGGCTGCCATCGGCAGCGATACCCATGTCGCCAGTCGCGATACCTTTTACGCTTCCATCATCGTGATAAAGAATCTCTGACGCGGCAAACCCCGGGTATACCTCGACACCCATGGTTTCAGCCTGTTCTGCAAGCCAGCGGCAAACATTGCCAAGACTGATTACATAGTTTCCATCGTTATGGAAGCCCGGCGCAAGCATCAGAGGAATGCTTGCAGCGCCTTTGTCGCTGGTCATAAACAGTACCTGATCCTCGCTCACAGGAACGTTCAGGGGAGCTCCTCGCTCCTTCCAGTCTGGGAAGAGCTCGGCCATGGCTCGAGGGTCCATCACCGCACCAGATAATATGTGCGCGCCGACCTCGGAGCCTTTCTCGACGAGACAAACGCTAATTTCTTTCTCGTTTTCCTGCGCTAGCTGCATCAGACGACAGGCCGTACCGAGCCCCGCGGGACCGGCACCAACGATTACCACGTCAAATTCCATCGATTCACGTTCCACGGCGGTATCCTCTCGTCTCTGCCTGCTTGATAGCAGTATTTCCATGTCTGTTTAAAAGCGCCGCAAGTATATAATTTCTATGAGATAAAAACCAGATCAAGGCCTATTTCCCAGGGCGCCAGAGCTATCTAAACTCGGCCGTTGCAGTGGCGCGAGAGGCTATTGACCCAGAGCACAATTATGGGCAAGATGTGGCGCCGAAATGGTGTATGCACAACGATTTTTTTACGCTCATTTCAGCTATTTTTTACCCATCTGAAAAATCTATGGAGAATCCATGAAGGTTCTTGTTGCCGTGAAGCGTGTGGTTGACTACAACGTCAAGGTGCGCGCCAAAGCCGATGGCAGTGACGTCGATCTCAACAACGTCAAAATGGCCATCAACCCATTTTGTGAAATCGCTGTAGAGGAGGCAGTTCGCCTCAAGGAAGCGGGTATTGCGACGGAAGTCATTGCTGTGTCTATCGGCGATAAAAGCTGCCAGGAGCAAATACGAACCGCCCTCGCACTGGGTGCCGATCGCGGCATCCAGGTCGATGTAGAAACTGCTGCAGAGCCTCTTGTGGTGGCAAAGTTGCTCAAAGGCGTAGTCGATAAAGAGGCGCCTCAATTGGTTATATTGGGCAAGCAGTCTATCGACGGAGACAATAACCAGACAGGCCAAATGCTTGGCGCCCTGGCCAATATGCCACAGGGTACTTTTGCCTCTGAAGTGGTCATTGACGGTGACAAGGTCAATGTCACTCGTGAAGTCGATGGAGGCTTACAGACTGTATCGCTCACCTTGCCTGCTATTGTCACAACTGACCTGCGTCTCAACGAGCCGCGATACGCCTCGCTTCCCAACATCATGAAAGCGAAGAAAAAACAGCTGGATGTATACAGTGCAGATGACCTTGGCGTCACTGTAACGAAGCATCTCACTCAGGTGAAAGTAGTACCCCCGCCGGAGCGTCAGGAAGGCATAAAGGTTGCTGACGTGGACGAATTGGTTGATAAACTGAAGAACGAGGCGAAAGTAATATCATGAGCACGCTCGTAATTGCAGAACACGACAATAGTAGCCTGAAGGCCGCTACACTGAATACTGTCGCAGCAGCACAGCAGCTGGGCGGAGATATCGATATCCTTATTGCTGGAGCCGGTTGTGGTGATGTTGCAACGGCAGCAGCGGCCGTTCCGGGTGTAGGCAAGGTGCTCGTTGCGGATAACGCGGTTTATGAGCATCAGTTAGCTGAAAACGTCAGCCAGTTGGTCGCTGAAGTAGCAGCCGGATACGATAATGTGCTTGCCCCCGCCACACCCAATTGCAAGAACTTCATGCCTAGAGTTGCCGCCCTGTTGGATGTGGGCCAAATCTCAGACATTATTGCAGTTGATTCACCTGATACGTTTCAGCGGCCTATTTATGCCGGTAACGTCATTGCCACGGTGCAAAGCGCCGATGCAAAAAAAGTGATTACGGTGCGTACTACTGCGTTTGATGGTGTGCCCGCTGAGGGTGGCTCCGCAAGCGTCGAGTCGGTTGATTCAATCCATGATGCGGGTTTATCCTCATTCGTAAGCGAGGAGGTGGCGAAGTCTGATCGCCCTGAGCTGACCTCTGCTTCCGTCGTAATTTCAGGCGGGCGTGGCATGCAGAATGGCGAAAATTTCAAACTGCTGGATGGAATTGCCGACAAGCTAAACGCCGCTATCGGGGCGTCTCGTGCCGCAGTGGATGCAGGCTTTGTGTCTAACGACATGCAAGTCGGGCAAACTGGCAAGATTGTTGCTCCGGATCTCTATGTAGCGGTGGGAATTTCAGGGGCTATTCAGCATCTTGCGGGAATGAAGGACTCCAAGGTGATTGTGGCCATTAACAAGGACGAAGACGCGCCGATCTTTCAAGTCGCAGACTACGGTCTTGTCGCCGATCTCTTTGAGGCTCTGCCTGAGCTAGAATCCAAAATCTAGACCTGTAAATCCAGCGTACAGAGCCGGCCTCTTGGGCCGGCTTTTTTTTGCCTGCGGCCTGCACACCGCCGTGCGAAGTGAATGAGTGCGAAAGCCGTCGGGTTTGCGGTTAGTCTCTTCTCAGACGCTCCGAAATGGCGATGGGCGTGGGGTAGTTCAATACCACGATATAGGAGGAGATCAGCAAGGTAATAATTGTGGTCGCCTGAATAAGCAGTGACGCCTGTTCTGAGATGAGGGCGCCGCCGACCGCCACGTAGGCAATGAGGAGTGAAAATTCACTTGCCTGGCCCAAGCGAAAGCCGAGGTTCCAGGCGAGGCTTCGATGCTCGCTGACACCCTTTAGCAGGTAGCGGTAAGCGACCGGTTTCAGTGTCAATATCAATATTGAAAGCACCAGCGCCGGGGCCAGTACCTGCGCAAGGGCTCCGATATTGAACTGGGCTCCCACTGAAAAAAAGAACAAAATGAGGAAGAAATCACGCAGAGGCTTCAGGCTGACCGCAATGTATTGCGCGATCGGACTGGTGGCAATCGTAATGCCGGCAATAAAAGCGCCTATTTCCGCTGAGAGGCCCAGTAATACTGCAAGTTCAGCGAGCCCCAGGCACCAGCCCAGAGCCAACAGGAAAATATATTCGTGAAAACGGTCGAAACGCCGAATCAATGGCAGGAGCAGAAAACGCACGAAGAGCAGTGCCAGAGCGATGAGCAGGGGTAGGGCAAGTACTGTGTACAACAAGCTTGTCCCCATGCCTTCAGCGCCACCTGACGCGCTGAATAACGCCATTAAAATAAAAATTGCGAGCAGATCCTGGAGCAACAGCAGCCCAATCATCAGCTCTCCGATGTGGCGGTGATGCAGCACCGTTGTGGGCAGTAACTTTATGCCGATGATCGTAGATGAAAACATCATCGCGGCCCCGACGATGAGGCTATCCTGCAATGAATAACCAAAGAGGGCCGTCACGCCGAAGCCGGCCGCAACGAACAGAGCGGAGCTAGAGATAGCTACAACCGTCGATTTCCTCAGCGTTGCCCAAAGCGCCTGAGGTTGCATGTCCAGTCCAAGAAGGAAGAGCAAGAAAATAATGCCGACATGACCTATGTCTGAGAGCAATTTAGTGTCGGTTACCAATGACAATCCATAGGGCCCTATACAAGTGCCTAATGCGATATAGGCAATAATCAGTGGCTGCCGGGTATACAGCGCAATGGAGGCAAAGACGGCCGCCCCGGTAAAAATAAGGAAGAAGGAAAACGTAATGCTGCTAAATTCCATTGGCGCCAGGCTCCCGCCGGTCGTCTTTACAATCTAAACAATGCTGTCGGTGTTAGGCAATTACACCTAGGCGTTTTCCCTACGGCGGAAAAGTGGTTGGGGTGAGTCGATAGATGCCTGGTAGTATTCGCTAAAATCTTTGAGACTGTTTAATGCTTCATGGAGATCTGCGCCTTCTTGCAGATCGAACGCATTAAATCCGCATCGTCCGAGATACGTTAATTGATCACGAATGAAGTGGCCAGTTGCGCGCAACTCGCCGCTGTAACCTTGCTCTCGCAATTCTCGTCCATAAGAAAAACCGCGTCCGTCCGTGAACACTGAAAAATTAATGACAACCAGTTCTATGTCTTCGAGGTCTTGCAGCAAGGGTGTAGGCTCCTGGCCCGGTTCCAGCTGAACCGCACTACCCTGTTTGTGTGTCAGTTTTTGCCACTGCTGCAGTGTGCATATCTGGCCTTGCCCCGGGGAGCGGTCTTCGGAGTCGATGCCGGCGCGATTATCTTCTGTAATCGCGCCGTCCTTAATTATTCTTGGCATAAACGCGCTCCTTGAACGGCTCGATTCCGATGCGCCGATAGGTGTCTAAAAAATTTTCCTCTAGCTGCCTTTGACTGAGGTAGGTCGTCAGGATGTTTTCGATAATGTCCGGCATGTCGTCCTGCTTGAAAGAGGGCCCAAGAATCTTGCCCAGGGAGGCGTCTTTTGCCTGACTGCCTCCAAGGCAGACCTGGTAAAATTCTTGGCCTTTTTTATCCACGCCCAGAATACCGATATGACCAATATGGTGATGACCACAGGCATTCATACAGCCACTGATATTGAGCTCAATGGGGCCTAGATCGTGTAGGTAGTCAATGTCATCGAAGCGAGTTTGTATCGCTTCCGCCACGGGTATGGATTTGGCGTTAGCAAGAGCGCAGAAGTCACCACCCGGGCAGCAGATCATATCCGTGAGTAGGCCGATATTGGCGGTCGCCAGATCAGCTGACTGCAGATTCTGCCACAGAGTATAGAGGTCTGATACAGGAACATCCGCCAGTACGAGATTTTGCTGGTGTGTGGTGCGCAATTCACCAAAAGAATACTTATCGGCCAGACCTGCTACCAGCTCCATCTGTTCAGCGGTTATATCGCCGGGGGTGTAGCCAGTTGATTTGAGCGATAGGGTTACAATACGATACCCCGGCACTCTGTGATCTTCAGTATTATGCGTTACCCACTGTTTAAAAATTCCATCACGCTCGCACTCTCCGTGGAGTATGGCGCTGGTTTCACCTGCGTCGAAAGCGCTGTAATCGGGAGCCCGAAAAGAGGCCCTGGCCTTCTCGAATACGGCATCGTGTAGGGTCGAGGGGCCTTCTTTTGTTGCTTCCCATTCCTTCTCTACCGCCTCCCGGAAAGCTGCTATTCCCATTGCTTTAACCAGTATCTTAATGCGAGCTTTGTATTTGTTGTCGCGGCGCCCGTGCTGATTATAGACACGGAGAATTGCCTCCAAGTATGTCAGCATGTGCTTTTTATCCAGCCATTCGCAGATGACGGAGCCGATTACAGGTGTTCGGCCGAGGCCGCCGCCAACCAGAACTTTTAAGCCGATCTCGTTGCTGTCATTGGTTACCAGTTCGATGCCCACGTCGTGATTGCGTATAGCGGCCCTGTCCTCTTCCGTGCCGCAGACGGCGATCTTGAATTTACGGGGCAAGAACGCGAACTCTGGATGCAGGGTCGACCACTGGCGAATAATTTCGCAGTACGGCCGGGGATCCTGCAGTTCGTCGCAGGCGACGCCGGCAAATTGGTCTGTTGTGGTATTGCGAATGCAGTTGCCGCTGGTTTGAATTGCGTGCATTTGTACAGAGGCTAGATCTGCGAGTATGTCCGGGACTTCCGCCACGAGCGGCCAGTTCAACTGGACATTCTGTCGGGTGCTGATATGCGCATAGCCTTTGTCGTATACCCGTGATATTTCTGCCAATTTACGCAGCTGGGCGCTACTCATGAGCCCGTAGGGGACTGCGACTCGGAGCATTGGGGCCAGACGTTGGACATACAAGCCGTTTTGCAGGCGGAGGGGAAGAAATTCCTCTTCCGAGAGTTCTCCCGCTGTATAGCGGTTGGTCTGGTCGCGAAACTGTGCGACTCGCTCGTCAATAATTTTCTGATCGTGCTGGTCGTAGACGTACATTTAGTTGTATGGCTCCAGGAGTGAACGGTTGCACCGCCCGACTTGGCGAAGCGCTACTTTACCAGAAAAGAGGCGCCTCAAATAGCCATGTTATTCATATGCTTACGCATCAATATCTGGCTCAGACCCTGTTCTTTGCGAGGCTCGTTCTAGGACTTGGCCGCACGGCAAGAACTGCTATAATGCGCACCGCAGCGACACTGTAGACCGAGGTTTAAGATGGTAGAAAATTCAGATCCGAAGAACATGGGCGATGGCGTGGCTGATGCAATGGCCACTACGGCTATCATCTCTATTATTGTACTGAGCATGTACATCTGGCTATCCGGTATGCCCTCCTGATCCTCCCCGGCTTGTCAGGAGCAGATCAGTGGCCTGACGAGTTGAGCACCAGCGTTACAGCGGTCATGACCGCGGCTATAAACAAAAACGTAAACGTGATGCCAGCGGCGAGAAAAATGCCGATACGGCCCCGCTTGAAGTCCCGTTCCCGATTCTTACTACTTTGGATGCCCAGAGCGGCAGCCAGCACACTGCCGATCACCTGCAGTGGTCCGAGAGCATTCTCATCAGCTGACTCGTCTGTAGGGTCTGACATAGCCGTGTTCAGTAATCCAGGTTAGGGCGTAGCCAGCGCTCAATCACGTCTACTGATTCGTCTTTACGCCTTGCTAGGTCTTCTACCTGGTCGCGGCCAATTTTTCCCACGGCAAAGTAACGTGATTCCGGGTGCGAAAAGTAAAACCCGCTGACGGAGGCCGCAGGTGTCATCGCGTAATTTTCGGACAACTCTACCCCGCAGGTATTTTCTGCATCCAGCAGTCTGAAGAGTGTTTCCTTCTCCGTATGATCCGGACAGGCGGGGTAACCGGGGGCAGGGCGGATGCCCTGGTAACGCTCCCGAATCAAGTCGTCTGCAGCAAGCGCTTCATCCGTGTTGTAACCCCATAACTCCTTGCGCACAAGGCGGTGCAGGTATTCAGCAAAAGATTCCGCCAGACGATCCGCGAGCGATTTCAGCAGTATGCTGTTGTAGTCGTCGTGCGCCGCTTCAAACTTTTTCGCGAGTTCGTCAACGCCGAGTCCTGTCGTGACACAGAAGCCACCGATGTAATCGCGCACTCCTTCGTCAGGGGGAGCTATAAAGTCAGCAAGGCAGGCATTGCCTTTACCATTTTTATTCGCCTTCTGCTGCCGCAGATGGTGCAGGGTGGCAATACCCTCAGTACGCGATTCATCCGCATAGACCGTTATATCGTCAGAACCGTTGCGACTGGCTGGCCAGAAGCCGACGGTAGCGCGCGCGGTCAGCCATTTTTCATCAACGATTCGCTTCAGCATGGCCTGAGCATCCGCATAGAGATCGCGAGCCTGGACTCCAACGGTATCATCGTCGAGAATCGCAGGGAATTTTCCAGCCAGTTCCCATGTGATAAAAAACGGGGTCCAGTCGATTGTTTCGATGAGATCCTCAAGCGGGAAATCGTCGAATACTTTCGTTCCTGTAAATGCTGGGCGAGGGGGCGTGTACCCTTGCCAATTCAGGTTGGTTGCATTCGCTATTGCATCGGAATAGGGAATTTGTTTTTCGCCAGGCCTGCGGTTGGCAACCCGCTCACGCACTTGCTCGTATTCGACTAATAGCTCCTCGACGTACTTGGCTTTTCCTCTGCCCATTAGCTGGGTAGCAACAGCTACGCTGCGAGAGGCATCGGGTACGTAGACGATCGCTTCCTTGTCGTACTGAGGTGAAATCTTGACCGCAGTATGCGCTTTTGATGTGGTCGCGCCACCGATCAACAAAGGTACTTCAAAATTCAGGCGCTGCATTTCACTTGCAACATGCACCATTTCATCAAGGGATGGCGTAATCAATCCGCTCAAGCCAACAATATCTACCTCTTCTTCTGCAGCTGCCTGCAGAATTTTCTCACAGGGCACCATGACGCCTAGATCGATAACCTCGTAATTGTTGCACTGTAAGACGATTCCCACGATATTCTTGCCAATATCATGTACATCGCCTTTGACGGTTGCCATCAATATTTTTCCGTTGCTCGATTTTCCGTCCCCTTTTTCTTCTTCAATAAAGGGTTGAAGGTGCGCCACTGCTTGCTTCATAACGCGCGCGCTTTTGACCACCTGGGGCAGAAACATTTTGCCCGATCCGAATAAGTCCCCCACTATATTCATACCATCCATCAGAGGCCCTTCGATCACTTCGATCGGTCGATCGAACTTCAGTCTCGCCTCCTCTGCGTCTTCAACTATCCACGTTGTAACCCCTTTCACCAAAGCATGGGCAAGACGCTTCTCCACGCTTTGCTCTCGCCAGCTAAGATCTTCGACGCGGCTCTCGCTACTACCGCTTCCTCTGTAGTTTTCGGCAACTTCCAGCAGACGTTCCGTACCATCGTCCCGTCGATTCAGAATGACATCCTCGACAGCTTCACGCAGATCCTCGGGCAGGTCGTCGTAGACCGCCAGTTGGCCGGCGTTGACGATTCCCATGTCCATGCCAGCCTTGATCGCGTGATAAAGAAATACTGAATGGATGGCTTCACGTACGGCGTTGTTGCCACGAAAAGAAAACGAAACGTTGGATACACCACCTGAAACAAGCGCGCCGGGTAGTTCTGCTTTGATGTAGCGAGTGCCCTCAATAAAGTCTACGGCGTAGTTGTTGTGCTCTTCGATACCTGTTGCGACCGCAAAAATGTTAGGGTCGAAAATAATGTCGTTCGGATTAAAGCCAAGTTTCTCGAGCAGCAGGTCATAGCTGCGCTTGCAAATTTCCTTGCGTCGCCCCAGCGTATCCGCTTGGCCATCCTCGTCGAAAGCCATAACAACAACCGCTGCGCCATAGCGCTGGCAGAGCCTTGCCTGGTCGAGAAACTCCTCTTCGCCGGCCTTGAGGCTGATCGAATTGACAACGGCTTTACCCTGGATGCACTTCAGGCCTGACTCGATGACGTTCCACTTGGAGGAATCAACCATGATGGGCACGCGGGATATATCCGGCTCTGACGCGAGCAGGTTGAGAAACTTCACCATGGCGCCTTCGGAATCCAGCATGCCCTCATCCATATTGATATCGAGGATTTGTGCGCCATTTTCGACTTGGTCTCTGGCGACTTCGAGGGCTTCATCATATTCCTCTTCCAGAATGAGCCGTTTAAAACGCGCAGAGCCCGTAACGTTGCAGCGCTCCCCTATGTTTACGAAGAGGCTGTCTGCCGTGATATTGAACGCTTCCAGTCCGCTGAGCCGACAGGCACCTTCATGGCTTGGCAACGGGCGGGGAGTGACGTTCTCACACGCATGTGCGATAGCGCGAATATGATCCGGAGTGGTGCCGCAGCAGCCGCCGGCAAGGTTTAAAAACCCACGGGTGGCAATTTCTGCGAAGTCTTTCTCCATAATATCCGGGGTTTCGTCGAATTCACCGAAGGCATTAGGCAGCCCGGCATTGAGGTGAGCACTGAAATAGCAATCGCTGGCGCGGGACAGATCCTCGATGAAGGGGCGTATATCTCGATAGGGGCGGCCACAGTTACTTCCGACAATAAGTGGCTTGCCATGCGCAACGGCATTCCAGAAAGCCTCAGGATTCTGTCCGGACAGTACGCGGCCACTTATGTCAGGAAACGTAACAGAAATCATTAGCGGTAGTTCGTGAGCAAGTTCTTCAAACACTGACTTGACGGCGAATACCGCGGCTTTGGCATTCAGGGTATCGAAGATCGTCTCGATCATGATCAAGTCTGCACCGCCTTCGATGAGCCCGCGTGTCGCCGCAGCATAGTCTGCTTGCAGCGTGTCGAAACTGATGCTGCGCGCGCCCGGGTCGTTCACATCAGGGGAGATCGATGCTGTTTTTGGGGTGGGTCCCAGGACGCCGGCCACAAAGCGAGGCTGCGCGGGTGTTTTGGCAGTTACCTCGTCAGCCACCTGTCGCGCAATGCGTGCAGAGGTCACATTTTGTTCGTAGGCAATGTCACTGAGATTGTAATCAGACTGAGCAACTATGGTGCTGCCAAAGGTGTTGGTTTCTATGATGTCTGCGCCGGCGTCCAGATACGCCCTGTGTATTTTCGCAATAATGTCCGGGCGAACCAGACTCAGCAGTTCATTGTTTCCCTTTAGGTCTGAGCCGTGATTGGCGAAGCGCTCACCCCGGTAGTCCGCTTCTCCAAGCTTTTCAGCCTGGATCATAGTACCCATGGCGCCATCAATGATGAGGATGCGTTCTTTCAGCGCCTGTTCCAGGCGCCCGGGCTTTCTACTCTCGATCGGCATGATATTCCTTTTAAAGTTTGTCAGAAAAGCGCCCATGCTTTCCCGAAAAAGCCAATGATTTTAACAGATTATGAGAGCCAAGAAACAATGTATGGCCTATAGCCTCACACTTTTGAGACAACTTTGATACAATACCTGACTAAATCACTCAGGTAGCACGTTACCATGATTACTATTACCGATTCTGCCCAGGATTACTTAGCCGAATTATTGACGAAACAGGAGGATGCCCTGGGCGTGCGCGTGTTCATCAACCAGCCCGGTACTGCGCGTGCGGAGACCTGTATCGCCTATTGCCGCGAGGGTGACTTGCAAGAGGGTGACGACGTCGTAGAGCTGGAGAAATTCAAGGTCTGGTACGAGGCTAGCAGTCTGCCCTATCTTGAGGACGCTCTGGTCGACTACTCAAAAGATCGCATGGGTGGGCAGCTTACGATCAAGGCGCCCAACGCGAAAATGCCGCGCGTGGATGCCGATAGCCCAATGGAAGATCGCGTTAATTACGTACTGTATAACGAGGTTAACCCCGCCCTTGCAGCGCACGGAGGGGAAGTCAGCCTGGTGGAAATTACCGATGATATGTTTGCTGTTTTGCAGTTCGGCGGTGGTTGTCAGGGCTGCAGTGCTGTCGATGAGACGTTAAAAGGCGGCGTTGAAAAAACGTTGCTGGAACAATTACCCCAGCTGGCAGGTGTGAGGGATATGACGGACCACAGCGATACGTCAAAGGCGTACTATTAACCACTGCCTCGCTATGATGAACGGTTAGCCGTGACATCTCCTGGGCGTCAGGAAATAAAGCTACGTGAGACGCTGTGGCAAGGCATCGCGAAGTGTGTCCCGCAAGTTGCGCAAGCTGGCCTCGGTGGTATCCCAATCAATACACCCGTCCGTTACCGACACACCGTATTCAAGTTCTGAAAGATTGGCTGGAATGGCCTGGTTGCCCGCTTTCAGGTTGCTCTCTACCATTAGGCCGACTATAGAACGGTTGCCTTCCAATATCTGATTTGCCACGTTATCCACCACAAGTGGCTGTAATTCCGGTTGCTTACTGGAATTAGCATGGCTGCAGTCCACCATAATATTGTTGGCTACACCGGCTTTGTCCAGCGCGTCCTCACACAGCTTGATGTGCACTGAATCGTAGTTAGGCCCTTGGGAGCCACCGCGCAGTACGATATGGCCATAGGCATTTCCTCGCGTGGTAAACACAGAGACTTGTCCCTGGCTGTTAATGCCGAGGAATCGATGGGGTCTGGCAACCGAGTTCAGCGCGTTGGTTGCCACCGTCAGTCCGCCATCAGTGCCGTTTTTGAATCCCACGGGGCTGGACAGGCCGCTGGCCATCTCCCGATGCGTCTGGGATTCGGTTGTTCGAGCGCCAATGGCGGTCCAGCTGATCAGGTCTTGCAGGTACTGGGGTGAAATCGGATCCAATGCCTCAGTCGAGGTGGGGAGGCCCATCTCAAGAATATCCAACAGCAGTCTGCGGCCGATATGCAGTCCCTCTTCAATCTTGAACGAGTCGTCGAGGTGAGGGTCGTTGACCAGCCCCTTCCATCCCACAGTGGTTCGGGGCTTTTCAAAGTAAACGCGCATTATAATATACAGCGTGTCCGACAGTTCATCCGCAAGGGCTTTGAGGCGGCGTGCATAGTCAAGTGCCGCCTGTGGGTCATGGATGGAGCAGGGGCCCACCACCACGAATATGCGGTGATCCTTGCGATCCAGAATCGCTTGAATGACCTCGCGACTTCCTGCCAGAGTGCGCTGCACATCCTTGGACATAGGCAGGGCCGTTTTCAGTTTCGCCGGCGTAATCAATACGTCCTGAGAGGTGACGTTGACATTGTGTACTTCGATGTTGCTCATTGGTGCTTACCTGATAAAGTGATTTCTCTGGCAGAGTCACGTGCTAACCGATACCGTGAGGCTCTGCGCGAGGGGGCGCATTTTATAGCAGTATTCGTCCTTTGTGTAGGGACACAGACACGGGCAGGGAGAAAGTATTTGAGCGATCGCCTTTACGACATTGCATTACTTGAGCCCTTCATCGCACGGGGCTGCACTCTCATAACTCCCAACCAGCGCCTTGCGCGACGTATACGAACCGAGTGGGACAGGCAGCAGGCTGAGCAGGGAAATTTGACCTGGCCTCGCCTGCCAGTCTATCCACTGGCAAGTTGGCTACTGGACCGTTGGCAACAGGCTGTGGCCAGTGGTGAATTGCCACCGCAGCTATTGCTTGAGTCTGGGCCAATACTGCAAGTTTGGCGACATGTCATCAAGGAGTCCGCGGCCCGCACTGACTCCTACCACTTACTGCGCGCAGACGATGCTGCAGAACTAGCTGAGCAGGCCCGACAAAATCTGTGCTTGTGGCGGGTTGAGTGGCGGCAGGGCGCACTGCGTGAAGAGTTCGAACAGGAAACCGACAGCCGTATCTACTGGTCTTGGCTAGAGGCGTTCGAGCAGACTCTGCGTGACTCCGGTCAGGTGACTGCAACTGACTGTGCCGAAGCGCTTTTGACGCTGCCGGAAAAGGCGCGCGAGAGCGTGGCGCCGGTGGTGTTGGTGGAGTGTGGTGAGCTGACGCCTCTGCACCGTGCAGTCCTTGAACATACCTGTCCATCAATAGAGTCTGCGCCCTTGCCTTCGCGCCGCGCCGAGCGCCTGCTGCACGAATTCCGAGACCGTCGGGAAGAGTTGCAGGCTGTGTCTCACTGGGCGGTGCAAAGAGTACGTCAGGACCCCCACCAGACGATCGGCATAGTGACTGGCGATAGTGCGTCCGAGCAGGTGGCCCTCGAATATCTGTTGCGACGTGAGTTCGGTTGCCTCGGTGATAATTACGACGCGCTGCCGGTGAACTTTTCCAGCGGAATACCCCTGTCTCAGACGCCTCTGGTGAGGGATGCCCTTGCGGTGCTGTCCCTCGCGCTGAGACACACAAATGTCGGTCAGGTGAGCCGACTGTTGAAATCACGCTTTCTTGACCTTCCCGATGCCGGCGGTTCGCTGGCGCAACTATTTTTGGCCCGACTGTATGATCTCGGCAGGGAGCAATTAGACGTGTCTGAGCTGCGCTTTCATGCATGCGAAACCCGTCTTGCTGAGCATCGTGGTTTGCGGTTGGGCGAGAACCTTCTTGCTATGTACCGCATGGCAGAGTTGAAGCAGCCGGCACTGCCCTCCGTTTGGGTGAGTCGATACAGAACCATACTGGGGCTGTGGGGTTGGCCCGGCAAAGGGCTCGACTCCCTGGAGTATCAGCAGATGGAATCGTGGGGGCGGATACTCGATACGTTCCGGGGCTTTGACGCGGTCTGTGGCCCGCTGGCTTACTCTGATGCCTTATCCTTGTTGCGTGATACGTGTTTGCGTGGCGTCTCCCACCCACAAACGGTCGATGCGGGTGTTCAGGTGCTTGGGCCGCTGGAGGCGGCCGGGCTTAGCTTCGACCACCTCTGGGTGATCGGCGTGCAAGCCTCCGCGTGGCCTGCAGCGGCTCGCCCTAATCCTTTTTTACCGATCCGGCTGCAAGTGCGACACGCAATGCCCCGCGCCACTGCAGAGCATGAGTGGGAGTTCGCCCGTGGCCGAATGGCACAGTATTTACGCAGTTGTAGC
This sequence comes from Candidatus Marimicrobium litorale, assembly GCF_026262645.1. Taxonomy (NCBI): domain Bacteria; kingdom Pseudomonadati; phylum Pseudomonadota; class Gammaproteobacteria; order Cellvibrionales; family Halieaceae; genus Marimicrobium; species Candidatus Marimicrobium litorale. The sequence continues at coordinate 781,183 of NZ_SHNO01000001.1, forward strand.
ACCGTTCACGCCAGCTACAGCGCCTTTGTAGACGGCGTGGCGGACCGCGCCAGCCCGCTGTTGCAGGAATTTGCAGACACGCCCATCGAGGCGCTTCCGGCTGTCACTGGCGGCTGGCTGGCGGCGCAACAGCGGGGCCGCCTGACGTGTGAAGACGACTCCCATGCGCCCCCACTGGACCCCATGGTAGTTGTGCGTGGCGGGAGTAGTTTACTGGAGGCGCAGTCAAACTGTCCTTTCTCGGCGTTTGCGCGCCAGCGCTTGAGCGCTGCCCCCATAGGGACTTCCAGTATTGGACTATCGGCTGCAGATCGGGGCACCCTGCTGCATGAGGCGCTCTACGTGTTATGGGGTGAGCTGGAGGATCACCAGGGCCTCGCTGCACTGCATGCCGCGGCCCAGGATGCAGCGATCTCTCGAGCCGTAGAGGCCGCTGTCCGGGGCGGTCGGCGTAAGATGGGGCCGGCACTCAGTGAGTCGTTTTGGGCGCTTGAATCGGAGCGCATGGCGACTTTGCTGCAGGAGTGGCTTGCGATCGAGCGACAGCGTGGCGCGTTCAAGGTGGCTGCACGCGAGCATTTACTGGAATTGAAGCTGGATCGGTTGCAACTCAAACTGCGTGTCGACCGAATAGATGAATTGCCAGACGGTGGCCGAGTGATCATCGACTACAAGTCATCCAAATCCAAAATCAGCGACTGGATGGGCGAGAGGCCCGCAAGACCGCAATTGCTGCTTTACGGGGTAGCGGAGCCGGAGTCGACTGCGGCTCTGAGCTTCGCACAGCTGCGCCCCGGCGAGTGCCGTTACGTGGGACTGGGGCGGGTGGAGGCGGCAAAGGGTATAAAAACAGATCTTGGTGCCGCGCAGAAGGCAGGCATGCTTGTTGAGAACTGGGAGGAATTAAACGCCCGCTGGCGCGAAATACTGGCCGCCCTCGCAGATGATTTTCTGTCGGGCAACGCAGCGGTAGACCCCCTGTCAGCGTCGACCTGCACCTGGTGCGGACTGCAACCCCTGTGCCGTATAGAGCGAGCAGCGCCCGTGCTGGGGGAGGGCGTATGAGTGTGATCGCAGACCACCCAGAACGCTGCGCTGCCCTTGATCCTCTGCGCAGCTTCTGCGTTGCGGCCCCGGCGGGATCTGGGAAGACCGAGCTGCTGATACAGCGCTACCTTGTCCTGCTGGCTCGCGTGTCGCGGCCGGAACAGGTCGTCACGATTACATTTACGCGCAAAGCCGCGGCGGAGATGCAGGAACGAGTAATTCAGGCTCTACAAGCAGCACGAGACGGATGTCCGGTCGACGGTGAGCACGAGAAGGTAACCCGGAAGCTCGCCCGTGCCGTGCTGTCAGTCGATGATCGCTTGGGATGGCAACTACTGCGTGACCACTCGCGTTTCACGATCAAGACCATCGATAGTTTTTGCGCCTCATTGAGTCGGCAACTGCCCCTATTGAGTGGACTTGGGGGCCGGGCGGGTGGGCAGGATGATGTGAGTGAATATTACGAAGAAGCGGTGCGGGAGCTGTTCCGCCATCTCGATGACGATGGCCCCGGAGCTGATTGTCTTAAAGCGGTATTGCGTTGCTTCGACAACAACTGGGAGCGCTTGGCCCAGCTATTAACCGCAATGCTGGCACGTCGCAGTCAGTGGCGCGGTTATATTGACGTCAACCGTGACCCACTGGCGACTGAGAAATACCTGGTCAGTGCGGTAGACGCCCTGGTCGCTGCAGAGCTCACTGCCTTAAATAGCCTGTTAAACACACATCGTGATGAGCTGCTGGCGCTGCTCCAGTATGCAGCGGAAAACCGATCGGAAGATCTTCCTGTCGACTTTCCCGGGAGCTCCGCAGCAGACATCGGGTCCTGGAGAAAGCTGCGAGAACTGTTTCTTACGGCTTCGGGTAGCTGGCGCGCCAGGGTCGATAAGAGACAGGGCTTTCCCGCAGGTGACGCGACGGCAACGCAGTGGAAGGCGCGTTGGTCGACTCAGCGGGAGTCATTGGAAGCGGTGGAGGGATTGGAAGAAATGCTAGCGCTGCTGGCTATACTGCCCGTAATGACTACTGGGAGTGAGAGCTGGCAGTTGGTGCTGCATCTGTCACGACTTTTGCCTCTGTTGGCTGCTGAATTACTACTGGTTTTTGGACGTCATGGGGTGGTGGACCATACCCAGGTAGCCCAATCAGCCCTGCTCGCCCTCGGCGAAGATGATGAGGTTACCAACCTCGCTCTGCGACTGGACTACCATATCGAACACATTTTGGTAGATGAATTTCAGGATACTGCTGTAACGCAATACGTTCTGCTGCAAAAGCTGACTCGCGGCTGGTATGAACACAATGCGGAGAATCCTGGTGCACCTCGCACGTTGATGATAGTGGGTGATCCAATGCAGTCTATTTATGCTTTTCGAGGCGCCAACGTTGGCTTATTTCTGAACGCTCGGCAGCAAGGCTTTAACGGTATAGTCCCTGAGTATCTGCAACTGGAATGTAACTTTCGCTCTGACGGAGGCGTTGTTCAATGGGTGAACGAGACGTTTCGCAAAGCGTTCCCGAAAAAAAATAATGCACTGATGTCGCAGGTTAAGTACAGCCCCGCCAGTGCAGTTCGTGCAACCAACTTGTCCCCGGCGGTAGATATGCGCGGATTCTGCGGCGATGGCTCACTGGACGCGGAGGTAGCACATATTTGCGACTACATTGAGCGGCACGCTTGTACCGAGCAAACGGTCGCGGTATTGGGGCGTGGGCGCAGCCACCTGCAGCCGGTGATAGATGAGTTGAAACGCAGGCGAATCAATCACTATGCGCAGGATATGGATAGTCTTGCCGCATCATCGGTTGTATCGGATTTGATGCAATTGTGCCGTGCGCTGGCCAGTGACGCGGATCGCCTCGCCTGGCTTTCCGTTTTGCGGGCACCTTGGTGCGCGCTTTCCCTAGAGGACCTGTTGCACGTTGCCCATTTTTCAGACGATGCGCCTTACACGCCGATCTGGCAATCACTTGTCGATGCTGAATGTCGAAAAGGCCTCAGTGATCGGGGCAGCCAGAGCCTCAATCATATCCTGCCGGCCTTAGCTTTTGCTCGGCAAAAGCAGGACAGATTGGGTTTGAGAGTGCTCGTGGAGCAGACTTGGGAGCGAATGGGTGGGCGCGAGTGTGTCGAGCGAGCGGCAGAACTGGCAGACGTAGAACAGTTTATGCAGTTGCTGGAGCAGGCTGAGGCGGAAGGGGTGGGATTACACATACCGTGGCTGGAGCGTCGATTAGAAAAACAGTTTATGAGCGGCGGTGATGCGGCTGCGGCGGTACAGTTAATGACCTTGCACAAGGCGAAAGGCCTGGAGTTCCCCCGCGTGGTGATTCCCCAGCTGGGAAAGTCGACCCGGGGCAACGATAGGGACCTGCTGCGCTGGGAGGAGCATGCCGATGTGGCCGGGACGCACCATTTCCTGTTGGCCGCGGATGACGGAAGCAAGCCGGGGCAGGCGAGCCTTTACAACTACCTGGGATACCTGCAAACAAAGAAAGGGCTGCTTGAAAATACGCGTCTGATCTATGTTGGCGTCACCCGCGCCTGCCATCACGTGCTACTGACGGCGCAGCTCGCTTGGGACGATAAAGCGAATGCACCGAAAGCGCCCGTCAAAGCCAGCTTGTTGCACACAATTTGGCCAACATTCGCTGAACAAATGCAGTTACACGTTACAGAACAGACATTACAGGACGAACATGCCTCCGAAGGGCGGTCGTTTGTGCGCCTGCTGCGGGAGGGAGAAGGCGCGGCCTTCACTCCACCGCCTCCGACTCTGTCCTTTGGCGCACAGGATGACACGGACAATCACGTTGAACGCAGCATTGGTACGGTTGTGCACCGAGCGCTGGAACTGCTATCGCATAGGCGTCCACTACCGTCCGCGCCGAACGAGGAAGATCGAAAACTTTGGCGTTATGAATTGCAAGGGCACGGCTTATTTGGGGATTCTCTTTCTCAGGCACTTACTCGGGTAGATCGTTCCGTCTCCCTGACCCTGTCATCTGCCGCCGGCCGCTGGGTACTCGCAGGCAGCCACGCTCAGATTCGCAACGAGTGGGCAGTCGCTTCGGTGCAGACTGATGGCAGCATAGCCAACCTTATTATTGATCGTACGTTTGTGGATTCAACAACGGACTGCCACTGGATTATCGACTACAAGAACAGTCAGCCTCAGGATGGGGAGTCACTGGAGTTATTTTATGCACGAGAAATGAAGAAGTACGATCAACAGTTGCGAGGCTATGGCAGAGCAATAGAAGGGATGAGCGAAAAAATAGTCTATCGCGCGCTATTTTTCACGGCACTGGGTAGCTTGCAACCGTTCGATAATGCGCCTGTACCCGCGGAGATACGCGTTTGACCTAGATTGATCCCCGAGTCATTCGCAGCGTGCGTCCAGATATTGTTTGGTTCGGTGAGATTCCCTGCAGTATGAACGATATCAGCCGGCGCCTGATCCAGTGCAACCTGTTTGTCTCGATAGGGCCCTCCGGCGTGGTCTATCCTGCGGCACGGCTCGTACGCAAAGCGTGACAGGGCGACGCCATCACTCTTGAGATCAATCGTGAGCCTGGTGAAGTAACCAGCGAGTTTCACCAGCAGCGCCTCGTCCTTGGCAGAGGAACTGCTGGTAGTTTGTTGTGACGCTGTTACTCGGGCGCTTGCGCGGTTTTCTCAAGGCTCATCGCCAGCGCTTCGGTATAGACCAGCACCACGGTTTGCCCCAGGGTAACGCCTTCCATCTTGTCCGGCTCGACATCGCCAATCATGTGCAATTTACCTCGCGAATCCTTTACGGTGACGGTGCCAAACTCGCGATTCATGCCCTCAATTGTAACGACGGCGCGAATGATGCGTGCGCCAGCCACACCGGGAAGGTCGGGATCATCAGATACGGTGCTTTCCTCAAGCACGAGCCAAGGTTCTGCCAGCTCCTCTTCGGTGGGTTCACGCACTTCTCCCTCCAGCGCCGCAAGGTAGGTGACCAGCAAGCGATCACCAATGGATACGTTCTCAAGATCTGTAATTTGTTCCTGCGCAGTGACGGTGAGAGTTTGCCCATTAGGACCCTGCAGACTGACTTCCCGGGTGTCCAGATCTATAGCAGTGACGACAGCCTCTACTTGAATAGCGACTGCGCGACCGCTGGGTTGTTCATCCGTGCTGGTGGCAGGTTGTGCACTTTCATGATGTGCCGCCTGCGCCAATGTGACCAGGGTGAGAGCAAAACAACCAGCCAGAACGCCCGGCAGCATAGGGGTAAACCTGTTGATCAAGTGGTGCATGGAGTAGTTCCTTTCAGTCAGTGGCAGGCAAGAGCGCCTAATCGCCATAAGTAAACACGCTTGCGTAAGGTACGCCCTTCAGTCCCTGCGCTGCAAGCCCCGGCGGACAATCCCTGAGCCTAGCTGCCGCCCGGATAGAGAGTGAGCTTCTGTCCTGGCTGAAGGTAATCATCCGGGTCCAGTTCGTTCCAGGCAATGATATTCCCAACGGATACCCGAAAGCGGTTCGCGATCAGGTAGAGGGAGTCGCCGGCCCGTACCAAATAACCTTGTGCTTTTGCGTCTGATTCCGGTGGTCCAGACTGGCCCCTCCGTGGGTTGAAGCCGGTAATCGTAAGTGTTTGCCCGGCCCGTATCGTGTTTCCTTTGATACCGTTTTCACGCCGCAGTAGCGCGACATCAGTACCGAAACTGCGCGCAATATCCCAGAGCGTATCGCCCGGCTTGACACGGTACTCGTGCCATTGGGTAATCTCGCCCCGGTTCGCTTTTTCCAGATTACTTTGAAAACGTTGGCTTGATCCGTAGGGCAGCAGAAGTTCCGTTGACCGATAGGGTGCAATCGTGCCGCGCAATTGGCCCGGATTGAGGGCGTGCAAAATCGTCACGTCAATCTCGGCCAGCTGCGCCGCGTGCGCGAGGTTCAGGGGCAGACCGGGGTCAGCGACCTCAAACGAGGGACGATTGGGCACGGGAGGGATATTCACGCCATATTTATCGGGGTCCGCCACGATCTGAGACAATGCGATCAGCTTCGGTACATACTCATAGGCCTGTTGTCGCAAGCGTAACGACCAGTAATCCGTGGGCTGGCTGGCGGAAACGTTGACTTTTTGTGCGCGCAGAACCGTGCCCCGACCTGCGTTGTAGGCGGCCAGTGCCAGCAGCCAGTCGTCGTCAAATCGATCGTGAAGCATCTGCAGATAGTCCAGTGCACCCGCAGTCGAGTCGCGCACCGCGTGGCGCCCGTCGTACCAGTTGTTCTGCTCAATGCCCAAGTGCTCGCCTGTGCGGGGCATAATCTGCCATAACCCCGCAGCGCCTGAGTACGATGAGGCCGTTGGGTCGAGCATGCTCTCAATGACTGGAATCAGCGCAATCTCGAGGGGCATATCGCGCTGATCGATTTCCTCAACGATGTAAAACAGGTAATAGTTAGCGCGTTCCGAGACTAAGGGCAGGTAATTTGACTGAGCCAGCAATGCCTGTCTTGCCCGCGCAACTCTCGGGTTATCTATGCTCTGCCAATGCAGTCCCGAGCGGATACGCACCCACAGATCATCTGGCGGTTGGTCATTGACGACGGGGTGTTCATCGGCTCCATCGGACGCTGGCGTGGTGCCCGGCTCGGTTCCGACAGTAGCCGTATCCCGCGTGGCCACAGTTTCGCATGCACTCAGGAAAGCAATTATATAAAATGCTATAGACAATCGCTTTAACTTATTAATAAATATAGCTAAATTCCTATAAATAATAATGCGCGATCGGACTAAAACGAGTCCTTCCAGCCCCGTACCGCAGCAAATACCGCAGCAGGGTCGTCCGATCCGGGTAGCCTGCCCTGACGCTCCAGTGAGGCCCGCAGGTCGGCTTCACGGCAGCGAAGAAAAGGATTGGTTGCCAGTTCCAGTGCGATATCGGATGGTACGGTCGGCCGATGCTGCGCACGGGTTATTTCTGCTTGGGCAACCCGGGACGAAAGTGAGTGATTATCTGGCTCCACCGCACAGGCGAAAGCGAGGTTTGCGAGCGTGTACTCATGTGCACAGTAAACCTGCGTCGACGGCAATAAAGCGGCAAGAGAGTCAAGCGATTTCAGCATCATAGCCGGGTCGCCTTCAAACAGGCGCCCGCAGCCACCTGCAAAGAGGGTATCGCCACAGAAAACTACTGGCTGCTCGCCCTGATGAGCATAGGCAATATGGTCCAGCGTGTGCCCCGGTACTGCCAGCACACTGAAGCGCGTATCCAGCACACTCACCATGTCGCCTGCTGCCACACGGTGAGTAATGCCCGCAATTGCTGGGTTGTGAGGGCCGTACACGACGGGCTGAAAGGCTTCGCACAGCGCTGTCAGTCCCCCGACATGGTCGAAATGATGATGCGTGACAAGAATGCCCGCGAGGCTCAACGAGAGTGATTGCAATGTGTCTATAACGGGTTGCGCATCACCCGGGTCTACCACCCATGCCTCCGGGGAGTCAGGCTTGCTGATTAGCCATATATAGTTGTCAGTAAAGGCCTTGACGGGCTGAATTTTCAACATTTGTCTGCGTTCCAAACTGATAAAAATACAGTAGTATTAGCGCATTGAATTGCGAGCGGCCACGGTATCCCGCCACTTAGGCGGGCGGGGATGAAGCGACTAATGCAGGTGGATTGTAGCGATATTTTACAGGAACTGGAATCCTGGTACGCCCGGGATAATGGTCCTTATCTATTTCGCGCAACTCGCGCCGCGGCTCTGGAGCTGATAGACACGGCGTTCGGGTACCATATCCTTCAGCTCGGGCTGCATGGAGAGCAGGCACTCTGCGACGGCAGCCCTATTAATCATCGCCTTTTTTGCTCACAGCGCTACGGGCCTGGTGTGAATGTGGTAACAGACCCGGATGAATTACCCTTTGATAGCGATAGCGTAGATGTGGTCATTGCTCACCATTGCCTTGAATTCGCACGCAATCCTCATCAGGTCTTGCGAGAAATACAGCGCGTGTTGACGCCTCAGGGGCAACTGTTGGTGATTGGCTTTAACCCCTACAGTCTATCGGGTGCTCGCATGCAAATTCGCAGACTAATGCGAGACCCTCTGTGGACGGCACACCGCCCTGTGGGCGAGCACCGTCTCACGGATTGGTTGCACTTGCTGAATTGTGAAGTGATACAAACCCGGCGGTTGTATGGCCTGCCGCCCATCGGCAGTGGCAGGGTGCGGCAATGGATGACCCGCGCGGATACGTGGACTGCACGGCATAAGCTTCCCATCGACGGCCTGTTCATACTGCACGCGGTCAAGCAGGTGGCTGCTGCGCACAAGCCGAGGAAAGTCTGGCGAGGAAGGCGGGCTCGCCTGATAAGCCTGGTGCCGAAACCGGTAACAACCCCCGTGACACGGAAAGTCTTTTCTGGCGTCAAACCAGCGACTGATGCAGGGAATGCCGCAGCTTGAACAATGTAGAGATTTATACAGACGGCGCCTGTAGGGGCAATCCGGGGCCAGGCGGCTGGGGTGCGCTTCTGCGCTATGGTGGCGTCGAGCGGGAGTTGTGCGGTGGGGAGCCGGATACCACAAATAATCGGATGGAACTGCAGGCAGCGATTGAGGGGTTGAAAGCTCTGAAGCGACCCTGCCAGGTCGACTTAACAACGGATTCCGAGTACGTGCGCAACGGCATCACTCGTTGGTTAGAGGGGTGGAAGAAAAAAGGCTGGAAAACCTCTGCAAGAAAGCCCGTTAAGAACGCAGACCTTTGGCTCGCACTGGATGAAGAAAACCAGCGACATGAAGTGAGCTGGCACTGGGTAAAGGGGCACAGTGGTCACGAGGAGAATGAGCGTGCAGACCAGCTAGCCAATCGCGGCATCGATGAATTACTTCGGCAAAATACTGCCGGGACATAATGAATGGCACCAGCACACCGCATTTGACAGGAGTTTACGCAGCTTGAGACAGATTGTTCTTGATACAGAAACTACAGGACTGGAGGTGTCGCAGGGGCATCGTATCATCGAGATTGGCTGTGTCGAAATGGTCGACCGGAAACTGACCGGCAATCACTTTCATCAGTATATCAATCCGCAGCGGGACATTGATCAGGGTGCAATAGAGGTTCATGGAATCACGATGGATTTTCTCGCAGACAAGCCATTATTTGAGGCGGTAGCAGCTGGCTTTGTCGAATTTGTTCAGGGTGCCGAACTGATTATTCATAATGCGCCTTTTGATCTGGGGTTTCTGAACGCAGAATTGCGTCAACTGACAGAGTCGCCTCGTGACATAGAAGAGTGGTGTGCGGTGATAGATACGCTTGTGATGGCAAGGGGAAAGCATCCTGGTCAGCGCAATAATCTGAACGCCCTGTGTCAACGCTACGAGGTAGATAACTCACAGAGAGATTTGCACGGTGCACTGCTCGATGCAGAGATACTTGCAGATGTCTACCTCGCAATGACCGGCGGCCAGACGGCCCTGCAGCTCACTGAGGATGACAGTGCCCCGGACGGCCAGCAGATGAAAGAGCGCATTCAACGGCTTCCTCAGGATCGCAAGCCACTGCCCGTTATCGAGGCGAGTAAAGAGGAGCGTGCGGCGCATTCCGCGCATCTCGACGCAATAGCGGGAGCAGCTGGCGGAAAGGTGATTTGGCGTCCGGAAACGCTCGAATCCGTGCAGTAGCGCGTGATCCTGCGTTTACCTTGCGACAAGGCTTTACGAGACATACTATAGCCGTCGTTTTATATCCAGTTTGGAGATTAGATGTTCAGACTCCACAATGCGCCCCCAGCCAACAGTGATACCGAATTGCTGGTGATTTTTCAGGGTGGGCAGTTGATTAGCGACATGCGATCCCATGCAGCCTGCCTTATTACGGGTGAGCAGTTTGTGCGGGATGGCTGGACGGAGCGCCGTCGTCACTTTCTGGGTTACTGGGGAAATGAACCGTGTTATGTGCTGGAGATCGACGCTGGCGATCAGCTTGATCCGTTGCAATACCAGAAGGGTAGTCTCTATCATATTCTGGGCCGCGTAGATGAACAGTTATTTGCATTGGCAGGACGGGCGTCGCAGTTGTTGGACTGGGAGCGCGATCATCAGTTTTGCGGTCGTTGTGGGCAGCCAATGACCATTGACCTGCAAGAGCGCGCGATGCGCTGTAGCCCATGTGCTGTCATAAACTATCCGCGAATATCACCTTGTGTCATTGTGCTTGTTACCCGCGGAGATGAGCTGTTATTGGCGCGCAATGCTAACTTTCCTCAACCGCTTTACAGCACGTTGGCCGGTTTTATAGAGGCGGGGGAGACAGCGGAGGATACTCTGCGACGGGAGGTGCGCGAGGAAGTAGGCATAGAAATCGACAACCTGCGTTACTTCAATTCTCAGTCATGGCCTTTTCCAAGCCAGTTGATGCTGGGTTTCTTTGCGGATTACGCCGGCGGAGACATCGAGTGTGACACTCATGAGATTGTCGATGCACAGTGGTTTAAACACAATGAATTACCGATGATACCCCCGTCCGCATCGATATCGGGTCAACTCATACAGCATTACGTTCAATCGATCAGCTAAACAATTTGGAGCAAGCGTTGGAATTTATCTATGAGTACGGCATTTTTTTGGCCCAGGCTGTAACCCTCGTTGCCGCCGTTGTTATTCTGGTCTCCGCAGTGGTCGCTATCGGTGCGCGACAGAGGGCAGATCAGAATGAGGGTTATATCGAGGTACGAAAACTGAACGAAAAATACCAACAATACGGTGAGATTATTCGAGAAGTTATCGAGGACCCGCACACTCTGAAAGAGCGGAAAAAGGCTGAGAAAAAGCTCGAGAAGGCGAAAGCCAAAGCCGCGAAAAAGCGAAAATCCGTCGAGGATGACCCACAGGAGCAACGCAATCGTCTCTTTGTGCTTGATTTTGTCGGCGACATCAAGGCCAGTGCTGTCGAGAGTCTGCGCGAGGAGATATCCTCGGTTCTGCCGCGTATCGAGCCCGGTGACGAGATACTGGTACGCGTGGAGAGTCCGGGTGGCTTGGTGCATGGATATGGCCTGGCAGCGAGTCAGCTGCAGCGTATCCGAGCTGCCGACGTACCCCTTACTATCGCCGTAGATAAAGTCGCGGCGAGTGGCGGGTACATGATGGCTTGCGTGGCAGATCGGATTGTTGCCGCCCCCTTCGCTGTGGTTGGCTCTATTGGTGTCGTCGCGCAGTTGCCTAATTTTCACCGTCTCTTGAAGAAAAACGACATTGATTTTGAAACGTTAACAGCGGGCCAATACAAGCGGACGCTGACCATGTTTGGCGAAAATACAGACACCGGGCGGACGAAATTTCTTGAGGATCTCGAAGAGACTCATGAGCTGTTCAAGGCATTTGTCAGTGCTAATCGCCCGACTCTTGATATAGCCAAGGTTGCCACGGGCGAGGTCTGGTATGGCCAGACCGCACTCGACGAGGGCCTTGTTGATGAGATACTCACTAGCGACGCTCTGGTGCAATCACGCCTGGAAGACTGGGATGTCTTTGAGGTGTGTTTTCGTCACAAGAAAAACTGGCAGGAAAAGCTCGGGGTCGCTGCTGAAGGCGCCGCTGAGCGCGCATTCCTGAAACTCTGGCAGCGCGGATCGAGCCCGCGGAGTTACTGATCGTCCCGATCCATCTCACGGCAGGTTTTCATCCAGTACTCGACCGGGTCCAAGAGATACCGCTTGCGCGGCTGCGCAAAATAGAAGCGACGCCGCATATTACGTCGGGGCAGGGTGAGCGGGACAAGGTCGCCATTGGCAAAGTTTTTTTGTAATACAATCTGTGAAAGGCAGCCTATGCCGAGCCCTGATTCCACTGCGTTCTTGATCGCCTCATTGTGTTTTAGCTCCAGATAAATATTAATGCTGGGGAGCAAGCCGGCGAGCGCGCGATCAAATGTTTGTCGTGCACCCGAATCAGGCTCCCGCAGTATCCAGGGCGCTTCCCTGATATCCTTATTGGTCAGACTTTTCTTCTTTGCCAACGGATGGTCCGCGGCACAGAACACGATTAACTCGTCCTCGCGCCAGGGAATCAGTTCCAGATCCCGGTGATGGACCTCTCCCTCGATCATGCCGATATCCACATCAAAATTGAGCACCTGGGCGACTACGTCGGGTGTATTTGCAATATGCAGGGCCACATCGGCCTCGGGGTAGTGGGCCAGGTACCCTGCAAGGTAACGCGTCGCAAGGTGGTTCCCTATGGTAAAACTGGCACCCACCTTCAAGTGGCCCACGTCGGTATGGTCCAACAGCAACTCTTCGAAGCTCTGGCAATGTGTCAGCAGATACTCCGCTTCCCGGCGGAGTGTCTGACCGATCGCATTTAAGGCCAGCTTGTTGCTTACCCGGTCAAACAAACTCACCTGGTAGGTATGCTCGAGATTCAGAAGAGCCTCACTGGCTGCCGACTGAGACATATGCAAGCTCTGGGCTGCCCTTGAGATATTCTGGTGCTTCGCTACCGCCAGAAAAATCTGCAGCTGTCGCAGTGTAAATTTCATCAACTTCCCCGTTTGCCCGGTGAGTTTGCTCTTCCTACCGGAAAAACCGGCAGAGGCGTCCATAATATCCTGTTTTACATGGGGAGAATATCTCCGTACCCTGTCCGCCTGATAATCAGCGTGCGCTTCAGACGCGGTTGCCCAGAAATACCAAATGGAACGGAAAGGAGAGCAGGGACATGGCGGAACAGAAAGCAACAAACGTGCACTGGCATGAAGGGGATATTACCCGCGAGCATCGCAGCAAGCTGCTGGGACACAAGGGTGCCACTCTGTGGTTTACCGGGCTGTCTGGCAGTGGAAAAAGCACAGTGGCAGTTGAATTGGAAGGCACCCTTATCGAGATGGGTGTACTGTCCTACCGCCTTGACGGTGACAATGTGCGCATGGGTATTAACAAGAATCTCGGCTTTTCCGCCGAGGATCGCACCGAGAATATTCGCCGAATTGGCGAGGTGGCGAAGCTGTTTGTGGACAGCGGCGTAATTGCCTTAAGCAGTTTTATCAGTCCGTACAAGGCGGACCGTGATCAGGTGCGGGCGCTGCACGAAGATGCCGGCATGGACTTTATCGAGGTATTTGTCGATTGCTCGCTGGAGGCGGCTGAGGCCCGAGACCCCAAAGGTCTCTATAAAAAAGCGCGCGCCGGCGAGATCAAGAACTTCACGGGCATTGATGATCCCTACGAGGAGCCCTTCAAGCCGGAGATCCACCTGCACTCAGACAAGCAGTCTCTCAAGGAAGAAGTAGATGAAATTCTCAACGTGCTGCGTGAACGCGGCATAATTAGCGAATAGACAGGAGAATCCGAATGATTAAGCCTCATGGCTCAGACACGCTCAATCCGTTATTTGTGCATGACAAAGATAAACGCCACGCCTTGCTCGCTGAAGCAGAATCTCTGCCCTCCCTGCTAATTAGTTCTGCGGCGGCAGCTAACGCTGTAATGTTGGGTGGTGGTTATTTTAATCCGTTGACTGGCTACATGAATCTTGCGGATGCACTGAGCGTCGCGGAGACGCTTAAGACCACTGATGGTCTGTTTTTCCCAGTACCTGTTATTAATCTCACAACCGAGACGGGCGTAGAAGCCGGGAGTCGGATCGCCTTAAAAGACCCTAATGTCGAGGGGAATCCTGTTCTGGCAGTGATGAACGTTGAGGCAGTAGAGGAAGTCAGTGATGAACAGATGAGCTTCATGGCGGAAAAAATCTTTCGCACGCTCGATCCTGATCACCCCGGTGTTGCTACCTTTCTGGGAATGGGGCGGACCTTGGTGTCCGGCCCTATCGAAGTATTGAACTATTCCTATTTCCAAACTGAGTTTCCCGATACATTCCGCACCGCCGTGGAAATCCGTGACGAGATCGCCAAGCATGGCTGGGAGAAAGTGGTTGCTTTCCAGACTAGAAACCCGATGCACAGAGCTCACGAGGAGCTGTGCAGGATGGCGCTGAACGACTTGAATGCTGACGGTGTGCTGATTCACATGTTGTTGGGCAAGCTTAAGCCTGGCGATATTCCCGCAGATGTGCGCGATGCATCTATTCGGAAGATGGTAGACGTGTACTTCCCGCCAAACACGGTGATGGTAACAGGCTATGGCTTCGATATGCTGTATGCAGGTCCGCGTGAAGCGGTGCTGCATGCTGTGTTCCGTCAGAACTGCGGTTGCACCCACCTGATTGTGGGGCGTGACCATGCAGGGGTAGGGGATTACTACGGTGGGTTCGATGCGCAAACTATCTTTGATGAAGAGGTCCCGGAAGGCGCGCTTGAACTGGAGATATATCGCGCTGATCACACGGCTTACAGCAAGAAGCTTAACAAAGTGGTGATGATGAAAGATGCGCCGGATCACGATAAGGAAGACTTCGTATTATTATCCGGCACAGCCGTTCGTGAAATACTGGGTCGTGGCGAAGCACCTCCGCCAGAATTTTCGCGTCCCGAAGTAGCGAAAATTCTATCGGACTATTACCAGTCCCTCGATCAATAAAACTTTTTAACGGCACCCGCTCGCGGGTGCCGTGCTCAATGGGATTGCTATGAATTACGATCTGTTTAATGGTGATGCAGACGGCATTTGCGCGTTGCTGCAGTTGCGCAAGTTTGAGGCGCTCGAGTCGGAACTGGTGACCGGCGTGAAACGTGACATCAATCTTCTAGCCAAGATCGAGGCCGGCGCAGGAGATCGTGTTACTGTGCTGGATGTTTCGATGGACAAGAACAAGGTGGGCCTGGAAACTGTGTTGTCTGCTGGCGCATCGGTTTTTTATGTTGACCACCATAAGCCCGGCGATATTCCCACCAATAAAAATCTCACCGCTATCATTAATGAAGCCCCCGATGTCTGCACAGCGGCACTGGTAAATGATTACCTGAAGGGCGCGCACCTTGATTGGGCCGTGACAGGCGCATTCGGCGACAATTTGAAAGATACAGCCAGAGCACTGGCGAAGGATCTGGATATCTCCAGTGCCGATCTCGCCTCGCTAGAAGATCTGGGCACCTATATAAATTACAACGGTTATGGCCCAGCCATTGAGGATCTTCACTACGATCCAAAAGCACTTTATTTGAATCTTTTTGCGGCCGATGGCCCGTTGGATTTTGTCGTTAATTCGCCAGATTTCCGTAAGCTGGGGGAGGGATACACATCGGACATGGCCGCGGCGGCCTCGCTCAAGCCGATGAGGGTGGATCAGCATGTGGCTGTTTTTGTGCTCCCCAATGAGGCGTGGGCGCGCCGTGTCAGCGGTGTCTATAGCAATGACCTTGCTACGGATAATCCGGACCGTGCGCACGCGGTGCTCACCGTGAAAGAAAACGGCAACTATTTAGTCAGCGTCCGTGCTCCCATGACAAATAAACAGGGCGCCGCAGACTTGTGTATGCAGTTTCCAACCGGTGGTGGGCGTGCGGGGGCAGCGGGCATTAACGATTTACCTGCGGAAAGCCTCGATGACTTTGTAGCTGCGCTGGGTGTGGCCTACGGCGCCTGACGCCTATGACGGCGGGTTCGGCTCGCGTAAACCTGGTTTTTTTTAACCTCGCTCTTCTTTTGGCGTTATGCCAAAGTTTTTTTTGTATGCGCGGGTCATGTGGCTGTGATCCGCAAATCCGATTTCCTGTGCGATTACCCCGATAGCCTTGTCTGTTTCCCGCAGCAGTTGTCGGACATTGTCGAGGCGCACCTCGTTGATGTATTGCCGAGGCGTCTTGCCAAGATGCTTGCGAAACCGTCGCTCCAGCGCGCTCACAGATATATTGCAGGCACTGGCAAGAGACTTTACGGTGATAGGGTGGTTAAAGTGGCGACTGATGTAGTCGACCGGCGCGCGTAATTCTTGAAATGGCGTGGTATTGCTCTCGGTTCGATTGAGGTGACGACTGAGGCCAAAGGTGCCAAGGATGTCGTTCTGCGGGTCGTGCACAGGCCACTTGGACGTGAGAAACCAGTCGCCGCTGCCACCCGCAGCAAGAATGAGCTCTAGCCGGTTTGATACGATGCCCCCTTCAAGTACATGGCTATCGTCGCTGACATATTTTTCGGCGAGGTGCCGCGGTGCGATATCGTAGTCGCACTTACCCAGCAAGCCTTGCAGAGAGCGAAAACCAAAACGCTCATAGAATAAGCGGTTGCCGTAGACAAATCGTCCATGGTTGTCCTTGAGCCAAGCATGAGTGTCAGGAATAAGATCGAGAACGGCGAAACTTTGCTCCGCCCCGGCGAGGGAAGAAAAGACCAGTTTTGACATTTATTATCGCTCACGCTGATTTTATACAAATTATAGGCCAAAATATTCAAGACTTCCGCCGGTGTGGGGCGGATTATCGTTGGGGAAGGAGTCGCCAAGCGATCTGCGCATGATTTGCGCAAAGCATCGTCAATCAACTCGGTGGCGGGGTTACTGCCAAAAACAAACAACAACGGAGATGCAGGCGTTTGCACGAGAACCTATGACCAGTGCTGCTCTGCCAACAGTGACCGCCTTTTTCCGAGTAGGTCACTAGGCGTGTACCTCGGAATCGATATCGGCACTCAAAGTGTCAAGGCGTTGCTCTATGATCTTGACCGAGCCACAGTGCACGCGACCTCATCCGAACCCCTGCCGCTGCGCAGTGACCGCGATGGCACCCGAGAGCAGGAAGCGAGTTGGTGGATAGTAGCGCTGGAGGCCTGTGTTTCGCGGCTACCAGAGGCGGGCAGAAAAGCGATTCGAGGCGTTGGTGTGTCTGGTCAACAACACGGACTAGTGCCGCTTGGCAGTGCAGATCAGGTATTGGCGCCGGTAAAACTGTGGTGCGATACGACAACCGAGCAACAATGTGGGGAGATTACTCACGCCTTTGGCGGGCGTGAGCGTTGCATCAAGTCAGTGGGAAACGCGATTTTGCCGGGCTACACCGCCTCCAAGATTCGCTGGCTTAAGCAACATCGCCCCGCGGCTTATGATGCTCTCGCTACGGTATTACTGCCTCACGACTACATTAATTTTTGGCTCACCGGTGAGCGGGTTATGGAATATGGCGACGCCTCTGGAACCGGTTTACTCGATATCCGCAAACGGGAATGGCATTCAAAAATGTTGCAAGCGGTCGACTCTGAGAGAGCTCTCGCTGAGGTCATGCCTCCGCTTGTCGGCGCGGAGTCGCCCATCGGTCGGCTGCGTAATTCGGTTGCCGAGCGACTTGGGCTGCCTGCTGATGTTTCGGTGAGCAGTGGCGGCGGAGACAATATGATGGCTGCGATCGGCACTGGAACGGTAGTTGCCGGGCGTATGACCGTGAGTCTCGGCACATCTGCTACGCTATTTTCCTCCGCGCAGCAGGCAGTGATTGACAGCGCGGGCGATATTGCCGCCTTTTGTTCTTCCACCGGTGATTGGCTGCCCCTCCTGTGCACCATGAACTGCACCGTTGCCACCGAGTTAACGCGCAACGCGCTAAACCTGTCGCTGGAGGAAATGGAGGAGGCGGTCGCCGCGGCCCCGGTCGGCGCTGAGGGTGTCGTCACTTTGCCGTTCTTCAACGGAGAGCGCACCCCTGATTTACCCCGCGGTAAAGGTTGTGTGCTGGGTCTGGACGACACCAATTACTCTGCGGGCAACCTGCTTCGATCGGCGATGGAGAGCGCGGTATACGGTTTGCGCTCCGGGCTCGATGCCTTTAGTCGAAATCATTGTCGCGTCGACAGTCTGCGCCTGACGGGGGGAGGGTCGATCAGTGCAGTCTGGCGTCAAATGGTAGCAGATGTCTTTAATTTGCCGGTCACCGTGCAGACCTGCGATGAAGGTGCTGCACTGGGGGCTGCGCTGCAAGCCGCCTGGGTAGACAGCGGGGACGGTTTAGTCGATCTGCTCGATGCGCAGCTGAGCGTGGACGAGTCCCGCTGTTGTCTGCCATCCCCACAACGAACGGTAGCGTATAACGAGCACTACGACAGCTATCGCCGCCACGCAGAGGTGGCTCTGCAGTTGTACACGTAACGCGAAAGGAACTGGACTCATGACACGACAATTGTTTATAGGCGATAAGGAATATTTTCGCGGAATCGGACGCATTCCTTACGAGGGCCAGGAATCTGATAACCCGATGGCGTTCAAGTGTTATGAAGCGAAGCGCATGGTCGGCCACAAGACCATGGAGCAGCACTTGCGTTTTGCTGTCTGTTATTGGCATACATTTTGTGGCGGAGGGGCTGATCCATTCGGCGTCGACACGCAGGTCTTCCCTTGGGATGCGCCCGCTGATCCCGTTGATGCGGCAAGGGCGCGTATGGACGCCGCCTTTGAGTTTTTTACTAAATTGGGTGTTCCTTACTACTGTTTTCACGATCGCGATATGGCTCCAGAAGGAAACACTGTCGCTGAGTCAGAAGCCCTGTTATCCACTATGGTCGAGCTGGCCCGTGAACGACAGGAAGCGACGGGCATGAAGCTATTGTGGGGTACCGCTAACCTGTTCGGGCACCCGCGTTATATGAACGGCGCAGCGACCAATCCAGATTTTGCCGTAGTAACCCATGCGGCAGCTCAAGTGAAGGCGGCTCTTGATGCCACGGTTGCTTTGGGCGGCGAAAACTACGTATTCTGGGGTGGCCGAGAAGGCTACTCCAGTTTGTTAAATACAGAGACACAACGTGAGCTGGATCACCTCGCGCGTTTTTTAGAGACTGCCAGAGATTACGCGCGCGGGATCGGCTTTACCGGGACTTTTCTGGTTGAGCCAAAGCCGATGGAGCCTTCGAAGCATCAGTATGATTTTGATGCACAGACAGTGATCGGTTTTTTACGCCACTATGGGTTGGCGGGTGATTTTAAGGTCAATGTAGAAGCTAACCATGCAACTCTGGCAGGACACAGTTTTTCCCACGAGTTACAGATGTGCACGGACGCCGGGCTGCTAGGCAGTATCGATGCTAATCGAGGCGATCCACAGAATGGCTGGGATACAGATCAGTTTCCGTCGGATCTATATGATGCTGTGCACGCGATGTTGGTCGTGCTTGCAGACGGAGGGCTGACTCAAGGCGGCTTGAACTTTGATGCCAAAGTCAGACGTGAATCTGTTGACCTTGAGGATATTTTTATCGCTCATATCGGCGGCATGGATACGTTTGCCCGTGCTTTGCAGGTCGCCACGCGTCTGCTGGAGGGTAGTGCGATGCCGGTGCACAAAGCCGGGCGCTACCGCAGTTTTGACAGCGGCGATGGCGCCGCTTTTGAACGGGGCGAGCTTGACCTACTTGCTCTGCGAAACCTGGCCGTAGCGGGAGGTGAGCCCAATCACACCAGCGGTAAGCAGGAGTGGTATGAAAATCTTGTTAATCAGTATTTGTAAGAGCACGGAAAAATGCGGAGAGCGTGAGTAATGGCAGTCTGAGGAGAGTGTGACTATGGCGAAAATAAGAATGGGCATGGTCGGCGGCGGTGAGGGGGCGTTTATTGGCGCGGTTCATCGCATGGCGGCGGCGCTCGACGGTGAAATCGAACTCGTCTGTGGTGCGTTTAGTAGCGACTCGCAACGCTCAGCTCGCTCTGGAGCGGCCCTGCATCTGCCTCCGCAGCGAGTGTACAGCGACTACCAGAGTATGATGAATAATGAGCAACAGTTACCGGTGCAGGAGCGCATGCAGTTTGTCTCGATTGTCACGCCCAATCATTTACATGCGCCTGTTGCAACCGCGGCACTGCATGCAGGCTTTCACGTTATGTCGGATAAACCGGCCACCTTTGATTTACAGGAGGCGCTCGCACTGCGTGCGCTTGTGCGCGAGTCAGGCCTGTTATATGGACTCACGCATACCTATACCGGCTATCCACTTGTCAAGGAAGCGCGCGAACGCATTGCTGCGGGTGAACTGGGCGCCATCCGCAAAGTTGTGGTGGAATACCCCCAGGGCTGGCTGGCGGACCGACAGGAAGATACGGACAACAAGCAGGCAGTCTGGCGACTCGACCCTACTCAGGCCGGAGTCAGCAGTTGCATGGGGGATATCGGCGTGCATGCAGCGAATCTTGCCGAGTACGTTACCGGGCTAAACATCAGTGAGATGTGCTCCGATCTCACCGCCTTTGTTGAGGGGCGAAAGCTGGATGATGATGGCGCTGTGCTGCTGCGCTTCGATAACGGCGCACGAGGTGTGCTGCATGCAAGCCAGGTCAGCGTTGGCGAGGAGAACGGAATCAGCGTACGTGTCTACGGTGAGCTCGGGGGGCTAGAGTGGCGCCAGGAAGATCCCAACACGCTGTGGCTCAAATGGCCCGACCGCCCCGCGGAACGCTTGCGTACCGCGGGGGGCTATCTCGGCCCACTGGCTACTGCGAGTGCGCGCACGCCCATGGGGCACCCTGAGGGTTATATCGAAGCCTTTGCCAACCTTTACAGGTCTTTTGCGCAGCAGATTCAAGCAAGGGAGTCGGGAGGTTCGCCCGACCCTTTGGCACTGGACTGCCCGGGTATTGAGGAAGCGGTCCGTGGCATGCAGTTTATTGAGTTGGCGGTAGCTGCCAGCGCCAGTGATGTGAAATGGCACCGTTTCGACAAACAGTAATGACGAGGAATAGCTTATGTCCAAGATGAAAGGCCCCGCCATATTTCTGGCACAGTTCGCCACTCCGGAAGCACCCTTCGATACGCTCGAGAATATCACTCGCTGGGCGGGGGACCTCGGGTATAAAGGTGTTCAGATACCAACATGGGAATCTGGACTTATTAATCTGGAACAGGCCGCCGCGAGCAAGGATTACTGTGATGAATTGAAGGGCATATGTGCAACAAA
Source organism: Candidatus Marimicrobium litorale (assembly GCF_026262645.1). Classification (NCBI taxonomy): domain Bacteria; kingdom Pseudomonadati; phylum Pseudomonadota; class Gammaproteobacteria; order Cellvibrionales; family Halieaceae; genus Marimicrobium; species Candidatus Marimicrobium litorale. Next base: position 802,060 of record NZ_SHNO01000001.1, read on the forward strand.
CGGTGTAGAGATAACCGAATTGTCGACCCACCTGCAGGGGCAGTTGGTGGCTGTGCACCCGGCCTACGACGAACAGTTTGATGGCTTCGCGCCACCGGAGGTTCATGGTAACTCCGCGGCACGACAGGCTTGGGCCGTGCAGCAGTTAATGCTGGCTGCTCGCGCCAGTGAGAACCTTGGGCTTGATGCTCACGTGACGTTTTCCGGTGCGCTGTTGTGGCACACCATGTATCCCTGGCCACAACGGCCAGAGGGACTCGTTGAAACAGGCTTCCGGGAGCTGGCCGAGCGCTGGACGCCAATCCTCAATGCTTTTGATGAGGCCGGTGTTGACCTCTGCTACGAGATACACCCAGGCGAGGATCTTCACGACGGAATAACGTTTGAGCGCTTTTTGGAGGCCACTGGCAATCATGCGCGCTGCCACATTCTGTACGACCCCAGTCATTTCTTGCTACAGCAAATGGATTACCTGCAGTTCATCGACATCTATCACGAGCGGATCAAGATGTTTCATGTCAAGGACGCGGAGTTTAACCCCGATGGGCGCCAGGGCGTTTACGGTGGTTACCAGGGCTGGGTAGACCGCGCCGGACGTTTTCGCTCCCTCGGCGATGGGCAGGTAGATTTCAGCGGTATTTTCAGTCAGTTTTCCAAGTACGGTTTCCAAGGCTGGGCAGTATTGGAATGGGAATGTTGCCTAAAGCATCCGGAAGACGGTGCTCGCGAAGGGGTGGATTTTATCAACCACCACATTATCCGAACAACGGACAGGGCGTTTGATGATTTTGCCGGAGGAGGCGCTGACGAAACCACCAACCGGCGTATACTCGGGCTTGATTAATCCTGCTGGCACAGATGACCTTCTCGTATCACGGCAGACGTGGCAAGCTAGGCAATAACATACCTGGCGTGCGATCAATCGGACATAACACAATGGCGCTAGCCCATTGGTTAAACAATAACGATAACCGGGAGTAGGATTCATGACTGGCATCACCATCGACCGCAAGCGACTTTATTACGTCGGCAACCTGTCAATCTTTATGATCGGCCTTGGGTTTGCCGTGCGAGCCAATATCGCCTCAAATTTACAGGCAGAAATATATGACAAGATCGACCTCGCTAATTCTGCGGCGATGCTCGGTGAAGCGCTGGGAGCGACCTTTACGGGTTTTGCGCTGACGCTACTGTTCGGCAGCGCACTGGTTGACCTAATCGGCATGAAGCGCATGCTGTTACTCTCTGCGCTGGGATACATTGCCGGTGCTTTCGGGTTGCTGGCAGCGTCCATGATGGACGTGGGCGCGACGGTTGAAACCCTCGTGTTGGTTAGCCTGCTACTCACCGGGTTGGGATGGGGCGCTGTTGAAGCGGCATCAAACCCGATGGTGGCCGCGCTTTACCCTGAGGAGAAAACCCACCGCTTGAATATTCTGCATGCTTGGTGGCCAGCCGGTATCGTGGTGGGTGGATTACTTGGCGTCGCTATTAGTGGCTTTGGCTTGTCCTGGAAACTCAACATGCTGGTGTTGATGGTGCCTGCTGTGGCCCTGGTGTGGCTGGTGGCGTCCTCGACCTTCCCTGTGACCGAGCGCGTAGCCGCCGGGGTGAGTTATGGCGACATGTTTCTGGAGCTCTTAAGGCGACCGATGTTCTGGGTTTTCTGGGGCTGCATGTATCTCACTGCAGCTGCCGAACTCGCGCCGGGCCAGTGGGTGAATATTTCCCTGTCCAACATTGTGGGTATGCAGGGTATTTTGTTATTGGTCTATGTCAGCGCGCTCATGTTTGTGGGGCGCCATTTTGCCGGCCCCATTGTTGCGCGTATCTCCTCTGTCGGCCTCATGTTCGTCAGCTGCCTTGCTGCGGGTATCGGATTGTACCTGTTAAGCATGGCGTCTTCTCCATCGCTGGCATTTGCCGCCGCCACGGTCTGGGGGCTTGGGGTGTGCTGGATGTGGCCCACCATGCTGGCAATTGTGGCGGAGCGTTACCCTCGTGGCGGTGCAATGGCAATGGGTCTTATGGGGTTTGCAGGCGGTATGTCGATTCAGTTCGTACTGCCAATGATGGGCAGTATTTTCGACTCAGCCAAAGCGGAGGCGGCTGGCGGCGCAGATAAGCTGGCGACACTTGCACCCGACGCACTGCAGGAAGCGATTCGCTATGCGTCGGTAGAGTCCTTTCAGTCAGTAGCAATTGTGCCCCTGTTGCTACTGCCGGTCTTTGGCGTTATCTGGCTCTTCGATCGGCGCAATGGCGGGCAACAAGCCGAGGTAAAAACCTCCAGTAATACAAACGCCGACTGAGGAGCGACTGATGGATGTCAAGATTGGTATGAATATGTTGCTATGGGGTATTCAGATAACACCGGATCATATTCCTGTATTTGAAGGCTTGGCCCAGGCGGGATACGACGGTGTAGAAATTCCCGTCGTTGGACAGTCTCAAACGCAGTTAAAGACCATGGCATCTGCCTGCGACGATCTCGGACTGGAACGCACCGCTGTGGCCTTTGTCGGGGAAGATGTAAATCCTATTTCACCCGACGCGGCGGTACGAGCTGCGGCCATCGACAGTCTGAAAAAAGGCATTGATGATGCTAAATTGATTGGCGCAGATATTATTGTCGGTGGTATTTACCAAGCGCATAAGTACTTTACTGGTGCTGGACCGACTCGCGAGGAGTGGAACTGGTCGGCAGAGTACCTGCGTGCCTGCGGAGAATACGGGGAGGAGGTTGGCGTGCGACTTGGGCTGGAGTTTCTTAACCGCTTCGAGGTCTTTCTCATCAATACTGCCAGTGACTGTAAACGAATGGTCGAACAAGTAGGCCTGAGCAATGTTGGCGTGCACTACGACACCCACCATGCCAATATTGAGGATACCGATCCAGAGCAAGCCTTGCACAACTGTGCGTCCGTGCTGAACCATGTTCATCTCAGTGAAAGTCACCGGGGTACTTTGGGCACGGGCCAAGTCGACTGGATAGCAAGCTTTCGCGCACTGAAGGCTATCGACTATACGGGGTGGCTGGTTATCGAATCTTTTGGTACCGTCGACCCCGATCTCGCAGCGGCGGCGAATGTTTGGCGTAATGCGTTCGACTCGGAAGAACAGGTTTACCGTGAGGGTATCAAATTTATACGCCAGCATCTGGCGTGAGGCAGTTGTGTTATGTTGTTCAGGTGTGGTTTGGGAGTAAAGCTGAAGTGGTGATGTCGCGCTCGCAGCTGCTGGTGGCAATTCTGCTTGCGGCTTACTTTTATCTCGGGTTACCGGCGACGGCCACATTATTTTATGAGCTGTATCACGTGATAGGGATCGGGGCTCTGTACTGGGCTTATAGTGGCTTTAAAGCAGCGGGCTATTTTCTTGGCGCCTACGAGTATCGAGTCCCGGTATGCTTGGCGTCTGCGGCAGTCATCGTGCTAGTGCCTGTCTGGGTAAAAAAATTATTCTCGACTGAGAGAACCGGGCAGACGAATGAGGAGCGGTTGTGAATAGACGTGAATTCTTGCAATGTGCTGCCATCCTGGTCTCTGGCAGCAGCGCGGCCCAGCTGGGCTTTAGTCTAAATGAGGAGCAGAAGGTCTATCTGGCGACTGCGCCTGACTTTAATACGACGCCAGTAAATTATTTCACCCCGCTGCAGCGAAAAATTATTGCAGCAATGGTCGAGGTTATCATTCCGCGCACCGATACACCCGGCGCTATTGATGCGGGAGTTCCAGTATTTGTCGAACTCATGGCATCTCAATGGTTGAATGAAGAGGAGGCGGCAATATTTAATGCCGGCCTTGCCGATATTGAAGTCCGGATTCCGCTTGCCTTTGGAAGTCCATTCCACGCGTTAGTTCCGGAGCAACAACTGGAGATCATGCAGGCGCTGGAGGATGAAGCATCTGGTTCTCCCTGGTATGACTTTGGTAATATACAGCGTGACTTTGTTAGCGATGCGCCCTTCATCTGCCAGCTCAAGGAGCTCACCATTTGGGGCTTCTTTACCTCCAGAGAAGGCGGTAGCCAGGTATTGCGTTATGATCCCATGCCTATGTATTTCGACGGCAACATTCCTCTGAAGCAGAATGACAGCAGTTGGCTTACAGTGCTTTAACAGGTAACACAGCATGCTTGAACACACCCAATATGATTTTGATGCCATCGTCGTCGGCTCCGGCATATCCGGCGGCTGGGCCGCCAAAGAGTTGACTGAGAAGGGTCTAAATGTGCTTGTGCTCGAGCGTGGTAAACCGCTGCAAGCTGGCTCTGGTTATCTAGGCGAGCACGCTCCCCCGTGGAAAGTGCCCTACCAGGGCAAGCGCCCTCGTGAATTGTACGAGGAGGAATACCCCGTGCAGAGCAAGGTCTGGCACTCGTTTAACGAAACCAGCCGGCAGTTTTGGAACAATGACAAGGAAAACCCCTATGCGACGGATGAAGGCAAACCCTTCCTCTGGGCCCGAGCCGATGTCGTCGGTGGACGTTCGCTTATCTGGGGTCGCCAGACATATCGCTTCAGTGAAGAGGATTTCAGGGCCAACGCAGTCGATGGCCACGGAATTCCCTGGCCTATCACCTATGATGAGATAGCACCGTGGTATAGCTACGTTGAAAAGTTTGTCGGTATTAGCGGTAAATCTGAGGGCCTGTCTCAGCTTCCCGATAGTGAATTCCAAAAGCCGATGCCCTGGTTTGCGCTGGAGGAAACCATTCATGGCCGACTCAGAAAGAAAGCGCCAGACATTACCTTAACCAGTGCACGTGTCTCCATCCTCACAGAGGACCTTCCCGGTCGCAAGGCTTGTCACTACTGCGGCCCCTGTTACCGAGGCTGCTCTACGGGCAGTTATTTTAGTTCGCAAGCCTCTACGCTTCCTGCCGCGACTGCAACAGGGAACATGACCTTGCGTGCCAATTCTGTTGTGGAAAGATTGGAATATGACGCGGACTCAGGAAAAATTTCGCGCGTTCATGTCATTGATACGCAAACAAAAGAGCGTATGGCTTTTTCGTCGCGCATAGTCTTTCTCTGCGCGTCGACGGTGGGTAGTACGCAAATATTGATGCAGTCTGCAAGTGATTCATTTCCTGATGGTTTAGCTAATAGCAGCGGTGTGCTTGGCAAATATATGATGGACCACACTCTCGGAATTAGCGGTCTGGGGTTATTCCTGGACAACATGGATAGCTATTACCACGGCAACCGTCCAGCAGGATTATATATACCCCGTTTCAGGAATGTTGGCGCTCAGGATGAGGATGCGGATTTTCTTCGTGGTTACGGTTACCAGACCGCGACCTTGCGACAAGACTGGCAAACAGGATTTAATACCAAGGGCTTCGGGGCCGGCTTGAAGGACAAGCTACGTAAACCTGGGCCGTGGATTTTTGCACTGGCGGGGTTTTCCGAGTGCTTACCCAGAGAATCCAATCGGATGTATCTTAGCAAGCGTCAGGTCGATCGTTTTGGTATGCCATTGGCGGCGTTCGATTTTGAATGGAGTGACAACGAGATCAACGCACGCAAGGATGCGACAAAGCAGGCGCAGCGGATTCTGCGTGCGGCAGGGGCCGTATTAGCCTTGCCCGGTCAGGAAGAGATGTCCGTTCCCGGTGAAGGCATTCACGAAATGGGTACAGCGCGCATGGGAGACGACCCTGGAAAGTCCATCCTGAATAAGTGGAACCAAGCGCACGATGTTCCCAATCTGTTTGTTACCGATGGCTCGTTTATGACCTCTGCTTCCTGCGTCAACCCATCACTCACGTACATGGCTTTCACCGCGCGTGCCTGTGATTATGCGGTACGACAATTGAACGAAGGGTTGATCTGATTTACGTGTCTTTGCTGAAACTCCGGCGAAAATGTCTGGGACTGCAGCCCATGTTTTTGCTGAAATAACGGGTAAAATGAGCTGGGTCCTCGTAGCCAACGAGGCTGCCGATTCGACTGATTTTTTCGTCGGTGGTTAAGAGCAGTTTGCGGGCTTTCTGCAAGCGGATATCATTGATCCAGGCCTTGGGGCCCAGGCCCATCTGTTCTGCGAACAGATGGGCAAAGCGTGATATCGACAGATTGCAATCTGAGGCGACTTCCTCAAGCGTAAATTTTTGTTCCAGACGCGATTGCATGTACTCACAAGCATGCCTGATCCTTGAGTCCACCGGCTTGCTCTCTTGATCTCCCAGGGCCACTCGCGCGCGAATAAGTATTTCTTCCAGTTTGTTGTGTTGTAGATTGGACTGCTCAATGCTCCCGGACTGGCCGATATCAATCAGCTCCCGGAATAATCGCTCAACTTTTAGTCTGGCTTCACCTTCCGGCAGCGCTAACAGCAGAATACCCTGGTCCAACTCTTTCCATGCGGTTAGCTCCGACCAGTGGGGCCTGGGCTGAAATAGCGCCCAGAGGTGCTGCCAGTCCTCTTCCAGAGGGTGCAGTCCATAGTGATAGCGCGCATCCGGACGCATCAGCATCATGTCGCCGGGCGCCGTGCGGCGCTCCATGTTTTCACTCAGAAAGATACCCCCACCGGCAAGATTGAGATGCAGGGTCCAGCAGGGCATTTCCTCTACACGGGCATGTACGGAATTCACTTGACCCCGGTGGACAAGCGTTGAGCTGGCGCGGATATTTCGCTCGTAGAGGAGTGCGTGGTCAAAGCCACTGAAAAGCTCCTCTATCAATGTAGCGGCGTCCTCATCGGAAATACCTGTGGGGGAGGACATGCGTCTCTGCCATTTCTCAACCAGCGGTCGCTGGGCCTCGAGAAACGCCTGGTTTTGCTGCAACCGTTCGCCCAGACGGTTTAGTTCATCGGTGTCGATGGGTGTTCCAAGAAAGGCCTGGATGGCAAGCACACCAGCGGGCTCTGGCTGCCGACCATGGAACCAGGCGTAAAATGCGCGAGCCGCCAGCTGGATTGTTGAGATATCAGCAGAATCCGTCATGTTTGGCCATTTATGGCGCGTTTAAAGACGCAGAGATAGCAGAAAAAAACAAGAATACAGCAAAGCGGGGCATTTCGCACACGCCCGCGCCGCGCTACGCTTTGCTGACATGTCGCCAGTGATCGGCTTAGATAATGCCCGTTAATCAGACGTTTCGATTCAGGGATTCAAAGTGCCCACTTGAGGATCGGGTTGAGGACCTGCTGTCATCCCTCACGCTGGAGGAGAAGCTCTCCCTCTGCGCCGGGGCCGGGTTCTGGAAGACAAAACCTGTTCCACGGTTAGGAATTAAAGCCTTTCGCCTGACTGATGGGCCGCGTGGCATCGGGTTTCATTCTACCGGCAAGCGGTGTACGGCCTTCCCATCAGGCATAGCGCAGGCAGCTACCTGGGATACTGTGCTGATGGCGCGATTAGGTGAAGCCCTGGGCAAAGAGTGTCGGGCGACGGGAGGGAGAACCCTACTCGGCCCCGCTATCAATATCACGCGTACGCCCCTGTGCGGACGCACCTTTGAATATCTCAGCGAGGACCCTCATCTCAACAGCCGACTCGTAGTGCCTCTCGTGCAAGGAATACAAAGGCAAGGAGTTGCCGCCTGCATCAAACATTTCGCTGTCAATAATCAGGAGAGTAATCGGGTTCGCGTGAGTGCAGAGGTAAGCGAGCGCGCTTTGCAGGAAATTTATCTACCTGCTTTTCGTGCCGCCGTGGAGGAGGGAGACGCGTGGGCGGTAATGGCGGCATATAACGGCATCAATGGCACGCCAGCGTGTGAAAACGAAGACTTGCTCAAAAGGCGGCTGCGCGACGAATGGGGTTTTCGGGGCTTTGTGGTTAGCGACTGGTTTGCCGCACGATTTACGTCGTCTGCAGAAGCGTGCGTGCGCGGTGGGTTATCGCTGGAGATGCCTGGTAAGGGCGCGCGGTATACACCGAAGAAATTGCGCGAGGGCCTCGCTGAGCTGCGTTTCACGGAAGCAGATATCGATGCGAACCTGTCGGGCCTTCTGCGGGCCATGATTTTAACCGGTCATCTGGATTCGGATTCCCCGCGGGGTGAACGCAACATACCCGAGCATCGGGCGCTGGCACTCGAGCTAGCGTTGTCGTCCGCCACGTTATTGAAAAATGATAGAAAAACGCTGCCATTGGATTGCTCCCGCAGTGCCACAATCGCACTACTAGGCCCCAGGCTGGACAAACGCAACTGCCTGCCTCTTTGGGGTGGTAGCGCTGGTGTATGGCCACCGGATGAAATAACGCCGTTGAGGGGGATGCAGGAGGAGAACGAAGGGCGTTTCACTTTTGTGACCAACCCGGCGAAAGCGGATGCTGTCATCCTTTTTCTTGGGCTCAGTCATCGTCCGGGCCTAGATTCAGAGGTAAAAGACCGCGCCTCGCTCGCATTACCATGGGGACAGGATGAATTGGTGCGTAAAACACTTGCTCTAAATCCCAATACGATCGTGGTACTTACCAGTGGTAGCCCTGTAGCGATGCCCTGGGCTGATGATGTTCCTGCAATCCTGCAGAGCTGGTATGCAGGAATGGAGGGTGGCAGGGCGATCGCGCGCCTGCTGTTTGGTGACAGCAATCCGTCTGGCAAGTTGCCGGTCACTTTTCCGCGCTCACTGGAAGATATTTCGGCCCATTCCTCTCCGAGGACCTTTCCCGGCAGTCGAGAGACCGTGCACTATGAAGAAGAGTTAATGGTCGGGTATCGTGACTTTGACAAGCGCGGCATTGAGCCTCTGTATCCTTTTGGTCACGGCCTTTCGTATACCCGTTTTGCCTACCACGACCTGGAATATGTGGTCGAGCCTACGGCATCCGATAGCGCAGTGGTCATCACCATGATGTTGATCAATGAGGGGGAGGTTGCGGGTGCCGAGGTGGTACAACTGTACGTCGCAGATCGGCAAGCCGGCTCCGATCGCCCCGACCAGGCTCTCCGAGCGTTTATAAAAGTGTCTCTTGAGGCGGGAGCGCGTCAAGCGTTGCGGTTTACGTTACGTCGTGATGACCTTGCTTATTTCTGTCCGAAAGCGAATAGTTGGCGTGTTCGTGGAGGTGATTACGATATCAGACTGGGCTCATCCTCCAGGGATATCCGACTGCGCGGCACCGTACACATTACCGAATAATAAAAGAGAATACGCTATGAAAAAAACACGAGCAGGAGCCGGCGCGATAGATACGGTCGATAAGCGTGCCTGGCTGTGGCTGTGGTCGGGCATGTTGCCCGGGTTGGCACTGGGCGCTCCCGCTCTGGAGGAAGTGCTGGTCACAGCAACCAAGCGAGAGAGTAGCTTGCAGGATGTCTCAGTGGCGGTGACTGCGCTCAGTGCTCAGGCTCTAGAAAATGCCCAAATTACCTCGTCAGAGCAGCTGACCTTTCTTGTTCCGTCCCTAAATCTGCAGAAGGGGTTTAACCCCCGGCAAACCTCTTTCTCTATTCGCGGCATTGGCACGCAGTCATTTAGCAGTGCTGTGGAGCCAAGTGTTTCTACTATGGTAGACGGCGTGGTCATGGGGCGCTCTGGTCAGGCCTTTATGCAACTGCTGGACGTGGAGCGTGTCGAGGTTCTGCGTGGCCCACAGGGCACACTTTTTGGAAAAAACTCCACAGCTGGCGTGGTACATGTCATTACGCGCGATCCGACAGACACGGCGGAGGGCGAGATTATGACCGGTGTGCTGAACGGCGGTGAGTATCGTGCAGGGGGAACGGTTTCAGGACCGGTGAACGACGAGCTTGGGTTTCGCCTGTCAGCTAATGGGAAATGGCAGGATAATTTTACCCAGAATTTCTACGACAACAGCGATCTCAACGGGAATGACGAGTGGAGTGCGCGTGGCAAGCTGCGGTGGTTGCCGACAGAGACGCTCGAGTTGAAATGGACGAGTGATTATTCCGATCGATCCTGTGATTGTACTGCCGCACCCGTTCGCTCCCTTGAACCCTATGGCGGCAACGAGGCAGAAGTCGCATCAATTTTGGCTCTGTTAGCCCCCGCAGTGCCCAGCGATAAAAACAAAGATGTGAATATCAATAAACAGCCGTCCAGTGATGGTAAGTCGTGGGGGCACTCATTGGAGGCGAATCTTGGCATCGGAGAGTATACGGTGACGTCGATTACAGCTTATCGAGAGTTTGAGGTTAACGGTTTTCAGGATGTTGACAGCCAGCCCATCGACGCATTCGGGTTTGATCAGTTCGGGGGTAGCGATCAGAATCAGTTCACTCAGGAGTTGCGACTCCTGTCGCCCGCAGATAATAAAGTTTCTTTCGTTGCTGGCGTATTTTATTTCGATCAAGACGTCAGCCGAAAGTTTCGTCGCCAGTTTGAGATCTCTCCGGGAAACCCTGGTGAAGCGGTTGCTGATTTTAAAGTAGACACGGAAAACTGGGCCGCATTTGGTGAGGCAACGTGGGCGATTAGCGATGACTGGATGCTGATTCTCGGCGCACGTTACACGCAAGACGATCTTTCTTTTAACTTTGAGCGGACCCAATCGGGCTTCGGTATCGGTTTGCCTGCTGCTGTAGAGCCTACTCCGGGTGATACCGATGAAGACGACCTCTCCGGTAAAATTGCGCTGCAGTGGGATTTTTCAGATGTCGGCATGACCTATGCCAGTTATACGCAAGGATACAAAGGGCCGGCATTTGATGTGGCATTTGGAACAGACCCTCAGAATCTGGAGCGCGTTGAGCCCGAGACATCCGACGCTTGGGAATTGGGTCTGAAGTCAACTCTCTGGGATGACCGCCTCCGCCTGAACGCAGCGCTATTTTATGCGCGCTATAAAGATTTTCAGTCGCAGGCGTTCATCGATTCGGACGGGACTCCTGACTGCCCGGATGATAATCCGGGTTGTGACCCCGATGATGATCCGGGAAGCTTTGTACTGATTAACGCGGGCAGGGTGACTACCGCAGGGCTGGAATTGGATTTTCTTGCTCAGGTCACCGACAGCTTGAGAGTCTCAGGTGGCGCTGCATATATCAATGCAGAGATTGACGATTACGATGGAGGCCCATGCAGTGGTGGGCAAGAATTTCGCGGCGAATGCCCCGACGGCGTGCAGGACCTGTCCGGCGGAGATCTACCGTATTCGCCCGACTGGAAATTAAACGTTGCTGCAAACTACACGTTCTTTCTGGATGACGGATTCGATATCGAACTGATGGGGGCAGTGCGTGCACAGGATGATGTGCTTTATTCTATTACGCAGGACAAAAATACTATCGAAGATGGCTATACCATCTTTGATGCGTCCCTCATAATTAAAGACCACGATAATCGATGGAGAGCCACGCTGTTCGTGCAAAACCTCACTGACAAGTTTTATGCTCTAGCCATACAGTCGTCGAACCCCAACCTGTTGCCCAATGGCTATACCCATATTTATTCGCGCCAGGCTGAACGGACCTACGGTGTGGAACTGCGATATCGCTGGTTCTGATCTTATGCTGTTACGCACTCTCGCTCACTTGTTTATGTTGCTCGGCCTGACCACTAGCTTGCAGGCCTCCGAGCGTCCCAATATTCTATTCATTATGTCAGATGATCACGCGGTGAGGGCGGTCAGCGCATACGGAAATAGTCTTGTACAGACCCCTTCTATAGACCGCATTGCAAAAAACGGGATGCGGTTTGATCGGGCTTATGTAGGAAACTCGATCTGTGGCCCCAGCAGGGCTACGATGCTGACGGGTTTGCATAGCCATGCGAACGGTTTTTACTCTAATGAGTGGTCTGGCGCGTTTGATGGCACACAGCAGACCGTGCCAGACCTCCTGCAAAACGCCGGCTACAACACGGCCGTTATCGGTAAGTGGCACCTTTACAGCGACCCGATAGGCTTCGACCATTGGGAGGTCATTCACAATCTCTTTGAACAGGGAACATACTACAATCCCGAGTTTCGGTCTGAAAACGGCGTTGAAATCACCAACGGATACGTTGCCGACCTGATCACGGATAAGGCCATAGCCTGGTTGCAATCCGTTTCGACATCACCGGAACCGTTCTTCCTCGTTTATAACCACAAAACGCCACACCGTGATTGGCTTCCGGGCCCCGCCGAGCTCGATCAGTGGATTGAAGACCGTAAAATTGAGGAACCGTCGACGTTAACGCGAGATACCACAGGGCTGAGCAAAGCGCGTCGTGAAGCCCGCATGTCCATTGCAGACTACATGACAGATCGCGATGTAAAGCTGAGCCAGCCAGAAAACCTTACGGACGCGCAGGCCGCCAAATGGCATCAGGCCTTCGATGATGGCAACGAAAAGTTTGAGAAAGGCGAATGGACTCCAGAAGAGCGTCTGCGCTGGAAGTATCAGCGCTACATTAAAACTTACACCGGCTCGATTGAGAGCATGGATCGAGAGATTGGTCGACTGCTTGACTATCTGGAGCGCAGCGGCCTGGAAGATAACACGATAGTGATTTACACCTCCGACCAGGGTTTCTTTCTGGGCGAAAACGGTTGGTTTGATAAGCGCTGGATGGATGAAGCGTCGTCACGTACGCCCCTGCTGATACAGTGGCCTGGGCACATAGAACCCGGTAGCGTATCGACCTCTATGGTTCAGAATATTGATTTTGCACCGACACTGCTGGATGCTGCCGGTATCGTGCCAGAAGAGGCGATGCATGGCGTCAGTTTGTTGCCTGTGTTCAATAAGCCAGAGCATTTTCAGCAGCGAGACCTCTATTATCACTTTTACGAAAACCCCGGTTTTCACGGAGTAGCAAGGCACTATGGGGTGCACACCGGCCGTTACAAGCTGATTCACTACTACCGCAATGATGAATGGGAGCTGTTTGATCTCGAAACGGATCCACAGGAACTCAAAAACCTTTACGGTCAAGCAGGCTATGAAGACGTAACAGGCGATCTAGAAAAGCGGCTCGCGGCGTTGCGTCGTCAGTATCAGGTGCCGGAGCAAGATCCCGAGGCGCCCTGGTATCACGACACACTGATTCGGGCATTTGAACATCTGATGCAGATACTCTGAAATGGTTGTGAGCAGGCCAGTTCTGCAATCGATAGTGCTGCTACTGTTATATTGCGCTTGTTCGCCTGAGAGCGCCGCGCGTCCTCCCAACATTATCCTTATTCTGGCAGATGATATCGGGGCAGAGGCGGTGGGCGCTTACGGCGGAGAAAGCTTCAAGACGCCCCGTCTTGATCAAATGGCATCCGAGGGATTGCGCCTTGAACACGGGCATGCACAACCTTTGTGCACTCCGTCAAGGGTGAAACTGATGACCGGCCAGTTCAATTTCCGAAACTATCAACACTTTGCCTATCTGGATGCCAGTGAGAATACCTTTGCTCATCTCCTCAGTGAGGCGGGATATGTGACAGGCGTTATCGGCAAATGGCAACTGTTTGATAATCGCTTTCAGGATATTGAGGGGGCACTGCCCGCGGATGCGGGGTTTGAGTCCTATGTTCTGTGGCAACTCAAGGCAGAACAGCGAGGTTCGAGGTACTGGTCGCCGCTGATCGATCATAATGGCGATGTCCGACAGTACGGGGACGGTATCTTTGGACCTGACGTGCTGAACACGGCGGCGCGTGATTTTATTCAAGCGAACCGCTCCAAGCCGTTTTTCCTCTATTACCCCATGGTTCTTCCCCACAGTCCCTTTGTCAATACACCGGATATGCGCTCGCTTACCGCAGACGACCAGCAGCTTTTTGCCGCGATGATTGCCTATATGGACAAGCTTGTGGGCAACGTAATCGACACGGTCAAAGCAAGCGGACTGGCGGACAATACGGTAGTCATTTTTCTCGGAGATAACGGTACCGATCAGGACATTGTCAGCCGCTACCGGGGAGCAGAGATTCAGGGTGCGAAAGGAAAGACACTGAATAACGGGACCCGCATACCCTTCCTCTTGTGGGCCCCCGGGCGAATCGCGCCCAGGGTGAGTACCAGTTTGGTCAACCTCGCCGATATACTGCCTACGCTGGCAGACCTCGCAGGCGCGGCTCTACCTGAGTCAACCCCACCGGACGGCATGAGTCTTGTGCCTCTGTTTGAGCGCGATACGGAGCTTAACCGCGAAAACCTCTTTATACACTACGACCCACGCTGGCCAACAGGGCGTCCTGCACGCTACGCCTTCGATCGTCGCTGGAAATATTACGAGGACGGCCGGTTTTACGACATGCAGACGGACCCGCTTGAACAGCAGTCAATTGCGGCGGGCAATCTTGGGCGAGAAGGGCTAACGGCGTATCGAGCTTTACAGTCACGAGTCAGGGCAATGGATGGTAAGTTCGCGAGCGGTGAGCGATGGAGGCCTGCAGTAGCATTTGTTCTGGTGGGCGCTGCATTGTTGATTTCTGTGCTGGTTCTGGTCTGGGCATTCCGTTTGGTAAGGCGCATGCCTGATAGCTAGGATGGTATTGATGAAGAAACTGTTAGTGATAGCGTTGCTTGTCCTGCTTTTCCTTTTTAGCTGGTTGCACGCACTGGGAAGCGGTTGGCTGGGTGGCGAGGCTCAGTCTTTGCGAGCAGTTGCGGAGGGGCCCAGGACGGAAAGCGACAGCACGATAGCGGCGCCCCTCATTTTATTCGGCGATCTCCATACGCATACCAATTTTTCGTTGGACGCCTACCTTTTCAATACAGAGTTGATCAAGGGGGTCGGCAGCGCTACGGTCGAAGACGCATGCGATTTCGCACGCTACTGTAGTGCGTTGGATTTTTGGAGTATTAATGACCATGCGGAAAGCTTGACGCCGCGTGCGTGGAAGCACACGGCGGAGGCCGTTCGTCGATGTAATCAAAGTGCGGGGGATCCGGCGCACCCGGATATGGTGTCGTTCCTCGGCTGGGAATGGTCAAACACTGACCAGAAAAACGCCGTGCAGCACTACGGGCACAAAAACGTAATTCTCAGGTCAGGAGAGGAGGGTGAGATTCCCGTTCGGCCTATCTCGTCAGCTCCGGGAAATCTACTCGCGCGCATTCCTGCTGTTGCAGTGGGCTTGCTGGGCTTGGTGGAAGAGCTCGAGTTTGTCAGTGACATGGGGTGGTATCTGGCAGATTCTTACTCTACACCTGAGTGTCCTGTCGGTACGCCGGTCGACCAGCTACCTGTCACTTGCCGTGAAGTAGCCCGCACCCCTGCAGATCTCTATCGAAAACTGGATCGCGGGGGATTCGATAGCCTCGTTATTCCTCATGGCCTCTCATGGGGAACCACAAATCCGCTGGATGCTGATTTTCGCAATCAGCTGCAAGACTATGAGAATCGTTATGAGAGGTTGCTAGAGTCCTATTCAGGACACGGCAACTCGGAAGTGTTTCGAGATTTTGAGCGTGTTGTTACAGAGGCGGGCGGTGCAGCGAGTTGCCCGCCCAAAACGGCGGGTTTCCTGCCGTGTTGTCGCCAGGCGGCGGAAATTTTCCGTGCCGGCTGCGCTTCACCCGGCTCAGCTGACTGTGAAGCCGGCGCCGTAAACACTATGAATACATTCTCAAGTATCGATATTCAGGCCGGTAGAGACTTATTTCCCGATGCCTCGCTGGACGATTGGGCGGGCTGCGGACAGCTGCAAAACAGTTTTCAACCGGCATCCACTTACGTGCCTCGCCAGTCTGCGCAATACAATCTGGCCCTGGGCTACGACACGAACGGCAAAATGGCGCGTGCGAAATTCGGCTTGATCGGCTCAAGCGACAATCATATGGCCCGGCCAGGAAATAGTTACAAGGAGACAAGCCGATTGATGTACACCGACAGCAAGTCATTTAGCGGACGGCAGTCCTTTTCCTGGAATCCCTACGTGGAGTCGGGCAGCTTTTATTATACGGGCGGCCTAATCGCAGTGCACAGTGATGGTCGTGACCGCGATGCGATCTGGGAGGCCATGAAGGCACGCCGGGTCTATGGAACGTCTGGCGATCGCATCCTTCTCTGGTTTGACCTATTGAATAGTCCCGCCGGTATTGCGCCCATGGGGAGCGACCTCAGTCTTGATGATACGCCACGATTCCGCGTCAAAGCCCTCGGCGCACTGGAGCAGGTGCCGGGTTGCCCTGCAGAGGCGAGTAACGCGCTAGGGCCGTCAGGAATACAAAACCTTTGCGGTGGTGAGTGCTATCGCCCTGGCGATTATCGCAAACGTATTGAGCGAATTGAGATTGTGCGGGTGCGCCCGCAGCAGTCGGCCACCGACGAGGTCGGCTCGCTCATAGAAAATGAGTGGCGCGTATTCAAATGTGCCGATGCGGGGCAGGGCTGCACGGTGGAATTTGAGGATGATCAATACCTGGCTGGTAATCGCCCCAGTCTTTATTACGCTCGTGCGATACAGGAAGCCCAACCTTTGATTGGTGGCGATCCGTTCGGTTGCGTTTACGATGACAAGGGAAACTGCACGCAACGTGATTACTGCATAGGCGAGCGAGCGACACGCCAAGAAAATTGCCTGTCCCTGGCTAATCCACGGGCTTGGAGCTCCCCGATCTTCATCGAGCCATCGCGCAAGGAGGAGGGCGGTTCAATGGTGCAGACTCCCACACCGGAATGACAGGGCATTCGTGCCTGTATCGGCGTGGCGCTTGATTACCGGCTTCTGTTTGATGACACTTGATGTCCTTTTATAGCCACGTTAACAGGAGTGTCTTATGGCCTTGTCAGACGCAGAACAGCGAGTAATAGATGGAACAGCGTGGGACGAATTCTGCGATGCGCTGAAAGATGCTGGAAAAATTATCCGCAGCGAAAAAGCCCCGAAGGATTCATTCAATCAGGCAGAGGGGTATCGCTACCTTGCGCGCCTTTTGCGAGGAGGCCTTGAGAGCTTTCTGGAGTTTCGTGACCCCCTGTTTCCGCAACTGCGCTGCGGTGCTCACGAGACCATCAAACTGGGGGCTGACAATCCCGATAATCGTTATGAGAGTGCCCCCATTAATCCGGCCTATGATTACCGGATCACCGGTACACGGGGGACTGTCAATTACCTCGGCATCAGTTCCATAATCAATCGCTATGCGGTGGATGGAACCATGGAGGTTACCGGTCATATTGATCATCGCCAAATGGATTTGGGTCCCAATGGTGAAATAGACATCATCCTCAGCAAAGACGAGAAACCGGGCAACTGGTTGCCTCTCGGAGAATCGGCAAATTCCATTACCGTGCGTCAGACATTCCAAGACCGTGAAAACGAAGCGCGGGCAGAAATGAAAATTGAGCGGATTGGTGCCAAAGATGATCGTCCAGCACCGCTTACCGCGGAAAAATTGCAACGCGGATTACAAGGCGCCGTCATGTTTGTGCATGGTTCGGCAAAGATGTTTGAAGACTGGGCTGAAAGCTTCTTACCCACGCTCAATGATCTGCCCCCGGCAGACCAGGACTACTGCCAGTCGATAGGCGGGGATCCAAATATTTTTTATTTCCACAGTGCCTGGGAACTCGAGGACGATGAGGTCTTTATTATTGAAGCCCCGGAGATTCCTGAGTGCCAGACCTGGAATTTTCAATTGGATAACTGGTGGATGGAGTCACTGGACTATCGGCACCACACTATTCACGTGAACAAACATACTGCACATTATGAGCCAGACGGCAGTGTGCGTGTTGTTGTGTCTCATACTAACCCTGGCGTACCGAACTGGATTGAAACTGCGGGGCATAAGAAGGGCACGATGTGCTGGCGCTGGATTGGCGCAGATAAACACCCAACCCTGAAGTCCCGCGTTGCCAAACTTTCGGAGTTAAAATGACCACTGCTGTGACGTTCGTCGCTGAACAATTGATCAAGGAGGCACAGCAGCAAACAGGGTTTGATGAATTTGGTGAGCCGCCAATCCATGAGGGGCTGGAGGTATTGCTGGAAACCTATGATCGCAACATTTTAGATCCGGATGGGCGCAAGCGCTGCAGGGAACGCGTGGTAATGCAATTGGCCACCCGGCTGAAATGCGAGAATGCGTTTCGCACGATAGGTGAAATAGACCAGCAGGAAATAGTTGCGCCCATATTTGTTACGGGGCTGCCGCGGTCCGGCACGTCAGCCTTACTCAACCTGCTCGTGGCCGCGCCTGAAAATCGCGGGGTCCTGCAATGGGAATGCCAATTCCCCGATCCCTGGCCAGACGCCAAGCCGGGGGAGGAGGACTTTCGTTACCCGTATCTGGTGAAGGCGCTGGATGATACCCGCAGCTCGGATTTCTCCAAAATACACTATGTAGATGCAGACACCCCGGAGGAGTGCGTATTGTTGCATGCCTATGCATTCAATGGTGTACAACTTGGTTTTGAGATCATGCTGGAGCCCTACCGTAGCTGGTTGCTTGCCCAGGATCTGGTCCCTCTTTATCGTTACCAGAAGCGACAAATGCAGATGCTAAATTGGCGTAACCCCGGAAAACAATGGATGCTGAAGGCGCCTGCGCACATGTGGGCCGTCGATGCGATACTCGACGTATTTCCAGACGCCCGCTTTATCTGGTGTCACCGCGAACCCGTGGCCGTAACAGCCAGCATTAACAGCATGAACAGAGCCGTCATGGGTATGTACGCCGGCAATCATGACCACATGGACAAAAGTGCGATTGGACACGCTGTCATGGAGTGGTATGCGATGTCGTTAGAGAAAGGGCTATCAGAGCGTGAAAAACGCGATCCCAGTCTATTCATTGACACCTCACAGGCGGAGTTTGTTTCGCAGCCCATGGCAGTGGTTGAGAAGGTCTACAGCGGTTTTGGAATGGAATTAACAGACGCTGCGCGCGCTGCGATGCACGCTCACATAGACAACAATCCGAAAGGCAAACATGGCAAGCATGAATACGACGTTGCGGAGTACGGCTTGACCCGTGAAATTATCGAGAAGCGCTTCGCATTTTACACAGGGGATACTCGCTGGCCCGTATCCGATTAGCCCTGTTCCTTGCGACATTCAATAGAGTAGAAAAACGAAACGTGCCGGAAAAATATCCGCTGGTTCTGCCACGAGCGGCGAGGAGGCCAGTAAAGTTCGGCCCTCGCGCGATACAGCGCCCACTGAGGCGGGGCAATGTGCAGGGGAGGGCGCTCAGTCAGGGCGCTACCGCTTCAAATGAATCAAACCCATATTTGGAATGGCTGCCTACAGAAAGATTTTCAAACATGCCATATCCAACCTCTCCCGTGCTCAGCTCGAAGCGACCGATATGTTCGTACAATGGGCCAAGACCACCACGTTGTTCGTCAGAGCCCACATCGAACTCAACGGCTTCCAGCTTGAACTTCCCCTGATAGGCGCCGTGCGTCCATTCGGGCGTCGCGACATAACCGGTCCCGGCAGCGAGGCATGCGCAATTATGGGGAGTGAATTTAACCACCAGGGGCTCGCCGTTTTCATCCTCAAAGCGGAGCTCTCCGGAAGCCAGTTCGCGAGACCCGCTGGCGTAGTTTACCTGATGATTCGGTTTACCCAGCTGATGAACGGCGCCGCCTTTCGCATGACTGTCAATTTTTACGCATTCCTCGACAATCAAGCTGCCGTCTGCGTTTTCTTCAATGAAGACTTTCAGCTGGAAGTCCTTGAATTGGATAGGAACGAAGATATGGAAGAATCCGAAGTTGTTCATATACTCGTTGATTCGTATCCCCAGTGGCTCTGCTTCACCAATAGGGCGAATACCCCAGGAGTGGTCGCGAATACCGAGCCAATCTTTTTCGTTGACCTCGATCACGTCCCCCTTGAGATTAAGGGTGCCGTTCCAGCGACCCATCTGCGTATAGCGAGACGTGTCCATAGTGACACGAGGTCCTTTGCGCAGGAACGTGCGAGGTTCCTCGACGGCAGGACCATGACCGGTAAAGGTAAGGTCAAAGCTTATTTCGTGGTCGTTTTGTTCACAGAAAAAGCGCAGGGACTGTAAAGGCTCTACGACGTCAACGCCAAAAGGGCCTACTCGGGTATCGGACCGATCTGTACCAAGCTCACGAGAACAGCGCAGCACGTGTTGCTTACCATCGCGCACAATGAGTGCAAACGCGTCGGTTGTGCCAAGATTTGGATACTGGCCAATGCCGAGCACAACAAACGTATTGCCGTCCTCAGAATGCAGATTAAAGTAGTAACGATCGTAAAAATTTCGATCGGAAGTGGCCACCTGGTCGAAAGTCTCCGGGGTCTGGTGGGCAAGTGTTTCATCCATCGGGCTGATGGGCATCGCAAGTCTCCTGAATGCATAAAAAGTGAGGGGCTGCACCGCGTTTTCCACAGGGACGATAGGTGGCAGCAGCTCAATTGTCGAGCAATTTTTGCCCACGAGATTGATCGGGTTGTTCTGGGTATATTTATGTATATCCCTCGCGATATAGCGAAGCTGTTAGAGCCTATAAATCCGAGTCTCTGCAGGCAGGAGCCAAGCGGCGAGCCGGCGAAGGACCTTGAGCTTGATAAGGCGCGACGCTGTAAGCGAAGCTGCGTAACGCGGGCAAATCTCTTGCCTTTGCTGTGCTGTTCAAAAACGTAACGTTGATTGTTCAGAGTCTATCAACCCACGTGTGCATCAGGCTGCGAACAGGTTTTTGACACGCCGGCATCTGCTCGCCGGTTTCTAGATGCTGCGCTGCGGGATAGTCGGCAGCGCTTATAATGGCCATCGCACGCTGTATAAGATGTATCGCGATTAGCGAGACGCGTATTGCACGCGATCAGATCCGTGCTTAACCGCGGCAGATCAGAACTGTGCTAGATTAGATCAAGCGGGTAATCCGCCAAGCACCGCGCCGAAGCGCATTTTTCGGGCGCTATTGACAGCGAGCGCCCCTACTGAATATGCGTATAATATATATTATGTTAAATAAAGTATCTGGGTAGATAATCCCGGGGTAAGTCTGCATGGCATGAGCGCACACAAGTACGTTACATTGCCTGCACCGACTTCGGCATTCCAGGCGGATTAACGGCCTCTCAGCAGTTTGGAGTTATCTTGAATCACGTTTTGTGGGAAGGAAAAAACATTGCGCCGTCTAAAATCGTCTGCATCGGCAGGAATTATGTTGAGCATATTGAAGAACTCGGTAATCCCGTACCCGACGAACTCGTGGTGTTCAACAAGCCAAATTCCTCTATTGGTGAGTCACTGCTGTCTTGTCACCAGGAGCCGCTTCACTTTGAAACCGAACTGTGTTTTTTAGTTCAGCAAGGTGAATTTGTCGCGTCAGCAGTCGGCCTCGATCTCACTAAAAGACAGCTGCAATCGAAACTGAAAAAACAAGCGCTGCCCTGGGAGCGCGCAAAAGCGTTTAATGGTTCCGCGATATTTACCGAATTCAAGTCTATTGATTCTGATGCCCTACCCACATTGTCGTTTTCTTTAAGCGTTGACGGCAGACCTCAACAAAGCGCAAATATCGAGCGAATGATGTACAAGCCCGAAGTGATAAAGAAGCTAGTTACTGAATTTATGCATTTACAGGACAACGACATTGTTATGACAGGCACACCAAAGGGCGTTGCTGAGGTGAATGCTGGCAGCCTTTATCATGTGCAACTTTTTGCTCGGCAGACACTTCTCGTCGAGCATAGTTGGCGTGCAATCTAACATCACTGTTAGCAAGGCAACCCGCTTCTCCTAAATAGCGGCAGCCCAAGTCATTCAGGCGTCTCCTGATCCCTCGTTTGAAGCTAGCGGGACAAAGAAGACGTACTTGGTACCAACACCCTCGGTGGATTCGAGAGACAGATCAAGGTCCAGAGATCGACTAATCTTATTAACAATTGAGAGGCCCAGTCCGAGGCCCGATGTATGTATGGTGTCTCCCCGAAGACGGACGACTTCGTTGAATATGAGATCTTTCTGAGCCTGAGACAGGCCCTGTCCGGTATCCATGACAGAAAATCGAATCTTGCCATCAACGCGCGCTGCTATGCAACTTACCGTTCCGTTTGTTGTGAAACGTGCAGCGTTAATGAGCAGATTCCTGATCAAACGCATGATCAGCTCTGGATCGGAGTGCGCAGTGCACCTTTCGAGGTGCAATCTCCAGTTCAAGCCTTTTTCGCGGCATAAGGGACCAATTTCCTTATCGATTCGTCGCGAAATCTCTTCTAACTCGAAATCACGTGCATGAATTTCGAAGCTGCCATCCTGAAACATTCCGACATCCATTAATGTATCAAAGTGTACGGACATCTCTGCAATACTGGTTTTCAGACTTGCGATAAGCGGCAAAGTCTCCTTGAGGGGGCTGGAAAGTAAGAGTGTATCTGCGAGTATGCTTAGCGCATACAACGGTTGCTTGATATCGTGACTGGCTGCAGCCATAAAGTAGGACTTTGCCTCGTTAGCGGCCCGAGCCTTGTGCAGCGCGTCCAGTGTCTTTTCCATCTCTGCCTTGAGATTGCGCCGTGAAAATATTCGCTCCATCAAAACAGAGCTGAGACCAATACCCAGTGCAAATACGAGCAACAGGGCACCCCACGGAACAAGTGAGCGAAATTGATTTTCGAAGTCACGCCCCTGCACCGCAAAAACTCGCCACTGGCTATCACCGAAGACAATGTCGGCTGCACCGTGAGGTTTCCTGGCCAGCTCAATTGCGTTTGGCTCTATGGATTTTTGGGAATCCACTTCCTCTGCGCCCGGTGTGTGAGAATAATGCCAGTCACCCTCCCCGATTCCTGCGACTTCAAAAATATGCAAATCAATTCCGGGAAGCGTATCCAGTAACGCCAATTTCAATATTCCCTGCAGGGGGTATACACCACACGCCGCGCCGAGAAGAAGGCGTGCGCCCTTTGTATTTAATGTTACGCGACTAGCCACTCGGAACACCGCAGCGCAGATCTGCAGGGCCGGTTGCTCTAGCATTCCACTATGGCTCATTGCAATGGGAGCCACCATGCTGCTTTCGCCGGATTTTGATGCGCGCTCTATAGCCAGCCGCGTCGATGGATTTGAGCCGAGGTCATAACCCAGGTCTGCTGCACTCGCACCAAGAGGCGAGTAGATATATTGCAGGGGATAGTAGTCCTTCCGGATACCCACGGACTTTCTGTCCCCTCCCCTGTTCCGCTCAAACACGCGGATGTTCGGATATCCAAACGAACGCATTTCACGTTCCCACACGCTGACATCATCGATAATCGGCGCCCAACTCACGCTAAAAATCGTCGGGTGCCCCGGCGTATTCATGTGCAAGGCCTCGGTGTAAAGCAGAAATTCGCTGGCATCCAGATGCTCTTCGGATGCTGACACGAGTGCCTCGATGGACTTCATGTCCCTGCCTGCGCGTTGCAGTGTTCTTTGTATACTGTCGGCGCTTACAAGCGCCTCGCGCTTCAGCACTGCCGACATGTCGGCGCCCTCCTGCTGCCACAAAAACGCAAAGCCAAGCGTGGCAATCAGGCCAAGGAAAGCGTTCAGTAAGGTAGGGCCGGGAATGAGGCCCACCGGGGTACGATTAAATAACCCTCCGCCCAAACGTCGCACAATCGCGTACCCCACGGGTGTTACTGTCAGCATCCCGCAGAAGTTGCCCAACCACCACATGGCGAAGGTAATAGCCACAGAGTCCCATGGCATTAACCCTGTCGCAAACAGGCTTGCCGCGCCTGCGACAGCAGCGATAGAACTGGATGCCGCCATTAGCAGCGAGCCTTTAAAGATATCGCTGGAACAGCCATAAATTGGCGCACTGGGCGCATAGCGCCGTAATAGCACCGCTGCTACCATGGCACTTAAAACAGAGCCGAGCGCGATAAAAAGGCTGGAGAAAACCAGGACTAGTGACGACAATCCGGATAATTCGACCAGATTGCTCACGGCAGCTCCGACAAGAATTCCTGCAATCGCTCGGTTGCCGTATAAAAGCAATGCAGCCAACGCGATGCCGGTGGGTGGCCAGAATACGCTGGCAAGCGAATGAGGCAGTAGTGTAAACAACGCACCCAGTTGCGCGCCCAGAAAGTAAAGCAGGGCAATGCTGATGGTCATCCTGAAATATTGGGAAATGCGGAGTGAAGAAATCATGCGTGCGCCGTCGGTGACGAACATTCGTAGATGCCACTCGGTCGCAGAAAGCGATTTTTTGCGGTGGTGGCTTTGAACCCCACTTAGGAATTATCCCCGGAGGTTAAAGATCTCTGCAGCTCAAAGCGGAATTGCGTCCCTATTGTTGCAGAGGTGTTCACTTCAATGGTGAGCTCCAAGGCCCTGCTAATCCTGTTTACGATTGAAAAGCCAAGCTGCATTTCTGAACTATCGATCACATTCTGGCGAGATGCGGTATTTGTCTGCCCTATTAAAAATTGCTGCTCTTTGGACAGGCCCGGGCCTGTATCGTATATGCATATTTCGATTGTTTTCTCCGTGGCGCGGGCTATACATGAAACGTCGCCTTGCACGGTATAGCTCACGGCATTGATAAGTAGGTTTCTGAGCAGTCGTAGTAAAAGCTCTGGATCAGAGATTACCGCGTAATCGCCTAAATCGAGGTGCCAACGTAGATTCTTTTCGTTGCACAACGGTGCCACCTCGAGATCTATTCGCCGGGCCAGCTCATCCATTACGAATTCACCCAGATTAACTTCGAAGCTCCCGTCCTGAAACCGGCCCATGTCCATTAGGGTGTCGAAGTGCAAAGACATCTCTTTAACGCTCTTACTCACGTTTTCGATGACTGGCCGCATCTCCTTCTTGAGGTCAGACATTAACAAGGTATCAGTCAGGATGCCCAACGCATAAAGCGGTTGTTTAATATCGTGACTCGCCGCAGCCATAAAATAGGATTTGGATTCATTTGCAGCATTGGCCTCAGCCAAAGCCGAAACTGTCTTTATCTGCTCCATTTCGATACGCTTTCGCGCAGCTATACGCTCGATCAGAATACTGCTTAACCCCAAACCAAGAGTCAGAATGAGCAGCAAGGCACTCCACGGTACGCCCGTGCTGAAGCTGCTAATAAAGCTGGAACTTGGCGTCGCGATAACTAACCAGCGGTGTCCGGCAAAGCGCACCAGACTCTCCCCATAAAAGTGAGCACGTAATTCCGACGCCACTGGTCTCGGTTCGCCGCTTTTCAGCGCGCCGCTAGTCGCATTTGAATAGCTGTGATACCACTGCTCTGAATTCGGTAACGATAAGTCGAAGAGACTGAGAGTAATACTCGCTTCGAACTGCGGTATCGCAGCGTCGAAAACGCTGCCAATATAAAAAACTCCGGTCGCAAACCCAGTAAGATGCTCTGCCCGCTCAGAGCTACTTTCCGGATTAGTGCCCAAACTGTAGATGGGCAAGCACATGAGCATTGCCGCCATCCTTTTATCAGACTGCACAAGATAAATCGGTGCCATCATACTGGTCAGCCCGGTATCCCGCGCACGCTCCAAAGCCTTGCGTCGGTTACGCTCTGAACCAAGATCAAAACCCAAAGCTCTATTGTTAACATCGCTCGGGGGGTAAATCAGTTCCACGGGGAAATACTCGTCCCGGTTACCCACTCTCACCCTACCCCCGTCGACTCCGACCTCAAACAAGATGCTTTCCTTCTCGCCGGCAGCCCGCATACCCCGCTCCCATTCAGGGGGATTTATAACTTTGGGCGCCCAGCTTAGCGCCTGAGCACCGGGATAGAGCCCGCGTGAGCCAAATTCTGTCTCACTAAAACGAAGGAACTCAGATTTGTAGAGCCGATCATGGGCGTAGACCAGTGCTCGTATAGATTCCAGGTCGCGCCCAGCAGCTTCCAAAGCACGCGTTAAGCTGTTGGCGGCAATACTCGCATCCCTTTGCAGCGAGCGCGTCAAAGCCTCCCCTTCGTTCACCTTGAGCCAGGCGAATATTGATAATGCAGAGGCGGTGAACACAGCGAGGAGTATCGTCGGGCTGGTAATCTTGGCGGGACTCGTTAACGCTATATTCCCCTTGGCCGCCATCTTAAATACTATGAATAGAGGCGCTGTGAAGACAACCATGCCACCGAATTCACCTAACCAGTAAATTCCTATTGCGCTATGCACAGCGTCTTCCGGCACCAGGCCCACCGCATCAAACAGGCTGGTGTTTATAAAGGCCGGGATCGCACTGCCCACTGCCATGCAAGCAGTCCCGATCAACATATCTCGGGCACTGCCCCAAATAGGGGCGGTAGGAGTCAGGAGGCGCATAAGGTAGGCCGTGGTCGCCCCGCCCAATATAACAGCGCAAGAGGCGATGATTGCGATGGCAGAGATTGCTCCCGGCGATAGCATATAAAACTGCACAACTGAGGTGGTGAAAGCCCCCAGGAAAAGGCCAGGGACTGCGCGATTTCCACGCCATAGCAGCCCGGCCAGCGCTAGTCCTGAGGGAATCCACAGCAGGGTCGTCTGAAAACCCTGATTTAACGCAACGTAAAAACCTAATTGTGCACCGACTATCCACAGTAAGGCGATGCACAGCGTTACAGCGATGTCTTCAGCCTTCAAGCGCACACAAAGCTTCACATTCGCTGGAGCTCCGCATCGGATCACTGCTCGCCATAAAACAGCGGTCTAGCGCAGGGTATTGGATAAATACACGCTCAATCTAGTGAATCGCCGACTGTGATTGGGGGCCGCGCACGAGTTTGCCGGGCATCGCACCCGTATCTTTGCTGTCCTGTCGAATTATCTCGCCGCTGCAAAGTGTGTATCGGTACCCGTCGACTTTCTGTACCAGCCTGCGCGCGCTGGCAGGTAAATCATAGACCATCTCCGGGGGATGAATTGTCAATTTATCAAAGTCGATAATGTTGATATCCGCTTTCATGCCCTCGGCGATCAGCCCGCGGTCGCGCATGCCATAAAAATGCGCCGTGCGTTGAGTTTGGTTATGCACCAATTTCTCGATAGGAATACGCGCACCTCGCGTTCTGTCTCTAGCCCAGTGCGTGAGCAGATAACTTGGCATACTGGCGTCACAAATAAGGCCACAGTGGGCGCCGCCATCAGACAGCCCAAATATCGCGTTGGGATGGAGCATCATTTCACGTAAGGCTTCGAAGTCTCCATCTGAGTAGCCCAGCAGCGGCATATAGATAATTCCTTTGCCTGAACGCTCGAGCATAGTGTCATAGGCAAGTTCTGCAGGCGTTACCCCCTGCCTCTCTGCCCTAGCAAGAATACTTTTTTCGGGACCTGGCTCGTAATCTATCGGCTCACCAAGCGAAAACATGTTGTTCCAGGCTAATAGTGAGCGCGTAAATACCTCTGGTAATTCGCTAAGATCCGGTGGGTTATCAAGTATCTCTCGCCGCAAACCGGGATCATTCAGCGCGACGACACGTTCAGACAATGGCAGAGATGCCACTGTCTGGTATCCCGCATGCAGAATAAACGGATGCCCTGAACTCTCCCAACTGAACAGGACGCCAGCAGGACGCTGCGCCACCTGTGGTGTCAGGGTGCCGCCTGCTGCGCGATCTTCTTCGACTGCCGCCAGCAGTCGTTTCCACTGACTTGAATCCTCGTTATTTTGCAGGCAGGCGAAGGTGACGGGAAGACCGGTCTCACGGCCGATCTGACGCATCCAGGACAACTCCTCTTCCTCAGGGGCAAGGTCACTCGCCACTTCGAAGACCCCATAGCCGACCTCTCCCATGGCTCGGCCAATACCAATGACCTCCTCACGGTCCGCTGTGGTACCCGGGGCCAGTTCGCCATCCTTTGCGCGATGCAATATCGTGCGCGTTGTAGAAAACCCAAGGGCACCCGCCTCCAGTCCTTCTTTTACGATAGCGGCCATGGCCGTGACGTCTTCCTCTGTAGCCTTCTCGTTGTTAGCGCCCCGCTTGCCCATGACATAGGTTCGCACAGCGCCATGGGGAACCTGAGTGGCAAAATCAATGGCATGTGGCAATGCCTCGATAGCATCCATATATTCGGGAAAGGTCTCCCACTTCCACTGTATTCCCTCTGCGAGTGCCGCCCCTGGAATATCTTCGACACCCTCCATTAACTGAATGAGATAGTCTTCCTTACCTGTTTCTACCGGCGCAAAGCCCACACCACAGTTACCCATAACCACGGTGGTTACACCATTCCAGCTGGAAGGCGTCAGCATAGGATCCCAGGTGACCTGACCGTCATAATGCGTATGCACGTCAACCCATCCAGGGGTCACAAGTAGCCCGTCAGCGTCTATGTCTTGTCGCGCCTCACCGATATCCGTGCCTACGGCAACAATACGATCGCCTTTTATCCCGACGTCGCATACTTTGCCGATTGAGCCACTCCCATCAATAACGGTGCCATTACGTATCGCTAAATCAAACATGAAACTGTCCCCTTCTGGATGCTAGTCTTGTACCGATTGACGACAAAGATACCTCAAAATACGCCCGGTGAATAACGCGTTTGCAGAGATGGGCGCCGACGGTCTAACTTCTGGCGGGTATCGCGCGGGGCGGCAAAGCGTCGAGATAAATCGGTAGGCCGTCTCTGGGCTTGGAGATAGGGGACTGCTGCACCGGCATTCGATAGGTATCAGGTACCGTCCAACGGTAACGGCGCAGCATTTCAAACATCACCAGTTTTATTTGCATAATGGCAAAATGCAGACCTATGCACATATGTGCACCGCCGCTAAACGGCACCCAGCAGTAGGCGTGAGTCTTTTGCTCAGCCCGCTCATCGCTGAAACGCTCTGGATCGAATCTCGTCGGATTGCTCCAGTACTGTTCCATATAGTGAGTGTGAATGGGGTAGGTCACAACCATGGCGCCCGCCGGTATGGTGCTGCCCTCGAAGTCGAAGGATTTTAAACTGTATTTCGGCAAGGATGAGAGCGGCGGATACATGCGCAAGGCTTCTTTCATCACCCACTCAGTTTGTGGCATTCGCTCCAGGTCATGATAGCTGAGCGCATCCTTGCCAATCGCCAAAGCTTCCTTCCTCAGCTGGTCCTGCCATTCGGTGTGCTGCGCCAGCGCATATGTCATGCTGGTCAATGCGCTGGTGGTAGTGTCGTGAGCCGCCATCATGAGAAAAATCATGTGATCCACGACCTCCTCGTCCGTGTACTGATTGCCCTCCTCGTCCGTAGCACGACATAGGAGCGAGAACATGTCATTACCCTGCCCCTCACGCTTTCGTTTTATCTGCTGCTGAAAATAGCGGCACATGTAGTGCCTTGCGCGTATGCCGCGCCATAGTATGGTGCCCGGTATAGCAAGTGGTACGCGAGGCATAGACGCTGCAACAGTGGCCTCAAATGCGCGGCTGATTTTGTGAGCGTCTCCACCTAGCTCCATACCTAGAAAAATCGTGGCGGCCATGTCCAGCGTCATCCGCTTGAACAGCGGATATGCCAAGAGGCTGCCACCGGGCTTGAACTCCCATGCCTCCACTGCCGCGTGAACCTGGGGACCCATGTCTGCCAAATAGCCCTGCAGCACCGGGTTCTTGAAGCCTGCCTGCATTAACCGGCGGTGATAGCGGTGGTCATCGCCGTCGCGCAGCATAAGTCCGTTAGGAAAGACGCGACCGATGATCATGTCCCAGGCTTTTTTATTGGAAAATATCTGACCTTCATTAACCAGAGCCAAACGATGGGCGTCTGCGCCATACAGATTAACGTAACTCTGTCTGCCGATGCGCTGCATGACCGCGTTGCCATAACGCTGCTGCATATCCTGCGCGTGCTCGAGGGGTTGACGGTAGCTTTGCCGAATCATGCGAAGCGTTTCGAGGAGACTTACCTTGATAGGGCGCAGAGCGGTACTGCCCTGGTTGACTGCAGTTAGGTCTGCCATGGTGTTTTCCCCTTTTGTATATGTTGCTAACATAACTTACTCGCTGGTGGATATCATCCGTTGTACAAGTGATATGCTCGCGCGTGGTGCCGCCTTGCATCGATATCGGTTTTTGTGCCGATATTGGCTTATTCCGCCGTTCTGTGCGGACGGTATTTAACCGCAAGACAGGA
Source organism: Candidatus Marimicrobium litorale (assembly GCF_026262645.1). NCBI lineage: Bacteria > Pseudomonadati > Pseudomonadota > Gammaproteobacteria > Cellvibrionales > Halieaceae > Marimicrobium > Candidatus Marimicrobium litorale. The sequence continues at coordinate 831,953 of NZ_SHNO01000001.1, forward strand.
GAATGTGATTATGAAGCTGGGACTGGCACTCACAGAGACAGCCTTTAGTGCGCAGCCGACAATCGACTTGAACAGAGTTCGGCTGGCGGAATCACTGCAATATGATTCCGTATGGGCCGCAGAAGCATATGGCTGCGATGCAGTGAGCAGCGTCACCTGGCTGGCCGCTCACACCCAGCGCATAAAGATTGGGACGGCTATTATGCAGATTCCCGCAAGGTCACCCGCTGCAGCCGCAATGACCGCCATCGGACTCGATGCTCTGTCCGAGGGCCGCTTTATTCTCGGTCTTGGAGGGTCGGGGCCTCAGGTTGCTGAGGGCTGGCATGGCGTCAGTTATGATAAGCCCCTACGGCGAACCCGGGAATACGTGGAGATCGTTCGCCAGATACTCGCTCGGCAGCAACCTCTGCGTTATGACGGCTATCACTATCAACTGCCACTTAGCGGAGCCAATACAACAGGCGCAGGTAAGCCGCTAAAGAGCGTTGCCCATACAAACCCCGAACAGAACATCTATCTCGCGTCTATCACGCCCGGAGGATTGCGCCTGGCGGCTGAAATTGCCGACGGCGTCATCCTGTCCTTTATCGACCCGGAGGACACTGCCGACATCGTAGATCGCTATCTCGCCGAGGGCTTTGCTCGCGAATCCGCAAAGTGCTCCCGTTCGGCGTTTACGGTCAGTACCATGGTGCGCGTGATCGTTGCGGATGATGCAGCAGCGGTGTTCGAGGCCATGAAGCCGGCAATGGCAAGGCAACTGGGTGGCATGGGTTCACGGCAAAAAAACTTTTACGCTGAGTTTGCCAAACGCATGGGCTACGAGGACGAGGTCGAACAAATCCAGACCCTGTACCTTAGTGGCGAGAAGGAAAAAGCGTCCCGGGTAGTACCGGAATCTCTGATAGATCGTACATGCTTGATAGGCTCACCAGAACGTATACGTGAACGGTTGTCGGCCTGGAGAGAAGCGGAGCGCAGAGGGTCTCTAGATCTGATGCTGGTGACCACTGAGCAACCCGAGGCGCTTATTTTACTGGCGGAAGAATTGCTTTAGTTACTGGTGCTGCGCGCCATGTAACAGGTAGCAAACCTGTCACCGCCCGTTGTTAAATGATACAAAATGAGCGGCCGTGATAGGTGCAGAAGCCGGACCGCATTGACAAAAATTTGGCTCCATGTAACGCTACGACGCGATCAATATTCTCCGGCGAATCCTTTTTAACAGCGTGAAAAATCCGAGGCGAACAAGGCATGTACAGAGGTGACTATGGGCTTGTCGGCGCGGAGCTGAGCATGTTCTCACGCAAGCTGGAAGCGCAGCTGCGCTGCCAGCAGATTCCCTGGTCGTGGCATTTCAAAACGGAAGAGCGCGCTGCTGATATTGAAGCCCGCACCGGTACGCACTTTATCCCGGCGCTGCTCACGCCTGAAAAATGGATGATTCACGATACAATTGCAGTCGGTCCGTTACTGAATGATCGCTTCAAGTCGATGCCTGTCATTCCTGCCACACCGACACAGAGAGCCTGCTGTTTTATACTCGAGGACGCATTTAACCATTGGCTTGGCCGCGTCTGTATTCACACCCGCTGGTGCTATCCCGAGAATGTAGCCTGGGTTGGACCGCGTTTTGGCGCGAATCGATTGCTCAATCGATCTATTGACGAACCGTTTACGGAACAAGAGCTGAAAGACTTGGCGCCTGTCGGCGAGTTTATGTACCAGTCCTTTGGTAAAAACGTCTGCGAGTACAACGGAGTCGGGCCAGAGCAAGCTGATGCCGTGCACCGCGATTTTAGTACCATGCTTTCGGTTCTGGACACCCACTTCGCACACTGCCCTTTTCTTCTGGGTGATCGTCCGTGCCTCGCAGATTTTGCACTGGCCGGCGCTTGTAAGGCACACTTTGTGACTGACCCAGTACCTTTGGCCTGGCTTGGTGATTATCGCACTGTCGTAATGGAGTACACCGCTCGCCTATTCGGTGATGACGACTATACCGATACATCCTGGCTGCCCGCAGATGCGGTGCCGGATACACTCGACGCCGTCTGGCGTTATCTTGATGCCACGTATTTCGCCTTCGCCCGCGCCAATATCAGCGCAAGTGTCGCTGGAGAGAAATACTACGAATATGATTTTGGCTACGGCGCAACCCGCGCACGAACACAGCGCCGCCTGAACAAGGCGAGATTGCATGTACAGGATGAGCTGCACCAACTGGATCACAACTCCCATTCTGAGCTTGAGGAAGTATTCACCGACACGAAAATTCTGGAATTTTATAGAGACTAAATGGTTAGGCTCTTTTGGCTAACACCTTGGTTACGCTTTAGCAGGACTGGTTGACGTAGTTTTTCAGGCACCGAAATGCAGGATAAAGATCTCACCAACGATATGGCGAAACGCTTCCAGCAACTCCCGGGGATAGATACCCTGCTGCAACTCATGACAGCGGAGATCAACACCTGGGGTCGCGACGCCGTTGTAAATAATCTACGAGATCTCCTCGTTCGGTTGCGCGCGGAAATTGCCCGCGGTGGCACTCCCGACTGCGCTATCGAGTCGATTCGAGACAATGCGATAGCTGCCCTTTCCGCCTTAAACGTATCGAGCCTTATGCCTGTTATTAATCTAACGGGGACGGTTTTACACACCAACCTTGGCCGCGCCGTGCTGCCGCAAACCGCACTGGATGCAGTAATGACTGTCGCCGGCTCACCCAGCAATCTGGAATTTGACCTGGAATCGGGTCGTCGCGGTGAGCGGGATTCTCATGTTGAGTCGCTGATTTGCGAGTTAACTGGCGCAGAAGCAGCGACGGTAGTAAACAATAACGCCGCAGCAGTGTTGCTCGTACTGAATACGCTGGCGATGGGTCATGAAGTCCCTGTATCTCGTGGCGAATTGGTCGAGATAGGCGGTTCATTTCGGATACCGGAAGTAATGGCTCGCGCCGGTTGCCAACTGGTCGAGATAGGTGCGACTAACCGCACTCATCTCACAGATTACCGCAATGCCATTGGCGAAAAGACCGCGTTACTGATGAAAGTGCATACCAGCAACTACAGAGTAGAAGGCTTTACGCACAGCGTCGCAGAGGTGGAATTGGCTGCTCTTGCGGCAGAATATTCCCTTCCGCTAGTGGTCGATATGGGCAGCGGCAACCTGGTGAACTTCACAGCGCTGGGCTTGCCCAGAGAAGTCACTGCCGCCGAGACCCTGGCCCAAGGCGCAGACATCATCACGTTCAGTGGCGACAAGCTTCTGGGCGGGCCGCAGGCAGGATTGATTGCCGGTCGTCACGACCTGATTGCTGCGATTAGAAAAAACCCGCTCAAGCGTGCATTGCGCGTCGACAAGATGACACTGGCCGCCCTTGCTGAAACTCTCAAGTTATACCGCGACCCGGATGACTTGTTGAAAAGCCTGCCAACGCTGCGTTACCTGACCCGTGATGAAGCCGATATTCATGCTCAGGGGCAAAGGCTACTCCCTCTCATCAAGCAGACTATCGGACCGTCTTACACCGTGACGGTTGAGCGTTGCCTCAGCCAGGTGGGCAGCGGGTCGCTGCCGGTAGATTTGCTGCCAAGTTCTGCACTGCAGTGCAGGCCCGCATCGGGCCATGACGAATCCCTGCGTCGTCTGCAGCAAAGCCTGCGCGATCCACCCGTCCCGGTTGTAGGTCGGCTGCACAAGGGCTCTCTGTGGCTGGATTTACGCTGCCTTGAGGTGAAAGACGAGGACGCGCTCATTGGTCAACTTCAGCATGTTGCGCCGTGATTGTCGCCACCGCGGGTCATGTTGACCATGGTAAAACGTCACTAATCAAACACATTACCGGGGTCGATACTGATCGGCTGGAAGAAGAAAAGCGACGTGGCTTATCTATTAGCCTGGGCTATGCCTATTTGCCGCATGTAACGGGATTGCCTGTTGGTTTCATTGATGTCCCCGGACATCATCGCTTTATCAATACAATGATAGCGGGCGTTGGAGGTATTGATTTGGCTTTACTCGTGGTCGCTGCAGACGATGGTGTGATGCCGCAGACCCGAGAACATCTCGACGTAATACGCATCCTCGGCGTTAAACGCATTATCCCTATTATCAGCAAGATAGATCGCGTAGGTGAAGAGCGGTTGCGCGCGGTTGAATCCAGCGTGGGCGAACTGCTGCACGACCTGCGCTGGCAACAAGAAGATCCGTTTCGAGTTAATAGCCAGAATGGCCTCGGTGTAGATTCCCTGAGAGCTCACTTATTGAATTGTGCCGCACAATGCGACACGCGCGATGCCACCGGTGTATTTCGTCTGTCGATGGATCGTGTATTCCGTGTTAAGGGGGCAGGGCTCGTGGTGACCGGTACAGTCACAAGTGGCTCCATTAGTACAGGCGATGAAGTGCTGGTGCAGCCGGGCGCAGCCAGCCTGAGGGTGCGCGGCCTGCGCGTACACGACAAGAATGCAATGAGCGCGACCGCGGGGCAGCGCTGTGCGTTAAACCTTAGCGGCAAGGGTGAAGTGGCTCGCGGTGGCTGGCTGTTGGGGCCCGGTGCAGCACCCCTATCAATGTGCCTGGACGTGCGCTTACAACTTCTGGGAACGCTACGTTTCTCCCTAAAACACCTGACTCCGGTGAAGCTTTACCTTGGTTCGCAGCGGGTGGCCGGCCGGCTGGCGCGCTACACGCGCGAAACATCATCGCTCGCGTTAAATGCAGGTGATGATGTAATAGCGCATCTGTTACTGGATGAGCCTGTCCCCGCCTTCACGGGTCAGCGCTACTTGTTGCGCGATGCCTCTGAGGAAACTCTGCTGGGCGGTGGTATTATTCTGGATCCACAGGGTTTTTATCGTGGCAAGCCGGGCGCGCACAGACTCGCCTACCTTGAAGCGATGGCAGAGCCAACGCCCGACGCCGCGTTGCGGCGCCTCTTAGAGCATGATCAGGTGATTGACCTCGCACGCTTTCAGCGTGCCTGGAATATGTCTCAAGAGACTGCGGCTCTGCCTGGCATCAATGCTGGCAGGGCTTTTGACGCAGACGGCAAATCCTGGCTGACTAGCAGGGCGAAATGGTCAGCAACAGAGCAGGCGCTCGTCTCTTTCGTGTCTGGTTGGCACCGAGAACGTCCGCATGAAAAAGGCATCAGACCGGGCCTGCTTCAGCGGACCATGGCCCCGGCACACGGAATACCTCTCGTGCTAGGTGTACTCTCCGCCTGTTTGAAAAATGGAACGTTAGGCCTCGTCGGGGGTTGCATCATGCAGCCGGGATTTATTCCGCATATCGAGGAGGAAGCCGATAATCAGTGGCGACGTGTAAAAGAATGCCTGTCAACGAGTGGTGCAGCCATTCCCTTGTTATCAGATATTGCTGACCGCACGGGCATGAAGCTACAAGATGTAAGAAAAGCTACGCAAATTGCGGTGAAGCTGGGTCGGGCGTTCCAGGTCTCTAAGCGGCGCTGCGCCCTGCCCCCCCAATTGCTTGAATTTGCCAAGGACATCATTCAGTTGGACAGGGCCGATGCAGAAATCACGGTTGCTGTTGCCAAGCAACAATGGGGAACAGGGCGTAACCTCACTATCGAGATACTGGAGTATTTTGATGATATCCGTTTCACTCAACGGCGCGACAATACCCGCGTCGTCTTGGACAGGTCACTTCCAGCGCGGCTGTATAATGCGTAGACTTCTGCATTGCTACCGGAAGAGCGACGCCCCCGGTGGGGTGCCTGGTCTTCAAAACCAGTGAGGTGTCGACAAGACGCCTGGTGGGTTCGACTCCTACCTCTTCCGCCACTAGCGCACATAGAATATGTTTCGTGCAGAATGAACCATCAGCACACCCGAAGAGGTCTACATGCAGATTAAAAACAAGGTTATTGTTGTCACAGGCGCTGGCAGCGGCATTGGCAAGGCACTGGTATCCCGCTTTATGTCCCTTGAAGCTCAGACGGTAATCGCCGTTGATCTGCACTCGGATACTGCACAGCAGACTGCTGCTGAGTGCGGCTGTGTTGCTATAACGGCGGATGTGGGCAAAGAGGATGATGTGCGCCGCGTTATCGAGGAAACAGAAAGAACAGCGGGACCCATCGACCTCTTTTGCAGCAACGCTGGGGTTGCCCTGGGTCCCGATGAGCAAGCAAATAACGATGAATGGCAGACAAGTTGGGACGTTAACGTCATGTCCCATGTCTATGCCTCCCGTTACCTTGTCCCACGCATGATTAAGCGCGGTGGAGGCTACTTTCTTATAACGGCCTCTGCCGCGGGTCTGCTTAATCAAATCGGTGGCGCCGCCTATGGCACCACTAAACATGCTGCTGTGGGTTTCGCAGAGTGGCTCGCTTTGACCTATGCCCATCAGGGCATAAAGGTATCCATGTTGTGTCCACAGGCGGTACGAACGCCGATGATCGCGAATATTGATGATCAGGGCTCTCAGGCAGCGTCCGGAGACGGCATGATTGAGCCTGAGCAACTAGCAGAGATCGTGGTCGAGCACCTTGAGCGAGAGGCATTTCTGATCCTCACTCATCGAGAAGTAAAAGAGTATATGACGCGCAAGGCCGCTGATTACGATCGCTGGATCGGGGGGATGAACCGCCTGTTCCGGAAGTTGGCCGGAATCGCTTAACGGCTCACGTTTTTTCATTGGCTGCCGAAAGGCATTTTAAACGCAACGACACTGATACAGGATGCTCTATGAAAAAGCTTATATTTACCTTTGTCATGCTTTTGCTTGCTGCTGCTTTTGTTTACAACCAGCGCGGGCCTATTGCCAAGACCATAATGGCCCGGGGTGCCGAGGCACGGATGACCTCGAACGCGATCGACGATCTTGAAGATGGCTTACATGTCGTTGTTTGTGGCGCTGGAGGGCCATTACCCTCCTCCAATCGCTCTGGACCGTGTATCGGCGTGATCGCGGGCGAAAAGTTCTTTGTTGTAGATGCAGGAACGAATGGCCTGCGCAATCTCGTAACTTTAGGGTACCCCGTTGGCGATATACAAGCCGTATTGCTCACTCACTTTCACTCGGACCATATTGATGGGCTGGGTGAAATGGCAACGATTCGCTGGGTGAACGGTGCCAATACCTCACCCCTGCCCGTCATAGGGCCAGAGGGCGTCCAAGCCGTAGTTGAGGGTTTTAACACTGCCTACGCACAGGACGAAATTTATCGCAACGAGCATCACACCGACCTCGTAGCGCCTCTAAAGGGTGCAGGCATGAATGCTGCCCCTTTTCCTTCGCCCCCTGAGGGCTCGCTGATCACCGTGTATGAAGATGGCGCATTGAAAATACAGGCTTTGGCCGTTGAACATGACCCAGTGCGGCCTGCCGTTGCCTATTTATTCACCTACAAAGACCGCTCGCTCATGATCAGCGGCGATACGGCCCAATCTGCTAATCTCGAACATTTTTCGCAGGGCGTTGACTTGTTGCTGCATGAGGCTTTGTCCCATGACCTTGTAATGATTATGCATGAAACGGCGAAAAAGGTTGGCAACGAGGTGCTCGCCAAGATTACGTTCGACATTCTTGATTATCACGCTTCGCCAGTAGAGGCTGCCGAAACCGCCAGAGAAGCAGGCGTCGGACACCTTGTTTATTATCACGTGGTACCACCTCTCATCTTCCCGGGCATGGAGGCCGCATGGGTAGAGGGTGTTGATGACATTTTTCCAAACTATACTGTCAGTGAGGATGGCACCGCTATCTCCCTGCCCTCTGGATCCACAGAAATCATTATAACTGCTGAGGGAATGTAGCCCTGCCCGCCCACTAACGGGCTGCGCTTTGCAAGCCGCTGGCCGGATGCACCGACGAAAACGGATCGCAGTACTGATCATACGCTGCGCCATTCCTCGTCGCGTGTCGACTGCCTGAGCCCATGCAGGTAATGCTACAGCGTCCACCGGCAGGTAGCGGTTGTACTTTTCCAGACAACGCTGCAGCGGTTCACGCTGCGCGCGCATCACCCGCTGGCGTGTTATTTTCCAATTCGGCGAATAATCGCTGATGATGATCTGAATCGCCAAGCAGGTTGTTAAGTAGCATCAAACGCTTAACATAAAATCCCACGGACAATTCGTTCGTCACGCCCATGCCACCGTGCAACTGAATAGCCTCGCCGCCGATAAGCTTGCCGGCACGGCCTGACATTGTTTTGAGCGCCAACAGGCTACGCTGGGCATCGTCACTATGCTCCTGCGCGGTGCACACTGCTCTGAATAGCAGGGACTTGACGTTCTCGCAGGCACCAAACATATCGACGAGGCGATGCTGCAGCGCCTGGAAACTACCAATTGTGGTGCCAAACTGCTCTCTTGTCTTGCAGTAGTCGAGCGTCTGCGCATTCAACGCTTCCATCAATCCCAGCGCGTGTGCACAAATGGCGAGCCGAGCCTGGTCGACTACAACTGCCATGGCCGCGTATCCTTCATCGACTTCTCCGAGAAGCGCTTCTGCACTGACGTTAACAAGCTGGATATCCGCAGCCTCCTGCCCATCATTCATGGGATAACATTCGCGCGACAGGCCGCTGGCGCCTGCGTCTACCAGAAACAAACTCACACCCTCTCGGTCTGACTGACCGCCACTGGTACGCGCGGTAACGATAATTTTCTCTGCTGCGCCGCCATTTAATACCACGTTTTTCTCACCGTTAATCACCCAGCTATCGCCCTCTCGAGTTGCTTTAGTAAGAATATCTGTCAACTCATAGCGACTCTGCGGTTCCAGATAGGCAAGGGCGCCCTGCAGATCACCACCTATGATCGCCGGGAGGTACTTCTCTTGCAGCGCAGTGTTCGCAGCTTCCTGAAGTAGGCCACCGAACAGAAGTACAGTAGCCAGATAAGGCTCAGCAACAAGCCCCCGGCCGAACTCCTGCATGATGACCATTGTATCGACCGGACCACCGCCGAAACCGCCGTGCTCCTCGGCGAAGGGTATAGACAGCCAGCCAAGCTCGGCAAACTGCTGCCAGTTTTCCCGGCTAAACCCATTGTCCATAGCGATTGCGTCATTACGCTGCTCTAAACTGCAGTTCTCTGCGACAAAACGGGCGATTCCGTCTTTGATAAGGCTCTGCTCTTCACTTAGGTTAAAATTCATTGTTCTACCCCTTCAGGCCAAGGACATATTTGGCAGTAATGTTTTTCTGAATTTCGTTCGAGCCACCGTAAATTGACGATGCACGTCCTCGGAAATACAGTTTGCGGATATCGTCGCCAACCTCCAGCTCCCTTTCATTACGGCCAAGTGTGCCGCTCATGTAGCCCGCAACGTCCATGCGTAGCTCTTGAATGGTCTGCTGAATTTCTGTGCCTTGCAGCTTCAGCAACGAGGACTCAGGACCTGGCTCATTGCCCTCGGCAATAGCAGCCAGTGCGCGCAGTTCAGTGTACTCAAGGGCCATAAGCTCAATCTCAACATCTGCCAAGCGCTTCGCAAACACAGGGTCTTGCAGCAAGGAATGTCCTCCGTTCACTTGTTCACGCGCTTCGTCTTTCAGCAAGCTAAGAGCGCGTACGGAACTGGCTACTTCAGCAATCGAGAGCCGCTCGTGAACAAGCAGTGATTTAGCATATGTCCATCCCTTACCCTCTTCGCCGATACGGTTTTCCACTGGAACACGCACGTTGTCGAAAAAAACTTCGTTCAGGTGATGAAACCCGTCGATGGTATCGATGGGGCGCACAGTGATGCCCGGCGTATTCATATCGATTAAGAGAAATGTGATTCCTTCTTGCTTGCGGCCTGAGTTATCTGTCCGTACCAGACAAAAAATCCAGTCGGCATACTGGGCATAGCTTGTCCATATCTTACTGCCGTTAATCACGTACTCGTCACCGTCGAGGTCTGCCCGAGTTTTGAGTGAGGCGAGATCTGAACCCGCTCCCGGTTCTGAATAACCCTGGCACCACCAATCTTCGCTTTTCAGTATGCGCGGCAAGTACTTCGCTTTTTGCTCATCACTTCCGTAAGCAAGAATGACCGAGGCGACCATGGTGACGCCAAAAGAGATTGTTTCGGGCGCTCCCGCTGCCGCACGCTCGGAGTTGTAGATAAAATTCTGCGTAACACTCCACTCTGCACCACCGTGTTCGGCAGGCCAATGCGGCGCCATCCAACCCTTTTTGTAGAGTCTCCGCTGCCACTCTTCCATGCCTTCTTTCATCGTAGAGATCTTGGAAACGCGTGCCTGCAATGCAGGGTCCCAAGCTTCATCGAGAAACGATTTAACCTCCTGCTGAAAAGAAAGGTCCTCTTCACTTAATCGTATATCCATTTTCTATCTCCTATTCATTGATAATATTCTGTCCGATTAATTTAATCGGCGGAAGACAACTGTCGCTGAATTTCTCTGGCAACAAGCCACAGTCTGTCCTGACCCCATATTGCAAGGCATTCTTTACCTGTCTTATCCGTTAGTCGAAAACTGGGCACACCCCACAGCCCCGCTTCGTACATCATGCCGCGATTCGCTTCCAGCAACCCTTCCCAGGACTCGTCATCTGTATGATGCTGCGCTGCACTCCAGTTCAATCCGGCCATCTCCACAGCTTTTTGCAGCCCCTTGGGGCGATTAAGGTTAACTCCGAGGGCAAAGGCACACCGCAGAAAAGCACTAAAGAACTCATTCCCGCTGCCCTGTTCGCAAGCCCATTGATAAAGCGCGTATCCTTTGCGCACAGGGTCTCCAATAGGATCATAAAAGTTGCCAAACGGCACACCGGCGGCGGCGGCCTCCCGGGCCGTATCGGAAAAGATATACATTCCTTTTTGGCGTGTTGCAGGTACACCGCGCATTACCATGGGCAATACGGGACGAACGACAAGGTTGACACCTGTCTCTTTCGCCAATTGCACTGTTCGGTCAAAGCTGATCGCCGTATACGGACTGCGCATCGATGGAAAAAACTCGAGTGTCAGGCTGCCGTTATCCTTTAATTGCCCTGCTTCAACAGGACGAGGCACCAGAGGTGGACTGCCCGCATCTCGGTCAACACCCAGCTCACGGAAGCGATGTTCGAGATGGTATAGCCGATCTACACCCCAATACCACTCGCCGCCGTAATAAAACATTGCCGAGGAGTAGTGCTTGAGTGCACGCAAGCGCTCATTGCCGCTTGCAATGCCTTGTCGGACCGCATGAATATCGGCCTGCCCGCATTGCTTGGCACACTGTAACAGTGCGGCTTTGTTACCCGACCACAGCGCGCTGCCAATGGCCTCGGCATGCTCCACAAATTCTGCACTGCTTTGGCGGGCTAGTACGCCTTCCGCAAGTGAAACCAGCTCAGGATCGGGCGCCTCCGGGTGCGAAGGGAAACTCAACCCGTACGCTGCCGCCACCTTCTCTGCATCATACCGCGACAACTGCAACAATAGATCCGGTTCGGGCGAGTTGTTACCGGAAGGCCCTGAGACGAGGTGGCAAATCAAGTCGACGTCATAACGATCTGCTAATCTCTTCAGAATTTGCGCTGCAAGATGACTGTATCCATCCTCAACCTGATGGAAATATTCCACCCGGTGTCGGTCACCTGCCTTCGTTCTCGCCCGCTCAGCTGCTCTATGCGCCCGCTCCAGTCGCGCTGGGCGGCTAACATGGCTCATGACACGAGAGGTAAGCCAGCGCAAAACAACGCCCGGGTCCATAGTGGCTGCGCCCCCCTGCTCCTCAAACTGTTTGTCCATGCAGCGTGTTCCTAAGCATCCGGCCTCACTCTTAACGCTATAGCGTTTCGGCCGTGTTTTTCTTTAAAAGTGCGTGTTGCGATAGGGCAGTGCGAATCCCAATGGCTCTTCACACGTCAAATAGATGTTTTCCGCCCAGAATCTACACGTCGAGTCAATCTGGGCTGATCCCGTGACATGTAAGCGACTCCGCGCATCTAAAGGTACGCCTCGAAATCGCTAGTGGTTCAGCTTGAGCCTGCGCCACACATCCCTTGTTCGTGTAAAAACACGGCGCTAGTAACAGCGTCGATCCGAACTAAGCGGCGGTCATACTCCCGAGCCGCTGGTCGATAACTTCCTCCGCTTCGGCGACAATGTTGCTTACCAACTCTGCGCAGGTGGGGATATCGTTGATCAAACCACCGCACATACCGACGGTTACCATTCCAGCGTCGATATCACCGGTGGTCCAGACAATGTCCTGATTTTTCCCGGACACCAGAGCGTGCACCTGACCAAAATCGCCTCCCTGCTTTTCGATCTCCGCTACTTTTTGTGCAACCTCGTTGTCATACACCCGCGCCGTATTTCGGAATGAGCGAAAAATCAGCGAGGTCTGGGTTTCGTCCATCTCTACAATTTTTTGTTTAATATTGTGATGTATGGGCGCTTCCTGAGTCACCATAAAGCGAGTACCCATGTTGATGCCGTCTGCCCCTAGCGCCAGTGCCGCAGCGAGGCCGCGGCCGTCAGCCAAACCGCCAGATGCAACCACAGGAATCTTGAGTCTCTGTGCAGCAGCGGGAATTAAAACCAAACCGGTAACATCCTCCTCACCAGGATGGCCCGCACATTCAAAGCCATCAATACTCACCGCAGCAACACCAACACGTTCGGCCTTGAGCGCATGGCGCACTGCCACGCACTTGTGTATGACTTTTATGCCGTGCGCATTAAATACCTCCATAAAAGGTTCCGGACTACGACCTGCTGTTTCCACGATCTTGACGCCGCTGCGACAGATGACGTCGACGTAGTCATCGTAACTAATCTCAGTCGACACGACGCCAACCGTCAGGTTAACGGCAAAGGGCTTGCTGGTGAGCGACTTGCATTTTTCGATCTCGAGCTCCAGTTCCTCCGGCGTGGGGCAAGTCAACGCCGTCATAACACCCAGCGCACCGGCGTTGGACGCCGCGGCAGCAAGTTCGGCTGTACCCACTCTCATCATGCCCCCACAAATAATCGGGGTCTCAATACCAAACATTTCGGTTAATCGAGTTTTCATAGAATCTATTATCCTTTTCGGTCGGTTAATCTTGGCTCGCTCGCACTCCCGGCACCTGCGCAGTGGCTTGCGCCGGCGGGGATCCCCGCTCAACAATCACCGTTGATCCGGTTGAAGCAAGCCCACGTTGCGGCGCATCTCGTCCGCACACTAAAAGCGGCTCGCGCTACACTATATTGCCATAGAGTGTGACATTATTCTGGGATACTTTCAAATATCCCGCTCTTACCCTCTCCCCAACGACATGAGTTATCTGTCTCTAGAGCGCACTATGCCCTATACTAACCGCGCACTGCTTTTCAGGCTATCCGGAGATAAATGCTAGCGGAACGCTTATCAGATGAAGTGTGAACATCCCGACACTTGTGCGGTCCAATATCTCATGGCCACCGTAATTACAACTGCAAGGCATTACCTAAGGAATATTTTGAAAACAGTACCGCACAAAATGCTCATCGGAACCGTTGCCCTCTTCACAGGCATGCTAGGTCTATTGAGTACGCCTGCCTGGAGCTTGATTGAGCACACCAAGACGCAACGTGAGTCTGTAGTGGAAATGCTGGAACAGCTTGAGGAGCGACATTATTCTAAGCTCAGCTACGATGACGCACTCTCCTCGCAGCACCTGGATAGCTATATTGATAGCTTAGATCCTGGCAAGATGTTTTTTTTCGCCGATGATATAAGCGAGTTTAATCAGTACAGATCGGTAATGGATGACCACCTGAAGCAAGGCAAGCTGGACGCGGGTTTTGCCATTTTCAATCGCTATCACGAGCGACTGCGGAGTCGCCTCGAATCACTTATAGACACACTGCCACAAACCGCAGCGGCGCTGGACTTCAGTGTCGACGAAAATTATTCGTTGGATTTAGAAACACGACAATGGGCTAAGACGCAGGCACAGCTCGATGATCGCTGGCGCAAGCAACTGAAAAATCAGGTGTTGGGTCTGAAAATGGCAAAGAAGCCCGCGGAGGAGATTGTTCCGACACTCGAGAAGCGGTACGCAGCGCAGTTGAGAAACGTCAAACAGTATAATAGCCAGGATGTGTTCCAGATATACGCGAACGCACTGACCGAGCTATATGACCCTCACACCAACTACCTTTCACCGCGTACGACAGAAAACTTTAACATCAACATGAGCTTATCTCTCGAAGGCATTGGCGCAGTACTGCAGAAAGACGATGAGTATACGAAAATATCGAGTCTGGTCGCTAAAGGTCCGGCCGATAAGCAAGGAGCTTTGCAACCATCGGACCGAGTTGTCGCGGTTGGACAAGACCTGGAAGGCGCTATGCAGGACATCATTGGCTGGCGTCTCGATGAGGTGGTGGAGTTGATCCGCGGTCCCAAGGGAACCACTGTTCGGCTTGAGGTGATCCCTGCGAAGTCTAAATCAACAGACGAACGCAAGACAATAACGATTGTTCGTAACACCGTAAAACTGGAGGAACAGGCGGCCCAAAAGAAAGTGCTGGAGATACCGCAGGGAGATAAGATTACTCGGATCGGCGTTATCGATGTGCCTGCGTTTTATATCGATTTCGACGCAATGCGACGGGGCGAGGAAAATTACAAAAGTACGACGAGGGACGTCAAGCGCCTGCTGGGCGAGCTGGAAGAAGCCGGAGTGGAAGGCATTATAGTCGATTTGCGCAATAACGGCGGCGGCTCGCTACAGGAAGCGAATGAGTTAACTGGCTTATTTATCGAGTATGGTCCAACCGTGCAGATACGACACTCCTCCCGCCGCGTTTGGCGAGACGGAAAACGCCTCAAGTCATCCTACTACGACGGCCCGCTTGTGGTTCTGGTTAATCGGCTCAGCGCGTCTGCTTCGGAAATTTTTGCCGGTGCTATGCAGGATTACGAACGCGCTATTGTGGTGGGCGACAGGTCCTTCGGCAAGGGCACAGTGCAGACACTCGTTCCACTGACAGAGGGGCAGCTCAAGATCACTGAAAGCAAATTTTATCGCATATCCGGTGAAAGCACGCAGCATCGAGGCGTGGTACCCGATGTGTCGTTCCCGTCGGTCTTTGATACGACTGAGATAGGGGAAAGCTCGCTTGACCACGCCTTGAGCTGGGACAAGATTAGCCCCATCAGGCATATGAAATACGACAATTTTGCGCCTATTTTGCCCGACCTCAAAGACTTGTTCCATCAGCGAAGCGGCAAAAACCCTGAGTTCATTTTCCTGGAAGATCAGGTGGATTTGGCGCAGGAGACGCGAGAGCTAAAATTCCTGCCTCTCAACGAGGAGGCGCGCATCGCCTTGCGCAATGGTCAGGAAGAAAAAGCACTGGCCATTGAAAACAAGCGACGCAAAGCGCAGGGTGAGGAGTTGCTGACATCTTTGGAGAAGAATCCCGAAGAGGAGGACGCGGTCGCAACCCACGACAGCGAGATTGAGGTCGAGGAAGATGACGAAACTGACGTGCTGCTGATTGAGGCAGGACACGTGCTAATTGATATGCTTCTGCTATCGAACGAGCGTTTCGCACTCCAGCGATAGACACCGCGCCATCATCGCTCACTGCCTGCGGTCTGACCAAACCAGGACAACGTAGCATGGAGCTTTACAACAGGGCCGACAATGATCAACGTGGGTGCAGCCGGGCGCTCGCGTTCCACGATCCCAACAATGCTCTCAAGTGTGCCTGTTAGAACACGCTGCGTCATTCGTGTGCCCTGCTCGATCAAAGCAACCGGGGTATCTGCTGCCCGACCGTGCGCTTGTAGCTGTTCACAAATCACACGCAATCCCATCAAGCCCATGTAAAAAACCAGCGTTTCAGAATCCGATTGCAGACTGGCCCAGTCATGCTCAACTTTGTCACCCTTAAGATAACCGGCAACAAATCGAACTGACTGAGCATAGTCACGATGCGTCAGCGGGATACCCGCATAGCAAGCGGCGCCATTGGCGGCAGTCACTCCCGGTACGACCTGAAAGGGTATGCCCTGTCGCGCCAGTAATTCAATTTCTTCACCGCCGCGACCAAAGATAAACGGATCTCCTCCTTTTAAGCGCACGACACGCTTCCCCTCCATGGCGAGATCTACAAGTAATTGGTTGATGTCCTGCTGCGCGACGCTGTGGTCAGCCCTGCGCTTGCCCACGTAGATTCTCTCGGCATCTCTGCGGGCCATGTCAACTACCTCCTGCGAAACCAGTCTGTCATAAAGAACGACGTCCGCACATTGCAGTAGACGAGCTGCTTTGAAGGTCAAAAGATCCGGGTCCCCGGGCCCCGCACCCACCAGGTAGACCTCACCTGAACATCTCTCCACTCCCTCCAGGTGATCCAGTAGTTGGGTTTCTGCGTCCTGCAGGCGTCCGGCGAATACCTGTTCGGCTACCGTGCCTTCAAGCATCTTCTCCCAAAACAGGCGGCGGGCGCTGTCTGCCGGCAGCTTCGCCTTTACATTTTCGCGAAAGCGCCCGGCAAAGCGAGCAAGTTCACCGTAGGCAGCGGGCAGTAAAGCCTCGATATTGCGTCTCAATATTCGTGCCAGAACGGGACTGCGTCCACTGCTGGTAATCGCGACGACAAGTGGGTCACGATCGACTATCGAGGGAAAGATAAAGGTACACAGCTGAGGCGCGTCGACCACGTTAACCTGAATGGCCTGTGCGCACGCATGAAGGTACACTCGCTCGTTGACGCGCTTTTCCGGCGTCGCAGCCACCACGAGCTGCTTTCCATTCAGATGCGACTCCCGATACTCCGTCTCGTGCCACGTCCCGCCGTTTTGGTCGAGCAGGGATTCAAGCTCCTGGGTGATATCGGGGGCAACCACCGTGAGGCTGGCACCCGCTCGCAGCAGCAGCCTTGCCTTGCGCGTTGCGATCACTCCCCCACCCACGAGCAGCACCGGTGCGTCAGTGAGTTTCAGACAGACAGGGAGGTACTCCAAGGCTTCAGTTCCTGATCTCGCTGAGGCCACCCATGTAGGGTTGCAACACCTCAGGAATAGTAATGCTACCGTCCTGTCGCTGGCCGTTTTCCAGTAACGCAACGAGTGTTCGCCCTACGGCTAGCCCTGAACCGTTCAAGGTATGCAGCAGCTCCGGTTTACCGGTTGCCGGATTGCGCCACCGTGCCCGCATACGTCGTGCCTGGTAGTCGCCGTACAGGCTGCATGAAGATATTTCACGGTAGGCGCTCTGCGCAGGGAGCCAAACCTCCAGGTCGTAGGTTTTCTTTGCAGAGAAGCCAAGGTCGCCTGCACACAGGATCACCTTGCGGTAGGGTAACTCGAGCATCTGCAGGATAATCTCGGCATGCCCTGTGAGCTCCTCCAGCGCACGCTCTGACTGATTCGGGCGCACCATTTGCACCAATTCGACCTTTTCAAATTGATGTTGCCTAATCATACCCCGAGTGTCCTTACCATAACTGCCCGCCTCACTGCGAAAACAGGGCGTATGGCAGGTATAGCGGACGCCGAACTCGCCCAATTCTGTGTCCTCGAAAATACGGTCGCGGGCGATATTAGTTACCGGCACCTCTGCCGTTGGTATCAGATAAAGCTCTTGATCAGTACGAAGCTTGAATAAATCTTCCTCAAACTTGGGCAACTGACCCGTACCCTGCAGCGATTCTCGATTCACTATGTAAGGTACATAGACCTCTTCATAGCCATGCTGCCTGGTTTGCACATCTAACATAAACTGTATTAGCGCTCTGTGAAGCCGAGCCAACGGTCCATACAAGACGGTAAACCGCGAACCCGTGATCTTGCCAGCGGTTTCGCTATCGAGCAGGCTCAGAGATTCTCCCAGTGCCACATGGTCCTTTGGTTCAAATTCAAACACTGGCGGTACGGACCAACGCAGCACTTCGTGGTTATCTTCTTCGCTGCTTCCGAGTGGAACCTCTTTCGCAGGCAGGTTGGGCGTGGCGAGCAGGAGTTCATCTAGCTCAGCCTGCACCACTTTGGCTCGAGCGGTCTGCTCATCCAGTTGAGAGGCTATTTTTTCCAGAGTCTCGTTAACCTGGGCCTTGGCATCATCAACATTCATGCCCTGTCCCACCAGAGTACCGATTTGCTTTGATGACCGTTTTCGTTCTGCGGCCAGGCTCTGGCTTTCCATATCGGCTTTTTTACGTCTCGCATCCAGCGACCTGAACAGCTCAACATCGAATGTAAATCCCCGTGCCGCCAGCGCCGTGGCGATCTCTTCGGGGTCTTGCCTCACCGCCTTGATATCCAACATCCCTATTTTCCTGTCAAAAAAATTGAATTAAAGCCAGTTATGGATTTATGCAAGCACTCTCGTTAGCTGTATGGCTAGGCCCGCCATCACGACGCAGAGAACCGCACTGCCGAGCATGTATCCAATAGCATGCAATGTATGTCCAGCCTCGAATAGCACGATCGTTTCCAGCGAGAACGTAGAAAACGTTGTAAAAGCTCCGAGAAAACCAACCATGACCACCTCACGCCAATCCGTATGAATCATTTGGCGTTCCATAATCAGCACATACATGACGCCAATTGCCGCGGATCCCACTACATTAACCAGGAGTGTGCCTACGGGTATCTCTCCTTCCCACAGCGAGTGTATCCAGTTGGCCAGCAGGTGACGGGCAAGAGCGCCTGAAGCCCCCCCAACTGCAACAAATATCAGGTATTTCATGTCAGCAGACCGCCTCAGTCGTAGCGGCGTATTGTACTTGTTTTGTCGCGCTGCCGCAGATCATCAAGCTTTTTCTGAATCTTTTGCTCGAGACCGCGGTCCACAGGATAATAATAGCGCCGATCCTTGAGACTTTCGGGCAGATAACTCTCTCCCGCGGCATACGCCTGGGGCTCGTCGTGGGCATAACGATACCCTGCCCCATGCTCCATCGATTTCATCAGTTCTGTCGGCGCATTGCGCAAATGCAGCGGAACCTCTTCGGTGCCGCCCGCGGCCACATCGGCCTGTGCCGCCCCGAAAGCGCTGTAGGCTGCATTACTTTTGGGCGCACATGCGAGATAGAGCACAGCCTGGGCAACGCTAAGTTCACCCTCTGGACTGCCCAATCTTTCCTGCACTTGCCACGCGTCCAATGCGAGACTGAGCGCTCTCGGATCGGCGTTGCCAATATCCTCACTGGCCATGCGCACTACGCGGCGCGCAACGTAAAGAGGGTCGCAGCCTCCGTCGAGCATACGGCAAAACCAGTACAGGGCTCCATCGGGTGAGCTTCCGCGCACCGCCTTGTGCAAGGCGCTGATATGGTCGTAGAACAGATCCCCTCCCTTATCGAAACGCCGAAGAGAGGCCTGTAGTACTTCATCAAGGGTGGCTTGTGTGATTCGCCCGCCCTGTGACAGGTCCGTGGCAAGTTCAAGCACATTCAAACCGCGTCGAGCGTCGCCGTCGGCCTCTCGTGCAATGCGCGCTAGGCAGCCGCTATCGGCACTGAAAACATCACCGAGCATCGCCAGCCCACAGCGTAATACGCCCTCCACTTCTGCCATTTCAAGTGGACGTAGTTTGTACACCCGGGTGCGGGAAAGGAGCGCATTGTTTAGTTCAAACGAGGGGTTTTCGGTAGTAGCGCCAATGAAAATAATGGTGCCGTCTTCGACATGGGGCAAGAATGCATCTTGTTGAGATTTATTAAAACGATGCACCTCGTCCACAAACAGCACAGTATCGCGCCCCAGGCTTTTTTGTTGCCGTGCCACGTGGATTGCTTCACGTATATCCTTTACGCCGCTGAGAACAGCTGACAGCTGTATAAATTGCGCATTGGCATGCTCCGCAGCGATTCTCGCCAATGTGGTCTTCCCCACCCCAGGCGGACCCCAGAGAATCATAGAGTGTAACTGTCGATTGTCGATGGCTCGCCGTAAAGGTTTACCTGTGGCTAGCAGATGCCGCTGACCAACGTAGTCGTCAAGTGTATCCGGTCGCATTCGCGCGGCAAGGGGCTGGTATCCGTGGTCCGTGTCTGTTGAACCCGATTCGCTCGCCTCGAAGAGGTCATTCGTCATGGTAAAACAGGTCAGCTTCAGCGGGAGGATTAAAAGCAAAATCCGAGGCTGTCAGCGTGACTGCACTATCAGCGAGAAAAAAATCAATAACCACAGATTGATCCAGCGTATCGTGAATCACCATCTGCCTGAGAGAGTCCGCATCGAGAGTAAGATTAAGCTGCTTGAAGCCCATCTGGGGCGTCAGTGGGGTTAGCTCGAAACGACCCGGCTCCAATTGCACCACCGCAAAGTTTTCCCGCAGCGCACTGCCGTCGCCGCCCAGTATTTGTAAGGGCGTCCACTCTGCTCCCGTGGTAACTGGTCGTCGGGTTGCCGTCTCGAGATCGCGATCATGGTGCCAAAGGTATTCCGGTCCGGCAATAATCAGCTGCCGATCGGGCTGTTGTATCTCCCATGAAAAATAGCCCGGGCGCAAAAGACGAAACGTGCCGCCGGACTCAGTCAGTAGCTCGCCCCGTGACCCGTATTGGCGTTGTGTAAATTCGCCCTGCAATTGATCCAGAGGGGCCAGTGCATCGAGCAGCGCATCAATCGCATTGTCCGGACTGGATGACTGTGCAAAACTCAGGCAAGAAAAACCTGTTAGCAGCAGTGTGAACGACAGGCTTTTCATACGCTTCCCCATCAGGATTCCGGCGGAGGAGGCGCGAGCACTTCCCGCTGTCCGTTGCTACCCATTTCTGTTACCACACCCGCAGACTCCATTGCCTCTATCAGTCTAGCGGCGCGGTTGTAGCCTATCCGCAGTTTACGCTGTACCGAAGAAATGGAGGCTCTGCGACTCTGGGTGACATAATGCACAGCCTCGTCATACAGCGCATCGCTCTCCTCGTCGCCATCAGAGGACGCCTCGGACTGCAGTTCCGACGGTGTTACCGCTGTACTGCTACCTTCATCAAGCAAGCCATCGATATAAAGCGGATCTCCACGCTGCTTCCAGTCGGCCACGACCCTGTGTACTTCTTCATCACTACAAAATGCACCATGTACTCGGTTCGGTACACCACTCCCGGGAGGCAGATATAGCATGTCACCGTGCCCCAGTAGTTGTTCAGCACCGCCCTGATCCAGGATCGTGCGCGAATCGACCTTGGAAGAGACCTGAAACGCAATCCGCGTCGGCACATTCGCCTTGATAAGCCCGGTAATGACGTCAACAGACGGTCGCTGGGTCGCCAGAATAAGATGTATACCGGCCGCGCGAGCTTTCTGTGCAATCCGCGCTATCAGTTGTTCGACCTTTTTGCCTACGATCATCATCATGTCGGCAAACTCGTCAATAACAACCACGATGCTTGGGAGTTTTTCAAGGTCCGGAGGAGTCTGCTCCGATTCCGATTGCTCCAACGTCGGCTGAGCCTGCCAGATTGGGTCGGGAATCGGTGAGCCGGTTTTCGCCGCTTCTTCAATCTTGCGGTTGTAGCCGGACAGGTTTCTTACACCCAGTGCCGCCATCAACTTATAGCGCCGCTCCATTTCGGCCACACACCACCGCAGCCCATTGGCCGCATCCTTCATGTCAGTGATGACGGGCGTGAGGAGGTGCGGCACGCCATCATAAACCGATAACTCCAGCATCTTCGGGTCAACCAGAATCAGCCGCACGTCTGCAGGCCCAGATTTGTAAAGCAAACTGAGCAACATGGAGTTAACACCCACCGACTTACCGGAGCCAGTCGTCCCGGCGACCAGCAAATGAGGCATCTTTGCAAGGTCGGCCACCACAGGCTGCCCTGAAATATCGTGCCCCAGCGCGAGTGTCAGTGCGGATTTAGATTCTTCGAACGCCTTCGATGAGAGCACTTCACGAAAGTTAACAATTTCCCTGTGCTCGTTGGGTATCTCGACCCCTACGACCGATTTGCCCGGGATGACCTCTACCACTCGCACACTGATGACTGCGAGGGAGCGGGCCAGATCCTTCGCGAGGTTTGATATACGCGATACCTTGACTCCGGCAGCGGGCTGTATTTCAAAGCGAGTAACCACTGGCCCTGGATAAACTGCCGTGACTTCTGCGGACACACCGAAATCGAGGAGCTTCAATTCGAGCAACTTGGAGATACTCTCCAATGCTTCTTTAGAAAATCCAAGGCTGGGGTCCTTAACCTGTTCGTCGAGCAATTCAAGCCTGGGAAGATCACCCGTAGCGGGTGCCTCAAATAATGGCTGCTGTTTCTCTCGCTCTACCCGATCGCCTTTTTCTATGGTTTTTTTCAATGATTTAATTTTTGGCGGTGGGCGCTTCTTTTCTTTCTCTACATGCTCGGTGATAACCAGCTTGCGAGCTTCTACCGCCTTTTCACGCTCGCGTGAGTCGCGGTAGTTTTCCAGTGCAGTCGAGATACGCGTGCGTGCGAGACCATAGAAGCGAATACTGTAGGCGCCAATTTTTTCCGAAAGCGTCATCCAACTCAGGTCGGTGAAAATAGTGATTCCAAACAGGAATATCGCGAGCAGGATAAGGCGACTTCCGACTTCACTGAACGCGGCGGTAAAGCCGCCACCGATGGCCTGACCCAGAATCCCGCCACTCCCCTGGGGAAGCCCCCCGGGGACACCCACATCATTCATTGCCGCCAATGCTGTCCCGGCGATCATCACAAGCACCAGACCCAAAGCTCTTATGCCGAAGGTGGTCCAGTCAAAACCCTTCTCTTGTGCGCGGTGTAATAACAAGATGACAGCACGATAGGCGAGCAAGAGGGGAAACAGGTATGCGGCATAGCCCACCAGGGAAAAAAATACGTCAGCGAGCCACGCGCCGGTGGGCCCTCCCAAATTGTTAGTGCTGCCACCTGTGCCAGTCGAGGACCAACCGGGATCACGATTGCTATAAGTCAGCAGCGCAATCATCAGGTACAGGCAGACGGCCGAGACGCAGATAAATGCGCCCTCGCGCAGGCGCGGGGCCATGAAACTCTCTGCGTTTGTACTCTTGGGCACGTCGTTACTGGTCCTCGCGTCTCTTTGCTGTGAATGAAAAGCCCGCAGCGGGAGACGTCTATCAGGTTTATAGCGAGAAATTATTATGGCGCTATTTGCTATTTATTTCAAAGAGTTATACAGAACATTTAATAGCAATATCACCTTTGTTCGCGACTGCTCTTTAAAGTACCATAGTCAGCCCCAATACAGAACGAGCAGGCCCTGTGCATGCGATATATTCACGGCGTACAGGAACTGGAAAAACATAGATCTTCTACAGGGTAAAACGCCCGCTACAGCAGATAGCAAGGAACTAATTTACATGAGCGAAATCCAGCACCACCGCCTGATCATCCTCGGCAGCGGCCCCGCGGGGTACACCGCAGCGGTATACGCCGCTCGCGCCAACCTCAAGCCGGTCGTTATCACCGGCATCCAGCAGGGCGGACAACTGACGACGACAACAGAAGTCGAAAACTGGCCCGGTGGGCATGCGGAGCTACAGGGCCCCGAACTTATGCAGCAAATGCAGGCGCATGTTGAGCGCTTTGATGCTCAGGTTCTTTTTGATCATATAGACGAGGTAGACCTCAGTGTGCGCCCCTTTTTGCTAAAGGGAACTGCCCGTTATAGCTGTGATGCTCTCATTATTGCCACCGGGGCATCTGCGCAGTATCTCGGTCTTGCCAGCGAAGAGACGTTCGCTGGCAAGGGCGTGAGTGCGTGCGCCACATGTGACGGCTTTTTTTATCGAAACCAGCGCGTCGCGGTGATCGGAGGCGGGAACACGGCTGTCGAGGAGGCACTGTACTTATCCAATATCGCCTCAGAGGTCATCTTGGTGCATCGACGCGACGCTCTGCGCGCAGAAAAGGTCCTGCAAGACCGCCTCTTTGCCCGAGAAAAAGAGGGTAAGGTTTCCATTATGTGGGATCATACGCTGGAGGAAATTGTTGGTGACGACAGCGGCGTGACCGGTATGGATATAAAATCCCTTAAGGACGATACGGTAACGCGCGTCGAGTTGTCGGGTGTTTTCATCGCTATTGGCCACAAACCCAACACGGAGATATTCTCAGACCACGTCGATATGGCCGACGGCTACCTGACTATTCATAGCGGCACCGAGGGCAATGCCACAACGACCAGTGTGCCCGGTGTGTTTGCGGCTGGCGATGTCGCGGATCATATCTATCGACAAGCAGTGACCTCGGCCGGCTTCGGATGTATGGCCGCCCTGGACGCGGAAAAATATCTGGACGCACTTTAATCACCTCGCATGGATGACCTCACCCGCCTGGGCAAGGAGATCGAATTTCCACCCTCTTCCCGGGCCCTTGACCATCCCAACGGACTGCTTGCTTACGGCGGGGAACTCTCCACCGAGAGACTTCTCGCAGCCTACCGCAGGGGTATCTTTCCCTGGTACGAGAACCCACAGCCCGTTCTCTGGTGGACGCCCGACCCGCGGTTTGTGCTATTCCCGGACAAGTTACATGTCTCTCGGAGCTTGCGCCGCACACTGCGCAAGGACCACTTCGGCTTACACGTCGACCAGGCGTTCAGTGCAGTCATGCAAGCTTGTGCGGCGCCCAGGAAAGGCTCAACCGGAACATGGATAGACCGAGAGATGTTGGCCGCCTACAGCCAACTGAATCGGGAAGGGATCGCACATTCCGTCGAGGTGACTAATCCAGAGGGAACACTGGTAGGCGGGCTTTACGGGGTCTGCTTGGGCCGCGTGTTTTTCGGCGAATCCATGTTTAGCCTGGAAACTGACGCCTCGAAAGTAGCCCTGGTTGCGCTTGTTGACATAATGCGCCGCGGTGACTTTCACATGATTGACTGCCAGCTTGAAAACCCTCACCTGACTTCGCTGGGCGCGCGCGGCATTCGCCGACTGGACTTCGAAGAGCGTCTTGCGCAAACTGTGGGTGACGAAGTTGATCGCAGGATCTGGTGCCTGCCCGACAACTGCGGAGGTTTGTTGTGACATCATCCCTGCGGGATCTCAAGGTCTATACGACCTACCCCCACAGCTGCAGTTACCTGCAGGATCAGGAGGCGACGACATTGTTTGTCGATCCGCGCCAGCCTGTTGATCAAAAATTGTACAGCCGTCTGTCGGTTCTTGGCTTTCGCCGCAGTGGTAACCATATTTATCGCCCACACTGCGCGCGATGCAATGCCTGCATTCCTTCGCGTATACCTACTCAGGAATTTGCGCCGCGCCGCGGCCAAAAACGGATCTGGCGACGCAACCAGGACCTGCAGGTCATCCGCACTGAGGCCATTAATGACAATGAGGCTTTCGACCTTTACTACCGCTATATCACCCAGCGACATTCGGATGGCGATATGTACCCGCCAGATCGGGAGCAATATGAAGGCTTTCTCAATAGTGTCTGGGATTGCACCCTGTATTTTCGCTTTTACGACAAAGGTCAGCTGGTCGCCGTTGCCGTGGTCGATAGGTTGGAAGACGGTTTTTCCGCTATTTATACTTTTTTCGATCCTGATGCAGATCGCCGTAGTCTGGGCGTCTTCGCAATTCTTTGGCAAATAGAGCAGGCTAAGCTACTGGGGTTGGACTACCTGTACTTAGGCTACTGGATAAGGGATTGCCAAAAAATGGCATACAAATCTGAGTATCGCCCTCTGCAGGTCTATAAGAACAGTCGCTGGGGCGATCTGATCTAGACACGCGATTATCTTGCCAGAGATAACCTGTTACACCGCACTATGGCGCTCGCGGTCACTTTGAGGCAAAATGCGCACCTTTCATAATGTAGGAACTGCCAGCCAATGGCCAAAGAAGATCAGATTGAAATGGAAGGTGAGGTTATCGATACCCTCCCCAACACAACCTTCAGGGTACAACTAGAAAACGGACACGTAGTGACTGCTCATATCTCCGGAAAAATGCGAAAGAACTATATTCGCATACTGACTGGAGACAAGGTGCGTGTTGAACTCACGCCCTATGACTTGTCGAAGGGACGCATTACCTACCGCGAGCGCTAATCGCGGTTACTCCCCCTGCAGCTCGACTTCTTTTTCCTCTTCTGTCGTTACCTCAAGTTCGTCCTGCGCCAGGTTGAGCCGCACCTTGGCGACACCACCTGAGCGGGCCAGCGAACCAAATAATACAAGCTCGGCCAATGGCTTCTTGATGTGCTCCTGTATCACACGCTCCATGGGGCGCGCTCCCATATGAATATCGTAACCCTTCTCTACCAGCCACCGGCGCGCGTCTTCATCTACATCGAGAGTAACGCGTTTCTCATCCAGCTGAGCTTGCAACTCGGTTAGAAATTTGTCGACAACGGTAAGGATGACATCCTCTGGCAACGCCTGGAACTGCACCACAGAATCAAGACGATTCCTGAACTCTGGCGTGAACATTTTGTTAATCGCCTCCATCGCATCGCTGCTGTGGTCCTGCGACGTAAAACCGATAGACCGGCGGCTTATACTTTCCGCTCCCGCATTGGTTGTCATTATCAGGATAACGTGTCGAAAATCAGCCTGCCGGCCGTTGTTGTCTGTCAGTGTCCCGTGATCCATTACCTGCAGTAGCAGATTAAAAACATCAGGGTGCGCTTTTTCGATCTCGTCGAGCAGCACCACTGCATGCGGATGTTGAGTCACCGCATCGGTCAGCAACCCTCCCTGATCAAAACCCACATAACCGGGGGGGGCCCCGATCAATCGCGATACGGTATGGCGCTCCATATATTCGGACATATCAAAGCGGATCAGCTCCAACCCCAGTTGCAGCGCTAACTGTCGGGTCACCTCTGTTTTTCCCACGCCGGTGGGTCCAGCGAGCAGGAAAGAACCAATGGGTTTATCACCGCCGCGCAGGCCCGCCCTTGCTAGCTTGATAGACGTGGTAAGACTGCTTATCGCCTGCTCCTGGCCAAAAACGACCATTTGCAGATTCTGCTCGAGTTTTTGTAGCGTTTCCTTGTCGTCTGAGCTGACCGACTTTGGCGGTATGCGAGCAATCTTGGCAACTACCGCCTCGATATCGCCAACGCCAATCACTTTTTTTCGCTTCGACGGAGACAGCAGCTGTTGATAAGCCCCCGCCTCGTCGATCACATCGATAGCCTTGTCAGGCAACAAACGATCAGCGATATAACGATCAGATAGATCAGTTGCTACCCGCAAGGCTCTGTCGGTGTAGCGCAGCCCGTGATGCTCTTCAAAACGCGACTTAAGTCCTTTAAGAATCTTGTAAGCGTCGTCTGCGCTGGGCTCCATCACGTCAATTTTCTGAAAACGCCGGCTAAGCGCCTTGTCTTTATCAAAAATCCCGCGGTATTCGGTAAAGGTAGTCGAGCCGATACAACGTAATTTACCCGTTGTCAGCAAGGGCTTAAGCAGGTTACTTGCGTCCATGACACCGCCGGATGCGGCCCCAGCACCAATGATCGTGTGGATTTCATCGATAAACAAGATGGCGTTATCACGATTTTTGAGTTCAGAAAGAAGCCCTTTGAAACGTTTTTCAAAATCACCCCGGTACTTGGTGCCTGCAAGCAGCGCACCGAGATCGAGCGAAAATACGACTGCGTCCTGCAATATCTCAGGCACATCGCCCTCGACGATCTTTTTAGCCAGTCCCTCCACTATCGCGGTCTTGCCTACACCTGATTCACCAACCAGTAATGGATTGTTCTTACGTCGTCGTGCCAATATCTGAGCCACACGCTCAACCTCGTCAACACGGCCAATCAGGGGATCAATGTGCCCCTCCTGCGCCTCCAGGTTAAGGTTTGTCGCAAAACTATCCAGCGGGTTTCCCTCGCCTTCAGCAGCGCCACCCTCCTCACCCATTTGCTGGCTGGGCTCTGCTGACTCACCCTCGCCCCCGACTTTTGAAATGCCGTGCGTCATGAAGTTGACGACATCCAAGCGGGCAACATTCTGCGCTTTGAGGAAAAATACCGCCTGACTTTCCTGTTCACTGAAAATAGCAACTAAAACGTTGGCGCCTGTTACCTCGCTTTTCCCGGATGACTGCACATGAAACACAGCTCGCTGCAGAACCCGTTGAAACCCGAGTGTAGGCTGGGTATCGCGCTCGTCTTCGTCCTCGGGAATGAGAGGCGTTGTCGCATCAACAAACTCCACAAGATCACCTCGCAGGCTCCCGATGTCGGCGCCACATGCCTTCAGCACCTGGATGGCGTCGTTATTTTCCAGCAACGCGAGCAGCAGGTGCTCGACCGTCATGAACTCATGGCGTTTCGCCCGCGCACCTCTGAAGGCCTCGTTGAGCGTGTATTCCAGATCTTTACTCAGCATAAGATTGCTCCGGGGATTTTACCCCTCCATAGCCTCTATTTCGCACAATAGCGGATGTTCTTGCTCACGAGCATATTGATTTACCTGAGCAGCCTTTGTCTCAGCAATGTCCCGGGTAAAGATACCGCAGACGCCCTTACCCTGCGTGTGGACAGTCAACATAACGTGCGTTGCCTGTTCCCGATTCATTCGGAAAAAAACTTCAAGCACCTCGACCACAAATTCCATGGGTGTGTAATCATCATTCAATAGCACGACCTTAAACAAAGGCGGCTTTTTTAATTCCGGTTTTGACTCTTCAAGCGCAAGACCACCGGCAGAATCACTCTCCTGCCCTTCACTACTCATACGCCACTGTGTGTTTTGCTGGATCAGTTGCACAACGTTTTTACCAATCAGGTGTCAGTGTTAACTCTGGGGTCATTATACGAGTTTTCAAGAGGGGGAACAGTTGACAGGCCGCCACACGTATACTGATCGTACAGATAGTGATCAAACCCTGACTTTCGTAGGGTTTTTTAATTAAAAAAAAGGGCCCGTGTCGACACGGGCCCTTCCCGAAAGCAAACGACACGTCTACATGGATTTGATGATCGCTTTGCCGAACTCCGAGCAACTCAATAACGTCGCATCGTCCATAAGGCGCTCGAAATCATAGGTTACTGTTCCTTGCTGAATAGCGCCGTTGACCCCGTCGATGATCAGGTCAGCCGCTTCGCCCCATCCAAGGTGCCGCAGCATCATCTCTGCAGACAGAATGAGGGAACCGGGGTTTACCTTATCCTGCCCGGCGTACTTCGGTGCTGTGCCATGTGTCGCCTCAAACAGCGCGATGGTATCGGACAGATTCGCTCCCGGTGCAATGCCGATACCGCCGACCTGGGCTGCCAGCGCATCAGACAAATAATCACCGTTGAGGTTGAGCGTAGCGACCACGCTGTATTCGCGCGGGCGAGTGAGGATCTGCTGCAACATCGCATCGGCGATGACATCCTTAATCACTATTTCGTTGCCGGAGTGGGGGTTTTTAACTGATACCCAGGGTCCGCCATCAAGCAATTCACCACCGAATTCCTGCTGGGCAAGTTCGTAACCCCAATCGCGAAAGGCGCCTTCGGTAAACTTCATGATATTGCCTTTGTGCACCAGCGTTACTGACGGCAAGTCCTGATCAATAGCGTATTGGATAGCCTTGCGTACGAGGCGCTTGGTGCCCTCCTCCGATACGGGCTTGACCCCTATGCCCACTTCCTGCGGGAAGCGAATCTTGGTCGCACCCATTTCATTGATAAGAAAATCGACTACCTTTTTAGCTTCGGGCGTGCCCGCCTGGTACTCGATACCAGCATAGATGTCTTCTGAGTTCTCACGGAAAATGACCATATTGCAGTCACCCGGATTCTTTACAGGCGAGGGGACACCCTCGAACCAGCGCACAGGCCGTAGGCAGGTATACAGATCCAGCTCCTGGCGCAGGGCCACGTTCAATGAGCGAAATCCTCCGCCAACCGGAGTGGTAAGCGGCCCCTTTATTGCAACCAGATACTCTTTAATCGCATCAAGGGTCTCCTCGGGGAACCAGTCGCCATCGTACATTTCAGCGGCCTTCTCACCGGTATAAATTTCCATCCAGGAGATTTTCTTTTCCCCGCCGTAGGCCCTCTCGATTGCTGCATCGACAACGTCTATCATAACGGGGGATATGTCTACACCAATGCCGTCGCCCTCAATATAGGGAATGATGGGGTTGTCCGGGACGTTCAGGCTGTTATCTTCATTGACGGTGATTTTGTCACCTTGTGAAGGAACCTGAATATGTTTGTAACCCATAATGAACTCCGTAACGTGGAATGTTTTTGAAAGTCAGACAAATGCTGTGTCGCACAGGCCTGGCGAAGCGGCGCGAATTATACCACGGTTGGAGCCCCAGGCTCCTCTGTGTGCTCGTGTTTTTTTATACTAGCGGACGCTTTTAAAATGTCAGCTATCTTGTTGTTCAACAAGCCTTTTCAGGTGCTCAGTCAGTTCACGGATGACGCTGGCAGAAAGACCCTTTCGGACTACCTGAAAGCGCCCGGTTTCAGGCCAGCAGGTCGCCTCGATTACGATTCAGAAGGACTGCTGTTACTCACCGCCGACGGGATCTTACAGCAGCAGATCACCAGCCCGGAGCATACATTGTGGAAGACCTATTATGTACAGGTGGAGGGCGAGCCCGATCAGCGTGCGCTGGAACAGCTGACACGGGGAGTGACGCTCAAGGACGGACTGACGCGCCCCGCGCGGGTGTCACGGATAGCGACCCCTGACCTGTGGTTGCGCGACCCGCCGATAAGAGTGCGCAAGACCGTGCCTGACAGTTGGCTGCAGATATCTATTCACGAAGGGCGCAATCGACAGGTCCGCCGCATGACTGCCGCAGTTGGCCATCCCACGCTGCGATTGGTGCGCGTAAGCATCGGCCAGTGGACAGTTGACGGCCTGCCACCCGGCCATTTCAGCGAACTGGAGGCGCGCTTGCCAGTCAAAAACAGACGCGGGAGACGTTAAGTGGAGAACTGGGCTGTACATGCCACGGTGGCGTGCGTCGTAGAGCGAGATGGCTGTTACCTGATGGTCGAGGAGCGCGACAAAGCCACCGGGGAGATGGTATTCAACCAGCCTGCGGGACATCTCGAGGATGGCGAATCCCTTATCGAGGCGGTCCACCGCGAGACGCTGGAGGAAACCGGTTGGCGAATACAACTGCGGGGGGTTATCGGCCTGAGCCTCTATCGCGTGCCAACACGGGGCAATACGTATTTTCGCACGACCTTTCTCGCCGATGCACTCGATCGGGTCACGGGAGCAACGATAGATCCAGACATCCACGCGGTGCACTGGCTTTCCTATGAGGAAATTCGCAACTACTCTGATAAACTGCGTAGCCCAGTCGTACTTGAGGTCATTGAGCGCCACCGCGGCGGTCTCTGCTACCCCCTGGACCTGATACAAAATCGATGAGCCTGAATAGCGCGAGTAAAGTCATAGTTGGTATGTCCGGTGGCGTTGATTCCTCCGTTACTGCGCTTTTGTTGAAAGAGCAAGGCTATACGGTGGAGGGCCTCTTCATGAAAAATTGGGAAGAGGATGATGGGACTGAATACTGCAGCGCCAAGGAGGATTTTGCTGATGCGCGCGCAGTCGCTGACGCACTGGATATTCCCTTGCACGGTGCGAACTTCGCCGCTGAGTATTGGGATGACGTGTTCGCGCACTTCCTGGCGGAGTATGAGGCCGGTCGGACGCCCAATCCGGATATACTGTGTAACCGTGAAATCAAGTTCCGCGCGTTTTTGGAGTACGCCTTGCACCTGGGAGCTGATCACATAGCCACAGGACACTATGTGCGACGCGGAGAATCCGGGCAACGCACCACTCTGCTCAAAGGTTTGGATCGGAATAAAGATCAAAGTTATTTTTTGCATGCAGTCGGCTGTCGTGAGCTGGGCATGACGCTATTTCCTTTGGGCGAAACAGACAAGTCGGACGTGCGTGCTCTCGCTGAAAAAAACGCGTTAACGACAGCGAAGAAAAAAGATTCCACCGGCATATGCTTTATTGGCGAGCGCCGCTTTAGCGACTTTTTAAAGCAGTATTTACCCGCACGGCCCGGTCAGATTCACAGCCTCAACGGTGAGCGCCTGGGCACCCACCAGGGGCTTATGTACCACACCATAGGCCAGCGTCAGGGCCTGCGCATCGGCGGGCGAAGCAACCATGCCGAGGCCCCTTGGTACGTGGTGGAAAAAAATCTGGAAGACAATGTGTTGCGTGTGGCTCAGGGCAATGACCATCCCGCCCTGTTTAAATCAGGGCTCCGAGTAAGCGAGATATTCTGGGTAGCCGGTGAACCACCGGCCCTGCCAATGAAGTGCGCTGCGAAGGTACGCTACCGACAGCCCGATCAGGACTGCTTGCTGCAGGCACTCAAGCACGGCGGGTACCGCGTGACATTTAGCGCACCGCAGAGGGCTATTACGCCCGGCCAGTCCGTGGTCTTCTACCAGGGTGACCTGTGTCTCGGCGGAGGGGTCATAGAACACACCGAAACCTAGGCCATTTTGCCGGACAAGTGCTCTTGCGCTGCAGTGATAGCCACACCCACCGATCGACCATTGAGCGTTATTGGTGCATGCTACCGTTGGCGCGATACACCGCAGCGGCACTATCACTCACCATAGCCGCAGCCCCGTGGGCAGCTCTCGACAAACGTGTAAAGAGATCACAACTGAATGGATAAAAACGTTCTCTCACAACTGCAACAGCAGGCCGTCGCACTTGCCGGTGTGGCACAGGCAGCGCGACTGGTAGACCAGATATCCAAAACGGGAAGTTACCCCCCCGATTTTGTAGAGGCCTCGGTGCACAGCCTGTTTGTATTTGAACCCGACAGCGCAGAGGATTTGTACAACGGCATAAGCGGTGTCAAGCTAGGACTGCATAATCTATGCTCCTTGCTCGCCGACAAGCACGCCACAGAAAACCAAAATCTAACGCGCTATGTGTTCAGTCTGCTATACCTCGAACGTAAATTTTCCGCGAATCAGGAAATGATGTCAGTCGTAAGAGCTCGGCTGGAGCACACCAGCTTCCGGGCTGAACATTTCTCCAGTCATGTAAATGAACTCTGCCAAAGCGTTTCAGGCATTTATCAGGATACTCTAAGCAAGCAACGCTTTCGCATAAAGGTGACCGGAAGTCCGCAACACCTTCAGGACGACCGTAACGCGGATATCATTCGCGCCCTGCTGCTATCGGGCATAAGAGCTGCTTTCCTCTGGCGCCAGCTGGGCGGGCGCCGCTGGTCATTACTGCTGCGACGCAGGAAGCTTCTGCAAGCGTCCCAAAGCCTGTCACGCGGACTGGGCGTGGTGTAAACTGCGTGCTTTAAGCAAGGAGTCAATCATGGATCTCTCGACACTGACAGCGGTCTCCCCTGTCGATGGCCGCTATGGGGGTAAAACCGCTGAACTAAGGGAATTCTTCAGTGAGTTCGGCCTGATCAAGCGGCGCGTGCTGGTCGAAGTGCGCTGGCTGCGACACCTGGCCGCGCTACCTGACATCACTGAAGTACCGCCTTTTTCTGATGCCGCAGAGCAACAACTCGAGAGCATGGCCCTGTCATTCAGTCTCGATGATGCGCTTCGCATCAAGGAAATCGAGCAAACTACCAATCATGATGTGAAGGCTGTCGAATACTTTATCAAGGAACGGTTCGGTGGTAATGAAGAGTTACAGGCCATTGGCGAATTTGTGCATTTTGCCTGCACCTCGGAAGATATCAACAACCTGTCCCATGCGCTGATGCTGCAGGACGGTGTTACTCAAGTGATTTTGCCCGCTATGCAGGGCTTGTGTAACGATTTGCGAGCCCTCGCGATCAGCACGGCTGAGTCGCCCATGGTATCGCGCACCCACGGGCAAACGGCAAGCCCCACCACCATGGGCAAAGAAATAGCGAACGTCGTAGCACGTCTGGAGCGTCAGCTTAACCACCTGACGACTGTCGAATACCTGGGCAAGATCAACGGCGCCGTGGGAAACTACAATGCTCATATGAGCGCCTACCCCGAGGTGGACTGGCAGGCCGGAGCGCAGCAATTTGTGGAGGGGCTGGGCCTCACTTTTAATCCCTATACCACTCAGATTGAACCCCACGACTACATTGCCGAGTTGTTTGATGCCATTGCTCGCTTCAACACGATTATTATCGATTTTAATCGTGACATCTGGGCTTATATTTCCCTCGGTTATTTTCGCCAGCAAACTGTCGAAGGCGAGATCGGCTCCTCCACCATGCCGCACAAGGTTAATCCTATCGACTTCGAGAACTCGGAGGGCAACCTGGGACTGGCTAACGCGATCCTCGTTCACCTCGGTGCCAAACTACCCGTAAGCCGCTGGCAGCGGGATCTCACCGACAGCACAGTCCTGCGCAATATGGGTGTCGGTCTGGGCTACAGCTTGATCGCCTATCAGTCCACTGCCAAGGGAATTGCTAAATTGCGGCTGGATGAAGACTGCCTATCGCAAGACCTCGAAAACAGCTGGGAAGTATTGGCCGAGCCAATCCAAACCGTCATGCGTCGCTACGGCATTGAAAAGCCTTACGAAAAGCTCAAGGAACTCACTCGAGGGCAAGACATGAGCAAGCAAACGATCCAGCAATTTGTTCACGCACTGGATCTGCCCGAAGCCGCAAAAGACGAGTTACTCGCCCTGACACCCCACAATTATATTGGCAACGCAATCGCCCAAGCCAAAGCCATCGATTTATAAAACAATGAGTCCCCGTTGGCAGCTCAATCTCGACCGGGCGTCTTTTCTTGAGCAGTACTGGCAGCGCAGGCCTCTGCTGGTCAGGGGGGCTATTGAGGGGTTTGTGCCGCCCATTGATGCCAATGAACTCGCCGGCCTTGCTATGGAAGAGGAGGTGGAGGCGCGGATTATCGAACAACACAACGGGCGCTGGCAGCTGGAGCACGGCCCGTTTGCCGATAACGCCTACCAGCGGTCTGCTCCATGGACACTGCTGGTGCAATCCGTCGACCATTATATTCCCGACGTCGAGGGTCTGCGGAGGATGGTTGATTTCATCCCTCAATGGCGTGCAGACGACGTGATGGTGAGTTACGCAGCAGACGGGGGCAGCGTCGGACCTCACTATGACAATTATGATGTGTTTTTGCTGCAGGGCGAAGGCGAGCGCCTGTGGCAGCTGGGCCAAAACTGTGATGAGTCCAGCCGTCTGCTGCCCCATGATGAGCTGCGTATTCTGGAGAAATTTACAGTTAAGCAAGAATTTCTTTTGCAGTGCGGCGATATGCTCTACGTACCCCCAGGTCTCGCTCATTGGGGCGTAGCTCGGGGAGAATGCACGACTTTTTCACTGGGTTTCCGTGCTCCACGAATCCTAGATATGGTGTCACGATGGGCTGACCAGCTGGTCGAATCTATTGAGGGCGCCGAGTTTTATCAAGACCCGGAACGAGATACCTCAATCCGTCCTGGGGAGATTTCTGCCAAGGACGTGCACCAGGTTCGGGAAACCATGCGCAAAGCTTTGGAATCGGTGAAAGATGAGCATTGGTTTGGCGAGCTGGTTACTGAGCCCCGCAGCGAACCCCCTCCGCTGGATGGCGACGCGAGAGCGTATTGGGCCAGCGGTTTTTCTCAGGTCGAGTTGTTGGGCGCCGCACGTCTGGCTTGGCAACATCAGCCGAACAATGCTGTACAGGTCTATGCCAATGGTGTTAGCCGAACGTTCGCAGCCTCAGTTATTCCCATTCTTGAACAACTATGCGGTAACGGCTCGTTCCGGATCGAACAATCAAAGAACAATAAAGCACCAAATGATAGATCGGCGCTGTTTGAATTTCTGCTAGAAACCGGTGTGATCCATGTCCAATGAGGAATACGCATCCGGAGTCGAATATCCAAAACCCTTCGATGCGCTCGCGGTGTCGCTTTGCCGCAGCGCGACTCGGTGTATACGTATACTCAGTCCCAACCTCGATCCGGCTGTATTTAATACCGATGACCTGACTAATGCTGTCAGCGCCCTGGCCCGGGATACTCGTCAAACTGAGGTTCGCATTCTGGTAAGCGACACTCGTATGGCGTTCAGGAGCGGTCACAGGCTACTTGCGTTAGCGAGACGACTGCCCAGCTCTGTTCCATTACGCTCGCTGCAAGAGCATCCAGACTGGAACGGCGAAACTGTGGTAATCCGGGATCATGACGGGCTCCTTTACAGACACGGCAAAGATCATTCAGGTGGTTTCTACGAACCCGATTCCCGCGTGGCAACGCAGCGCCACCTCGAGTTTTTCGATGTCCTATGGCGCTTGAGTGCAGAAGATCCCGAGCTCCGATCCATGCGCCTCTGAACAATAGTACCCAAGCGTGAAAAATTCATGCTTTGAAGCAGTCGATGCTTATAACCGCCCACTGAGCGCGGCACCGATGATACCTGAATCCACGTCCCCACTAGAAACGCCAATCTGCGAAGCAGAAAAAATAACCACTGTAAAAACAAAAACGTTTAGACCATAGCCACCGAACCCAAACCCGATCAAACGCAAAAAAAGCAGCACGACCTGCGACTCATGCAGGCCTGGATAAACCGACTGCAGACCGAAAACTCAGCCGTCGATAACAAGCACGTTTTGACACCGCGTTAGAAAATGGTTTGAGTGCTAAACGCACTCAGGTCATTTGTTCGATTGCTTCCGCCAACGCAAGTTGCCGCCGAGCTTCTTCTACATGCAGATTTTCAACAAGCCGACCCTTGACCACAACGACGGCCTTACCCTGCGCTTGCGCTTCTTCAAAGCCAGCGATTACATCACGCGCTGCAGTGATCTCCGCCGCGTCGGGTGCGAAGGTGCCGTTGGTGACAGCGATTTGTTTGGGGTGTATCAAACTTTTGCCGTCGAAGCCAAGATCCCGCCCTTGCTCGCAGGAGTAGCGGAGCATTTCCTCGTCTTCGAGATCCAGTTGTACGCCATCGATTATGGTCAACTCGTGAGCCCGCGCGGCATACACGCAGAGGTTTAACGCACCGATAAAGCCGAGGCGATCGCGGGTATGGCGAACCCGCGTATCTTTCGACAGATCCGATGTGCCCATTACCATGCCGACGACGCGAGGATGCGCTGCGGCGATTTCACCGATATTCAGCATGCAATGGGGTGTTTCCGCCATCAGCCAGATGCCAATGTTCTTTGAGCAACCAGCTCCATCAATGGCCGCGATAGCGTCGGTAACATCGCTTGCAAAATTGATTTTGGGAACCAGCAAACCATCGGGGGCCGTAGCGAAGCCACTGACCGCGGCGATATCGTCATGCCCCCATTCGGTATCGAGTCCATTAATCCTTACGATAAGCTCGCGATGGCCATAGCCTCCTTCCGCCAACGCCGTACCGATCTGCTCTCGCGCCAGTTCCTTGGCATCGGGCGCCACGGCGTCCTCAAGATCGAGGATCAAGCCGTCTGCAGGTAACGACCGGGCCTTATCCAGAGCCCGGGCATTGGACCCCGGCATATATAACAGCGAGCGGCGAGGCCTGATCTTCATGGTCTGATTCCTTGGGTTAACCGTGGTTGTTTCGAGTAGTGGGACACACAGCATACAAAAGTGAGCGAACAGCGGGCAAGATAATCCAGTCATTTACTCGTGCCTTCTAGTTGTTTAATCGACACTGAGCCACTAAAATCGCGGTTTGATTCATTGAACCACTATCGCCATGTCGCGTCAGCCTCACCGGCGTCTTATCAGGCAGGATTTCTATGTCACTTCAATTCCCGGAACCAGACCATGCGCTGGGCCAGGCACAAGCCGCTATCGCAGCACTTTCCACTCTGATTGATCAGGCCCTTACCGGTCTGAAGCCGACCGTTAGCGAAAACGGTAAACTTTCACCGTCAAAGTTGGACCGTCATCAACTGGCCTGCTACGACATTGCCCTCTGCTGGTCCGAATGCACGGCAGCGACGTTCATGCTTTCCCACGCTGCACGGGTCAAGGCCGAGGGTCAATGTGATTTGTCCCTGCGGCTAACGGCGCTGTTTTGTGCTGAAACCCTGTCCTCTGCCCTTGGGCGTCTACGTCTCCGCCCGGCGGATTACGGACTCGAAATGGACGTTATTCTGGAGATAGAGACCAACGCAGCGCTCTGCGACTTCATTGCGACTCAGATGGCGTCGGCTAATATCGCCGAAATTGGCCGCCAACTGCAGGAAAATCAGGGCGACCTGGGCCCGGACTTACTGGGCGAACACCACACCATGATGCGCGATACCTTTCAACGCTTTACCGATGATGTGGTAATGCCGCTGGCGGAAAAAATTCATCGAGAAGACCTGATTATCCCCGAAACCATCCTCGACCCCTTGCGAGAGATGGGCATGTTCGGCCTGTCTATCCCCGAGAGCTACGGCGGCCTGCAGGAAAACGATGAGGAAGACACACTAGGAATGATCGTGGTGACCGAGGAGCTCTCAAGGGGATCACTGGGCGGTGCCGGCAGCCTGATCACGCGCCCGGAGATTTTGTCCAGAGCGCTTCTCAAAGGGGGCACTGAAGCTCAGAAACAGCATTGGCTGCCTCGCCTCGCTGTGGGCGACCCGCTGTGCGCAGTTGCCGTCACAGAACCCAACTACGGCTCGGATGTAGCGGCAGTAAAACTCAAGGCGGAAGCGACCGAGGGTGGATGGACACTGAACGGCGCCAAAACGTGGTGTACTTTCGGTGGAAAAGCAGGTGTTCTTCTGGTCCTCGCCAGAACTGACCCCGACGCCTCGCTCGGGCATAAGGGTCTATCAATGTTTCTCGTTGAAAAACCGTCCAGCGATGGCCATGAATTCGAAGTGATGCAAAATAGCGGCGGTAAGCTAACAGGACGGGCTATCGCGACCCTGGGCTACCGCGGCATGCATTCGTTTGAGCTATTTTTCGATGATTTTTTTGTGCCGGCAGACAATATGTTGGGAGGCGCGGCAGGTGAAGGCAAGGGGTTTTACTACGCCATGGCCGGCTTCGCGGGCGGGCGTATTCAAACAGCAGCCCGTGCGGTCGGTCTGATGAGAGCAGCGTTTGACAAGTCGCTCTCCTACGCCGGTGAGCGGGTAGTATTCGGTGAACCGATTGGTAACTACCAGCTAACCCAGGTCAAACTGGCCTACATGGGCGCCCGACTGCTAGCCTGCCGACAAATTACCTATGATGTGGCGAAGCTAATGGACTCCGGTGAGGGCGATATGGAGGCCAGCGCGGCGAAAATCTTCGCAAGCAAGACTTCAGAATGGCTAACCAGGGAAGCGCTGCAAATTCATGGCGGCATGGGTTACGCTGAAGAAACGCCGGTAAGCCGGTACTTTGCTGATGCTCGCGTGCTATCCATTTTTGAGGGCGCGGAGGAAACGTTGGCGCTGAAGGTAATCGCCAGAGCTCTTCTGGAAAAGACGGCATAAGGGGCTACCCGTGAGCATTACTGTCAATTTGCCGTCGCAGCAGGAACTATCTCCGACTGTCGACGTGGATTTAGAGCGAGTGCGCAGGCCGCAGTATGGTCGTTATCTGGATGAACTTGAACCCGGACAAACGTTTGAGCACCCGCGCGGCTTTACCTTCACACGCGGCAACATACTCCTATTCTCGCGCACCTTTATGCAGGCCAACCCACTCTACTTGAATGCCCAGTATGCCACTGAGCTCGGTTTTTCCGATCTGCCAGCCAGCCCGCAAATGGTTTTCAATGTTGTCCTCTCACTCGGCGTGCAAAACGATTCCGAGAAAGCCATTGCGAACCTCGGCTACTATGACGTGCAGTTTCTGCGCCCCGTGTATCCCGGCGATACACTGCGAGCCTTTACTCGGGTACTGGAGCGTAAGGACCGTGGACCGGACAAGCCCGGTATTGCGCGTATTCGCACAGTGGGTGTCAACCAGACCAATAATGTCGTGCTGCAATACGAACGCAAGGTCATGGTGGCCTGGCGCGGCGACCGATTGCCCACAACTCCGGCAGCCACACCCTCGATGCCATTCCCTGACGAGCCTTTGTCGCAGGTTGACCTTCCACTCTCGGGGGCTGCAGTAACCGGAGTTCTCAGCGGGCCGAACACCGCTGTCGAAGACTTCTC
Organism: Candidatus Marimicrobium litorale; assembly: GCF_026262645.1. Lineage (NCBI taxonomy): Bacteria > Pseudomonadati > Pseudomonadota > Gammaproteobacteria > Cellvibrionales > Halieaceae > Marimicrobium > Candidatus Marimicrobium litorale. Next base: position 871,898 of record NZ_SHNO01000001.1, read on the forward strand.
TTGCGGCGATATAATTGTACACGCCAACGGCCGCTCCATTACCGAAGAGCACATGGCCCTTACTTATCTTGTAGGCAACAGCCACCCATTGCACTTTGATGGAGAATACTCACGGTCGCTGAGTGGCAAAATGAGCGGCAACCCTATTGTATACGGGGGACTCGTATTTGCATGGCTGGAGGGACTGGCAAGCAGGGATATCAGCGAACGTTCGGTCTGGGAGCTGGGCTTCACAGAGGGCTACCACACCCAACCGGTCTTCGCAGGAGATACCCTGGGCGCGCTGAGTCGCGTCCTCGCGGTAGAAGAAGCTGCAGGTCTGCATGGCTATGGTATCGTGACAACTCAATTGATAGGGGTGAAAAATTTGACGGCCGCCGCTGCGCTCGATAAATACGCAGAGGATTTATTTATAAAAGAAGATAGCAAGCGCGCCCTCGGCAAAGAAAAAATCAGTGATAAGATATTTGAAATCGAAAGGCGCCTGTTGCTGACGCGCCGTTCTCAGTGAGGAATGAACCGGTGATCAAGGAAACGATTCAGCGTGACCGCCCATGGCTGATGCGTACTTACTCCGGCCACTCTTCGGCCCGGGCCTCTAACGAGCTTTACCGCACCAATTTAAGTAGAGGCCAGACAGGCCTTTCAGTCGCCTTTGATCTGCCAACACAAACCGGATATGACTCCGATCATCCCCTTGCCAGAGGTGAGGTCGGAAAAGTTGGTGTGCCCATCGATCATATCGGCGATATGGAAGCGCTGTTTGACGAGATCCCCCTGGGCCAAATGAATACTTCGATGACAATCAATGCCACGGCACCTTGGTTGCTGGCCCTTTACATCGCGGTCGCCGAGCGTCAGGGTGTTGATCCTGCGAGCCTGCAAGGCACCACACAAAACGACGTACTTAAGGAATACCTTTCGCGGGGGACTTATATTTTTCCGCCCAGCCCCTCGGTGCGCCTCACGACTGATCTTATTGTGTATACGGTCGAACATATACCGAAATGGAACCCGACCAATATTTGCAGCTATCATCTGCAAGAAGCAGGTGCCACGCCGACGCAGGAACTTGCCTATGCCCTGTCCAGCGCGATTGCCATTCTCGATGCAGTGCGCGATTCCGGTCAGGTCAGCGCAGATCGCTTCCACAACGTCGTGGGCAGGATTTCTTTTTTCGTCAATGCAGGCATCAGGTTTGTCGAAGAAACATGCAAAATGCGCGCATTTGTGCAGCTGTGGGATGACCTGGCGAGCGAGCGCTACGGGGTGGAAGACCCCAAAAAACGTCGCTTTCGCTATGGCGTACAGGTTAATTCGCTCGGCTTAACTGAATCACAACCAGAAAACAACGTGCAGCGCATTGTGCTTGAGATGTTGGCCGTCACACTGTCAAAAAATGCCCGGGCCCGAGCAATTCAGTTGCCCGCCTGGAACGAGGCACTTGGATTACCTCGCCCCTGGGATCAGCAATGGGCGCTACGTATGCAACAGGTTCTCGCGCTGGAAACGGATTTACTGGAGTACGGCGACCTGCTGGACGGTTCGCCGGTCATCGAGACAAAAGTGTCAGAGATGATAGCCAGTGCGCAACAAGAAATGAGCGAGATTGATTCACGCGGCGGTATGGTGGCCTGCATTGAGAGCGGCTACGTCAAGCGAGAACTGGTGGAAAGCCACACCCGTCGTATGCTTGGTATAGAGAGTGGCGAGCTGCCAATCGTCGGCGTGAACTGCTTCAAAGAAAGCGCACAATCACCACTTACGGCGGGAGATGAATCAGGCATCCTGCATGTGGATAGTGCGGTGGAGCAAGAACAAATCGCCTCGCTGAAAGCTTTTCGGGCAAATCGTTCCGAGATCGACGTAGCCGCCGCACTTGAGGCGTTGCGCGCGGCCGCCAAGAGTGGCGAAAATATTATGCCCGCCTCAATCACCTGCGCAAAAGCCGGCGTCACTACCGGCGAATGGAGCGAGGAACTGCGCCAGATTTTTGGTGAATACCGCGCTCCTACTGGCGTAGACATCAACCGCGCTCAGCAAGGCTCGAGTGAAGCACTCGACCTCACCAGAGTTCGCGTGCAGCGCACAGGTGAGGAACTGGGTCGTCCACTGCGCTTGCTGATTGGCAAGCCCGGCCTCGATGGGCACAGTAACGGCGCGGAGCAGATCGCCGTCAAAGGGCGTGATGCCGGATTCGAAATCGTCTACGAAGGCATTCGCCTGACGCCGGCCCAAATAGCGCGAGCTGCGCAGGAGGAAGGCGTACATCTTATCGGGCTGTCTGTTCTCTCCGGCAGTCACCTTGAACTCGTTGAGGCGATTCATTTGGAGCTCACTGCCATTGGCGCGAGCGATATACCGATAGTTCTTGGTGGAATTATCCCCGAGGACGATGCACAGCTCCTCATAAAAAAGGGCCTAAAAGCTGTATTCACGCCCAAGGACGTGGATATGAATGAGATCATGGATCGCATGGTGGATATTATTCGCGAAACAAACGGGCTGGAGCCCGACGTCTGATCTTGTCTTCTCAGTCCGACGATAGCCGCCAGGTCGACGAACTTGCCGCGGGCGTGCAGCGAGGAGAACGGCGCGCTCTGGCAGAGGCTTTGAACCTGCTGGATGATCGAAGAGACTCCTCCCGGGCGCGGTCGGCGGAACTGGTTCATCTGCTGCAGGGGGACACCCTTGCTCCTGGCGCGCACATGATCGGCATGACCGGCCCGCCGGGGGTCGGAAAGTCCAGCCTGGGCGCCTGCCTTATCACCGAGTGGCGACGGCGCGGATTGACTGTCGGCGTCTTGGCGGTGGACCCATCCAGCCCCCTCAGTGGCGGTGCTCTGCTGGGTGATCGACTGCGTCTCCACTCTAATCCCGACGACCGCGGCGTATTCTTTCGCTCACTCTCCAGTCGCGGCCATTATGGAGGTCTCAGCGCCGAGGTCTGGCCAATGTGCCAGGTAATGGCCTCTGCCTTTGATATCGTTATGATCGAAACCGTAGGCGTCGGGCAACGGGAAATCGATATATCTCGAATGTGCGATACCACCTGCGTCATCGCCCAACCTGGATCAGGTGACAGCATCCAGTCATTGAAAGCGGGCATTTTGGAGGTGCCTCACATACTGGTGGTCAACAAGGCCGATATGGGTGCCATGGCGACGCGCACAGCATCAGAACTCGCAGGCGCCCTGACATCAGAGCACCCGGATGGTGCGTGGCGCGTGCCGGTATTATCGACTTCCGCCACGCAGGGAAGCGGCATTTCCGAACTGGTAGATTGTCTTGAAGCTCACTTCCAGACCCTGTTGCAAAACAAGTTACTGAAACACCGGCGCAGAGGCTACCAGGCGTATTGGATTGTGAATCGCCTGCAGGAAGAGTTCGGTGCCCACGGCGTCGAGCGACTGGGAGGCGAAGCCGCTATTGTTGAACAAATTCAATCAGAAATACCTGATCTTTATCGGCAGTACGATGCACTGCGCCGGCAACTGGCCGATCGCAGCCCAACTATCAAATCATAGAAAGCAGCGGAGATACCTTATGCGCAGTCCACGTGATTTCTTTAAGCCCTTGGCATTGGGCGCACCGCAACCCCTGGCGGATATACCCGTGCGCCCCTCTCGCATGATTCATTTTTTTGACCCCAGTAATCCCAAGATGGCGGAGAAGGCGCCGAGTATCGCAAGCAGAGTGGATATTTTGCTCGGCAATATGGAGGACGCTGTCGCTATCGACAACAAGGAGGCTGCACGCGAAGGTTTTATTCGAATCGCCAGAGAAAATGACTTTGGCGATACGCAGCTATGGACACGCATTAACAGCCTCGACAGCCCCTGGTTTCTCGATGACATTCACCGTATCGTAACTGAAGTGGGTGACAAGATAGATGTGATTATGCTGCCCAAGATTCAGGGCGCATGGGATATCCACTACGCTGATCAACTGTTGGCTCAGCTGGAAGCGCGAGCCGGCATCCAGCGACCGATACTGCTGCACTGTATTCTCGAAACGGCACTCGGCGTGGCCAACGTGGAATCGATTGCCAATGCCAGTCCTCGCATTCAGGGCATGAGCCTTGGGCCTGCCGATTTGGCCGCATCTCGACGCATGAAGACAACTCGCATAGGTGGCGGTCATCCCGGCTACTTGGTCAGGGACGACCCCGATGCCGACAACCCCGAGGCACCGCGCACGGCCCACCAGCAGGATCTTTGGCACTACACCATCGGGCGAATGGTCGATGCGTGTGTCAGTGTTGGTGCACTGCCCTTTTATGGACCATTCGGGGCGATTGATGATCCAACAGGCTGCGAAGATCAGTTCCGCAATGCCTTTCTGATGGGTTGTGTCGGTGCCTGGTCCTTACACCCAAGCCAGATAGACATAGCAAAGACCGTGTTTAGTCCACCTGCCGACGAAGTGCTTTGGGCAAAACGCGTTCTCGAGGCGCTCCCGGATGGCAGTGGCGCCGTTATGGTGGACGGAAAAATGCAGGACGACGCTTCATGGAAACAGTGCAAGGTAATGGTAGACCTGGCCAAGCTGATAGCAGACAGCGACCCCGCGTTAAAGAAAGCGTATGGTTTCTAGACTTCGCGTTCGGGCTCGGTCACGAGGGGCAGCCCCAACTGCTTCGGCATCTTCGCTCGTCGCACTTGTCTGTGCCTTGATACTGGGCCCAGTCTGGCAGCCCGCTTATGCTGATAGCCTGCCCGATACGATCGATAGGATTCGCCCCAGTATTGTAGGCGTTGGAACCGCCTACCCGCCCCGTCAACCCAATCGCAAGGGAGATACTGTCTCCTACCACGGTACTGGTTTTGTCGTGGGAAACGGCAAACAAATAATTACGAATGCTCATGTTGTAGCGATGAAACTCGATCAGAAAAACAGACAATCGCTCGCTATATTCACCGGACATGGCACAGATGCGACCGTCCGGTTCGCCCAGCTGGTCAGCACCGACCATGAGCACGACCTCGCCCTGCTCAGCTTCAAGGGAGGCGCCCTGCCCGCTTTGACGCTAGGCGACTCCAGTCGCGTTCGCGAGGGGCAAGACATTGCGTTTACCGGCTTTCCGATTGGTGTTGTGCTGGGCCTATACCCGGTTACACACCGGGGTATAGTCGCCGCTATTTCGCCTTTGGCGCGCCCTATGGAGAAGGCGCGATCGATAAATCCGGCTCAGAGGCATCGCCTGCGCAACCCTTACGATGTGTTTCAACTGGATGGGACCGCGTATCCTGGCAACAGCGGAAGCCCTGTTTACCTGCCGGGAACTGGCGAGGTTATCGGCGTTATTAACAGTGTGGCCGTAAAAAAGACAAAGGAATCACTGTTAAAAAATCCGTCCGGGATCACCTATGCGATTCCTGCAAGCCACATCCAAGTACTTTTCGACGCGGTCCCACAGTAGGCCTCCTGCACAGTCGATAAAGCAATCCGACGACCCCGATGCGCCACAGACTATCGGGTTTGCATAGAGTTGCAGCCACCGCCCACGACCGGCGATCAACTCGCCTGAACTACAGTTTTGCCATGACAGCGCGCACCGCCGCAAAAGCAGTTACTTCCTCGCGCTCTACGGCCTCCTCGAGCTCTGGCAACATTGCCTTTACCGCGGTGTTTTGCGATAGCTTCTGCAACAGCATTTCATTCATTAACTCTCTCATCCAGTCACTGTTCTGTCGAGACCGCTTCGTTGCTATAGCCCGATCAGCGTCAGACTGAAATTCACACAGCATCGCCCAAACGCTATCGATATTGACACCCTGCAATGCAGAGCAGGTCATCACTCGAGGCTCCCAGCTACTGGTATGGCGCAGCAGGCTCATAGCGCTGATGTACTGTCGTTGCGTCATCGTCGCAAGAGATTCGCTCTCACCATCTGCCTTGTTGATGACCAGTGCATCGGCGACCTCCATAATACCTTTTTTGATGCCCTGTAACTCGTCACCCCCGCCGGGAAGCATGAGCACCATAAAGAAGTCCACCATGCCAGCCACCTGGTATTCCGACTGACCTACTCCCACGGTCTCTACCAGTATTACGTCATAGCCTGCAGCCTCGCAAAGTATCATGCTCTCCCGGGTCTTCTGCGCGACGCCACCGAGAGCGCCTGAAGCTGGAGTCGGCCGAATAAAGGCCTCCTCCCGGCGTGACAGCTCTTCCATACGGGTCTTGTCTCCCAGGATAGAGCCTCCTGCGATGGGTGAACTGGGATCGACCGCCAGCACGGCAACACGCTTGCCTTGCTCAATCAGGTAAAGCCCGAATACCTCTATAAAGGTAGACTTGCCTACTCCGGGAACTCCCGTAATGCCTATGCGTAAGCTGTTGCCGCTATGGGGCAAAAGTTTCTCCAGTAAATCCTGCGCCTGGTCCCGGTGAGCATCCAACGTGCTCTCTATCAACGTGATCGCTTTGGCGAGAGCGCGGCGATTTCCGGCGAGGATTGGCTGTATCTCGTAACTTTTCATAGGGCTTGGATTATACACGGTTGCTGTGCGTTGACGCCTCGTTCCTGTTCACAACTAGGAAATGCTAGCACGAAGCAAGGCTGTCACTGCGGCTTCGCATCACAAATTGGCGCAATACCTGATAGAAACCGACTGTCACCTCAACGATAAACAAGCGGCGTAAACGGCATGTTAAAGCAGATAATCGCGAAAATACGCGTGTTGGAATCGCCTGTTGAAGCGGGCTCTGAACATCGCAATAGAGCCGCCATCGAACGCTTATTGTGGAAGACGCTCGGAACGCGTCATGCGCGCTCGTCAGCGCTACTATTTATTCTGCGCGGCCTTGACGGCATCAAGCACCTCCCGAGCACTCTGAGGAATCGGTGTGCCTGGACCGAAGACGCACTTGACCCCCGACTGGAACAGGAACTCGTAATCCTGCTTCGGAATCACCCCTCCAGCGATTACCACAATATCGGCAGCCCCTTGTTTTTTCAGTTCTTCCACTAGTTGAGGAACCAGCGTCTTGTGTCCCGCTGCAAGAGAGGAGGCGCCAACAACATGCACATCGTTCTCTACGGCCTGACGAGCGACTTCCTCTGGCGTTGAAAACATAGGGGAGAGATCAATATCGAAACCAACATCGGCAAAAGCGGTGGCGACTACTTTGGCACCCCTGTCATGTCCATCCTGCCCCATTTTGCAGACCAGCATGCGTGGGCGCCGACCGTTTTCTTCCACAAACATATCAATTTCTGCGCTAATCCCACGCCATGAATCGTCTTTATCGAAGGCAGCTCCGTAAACACCTGAAACCGTTTGCGCCTGGGCCTTGAAACGTCCAAATTCTTTTTCCATTGCAAAAGACACCTCTCCTACGGTGGCACGGCGCCGGGTCGCCTCAACGGCTAATGCCAGCAGGTTACCGGATCCGGAGGCAGCACATTGCCGTATCTCTTCCAGAACAGCTTCCACTGCTTTCTCGTCGCGATTCGAGCGAATGGACGCCAGCCGCTCCAGTTGCGCCTTACGCACTGCGTCATTGTCAATCTCGAGGATTTCAACGTCATCCTCTTCCGCTAACTGGTACTTATTCACTCCCACGATAACATCATCGCCACGATCGATGCGCGCTTGTTTTTTTGCTGCAGCCTCTTCGATACGTAGCTTCGGCATACCCGTCTCAATCGCCTTGGCCATACCGCCAGCCGCCTCTACTTCCTCTATCAATTCCCACGCTTTGTCCGCGATCTCCTGCGTCAGACTTTCCATGAGATATGAGCCGCCCCAGGGGTCAACCACCTTGGTTATTCCTGTTTCTTCTTGGATTATGAGCTGCGTATTTCGCGCAATGCGTGCAGAAAATTCAGTTGGCAGTGCGATCGCCTCATCGAGCGCGTTGGTATGTAAAGACTGGGTACCACCAAATACCGCCGCCATGGCTTCAACAGTGGTTCGCACAACGTTATTGTATGGATCCTGCTCCGTCAATGACCAGCCAGATGTCTGGCTATGCGTGCGCAGCATAGAACTTTTGGGGTTCTGCGGATTGAATTCACCAACGATACGCGTCCATAACAAGCGGGCCGCGCGCATTTTGGCAATTTCCATGTAAAAGTTCATACCAATGCCCCAAAAGAAGGACAGGCGTGGTGCAAAATCATCGATACCAAGACCCGCATTCACAGCCGTGCGGATGTACTCCTTGCCATCTGCCAGCGTGTACGCCAGCTCCAGCGCCGCGTTAGCGCCCGCCTCTTGTATATGGTAACCGGAAATCGAGATCGTGTTGAACCGGGGCATGTGTTCTGAACAGTAAGCGATAATGTCGCCGATGATTTTCATACTCGGCGCGGGCGGATAGATATAGGTATTTCTTACCATGAACTCTTTGAGGATGTCGTTTTGGATGGTCCCCGCAAGATCTTTCTGCGCGACTCCCTGCTCTTCAGCCGCCACGATATAACCGGCAAGCACCGGCAGTACCGCGCCATTCATTGTCATGGATACAGACACTTTATCGAGCGGTATTTCATCGAACAGGATTTTCATATCCTCGACGGAATCGATAGCTACGCCCGCCTTGCCAACGTCGCCGGTGACACGAGGATGATCCGAGTCGTAACCCCGGTGCGTCGCAAGATCAAAGGCTACCGAAATACCCTGACCACCAGCTGCAAGGGCTTTACGGTAGAAGGCATTAGACTCCTCCGCCGTCGAAAATCCCGCGTATTGCCTGATTGTCCAAGGACGCCCAGCGTACATAGTTGCCTGAGGGCCGCGAATGTAGGGCGACATCCCCGGCATCGTATCAGTGTACTCAAGCGCCTCGGTGTCTGCCTCGGTGTAAAGCGCTTTTACTGGAATCCCCTCGGCGGTTTGCCAAGTCAACTCATCCGGGCTCTTTCCCTTGAGTTGTTTCGTGGCCAACTCAGCCCATTCGGCTGTGGTGGCCCTTGACTTATCGTAAATATCTTTGCTCATTCGATGTACCCCAAAAAAGGTATTAAGCGCTGAAAGTAAGCCGCCCTAAGGTGCCGGTGCGCGCCGAGGTGTGCTCTTTGAATACAGAAAGGCGAAACACCACGGCCTTTTTAGTGGCTGTCTCCAGACGGCTGATTGATTTCTATAAGCACGCCATCACAGCTCTTGGGATGGATAAAAATCACCATCGAATCGTGAGCGCCACGCGAAGGCTTTTCAGAGAGGAACTGGTAACCCTTCTCGCGCAAGCGCTGCACGTCTGCTTCAATATCATCCGAGCGGAAACAGAGGTGGTGCAATCCGCCGCCCTTTTTTTCCAAAAACGTTTTTACTGGACCCTCATTGTCCAAAGGATGTATCAATTCGATATTCGTAGGTGGCAAGGGAATGAACGCCGCCTTGGTCTTGGCCTCCACCACATCTTCTGTGCCTCCCAGATCGAGACCGAAATCCTCACAAAAACGCGCAATGGCTTTCTCGAGATCCGGCACGGCAATTGCTATATGGTCCAGTGCTGTAATCATGTCCTGTGTCCTCTACAACTGAGCCAAAAACTGGCCGGTTATGTTCTTCCGCCGAGCCGCTTGCTCCTCGGGTGTTATCTGCACCAAGACCTCGTCAGGCTCAATCTTGAAGATAGTCTGCCCCTTGCTGATAATCATACCATCCGACTCTACCAGCACCTCTTTGATAGTGCCTGAAAATGGCGCGTACACTTTGTTAAACATTTTCATCACCTCAACAATAAACAGCGGGTCCCCCGCCTCGAAGTGATCACCCTTGCTTACGTACACCTCGTGCTCTGGAGTTTCGCGCGAATAAAACATCCCGCCACTCTCCGCAAGAATTTCATCCGAATTAGCTACTGGCGGCGGCACCAGCACCTTGGCCATTAGCTCCTGATGCGTTTCATCGGTGAGACGCTCGGGTATATTGATAGTCAGGTTAGGGTTAACGGTCAGATCGTAGTAGCCCGTAGCCTCGGCAATGCTCGGCAGCGCTGCGAGCACATCAGCACCTGCCTGGAATCCAATATGGGCTGCGCGAACCTGTCTCCAGATACGTTTACTAAGGCCTTTTGGCGGGTCTTGCGCGTCGAGCAACGTGTTCAATTCCACCCAGTCCTGGGCATCGAGGCGGTTAGTTAGCTCGTTATAAAATTTGAGCGCATCTTGTAATATGTCATTGTCATGATCCCATATCATGGTAGCGGCTGGAGGGTTGTCGCCAGGCACAAAATCCATGTTCAGAAAATGATAGGTATCCGCCAATAGCGCGATGGGGTTTTCGTTCCAGCTAATTTTCCCGTCGATCAACGTGTAACAGTCTCGATTGACGCTGAGCCATCCCGCCATGATATGAGGCTCACTAATGAGCAATTCCAAAGGCCGAAGGTAAAGGCTTTCTTTGCTCTGCAGCACTTGTGCCATAGATGTCGCTTCACCGCCTTGCAGTTCCGACAGCTCGTTAGCGCAAATAGTCTTATAGGCCATTCGCACATCCAGATCGTTAGCGCGCTCTTTCAGTTCGCCTATCGCTGTCAAATAAGGAACGATAAAACGCGTGGTGGGCCGCGCATTAATATTTTGACCGATAAACCAATTCACCAGGCCGTAGTGAAACTCAAGGTTAGTGGCCAGATCCTGGCCACGCATTCGCGTCTGACGAATTGTCTCTGCCATCTGCTCATACGTATCCAGACGAGTTTCCCCAACAGTGAGGAGCAGCGCAATGTTAGAGTCATAGGCGCCCGCCAGCGTGTATTTCATGAAAACGTCGGTATCAGGATTGTGCAGGCTGATTCCCTGATCGTCACGGATCTCGCGCTCGGTAGCATCACTCCACGATTCAATGACACCGCCCGCATGTGGTTGAAGTGCCTGATTGGTCGCATTGAGACGCGCTTCAACGCTGTCGTTGTATCGTGGGACGCGCGTCGGCTTCGGCAATTTCGGTCCGTGAGCAGCGAGCAAGACCATTGCCTCAACCAAAGACTCTACGGTAAAGCTGTCTGCACTGTTGTCCGGATTGACGAAATGTAAAGCATAACAAAGCTCCGTTACGCGGTGCTCCACCTGTATCCTGGTATTCATTTCCATAAAGAAATGCTTATCGCGGTCGACAATACACTCGAAGGTGGAAACAGAATCCAGACCGACTGCAGCGCCAAATGCCGCCGCTTCATTCTCCATTGCTATCAATGTTTTTAAATCCTGCTTGAGGATGCGAGCCTCCTCGGTTTGACCTGAAGCCTCAGCTTGATCAATAGCTCTTTGCAGTGATTCAACAGTGACTGAAACCTCCAGCAGTTTTTGCTCGTGCATTTGCAGTGAGCAGTCCCGCCCACCCATCGTTATACTCCAGTCACCATTACCGATAACCTGAATTTCGTTGTGCCGAGTGGTTTCTATATTCAATTCCACGAGGACATTTTTATTGTCCCCTACGCCGGTAGTTTTTACCTCGTTAAGAATCTCGCGCACCATCTCTGGCGTGCGTGCCGATTCGCCAATACCGAGAATACGCTGACCTTTGCCACCACCACCACTGATAGCCTTAAGACGAACCCGATTTTCGGGATACTCTGCGGTCATTTTATCAACGGCCTCAGTGAGTGCATCACACAGCTCATCCACCGTGTAAATATCTATGCCTTTCTCATAGGAGGCTGATAAAACAATATCCGCTTTATCTGCCAGCTCGACGTGACTGTCTTCCAGCGTTTTGTCGGGCACATTCAGCCCATGGGCCTTCACCAGCGCCTTGAGCGCGGCAACGTCCGGGTGCTTTTTCAGGAGTGCAAGCGCGGTGCCGTTGTCGATGCCGGGTGTTACCGATACGCCGCATTTGAGCGCAGTACGTTTTGCCTCGTCCTTTAAGCCTGCATCATGCACCGTGCGCGAACAGGGACCGATAAAATTCAGACCAGCCTTCTCCATGGCGGCAACCATGGTTTGGTCTTCCGCCATAAAACCATAGCCAGCAAATATCGCGTTATAATCGTTATCTCTTGCGATATTAATGATCTGCTCAATACGTTGCTCACGCTCTTCTTTGTTTGCGCCGCTGTAATCCGGTACGCGGTGTACGCGGTCTGGATTAGTTAGCGATCGCAGTTCAGGCGCCAGTGCATTGCGGTAAACAATTGAGTCCTTTTCCGACAGCAATATACCAAAGTGCTCAATGCCCATCTCAGCAAAGGTATCCATGGCCTCTTTGCGGATAGGCCCCCTGCAAATAATCAATGGTCGAATTCCGCCGCAATCAAATTGCCGAACCCAAGCCGAGGTCGCTCGGCCCAAGCGGCGATCACTATGCACGAGCGGATTGTTTAAATAAAATTCGTTAGACACGACATTTTCCTCTATTGCGGTGCCGCAATAATCGACTAGTGGAATTCGCGCTGCACTGCCTGCAGCGGCTCCGCCTGATAACGACGCAGATAAAACGCCATATTCTCCGCCAACACTCGTCGCAAATCTGAAGGCATAACTATTTGGGAAATAGACCCCAGGCTGAGCGCCTCGTTAGGGTTCATCAGTTCCTGCTCATAGCGCTGCACTAATAACGCCTCTTCTGACTTGACCCAGTCATCAATGAGTTGCTGCGCTGTCTCGGCCGCTTGATTTTTTGATAGGCCTGCAGAGAGTTGAGCCTGCGTCTCCGCCTCGACCCTCTTCTTCACTGAACCGCGAATCTTGCGCAACTCATCCTTGTATACGTACTCCACCCCGGCCGGCCCCATGACCGCCACACGGGTTGTAGGCAAGGCCACCACGAAGTCAGCGCCCGTGGGGACACTGTTAAACGAAGCGTACGCGCCGCCAAACGCATTGCGCACGAGAACCAGGAATCGAGGGGTTCGCAAGTCAACGATGGCGTCCAACATAGCCCTGCCTGCCTGCACGATGCCTCCAGCCTCTTGTTCTTTACCTGGCAGAAAACCGGTGGTGTCTTCCAGAAAAATCATGGGAATGTTGTAAAGATTGCAAAAGCGTATGAAGCGCGCATTTTTGTATGAGGCATCGATATCGATCTGACCGGAGGCTACAGCGGAGTTATTCGCTACGAACCCGATCACATTGCCGCCCATTCGCCCAAGAGCACAAACCGTGTTGCGGGCACGATCAGGCTGCACCTCAAGAAAATCACCATGATCGCACAACTGTTGTATGAGGATTGTAATATCGATGGGCGTGTTAAAACCCGTCGGCGAGTTAAATGCTTTTTTGAGTAATATATCAATGTCCCAGGTCTTGCGATCAAAAGGGTCAGAACTGGCTTGGGGAGGAGACATCTCGCCGTTATAGCTAGGCAGGTAATTCAATAACTCACGCACCTTGCGCAGGGCGGCAACCTCGTCCTTCACGACAAAGTCGGTTACTCCACTCTGGCTGTGGACGCCAGGACCCCCTAACTCTTCAGGCGTGACATCCTCTCCCAGCACTGACTTGACCACGCCGGGGCCTGTTAGACCAAAAAACGTATCTTTAGGCTGAATCAGGAAGCTACCCTGCCTCGGCAAGTAAGAACCGCCCCCCGCATTGAATCCAAACATACACATAATGCTCGGAACGATGCCGCTGATCTTACGCAGCGCGGCAAATGCCTCGGCGTAACCGTCAAGTCCACCGATACCGGCTGGAATATAGGCACCCGCGCTGTCATTAAGGCCCACAACGGGAATACGTTGCTGGGCGGCGAGCTCAAACAGGCGCGCCAGTTTGGCGCCATTCGTGGCATCCATAGAACCAGCACGCACCGTAAAATCGTGGCCGTAAAGGGCGACGTCCCGACCGTTGACCTTGATCACTGCTGTTACCAGCGAGGCACCATCCAGATTCGGACCCCAGTTTTGATAGAGCACTGTCGGCGGCTCATCGCTCAGATAGCGAATTCGCTCCCATACGGTCATACGGCCTTTCTGGTGCTGACGTTGGACGTTCTTGACGCCTGCGGTGACGTGAGGGCGCTGTTGCAGCTCCCAGCCCGCCTTCATGGACTCCTCGTAGGGCCCCGGTTCCGATGCAATTTGCCCCGGCACCCGGAACTCTTTCTCATTGTCCCGGGCGAAGGGATTGTGCAGTGTCGCTGCGAGGTCGGTGCTGCTTTTTTTTGTCATAATTCCTATGATCCAAACATTACCCAAGGCGCCTATTGGAGGGCCTGCGCCATTCCCCAGGAAAGCGCCCCGGTTGCAAGTCATGGTGAGCAGGCTTAGGATGCGAATCTACAAGAAATTCGGGGTGTCACAGTAATTTGCCGGGCGTTTAAAGTCAATTGAGACGGGCCTTGCATTTCTGTTCTTTTCAACGCAGATGCTTGTTATTTCACCGCAGATCAGCGATTTATACCACCCCACCCGGGCTTGTGCCCACAAGGACTACCAGACAGTGCGATGAGCAAATCGGCCCACCTAGAAGAAATACCGTACTTCGCCGACAGTTGCGAGTTATTTGAGCGTATTCGCGACCTGCCCAGGGCGGTCTTTCTCGACAGCAGCTTTCCGCATGCGGCGTCCGGCCGCTACGATCTGTTGGCTGCGAATCCCTCTGCCACAGACCTGCCACACCTTAGCGCGGGTGCAGGGGAAGCGGCCTGTCGCAACTGGTTTAACGAGCTGGCCCGTTTTCATCAGACACACTATCACGGCATACAGCCGGTCTCACCGGACATTCCCTTCTGTGGAGGCATACTGGGATACCTCGGTTACGGGCTCGGCGAAACGCTGCACGATATCAACTCCAGTCACACGCCCTCCAACAACGCCAGCGCCCAACTGTGTGCTTATGACTGGGGCATTGTGCAGGATCACCTGCTGCAGCGCTCTGTTCTCGTTTGCCTGCCACAGGTCAGCACTGCGGAGAGGGCCGACCTGTTGTCGAGATTACGGAGTGCAGCCACACGACAAGAAAGCGACCTTGTCATTACTGCGCCCTTCGCATCCAACGTTACGGCGGATCAGTACCGCGAGGCCTTTGAGCGTGTGCAGGCCTATATCCACGCCGGAGACTGCTACCAGGTAAACCTGAGCCAGTGCTATAGCAGCGGCTATCGCGGTGATCCGTGGGCAGCTTACCGCACTCTCCGCCGGGTCGCAGCTGCGCCTTTTTCGGCCTACCTGACACTGCCCGACAGCCAGGTTCTGACCTGTTTATCACCGGAACGCTTTCTTTCCCTGCATGGTCAGAGGGTAGAGACATCACCCATAAAAGGCACTCGCCCACGGTATGCGGATCGAGAATTAGACGAGCTTGCCCGCCGGGAATTGGGCGCCAGCGCCAAAGACAGAGCCGAAAACCTGATGATCGTCGACCTGCTACGCAACGATTTGGGGCGCAGCTGCGTAACCGGGAGCATCCATGTCGACCGTTTGTTTGAGTTGCAGAGTTATCCAACCGTGCATCACCTGGTCAGCACCATTGGTGGCGACTTACAGCCCGATCGAGGTCCCTGGGAGCTGCTGCGAGACAGCTTCCCCGGAGGATCTATTACGGGCGCACCGAAACGACGCGCGATGGAGATCATCGCGGAGCTTGAGCCGCATTCCCGCGAGGCCTATTGCGGCTCCGTGCTCTACATCAGTGCAGACGGACGCATGGACAGCAATATCGCTATCCGCAGCCTGTTATGGTCAGGCCGGGAGGTCCACTGCTGGGGCGGTGGCGGCATCGTGGCGGATTCAGCATGGCAACAGGAATACCAGGAGTCCTGGGACAAGGTTGGTAAATTACTCGGCGCGCTCGAACAAAACCACAGACGCCGGGAACGCGAATCAGGGGTCCAGCCGACGGTCACTGGCCTCCAGGAAAGCCCCCTTGAGCGCTTCCAATGAATCCACTGCCTGAAACTGGGGAAACTCCTCGATCACATTTTGCGGGGCGTGTATCAAAAAGCCCACGTCCGCCTCGCTGAGCATGGTGGTATCGTTATACGAGTCGCCCGCCGCCAGTACACGGTAATTCAAACTGTGCAGCGCCTTCACCGAGGCACGTTTAGGATCTTCCTGGCGCAGTTTGTAATCTACAACCCTCCCCTCCTCATCCGTAACAAGGCGATGGCAGAAAAGCGTTGGCCAGTGCAACTGGCGCATAAGCGGCTGCGAAAATTCATAAAATGTATCTGACAAGATGATCACCTGAAAACGCTCCCGTAACCAACCGATAAAATCAACAGCGCCGGGTAGCGGCTGCAGTGTGCCAATCACGTCCTGTATATCGTCGATCTTCAAACCGTGCCGATCGAGCAGCTCCAGACGCTGTTTCATAAGCACATTGTAATCGGGAATATCGCGGGTGGTCGCTTTTAGCTCCTCGATACCGGTGCGCTCTGCGAACGCTATCCAGACCTCGGGTACAAGCACTCCTTCAAGGTCCAGGCAAACCAATTCCACGATGTATTCTCCCAGTGCACAAGTAAGATAAGACGACGCGACAATCTAACCATTGTGGCCCGCCATACACAAGCCCTTGACGATTGAGACAGGCCGTTACCCGCGTGCCGACCTGACTAATAAACCGGCAGTTCGAGGTGTGAAAACAAATCGGCGAGCTCCGCTTTTGACTTACAACCAAAAGCGTCCGTAATTAGTTCACGTGACAGATGAGGCGCGAACTGCGCAATAAAATCGTACATATAACCCCGTAAAAATGTATCTCTCCGGCAGCCAATCTGCGTAATACTGCTGGCGAATAAATGGCTTGCATCAATCGCTACGAGATCACTGTCGATGCTCTCGTCGTGAGCCATACCTGCGATGATCCCGATGCCCAGCCCCAAACGCACATAGGTTTTAATTACATCGGCATCGGTCGCGGTAAAAACGACCTTAGGCACGAGCCCTTCTGCCATGAAGGCATCATCGAGTTTGGAGCGACCGGTAAAGCCAAAGACATAGGTGACGATTGGATGGGCTGCGACGTCCTGCAAAGTGATCTGTGATACCTGCGCCAGCGGATGATTTTTTGGCACCAGTATGCAACGGTTCCAACGGTAGCAAGGCATCATAATAAGGTTGGAAAACAACTCCAACGCCTCCGTCGCAATCGCAAAGTCAACAGTGCCATCCGACGCCATCTCAGAAATCTGCATCGGCGTGCCCTGATGCATATGCAGCGCAACATCCGGGTATTCGTCTATAAACCCCTTGATCGTGTCGGGCAACGCATAGCGCGCCTGCGTATGAGTAGTGGCAATGGACAGACTACCTTTTTTCTCGTCAGCGAACTCCTCTGCAACTTGCCGGATACTTTTCACCTTGAAAAGCACCTCTTCAGCGGCCCCGAGAATGGCTTCGCCCGCGGGCGTGACATGGGTAAGATGCTTACCGCTCCGCGCAAAAATCTCCACGCCAAGCTCATCCTCAAGCAGTCTGATTTGCTTACTGATACCCGGCTGGGAGGTATACAGGCTTTGTGCAGTTGCTGAGACATTTAAGTCGTGGTGTGCCACTTCCCATATATAACGCAACTGCTGAAGTTTCATATCGATCTCCGCGATAAAGCGCCGGATTGTGTGACGCAGACTGTCCTTCCTTATAAAGGATAGACATAGATTGACACATTTGCCAAATCAAAAGTAATAAAGGCGCAGGGTGATTCAGCGGTTTGCAACGCCGTGGGGTACGTGTCCGGTTGCCACATGGGGACTCGCCAAATCGCAGTGAGTCTGCTGGTCGTCGAAGAATACATCCGCCTGGTAAGCCCTTAGAAACTCGGTCTTGTTGAGCCCGCCCAGAAAGATGGACTCGTCGATGCGAATGTTCCAGGCACGCAGAGTACGAATCACCCGTTCATGCGCGGGCGCTGAGCGGGCCGTAACCAGCGCCGTTCGTATAGGGGCCTCTGTCGGGGGAAAAGCCTGCTGCAATCGATGCAAAGCCGCAAGAAAAGGCTTGAATGGACCCCCTCTCAATGGCTCTCTGGCCGCCGCCTGCTCGCTCGCGGTGAAGGCTTCGAGGCCATCGCGCTTGTAGACCTGCTCTGCCTCGTCGGAGAACACAACTGCATCACCATCGAAAGCGAAACGCAATAACTCACTCTCTGAGGCACCTGCACCTCGAGACACCAGCGTCGCTGCCGCCACACCATTATCCAGGGCACGGCGCACATCCTGCGCCTCACTCGAAAGGAATAATTTACAGCCAAACGCATTAATATAACGCCAGGGACTTTCTCCGCCACAAAACGCGGCCCGGGTGATATCCAGCTCGTAGTGCTGAATGGAGTTAAAAATGCGCAGTCCTGTGTCCGCGCTATTCCGTGACAGCAAGACCACCTCTACCTGGCAGGACGGGTCGAGCGTGCCGTTGAGACGGAGCAGCTTTTGCACCAACGGAAACCCTTCTCCGGGCGTTAGAGGCTCCTCTTCCCGCGCCACCTGATACTCGGAATAGGCCTGCAGACCGTCCTCCTCGAAAACATGATGACTGTCGTCAAGATTAAACAGGGCACGAGAGGAAATCGCGACGACCAATTTGTCATTTATTTCACTCGGCATACTCACAGGATACCGACTTGTTCAAGCAACCGCCAGCAAACACCCCAGGCAGATCAACTGACCTTTAGCACGCCTCGCTCCTCCAGTTGCAGCAGCAATAGCTGCTGCAATATAAATTCGCGGGTTGTATCGGGGTGATCGAGTTGAACCCGCTCGAGGAATGGCCTTGCCGCTTCCGCATCCGCCCGATGCAAAAGCGCCCGAAACGTATTGGCGATAAAATGTGCAGGGTCATGGCTGAGCGACTTGATCGCTTTCAAACTGGCCGCCAGAGCGAGCTCCTGCTCACTAAGGTCTGTGCCAAAGGGGTAATCAGGCAGCATCCCGGCCTTGCGGTACGGCGCCATAATAGCGGTGAGATGCTCTGGCGTATTCCTCTTTGCCGATTCCGGCAACGCATAATCCTGCGGGATTTTGCCGCGATCACGGGCCGCTATCAGCAGATCTTCCTGGAAGCGGCCGTCTGCGATATTAATGAGACGACGGGCGACCTCTCCGTCACTTTGACCTCTCAGATCAGCCACTCCGTACTCAGTCACGACAATATCCCGGAGGTGGCGCGGGATAGTGGTGTAGCCATAGCTCGACACCACATTCGACTGCAGTTGCTTGCCCTCGCCGCGAGTACTGCGAATACACAGAATAGAGCGCGCCCCGGGGAGATCATGAGCCATTGCCACAAAATTATATTGCCCACCTACACCGCTGATAACGGTACCGTCCTCCAGCGCATCAGAGGCTACCGATCCGTCCAGCGATACCAACATACCCGTATTAATGAAGCGCGCACCCTGACGCTGTGCGCTGTAAAGCGGATAATCGAGTAACAATTGATTGGTGCGCCGCACGCCTGTCATACAGATTTCCTTGCGCTGCCTCGGCGTCAGGTCGCGCAGCCGCTGATAAAAATCCCGCGGGCCGAGAAAAAATCCCGCGTGCAGCAGCCGTCCGTTACGCAGAACGTCTCCATCAACCATGGCCAGAAGGGCATCACGCACTTCTGCATCATCCATGTCGTTGGGCATACCGCTGCCATCTATGGATAAGCGGTCGCCGCCAAGCTTGACCTCTGCCGGCAAGATACCCCAGTGTTGCAAATGTTCCAGGCTACCCTTATCCAACTGACGCGGCATAAGGCCGTGTTCCCGAGCGTAGACGAATAAGCGCTCGTCAATTCGTTTTGAAATACTGCCTTCATTAATGCCCTGTTGCAGCGTCAAATTGTCATACACCCTGCGCTTAACGACACCGCGCTCGACCAGGTGAAGAACGCCGTTCACCAGCATTTCAGTAGAGACATAAAGCCCCTTGCTGAACGCCTCGCAATGGCGTGGCGTTGATTTGGCACGATCCAGCTTATCGAGCAATGAAGAGTAAGCCTCACCCTTCTCCTCACGCAGGATACAGACCTGTGCAAGTGCATCGCCCAATGCACCAATACCGATCTGCAGGGTGCCTCCGTCGGGAATCAGGCTGCTTGCATGCATCGCCATAGCGTAGTCACGAGCGGGCACTGACGCGTTGGGCACCGCAAAAAGCGTACGGTCATATGCTTTATTGCGCACCACCAGATCAAAGGCGTTGACGGGCACCTCGGCATCCAGTTCCATGTAGGGCAAGTCTGCATGGATTTGGGCAAGACACAGTGGGCGCCGCCGTGACGCGCGCGGCAGATCCAGTATTTCGAGGCTCAAATCAGCATTACTGGACAGACTCAGAGCAAGCCCCTCCTCCTCGTCACGACAGGCAACAAGCTGCACCAGAACATTAACGCCAAGATCCAACATATCGCGGGCGATATGAGTGTAATTGCTGGCAATATAGCTGCGCTGAGCGGCAGGCCTGCCCTTCATCGATCCCGCGCGCAGATAGAGTTCAGTCACGCGGATATTGTCGGGCAGACGAGCATCGCGGTAAGGGGCGTAAAAACTGAGCTCCTCGTAGTCCCCGAACAAGCGCTGTCGCAACGGTGCTAAAAATGCAGCTTCCAGGTCGCTCGCTGGCTTCGGCACCTCAAGGCAAAGTGCGGTGACGATGTGCAAAGATAGCGTCGGGTCAGAAAGTGCTCGCTCATAAAATGCGTTAAGAAGTTGTACTGGTTTGCCCAACCCCAGCGGCGCAGCAATAACCAGGTCTTTGCCCTGCCGCTCAATGGTTCGCTCCACACATTCCTGCGTGCTATTCAGTATTTCCGCCATGAAAACGCTCCCGATAACTCGCGCGACTTCTCCTGTGAGGCAAGGTGTTAGTGCGTCTGCCCTTGCGGCTGGACCCGATATTCACGCGTCAAGCGAAATACCAATGGCGCCAGCAAAATTAATGCAATCAGGTTGGGAATAGCCATAAGCGCATTGAGTGTGTCCGCTATTAACCATACCGTACTCAGCTTAAACACCGTGCCGACCGGCACCGCCAGTACCCAGGCAACCCGGAAAGGCACTATGGCGCCGGTGCCGAACAGAAATACCATGCAGCGCTCACCGTAAAAAGACCAGCCAATTATAGTGGTGAACGCGAACAGGCATAACCCGGTAGCGACCATATAATCACCGCCTGGCAATGCGGTGGAAAAAGCCATACTGGTGAGACTGGCTCCGCTTACACCGCTGGGCCACACATCGGTTATCACAATCACCAGACCGGTAATCGTACAAATAATCAGCGTATCGATAAACGTGCCCAACATTGCGATCATACCCTGTTCCACCGGCTGATTGGTGCGTGCGGCCGCATGGGCTATGGGTGCGGAACCCAGCCCCGCCTCGTTGGAGAAAATACCTCGCGCTACACCCCAGCGCAGCGCCGCCCAAACAGTGGCCCCGGCAAAACCGCCGGTGGCGGCCGTAGGACTGAATGCCGATGCTACGATCGTACTCAAAGCGTCAGGCACTTCCGTTATGTTCAACAAAACAATGCCCAAGCCCGCGATCAGGTAAGCCAGCGCCATAAAGGGCACCAGCAGGCTCGCCACACTGGCAATACGTCGAATTCCACCCAGCACCACCGCTCCCACGAGGACCATGAGCGTCAGGCCAGCGGCAAGCGGTGGCACCCCGAATGTGCTCTCCATGACATCTGCCACTGAATTGGACTGCACCGTGTTGGCAATACCGAATCCGGCCAGACTGCCAAAAATAGCAAACGCTACGCCCAGAGGACGCCAACGGCGATGCAGGCCGTTGCGGATGTAATACATCGGACCGCCGCAGTAATTACCCTGGCCATCCCGCTCTCTGAACTGCACGGCACAGACGGCTTCTGCATACTTGGTCGCCATCCCGAACAGGGCGGTCATCCACATCCAGAACAGGGCGCCCGGGCCACCCAGCGCGATGGCTGTCGCAACGCCGGCGATATTGCCGGTGCCTATCGTCGCTGACAGAGAGGTCATCAATGCGCTGAAAGGCGGGATATCACCCGCTGCGTTGCTCGACCGCCCTCGCAATAATAATTTAATGCCATCGGGAATGCGGCGCAGAGGCATAAAGCGCAGACCGATTGTGAGGTAGATGCCCGTCCCCAATAACAGTGCCAACATGGCAGGGCCCCAAACCAGTCCATTCAGCTCTTCAATAAACTCCGTGATTGCTCTGCTCCTGCCTTATTATTTTATCGTGTGCCGCGGAGGGCACCCTGCATAGCAGCGCGCTGCGGGAACAGGCCAAAAACACCACCGGTATGCAAAAAGACGATGTCCTTGCAGCCCTCAAAACGCCCGGCAGCAATTTCTGCAACCATACCGGAGAAGGCCTTGCCGGTGTAGACCGGATCCAGCACCAGCCCTTCCAATCGACACAACTCCGCCATCAACTCGAACACCGCGGTATCTGCCGCCGCATATCCCTTGCCTACATAGCCGTCCAATACCCTCGGGCTAATCTCGACAGCGGGTACATCAGAATAGCGCTGACGCCAGTCCGCCGCATCCTGCGCCACCTTGCGCAGGAAATAGTCTTCGTCATCGCAGACATTCACGCCCCAGATCGTCGCAGGCAGACGGTGCAATGCTGCACCCAGTGTGAGACCTGTTTGAGTGCCACCGGAACCTGTCGCGGTAACGACGTGAGCCTCTGCAATGCCCGCCGCGCTAAAGTCCTGCGATAGCTCCTCGCACGCGGCGATGTATCCCCACACACCGACACCATCGCTACCACCCGTGGGGATTACCAGCGCCTTCTTGCCCTCTGCCGCATAATGCGCCTGCCACTGCGCCAACAAGCTATCGATTTCCTCGCGATACTGTATCGCCGGATAGCAACTGACCCTGGCGCCAGCCAGATAATCGAGAAGTAGGTTGCCGTCGTTTTCGGCCGGCGCGTCGCCCCGCAGAACAAGATGAACATCGAGGCCCAGCTGCGCCCCTGCGAACGCAGTCGCGCGACAATGATTACTTTGCAGGCCGCCACAGGTAATCAAGGTGTCGCAGCCGTTATCAATCGCATGGGCAGCAATGAATTCCAGCTTGCGGACCTTGTTACCGCTCAGGGTGCAACCGGTCAAGTCATCACGCTTGACCCAGAGGCGATGACCCCGACCCCACTGTCTCGATGCGCGCTCCAGAAACTGCAGCGGCGTCGGTATTTGAGCCAGGTCTATCCTGCGCGGGTAGGACAGGGCCATCCTCAGCCGATTTCTTTCAGCGTTCCCTTGGGCAGCACCGCGTGCACGTGCACGCGCTGGAACTTCATATCCACATTATTCGCGACGGTCAGCACCATGTAGTTATCATCCAGCGCTGTGACCTTGCCAAGAATACCGGAACTGGTTGCCACCTCATCACCCTTGGACAGCGCGGAGACCAGCTCGGTATGCTCCTTCTGGCGCTTGCGTTGAGGGCGTATGGCGATGAAATAAAACAGGACGAACAGTCCAACCAGGAAAAAAATCTGGAACATATCCCCACCTGGCTGGGACGTTCCGGCTTCTTGAGCGTGGGCACTGGCAATAAAAAAGCTCATCAGGACAATCTCTCGGCTGCGGCTCTTCTCAGAGCGTTAAAATCGCCGCTAATTTACAATGTTTAAGGCGCGCCCGCAACGAAGCGCCAAGGCCGCGCCCTGGCGCTCGACAACCAGCCAGAGCAAACCGCGTTGTCGACCACCTCCATTGTCAAAAGCCTCACGCTTTGATATCGAGGTGGTAGTCCATAATTTGAGGCGCATGGTCCGAAAAACGCTCCTCTTTGTAGATATCCGACGCGCGTACCGCATCCACCAGACCAGGTGTAATCACCTGGTAATCTAACCGCCAACCCACATTTTTAGCCCAGGCCTGCCCCCGGTTCGACCACCAGGTGTATTGGTCCGGCTCGTTATTGACCAGTCGAAACGAGTCTACGTAGCCTACCTCGTCATATAAAACATCAAGCCAGGCTCTTTCTTCCGGCAGAAAGCCCGAATTTTTCTGGTTACTGCGCCAGTTCTTGAGGTCGATGTTCTGGTGACAAATATTCCAGTCAGCACAGATGATGAATTCCCTTCGCTTGCGACGTAACCCTCGCAGGTGATCAAGAAAGAGTTCCATAAACCGCATTTTTTTGGCCAGCACCTCTTCACTGGATGATCCTGATGGCATGTAGAGAGAGATCACGCTGAGTCCTTCATAGTCCGCCTGAAGGTATCTCCCCTCGGAATCGAGCGGGTCCCAGCCGAGTCTAGTCACCACTTTCCTTGGCTTTACCCGGCTGTACAGTGCGGTGCCGCTATACCCTTTTTTTATCGCGTCATTGTAGTAGCAGTGATAACCACGCGGAGAAAACACGGGGTCACCCAGCTGGTCACGCTGTGCCTTGGTCTCTTGAATACACACCACGTCTGCATTTACCCTGCTCAGCCAGTCAAAGAAGCCTTTGCGGGCTGCCGCACGTATGCCATTGGTATTGCACGTAATTATTCGGGCCATAGCGCATTCTTCCGAAGCATGAAGTGCGTCGCAGTGTAGCGGATGCGCGCCTCGTGAATCAATTATGCGCTCTGTGAGCCACCGGACATGACAGATTGCTGAAAGCGTCTAAACTATAGCTCGGCAGGTAATAATGAGACGCTCCTCTGGAGGCCATCGTGGACCAGTCAGTCGCAGAACAGAACCAGGCAGCAGCCAGTCTGCTATCAAATAACCTGCCCCGCCTCCTGCGCGAATTCTCCCGCGATTTTGAACGTCGCATACGACAGGGCCTCTCGGCGCGAGGACACGAGCAAATTCGACCTGCGCACAATGTGGTGTTCGCCAATCTCGGCGCAGGTGCTGTCAGAGTAACGGAGCTCGCAAGACGCGCACAGGTCACCCAGCAAGCCATGGGCAAAATGCTTAAGGAACTCGAGCGAATGGGCTATATCTCACGGGGCATCGACAATGGCGACAAGCGCGCCAAGGAAATACAGCTTACCGCGCGAGGCCTCGACCTGATAGCGCAGAGTATCGAGGTCATAAACGAGGTTTGCGCGCACTATGCTTCAAAAGCAGGGCCGGAGAGGCTAACCGCTCTGGAACAACAATTACGCGATGTTGTCGGTCATTTGGCACTTGATTACCTGCCGGCCGCCTGGACCGAGCAACCTCTGACGCCCGCAGACCCCTGTAAGACACCCTGACTGGACGGCCTACCCTTGTGCGCCGATCACCGCTTTAGCGTTTGTGTGGTGCTCTCCTCGCCTTGTATTGCTCTATTGATCACAGCTCCAAACTACTCGGGACCAGGGCGACGTAGGCGCGATCCACTAGCAGGCCACATCGCGCCTCGCGGATTACAGGTTCATGAAGTCCGGGGTATTAAAAACCCAGCTTTTTACCTCCTCTCGCCGCGATATCCGCCAGCCCCGCGTCGTACGCCGATACTCATCGACGTACCAAAGCCCGAGAAAGTAGGTTTGGTTATCACTGCCGGCCACTACCATTTCCATCGGGTTGAAACACATAACGCGCCCCGTTGCGCTGTCAGCGTCTACCTTGATCTGAACGTTGGCATTGAGATGCTGGGAGTTGGGAAACAGCGCATCGGTGAGCGCAGAGTTGAGAAACTCGAGCGTGGTATCTACATCACCCACACTGCCACCCATAACACCATAATCAATGTGGGCGTCTTCGGTAAAAACGTCATCACGCAGACGATCGATCTGCTTGGTGTCAATTAGTTCGGCGTAACGAAATACCAGATCCTGAATTTCGAAACGGTCGGATAATTCTTGTTGCGATAACATAGTTCAATCCTCGAGATAATCCAGCGGCGTCGTAATGTGGCGCTCAAACATCATGTCGCGATGCGCCACAAGACGAGAGGTCAGGCCTGCAAGCACCGCGTCTGACGCGTTACTCCACGCCGTCCGCATCCACTCCGACATAGGGTTGACTGCCTGCGGCAGCGGCTCGAGCATGCCCGAAAATGCAGCCCAGTGGAAATCCGTGGCGCAGGGCACAGCGCCCAGGAAGTAGTCCCCGTCTTGAGCCAGCGCCCTATCCAGCACCGCACAAATATCGACCAACTTCCCATCGGCTTCGGCTAACGCGTGATCAGACCATCCGTATTTTTCACTTAGACGCAAGATAGCTTCTGGAGGTTCATCCATCCCCATCAACGGCGCTAGCATGTGCAGGCGTCGGTTCCACCCCAGTCCGTCGACACCAGCGATCAGGTTAGATAGCCCGATCACCTGCAACTTGCTTGCGGCATCCTGCGGCAGCAGTGGTTTGTGCGGTGAAAGCCGATCAATGAAGCTAATCAGATCCAGCCAATGCGATACGGGCGGAAGATCATCCTGCACCGCTGCGGGTGCCGAGGTTTGCCCCGTCCAATCGCGCAGCGCGGTGTTTGCCCCGCCACCATCCTGGTGGACGGGCACATACGCCAGTCCCTTGTGCTGGAGCATATATTTTGCGGCCTCCCCCCACGGGCCAGGCACACCAGCCGTTAATACCAGGCGCAGTCCCGGCAATTGACGCGCCTCATTTACCGGCAAATATTTCATCAGCGTTGCCTATTGATCGAGTTTAAAGACACGTACGGCGTTATCACGCAGGAACTTGGGCCACACCTCGTCCCGCAACGGCACATCCGGCATCTCCCGAAAAATCCTGTCCAGAGACAAACCCATGGGAAAGTAACCCGCGTACATGACCTGTCCGCTGCCGCGTTTATTGGCGAAGTCAATAATATCGGGGGGATAGTATTTAGGGGCAAACGCACTCGTCATATAGTGTAAATTTGGATACTTCAGCATCATTTTCCAAGCCACATCAGTCCAGGGCTCACAACCATGGCGAGTCACCACACGTAGCTCAGGGAAAAACCACAGCACCTCATCCAGCAACTCCATTTTTTGCGGACCAAAGGGTACACGGGGACCGGGCACACCCATGCAGGGGCAGAAGGGAATATCCAGCTCTACCAGTTTGGCGTATATCGGGTACCATTTTTTATCGTTTACGGGCACCGGCGGAGAGATCATCGCCGGGGAAGCGGTCACCGCCTTTATATCGAACTTTTCGTGCATGTGTACAATCTTGCGCACCTCCTCCATCCCGCGGTTGGGGTTGGCCTCGTAGGAGGCAAAAAAACGATCCGGGTGCTGCCGCAGGGCTTTCTCCTGCAACTCACTGAACCCCAGCCCGATCATCGCGCGTGCGATGCCGTGCTTATCCATCTGCCCCAGCGTGTAGGCGATGTAATCCTCATGCTTACCCGTGTCCGGAATATCCTTGAACATGTACTGAGCGGGCATGTTGAACATATCGTGGCTTTCACGGTCCAGCAGTAAGGGTTTTATCCAGTCGTAAAAACTGCTGTTATCATCCCCGGGAATCGCGAGCATCAGGTCAATGATTCCAATTTCGCTGGGCATGGGCATGGTGTTGACTCCTTCTGACATAGCGGGGGACGCGCTTCTCGCAATTACCGGAGATAGTCTACCTAAGTAATTGTTATATATCTATTTATACTCTTATCGGCGCGTCATTTTTAGCCCCGTGGTCGCGTTTGCGCAGACGCAGAGGCAGCGTGTCATCCGCGGACAGGTACCGGTAACAACCCGACTCATCGATATGCCGCTGTAACTGGCCACGCTGATGCAGATAGTTGAGGTGTGCAATACACTCTCCCAGAGCCAACCCCAGATTTTGCCCATCCAGCGGACGCTTGAACATCACCGGTAGCAAGTCCATGGCACTGCGATCCGATTCGACACAGGCTTCTTCAAGCGCCAGCAGATGGTCCTCGTGGTGTTCAACCAGGTAACGCAGGCGCTCATGCAGGCCATAGAACGGCGTATTGTGAGCGGGCAAAACCAGAGCGTCCGCAGGCAGCAAATCCTGCAGATGCTCGAGCGAGTTAAACCACTCCTTGAGAGGATTGCCCTCCGGTTCGGACCCCGCAACGCTGATGTTTGATGTAATCCGAGGAATGACCTGATCACCCGAAATAAGGATATTAAGCGCGCTGCAATACAGACAGGCATGCTCCGGAGAGTGGCCTCGACCGATCACCACTTGCCAGCGATTACCATTGATCGTAAGGAATGCCCCGTCAGTCAGTCGGCGGAATGAGGTGGGCATAGGCTTCGTAATGGCGGACAGTCCCTTAAAACTTTCTACAGCCGCCTTCACCTGGTCTGCGTTCCGTCCTGAGCGCAGCAGATTTAGCTCTGTCTCCCAGTTGAAATGATCCTTGCCTGTGCGACCGAAGGCCAGCCCGACGTAGTATTCCGCCTCAGTCATGTAAAAAGGCACACGCCACCGCTCACACAGCCAACCCGCCATCCCGGTATGATCCGGATGATAATGCGTCGACAGTACAGCCTTGACCGGCTTCTCCTGAAAATACTGTTCGAACACGCCTTCCCACAGCTCCTGCGTCGGTCCGAGGGCGATACCGGTGTCTATAATCCACCAGCCATCGTCATCCTCAAGCAGATAAAGGTTAATATGGTCAAGGGCCATTGGCAGCGGCATACGCAGCCAAAGTATCCCTGGTGAGATTTCTCTGACTGCGCCGAAGTCGGGCGCGTCTTCAAACAAATAACTCAGCATAAGATCAACTTACAGCCCAAGGTCTTTTATCAGGGCGATTACGTCATCGTCATGGCTCTTGGTCTTGACCTTGTCCATGATGTGTTTAAGGCGCCCATCCTTGCCGATGATGAACGTGGTGCGAAGAACACCCATGAATTCTCGGCCCATAAATTTCTTCAAACCCCAAGCTCCGTACTTATCTGTTACCACATGGCCTTCGTCCGATAGCAAGGTGAAATTAAGGTCCTGCTTGTCGACAAAGCGTCCTAATTTAGCCACTGGGTCAGGGCTTATGCCAAGCACTACGGTATGGAGCTTCGCCAGAGCCTGCTTGCTGTCCCGAATGCCGCAGGCTTGCACAGTGCAACCCGGCGTCATGGCCTTCGGATAAAAGTACAGCACGACATTTTTCTCACCTCGAAATTGCTTGAGACTTACCTTCTCACCGGACTGGTCCAGCAATGTCAGCGCGGGCGCAATATTGCCTATTTTGGGAAACGCCATTGACTCTACATCCTCTCAGTTTTTCGCGCCCAAGGCGGACAACGAAACGGGTCATGCTCTTTATTTTGGTCGAGGCCGGTGATCGACAGACGACACCCGGACCGGGTAGTTATCGCGCTCCGCATCGGGAAAATATTCTTTTAGCGTCTGTGAGATCACAGGAAAGGCTATGTTATCCCAGGGAATCTCGCTTTCTGCATAAAGACATGTATCGAGGCTTTCGGGACCGGCACTGTGCTCGCCCGCAACCAGCTCGCAGCGATAAAACATGTAGACCTGGTTGATATAGGGCACATCAAACACCCTGTAAAGCTCTGTGTTTTCGACCTTGGCCCTCGCTTCTTCCCAGGTTTCTCTAGCGGCTCCCTGTACGCTGGTTTCACCGTTTTCCATAAATCCCGCTGGCAACGTCCAGTAATTCCTGCGCGGCTCTATCGCTCTCAGGCAAAGCAGAATCTTACCCTCATACACGGGCAAGCAACCCACGATCACACGAGGATTACTGTAGTGTATGACCTCGCAACTGCTACAAACGTGGCGCTCCCTGTCGTCTCCCTCGGGAATCCGCAGGACCACAGTGTTACCGCAATGGGGGCAAAATTTCATCAGGAACAGCTTCCAGCAAACAGGAGCAATATTATAAGGGCTAGAGGGGGAATAACACAGTCTGTTGTGGCGCCCCGGCGAGATCTTACCGCAATTCGCGGTAGTGGCCGCTGGCAAATAGCAGGGGCTCACCGCTCGGACGCTGCTGCATATCTCGTATTCGACCCACAATAATGAGGTGATCTCCGCCCTGGTGGGTTGCGTCGAGCTCGCACTCAAGCGTCACCAGTGCGTGTCGGATTTCGGGAGAACCATGCTTGCCCAGGCGGTAATGAGAGGGGTCCAGCTCGTGCTGCCCCTTTTTGGCGTATTGATTGGACAGTGCCTGCTGCTCGGTACTGAGAACATTGATGGTAAAATGTCGTGGACGTGCAAAAATCTCATACACATCCGAGTTATTTTGCAGTGACCACAGCACCAGGGGCGGATCCAGAGACACCGATGAAAAAGAATTGGCTGTCATGCCCATAGCACGTCCGTCCTCTGCAACAGCGGTAATCAAAGTGACACCTGTCGCGAAACGCCCCAGGGCATTCCGTAATTCGCGACTATCAATACTCATTTATCGTGTTCTCCCTTGTTATTTATATTCATCGTGTATTTGAGCCCACCAGCGGACCGCAGCACATCCCCCATTCAGGCTATCTAGGGCGTGTGCTGCTCGCTCCAGCGCGCCGCGCGCGCTGCATCGGTGTCGCGGACAGATACCCATTTGACCCCCGCCGGACCGCGTTCTTTTTTCCAGAAAGGCGCGCGGGTTTTCAGATAATCCATGACAAATTCACAAGCGCTGAAGGCCGCCTCGCGGTGGGCGGCAGATATCCCGACCCAGACTATCCTGTCGCCGGGACTCAAGGTACCGACCCGATGCACAACACTTGCGCATAAGAGTGGCCAGCGCGTGCCCGCCTGCTGCAGTATCTGCTCTATGCTGCGTTCTGTCATTCCGGGATAATGCTCAAGCGTCAAGGTGTCGACTTCCTCGCCCTCGTTATCGCGTCGCACGTAGCCGGTAAAGGTCGCCAAAGCACCTTCCTTACACGTCCCGCCCATGGTTTCTGCCTGGAGTTGGGCAATATCAAAGTCCTCTTCCTGCACAGCGACTTGCGTTATTACGGCATCTATCATGTCAGCCACCGGTTACCGGCGGAAAGTACGCCACCTCATCACCATCACGAATGACACAATCATCGTCGGTAATCGCCTGGTTCACTGCCACGATCAGGTTGTCCTGGTTCAGCACCGTGCGCCAGACGGGACCGCGCTCCGCGCATAGCGCCTCCGTTAATGCCTCCAGATGCAGCCCATCGCCAGGCCAGGGTATGTCCAGCGCGTCGCAATCGAGCGCCTCTCTCACGCTGGCAAAGAAAAAAACCTTGATCATTCGATTGGGCTCTTTGGGTCGCGTTGCCAGGTGCCGGATTTACCCCCCGCCTTGTAGCTGACCGCGATACCGTGAATTTCCATGCTACGGTCTACCGCCTTACACATATCATATATTGTCAGTGCCGCTACCGAGGCCGCGGTAAGCGCCTCCATCTCAACACCGGTTTTCCCGGAGACCTTGCAGGTCGCCTCTATCTGCACCTGGCTCTGCCCGACATCCAACGTAAATGTAACCATCACGGAATTCAACATAAGGGGATGGCACAGCGGTATCAGGTCAGCACATTTTTTGGCCGCCTGGATACCAGCCACTCTCGCCACTGGCAAGACATCACCCTTCTTGTTTGCCCCGGGCTCAAGCAAAGCCATGGTCTGTGGCTGCATAGACACCAGCGCCGTTGCAACGGCAATTCGCTCAGTCTCGGCCTTGCTGCCGATATCCACCATACGGGCAGCACCCTGTTCATCGAGGTGGGTCAATTGGCTCATAGCACGCTCCGGCATTCAGGTGATCAGAGTCTATCCAATGAAGGGGCTTAAGGACAATCCGGTTGAGCGGACATGTCAGAGAATTTGGCCGAAAAGTACTTACCGCAGCGGCGAGCAATAGCGTAAGGTTAGGCGTTTTAAGCAGGAGATGCGGCGTGGCGAAACTTTCCCTTGGATTGCAACTGGGTTATTGGGGGCAACTTGCCCCGGGCAATGCGCATGTCGAGCTAGCGCAAGAGGCGGAGCGCCTGGGGTACGATTCCGTTTGGATGGCGGAATCCTGGGGTAATGACTGTTTCACACCTCTTTCATGGATAGGAGCACACACCAGCACACTTCGCCTGGGTACCGCGGTTGCGCAATTGTCTGCACGCACTCCGACGGCCTGTGCGATGGCCACACTGGCGCTCGATCATCTCTCAGGAGGTCGCATGGTCCTCGGTCTGGGCGTCTCCGGCCCGCAGGTGGTAGAGGGGTGGTACGGACAGCCCTACAGCAAGCCGGTCACGCGCACCCGGGAATATGTCGAAATCATCCGAAAGGTACTGGCCAGAGAAGCTCCGGTCACTAACGACGGGGAGTTTTACCCGCTGCCATACAACGGACCGGGCGCCTGGGGCATGGGCAAGCCGCTCAAGCCGATTACCCACCCACTGCGAGCTGACGTGCCTATTTTCATCGGCGCAGAAGGACCGAAGAACGTCACCCAGACGGCAGAAATCGCCGATGGCTGGCTGCCCCTTTACTACAGTCCCTACCGTCAGGAGGTTTATGCCGATCAACTGGTGAACGCCAAACCAGGATTTGAAGTGGCTCCCACCGTGATGGCAGTCATGAACGACGACCTGGAGCAAGCACTCTACCCTGTAAAAGCCATGCTGGGGTTCTATATTGGCGGCATGGGCTCCGCAAAACGCAATTTTCACAAGGAACTCATGGCGCGCATGGGTTTTCCCGACGAAGCGGAACAAATCCAGAAGCTATTTTTCGAGGGTAAGCGGGACGAGGCTATCGCCGTGGTGCCAGACGCATTCGCCGACGAAATTTCTCTGTGCGGCCCCAGGGACCGAATCAAGGAGAAACTGAAAGACTGGGAAGATAGCCCGGTGACAACACTGCTTATTAGCGGCGACATCGACCTGCTGCGCGGCATGGCAGAACTGACGCTCTAACTCCAACACCGGGGCCGGACATCCGGCCTCGCTACCACCTCGCCCTGTAACCCCGGGTATCGACATGCACAAAACCACTGTGTCGACTGGTTTTATAGTATCGACCAATTCCGCCAGTGGGCCCGTCATATCCTGCGTGCTCCCGATAATCTTCAACAATGTCAAATAACATATCGACGTCTTTACGGTCGCTATCACCATCTCCATCGAGGTCATCCATCAAGCCGTCTTTGTTCACGTCAACATAAAAATCGAGCGCATCGCCATAGACATGCCTGCTTGCGGCCACGTTACCAATGAGGCTGTTGTAATAAGGCGTTCGATACCCACTGATAATTCCGAAGGTCTCTATCGGGTAGCCCGCGCGCTGCACCGCGCCCACCAGTCCCTCTAACAGCACCAGCAGCTCCTCCGACAGGGCAAGGTATTTTGGAAACGTTGACTCCTGCTTGCAAAGAAACTGCCCGAGAGTGAAATGATCTGACAGGGGTATATCCAGCATTTCCCGCGTGACTCGAACATAGAGCCTGGGCGAGCGGTACAACTGTGGGTATTCACTGTGGCCGGAAGGAAGCGGCCCGATGCGGTAACCCTCGAGAGACTCCTGCTGCGGCGTTAGCACGGTGCCGACAAACACATTCAACGTCGTGGCCTCGCCGCCATCCGGGTATTCAAGCTCGAAGTAATACAGGCCCGACTCCTGCGGCGCGCTGAATCGCCATATGCCGGTCGCGGGAGGTTTAATCTCCACCCCTTCAAAACGAATGTGCAACTTACTTGTGTCGTAATCGATGAGATCAAGCGACAGGATCTCACCGGGCACAGCGAAAAGACTAAACGTCTCCTGCTTTACTTGACTGCCGCCCAGCGCCAGTGATAATCCCTTCGCCTGTGTCTCAGGAAAAGATATTGCGGCAACAACACAGAACAATAATCTGCTCAGAAGCCTCTCGTGCAGTTTAATGCCTTTTTCGGCCACTGCTTACCTCTCGCTGACAATGGCTCTGAAAAAACGGTGTTGGACGAGCCGAGAGAAATCGCGGGCGGACGAAATCATGTGGCGGTGAGGGAGGGATTCGAACCCTCGAACGGTTGCCCGTTACACACTTTCCAGGCGTGCGCCTTCGACCACTCGGCCACCTCACCGTAAGCGCGCGCATGATACCACAGGACTAGACGGTTTGAAGCCCTGCGACCCGAACTACTGGCGAGCGATACGGCCCTGAGCCCGCGCATCGAGTTCGCTCGATCTAAACGGCGTGATGTCGAGACCGCCACGGCGCGTGTAAAAGGCCTGCAGGTGTAAAAAATCTGGCGCCAGTAAGTGATAGATGTCTAGGAATATGCGTTCTGCGCACTGCTCATGAAACTCCTGATGCTGCCGATAGCTTACGATGTATTGCAGTAAGGTACCCCGATCAAGCCTTGGACCGCGGTAATGCAGCCACAGTGTCGCCCAGTCCGGTTGTCCCGTGATGGGACAAAGAGAACGCATCAAATGGCTGAACAACCGCTCTTCAACCCAAGCATCCCCATCAATTCTAAGGCTTACAGCACAGCCGCTTTCCGGATCAGCGCAGGCCTCGCTGTCGATACAATCACCCGCCAGTGCAGCACCGCTTATACTCTGATCATTTACCCCCCACAGCTCAAGCGACACTGACACACCAGCCACAGCGCCGACATCGGAGATCACCGTCGCACTGAAGGCCTCCTCGGATTCGAAGCGCATATTATTGAGTGAATTCAGATAGAGCTTCAACGACTTTGATTCAACCAAATTGGGAGAATCTGCAGGCACTGTAAATCGACCTACCCTCGCCTCGGGTTTTCCCTCGAGATTCAGCCACGACAGCTCGTAGGCATGCCATAGGTCAACGCCGTGAAAAGGCAAAGGACCGTTTATGAGAAGAGAATCACGGCCGAACTGACGGGGCATCGGGTGGAGTAATTCGGGTGAGTAAACATCCACCACGGGCGTAACCTTACCCAGCAGCATACCCTTGCTGTCGTCGCCTTCCAACGCTCTACTGCCGCAGACGAGTGCCGGTGCGCAACAGATACATACTGTACGCAAAGGCCAAAATGGTGAAGCCAATGATCATAGTGAACGCAAAGGCAAGGCTCACATCAGAAACTCCCAACACGCCGTAACGAAACGCATTGACTACATACACCAATGGATTCAGCTTCGACACATTGGCCCAGAATTCGGGCAGCAAATCCATCGAATAAAACACGCCACCGAGGTATATAAGCGGCGTGAGCACGAACACGGGAACAATTGAGATGTCATCAAAGCTGTTAGCATAGACAGCATTGATAAATCCCGCCAAAGCAAAAAGCGTCGAGGTCAGGACAACGACCACAACGACGATAAAATAACTGTGGATCTTGAGTTCGGTAAAAAATAATGACACGAGTGTCACAACCACCGCTACCAAAATACCCCGGGTGACGCCTCCAACAACATAGCCCATCAATATCACAACGTTAGAAACCGGTGATACCAATAACTCCTCGACCGAGTGACTGAATTTGGAGCCAAAAAAAGACGACACTACGTTGGAATATGAATTGGTAACAATCGCCATCATAATGAGCCCCGGCACGACGAATTCCATATAGGTGAAGCCACCCATTTCGCCGATTCGTGAGCCGATTAGCGTGCCAAAGATAACAAAATAAAGGGACATTGTGATGGCCGACGGTAGCAGCGTCTGGGTCCATATCCGCAGGTAACGCGAGATTTCCTTGCGCACAATAGTAACGAACGCAATCCATTGCTCATAGGTATTCATGCAACACCATCGATCAGATTAACAAACATTTCTTCCAGCCTGTTGGCACGGTTACGCATGCTGCTTATGTGTATACCATGGCCATCGAGTGCCGCAAAAACTGCGTTAATGTTCTGCCCTTTTTGCACATCGACCTCCAGGGTATGGCTATCTACCCTTCGGGTATTGAATACCTCAATATTGATGTCGCCTGGCAGTTCCTCGACGCAATCAAGAATGAAGGTTTCCTGATGCAGGCGACTCACCAAATCTTTGATTGAGGAGTTCTCCACGATCTCGCCGTGATTAATGATAGCGATGTGCCGACACAAAGCTTCCGCTTCTTCGAGGTAGTGTGTGGTAAGAATAATCGTGGTGCCCTGCTCGTTAATCTTTTCAAGGAACTCCCACATTGCCCGTCGCATTTCGATATCCACACCGGCGGTCGGCTCGTCGAGGATCAATAGTCGAGGCTCATGCACCAGAGCCCGGGCAATCATCAAGCGTCTTTTCATGCCCCCGGAAAGCATTCTAGCCTGCACATCTCGCTGCTCCCAGAGACCCAGCTCACGAAGATACTTTTCCGCCTGTTTACGTGCCTGCGTAGCCGGCAAGCCATAATATCCAGCCTGGTTGATAACGATATCGAGAGGCTTCTCGAACTGATTAAAATTGAACTCCTGAGGCACAATGCCGATGAAGCGCTTGGCTGCGGGAAAGTTCTCATCGATGTCAATATCGAACACCGAGACGCGGCCCCCTGACTTGGCTACCAGAGAACAAATAATCCCTATGGTCGTCGATTTGCCAGCGCCATTTGGGCCCAATAACGCAAAAAAATCGCCCTGTTCTACGCTCAGGCTGATGCCCTTGAGGGCCTCAAAGCCATTGTCGTAAACTTTGCTAAGGTTCTCTATACTCAGTGCTGGCAACATTGTTGTGATTGCACCCTGTTTCATCAAGCGCGTAATTGTACCCGTATTTCTGTTTCTTAACGACTCCGCCCATGAATGATGATCAATATCTAAAACACAACCTGTCCGTCCTGGAGGCGTTTTCAGCGGCGCTGGCGACGCGTACTCGAGAACTGCCGGATGGTCATCCACTGCATGAACTGGCACGGGAGTTCCGGGCACTCAGCGAGACGCAAACGAACCTTTACCCCCAAGGACACACGCTAGTTGCCCGACTTTTCAATACCTTTAACGAATTTGCCCCGACCTTTCCCCGCTCACTTCTCTGGTTTTTCGGGGGCGACTGCCTCCACTATCTCACGGATGAGGAAATCAGCCAGTTCCAGCAGCTAGATGAGCTGCGACTGGCGGCGGCAGAACGCGGGGAAGTCCTCGATCTGGAGCAGGCGCGAGCGGCAAACGACACACTGCACTGAGCAGTGCGGGCTTGACGCCAACGCCCGCTCTACCTACAATGCGCGCCTCCTGATGGAGACCGTTGCGTCCCCTTCGTCTAGTGGCCTAGGACACTGCCCTTTCACGGCGGTAACAGGGGTTCGAACCCCCTAGGGGACGCCATTCATCAGCACGCCGCCTCCACGGGATCCGTCTACGGTAACAATGACGCCTCCAAGGCCGGAGCAGAGCGAATACGGCGATGGTTGAAACGCAAATGCGCTGGAATAGCTCAGTTGGTAGAGCGCAACCTTGTCAAGGTTGAGGCGGGGCGCGCAGCCTCGACGGTTCCGGCGGCCACGGCGGTGTTTAAACGTAGATGCGCGGGAATAGCTCAGTTGGTAGAGCGCAACCTTGCCAAGGTTGAGGTCGCCGGTTCGAACCCGGTTTCCCGCTCCAATGCCGCAACTCAAGATCGCGTTATCGTGACATCAACCGTCTGAGTCTTCACGCTTGGCCAATTCAAGCGATGCACTGTTAATACAGTAGCGAAGTCCCGTAGGCGCAGGGCCATCCTCGAACACATGCCCAAGGTGCGCGCCGCAGGCTTTGCACAATACCTCAACACGTGTCATACCGTGACTTCGATCGTGCTCCTCCTCGACGGCATCAGACGTTTTGGGCTGGTAGAAGCTCGGCCAACCGGAACCCGAATCATACTTGGTATTGGATTCAAAAAGCGCCTCCCCACAGCAGCGGCACAGATAAGCGCCCTCCTCTTTCGTATCACAATACTCGCCTGTGAATGCTCGCTCTGTGCCCTTCTCCCGGCAAATATGATACTGCTCGGGGGTCAGTTTCTCTCGCCAGTATTTCTCATCCTGCATAATAACACCCTTGCTAGCTCGCTTAATTTCTCTAGCGTACACTAGCGCCTACCAACACTCTAGCCACCGTGAGAATTCATGTCCGACATTCACATTGATGATTTCTACCGTGATTCAGCGAAGATACTGGTTCGCTTGTATGCCACATTTCCGACGCCTATTACGCTTTATGTAGAAGACATCAGTGGTCCAGATGAGCCGGACGAATTCGGCTTACACCACCCTCGATTTGAATCCTGCTTTAGTACCATGATATGGCTGGCGCAACATGATTACCTGCATTTTGACGAATTGCTGCGTAAAGAGGCGATGGACCGAGTAGTCCTCACTCAGAAAGCGTTTCTGATACTTGCAGGATCATCTCTAGCCAACGAACCGCATAACAACGTGCCTCCGGAGGCCCCGCCGAGTATCGCCGATCGCCTCAACACTCAGATTGCACAGCTACGAAATGCCTTGAACGAGGGATCAAGCATTCAACTGAAAGAGGCAATAACGAACGTGCTCTCTCATCCGAATGTCGGCGACTCACCGACGCCCTGACTACTCGACGCGGTAAATCACGTAATCGTCATAGCCCGTGTTGACCCTGATCAAACCCCGTAATGTCCGGTCCAGCAAGGGATCATTCGTATCCAACAGCAGTGGGCGCGAGGCCAAACCTGCGATTTTTGATTTGCTCGCAACGATATTGATATTGTCACTACCAACCGCCCGTATCACAGCGGGTGAAATTTGTTGATTGCCGCGCCCGAACAGGTGGCCCTGCCCTCCTATGACGGTCACAATCATACTGAAAGGCCCGTTGCTGCTTTCGATGAGAGACAGCAACGACGCCTCGTCGGCGTCAGCAAGAAGCAACTCTCCATCGCGCACAACATCCACACCCAGCAACGTGCATGGCAGTCTTAATTCTTCCATGATAGCCGCCGTAGTGGAGCCCGGCCCAACCAGATAAGTTCTGTCTGGCTCCATTTTTTCTACCTGCCAAGCTGCAATTTCAGCAGCGGCCAGCTGTTGATCTTCCCTGCCGCCCAACTTCGTCTGTTGTAAGAATGAACCCTCACACGGCACCAATAACTCTCCGTAAAAACGACTCCGGACCGTGTCAAGACGAAAAGCCTCCTCATCGATATCTCTCACGTCACGCCTTTTTAAATCTACAAGGCCGCCACGAGACAGTACTACCATGAGATCGCCTGCCGCCTCCGGCGAGACTGCAAATACGCCTGAGTGCATTTTTACCCCTGCAGGGATACCAAGCACGGGCGTATCACTGCCTACCGCATCAAGAATATCCCTGGCAGTTCCATCGCCGCCAACGAACACCAGCAAATCCACATTCGCAGCCTGCAGAGACACCGCTGCGTCACGGGTATCGCCAGCGTCACTGAGCCCGTCCGAGGGCGATCCCAGTACGCTTGCATCAAAACCTGCTTCACGCAGTACATCTTCACCCATGGACCCACCCCAACAACTGAATTGCAGGGATACCTTGACGCTCCGAATTCTATCGAGGCTGCGCCGGCAGCGCTGTGCTGCCCTACTAGTCTGACCTTTCTGCAGGCTATCGGCTATTTCACGGACTGCCTCGCCATCGCTCCCTTTGAGAGCCAGACCACCACCAAGGCCCGCCAGTGGATTGACAAGCAGACCGACGTGTAGCGTTTTACCCACTGCTGGCCTCTCCCTCGTAAATCTCGCAGCCGAGTGCATGTAAGGTGGCAAGATCCGAGAATCCCGCCGGCAATTTTATTCTGGCGAGCGCCAACTCCCGGCGCGCCGGATAGTTTTTGCGCATATAGTCGAAGTGTTCGGATATTCTGTCCGAACCACCGCCCCTCAAGCGCCGGTCATCCTCACGAACATCGTAATGGGCATGCACTAAAGCCCGAATGAGTGCTGCGCCGGAAAGGCCATCCGCAAGCACCCACGGTGCCTGCCCCTCAGTCGCGTGGTGCGGCGCAAGTTCTGAAATCCCTCGCGCCATTGCCATCGCGCTTGCCAGCATGTGCGTGGCAACAATCTTACTGTCGAGGCTGTAACCGGCTATATGAGGGGTCGCCAGGGTAACCTGTTTCAATAACGCTATATTGATGTGCGGCTCATCTTCCCAGACATCCAGCACAGTCAGTAAATCGTTGCCAGCCTTCAGATGCGCGAGCAACGCCAGACTGTCTATGACTTCACCGCGGCTGGCGTTAATCAGCAGCGCACCGGGTTGCAGCAGCGGCAAAGTGTCCCGATTAAGCAAGTGCCGACTCGGATAAGGCGCTTTGTCCGTTAAGGCGGGATGCAAGCACACTACGTTACAGGCGAGTGCCTCCTCTAGGTCAACCGCTCCCGACACGTCGTCACGGTCCAACCACGGGTCGTAAACACGGCAGGCAATGCCCAGAGCGTGAAACCGCATCGCCAGTGCCTTCCCGACAAAGCCGTATCCGACAATTCCGCAGGCTTCACCCGCTAGCAGTCGCTCCAACCTGTCATCAACAGACGCGATCGCCGATAGGACGTACTCGACCACCGAGTTTGCGTTTGCGCCGCCAGCGTAGGCAAAGTGGATACCGGAATTATGCAAATAGCTCACGTCGATATGGTCTATGCCACTGGTTGCACTGCCGACGAAACGGACCGGCGTGCCGCTCAAGAGCGACTCGTTCACAGTAGTTACGGAACGAACCAGCAGCGCATCCGTGTCGACTAACTGGCTGCGCGTGAGGCTTCTGCCGGAGAAACGCTGCACGCGCCCAAATGGTCCGAGTACGTGCTCAGCACCCGGTATATTTTCATCGACGAGCATTCTGAGAACCACAATCTACACCACTCCGTCTGTCACCTAGTCGAAATCAGACAAATTCAGCTGCAGCTTATGTAGCGGCAGACAATTATCAAATTCTGCGCAAAGGGCCGAGTAAAAGCGATTGGCTCGCTCGGGCAAACCAGCGTCACGCCAAAAGCGAGCTTGTTTGACAATAGCGGCTTGAAACGCAGCACTATCGAGGAGGCTCTGTCGAGACAGTGTGAGATTGTCTAGACTGACACGAAAGCGCCAATGGCAGGCTCTGGAGAAAATCCACTCCAGAGCCTGCGGCTTGTATTCGACCGACTCGAAGACCTGTTGCTGCGCAGCGCTGCGATCGTCGCCACTGTACCAGTACCCAAAATCAAGCTCTTGTCTCCGTGCTGCTCCAGCAAGACACCAGTGGGCCGTCTCGTGCAAGGCGCTGGCAAAGTAGTCATGCCGGTAATAAACGGTGTGATGTACATGAGCCTTGTCCAATGGCTGGTAAAGAGGCTCGTTCGCACCACCAATCAGCACAGTGTTGAACTCATCAAAGAAGCAGGCCTCGAATACTCGGCACAGTCTGGTTGCATCATGATTTAGCATGGCCTTGTCCGCCAACTCGGTGGCATGCCCCATCAGTCCGCAGCCTGTTTACGCAACAAGTAGTGAAACTCGTCTTCCACGCGGGCTTGCCTGAGCAACTCATGCCCGAGAAAGGTACAAAACTTCGGAATATCTCGCTCTGTAGAGGGATCTGTAGCCACGACATGCAGGGTTTCGCCTACCGCAATATCCCGAATGCGATTATGCAACAGCATCACGGGTTCCGGACACAGAAGCCCCGTGGCATCAAGAACATGATCAGGGTCTTTATCCATGTTGTTAGTCTATCAGTTACCGAGCAGCTGTTCTGCTTCTGCGGCTGGCAACAAATCCCACTGTTCGGACTCCATATCGTACAGAAGTTTGAGTTCGCCAGAATCCAGCTGCCGTCGCAAGCGACTCACTTTGTCGTCCAGTGACAGCTCGTGCATGCCGTAATCTGTGCCCTCGCGATTGACATAGTTCTGCAGCACTGCGTTCAAAGTTTCATCCTCAAGTTTTTCCGGAGGAATCTGTAAAAATTCAGCCATGGGCTCCTGTGGATGAAGTCGTTCCGGTTGCACGCTAATATATAGCCTGATGCGAGACAAGTGGAGAGTTCCTATGCATTGTTCCTACATTATTACGTTCATCAGTGATGACAGGCCCGGCCTGGTGGAGACTATTGCCAATACCGTCAGAAAGTGTGATGGCAACTGGCAGGAGAGCAGGCTATCCCAACTGGGCGGCAAGTTCGCAGGACTGATTCTCGTCTCTGTGCCCCAGAGTGGGGCGGCGGCGCTGGTGCAGGCGTTGTCGGACCTAAATCAGGGAGACATCAGTGTCAGCGTAACCGAAACCGCCAAAAAGACGACATCACCCGACGTACGTACGGTTTCACTCAGCATTATCGGCCCAGATCGCAGTGGCATTGTGCAAGAGGTCTCCCGCGCCCTTGCTGGGCATCGCATCAACGTCATTGAAATGGATAGCAAGGTCAGCAGCGCGCCCATGAGCGCCGAAATGCTGTTCGAGGCCCGCATTAGCGCCTCGGTACCGGAGATACTGAATGTCGAACAGTTGCGGAATAGCCTCGATAGTATTGCAGATCAGATGACGCTGGAGATCGAAATAGCCTGAGGGAATCAGGACCCTCCTCCACTGAACAACTTGCGAAGAGCGACCCACAGGCCTGCACAAAAACCCGCCAGCAGAATAACGCCTGCCACTACCCACAGAACACCGACAAAAAAAGTCAGCATATCCTCAGGGGAGATATCGAAGTTACGAATCGCAGCCCAGATAAGCACGGCAAGCGACAACACACTGAGCACCAGAGTGCGATGAAAACGTCGGGTCGCTTTACTCACCAGATGAGACCCCCTCAGTCAGCAACACCAGTGCCGTTAGAGGCTGGCAATACCGGCGTTTGCGCCTCGACGTCCATATTCTGAGCCCGGTGACGCAGTGCATGGTCCATTAACACGATCGCCAACATTGCCTCTGCGATGGGAGTGGCGCGAATACCCACGCAGGGGTCGTGCCGTCCATGGGTCGCAACCTCTGCCGCCTCACCTTGAGTATCAATCGTCGCACCGGGCAGCCGAATACTGGACGTGGGTTTGAGTGCAAGGCTTACGGTGATATCCTGGCCGCTGCTGATACCCCCCAATATTCCACCCGCGTTGTTGCTTGAAAACCCTTCCGGCGTCATTAAATCTCGATGCACACTACCCTCTTGCTCGACCGCTGAGAAACCGGCCCCAATTTCCACGCCCTTAACCGCGTTAATACCCATCATTGCTGCCGCAATATCTGCGTCTAGTCGATCAAAAACGGGTTCTCCGAGCCCGGGAAGCAGTCCGCTTGCCACTACGTTAATACGTGCCCCCGCTGACTCACCCCGCTTCATAAGATCCGCCATAAACGCTTCCATTTCGGAAATCTTGTCTGGGTCAGGGCAGAAGAAAGGATTTTCCTCCACGTGTTCCCACTGCACTTTATCTATCGCAATGGGGCCCAGCTGAGCGAGATATCCCTTTATCTGAATGCCATAACGGGCGGCGAGATACTTCTTCGCAATAGCACCCGCTGCCACCCGCATGGCTGTCTCTCTAGCGGAAGAACGCCCCCCTCCTCGGTAGTCCCGAAAACCGTATTTCTGCGTGTAGGTATAGTCTGCGTGAGCGGGACGGAAGGTATCCTTGATATTGCCATAATCCTTGGACTTCTGATCTGTATTTTCAATCAGCAGCCCGATCGGGGTACCTGTCGTAACACCCTCGAAAACCCCCGACAGGATACGCACTTCATCTGCCTCCCTGCGCTGTGTAGTGAAGCGTGAGGTGCCGGGTTTACGGCGATTCAGGTCAGTCTGCATATCGGCAGTATCCAGCGGCAGACCGGGCGGGCAACCATCCACGATGCAACCCAACGCGGGCCCGTGGCTTTCCCCGAAACTGGTTACCGTAAACAGTTTACCAATCGTGTTTCCCGCCATGATTTGTACCGAAATCCAATTCAATATTCAGTCGTATTATAAGCCTAATCCTGCCAGCAATCGCCGTACTTTTGCAGCTCCTGAGCCGACATGACAAATACGCCCTCTCCTCCGTCCTCACAGTCTATCCAGGTGAAAGGTATGGTGGGAAAGCACCTGTCCAGGCTTCGCCAGCTGTGTCCGACCTCACCGATAATAAGCCCGGTCTCTGTGAGAAACTCCCTCGCACTCCCAAGTATGCGCCGAGTCAGGTCCAATCCGTCCGCGCCTGAGGCAAGCGCCAGCGCCGGCTCGGCGTGGTATTCTCTCGGCATAGCCTCAAGCTCAAGCGAATCGACGTAAGGAGGGTTGGTAAGAATAATATCGTATCGAGTGTCATCAAGATCTGCGAAGCCATCTGATTGGATGATGCGGACCCGCTCTTGAGGCAACTCAAGACGCACCCGATTGTCATGGCTCAGCGCAAGTGCATCCCGGTCAATATCCACAAGATCCACACGGCAATTCGGATAATAATGCGCTACAGCAAGACCGATACAACCGCCACCACAGCACAGATCCAAAATCCGGCGCGGCTCGGGACCAAAATACCACGGTTGAAACCCATTCAATATCAGCTCTGCTAAAGGCGAACGCGGAACGATGGCGCGCTCGTCG
Organism: Candidatus Marimicrobium litorale; assembly: GCF_026262645.1. Lineage (NCBI taxonomy): Bacteria > Pseudomonadati > Pseudomonadota > Gammaproteobacteria > Cellvibrionales > Halieaceae > Marimicrobium > Candidatus Marimicrobium litorale. The sequence goes on from NZ_SHNO01000001.1 coordinate 916,046, forward strand.
CATAGAAATTCCAAGCCAGCAAACCAGGCGCGCCCCAGCAGGTAAGGCAGTGGAACTTGTTCGTGTATGCGCCTATGCAGAAGAGCAAGCAATTCTGTCTGTTGCGACGGCCGTATCTCACGGTGAAGCACCTCCTGCCCCGAATCTGTCGGCAGCTGCGCCACCGCCAGCACCAGTTGCACGGCCTCGTCCCAGGCGTTGTCCGTGCCGTGACCAAAGAAGGCATCACTGCTTTCAAGTTCTCTGCAGCAATAATCAATGGCCTCGCCAAGTTTGATCGGGACTGTAGTTTCGCGATTGCTAAAAGACATAGCTGCAGTGTAGCCGAAACTGGTCCGGCGGCGTATTGCATCTAGGTGGGCGAAGCTCTAAATCGCTACAACATACGCTGTTTGCCATGCCTACCGCGGGTTGATACCATTTGCGGCCATTTTTCCTATCCGGAGCCGCTCAATTGGAACAGCACTGGGCAAAAATTATCGAATCCATGGGCGAAGACCTGGAGCGTCCAGGCTTAGTGGATACGCCTAAGCGGGCCGCCAAGGCGTATGCCTTTCTGACGAGAGGTTACAGTCAATCGGTGGACGAGGTGGTCAATAACGCTCTTTTTCCCTCCGATTCCAGCGAAATGATAGTGGTGGAAGACATCGAGATGTACTCGTTGTGTGAACACCATATGCTGCCATTCATCGGAAAATGCCACGTCGCTTACATACCGACAGGGCAGGTTCTCGGCTTGTCCAAGGTTGCTCGCATTGTGGATGTATTCGCCCGACGCCTGCAGATTCAGGAATCGCTCACGTCTCAGATCGCCGAAACAATCATGTCCGTCACCAATGCCGAAGGCGTAGGTGTGATTATCGAGGCACAGCATATGTGTATGATGATGCGCGGCGTCGAGAAACAGAACTCAAGAATGAAAACGTCATCCATGCTTGGATCGTTCCGCAGCGAACAAAAAACGAGGGAAGAGTTTTTATCCTTACTGCAGCGCTAGCTCTATTCGGACGCTTTCTTCTCGACACGTAACAATTCCATGCGCAGGTACTGCCTGTCTTCGGTTCGGGCAGCGCTATACATTAGCAGCCGATATTCTGGATCTCCGGTGAGGCGATAAATACTATAACGTTGCATATCCTCTCGCCCGTACAGCACTCTCTCCCGGAACACTCGATTCGCCCACTGAGCGCTGTGGCCGCACGCCCGCCCCGCGCAATAAAATAACTTCTCAGCCGCCGGGTCAGCGGCCAACTCATCTTGAATGCCTGACATAACCTGTGATGCTGTGAAGCCATCCAGAATTTGCCATGTATATCCAATCAGCAAGCCACTAAGCCGCTCGCTGTTTTTGAAACGCCATTCGCCCCTAACTTTCTTTAACGCGCCCAGTGGCACCTCGTAGCCAATTACATCGCGACGAAATGAAGAAACTTCGACTGCATGTGGGAAAGAAATCAGCCGTGAGAGGTAATCATTTTCTGGGCCTTCATCTGTCGCGGCAAAGAGCCGCGGCATACTGACCAGAATAATCAATACACAAAAAGCGAGACGAGATAGGCGCACTAGGTTAAGTAATTTCATATTTTTACGCTCGGTTCACCTCATACCAAGAAGGCAAGAATACGCTTTGCCACATCAGCGGTGGCGGACTCCATATGGAAATGGTGCCCTCCTTCAACCTCTTCTACCAGCACTGACGGAATATACTCCTTCGCCTGCTGCACCATATCGGGCATTCTACGAGCATTGGTCTGAGCCGCCATGAGAAGTGTCGGCATTTCCAAGCCTGACAATACTGCCCGAATCTGGCCATCAGTCAACTTTACTGCCGATGCACCATGCAGCCGTGGATCTGCGGTCCAGGTCAGACCCCGTTGACAGCCTCGGACACTGCGTTTGACCAACATTTCAGCCGCTGCCCTGGACAAGCCCGTGCGACAACGGGAATCGATCGCGGCTTCAACAGAAGAAAACACCCTGTTGTCCCGGCCCAACAATGCCGGCTTTTCGATGAGAGCTCTACGAAGCTGTTGCGGGAACTGCTCAGCCACTACTGGCCCCGGCGAGAGTGCATCCAGCATAATTAGCTTTTCCACCCGTTCGGGAAAACTACTAGCCAACAGTGTACTGATAATCGCGCCCCTTGAATGGCCTATCAGATTAAAACGGTCCCAGCCCAGGGCATCTGCCACACCGAGCACCTCGGGCAGGTCATCCCATATCTGATAGCTGGCATCCGCTGAGCGCCAGTCGCTCTGTCCATGACCTGTCAGATCCAGAGCGATCACATGGTATCCTTGCAGCAGAGGCGCTACACACGCGAAGCTGGCGGCATTATCGAGCCAGCCATGCAGGGCGAGCAACGGGGCCTCTGCCGGGTCACCCCAGCTAAGCCCTGAAATTGCCAGCCCATTCACCTCGAAGCGTCTCGCCCTCGCCTGCCGTGAAGATTCCGCTTGAGTCATTAGATACCCACCTCGTACTCAGGCGGCATGGCCCAAAAAACGGTTTGACCGCATGCCGCAGCAACGACATCCATGGTTATTGTAGCGAGGCCCCCCGGGTGCAAAGGAGGAACTGCAGCGCCTTTCTCGCCGACGTACCAGCTCACCAAGTTAGACACTAGAGGCTGGTGAGACACCAGCACAACATGACATCTGTGGTCTCTCCCATCGAAGTCGCGCAACAGGGTCTGGTCAATAGTCGCAATGCTGCTCTGCGGCGCAAGCCAGTAGGCTTCACCACCCGTCGCATGGGTGAAGGCAGATTCGATCATTTCAGCAGTTTGGGCAGTGCGCTCGTAAGGGCTGTGCAAAATATGTGTCGGCTGAGGCAGGCGACGATTAGCGCAGGCGCGATAGAACTGCTGACAGCCGAAACCTATGTCTTCACGACCGCCAGGTGTCAGCTCGCGCTGACGGTCCACTGAACCACTCTCCGCCTCGCCATGTCGCCAGATCGTGAGAATCATTATCTTCCTTCCACCGCCCCGCTTAGCCACCATGGATCATAACATCCAATAGACTGGCGAACGTGTGAAAATACAGGCCTCGCCCCCAGCCAACCGCCTGTTTTGCGGGGCGGGGGAAAGTGGACACGATGGGCGACTAATGAACCGCGACTCAGAACACTGCGCTAGTCCTGCCCCAGTTCGACCAAAAGCTTGTTCAGCCGCGAAACAAAGGCAGTTGGATCCTCCAATTGCCCTCCTTCGACAAGAGTCGCCTGGTCAAGCACAATATGCGCGAGGTCGGCAAAGCGTGCCTCGTCCGCCTCCTGGTCAAGGAGTTTGGCCAGCGCATGTGCTGGATTGACCTCAAGTATCGGCTTCGACTCGGGTACGTCCTGTCCTGCAGCCTCCATGATACGCCGCATCTGCGCGCCCATATCGAAGTCTCCCACCACAAGACAGGCAACGGAATCTGTCAGCCGCGCAGTAGCGCGCACTTCACTCACATCCTCTTTCAAAACCTCCGCAAGACGCTCTACAAGCGCTTCAGACTCCTTGTTGAGCTTCTCTTGCTGCGCCTTCTCCTCCTCCGAATCTATGTCCAGTTCCAAGGCACCACGCCCTACATCCTGAAAAGACTTACCATCGAATTCCTGCAGTTGATTCATGAGCCAATCGTCAACACGATCACTCAGCAGCAATACTTCGATACCTTTTTTCCTGAATACTTCCAAGTGTGGACTCTTCTTCGCGGTGATGAAATTTTCCGCAACCACGTAATAGATTTTTTCCTGCGAATCCTGCATACGAGAAACATAATCCTCGAGAGACTGATCCTGCTCCTCATTGTCTGTATGGGTCGTACTAAAGCGCAGTAGCTTGGCGATTTTCTCCTTGTTTGCCATATCCTCCGCCGGACCTTCCTTTAACACAGGACCAAACTGTTGCCAGAAGGCAGCGTATTTCTCGGCGTCATCAGACTTGGCCATCTTGGACAACATATCCAACACCCGTTTCGTCAGAGCAGAGCGCATTGACTCAACGGCAGGATCTTTCTGTAAAATTTCTCGAGAGACATTCAGGGACAGGTCGTTCGAATCGACAACCCCTTTTACGAACCGCAGGTACAACGGCAAAAACTGCTCCGCCTCATCCATAATGAAAGTACGCTGGACATACAGTTTCAAGCCACGAGACATCTCCCGGTTCCACAGGTCGAATGGTGCCTTCGCAGGGATATAGAGCAGGCTCGTATATTCCAGCTTGCCCTCAACCTTGTTATGGCTCCACAACAACGGATCCTCAAAATCGTGTGACACATGCTTGTAGAACTCTTGATACTCTTCGTTGCTGACCTCGCTGCGCGAGCGGGTCCAAAGCGCAGTAGCTGAGTTAACAGATTCAAACTCCGGCTCAGACTGAACAGTTTCCGATTCTTCCTCGTCTTCTGCTGGGGGTGCTGGTGGTGCCTGCATCAAAACCGGGACTGAAATATGATCTGAATACTTCTTGATGATACTGCGCACGCGCCAATCATCAGAAAATTCAGCGCAGTCGGACTTCAGGAACAGGGTAATGCTGGTTCCCCTGGCGCTCCTATCCCTTGCCTCTACAGAGAAGTCAGCTTCACCCTGTGAATCCCACAGCACGCCCTCGGACGCATCAGCTCCCGCTTTACGGGTGTGGACCTCGACACGGTCTGCGACAATAAACGCTGAATAAAAACCAACGCCAAACTGACCAATCAGCTGGGAATCTTTTTGCTCATCACCGGTGAGACTTTCGAGAAAGGCAGCAGTACCGGATTTCGCTATTGTGCCAAGATGTTCAATGACGTCTTCTCGACTCATCCCGATACCATTGTCGCTAATCGTCAATGTGTTTGCGTCCTTATCGAGCTCTACACGCACCTCGTAATTGCTATCTCCTTGCAGCAGAGACTCATCCGATAACGAAGCAAAACGTAACTTGTCGATCGCATCACTGGCATTCGATATCAACTCACGCAGAAAGATCTCCCGGTTGCTGTACAGGGAGTGGATCATCAGGTGGAGCAGTTGTTTCGCCTCGGTTTGAAAGCCAAGAGTCTCTTTCTTTACATCAGCCGTCATGGAAACCTCATCATAGGTTATTGATTGTTAGAAACTTTATCCAGGGTCATTACATTGGGGCCGCCGTACGATTTTTCAAGCCTCGCCGGCCATCTGTGTAAAAAAAATCGTTCAATTGCCTTGTGGTGCAGCCCCACAAACTTCTTTCGAGCGAAAAAAAAGGCCCGCGACTAACGGGCCCCTCTATTGCTGCGAACTACCCGCCTACCAACCTGTGATCTCCTTCAGACCAGTGCCAATATCGGCGAGACTGCGCACGGTTTTCACTCCGGCATCCTCAAGCGCCGCAAACTTCTCGGCAGCAGTGCCCTTGCCGCCGGAAATGATCGCACCTGCGTGCCCCATCCGCTTTCCTTTCGGGGCTGTCACACCGGCAATGTAGGACACAACCGGCTTGGTAACATTGGCCTTGATGAAGGCCGCAGCTTCCTCCTCCGCGGTGCCTCCGATTTCCCCAATCATAACGATAGCCTCAGTCCTGGAGTCGTCCTGAAACATTTGCAGGATGTCGATAAAATTAGATCCGGGGATGGGATCGCCGCCAATGCCAACGCAGGTCGATTGCCCAAATCCAGCGTCCGTAGTTTGCTTGACCGCTTCATAAGTCAAAGTACCCGAGCGCGACACGATACCGACCTTACCCGCGAGATGGATGTCGGCAGGCATGATGCCGATCTTGCACTCGTCAGGCGTGATCACACCAGGACAGTTGGGGCCGATCAGACGAACACCGAGATCATCACAGCGCACCTTCGCTTCCAGCATATCCAGCGTAGGGATACCTTCTGTGATACACACAATCAGTTTGACACCACCATTAGCGGCTTCGAGTATGGAATCTTTGCAGAAGGCGGCGGGCACATAAATAACCGATGCATCAGCGCCAGTTGCCTCCACTGCCTCGGAAACCGTGTTGAAGACCGGGAGCCCCAAATGCTCCTGGCCACCCTTACCCGGGGTTACACCACCCACCATTTTGGTGCCGTAGGCAATAGCCTGCTCGGAATGAAACGTGCCTTGAGACCCAGTAAAGCCCTGGCAGATAACCTTGGTGTTCCTATCAATCAGAATACTCATTATGCGGTTCCTCCCGCTGCTTTGACCGCCTGCTGCGCAGCGTCCGTCAGACTGCTTGCAGCGATAATGTTCAATCCGCTTTCGGCCAACACTTTGCGACCAAGTTCGGCGTTATTGCCTTCCAGGCGAACGACCACGGGAACCTCAACGCCGATTTCCTCTACCGCACCGATCACGCCCTCAGCAATGAGGTCGCAGCGAACAATACCTCCAAAAATATTTATCAGCACAGCCTTCACCTTGTCGTCTGACAAAATGATCTTGAATGCTTCGGAAACACGCTCCTTGGTCGCGCCGCCCCCGACATCAAGAAAATTAGCAGGAAAACCGCCATGCAATGCCACAATATCCATGGTACCCATCGCCAGGCCCGCACCGTTAACCATGCAACCAATATTGCCGTCCAGCGCTACGTAGTTCAGCTCCCACTCCGCAGCATGCGCTTCTCGTTCGTCTTCCTGCGAGGGGTCGTGCATTTTACTAACAGCAGACTGTCGATAAAGCGCATTGCTATCGACACCGATCTTGGCATCGAGACAATGCAAGTTACCTTCATCGGTAATGACAAGCGGATTAATCTCAATGAGTGCAAGGTCTTTTTCTTCAAACATCCGGGCAAGACCGATGAAGATTTTTACAAATTGCTTGATTTGATCGCCAGAGAGACCCAGTTTAAACGCTAACTCTCGTCCCTGATAAGGCTGCGGTCCTGCCAATGGATCTATAGTCGCCCTCAGAATTTTTTCCGGCGTTTCCTCTGCGACTTTCTCAATCTCAACACCGCCCTCGGTAGAGGCCATGAAGACGACACGACGCGAAGATCGGTCAACAACCGCGCCGAGGTACAACTCTTCTGCAATGTCGGTACACGTTTCAACCAGAATCTTGCTAACGGGTTGTCCCGCTTCGTCAGTCTGGTATGTGACCAGTCGTTGACCCAACCACTGTTTAGCGAAGGCCTCAATCTCTGCGGCTTCCTTGACCAGCTTTACTCCGCCTGCCTTGCCACGACCGCCCGCGTGCACCTGGGCTTTGACCACCCACATTTCACCGCCAATCTTTTTTGCAGCCGCCACCGCCTCTTCGGGCGTATCAACCGCGTAGCCTTTTGACACCGGCAATCCATACTCGGCAAACAATTGTTTGCCCTGATACTCATGAAGGTTCATGTTTTATCCCGTTGTTTCCAGATGATTACTGTTTAAAGCCAAAGCGACTGAAACTGCCGCTGACCATTTTTTGAATACGCTGCTCGCCTAGCGACCGCAGGTATCCCCCCCCTTAACGCTTTTTCCTGTTGGCGATATGAATCGCCTGCCCATCGACCGCCAATGCCGCCTCATGGACTGCTTCTGATAGCGTTGGATGACCGAACACTGTCAACGCCAAATCTTCCGCACTTGAACCAAACTCCATTGCAATGACCACCTGTTGTACCAGGTCGGCAGCAGATGCCCCCACTATGTGACAGCCCAGAATGCGATCTGTTTCTGCATCCGCTATCATCTTTACCATGCCGTCTGCGTCGTTTGCGGCCAATGCTCTACCACTGGCGGCAAACGGGAAAACACCCACCTTGCAATCAATACCCTCCCCTTTGAGCTCCTGCTCTGTTTTTCCCACAGCTGCTATCTCAGGGTGGGTATAGACAACCGACGGGACACAGTCATAATTCATTTGCGCCGAGTTGCCCGCAATTCGCTCAACCACCATAATGCCCTCTTCCGACCCCTTGTGAGCCAGCATCGGGCCACGCACTATATCACCAACCGCATAGACATGGGGCGCCTCCGTCTCACAATTATCGTTGACGTATATATATCCTCGCTCGTCCAGAGTGATGCCACTGTCAGGCTCGAAAAGCCCTTCGGAACGAGGCCTGCGCCCAACCGCCACGATAAGCTTGTCGAACACCTCTGTCTGCTCGCCGTCGCTGTTAGAATAGGTTACGTGTACAGCGCAATCCTTCACCTCGGCACCCGTAACTCGAGCGCCCAGCCGAATGTCGAGACCCTGTTTCTTAAAGATTTTCCCCGATTCCCTCGCAATCTGCTCATCCATCATTGGCAGAAAATCGTCAAGAGCCTCCAGCATCACTACTTCCGAACCCAATCTGCGCCAGACACTGCCAAGCTCAAGACCAATGACGCCGGCGCCAATAACACCCAGACGTCCGGGTACCTCGGACAATTTGAGTGCGCCGGTTGAATCGATGATGTACTCGTCGTCGATGGGCGCAGGGGGAATCTCTACAGGAACAGATCCTGCGGCGATTATAATGTGACCCGCTTCAATGATCTGCACCGCGCCTTCACGATCGGTAATCTCTACCTTGGTCCCAGCTAATACTTTCGCTGTGCCAGCAATCGCCGTCACGCCATTGTGCTTAAACAAGCCCGCAATACCGCCTGTCAATTGAGATACGATCTTGTCCTTACGCGACAGCATCGCGGCAACGTTAATCTCGGGCTTGCCAACATCAATGCCATGAATATCGAGATTATCGCGGGTATCTGCATACTTTTGGCTACTGTCCAAAAGCGCCTTGGACGGTATACAACCGACGTTTAGACACGTGCCACCAAGTTGTAACTTATCTCCGTCGCCCAACCACTGCTCCACACAGGCCGTATTCATCCCTAATTGAGACGCTTTAATGGCCGCTACGTAGCCCGCAGGGCCCGATCCAATTATCACAACATCGAACTTTACCGACATATCACTTCCTAGTAGTTCATCAATAAATTAAGTCTTTCGGACGCCCGGCATTTTGCTAAAGCTGTAATAGAATCCTGGCTGGATCTTCAATCAGATCCTTGATTGCCACCAGAAACTGCACTGCAGTCTTGCCGTCGATGATACGGTGATCATACGTCAGTGCCAGGTACATCATTGGCTGTATGACAATCTCACCATCGACTGCCATCGGGCGGTCCTGAATTTTATGCATACCCAATATCCCTGTCTGAGGCGGATTCAAAATGGGCGTAGAGAGCAAAGAACCAAATACCCCACCATTGGTGACGGTAAACGTGCCTCCAGTAATATCGTCAATACTTAATTTATTATCTCGCGCACGCTGGCCGAGGTCTCTAACAGCGGCCTCTACATCGGCAAGACTCATAAAGTCTGCGTCGCGAAGAACAGGCACAACCAGGCCCGTTTCAGTGGAAACCGCCACACCGATATCCTGGTAACCGTGGTATACGATATCGTGATCATCTATGGACGCATTTACAGCGGGATAGCGCTTCAAAGCTTCACAGGCTGCCTTAACGAAAAAACCCATGAACCCAAGGCGAGTGCCGTGGTGGGTTTTCTCAAACTGCTCTTTGTACTTGCTGCGCAGCGCCATCACGGGCGCCATGTTGACCTCATTAAATGTGCTCAACATCGCCGTTTGTTGAGTTGCATCGAGCAGACGCTCAGCTATTTTTGCCCGCATTCGGGTCATAGGCACGCGTTTTTCCACTCGCTCACTGGAATGCCCAACCGGCTCAGCGGGGAGTGCCTGCTGCTCAGGTACCTGCGGCGCGTCCTCTTTAGCCGCCATGTACGCGACCACATCCTCCTTGGTAATACGGCCACTTTTTCCAGTGCCGCTGATTTCGCTCACAACGAGGCTGTGTTCGTCCACAAGCTGCCTTGCTGCCGGCCCAAGCTGAGCACTGGAGACAATCTCCTCCGGCTCTGCGCCGTCGCTGGTGACTGCCGCAGAATTGTTCGCGGAAGCAGACCCGGGCATCGCGGGCTTCTCAACTGCTCCGGCCTCAATGGTTGCGAGTAACTGCTGACTCTGCACGATATCGCCCTGCTGGACATGAATCGCCTTGATCACGCCGTCCTGAGGTGACACAACCTCGAGAACGACCTTATCCGTTTCGATCTCGACGATCAGCTCATCGCGCGATACTGAATCACCCTCTGACTTATGCCAAGTCGCTACCTCGCCGTCAGAGACCGACTCGGGGAAAACGGGCGCCTTGATTTCGATAGCCATCATACTCCTTTGAAACGCTCTCGCGCTCAGTGGCCCCAGGGTATATCACCCAGAGATTCATCAATAAAATTATTAAGCTGCTCCATGTGCAGCGCCATATAACCTGCAGCCGGTGCCGCTGATGAATCACGGCCCACATAGCGCAAATAAACATCGACCTTGTGGCGATGTATCACGCGACGAATATGATGCTGGCTGGAATACCAGGCGCCCTGATTCATTGGCTCCTCCTGACACCAGATGGCGTCCACCACGTTGGGGTACTGCCGGCATGTCTTCAGTAGCTCCGCCTCGGGGAAGGGATATAATTGCTCTAACCTGAGGATAGCAATATCATTGATGCCCCTCTCGCGCCGCGCTGCGCGCAGGTCATAAAATACCTTGCCACTACAAAGCACGAGCCTCTTAACCTGCGATTTATCGAGGTCATCGGTCTCGTCGAGTACATTGTGGAAGCGACCTTCGGAAAGCTCTTCCAGGGAAGATACCGCCTCTTTATGACGCAGCAGGCTCTTCGGTGACATCACTACCAGCGGTTTGCGTAAAGGACGTATGGCTTGCCGCCGAAGCATATGAAATACCTGGGCGGGCGTGGTGGGCATACACACCTGAATATTGTGCTCCGCCGATAGTTGTAAAAAACGCTCAAGCCGGGCCGAGGAATGCTCTGGCCCCTGGCCTTCATACCCGTGTGGCAACAACATAGTCAGCCCGCATAAGCGTGACCACTTGTGTTCTCCACTCGTGATGAACTGATCGATAACGACTTGCGCGCCATTGGCGAAATCGCCAAATTGCGCTTCCCAGATTACCATTCCCTGCGGCATTGTTGTGGCATAACCATATTCGAAGGCCAATACAGCCTCTTCCGAGAGCAATGAGTCGTAACTGATAAAACTCGCTTGCTCTTCCGCGATATGCTGCAACGGCGTGTAGGCACTACCGTCGTTTTGATTGTGTAGCACCGCATGCCTGTGTGAAAAAGTACCCCGCCCCACATCCTGCCCGGTTAGCCTGATGGGATAGCCATCCTTTAACAGTGACGCATAGGCAAGGTTTTCTGCAAAACCCCAATTAACTGCCATAGCCCCGGCGCCCATTTTACGCCGATCCTCCAGAATCTTTGCGACCTGGCGCTGCAATGGAAAACTCTCCGGCGGTGCGTTGATCTGCTGCGCGAGGGACTGCATCTCCTGCATATCCATCGTGGTATCGCACTCCAGCGTCCAGTCGTGGCCCAGATAAGGAGACCAGTCGACAAACAGTGTCTTGTTAGGCTCGGAGACTAGCGTCGCGACCAGCGGTGCGCCACGGTCAAGGGCGTCACGATAACGATCCACAAGATTCTGCACCTCTCCTTCGCTGATCAGGCCTCGTTCGATCAGTCTGGCGGCATAAAGCTTGCGGGTGGTTTCGTGTTCGCTGATTTTCTGGTACATCAAAGGCTGTGTGGCGGATGGCTCGTCGGCCTCGTTATGGCCGCGCCGACGGTAGCAAATCAAATCGATAACCACGTCTTTTTTAAATTCGGTGCGATAATCGACAGCCATCTGTGTCACGAACAGCACCGCTTCCGGGTCATCTGCGTTGACATGAAAAATCGGTGCCTGAACCATCTTGGCAACGTCTGTGCAGTACTCCGTTGAGCGAGCGTCTTCACGTTTGTGGGTGGTAAAACCCACCTGATTATTCAGTACTATGTGTATCGTGCCGCCAGTGCGGTAGGCCCGCGTCTGCGACATCTGAAAGGTTTCCATGACAACACCCTGCCCGGCAAACGCGGCGTCACCGTGAATGACTATCGGCACAACCAACTCTCCTCCCTTGTCCTCACGGCGCTCCTGCCTCGCCCTGACCGAACCCTCCACGACCGGTGAGACAATCTCGAGATGCGACGGATTGAAGGCCAGGGCCAGGTGCACCTCTCCGCCTGGCGTCATGACATTGGATGAGAAGCCCTGATGGTATTTCACATCGCCAGAACTTTCGTACTCCACCTTGCCTTCGAACTCCGCAAATAGCTCTGACGGATTTTTACCAAGGATATTGATAAGGACGTTTAGCCGACCCCTGTGAGCCATCCCAATAACGATCTCCTGCGCCTTGTAGGCGCCGGTGCGTTGCACGGCCTCAGATAACATGGGTATAAGGCTCTCACCTCCCTCAAGACCGAAGCGCTTGGTGCCGGGATATTTCGATGCCAGTGACTTCTCCAGTCCCTCAGCGTTTATAAGATGGGTCAGAAGATTGAGACACACCTCTTCGCTGTAGTCTGGAGACGAGCGGACCGACTCCATACGCCGCATCACCCAGTGCCGCTCCTGGGTATCGACGATATGCATAAATTCCGCGCCGATGGTGTTGCAGTAGGTTTCTTCCAGTGCGGTATAGATTTCACCCAACGGCGCATCTGCTTTACCGATATGCAAACTACCGGCCTGAAATACCGTCTCGAAATCAGCGGACGACAGCTCATGAAAGGCTAACTCAAGGTCTGCAACGTGCTCACGTTCCGCCAGTCCCAGCGGGTCAAGCTGAGCCTTTTGGTGACCCCTTAAACGATACGCGGCAATGAGTTGTAATACGCGAACCTGCTTGCGCTCGTAGTCTGTTGCCTGCGAGTCATGCTGGACAGTCGCTTCGGTTCGTACCCGCATCTTGCTGATCTGGGCAAAACGTTCCCGAATGACAGAATGAGGGACATCACCCATTTGAATGACGTCAGAAGGTACGGTGGGGAGTTTGTCAAAGTAGTCGCGCCACTGCTCTGCGACGGCATTAGGATCCTTAAGGTATTCCTCATACAGCCCCTCCACGTAGGTTGCATTACCCCCGGCAATATGGGAGCTCTGCCATAACACATCCATGGAGTTACTGTGCATCACGATCCCCCCGGGGCTCGCTCATTGACGTTCAAATACTTCTTTCGCCTGCGACCTTGCGACCGCGCTGCATGCGGCACCGCCCTCGGCAAACTGCAGCTATCACCTACCGCGGTGATTCGAACTGCTAAAGCACTCGCAATAAATTTAAATAATCTATTAATTTCAGACGCTTACAGCGCCTTCTTAATACTACGTTGCGCGTGATAATAGCATATTGCGTATGTGACCAATCGCCCGCGTCGGGTTCAGCCCCTTGGGACACACGTTGACGCAATTTTGTATTCCATGGCAGCGAAACACGCTAAACGGATCATCCAGCTTGGCCAGGCGCTCGTCCGTCGCAAGGTCACGCGAATCAGCTAGGAAACGATAAGCCTGCAACAGGCCTGCCGGGCCAATGAACCGATCGGGGTTCCACCAAAATGACGGACAGGAGGTTGAACAACAGGCACAGAGGATGCACTCGTACAGGCCATCCAGCTTTTCGCGCTGCTCGGGAGACTGCAGACGTTCTATTGCAGGCGTAGGCGTGTCATTTTGCAGGTAGGGCTGGATCTTTTCGTACTGTGCGTAAAACATGCCCATGTCAACAACCAGATCACGAATAACAGGCAGACCCGGCAGAGGTCGCAGCACCAGCTTATTGTCTTTCACAACGCTGGACAGTGGCGTAATGCAGGCCAACCCGTTGACGCCATTGATATTCATGCCGTCAGAACCACAGACCCCTTCGCGGCAGGAACGCCGGTAAGCAAAACTGGTATCTCCGGCTTTGATCATTTCCATCACGTCGAGGACCATTAAATCCTTACCGCCGGTGTCGACCTGCACGTCATGCATGGAAGGCTCGGCGTCGGTATCCGGGTTGTAGCGATAAATACTGACTTGCAACATGGTTCAGACCCCTTAATAAGTGCGCACTTTAGGCTGGAACGTTTCAACGGTCGTCGGCTCGAAGTTAACACTGCGCTTTCCGACGCGCTTATCGGATGGGAAATACATGGAGTGGAAGAGCCAGTTTTCATCATCCCGTTCCTGGAAATCATCCCGGGCATGGGCACCTCTACTTTCCTTTCGTTCCTCTGCCGTAATGGCCGTCGCCTCAGCGACTTCGAAAAGATTGTGGAGCTCGAGTGCCTCAATACGAGCGGTATTGAACACCTGGCTCTTGTCTGCCAGTTGAAGGTTTGCCATGCGTTCGCGTATTTGACCCAGTTTCTCGATCCCTTCCCGCATGAATTTCTCATTGCGAAAAACGCCGAAGTGATTCTGCATAACACCCTGAAGCTCCGCTCGCATGCCTGCAACGTTCTCATCGCCAGTTGAGTTATTCAGATCATTCAAGCGAGACATCGCCTGCTCAAGATCGGTTTCTGATGCATCACGCATCTCAATGCCATCCCGCAGGGACTTCTCAATATGAAGCCCGGAAGCACGGCCAAACACCACAAGATCAAGCAATGAATTGCCGCCCAGACGATTTGCCCCATGCACCGAGACACACGCTACCTCACCGCAGGCGTAGAGCCCCGGGATAATCTTATCCTCGCCATTTGGTCCTTCGGTGAGCGCCTGACCGTGAATATTTGTAGGTATACCCCCCATCATGTAATGACAGGTAGGCACCACCGGAATAGGCTCTTTCACAGGATCCGCATGGGCGAAGGTTCGTGAAAGTTCGCAAATCCCCGGCAACCTGCTTTCCAGCACATCCTCGCCAAGGTGATCAAGTTTCAGGTGAACGTGATCACCTTGCGGACCACAGCCTCTTCCTTCGAGAATTTCCAGCACCATAGAGCGTGCAACAACATCACGGCCAGCGAGGTCCTTGGCGTTTGGCGCATAGCGCTCCATAAAACGCTCACCATCTTTATTGACCAGGTAACCACCCTCACCTCGACATCCTTCTGTGACAAGCGTACCGGCTCCAGCAATACCGGTGGGGTGAAACTGCCACATTTCTATATCCTGCACGGGGAATCCCGCTCGCAGGGCCATACCGATGCCGTCGCCCGTGTTTATGTGGGCGTTGGTGGTAGACGCATAAATACGCCCGGCGCCGCCGGTGGCAAATACCGTTGCTTTGGATTTTACGTAGACGGTTTCTCCCGTCTCCATGCAAATAGCGATCACGCCAACAACGGCGCCGTCCTGGTTCTTCACGATGTCTGTGGCGTACCACTCGTTAAAAAACTGTGTCTTATTTTTCAGGTTCCCTTGGTAGAGGGTATGCAGCAGTGCGTGGCCAGTCCGGTCAGCGGCAGCACACGTGC
This sequence comes from Candidatus Marimicrobium litorale, assembly GCF_026262645.1. Lineage (NCBI taxonomy): Bacteria > Pseudomonadati > Pseudomonadota > Gammaproteobacteria > Cellvibrionales > Halieaceae > Marimicrobium > Candidatus Marimicrobium litorale. Next base: position 931,342 of record NZ_SHNO01000001.1, read on the forward strand.
GCGCTGCTTGCCCGCCCTCGCCGAAATTCTTGGACTGGCCGCCAAAGGGCCGTTGATAGATTCGGCCCTCCTCTGTGCGGGAGAAAGGAAGACCCATGTGCTCGAGCTCATACACCGCCTCTGGACCAACGCTACACATGTATTCGATGGCATCCTGGTCACCGATATAGTCGGACCCTTTCACCGTATCGTACATGTGCCAACGCCAATCGTCCTGGGGATCGTCAGAGGCAATCGCACACGTGATGCCACCCTGTGCGGACACGGTATGAGAGCGCGTGGGGAACACCTTCGAAATTACCGCAGTCTTGAAGCCTGACTGTGCCATTTGAAGTGCTGCGCGCATGCCTGCGCCGCCCCCGCCCACAATCACGCCATCGAAAGAAATAGTACGCAGTGCAGCCATTTTTAAAGCCCCCACACAATCTGGATGCCCCAGACCACATATGTAAACATGATGATTCCACTCGCAGCTTGCGCGATAAAACGCAACACGTTGCCCAAACGACCCATCAAACGCTCTGTTAAATAGTCGGTAAACACAGCCCACAAACCTACCCAAGCATGCATCGCCAAAGACAGCAGAGCTAGCAAACTGAAAATACGCATCCAAGTTTGCTGGTAAAGCGCTGACCACTCTTCGTAGCTGGGATCACCCATTACTACAAACACTACACATACCGCGTAAGCCAGCAGAATCACGCCACTGACCCTCTGGAAGAGCCAGTCATAGAGACCTGATCGACCCATACTAGTGACTGCAGTTACCATATCCAAACCCCTGCCAAACCAATGAGTATCAGCGAAATAGAGACCAGAATTTTGACGCCGATAATGCCGCCTTCCATGGTCTCCCCAATGCCGAAATCCATAATGAGATGCTTTACTCCGGCCAGTGAGTGGTATATCAACCCGGAGAGAATTGCCCACAACACGACCTTGGTCAACGGGTGGGCGAGGCCTTCCTTGAGAGTCGCAAAGGTCTCCTCACTGGCCAAACTCAGGTCCAGACCCCACAGCAATACCGCCATGCCGGCAAACAGGAACACCCCGCTCGCTCGGTGCGTGATGGAGGCCCAGGCGGTTATTGGGAGCCTCATGGAGCCTATATCCAGATTTACGGGGCGATTATCTTTCACAATTTAGATACCGTTTCGTGACGCCCAAGGGGCGAGATTATCGGGCGACCACACAAAATTTCGCTTTACCATTCGAAGCTCTGCCGGATACGCAAAAACGCGCGAGATTATAGGCAGTTATGGCGATGAATACAAACCTGATACGCGCTGTCACCACGATTGGATGGGTGTTGCCACCGGGCAATTTTCCTCCTACAGACCGCATCGACATATTCGCTCGGTAAAGTCGACTACAGGAGGAGTCACCTCGGCTAAATCATCACGCCCCCATCCGCTTCTCTCCCCCCTCCGCTATGACTGCGATTACTGCGTGGAGGGCGGTCGTTCATCAGCACTGGCCGCCGCAGTGGAATTGAGACTCGATAGCGCCATGGCTGGCTCACCGAATTGACAAAAAGTTCCGACACTTTATAGTGGTTCACCGCGATCATGCACTACTTTAGGACCCCTTATGAGCGACAAGAAGGCCTCTTTAACGATCGATGGTGAAAACGAAACGATCGAACTCCCAATATACTCTGGCACGCTCGGTCCCGATGTAGTGGATGTGGGCGGCCTGACGGCTCAAGGGATGTTCACGTTTGACCCTGGTTTCGTCTCTACCGCCTCTTGTGAGTCGCAAATCACCTTTATCAACGGGAACGAGGGCATACTGCTCCACCGGGGATATCCCATCGAACAATTGGCGGAACACTCGGATTATCTGGAAACGTGCTACCTGCTGCTGTACGGGGAGCTTCCCACCGAGGCGCAGAAGAAAGAGTTCGTGGGAACGGTGCAGAAGCACACCATGGTCAATGAGCAAATCTGCACGTTTTTTAACGGTTTTCGACGAGATGCTCACCCCATGGCTATTGTCTGCGGGGTGGTGGGCGCACTATCAGCCTTTTACCATGATTCTCTTGAGATTTCAGATGAGCATCACCGCCAAATAGCGGCCTATCGCTTAATTGCCAAAATGCCTACTATCGCCGCCATGAGTTACAAATACTCCGTAGGCCAGCCCTTCATGTACCCGGACAACAGCCTCGGCTACGCAGAAAACTTCCTTCACATGATGTTTGGCAACCCCTGCGAGCCCAGTAAAATCAGCCCGGTGCTGGCAAAAGCGATGGACAGAATCTTCTTGCTGCATGCAGACCACGAACAAAATGCATCGACCTCCACTGTGCGTTTGGCGGGCTCCTCAGGTGCCAACCCGTTTGCCTGCATCGCAGCTGGTATAGCTGCCTTGTGGGGACCTTCTCATGGCGGCGCAAATGAGGCGGTATTGGACATGCTCGAGGAGATCGGCGACGTATCGCGCATCGATGAGTTTGTTGAGCGCGCCAAAGATAAAAATGATCCTTTTCGATTAATGGGCTTCGGGCACCGGGTCTACAAAAACTTTGACCCTCGCGCGAGTGTCATGAAACAGACGGCTGACGAAGTACTTGCCGAGCTCGGCATTGAGGATGATCCACTGCTGGAAATTGCAAAGCGGCTCGAAGAAATAGCACTATCAGATGAATATTTTATCCAGAAGAAACTCTATCCGAATGTAGACTTCTACTCCGGCATCATTCTCAAAGCAATCGGTATACCAACAAGTATGTTCACGGTCATTTTTGCCGTGGGACGAACCGTAGGATGGATCGCTCACTGGAATGAGATGATCAGTGGTAGCTACCGCATAGGCAGGCCCAGACAGTTATATACTGGATACACCAAGCGGGATTTCACGCCGGTCGATAAGCGCTAAAAAATCGCCTTGGTGACAGGCTTAACACTAATCCGTGGCGGTGCGCTCTGCGCGGTGTAATAAATAGGGGGCGCCATTCATGCTTGACATCGTTATTAGCGGAACAGGGCTCTACACTCCACCAGAGGCTATTTCCAACGACGAGCTAGTCGAGGCGTTCAACCGTTATGTAGCCGCCTTTAATGACGAGCACGCAGATGACATTGCCGCATCTCGGATCGAGCCACTGCAGGCCTCGTCTGCAGATTTTGTAGAAAAAGCATCGGGCATCAAATCGCGCTATGTCGTCAATAGAAGTGGAATTCTCGATCCACAGCGACTCACACCGCGCATTGCCGAACGCCCCAACGAAGCGCAAAGCGTACAATGTGAAATCGCGGTGGCAGCGGCTCGAGAGGCGATGGATCAAGCGGGTAAATCTGCTGCAGATATCGATGCTGTTATCGTTGCGGCCTCTAATATGCAGCGTCCCTATCCGGCGATAGCGATAGAAGTGCAAGATGCTCTGGGCATCACCGGATGGGGCTTCGATATGAATGTAGCGTGCTCTTCTGCAACCTTCGGCATCCAGCAGGCCAGAGATTCTGTTCGATCGGGCAGTGCAAGAGCCGTTCTGATTGTTAATCCGGAAATTTGCAGTGGCCACCTCAACTTTCGAGACCGTGATTCTCACTTCATTTTCGGCGACGTGTGCACGGCAATCGTTGTCGAAGGGCTTGAAACTGCGTCGGGTGCGGAGCGTTACGGGATCGTCGATACAAGACTGCAAACCATTTACTCAAATAACATTCGTAATAATTTTGGCTTCCTCAACCGCGGAGACGACTCGAGTATCGGGGCAACAGATAAGCTGTTTGTTCAGGAGGGGAGAAAGGTTTTTAAAGAGGTCTGCCCTGTTGTTGCAGATCAGATTCTGGGTCAACTGAGCGACCTCGACATTTTACCTGATCAACTGCGCCGTCTTTGGCTACATCAGGCAAACCTGAGCATGAATCAGCTCATCTCTAAACGTGTACTCGGGCGCGTTGCGTCCGAAGTTGAAGCGCCCACGATTCTGGATGAGTATGCCAATACGAGTTCAGCGGGCTCAGTCATCGCATTTCATAAGCACCGTTCCGGTCTCATCGAGGGCGATCTCGGCGTACTGTGCTCCTTCGGAGCGGGTTACAGCGTTGGCAGCGTCATACTGCAGAAGCTTGCATAACTCACTTTATTAGCTCGTCAAGCGCCTCGAGTAAAGCGTTGTTCGCCTCGTCAGCAGCCACACTGATGCGCAGAAAGTTATCAATCCTATCGCGCTCAAAATGCCGCACAATGATCCCGTGCTCCCGCAACCCCTGAAAAAGGGATTTGGCAGATTGGTCGCGGTGTCTTGCAAACACAAAATTTGCATGCGACGGCAACACATCGAAGTGCCGGGCAAGTAAACCTTCCGTAAGCTTTCGTCGAGAATCGACGATGCGGCCGCAACACTCCGCAAAGTATTCCTCATCGCCAATAGCCGCCAGCGCTGCCCTCTGGGCAAGGACATCCAGCGGGTAGGAGTTAAACGAATTTTTAACTCTATTCAGTCCTTCAATCAAGGCTGGATCACCCATTGCAAAACCCACACGCAAACCCGCAAGCGAACGTGATTTAGAAAGGGTCTGGACCACCAGCAGGTTATCAAAATCCGGGATTAACTGAGCCGCCGATTCGCCGCCGAAATCGATATAGGCTTCATCGATAACGACAACAGAGTCTCTGCAGCGCTCCAGCAGGGCGCGGATCGACTCCAGACTCATGAGTATCCCAGTCGGTGCGTTGGGATTGGGAATAATAATCCCGCCGTTTTTTGCCGGATATGCCGACGGATCAATTGTGAAATCGTCGCATACCGGCACTGTCTCGTAAGCGATCTCAAAAAGACCGGCCCAAACTGGGTAAAAGCTGTAGCTAATGTCGGGAAAATACAGCGGCAAATCGTGCTTAAGCAGGCTCATAAAGCACAGTGCGATCACCTCATCAGAGCCGTTACCGAGGAATACAGAGTGAGGCTCCAATCCGTTACGGGCAGCAATTGCCTCACGTAGAGCGCAGGATTCAGGATCGGGGTAACGCCGCAAGTCGTCATCGCTGGCACTGGATATTGCCTCACGCACGCTTGGGGACGGCGGATACGGGCTTTCGTTAGTATTGAGCTTAACAAGGCGCTGATCAAGAGGCTGCTCGCCTGGAACATAGGGCGTAAGTGCCCCGGTGACTTTGCTCCAGTAACGACTCATGGCTGCAAGCTCTCCTCGCCTCTGCTAGCCCAAAAAGCGGCAAGCCCGGTGGTCGCCCGAGCTTGAAGAATGTGGCGTCCCCTAGGGGGTTCGAACCCCTGTTACCGCCGTGAAAGGGCAGTGTCCTGGACCACTAGACGAAGGGGACGCATTGATTTTCCTCACGGAAAAACCGCGCCATTGTACCGTAGCCCCGCAACGATGCAAGGTGCTTGAATCTGCACACTGCCCCCGGGTCCGGCCACAGGCCACATCTTGATTAGTATTTAAAGAGAGTATCAATCTGCAGACGCTTGTAATCTGCATTGTCACCCAAATCGACACCGCGCTTATTGTAAAAATACGTTGCCGCAAATGACCACTGGCTATCGATCGCATACTTTGCCGCGAACTTGCTGCCCTTGCCATCACTGCCGCCCCCGGCAAAATCGGAGTCTGTGAAAAGTCCAAGCACTGCATCTGCCTCAAGATCCTCGTACTGATACTGAAGCTGCCAACTACCGGGCTTCTTGGCTTCCCCTAGCTTCACGCCGGCGACATAGCCAGAATCGAACTCATCTGCGGCACTATTCTTAACATACTCACCGTAAACGTTTAATGGGATGTCGAATACCTGCAGAGCGATGTCCAGAGAGCCACTTGCCACCTGGTAGTCAAACTCATAAACGGTTTCCCCGTCCTTTTGTACAGTCGAGTTGCCGAAGAAGTCGTCGTCATAAATAGTCCTGCGCCCCTTACTCGGAAAATCGAGATAGGCGGCTGACGCGGTTAAGGTCAAACCATCGGAGATTTCGAATGCACCACCGAGCTGCGCCCCCCAAATTCCATCATTATCCCTCGCACTGTCACTTTCGATAAACGAATAAGAAGCGTTGGCAAAAAAAGTGTCGTTAGCCCACTGCACTGCCAGCCCCTCAGGCCTGAAATCACTGTCCCATATGAGCTGGCTCTTTTGTACCCTGTAGTATGGGTTAGCGAATTTGCCCGCGGTAAGTGCGGTATTCTCCAAACCTGTCCAGGTGGCGTAGGCAAGATCGAGGCGCACGTCTTTGGTTGAGCCCCCTCCCCCGAGGGTCTCGTTTGTTGATACCGGATCATCCCCACCGGTGGCCATGCCGAAGCCGACTTCTGCGGTATCGGTGATTTTTGCCACCAGGGCGGGGCGCGCACGAATGCGATTTCGATCGCGATCATCCCTGTCGTCCTGACGAATGTCCTCGTAGCGGTAGCGAAAATCCCCCTTCCACTTTATTCGCTCAGCCCATGAAGAGGCATCGTCGCGAGACTTAAGGGCGGCTACCTCGGCATTGGTTGCCTCCAAGTCTTCAACAGTAACAGCGCTGCGCGCCGCGCGCAGTTGTCGATTCTCAACCTCTAGCGCGTTTATTCGCTCATTCATAGCCGCAAACTGGGCCTTAAACTGCGCCCACTCGGCGTCCGGTATTCCCGCTCTCACTCCCACGCTCAGCAGCAGTAAGAGGGCTCCAGCAACAGCTGATTTCGTATTCATTTTCATGATCCTCTTTAAAAGTCTTCGCGATGCATTGCTCACCACACGCATCAGCGATAAAGACTAAAGCGATAACATGACACTTTTATGAAATATGACGATTTTTCGGTGACGTATTTGTTAAATAGCCATCAACTACGTAATGAAGAGTGCGAGTGGCAGCGGTATAAAAGCAAAACACAAATTGCGGAGGCGGCGGCATCGCCTACGCGACAAGAAATCAGGTGGCTACAGGGCGAGCGACCCCTCTGGCATCACGCATCGCCGGGGGCTCCCGGGCAAGTCAGCAACGTCTGTCAAGACGGATCCTCCCTGGGGGCCGCGTCAGCCGAAGCGGCCGGTTATGTAGTTTTCCGTCAATTGATGCTGTGGGAGAGTGAAAATTTCCTTGGTTTCCCCAACCTCGATGAGCTCCCCGAGATGAAAATAGGCCGTGCGCTGTGAAACACGGGCGGCCTGCTGCATTGAGTGGGTAACAATAGCGATCGTATAATTTGCCTTTAGCTCGCTCATCAGTTCCTCGATTCGTGCTGTGGCGATCGGGTCCAGCGCCGAACAGGGCTCATCCATCAGGATGATTTCAGGACTGACTGCAATTGCTCTGGCTATGCACAGGCGCTGCTGCTGCCCGCCGGAAAGCCCTGTTCCGGGCTTGTCCAACTGGTCCTTAACCTCATCAAACAGGCTCGCACGACGAAGACTACTCTCCACTATCTCGTCCATTGTCGCTTTGTTTTGAGCAAGCCCATGAATCTTGGGACCATAAGCGACGTTTTCATAAATCGACTTAGGAAATGGATTTGGCTTCTGAAACACCATCCCCACTCGTGCACGTAGCAATACGGTATCCCGCTCTTTTTGATAGATATCTTCACCGTCCAATGTGATTTTCCCTTCTACCCGACACGCTGGAATTATGTCGTTCATGCGATTAAGAGTACGCAGGAAAGTCGACTTGCCACAGCCCGACGGACCAATCATAGCGAGAATTTCATTCTGAGCTATATCAAGCGATATATTGGTGATCGCCTGCTTCTCGCCGTAGAAGACATTAACATTACGGGCGGACATTTTGGCGTGCTTCACAAAAGGACTTCCGATCGTTTCCTGGCCGCGGGCATCGGGATCGAGATGAAGCGACTCCACGCTGCTGCCATTCTCTGCCGAATGAGCGTTGGCAACCGTCCGGTTCGTAACGTTTTTATCAGCTCCCATACCCTCAAAATTCTCCATCTTTGACGCCATTTATTTCCGCTCGAATCGCCTGCGCAGGTAAACTGCTGCTGCATTCATCATAATCAAAAATGCCATCAGTACCATAATCGCCGCTGAGGTTTTTTCAGTAAATCCGCGCTCTGGGCTATCGGCCCAAAGAAAAATCTGCACAGGTAACACTGTAGCGGGATCTGTCACGCCAGCAGGCACCTCCATGATAAAAGCTACCATGCCAATCATCAGCAAAGGCGCTGTCTCACCGAGGGCCTGCGCCATGCCAATAATTGAACCCGTTAAAATCCCTGGCATCGCAACGGGCAGCACATGGTGCAAAATCGTTTGCAATTTAGATGCGCCTACTCCCAGCGCAGCCTCATGAATCGACGGAGGTACTGCCTGTATGGCCGCCCTCGATGTGATAATTATCGTCGGCAAGGTCATTAAGGCTAACACTATACCTCCGACCAGCGGCGCCGAACGGGGCAACTCGAAAAAATTGATAAATACTGCCAAGCCCAGCAAGCCAAAAACAATGGAGGGAACCGCAGCCAGGTTGTTAATATTAATCTCGATGACATCCGTCAACCGATTCTTGGGCGCGAATTCTTCCAGATAAATGGCGGCCATGACCCCAATCGGAAACGCCAAACAAAAGGTCACCAGCAGGGTATATAACGAACCCACCAATGCCGCTTTGATTCCCGCTAACTCAGGCTCTCTGGAATCACCCGCAAGAAAAAACGTTGTATTAAAGCGTAACTCAGTCCTCCCCTCCTCACGCAGAGTATTCAGCCACCTCATCTGTACATCTTTTACCTTGCGCTCTGCCTCCTCCGTGGCGGCCGTTACCTGTCCCTTCAAATAGCTGCTCGCCTCGGAATGAGCCAGAAGCCAGATGTTCCGTTTCTTCCCGACTAATGCGGGATCGGCAACCACCATATCGCGCAGCGAATACTCCGCGCCAATGCTGATCAAACGATAAAGGCGCCGCTTCTCTGCGCGAATGGAGACGTCCGGAAACATCTCCCGCAAACTGAGTTTTATAACAGCGCCGTAGTCCGCGCGCGCCAGGTCTTCTGACGTAAAATCTTGAGGCAGTTCAAGGCTTTCCCGATCAAAGTCAACCGTCACCTTGATGTAGTGCTGTGTAAATGCGGGAGTTCCCTTAATGATAATGTCTGCAAGCAACAGAAACAGAAAAACAAATCCTGCAAGAACAGCCAGCATCCCATACAAGCGGAACCTTCGCTCACGAGCATAGCGCTTGCGTAACGATGCCTGTATCAACGCAGTTGTGCGGTAGTCCTCATTCTTATTCATACTGTTCTCGATACCGCCTTACTACATAAAGAGCGACGATGTTCAGCAGTAAGGTGACAAAAAACAGGACAAGCCCCAGCGCAAAGGCAGCGAGGGTCTTTGGACTGTCGAATTCCTGATCGCCGACAAGCAAGGTAACAATTTGTACTGTAATCGTTGTCACTGCCTCCAGTGGGTTAATTGTCAGCTTGGCAGATAATCCAGCCGCCATGACCACGATCATGGTCTCCCCAATAGCGCGGGATGCAGCAAGGAGAATACCACCAACAATGCCGGGCAGAGCAGCGGGGAGAACCACGCGCCTGATTGTTTCGCTCATCGTTGCGCCCATACCAAGGGAAGCCTCCCTCAAGCTATCAGGCACTGCATTAATAATATCGTCTGACAGGGACATCACGAACGGGATTATCATAATCCCCATCACCAAGCCGGCAGCCAGAGCACTTTCTGAGGCCACACTCAGGCCCATTGACTCACCCAGGCGCCTGATAAACGGTGCGACCGTGAGAGCGGCGAAGAAACCGTAGACCACCGTAGGCACGCCAGCGAGGACTTCCAGCACAGGCTTGGTCACTGCACGAAAGCGTCTGGACGCATACTCGCTGAGATAAATGGCCGACATCAACCCGACGGGTACGGCTATGAACAGGGCAACGATGGAAATCAGCAAGGTACCAACCAGCAAGGGTATAAAGCCAAACGACCCCGAGGCCCCCACCTGATCGGATCGGATTGCCATCTGGGGACTCCACTGCAAACCAAACAGAAAATCGATAACGGGTACGGCCTGAAAAAAGCGAACCGCCTCAAACAATACAGACAGAACAATCCCCAGAGTCGTTAGTACAGCGATAAAGGAACAGATAAAAAGCATCCATTCCAGCATATTCTCCACATGGTTACGCGCACGCAGAGTCGGCTTGATCCGCCTGAGAGCCAACAAAGCGCCTGCAACAGCAGCCACGAGCACAACAATGATTTTTTTGTAGGCAAGCGAAGCGGATATCTCGCGGTAATGTTGCGCCGCCGCTACCTGCGCCTCATCGAGGCCAGCCTCATCAATCTGGTCCAACGCAAAACTTTGCAGCTGGTTATAGTAGAGACCCAGTTGATCGGTGCTCAAAGCGCGCACCTCTGGTGTTAGACCCGAAATGACCGAACTATAGATTAGACTACTTTCGAGTCCGGTCCAGACCAGCAGGATTGCGACAGAAGGTAAAAAGGCCCAGGCAGCCGCCATATAACCATAATGCTTTGGGAGCGAATGTAGAGAAGCACCACCGCGCGTCTTGGCTATTAGCTGAGAACGCGTTCGCCCCAGAAAAAAGCTGACGACACAAAAGGCGATCAATACCAGAAACGCTGTGATTGTCTGCATTACGCTACAGTGCCTTCAGTGACCTGACCGTATATCATTTATATAAAATCTCACCGCGCACCCCGACTGAGCGTGTTTGAAACGGCCAGTACGGCTTAGCTACATTTCCAGCTGTCTAAGGGTTTTAATGTCTTCCCGGACTGCATCGCGCTCGGCATTCTCCAGCGGAATCAAACCCCGTTCCGTAAGATAACCGTCCTCGCCCATAGCCCGGTTGGAGGTGAACTCTACGGCATATTCCTGGATACCCGGAATTTTCCCGACATGTGCCCCCTTGATATAGAAATACAGTGGACGTGATACCGGATAATTACCACTGGCTATACTTTCGAAACTAGGGGCTACTCCGTCCACCACCGAACCCTGAACTTTGTCCCCATTCTCCTCAAGAAAGCTGTAACCAAAAATACCCACCGCATTCGGGTTGGCTTCCAGTTTCTGTACAATCAGGTTGTCATTTTCACCAGCTTCAATATAAACGCCATCCTCGCGCACCGCATAAACTAATGCCTTGAAAACGTCCTTGCCTTTCGGCGCCTTGCCTTTACTCTGAGCTATTGCATCGTATACGGCACCAGATACACCCAGTTTTTTCATGACCGTTCTGATTTCACTCTCCTGGTCTGCCCCTAGTTTGTAAAGGAATTTAAGGTCGCCATTGGACTTAGCGCCTCCGGCCATGGCTAGTTCCACAAACGCATCACGCGTTCCGGAAGTGGGCGGCGGGCCCAGAACCTCGATGTTAACGGCCGGCAACTGCGGATTAACATCCTTCCAGGTGTTGTACGGATTGGCGATCAATTCACTGTTCTTGCCCGGCACATCCTTGGCCAGGGCAAGGTAGACGTCGCGCAGACTCAGCGTCAACTGGGGGGCCTTTGCAGAGTTAGCGATCGCGATTCCATCGTACCCCACTAACACCTCGACGACATTGTCAACGCCGTTGGACTGGCAGTTATCAAATTCACTTTTTTTAATGCGTCGCGAAGCATTCGTCACATCAGGCGTGTTAGCTCCAACACCGGAACAAAACAGCTTCAAACCGCCACCAGTGCCAGTAGACTCGATTTTTGGTGATTTGAAATCTGTCGATCTACCAAACCGCTCAGCGACAACAGTGGCAAACGGATAAACAGTTGAGGAGCCCACGATGCTGATTGTATCGCGGCTTGCTGCAGGAGCAGTGGTAGACGCTCCCAGCAAAGCTGCCACGGCCGCTGATTGGAAGAGCATTATGACGTTCGTTTTCATCATTTAAAGACTCCAGTAATTAGTGGTTTTGAGTATCCGCTAATGCGCACTGGTGCAGTCTAATTCCGCTTTGTTACGTTTTCGTTACAGCAACTGTAAAAGACCAAACTAGACAGCCGCTGCCGCCTGTTAATCGTTTTTAACCTTTTGGGGCATGCTCATGAAGACCATCGAGGCCGCCATGCCTCACATCGGCGCCCTTCACAAGATATACCAAATGCTCGGCGATATTTGTCGCGTGATCGCCTATCCGCTCCAGGCTCCGCAGCGCCCACATCTCATTTAATATCACCCCAATTTTTCGCGAATCTTCAAGCATGAATGTCGCCAGACTACGCATCGCAGATCCGTACTGTCGGTCGACCTCTTCGTCACCCCTGACCACGTCAACGGCCTGCTCCACTTCCAGCCGCGCGAACGCATCCAGGGCTCGATGCAACATACTGCCTACAAGCTCGCCGATCTGGCGCACTTCCGCAAAATTAGAGGGAGATATGCCGTCGTCAGACATTCTTATCGTTTGCTGTGCAATTTTTGCGGCCTCGTCGCCAATGCGTTCGAGGTCAGTATTAACCTTGATAATTGCGATCACCAAACGCAAGTCGCTTGCCGTGGGCTGCCGTCTCGCGATGATAGTGGCACAGGCATCGTCAATCGACATCTCCATCTGGTTGATCTCTGCATCGCGATCAATGATGGCTTGCGCTTCACCCGTATCCATCTGTAAAAGCGCATTGATCGCGCTCGTAAGCTGCTGCTCTACGGCTCCGCCCATGGACAACATCTGGTTACGGAGTGACTCAAGCTCCGTATTGAATGTCGCGGAAATATGATGCTGGTAATCTTCTTTTTTAAGCAATGCGCTATCCTCCAGAGGAAAAAATGAGGCTAAAAGTGCTGCCTTCGCCAATTCGGCTCTCTATAAGCAAACGCGCGCCGTGCGCAGCTGCTACATGCTTGACGATTGCAAGCCCCAGACCAGTCCCGCCAGTGGCGGAATTACGGCTGTCATCGACTCTGTAAAAGCGTTCTGTCAGGCGCGGCAGATGGACAGCGTCAATGCCAATTCCCGCATCGCTAACGCTCAATTTACTTTTATCGTGCTCTTCAAACCATGAAATAGTGACGGCGCTGTTCTCACCACTGTATTTTATCGCGTTAATCACGAGATTCGAGACAGCGCTGTATAGTTGTTGATAGCTGCCTATCACCGAGCGCTTACTCGATAACTCAAGGAGTAAGGTCGCCTTCGGGTACGCATCTCCCAGCTCGTCCCGTAACTCCTGCAGCAAGCCTCCTATATCGACCGCCTCATCCATTCTCGCACTTTGACCGCTTTCAATTTTCGACAGCCACAAAAGGTCGTGCAGGACGCTCTCCATCCGATGAGCCTGCTGACCCATTTGATTCAGGGGTCTTCGGTAGCGCTGCGGTAAATCTTCACCATTGGCCTCTATCGTTCCGAGATACCCAGTGATTACTGTTAACGGAGTTCGAAGTTCGTGGGAAACATTGGCAACAAAATCACTGCGCATCTTTTCCATGCGCACCGAGTCGCTTACATCACGGATGAAGAGCACGCGATCACCTTCCCCAAAATGCGTAATTTCGACACGAAGGAAAACTTTCTCACCTCCCCCTGTTGCTTCAAACTGCAGTGGCTCAGAATAATCCTGTGCCAGAAAATAGTCGGCAAACTCCGGGCCGCGCACCAGGTTAGTCAGTCGTTGTCCAGTGTCTTCAGGGTAGCGCAGCCCCAGTAGTGGCTCTGCCGATCGATTAAACCAGGCAATAATACCGTCTTCACCTACCATGACAACACCATCGCGAATGACGGCGAGAGAGCTCTGCATGTATTCTATTGTAGATTGCAATTGCGCTTGCACCTGGTCACTCTTTCGCTGATGAAAGTAGATCAGGGCGAGTAAATCGCTACATATACCGCTCGTGTCCGGGACATTCTGCTCCGGATCACTCAGCCAACGCTGTACCTTATCTATTTCGTATAGCCAAAAACAAATGACTGCCGACAGGGTGATCATCACCGCAGTCGCCGTGTATCCGTATATCCAACCCAGCATTGCTGCACCAAGAACCAGTAAGGCGATTTTCAGTCCAGCTTTGAGGCCACTCATCTCACTGGATCAATCGAGTTGTAAAGTGGCATTGGGAGAGAAGCGATACCCCGTGCCACGCACCGTTTGAATGACGGATGAGTAATCTCCCCACGGAGATTGCAAGGCCTTGCGTAATCGCCGGATATGAACATCCACCGTGCGCTCCTCTATGTAAACATTCACGCCCCAGACCTGATCCAGCAGCTGACCCCGCGTATACGCCCGCTCAGGGTGCGACATAAAAAACTGTAGTAAATTGAATTCAGTGGGGCCCATGACTACAGCGTGCTCTCGAATAAATACGCGCATGCTCCGGGCATCCAGCAGCAGGTCACGGACCTGATACTTGCTTCCCTCGACACTCGCTCCCGAGCCCGTGCGCCGTAGCAAGGCCTTGATACGTGCTATTAGCTCGCGTGGTGCAAAGGGTTTCGTAATGTAATCATCTGCACCCACATCCAGGCCATGAATAACATTATCCTCAGTAGTTTTTGCAGTCAGCATGATAACGGGTATTTCCCCCGTCAACTCCTCACGCTTCAGTCGCCGCAGAAGCTCGAGCCCACTTCCGCCGGGCAGCATCCAGTCCAACAGCACGATGGACGGCCGCTCGTCAACGATGAGCTGGTATGCCTGTTGAATATTTTCTGCTTCGATACACTCAAAATCAGCCATCTCGAGGGCGAGGCGAATCATATCCCTGATAGCACATTCATCATCGACTATTAGTACTTTCGTTGAATCCATACAGCCCAACGCCCTCGACCTCCCCGAACACCGCATTAAAAACGGGAATTATGACAATTACATTACACGCGGGGTCTCAATGGCAAAACGGACTGAAAAAACCCTTTGAGGTAGCTCAGCCGAGACCACTGAAGGTTGCTAGCGTGCCGCGTAGACAACAGGCCATACTCCGCGAGGAAGTGCAATCGCCAAGCCTGTCAGGGGCGGCTGTGGAGCGCAGCTGACAGCTAGCGAAGGCTCGCGTTAATGTTCACAAGCATTTTGTTACCGGGGCACAGATCTACCTCTTCGAGCTCGTTGAGCGGCCGTTGAGACGTCTCGATGACCTCGTGCAGATCGCGTGAATCCTTGTTCATATAGATGAGCCCCGTAAGAATGTTACCCTCATTGCGGTGCTCTTCGAGGGCCCCCATCGCGGAGCGACGACTAAACGGGTCAAAAGAATCATCCACTTTGTAAAGGTGGATACTGGAACCGTCGTGGAGGGTCACCTCGTGACTGCTACCAGGCTCGTACTCCGTGGTAATTTCCTTATGCATGGGTACGAAGTCGATAGTGCCAGTAGCCTCCGAATGTTCTCGAACAAACTCGTAGCTTTTTGTAGAGGCCAGATTGTTGTTAAAGGTGACACAGGGCGAGATCACATCTATCAATGCAAACCCACGGTGAGACATTGCGGCCTTGATAAGAGGCACAAGTTGCTCCTTGTCACCAGAAAAGCTGCGGCCTATAAAAGTTGCCCCCATCTGCAAAGCGGTACCGCAGAGATCGATGGAGCTGTATAGATTCGGATCACCCTTCTTGCTCGCTGAACCCCTGTCTGCCGTGGCGGAATCTTGTCCTTTGGTCAGACCATAGCAACCATTATTCATAATGATATACACCATATTCAGGTTACGCCGCGCCACATGCGCAAACTGACCCATTCCTATGGATGCGGTATCTCCATCACCTGATACTCCCATGTACAACAGATCGCGATTCGCCAGTGCAGCACCTGTAACGACAGACGGCATACGGCCGTGCACCGAATTAAAACCGTGTGAATTACCGAGGAAATATGTCGGCGTCTTGGAAGAGCAACCAATCCCCGAAAGTTTCGCGATTTTATGCGGCTCAATCGACAGTTCATGACACGCACGCACAATAGCGCCACTAATCGAATCATGACCACAGCCAGCGCACAGCGTTGAAATAGCGCCTTCGTAGTCCGCCTTGGTATAGCCAAGGTCATTCACCGGCAGCTCGGGGTGCCTAAATTTTGGTAGCTGATAACTCATAATGTTTCTCCCACCCCGCTCAGTGAGGCCTTGCGATGAAGTGGTAACACGTTGTCACCGTTGAGATGCTTTTTAATCTGCTTGCGAATGTTCCGAGCACTGATCGGCGTACCATCGAAGCAGAGAACAGATTTAAGTATATCCGGCCCAAACTCGAACTCTGCCATTAGCAGGGTGCGCAATTGAGCATCGCGATTTTGCTCAATAACAAACACTTGAACGTGACTCTCAATAAACTGCTGCACTTCGCTGTTGAAAGGAAATGCGCGAACACGCATCGCATTCATAAAAATGCCTTCTTCCGCAAGATAATCGAGTGCTTCCCTCGAGGATTCCTCACTGGTACCGAAATACAGCACCGCCGTATCTGTCTCGTGACCACAGTCAACGGTTACCGGGGCTGGCACATGTTCATTAATCGTATCCCACTTGCGCAACAACCGGAGCATATTCGCTTCGTAGTCCTCTCCGTTCTCAGAGTAAACCGCGTATTCGTTGCGGGAGGTGCCCCGCGTGAAAAAGGAGCCTCTGGTCGGGTGAGTGCCGGGATAAGTGCGATAGCAGATGGCATCGCCATCGACATCAAGATACCGTCCAAACTCCGTTCCCGCCTCCAACTCCTCCTCGGTCATGACCTTACCCCGATCATATTTACGCTCGTCATCCCAGGAAAGCGGCTCCGACATGTTGTCATTCATGCCCAGATCGAGATCACTCATCAGAATAATCGGTGTCTGCAGACGCTCTGCCAAGTCAAATGCTTGTGCTCCGAAATCGAAACACTCTTTAGGTGTTGAGGGAAACAGTAGCACCTGCTTGGTGTCACCGTGGGAGGCATAGGCGCACGCCAAAACATCCGATTGCTGGGTGCGCGTTGGCATGCCGGTGGAAGGGCCCGCTCGCTGCACGTTGAACAAAACCGTAGGAATCTCTGCAAAGTATGCCAGCCCGAGAAATTCGCTCATCAGTGAAACACCAGGGCCCGAGGTTGCTGTAAATGCCCTCGACCCATTCCAACTCGCGCCAATAGCCATCCCAATAGCCGCAAGCTCATCCTCACCTTGCACGATGGCATAGTTTCGACGCCCTGTGCCTGGGTCGATTCTCACCCGCTTGGCATATTTTTCGAACGCATCGACAACGGAGGTAGAGGGCGTAATTGGGTACCAGGCCGCGACAGTGGCTCCACCGTACAGAGCTCCAAGACCCAGCGCCTCGTTACCATCCAGTAATATCTTGTCACCGACCATATCACTGTGTTCTACACGAATACTGATAGGGCATTCGACATTCGCCCGGGCATACTGATGTCCCAGCTCTAACGCATGAATATTTGGCAACACCAGGTTTTTCTTGCCCTTGAACTGATCTTCCACCAGCCCGGTCAGCACTTTAAAATCGATGTCCAGCAATGCCGCTAGCGCACCAACATAAATAACATTCTTGAATAACTGGCGTTGCCGCGGATCGTCGTATTCTTTATTACAAATCCGCGTCAGGGGCAGGCCAATAATACTAATATCATTGCGATGCTGGCGCAGGTCGAGTGGCTTGGTATTGTCATAGATGAAATAGCCGCCCGGCTCAACCTCGCGTATATCATCGGCCATGCTCTGCGGATTCACCGATAACGCAATATCTACACCCCCGCGGCGACCAAGATAGCCTTTGTCACTCACCCTCACCTCATACCAGGTCGGGAGTCCCTGAATATTCGATGGAAAAATATTCTTGGGCGATACAGGCACGCCCATGCGGAATATGGCTTTCGCAAAGAGACTGTTGGCACTAGCAGAACCCGTGCCGTTCACGTTAGCGAACTTAATGACGAAGTCGTTGACCGACTCTATAGACTTCATAGTGGTTGATCCGCTTTGCTGACACTGTAGAGAAATTTTTGCATGTCCCACGCTGTAGTCGGACAACGCTCCGCGCACAAACCACAGTGCAAACAGACATTTTCGTCCTTCACCATGACTCGCATGGTGGGTAAATCTGCCGAGACATAGAGATCCTGCGCAAGGTTACCTGCAGGAGCGGATAACCGGCTGCGGAGATCCTCTTCGGCCCCATTTGAGGTGAAGGAAATGCAATCCGTTGGACATATATCCACACACGCATCGCATTCGATACAGCGCACTTCGTCGAAAACCGTTTGCACATCACAGTTGAGACAGCGCTCCGCTTCCTTGAAGCCCGTCGATTGGTCAAAACCGAGCTCCACCTCCATTTTTCGATCGGTCAGCGTCTTCTCCAGTGGTGCTAGCGGGACCTTGTAACGTTGATCCATGGCAATATCATTGTCATAACTCCACTCGTGCACACCCATTTTCTGGCTGCCCTGAGACACCCGCGGAGAGGGCCGGTCATTGACATCATCACCGCGACAAAAAAGATCAATACTAACGGCCGCCTGATGTCCGTGAGCGACAGCAGTGATCACATTTTCAGGGCCAAAAGCGGCATCTCCGCCAAAAAAAACTTTTTCATTTGTGGACTGAAAGGTGCTTTCATTAACGACCGGCATATCCCACTTGTCGAACTCGATCCCGAGATCTCTCTCTATCCACGGAAACGTATTTTCTTGGCCGATCGCCATGAGCACATGGTCGGCCTCCATGAACACCAGATCTTCTCCAGTCGGCACCAAAGAACGCTTGCCTGCTTCATCATAGCGCGCCTCGACTTTTTCGAATCTCATACCTTTCAAGCGCCCATCTTCAACCACGAAATCCTTGGGCACGTGGTTGTTATATATAGGAATACCTTCATGTTGAGCATCCTCTTTTTCCCAAGGCGACGCTTTCATATCCTCATAAGGGCTGCGCACAACGACTCGAACATCCTCACCGCCAAGACGACGAGACGTGCGGCAACAGTCCATAGCGGTATTGCCGCCGCCGAGCACCAACACGCGCTTGCCGATTGAATCCGTATGTTCGAAAGCGACGCTGGAGAGCCACTCAATGCCAAGACTTACACTATCCATAGCATCCTCCAGGCCTGGCAGGTTGAGACCTTTCCCGCGCGGGGCACCGGTTCCAACGAACACCGCATCATAGTTTTTTTGGAGTATTTCCTTGAGGCTATCGACTTCAATATTGAAGGTCACATTAATGCCCATCTCGAGTATGTAGTTGACCTCCTCATTCAATACCTTTTCGGGAAGCCGAAAAGCAGGTATCTGACTGCGCATCATGCCTCCACCGGCGAACTGATTGTCGTAGACATCTATCTCGTATCCCAGCGGCGCGAGACCACGAGCAACAGTCAGCGATGCAGGGCCTGCCCCGATTAGCGCAATACGCTTGCCATTCTTTTTCTTGGGAATGACGGGCAGGCGATCCGAGATATCTCCTTTGTTATCTGCCGCGACACGCTTCAGGCGACAAATTGCCACCGGCTCTTCCTCGACCCTGACACGGCGGCAAGCAGGCTCGCACGGGCGGTCACAGGTGCGCCCAAGAATACCCGGGAAAACGTTCGACTCCCAATTCACCATGTAGGCATCGGTATACCTCTCCGCGGCGATCAGGCGTATGTATTCGGGAACGGGTGTATGCGCCGGACAGGCATACTGACAATCTACTACCTTATGGAAGTATTCTGGATCCTTGATATTGGTCGGTTTCACAGGCCATGCTCGTCATAGGGATAGAAAAAGCACTTAACTAGAGCTCATCGAGTAACAGACGAGAATTGTTGCATATGTCAAGCACCATTTCATCAGGATGGCCCTGCGATTTGCGTTACTTTTCCGACACTTAGGCAATGATAATGCAACGGGTATCCCATCCTGAACCAGACTTTCCTCGCCACATCTAAAACCAGTCAAAAAAACCACCACTCTGCAGATCTTCCTCGCAAAAAGTGAGCTGGGCCTGATAACTCTCAGCTCTGGACTGCACTTTTCGGGCCACACCCATAAGCCAGGCTTTACTTTTGTAGGTTGAGCGGTTGTAGCCTCCATGCCCCTCGTGGTACGCGAGATAAAGCCCGTATGTATCCTGTGGTGATATGCCACTACGCCTCACGGACTGGTAGTTGTACCAACCAATAAAATCCACCGCATCGGAAAAGTCATCGCGATCAGCCCCAAAGCGCCCGGCATCTTTCTTATAATCACTCCACGTTCCCGTTTTGGCCTGTGGGTAGCCGTAGGCATTCGAGAGTCGTGGCCCGGGAATGAAGCCCAAAAGTTTCTTCCGCGGTGGCCTCGCATCCGCCTGAAACCGCGATTCCTGATGCATGATCGCCATCATCACGGGAATGGGGCTGCCCCATTCCTCGCTCGCATCTGCCGCATCGTCGTACCACTCATCCTTCTCTTCAAAAATTGCACAAATATTATTCACATCCCGCGGCGGCGACGTCGTACAGCCCGTCAACAAAAGCCCTAAAAGCAACAATGTCATGCCGCGCAAAAACGTCACAGGAGAATGCCATGCGACGCGAACACAGCCAGCAGTGCAGTCTCGTCGATGATCTTAACACCCAGCTCCTGAGCCTTTATCAGTTTAGAACCGGCTCCCGGCCCGGCTACAATGCAATCTGTTTTTGCGGAGACACTGCCCGCGACTTTGGCACCAATAGCAAGCAAGTGTGCTTTGGCCTCTGTGCGTGACAGCTGCTCGAGTTTCCCGGTTACCACCCAAGTCTGCCCCGACAGGGGCTGCATAGACGATCGAGCCTTCTCTACATCGGGCCAGCTGACCCCGGCACTGCGCAGCTGCGCCACTACGTCCATGCTCGACAAAGAATCGAAAAACTGTCGCACGTGATCCGCAACGACAGGCCCCACATCGTCTACATCCAACAATTGATCCTCGGAAGCGGAAACCAGCGCCTCCCAACTGCCAAAATGCAACGCTAAACTTCTGGCAGTCGCCTCACCGACTTCTCGAATACCCAGGGCAAAGATGAAACGAGAAAGTGCTGTGCGCTTGCTCGCTTCGACTGCCTGTAGAATGTTATCAGCAGATTTCTCTCCCATGCGCTCAAGCCCCTGCAGCACCTCACGTGAGAGCGTGTAAAGCCCGGCAACATTCTCAACCAGCCCCTCGTCCACCAATTGCTCTACCAGCTTGTCACCCAGACCATCGACATCCATTGCACGCCTGGACACATAGTGCTTGATAGCGGCTTTCTGCTGAGCAGCACAGACAAGGCCACCGACACATCGCCAAACCGCCTCACCGTCCTCACGCTCCAGCTTCGAATCGCAAACGGGGCAACGGATCGGAAACGTCACCGCGCGAGCATTAGGCGGGCGCCGATCCAAAACCACGGACGCCACCTGCGGAATCACGTCACCAGCCCGACGTACGATAACCGTGTCACCGATGCACAGACCCAGGCGCTCAATCTCATCGCCGTTATGCAACGTTGCATTGCTCACAGTCACACCGCCAACGAATACCGGCTCTAATCGCGCCACTGGCGTGATCGCACCTGTGCGGCCCACCTGGAACTCAACGTCGAGCACAGCAGTCAGCTCTTCCTGTGCCGGAAACTTGCGCGCAACAGCCCAGCGCGGCGCGCGGGAAACAAAACCCAACCGCGCCTGCAATTCGAGCTTGTTGACCTTGAATACGATACCGTCGATGTCATAAGCAAGGCGGTCACGCCTCTCGGCCATTTGTTGGTAATAATCATCGCAGGCGCCAATACCCCTGACCACCACAGACTCCGGGTTAACCTTGAGGCCCCAGCTGCGGAGTCGCTCCAAAACGTCTGCGTGTCGTTCAGGGAGCTCGCCGCCCTCGACTCTCCCGACGCTGTAGCAGCACATATCCAGCGGCCGAGATGCAGTTACTCGTGGGTCGAGCTGACGCAAACTACCCGCGGCGGCATTGCGCGGATTAACAAATGGCCTACCTCCCTGCTCTCGAGCGGCGCGATTCAACGCCTCGAAGCCCTCACGTGGCATATAAATCTCCCCACGTACCTCCAACACCGCGGGCACACCATCTCCCCGCAGACGCAATGGAATCGCATGAATAGTGCGTACGTTGTGTGTGATGTCCTCGCCGGTCGCTCCGTCACCCCGTGTGGCTGCGCGCTCCAGACAACCATTGTTGTAAAGCAGGCTAACCGCTATCCCATCCAACTTGGGCTCACAGGCAAACTCCAGTTCAATATCGCTCTGTTCGAGTCGCTCCAATACGCGCCGATTGAACGCCAACATATCGCTCTGGTCAAAGGCATTTTCGAGGGAGAGCATCGGCACTTCATGGGCGACTTGCGTAAATTGCTCGAGCGCCTGCCCACCCACGCGCTGCGAGGGAGAATCGTTTGTCTGACATTCGGGGTGCTGCTCTTCCAGACTCAGCAGGCGCTGCATCGCCCTATCGTACTCGGCGTCCGGTACCGATGGCTGATCGAGCACGTAATATTGGTGGTTCCAGGCATCCAGCTGCTCTCGAAGAGACTCTACTTCCTGCAGTGTATCCGCGGAGGACATGGACTCGACTCTTAGCGGGCCCTGGCCAGTTGACGCCGTTCCAACTCGCGAATTTGCTGCCGTGAGTGTTCGATAGTCTGCTGGGTCAGGACACTGCGGGACTCATCCAGTACATCTGCTTTGAGGTTGCGCGCCACCGCCTGAGCGGTTTCGAGCATGTAGTCGAACGCCTTCATCATGTCCTCCGGTCCGGGCAGCGTCAGAAAGAAAACGAGACCCGGGGTGGCTAAATCAGACATATTGTCGATATCGAAAACCCCCGGCTGCATCATGTTGGCGACACTGAACTGTATTGCCCCGCGGCCCGCTTCGAATTCGGAGCGGTGAAAAAAGCTCATGTCGCCAAAGCGAAGATCACAGGCTAATAATATCTGCAGAATATCATCGCCTTTCAAGCCGGTTTTCTCACGCGCCAGAACATTGAGCATAAACACCTCGGGCGCCACTTCTCCCCGGGGTAACCTCCCTGCGCTCCCGCGGCTAGCCTTTTCGGCTTCACCCCCCGTGGATGCTCCCTCAAGACGATCAATATCGTCTGGCGCCTCGCCGGAAGGCCCCGAGGCCGTCATGCCAGAAATGAGGGTTTCGCTGCTTTCACCACCCACGTCAGACCCGCCGCCAAACCGCACTCTCTCTAAAATATCCCCGCGGTCTACTATTCGTCCGCCCCCGTTGGGCAGCTCTGCAAACAAGCCAATATCTACCTCTCTCTCCGAGGGCAATTCTTCTGGATCTACCAGCTTCATGCGTACCTGGGCTTTTCTCTCCCGGCTCACCCTCCGCCAGGCATCCAACAAAACGGCCAATATCAGGACAACGCCAAATATGACCATCAAATCTCGTACTGTAAATTCCATGTGTCCCGTTACGCCTCGCCAAACACCCTAACTCGCGGCCAAGGCCGCTGCTTCGTCGACATCGACCGACACGAGGCGAGAAACGCCGGGCTCGTGCATAGTGACGCCCATCAGTTGGTCGGCGAACTCCATCGTTATCTTGTTATGAGTAATGTAGATGAACTGCACCTTGTCTGACATCTCTTTCACGAGGCGAACATAGCGGCCGGTATTCGCATCATCCAACGGCGCGTCAACCTCGTCCAGAATACAAAACGGCGCTGGATTGAGCTGAAAAATGGAAAATACCAGCGCTATCGCTGTCAGCGCTTTCTCACCGCCGGACAAGAGATGGATGGTAGCGTTCTTCTTCCCCGGAGGGCGCGCCATAATCGTAATGCCCGTATCGAGAAGATCATCTCCTGTCATCTCCAGATACGCACTACCCCCGCCGAATACACGAGGAAACAGTTCACCCAAACCGGAGTTCACCTTCTCAAAGGTTTCACGGAAACGATTGCGCGTCTCTTTGTCGATCTTGCGGATGGCCGATTCGAGCGTCTGCAGTGCTGTCACCAAATCTTCATTTTGAGCGTCGAGATAGTTTTTTCTCTCTGACTGCAGGGTGTATTCGTCAATTGCCGCAAGGTTGATCGGGCCGAGACGAGTGATACGATTGACCAACTTTTCCAACGCCTGCTGCCAGTCTGCCTCGTTAGCGTCTTCCGGCATACCCTTAAGAACGTCTTCGAGAACCTGCTCCTCCTCGGCGAGCTGCTTAGTAATGCCATTTCGTTCCACCTGCAGCGTTTGATCCTCAATGCGCTTCTTCTCCAGCTCACTGCGCACGACTCCGGCCCTCTGCTCAATCGCCGCTCTCTCCTGCTCCGCGTCGCGCATCTTCTGCTCAACCTCAACGACGAGTTCTCTGGCGGCACTCAACTCGCCCTCGGCCTCTAGCCGCAGCGCTAGTTGCTGTTCAAGCGCCTCGTTAAGACCAGGCAGCGGCTCATCGTTTTCCTTGCGTCCATCTACCAGCGTTTCCTTTCGCTCACGCAGAATGGTTACCTGACGATCAAAGCGCTCTATCGATTCCTTGATTGCGTTTATCTGTGTATCGAGTGACTGATGACGCATAGCCACCTCATGAGCGCCATCTTTATCGCTCCGTGCCTTATGGCGCGCGACTTCGAGGGCCTCTCGCACTTCATCGCGGCTCGACATCAATCTCTCCCGACGCTGCGAGTCGGCCTCCATACTCTCAATAGAGTCTGCCAAGGTGCTCCGTGCCTCGGCGATCGCTTTCTGCTCCTGAGTGAACTGTGACTGTGCCTCCGTCATCTCGGTGGCAATGCGATCGCTGCGAAGCTTAATTTGCTCGGTTTTCGCCTGATGAGCCGACACTCGCGCGCTCAGGTCAGCATGTTCGCGCGTAGCGGTCTGCAGGGCACTCTGGCAGCTCTGCCGCTGGGCCTCCAACTGCGTAAGGCGTTCATCCGCGGAGTGTAATGCAGCGGAAAGCTCAGTCTCCCTCGTCTCCTGCTGCTCAAGATCCGCTCCGAGTGAGTCAAGCTCTTCCTGTCGACGAATAACACCGGCATCACCGTCTGACAATCGCGCCACGCGCAGCCAGTTTTTACCGATCCAAATACCTTCCGGCGTAATAATAGACTCGTCATCAGCCAGTGATGCGCGCTGACCAAGGGCCTGCCCGAGGTCTTCAGCGGTCCTGATGCCCGCCAATAATGCATCTGCCCGTCCATCACTTTGCACCCGACATGCCAGATAGCCGGGTTTCGCCGGCACTCCCTCGGCTGCGTCCAACAACATCAACTGCCCTTGTTGAAGGGTTTCCAGCTGGCCTTTCAACGCACTGATATCGTCAACACAAACAGCCTGCAGATAGTCACCCAGCACGGTTTCAACCGCCAACTGCCAACCCTCGTCTACCCGCATGAGATCCAGCAGCCGTGTATTGTCATCGAGTTGCCGCGCTTCCAACCAGTCCGCGACACCCTGGTCACCGTCTTCTCGCGCCGCCTGTTGCAAAGCTTCGAGCGACGCACTGCGCCCCCGCATCTGCTGCAAGGCCGAGCGCACCTGATTGAGCTCTGCCGCCAGAGAATTACTTTCTTCCCGACATTCTGCCAGTGAAGACACGATAGCCCCTGATTGTTCTTCCTGATCCGCCATGGCCTTTTCCACCGCGCTCAACTCATCACTCAGACCATTGCTATCATCGCTACCTGGTATCGTATCAAGGGTCTGCTTTTCCGCCCCCAACAATTCCATGCGCTCCTGCAAGCGCTGTAATACCTGCTCCAGATGCTGGATACGCGACTGCTGGACCTCTGCCTGCTGTCGAGGCTCTGCCGCGTTCTGGTTAAACTCGTCCCACTGATGCTGCCATTTGTGCATGGCCTCTTCCGATTCCAGCAGGGCTTTCGATGAATCCTTCTCAACGCCCTCAAGACGCTGCATATCCGGGCGTATAGATACAATATCCTGCTCCCAGCGCGTCAGCTTTTCGCGGTCCTCACCGAGGTGGTCCTCCGCCTCTTCAAGGTTTGTGCCCGTTTCTGCAAGGTCTTCCTGCAGCTGTCGAGCACGCTCCTGATGATGCTTGATCGTCTGCTCGATACGCGCGACCTCCGAGCCCAGCGAGTAAAAATTTGCCTGCACCTTGTTGAAGGCATCGGTGCGGTCCGCCTGCGCAACGCGGTGCTGTTCAATTTGTGTATCCACGCTCTGATGTTCAGAGTGAATTGATTCGAGCTTCACCTCCAGGTCGCCTACGGAATGCGCTGCTACCTTGATCTTCTTATCAAGCGCCTCACACTGCAGTGCTAGCAGTTGCGCTTTCAGTTCACGCTCTTCGCTTTTCAGATCGGTGTATTTTTCGGCTGCCTGCGCCTGGCGCTGCAAGTGTTGCAATTGCCTTTCCAGCTCATCGCGCAAATCCGTAAGACGCTCCAGGTTCTCCTTGGTGCGACGCATCCGACTCTCGGTTTCCTTGCGCCGTTCCTTGTACTTTGATATCCCGGCCGCCTCTTCGATAAAAACGCGCAACTCTTCGGGCTTCGACTCGATCAGGCGGCTGATCATGCCCTGCTCTATGATGGCGTAACTTCGAGGACCCAGACCCGTTCCAAGGAAGATATCGGTGATGTCGCGACGGCGACATCGCGTACCGTTGAGGTAGTATTCAGACTGGCCCTCGCGCACGACCTGGCGCTTGGTCGATATCTCGGAATAACTGGCAAACTCTCCACCGACCCGTCCCTCGCTATTATCGAATACCAACTCTATCGATGCCTGGCCGACCGGCTGGCGGTTAACCGAGCCGTTAAAGATGACGTCCGACATGGACTCACCGCGCAGGTTTTTGGCTGAACTTTCGCCCATGACCCAGCGCACCGCGTCAATAATGTTGGATTTCCCGCAGCCATTGGGACCTACGACTGCACACATATTGCTCGGAAAGTTCACCGACGTCGGATCGACGAATGACTTGAACCCCGCTAGCTTAATCGACTTTAGTCTCATATTGCTTTAAGAATCCGCCCTAAGTTAATGTTTTTTATATATTTTTGACGAAATGAGCACGTATTGATCTCAACAGCAACACACAACATCTAGTGTATAGACTTTAATCTAACAACACTATGCTTGAAAAGTGGAATTATGGGTTTTCACTGTCACGCGCCCGATTGGCGCGCAGGAACCGCTTATTGAACGTCGCTTGGCCGCAGCAAAACCTCTATCGGCTCACCCTCGGCAGACGGAGTGACACCCACTACCTCCCCCAGCCAGCGAGCGCTGCTTTCTCCGGGACGGCCGTCGGCTGACACCTGCACGGCTACGATGACCTCGCCGGTCCGGGATAGCTTCTGGCCGGCCATGGAATGGCGATCGTCAAGCCTGACCGTCAGGGGCAGTGTAATGCCCTGCAAGCGCTGTACCGCGATCGGCATTCGGCTCCCTGATGACGCGCTTCGTGCAAGTATGAACACGGTGTCAGAGGGCGCAATCGTTACGCCCTCCGGTGCGGTCACCCTTACCGTTATCCCGGTTGCGGCCGGATCGGCTTGCCTGTCCCGCTCCGCAGCGGATTCGCCCGCTTCCTCCCCGAGTGCCAGTCGAGCTGCATCCAGCACCGAACGAATCATGTTGGCATTTTCCGATCCGGGCGTTTCCATCGCCAGCAGGCGCTCCCAGTAGCCGATGGCCGCGGCGTAGTCGCCCTGTTCGTAAAGCGCCATGCCCAGCATCCCCAGTGCAGTGCGCTGCTGAGGATCGACGGCAAGCGCCTGCTCAGCGCGCAGTCTCGCCTCGTCAGTCAGGGTTCGACCTGCCGCGAAAAACTCTGCCTGTGCTGAATAGGCAAGTATCTGCGCGTCCTCAGGGACCTCTCTAAGCATCTGACGGTAGTTTTCCCGCGCGCGATCGTATTCCTGCTGGCCAATGTAATAACGGCCCAGCAGGGACAGATAATGCAGGTTATTCGGGCGTTTTATGCTGCGTTGCTCGACGTCGGTGATGAGTTGCCGCATCTCGGAGGGTGAAGAGGACGCACCGATACCTTGCAGGCGCTGGGCCAGCTCCACATCGGCAGCAGCGCCAAGCTCGTAATACAACAACCCAGCACCCAGGCCGACCAGCGGCAGTAAAAACCACACCGAAAAGGCGGTCGTAGCAGCGAGAGCGGGGCGCTCCTCATCATGCCTGTGCTCGTCCTCCAACAGGCGCAGGCGCGCATCTTCGAGCAACACACTCTCACCCTGCGACTCCAACTCCTGCTTGCGCTGCCGATACCATGCCAGGTTTGCCGCGTCGAGTTCTGCCTCGGTACTCCCGGAACGACGCCTAGGAAACAGGAAAAAAACACCACTGAAGACAACCAGCCCTGCACACGCCAGTATAAAAGTCGTCAAGATTCCCGCTCCGCTTTCTCGAGCAGTTGATCAAGTCGCGCCCGCTCGTCAGGCCCTAGCGCCGCTGATGCTTTGCCCGTGCCTTTGCGAGAGCGCAGAACAAGCAACATGATCACCATACCGGCCAGCAATAACAGCCCAGGCGCCGCCCACAGCAGGAGGGAAACACCGCCAAACCGAGGCCTGTAGCGCACAAACTCACCATAGCGTGCGACCATATAGTCCAGAATCTCTCCGTCCGACGCCCCGGCCTGCAACTGTTGGTGGAGCAGCTTGCGTAAATCCTGTGATATCGGTGCATTGGAGTCGGCTATATTCTGGTTCTGGCACTTGGGGCAACGCAGCTCCTGGCTCAGCCTATAATAGCGCTGCTCTAGCTCAGGGGCATCGAACTGGTAAGTCTCGATAACAGTCCAGGCCGACGGTGCCGCACACAACATCACCACCAACGCAAGGCGCATCCACATCATCAGGGTTGCGCCTCCCCGCCCAAGCTCAGGTAAAGCGGCTCCAATGTGGACCGCCACGCGCGCTCGTCCACCACACCCACGTGACGATAGCGGATAACACCCTGTGCATCGATCAGATAGGTTTCCGGTGCACCATAAACACCAAGATCCAATCCCAGCGAACCCTCGCGATCGACAATATTAAACCGGTAGGGGTCACCCAGTTGCTGCAACCAGCGCTGCGCCGCTGCATCCTCGTCCTTGTAATTCAGCCCGTATATCGGCACACCCCGCGCAGCCAGCTGCAGAAGATAGGGATGCTCAACCCGACAAGAGGGACACCAGGTCGCCCAGACATTGAGCAGGCCGACACGCCCTGCCAGGTTTCCTGCCGACAGTCTTTCATACGCGCCAAGCTTTGGTAGGTCAAACGCGGGAAAGGGATGATCAATCAGCGCAGAGGGCATCTCTCTTGGATCCAGCGAGAGACCCCTGAAAAGAAACAGTGCCAACACGGTAAATAGTATCAGCGGCAAGAAAAGCTTGAGCCTATGACCCATGCGCCAATGCCCTGCTGGAAACAGCGTCGCGCTGACGACGGTACCGCTTGTCCGCAGCCGCGGTTATGGCGCCGACAGCCATGAATATTGCGCCAAGCCACATCCAGCGGACCAGCGGCTTATAATGCAGGCGCATCGCCCAGGCGCCCTCTTCACCGACTGGCTCACCCATCGCGACATAGAGATCCCGCATCAACCCTGCATCAATCGCGGCCTCTGTCATGACCTGCCCCGACGCCGTGTAGCGTCTTTTTTGTGGATTCAGCCGCGCAACAAGCCGCCCTTCACTGTAGACCTCGAAGCGAGCCTCGTCGGCGACAAAATTGGGGCCGCTTACACGCGCTACCTCAACAAAGCGGAACTCGTAGTCTGCCAGTGTGCGACTGTCACCTGGCGACATCTTGAGATCGTGCTCCTGTGAATACTGACTGGTTGCCACAACCCCCACCACACAAATCGCGAAACCCAGATGCGCAATCACCATACCGAGGTACGAGGGCGTCAAGCGACGAATGCCCCTTGCACGCCCGCCCATGCGGCGCCAACAGTCCTGAGCCAGCCCTATGGCAAGCCAGGCGGCGAGCAAGACCGCGAGGGCGACCCAAATATTGTAAGGGGCATGCAGGAACGGCAGTGTCACACCGCAGAGGAGCGCAACCAGAGCAGGTATACCCAATTCGGTACGCCAGCGCGCCAGTGTGTCGCCCTTCCAGCGCGATACCGGCCCCATGCCCATGAAGGGCATCAACAGCGCCATAAGCGGGACAAAAACGGCATTAAAATAAGGCGGCCCCACTGACACTTTTCCCTGCCCCAATGCATCGACAATAAGCGGGAACAACGTGCCAAACAACACAGTGAGGGTCGTTACCAGGAATATAACGTTATTGAGCAGCAGCAAGCTCTCCCGTGATACCCAGGCAAAACTCAACCGGCTGCTGACAGCCGGCGCCCTGAAAGCATACAAAGTCAGTGAGCCGCCCACCACCAGCGCAAGAAAGACAAGAATGAACATGCCACGAGCGGGATCGGTTGCAAATGCGTGTACCGAGGTGAGAACACCCGAACGCACCAGGAAAGTGCCCAACAAACTGAGCGCAAAGGCAAAGATTGCAAGCAGCACAGTCCAGCTCTTGAACAGGCCACGCTTTTCCGTTGCCGCGAGCGAGTGTATCAATGCTGTACCAGCCAGCCAGGGCATGAAGGACGCATTTTCGACCGGGTCCCAAAACCACCAACCTCCCCAGCCTAACTCGTAGTAGGCCCACCAGCTGCCGAGCATAATGCCAAGACTCAGAAAACCCCAGGCAATGTTCGTCCAGGGCCTGGACCAGCGCGCCCAGGAGGCATCGAGGCGGCCGCCCCACAGCGCTGCGATTGCGAAAGCAAAGGCCACGGAAAAACCAACGTAACCCATATACAGCAGCGGCGGATGTATAATCAAGCCGGGGTCTTGCAATAGCGGATTAAGGTCGCTGCCATCCAATGGCGACAGCGGTAGAAGGCGAGCAAACGGGTTCGAGGTAAAAAGGGTAAACGACAGGAACCCTATAGCAATAGCGCCCATCACAGATAACACGCGAGACAGCATCAACAGTGGCAGCTGTGGACTGAAAACTGCCACCGCTGAGGTCCACATTGCGAGTATCAACGCCCACAGCAGCAGAGATCCCTCGTGATTGCCCCACACCGCAGAAAATTTGTACATTGCTGGCAGCAGACTGTTGCTGTGCGAGGCCACCAGAGCAACAGAAAAATCATCCTGCAGGAAAGCGGTGCTCAGACAGGCAAAACTGATGGCCACGAACACGAACTGCCCCACTGCAAGCCCAGGGGCGAGCGCCATGACAACCGCATTTCCGCGCCATACGCCCCAAGCCGGCAGTGCGACGAGCAACACTGCGAGGCACAGCGCGATGATAAGGGCGAAGTGGCCCACTTCAGGAATCATCGGGTCTGCCCCTTCTTGTCATATCCGGATTTTTCCAGTGCCTCGGCCACCTCCGGCGGCATATAGTTTTCATCGTGCTTTGCCAGCACTTCATTCGCTTGCAGCACCCCGTTCTCATCAAGCTTGCCCGCGGCAACAGCCCCCTGACCCTCGCCGAAGAGGTCAGGCAAAATACCTGCATACACCACCGGAACCTGCGCTTCATAATCGGTTAACGTAAAGGTGACTTCCAGACTGTCCTGACTTCGCTGCACACTGTCCTCCAGCACCATCCCACCCACCCGGATAGACTGACCTATAGGCGCCCCGCCAGCAGCCACTTCCGCAGGAGGAAAAAATAAATTGATATTGCCTCGCAAGGCGTAAGTCACCAAAGCTGCCGCGACACTGGAAAATACGACCAGAAATAGAACGAGGATCAGTCGCTGCCTGCGCACAGGATGCATTAGCGAGGCCCCTCCCGGTTAGCATGACCACTTTCCTGCCGAGCCAGCTCAGTGGCAACCCGGTGTAACAATCGCCGTCGGCGCAATGTGGGCAGCAGCAGTATCGCGCTGACAATCAACAGCGTCACAAGGTAGGCGACCCACACGAAACTACCGTGGCCATCCATAGACAGGGCCGATTGCACACTATCGAAATACATCAGTGCGCCCCATCCTGCTCAACCAGCTTGCGGACCCAGGCGGTGCGAGACTCTCGCTGCAATAGCTCCGCGCGCATATTCATCAGCAGACAACAGGTAAAGAGCGCATAAAACGCGCCGATCATGAGCAGTAACGGATACAGCATGCTGCTGTCAATGGCGGACTCCCCGGAAAACTTAATGGACGCCGGCTGATGGAGGCTGTACCACCAGTCAACCGATTTATAAATGATCGGAATATTAACCATACCAACGAGAGACAATATCGCACACGCTCTCCCAGCGGCCACTTTATTGTCAAAGGCCTCATAAAGCGCGACCACGCCCAAATAGAGAAACAACAGTATCAACATAGACGTAATTCTGGCGTCCCATTCCCACCAGGTACCCCACGTGGGCTTACCCCAGAGAGCACCCGTAAATAATGCGATGAAGGTCAGTGCCGCTCCGATAGGCGCAGCCGCTTTCATCGCAACATCGGCCATTTTCATACGCCAGATCAGGCTAACAGCGCCTGCGATTGCCATCACATAGTAGCCAGCTAGCGCGACAACCGCAGACGGCACGTGAATATAAATAATGCGATAACTGTTTCCCTGACGAAAATCGGGTGAAGTGAACAATAGACCCCAGGCTGCGCCCGCTAACAATGCCATGATCGTGATGGGCAACAACCAGCGCACGATAGTACCTGCGATACCATACAACCACGGAGGGGAGCCTAACTTATGAAAAAAAGACCACATAGCAGTGTGATTATACAGTCCCTTGTGTGCCGCACCAATGCGGGAAACCAATGGGCGCGGATTCAGGCATCGATGCTAATGCGCAAACCGGCAGCGGTCGCCAGCGGGCCTAACGCAACAGCCAGCGACAGCATAGCGCCCAGCAGGGCCAAAAATGGTCCCGCAGGGGCCCCTGACACTGCGGCCTGCACCGCCGCAGTGCCGAAAATAAGCACCGGGATGTAAAGCGGAAGAATCAGCAGTGAAATGAGCATTCCACCGCGTTTCAGCCCGACAGTTAACGCTGCGCCAATACCACCCACCAGGCTGAGCACCGCAGTACCCAACGCCAGACTGGCCATCAATGTACCCACAGCCGCCGCCGGCAAGTTCAACATCAAAGCGAAGACTGGCGATACGAGTGCCAACAGCAACCCTGTTACCATCCAATGTGCGCACAGGTAAGCAAGAACTGACAGATAAAGCGGTTGTGGTGCCAACAGCAACTGCTCAAGGCTGCCATCGTCGAAATCGCTGCGAAATACGCTGTCAGAGGTGAGCAGACTGGACAGTAGAGCAATAATCCACAGAGCGCCCGGCGCAATTATGGCGAGCTGTTCGCTGGCCGGACCGATACCGAGAGGAAACATCGCCACAACGATAGCGAAAAATACCAAAGGATTGCCTATTTCGATGGGGCGGCGAATCGCCAGAGACACCTGTCGCCGCAACAACATCAAACAAAACTGCAATGTTGTCGGTGTACTCACGATATCCGCGCGCCATCGAGAGACAGGTGATGGACAGCATGGTCGACCTGCAATGGCTGATGAGATGTCACAACAACCGCGCCGCCATGCGCTACGTGCGTTCCAATCCTGTCCTGCAACTCACTCACCCCGACTGCATCGATGGCAGTAAAGGGTTCGTCCAGCAACCACAGCCGTGTATCGCTGAGAAAAAGTCGAGCGAGGTTCACCCGCCGTTGCTGTCCCGCTGATAGTGCATGGCTAGGCGTATCTTCAAAGCCGCAGAGGCCCACACGTTGCAGCGCCTGTTCGATTTGCTGATTCGCAAAAGCACACCCACCACTGACGTGCCAAGACAGGTTTTCCCGTGCACTGAGCAAGCCTTTTACCGCCGCCTGGTGCCCGACATACAAGGGGGCTTCGGCCCGGCTGACCAACCCATCGAAGCCGTAACGAGACAGGCCGGCAAGAATGCGCAAGAGACTGGTCTTACCCGCTCCATTGCCACCCTCAAGCTGCCATAACTCTCCAGCCCGGATAGCGAAGGAGAGGGATTCAAACAATACTCTTCCGCCACGCACCAGACCGAGACCTGTAACCTCTACCAGTGACTCTCCAACGGCACTGTCTGTCATGGGACAGTGACCGCCGAAACAACGGGAATATGCAGCCTGTCATCACGCTCGACACGCAGGTTATCGAAGTCGAACAAATGACGGTCACCCAGCTGAGAGGGAGACACATTGCACAGACTGCGAAAAATCGTTTCGGTACGCCCCGGATATTCTCGCTCCCAGCCCGCGAGCATTTTTTTCACTTGCTTACGCTGCAAATTCTCCTGGGATCCACACAAGTTGCAGGGAATAATGGGGAATTCCTTATACTGCGCCAGACGCGACAGGTCGGACTCGCGGCAGTAGGCCAACGGCCGAATAACCACATTCTTCTTATCATCACTCAGCAATTTTGGCGGCATCGCCTTTAACTTTCCGGCGAAAAACATATTCAGAAACAGGGTTTCGACAATGTCATCCCGATGATGACCCAAGGCGATGCGGGTCGCACCAATCTGCTCAGCGAAGCCATACAAATTGCCCCGCCGCAGACGGGAACAAAGCCCGCAAGTGGTCTTACCCTCCGGCACGACCTCTTTGACAATGCTGTAGGTATCCTTTTCCAGCACGTAGAACGGGATATTCAAGCGCGACAGGTACGCGGGTAACACCTCTTCTGGAAATCCTGGCTGCTTCTGATCGAGATTGACGGCAACTAGCTCAAAATCCACAGGGGCGCTGCGCTGCAAGCTGATGAGGATATCCAGCATGGCGTAGGAGTCTTTACCTCCTGACACACACACCATCACCTTGTCACCCTGCTCGATCATGCTGTAATCGACGATGGCATTACCTGCGTGGCGCCTCAGGCGTTTTTGCAGCTTGTTGTATTCGAGTTTATCCCGGCGGGAAAGGTCGCGCACGTTGATGGCCGTTAGTGCTTGATTTGCCGAGCATTTTACAAGTCAGGCGGGTGTCGCGTCCAGTGCTGCGAGGCACCACGCACGGCAATCTGGAAAATTGTTCGCCAATCAGGCCCAGCGCGAGCATGCGCCACTCGCGAGATAGAGCGCAATCTTGTAATTTCAATGGTTTGCCTCGACAATGTGCGCCTTCGAAATACTCACACACTATCGACAAGGACGCACCTCCCATGAAACAACCTGTTCGTGTTACCGTCACCGGCGCCGCGGGCCAGATTGGCTATGCACTTCTGTTCCGTATCGCCTCTGGTGCAATGCTCGGTAATGACCAGCCTGTCATCCTTCAGCTGTTGGATATTACTCCTGCCATGGACGCACTAGAAGGTGTGAAAATGGAGTTGGAAGACTGCGCATTCCCTCTGCTGGCAGACATTGTATGTACCGACGATCCTGGCACGGGCTTCAAGGATACGGATTACGCCCTGCTGGTTGGCGCCCGACCCCGCGGCCCAGGCATGGAGCGCAAGGATCTGCTGGAGGCCAATGCCGCGATTTTCTCTGTGCAGGGCAAAGCGATTAACGAACGTGCCAGCCGAAATATAAAAGTCCTTGTTGTGGGCAACCCGGCCAACACCAATGCCCTCATCACGCAACGCAACGCGCCGGATATTAATCCGCGCAACTTTACCGCGATGACACGGCTCGACCACAATCGGGCCAAGACCCAAATTGCGCTCAAAACAGGCAGGACAGTTAACGATATCACCCGCATGACAATCTGGGGCAATCACTCAGCCACCCAGTACCCCGACCTGTTCAATACCCGCGTAGATGGGCAGCCGGCCATTGGGCTAGTCGACCAAGCGTGGTACGAGGAGACGTTCATTCCCACCGTGCAACAGCGCGGAGCTGCAATCATAAAGGCCCGGGGCGCCTCATCGGCTGCCTCTGCCGCCAATGCCGCGATAGACCACATGCGGTCCTGGGCGCTGGGTACCGACGGAGACGACTGGGTGTCCATGGGCGTGCATTCAGACGGCTCTTACGGTATCGAGGAAGGGCTGATCTATTCCTTTCCCTGCCGCTGCTCTGACGGTGATTGGAGTATCGTTCAGGACGTCGAAATAGGCGATTTCAGTCGTGGCAAAATGTCAGCAACAGAGCGTGAGCTCGCTGAAGAGAGGGATGGCGTAAAGCATTTATTACCGTAGCCCGTGACAACCGCGTTCGCTCTGAAAAAAGGGATAGAGTATTGCTCTGTCCCTTTTTTTTTGCGATAACCTTGTTTTATGACTGACACCTCGACGCAAAAAAACTATCACCATGGCAACCTCAGGGCTGAACTCCTTGAAGCTGCAATCAACCAGTTACGCAATGCTGAAGTTGAAGAGCTGAGCCTACGCGCGCTCGCGCGCGACCTGGGGGTATCGCAGACTGCGCCCTATCGACACTTCTCAGACAAGGGTGAGTTGCTGGCCGCTATGGCTGCCCGCGGCTACCGTGACCTTTTGACGGCCCTGCAACGATCGAGTGAAACCTGCAATGGCCTGCCTGGCGAACAACTCATTGCATTTGCGCACGCCTACGTGAACTACGCTGCCGCCAATCCACAGCTGTTCAAACTCATCTTTGGCCCCGCCACTCAACCTGCCGAGAAGTATCCCGAACTGCGGGCCGCCAGTCGCGACACACTGCGTCTGGTACAGGACATACTGCAGCAGGGTATCGACGCAGGGGCCTTTCAACAGGGCGAAAATGCCGCCTATCTCGCGAATGCAGGCTGGTCTGGCATCCATGGCCTGGCCACGCTGCTGATTGACACACCGGGGTTATTCGAACGCTATATTGACCTGAAAAGGCAGGTGGACCTGAGTGTAGGGATATTCATCGAGGGTATCAGTACGCACTGAAGACCACTGGCAGCGCTGCACGCAATGCGGCCCAGCCTGCCCCGTGTGATCTCTGCTAAACCCCCACAAAAACTGAATCTCAGATATCCCGTAACACCACGAGCGGCGACACCGAGACGACGCGCCGACAGCAATAGACACCCAATCCACCGATCAAAAGCGCGCCAAATGCCAAGCCGATAGGCCAGATCCAGGGGGCGGGTGTGTACACCATGTCCATCGCGTGCGTTTGCAAAATGTAGACAGACAGCTCAGCCCCAACCACCGCCAGCAGGCCTGCAAACAGGCCCATCGTTACAAATTCGATGAGCAGTCCTCCCAGGATCAGTTGACGAGATGCCCCGAGCGCGCGGAGGATAGCGCTCTCCTGCATCCTTGCATCCACTGAGGCCTGCACCCCGGCAACCAGCACCAGGGCACCTGCACCCAGAATGACCGCCAGTACCAGATTAATTGCGGCAGTTACCTGATTGATAATAGTACGAATCTGTTCGATAACCGCATCCATTTCGACGACGGTGACTGTCGGGAACTCGCGGATAAACTCATTGAGGAAACGTTTTTCCGATCGCCCCAAATGAAAACTTGTCATAAACGTCGCCGGGAACTCTGTTAACAGCGCGGGCGGAAAGACCAGATAAAAGTTGGGTTGCATGGACTGCCAATCCAGCTGGCGCACGCTGCTCACCCTGGCAACAAACGCCTCTGCACCCACGAGAAAAGCCACTTCATCCCCAACCGAAATGTCCATACGCTCGGCAAACTCGTCCTCCAGGGACACCAGGGCTTCACGCGTGCCCGGCTCCCACCATTGACCCGCAACCAGCAGGTTGTCCGGGGGAAGCTGCTCCGACCAGGTGAAATTGACCTCTCGCTGTCGGCGATTTTCTTTTACGTCCTGCGTAGTCGGCAAATCCGCACCGTTCACGGACATAATCCGCCCGCGGATCATTGGAAAAAACGGTTGGGTCTTGATTTTTTGTTGCCGCAGCGTCGCCTCAATCGCCTGTACTTCGTCGGCGACAACGTTGACCATAAAGTGATTCGGTACGTCCTCAGGCAACTGGGTTTGCCATTCATCGATGAGCGACGTTCTTACCAGAAGCAGCATCAACAGCAACATGATCGCCATGGCGAAGATCACCACCTGCAGTGCATTCGCGGCTCCGCGGCGCTGCAGGCCAGAAAGAGCGAGTCGCCAGATACTTCCCGCACTCATGCCAACCAGCCGGCCGCCGCGAAGCAACAGGAGCGCGAGGCAAAAACCGAGACCCGCCGTGAGGAGCAAGCCGGCCAGCACTGCCATCGTCAGCGCCAGATCCTGGCTGTACCACCACATCAACAGGCTGATTGCGCCCAGTCCCAGCAGGTAGTCCGTCATGGCGCGCCGGCTCTCAAGGGGCATATCACGCCGCAGAACCCTGAGCGGACTGGTATCGCCCAAACGACGCAACGGAGGCCACGCGAAGCAGAGAAGACAGGTCATGGCCGTGGTGGCCCCTATCGCATAGGGTCGCACTCCCGCGGCGCCCGGTTCAAGGGGAAGCTGGTCACCAAAAAGGGTGAAAAACACCGTTTGCAAACTCCACCCGAGCACGCAGCCCAACCCGGTCGCGACACCGCCCAGAATGATCAGGCTCACTCCGTAGAGACGATTGACTCGCTGCGAACTCGCACCAAGGCTCTTGAGTATGGCCACGTAGTCGTGATGCCGTTCACTGAATCGCCTCGCTGCCAACGCCACAGCAACACCGGCCAACACCACGGCCAAACTACCCGAAAGCAACAGGAAGCCCTCTGCGCGCTCAAGCGCGCTGTCGATACCCGGTTGCCCCTCACCCACCTTGACGATCGACTGTCCGTCCGTCAGCAGCGGTTCCAACCAACGATCGAATGTATCCACGGCATCCTGCCCACCTGCATACAGTTGACGGTACTCCACACGACTGCCGGGCTGTACCACGGCGGTCGCTTCAATATCACTGTAGTGCATGATGACGCGAGGGCCAAAGCCATAAAAAGAGGCGCCCTGATCTGGTTCGGTCCTCGCCGCAGCGGCAATGACAAAGTCCTGCTCCCCGATGCCAACCGTCTCCCCGATCGCCACGCCAAGCAGAGGGAACAGGCGGGAATCTAGCCACACTTCACCGGGCAACGGACCTCGCGCAGCGGGCTGCACCTCGCCAAAAGGCACATCACTGGCAGTTAATTCACCCCGCAGTGGGTATCTATCGCTGACCGCCTTGACAGACGCGAGGTACATCTTGTCTTCCCCGGCGTAAACCATCGAGGGAAACTGCAGGGTTTCGGCGTGGCTGAGCCCCTGCGCGGCGGCACGCTGCAACCACTCGGCGGGGAGGCCTCTGCTACTGCGAACCACCATGTCGGCAGCGAGAAAACGATGACTCTCCTGCTCCAGCGCTGACTGCAGGCGGGTAGTGAACGCGCTGATTCCAGACACCACGCCGACGGACAGTACCAGCGCTGCGAGCAGGATACCCAGTTCTCCCCCGCGCCAATCGCGCGCCAGCATCCTTCTCGCCGTGACAGACACGCCCCGCTACTCCGTCACCAGCCTACCGCTGTCGAGGCGCAACCGCCTCTGACAACGCTCGGCAAGCACCAGATCGTGGGTTACCAGCACCAGGGTGGTGCCTTCTTCCCGGTTGAGCTCAAACAGTACCTCGATGATACGCTGCCCCGTCTCGGTGTCGAGATTACCGGTGGGTTCGTCGGCGAACAGAATGGCGGGTTTTGATGCAAAAGCCCGAGCCACCGCCACACGCTGCTGCTCGCCTCCGGACAGCTGCAGTGGATAATGCTCCATCCTGTCATCCAACTCGACTCGCTCAAGGTAATGCCGCGCGAGCGGCCCTGCATCGCTACTGCCTTGCAGCTCCAGCGGTAACATGACGTTTTCGAGCGCAGTGAGGGCAGGGAGAAGCTGGAAGGACTGAAATACAAAGCCGACATAACGCGCCCTGAAGCTCGCTCGGCCGTCTTCGTCCAGCGATCCAAGATCAACATCATTTATAACGACACTGCCGGCGGTAGCGCAGTCCAGCCCGGCCAACAGACCGAGCAATGTTGATTTGCCTGACCCCGACGCGCCCACGACCGCAACGGTCTCGCCCGACTTGATTTCCAGACTAATCCCTTTCAATATCTCCAACTCCTCCCCTGCCATGGGGACTCGCTTCTGGAGATTCTCGCATTTGATCATGCCAACATTTCCTTTTGTATCATTACGCCTCGCGCTGCTGCCTGGATTACTCACCTTGGCGGTGACCGTCCTGGCGCAGACCAGCCCTCCCAGAGTTCTTGTGCTGGGGGATAGTATCAGCGCGGCCTATGGTATGTCTCTGGAACAGGGCTGGGTAACACAAATGTCACAGCGTTTGGCAGACGATGCTGTGGCTGCTGAGATTATTAATGCCAGCATCAGTGGCGAAACCAGCGGTGGCGCACTTAAACGCCTACCGAAACTGCTCAAATCGCACGCGCCAGAGGTAGTCGTTATTGAGATCGGCGGCAACGATGGCTTGCGTGGTTACCCACTGGACAAACTGAAAAAGAATATCGCACGCCTGGTGCGGCTATCCGAAGACGCGGGCGCCCGAACCGTTCTGGTCCCGATGGAAATACCACCCAATTACGGCCGTCGCTATACCACGGGATTCCGCAATCTGTATCCCTCTATTGCCCAAGAAACAGGTGCTACGCTGTCGCCTTTCATCATGGATGGCGTCGCCACGCAGCCCACGCTAATGCAGGATGACGGCATTCACCCTACTGCTGAGGCACAACCACTTCTTGTCGAAAACATGATGTCCACGATCAAGCGAGCCCTGCAAACACCATGACTAACACGTGGGAACAACTGCAAACGGGCGACAGGGAAACCATTTGGCACCCATACTCTCCCTCCACTGCCGCGGCGGAAATTTTTCCTGTAACACGTGCGGACGGTGTCAGGCTGCAGCTTGCCGATGAGCGACAACTGATCGACGGGATGTCGTCCTGGTGGTGCGCCATCCACGGCTATAACCACCCAGCACTCAACGATGCCGTGACAACCCAGCTAAACGAAATGTCCCACGTTATGTTTGGCGGATTGACCCACCCTCCCGCGGTAGCGCTGGCCCGTCTGCTGGTAGACATCACACCAGCTGAGCTGACCCGGGTTTTCTTCAGCGATTCGGGCTCTGTTGCAGTGGAAGTGGCCATCAAGATGGCAATCCAGTTTTGGCATGGCATCGGCAAACCACGAAAACGCAAGTTGGTGGCGCTGCGCAACGCTTACCACGGTGACACCTGCGGCGCGATGTCCCTGTGCGACCCGGTGACCGGCATGCATCATCTTTTCGGCGACACGCTGACGCAACAGCTCTTTGCCCCGCAACCGGCATGCAGATTCGGAGAAAAATACGAGGTGCAGCACCTTCGGGGCATGGATGACTTGTTAACGGTTCACGCAGATGACATCGCAGCGGTGATTGTCGAGCCTGTGGTTCAGGGCGCTGGAGGCATGTATTTCTACGCACCGGAGTACCTTGTGCACTTACAGGCGCTGTGCGCGAGACACGACGTGCTCCTTATCTTCGACGAAATCGCTACAGGCTTTGGTCGCACGGGAAAACTGTTTGCGATGGAACATGCCGGGGTTACGCCGGATATAGTGTGCCTCGGCAAAGCTCTGACCGGCGGCTACATGACCCTAGCTGCAACGCTCTGCAACGACAGAATCTGCAGGGGAATAGACCGCAGCGAGGTGGGGGCGTTCATGCACGGCCCCACTTTCATGGCAAATCCTCTCGCCTGCGCCGCCGCCATTGCGAGCATTAAACTGCTACTGTCGCAGCCGTGGCAACGTCGATTAAAGGAGATCGAAAAAAATCTTGCCGATGGGCTGGAGCCTGCCCGCGAGCTGCGCAATGTCGCAGACGTCAGGGTACTGGGTGGTATCGGTGTCATTGAGCTTACCAGCCCTGTCAACATGGCGAAGGTGCAACCGCTGTTCGTCGAGCAGGGTGTTTGGGTCAGGCCCTTTGGTAAGCTCGTGTACACGATGCCCGCTTACATAATGGATAGCGATGATGTCGCCACTCTGACAAGTGCGATGGTCAACGTCGTCGCCCAAATTCAATAGTGACCGCGCTTACCTGCAACTGCTACCGGGGTCTAACCGGTGCCGGCGAGGACACCACCGTGCGAGTAGCGTGGTGACTGCCCCGGCGCAATGGGCATCGGCCAACATTCAATTGTTGGAGATTTGTGCCGCGCGATTGTACAAATGAGACTGCGTCTAATATAGTGTGAGGCCTCTTCGTGGCCACGGTGCGGTTACCGATTCTGATGTCAAAACGGCAACAAACGCCACTGCAGAAAAAGTTCTACGACGTTATATTCGGCACCGAGACCACGGCCGGGCAAGCGTTCGATATCGCACTAATCATTGTAATTCTTGCCAGCGTAGTGATTATCATGCTGGATTCCGTAATTTCGCTCTCTGCGCAATACGGTTCGCTATTTCTGCAACTTGAATGGCTGTTTACGATCCTCTTTACCCTCGAGTACTCTATCCGGATTTGGTGTGCGCCCAATCGCAGGGCTTACGCCAAGAGCACCTACGGCATCATCGATCTGCTCGCCGTGCTGCCGACCTATGTTGCGTTGCTTATCCCACAAACTTCCCCCCTACTCATCATTCGCCTATTGCGCATCCTGCGCATATTTCGGGTGCTGCGACTGCTTTCCCTGTTGCGAGAAGCCAATCACCTCGCGGCTGCCCTGCAGCGTTCGGCAAGAAAAATCTTTGTTTTTTTTGCCATGATGATGATCCTGACTACCCTCTTTGGCTGTTTGGTTTACGTGGCAGAGGGCGGCAATAACGGATTTGAGAACATCCCTCGTAGTATTTACTGGGCCATTGTGACAATCACAACCGTAGGCTATGGGGACGTTGTTCCTCAGACCTCCATGGGGCGCGCTATCGCATCCGTCGGCATGCTGGTCGGATACGCTGTTATCGCTGTGCCAACAGGCATCGTCACGGCCGAACTGACCGTCTCCCAGCAAGCGCGTGAAGATCGAG
Source organism: Candidatus Marimicrobium litorale (assembly GCF_026262645.1). Classification (NCBI taxonomy): domain Bacteria; kingdom Pseudomonadati; phylum Pseudomonadota; class Gammaproteobacteria; order Cellvibrionales; family Halieaceae; genus Marimicrobium; species Candidatus Marimicrobium litorale. Next base: position 974,098 of record NZ_SHNO01000001.1, read on the forward strand.
AGACACGCCAATCACGCAATTGCAGTAATTGCGCCAATGTAGAAACAGATCGTGACGCGCACTATTGCCGCACCTGTGGTACCGCGCTACCGAAACCGGGCCACGAGCCAGAATAATCCCCCCGACCAGACGCTCTGGGGCAGTAAACCGCAACTCCGCGCCGTATTAGCACATTACTGCCGATAAATGGGCGGCACAGCCTGCCGCGTCGTGCCTGTCACCACCGCCGGTGTATTGCTATAATACGGCACCGACTCCTAGGCGCGACCCCATGGCAACACCCCTCTTTTCCTATCGCAAATTCTGGGCGGAGTGCCTTGGTCCTGCTCCCGAGCTGCCTATGTCTCGTGCTGAAATGGACGCACTGGGGTGGGACAGCTGCGACATCATTGTCGTAACGGGCGATGCTTACGTTGATCACCCCAGCTTTGGAATGGCGGTTATTGGTAGGCTGTTAGAGGCACAGGGGTTCCGTGTAGGGATTATTGCCCAGCCTGACTGGAGCAACACCCGGGACTTCGAAGCTCTGGGACAACCCAATCTTTTTTTCGGCGTTGCAGCCGGCAACATGGACTCCATGATCAACCGCTACACCGCCGACAAAAAGCGGCGTAATGACGATGCCTACACCCCAGGCAATACAGGAGACAAACGGCCGGACCGAGCCGTTATTGTCTATAGCCAGCGGCTGAGAGAAGCATTTCGTGGTGTGCCGCTGGTGATAGGCAGTATTGAAGCGAGCCTTCGGCGAATCGCGCATTATGACTACTGGAGCGACAAGATACGTCGCTCTATATTGCTGGACAGCCGCGCTGACTTGTTACTCTATGGCAACGCAGAGCGCGCGATTGTCGATATCGCACACCGCATGGCAGGCGGTGAGACAATACATCAAATTCGCGATCTGCGCGGCACAGCCTTCGTACGCAAGCGTGTTCCTGAACACTGGCAGATTATTGACTCAACCAGTATCGACGTTATCGGACCCGTTCAGGCACCCTTGAACCCCTACGCAGAGATCCCTGTCGAGCAGTGCGAACAGGAGAAGAGCCCCGAGGTAGCCGCTCAACCGGTTACTCTCCTGGAACGCAGTGACAATGCTACCGGACTCTGCGTTATTCGCATTCCCTCCTTCGATCAGGTGCGTGAAGACCCCGCCCTTTACGCTCACGCCTCGCGCATCCTGCACAAAGAGACCAATCCATATAATGCCCGACCACTGGTGCAGGCCCATGGCGATCGTGAGGTCTGGCTTAATGCGCCCCCCATCCCACTCGAAACCGGGGAGCTGGATCAGGTGTTCGAACTGCCCTACACACGACTTCCGCACACCCGCTACGGCGATGAGAAGATCAGTGCCTATGAGATGATTCGCCATTCAATCAATATCATGCGTGGCTGCTTTGGCGGCTGCACTTTCTGCTCCATCACTGAACACGAGGGGCGCATCATCCAGAATCGTTCCGAGGATTCAATTCTTCGTGAAATCGAGCAGATTCGTGACACGTCACCGGCTTTTACGGGCGTCATTTCTGATCTGGGCGGTCCGACCGCCAACATGTGGCGCGTGGCCTGCAAGAGCAAAGAGATAGAAGCGCAATGTCGCAAGCTCAGCTGCGTATTTCCTTCTATATGCAAAAATTTGAATACTGATCAGACGCCCCTGGTCAACCTTTACCGTAAGGCTCGTAAAGTACCGGGCGTGAAGAAAGTGCTGATAGCCTCCGGGGTGCGCTACGACCTTGCGGTAGAGACGCCTGAATACGTAGAAGAACTGGTCACACACCACGTGGGGGGATACCTCAAAATCGCACCAGAGCATACGGAGGATGGCCCTCTTTCGCTCATGATGAAGCCGGGGATTGGCACCTACGAGCGCTTCAGGTCGATGTTCGAAAAGTACTCCAAGGCTGCGGGGAAAAAACAGTTCCTTATCCCCTACTTCATTGCTGCGCACCCTGGCACCAGTGACCTCGACATGATGCATCTCGCGCTGTGGCTGAAAAAAAACAAATACCGAGCGGACCAGGTGCAAACCTACTATCCCTCACCGATGGCCACCGCAACGGCGATGTATCACAGCGGATTAAACCCGCTACAGAGAGTGCGACGTTCTTCATCCAGCATTGCATCGATCAAGGGTCTGTCGCAGCGCAAGCTGCACAAGGCTTTTCTTAGGTATCACGACCCCGATAACTGGCCTGTTTTGCGACGAGCACTGAAGAAACTGGGTCGCGCAGACCTGATCGGCAACGGGCAACACCAATTGATACCCACTCGGCAGCCGGCAAAGAGACATCAGACTGTGAGCAACAGCGCCAACACGTTCACAACGCAACATCTCGGCCTCCCCAGGGTACCGAACCAATCCGGGCGCACGCCCCCCCGCAGCAAGCGACGAGGCTGAACACTCAATCTTCCCAATATTCTAAAATAAAAGGAGCATCACCCATGACACCATTACGCGTAATCGCAGCCTTGCTGCTGGCCATTACCACCACAAGCAGCGTTGCCTCCGCGCCCACTCCGGGCGCTCCCTTACCCTCTCTAGAGATAACGGAGCGAGGTGAGCTGACGATGGAGGGCGATGACTTTGAATTCATCCCCTGGGACTCCGATACGCCACGGAATACGGTGCACGTCATTCAGTATTTCGGCGCGACACTTGGTGATCGCGATGTTTTCAAGCCGTTTACCGATATGTTGGAGGCCAAGCTGGAGCCAGGTTCTGTGCACGTGTCCACGGTTCTCAACCTGGACGCTGCAGTATGGGGCACTACAGGATTCGTTGTTTCAGAACTGAAGAAAAACAAACAGCAACATCCCAGCGCAACCATGGTTCTGGACGCAGATGGAGAGGGTGTTGATACCTGGGCATTGGGCGAGGCTGGAACCGGCCTGATCATTATGGATAAAGCCGGCATCGTGCGGTACTTTTCTCTGGGCTCGCCTGACGAGAACGCACTGGCGACGACACTCGAACTCATCAAAACACTCTCGGGCAGCTGAGCGCGCTTCCTGTAGCCCAGGCACATTGAGCTAAATATTCGCGGGAACGGCAAGGCTATTTATGATGGTGATGCACAAAAAGCTGCTCTACCCAATCGTCCTGTTAGTGTGCGGTTTCCTCGCTGCTTACCTGATCTCGATCAGTAGCCCTGAAGTCGTACCGCAACCTTACGAACCCATTGTTCCAACTGTGCGGGTGGTTACCGCGCAAGAGTCCACCGAATACCTGGGAATAAACTCGCAGGGCACGGTACAACCCCGCAGCCAGAGTGAGCTGATCCCTGAGGTCTCGGGCCGAGTGACATGGATATCACCCTCTCTGGTCAATGGCGGATCCTTCAAAGATGGGGACGTACTGTTACGCATTGACGATGCCGATTACCTGACGTTGCTGGAGCGCAGTGAAGCCAGCCTGCAACGCGCGGACGTAGAGTACACCCTGGCCAACGATGAACTGGAGCGACTCATCAGTCTGCACGGGCGCCAACTAGCCAGTCAACAGCAATTGGACACCGCAAGGCGGGCAGCTCGAGTCAACAAGGCAAATCTGCGAGATGCCACGGCCGCACTGGAGCAGGCCCACCGCGACCTCTCTCGCACAGAGCTCAAATCCCCCTTTGATGGCCTGGTGCGCAGCGAACAGGTTGACCTGGGGCAGTTCGTCACGCGCGGGCAGAGCATCGGTACTATGTACGCCACCGATTATGTAGAGGTGCGACTTCCTATCTCCGCAGACCAGCTGGGATTCCTCGGGTTGCCTATCTCAACCCGGGGACTGATCCCCGCAGAGCTTAGGCCCCCTGTCACTATCGCGGCCGACTTTGGCGATACGCGTCTTGTTTGGGACGGGCAGCTGGTGCGGCTGGAAGCAGAGTTTGATGAACGCTCCCGCATGGTCTACGGCGTCGCGCGACTGCAGCTGGATGAAGATGAGGAGAGCCCCATAGTCCCGGTAGGCCTGTTCGTACAGGCAGCCATACAGGGCCGTAATGTCGAAGGGGTCATTCGTCTGCCGCGCTCTGCAATGCGCGACGATAACCAAATAATGGTTGTGGATTCGGACAATCGCCTGCGCTTCCGCCAAATCTCTCTCCTGCGTTTGGAGCACGACGACATACTGGTGCAAGAGGGACTCGAAGATGGTGAACTGGTGTGCGTGTCTCCCCTGCAAACTGTTGTTGATGGCATGCGTGTAAGCACGGTACTCGAATAAGGCGGTCATGCAGAAGCTCATACCCTGGTTTGTCAATAACGCAGTAGCCGCCAATCTGTTAATGCTAATACTGATTGCCGGTGGCCTACTTGCGCTGCCTCAAACACATCAGGAGGAGTTTCCCACTCTCGACGTTGATGCTGTGAACATTCAGGTTCCCTACCTCGGCGCCGCACCCGCCGAAGTAGAATCCGCCGTTTGCGTGCGGATAGAAGAGGCTATAGAGGGCACGGAGGGCATCGACAAGGTCGTCTCGGAAGCCTCTGAGGGATACTGCTCTGTGACCGTTGAACTTGTCGCAGGGGTTGATAAGACAAAGGCCTCTAACGATATCAAAAGCAAGGTCGATGCAATCGACTCCTTTCCTGCTGAAACCGAGCGTCCCGTCACTCGGGAAATCAGTATTCTGGCAACGGTATTTCAGATCGCTATTTCGGGCCCTGCCGATGAGCGCACACTCAAACTGGTTGGCGAGAAGATACGGGACGATATTGCTGCACTTCCCGGCGTATCGCAGGCTGTCCTGCAGTTCTCCCGGCCTTACGAGATATCAGTCGAGGTCTCAGAACAGACACTGCGCCGTCACGGCCTCACACTGGCTGCTATCGGTCAGGCAATAGCGGAGAGTTCACTCGATGTGCCGGGCGGCTCGATAAGAACAGAGGCGGGAGAAATATTGTTGCGCACGCGCGGCCAGGCATATAGCGGGCGCGAGTTTGACGACATCGTCGTCCTCACCCGTATGGACGGCACCAGCGTCACTTTGGGCGAAATTGCGACTGTTATCGACGGTTTTGAAGACAGTGATCTACAGGCACGATTCGACGGTGACCCCGCGGTCTCTGTTAAGGTTTCCCGTGTTGGCGAGGAAGACATTATGCTTATCGCCAAGCGGGTTAAAGCCTACCTGGTGCGAGCACAAGAGGAGGCTCCGGAGGGTATCGAACTGACGATATGGCAGGATGAGTCTCAAGACCTGGTAGATCGCCTGGACACCCTCTCGCGCAACGCCGTCAGCGGATTGCTACTCGTCCTGCTGGTTCTTACGCTGTTTCTTCGTTTTCGCCTCGCGATGTGGGTGGCTGCGGGCATTCCCATCGCGCTGCTTGGGGCTGTTGCCCTGTTTCCGCTAACCGGCACATCGATCAGCACCATGACGGTGATGGCTTTCATTCTTGTACTGGGCATCCTGGTTGATGACGCTATCGTGGTAGGGGAGCGTGTCTATGCCCATGAGCAGATGGGAAAACCGAGGCTGGAAGCAGCTAGCGTCGGCACCCTTGAGGTTTCCCTCCCGGTCTTCTTTGGCGTGCTCACAACCATGGCAACCTTTCTGCCTATACTCAGCATACCCGGTCCCATCGGAGGATTTTATCGACCTCTGGGGTATACCGTAATGCTGGCACTGGTTTTCAGCTTGGTGGAATCACAGCTCATCCTGCCCTCACACCTGGCCCACCGCGGTCGAAAAAAGCGTGGATTATCCAATCCCTTGGTGCGTAAATGGCAGACGTTGCAGGAACATCTCTCTGCCGCCATGGAGCGCGTAGCAAGCCATTATTACCTGCGGGCGATTAATACGGCCTTGCAATGGCGCTATCTGACGCTCAGTGCCGGGCTGGTTGTGCTGCTTATCACCGCATCACTCTTTGTCAGCGGCCGCATGCAGTTTCAGTTTTTTCCAGCCGTTGAAGGTACCCATCTTTACGCCACGCTGACCATGCCGGAAGGGACGCCAGTAGAAAAAACTGCAGAAGCGGTAGAGCAGATCGAGGAAGCGGCAGAACGATTACGGCAGGAGCTCGATATCAACCTCCCCGATGGGGAGCCCAGCAATATTTCGCATATTTTTAGTAGCATTGGTTCATTCATCCCAAAGGGCAGTATTAATAGTCGCGGGCAATCCCAGAGCAATCTCGCGGAGATCGGTATTGAACTGAATCTCCCCCGGGACTACAGCGGCGTATCCACTAAACAATACGCTAATCGATGGCGCGCCCTAACCGGCGGAATACCCGATGCAGTGGAGCTGGGCTTCACCTCGGAGGCCTTTGGCATGGGGAAGGCAATTTCATTTGAACTCTACGGAAAAGATTTTAACGAGCTGCGCGACGCCGCTGCCGAGCTGCGCATAGCTCTACAGGGATACAACGGTGTCATGGACGTGAGCGATTCCTTCCGCGGCGGCAAGCAGGAAGTGCAACTGACCCTGCTACCAGAGGCGCGTAATCTGGGTTTAACGCAGAATGATCTCGGGCAGCAAATCCGCCAGGCATTTTATGGCTACGAGGCACAACGATTGCAACGCGGCAAAGATGATATCCGTGTAATGGTGCGTTTTCCCGAGGATGAAAGGCGCTCATTGGGAGACCTCGAGTCCATGCGTATCCGCACCTCAGAGGGCATAGAGGTGCCGATTAGCAGCGTGGCGACGGCATCACTCGCCCGAGGTTACACAACTATACGACGCATGGACGGCCGTCGGGTCGTCACGGTAACAGCCGATGTCAATCGCACCATAACCACGCCGGAAACGGTCATCGGGGCCATCACAGGTCAGGCACTAGACGATATTTTGTCTCGCTACCCTGGTGTTAGTTTTGCGCTAGCCGGGGAAGCCGAGGAACGCAGCGAGTCGATGGGTGCCCTGGTGAGTACGGCGATGCTGGCCCTGCTTATCATTTACGCCCTGCTCGCCATTCCGCTGAAATCTTATCTGCAACCATTGGTCATTATGAGCGTCATCCCTTTTGGTGCGGTGGGAGCGATCCTGGGCCACTTGCTGCTTGGCATGCCTCTGGTCTTTTTCTCCCTGCTGGGAATCGTTGCGCTGTCAGGCGTCGTGGTCAATGCTAGCTTGGTGCTCGTCGATTGTATCAACAAGCATCGCGCTACCGGTGAAAGCGTTATGTGGGCGGTAAGCCATGCCGGGAGTGTACGCTTTCGCCCCATCGTTTTGACTAGCATTACTACCTTTGTTGGCCTCATACCCATTATGTCGGACAAGACCATCTCGACACAGATTTTCACGCCCATGGCTGTATCCCTGGCTTTTGGCGTACTGCTGGGCACGGTTATCACCCTTTTTCTGGTGCCCTGCTTTTATCTCGTACTCGAGGACTTGGGCGCTTTCATGAATCGTTTTCGCACTGTAGACGACGACCCAACCCCGCAGCAGCAGTAGGCCGCACGCGGTGCAGGTGGCAGGGTGCCGCAGTGAACTCGCGGTTAGCTGACGCGCTTTCCTGTTGAACGGGTAGGTTCTGCAGTAAGTGGATCGTTCGGCCAGGGGTGCTTCGGATAGCGTCCGCGCATTTCCCGTCTGACCTCGTCATAACCCGTACGCCAGAAACCGGCAAGGTCCTGAGTTACCTGAAGGGGGCGCTGAGCCGGAGAGAGCAAATGGATCAACAGCAGCACCCGCCCCTCTGCTACTGACGGCGTCTCTTCACAGCCGAACATTTCCTGCAACTTGACCGCAAGCACCGGTGGCTCCTCACAGTAGTCGATCCTAATGCTGCTACCAGATGGCGCAACCCAGCGTTCAGGTGCCAGACGCTCCAGCTCAAGAGGCAACGGCCATGCCAGTAGGGCACGCAGGATATGCTTCATATCAAGCTTCTGAAAATCTTCCAGACGACTGACTGAATCAAGGTACGGTAGTAGCCAGGTGTCCAATGTCGCCAGCAGGGCGGCATCAGACATATCCGGCCACGGATTTTCTTCATCAGGCCCAGCATTGCGATGCAACAGCATTATCCTGGCACGCCATTGCTGCAGGTTCGGACTCCATGGAAGTATCCCGAGACCTTTTTTACGCACTACTCCAAGGAGCGACTGCGCTCGCGCAGCACGGGGAATATCCTGCATCCGCTCCCGGAACAAGGAAATACTGCCTACCATACCGCGACGCTCTGCCACAAATCGCCCGGCACGATCATCCCATTCGACACACTCCTGCTGTTGTACCACGGGGGACAGTATCTCCGAAAAGCAGGCGGGATTGAGGCGTACGGCACTGTAGATTTTGTCGATAGGCTGCCCGACCTTACCCCCCAAATCGGACACCGCAATCCATTCGTTGCCCGCTAGGCTATCACCGTCAGTCAGTACAGCTCGTCTGCCATTGGCCAGCTGGTACTTCACTCCGCCGGGTGACTGGAGTCGAGCAATGCGATCGGGGTATGCACTGGCGATCAGCACACCGAGTGTATCTTCCCCTTCAACGGAAACGCCGAACTTACGCGATTGGTGTACATCACGCGCAAGACGCCCGTAACGTCGCGCCTGCTTCCAGATCCTTTTGAACCAGCCCTGAAACGCTGACGGGCAGCGCGACTCACCCATGAGAATATCCAGCGCAGGCACAATATCCACGCCGTGCGATGAGAGGGGATTACGCTCGGACAAAACAGCCGCCAACAGGCACGCCGTTTCGAGGCTTTGGATATCGCAACCCACTAGCAACATGTGGGCAAGCCGAGGATGCAGTGGCATCTGGGCCAGACGCACACCGTGCGGCGTCAGCTGAAACCGTCCCTCATTATTTTTGAAGGCCGCACCGCATTGCTCCAACGTGCCGAGAGCCTGTCTGTAGGGCGCTTCCGGTGGCGACTGCGACCAGCGCAACTCTTTCGGATCCTGTACTCCCCAGGACAGTAACTGGAGGGCCATAGGAGCGAGATCTGATTGCAAGATCTCTGGCGTAGCGCGCGCCTCGAGGCGTTCATGCTGCTCCTCGCTCCAGAGACGATAACACACACCCGGCGCCAGCCGCCCGGCACGACCAAGGCGCTGTTCGGCCGAGGCTCGGGATACCCGCCGGGTGGTCAAGCGGGTAATGCCGCTTACAGGATCAAATACAGGCTCTCGCGCGAGGCCTGAATCAACCACCACATTGACACCTTCAATTGTCAGGCTCGTTTCTGCAACATTGGTAGCCAGTACAATTTTACGTTCGCCAGCGGGTGCAGGCGAAATTGCGCGCTGCTGCTGCTCCAGCGGCAGACCGCCGTACAGTGGCCGCAGCTGAATGGTTGCGTCATATGGCGCAAGCAGCCCGCTCAATGCTCTGCCCACCTCATTAATTTCGCGCTGACCGGGCAGAAACACCAGTAGACTGCCGGTCTGCTCCTGCAGCGCGCGCTGTATTGCTTTTACCAGGTACGTGACGACAGGGTCACGCAATGAACGTGCGCCGAGGTAACACTCCTTGACAGGAAACTGACGCCCTTCTGCGGTGATGAGCGGCGCACCGCCTAGCAGCGAGGACACTCCGCTACCATCAAGCGTCGCAGACATTACCAACAACTTCAAGGGCGGGCCTTCACGCAGCATACCGCGCCCATGCAGACAGAGTGCCAAGCACAGATCGGAATCGAGATTGCGCTCATGAAATTCATCAAAAATCACCAGCCCCACGTCTTCAAGGCCCGGGTCACGCTGCAGGCGCTGGGTAAGAATACCCTCCGTGATCACTTCAATCCGGGTGCTCTCACTGACCCGGCTCTCCATGCGAATGCGATAGCCCACTGTCTGACCCACTTCCTCGGCGAGCAGCATGGACATCCAATGGGCCGCTGCGCGCGCTGCGATGCGCCTCGGCTCCAGTACAAGAATCTTGCGGGCACCGAGCCATGGCTGGTTCAACAGACCAATAGGGATAAGTGTCGTTTTGCCGGCACCGGGAGGCGCCTGCAGCACGGCCTCGTCTGCCACTCTCAGACACTCTTTTAGTTCATCGAGGGCGGCACTGATAGGTAGCTGATCAATTGTTTGCTGTCGCATCGCCCGATTCTATCGAAGCGAGACAGCAACGACTAGCAGGAAATATGCCCCGAGAGGGTTGTTTTGGGCAACTGCCAGGTTACTCTCTGCGAGCGACCTCAACCGGTCGAGCTTGCCACTGCCAGTCGTTGTGGTCTAATGATGCAGTGATAGTTCACAAGGAAACGAACAATGGCAATGCTGGTGCTAGGCGTTCTGCTATTCGCTTGCGTACATTTTGTCCCTTCCCTCACCCAGGGGTTCAAATCTACGGCTATAGAAAAGATCGGCGAGGATGGCTATAAGGGCATCTTCTCTTTAGTACTGCTGAGCTCCTTCGCATTGATGATTTTCGGGTGGCGCAGCACGGTGCCTACACACCTGTATATACCCCCTGCCGCCCTTCACCAGCCCGCGCTATTCGTACTCGCGCTGGCCTTCTGGCTGATGGCCGTCAGTCAGCGGGCGTCGCGCTTACGGCTGATTGTACGCCACCCTCAACTCGCCGGCGTTGCTCTGTGGGGCGCAAGCCACCTGTTACTGAATGGAGACAGCCGCGCCGTAGTCCTGTTTGGCGGCCTCGCATCCTGGGCGCTCTGTGAGATGTGCGCTATCAACCGACGTGAAGGCGGTTGGATCAAAAATGAGACGCCAACCTGGGCCAGCGAAGGGGTTAGCCTGCTAATTGCAGCGATCACCATCGCGGTTGTGGTCTACATTCACCCCTGGCTTAGCGGTGTTCCTGTAGGGTAATCGCTGGCAAAAGCGGATGTTACAGCCCTGGCAGATCGCGGTAAGAAAACCGTGTTTTGATCTTTCCCGGCCATGGCTCCCCTGCCACTTCAGCATAGGGGTAAATAAAGTAATTAAGTGGCTGCTTCCGACTCGCTTCTGACAGGACGAGATCCCTGCCCGAACTGAAATGGATGCGATCAGCAGGATTACCGCCATACAGTGCCTCTCGCATTTCCGGGTGTTTCGCTGCTTCAGACGCGTCTATAGGCAACCATCCTGTCTCAGGCAAGTAAAAATGTACCCAACAATGGTAGCCGCCGATTTGCCCCTCGGGGCGGTCGGCAGGCACCGGAAAGCCGATCTCAAACTGGGCAGGAATACCCTCGCTGCGCGCCAGTGATATAAACAGAGCGTGAAAATCCGTGCAATTCCCATAGCGCTCGTTACACGCCCAGAACGCATCTCCATTGCCCCACCCACTGCCGGTTTTTTTATAGTCAACATTGTCCACAACCCAATCGTAGATCGCTCGTGCCGTGGCTGCACTCGATTCGTTCGAACGATTAGCGTAAATTTCCTTAAGAATCGGCTGCAGGATTTCGTGATTAACCGGCACCAGCAAATCGGCCTCCAGTGCTCTCAGGCGCTGCGATTCAGCCAGCTCCCCTGCGCCATAGGCCTCCACGGCTTGGCGTGCCAGTGTCCACGATAATCTAGCCTCCAGCGGGGTGCTGTCTCCCGCGTCGCGCCGCAAATGATAGTAACGATTGCCATGTATCGCTTCCTCGCCGATGCCCCCTTGCCAGGTACTTTGCAACGACTGCGTCAGGATTTTTTGACCAATCGAATTTGAAGGAATGGGCACGTATACCTCAACCGCTTCCCCTTGCGGAAAATCACTATTGAGCACCTCATAAATAAATTCAAAATGACGCTCCTCAGCATGCGCACAAAACGCGGGAATCGCCAGGCAGCAAAGAATGGTAGTCAGAAAGTGACGCATGAATCTGAGCCTTGCATAAACAATCACGGTGTAACCGTGCTGCTCCCTATGACCCGCACCTCGCACATATCCGCCCACGCTACAGAGGATAATGAAAGTCGAGAATCTGTTCAGTATAGTCCCACAACCGCGCCGCAGCCGCTTCGTCACGGGCCCACCGGCGCGGCTTAACCGCCTTACAGTTCACAAAATACTCTCCGCTTACCTCCGTGACTTCTTCGCTGCTACATAAGTACAGCGACGTCTCAGCACCCTTCTCAGGCGTGCGAAAGAACGGCTTGAGCAACAGTGGCAGCACCTTCCCCATGAGGCCGCTGTTCTGAGTGCCAAGAGAGGTAGAAACAGCGCCGGGATGAAGGCAGTTTACCGTAATATGGTCATCGGCCAGGAGTTGAGCGAGATGACGCGTAAAGAGAATATTGGCTAGCTTGGAGCGACCGTACTCGTGAAACGTGCTGTATTTTTTTTGTGCCTGCATATCGTTGTATCCCATGTCCTTAACGAAAGCGTGGGCGCCGGATGATACGTTCACAATGCGCGCAGCCCGGCCACTCCGCAACGCCGGTAGCAGCAGACCCGTTAACAAAAAGGGAGCAAAATGATTGACCGCCAGCGTCTCCTCGTAACCTTGCGCACTCTCTTTGCGTGACGTATTCACAATACCCGCGTTATTTAACAACACGTCGAGGGTTTCGTTACGCAGCAGAAATGTCTTCGCCGCTTCGCGCACACTGGCAAGATCCGCCATGTCCATAATGATAATAGAGACTTCTCCGCCATGCTCGCGGATATCCCTTTCAAGTATCGCCGCCTTCTCCGGGCTGCGACAAAACAAGGTGAGTCGCGCACCTCGACGGGCCAGCTCGATACTCGCCGCTCGCCCAATGCCGGCAGTTGCCCCCGTTACAGCGATGTGCCTTCCCCTCATAAAAACCTCGGTCATCGATACATTGACTTTTACTCTAACGGAATCACGTTGGCAGCGAAAGCCGGCACTGCCGGGACGCTTATCGCGGACTGCTCTCGGCAAACAGAAAGCTGACCGAACGCCGGGGGATTCGAATCTACTCCTGCATTACGCTGGCCAACCGATCCGGCTGACGCCACTTGCCACCGACCAGTCTGTAAAGGTAGAGCATAGCTAGCACCAGCAACATAACAACAAATACCCACCAGGAGATTAACGGTCCATAGCCGTAGACCACGATCACGAAATACTGGGCGATCAGCATTAACCAGTGTACCGACGTGGACGTCACCATTATCCAGCGAGTGTCACCTGCGCCACGCAGTGCACCACCTGAAATGAGTATCGTGGCATCTGCCAGCATATACGTTACCAGCCCGATCATCATCTGGGTCGCAAGTATCCGAACGTCGGCGAAGTTTTCCTCACCGGTATTAAATACTTCGACCAACTCAGGCCGAAAAAGGAGAAAAAGGATGGCCAAAATTCCCGAATAACTAAACGCGATGATAAACCCGGAAGAAATAATCTGAGTGGCTCGTTGCATGTCCCCTGCTCCGACGAATCGACCTATCATGCTCATGACGCCGATATTCAGGCCGATCATCGGAATGAAAGAAAGAAAATCCCAGTTGAAGACGATGGCCATCGCGGCACCCTCAACAACGCCATAGGACTGGAACAACAATAAAAACATGTTGAACGTTGCAATGTTCATAAAAGACTCGAGCCCCGACGGCATACCCAGACGCAGGTAGCGCCGCATAATGCTCTTATCCAGCACCAGAGAGCCGTTTACCTTGAACTGCGAACGATGGTTTCTGGAGAGATAAAACAGCAAAAACACACCCGTGCTGAACAGAGTAGCCACAATCGTTCCGATGCCGGCACCCGCTATGCCCATCTCAGGCATACCCCATTTTCCAAATATCAACATCCAGGAAAGTGGAATATTAAGTGCCGCACCGAGGAGATCAGCCACCATGACCACGCGGGTTCGGCCTATCCCCGAAAAGTAACTGGCCAAACATGCTTTAATCAGCGTAAAAACACTACCTGCCATCAATATCTGAAAGTAAAGAGACTCGAGAGGTACTTGCCGGGAATCGTGTCCCATCAACTTGAAGGCGTCTCCACCGTACCAACCCATCAGCAGCAGCAGCGGTGTGCTAGCCAGTGCTATCAATACGCCTTGAGTAACCACGCGTGGACACTTGGCGTAGTCGCCCGTGCCGTAGTATTGGGCAACCAGCGCGTTTCCGTACGTAATCAGCCCCATAAAGAGAGAAAAACAGACAAACGACGCTACACCGCCGCCTAATGCAGCTGCGATGTGAGCGGAGTCTATGAAGGACATGAACAGACGATCGGTAAATATCATCGCCGCAAATGCACCCTGCGACACTACCATTGGCAGTGACAGCCTCAGCAGCTCTCGCAGCGTTTTCAGTGAAATGTTTTTCACAGTTTGCCTGTTATTCGGCGGATCGAAGCGCCTGACTTTATAGAATCAGCGCACCTTTACTGCACGCCAGTCTGGAATAGCCATATTTTCCCGATTGTGCAACAAAAAGAAAAGTACTCATAGGCGAGCACACGTGTGGGCAACCTACTGGACCTACCAGAGACAAACTCAGCTGAAATTTTTAAGAAAGTGGCTCGAGACGAAAAAGTCGGCCAATAGTTCGCTCAAGAACCACCCAGGCAAACGCCGAAGCGCTATAAAGGTAATAGACCTGGTGAAATAGTACGGCCCGCAACGCAAAAAACAGACCGCCGCGCCGATTAAAAAAGAGGGCAATTTCCCAGTTGCCAAGCAACACCAACAAAACAGGCACAAGCAAAAGGGAAAAGCTGAGATAACCGAAGAACCAACCGAGCAATGAAAGGAGCAATATTCCAGCCAGGATCGCCCTTATCTGCTCTGACATACCGACATTGAGATCATTGGGAATGCCATCACCAGCACTCATAATCAGACGGGACCAGGGAATGGCGCGCCTGAATATCTCAGTATGAATGAGATTCACGAATCGCCAGATTTTTAAATGCGTACACTGAACATCCCGCAACAGCCGAATTCTACCACCGTCATTTATGAGCCGGTGTCCGAGCTCTATGTCTTCGATGGACGGATACTTGTATCGTTCAACATTAAATCCGCCTGTGCTGAGAAATGCCTCACGCAAAATCGCGCCACAACCAGACCAAAACGTCTGAGCTTCCTCGTTTGCGCGGTGATGGTAATAATGGTGTACAAGATTCTTGTAGCGGGAGAAAAAGTTCTGTGCAGGCGGGTTACTGTCATAGGAGCCAAATACGGCGACGACACCCGGATGTTCAAAACCTTTCAGCAGAGCGCGGGCCGCATCCGGGTGCACCACCACGTCCGCGTCTACGAACCACAAAACATTTCCCTCAGCGACTTCTGCCGCCTGGTTTCTCGCACCGCCAGGCCCGAGACGCCCGCCAGAATATAATACCCTGGCACCCGCTTCTCGCGCCATAATGTCACTGCCATCCGTTGATCCGTCGTCGATTACAATCACCTCGAGGACTTCGCTGCACCGTTGCATATCGATTAGCGGTGGCAAGCTGTCGGAAAGGAAGCCGGTACCATTGAACACCGGCATAATGACGCTGATTGATAATGGCTCTTCTAACACGCTAAAACTCTCCAAACCCCATTTACTGTAACCGACTTGCACCGATCGACATAGGACCTCATCATACTGACGTCTCTGGTTTTTCTCTCTCGTGCATGGCCTCTAGGTGCTGCAACGTCAAACGCGCCACCCGTTCCCAGCTAAACTGCCCTGCCCGGCTCACCGCGGAATGTGCCAATTGCTCTCGCAGACTCGTATTTTCGACCATCTCGATAAGCGCCGCACTTATGGACTCAATATCAAATGGATCAAAGTATAAACCCGCATCTCCAACCACCTCAGGCAGCGAACCGCGATCGCTTGACAGAACGGGCGCACCACACGCCATAGCTTCGACAGCAGGCAGCCCAAACCCTTCTGAGTACGATGGCATAGCAGCGGCCAGTGCACTATTGTAGATTGCGACGAGGTCCTCGTCTGGCACATAGCCACTGAAATGAACCCTTTCCCGCAGCATTGAACTGCACCGCACCCGATCGTACAAGCTTTCATAATTAGAGAAAAATCCAGCTCCCGTGAAGTCACCCACCAGAGCGAAGTGCAGGTCCTGCACCCTGCCTTGTGAAAGGGCTCGCTCAAAACCATCCAGTAAGCCATGAAGATTCTTATGCGGTGCGAGACCGCCTACAAACACGATAAAAGGGACGTCTAGCGGCAGCTTTGCGCGCACCTTTGCATCATCTATCAGAACTTTGTCCCCTATCACATGGAACCGCGGATTCGGCGCGCAACTCGTCACATCGATGGCTTCGGGATTCACTCCGATATATTCGATAATTTCCTCTTTAGCGGCATTTGATATGGTCAAGATGCGGTCACTAGCCCAAATCGCCCCTTTGATCTTCAGAGTCCAAAGGAGACGACTGCGCCAACCGGGAAAAATCAACTCTGGATAGTGCTCAGCAATGGCATCCATCACAGTAAGCATCGTGGGGAAGCGGCGTGAGACTGGATACCACGAATAAACCGCAGGGAAGAAGAAAGCATCCAATGCATAACGAGATACTGCTCGAGACATCCGCAGCATATCGACAGGCGAACGGTTACTGTCTGCGACAGCGGCCTCTGTCGTTGGCCGCGAGGTTTTGACTTGCACGACCTCTACATTAGAGATGCTCTCTAATTCCATCAATGGCTGGTCAGTGAAGAGGTAATAATAGTGGGGGGAATCAAGCTGAAAAAGCGCTGTGAGAGTGTCACGAGTGAATCGGCCAAACCCGCGATTATTCCGCCAGCAGGTAGCGTCAATTCCGATTTTCAATCCAAAAATCCTTCTTATCGGTTAGCGGCATACCTAAATACTGGACTCCGAATACTGGCGAAAGGGAGCAATTACTTGCACTCCCCCTCAACCTGGTAGAAGTCCCTCGCCGGCTCTTTGGCACTCTTGATCTCGTGGTATTCGGGCTCAGTATTAACATCCATATAATCTACGTCCTGGCCAAGAATCTTTCGACCCAGCAACAAACCCATTTCAATAGAGTGATCCGCGTTGTTATAGCGATGGGTCCCGCCCCTGCCCACCAAGTGCAAACCCTCGAACTGGCCCAGGAATTCATGGATAACAGCAATCTTGTCCGCGTAATCCAGGTCGTAGACAGGATAGGCCTGCAATGAACGTACACACGAGAAGTCGATAACCTCGGAGGCTTTGATGAACCCGAGCTTGTCCTCAAGATCCTCCACGCAACGCTGGCCCACCTGTTCGTCAGTCATTTCCCATATATGATCGTCTTTGGTGCAAAAGCATTCCAGAACCAGTGAAGTCGTCGACTGATCAGGCACCATAGCAGGACTCCAGTTCTTGGGCTCGTGCAGGCGTCCGAACAGAATATCCTCGTCCTGCACATACAGCCAGGTATCGATCGATACGCGCTCTTTCCTCAAAATAACGTTCACCGTGATCAACGCCCGAAAGGTGAGCCCCTTCGCAGCATCAATTACCTCCTGACTACAAGAGGGGTTCTGCATAATTCTGGGCAGGACACCCAGAGGGATGGTGGATACTACCTTTGAAGCATTGACTGACTGCTCCTCGCCGTTATCTTTTTTATAAACCACCTCGAAGTCATTGGGGCCGCGGTAATTGATGCGAGTGACCGTAGACTCGAGCAGAATCTCGTTGGCCTCGCCTTGGTCGAGTATATCCTCCGCCATTCGCTGGGGTATGCGGACATAGCCGTCACGTGGGTACATGAATTCTTCAATGAGGCTCTCATTGTCAGACTTTGTTTGCAGCAACGACTCCTGAATTACGGTCCAGATCGACAAACCAGCACTGCGCTGGGACACCCAGTCGGAAGACAATTTTTCGCAGGGCAGCCCCCAGACTTTTTCACTGTAACGACGGAAAAACATGTCGTACAGCTTGCCACCAAACTGCGCTACATAGGCATCCTTCATGTTGTCGATGCTTTTATTAAATATGGAGTATTGCACGGCAGACAGGAGGTAGGTGACCCCTGCATGCATGATGGTAAAGACCCCCGCATTCTTTATAACGTTCAAAATACTTATCGGGTAGCTGTAGTAGCCGCCGTCATAGTATATGCGGCTAATCCTCTCTACCCATACGATTTCGTCACCCATTAATCTCCGAAACCAGGTGTTCAGATCCTCATTCTTGGTAAACCAGCGATGTCCTCCTAAATCGAACTTATATCCCTTGTGCACATTGGTATTGCACAAACCACCGACAAAGTCGTTTCTGTCAAGTACGGACACTTGCACGCCGCTGGCACTCAACTCGTGACCAGTGGCCAGGCCAGCAGGACCCGCGCCGAGGATTACTACATGTTCATCGTCTTTCATGTATATGAGACCATCAGTGCGGCTTATGCCGCAGTTTCACAATTTTGTTATAAATCGTTGCCAACAACACGCTAGCGATAAAAACGAGGCCAAATACCTCTGCCGCGCCTAGTAACCCGCCCAAAATGCTGACGCTGTAACCCGGAACATAATTTGCCAGTAACGCCGCGTGTACGCTCTCGCCTGCCGTGCCTCGCAATACCAACCAGGCAGTAGAACAAAATAATCCTATTGCGGCGATTGCCCCCAATGCCAGGCCCAGACTGACACCGTGCAGCCGCAGCACCGACGGCTTCAGTACCGGATTATCCGTAGGCATTGTGCTCAGCAAGCTGTCTGCAACCCGCGTGCCCAATACACGGCCATACAGTCGGTAACTCAACCAACTACAGGTACCGAAATAAACAAACGCCCAGAGCGCCCCGACCCAGGCACCGCTACTGGTTACCGAATAACCGGGGAAAAAAATCGCGAGCAAACTGAGATAATTGCTGGAGTCCACGCCCCATTTGGCAATGGATGCATGCGTCGCGATGTAAGTAATCACCGCAGCCAGAGTGCCGGCCGTCAGACCCAACATCATCGCATTGAATCGAATCGCCGCGTCAAGCAGCTTCAAGTTCACCCCTTGCAGGTCGTCATTGGCAGTTTGCATAGTCTCGTATATCCCCATTTGTGCAATGGCCTCAATCTGCCAGCTCAGCAGAACTAATCAACATCACACCCAGGGCGATGTAGTGCGTCATGTTCCAGTAAACAGCGGCCGCAAAACCGACAAGCCCACCAATAAAGAAACCATACAGCGCACCGATAAAACCGCCCTGCCAACTCACCGCGTAACCGGGAAGATAATTCGCCAGATCCTGCAAATGAGTACCCACCGGATAATTCTCCGGCACGGGCTGCAACAGCAACACTGCAGTGGCCAGGAATAGCGCTAGCGCGACAAGGATTCCAACGGCCACGGTCATTGCCGGCACGTCCATCTTGGCAAAAACAGCAGACAGGATTTCATGATCTCGTACCTGACGATTCACCACACAAAATTCTCCTACATTAAGATAAGCTACTGTAGTATAAAAGCCCGTTAATGACGACGCTTTACCGCACTATCTCGCTCTGCGACCTGACCCCATGACCCGATGGCGATGGCAAAATCACAGGCGTACGTTTTTATATGTCTTGATACACGCCAATAACAATGGCATATAAGGCGTTGAAAAAAAAGCTTTTGATTACCGCTTCTAGCCACCAAGAGAAGAAACGCGGGAATTTGTGAATTACGTCACTAAGCAGGCAGAGCTAAAAGGTCGCCGGAAACAGGGCTAAAATGAAGCAAGAACTGAGCAACCCCTACCAGTCCGCGGCAACGCGTCGCTACGCCCTAGTGCTACTGACCGTGGTCTACGCATTTAATTTTATCGACCGCCAACTACTGGCGATATTGCAGGAATCGATCAAGGCGGACCTCGGCCTTTCAGACGGTCAACTGGGACTGCTGGCGGGCTTTGCCTTTGCCATTTTTTATGTCACCGCCGGCATTCCCATCGCGCGTTGGGCAGACCGCTCCAACCGTCGTAATATCGTCGCTGGCGCGGTATTTCTGTGGAGCTTTATGACAGCTGTCAGCGGCTTTGCCCAGAATTATGTGCAACTACTGTTAGCCCGTATCGGTGTTGGTGTGGGCGAAGCGGGGGGCAGTCCACCGTCCCATTCAATAATTTCCGATATTTTCCCGCCTGAGAAACGTGCAAGCGCCATGGGGTTTTACTCCACCGGGGTAAACATTGGCATTCTCTTTGGCTTTTTGCTCGGTGGCTGGCTGAACGAATTTTTTGGCTGGCGCGTCGCTTTTATCGTGGTGGGCATACCGGGGATTTTTATAGCACTACTGGTGCGCGCAACACTGGCAGAGCCGATGCGAGGGCTTAGCGAGAACAAGCACACCGCACCGGCGGAGCCGTCACCGAGCCTCGGACAAACATTGAACATTCTTTGGAGTAGGCGGTCATTCCGGCATATGTCATTCGCCGCAGCGCTGAATGCATTTTGTGGCTACAGCACCGCTAGCTGGACCGCCTCTTTCATGATTCGCTCCCACAGTATGTCCACCGGAGAATTGGGCACATGGCTTGCTATGATCTCAGGCGTGGGCGGCGCTATTGGCGTCATCGCTGGCGGAATACTGGCAGATAAATTGGCCCTGCGGGACAAACGCTGGTACGTCTGGGTGCCCGCCGTTGCAGGTGTTATATCGGTGCCGTTCATGGCGGCAGTCTACATTGCTGACACGGCCTACATGGCATTAATCCTGTCCATCATCCCAGGCCTATTGCACAACGTGTACCTCGGCAGCACCATTGCCACAACCCACGGTCTCGTTGGCCTGCGCATGCGCGCCTTAGCATCGGCGATACTGTTCCTGATCCTGAATATTATCGGACTGGGACTCGGGCCCCTGTTGGTCGGTATGCTCAGTGATTTATTGCAGGCCAGCGAGGGAGCGCACTCACTGCGACAAGCCATGCTCTATTTATTGCCGCCGATTATGGTCTGGTCAACAGTCCACTTCTTGCTGGCTGCCCGGTCTCTCCGTGCAGACCTTGAGCGAGCGCCAGCCTAAGGCTTTGCTCTAGCCGACGATTGAGCCTATGCCGACGGCAGCTCGCACTTTCTCCATCAGCGGAACGCTGTAGTCTCTAGCGCGCTGCGCGCCCGCTTGAAGAACCCTCTCAATATGTTCAGGGTCATTCAGCAGCTCCCGATAGCGCACGCGTGCGTCAGCCAGCTCATTGTTAACCAGCTCAAACAACTGCTTCTTCGCCTCGCCCCAGGCGATACCGTTAGCAAACTCATCACGCATTCGCTCCGTTTCCGATTCAGACGCAAAGGCTGCCCACACCTGAAATACAGTCGACTCGTCAGGGTCCTTGGGTTCACCGGGCTCAAGTAGATTGGTTTTAATCTTGTTGATCGCCTTACGCAGAGGCTTTTCTTCTAAAAACAAAGGAATTGTATTGTTGTAGCTCTTGCTCATCTTGCGGCCATCCAGACCCTGCAAAACAGCAACACTGTCATCAACAACGGCCTCGGGCAGCGTGAACAAGTCCTCGAAATTGTGGTTGAAGCGCTGCGCAATATCACGGGCCATTTCGACATGTTGGATCTGGTCTCGCCCTACTGGAATTTTGCCGCCGTTAAACATCAGGATGTCGGCCGCCATCAGCACTGGGTAACTAAAAAGACCCACAGTGACGGCATGATCAGGGTCTTCACCCGCCTCCTCATTGGCGCTCACCGCCGCCTTGTAAGCATGCGCGCGATTCATCAAGCCCTTGGCCGCGTTACAGCACAAAATCCAGGTGAGTTCAGGTATCTGAGGTATATCGGACTGCCGGTAAAACACGGCCTTTTGTGTATCTAGCCCGAGCGCCATCCATGTCGCGGCAATTTCTTTGCTCGATTGACGAATCAAAGCAGGATCCTGGCATTTGATCAGTGCGTGGTAATCAGCAAGGAAAAAAAATGACTCGGCGCCTGCGGTGTTTGCCGCCTCAATCGAAGGCCGAATAGCGCCCACGTAGTTCCCCAGATGAGGCGTGCCTGTAGTTGTGATTCCAGTGAGTACACGTTCCGTCGACATTTTTTCCACACGCCCGCAAAAGGCGCAATCATACTGGGATTAATCGCTACTGACCATCCCGACACCAGGCTACGCCGGACAATTCGCGAGTGTAGTTGTCCAGCAAGGACTGTCGAGTAAACGCAGAGACATCAGGAGCACTGAAATCTCCACTGGCCAGGGTCATTATGAGGTCGGCAGCCCCCGCCGCTTCCTGAACCGGATGATCGGGCAGCGATGGGTAGCACCAGTGTTCACCATAAATCTCCGGATAAACCAGACGCCCGGGCACCACAGGCCGGCAGCCGAGCGCGACGGCGCCCATTAGCGCCAAGCCCTGAAACTCGTGCACCGCGGTAGACAGCACGATGTCTGCAGCAGCTTGTATGCCTCGGTATTGTGATTCATCGGCGAGGAAACCGAAATGCACCAGGCGATGTGTGAAGCGGGTTCGTATTTGCTCGAACTCAGGGGGTGATTGCCGAAACTGCTGTCCGGTCACGGCGAGTTCGTAATGAAGTCCTGCGGCCTCAAGGTGCTCAAGCGTGTGCAGTAACCCCACTCCGCCCTTGTCGTGCTCGAAGCGCCCCACCCAAAGCAGCCGCAGCGGTTTGTCACGTCCACCCGGTGCGGTTGACGGCCAGTAGTCGACGGGCCGAGGCATCAGTCCGTTATCGAAAGGGACGGGTAATAATGCCGATTTCGCACGCAGGCTGGCCTCAATGCCAGGGGGGACCATATCAGGCATTTTGCGCAATAGCTCATCAGTACCGGCCATAAAGGTATCTCGGTTGAACTTTGAATTGAACAACAAGCGGTCCGCAGCCATCGCCGTGTAAATACTGGTTATCTGCGCTTCGAGAGGGCTATAACGCTGCCTACCCGGCGGATAGGCGAACTGATTCTCATGAAAGTAAACCACTGTTGGTACGGCCGTCAGTGCCGGCACCAGCCCACGCAGTGTTGCCAGATCGACCATTGAGGTCGCGAGGAGGAGTTCGCGGGGCGAGTCGAGTACTGCCCGCTCGTTAACAGACCAGGTCATGGCGTTACCGCGAATGCGCCAACTGAAATAGCGCGGCGGGAGATTCAATTCACACCAATCCCAATCGGGCAACATCGAGAGTACTGCCGTCTGCCAATGGCGATGACTGCGGGCAGCGTAAGCCGAAAGCAGGAGTGCCTTCACCGCAAGCTCATGCTGCGCTCAAGGGCCCCGCATAATTATAAAAGCCACGCAGAATTCGACACAGGCCCCATGCATCCTCCGCCCCGGCAAGTTCCCGAACAGAATGCATGCCGAGGGTGGGCACACCGACGTCCAGTGTCTTGACCCCCGTCATGGCTGCGGTCAGGGGACCTATCGTGCTGCCGCAGCGCATGTCATTGCGCACTACGAACGACTGCACAGGCACGCTTTCGCGAGCGGCGAGCATTCGAAACAGTCCGCTGGTTTCACTATTGGTGGCGTAGCGCTGGCTCGCATTCACCTTAATAACCGGCCCTTCGTTCATTCTTGGCCCATGATTACCGTCGTGACGATTGGCAAAGTTGGGATGCACCGCGTGCGCATTATCCGTCGACACCATGAAAGAGTGCTCAACGAGCGCGGCATGCGCCTCTGTACCCCCAGCCAGCCGTTGCAGGCAAGAGGCCAGCAGCGGGCCACTGGCCCCGGAGGCCGAAACACTGCCCACTTCCTCATGATCGTTACAGACCAGCAGCGTGGTTTGGGATCCATCGCTTTGCAGCAAGGCCTCTACACCGGTGAAGCAACTGAGCAGGTTATCGAGTCTCGCGGAGGCGATAAACTGCTTGCGCAGGCCTATAACGGCAGGCAGCTGTGTATCGTAGAACGACAACTCGAAGTCCAGAATCTGCTCTATCTCTGCGCCGGAGTGTTCTTTTCTGATTTGCATGGCCAGCATGTCTCGCAGTGACATGCCCTCACTGGCGGTCTGGCACAGTACTGGGACAATAGCGGTCTGCGCATTCACCTCACGTTTTCTGTTGGCATCGCTATCCAGATGTATTGCAAGACTCGGAATGGTTGCTATCGCATCGCGAAAATCGACCAAGGCGGCCCGCAATGTACCCCGCGGGCACAGGTAGCTGACCCGACCAGCCAACGACAGGTCGCGGTCAAACCAGGGGTTTAACAACGCGCCACCGTAAACCTGCACACCCAGTTGAAACAGTCCCTCTGATTCAATCTCTGGAGACGGCTTCACCATAAGGCAGGGACTGTCAGTGTGGGCGCCCACCATGCGCACGCCCCGCTCGGGCCCCACTTCCCGCCCATAGCGAAATGCCACGATCGAACCATGATTATGGACCAGAAAGTAACCTCCGCCCGGCTCCAGCGCCCACGGCTTGTCCTGAGCCAGCTGAATAAATCCAGCCTGTTGCAAACGCGATACCGTAAGCCCCACCGCGTGATAGGGTGTGGTTGCTCGAGAGAGAAACATGCATAACGCTTGATTAAATTCGTCCTGTGTATCAATCATCTTATGATTAACCTCCTCGTAGAGGATTAAAATGTCCACCCCGCACTAGTCGTCCACCAATGACGGGCTACGGCAGAACGCTCGGCACCCCGCGGGCACATTGTACAGTCATGATCGCAGGCCCGGTTAAATGAGCCACAGGGCGTAGAGCACCGCCGCAAGCCCCACCCGGTAATACACAAAAGGCATCAGCCCCACGCGGTCCAGCAGGCGCAGGAAGACCGCTATGCAGAGGTACGCAGTAAACCCCGAAACAACGGTACCGAGCCCGAGCGCAGCCCAATCAACCGGGGTGGTGCTGCCCAGCAAATCGAGTAACTGCAAAAGCCCGGCCCCACCTATGACCGGTATAGAGACTAAAAAAGAAAACCGCGCACTACTCTGCCGATCGAGACCGAGACACATTGCTGCAGTCATCGTAATACCTGACCGCGAGACACCAGGGATTACCGCAAGGGCCTGCGCCAGGCCGATGAGCAATACTACCCCCAAGCTCAATGAACGGCCTTGACCCGGGTCTGCGGAAACCCGGTCGGCAACCGCCAATAGCACGCCAAATGCAAGGGTGGTTGTCGCTATAACGGGAATAGCACGCAGGTTGGCCTCTATAAAGTCAGACCCTATAACACCTACCAGACCTACGGGAACAGAGGCTGCCAGCAGGTACCAAACCAGACGACTGTCCTCACTGCCGGCGCCACCGCTAATGGATTGCAACCAGCATCCCGCCATACGCAACAGGTCAGCGCGGTAATAAAATAAAACAGCGGCAAGCGTCCCGACATGCACTGCCACATCAAACGCCAAGCCCTGATCGGCCCATCCAAGCATCAAAGAGGGCAAAAGCAGATGGGCAGAACTTGAAATGGGCAGAAACTCGGTGAGCCCCTGCAGAATTGCGAGGAAAATGACCTGAAGCGTCTCCATCAATGCGACCTACCCTGCTCGTCCAGTTTTTTCCAGTTGATTTCGTCCCTGACATACATAGGCTGCGCGGCACCCGGCGCCTGCACCGCGCCTCGATCAAACGCCTCCTGCGCAATCGGTATCATGTTCCGTGCACTGGGTAACAACCCGGGACTACAGTAATCGATATTGGCACTCAACGCTGCCTTCTCGAGCAAGGTGCAGCCATTACCAACCGCGCGTAAGCTATCGTAGCGATCAAATTCAAGATCGGAGGGTCGGCAGGCCAGAGGGCCTTCAATGAGCCTCGGCAATTCGCCATCAAGCTGGTATATCGCGCTATAGACTTCTTGAATGCGCGCATCCACGACCGCGAGAACCGTGTCACCCGGTGAAACATCTCCTGCATGAAGCGCTGATTGCACCAGCGTTGCCAAGGTAGGAACCGCCACAACAGGCAATGAAGAACTGAACGCCAAACCCTGAGCCGCGCCCGCCGCAATCCTGAGCCCCGTAAACGATCCAGGCCCCACCCCATAAGCAATACAGTCCACGCCTTGCTCTCGTAAATTCCCTGGGGTTAACAGCTCGCGCAGCTGCTGAAAAAGCAAATTGTTGTGCCTTCTTGGCGCTATCTCATGCCGCTCGCTTATTTCACCGCCCCGTAACAGGGCAACTGAACATGCGTCTGTCGCCGTTTCGATGGCTAGAATTCCAGTCATATCGCTCCGACTCCCCTCAATGCTTCCTATACCCACATGGCGCATGAACTGTTACCGTTACAATCCGAATTATCCCATAGCTCGTAGCTGGCAAGAACTGTTACCGGGCCAAAAAGACATCTTGTATTAATATCCGATGAATTCGCACACCAGTATTACGGGGCTCGTCCTCGCAGGAGGACAAGGGCGACGGGTTGGCCATCGAGACAAGGGATTGATCGAATGGCAGGGACAAGCGCTTATCGCCCACGTCTGCGAACGGTTTCGACCACAGGTCGATGAACTCATCATCAGCTGCAATCGCAATCACGACCATTACCGCCATTACGCCGACCAACTAATCTCCGATACGCAGAACAACTCTCGCGGTCCACTTGCGGGGCTTGAAGCCGCCATTCCAGTTGTGCACTCTCCACTTCTCGCGATTGTCCCCTGCGATATACCTATGCTGGATCAAAATCTGGTAAAACGTTTGAAAACAGCCCTGCTGCAACCAGCCGACGACCCGGTCGATGTCAGCTACGCCCATGATGGAGAACGCGATCAATATCTGTGCGTGCTGATGCGTCGCGAGTGCCTGCACAGCGTAAAAGAATACCTGAGAGACGGTGGGCGCTCGGTACGCGACTGGTACACACAGCAGCGCACTGCGGCTGTCGACTTTTCCAACTGCACCGCGTCGTTTCATAATATCAATACGTTGAACTGAGTCAGAAACGACTTCACGCCCACTCCGCGGGCACTTTCACACCAAACAAGCCCTTAAAAACGCGAAAACCCGCTGAGATTGCTCTCAGCGGGTTAGTTTTCAGCCCCAGCGCACTACCTTCTACGTGCTGCTTTACGCTTAGCTTTTGCTTTAGGCTTTTTCTTGGCCTTGGGCTTAGCTTTTGCTTTGGGCTTTTTCTTGGCCTTGGGCTTGGCTTTTGCTTTAGGCTTTTTCTTGGCCTTGGGCTTGGCTTTTGCTTTAGGCTTTTTCTTGGCCTTGGGCTTGGCTTTTGCTTTAGGCTTTTTCTTGGCCTTGGGCTTGGCTTTTGCTTTGGGCTTTTTCTTGGCCTTGGGCTTAGCTTTTGCTTTAGGCTTTTTCTTGGCCTTGGGCTTAGCTTTTGCTTTAGGCTTTTTCTTGGCCTTGGGCTTGGCTTTTGCTTTGGGCTTTTTCTTGGCCTTGGGCTTGGCTTTTGCTTTAGGCTTTTTCTTGGCCTTGGGCTTGGCTTTTGCTTTAGGCTTTTTCTTGGCCTTGGGCTTAGCTTTTGCTTTAGGCTTTTTCTTGGCCTTCGGCTTGGCTCTCGCCTTCGGTTTGGCTTTCGCCTTTCTAACAGCTTTCTTCTTAGCAGTTGCCATTACGCATCTCTCCAGACAGTTAATGGGGGTCACGCCTGATCAAAAGTAGCAACAATGCAATAGACTTACAATAGGCTAAAGTGTAGAAAATTCGCATGCTCGATTTCCACAATTCCAAATTATTTGTCTGCAAAAACCAAGATTGACCCGATGAAACTTTTTTACACTGCAGTAAAAGTGACGCTGACTATTTTTGCAACGAAGAAAATACTGCGTCACGAATTGAATCAACACTACCAACGCCATCAATGCGATGATAAGAAGGCGCCTCATCAGACTGCATATTCTGGTAGAAATCCACAAGCGGGCTAGTCTGATCGTGATACACCTGCAGACGCTTGCGCACCGTTTCCGCGCTGTCATCATCCCTTTGGACCAAGGGCTCACCGGTTACATCGTCCACACCTTCTTTTTCCGGCGGATTAAAGCTTACGTGGTAAACCCGGCCTGAGCCCGGATGCACTCTGCGGCCACTGAGGCGACTAACGATTTCTTCATCCAAAACGGCAATCTCAACAACATGGTCAATAGAAACTCCAGCATTTACCATTGCTTCCGCCTGGGGGATCGTCCTGGGGAAACCATCGAAAAGAAACCCGTTCGCACAATCAGCCTGCGTAATACGATCTTTAACCAACCCGATAATGACCTCGTCAGGCACGAGACCCCCCGCATCCATCACCTTTTTTGCCTTCAACCCCAACTCAGTCTCGGCTTTGACTGCCGCACGCAGCATATCTCCGGTGGATATCTGCGGGATATCGTATTTCTCACAGATATAATGGGCTTGCGTTCCTTTACCGGCGCCAGGGGCGCCCAACAGGATTACTCGCATTAACTATCCCCTATCGCTAGTACGTTAAAAGGTTGATTGCGACTGAACCAGCAGCGCGGCATGGAAAGAGCGCTAACATACACAGCGCGCCCGTTAGTGACAAGTCTCTGGTCAGGAGCCCTTGGCTAGCTCCCACAGTTCGTCCAGCTGATCATCATTCATGTCAATAATCTCACGGCCACCCTGCTTCGCGGCAGCCTCCATCCGGCGAAAACGCTTCTCAAACTTGCTGGTTGAACGACGCAGCATCGATTCTGCGTCCAGGCCCAGGTGTCGGGAAACATTGACACAGCTGTACAGGACATCGCCCATTTCGTCAGCGATTTCTGCCGCGACGCCTGCGTCAATCGCGCTGCGCAGCTCTTCAATTTCATCTTCGAGCCTGATAATGACATCGGCCACATCATTCCAATCAAAGTTAACCCCGGCCGCACGTTTCTGGACTTTCTGGGCGCGCGGCAATGCGGGTAACGCATGGGGTATATCGGCCAGAATGCCCTCTTCCTGCCGCGCCCTGCGCTCCATCTGTTTAATCTCTTCCCAGCTCGACTTCACGTCCGCTACTGAACTGCGCTCGCTCACCACCCCCTCTATTTCTGCATCGGCGAATACGTGGGGATGCCTGCGAAGCAACTTCTCGACCAAGTTATTGACCACCCCCGCAAAGGAAAATAATGCACGTTCTTCTCCCAGTTGGGCGTAGAAAACAACCTGGAAGAGCACATCTCCCAGTTCCTCCGCCACATGAGGGTAATCGCTGCTTTCGATTGCCTCCACAAGCTCGTAACATTCCTCAAGCGTAGACGACACTATGCTATGAAAATCTTGACCTATGTCCCAGGGACAACCGGTTTGCGGATCACGCAAACGCTGCATCACTCTCAGCAGGTCAGCAATGGTATATTCATACTCCTGCATAGGGTGTTGTGACCTCAACCCGACTGCCGGGCCACAGAGATGACGTTTTTCAGACGCCCAATGCGTTCCAAAAGCTTTGATAGGGACGCCAGTTCCGGCAATTCTACGCACAGACGCATGGATGCCGTGGCGGTCGCACGATGAGTTTGCGTGTTAATACTGATGACATTGATGCGCGCATTAGCACATAGTGCAGTGATATCGCGCAATAATCCCTGTCGATCATGGGCGGTGATACCAATATCAACCTCATAGTGCTCACTGGCCTCATCGCCCCACTCCAATTCAATCAGCCGGCCGAGAGCCCCTTTCCGCATCCGCACAACTCTTGCGCAATCGGTAAGATGCACACTCACACCCTTGCCCTGAGTGATATAACCAACAATGGCATCCCCCGGCAGGGGTTTACAGCATCCGGCCATGTGCATGCGCAGATTGCCAGCCCCGGCCATATGAACACCGTCACGATTTTGGCCCGCTGCGGTTACCGTCATCCGCAGTTGCGTTTCAGGTGCCCGCTCGACCAGTTCCTGAGCTGCATTCAATACCGCTGACGAGGACATGTCGCTGCAACCGACCGCCGCGAACATGTCCTCGACCGTATTACACTGTACTTTTCGCGCTATACGTTGATAATCGAGGCTTGTCAGGGCCAGTCGCTTGAACTCGCGCTCCAGCAGGTGTCGACCTGTTGTTATATTGTCTTCCCTGGCCCGACTCTTGAACCAGTCCTGCGCCTTCGCCCGCGCTCGAGAGGTCTTCAGATACCCCAACTCTGCTTGCAGCCAATCGCGTCGCGGGACCGCCTCGTCACCCGTCAGAATCTCTACGCGCTCCCCGGTGTTTAACTCGTAGGTCAGCGGCACAAGAGCGCCATTCACCTTGGCGCCACGACAGCGGTGACCTATTTCTGTATGCACGTGATAGGCAAAGTCCAGTGGCGTGGCGCCGCATGCCAAATTAACCACATCCCCATTGGGGGTGAAGGCGTAAACGCGATCCTGCGCCATGTTGAAGCTGAATTGTTCAGCGACGGACTCGGAATCACCCGTTTCCTCATGCCAGTCCAGCACTTGACGCAACCAGGCAATTTTCTCCTCATAGGTGCTAGCCAGGCCATTTTCGCCATCTGAGCCTTTGTACCGCCAGTGTGCGCAAACGCCCAATTCAGCCTCCTCGTCCATTTTTTCGGTGCGTATCTGTATCTCGAGAGTCTTGCCTGCGGGACCAATCACCGCGGTATGAAGAGAGCGATAGCCGTTTTCCTTCGGATGGGCGACGTAGTCATCGAATTCATTAGGTATATTGCGCCACAGTCCATGGACCAAGCCCAGTGTGGCGTAGCAATCCTGAACTTCAGGAACAAGAATACGAACAGCGCGTATATCAAATACCTGAGAGAAACCAATCCCCTTGCGCTGCATCTTTCGCCAAATGCTGTAAATATGCTTGGCTCGCCCGATAATCTCGAACTCTAAACCCGCCTGCTCCAGAATTCGGGTTAACTCTTCTTTGACCGTCGCAATAAACTGATCTCGCTCCAGGCGCTTGCCATCCAGCAACCCGGCAATCTTGCGATAGGATTCGGGATGTATGTAGCGGAAGGAAAGATCCTCCAGCTCCCACTTCAAGTGGCCGATGCCCAGCCGGTGAGCGAGGGGCGCATAGACATCAAATACCTCTCTCCCCACCTGGCGACGGCGCTGCTCATCCTCTTTTACGGAGCGAATGGCACAGGTACGCTCGGCCAGTTTTATCAGCGCCACTCTTACGTCATCGACCATGGCGACTAGCATCTTGCGGACGTTGTCTTTTTGACCATGGGCCTGGCCCAATACAGGGTTATCTGTTTGTAAACGCAGATCGCCGACTGCAGCCATACGCAGCACGCCATCAATGAGGCCGGCAACACCGCCGCCGAATTGACTGCGAACATCCTCCTCGGACAGCCGCTGCTCACGTACCGGACGGTAAAGAATACCTGCCAGCAGACACTCCACTCCCACATGCAGATCCGCCAGTATGGTGGCTATATCCAAACCCGCGACCAAACAATTAGGCTCTCCAGACCAATCTCCTGAATCCACCGGCGCCACTTTTTCCACTCTCTGCAGTAGCTGACACGCTGTCAGCAATTGCCTCTGCTCATCGGGTTCCATGGTGGTGGGTAGGTGATTTATCCAGGCACTGAAATCAATATCACCGTGATCATCGACAAGGGTCTGCTGGCGGACATGGACCATAGTCGTCTACGCCTTCTCGCCCTGCCCAAAGACACCGGTCGACAGGTATCGGTCGCCCCTGTCACAAATAATGGCGACAATGACAGCATTCTCAAGCTCCGCGGACAGGCGCAGAGCGGCGGCTATCGACCCGCCGGAGGAGACTCCGCAGAATATGCCTTCTTCCCTTGCCAGTCGGCGCATCACATGCTCGGACTCTTCCTGCGAAATATCAATCACTGTGTCGACCCGGGGGGCCTCGTAGATTTTTGGCAGGTAGGCTTCAGGCCAACGACGAATACCGGGAATGCTGGAACCTTCAAGCGGCTGCAGGCCCACGATTTGTATTGCCGGATTTTGTTGTTTCAAGTAACTGGAACAACCCATGATCGTACCCGTTGTGCCCATTGAACTCACAAAATGCGTAACGCTGCCCCCAGTTTGCTGCCAAATTTCCGGACCCGTGCCGACAAAATGAGCCCGCGGATTGTCGGGGTTGCCAAACTGATCCAAAACACGGCCACGCCCCTCTGACTGCATCGTTAATGCAAGGTCTCGTGCGCCCTCCATTCCCTCTCGCTGGGAAACTTCCACCAGCTCAGCGCCGTAGGCTGACATGGCTTGCTTGCGCTCGTCGCTCATATGAGAAGGCATCACCAGCACCAGATGATAGCCTCGAATAGCCGCGGCCATTGCCAAAGCAATGCCTGTGTTTCCGCTCGTCGCCTCGATCAGGGTGTCTCCCGGCTTGATATCTCCGCGCAGCTCAGCTTCACGGATCATGCTTAAAGCGGGACGGTCCTTCACTGATCCGGCGGGGTTATTGCCCTCCAGCTTGGCTAGCAGCGTGTTGCTGGTATGACCCGGCAGTCTCTGCAATCGCACAAGGGGGGTATTGCCAACAAAGGCTTCTATCGTGGGGTAGTCTGGCATGGGTTCGTCGCTTACATCGAGGCCCTAATTATATCGAAATTAGGGGGCCGGGGGCATGCTGATTTTTTGGCCCCATTCCTGCGCCAAAATACGAGACGGCGTTATTCCTCGTCCTGCGGACCTGACGCCGCTCCCGGCCTCTTCCACGCCCCCCTGGCAAACAGTTGACGGCTTTTAAGCGGCTCCTCTCCCAGATGAGCCGCCAGAGCTTCTCGCATCAGGGTGCGTGCGGTCTGCCGGACATGCCCTTCAATTTCACCACGCGCCATCGCCAGCAAATCCGTGCCGGGCAAATCCGTGCCGGGCAAATCCGCGCCGGGCGAGTCCGCGCCGGGCGAATCATCCGACGACTCACCGGCACGACGGCGCACAAGACCGGCGCCGGGCTGGTAATGGTAAAAGGCCTCTGGACGTACAGGCAACCCTGTTACTCCCTCGATCGTCAGTTCGAGCCGGTAACCCAATTCCTCCAATAGACGCATCTCAAACAGGCGTAATCCCACATCTATCATCTGCAGATGAGCCAGTTGCTGCACCGTATCGTTATAGGCAGCGAAAAGGCGGGGATGAGGATCATCACGGTGTAACAGACGTACCAGCAACTCATTCACGTAGAGTCCGCTGAACAAGCGATCTCCTACCAGCTCAACCCGCCCGGGCGCAGACTCGACACTGCGCAGCGTCTTTAACTCATTACCCCCGGAAAAGGACAGAAGCAGCGGGATAAACGGTTGCAATAATCCTGCCTTGCTACCTTTGCGAGTCTGTCTTCGCGCGCCTTTTGCCACCAGCCCAACGCGACCGAATTCCGCGGTGAACACGTCCAACAGCGCACTGCTGTCACCATAGGGCCTGCTGTGAATCACGTAACCCGGCTGCAGATTGACGCGCATATCAGTTGCCCGAGTAATTACTGATCGTCGTAGCCAAGGCTGCGCAGCGCGCGCTCGTCGTCTGACCACCCGGATTTGACCTTGACCCAGAGGCGAAGCATTACCTGATTGTCAAATAGCCTCTCCATATCTGACCGTGCCTCACTACCGATAGAGCGCAAGCGAGCGCCTTTCTCACCGATCAGTATTTTCTTCTGCCCCTTGCGCTCGACAAAAATCAACGCCGAAATATGCAAGATGCCCTCTTCCTGAGCAAAATCCTCAATCTCCACCGTAACGGTGTAAGGCAGTTCATCGCCCAACTGCCTGACGATTTTCTCCCGCACGATCTCCGAGGCCAGGAAGCGCTGACTGCGATCTGTCAGCTGGTCTTCCGGGAAAAAAAATACAGAGGCAGGTAGCCTTTTGACTATTTCGTCTTCAAGAGCAACTACATTGTGCTGCCGCAGGGCAGACACCGGCAGGATTGCCTCAAATCCAGCTTTTGACGACAGCTGCTCCAGATGAGGCAGAAGCTCTCGCTTGTCTTCCAACAAATCGACTTTATTCACAACCAGCAATACAGGCACCTCGATGCCCTGCAGCTGATCCAGCACCCATTCGTCTTCAGAAGTCCAGGCCGTGCGATCCACCACAAACAACACTAAATCGACGTCGCGGATCGCAGAGGACGCCGCCCGATTCATATACCGATTGATGGCCTTGTCTGCATCTTGATGCAGACCCGGTGTGTCAACGAAGATGATCTGCGCGTGTCCCTCTGTTTTTATGCCAAGGACCTGATGACGCGTGGTCTGCGGCTTGCGCGAGGTAATACTGATTTTTTGCCCGAGCAGATGATTCAGCAGCGTAGATTTTCCGACATTGGGCCGACCTATAATAGCGACATAACCGCAGCGAGTGGCGGCTTCAGCGACCATGAGCGAGTAACTTCTCCAGTACTCTACTGGCAGCGTCCATCTCAGCCTTGCGCCGACTGGAGCCCTTCCCGCTTGCGTCAATGGAGCGCTGTGGTATCTGACAAATCACCTTGAACTGCCTGTCATGATCTGCGCCCGCGGTCTCCACTACTGCATACTCTGGCAGGGGCTCTCCCCTGTGCTGCAGAAATTCCTGCAGGCGAGTCTTGGCGTCTTTGGCACCCGGAGACAGTTGCTCTAGTCGCGCTTCGAACAGCTTGTGCACACAGCCCTGACACTCTGCATAGCCTCCGTCGAGAAAGAGTGCACCAAGGATCGCCTCTAGCGCATCTGCGAGTATCGAAGCGCGTCTATGACCACCACTTTTTTTCTCTCCGGAGCCAAACTTGAGATACTCCCCCAGGGACATCTCGCGGGCGACTTCGGCAAGCGTATCACCCTTCACCAACGCGGCGCGCATGCGACTGAGCTCGCCCTCCCGGGACTCAGGGAAGGCACGAAAGAGCATTTCTGCGATAACGTGATTCAGAATAGAGTCGCCAAGAAACTCCAATCGCTCATTATTGCGGCCCCCTGCGCTACGGTGGGTCAGGGCGAGCTCGAGCAATCCAGGGTCTCTAAACTCATACCCTATGATTTTCTGCAAAAGGAGGCTATCAGTCATTGGCCTTTAAGGGGGCGTCGTGAGCGGTGTCGGATCACCAATTTCAAACAGCAGATCATCAAACTTGAGAACGGCATCGATACGCCACAGGATAGGCATTCTGACTTCATAGCGAGCATCGATATAGTGCTTGCCCTTTTTTCGATAAACCTCCACTTCCTTCCAATTTAACTCATAGATCTGGTTCGTATTGAAGGTGTAATCCACCTTACGGCGGATTTCCGAGCTACTTTTTTCTACCGACTCCGGATCCTTGACGATATCGACAACAATATCCCTGATCGATATGAATTCGGAATACGGCGGTATCATCTTTATAATGCACATGGCGAAAAAACCGAGCATCGCCAAGACACCTAATATTCCAACAATACCCATGCCGTGCTGTCGACTACGCGTAATCATGATACCCCCAGTCACACCTCTTTTATTTATTGTATCGCACCAACACGACTGAAACTGGGCACACTCAAAAAGCGGTCCCAATGCATCCAGATTGCAAATGCCTTTCCGACAATATCACCCTCCGGCACCTGGCCCCACACTCTGCTATCGCTACTATTATCACGATTGTCACCCATCATGAAATAGTGGCCTGGCTTAACAAGCTCAGAAAAATCCGCTCCCCTGCGGTGAATATCAACTTGCATTAGATGATCTGATGCACCCAATTTTTCGAGGCCCACCTGCAGACGTGAGGTTGATTTATCAGTTAACAGCTCCCGCGGAAGCAGCTCACCGTTTACATATAGCTGCTTATCTTTGTACGTTACCGTGTCTCCAGGCAGGCCAATGACCCGTTTTATAAAGTAGGTATCGTTCATGTGAGGCGGAAAAAAAACCATTACATCGCCCCGCTCGGGCTCGTTGAGGGACAGTACCTTTGTTCGTATCACTGGGAGACGAATGCCGTAGGTGAATTTATTAACCAGTATGTAATCACCGACTTCCAGCGTCGGCACCATCGAGGACGAAGGAATCTGAAAAGGCTCCACCAGAAACGACCGCAATATGAAAACAACGAAAAGCACCGGGAAAAACGAGCGCGCATACTCTACAGGAAGAGGCTCCTTAGCCTTCGCCAGATACTTCTCATTGTATTCGAGAGCATCACGGCTCCCTTTTTCGTCCCAGCGAGGATATCTGGCCTGCAAGTCCTCGACAATCCGTCTTCGCCCCGGCGCAAAAAACAGGCTATCAAGCAACCACAGAAGACCGCTAACAAAAACCAGTAACACCAAAATAAGGGGGAAATCCAGCGTGAAGTCGCTCATTGATCAACCATCCACTTTAAGTACGGCCAAAAACGCCGACTGTGGAATTTCTACACGTCCTACCTGCTTCATCCGCTTTTTCCCCGCCTTCTGTTTATCCAGCAATTTACGTTTGCGACTGACATCACCGCCGTAGCACTTCGCCGTTACATTCTTGCGTAATGCCTTAACGGTTTGTCTTGCCACAATTTTTCCGCCCACAGCGGCCTGTATAGCAACATCAAACATTTGCCGAGGAATAAGCTCCTTCATCTTCTCCGTCAACGCTCTACCCCGTGACTGGACATGGTCTCGATGAACGATTACGGCCAGCGCATCAACCCGCTCCCCGTTGATTAGCACATCCAGACGGGACAGCGTTGCCGCCTGAAAACGCTCGAACGCATAATCAAGGGAGGCATAGCCCCGACTAACTGATTTCAGGCGGTCAAAAAAGTCGAGCACAACCTCAGCCATAGGAATATCGTATACCACCGAAACTTGTGTCCCTAAAAACTGCATATCATGCTGAGCGCCGCGCTTTTCGACGCACAGCGTAATCACATTGCCAAGATACTCCTGAGGCACGAGAATATTGCAGCGCGCTATCGGCTCACGCATTTCCTCAATATCCGCCATATCTGGAAGAGCCGACGGATTATCAACCAGTACAATATCGCCGCTTTTGTTCAGCACTTCATATATTACGGTTGGTGCTGTCGTAATAAGATCGAGATTGTACTCACGCTCCAGACGCTCCTGAATGATTTCCATATGAAGCATGCCAAGAAACCCACAACGAAATCCAAACCCCAGAGCGTCTGAACTCTCCGGCTCATATTCAAGCGAGGCGTCATTGAGAGTCAGCTTGGCCAGTGCGTCTCGGAAGTCCTCATAATCATCGGAAGAGATCGTGAAGATGCCCGCATAAACCTGCGGCTTCACGCGCTGGAAGCCGGGTAACGGTGAGACATCGGCCTGTTTCGCGTGCACTAGCGTATCGCCCACCGGGGCCCCATGGATATCCTTGACGCCCGCCACGACAAAGCCGACTTCGCCGGCGCGCAGACAATCCTGCTCCACCCGCTTGGGAGTAAAAATACCCAGGCTATCGACTTGCTGAGCCCTTCCAACAGAGTGGGCGATGATCTTGTCGCGCCTCTTTAGCACGCCCTGCTTCACGCGCACCAGTGAGACGACACCCAGATAGTTATCAAACCAGGAATCAATAATCAGGGCCTGCAAGGGCGCGTCACGATCACCCTCTGGCGGCGGTATGGACCGGACGATACCTTCCAGAGCATCCTCAATACCGAGGCCAGACTTCGCACTCACCAGACAGGCATCGCTGGCATTGATCCCAATAATTTCCTCGATCTCAAGCTTCACCTTGTCCGGATCGGCCTGTGGCAGGTCCATCTTGTTCAGAATGGGCAATACTTCCAAGCCCTGCTCAATCGCGGTGTAGCAGTTCGCGACTGATTGCGCCTCTACCCCCTGCCCCGCATCGACAACCAGCAGGGCACCCTCGCAGGCGGCGAGAGAACGCGATACTTCGTAGGAGAAATCCACGTGACCCGGTGTATCAATAAAATTAAGTTGGTAGGTGTTGCCATCCTGAGCCGGATAATCCAGCGTGACACTCTGGGCCTTGATTGTAATACCCCTCTCGCGCTCAATGTCCATTGAGTCGAGAACCTGCTCATCCATTTCGCGATCACTGAGACCGCCGCAATGCTGTATAAAGCGATCCGCCAGAGTCGACTTACCATGGTCGATATGGGCAATAATAGAAAAATTGCGGATGAGGTTGAGGTCGCTCACTCGTAAGCTCGATTAGCTGTTTGACGGTTTGAAGTAACAAAAAAGGCTCGCGATTGTACCTCAACGTGGCAGCCACCGCCATGACTCCCCTCGACAGAGGCGCCCACGCTCGAGCCTGTCGGCTCCTCGCTCAGTCCGGTACTTTGAGTCCGATGAACAGGGGCGAACCCTGACGGATCAGGCGCAGCGGCACGGATTGCCCGCCCTTAAGCTTTTCGACGACTTTCTCGAACACCTTCACGCTCTTTATCGGCTGAGTGTCCACCAGAGTGATGAGGTCTCCCACCCTGACGCCTGCCTCTGCGGCGGAGGAGCCAGGCACTACGCCGCGAACAATGACGCCGCCGCTGATGCCGTTCTGCTCCAGGTTCTGCGCATCGACCGCTTCAACCGTCATTCCCAGCCTACCGCCGCTGGCAGCATCAGACTTACCGTTGCTGCTGGCCTGACGCTCATCCGCGCCCAACCCGCCGACCTTTACGTCCCGCGTAAGTCGCTTCCTGTCGCGGACAATCTCAACCTCGACGTCTTTGCCTGGCGTGATCAAACCAACGATATGTGGCAGCGACGCAGAAGTGGGTATCGAGCTACCATCAAATGTCACGATAATATCGCCACTTTCAAGGCCTGCATCCTCTGCCGGACTGCCCGGCGATACAGAGACCACCAGAGCGCCCTCGGGCCTGTCCAGACCGAATGAATCCGCCAAACTCTTATCAACATCCTGTATTGTTACGCCCAACCAACCTCGAGTCACACGACCCGTTTCCTTGAGTTGTTCCACCACGTTCCGAGCGACAGGTGCGGGCACGGCAAACGACAGACCAATAGACCCGCCGCTACGTGTAAAAATCTGCGAATTGACGCCGACGACTTTTCCTTTGAGGTTGAATAAAGGCCCCCCCGAATTCCCCGGGTTAATCGCCACGTCGGATTGTATGAAGGGCACATAATTCTCGTTTTCGCGGGTAGGCAAACTGCGCCCTTTTGCGCTGATAATGCCCGCGGATACAGAATAATCGAGGCCGAACGGGCTGCCAATAGCCAATACCCATTCACCGACTTCCAGTGCATCGTCATCGGCGAGCTCCACCATCGGCAGGTCTGAGCCGTCAATCCGCAACAGCGCGAGATCGGAGCGCGGGTCCGTGCCCACAATTTCAGCCGTGTACTCACTGCGATCAATCATTCGCACGAGTACACTATCCGCCCCTTCTACAACATGATTATTAGTCACGATGTAGCCATCTTCGGAGATGATGAAACCGGACCCCAGGCCCATGCGTTCCTGCCCCGGCGGCGGGCCGTCCCTGAACTCAAAAAATCTGCGCAGTTCCTCAGGGATTTGGGGGTTACCGTCAACGGGACCCGGCTCCGCCTGTTCTACCAAAATCTTGACAACCGCGGGCGATTTCTCGCGCACGATATCGGTGAAATCGGGCAACCCGCTGAGTGCCAATGAGGCGCCAGACCACAGGATCAGCCATGCAAGAGACGTACTTTTAAACAGCGCTTCAACATTCATAAGAAACAATCCAGAGAAATAACGGTTACGCATCTATTTACGATTTAAACCTGAGAATAATGGGGTGCTACGGCCACCACACGCCCTTGCAACAGCGGCTGGTAGGCAGGGTCATCATGGTGACGGACTGCATGCCAACGAACCAACCCCAGACTGACAAGAAACCCCCCTACAGCGCCCAGTAAAGCAGCCGAATCCTGCATCTGTGGCAGCCACGCGGCAGCTCCTGCGGCACCCGCAAGCAGACCGACAATAGGAACCAGGTAGGCAACCATTGAGCCCCGCAAGATGACCTCTTCCGGAATACTGAAACGCACTTCGTCATCAACCCGGTAATCCTGTATCGACTGTTCTCCCGGCAGCACCCGAATATACCCCCGCTTGCCATCGGTCATTCTGTTGAGAATCCCGTGCCCACATCCTTTCTGCACTGAACAGGCACCGCAGGTGCTCTTGCGTACTGTTTCCACCCAAAGCCCGCCGGGCTCCACCGCAACCACACGCCCATTCTCCGTCAGCATTTCAACGCACCCACATAACTGAATCAGCTACCATTCGAGCGGTGGACAATGGCACCTCGCCAATCACCGTCACCAGCACCGGACTATCGGCAAGGCGCATACCACGGGTGTACGTGGTTGTACCACCCTGCTTTACATGCCCTTCGCCCGGCGGCATATCTTGGTCAAGTGTCTCAAGAAAGACCGAAAATGCCGCCAACCCGTCAGTATAAGTCTTACGGCGGCTTGCACCAACAGAGTACTCTGTTGCAGTGAACCCATCGGGAACCCACATTAATGACCAGGCTTTTTTCAGAGCAGTGTCGGGCTGAGCTTTTGACGAGCCTCGGTGCAGGGCGTCGTGGGTTATATCTGCGACCGCCGAAGCCGCTACCGGCGCGTCATAAGACAACTGCGCAAACTGCATGACCTCCAGCGTGCGCTGAGCCGGGTTGAGAGTAAGCACCTTCAGCAGCAGACCCGTCGCCTCGTCGAGGGAAAAAACGTAACCGAAACGGTACAAATCCCTGGGCTTGGCTCTGATCGTGATCGCCTTGCGACCCGCCACTCTTTCGCCCTCGGCAATCTCGAACCGGTACTGCTGCGCAATACCACAGGAATCCTCGGCCGGGCTCGCATGCAACAGCTGCAGCCCCGGGTGGGTACAATCTAACGGATGGTGCGCTCGCTGCACCTGGGCGCCTCTGCCGGTCAACTCAGTCAGCACCTCCCGACTGCTTCCATCCGCCACCGAATGAGACACCTGCACCACCTTCATCTCCTGGCCGCGCTGCAAGGTCACCACGCCCTGATAGTCGACCTCCCGAGCGGAGTGCGCCATCTTGTCCAACCACTCCAGCGCTGCTGCATCGCCCTCAGGGCAGGTCGCGGCAAATACATTACCCGCAACCGGGACCAAAACAGCCAATACCGGCAACAGCACCAGGAAATAGTGCCTACCGTATTGTTTTCGCGAAGTCAGATTCAATCGACAGCCCTATTCAGTAATGCGAGACACGCGAGCAAAAGGTAACAGACCCTGCGGCGAATTGAGCGCTGACTGCTCGGCATGCAGTTGCATGTACATGTCGTGCCTGCGTCGCGCCAGATCGTCGTAAGCGGTGCGTGTTAGGGGGTTCAATACAGGCACAGGTCTGGTTCCGTAACTTGCCATCACGGGGACTGCTCCTGCAGATTCGAGCACACCGACGGGGGTCGACGCAGACACAAACGCGGGCTCGCCGGCATCGACTTCTCCTGAGCCCAACTGCACCAATTGCTGCCCCCCGATGACAACCGTGGCCGCCACAGACGCCGCTACCGCAAGGCTGGCAAGCGGACGATAAAAGCGCTCTTTCGCTGTCTTTTTTGCCCCGGCCTCATCGTGCAGCGCCTCGCGCACTTGCACAGAGACATCAAGCCCCCGGTGCGCGAGTTCGTGGCCCTGCAACACGTGCTTTACCACCGAGTATCGAGCCCATGTCTCGCGTAAGCCGGCGCCTGACTCAGGCCCCGTCTCTG
Organism: Candidatus Marimicrobium litorale; assembly: GCF_026262645.1. Classification (NCBI taxonomy): domain Bacteria; kingdom Pseudomonadati; phylum Pseudomonadota; class Gammaproteobacteria; order Cellvibrionales; family Halieaceae; genus Marimicrobium; species Candidatus Marimicrobium litorale. Next base: position 1,015,374 of record NZ_SHNO01000001.1, read on the forward strand.
ATTCCGAGAGCAAGCGTCTTATCTCGAGCTCGCTGGCTTCATCATCCAGCAAGGCCGACAGGGCCTCCCTCGATTTCTCATTCATAAGACCTTCCCATCTTTGTCGCTGTGTACTCGACCCGTGCAATCCGCAACGACATGACCGCCCACTCAACTTCATCGTTTGCCAACATCGCTCTAGCCCTCTCCGCTTATCTGCTGCCTGACGCGTGTATCAATAGATTCGCGCCCCCGAAATATACGCGATCGAACAGTACCCACAGGGCATTCCATCACCTCCGCGATTTCCTCATAGCTGAGTCCGTCGAATTCCCTCAGGGTGACCGCCGTACGTAAATCCTCGGGAAGATCTGCCAGGGCCGTCTCCACAACCTGCTTCAACTCCGCACCGAACAGTGCACTTTCCGGAGTTTCGATCTCCCGTAAGCTGCTGCCACTCTCATAGTATTCTGCATCTTCGACCTCGACATCCTTTCCCGGGGGGCGCCTGGAACGGGACACGAGATAATTTTTAGAGGTATTGATCGCAATACGGTACAGCCAGGTATAAAAAGCGCTATCACCTCTGAAATTCGGTAATGCCCTGTAGGCTTTGATAAATGCCTCCTGAGCAACATCCTGCACCTCGTCCGCATCGCGCACATAGCGACCAATCAAACTAAAAATCTTGTGTTGGTATTTTAATACCAGCAGATCAAACGCTCGCGTGTCACCGCGCTGCACCCTCTCAACCAATTGTTGATCAGTCGCCGTGGCTGTCATGTCCCTCTCCCGCCCATGACACTTGCCGCTTGCAACTGCTGCCACCAAACCAACCTCGGTACTGATAGACAACAAATTTCTTTATTAGTTCTTGCACTCAGGCTAAAACGCGGCCTGTCACAGTCCGCGATAGCAAAAGTTTCCCTTCGGTTTTTTTTCGTATTTCCCACGAGGTCGTATATACTCGGCGTTAAAATTTCGCGTCGATGCTAAGTCTTTGAGTCTTATAATATATTTAGTGCCGCTGGGCGGCAAGGCCAAGGTGTCATGACGGCCGTTTACGAGCACGATGTGCTAGTTATTGGCAGTGGCGCCGCAGGGCTGACTCTGGCGCTGCATCTCAGCGCCGACTACCGCGTCGCCCTTTTATCCAAGGCCGAGCTCAACCAGGGATCTACCTACTGGGCCCAGGGGGGTATGGCCGCCGTCTTGCACAACCGCGACACGGTGGACTCCCACGTGGCCGATACGCTTGCTGCTGGCGCGGGTCTCTGCCACCGAGACGCTGTAGAGTTTACCGTGAAAAACAGCCGCCACTGTGTCGAATGGCTAGTCTCACAGGGCGTGGACTTCGACCTTCGTCAAAGTGCTGACCAGCGTGGCCGGGAATTCCACCTCACCAGGGAGGGCGGACATAGCCACAGGCGAATCATTCACGCCGCTGATCGCACCGGTCGCGCTATTTCCGAAGTTCTGTCAGACCGCGCCATGGCGTCAGATAATATCACTATTTACACGCATCGCACCGCGGTCGACCTCGTGGTTGGCGATGGGCGCTGCCAGGGCGCCTACATCCTCGACCAAACCACCGGTCATGTAGAGCTCTTCCAGGCTAAATCGGTGGTTCTCGCCACCGGCGGAGCCAGCAAGGTCTATCTCTACACCAGCAACCCCGATGGCGCCAGCGGTGACGGGATTGCCATGGCCTGGCGCGCGGGCTGCAGGGTGGCTAACCTCGAATTCAACCAATTCCACCCGACCTGCCTGTATCATCCGGAAGCAAAGTCATTCCTGGTGACCGAAGCGATCCGCGGCGAGGGGGGTAGACTACTGCTACCTGATGGCCACCGATTCATGCCAGATTTCGACTCGCGCGGTGAGCTCGCACCTCGCGACGTGGTGGCCAGGGCCATCGATCATGAAATGAAGCGTCTCGGCGCCGACTGCCTGTTTCTCGATATCTCGCACCAATCGAAAGACTTCCTGCGCAGCCATTTTCCCACCATCATGGAGCGCTGCGCAGAACTCGGCATCGATATCAGCCAGGAACCCATTCCAGTGGTGCCGGCCGCCCACTATACGTGCGGCGGCATACTGGTCGATCAGCACAGTCGCACCGATCTGAGTGGTCTTTACGCTGTGGGTGAATCATCCTGCACCGGACTGCACGGCGCGAATCGCATGGCCAGCAATTCACTACTGGAGTGTATCGTCTACGCGGAGTCCGCAGCCAATCACATTATCGAAAACATGCACCGCATTGCAGCACCCAGCATCGCTCCTGCGTGGGACGAAAGCCAGGTGACCGACTCGGATGAGGACGTCGTGATCTCCCACAACTGGGACGAGCTGCGCCGTTTCATGTGGGACTATGTGGGCATTGTCAGAACAGACAAGCGATTGCAACGGGCGCTGCACAGAGTCGACCTGCTGCAAACTGAAATCGCCGACTACTACGGTAACTATAAGGTCAGTAATGACCTACTGGAATTGAGAAACCTGGCGATGGTTGCGGAACTCATGATCCGCTGTGCCATTTCTCGCCAGGAAAGCCGAGGCCTGCACTACACACTGGACTATCCGCAAAGCATGCCCGTCGCGCGAGACACTATTTTGCAGCCCGGCGTGTCACCGCCCTGAACCCGGCTTACGATCGCACCTCGCCGCCAGCTCCGACCGCACCTGCAAACGGCGCCACTGCGCGCGTGGCACACTATCCCGGAAGATCCAAAGACGCGTTGCGCGGCCCCCGGAAAGTTCTACGACCGCCAAAAAAATCAACCAAGGCGTTGCGACAGGCCCAGCCAAAAGCTTGACAGGCAAGGTCGCGGTGCCTCGCAAGAGCATCCAGTTACCCCGGCGCCATACAAGACCCAAACCCCGCGCACGGTCGACACCCAGGCGCCTCATCAGACCAACAGCAAGCAGTGACAGAAACAGACTTTCATAGGTATACCCGCGCAGGAGCAGAAGGCCAATTGCGCCTGTTTCGGCGACAATCAACGTTCCCGCCAGTGAATGCCGCAGACGGGAGTTACCTATCTGCAGGCACAGTTCGGGCGAACTTGAGTATTTGCTTGATGATAGCGGCAAGCTCTTTATCCTCAGGCGCCTCTCGCTGTAGCAGCCAGGAAAACAATTCCTGATCCTCGCGCAACATCAAGCGCTGAAAAATCGCGCGATCGGAGTCACTGAGCTCAGAGTAGCGCTGGTTCACAAAAGGCTCCAGAACAAGGTCAAGCTCGAGCATGCCGCGCCTTGCGGCCCACTGCATTCGGCGTACTTCTTCCTGATCGATCATAGTGCTGATTCCGCGACGAAGGCATATCAAATGTGCTCAGTATAACGCCGAGTTGCCTCAAGAGTACTGACATACGCCAAGACAGCCCGTATTATTCCGTCGAGACCTGTGAGGATACCAAGAGTGAATTGCCAGTTTGCCCGATTAAATAGCGAGGCCCTATTGCATATCAGTGGGCCCGACACCCTGACTTTTCTCCAGGGACAAACCAGTTGTGACACCCGCGAATTGAGCCCGGAGCATGCGCTGCCCGGCATCTACTGCACGCCCAAGGGCAGGACTGTCTGCGATTTTCTACTTTGCGAGCTGGGAGAAGATCATTTTGCCCTGCGCCTGCGGCGCGAAATCCGCCCGTCCAGTGCCGCTGCTTTTGGCAAATACATTATTTTTTCCAAGGCCACACTGGAGGATAACCGGGATGACTGGACCGTTATCGGCATTTGGGGGAAGGATGCCCGCAGCGTTCTTTCCGGCCTATTCGGGACGGTACCCGAGCAGCGCTACAGAACCACTGGCGGCGAGGGCTTCCTGCTCGTACAGGTAGACGATGCGGGGGATTCGTACGAGTGCTACCTGCGAAAAGACAGGGCGGCATCTATCACCTCTGGGCTACGCAGTGAGGCTCAAGAGAGCGACGAGGCGCACTGGGAGTGCGCCCAGATCCCGGGTGGGGTCGTGCGCATCACTGAGGCACTGATCGAGGAATTTGTACCACAGACACTGAATTACGACCTAACCGGGCATATCAGCTTCAAAAAAGGCTGCTACACGGGACAGGAGGTAGTGGCGCGCCTGCATTATCGCGGCACGCCGAAGCGACGCACCTTTTTGGGTACAGTGCCCACCTCAACATTATGCAAACCCGGTAGCCTTGTTTACGCCAGCGGCTCAGACAAGGCGATCGGGAGCGTCGTGAACTGTGCCAAGGACGCAGATACGTATCAATTATTGTTGGAAGCGGTTACAGCAGCCGTCCCGCAAGGACTGCATATCGACAGCGAACAAGGCGCTGATGTGCAGCTGGAAAAGCTGCCCTATGTGACCACCAGCGAACAGGAGAGCGTGCAATAAAAGCCTCGCCGCGGTAAATCGATCACGCCATGGTGATTGCAGTCGCCCACAAACACTAATCCGGAATGCGCCAATCCACCGGCGCTGAGCCCTGACTGACGAGGTATTCATTCGCTGCGACAAAATGCCCACAGCCAAAAAAGCCACGGTGTGCACTCAGCGGTGAGGGATGCGGCGCCTTCAGCACACAGTGACGATCCGCGTCGATTTTCTGGCCCTTACGCTGGGCGTAGCCGCCCCACAGCAGGAACACAACACCAGCGCGCTGCGCGTTCACCACTTCGATGACGCGGTCAGTGAACAATTCCCATCCCTTGCCTTGGTGGGAGGCCGCACGACCGCTCTCCACTGACAACACGCTGTTTAACAGCAGAACACCCTGCTCCGCCCAAGACCCTAGATAGCCATGGACCGGAATGGGAAAGCCCAGCTCGGCGTTCATCTCCTTGTAAATATTCTGCAGTGACGGGGGAACAGCCACGCCGGGCCTGACCGAAAAGCACAGGCCATGGGCCTGACCCTCACCGTGGTAGGGGTCCTGCCCGAGGATTACAACCTTGACCCGCGGCAAGGGTGTCTGCCTGAAAGCCTCAAAAAGCTCATTGCCCTGCGGGAAAATGCGTTTACCCGCACGTTTTTCCTGTTCGAGAAACGTGCGTAATTGCTGCATATAGGGCTGTTCAAACTCTCCCGCCAGCGGTCGCAACCAACTCGACTCAAGGTCAATAGTTCTTGTACGGGAACCCGGCACAGTCGTCACCGCACTAGTTACAGGCAGCCATCAGGACAACATGTTCATACAGGCTTGCTTCCGGGCTTCGCTGCCGCACGTGCAGGGGGGTGATGTCTGCAAGCGCTATACCATGTTGCGCTGAGCGCAATCGTTTGTTGCGCTGCTCGCGGGCGGCTGGAGCCGAGGAAATCGGCTTGAGTGGCACGGCGGAAAAGGCGGATGCCTTGCGCTCAGCGGGCGCTTCGCCATAAAGCGTCGTACGCATCAGGGGAGTCCGACCGGCCGCAAGAATCCGCCTTTCCAAATCAGACGGCTCCCATTCCTGCCCATGGCCGGACCCGGCTGCACGGGTAATGCTTTCGTTCATCAATGATCCACCGAGATCATTGGCGCCGGCATTCAAACAGGCCACCACACCCTCGCGGCCCATCTTGACCCAAGAGGACTGAATATTATCGATCAATCCATGAAACACCAGTCGGGCCACGGCGTGCATCAACACGGCCTCGCGAAAGCTTGGGCCTCGACGCGACAAGCCCTTGAGGTACATGGGGGCCTCCATATGAACATAGGGTAAAGGCACGAACTCTGTGAAACCGCCGGTGCGCTGCTGCAAGCGACGAATTTCCATTAGATGTCTGGCCCAATGATGCGGTCGATCAATATGACCATACATAATGGTCGCGGTGGTCCTAAACCCTTCCTGGTGAGCGGCCTCCATAACCTGGAGCCATTGCGCCGTGTTGAGCTTGTCGGGGCAGAGCAGCGCGCGCACCTCGTCATGCAATACTTCTGCCGCAGTCCCCGGCAGCGTATTCAAACCCGCCTTGCGCAGGCGTTTGAGGAAAGCGGGCACACCAATACCCAATGTCGCCGCACCCTGCTGCACCTCCAACGGAGAGAAGGCGTGAATGTGCATACCCGGCGCCGCGCGCTGCACCGTCGCAAGGATATCGAGATACGTCTGCCCGGTGTAATCCGGGTGAATACCACCCTGAAGGCACACCTCTGTAGCGCCGCGCTCCCAGGCCTCAGCGGCACGCAGCGCCAGTTCTTCAGCGGAGATATCATAAGGCCTGCCGCGCAAATCCTCACTCAATTTGCCCTTCGAGAAGGCACAGAACTGGCACTTGAAGTAACACACATTGGTGTAATTGATATTGCGATTAACCACATAGCTAACCGTCTCACCGTGCACGGTCCGACGCAGCTGATCCGCCCTTGCAACAACATAGGAAAAATCGGAACCCCGGGCCTCGAAAAGACGTGTCACATCGCTTTCCTGCAGACTATCGCTGCGCTCGCATCGCAGCACAATATCGCGAATGGAGGAGGACACCTTATCTGCAGAAGGGTGCTCCGCTAACAGGCGAGCCTCTATGTCAGGCACCGCGTGCTCTTCGCCTGGCACCCAACCATCTCGCCGTGCAAAACCCGAGGCGTCCGACAGATGCATAACACTCTCGCATACATTCTCATCCAGCCAACGCTGAGGCGCGGTCACATAACGCGGATAGATTGTGAGACGCTGCTCGAGGAACTTCCCGGCCGCCGCCGTCTCACCGGCGAGCCGGTCCAGGTGCGGCCAGGGTGCTTCAGGATTGACATGATCCGGAGTCAGTGGCGATACGCCGCCCCAATCGTTAATACCCGCGGCCACGAGCTGCGGGAGTACGCCAGGGCTCAGATTGGGCGGTGCCTGAATATTCATCCCCTCGCCGAACACTAATCGCGCTACCGCGATTGTCCACAGCAAATCCTCCAGGTCCGGCTCAGGTGCACTGGACATCAGCGTAGCGGGCTTGGCCCTGAAGTTCTGGATGATAATTTCCTGCAGGTGACCATATCGCCGATGAATTTGGCGCAAAGCCAGCAAGGACTCGATACGCTCGAGACGCGTTTCACCAATACCGATGAGAATACCCGATGTAAAGGGAACGCTGGCCTGCCCCGCTAGCTCCAGCGTCTTGAGCCGACGTTCGGGCTGTTTGTCGGGCGAGCCATAGTGCGGCATGCCCTTCTCACAGAGGCGGGGCGAAGCAGATTCCAGCATAATACCCATAGACGCACTGACCGGACGCAGCATTGCTATTTCCCGCTCATCCATACACCCGGCATTGATGTGCGGCAGCAGACCGGTGTCTGACAGCACTCGGGCAGCAACTTCCCTCACGTATTCAAGCGTGGTCTCAAACCCCATGGCCTGCAGGGCTTTGCGCGCGGCACTGTAACGCAACTCAGGACGCTCACCGAGCGTAAACAAGGCCTCCTGACAACCCATCGCCTCTCCCCGACGACACAGCTCTATGACGTCCTCGACGGGCATATAGGCCTGCTCGATTTTTCGTGGCGTCTGCGCGAACGTGCAGTAGTGGCATACATCGCGGCACAGTTGCGTAAGGGGGATGAATACCTTGCGCGAGTAAGTCATCACATTGCCATGGCCGCGGTCGCGCAGACTACCAGCAAGCGCAACCAGTTCCGCCGTATCCTGCCAATCTGCCAGCGACAAGATATGCTCGTCATCAAGCTCAATGCCCTGCAGCACATCGCGTCGCAGGTTTTTCCAATCCGGCTTCAAGGCGCAGCCTCCCACTTTTCACCCTGCGCACTACTCGCTGCAGGGGGTAAACTGTCTAGAGCAATACCAACCCTTGCGCCCCACTGGGTGGTGCACAGTAGTCGGGCTGTATGGCTGCTGCTTGTGCGAGACATACGACTCATTAGGTACTTCAAATCCTGTGGTTCATCAATATCACATCCTATACCGGCCCGGTGAACCACAGACGCGGCGATGCCTGCCTCGGAGGCGCCAGCCCGGTGTCGGGAACAGCTGTCTGCACCGAAACGGAACTCGGGCAGGGCCTGCCCGGAAAATGCCAGCAGGTTAGTGCCGCTTCCACGCCGGTCGGGACCGATAACGAGGCCGCCATGTTGCGACTGTTGGAGAATGACCGCATCGATATCCGCCGCACTCAGCAGCGGCAGATCGGCGTGCAACACCAGCAGTGTGTTGTCGGCCTCAGTGCGCATGCGGGTCGCAGCCGCGTCGATGACAGGGTTAAGGCCGCGACACCCCAAGGATGCTTCCGACCAACATTCTGCGCCATAAACGGCGCAAAGTGCCTCTGCTCCCGGGTCATCGGACACCATCACTACCCGCGAAATCTCATCGCTTTGGCGCAGGGAGAACAGAACATCCTCCGCCATCGCCTGCGCCAGTGCGCGGCGCTCTGCGGGACGCAACAGTCCGGCAAGTCTGGACTTGGCCTCAACCAGATCCTTCAGCGGCAACAACGCCTGCGCCATAACGGTCTATCCCTCCACCAGATCAAGGACTGCATGGGCCAGTGACTGTTTATCGTCCCGGGTTTTCATTACCGTTGACGCGACCACCACATTCACTCCTGGCTCGTCTATGCTAGACGCTAGTGTAGCGTCACTCGCGTCGATTACGAAATTATTCACCAGCCCGGGATAATGCCGACAATAATGCGCCAGGACCCCAAGGGCGGTAACCGGTACGCCCAACTCCGCCATCATCTTGGCAGCGGGACCTTTGATGGCAATACCCGCTACAATTGGCGATACCAGAGTAACCGGCGCCGGATTATCCGCCAGGGCTTGCCACAAACCAGGCAACTGGAGAATGGGGTCGATACTGACAAACGGATTTGAGGGACATACCACAATCTGAGAAAACGCCCCATTGCGAAGCAGCGTCATCACCTCGCGATTAGGACGTGCGTTGCCGATCCCTTCAAAACTGAAACCCGTCACCTCGGGCTGACAACGCTGCTCCACGAAATAGCGCTGGAAGGGCAAGCTCTCACTGCGACAGTGAACAGTGGTTCGCACAGGGTCTGAGGACATCGGGTGCACTCTGCTGGCGACCCCCAGCTGGCTTGCCAGTTCATTAATGACAGCCGTCAGGGCCTGTCCACCGGCAAGACGATGCGTGCGCCAGAGGTGCGTGGCAAGATCCTTATCACCCAGTTGGAACCAAGTCTCACCGCCCAGTTGAGCGAGCGCTTCCAGCATATGCCAGCTCTCACCTTCGAGACCCCAGCCCTGCGAGGGGTTTGCCTTACCGGCTAAGGTATACAACAACGTGTCGATATCAGGAGATATGTGCAGGCCAAGGTGTTCAAAGTCATCTCCGGTATTGACCAGTACATGCAATTCACCAGCGGGAAGCACATCTTCTAACCCCAGCGCCAGCTTTGCTCCCCCTACACCGCCCGAAAGTGCAAGCACGGATCTCTTCGCGGCATGGTCTATCATCAACGAAAGAGATCTTGCGACGGATCGCGCAGCAGGCTCGCGGAGCCTTCATCGGAGACCGCAAGCCCCGCTCCCCTCGCCAGAACCACTGGACAGGCCTCCGCCGCCTGGCCCATAACCAACGAAGCCGCCGCCGCTAGCTCATCGGCCACAGCTGGCTCGGTGACCTCTAGCACATTACCGAACATATCCGTCTCACCCACCTGGTTATTGAGAGGCTGCAGACCTGCTGTGCCTATGGCAAGCCCCAGTGTGCCGTTGCGCCAGGCACGCCCCATGCTGTCATTGATAATTACCTGTGGCGCCAGGCCAGTGCGAGCTGCAAGACCGTCTCGCAATGCCCTGGCCGAGGCATCGGGGTCGACGGGAAGCAACAGCAGTCTGGGATCTCCGCTCACCTGAACAATGTTGGATTTATCAATTCCGGCGTTGGCATGCACATAGCCATTGCGATGTTCCACAATGATCACCCCGGAGCGAACCCGCAACACCTCACGGCTTTCGTCGAGGATAACCTGTACCTGCCGAGCATCTTTATCCGCGCGCTTAGCAAGTGCTTCCGCCTCGGGCGTCACCGAAACTTCGGCAAGACGCACGTAGCGATTCTCCGCCTTGGAAACAATCTTCTGTGCTAGAACCACAACGTCGCCAACCTCGAGAGACAGCTCATTGCTCTGAAGCGCGCAAACAATCTGATCGACAAGATCATCGCCAGGCGCCACTGCCGGAAAACCAAGCAGGGGAATGAGTTCCAATCGACCAGCCACAGGAACCTCTTTAAGCGCCCACTGGCACAATATCGAGAGTGTGAATATGCATGTTATGCCCTCACAGTTTCAACCGTTGCAGGCTAGTCTTCTATCCCGGTTATCTTGATGCCGGCATGGCACCCATAACGCTTGTTAATCGTGATCAGGACAGATGTCAGCGCTTCGGCGGCTGCGGCATTGTTGATCATTCCCGCGTGGAACCCGCGCATGCCAGCCGCTTCCACCAAAGTGATTACTGCCTCTCTGGCGTCTTTCTTGTTACCGCTGACCAGTACATCACAATTGAGACCACTGCCCTCCTGCAAATGTGCTGCTGCGACATTCTGGAAAGCCGACACCACGCTCACATCGTCACCCAGCAAGGCCTGAGCGATCTGACCAGCGCTGCCCCCCTCGGGTAGCTGCACACGCGCCACCTTGGGCGGCACCAGCGGCACGGTCACATCGATAAGAATCTTGCCCTGCAATGCGGCCTGCACCAACTCCAGCGTGCTGGATTGATGACTGAAGGGCACTGTCAGCGTAACAATATCCGCAGCTTGCGCCGCCGCGAGATTTTCCGCTGAGCGTACGCTGAGCTCAGTGACACCGCGCTCCGCCATGACCTCACGCAAATCGGCCACTGCCGTATCGGCCTTCTCCTGGTTACGAGACCCAATGATGACCTCGTAGCCCGCCTGGGCCCAGCGTCGGGCCAATCCTGTTCCTAAATCCCCTGTGCCGCCCAGGATGGCGAGCACGGGTAAACTGTTTGTTGCCATAGTGTTTACTTCCCGATGAGGACCGGTGGACTGCTGGTACAGTAATTGCGACCGGTAGTGAAATGTCCCGCTTACTTACAATGGAGCGTCAGCCTGAAATGTCCAGGTCGAGGAAATTCCGATAGGATACGCTCAGCCCGAGCATAGTATGTAAATCATGGCGTGATCTCAAGCGCGACAAACAATTGCGGACCACCCTTGGTATCCGTCTTCAGGAGTCAGATTATGGATAATGCGCTGGATTTCAGCGGCAAGGCCGTCATCGTAACCGGTGGCGGGAAAGGCGTCGGCAAGGGGATATCCGAGATCTTTCTGAGCGCGGGGGCCGATGTGCTTATCTGCGGCCGTTCCGAACCGGAAAAACTCCCCTCCAGCGGTGATCGTAGCGCCGTTTTCACGGCGTGTGATGTCCGCGACTTTAATCAGGTCGAGGCTTGCATTGATCTGGCGATGGAACGTTTCGGGCGACTCGACGTGCTGGTCAACAACGCGGGAGGAGCCCCCTACGCCGAGGCTGCCACCGCCTCGCCGCGCTTTTCCGAGTCCATCATTCGACTCAATCTGATTGCCCCGTTAAATTTCAGTCAGGCCGCCAACCGGGTAATGCAGGAGCAGGCATCCGGCGGAAGTATCATCAACATAGCCAGCGTTAGCACTATTCGCCCGTCCCCGGGCACCGCCGCCTACGGAGCCGCCAAAGCGGGACTGGTAAACCTCGGCAGCTCGCTCGCTGTCGAATGGGCGCCTAAGGTGAGGGTCAATGCTCTTGTTGTCGGTCTGGTGGAAACTGAGCAATCCCACCTGCATTACGGTGATGAGGCCGGGCTGGCGGCCGTCGCCGCTACAGTGCCACTTGAAAGGATGGCGGTTCCCGCCGATATCGGAAATGCCTGCCTATTCCTGGCATCCCCCCTCGCCGCTTACGTTAGCGGCACCAGTTTCGCAGTCCACGGAGGGGGAGAGAAACCTGCCTTTATGAGCGCTTCCAGCGCAGAAACCCCCCGATAAACAAACGTTATTGTCGCAACCCACGTGCTTCGCGATATACTTGCAAAAGATCGTCAAGCTCAAGCCTTGACCTTGGCTGACCTCCTGGCGGCAGTGAATCGGCCGTGGCAGACGGCGCTGGCAAGGCGACTCGCAAGAGCCTGACAATAACGAGAACTGAACGTCACTACCGCACGGACCGAACAGTCGCACCGCGAGAGGTTTAATGCCCCATACTTCGGCAAATGATGGCCACTTGCTCGCCGCCCTTGTTCTGGACAACGCCGTGCAGCTGAGCGGCCGGGTGTCGACGCTGTTCGACGGGCGATTGCGTCTGGATAATATCGACGTCCTCTCCACATCTGACCTGGAACCAGCGCGGCCGATTGAGCCGGACTCCTGTGGCATCCTGACCATTGCCGAGGCCAGGGGCGCGGGTACCAGCCTGGACCCGGTGCGGGTTAATATCTCCGGTACCATTGAAACGGGCCTCACGCTCGAATTTACTCGCGCTCAACATACGCTCGCATCTCGCTACCGGGACGCTATCACGGGCGCCAGCGCCGCCCAGGCCCGCGTCATGGATGACACTACAACAGGCACCGGCACACTGAATGATGCGATAAGCTCACAACGCAATGAGCAGCCTCGTCAACTGGGCGAGCAACTCAGCCACGCGGTTGGCGACATCAACCCAACCGACCTTTTTAGCTCTGTTATCGGCGCACTCAACTTTAAGCGCGAGGCAGAGGGCCTCCTTGACGGCGGCTCCCTCTCCGACGGCGTCGCAATGAGCGGAACCTGGGGCGGCGCAACGGTTCCCAGTGCACAACTCGATCAGTCGAAGTTGACCGATGCTCACTCTATCGCCCGGGCGCTTACTGATTTGCAGCGCAACTCCAGTGCTCGCGGGGATGTGCAGCAATGTAAATCACTCCGTACCTATCTCGCGGATCATAGGGAGGAGCTCACGGAGCTGCGAAACAGCAGCGGTCTCACAACAGAGAGCCTCAACCAGCTGGATCTGGTAGACAACCTATTTGAAACAATTAAATCTAACGTAGATGTCAGCCCCGATCTAAAGCAATCTCTGGGAAATCTGCAGATACCACTGACTAAACTTGCACTTCTCGATGACACGTTCTTTCTGGACTACAGACATGCAGCACGTGCCGTAATAGACAAGCTTTCAGTTCTCGCGGCATCGGCAAATTTTCCCAACAAGGCACTTGAAGACAGAATCAACCATATTATTGATACTATCGTCGCCGACTATGAAAGTGATGGTTCTGTTTTTCAATTCTCGCTGAAACAAATTGACTTACTGGTCAAGCAGCAGGAGCGCGACATGGCCAGGAATATCGATCGGGTCATCCGTGTGCAGGAAGGACAACAGAGGCTTGAAGAAGCCAAACGCGCCGTCCGCCTGGTCCTGGGTGAACGCATAAAATCCCCTCGCGCTCCGAGAGTGCTCTGCGATCTCGTCGACAACGGTTGGCGTGACCTACTGGTGCTGACGCATGTGCGAGAGGGCGATGAGAGCAAAGGCTGGCAAGAACAGATTAAAGCGCTGGACCTTTTGTGCTTTTGGCTTGATCAGCGCTTGCGCGGTGCTGAGGCAGAAGAACTTATTGCGCAACGCCTGACAGAAGCAGAACCCATTCTCGAGCGACTTGGGCAACAGATATCCAAAGCGCTGCCTATCTGCATGATTCACGAGGAGCTGCTTGATGAAATACGAGATATTCTCGCGGGCAATCTGGACGCGGGCTTGACCGATTTCAGCGATCAAGAGTGGGCAGCGACTCCTCATGCGCGCGATCTTCGCGCGAAAGTAGAAGATCTTCCAAGACTGCGTCGCTGGGTCAAACGAGCTGAGCAACTAGATATCAATAGCTGGCTTAACTATCTCGACGATGATGGTCAAAAAAAGCGCATGCAATTAGCGTGGATGAGCAAAGAAAAAGACCGTTTCATTTTTGTGAATGAACGCGGCCAGAAGGTTTCCGACATGAGCACGATTCGTCTGGCGCGCCAGCTCAGTCGAGGCATGCAACCGCCCTCCCCCTCGTCGTCTGAAAAACTGTCAGTGGTAGACCAGAGCATGTACCAAACGCTTGAGCATGTACAAAAAACCCTGAGCTTCGATCGCAACCACGATAAACTAACGAGATTGATCAATCGCGGCACGATTTACGACCAGATAAAACGGGCGCTGCGACACAGCCAAACGAAGCGCTCCCAGCACGCCGTGCTGTACATAAATATTGACAACTTTCATCTCGTTAACGAGGTGTACGACAGGGTAGTTGGCGACCAGATATTACTGGAATTCGCCAGGCTCCTGGCTCAGCTGCATAGCAAAAAGTCTTCTTCCGCCCGGCTAGACGGAGATGAGTTCGTAGTTCTTTTACTTGATCACACCAGTGAACAGGCGCAGCGCGTTGCGGCACAGATCTGCGATGATATTTCATCCGGCTCTGTCGATATCGATGGCGAAAACGTTAGCTTTACGGTATCGATTGGAGTCGCTTCGATCCGCGAGCACAGCAGCGACGCTCAGGAAGTCACAAGTGCCGCCCGTTCCGCCATGCAGCGCGCCAAGCAGACGGGGCGTAACAGAGTGGTACCCTACGAGGAAGAGCACGCGAAAGTCACTGACTATCGAATTCAAAAAAGCCAAACGCGGCAGGATCTTGAGGACGCAATTTCTGCAGAACGCTTTCGCCTCCGAGCGCAGCCAATAAAGCAGACGGTCCTGAGTGATCGCTCGATTTCCACATTACATTACGAGATATTGCTTGGCGTGGTAAACAGCGATGGTTCGCTGTCACCCCCGGGGGATTTTATTCAGTCCGCCGAACGGTACGGATTCATGACACTGATTGATCGATGGGTGGTTAAAGAATCTTTTAGATGGATCAGCCAACTAATGGATGAACAGAAGGTATTACCTCATCTCTCAATAAATCTGTCAGGTGCAAGTGTCACCGACGACACCTTCATGGAATATCTGCTGGATCAAATTTCAGAATTCGGGGTCGGCACAAGCCGCCTGTGCTTTGAAATCACGGAAGCGGGAACGATTTCTAATCTGGTGAAGGCAGCGGATTTTGTACGGGCATTCAGAAACATTGGCTGCAAATTCTCGATTGATGACTTTGGCACGGGACTCGCCAGTCACGTCTACCTGCGCGAACTACCGGTCGACTATGTAAAAATTGACGGCAGCTTCATTACCGGCATTGATACGAATCGAAGTGACTATGCCATGGCTCAATCGATAAACGATCTCGCGCATTTTCTTGGTCAGAAAACAATCGCCGAGTCCGTTGAAACGGACAGTATAATTGCGAAGCTGGAGGAACTTGGCGTCGACTACATTCAGGGCTGGGGAGTTGGATATCCCAAGCCTTTAGCAGAAGTCACGGACGACCTTTCCAATCTCGAAAAATGAAATCAAAAGATATCGACACTGATTACAACCAGCTTATCGGCCTTGTCTATGAAGGCGCACTGGAAGCTCGACCTTGGCAAAGTGCCCTACCCGCACTGAGGGAAGCCATGGACGCACAGGTAGTTTCCCTCGTGCTGCGCCCTCCTACTGATAATGACCAGGGCGTAATTCTCAACTGCATTAGGCCAGAGACAGGGAGTGAAATTACCTCGTCCAGACTAGCTGATTCCAGCGACTGGGAAGTTAGCGCGTATCGAGAGCAGTTTTTTTCTCTCGATCCGTTTATAAACCTGCCCCTCGATAAGGTAATAGCGCTCGAGGACATACTGCCGGACACCGAGCTTATATCCTCCGATTATTATCAGCACTATCTCAAGCCAATAAATCTTTTCCGGATTCTAGGTGTCGATACTGCCGAACCGGGGGGAATGATTGCGCGTTTGCGAATCTCCCGCCGCGAAAGTGAGGATGGCTTTAAACGCAGCGAGCGGGAACTTCTGGAGTTTGTCACGCCGCATCTTCGCAGAGCCATCGAGATCTACGCGAGACTGAATCGCATGACAGCGGAGCGAGACGTGTATGCGGGGGCGGTCGACCAGCTGTCAGTAGCCAGCATCATTCTCGATGAACAGGGAAAGTTACTCACGACTAACGCAGTTGGACGAGCGCTTCTTGATCAGGGCGCCGGACTGAGCCTACGGGATGGCCGCCTAATGATCGAGGGACGGGAATTTAACAAAGAA
Organism: Candidatus Marimicrobium litorale; assembly: GCF_026262645.1. Taxonomy (NCBI): domain Bacteria; kingdom Pseudomonadati; phylum Pseudomonadota; class Gammaproteobacteria; order Cellvibrionales; family Halieaceae; genus Marimicrobium; species Candidatus Marimicrobium litorale. The sequence goes on from NZ_SHNO01000001.1 coordinate 1,031,463, forward strand.
CTGCAATCGGCATTAGCGACCATTATCAAAGCTCAACAAAATGGTGAAACATCTGTAGTCCGTGCATTACGCGTTCCTCGACCAGGGGTGAGATCTGACCTTGGCCTGGTAATAAAACCCGTACCACTGTCGGAATGGAGTGAGGGCCAGTCGAGTCCATCGGCTGCTGTTTTTATCAGCGATCCGGACCTCAAGGAATCGACCTCTCGCCAGGTTTTGGGAGAGCTTTTCGAACTCACACCGGCAGAGGCTAATCTGGCCACATTGCTCGCACGAGGGCTTAGCCTCGCGCAGGTATCCGATGCGCAGCACATTTCGCAGCACACGGCGCGAGCGCAACTGAAATCGATCTTCGCTAAGATGGGCGTATCAAGACAGGCCGAACTTGTTCGACTTGTTCTAAAAAGCGTAGCCTCGCTCGGCTAACAGCGCAAACAAAACTCATCAGCAGTAGCGTGAAAAGTATTGAGCATCCCTGCTGCCGGCGATTTCAAGTATCGCTTTCTGCGCGGATAATCCGGAAGACCTTTAAAAATATGGCAAGCAGCCCCATTGTCGTGGACAAGACCTTGCACGCCTGCTCCCACAATTTCCAGATCAGCTGCGGTAACTGCAGGCTCAACAGCATTTGTCTGCCGCTGGCTCTCGATAGTGAAGATGTGTCACAGCTGGATGAAATTATCCAGCGCAGCTCACCCTTACAGAAGGGAGAACACCTTTACCGGCAGGATCAGCCATTCGAATCTGTTTTTGCGGTACGATCAGGGACAGTTAAGGCCTATCGGACGACCGATGACGGCAAAGAGCAGATCACCGGATTTTATTTCCCCGGTGAGGTGCTTGGCATGGATGGCATCAGTAACGACCTTCACGCATCGTCCGCCAAGGCACTGGAAACAGCTGCCGTTTGCGAAGTTTCTTTTTTCCTCTCTCGAGAACCTCGGTCGGGAAATGCCTCAGCTACAGCGACATTTTGTGCAACTGATGAGCCGAGAGATTACCAAGGACCAGGTGCTCATTACGCTGTTGAGTAAAAATTCTGCCTACGAACGAGTGGCAGCGCTTCTCTTAAGCATTTCATCCCGCAATGCAAGGCGAAAACTGAGCGCAGCACAATTTCGCCTACCGATGTCCAGAGCAGACATAGGGAACTATCTGGGTATCACTGTGGAGACAGTGAGTCGCGTTCTGACTCGAATGCAAAAAGAAATATACTTCGAGTGAACAATAAAGAGATTGAAATTATCACCATCGACGGCGTACGCGAAATGGCAAATCTCACAGTGTAGCCAATCAGGCGCCGTATACTGCGCCGACTGCGACCAGTGGATGCTTCGACTATGATGAAGTGCCGCCAAACTAAACAACGTGATAAGTTATCGGATTGTTGTGTCGCGACAGACAGCAAAATTATCGCCTGAATGGGCACAAACCTGGGCATCAGCATGACCGGATGAGCGCCGCCCCCCAGCCCCGTCACAGCAACGAGCGTGCAGCTAAGCCACCCTGTCAGAGCACCGCTAGCTCAACGAACATTGACTTAACGAAAGTCCACCGGCAAAAATCACCCCATAGGATAGGGAATATCGCGTGACACGCGATTAATCCTTTTCAGCGTCTCACCGTCTAGCAACACGTCCGCGGCGGCCAGCAGCTCGGCTACCTGTGCTGCGCTGGTTGCACCCACAATGGTCGACGCGACAAAATCATGCTGCTTGCTCCATGCAACCGCCATAGTCACTACTGACATACCGATGTCCGCCGCTATCTCGTCAAAGCGGTGCGCCGAAGCCAGCGTCTTATCATTCACGAATCGCTGCATCATGCTCTTCTGGCGAGCAGGAGCATCGCGATAATGCGTGAAACGGGCGCCATCAGGAAACGCGCCATCATTATATTTACCGCTCAGGACACCACCCGCGATGGGCGAGTAAGGCAGCAAACTCACCTCCTCCTCCCTGCAAGCCTGCGCCAATTCATCCTCGAAGCGCCGATTATTGAGGCTAAAGTTATTTTGGATCGTTTCGTAGCGAGCCAGACCGTGCAGATCAGAGGCCCAAAGATTCTTGGTCAGGCCCCAGGTTGATTCATTACTACAGCCCAGCACGCGCACCTTACCCGCTTGCACCAGCTCATCAAGCACCCTTACGGTCTCTTCCTGCGGGAACCCCCAGTCCGGCCAGTGCGTCTGGTAAAGGTCAATGTAATCCGTGCCAAGGCGCCTGAGGCTGGTTTCCACTGCTCGCATAATGTGGTGACGATCCAGGCCGGTCTTGCCGCCGCGCAGGGGAGCCTCCATCCAGGTATGGCTGGGACCAGCAACCTTGGAAGCGATAATCAATTTATCGCGCTCTCTGGTTTTTATCCACCGTCCAACAATATCCTCTGTTAAGCCTGCATATTTTATATCCGGTGGAACCGGATACATCTCGGCAGTGTCGTAAAAGTCCACCCCCGCTTCATACGCCATATCCATAATGCGGAACGATGTCTTTTCATCGGCCTGATTGCCAAACGTCATCGTTCCCATGCAAATATCCGACACCACGACGGCACTCTTACCCAAACGCTTTCGGTTCACTCTGCCCCATCCTCAAAAGTACTTAGCAACAAGCGGATTACTATAAGCGAGAGTATAGCGATTGCCTAGAGCGAGCGGAGCGCAGACACAACCATAGGAGTAACAAACCGGCTAGTTACTCTGAACCTCGCGTCTATTACAATGACACCATGACACTGGCCAACCTAATACGTTACAGCCTGTTACTTGTGGTCGCCTTGTGCATGGCTTTAGCTGTTTACGTCTACAACAATGTCGATAGCGTCATGCGATCGGTCACCATTCGATTACTGCAAGACTACGGCGTCACAGATGTCCGTCCGGTGAATATACACTGGCAGAAGAACCGGCTAATGCTGGATAGTCTATGGCTGAAGGGTCGGCAGAACGACATGGGCTATACGCTGTCTTTTATCGATATAGACATCGCCTACCAATGGCGCGAGCTCCTTGGACAACAACTGAAGGCAGTTCGCGTTAAATCTTTTGACATCGCTATTACCGACATGACAACGGAAACCTCTTCGATCTCCGAGAAAACTCTCGATTTTACCCAATTTAGACCGCGGACCGTTATTTCTGCGCTACCAATGGTCACCCTCAGTATTGATGCCTGGCGCTTACGCTACCAGAAAAATAATGCTTTCGCGTTCTCCAGCGCAGGCAGTTTGCACTTTGACAACAGCCTGCAGCTGGATTTGCACACCGTGTTGTCGGGCGCAAATATTACAGGGCGGATAACCGCGGATACGAATGAGCATACGCTTGTCGATATCAGAGTCGCAGGTGACAACGGGAAAATCGCGGCGTTCAAGGCAAATATTGATAGCCGCAATGGCCCGTGGCGTTGGGCATTTGAGGGGGATTGGCAGCAAGACGCGCTGTTAGCATGGCTTGACACCCTGCATCTCGACTTTGAGTTACCTCCTCTGCCGATCACCACTGCAAACCCAGGCGCAGGCCACGGTAGCTTTTCTGGACTTGTCGAGCATCCGGAAATCATTCAGCTTGATCCAGTGAGGCCAAACATCGCAGCGGCCGACGTCGAGGCCTCTCTTGAACTATCGGCAATCGTCGAATCCGTCGCCTACCCGACCATACTCAACGACCTATCTGGAAAGACAGAAGTCAGCCTCACTCTGCAGCAGGGGCAATTACTAGTCGCTCTCCTTATGACCGATACGGTAATTACAAGAGTGGGAGGCGATTACTCAGTCGAGCTAGCGGCCATGAGCTTTAACAGCGAAATAGACACCATACCCGCGCTCACTGTCCGCTCACGCGCCGAAGGCGAACTGCTCATTCAACACAACAGCAAGCGGTCTCCGTTAGTCGTCTTTTCGTTTGAACAGGCAGGATCGCTTGACGATTTAACATACAAAGTGAATGCTGCGCTCGCAGAATCAGCGCTCACCCTTGGCATCAGTGGAGAATTTGACCTATGGACGGGGCAAGGCGGGCACAGGTTCGCGCTCCACTCTGAAAACCTGTCCCGATTGAATGCGCAGGCACTACCAGCGGTGTGGGATTGGCTTTCCCTATCTTCCATGCCTGATATTCACAGCGGCGAACTGCAGTTGGATACCACGCTGCAGACCCGTGACTACGATCTAAGCGAATGGTCACAGACATCACGACTGCGCATTGAGGGCTTCTCGGTAACGTACGACGGTTACAGTGTTGAGCAAGCCTCACTCACGACTCAGTGGACTGGATCGAGCGAGTGGCTCAGCCTCCAACCTTTAGAGGTCGCTATTGACGGGATAGATGCAGGCTTTGCTATTGGCAGCGTAAGCCTGACCGCTGCAATGGTAGATCCCACCCCTGTACTAGCTCCGGAACTCAATATCCAAGCGTTCTCAGCAGAGGTATTCGGCGGCAAGGTATTTCTCGAAACGCCAGCCACCTGGAACTTTTCGGCACACAGTAACGGCGCGAGTCTGCAGGTTGAAGGCTGGGAACTGGCGCAAATCGTTGCTCTCCAGCAAAATCAGGATATTGCTGCACAAGGAACAATTCGGGGTACTCTGCCAATCGCCTTCAGCGATGGCCGTCTGATCGTCAGCAACGGCTATCTGAACGCACTACCCCCCGGAGGGACTATTCGTTACGACAGTGGCGATACAAGTCGCAACCTTGGCAATAACAGGCAACTCGGACTGGCACTGGACCTATTAAGTGACTTTCGTTACGAGACACTAGAAAGCGAGGTCGACCTGGATGATCAAGGCAACCTGGTGCTTGGCCTGTCCCTGGGCGGGCGCAACCCAAGCCACTATGGTGGCCAGGAAGTGAAGTTTAACATCAGGGTGGAACAAAACCTCGATCCACTATTACAAAGCCTACGCTTAAGTGATACCTTGACTCGGAGTATTGAGAATCGCTTGCATTGATGTTTATCCGTGTGCCTTTAACGAACACCCAGAGCCGCACACAACGGAGAACTCCATTATGAGAACCCCTGTTACTCTATCTTTACTTCTGTCTGCAATCGCTTGCTCTCCCACCGTGCAAGTTGCACCGCCCTCCGAACCGATTACGATAAATCTGAACGTGAAGATCGAGCATGAAATTCGAGTACAAGTCGACGAAGAATTAGATGACCTTTTTTCCAACGACAGCGCACTTTTCTAGGAGACATTAACGATGTTAATACCACGTCCGGCGAGGCCAGCCTTCGTCACAGCCACCCTTATCACACTGCTCTCTGTGGCCGCTTTCGCAGAGGATTTGGGAACCGCCAAGTCCAAAGGACTGGTCGGTGAAACAAACAGTGGCTACGTTGCAGCCGTCGAACCCTCTGACAAAGTCAATGCACTTGTGACCGACATTAACCAGCAGCGCAAAGCGCGTTACTCAGCCATTGCGAAGGAAAATAACATCAGCCTGAACGCGGTAGAAGCCAGAGCTGGCCTGAAAGCCATCGAAAAAACGCCTGACGGTCATTACGTCAATACGGGAGAGGGCTGGCAAAAAAAGTAAACAACACATTGTTTGGCCGGGTCGCCTAAGGCCGTGAAAAAATGCCTTACTTGCGTGGCGCCTAAAGCGCACCCTTTTCTTTTTCCCTCGCCATGTCCAGAGCCAGATCTTCGATCATATCTTCCTGACCACCAACAGTGCGCCTGCGCCCCAACTCGACCAGGATATCCCGACTAGACAGTCCGTATTTTTCGGCGCTGCGTTTTGCAAACAGCAGAAAAGAAGAGTAGACCCCCGCCCAACCCAGCGTCAGCGAGTCTCGATCTACACGCACCATGTGGTCCATGAGAGGCACTATCAAGTCCTCCGCTATATCCATAGCTTTGAACAGGTCAATGCCGGTTTTCACGCCCATCCTGTCGCAAACCGCAAGGAATACCTCCAGGGGCGTATTGCCCGCGCCCGCACCAAGCCCCGCAAGCGAGCCATCTATTCTGTTCGCGCCGGCATCCACTGCGGCCAGTGAATTAGCAATTCCCATGGCAAGATTGTGGTGACCATGGAAGCCCAGCTCGGTCTCAGGACGCAGTTCTGCGCGCGCCAGAGAGACACGTGAAGTCACATCATCGGGCAGCATATATCCTGCGCTATCCGTAATGTAGACACAGTTCGCGCCGAAGTCCTCCATCATTTTTAGCTGCACGATGAGTTCTTCTGGCTCAATCATGTGCGCCATCATTAAAAAACCCACCGTATCGAGCTCGGGATATTGCGCAGCCATGTTGAGGTGCTGCTCTGAAACATCTGCCTCTGTGCAGTGCGTGGCTATGCGGATAGTAGATATACCGCACCCCACCGCCATTTTTAAATGGTCCACCGTTCCAATACCGGGCAGCAGCAGAGCCGAGATGCCGGCATTCTTTACCGCTTTACAAACGGCCGTAAGATACTCTTCATCAGATGCGGCTGGAAAGCCGTAATTGACGGAAGCGCCTCCAAGGCCATCCCCGTGGGTTACTTCGATCAGGGGGACACCAGCCTCGTCCATCGCCGCAGCAATAGTGACCATCTGCTGCACTGTGATCTGATGCTGCTTTGGGTGCATTCCATCACGAAGACACATGTCGTGCACTGTGATTTTCTTGCCATTCAAATCCATTGCTTTGATCTCGAATAAAGGTATTTAGGATGATCAGGAAGCGTGCTCAGCAACGCACGAGTTACTCAGGCAGCAACCGGCGTAAAACGGCCCGACAAAATTTCCTCGGCGTACATTTCACCGGTGCGTAGACCGGCGGCAGTCATAATATCCAGGTTACCGGCATATTTGGGCAGAAAGTCACCCAAACCTTCCACCTCCATGTAGATGGAAACCCTATTGCCGTCGAACACAGGCCCGTTTTTTAGCGTATAACCCGGGACGTACTTCTGCACCTCCGCAATCATCGCGTGCACAGACTGTGTTATCGCATCCTGATCGGGCGCGTCCACCGTCAGGCAGTGCACCGTGTCACGCATGATTAACGGGGGCTCAGCGGGATTAATGACGATAATCGCCTTGCCACGTTCAGCCCCACCCACTTTCTCGATACCGGTAGCGGTCGTGCGAGTAAATTCATCAATATTTTTACGTGTACCGGGGCCCGCAGATTTGCTGCTGACAGTAGCTACAATTTCACCATAGTCCACAGGCTGCACCTGGCTGACTGCCGCAACAAGCGGGATGGTCGCCTGTCCACCACAGGTCACCATATTCACATTCATAGCGCGCGCCTCGACCGCTTGCTCAAGATTTACCGGGGGAACACAAAACGGGCCTATTGCAGCTGGGGTGAGGTCGATCATCACGGCCCCCTGTCCATTCACCTTCCGACTGTTCTCCGCATGCACGTAAGCGGAAGTCGCATCAAAGCAAATTTGTACTCCGTCATCACGCATGAATGGCAGCATACCATCGACGCCATCTGCCGTTGTCTTTAGACCCATTTCCACCGCCCTGGCCAGCCCCGGCGAATCGGACACTACGCCCACCATCCAAACAGGTTCGATAAAGTCACTGCGCATAGCTTTCATTAGCAAATCAGTGCCGATATTGCCGGGGCCAATGATGGCCGCTTTCACTTTCTTACTCATTGCTTTTCTCTATAGTTTAATATTCGACACATACCGCCGTGACACATATCAGACAGCCTCTTGCGCACTGACGCGAAGTTTAACTGAAATGAGCGCAGTGAAAAGGAGGTGTAACAGCTAAATACCTAAGAAAAGGCACAACTACACCCCCCTATGCCCGCAATCTCGAGGGACATCTTGTCCCCCGCTTGCACAGGGATGAGAGGTGCCAGCGAACCTGACAGGATGAGCTCACCTGCCTTAAACGGAATCCCGAACTCACCCAGGGTATTGGCCAACCACGCCACGGCAGTCAGTGGGTTACCCTGTACTGCACTCCCGAGACCCTCGGAATGAAACTCGCCATTCTTGAATATCTGCATTTTCAAATTAGGCAGATCAAAATCCCTGGGATTTACCTCATTCTTACCCAGCACATAGACACCGCAAGAGGCGTTGTCTGCAACGGTATCCTGTATCTTGATATTCCAATCGTGAATCCGGGAATCGACGATTTCGAAACAGGGCATGATTGTTGCGGTAGCATCAAGGACATCCTGCTCTGTTACTCCCGGGCCCGAAAGATCCGCCTTGAGGCGAAACGCGATTTCACCCTCGGCCCTCGGCTGAATCATATTGCCTGCAATTGGAATAACAGCTTTATCGGCGAACTCCATTCTATCCGTTAGAAATCCAAAGTCGGGTTGGAATACTCCGAGCATATCCTGCACGGGTTTACTGGTAACACCGATTTTTTTACCTACGATTCGTTCCGAGTCACATTTAACGCGCTGGCTCACCATGCGCAATGAAATATGATAGGCATCCTCGATAGTGATCCCCTCTTCCCTCTCCGTAAGGGGCGCAAGCGTCGATTGGCTGCGCAAGGCAGCGTAAAGTTCATCGCCTAGACTGCGAATTTTATTCTGATCCATCATCAATCAACATTCCTTCGTGGAGTGCAGAGCGCGCTAGCTGTGTTGCAAAAAATCGAGGCACATCCGGTTAAACATATCCTCGTGCTCAACCATCACCCAGTGCCCGCACTCTGTCACCAGAATAAACCTGAGATCCTTCATATTTTTCGCCATTGCCATAATGCCATTCTCCGGCATCATCTGTTCATCCATACCCCAGAACCCAAGCACGGGACAGTCAATCTCCGCCAGGCGATCCACAAGAACGGGCACCTTCATGGTTGCCATGACATGGCCATTCATAATCTCCATAATTTGCATGCGTTCGGCCACTAATTCATCCGTGGCATGCTCCGGGTTATACATCAAGCCAGTCGAGAACAGATCCTTCATGACCGCTGGCGTCACCGGGTCACCGGAACCGAATACAGCGAATACCTTCTGCATACCCGGCATTTGTTGATAGTCACTGAGTTCACTGAGGCCCCCGGGAGCCATGAGCACCAGTTTCTCCACCAGATCGGGGTAGTCAAGTGTCAGGCCCAGAGCGACAGCACCACCCAGTGAGTTACCCACCAAGGTACATCTTTCCACACCCGCTGTATCAAGCGTCTGTTTGATGCACTCAACAAAAAAAGACAGGGGATGGTCTACATCCGTGGGCTTATCAGAAAAACCGTAACCAATGTGGTCAGGAATAATGCAGCGATACCCGGCGGCAACCAGATGCCGGTAATTCCCTTTGAAATTGCTGTAGCCACTGGCGCCGGGGCCTGAGCCATGAAGGAAAACGACAACCTCGCCCGCACCTTCATCGAGGTAGTGAATACGGTAGCCATTGGCACACTCTGCATAACTGCCCTCCGGGAGTAATCCATTTTTTTTCATACTGTCTCCGTATCAAGCCAGCACCGCTAGAGTGCAAAGTCGCGATTTTCCTCACCAAACAGCACCCCGCCCATATTCATGGCGAAGGGTTTGCTGTGATTAGCCACGTGGGCCTGACTGGCAAGTATGTCTAGATGAAAAGTCAGCAGATCACTATCTCGGCGAATACCGCCGCTACCGGCGGCTTTGAGCATCTTGCTGGAGAGCGCCAGGCAACGGTCTGCCACCACCGCAGAATCATAGCGGTAGCGCACACGATCTTCGATCGGAATAGGTACACCCGATCGGCAACACGCCATCATCTCATCGAAGTTGCGAATCATGGTCAGCTTCATCTCTTCGAAGTCTGTTTTGACCTCAGTGGCGATAACCCGCGCGAAAGGATCGTCCTTCATTTTGTTAGGGCCCACCTGGCGTGTCTTAGCGACCTCTACAAACGCATCCAAGGCACCCTGAAGCGCGCCCAGCGTAGCGGTGCATACCGCACGAACGAATACCTGCATAAAAGGCATACGATAAAGTGGCGCTGTGTTCACCGCGTTACCGGGGTTATCACAGAGAAACCCATCCATCGATTTATGTGTCCTGTATTCTGGTACAAATGCGTCTTCTACCACGACGTCGTGACTGCCGGTGCCTTGCAGGCCCACCACATCCCAGTTGTGAACAATCTCATAGTCGCTGATCGGCACTAGAAAAGTGCGGTAGTTCGCCATGTCAAACGGCGCTTCGGGCGTGGGGACGACGGCCCCCAAAAAAGCCCATTTGCAGTGCTCGGCGCCGCTGGAGAAGCTCCAGCGACCGCTCAAGCGATAACCCCCGTCGACCACTTTTACCTTACCCACTGGCGCATATGAGGAGGAGATAAGAACCGAGGGATCATCCGCCCACACATCCTGCGCTGCCTGATCGTCAAAAACCGCAAGCTGCCAATTATGCACAGCAATGACGCCAAGAATCCATGCGCTCGATGGACAAAAACGTGCTACTTCCAGTCCCACCGCGTAGAACACCTGCGGATCCATGGCGTAGCCGCCCCACTGCTCCGGCTGCAGAATCCTGAAGAACCCAGCCTCGCGAAACTGCGCTACCGTCTCGTCAGGCACCCGCTGATCGCGGCTGGCCCTGGCGCTGCGCTCACGCAGCGCCGGACCCATGGCCGTAGCTGCCGCTACCAATTCCTGCGCGCGGGAGCTTTCGAGCCCGTAGGGATTTACTGCATCATTCTGAAGTGCTTCGGTTATGGCAATCATCGTTTACTCCTCTGGTTCTATCTTACCTTTAAAGTATAGAGCTAACCGCATGGATGCAGCATCCTCCATATGGGGTATCACCTACTCTACTATAGCGTCCCCAAACGTCGTGGGCGGCCCAAAAAAGGCACGGTGCGATGGCGGTGTCTCACCCGACATATCGGTGATACCGTATTCTTGCGCCAGTTCCGCACCGATCCATACCTGTCCGCTTTTATCCATGCGTTGCGGATCGAGGGCAAGCGCATCAATAATACGCCCGGTAAACGCCGGTGTTTCGGCGGTGGCCATCAAGTCGGCGTATTTGTCAGGATCCGCCTCGAACACTCGCAGCGAGCGCTCCGTCAGCAATAGTCCCATCCAGACAGACACCACCGCCACATTAAAGGGTCGGAAATCAACCGCCATATCATGCGACATTTTATCCACGGCCGCTTTGCCAGCACCATATGCAGGCCCATGCATATAAATACGCCCGCCAAAGGAGGAGGTATTGACCACTAAACCCTCGCCATTAGCCTGCAGCAGGGGCGCTGCGAACCAGCTGGCAACGTAATGGGACCGCATGCCCACGTTCCAAAGCTCGGTCAGGGCCAGCGGCTTGTCCCAGAAAGGACCAGAAGTGACGAGGTCATCGTGCAGGCTGGTCGCATTGTTAACGAGGATATCCAGCCGTCCATGCTCTTCATCCACCCGCTCGAACAACTCGCGTACCACCTCGTCATCAGCATGATCGCAGAGCACAGGAACACCTTTACCGCCGGCGGCAGTAACTGCATCCGCCGTTACCTGAACAGTGCCGGGGAGCGTCGCATCACCCTCATTGCGGGTGCGGCCGGTGACGTAGACAGTCGCACCGGTTTCACCAAGGGCTATAGCAATCCCCTTGCCAGCCCCGCGACTCGCGCCGGTTACCACCGCGATCCGGTTCTGCTTTAGTCCCATAGTATTACCTCCGGCGCTGATGAACTTGTTTGCGAACTGCCATCCCTATTGTACGGCGCTGCACCACCATCCGCAGGAATAACTTGACCCTGTTAACATGCCCTGCGACAGTGCGAGCCACAATCGCTGCATGAGATATCGTAGGCAAGTAAGGACGACGGTTTAACCGCTTAGCCTACGTGTAACGTCTACAGGCGCCAAGGAAAAAACACCGTGCAGCCGTCATTTACCCTTACTTTCGCCGCTTGTGTTGCACGTCAGATCCGCCGTAAATTCCGCGCGAAAGTTTCCTTTCTATGCCTTTTGCTTCTCTCCAGCACCACGTTAATACACGCTGACGACAATCGTCAGGTCTATTCATCTCGCCACCAGCCCTGGCTTCAGGCAGTGGGTAAATTGCGGGTGCCGGGGCAGCGTTATGAGCAAGGGCGCACCAAACACTACGTGGAAGACTGCAGTGCGACGCTGGTTGCAAGGCGTGGCCGTACGCAGGCGGATATCATCGTGACGGCATGGCACTGCCTCGAGTATTACCGCGATCTTAGCCGGCCAATCGTTTTCTCTACCCGCACTGGCTCCGGCGAACCCCTTTACAGGGAGGCACGAAGACTGGTCGACGGGGGCGGAATGCACGCGGACTGGGCTGTGCTGGCGCTGGCTAAGGCGATACCTGTGGATCGGGTGCCGCACCTGACGGTGACGCAGGACCTACCAAATAAAGAACACCCCGTCATAATGGCAGGATACTCGCGCGACTCAGGCCTTGGAAAGCATGGCACGGTGCTTACCTTTGATCCAGCTTGCGCCATCGTCAGGGAACACCTGTCCTGGGGGTCCACCAACTGCAGGGCCTACAAAGGGTCATCCGGTGGAGCGGTCATCCAGCTGCGGCCGGGGGGCAGCGCCTCAATGGTTGGGGTTATTTCGCAGGGTAACGGCGAAGGGACCAGTCTTTACGTCCCCGCGGCGAATTTTCGTTCCTCGGTTGCCCGGTATCTCGATTAGCATGATGCGCCGTTACGTGCCGTCACTTGGCACGCATTGACGGCCTGGAGGAGCGCTGCCCACGTGCTTCTCCCCACGCAGGGAGGCCAATTCCACCTGCTTCTGTCGCTCGCGGAAACGTACTTTTTGATCCGGGCTGAGACTGTCAAAACAATATGGACAGGCCACTCCCCGCTCGTAGAATTCGGACTGCTTGTCCTCCAGTGTTATTGGATGGCGACAGCCATAGCACTGATCATACTGACCTTTTTCGAGCGCATGATTGACGGCAACCCGGTTATCGAAGACAAAACACTCACCCTCCCAGGTGCTCTCCTCCTCCGGCACCTCCTCGAGGTATTTCAGGATGCCGCCCTGCAGATGGTAGACCTCTTCGAAGCCCTCTTTCAACATGAAGGCAGACGCCTTTTCACAACGTATCCCTCCGGTGCAGAACATCGCGACCTTTTTGTGCACCAGGGGGTCCAGATGCTCACGGACATAGGCTGGAAACTCACGGAAATTTATCGTCCGAGGATCTACCGCATCACGGAACGTACCGATATCACATTCGTAGTCATTCCGGGTATCAAGCAATAAAACCTCCGGATCCAACACCAGACTATTCCAGTCTCGCGGAGTCACATAGCTGCCAACGCAATCATTCGGGTCGAGACCGGCAACCCCCATGGTAACAATTTCTCGTTTGAGCTTCACTTTCATACGATGAAATGGCATACGCTGATCACTGGATTCCTTGTGCTCAAGGTCTGCCATTCTTTCGTCACTGCGTAAATAATCCAGGACGCGATCAATGGCCTCCCGGCTGCCGGCAATGGTGCCGTTAATTCCCTCCTGCGCCAGCAGCAAGGTCCCGAGCGTGCCCGCCTCGCGACAGACATCCAGAAGCGGCTCTCTCAAATCGCGAAAATTATGCAGGGTGACAAATTTGTAAAGGGCTGCGACTACTGTGGGTTTCACCGCACCACCTCAGGCACCATCCGTGTTGCTTCCGCCCAGACACTCGGGAGACTCCGGTGCAGCTTTTTGGCGCTGTCGCCACTCATTGGGGGAATAGGTATGCAAAGCCAGGGCATGCACAGGACCCGCCATCTGCCCTGCCAAAGCAGCGTAGACGCTCTGGTGGCGAGCAACACGAGCCAAGTGGTCAAACTCTGCACTTACCAGCACCACACGGAAATGGGTCTCCGAATTCGGCGGCACATTATGCTGCGAACTCTCGTTGACTATCTCGAGGAAGTCCGGAGAAAACGCAAGCCTGAGCTGTTTTTCGATATCCTGCTGCACCATCTCTACTTTTTCTGCCTGTTGCGGATCAATAACTCACAATTATAACCAACTTGTGAAACTCCTGACAGCGCGACTCAAGCGCTACGGCCTTTGCGGCTGGCACGAAACTGACCAGGCGTGGACCCTGTCCACTTTTTAAAGGATCGATGAAAAGCACTTGGGTCAGTGAAACCCATCTGCAAGGCCACTTCATTAATCGACAAGTCCAGCCTGTCCAGGCACAGTTTCGACGCGTCACAGCGCGCCTCATCCTTTAACTGCTGGAATGTAGTCCCCTCACGCTTGAGGCGGCGACGTAATGTCGGAGCAGACATATTCAATGCGCTGCTGATTGTTTCAAAGCCGGGGAAACCCTCGCTGAAGTCGTGGCCAATCATTGCCTTGACCTGCGCTGACAGGTTATCGCTATCAGATCCACTTTCCATAACGAGCAACTGATACGGAGCCGTCCGCAGGAATTCCCTCAGGGAGTGTTCAGTATGCACCACCGGCCACGACAGGCAGGCGCTGTCAAAATACAGCAAGTCGCTTTGCTGATTAAAATACAAGGGGCAACCAAACAACTCCTCGTACTTTTCCTGACGTTCCGGCACATCCCCGGCAAAGTCCACACGCTTGAGCTCAATCGGACGCCCGCACAACCAGCCAAAGAACCGATGCCAGAGCGAGAGACCGTAGGCATCGGGTGCACCTACCCTCGGACGACCCTCACGCACCATTGTGCGATATCCCACGCGGGCAAACTGATCACTGAAGTTAGCGTATAGCTGGCTGCGCTCGTCAAAGAATGTGCGATAAAACTCCGATGAACGCTGGATTGCCTCTCCGAGGTTACCGCAAGAAATGATGCAATAACACATCATGCGAAAGGCACCCGGTGCAACCAGTTCGCTCCCCGTTGTACCAAACGTTTCATCCTGCAACAGACTCAACACGCCCTGATACACACGGGAGTACTGCATGGCGCTGATTTCGGAGCGGTAACCCGGATGAGCTTTATCCAGTGGGTCGAAATCAAGGCCTGCATTGGTCAATATCGTTGTGAAATCATAGCCTCGGTCACCCACCATGCGCAGCAGGGTACAGACGAAACGGGTGGGAACTCGATCACTCATAGGAAGACTAGACATCAATAGAGGCCGAAATAATAACAGAAGCCCTGCGCCGGGGTCAGGTAGCGGTAAAAATTCGCCCTTTCAGTGCTGTAGCTGCCTGAGACCCGAAACACGCACCGGAGTATACTGGTGAGCAGAAAATTGCTGAGAATGCCCATGAGCGAGCGCTACGATATTTGTTTCTCTGGACAAGTGCTGGAGGGGCACGATGCCGAAACTGTCCGCGCCAGACTGGCGAAGCTGTTCAAGGCGGATCGTGCAACTCTCGACAAGTTGTTCAGTGGCAGGACGCAAATTATCAAGCGCGGCTGCGACAAGGCCACCGCTTTACAATACAAAAAGGCCATGGAAAACGCTGGAGCTCAACCCATTTTTCGAGCGAGCGCCAAGCCGAATGATAAAACCCCCAGCCAGGAGGCTCTCGGCAGCGCGGCGACGCCCAGCAGCATTGCGACATCCGCTGACACACAGAACAGCGGTATTACCCTTGCCCCGCCTCAAAGCGATGTACTCAGAGACAGCGAACGGCAGGTTGTCGTCGAGCGAAAAGTTGACACCTCAATGTTACAGCTAAACGAAGCGGGCTCCCTGCTAACGAGCACGCCGCCGGCTCCGATAACGCTAGTCAATACAGACCACATCAGCGTTGCGGAAGCCGGCGCGGAAATCCCTAACCTGTTATCGCCGGAGGCGCCCCCAATACCGAGCACCGATGACATTCAGCTTACCGCGGTAGGCGGGGATATGAGCGGTCTCGCCCCTGCAGCAGCAGAGGCGCCACGAGTCGACTTATCGGGCTTGCGCATCGAACCACCCGGTAGCGACATTCTTGAAAAGCACCAGCGCCGCAGCACCCGCGGAAAAATCCCACCCACCGATCACCTGTCAATCAAAGACTAAGAGTCCGCAGCAGCGGGCCTAGCCCGCTACCGCAGGCAGTTTGATGCGCACCTGCAGCCCGGGATTTGCGCTGCCCAGCTCAACGGAGCCGAAGTGGTACTGCGCGATCGCCTGCACAAGACTAAGACCAAGGCCGTGGCCTGGCAATTCAGTTCGACTCGATTCAACACGGTAAAAACGGCGAAAAACATTTTTTCGTTCCACCACAGGAATACCGGGGCCAGAGTCAGAAATGACCACGCCATGCCCCGCACTGCCAGCAGTACCGACTCGCAACTGCACCCGTATGTCGCCACCCGAAGGGGTATACTTGATAGCATTGTCCAGCACGTTGGCAAACATCTGCACAAGCAAATCAGCCTCGCCTTTGCAGAGGCCCGGTTGCGGAGCATCAAGCGTCAGATCGATATTCCGCTCCAACGCCAACGGTTCATAAAGCTCTACAGCATCACGTAACAACGCCCGCAGTTCAACGTTGCTGCCATCGACCAGTCGGCTACCCGATTCCAGCGTGGAAATACGCAACAGTGCGTTGAATGACGACAGCAGATCGTCGCACTCTTCAATAATACCGTCGAGCTGGGTCGCATCCTGCCCGTCTAACCGACCCTCCAACTGACTCAGATTATTACGCATCCGCGTCAGCGGGGTACGCAGGTCGTGAGCGATGTTGTCAGATACACGGCGAACACCCTGCATTAATGAATCCATCTGCTCCAGCATCTGATTCATTACTTCAGCCAGCGCTCTGACGTAGCCTTTTTCACCCTCCACCTGTAAGCGCCGCTCCGCACCACCTCTCACAATACGCGAGATATCCCTGTTGAGCAGCTCAACCCGGTTCAGTGCCCGTGCCGCACTAAAAAAACCACCAGTGATGCCGAGCACCAGCATCACGCTCATTACCAGGATCAACGTCCGAAAGACCAGCTTGCCCTGCTCAACAATATCGTCGTAACCGCGGGCAACAATGGCGGAATACCCATCACCAAGACCCCGCGGGTGAGCAAGAAACTCCACGTCCACAGATTCGCCCCAATTTTGCAAAGCCATCTCAAAACCCAGCCAGCCGTCGTCAAACTCCCGATATCGGGGAGACTGGGGTAAATCTCCAAGCACCTTCTCTCCCCCATTGTCCGTAATCAAATAGTAGAAACGATTGACTGAGGGAGAACTGAGTTGATCCTCTATATATTGCTGTACGCCTGGCATCTGCTGGCCACTGTAGACCAGCTGCAGTGTTTCGAGCTCATCGAGTACGCTTTCACCGAGCTCCCTGAACGAGGAGTAACTAAAATAGATGTAGAGGGCCACGACGAGCATGAAGACGGTGGCGCTGAGCACGGTTACATATTTCACAATGTAACGAAACGTCAGGCTGTTAACGACATCTTTTATCTGCACGGCAGCGCGCTCAAGTGTCCAGTTGCGGCCCCAGCCTGTAGCCGGCGCCCCTCACAGTATTGAGCAGAGGGAATTCAAAGTCTTTGTCTATCTTCTGACGCAGCCTTGAGACATGGACATCGATAACATTTGTCTGCGGATCGAAATGATAACCCCATACGTGCTCCAGCAGCATCGCCCGGGTGACAACCTGGCCCGCATGACGCATTAGGTACTCCAGTAGTTTGTACTCTCGCGGCTGCAGAGTAATCGCAACCTTTTCACGCTGCACATGCTGCTTGAGTAAATCCATGGAGAGACCCTCCACCTCCAACACGGTCTGCAACTCAGCTTCCGGCACTACTCGACGCACCAACACGTCGAGTCGGGCCAATAGCTCAGCCATAGCAAAAGGCTTAACAAGGTAATCATCAGCGCCACCGTGCAGACCCTGCACCCGGTCATCAACGTCGCCCAGTGCGCTCAGCATAAGTGCCGGAGTAGTATCGCCGTCAGCACGTAGCGTATTAATCAGCGTGATGCCGTCCATCCTGGGCATCATACGATCCACGACCATAACGTCGTAGGTGCCATCAGCCGCGGCCGCCCTGCCCTCTACCCCGTCTGGAGCGTGATTGCAGTTGTGCCCCGCGGCCGTCAGTTCGTTGACGATGAACTCCGCCACTTGTTTATCGTCTTCCACGAGAAGAATATTCATGCAAAATCCCACCTTGATCTGCAATGTAGCACGGGGTGAAAGTCGCACTCAATTTACAATTCGTTAAGGTAGCAAACCATCCTGTTTCGAACTTTAGTGCTAGAATCGCTGCATGCCAGCCCCGGACACGCCAATGCACCCCTCCCTGTTTAGACGATTGACGGCCATGCTCTACGATTCTCTGCTGATTGTCGCATTGGTATTTGTGGTGAACGGTGCTGTATTGGGTATTATGGCTAACATCGGAGTAGCCGAAGACCACACCTTGCGGCCATGGCAGGCCCAGATTCTGACGCTGGCCTGTATCGTTATATTTTTTACCCTCTTCTGGATAAAGAGCGGTCAAACCCTGGGCATGCAGGCCTGGCGCATCAAGCTGGTGGATTTTCACGGCAACACACCTTCCGTCGCGCTGGCCATGCTGCGCTGCGCCGGGGCGCTGCTGTCCGCTGCCTGTTTTGGCCTCGGCTTTCTCTGGTGCCTTGTAGATCCGAACAAAAGGTACTGGCACGATTATCTGTCTCATACCGAACTGATACTACTGCCCAAAAAGGACAAAAAAACGTCGGGCGATGATGAAGCCTGACTGCGCTGATCTGTTCCGGTTCAGTTTACACGCACAGAAGCTTACACTGGGACAATCAAGGCGGGCCATTAATCACCCGCGCCGCGGCACACTGTATGCCACCCACTGAATAGAGGATTCGAAATGACAGCCATCACCTTTACAGCCCGTGACGTCAAGGATGCCGCAAGCGCCAAGACGCAGTGCGCGATATTACCTCTTTTCGAGGGTGAGAAGCTGTTAGGGCCAGCACTGGAGATTGATCGCGGCGCCTCCGGTGCGATCACAGCCGCACTGGCTCTGGGTGATTTCAGGGCCAAAAGAGGCCAGAGCCTCATGCTCCCCGGGAGCGGAGGCGCCAAGCGAATCCTGCTGATCGGTTGTGGCGAAGGCGACTCCTTTGATCGTGCCGCAGCGCGCCGCTTTTGCCAGACGATCTGCGGCGCGCTGCGGGATAAAGCTGCGAGTGACGCAATGCTTCACCTCGCTGGACTGCACCTTCGCAAAAAAGACATTCGGTGGGCATTGAACTACCTCGCGACCCATTGCACCCGATCGGCCTACCGCTACGGCAAGACGCTCTCCAGGCCCCCTGCCCCTTGGAAACTCAAGCGCTTGATCGTCAACACAGCCGGCAGCCTTGGCGCTAACGCCGCGGCCACTGCAATGAACCAGGGGCGAGCCGTGGGCGCAGGTATTAACGATGCGCGTGAACTGGCTAACCTGCCAGGCAACGTCTGCACTCCCACTTATCTTGCGAAACACGCACGCAGCATGGGCCGAGGTAATACCCGTCTGACAGTGAGCGTTCTGGAAGAGAAAAAAATGCGTGAGCTCGGAATGGGGTCACTTCTGTCTGTATCGGCCGGCAGTGAGCAACCGGCCAAACTGATCGCGATGCAATATAAAGGTGCAAAAGCATCGGAAAAGCCCTATGTACTCGTTGGCAAGGGTATTACGTTTGACAGCGGCGGAATCTCACTGAAGCCCGGCGCCAAGATGGATGAGATGAAGTTTGACATGGGCGGCGCCGCCAGCGTCTTCGGAACAATGCGAGCTCTCGTAGAGCTTGAATTACCCATAAATGTAGTCGGATTGATCGCAGCTGCAGAGAACATGCCCAGCAGCCGCGCGACCAAACCGGGCGACGTGGTAACCAGCATGTCCGGCAAAACTATCGAAATTCTCAACACTGACGCAGAAGGCCGACTGGTGTTGTGCGATGCGCTCACTTTTGCCGCCCGATACAAGCCAGCCGCAGTCATTGATATTGCAACTCTCACCGGCGCCTGTGTGGTCGCGCTGGGGTCTCACGCATCTGCGCTGTTCGCTAACGACGAAACTCTGGCAGAACAGTTACTGGACGCAGGAACGGAAGCGCACGACCGAGCGTGGCGTATGCCACTATGGGATGAATACCAGGGGCAACTGAAGAGTAATTTTGCCGATATCGCAAATATTGGTGGCCCCGGTGGAGGAAGTATTACCGCTGCGTGTTTTCTGTCGCGCTTTGCCGAGCATTACAAGTGGGCTCACCTTGATATTGCGGGCTCCGCTTGGAATAGCGCGCCAAAGGGCGCAACCGGCCGCCCGGTTGCGCTTCTTATCCAATATCTCATGGACCGGGCGAGCAAACAGGGATGACGCTGGTCGGCTTTTATGTCGTGCAGTCGACCCAACCGGGAGACCGCATGCGGGTTGCGGCCAGATTGGCAGACAAAGCTTTCAGTCGCGGCCACAAAATATTTATCAATGCCTCAGATGAGACTGAGGCAAAGCAACTGGATGAGCTGCTGTGGAGCTTTCGGGCCAGCAGCTTCCTGCCACACGGTTTATTCGGCCAGGAACATGCCGAAACCATTGGCATTGGCTGGGGCCAGGATCCCGACCAGCACAACGACCTGTTAATCAATCTGCAGCTGGCTATTCCTCCTTTTTTCAGCCGCTTTGCCCGTGTCGCAGAAATCGTAACTCAGGAACCTGCCAGCCTCGATGCACAACGGCAATCGTGGAAATTTTATCGAGAACGAGGTTACCAACTGGAAAAGCACGATCTTTAACCCGTTGCGGCCAATTCCGGTAAGCTTCACGCTAACGTATAATCGCGCTGCGTTGCGCTCATGGGGCACTGCCCCACACGAAACCCAATAGTATTTCGGGACCCATCCTCCTATGGACAAGACATTCCAACCCTCAGAGATCGAATCCCGCTGGTATCAAGAGTGGGAGGAGAAAGGTTATTTTTCTCCACAGGGAGGAGATGAGCCCTACTGCATTATGATCCCGCCGCCCAATGTAACGGGTAGCCTGCACATGGGCCATGGGTTTCAGGAGGCCATCATGGACGCGCTGATCCGCTATCACCGGATGCGTGGCTACAACACCCTGTGGCAGGTCGGTACAGACCATGCGGGAATCGCCACCCAGATGGTCGTGGAGCGCCAACTGGAAGCCCAGGGAATTAATCGCCACGATCTGGGCCGTGACAAGTTTGTTGAGAAAGTATGGGAATGGAAAGAGGAATCCGGCGGCACAATCACCCGCCAGCTGCGCAGACTGGGGTCATCGCTGGATTGGTCGCGGGAGCGATTCACCATGGATTCCGGCCTGAGTGATGCAGTGCAGGAAGTGTTCATTCGTCTGTACAAGGAAGGACTGATTTACCGCGGACAACGCCTGGTCAACTGGGATCCGGCACTGCACACGGCGATCTCCGATCTCGAAGTCATCTCAACCGAACAGAAAGGGCACCTCTGGCACTTTCGCTACCCGCTCGCCGAAGGTGAGGAGCACATCGTGGTCGCCACAACGCGACCGGAGACCATGCTGGGAGATACCGCGGTCGCGGTTCATCCCGATGACGAACGCTATGCCCACCTGATTGGTCGTAAGATTAAACTGCCATTGACCGATCGGGAAATCCCTATCATCGCTGACAACCATGTTGATCGAGAGTTTGGTAGTGGTTGCGTGAAAATTACCCCCGCACACGACTTCAACGACTATGATATGGGCACACGGCACGGGTTGCCTATGATTAATATTTTCACTGAGGATGCATGCATCAACGATGCCGCCCCTGAAAAATATCGAGGCATGGATCGCTTCGACGCCCGTAAAAAAATTGTAGAAGATCTCGAGTCGCTCGGCCTGCTGCAAAAAACCGTCGACCACGTAATGATGGTCCCCAAGGGGGACCGCTCAAATGTTGTTATCGAACCATTCTTGACCGATCAATGGTACGTAGACGCAAAAAAATTGGCGGAACCCGCTATCAAGGCCGTTGAGGATGGCGACATTCAGTTTGTACCCAGCCAATGGGAAAACACCTATTTTTCATGGATGCGGGACATACAGGACTGGTGCATCAGCCGGCAACTATGGTGGGGCCACAGAATTCCTGCCTGGTATGACAATAAAGGCAATATTTATGTCGGTGAAAACGAGGAAGCCTTGCGCAAAGAACATGGCCTTGCAATGAACATTGAGCTCACGCAGGACGAAGATGTTCTCGACACCTGGTTCTCCTCGGCACTGTGGACTTTCTCCACCCTTGGCTGGCCCGAAGAAACGGAAGATCTGGCTACATTCCATCCCAGTACGGTTCTTGTTACAGGCTTCGACATCATCTTTTTTTGGGTCGCGCGAATGATTATGATGACGTTGCATCTCCGCAAGGAAGTGCCCTTTCATACGGTTTACGTACACGGCCTTGTCAGGGACAACGAAGGCCAGAAAATGTCCAAGTCCAAGGGCAATGTACTGGACCCTATCGACCTTATTGATGGAATCGACCTTGAAACTCTCGTAACCAAGCGCACCGCCGGCATGATGCAACCCCAGCTGGCTGCCCGAGTCGAGAAAATGACCCGCAAACAATTTCCCGATGGCATCGCTGCTTATGGCACCGACGCCCTGAGGTATACCTATTATTCGTTAGCCTCCACGGGGCGAGACATAAAGTTCGATATCGGACGCATCGAGGGATATCGAAATTTTTGCAATAAAATCTGGAATGCCGCCCGCTATGTGCTGTTGAATTGCGAAAACGAGGACTGCGGAGCCAATTCTTCATCCACCGTACACCTCAGCCTCGCGGACCAATGGATAATCAGCAAACTGCAGGAAACCGCAACCGAGGTGGAGGGTGCAGTTTCCAGTTATCGCTTTGATTTGGCGAGCCAGTCGCTGTATGAGTTCATCTGGAATGAATACTGTGATTGGTATCTGGAGCTGTCCAAGCCCATCCTGTGGGACGAAGACGCATCACCTGAGGCGAAACGCGGCACACGACAGACGTTGCTGCGCGTAATGGAGAGCAGCCTGAGGTTACTGCATCCCATGATGCCTTTTATCACCGAAGAGATCTGGCAAACCATTGCCCCACTGGCGGGTTGCAGTGGCCCCACGCTGATGTTGCAAGCGTATCCGCAGGGAAAGCCGGAGCTGGTAAATCAAGCCGCGTGCGCTGATATCGAGTGGCTCAAGTCGGTTATTGACGGCATCAGGAATATCCGGGGCGAAATGAACATACCCCCCTCAAAGGCGATACCTGTATTACTTCGAAACGGCAATGAAAACGACCGGACAAGGCTGCAGCAAAATTCGCGATACCTGAAAAAGCTGGCTAAACTCGCCAGCGTTGATTGGTTGCCCGAAGGCGAGGAACCTTTCGCGGCGACCGCGCTGGCTGGCGACCTCGAGATTTTGGTCCCCATGGCGGACCTCATTGACAAGGCAGCGGAGATTTCACGACTCGACCGCGAGATTGACAAGCTGAAAAGTGATATCAGCCGTCTGGGCAATAAGTTGGGCAACCAGTCCTTTGTAGATAAAGCCCCGCCGGCAGTCGTTGCCAAAGAACAAGAGAAATTACAATCTCAGCAGCACGCCCTGGAAACGCTCGAAAAACAACGGCAAAGAATACAGCAATTTTGACCGCAGCAGGATGAACATGCTGTGCCGCTGGGTGTAGAGCGCGAACCAGGAATAATAATAAACAGCCAATAAGCCGAGGTAGTGCATGAGTGAGCGAATAAACGGTACCGTGAAATGGTTCAATAGCGCCAAGGGATTTGGCTTCATTGCCAGAGAAGAACACGAAGATGATGTATTTGTTCATTTCCGCTCAATTCAAGGCGACGGATTTCGCACCCTGAACGAGGGCCAGGCAGTAGAGTTTACGCTCGTAGAAGGCCCCAAGGGGTTTCAGGCTGAGGATGTACTCAAGCTATAGCCACTCGTACCAAATGTCTTGCGCGCGCTTCTGCTAGAAATGCCATTATTTTGGCAAGCGAGGGCAGAGGCCTACAGCGAGAAATATCATCACTACGCAAATTCGATAGGCTGTATTTGTTACGCGACGCGCACAAGTTGCTCCATTGGTGTTAGACTTCCCGCCTTTAATACCGTGCGGTCCATGCACGGGCCATTATTGTGAGGAATCCAATGAGCCTAATTGCCAAGCTGTGTATCAGTTTCGTTATCACTGCCATCGCCACTGCTATCTGCACCATGATGCTGGATGGCGCGCCTGTGCAGTTTTTTGACCTGCGTATAGCAATCGCGTTTTTTGCATCGACGACGGCCACTGCCATTATCGTCGGCGCTATCACCGCCCAATCTCAGACTAATCCAGACATTGTAGCAACCAGCCCCTCCAGTGACACGGGGCAACGGGATCAAGGCACTGTCAAATGGTTTAACGTCTCGAAAGGGTTCGGCTTTATTGTGAAGGAAGATGGCGAAGAGATATTTGTACACTTTCGCTCAATCCGCGGAGAAGGCCGCCGCAGTCTGAGAGATGGCGAAGCCGTCAACTTCATTACCACTGATAGCGAAAAAGGTCCCCAGGCCGAGGACGTTGTGGCAGAGCGCTGAGTGTCTAGACGCGGGGAACCGTCCCAAACACTCCCTGCCAGTAAAGCTGGATCATTCTTGCACCCTCCTGCAACAGTAGCTCGGACGATGCCCCGCGTTCTTCAAGCATCATCTCCACAATGGCGTAACCGAGATCAATGGAGAGGTGCGCCTGCGTCTTGACCAGTTCATCCTGTTCACGGTCCAGTAAAGGGGCTACCGTCAACGCAAACTGATCTGCTATGAGACGATGAGAGTCAAGGCGTAATTCTTGTAGCGGAGTGACTGCACGCAGTGCCTGAACGATTTCACGGCCACCCGTTGCCTGCTCCGTGACATAATGCGTTTGCTGCAAAAGGACATGGACATTGTCCAGCAGAGTTCGAGGATCTCCTTGCTGCAGGTAATCGTCAAACCACTGCTGAAATACCGCATTCTGCTTGTCCATCAGGCGAGCGCCAAGCGCATGCAGCACAGCATATTTGTTGGGAAAGTATCGATAAACTGCCGGAACGGTAATGCCGGCGCGCTCGGCCACCAGATTAGTAGAGATGCGCTCAACGCCTACTTCAACCAAGAGCGCTGCCGCCGACTCCAGTATGGACTCGTAAGTGCGCTTTGCTCTGGCTTGCTGGGGCTTGTTTTTTTCCAGCAACTCGACCCGCTGCCTGCTAGGCTCTGTCATTTATCAATTCCTGTCATGCGTGTCTTCAAGCCACGGAATCGTAACCCAGCGAAGAAAGCTCCGCCAGTTATCTCCTGTTACGGGAACAACACAAACTCTGGCGTCACAGCTGCGGCAATGACACAATGCCAAGCTGAAAGGATAACTCCTGGATCGATTCATGACGTCAAGCCCTTCATGGCAAACTCATCGCCGCATTTCGACGGGACTTCTGTCGACTATCCTGTTTATGCTTTCAACCGTCGCAGCATCTTCTATCGCCTTTGAGCGCACGGAAAGTCGCGAGCCTTGCAGTGAATTCAACTCATCAAAACGTCCGATGTTTGGTGATCTTCACGTGCACACCAGACTGTCTTTCGACAGCTATGTGTCCAGTCAACGTAATGATCCAGATACAGCGTATCGTTATGCGAGGGGCGAGGCCATTACGCTGCCAGACGAAGATGGCAACCAGACCGTGATCGCAAAAATTCAACGGCCGCTGGATTATACCGCCGTAACGGATCACGCGGAGTTTTTGGGCCCCATAAACCTTTGCACCACAAATTCAAGTAGGCCCGTCTATTGGTTTCCCGCCTGCATTGCCACCCGCAGTGATAATTTTTATATTCAGTTACTGGCAGCTAATTACTGGGTCAACCTCGGTGTAACCGGCACGGCTCAGCAGAAGGAAGAATCAGTCGTATGTACTATTGACGACTGCAATATGGCTCACCACGAGGCCTGGCAGCAAATTCAGGAGGCGGCAGAACGTCACTATGATCGCTCCTCTGATTGCGCATTTACGACCTTCGTTGGCTACGAGTACACGGATGCACCCGATTTCTCCAATCTTCACCGCAATGTGATATTCCGCAATGAAAATGTAACCTCAACAGCGATTTCTACCTACGACACTGGATCAAAAAATTACCCGGAGCTGTGGCGGCGCCTGCGCCGGGAATGCAGCAGTGGTACTGCAGGGTGTGATGTCATATCTATCCCGCATAACTCCAATCTGAGCAGGGGCCTGATGTTCTCTGATCCAGCCAACGAAGAGGACGCACTCAATCGGCTGTATTTTGAGCCCCTGGTGGAACTTGTTCAGCACAAGGCGGCCAGTGAATGCCGTTTCGATCGTCTGCTGGGCCTTGGCGTCGCAACCGAAGATGAGCTGTGCGACTTTGAACAGACCGAGACCGATAACCTCTCTATGCTAGGCTCGATTTTTGGAGAGTTACGCACTGACGAGGCCGCCCCGGTAGCCATTGGCGATTTCGGCCGGCGCAACATGGTGCGCAACGTTCTTAAGGATGGCTTACAGCTTGAAAAGGAGAGTGGCATAAACCCCTTCAAGCTGGGCTTTATCGGCAGCACGGATACCCACAGCGCCACACCAGGCGCAGCGGAGGAAGACAACTATGTCGGACATCTCGGCAGGCGCGATTCTGGCTATCGCAACGTGCAGGACCACTTTTTTGATAACCCGGGCGGACTCGCCGTAGTGTGGGCCGAGGAGAACTCCCGCGACAGTATTTTTGCAGGCATGCGCGCACGAGAGACCTACGCCACCAGTGGGACACGGCCCCTCGTGCGTTTTTTTGCCGGCGCGAAATACGCCGCCGACATGTGCAGTGATCAACAGATGGTCGAAAAAGCCTATGCGGGGGGCGTGCCCATGGGTGGAGAGGTTTTTGGGTACCGTGATAGCCCAGTTTTCCTGGTCAGTGCCAGCAAGGATGTTGGCAGCCCGGGACACCCGGGTACCGATTTACAGCGTATCCAGATAATCAAGGGCTGGCTGGACAATCAGGGACGCACACATGAGAGAGTGTTCGACGTGGCAGGGAGCGCCAGTCAAAAGGCTGGCGTCGATCCCGAAAACTGCGCCACTGTGGGTAAGGGCCACTCACAACTTTGCCGCGTTTGGCGAGATCCGGATTATCAACAGGGCCAGCGCGCCTTCTATTACGCCCGTGTGCTCGAAAACCCCAGTTGCCGTTGGAGCACCCTGCAGTGCCAGGCAGCCGGTGTAAACCCCTTCGATCAGAATTGCAGCGCCCAGGCCGAGAGAAAAAATATAGCATCAAGGGATGCCGGTGCCATTGGCGATGTCTGGGGGAAATGTTGCCTCAATCCCGATAATGAACCGTTTTATTCGCCCACGCTGCAGGAACGCGCGTGGACCTCTCCCATTTGGGTCAACCCTTCGCAAAACAACGAGGCATCGCTTTGAAGAAGCACAACACCAAGACCGCATACCGAATCCACGGCGCAGTTCTGCCAACCAGTTCCCATCCGGCTATTCGCGCAGTCAAACGCCAGACCGATGCGCCCTCCATTCACGGCAACAAACTTTGGAAATCCAGCCGCCTGGTTATAGATTACTTGACTAAAAACCCACCGGAGCACAGCAAGCGGGTGCTCGACGTCGGGTGTGGTTGGGGCATTTCCGGTATCTGGTGTGCCAAGACGCTGGGCTCAAAAGTTACCTCTATGGATGCCGACCCCAGTGTATTTCCATTTTTAGACGTGACGGCCGATCTTAACGGCGTGAAGACCAAACACCTAGTGTCTCGCTTCGAAGACCTGACCGTAAAAAAACTATCTAAATACGACATACTGATCGGCGCGGATATTTGTTTCTGGGATGAACTGGTAAAACCAGTGTCAAATATGGTGAAGCGTGCTGTCAAAGCCGGCGTCAAGCAAATTATTATTGCGGACCCTGAACGAGATCCCTTTTTCGAAGTGGCGGCGCGATGCGAAAAGCGCTATCAGGCTGAAACCATCGAGTGGGAAACTCGTGGCTCGGTGAAAGCGCGAGGATCGCTGCTAATTATTGAGAACCACTGAACGGAGCCCTGCCCTGTATCAGGTTGCCCAGAGTCCATTCGCTATGGGGCACACTGCCCCATTTATGCCAAAAAGTTGAATTACTGCCCCATTTGCTTTGTCAGGGCTTAACATTACAGCCGCGTGGTGATATAAAGCCGACCCGTTTGGCGCCGTGGGGTTAATGGCAGCCTGACGACAGCCCTATTTCAGGAATATGGGCGAAACCAACACACCACAATCGTTAAAAACCTGTTTCCCTGTGCCTTGTGAGTGAGAAATCGCGGAAACTGGACTATGTTTAAACTGTAGCCTATCAACTCGGACGCTTTGAAAACACATGAAACAACTGGGAATACTCGACTCCGCCTTCGTTAATCTGGAACAGACCAACACACCGCAACACGTTGGCGGCATGGGCATATACGATCCGTCTACCGCGCCGGGAGGCTTTGTAAGGTTCAAGGACGTCATTGCAAGCTTTGAGCGACGCTTGGGGAGCATGCCCCTGTTTCGAACTCGACTGGTAGAAGTCCCCGGTGGGCTCGATCGCCCCTACTGGGTGAAGGATGCCAACTTTGATGTGGAGTTTCATTTAAGACACATCGCCCTGCCCGCGCCCGGAGACTGGCGGCAACTGTGCATCCAGACCGCTCGACTGCATTCCCGCCCGCTGGATATGGCGCGTCCGCTTTGGGAGGCTTACATCATCGAGGGCCTGGATAATATTCCCAACCTGCCCAAGGGCTGCTTTGCCGTCTACACTAAAATGCACCACTCACTGGTTGACGGCGCAGGTGGCGCATCCTTTATGACGGCGCTTCACGATCTGGTACCCGACCCTGAAGATAGTCACGCTGGTGACTCAGAGCCTCGACTTGTAGACACGATACCTTCTGTTAGTGAATTACTGACCAAGGCCACGATTAATAGCGTCAAGAATACGGCGCAGCTCGTCACCGGAACCGCGCGCAGCGCTCGGGATTTAACCCAGTACGTCGCCGATGTTGCACTTAAGAAAATCCCTGCACCGGATGTGTCCGCCCCCAAAACAATTTTGAACAAGCCGGTAGGCCCACACCGCGTGTTCGACGCCGCTGAATTTCCGTTAGAGGGCTTCAAGGACATTAAAAACGCTGTAGGGGTCAAGGTCAATGATGTTGCGCTAGGCATCATTGCGGGAGCATTAAAACAGTACCTCGAGGAAAAAGGTGCGACTCCCGCCTCGGGATCTCTCGCTACGGGAATACCGCTTAACATGCGGACACGACGTGGCACTACTGAAGAGAACAATCAGGTCGGATCTATTTTTGCTTCCCTGCACACAGATGTAGATGACCCTGTTGAACGCCTGCATGCCATTGGACTATCGACCGAAGAAGCCAAGAAAAGCGGTGAAGCGAGTCCGATGGTGGACGCGCTGATGCTGGCCGGTGTTTTGTCGCCGATGGTCTCAAAATCTGTTGCCCGCTTCTGGTCACGTAACGAACTCTCACGGCATATACCGCTCAATATTTCCACCTGCATATCCAACGTGCCCGGCCCCGATTTTCCTCTCTATTGCGCCGGGGCCCGCATGGTCGACTACTACGGCCTGGGTGTTCTAACACCCGGCATGGGCATCTTTCACCTCGTATTTAGCTATGCGGGGAAAATCACTCTGTCAGTCTTGGCTGATCGAGATATCATACCTGACCCTGAACGCTATCACGACTGCCTTGTCGCTTCTTATGAGGAGTTGTACGCTGCCGCAATAAAACTGGGGCCAGGACGACCGCGCAACGCCGATGTGGCGGCCAAAGCTAAAATCCGCTCACCCAAGCGCAAACGCACTGTCAGTAAAAAGTCCTCCAAGACCTCTACCGCCGGCAAGACTCGTTCGAGGTCAAACGCGGCGCGAGCGGACGGGAAAAAGGTAACCAAGAAGAATCGCAGTAAGCCCAGCGGCATAAACGGGGCGAGTCCCGCCAAGAGCCCGATGCAGGCAGCCGCCCGCAACGAACCCACCAATCCCGCCTGACCAGACTGCGAGACACGCCTCAAAAACTCGCCACCGGCGGGCTTGATCCGCGCAACGTGGTCTGAGCGCCTAAATGATTGAGTGACCGCGCTACCATGAGAAACGCGGGCGATGAGCACTGGCAGTGTCTCCAGTCGGTGGTAGACTCAGATCGACGCGAGTGACTCTGCAACGCACTGGAAATACACAGTGTCTGTACCGCCATGATCGCAGCGGCATATATTTTTCGAGAAGTAACACTTAAAGTACTGTTATTTATGTATTATTTTTATTTATAGGGCCAGCCCAAGTCAGGCACCACACGCTACTGCGTGCTCACCCCTGCCTCTGCCGGCATCTTCAGGACAGGGTCAATGAAATTAACGGACTGCCAATCACCGACGGGGTTATCATCAACCTCGATTGAACGCTGGACACGGACACGCCTAAGGCTCCTCTGTGACTGCACAGCCGGCTAGCCTCTATTGGCTTGCTGAAGCCCTCGCAGATTTTTGCGAGCAAATCAAAATCCGCGCGGATAAAAATGTCCTCCTGCCGACAACCGAAGAACATTATGAGCAAAAAAAAACGCGACATACCGCAATTTCAAACGCCAATCATTGAGACCCATTGCCACCTGGATTATCTTGACGTCGAGCAACTGGCGGGAATCCTTAAAAAATCCTTTGAGGTGGGTATAGAGCGCATTGTCACTATCGCGGTCTCTCCCGATAACCTCGAAAAAGTGATGGCACTCACACGTGAGTCATCTGCTATCTGGGGCACACAGGGTATCCATCCGCATGAGGCCAATCACTACAATACGAATGTTGAGGAAATGATCAGAGCGAATGCACAGAACCCGCGCATTCTTGCCATTGGAGAAATCGGCCTGGATTATTATTACGATCATGTCGATCGCAGCATCCAGCGCAACGCTTTTGAACGCCAGTTGGAACTGGCAGCCGAACTGGATCTGCCCGTTGTGATCCACAGCAGGGACGCGGATAAAGACACTCAGGATATCCTGCAGAGCTACAGCGGCCGACTCCCGCGAAAGGGCGTGATACACAGCTTCACCTCCTCAAGGGCACTCGCAGAATACTGCCTTTCCGAGGGTTTCTTTTTGGGGTTTAACGGCATTACCACCTTCAATAAAGCCGATAACGTGCGTGAAGTGGTCAGCATTACTCCGGTGGAACAACTGATCCTGGAAACCGACGCACCCTATCTCACACCGGTACCTTATCGAGGCAAACCCAACGCACCCTACTACCTCCCCTTCATCGCGGAGAAAATCGCCCAGGTCAAGGATATTGCAGTGGAGGAATTGTTGCAGCGAGCATATGACAACAGCCTATCGCTGTTTTTTCGGTAATAGAATTCCAGCACGTACCACCCACCCCGCTTGCGAGGGTAATTGAAGCACTAGCCCGCTTTCGGTGATAGACTACGCGCCGTTTGAGCAAAGCACTGGGCCTTTCATTCGGTAACGAGCATCTTTGATGGAGTACATTATCGGACAGCGGTGGGTCAGCCACGCCGACGCCCAGTTAGGGCTTGGCATCGTGGTTGATGTCGAGGATCGCCGGGTTACTCTCGCTTTCCCCGCCGTGGAGGAAGAGAGAACCTATGCCATCGACAATGCCCCTCTCACACGGCTGCGCTTCAAGCCCGGCGATCACCTCTCTACCGTGGACGAGGTCGACTTGCTGGTGACAGCCGTGCATGAGCAACAGGGACTACTGGTTTACGTCGGTTCGGATCATCATGACAAGGAGGTCGCGGTATCCGAGCTAGAACTGGATGCCTTTGTACAGCTGACGACACCACAGCAGCGTCTGCTCAACGGTCACTTCGACACGCACAGCGATTTTGCCCTGCGCGTCGCCACATTCACGCATGCCGACCGCCTGCAGCGGTCTCGCATCCGAGGCCTCGCTGGCTTTCGCGCGAGCCTGCTGCCCCACCAGATCTATATCGCTAGCGAAGTGGGTAAAAGGCACGCTCCCAGGGTCCTCCTGGCCGACGAGGTGGGGCTGGGAAAAACCATTGAAGCCGGCATGATCATACATCACCAGTTACTGACCGGCCGAGCGTCCAGAATTCTGATACTAGTGCCTCCCACTCTGCTACATCAGTGGCTGGTAGAAATGCTGCGGCGGTTCAATCTACATTTCGCACTATTCGACGAAGAGCGTATTGCTAGCCTCTCTGAGGGCAATCCTTTCGAAAGTGAGCAGCTCGTACTGACCAGTCTCGACATACTGACATCAAATTCCCAGTTACAGACCGAGGCACTTGCGGCACAGTGGGACATTGTCGCTATCGATGAGGCGCACCATCTGCAATGGACACCGGAGGAATCGGGGGCAGACTACTTATTCGTCGAGGCATTGGCACAGCAGACCGCCGGCCTGCTGCTACTGACAGCAACGCCAGAACAAATTGGTCAAGCCAGTCATTTCGCTCGTCTACGCCTGCTCGACCCGTCACGCTTTCACGATTTACAGCGCTTTTGTGACGAGGAGAATCAGTACCGTCACTGGAGTGATATGGTGGAAGCCCTTGAAGCTGGGCAAACGGTCGAGGAACTGCCCGACGGTCTTGACCCTGAGGCGGCTGCAGGCAGCCTTGTAGAGCAAATTCTCGACCGGCACGGAACCGGACGTGTACTGTTCAGAAATACCCGCAGCGCCATATCTGGCTTCCCGCGCCGCGTATTGCACCCCGCACCTCTCTCCGCCCCCGCAGAGTATTCATGTATAAACGACGAGCTACAGCTCAATCTCTACCCCGAGCTGCGCTACGACAATGACACCTGGTTATCGTCAGACCCGCGCGTGAGCTGGCTGGAAGCGACATTAAAATCTCTAAGGCCAGCCAAGGTGCTGGTGATATGTGCTCATGCCGAGACTGCCATTGCACTTGAACACTATCTGCATCTGCGGGCCGGTATTCGCTCATCGGCCTTCTACGAGGGCTTGTCGATCATCGAGCGTGATCGTGCTGCCGCCTACTTCGCTGATGAGACCAGCGGAGCCCAAACGCTGGTCTGCTCCGAGATAGGCAGTGAGGGCCGGAACTTCCAGTTCGCTCATCACCTCGTCCTGTTTGACCTGCCTCTGAATCCCGACCTCCTTGAACAGCGAATCGGTCGGCTCGACCGTATTGGTCAAGAGCATGACGTAGAAATTCACGTTCCCTACCTTGAGCACACGGCGCAAGAGACTCTATTTCAGTGGTACGACCGTGGCCTTAATCTGTTCAAAGAAAGCTGTTCAGCCGGTTTCATGATTTTCGAGACATTCCAGACAAGGCTGTACAAGCAACTAAAGCAAAGAGACACCGGCTTTGACAAGCTCATCGACGACAGCGCCGAATTTACAGTGCAAACGCGTAATGAACTAAGAGAAGGCCGAGACAAACTACTGGAACGCAACTCCTGTAAGCCGAAAATAGCCGGAGAACTGATCGAGGAAATAGCCGCATCTGATACAGATGGCTCTCTCGAACCCTATCTTGAAAGCCTATGCGACGCCTTCGGCGTCGACCAAGAATTCCACTCTGAGCAAAGCCTGATTTTAAGGCCTTCTGAGCACATGCTCACAGGCCACTTCCCGTATCTCAAGGAAGAAGGCACGAGCATTACCTTCCAGCGTGAACGTGCCCTTGCCCGAGAGGATATGGAATTTTTAAACTGGGAGCACCCCATGATCATCGAGGCGATGGATATGGTGCACTCAACCGAGCTGGGCAACGCGGCCCTCGGCACGCTCAAACTGAAAGGCGTAGCACCAGGGACCATGCTCCTCGAAGTTCTTTATACGATTAACTGTATAGCACCACGTTCACTCCAGGTAGAGCGATTCCTGCCATTGAGTCCGATGCGCCTGCTGGTAGACGCTCGCGGCAAAGATCTGGCCAAAATTGTTCCCCATGAGCGCCTTAACGAGTTCATTGAGAAGGTTAAAAAATCGACAGCTTTGGCGATCATCAAACAAGTTGGCGACGACGTGGAACATAAGATGTCGCTCGCCAAGGACCTCGCACAGGAAAGACTTGCTCAGATTCTCTCGGAGTCAGAAAAATCTATGAGAGAAACGCTGGATGCGGAGTTGCTGCGCCTTATTGCCCTGCGCGAGGTTAATCAATCGATTAGGCAGGAAGAGATAGATCACCTTCGCTATCGCATGGACGAGTGCGCAATCCATATTCAGCACGCCAATTTGCAATTGCAGGCGCTGCGCCTGATTATTACCACCTGAGTAATTTGGTGAGCTCGTATAACGGGGTAAGCCATTAACGTGGCCAAGAAACTATGAAAAAAGCGCTTGTAACGGGTATCACCGGCCAGGATGGCGCCTATCTGGCGAAGCTTCTGCTGAGCAAAGGCTACTGTGTCATCGGCACCTACCGTCGCACAAGTTCGGTCAATTTTTGGCGTATAGAAGAGCTCGGCATCGCAACCCACGACAATCTCCAATTAGTCGAACACGATGTTACAGATCTATCCAGTTGCATCCGTCTCGTCGCACAAAAAGAACCTGACGAAATCTACAATCTCGCCGCACAAAGTTTTGTCGGAGTCTCTTTTGAACAACCCATAACAACGGGAGAGATCACCGGCCTGGGTGCGGTCAACCTGCTTGAATCCATTCGTATCGTCAATCGGGATATTCGCTTCTACCAGGCATCAACCTCGGAAATGTTCGGCAAAGCACAGGAAATGCCTCAGTCAGAAAAAACACCATTTTATCCCCGTAGCCCCTATGGTGCAGCCAAGCTATATGCTCACTGGATGACGGTAAACTACCGCGAGTCCTACGATATTTTCGCCACCAGTGGCATCCTGTTCAATCATGAATCGCCATTGCGCGGGAAGGAATTCGTAACGCGAAAGATCAGCGATTCAGTCGCACGCATCAAACTTGGCCAGCTGGATTCGCTCGAGCTTGGCAACCTGGACGCGAGACGTGACTGGGGTTTTGCCGAAGATTACGTACTGGGCATGTACCACATGTTGCAAGCGGAACACGCCGATACTTTTGTGCTAGCCACGGGACGAACACAAAGCATCAGAGATTTCGTCAACATGTCGTTTGCCGCTGTCGATATCATACTGGAGTGGCACGGCGAAAGTGAGGAGGAATACGCATCCGATAGCAGCGGCCGCAGGCTTGTTAGCGTTAACCCGAAATACTATCGTCCCGCGGAAGTCGACACGCTGATTGGCGACGCTACCGCGGCAAAATCTCAGCTTGGCTGGGCACCAAAGATAGGATTGGAGCAGTTGTGCGAGATGATGGTCAAGTCAGACCTGCGACGCAACGAGGCGGGCAGTCCCCACTCAAATGGGTAAGTCGCTTCTCCTAACCGGATCGGACGGCTTTACGGGTCAGCACTTTTCATCTGCCGCACGCGCGCGCAGCTACGAAGTTTACGACCTATCCTCTAATCTAGTGAATGGAAGAGATGTCGCTGAAGAGCTGAAGAATAGACAGTTTGACCACGTAGTGCACTTGGCAGCAATAGCCGCTGTAACGCATGAGGACGAGCACGAGCTCTATGACGTCAATCTTTTTGGAACACTGAATCTACTCGACGCGCTCTCACGGCAAGCTACACCGCCAAAAAAAATATTGCTGGCCAGCAGTGCTAATGTCTACGGCAACGCTATCAGCAACCCGATTTGTGAGACAGCAGAGGCAGCTCCCGTAAACCATTACGCCATGAGCAAACTGGCTGCAGAATACCTTACTCGTAATTATCAGGACACACTCCCTATCGCTATACTCCGGCCTTTCAACTATACCGGGCGGGGACACGATGAGCGCTTCGTCATTCCCAAACTCATCCAACATTTCAAGGACCGGGCGGCGCAGATAGAGCTCGGTAATATTTCTGTCAGACGGGAGTTCAATGACGTACGTTCGATCTGCGAAATCTACCTCGATCTCCTCGATCACGCGGAAGCGGGCGAAGTTTACAATATCTGCAGTGGCACGACTTACTGTCTTTCCGA
The DNA here is from genome assembly GCF_026262645.1 of Candidatus Marimicrobium litorale. Classification (NCBI taxonomy): domain Bacteria; kingdom Pseudomonadati; phylum Pseudomonadota; class Gammaproteobacteria; order Cellvibrionales; family Halieaceae; genus Marimicrobium; species Candidatus Marimicrobium litorale. Next base: position 1,067,418 of record NZ_SHNO01000001.1, read on the forward strand.
AATAACCGAACTGCTCTCAAGGCTAACGGGGCACGAGATAGAAATTAGAGTAAATCCTGCCTTCGTGCGCAAGAACGAAGTCTACGAACTGTGCGGAGATCCCAAAAAACTTCGCACATGTCTTGGCTCCATTGAATACCGCCCGCTAGAAGAGACCCTGCAATGGATGCTCACTCAAGGAAACTAGCGCCAGGACCAGACACGATTACGTTATAGTGCGATAAATCGCCAGAGTCTCATCGGCACAGCGCGTCCACGAAAACTTTCCCGCCTGCTCACGTCCTCGCGCCGCCCAGCCAGCCCTCTCTTCCGGACTCTCCAATAATCGTTCCAGATGGAAGGCCAGCTCTTCCGCGTCGCCGGTATCACAAAGCACACAAGCGCCCTCTGCAAACTCCGCCATAGAGGTACCCGCGCGACAAATAACAGGAACACCGCTGCGCATTGCATCCAGCACCGGCAACCCGAAACCCTCGTAAACAGACGGATAGGAAAACACTGAAGCACCTGAAAAAAGATACGGCAGCAGATCAGCCTGCACATAACCGAGGTGGTGGACCGTGCCCTCCTTGATAAATGCCTCTATCCTGTCCACCAGGCCACTATTCCTCCATCCGGATGAACCCGTAATCACCAATGGGAAGGCTTGGCGTAGATTCAATGGCAGAAGGCTCCAAGCGTCCAATAACACATCGATACCCTTGCGGGGCTCAAGGGTAGCGGTCAGCAATACATACTGTTTTTGTTTCAGGCCCAGAGGCGTGAGAGCACTCTGCACATCGTCCCCCGAGCGAGGTTTATACCTGTCATCAACACCCTCGTAAATCGTAACGACTTTGTCCTCGCTAACACGGTAGTGCTCAAGAAGCTCCTCTCGAATAATATTCGATACGGTAATGATGCGGTCCGCGCGGTCCAGTGTTGCGGCCAGATTATTCCCAAGCCAATCGATGACGTTGGAGGAATGGCAATCGGGATAGCGAATATGTGATAAATCATGCACAGTGGTGACGCTGGGGCCAGCGTAGGGTTTCAATATATAGTTTGTTTCGTGGTAAATCGCATCCGGCATGGCGTTCGCATAACCCTCGAAGCGCCAGTCCATGATGGAATCGTAGAGTGCCTTCGTACCAGGAATATGGCCAACAGCTAACCTTATTTCGCCCGCCAGCTTTTCCCATGCGCTGTGGCTATCGTGTCCGCCACGAGCCTTTAGCGCCGTCGTTGCATCAAGTTGCTCGCGGCCCGACTGCCAATGCGTACCGGTAAAACACTCTATTTTATCAAAGCAGTTTCGCTTCAAGTATTGCTCAAGAAGATAAAATGAGTAATTGCCCACGCCTGTTATCGGCGGCCTCAGGGCCTCTGCATTGAATATCAGGTTCACGGTAGATTTATCCGTCTCGCCATAGACAATCAGCCAGGGCCTGGCAGTTGATCAACACCCAGCAGCTGTAACTCAACATCATGCAAAAGGCTTTCCACACTGCGGGTAAATACCTCATGGTTAAACACTTTACTGCGATCGAAGGCTTGTTGAGCCATCTTTTTCAGCAAGGCGTCGTCGATGAGAAGTCGTGCTGTAAAATCCTGCAACTGCCCCAGATTCGAAAAACGAAATCCGGATTTTTCGCTCACGACAATCTCGCGCTGCCCCCCACCGTCGATCACGATGGGCACACAATAATTTTGCATGGATTCTACTGTGGTCATGCCAAAATGTTCGACCCGCTCAGGTAACGACTCATTTAGCCCACAGGCATGCCAGAAAATCGCTGCCCGACGATACAAATCCTTCACTTCTTCAACCAGAATATTCGGCTTTATCTCTATCGAACAACCCGACTCGCGAGCCGCAGCCTGCACGGTTTCGAGATAAGTATTTTCTTCACCACTTCCACCGACGAGGACCAATTTCCAGTCAGATGTCTCCCGGGGATACGTCTTACAAAGCTCGCTGTACGCCTGCACCAGCTCCAACTGTTTTTTACTGCCGGCGAGCTCAAAACGAGACACTGACAATATAATGCGTTCTTTGATATCGGGCCTACTCTCTGGGTTGTACATATTGATAGGTGGATAAATACGTCGCTTATCGCGAAGCTGCCAGCGTTTATCCACCCATTCGCCGGTATAGTCACCGTTAATAACAAGATGATCGTACTTCTCGACCTGAAAAAAACGACCCCGCTCCTGATCAGGAAAATGACAAACGAAAATGGACACCGGCGACAGCGGATTGACTTTTCCCAACATATTCGCGTTTACAAAAATATCGTAGTTGAGTGTCTCCCGGGCAATCACATCAAAAGTATTGCTATTCTGGGTTAGCACCATATGCTCGTTGGGGGTGTGTACTTTTTTCTTGTCAAAGAAAGGAATATTGATAACCTTGACGTCGCTTTTCGCCAAATCGATATCGAACCATTCTCGATAGTCCTCCAGAGCAACCTCGCGATTAAATATATATGTGACGTCATAGCGCTGCTGCATGATCGCTGCCATTTCCGCCACATACCGCTGCCCTCCGCCTGCGAAGTGACCCGCGTGATCATATATCCCGACCCGTATTTTTCTGAGCTCCAGCACGACCTCCAACTGAGTGAAAAAGGTGTAAGCGCTTACATCCCCGATGTAGCCTGGAAGACATTTTCGCAGCGAATTCAGAACCTGAAGGACAGTGCTGGTATCGTGAAGTTGATACAGCGTGCGTATAGCTTGCAAAAGGCTGCGACAGAGAAGGTCGTATTCTTCTTTCTTAAAAAAATGGGAGGACGGAATACAACTAGCCAACTCTAAGGGATAGTGCTTTGCCACAAACAGGAATCTATTGCGGGTACAAAAATAGTCGCACAGAGCGTCAGAAGAGCTGCCATGGTATTGATGATATAAAATGCTGTGAGGCGAATACCACAACTTCCACCCATGGTCGCGACAGCGCACGCTGTAGTCCACATCCTCCATAAACATGATGAAGCTCTCATCCCAGGAACCCACCTCTTCCAAGCATTCCCTGCGAAACATAACGGAGCCTCCCGTCACGTAGTTTCGCTCAACCGATTTACTGTAGCGGTCTGAATCCTCTTCTTCAAAACCGATATCACGGAAATAGAAGTGTTCGACCTCCTCCACCCCGACACTGTTTATCAGCTGGCTATCACTAAAAAAAATCTTACTCTGAACTGCCCCGATTCTTTGATCTGTCTGGAATACCTGCAAAAACCCCTGCACCCAGCCAGAATCAACAGTAGCGTCGTTGTTTGATATGACGATAAAATCGCCAGTGGCCGACGCAATACCAAGATTGAGAGCCCTTGCATAATTATTTTGATCGTTCTTAAGAAGGCGCACACCGGCATACTCAGATTCGAGTAATGCCAGAGTGCCGTCAGTTGAACCATTGTCTACGACCAAAACCTCGAGTGAAAAGTCTGTCGGCGTAATCGCAAAAACTGAATCCAGATAATGAGCAATAAATTCAACAGCGTTATAAGTGACCGTGATCACTGAAACACTTACAGGGCTACTCATAGTGAGTGCCTATCCCGCACATCCAGAGAGGAGACAATGCTCTTCAATTCCACAGCGACGGCATTAGGGTCTGCTGCGGCATGCAGCGGCTTCGGCATGACACGGCATGTTGGACACGGGCTTGGCGGAATAATCCTGCGCCGATTTGCATAATTGGAACCCTCAACCTGGCTGTCATCAAGCAATCGCGCCAATCGAATCCATTCCCGCATATCTTCCATGCGATAATGTATTTCCAGGAAAATACTTTTCAGGATTAACTTTAAGTCACCTTTTTTGATCATCCAGATTGCGTTTGCAGCGCGCTCCCTGAAATAATCGAGTTTTCTAGCCCACTTGGATGACATTACTAACCCCTTAAACCCTTAAACCCTTAAACCCTTAAACCCTTAAACCACCGACTGTAAGCACATTATAGGCACACCATTCTCTGCCTGATCCAGGCTCTTCCTGCCGCGCGTGCCGCATTATTGACCCCAATAGATATGGGCCGCAACAGCTGCTTGCAACCCACTAGCCCTCACTCATTCAATCCATCGCCGTGCATTTTCGCTCATGACGAAATTGTACAGCGATACGCGTTCCTCTGACAAACAACCCGTTCAGCTCGCCAAGTCACTCCACGAAATAGCCGAGAAATCCCTGCAATTTGTCTACAGCATAGTTTAATGGAGTGGACGTTACCTTCATCTAAGTGCAATATTGACTCCCGTCAAAGCTGTGCTGCCTTTTTCGTCGCGCCCGAACACTGTGTCATAACGGCCTTACAACAGACTATGCGTCAACATCTGAAAACCATAAGAGAAAAGGCCCATCTTTATGCCAGATACAGAATTCGGCCATTAGCCGATCTGGGAAAAGTCTTCGCTAGGCTACTCGGTAAAATGGGGCCGATGGCTCGAAAATCTTATGCCTGCTGTATCGAGCGGCAGGTAAGGTCTGAGCTGCGATGGATCAGTAAAAAGGACATAGGCGAAAAAAACTACTTTGGCCTCATGTCCCTGTATCCCGGGCTAAAGCGAATATTTTTTGTACATATCCCGAAGTGCGGCGGAACGTCGATAAGACAGAACCTCGTGGAGAGCTACGGCGTTGCCCCCATTCCTTTAACATCGCCAGGAACGATCCAACAATCCGTCCAATTTATGGTGTCCTCTGCATACCGCAGAGGCGTCTTAAAGGATATTGGTTCGCGTGACGAAGTCCACCAGCAGGACAACAGCCAAAGGTCTACATACCTCAGGGTACTCGTTGCCTTTATGGTTGCAACGAACCCCCGCTACTTATTCATACTCGGACACCAGCGGGCAAAAGAACTCGCTCCACTTTACCGCGGAGCGCCCGACCTGATATTCAGCACGGTACGCGAGCCCGTAGCAATGCTGCGTAGCCTGGTCAATTACCGCGTGTTCCACACACTCGCCAATCAGAACAGGCGAGACTCCCAAGAACTACTAGATTTATTCAACTGCACGATTGAGGAGTTCAATGTTTTGCTTAAATCAGACCCCAGGGTACTGGTTTCGAAAATCCTCTCAGCCAACAAGGCCTCGCTGGCCTCCTACCTTGCGCTGGATGACAACACTGACCCGGACGCTGTCTGGTCAGGCATCTGTAATCACGGCATCTATATTGCGCACGTCAGCGAACAGAACGAGTTCCAAAAAGCGCTATTCGGAAAACAGCCACGGGCGCTGCACAAAAACGCCACAGATACCAATGTTGATTTTATCGAATCGTTTAACGCGTGCTTACAAGACGAATGGATCAGGCCCCATATCGACAAAGACTCAGCAGAGCTATACAAGCGTTTCGTAGAAAAGGGCATCATCGGTTTTTGGAAAAACGGCGGCAGTCCTGAGAGTTATCGCCGGCTGCTCCGAGACACCTGAAAGCCTACTAAAATTTTTCTACTTTAAATAACTCAACAGATCCACCTCCCTCAAGGTGGGGGCAGGTCTCCGCAATCGCTACCGCCTCTTGCGTCGAACGGGCCTTGAATAACGAATATGACTCCACAGCCGGCTCATTATTCCTCGCCGTCCTGTCACTAGATGCAGACGTCATGATTTCGCTCAGAGGAAGTACTCTGTGTGTACCACTCGGAACATTCAGAGAACGCATCCACTCAGAGAGCCGTTGACTCGTCTCCGGGGTGATGTCGCGAACCACTCCCTGATCACTGCTCCCGCGCAAAAGAATTATGAAAGCCTGATCGACCGGCCCACCCTGTTCCTGTTCTTCTGCCTGTTTTTCACTGTAACTCTGCAACTTCACCCGAATACCTGGCAAATCTGGTGACACAGCGTGGGCCAGAGTCATAAGTCGAAAAGCTGTTGAGGTATCAGTCCACTCCACTAGCATTGCAGCACGACGCAACAAACGCCCGTCGTCTTCGCTCATAACAACCTCGACACCACCGCTCAGCACCTCCTCCGCAACCTCGACGACATCTCGCACACTGACAACAATTGCCCGCCAGAAGTCTTGATAATCTGCTGCGGAAAATGAGTGCTTTTTATCTGCATCGAGCACCTTGAACAAACTGTTAAGTACCGGCAGCAGCCCTCTATCAATAGGTGTTACTGCCTCTCCTGACCGCTCTGGAGGGGCGAACAAAGTATCACTCGTAGGAAAATATTCGCATCGCAGTTTTTCGTTGCTTTCAGAAAAACTTTCATAGATAGCCTCGCGTCGTTCGAACGCTATCTGTTGACCCTTGCCGGTCATCTTTTGAGCGATAACGTCCCGACATGCTTGCAAAACTACCTTATCAGGATCATCGATTTCGTCGGCAGGGAATTGCATATTTAACGCCCGACTCAGAGCCTGCCCCATGGGCATGAGCGACTCGTTTACGCTACGGATAGTCGTATCCAATTTAGCAACAATCTCAGGATCGATCCTGAAAGCGAAATCTGCGAGCAGATTTTCATCGAAAAAACGACTCCGGTCGAACACAGCGGCTTGAACCGCCTCACGACCAAAGAATCGCGCCCAATTTTGCAACACCTCATAATAATTGAAGTAATACGTCTGCGGTTTGCAGCGGCGTAGAAATTCGTGAAACGAATACGTTGCGCCCGACTTCATACTGGTGGAATACCAGGATTCGCACGTATCCGCTTGTTCGCGCAAGTAGCAAAGAATACGCACCTCATCGAAATACTGACCCAGTAGTATCTTAAGCTTTTGCATTTCGCTATCTTCACGCAGGCGCGAATGAAAATGCTCACTGGAAATAATTACCGTATGGATAGTCCGGGGTAATGACTTTAGCTCATCATCAAAACGTTTTATGAAGTCACGCTTGAAAGACTCCAGCTGCTGACCCGTCTCCATAGACTGCAAGCGGTAGAAATCGTTAAAGCGGGGCCCATCAGAGCAATATAACGGGAGCGCCCAGTGGTTATGCGTACCCGCACTCTGCAAATAATGGTAACCATTGGATCGCAGCGCGCTCCGGTTCTTGTTAAGAAACAACTGTATCGAGGAGGTACCCGTTTTCTCAGTGCCGATATGGACAATAACTTTCAACCTGCTGCTCCACCCTCTGATTCCACACGTTTTGTAGCATACCCTTGGTGTAGCTGAATTACATGAGATACCTCCAGCACACCCCCAATAGTGAGAAGAGGACATTTCTCTGCAAGCGCAATGACCGTGTCAATATCCTCGGCTTCGATAATCGAATAACCCGACATTGGCGGCCTATCGCCCGCCTGTTTCCGCAACGCGCCATCCAGAACGCGCTTGTCTTCCAGTGGATTGATCGTATTACCGACCGCACATGGCGCTATCAGGTCCAGCCATACATGAAAACGATCCACGAACGATGAGTCTTCAGAATGAATCTCAGCCGAATTGACATCATGGAAATAGCTCACCAGGAATCGTGGCAAAAGGGGCACACGAGCGATTATCGGCGGTTCCTCCTCAATGTCGCGCTGGTCAACAGCTGACTGCATCGTGCATGCGCGCTCGATCAATGGCAATACTTCGCCGTCAGCGTATTTTACGATCACCACAGCAAAACTCTTCAAAAAATCCACGAAATCCTGCTGCTGCGCTTCCCCAGGCTCGAATGCCCGCGCCCATTCCAGAATCTGCTCATAGTCTGCTTTGCCCGGCACAGCCACTGCAGTACTGGGGGCCTGCGAAAAATTATCGGCCACCAACGGTGGCTGCAGTGCGAACTGGTTGTTAATCCATTGCACCGCCACCTCTGAATCCTCTCTTACACGCTCTACGAGTGCGGCATCGTAATAGACAGGCGACCTTATATCGGGAGCTTGTGAAATCACAAAATTAGAGATCTGCGTAGAAAATGCGCCGTTGTGCAGCGCGTTGATCCGCCGCAGAACCTCCACCTCCTTAAAGGAAAGACTGCGGTTTACCCTCATGTTTAGCGGTTTAAGGGCATCTGTTGCGATACCCGTTACTCCGGCGAAAGAGGAATAAATATCTTTTTTCGCAGAATCGTAATTCAGGACATTCACCCGCTCGCCAAATACCTCAAAATAACGAACAAGGCTGTCGTGAAATGCTGCGAAATCCAGATCTTCACTTTTCGCACCAAAACTGTGTGTATGAGATGCCCGCTTCACGAATTGTACATAAGTAGAGTAGAGCCATTCGTAGACACTCCTGACGTAAGCGACGATCGTCACTTCAATAGCGTTTCTGTTACAGATATCCTTTATTGTCTCGATCTTCGGGAGACTTAAGCCTTGCAGCAGTTCGCAGCTGACGATAGCCACTGTATTGCCTGGAGTAAAAAAATAAGTGGAGGTCAATAACTCTTCGATGCGGTCAAAATCCTGATCAACACAAGCGTGATGCAACGCGATACCGTTTCCGGACAAACTCTCTCCAAATTTCACCTCTGGTACGATGTCGGCGTAATCAATACCTTGTCGAGCAATTAATTCTGCATTCAGCGACAACCAGGACTGCAACGCGGACGATCCGGTCTTGCCGAGGCCAATATGTAAATACAGTTGTTTCATTGATATTCCTCTGCACCCCGGCACTATCCATCACCAGTGGGTTCGTTTCCCCATCTTTTGGCTAAAAAAGTAAAGGAAAACTGTTACGTGAGTCTACTATGCAGTTACCCATGCGCCAAATCAGGTCTGCGAGCTTACTGTCCTCGCCAGGTACGAAATTGTTCAGCATGGGGTATTATTCCCTCTCAATTCTCCGTCACGCCAACCTAGAAGCGCACAAACAGTGAAATCGTTATGAGTGATCGCTTTTCCAAACTACTCTCTCCTATCGACATTGGGACAATGCGCCTTAAAAACCGTATGGTGATGTCTCCTATGACCACGGCTTACTGCAATGACGATCAGACACCGAGCGAGCGACTGATCGGCCATTTCGAGGCCCGCGCCCGCGGCGGCGTAGGATTGATCACGCTGGAATTAGTCACCGTTGATGTAAAACACCCCTATATGCACCGTTCCATGACGCTGGGAGAGGATCGCTTCATCGACAAGCACCGCCGGCTCGTCGAAGCCGTTCACCAACACGGTGCAAAAGTACAGCCGCAGATCAGCCATACGGGGCCCGAGAGCGTTGCCTTAATGTTCGGCGGCGATCAACCTGTTGGGCCGTCCGTCGCCGTGGCGCCCGTATGGGGCTGGCATTCACGTGAACTGAAGGCAGACGAGCTAGCGGATATTGCCATACAGTATGGCGAAGCCGCCAGGCGCGCGCGGGAAGCCGGTTACGACGGTATCGAACTGCACGCGGCGCATTGCTACAACCTGCTGGGATCTTTCCTGTCACCATTAAGAAACAAGCGGACCGACGACTACTCGGCTTTTCGGCTCGAGACACGCACACGCTTTATGGTAGAAGTGCTGGAGCAAATTAGTGCCCGCGCCGGAGTTGATTTTCCAGTAACACTGAGTATTTCCGGCTACGAACGAGCGCCGGGGGGGCGTAGCCTCGATGATACGCAGGCCATCGCCCCAACTCTGGTCGAGGCGGGTGTGAAATGCTTCCGAGTCAGCGGCGGCATCAGCGATGCCCTGGTGACCCAAATGGTAAGCCGCACAGAGGCGGGGCCAGCATTGAATGCGGCTAATGCGGAGTCCATCCGCAATGTAGTCAATGTGCCTGTCATGGCGGTGGGACGCATTCACGACCCCGACCTGGCGGAGTCGATAATTCGTAACGGACAGGCTGACCTTGTGGCTATGGCACGCCCTCTCCTCGCCGATCCGGAACTACCCAATAAGGTTGCGAGCGGGCGGACAGGAGACATAAGACCCTGCATATCATGCGAAGGCTGCATTGACTCAATGCAGACCCACGATGACTTACGCTGCGCCGTAAACCCCTTGTCAGGCCGCGAGCATTCACTAGCGTCTATGCCTGCGCCGACAGCCTCACCCTTCCATCTGGTCGTGATAGGCGGCGGCCCTGCAGGCATGGAAGCTGCGCGACAGGCCGCTGCATCGGGCTACCGCGTCACGCTAGTGGAGCAGCAGCGACACCTCGGGGGTTCGCTGCTGCTGGCATCGACCGTACACGCCGCTAACGAGGCTTTTCTCGATTACCTGAAGTCACAGATGAACCGATTACCCATACAACTTCAACTGGGAACACCCGCCAGCGTAGAGTCCATCAGCCAACTCGTTCCGGATGCCGTCATCGTAGCCACCGGGGCAAAAATAGCGACATCAGCCATACCCGGCATGAATTCACCCGGAGTAATGACTGGTGCACAACTGCGGCAGCGTATGCTCGACGCACCGGCATTTGTCCAGGCCTTGCTTCGCCCGAGATGGCTCCGAGCGACGAGCAAGCTGTGGATGCCCATCGGAAAACGAGTTGCGATTGTCGGTGCTGACCTTGCAGCGGTAGAACTTGCAGAGTTTCTTGCTCACCGAAAACGACGAGTTCACTTGCTTGACTCCGGGACAAAGATCGCGCCAGAAGTGGGGAAAAAAAGACGCGCAGAGCACATGGATCGACTTGATCGCCTGCAAGTGACGGTTAATACACGAGTAGACATAGAGCGAATAAAATCGTCCGGTATTGTTATACTCTCGGGCAACGGAACACGACGAGAACTGTTTACCGATACTGTTTTGGTTACAGGAGAACCCATACCGGATACAAGTCTGTGCGAGGCGATACGGGGTGCGGGGTTTCGTGTCAAGGCAATAGGTGACTGCTGTGGAGTGGGATTGATAGCCGGCGCCACCCGGGATGCCGCAGAAGCGATTACTGGGCTCGGCCAGAATCACTGGTAGGCACCCTACTCTTGGAAATCTGCCTTGGCATAATGTTGCGTTGTAAGAATATGGCCATCATGATCGTAGAGATCAGTGCTCATATGCTCACTGAAAAGGGGAGCTATTCGTTTGGGGCAATAATGCGTTACAAAACTTTTTCGTGTTGTGTCGCACGACACAGGGTTTCCACCATGCACAAGATCTGCATGCCAAATCAGGACGTCACCTTTTTTTGCCTCGAGCACCTGTTTTTTCAGTCCCGTGTGCTTTACACGGCGCTGCAAACTGGCCACGTGCTGCTCCACCTCAATCCTGTCTACCGTAAAGCCAGATCGCTCCGCCTCAACAATACTCTTGAAACGTCCGTTGTATAAAAAATCAGGAAACTGATGGCTGCCGGGGTAATAGAATAGTTCTCCCGCGCCGATAGTCACATCCTCCAGGGCGATCCAACTGGCCGCGAACTGCCGGGGAATCGTATAGGGAACGTAGGCTGAATCCTGATGCCCCTCCTGTCCCGAACCGCGCATAAAACCCAGCGACTGGGAGGCGAAGGCCTTACTTTCAAAAATTAGCCCCAGAAACTCACTGATTCCATCCGCAAACATCATTTCTCGTGCCGCGGGAGAAAAATGATGCATATCAATCGCTTTAGCGGCGTGCGTCTGGACCCCTGGCTGCCACGATACCAGCCCTTCCTCATCAAGCGCGTGACACTCAAAGCGCAGCATCGGCATGTCGCCCGCATAGGCTCGATCCATATCTGCCACGACCCTATCCACCAGCGACTCGGATATTGCGCCTGCCATGATCACATAGCCATTCTGCATCCAATGTTGCACCAGTTCGCACTGCTGAGGTGTTAACTGGCCGGTTTCGAGCTTACCTGCCAGCACATCTGCCCCATTGGCCAAATCAGGCCATAGGCCGCCAAAGGGTGATTGCAGCAACGCCGCATCGTCCGAGCGCTTGCCCAGGTAATGCGGCAGGAAGCCCCTTGCCTTACCAATACGCAGGTAGTGATCCCGGGGGCCTGCCGCCAGGCCTGACTCTATCTCCCGCAGGACAACAGGGTAAGCCCTGAGGTAATAGGCGTCATCAAAATGGTAATCTACAATGAAGGCGCGACGGCCTTCTGCGCGACCGTAGTGCTCATAGTGCCACCATGCGCTTTCAATCCACCCTGCCTCCAGCGCCCTGTGGACATCCGCATAGTAGCCAGCGTAAGCAGATTCGTCGAATATGTCTCGATTCAGGGTCGCTTCGTTATTCATGATGCTTGCTTCCCATCACCGACCCCTTTGAGTGCGTCCTGCTTTTACAATGTTACGACCAGTATGCCACACCATATCTTAACAGAACCGCACTAAGCTGGAATATTCGCGCCGGCCAATCTAACATGTGGGCTGCAACGATTGCGGCGCAAGTCACCGTGATTTCGAGAACAAACCAGCACTACCGTCAACAGGACAATCATTATGATCCGAAGTTTCCTCGCTGTTTTCGTATTCGCGGCGTGTAGTACAACGTGGGGGCAGAATTCTCCGCAGGAAGCGTCCGTTTACATCCCAGTCGAACCCTGCCGTATTATCGACACTCGCAATTCAGCAATGGGGGTAATGCTGGCAAATACATCCCGAGACTTCTTTGTGCAAAGCTCAGATAACGTCTTGGGCAACCAGGGAGGCGCTGATTGCCCCAACCCCAGGGCAGCGAGTGGTGAGCAGCCAGTGGCTCTCGCCGCCTACATTGTCGCCGTCCCAGCGGAATCATCCACCGGAAACGGGATCCTTAGCGCCTACCCCTCAGATTTGCCTCCCCCGGCCAGAGGTGCCGGTGCGACCGTCAACTTCAATGCAGGCCAGATAATCGGTAACACGACGATCGCCACCCTCTGTAACGCCAACGAAACAGACTGCCCCGATGGCGGAACGTTGGGCATTCTGGCACGGGACACGGATGAGCACGTCGTGGTAGACGTACAGGGATACTTTTTCCCCCGAGCGGGAGTGCCCGGTTATCAACTGGTATCCAACGGTTTTGCCGCGGCTAACAGTTCAGTCGCCGTGGGCCAGGTCGAGTGTCCTAGCGATAAAAAAGTGCTGGGCGGCGGGGCCACTGCCTTGGACCCCAACTGGTTTCTGGACAGTAGCCTCCCACTGAACAATGGGGAAGGTTGGCAGGTGCGCTATAGAAGTAACGGACAAAATTTCAGCGTGCGCGGCCAGACGTGGGCCATTTGCGCTTCGGTCGATTGAGCATCCTAGACCGATACCATGCATTGTCTAAACGCATCTGCACCCAATAGACGCCCCCCAAGTGGCGGGGATAGGGATGGATTTGACGCTGAAAGTCGTGGAGCAAAACGCGTTGGCTTTATAGACTGACGCCGTCACGTCAGATAGAAGTACTGCATGATGATATTTGCAATCGCACTCTTTGCTACAGGTATTTTTGCAGCCTGGCTGCTGGTCTGTTTCAAGCCTGCAGAAGTCACCCCTCGCAACAGCGAGTAGGCGATGTACCACGACGTGGTTATCAGCGTATTCAAGGCCTGCTGTGACCACCAAGATGCGCGTACTCTGCGCTTAAAAAGCTTACCCGTTCGGCGTCACCTAGTGAGCAATATCCTCGCCGCAATGCCAGCAGGTGTCAAACGTAGCCGGGTTGTTGGTCTCGCATTGACCGCAATTCCAGTCCGGGCAATCTACCGGCCGCTGCATGGCCTCTACAATCTCCAGCGCTTGATCCACAGCGCGCTCCCGCGACACCCATAGCTCCGGCCAAGCATTGATAGGGGCAATTTCCCCTATCGCCCCTGACGCATATTCATTGCGCAATTCGCTGTCGATTCCAGCATGCCGCAGTAAGCTGGCGGCTTGAACCACTATTGCCAAGTTAGGGTGCGTATACACCAATTTCATCAATCACCTACCTTTCGGCACGACCTGCTAACTTACAGAGTAACTGCCTAAGAGGCATTTGGCACACTGCACTGCTCCGCCATGCCTGCACCACCCTGTCGTCCATGCAACAATCACTGCCCCCTGGAGCGGGATTTTCCAGCAGCATCAAGCCACAGTAGCGTGTCCGAATACGCAATGAAACGCTCCAAATAAGCCGGTGATAATTGCCCCATCAAGTGCAAAGAATCTGTAACAAGTTTCTGCGGATTCAACGGACCCGACTCGTCATGGATTTCACGACTGGCCTGCGCTACGCGACGTTGGGCACCAAATTCAGTGAGCGCGGTGCGCACATAGCGCATGGCTTTGAGTTCCGGCATGCGGCCCGGCGGCTGCGCGAGGTTATCCACAGCCGCGAAGCCCTCCATCAGATTCAGCTCCTGCTGCTGCAACACATCATCGAACTCGGCAGAATTGCCGACTTCGAGGCCATCGAGCCGCGCAGTCAGTTCCGCGACATCCATGGCCGGCCGGAGAGGATGTGCCGCTGACATTGATGCCGCCAGCGCATCCTCCCGTAATGCTCCCTCGCGACAAATCTGCAGCAGGGCCTCCGCACGCTCCCGCAGCGCATTTTGCACAGCACCGCCACTAACGCGAGCACGCTTCAAAATATACAAAAGCTGCCTGCGCCGAGTTGCAGCTAACGTACCGCTTCCTGCAGCAGACCAATCAGACAGCTCCGATTCCATATCGTCTATCCATAAAGCCTTAACCATCGCCGGACGACCTCGGCACAGGGGCAATCTCTACACGACGGTTCAAGGCCCGACCTTTGCCATTCTGGTTATCTGCCACCGGCTGGCTGTCACCAAAGGCGGCAGCGAATACCAGGTCTGCTGGCATACCTGCTTCGATCAACGCCCGTGTAACCGTCAGGGCACGCTGTGCCGAAAGCTCCCAGTTGTCCTCGAACTGCAGGTTACCGCGCTGGATAGGCAAGTCATCGGTAAAGCCACTGATCATAAGCAATTCGCGACGGCTACCCAGATACGTTTTGAGAGGTCTCACCAAGCTGGCCAGCAGTGTCTGCCCGTCTGCCTGCAGCACATTCGAATTCAAATCAAACAGCACGGAGCCACTGATACCGATACGACCCTCATTCACGGTGATCCGCCCCATAGCAAGCGGATCTGCCAGGGCTACCTCCAGCGCTTCACGCCGCTGCTCTGCCTGTTCACGACGCACAATTTCTTCGTCCAGCGAAGCGCTCAACTGCAACTGGTAACCAACCACCCACACCAGAATGAGCACAAACACGCCGAGTAGTGCTGACATAAGATCGCCGAAAACCGCCCAAACCGGAGTCTCCTCGGATAACTCTGTTTGCAACTCGTCCACTAGCTTGCCTCGGCGGCAAACAGATCGGGCGTCCCGACCCTGCGCAGCTCGTCAATAATTTCTCTTTGCGATAACATGCTTTGGTCGATGATCTCCCGGGCCTGAGCGACGTAATAGCCCATCTGCTCGTTGCTGCGCGCACTCGCCCCTTCCAAACCCTGCTCAATGCGACCAAGATTATTTATCAGTTTATCGTTTGCAAGAGCGAACTGTTCTACCGCTGCCCCTACCGCACTCCCAAAGCTGGCCACCTCCGTCGCACTAGCCGCTACATCGACGGCAACAGCCGAGACCCTGGCGACCTCGCTCTCCACCCGCACACCCAAACTCTCGCCCATGTCTTTGAGCACACTGTGCGAGCTCGCCGCAAGTTCAACTACGGCCTCCTGTTGCTGCAGAGAATTCGACTGTAACGATTCAACCAGCCCACTCAGTTGCTCCATTACTTGCAACCGCTCCCCCAACAGACCGTTGTCCCGCGCCAGCGTATTGCCCATCGCTTCTTGCAGACTCACAAGCAATTCTGTCGCGGCTTTTGGCCCCTCCGCTGCCGTCTCAAGTAATCGACTCACAGGCACTTCCAGTCCAGCTCCGAGATGACCCAGTTGTTCAGTCACCACAATTTCCAGATTTGCGAGCCGCTCAACTGCCGCGTCGCCGCGGCTCGCCTCAGCCCGGCTGAGTGCTTCAAGCTGTGCTGACAGTTCGGTGAAAAATAGCTGCTGCTGCTTTACCAGGCCTTCACCACGCTGCGCCTCTGCGACATGTAATGCCTCCAGTTTTTCCGATAGCGTTTCACTCAGTTGTTCTATACGTTCTCCCTGCTCACGGGCCCATACCTCTTCACCTTCTACCCGCGCCGTCAGTAGCGCTTCACTCACGTTACGCTGTTCCGACAGCGTGTTACTGAGGGTCTCGCTAATACGCGCGCTGCTCATATCGAGTTGCTCACCCACGGCAGCTACTTGCGAGGCCAGTCCATCAGCCAGCGATTGCTGCGTGGCTTTCGCTTCCTCTGAGAGCTGCGTAAACGTCTTGCGCAGCACCGGAGCAATGCCCTCACCTGCCAGCCTTGCACCCTGGGCCAAGCCCTGCCGCAACGACTTGTCGACGGTATCGGCCAGCGCTGTGAAGTCCTCTCCCGCTGACTGTAAGAACGATTCCTGATTGTGCACCAAGGTGGTGTTCAATGTGGTACCCAAGACCTCCAGGTGTCGCCCCATCGCGGACAGCTGTGCCACCAGTTGCGGCAGCGCCTCTGCCTGGTTTTGCATTGCTTTGTAGGTCTCCTGCCGGCTGTGCACCAGTGAATGCTTTCGCCACGTACTGGCAATAACAGCATCCAACTGCCGTGTGGCCAAAATACGCTCACGCCGGCTTAGCGTCGCGCCAAGACCCAGCGCTGCGGATGCCGCCACACCTGCGACCGAGGTTCCAAACGCCAGCCCCAGCCCTTCAATTGGTGCCGCCAGTCCATTGCGAACAGCCGCGAGGTCCGCGCTGCCAGTGAGCGCCAGCACGGCGCCCTCCAGTGTTACGACCATACCAACAAAGGTTCCCAATAAACCGAGCATGACCAGGAGGCCCACCAGGTATGGCGCAAATACGGGCGCGGGAAGGCCCACGGGCTCCCCTTCTATCCGTAACCGAACGGCAGCGCGAAGGGACGGATGCAGCCGTGCAAGCCAGGCTGGCAAGCCCTCCTCTGCGCTTGCACGATCGAGACCCTTCACCAGGCTGGCAGTTTCGCGCCTGAACTGCAGCAATTCGGATACCCCCAGCACAAACACCAGTCCAATTATCACCGTCACCGCTAACGCCAACGTATCTTTACCGAGAAATCCTGCGGCAACCCAAGTAATGGCGCCCGCGCCGAGAAGAAATGCTACGCTAAAGAGAAGTCTGTTCATTAATTAATCCATCATTCCATCGTGAAGTGCCTCAACCAGACCCTGCAACGGGAGCAGGCGGGCTTCCACCTCGGCCAGCAACAGGTTCTGAATATCGGCGCGTAATTTACCTAACTGCATAAGCCAGAAGTCGGCCTGGTAGGACTTGCCATCCAGTTGTTCTAAACAGTCAGAGCGCAGGGTAACCACGTGCCGGGCCAGCAGCGCTGGAACCGCACCGAAGTACCCTCTTAAATGATTTCCCATGGCCGCCCCCAACGCACCATCTAGCGCAGCCAGCTGCTGCAGACCCGACGATATGCCGGCCACATCAGCACGAATGGCAGTATGCAAGCGCAAAACCGCATAGCTGATCTCACTCTGCTGAGCGCGGTAAAACGCGCTGTAGGCGTCCGGGGCAGTCGCCTCGGCCTCAAGGGTAGTCGCCGTTACTGTGGGAAAGCGGATGCGGCTTGCAGTCTCCCCGGGCACGCAGGCTTGCAGTATCGCGTTGATAATCGCCGCACGTCCGGCGAGGAAGTCCCTGCGGATGCTCGCAGGATCGACCACACCGGGTTCGAAGACGAGCTCTTTCAGACCCGACTGAGCATTGGCCAATTTGACCGAATCCCCGAGATCAATAAGAGTGCCCAGACGGCGGCTGAACTGATGACCACTATCATGCGATGGCGTGTCGATTAACGCGGCGAGGGAGCGAACCAGCCGAGTGCTGTGCAGTGAAGTGGGTGAAAATTGGGGCATAAATACTGTGTCGGCAGCGACAAGATGCCGCCCTGGATTAAGGGTCTATTGAGACACGCCGCCGAATTCCGGGCGCTTCTGGTTCCCGGAGCAGTGGCAACATCTGGTGCTTTCTAAAGGCTAATACTACTAGATAGTGGGTGTTGTGATCAATCACTCCGACACTGCCCATGCAACAAATAGTGACTTTGCGCGCCTGATAATCGATCCGCCTCCGGCGGCATGACGTGACACAACACAGCCTTACACCTGTCGAGCTGTAATGGGGCTGGACGAGCCAACCAGACTGCTTCGGGTTACTGCACGCCCTCAGAATTTGCAAGGTCTACAACCAGTGGCGACGGACCTAAAGCCGCGGCGAGCCCTGCTTTCGCGCAGCAAGCCAACGCTTCTGGTGCCTCATCACTTTCAGCGCGGCGGTGAAAACACGCATGTTAGCGTCGGGGGCGCCGCTCTCCCCGATTTGACTCAACTGCGCGTAATACCAGAACTGGATTCCGAACGTTCCCAGTGTGCGTAGCGCATCGGATTGATTCAGAAACGAGAGCCAGAAAGGCCACATAGCTAGACCATCTTCAAAGCGAGGGAGCTCTTCTCGGCCCTCGAGAATCTGACGGGGCGCGTCGCCCACTACACACATGGGACGGCCTATGCCGATCAGGTCTGCGCCGCCTTGCTCTAGCGCATTCTCCATACTGTCGCGTCGGCGAAACCCTCCAGTTACCATTAGCGGTATCGATACCGTCTTTTGCATCGCCAGAGCAAAGTCGACAAAGTAGGCTTCTCGAATTCTGGTTGATTCCTGCAATTCCTGCTCGTCGGCCTCTTCCATACCGGTGACGCCCAACAGCCGCGGCTGCTCATAAGTGCCCCCGGATATCTCAACTAAATCTACACTGGCCGTTTCAAGCCAGCGAACAACCTGCTGGCTCTCTTCGAAATCGAATCCTCCCTTCTGAAAATCGGCGCTGTTAAGTTTGACTGAAACCGGAAAAGAGCTACCTACCGCACCACGGACATTATCCACGATATCCAGCAGCAGACGCGCACGATTCTCCAGGCAGCCACCGAACTCATCGTTACGCAAGTTGGTTCGAGGGCTGAGAAATTGGGACAAAAGGTAGCCATGTGCAGCATGTATCTGCACTCCCGTAAAGCCAGCCGCCTTAACAGTAGCAGCGCAGCGGGTAAAACCCTGCACTATGTCCGCGATCTCTGCCCTTGTAAGAGGCTCTGGTGTACCGAACTGCCCTCCAGGCAATCCCACTTTGACTGCCGAGGGGGCTTTCGGCCGGGGATTCACCGGCTTCTGTGTCTGCCTTCCGGCATGACTAATTTGGGCCCAAAAATGATTGCCACCGCGCGTTGCAACAGTCGCCCAGCGCCGCAATGCCGTCAGCATCATGTCATCTGCTTCACTCTCGATCACCACGTTACCAGGACGCTCAAGGTGATCTCCATCAACAATAATGTTTCCGGATAGCAGCAGGCCTGCACCGCCATCACTCCAAAACCCATATAGCCGCTCCAGCTCAGGCGTTGGAATACCCTGTGGTGAGGCAAGACCCTCGGTCATAGCGGCCTTCGCGATGCGGTTGGGTATCACTGCTCCACAAGGCAGCTTTAGTGGTTCTGCAAGACAGTTTTTACTCACGTTGTCTCCGCCACACCATCAATGCAACCGCAGAAGCGCTTTAACAACAACGCGTTTATTGGTGCGTGCATACCTTTTGCAATGTGTAGTGGCAGTATCATGTCGAACCTTTTCAGCAGGCAGGCATTCCCGCCAACTGCGCGCGTCCGCTGGCAATCATTTATTGTATAGCGCCGCGTTAGCGGCAAGAGCGTCGCCAAAGTTATCTCAAAAACGCATACAGTTCAGTCAAAAATATCGAGCTGAGCTGCGTATTCAATGATCAGAGACGCATCTTCAGCCAGAAGAAACCCATTCGCAACAGCATCGTTGGTAGAGGCCGTTACGGCATTCAGATACGCGTCATTATCAGCGTACAGCGTCGCAATAGTGTTTGCATCGAACAGCTTTGTCGTACCGAAAAGTCGATTGCAAAAGCCAAAACTCTCCGAAGAATTGCCCTCGCCGGATAACGTTGCAAGTGGCGCATCGACAAAAGACGTCCTGATACCACCCAAGGCAATCCCCAAATCATCGCGAGACAAAGCAGGTATCGCTTCGTCGACGACAAGCCGATCCGCTATCGTGGGTAACGTGCCCTCGACGACCCATGCTGCAAGAGATGCGATGGCGGCCTTGACCAAAAAGTGCTGTGGCCCGGTATTTATCGGCTTGTCACAGAACAGCGGAGCCTCAAATACAGCGGCTATATTTGGGTCATCACCATTATCAGAGCGATTTGCAACCGTTATATAGTGATCTGCATGTGCAGTGCCGGCGGTCTCCCACAAGCGGAAGTAGTCTGAATCCTCCTGCCTGTTCAAGTAGGAACTAAGCGCCACTACATCAGATTCTGTTTGCAGCATCATCACAGGTCTTTGCAAATCACCCCTAATCAAGACGATCTCTGGTGCGGATATATCCGCCTGTGGCGATTGCGACAAGGGCGCACTGCTGTAATAGCGGCTATGAATAAAGTAGCCATCGTACATCTCATCCTGTTTGGAAAGTGCATTAGCGTACGTTAGCAGGCGAAACGCCGACTGTGATTCGCCTGCCGCTATAAGCGCGTCAAAGCCAAGCGAACCAAGAAGCCCTTCATCAGAATTACTCCTGATCAAATTCCCGATCTGCGAAAACATCGAATAAGAAAAACTGTCTCCGGGATGATTCATTGTCGAGTATCGCTCAGGACTCGTTTCCTTCAAAGTTTCTACACCGCGCGCTTGAGCAGATACGCCGATCCACGCGTAGCCACTGCGCGTGAGCTCGGTATGTGCCAGCATCCAGTCATTCGCCAAGTCTGACCCTGCTGAGACATTCAACCACTCCACAATTACTACCCCGTTATAATTCGCAGGGTTGGACGGTCTGAATACGACAACTCGTGTTTTATAATCAGCAACCTCAGCGGCTTGAACTTGCCATTCTCCGGAAGACGTTAGCTCATTCACATTGGTATAAGATTCAGCTATTCCGGAAACAAAATATTCTGCTTTTTCGTAACCGCGGTCATCAAAAAACGGGCCAGGCAATAACGCATTTCCAGCAGTAGGACTGCTGAATTCAGGCAAAGAAACCGTATTATTGGAGGAATTGTCGTTGTCGTTGTCGCTGTTGCTGCAACCGGTCAGGGCCGCAACCAGCGCAAAAAACAATCCGAAATAATTAAAAAGTGCGGCGAATTTCATTGTAAGTATCCATGTTTGGCTAAAGTGAACGCAGGTCGAAATCCATTATCGAGAAAACCTCAATGGACACACTGACCAAGCCGAGTTTGTCAGATTTGGACTCCTAGCACTAATCCGGCGTGACGGCTAACGTATTTTTTTTACAGGGAGCACCTCAAACAGCGCCTCACCAACTGACCCCGAAGGTGCCTCTATCTCGAGTATATTCGCCATGGTGCTGGCAATATCATAGGGCGTGACAGCTCGACTGACCCGTGCCGATTTAACGCCGGTGCCGGCAAACACGATGGGTACATGA
Source organism: Candidatus Marimicrobium litorale (assembly GCF_026262645.1). Classification (NCBI taxonomy): domain Bacteria; kingdom Pseudomonadati; phylum Pseudomonadota; class Gammaproteobacteria; order Cellvibrionales; family Halieaceae; genus Marimicrobium; species Candidatus Marimicrobium litorale. The sequence continues at coordinate 1,088,779 of NZ_SHNO01000001.1, forward strand.
CGATCATAATGCCAGGGAGAACCATGGGTAGCAGCCACGGTGAGACCGTCAAAGTCAGCAATAAATTCCTGAGATCCAAATACCACGTGCACATCCCCTGATCGCTCCGCAAGGTAACTGGCTGCCACCATGTTCGCCACAGGACTGTCCGGAAGGCGGCCTGCCGCAATATCGACAGCTGCAAACGCAGTGAATACCTCCGGGCGCTGCATCAACAGTTCTGCAACGTCACGCTGTATCTCTGCGAGATCCAGACCCTCGGCGGCTATTAAACGCTGATCCAAATAAACATACGGAGTGAAAAAGGTCTTTACCAGATCGACATCGACACCAGACGCTTGGCGCAATGCCTCGTTCAATGCCACGGTATCGAAATATTCCGGATCTACATGCTCTACGTCATCACCGAGCGACCGAAGGTAGCCGGGCACTTCCGGGCCCCCATGATCTGCCGATAGAACGATGAGTGTATTCTCCAACCCCACCTTTTCATCGATAAAGGCGAATAACTCAGCCAGAGTGCGGTCTAACCGAAGCAGGTTATCCTCCATTTCGAGACTGGAGGAACCAAAAAGATGCCCTATGTAATCAGTGGAGGAAAAACTGACTGACAGGTAGTCGGGTATCGCGTCCTGCCCCAACCTCTCGGCGTTCACCAGAGCTTTCACGAAGTCCAGTGTAAGCTCGTCTCCCGCAGGGCTGACCGTAAGCAAAGTGGTGAAATATTTATCGTTGCGCGCTCCCCAAGAGTGGGGAAAAGTCCTGTTAAACCCGGGGAAATTAGTTTCCCATGGGCTGTCGTCCTCTGACAGTTTTTGATAGCTATCTGGACTATTTAGCAAGGTCCAGCTGCTCCCTGCATACTCATTCAGCTTACCCGCGCCATTCCACTCCGAAACCCAGTCTGGGTATGCATCATAGTAGAAATTGGAAGTCACAAAATTTCCCAAGGACTTTGAGAACCAGAACGCCTTGCCTGATCTTCCCGCGAGTGGCACGGCACCCCGGTCCTTGACCGAGACTCCGAATATCTTGCTCTCTCCGCCATAGCGGTTTGCGAGCTCGTCGGAAAACGTTGAGCTAAGTATGCCGCGCGGCGATCGTCCATCGGTAGACGCAACTCGCTGGGTAGGGTCTATCTCACGCGATTTATCAACACCGGCGTCGGCACTCAGCAGTGCATAGCGAGGATCTTCAATATTGTAGACAAGCTCGCTGCTGCCGCGATCAAACCATATGTTGCCCACCATGCCATGCACCGCTGGAACCGCTCCCGTAGCCAGTGATGTATGACCGACAATGGTTTCAGTATTGGCGTGCTGATAAGCGGCGTTGGTGAACCAAACGCCTTTGTCTGCCAAGTAACGGAACCCACCTTCGCCAAACTGCTCCATGTGTCGCCAGGGCAGATCCCCTCGCAGCTGATCCACTGTTATTTGCAACACGAGTCGCGGCTGTGCCGACACCGGCGCGGCGCCAACTACACTTAATAACAGTAGCAATAATAAGTGTTTCGACATAGACAATTTCGACGCATTAACCAGCGGGGTGACAAGTTTAGAGCCCACCGCTCCGAATGAAAACCCCTAAAAGGGTGTATTCCCGTTGCAGCGGCTTACCGAATCAGCTTACTCGGCCTGAGTCTGCCCGACGCGCTGCATTACGGGAAATCTAAATAGGGGGTTTTGACGTAAAATCTGTTATACCTACACGGCACAACACTATCAGACACCTCACACATACCATGGACAATCTGATTATGCGTTTAGCAAACAGCACGCCGGCGTTAGGCTTGATAACGACCGCAGCACTACTATTATTCACGTTGACCGCTTGCTCTGGCAGTAGCAACTCAACATCACTAGCCGCACCCGCAGCCAGTGAACCGCTTCTCAGCGGCTGCAGCGACTCAAACAGCTGCGCCTCAAACCCGCCATTGGCAATCGGTGGGGACAGGTTGGCAACAGTCCACATTCCCAGTGACTACGATTCAAATACCCGCTATCCCCTGCTGGTTGTACTGCACGGATTTGGCGCTACCGGTGCTATCGAGTCCCTTTATCTTGGCTTCACCCAGGGCGTGGACGCAGGGCAATATGTATTGATAACGCCAGACGGTACGCTAAATACCAACAGCGATCGCTTTTGGAACGCAACACCAGCCTGTTGCGCATTTGATGACACTGATCGTAGCGTTGATGACGTCGCCTACATCAGAGCCCTGGTCGAAGAAGCCGCTTCGACTTACAGTATCGACACCAGCCGGGTTGCACTTTACGGCCACTCCAACGGTGGCTTTATGGCTTTGCGTCTGGCCTGTGAAGCATCAGACATCGTCACCACGGTGATTAGCCTGGCAGGGTCTACCTGGGAGAACGCAGAATCCTGCAAGCCCGCTAAATATCCCGTCTCGGTACTGCTTCTGCATGGCACAGCCGATGAAACCATTCCCTACGAGGGCAAACCCGGCAGCTATCCCGACGCTCCTGAAACCTCCAAGCGATTTGCGGAACTGGCTGGTTGCGAACCACGAGCACCCGAATTGTTGCCCGATGTCGACATCGACGGCACCGTTCCCAACGCCGAAACAGAACGACTCCTGTACACAGGCTGCGCGCAGGGCACTGAGGTTGCGCTATGGACCATCAATGAGGGGCCACACATACCGATCCCATGGACAGAGGATGCCTACACACTGACAACACAATGGCTTACTGAGCATCCACGCGCACTGAGTACCTTTGCTACCGCTCAATAATTGTGCAGATACTACCCCTGACGCTCTCACATCCCGCCGGAGCGCCTCCGCATTGGTGAGCTAACGCGCAGCGCAATTGTTCACCATATTTGCGGAGGCATCGACTCTCGTCGCCTGAAGAAACCGCTAGCTGACAATAAGTGGGTATATACGCCCTGCAACAAGGTCTGGCGTACCACTGGCAATCAGCGTCTCCGCTAGCTCGAATGAGTAGCCACTTGAAGCCCAGATCAGGCACCTCGGAACACTACAATGTGGGATCCATGGCCGCATTAGTTGATCTCTACGACCTCGACCAGCGTTTCCCGACGATGCCTAATCGGTCGTGCCGGCCTATCCATTTTGGGGATCACTTTATTCCACCAGAAATCCACTAATCCTACTTTCCATGCGGCGTAGCCGATATAGCCAGGAATCGTCGAGAAGTCCAAGTGGCGGAGGTGGTCAATAGCACGCTTTACAAAATAGATCAGGCGAAGAACCATCGCAGTGAGCGGATACAGCGATTGCTCTTCCGAACTTGCGTGAACGCGTTTCAGCAAGCGATCAAACAACCAGCGCGGCGGCTGCCAGATGACCAGAAGATAAAGCAGCATGTTGCCCATACGGGGCGGAATGTTGATATAACTGGACGATATCTCCTCGATGTCCACTCCCGCTTCCCGCAGCGCCTTCTCCATGTTTGTATTAGGAATTGCCCGCAGCGAGTAGATATTGAGCGTAAATGGACGCCCGAATGCATATATCATCTCCAGAGTGTCGACGACATCCTGCCGGGTCTCTATCGGGTTATCCATGATGATGTCGTAGGCAGGTGGTATCTGGAACTTCGGCGCGAACCCGGCACAGACGTGAGATGCCGCCAGCACATCTTCAGGCGGTGTGGGCCGCTGGTAAAAATCGAGTATGCGCTGGGAACCACTCTGCACGCCCATGCGAATGCGGTTCATACCTCCCCAAGTGAGCACCTGCAACTTGTCCTGTCGCACATAGTTTGGGATCACCCCATAGACCGCGAATGGAATTCCGACTTCCTCACGCCAAATCTCAGCGAATTCTGCGAGTTGGTCATAGGGTATTGCCATAAAACTGTCGTCGTGGAAACAAACGGTGCTGAGGTAGGGCTGCGTCTGTAATGCGGCTTTTATCTCGGCCACCGCATACCGAGCACTGGGGTGACGCAGCTTTCGGTAGCCCACATCGTTTTCGATGAACTTTGTATTGCCGCAGTAGGTGCATTTGAAGGGGCAACCGATTGACCACACGGTATTGAACGCGAGTCCGTTAAATCGCAATCGGTCATGCATGCCCATGGGACGAAAACCACTCCCGACCTCGTAAAGGTATTCCTCACCGCCGTGGCGGGCGAAAGGCAGGGCCTCCATGTCTTCCGAGGTCTGCAATGATAGAAAATCATTGCGAATGACCTCATCATTCTGTCTGAACCAAAAGTTTTTCGTCTCTGTGTAATCTCTGCCGTTACTGAAGGCCTCATAAAACTGCTCAAAGGCGAACTCCCCCTCCCCCGTGCAGATACCATCTACATCCGCCAGAATGGCATCCTCAGGATGGATGATCGGGTGTATGCCTCCCCAGATAATCGTACAGTCGGGATTTATCTCTCGTACGCGCTTGATAACCTTCTTGGTAAGGTCAGCGTATCCGGTCATACTGGAAAAGCCGAGCAAGTCAGAATCAGCCAAATCTCTGGCCATCTCATCGACAGAGTCATCTTGGAACACGCTGGCGCCGGTCTTGCCGGTCAGGACAGCCAAAGGCGAGCGGATGTTCCCGGTCGACACGAAACAGAAGCGAGCGTCCGGGATAAGTCGTTCGACCTGGCCACAGAATTTACGGAAGCCGCACGCCATAATGCCGTCTTCCATGCTTACCATTGTCACTTTCATAAGTTGCACCCACCCACCTTTCTGCCTGAATACACTATACTCCCTGCCTGCCAAGCGCAGTTAACATATTGAAGATCTAGTTCACAGTATTCAGCAGTTGCGTTCTACGGTGTTGCAATCCACAAAAATATAGCAAAAACAACAGCTTAGCCAAAATTTTGTTGAAAAGAGATAAAAATCCGGCAATTTCAACCCCAGAGTGGGGCAAAATTTAAGCCACAAAAAAAGAGGGTAGAAAATTTTCCTAGCCCATTTGAAGTCACTACGTTGATTTGGTGGAGCTAAGCGGGATCGAACCGCTGACCTCAACACTGCCAGTGTTGCGCTCTCCCAGCTGAGCTATAGCCCCAGTGAACTGGCTTGTGGCGGGGGCGAATGCATTTCTTACGCGCCCTGAGTAACATGAAAAACCGCCCAAAGAACTTGCTAAGCGTTTGATCAAACGAAACTTTTTAAATTAGTAGCGCAGCAAGTTGGAGCGCATTTTAGTGGTGCCCTGCCGCCCTGTCAACAGTCGCAAGCCCTTGTGCTAAGCTTGCTGACAAGATTCGCCAGCGACGCCGCCCGAGCACAAAACAAGGAGAGAACAATGTTAGGCAAGCTTATCCTGTGGGTGTCTACCCTCGCTTTCATTTCATACGGTGTCATGTGCCTGATAGACCCAACTCTGCCTGCTGAAATGGCGGGCCTGGCGATTCTTTCAGGTGACGGCCTTGCCGAACTGGGCGCAATGTATGGCGGCTTACAGACAGCCTACGGGGTGTTTTGCCTGCTGGGCGCATTACGAACCGATCTCTATCGGCCCGCCCTTACCTCTTTGGTGCTGATGATGGGCGGACTCGCCATAGCCCGCCTTTACACTGCCGTCATGGCCGATGCGGGGTTGGGTGGTTACACCTACGGAGCCATTGCATTCGAATCTGCTATGGCAATTCTGTCTTTCATAGCACTTAGGAAAACCAGCTAGGTACCGGCGGTCAGGCTCTCAATCAGACGACTCACTCCTCAAGCCCGGCCCTGTATTTTCTGCGGCGCAGATAAACAGTCCCTCTGCCGAGGCCGTTACCTCGCCACCGACGCGCATCTCACCTCGGCACAATTGCTTACGCCCGTCCTGACGCACATTTTTACCCCATAGTTCAATCGGAGTGTTGAGCGGCGTCTTCCGGCGATAACGAATGGTGAGGGTGCCCGTAAAACCCGCGGTACCGGAAATAACATTCGACATGGCGAGTAACTCGTCGAACACAGCGGCAATCATTCCCCCGTGCACACTGTCCGGCGGACCTGCGTACGTAGGGGAGAATACGATTTCGCCGCCGACCTCGCCCTCCGCTTTTTTCCACAGGTGCAGTGGCAGAGACACCGGGTTACGCTTGCCGCTGATGGGACTATAGGGCATGCAGGCCGTCAGGTCGTCCTCCTTCCAGGGAAAACCGGGTATATCGCTGCCTACCGAGATAGTCGACCAGCCCTCACCGGTTTGCAGCCACGGCTGCAGCGCCTTCACAGCTTCTTGCACATGATTTGTGGCCTCAGCGAGGACCTCATCCGGCGCGTTGCTGCAGCGCAGATATCGAATCAACTGGGCCACGTCACGGTTTACCGCCTCGGGCAGACCCTCGTTGTATCGCTCGGTGTCCTTGTCCAACATTAACCATCCTCAATGCAAATTATTAGGAAACCATGTTCGCCGATTCCAGCACCCTCGGCAACGCAATAGGTGCACTGAATTGAACTCCGATGAGATTGCGGCATTATCACAGGCTATAATCGCCACACGCGTTTTTATTTTACCGCCAACTGCACCTGCAATTCGGAGAACATGCCCTTGAACATAGCTGCTGAAGCAGTCGTCACTTTCCACTACACCCTGCGCGACGGTGAAGGGGTAGCGTTGGAGACATCTCGTGACGGCGAACCTACTGCCTACCTGCACGGGTCAAACAGTATTATTCCGGGGCTGGAAAAGACCATGACGGGGCGTGAAAAGGGAGAGACGTTCAGCGTCACTGTCGACCCGAAAGAAAGCTACGGTGAAAGGCAGGAAGGCAAGACGCAACGGGTACCGATCAAGCACCTGATATTCAAAGGCAAGCTGCGTGCGGGGGATACGGCACAACTGAATACACGGGAAGGCAGACGAGCCGTCACTGTGATCAAGGCGGGGAGGCACTCAGCGGATATCGATACCAACCACCCCTTGGCGGGGCGCACATTAGTGTTTGAAATCGAAATCAATGATGTGCGTGCCGCTACAGCTGAAGAACTAGCCCACGGGCACGCTCATGGCCCGGGTGGGCATCAACACTAACGCTCGCAGCCCATGTTCTTCAAACAGAGATTTTCCCCGCGAGATAGAACGCGGAGCCGATGCCAACGCGGCTAACAAGCGCAGTATAAGACAGGTCGCGTGTAGTCCGACCGAGACGAATCAGGAGGCAATATTGATCATCCTGTCAAAGTGCACCTAGCGCCATGTATTCCTTATCCAGTCGCTTGGCTGCCTTTTTGGAGACACCTCCCAGCACCTCTACCGCGTGGCGTATTCTCGCACGACTCATATCGGGCCCCAGCATTGCCATTGAATCGACGACCGAAAACGATGCACTACTGCCGGCGATTGCAATGAACAGGGGGGCGAGCAAATCCTTTATCTTGATATCCAGTGCATCCGCCAGTCCTTTCATGTCATCCCAGATAAGGTCCCGCGTCCATTCTCGTCGGGCTTCAAGGCGCCAAAGTGCAAACTGTAAAACTTTTATAATCGCCTCGCGATCCCCTTTTACCGAGTCAAAACTCGCCTCGCTCAGGGGTAATATGCCGGACACAAGAAACCCGGCCAAAGGGGCAAGATCACTGAGAGTCTCCATACGCTGACGAGCATGGGGCAAAACTCGCATAAGGTTATCCCTGTTAAAGGCCCAATCTACCAGTCGGTCCGCCAGCGCCTCGTCGTCAAAGTCTTCTCGAAGCCACATGCCGTTCAGCCAGCTCAGCTTCTCCCGATCGAATATGGGCCCGCCCAGAGACACGCGCTGAATATCGAAGTCATCTATCATCTCACTGAGAGTAAACTTTTCACGCTCATCGGGCATCGACCAACCCATACGCCCCAGGTAATTGATAAGGGCCTCGGGCAGAAAACCCATTCGTTCGTAGTAAAGAATGCTGGTGGGGTTCTTCCGTTTACTCAACTTCGATTTGTCAGGGTTACGCAGCAGGGGCAAATGGCACAGCTGCGGCATGTCCCATTTGAAGTATTCGTAAAGTAGCTTGTGCTTGGGCGCCGAGTTGATCCATTCCTCACCACGCAGTACGTGGGTGATACCCATAAGATGATCGTCCACCACGTTCGCCAGGTGATAGGTGGGCATGCCGTCTGACTTCAGCAGAATCTGCGCATCAATCATTCCCCAGTCAAGTTCGATGTCGCCACGCAACATATCCCGCACAACACAAACCCCCTCCTCCTCTGGCACCAACAACCGGATTACATACGGATCGCCCCTGTCTTCCCGGGCAGCAACTTCCTCGTCGGCAAGTCTCAGATCCGAGGGCTTGAGCGCAGTGCTATGCCCCCCCGCGCGCCGCGCCTCACGCAGTGCGTCCAGCTCCGCAGCTGTGCGATAGCAGCGAAACGCGTTACCCGCAGCAACCAGTTGATCCGCATGCTCACGGTACAGGTCCATGCGCTCGCTTTGCCGATAGGGTCCATTGTCGCCGCCAATATCGGGACCCTCATCCCATGTGAGCCCGAGCCAGCGCAGTGAATCGAGGATGGCCTGTTCTGATTCAGGCGTGCTACGTGTCTGGTCTGTATCTTCAATGCGCAGCAGGAATTGACCGCCGTGAGCGCGGGCAAAACACAGATTAAAAAGGGCGATATAGGCGGTCCCCACATGGGGATCTCCGGTAGGCGAAGGCGCAACGCGCGTACGTACGGTCATGAGTCTACGGTGTCGTCGTTAAAAGCCACGATTATACGGTGTCATCGGTCACGCAGACCAGTAAAAGCTGACCCCGTCAATCTGCAGGCTGCGCCGTTGCAGTTTGAATAGTGCGACACCCCGATAGTCGCGCTCACCCTGCTGGTAGTGCACGGTTGCTGACACCACATCACCTGCAGCGAGCACCTTGCTGAGAACGACTACCCCATCCTCTTTCAGCATGTCTTGCAGCGGGCGCCTGCCGCCAAAACCGGGGGCATCGACGCTGGGCAAAGCGTGCAACTCAAAAAGGGCCGTGAGTTCCGCCTGCTTATGCGCATTAAAATATTCTGCAAAGCGGATAGCCTGCTGCTTGCCGGCCTCTCCCACGCCAAACAGCGCACGCGCAAAGCCCAGCATTCCGCCCCATCCAAGATGGCGCAGCAGGCGCAATGCGGATGCAAGCCCCACCCGCAAGAAAGGCCAACCGCTTGCCATCTGCTGCTTCAGCATAGGCAGAAGCTCCCAGTGCGCCGCAAGACGGGCAATCTTGAGTTCACCTTCCTGTATGCAAAGCTCATAGAGCAGATGCACAGGGACATACACTGTAACCTGCGTGGACATGTCTATTTGGATAGTGAGATCACGCATGATCTGCAACCCGCTGACATTGTCACGGTCCACATGAAACTGTATCTCGTTAGGCGCGATAAACGTGTCATAAAAAGCGCCCAGTCGTGACGCGGTGCGAGCGCCGCCGCGATCCTGCGGGACACCGCTGATATGGGGCGCCGACCCTACCGGATCTTCCACCACACTGTTTTGAGCGAAGAGGTCGATCCAGCCCCTACGATCCTTGTTCGCCACAGCCCGTGGTGAACGCTCAGCAAAAGCGATACATTCGCCGGTCGTGAACATTGGTGATGCACCTGATGACATAACCTTTCCTGTGTCCCTGCACGCTCGTTCCCGGGACCGCACGCCTGCCGCGGCCTAGGCATCTATTCCCTGAAGCATTATACTGGCGGCTGAGCGCTAAGGGGTGGCTTGAGGCCTGAGATGTCTGCAATCGTAGACAAACTCTTGAACCTGATCCGGGTCATACCGGCGTAGGAATCGGTGCGGTTTTACCCATCCGACGTCGGCCTCCCGGTCTCTCAACCACTAGAGGCTAATTGTGCTTACGCACTCATGCGCTATACCCCATTCAGACCGGCACTGCTGGCTCTCATGGTCGTAAGCAGCGGCACAACTTTAGCGGTCAATGATTTGACCCATCACGAGGATAGAGCATTGTCACTGCAAATTGACAGGATGTCGCCTTGATGAAGACCATCGGCAGTGTCTAGATGATGCGCGGGCTGTACTTTGGCACAGACACCAGAGACGAAAATGCTGCATTTGCTAACAATACCTGTGAACAGCTTGGCGAGCACCGGGCCTGCAGCGCCGAGAAGCGCTGTCGTTTTCGATGAATTGCCAGTGTGCATAATGGAAGCACTGCTATGACAGATGGCCTGACACTCGCTCTGCTGGCAGAGGTGCTTGCCAGCGGAGCCAACCTGCTCTACGTGCTCCTTTTGATACGAGAGCGAATAAGCTGCTGGGCTTTCGGAATTATTGGCAGCCTGCTCAGCGTATGCCTGTTTATTGACGCTAGGTTGTATTCGGAGTCGGTGCTTTACCTGTTCTATGCCGCCATGGCGGTATGGGGCTGGCTCCGATGGCACAGGCGAGAGGCAGTAGCGGATAATCCAGTGACACGTTGGCAGTTGGCACAACATCTGCGGGCAATCGTTGTGGCGGCACTGCTGGCTTTGGGGCTGGGCTTCAGCCTGCATTTCTACAGTGACGCTGAAAGACCGCTATTCGACGCCTTCACCACCGTCTTCAGCTTTCTGGGGACCTACCTGCAAATCAATAAGGTGCTGGAATCCTGGCTTTATTGGATCATCCTAAACGTGGCCTCGGTCTGGCTATACCTCGATAGTGGCCTGGCAGTTTATGCGGCGCTCATGGTTTTTTATGCGCTGCTCTCGGTATCGGGCTACCTGCAGTGGCGCCGTTCACCGGTTCAATAGCGAACATTATTACAGGATTTTCGAACTGCCGATAAATTAAACCGCACACCCCGGTGTCCGAACGATCGCGGAAAAATACCGTGGGCAATGTCTATATCTCAACCTGCGCTGCGCCGTGCAACTAACTTCCGGTGCCGCTCGGAGGCGGCAGATTTCTGCTCTTGTTATGTTGCTCGATATACTCGTCTACAGCCTCCGACCGCTCAGCTTCGAGTTGTTGAAAATAAGCCGCTTGGCCAGAGGGCGAATCCTGCCAGAGTTGTTTGATGCCCAAGTCAAAATCCTTCCTGGTCATATTTGTCTGGTCTGCATAGCGACCTAATTTCACCGTGTCATCAAGCGTCTGATCTAATTGACTCCATTGTTTGTAATCCGCTGGCACTGCCGATTTATAGGCAACGTCTATGCACAAAGCCTGCTTGTAATAAGACTGGCGCTGTTCCATTGCGCAATTACCGGCCTCCTTCCTTGCCGACTCAAATGCCTTGTTGACCTGAGTTTGTGGCGACGCACACCCTAGCGCGATCGACATGAAAGCGAATACGCAAGTCAGCCTGCCCATCCTGTTTCCCATAATGCTTGCTTCCTTTCTTTTTTTATCTTTCAGAGCATTAGACCAGAGTGGAAGAATTACGACAATCACTCTCAAGGCCATCATCCCGACCATGCCTTACCCAACAGCAACCATGACGCGGCAACAATCGATCGATGCCCCTGCCCCTGACCCCGATCCTGGCCGCTTTTTCATACGCCCCCTGCAACGATCAGAACATCGATGTAGTCTCACTAACAAGCGCTGCTGCCTATGGGCGTGGCCATGCGCCCTACTCGGCGCAACTGAAATAGTATCGCGTGCTCTGCGGTGCGCGATATCTCCAGCGAATTCTTTTACAATAGGGCTGCCCGATCACTGGACCACTCCTTCATGACGGATCCTAACCCTGTCAGCGCAAGCCCTGTCGCCCACCGTTTCTGCATCGCACCGATGATGGACTGGTCTGACCTGCACTGTCGTTATTTTTGGAGATTGCTAACGCGAAAGGCCCTGTTGTATACAGAAATGGTCACCAGCGGCGCACTCATTCATGGCGACCGTGAGCGTTTCTTGCACTTCAATGATGAAGAGCACCCAGTCGCTCTGCAGCTGGGGGGTAGTGACCCCTCCGATCTCGCACGCTGTGCCAGGTGGGCACAGGAATGGGGCTACCAGGAAGTAAACCTGAATTGCGGTTGCCCATCGGACCGGGTCAAGTCCGGGAGATTTGGAGCCTGTCTAATGGCGGAACCTCAACGTGTAGCCGATTGTGTCGCGGCCATGGTTGACAGTTGCAATTTACCCATCACGATAAAACACCGCATCGGCATAGACCAAATGGAGACCTACGAAGAGCTTGCGCATTTTGTTGAGCCAGTAGCGGCGGCAGGGTGCTCCGTATTTATCGTACACGCCCGCAAGGCCTGGCTGCAGGGACTTTCACCGAAGGAGAACCGGGAGATTCCTCCGCTAAACTACCCGTGGGTCTATCGACTGAAGGATGATTTTCCGCAGCTCACGGTCGTCATCAACGGCGGTATCCGGAGTCTTGCGGAGTGCAAGACACACCTTGCGGCCGTAGATGGGGTCATGCTGGGACGCGAGGCCTACCAGAACCCCTGGTTGCTCGCTGATGTAGACCGATCTCTGTTCGGTATAGACAACCCCGCGATCAGCCGGGACGAGGTCCTCGACACCCTGCTACCCTACACCCGGCTCCAACTGGCCCGCGGCGTGCCACTTAATCATATGACCCGGCACTTTCTGGGCCTGTTTCAGGGACTACCCGGTGCCAGAAAGTTCCGCCGCCATCTAAGCGAAAACGCCTATCGCGAGGGCGCTGACATCGCTGTTCTCGAGCAGGCTCATGAACTGGTAAGAGCGTCCATAGCCCGAATGGACAACAGTGCCGCCGGCCACTTGTAATACGACGCAGATTTCGCAACACTTGGCATCACTCGACGACTGGGGCAATCATGATTCAGGTATTAAAGTCACTTTTTGAAAACCCTGAGCGAGACTCTTTGGAGTCACGCCAACGCGCGCTGCATATGGCTGCGGCCGCCCTGATGATAGAAACAGCCCGTGCCGATTTTGTTCACGACGATGCAGAACAGGCTCGGCTTACCGAATTACTCTCAGACGCACTTCAGCTCAGTCAGGAGCAAATAAAAGAACTGGTTGTTGCCGCCGAGGCGCGAGTCGATGAAGCCATATCGCTGTACGAATTTACCAGAGTCATCAATGACCACTACAGTGCGGAGCAGAAACTTCGGCTAATCGATGCCATGTGGTCGGTGGCGTATGCTGACAACGACCTGGATAAATATGAAGAACACCTGATCCGACAGGTCGCCGAGCTGACCTATGTGCCTCACTCAGACTATATCCAAAGCAAATTATCAGCCAGAGAAACGACCGCCTGAGCTAGATGGCAAGCGACTCAGCTGCGCTCAAGAGCATTGACAAGATCCTTGAACCGGCCACGGTTTTCATCTGAGATATCCATCAGAATCCTGTGTGCTTCAATCACCTTTTCTCGAACGGAATCTTCACTGCCCTGCACCGCAGGAATATCAATAATACCCTCAGGGTTTTCACACACCTGTTCGTGTAGTTGAAACAGGCGTTCAAAACCCATGCTGCGCAACAGACGATTAATGCCAGGCTCGCAGGAATAAATGGCAGGCTCAAAGTCGAAAACGTCCTTCACTTTCAGCGCCAATTTCGCAAGCAGCCCCAGCGTCGTACTATCGATTCCCTCTGCGCCGCAGAGATCGACCCAGACGCTGGTAAATTCAGGGTCTTCGAACATATGCTGAAAATAATCATCAATACTGGTGCACAGGGTCAGACGCACATCTCCCGTAAACCGAATGACATAGGCGCCATTATGATTCGCCGCCAATACGCGTCCGCTCTGCATATCAGACCTGCCTGCTCAAAAATAGTGCAGCGATATCATCCGGCGCTGTAGTGATAGCATTCAGCCCAAGACGCTCAACGAGGTCTTCCGGAGCATCTGCACCCCGAGCCAATGCTTGCAGCAAGTATTCCTCCTTATCTATCAAATTTTTCGGAGGAAGAATTTCAAGTATTCCGTCTGAAAACAAAGCCAGCGTGAACTTCTCCGGAAGCACGATTTCATCCACGTGATACTGTGCGTCTGCAAGTATGCCAACGGGAGAGCCACCACCTTCAAGGTAGCGCGCACCGTCATCTGATACGAGCACCGGAAGAGGCAAGTGGCCTGCCACACTGTAGCTCAAGCTATTGTTTCGCATATCAAGCAAGCCCACCAGCATAGTGGCAAATTTATCCACCTGAAGATCTAACAACTCCTGATTGGCGTGGCCCAGCATGGCCGATAAATCCATTATGGTCTGATCTCCTCGCCGCGAAAAGTCGGAGCGTTTTCGGGCAAAGAGGTTTTTCAACAAAACCGTAGCAAAAGCCGAGGAGCTGCCATGGCCCGAGACATCTGCCATGAAAAAAATGACATGATGATCCCCCAGGGTGAAGTAGTCCGTGAAATCGCCACTCAGGTAAAGCGAAGGGACAACGGTGTGACTGAAGACATAGTCGTTCAGAGCCATAGGTGAGTGTGGCAGCATACGCAACTGCACTTGCCGACCAGCCTGCTGATCCTGCTCCAGCATTTTGACTGTGCCGCGCAGTTCCCGATTCGCCGCCTCGAGACTTTCGCGTGACTCCTGCAATTCTCTGCGCAACCGGCGTTGCCGGACACAACGTTGCAACGACTTGATCAACGCCCGCTCATCCACCGGACGCAGGAAGAAATCTGCCGCTCCCAATCGCAGCGCATTCATCATCGGTTCTACTTCAGCCGTGCCACACAGCATGATAACGGGCACCTGCACATCCATAGTGCGCAGGGCAAAGCGAGCATCCTCCCACGAGAAATTCTTCAGCTCCAATTCACACAGAATGACGTCAACATCGCTATCCCAGCCCAAAGAATAAGCCGTATTCGCAACGTCGGTGACTATCTGGGAGTCAAAGCCGTGCACCGACAGCATATCTGCCAGCACCCGGGCTCGCGCGCCCTGATCGTCTATAATAAGGAGATTACCTTTAGAAGCACTCATTTACAGCGAACTAGCAATGCACTGATCGTCAACTTACGCCCATCAACGATGTCAGGCAAGGCACGGAAATGGGCTTTGGCAGAATTTTACAATTATTTAGCGTAAACGGAAAAAACTGCAGGTGGACAACACCGGGGCCAATCAAAACTCGATGTATTCGTCGCCTTCTTCCTCGATCGAAAAACTATCTTGTATTTCGCCGGTAAGAAAGTATTCCCGGCGCTGCAGATAGGCGTTACGCACAAAGATATAGCGATCCCCGGAGAGAAGATTTTCCGCTTGCATCAGGTCGACCCGCAGGTCCAGCGCTTCAACAACCCAAAAAAGGTAAGCCCACTGCCTCTCAACGGCAAAGGAAGGCAGCGACGTATAGGTATCAACAAAATACCCCGTGGCACTGCGCACGGTTCTCGGGCCGAAAATAGGCAGAACCACATACGGGCCGCGGTCCACGCCCCATGTATACAGGGTCTGTCCAAAATCCGCTGGCTCATGCGCTATGCCCATGGGCGTGGCGACATCCAGCAGTCCAGCCAATCCCATTGTCGTATTGACCAGAAAACGGCCCGCGCTTTGTAATGCATCCCCCGGACGCCCCTGTAGCAAAAAATTGAACATGGAGTTGAATTCATAAATGTTGGAGATAAAGTTTCCCACCCCCTCCTCTGCCGGGTCCGGCATGATGAACTGATAGCCGCGAGCCGCAGGCAGCAAGGCATACTTGTCCAGCGTATCGTTAAAGGCGAAAATTCGCCGGTTCATCGATTCCCAGGGGTCTGTCGTATTGTCCACTTCCTGGCACCAAGCAGACAGGCCAGGCAACAGCATCAGGAGGAACAGTAAAGGGCGCAATGCAGTCATCATTGATCTTACAACTTCACGGGAGTCGGAATGGTACGCGCACCAACGGGCGGGATCAACTGCGACAGGATACGCCGCAGTCAATAATTATGGCCCTGGGGCCAGCACGACGATGGATAATTCTGTAAATTCCTCCAATTGAGCGATGCCATGGCTGATCAACGACCGCGGTTCGATACCGAGTTCCTGCGCCAAAGATTCCAGAACATCGGAAGCGGTGCAGGCGCTATTTTCCCTAATAAGTTCCAACAGGCGGGCTGTCACCGCGTTGATTTCCATGAAACAAACCGCATCTTCTCTGTTTCTGTAAACCACCAGGTAGACCGGTTCGCCCGTATGTTGCGGGCGGCAATCTGCGCCGATACGTTGCACGGGGTAACGGTACATTAACGACCAGGCAAGCGGTGATAATTGGGGTACGGACGTTAGCAGATCCGTCACCGCAACCTGGTCAGGTATTTCGTCCTCGGCGGTGTCCAGCGCCAGTTCCACCCACTCATAATGCGCCAACTCTGCGATAAACGGCGGATCGACCGCTCGCAGCGTAAAATCCTCCATCAGAAACTTAAGGAACTCCTGACTGATTTCCAGAAAATAGGGCGTATGACAGCGGTGCCCTTCAATGAAATCGCGCACCAACCCATGCCACGCGATGTCTTCATAAAGACTCCGCAGTACCGGGAAACCACTGCTGATAAACCCTTCTATATTGTTGTATATCAGGTCCTCGTAAATCTTCAATCGCCGCTGTTCAACACCTGCAGGGGGTGGATTATTCTGAGGGTCTCGCAAATAGCGGGCCATAATCATCTGACTTTCATGCAGAGCCTTAGCGTCCATCAGCCGACCGCCTCCATTTCAGCTTGCCGCGCGTCTTGCTGCATGCTCCGGATACGCTCGACTTCCTGCAACAACTCCTCCATCGGAGGCAGGTTGAAGTCTCTCTCCAATAGGGTAGGTACAGACCCTTTGCGATTATAGACCTCCGCCAAAAGAGACCATACCGGGTCGACAACCCTGGCGCCATGAGTGTCGACCTTCAAGTCATCAGCCTCATCATAATGCCCAGCCACATGAATATACCGGACCCGCTCAAGCGGCAGGGCATCGAGAAATTCGAGGGGATCATAACGATGGTTGATTGCATTGACGTAGATGTTATTGACGTCCAGCAGCAGGTCGCAATCACTCTCTTCAAGTACCGCACAAATAAATTCTGCCTCGCTCATCTCCGAAATGGGCTGCGCGTAGTAAGACGCATTTTCCAGCGCGATACGCGTACCCAGCATGTCCTGAACCTGGCTTACACGCGCGGCAACATAGCTAACCGCCTCGGCTGTAAATGGAATGGGGAGAAGATCGTAAAGATGGCCTTGCGCGGCACAATATGTCAGGTGCTCGGAGTAAACGGGTACCTGCGCCTCTTTCATCAGTGCGCCGATAGATTTCACCAATTCAACATCCAGCGGATCCGGCCCGCCAATATCAAGGGACAAGCCGTGCAACAGGAGTGGAAAGCGCTCGGTTAGCGCGCGGAACTGCCGCCCGAAACGTCCACCGACACCAATCCAGTTCTCAGGTGCTGCCTCAAGAAAATCGACTTCTCCCTGGTCGGTTGAATGAAGCGGACCCAGGAGGGCCCGCCTTAAGCCGAGTCCCGCTCCTTGCAGGACCCGATCAGAAGAGCCGGGCAAATCTAGCCGCCGCACTTACCTTCGCCGCACTTGCCTTCACCTTCGGCTTTTTCCTCGCCACACTTGCCCTCGCCGCACTTGCCTTCGCCTTCGGCTTTTTCCTCCCCACACTTGCCTTCACCGCACTTGCCTTCGCCAGCATGCTTATCAAAGCTGGCCAAATCGTAACCGCCACTCAGCTGCTGAGCAGAGAACGGGTTTACCTCGGCTGACGCCAGAGGAACAATAGAGGATGCTAGGAAAGCGGCGCCGAGCGCTGCTGCCAGGGGTTTCTTCGATTTAGCCATAACCTGTCGTCCTTTTAGTGATAATGAGGTTGAGTCAATCCACGCGACGCCACCGGCCAACACTCGCCGTTAACAATGCGACCACGCCATGCCTGTAGGAGACTATCAAACTGTAAGTTTCAGCGTACAGGGTAAATTTGAAAAATGTTGCGGCAATAACCCTATTTTAATGAGGGTTTTTTGCTGCCCAATCACCTACCGCCTGCCAGCGCTGTCGCAATCGCTTCTCCGAGACCGCGTGGCGTGTACCCAGGCTCTGCGCAAAGAGCGACACCCTGAATTCTTCCAGCATCCAGCGATAAGCGATGACTTCCGGGCTCTCGACCATTAACCGAGGCCGCTCACGCAAAAGGTCCGACAGGGGTTTTGTCAGTTGTTCGAGCAAACTCGTGTACTGCCTGTCTTTGCCAGTCTGCCCGGAAAGCCGTTCCAACCTGCTCCGCACAGCCTTTACATACCGTGGAAACTGAGCCAGCCAGTCCTCCGGGGTATCCCTCAGGAAGCCCTCTGCGAACAACCCCGCCAACTGCCCGTCAATATCGGCTCGAAGGCTATCCCACTTTGGCCCGTCAAGCGCCACCAGGGAACGCTGCACCGCGGTGAGGGGAGCAAGCACATTGAGCAGGGTAGCCTCTATGTCATTTGCTCGAGAAACCACCTTTTCACGACCTTGTCTGACCATCGACTGAAATGCATCTGCTGACCAAGGCAGAGTGTCGTCCAGCTCCATCGCTTGCACGTATGCGGCATCAATAAGATCCTCAACCAACTGCGTACGCTGAAAGCCCGCCGCCGCGAGAGCGAGGTTGCAATCATTTCCGCGTAACAGGTTCTTGCGTAATACACGAACCTGCTGCACCGCTTCCCGCCGCGTTAGCCACAGGACACCACCACGGTGCAACCTGAGTGCTGCTCCCGGATAATCACACAGTTCGATTGCAACGCTATCGCCACGAACCACCAGTGCCGGGTAAGCCTCAATATCGACCCCGGCTTGGCGGAAGCGCCACTTGCGTGGCAGATCGTCAAAATCCCAACGCATTATGTTGTCACGAGCTGGGGAGTCGCGGTGGTCTGCGCCCACACTCTGACGCGTATCCGACCGAAACTGATTCACCAGCAAAGCCAAATTACGCCCCTGGTCCAGCAACTTTCCGCGCGCATCCACAACGCGAATATTCATCTGGTAATAATCATCCAGCGCAGTGCGGGCAAAGTCCTGTTGCTCAAGCTTGATGCCACCGAACGTACCAAGTCGGGCCGCGAGAGCAGTGAGTAAATCAATATTGTCGGGGTGCAATCCATCAAGGGCACGGTCCACCATATCCGGCACAGGTACAAGATGCTTTCGCTTATCCTTGGGAAGAGACCTGACTAGCTGAATACATTTTTCACGCAGCATTCCCGGGACCAACCAGTCAAAAAGATGGCGCGGGGCGCGGTTTAGCAACGCGACCGGAACGATAACGGTAACACCATCGGTCTGTTTGCCCGGCTCAAACTGATAGGCCAAACTGAATCGCGTCCCCTCCCACTCCAGGTGATCAGGATATTGATCGCTGATCGCTCCGGGGTCTCGCGCCACAAGCTCATCTCTCGTCATAAAAAGCGCTCGCGCAGGCTCGGGGTTGCGTTTCAGCCAGGTGCGCAAACTTGATGCGGTGCAGATGTCGGAGGGTAATCGTGCGTCATAAAATGCGTAAAGGCTGTGCTCATCGACCAGAATATCTCGCCGCCGAGTGCGCGATTCCATATCCTCAAGCTCCATCACCATGCGCTGGTTATGTTTTAGAAAAGCAGGCAGTTGGCGGAACCTTCCGGGAATGAGCCCCTCCCGAATCATCAAGCTACGGCTTTCTTGTGCATCCAACGGTCCGTAGTGAATGACTCGGCGATCCACCAGAGTCAATCCATAGAGCGTGATGCGCTCAAAAGCCACCACCTGGCCCCGGCGCGGATGCCAGCGAGGCTCGTAGCAGTGACTCTTCAGCAGCGCCGGGTTGATCTTGAGAACCCACGCAGGATCGATGGCGCCCACGGTGCGTGCATAAATCCGGTTAGTCTCCACGACCTCGCCAGCAACAACCCACTTGGGAGACTTGCGCGCTTGCCCCGATCCGGGCCAGAGCCGCAGGGCACGATTACGCGCACCGAGATAGTTTCTGCCATCGTCATGGCGCGCAATATTACCGAGCAACCCGCTCAGCACGGCGATGTGAATTGCCTGATAATCCTCTACTTCAGAAAGAGCAGCATGCGGTTTAATGCCTAGCTGCCTGCAGGCGATACTGAGCTGCGTGTGGATATCGCGCCACTCCCGCATGCGCGTGTAGGACAGATACTCGCGCAGGCATAATTTTCGTAGCTTGTTCTGGCTCAGAGTCTGTCGCTGCTCCTCGAAGTAACGCCATAGCCTGGGCCATATCATGAAATCGGATCGTGGATGTGCAAAGCGGGCATGCATAAGATCCGCCTGCTGCTGCTTATCAGGTGGCCGTTCCCGCGGATCCTGTACCGCCATTGCGCTGGCGATAATCAGGATTTCTGCCAGGCACTCCTGTTCCAGCGCCGCGAGCACCATACGTGCCAAACGCGGATCCACCGGCAGCCTCGCCATTCGCCGCCCCACTGTCGACAGCTTGCCATTTCCATCCACCGCGCCCAGTTCCTGAAGCACCTTGTATCCGTCTCGGATCAAGCGCGGGTCAGGGGGATCGACAAAAGGGAAGGCCGCTACGTCGCCCAGTTTCAATTCCAGCATTTGTAAGATGACCGCTGCGAGATTGGTGCGCTTGATTTCCGGATCGGTAAATTCCGGTCGACCCAGATAATCCTGCTCGCTGTAAAGCCGCAGACAGACGCCCGGCCCAACTCTACCGCAGCGCCCTTTACGCTGATCGGCACTGGCCCGGGAGACCGGCTCCAGCGGCAAGCGCTGCAAACGGGTACGGTGACTGTAGCGACTGATGCGTACCTCTCCTGGATCGATTACGTAGCGAATACCCGGCACGGTCAGGGACGTTTCCGCCACGTTCGTCGCCAACACCACCCTCAGTTTAGAATCGCGTCTTCGATTAGCAAACACGCGCGCCTGTTCTGTCTGACTCAAACGCGCGTAAAGAGGCAATACCTCGACATCTGAAGTCCGGCGTAGATCACGCGCCAGCTCACGAATTTCGCGCTCCCCCGGCAAAAACACGAGAGTGTCGCCGCGGGGCCCCAGTCCTCCGCACTCTATTTCCTCTAACAATCCTGCAATGACCTGGTTCATGTCCCGACCATCGTCGGGCTCACGATAGACAGTCTCCACCGGATAGCTGCGGCCTGGAACTTCTACCACAGGCGCATCACCGAAATGTCGGGCAAAAGTTGCCACATCCAAGGTTGCCGAGGTTATGATAATTTTCAGATCTGGGCGCTGAGGCAGAATACGCTTGAGATAACCCAGCAGAAAGTCCACATTCAAACTGCGCTCATGAGCTTCGTCGATAATCAATGTGTCGTATTGCCGCAATAGCCGATCCCGCTGCAACTCCGCCAGCAGGATGCCATCGGTCATCAATTTTATCGATGTACTGTCCGACGTCTTATCGCTGAAGCGTACCTTGAAGCCAACCAGTTCACCGAGTCGCGTGTGCAGTTCCTGAGCAATACGATCTGCGACTGTTCGCGCTGCTAAACGCCGAGGCTGAGTGTGTCCGATCACCTTGTCTCGCCCGCGACCCATTGCGAGGCAGATCTTGGGCAGTTGCGTCGTTTTACCCGACCCTGTCTCGCCGGCTACGATAGTCACCGAGTTGTCGCCGATCACTCGTGCCAGTTCCTCGCGACAGGCTGAAACAGGCAGCTCTTCAGGATATTGGATAACAGGAACAAGCGAATCCTGCTCAGGGGTATCATCGATCACTTAAGGACTGCCTGTACGGTTTTTCAGCAACGGGACGGAAACCTGAGTTATGCTCCAGTCACTGGCCCTTCAGGAGACCTCACTATGACCGGACTTAGCAATTACACTTTCGACGAGATCACCATAGGGCAAACCGCCAGCTATTCCAAGCAGGTCGAGGCCAGAGACATCCAGCTATTCGCGGCGGTCTCTGGTGACGTAAACCCGGTCCACCTCGACGCTGACTTCGCGGCCAACACCCAGTTCAAGCGATGTATTGCCCATGGCATGTTAAGTGGTGCAATTATCTCAGCGGCGATCGCCATGAAGTTGCCCGGCCCCGGCACAATCTATTTAAACCAGTCCATGCGCTTTCGTCAGCCTGTATACCCTGGCGATACCGTCACCGTGCACCTCGAAGTCAAGGAGATTAATGCTCGTCGCGGCTTTATCACACTCGATTGCAGGGTGCTAAATCAGGATCAGAAAGCGGTGGTAACAGGTACCGCGGAGGTCAAGGCGCCTACTCAAAAGATATTGCTCGAAAGGCCCGCTCTACCTCACGTAACGGTCGAGGCATCGGTTGATCCGGCCTGACCCACGTTGCGTCCGAGTCTTGCCGTCAAACCACAAATTTTTCCTCTTGAAATTGTGAACCAGATCCCTAAGGGATGTCACGTATTGCTGGTATCGCTCGTCGTCTGGTAGTATTTTAACTCGGCGGTAAAATTTTCGAAAAGCGGTATCGATAGCGTCCCCATGAAGAATCTGGCAATTAAAGCGTATGTCTCGTCACCGCACCTACTCGGGTGCCTTGGGCTGACTTGTGCTTTGCTGATTGCAGGGCCACTCGCAGCACAAAGCGCTGGCGCCGATGACGATCTCAGTGCGATTCTGCAGCAACTTACGGACGAAAAAGAACTCCTGACGAGCGAACTTGAGCAGTTCCACAAAACGCTCGCCCTCCTGCAATCCAGCAACACACCCGTGGGTGATGACAGCAACCCCGCCGTTCGCTCTCTCACTGAAGAAGCCGCTGTATTAAAAGAGCGCCTGATTACGATTACTGAGAAGGAAGTTTCCCTGCTGCAGCGACAATTATCGACCTACCGCAGCGAGTCCACTGTGGCAGTGACAGAACAGGTACAACGCGATCGGGCCATGGAAAGCAAGCCGCTGAGTATTCAAAAGGCTCGTTACAATGAGGCCCAGGAAGCTAACAGCGTTGACCGCTTGCAAGGCCTGCTAGGCAGTTACTATACCGAACTCGAAGAAACGTCCAACATTGCGCCGACCGACATTGAGATAGAGGCGAGGGAAATCGCCCAGCGAGAAGCCGACGCACTCAAGCGCATACCCTATAGCGCAAGCAAGGTGCGCCTTACCGGCGCCGAGGCCAGCGCGTCGCTAGCCGAAATATCTCAACGCCTGATGGATAACCGGATCCCGGAAAGTCGTCGCGACATCGCACCGATTTTCGCTATTAGAACCCATTTTTTTGATACATTAATTGTTAGTGAAAATCGAAGCCTCAGGCCCGTGGGGAAAAATCACTATATCGCCCGCTTACGTATTCAACCCGGCGATACCACGCTCACGGTTTTTTCCGATGAGTGGACGTTGCGCTTACCGCAGCATGCCAATGCGCGCGATTTTCTGATCACTCTGCATAAACCACTGGGGGGTAAGCCTGAACTCCACGTGTTCGCAGTCGATGACCTGCTAACTCTGGAGCATGCACACCTCCCCGCCTGGTTGCCTGACGAACTCGATATCCCGAAAAACGCTGGATGAGTCGCGACCACCTACCCTGGGGCCCGGTGGTCCCTGCGGAGGTTGTGTGGAATGACCAAGGCGAGCCCTTATCAACCGTTTATAACGACTGTTACTTTAGCCAGAATGACGGAGCAGGCGAGAGTCAACATGTGTTTCTCGGCGGCAACGAACTCCCACAGCGCTGGCAAACACATTCGTTTGCAAATTTTTGCATTGCGGAGACCGGCTTCGGCACTGGACTCAATTTTCTGCTGACCTGGCAAGCATGGCGCGACAGCCCCTCGCAACCCGACCTGCACTATATCGCCCTCGAAAAACACCCCCTTTCGAAGCAAGATCTTGAACGCGCCGTCTCGCTTTGGCCAGCACTCAGGCCTTTGGCATCTGAACTACTCGATGCTTATCCCGGACTGCTCCCGGGTGAGCACCGACTGCTGTTCGAGGGCGGCAGGTTAACGCTCGACCTCTGGTGGACGGATGCCGATGACGCCCTTGCAGATATCGCGTCACACGGCGAGCGCTGGGTCGACGCCTGGTATCTGGATGGGTTTGCCCCCGCACGGAATCAGAGCATGTGGCAGACCACGCTGTATCAATACGCCGCCGCATTGAGCCGCAAGGGCGCGACACTCGCCACCTTCACGGTGGCGGGAACAGTGCGCCGCGGACTGTCGGAGGCCGGTTTCGAGGTCGCCAAACAACCCGGCTTTGGCCGCAAGCGGGAATGCCTGCGAGCGGTACTGGGGGACATCCACTCCAGCGCGCCTGATGTCACTGGACCGCATTGGGATCTGCGCAACGCACAACCTGCGTGTCCTGAGTCAGCGATCGTACTCGGAGGCGGGCTGGCAGGCTGCGCCATTGCTGCAGCACTCGCTCGTCGCGGGGTGCTGGTGACTTTGGTCGAGCGAGGCAAACTGGCGGCGGGTGGTTCCGGGATTGATAGGGGCGTTCTTTACACAAGACTTTCCAAAGAGCATTCAGCGCTTGCGGATTTCGCCTCACAAAGCTTTCGTTTTGCCAGCCGTTACTACCGAGGCCTATTTTCTGAAGGGCTACTCAACCAGCGGGTAGATGGTGAACTGTGCGGTTGTTTCCAGCAAATTGATCACACGGAAAACACCGATGCACTCGCAGCAGTACTCACCGGGCTTGACGACTTTGTGCAGCTGTTGCCAGCAGGCGATGCTTCCCGACGAATTGGAATAGAACAAGACCATGCAGGCTACTGGTTCCCTGAATCCGGCTGGCTCAATCCCGAGGCTGTTTGCGCTGCCGTAACGTCACACAGAAATATAGTGGTGCTGGAACATTGTGGCGAGGTCGTTTTGCAGCGGGACGGTCCCCATTGGGACGCCCACGCCGGCGGTGTCAGCCTCGCAACGGGTCAATGCGCAATCGTCGCTGCAGGATACGCCGGCAAGACCCTGCAGCAGCTAGATTGGCTGCCGGCCCAACGTATACGGGGGCAGATAACACGTCTCCCTGCCTCGCCTGATTGCGCGGGATTAAAGGCTGTACTGTGTCATGAGGGATACATGACCCCTGCCCGGGACCAACACCACATCATCGGTGCCACCTATGACATTGGGGATACGGAACCCGCCTGCCGTGCGAGAGATCATCGTCACAACCTGAATCGTCTTGCCAAGGCGGTTCCGCAGTGGCATAACAAGCTCGCTAGCGTGGATGAACGAGAGCTCGATGGCTATGTCGGATTTCGCTATGCCAGCCCCGACTACCTGCCGATGGTCGGACCCGTGCCCGACCTCCCGCAATTCCTCGAGCAATTTTCCAGCTTGCGTAAGAATGCGAAATCAATGCCCTTGCGCAAAGGGCCCTATCAGCCAGGCCTCTACCTCACCACCGCGCACGGTTCCCGGGGCCTGGTGTCTACCCCGCTTGCGTCAGAAATGCTGGCAAGCCAGATCTGCAACGAGCCTTTACCCGTCAATCGCGCTCTGGCTCGCGCACTATCGCCTGCCCGGTTTATAATCCGAAACCTTTCCCGCAACCGTATCTGAACCATGCTGCTTCGCTCGCTGATCATCATTATACTCCTTGCACCCGCCCCTGCGTGGCCCGTGGATTGGTATACAGCCACAGTGACGGAGCGCAAGCCACAGTCAAGAGAGCTTTTTGTGCAGGGTCTTGAAATTCTCGATGACCAACTCTATGTGAGTACAGGAAACTATGGAGAGTCGCGGCTCCTGCGCTATCACTTCGAAGACGGATCGCTGGACGTCAGCCGCAAGCTGGCAAGCAACTTGTTCGGCGAAGGACTGACTGTCCTTGGAAACAAGATTTACCAACTGACCTGGCGCGAGGGTCAGATGTTGATCTACCGCAAGTCGGATCTCGCGTTCCTGGAAAGCAAACCACTCCCTGGCGAGGGCTGGGGGCTTACCAATAATGGCGAGCAACTTGTCTACAGTGATGGCTCTGCCATACTGCGCTTCCTCGAACCGAGTGACGCCAAGGTGAAACGCAGCATACGGGTCACTCTGCACGGACGCCCAGTTCGCTTTCTCAACGAGCTGGAGTGGATCGACGGCTCCATCTGGGCAAACGTCTGGCGGAGCAACGAAATTATCATCATCGAACCCGGTAGCGGAGTCGTGACAGGCGTTATCGACCTGAAAGGGCTATTACCTGCGGAAGAGCGTCGCGCCGGAACAGATGTGCTCAATGGTATCGCTCGCAACCCCAAGGACGGGGGCA
The DNA here is from genome assembly GCF_026262645.1 of Candidatus Marimicrobium litorale. Taxonomy (NCBI): domain Bacteria; kingdom Pseudomonadati; phylum Pseudomonadota; class Gammaproteobacteria; order Cellvibrionales; family Halieaceae; genus Marimicrobium; species Candidatus Marimicrobium litorale. The sequence goes on from NZ_SHNO01000001.1 coordinate 1,114,822, forward strand.
TCTGGGTCACAGGCAAACGGTGGCCATGGCTGTACAGGATCAATCTGGAGCCCCGCAAGGCATCGCCCAACAATCCCTGACAGCGAGCCGCATGACACGTTTTAGTAAAATCACTGCAACTGAGATAAATAACTGTCAAATTGGGTAGAATAGCAACCCGGTTAAAGACACCCACTACGAGTATAAAGATGACCATCAGCGGCACACCGTCCAGCACGTCTCACCCTGCCTTCGAGGCTGTCCGTCAGCAGGAAATAGCCTCCCTGAATATTCGCGTTGAGCAGTATGAGCATCGCAAAACCGGGGCTATTCATTATCACCTGGCGGCAGACAACACCGAAAACGTGTTTCTGGTTGCGCTGCGCACCGTCCCGAAAGATTCAACCGGTGTTGCACACATACTTGAGCACACCGCTCTGTGCGGCAGCGAGCGCTACCCGGTACGGGATCCGTTTTTTATGATGTTGCGCCGCTCACTCAATACGTTCATGAACGCGTTCACCAGCTCCGACTGGACCGCCTACCCCTTCGCAAGCCAGAATCAGAAAGACTTCAACAATCTGTTGAATGTCTATCTGGACGCAGTGTTCTTCTCCCGCCTGGATCCACTGGATTTTGCGCAGGAAGGTCACAGAGTGGAGTTCGCGGAGCCCGGCGACGCAAACAGCGATCTGGTATACAAGGGCGTGGTTTTCAACGAGATGAAAGGCGCCATGAGTTCCGTGACCACAGCGCTTTGGAGCAAACTTTGCGAGCACCTTTTCCCCACCAGCACCTATCATTACAACAGTGGCGGCGACCCTGCGCATATACCCGATCTCAGTTACGATGAATTACAGTCGTTTTACAAGAATCATTATCACCCCAGCAACGCAATTTTCATGACCTTTGGCGATATTGAGGCGAGCACACACCAGCAGATATTTGAGGAGAACGCGCTCCAGCACTTCGACAAGTTGCCTGAACGGATTGAGGTTCATCCAGAGCAACGCCTGTCGCATCCGAAACGACTGGTAGAGCGCTACGCACTCGACGAGAGCGAAGGGCTTGCCAACAAGACCCACCTGGTGATGGCCTGGATGCTGGGAGAGAGTGCAGACCTCGGTCAATTACTGGAGGCCCAGCTGTTATCAAGCGTACTTTTGGACAACAGCGCGTCGCCACTGCAGCAGGCGCTGGAGACGACTCCGCTGGGCCGCGCACCTTCCCCGATGTGCGGACTGGAAGACTCTATGCGAGAAATGGTGTTCTGCTGTGGTATTGAAGGCAGTGAGGCAGAGCACGCAGACGCGCTTGAGGAAATGGTTATCGACGTTCTGGAGAGTGTCGCTCGTGACGGCGCAAGCCAAGAGCGACTCGAGGCAGTGCTGCACCAGCTGGAGCTGCACCAACGCGAAATTACCGGGGACAGCTATCCCTATGGTCTACAGCTTATTCTGCAAGCACTGGGGTCGGCCACACATTACAGTGACCCTATCGCCGTACTCAACCTGGACCCCGTGATTGAAGAATTGCGACAAAAAATCCAGAACCCTGACTACATCAAAGAGCTGGCGAAGCGACTGCTGCTGGAAAACACTCATCGCATCACTCTGGTCATGGTGCCCGACGACACCCTCGCCTCGGAACAAATGGCGACAGAATCCACCCGCCTCGAGACACTCAAAGCGGGCATGGACGAGGCTGAGCGTGCCGCCGTAATCCAACTGGCAACCGATCTGGAAGCGAGACAGGAACAGGTCGATGACGACAGCATACTTCCCCGAGTTGAGCTGACCGATGTTCCTACAGCTATACCGGAGCCCAGGTTCACTGCCCAGACCAGCGAGGCAATACCTTTCACAACCTACGGCCGCGGAACCAACGGCCTGGTTTATCAGCAATGCATATCAACGCTCCCCCCCCTCGACAGTGACCAACAGCATCACCTGCCACTGTACTCCAATGCACTCACAGAACTTGGTCTCGGTGACGAGACTTATACGGACATTCAGGAACGCCAGGCGGCTACCGTAGGTGGGATATCTGCCTTCGTCGCCATGCGCGCAGGCAGCGAGGACGAACAAACCGTGGGTGCGCATTTCAGCCTGTCTTCCAAAGCGCTGCTGCGCAACCACAAAAATCAGTCTGAACTCATGTACGATACTCTGCAGAAGGTGCGCTTCACCGAGACCGGCCGTATTCGCGATCTGGTCAATCAACAGCGTGCCAGACGAGACCAATCCGTGACAGGAAATGGACATGGCCTAGCCATGACTGCCGCCTGCGCGGGCATGAGTCCGCTGGCAAAGTTGAACCACGAGCAGTCGGGCCTCGCGGGCATTCGCCAACTTCGCCAGCTGGATGAAACGCTCTCGGATAAAGACGCACTCGACAAATTCGCAGCCGAACTTCACGGCATACATGAGAAAATTCTGAGCATGCCACGACATTTTCTGGTGGTCGCTGAAGAAGAGCACATTGACGCTATCGTGAAAGCAAGTGCCAGCACCTGGGCACAGGCAACGCCGGGTAACGGCCAAGCCATTTTCACCATGCCACCGGTGAGAGAACAACGGGGCGAACTGTGGATTACCAATACACAAGTCAATTTCTGTGCCCGAGCCTACCCGACGGTTACGCAGGAACACCCTGACGCCGCAGCGTTGGTAATACTCGGCGGGTTCCTGCGTAACGGCTTTTTGCACAAGGCCATACGCGAGCAAGGCGGTGCCTATGGTGGTGGCGCAACACAGGACTCCGGGCTGGCTGCTTTTCGCTTCTATTCTTACCGGGACCCACGCCTCGCCGGTACGCTGACCGACTTCGACCGCGCCATTAGCTGGATGCTGGAGGCGCGCCACGAGGCACAGGCCCTCAACGAGGCTATACTGGGTGTCATTGGGAGCATGGACAAACCCAGCTCCCCCGCCGGAGAAGCCAAGCAAAATTTCTACAACCGTCTATTCGGTCGTACCCACGCCATGCGCGAGGAGTTCCGACAGCGCATATTGGCGGTAAGCATTGATGATTTGCGACGAGTGACAGAAACCTATCTCGCACCTGGGCTTGAAAGCACTGCGGTGATTACCAACAGCAGTCAGCTTGAAGCCGCTGCCGATCTCCCTCAGCAGATGGATCTCATAGTGCAGGAGCTTTAAGTCAGGAGCACAGCAACGAAAAGCACTCGCTCAGGTAAAGATTTGTTAAGAATGGCCTCGCGCGGTTAAAGCACATGACAAGCACTGTTGGCTAGTTCACACTGATTTTGTGAATCAACGCTTGCCTACTGGTGAAAAACCGTGAGTATCCGCATACTGATCATTGATGACGACCGTGATCTGTGCATCCTGCTGCAGGAATTTTTTTCTCTCGAGGGCATCAACGCTTCTGCTCTTCACGATGGCGCGGGCGCACTGAGCCACTGTCGTACGCAAAGCTATGATGCGATTGTGCTGGACATCATGCTACCAGGACTACCCGGCCTTGATGTTCTGCGTCAACTGCGGGAATTTAGTAACACCCCTGTGCTTATGCTCACTGCTCGGGGCGACACCACTGACAGGATTGTCGGTCTCGAATTGGGCGCCGACGATTACCTGTCAAAACCCTGCGACCCTCGCGAACTTACCGCCAGACTGCGCGCTATTCTTCGGCGCGCACATGATGGCCAAGTTCATGGAAAAAAAATAACTACTGCCGGACAGACACATATCGACAGTGCTGCGCGTCATGCCTCCTTCGCAGATACGGTACTTGACCTTACCAGCGCAGAATTCAATATACTCGAACTGCTGGTGCAGAGCGCAGGACATGTCGTTGATAAAGAGATACTTAGCCAGCAAGCACTCGGCAGGTCTCTCACCGCTTATGATCGCAGTATCGATGTTCACATCAGCAAGATCCGTAAAAAACTATCACTTGCCGGAGGGGATAATTTAATCGTCAGTGTACGGGGTAGCGGCTATCAGTTTAGACTGGAATCCTGCTTATGAAACTTTTCAACAGTTTCTTTATCAAAGTCTTTCTAGGCTTTTGGTTGGTAACTACCGCTGTTCTCGGCAGCTGGCTACTGAGCAGTAACTATTATGATTCGCGCCCTCCTCGTCCCGGCCACGTGGGTGAAAAACCGGATCGCCAGCCTCATCGAGCCATGCTACGCATGCTCTATGCACTGGAGAATCACGAGGAGGCGAGCCTTGTTCAGTCGATCGACATTGCCAGGGAGCGATTCGGCATTCGGATTTTTCTGCTGAACGCACAGGGCGAAGACTTGTTAGGCCGCAAAGTCCCTAGGAACGCTCTCTTATTGGCTGATAAACTCCAGGGGCAGTCGGACAGACCCTCTATTACTGCCCCGGGGCGACGACTGACAGCCCACCGACTCCGGAGGACTGCAGAGGGACCCATTAGCGCTGTTTTTATGTACCCTCAGAGGCAACGCGCGGCCCTCCTTAATCTTGTCGGGGATAACGTGTGGTTGCGCCTGTCGCTGGCGGTACTCGTCAGCGGCGGATTATGCTTTTTGTTGTCTCGAGTCATTACGACCCGCATTCAGCATTTGCAAGTCGCCTCCCGACAATTGGCCAACGGCGCGCTGGACACTCGACTCACCGTACGCAGCAGAGGCGGTGACGAAACGGACGAACTGGCAAGAGACTTCAACACAATGGCCGCTCAGCTACAGGAGCGAATCCAGGCCCAAAAACGGCTGATGGGTGACATATCTCATGAATTGAGATCACCACTGGCGCGACTGCGAGTCTCGCTCGCTCTAGCTCAGAAAAAACCGGCTGAACATCAGCAGTACCTCAAGCGTATCGAACAAGATGCGGAGCGACTGGAAGCTCTGATTGCACAGTTACTGGCCAACCAGAGACTGAACGCCAAACTGGAAGACACCATTGATCTAGGCGCACTACTTGAGCAGCTCTGTGACAATGCTCGCTTCGAGGGTCAGCAGAGCGGCAAAACATTCTATCTCCGCAGAGAGATCGGGCCTGCAGTGGTTAAGACCCATGCTGACACACTGCAAAAAGCGTTTGAAAATATTCTCAGGAACGCTCTGCAACATACCGTCGACAACACAACGGTCGACGTAACACTTAGCAATACAGAGGGTTACAGAGTCACCGTAGAGGATCATGGAGCGGGTGTTCCAGACGATGAATTAGATAAAATATTTACGGAGTTCTACCAGGTGGACAGGACGCGCTCTCCGACGTCAGAAGGATTTGGTCTAGGCCTGGCAATCGCTCGCCGGAGCATTGCGCTGCATGGTGGACGAATCTGCGCCGACAATACCGCCAGCGGTTTACGGGTCTCTGTGCAGCTTCCCCCCGATATAGCTGTGCCGTGACCAAACAAACGCTCTTGACCTGCGCTCCGCACCTTGCCACAGTGCACCACGTCCGGGCGGAATGACCGCTACCCGATAGCGCACATGTCGTTAATCCTTAGATCACTGAAGCAAGACTAAAGCATGCAAATTCAAAGCCCGGGAGGAGTGCCAGATAATACTCCGATTATCATTGGTAGCGGCCAGTACGTGGAGCGGCTGGGCAACGGAGTGCCTCCATTAAATGCGCCGATGGATCTAGCGTCAAAAGCCTGTATGGGCGCATTGGTGGACGGCGGCGTAAAACCGAGCGCAATCGATGCGATTGCCACTATTCGCCTGTTCTCGGACTCTCCAGGCGCATGGAAATCTGAGTTCGGTGGCAGCACCAACCCGCCCGAATCTATAGCGCGTCGTATTGGTGCCTCGCCCAGCAAACGAATCTACAGTAACGTTGGCGGCAACGAGCCACTGCAGCTTCTGGTGGAACTCATGCAAGCCATCGCCAGCGGCGAGATCAAAAGCGCGCTGCTGACAGGTGCGGAGGCAATCGCCAACCAACGTTACGCAGTGCGCCATGGGGTTGTGCTCGATTGGCAGGAAGACATTGAAGCTTCACTGGACGACAGGACATCCGTTGACAGGCTGGTTTCAATGGAGGAAATACATGCCGGCTTTAACCTACCCGTGCGCTTCTACGGTGCCATCGAAATGCTGCAAGCACACCAAATGGGGCATGACCTGCGTCAACATGAACGCTTCATGGGGCGTTTTATGGCCAGCTTCAGCGAAATCGCAGCCCGAAATCCCTATTCCCAGTTTGCTCAGGCCCACACGGCACACGATATTACCAAAGCGAGTCCCGGCAACTACCCCATTAGCCTGCCCTATCTGAAGCGTCTGATCGCTCAGGACGCAGTCAATCAGGCGGCGGCTGTATTGATTACCAGCGCAGGCCATGCGCGCGAACTGGGCATTGACCCCGCACAGTGGGTATTCCTGGAATCCTTCGCGCATGGGGCCGATCACGCGCTATCCCAAAGGGAAGACCCCGCTCGCTCCGAGGCAATGAAACGCGTGCTGTTGAGTACCCTGTCGCAAGCCGATCAACGGATGATCGATATCGACCTGATTGATATTTATAGCTGTTTTCCCTGCGCAGTAACCGCGGCTTGCGAGGTACTTAAACTACCCACCGACGGTTCCGTAGCCCTCACGGTGACAGGCGGCCTGCCCTACTTCGGGGGGCCTGGAAACAACTATTCAATGCATGCACTGGCGGAAATGGTACGGCGACTGCGCGGCAACGCTGATCGCGCTCTGATTACAGCCAACGGTGGCATGCTGTCAAAACATGCTGCAGCCCTGCTCACCAGTGTCTGTACTCGAGCGCAAACAATCGATTGGAACGACAATCCAAGTTTTCAAGTCGACTGCAGGGACATAGCGATACGCCAATATGCCGACAACCCGGAAACGGGTCGAATCGTCACTTACACAGTCGCAATGCGCAAAGAAAAACCTGATCTGGGTATGATTATCGCGGATTCGGCGATGGGCGAGCGCTTCCTTGCCGCCAGCACAGATCCGACTGTGACGAAAGCGCTCAAAGCAAGCGACTTAATAGGCCGACAGATAGAGGTTCACACGGTAGGAGAACGCAGGGAATTCCACTTGGCGACGGCCTAAGCTGCCTGCCTAGCCCTCGTACTTTGCCGCACGCTCCGGTGCTGTGGCAAATAGACCCATATTGCCTTGGGACCAATGCACACGCAGCGCTGACTGACAGATTTTCCAGTCACCATCGACCAAACGATAGTGGTTGGTGTATTCCCCAACCACTGTCACAATATCTTCATCGTCGATAACCGGGTTGGCGGCATCCTTGAACAAGACATGATCAGCGCTTAAGTAAGCGCGACAGCTGATTTCTCCGTCGGAGATAATCACGCGATGATTGGTAATCGCGTGACGCGTGATATCAAAGCCATTGATAACGCTTTTTAGATGAAGCATCCAGTCATCCGTGTTACGTGCCACATCAGGCGCGCCCGTTGCCGCACTGATATCACCATAGTCGATGAGCACCTTATCCGAGAAGCATGCGCGCACCAACGGCCAGTTCTTACTGTCCAAACCTTCGGCATACTGATTGTAGTTATCAACCAATGCAGCACTGATCACCAGTTCATTCTCTATCGATGACATGTTTAAACCTGCTTCATCACAGCGGCCTGGGTTACGGTGGCTGTGTTATCAATCACTAACGCGGCACCATTGACCGCCTTGGATTCCTCAGACGCCAAAAACAACACCATGTTAGCGACATCGTCCGCTTCTCCCACCCAGACCTGATCCATGCCAGCCGCCGCTTCCGGATTGCCGCGCCGGACTTGCTCCTGCACACCTTCGAGCATGGGCGTTGCCATGTTGTAGGGATGAATCGAGTTACAGCGCAACCCGTAGCCGTTTTCGGTACTCAGACATGCTATCGACTTGGTCATGGCGCGGATAGCCGCTTTGGACGCCGCATACGCAAAAACGCCGGGCGCACCCTGTATGCTGGCAGTAGAGCACATATTGATAATAGAGCCCGCTCCCTGAGCTTTCATGACAGGCAATACATGCTTACATCCGTAGAACGTACCATCAGTGCCTACCGCGTGCACAGCTCGCCAATCATCCTCGGTGGTCTGCTCAATACTGGCGAGCCGCACAATGCCCGCACAGTTAAGCAGTATGTCGACGCGTCCACAGGATCTGTTTACCGTTTCGAATAAATCGATCCAGGCTTGCTCTTTGGTAACATCCAGAGCGTGGAACTCCGCACCTTCGATTTCGTTAGCCAGCGCATGGCCCTGCTCTGCATTCACATCAGCCATTATCACTGTGGCGCCTTCCTGAGCCAGAAGCCGTGACGATGCCAATCCCAGCCCCGAAGCAGCGCCAGTCACGACGGCCACCTTCCCCGCTACTCGACCCATTCTCATGCTCCTCTTGCCTGTCGTTGCGTATGGTGGGGCGGCGAAATTGGCTTCGCCCCTTGATTCTTGACGTCAGCGTGGTACCTTACCATAAAACAGTCAGGACGTACTGTTTATTTTAAATCTCATCCAATATCGGACAACTCCAATGAGCGAAGAAAACGTAGAGAATTACGACGACGTCACAATGTACGGCCTGACAACGGAGAAGCAGGAAAAACTGTTACTCGCCCAGAATGAGCTGACCTTCATCTGGACCAACCGCGCCGGGCATGGCATGGGCGTGACGATGAGTTATATCTGGCGTCACGGAAGGATCTGGTGCACCGCCACTGAGCAGCGGGCGCGCATGAAGGCTCTGGCGCGGGATCCGCGATGTTCAGTGGTGATTTCGAGTGCGGGTATCGATGACGATGTGAGCCAGTCAATCACGTTTAAAGGTCGCGCGATACTGCACAAAGATCAGGAAACCAAAGACTGGTTTTATCCTGATTTCGCGCGTCACGCCAACAGTCCGGCACCAACACCTGAAGCCTTTGTCGCATTCCTGGATACGCCGGCCAGGATCATTATTGAAGTAGTGCCAGAGAAGACGATTACATTTGACGGTGGCGTTATGCGAGATACCACCACCGAGACACTGGGGTAGCCGGCCGGCTATCGGTTATTGACTCAGGCTACGCCCAGCTCCTTGAGCGTAGCAGCTCCCTCATCGAACTCCCAAAATCCGCGCAGAGCAGTCAGCTTGCCCTCCTGATTACACGAGTAGGTAAACACGCCGTTTACCTGCTGGCTGTACTTCTTGCCGTCGATATCCAGAAGCACATTCAAAGTCACTATATTGGCGCACTCAAGGTGTGACGTGTAGGTATCATGGATAATATATTCGATGTCTGCACTGGCGATATTTCTGTCATAAAAAGCCTCTCGCGCCTCTGGCGTAGAGTGCCCTGCGCCATCCGGATCAAGAATAGTGGGACCGATTGGATCTTCGATAATACCGTCCGTGGCCCACATGGACAGCCAACGCTTTTTATCCTTGGTTTTAAGGCATTCGCGGGAAACCAGAGACATCTGGTATGCCAGGTTTTTTTCGTTCATGTACTGCACTCCTCGGTATTATTAAAGCGCGTATTCTCACTGCGACTGCGCGCGATGCCCGGTTGACCTGCCGCCATTGTCCATATTATAGCACCCAGAAAAGTGCCGTTGCCGCCGATGTTTCTCCAATAGAAAACCGATAACAACGCTAATAGTCGTTATCAAGCCTGAGCGACGTAAGTCCTGCGATCTGAAAACCGAGCGGTGTCTGTAAGGCTTGGACGAGAGACCGACCCGCGCAGTAATATTAAAACACCTTTCCGGCAGCCCTCGCAAAAACGAATTACAGGGCGCCTAGAGCGGTAATCCGCCTACCGCCGCATTAACAGAGCCATTTTCGTTATACGCTCTCATCAACAGGTCGGCGATACGCATCTGGTGAACCTCGTCGGCCCCGTCTGCCAATCGTGCCCAGCGAGCTTGTTGTAGCATACCCGCCAGAGGGGAGTCCGTCGAATAACCCAATGCTCCGTGAACCTGCATGGCTCTGTCACAGACGCGCCATAGCGTATTGGCAACATGGTGCTTGGCCATCGATACCTCTTGCTTAAAATCCATACCCTGCTCGATTTTGTAGGCAGCGTGCAGCACCATAAGCTTTGACGCATACAATTCCATGGCGCTGTCTGACATCATCCACTGGATGCTTTGCTTTTCGCTCAGTAACGAACCGTGGGCAAAGCGCTTCTGGGCACGATCTATCAACATCTCCAACGCCATCTCGATCTCGCCCAGCCACCGCATGCAGTGTGCGAGACGAGCGGGCCCCAGTCGCACCTGTCCAAGTTTGTGACCGCCGCCGCGTTCACCGAGTAGATTGGCCTTTGGCACACGTACATCGGTGTAGCGAATTTCACAATGATTATGGCTCCCTGACATCGTCTCGATGTCACGCACCAGCTCAAAACCAGCAGAGTCGCAGTCCACAATAAACGCCGAGTTGCGAGCCTGCGGGATCTCTGCATCTGGATCAGTCCGAGCAATCACAATAGCGAAGCCAGCTCCCCTCGCGCCAGACGTAAACCACTTGTGACCATTAATCACCCACTCATCGCCATCCTCCACAGCACTCGTCTGAATAAGGGTGGGATCGGAGCCTGCCACTTCCGGCTCCGTCATAGAAAAGCAGGACCTTACTTCACCCGCCAGCAGCGGGTTGAGGTAATGCTCTCGCTGGTACTCAGTAGCAAAGTGATACAGCGTATGCATGTTCCCTTCATCAGGCGCATGGGCGTTCAGAATATAGGGGCCATAGGGCACCTTTGCCGACTCTGCTGCCACAGCGGCCAGCGCGGTGACTCCCAGACCCATGCCGCCCGCATCCTCAGGCATATGCGGCAACCACAATCCTCTTTCTTTTGCCTCAACCCGAAGTGACTTAATCAGCGCGGACCAGTCGTCCCGCGAGACATCCTCCTGGTCTCGTAGCTCCCTGAACCTGGCCTTGACGGTATTCGTCATGAAATCTCGAACAGACTGTCTGGCCTGCTCCACCTCGGGGCTAAAAGTAAAATCAATTGCCATTCTATCTCCAGTTTAATCATCGGTAACCGGGCGTCGCGGCAAACGTTGCGCGCACGTTCCTCACCAGTATCATCTGTTATCCCGAATTTGAACACAAGATCGTGCGTTCCTTCTCAACTATCGACCTTGTAACCTCCCACCGATGTACTTTTTAGCCTAAATTGGTTAGTGTTGCTGGGTTGCCACAGTCTTTGGAGCACTGACATGCTGAGAACCCTTTTCGCTTTGACGGCGCTTTTCAGCGTCTCGCAGGGGGCTTTTGCCTATCTTGATCCCGGTACAGGAAGCATGATCCTGCAAGGCGTGATAGCAGCTATCGCCGTGGTCGGCTTCACCATAAAAAGCTACTGGTATAAGATCCGTTCTTTTTTTGGTAAAGGCGGCTCAGCCAGTCTCCTCGATGACGACGAGGATGGGCAGCGCTCAGAGTAAAGCGGCAAGCAGAGCACCCTTTCCTGAACTTTTTCCAATCACAAGAAAAATAGTCCATGGATACTCTTTCTTCTTCGTTCCGTGATCCCAGTGGATTCGTTTTTTTACATGACGGAGTGGTACATCGGCAGGTTAATAACTCTTTTGCAGCGAGCTATGACACATTTCTATCATCAGGTCTCTACGATAAACTGGTCCAGCGAAAGCTGTTAGTCGCTCACGAGGAGATCACTGACGGCAGCGTCGCGGGCACACACGACTGCTACCGCATCCTTAAGCCGCAGCAGATTCCATTTGTCTCCTATCCCTACGAGTGGAGCTTCAGCCAACTCAAAGACGCTGCGATGCTAACACTCAAGGTGCAGCACGAAGCCATACGACATGGCTTTATTCTCAAGGATGCCTCTGCCTACAACGTGCAGTTTCTCGATTCGCGCCCGGTATTTATTGATACGCTGTCCTTCGACACCTACGACCCAGGCACGCCCTGGGTCGCCTATAAACAATTCTGCCAGCATTTTCTGGCTCCTTTGGCGTTGATGGCACATACGGACGTCGAGCTGTCGAAATTAATGATCAGTCACATTGACGGCGTGCCTCTCACGCTGGCCAGCAAGCTACTACCATTCAAAACACGCTTTAACTACGCCATAGCTACACACATCCACTTGCACTCTCGTATGCAACAGCAGCACGCCGACAACGCGTCGGGCGATACACCCCTTGCTAGCAAGCATTCATCGCTTTCGGAACAGAGCCTGAATGCCCTGATGGAAGCGCTGGCGAAAACAGTGCAGAAGCTAACATGGAAGATGCCTGACACTGAATGGGGCGACTACTACGAAAACACGAATTACTCCGACCGTGCCGGCGAAGAAAAAAGAGATTTGGTTGACCGTCTGCTGGGCAGCATCCCAGATCAACTGGCTGTCGTGCAGGACTTTGGCGCTAATACCGGCGAATTTAGTCGCATCGCTGCAAAACACTGCGCATTGGTGGTTTCACAGGATATTGATCCCGTTGCAGTAGAAATGAACTACCGGAAAAGCGCGTCCGATGGACCGGCCAACATCTTGCCATTAATTCAGGATTTCAGCTCTCCCTCGCCGGCTATCGGCTGGGGTAACGCCGAGCGGGATTCTTTTTTACAGCGAAGCCACTGTGACGCATTACTGGTTCTTGCGCTTGTTCATCACTTGGCGATCAGCAACAATGTTCCTCTGTCAAAGATCGCCGCTTTGTTTGCCAGCCTCACGCGTTGGCTGGTAATAGAGTTCGTCCCCAAAGAGGACTCTCAGGTAATTCGTTTACTCGCCACCCGGGAAGATATTTTTCCGGACTATACCCGCGACGGCTTTGAAGCCGCATTTTTTCACCACTTTACCATCGAGGAATCCTCGCCGGTGGCTGAAAGTGAACGCACTCTTTACCTGATGAAGACGCGAACCTGACAACACGACAACTGTAAGCTAATCCTGATCGATTAAAGCACTTATGTCGCGCCGCCCGTGCTCGTAGTCTACAAATATTGGCGAAGACCAGGCTCTCTCCTCCACATCAGCCAGACAATCATCATCGTAAGCCGTTGCGTCGTTCACACTGCATGGACTGACCGAAATGCACTGTCCGGCCTCATCGTATTCGCAGCGCAGATTTTCGCCATTTACCGTCGGAGTAGCCGCCTGCAGAGCACGCACATAATACAGTGCATCACGACCAGCACTGCGGTATTCAGGATCACTGAAACGCACAGTACAGCCGTTGCCCTGATCCTCGCAGGGCAAAACGCGCCAGGGGTCTTCGATTAGCGAACCAACCTCCTCAAATGCGTTGACCTGCGGTTGAATTCTCACAACCTCAATACGATCGATACGTTTACGGCGGTCTCCCGGAAAATAACACTGGGCGCCACACAACCGCTCTAAACGGTCCTGAGACAACGCTCGATGACTGTCCGCTGGACAACCGTCCTTCTGTTCAAACGCGCCCAGAGCATTTACCTCGAACTCAGGTGTTGTGCTTTGAGTGACAACGGTACCCATGGGCTGCCTCCCCCCCTCGCCCACCAGGTCGAACCACAGCAGGATACGGTCTCCACTGGTGCCGTAGACCTCTTTACGCTGCAGCGCGCTCCACACAGCCTGCCGATCACGTCCTGCGGCATGCACCGCCACCAGTCCACCGGTACCGAAAAAAGATGCAAATCGTTCAAAATACGGGCCAGATAGACCGCCGGTCTCCTGCAGAGTAACGAAATCAGGTTTGGGCTCCTGCTCGACCAGGAACGCAGGCGGTCCAAGCAGGCCCAGCGCTGCATCGGACATCCTGCGTCGCATGACTTCCTTATAACCGGTGCCCGGCCGCGCGGTATGAACATCCGATGAGCCAATCATGCCCCAGCGAAAGCGCTTGGGTGTGACGGACGGGTTATCAAAATTGCGAATCGCCAACCCATACTGCACAGACAACATCGGCCGATGGTTGTAGGCCGGCATATAGCAATCGCGACATTGTCCAGCGTCCAGCCAGTCCTCCACCCGTCCGCCAGGAATCGTCCAATGGCCTGAATCCTTGGTCAGAATAAAATTCGCACGGGTGTCTGCCGCCCTGCGGTCACACTGCGGCCTGAACTCACCCGACGCCAGACAACGATCGCGAATTATCTCACCGGCGCGCCAACACTCTGGCAAATAATCACTCGTCGGTGGCGGGCATTCCGCGTCACCGTGATTATCCTGCACCACCGCGCGCCAGGGCCTGTATTCCTCGATGTTACCGTGCCCTGAAAACACCTCGATCAGCGGCTCGTGCTGATCGGGGCGGGTGTGCGCAGCCAACTGCTTATCCCAGCTGCTGCCTGGCGGGGTATAGAAGCCCCAGGTGTTGCCATGGGGAATCGCCAGGTAAGGGAAACCCCAGTCATCCATCTTGGCAAATAATTCTGCAGGTGTGGAGGCACTTTCCTGGCAATCAAACGGCAGGTCACGAACAGGCTCACCCGTCACACAGGGTATCAGTTCATCGCGGTCCTGCAGGAAACGCATAAAATCGAAGTATCGCTGGCGCTCCTCACTGCTGTTCGCGCCCGCTATCAGAAGCAAACGCATTATCGTGCCGTAAGGGTCTGCACCACCGGGAAACAACTGTTCCCGTGAAGCGATAGGGCGTATCGGTACATCTCCTTCCATGGTATCGCGAAGAACAATATTCTTGTGGCCGTAATGCTCTGCCGGTGTGTCCCCAATCTGGGTCCACTCCCAGCCCAGAAATGTCACCATATCGGGATTACTTGGATCACCCGCCGCTGCATTGCATTGCCGCACCATATCTCTTGTTTGAGACCACTGCGCAGCGGTCAGACCCTCCGCGTGATCGTTAATTGACCAAAAATCCAGCACGGCACAGTAGCGCGCAAAATCACAGGCGTCTGCAGGCGGGTGCGAGCCCTCCCCCCGGTACATCGGCAGGCTAATGTTATACGCGTCAAAAGAATAGGTAGTGTGCGCATGCAGGTCTCCGAACAGAATCTGCTTATCGCGCCCGGTCGGACTAAAGTTCTCCACGAGCTGGTTTCGAGCATCTGCACCACGCGGGCGCTCCTCCAAAGTCCCTGTAGACTGCCGCTCACCAAAAAAACCCGTCGTCGCCAGGTAAACCCAAAGGCCTGCCGCGAACGACGCGGTTACAAAAAGAACCAGGAAAAAACGTATTAATTTCATTGGCCTATTTTTACCACCGAGTGAACTGGCTTGCTCATGCCCAAAGCCGATCGGCTAGTCGAAACGCGGCAGCCTACCATTTTGTTGACCGCCGGACAGGTCCAGTATCTGCCCGTTGATATAACCTGAACGCTGCGAATCAGAAAGAAATAGCGCTGCTTCGGCCATATCTTCCAGCGTACCCATACGTTGACAGGGCGTATTCTTGATATGGCCATCAATCACCGGCTGCATGTCGAAAAAACCATCAGTCATGTCGGTCTGGATCAGGCCGGCGGCAATAGAATTGAAACGGACGTTAGTGCCCTGCTCCCCATACTCAACTGCCGCAACTCTGACCGCGTAGTCGATACCTGCTCTAGCCGCTGAATAAGCGGCCAGACCCGGACCAGGCAGGCGCGCAGTCAAAGACGAGATTGTAATAACCGAACCACCCTCCGTCATAGCGGCAGCCGCATGTCGGAAAAATAGCAATGCACCGACCACACTGACTTCCATTGTGGGGCGGATATCATCCGCCGTGATTTCCGCAATTACGACACCTGAATGTATGCCCGCGGAAAAAACCGCTACATCCACACTGCCGTAAGTTTCTGTAGCCACCTTGAAAAGGTTTTGAATATCGCCATCACGGGTAACATCACACGCGACCGCGGTGCCTTTTATCTCAGCCGCGAGTTTCTCAAGAGGCTCCTTCCGCCGCGCAGACACCACCGTATTTGCACCTTCTTCCGCTAACCGTCGAGCAATAGCTGTGCCGAAGTTTGCAGTGCCGGAAGCACCCAATATGACTGCTGTTTTCCCTGCGAGTGTCGACATGGTCAAAATTACCTTTTATGTTCATTGGAATTGAAGAAAACGTCTCTCGGCGGTTTACCCGCTACGATCTGTTATCAGCAAAATCTGTCATTTGACAACTACGCTGCCACAGCGCCGCACAGGCATCCTCGTCTTGAGCAAGCTTGTGTAACACCTTTTTCTCACGACAATCGCTAAAAAAGAGCCCGCCGCGTTGTTCGTAGTCAGGACTGGTAGCTGCGTACAGCGAGGTGGCCGCGCCACGCGGAACCGTTTTCATTAACGGCAACATAAATACGCCGAGCAGCATAAATGGAATCGATTGGTCACGAGCAAGCTCTGTTGCAATAACTCCCGGATGCAAAGCATTGGCGAAGATACCTTCCCCGGCATAACGTCGATTAAATTCATTAGAGAACATCAGGTTCATCAACTTCGAATCACCATACGAGCGGAAGCCGCTAAACTTACGCGATTCCCAATTAAGATCTTGAAGCTGCGGTGTAAGCGTTGCCATTCCCATAGCTGAAGAGGAAACCATTACCACGCGCGCTCCCTTTGCTGCCGATAAGGAGTCGAGAAGCAGGTTGGTAAAGAGGAAGTGGCCCAGATGATTAATACCCATGTGCGCCTCAAACCCATCCTCTGTTCGACGCTCCATGGGTATCATGATGCCGGCGTTGTTAATTAGCAGATGCAGTGGACGCTGCCACTCTTTGAATACCTCGGCCGAGGTACGAACCGCCGCGAGTGAATTCAGATCAAGTTCAAGAAAATCAAGCTGCGCTTCTGAGATTTTACCCACGGATGAATCGACTATCTCCTGCTTCGCCTCCATTGCCTTGGCCCGGTTTCGGCAGGCCATAGTCACATGCGCTCCGCGCAGTGCCAGCACTCTGGCGGTTTCCTGGCCTAGTCCGGTGTTCGCGCCGGTAACGAGCGCATTTTTCCCCGACAGGTCTACGCCTTCACTGACCTGCTCCGCATTAGAACGCCGACTGAATCGGGTCATTAGACGGTATCCTCCAGTATTGTCCTGATCTGTCGCCGAAGTACGTCTTTCCGCACTTTCCCGCTCGCAGTGCGGGGCAAATTACGCACAAATTCGATACGTTGCGGGATCTTCTGCTTAGCCAGCTGAGCTTTGTCGGCAAACCCTGTCACCGCGTCGACATCTACATCACTATCGGCCACTACAAAAGCACAAACGCCCTCCCCCAGCCGCTCGTGCGGCATAGCAACAACGGCCGCCTCATGAATGCCAGGGTGATCATGGAGTACATCCTCCACTTCCTTGGCACTGATGTTCTCACCACCGCGTATGATGATGTCTTTTTTTCGGTCTGTGATCAGAATTGCGTTGTCATTAGTGCGCCGGCCGATATCACCTGTATAGAAATAACCCTGTTCGTCATGCGCATCACGATTTTGCGCCAGATCCGCATAACCCAGCATCATCCCTGCGCCGCGAGCAGCAATCTCGCCATCGACCTCGAATCCGACTTCGACACCGTTCTCATCGAGAATCTTGACATCGTAGCCATAGATCATGCCATCGGTAGTGGCAGCCAGTTCTCGCTGACTCGCGTCAACAAACCCCTGAGTGATAACCGGTGTTTCGGTACTTCCGTAGACGCGAAATGCACAACAATTCTCCAGTTCATCGCAAGCGCTGTTGATCACCTGATGCGGGACCGCCGCCCCACCACAGGCAAATAGACGCATGCTCGGCAGCTTGGTGCCATTCCTTTTCGCTGCCGCAACCAGTTCAACAAGAAAAGGGGTCGCTCCGACGCTCGCAGTGGCTCCAATCTCATCAATAAAAGCAACTGCTGCATCAGCATCCCAACGCGACATCAAGGCTGACTTCACCGGCGTCACAAAAGGCAATACCATACCGGAACCGTAGCCCGTAATATGAGTGACAGGCGACGGCATCAACATGATATCGCTGTGATCCATTTCCCAATGATCCAGCGAGTTCTGTATCACACGTGCCAGAGTATTATGACTGTGCAGAACAGCTTTTGGCGTCCCGGTAGTGCCAGAGGTGTAAAGGATACATTTGATGCTATTTGGGTCTACCTCCGGCAGCTCCGCTAAATCAATCGGCTCGTTGTCCACGAGGTGCTCATAACGCAGCGTCCCCTCATGATCGTCTACGGCTCGCACCGTGACGACATATTCGAGCTGCGGTAAGGCGGGCCGCAACGCGTCAATCATCGATGGGAATTCAGCACTGCGAAACTGTTCCGGTATAAAAATAAGACGGGCGTTACAGTCAGCCAGAATAAAGCGCAGCTCTCTGTCCCTGTAGATCGGTATAACCGGATTCACGATCAAGCCCAGCGCTGAAGCGGCTATGTCCAGCACCACCGATTCACGCCAATTGGGTAATTGGAAACTGATCACATCGCCTGCTATCAATCCCAGTTTGCGCAAGCCAGTCGCCAGTCGTCGCGCTTCTGCAGCAATGGAACCATAGGTAATCGATGCTTCGCCTTCAACATAGATTGCTACATCTTCCGGTGTTTCCTCGGCTTTCTTCCAAGCACCACTGGCGATCGTTCTATTAGCCCATTGCGAGCCGTCACGGGCAATCCGCGCCTCACTGAGTGGATTGTTAATCAAGGTTTAAACCCCTTAGTCTGGAAATTGTTTGTACTGCGCTAAAGTTCAGAGAGAACGTGTCCGCCATCTACAGTGATTGCTGCGCCAGTCATCAGCGAGCCTGCATCAGATGCCAGCAACAAGAGTGGGCCGTCCAGTTCGGGCAATTCCCCTGTGCGACGCTGTGGGATTCGCCTAATCAAGGCCTGGCCATCTTCCGTCTTAAACCATTCCCGATTTAGCGGGGTCTGAAAATAGCCGGGGCACAGCGCATTTACTCGTATATTGTGCTGAGCGAATTCTACCGCCGCCGCCTTTGTAAACTGCACGACACCGGCTTTTGAAGCGCAATAATTCGTCAGGGCTTTTTGCACACGGTCGGCCGTTATCGAAGCGATGTTCACAATGCTTCCGCCGGATGCCGCTGCAATCATACGCTTCGCGCTCTCGCGTGTGCAGTATGCGACTCCCGTAAGGTTGGTAGCAATGACGCTATTCCAGTCATCATCATCCTGATCCAACAATAACTTGGGTATGGTAATCCCGGCATTATTTATCAGTACTGTGACAACGCCAAAATGCCTCTGCGCCTGCTCAAAAGCCGAAGCCACGCTCGCACTGTCCGTGACATCCATGGTCACCGCTATAGCTTCGCCGCCGGCCGCTACAATTTTATCAGCCTCCTGTTGTATCAGGTCGGTGCGCCGCGCCGCGAGTACCACCCGAGCACCAGCCTTCGCCAGTAAGGGCGCAAAATGACAGCCAAACCCACTGGAAGCGCCAGTAACAAGGGCGACCTTTCCCTGCAGAGAGAAACTTTTTAACAACTCAGATAGTTGATTCATTTTTCGTTTTACTCAAGCGTTGAGATACTTTTCCAAGGTCTGATTAAAATGGCGAATACGCACTTCCTGATAGTTACCAAGAGTAACCGCCCCTTTCTTTGATGCCTTCAGGCCCCTCTGCACTTGTGGCAAGTTAGCCCCATCCTGATTGAAGACATTTGACAGGCCCTCTCCCATCACCTCCGCAGCGTCACTAAACGGCTCGTCGATAGCGAGGCGGTGCGTTGGCGTATCTGGTGGAGGCTCAGTCCCCTCGGGGTATCGAGCTAGAATGAAAATATCCATGATAGAACTATCAACATCGTCGCCATTGGGACGGTGTCGATAACTGATCACATTCCCGTGTCCTGCCCACGGCGCAAAGTTGGGGAATAGGAGGTAAAGGGTGGAATCCATCAGCTCAGACATAGTCGACCGGTCAGAAAAATCCTCTCCGGATGCCTCGTTTACGGAAGGCAGTGTAATTTCTGCGAGTTTCTCGCGGGCCGTCTGGTTTTTCGCCAAGTCGGGCCGCTCATCGCTGCCCGCCAGCTTCATCATCGCGTCCATAGAATCCTGCTCAGTGAACTGATCAGCATGACTGGGGTTGGGCACCCCATAAGCGGTAATAGTGCGACTGACGTGATCGCCCCATACGTCGTATTGGGAATTGTCAATCGCCTGAAATGGCATTAACTGAGGGTGAGTAGCAATAGCGTGATAGGACTCGATAAAGGCTTCGAGCGCTACTTTCCAGTTTGCTGCAATCACTTTCTCGACGTGCAGAGCAACGAATCTGTGCTCATGTTTCCACTGATTCATGTGCTCAGGCAACACTTCAAGATACTCCTCCAGTGAAGGAGCGTTCTCGTCCATGTTGATAAATACCCAGCCACCCCATACGGACACCTTGACTTCAAGCAGTTTGTTTTCATCGGGCTCCATATGAGGAAAATCCCACTGACAGGGAGCGTGGTCAAAACTGCCATCAAGCTGCCAGGTCCAACCATGATAGGGACAGCGAATGTTATCCGCACCGTGCCCCGAGCCACGCTTCAACGCCCGGCCACGGTGCAGACAGGAGTTGTAGTAGCCTTTTAGTTCGCCCTTTTCAGTGCGGGCAAGAAGGATTGAGTCGTTAACAATATCGTAAACAAAATAATCCCCAGGATTCCGTACCCTATTTTCCCGACAGGCCACCTGCCAAGTCTTCCGCCACACTGTCTCCACTTCACGATCGAAAAAATCCTGTGAAATATAACGATCGACTGACAGGTCTTCAGATCCCAAATAGGTGTCAGTACTTTCTCTAAGAGCCGCCGGCACATCTACCCGCTCTTTATCTAGCAGATCCTGAAAGGTCTCTGCCGGATCACGCGCCGCAATTTGTTCCGGCGTCAGGTTTACTTTCTTGTTCATGGCAAAACCTCGTTTATTTCACTAGCGCTGCAAAATGGTTACCGCACTGATTCCTGGCGCACCGTATACATGGGTATACGCCAGCTTCGGATTATCAGGCACCTGGTGGTCACCCGCCTGCCCACGGAGCTGCAACACATTTTCATATACCTGCCGCAAGCCGGATGCACCAATAGGCTCTCCATTGGCTATGCACCCGCCGTCCGTATTGATGGGCATGCTTCCCTCGATGTGTGTTTCACCCGACTGTATCAGTGTTTCCTGTTCACCGTGCTCACAGAAACCGTTCTCGGCCATGTGCATGATTTCAGCGCCTACCTCAGTATCCTGAAGCTGCATGACATCGATATCTTTTGGTCCTACGCCAGCCATTTCAAAAGCCGCTTTCGACGCGTCTACCGTTGGACCATCAACTTGCTGCAGCGCCTGACTAGGCGCAAAAACTTCGAACGATCCAAAACGGCGAGACTTCATCGTGGCCCCCCTGAGATACACCGGTGTGTCAGTGTAAGTGTGCGCCTTATCGGCACTGCTCAAAATCAACGCAACGCCACCCTCTGAAGGCGAACAAAACATAAACTTGGTAAGCGGATTATTAACCATCATGGAGTTGGCAATCTCCTCTACACCTATAGGCTCCGTGCGCCACGCATTAGGATTCCTTGAGCCATTGATAAACGATTTCTGCGCCACCTTCGACAGGGTATTTTCGCTAATGTTGTAATCACTCATATACTTCTGGATTTTCATGGCGAAGAACTGAGTGGTGAGCATCATACCGACCTCGCCGTACCATTCACCAAGTCCAAGTTCCTTTGGATCAGCGTTAAACGCACCTCGGTCATGCTTGTCAAAACCAGCAACGAGACCGAGATCATACTCACCTGATTTGATCGCATTGTAAGCAGATATCAGTGAGCTACCGCCCGTTGCGCAGCCATTGGCCACATTGATAAAAGGCAGGCCAGTCAGACCCAGTTCGTTCACCAGTGCATCTGCGCTGCCAGAACTGGCGCTGCCGCCGAAAGCAAACTGAATATCTTTCCACTCAACCCCTGCATCCTGCAGCGCGAGACGGGCCGCAAAAGCGCCCTGCTGCAGACCGCTGCGGGAGGGAGTGCGTCCGAAAGGATGTATTCCGATTCCAACTATTGCTACGTCCATTACTTTCTCTCTCGTAAAATACGTTTACAGCTTCACGCTGCAGGGCGGAAGAAGAAACTGATGACCTCGTCACCGTTTTCCTCGGTACGGAATGGCTCGAATACAACCTCCATATTCATACCGATTGCTAACTTGGCCGGGTCATTTTCAGTAAGACGCCCCTCCACACGAACACCTCCGGGGAGCTCGACATACCCCACACCGTACGGTTGGAATGTCTCGGGCGTCTCGCCGCTTTTATAGGGTGTCTTGGGCATAAACTGCTGTACCGTCCAGGTCCAAAGCGTTCCGTGACCGGGCAGTTCCTCGACGACTACGTTCTGTCCGGAACAGGCAGAGCAGGATTCAGATACGGGGAATGTCGCAATACCACAATCCTGGCAGCGGCTACCCAGTAGGGCGGGATTCTTGGACGGCCACGTAAACAAGCCCTCCGCTATCGGCACTTGATTGCTCATGATGTGTATTGGTTACTCCTGGTTGTACTACTTGTTTTTGCAAATCGCGGGGCAGCTCTCTCGAACTAGATTGTCAGGCCCGGCATCCAGTTTGCGTGAAATCCGTTAGGCACGCGCGTAGGAATATAAATTTTTGCAAGAGGCCCACGCTCTATATCACCAGCACTGAGAATAGACATGAAAGCACCCTCCTCCGGGTGGCTAACAAAGGTCATCAGGTAGCCGTCCTCCTCACGCTCACTGTCCGGATTCGGCACGTGAACAGGCTCACCGGCGTTAGCACCCTTTCCGTAATCCCAAAACCGGGTATCGCCAGTATCCATGTCATATCGAATAACGCCGTTGTAGTCATGATTAGGACCATCCCATTCGCTGTTGTCTGAAGCTGCAGCGAACGCGTAGCGGTACTGCAGTCCACATAAGCGATCGTCTGCGCGTCCGAACTCACAGTAGGTAGGACCGAGTTTCTCATCGGTAACCTCACCCGTTTTCAGATCGAGCGTCATACGGTGCATATTGCGGGTCTGACGTTCCAGTCCGCTATTGGGGTCATTGGAAAAAGGCGGAGTGGCCATCCACACGTAATCTACATAAAGCTTGCTGCCGCTCTGGAAACCATTAGTGAAATGCCAACTAAAAAACGTTGGCTTTTCAAACCAGACTGGATCGCCCCCATCTCGGGGTATGGCACAAATACGGCTGGGACGCTCACCGTGCCAGATAAAAGGATTACCGCCGGTCATACCGGCCTCAAGATTGGTAAATGCGGGCGGGTAAAATATCACCACGTAATCGCCACAAATCTGCATATCGTGCATGACAGCGCGATCCGGCATATCCACCACACGAGAGAGGGTCTGGCGACCATTCTTATCCATGATGCGCAGGGTGTAGTACGGTGCATCCCAGCGCTGGGTGCAGGTGATCAACTCACCCGTGCGTCCGCAAATTTTCGGGTGTGCGGTTAGCCCATCTCCGGGCATCAGGGCGCCGTCATAATCCCATTCGCCTACCGTGCTAAGGTCTGCTTTCAACTCGTAAGCACTGCCTACCTCCCACAGAGCCAGCAGCTTCTCGCCGTGATAAACAATATTGGTATTAGCCAGATTTTTCATCGGACTGCCCGGCCCACCCGCCGCGAGAGTTTCCTCATCCGGCATACGAATTTTTCCAACACTGCCGTAGCAAGAGCGGCCGAGCTGTTCCTCTACAAGAAAACCTGCAGTGCGCACCCAGCGGTTGCGATAGTGCACTCGACCACCCTTGAAATAGACCGCATGTACCATGCCATCGCCGTCTGCAGGGTAGACGTAGTGATCAGGCTGCCACGCTATATTAGGGCCATTGCGCATAAAAGCCCCAATCAGATTCTCGGGAACCTTGCCTTCTACACGCAACCCTCCGTCGCCCTCGTCCCATTCATGCTCCTCTAGCACAGGCGCATAATTCGCCTGCAGATAGGGCGATATACTGAGATCAATTGAGGGGCGGCTGGTCATAATCTGCAAGACCTCTGCTAACCGAGGGTCAGGCTCTGCATCCAATTGGCGTGAAAGCCGTTGGGCACGCGAGAAGGAATGCGCACCTTGCACAGCGGACCATTATCAAAATCGCCCGCACTCAGAATCGACAGATACTGACCCTCCTCCGGATTGTGCACAAAGCACATGATCCAGCCATCTTCCTCGCGATCGCTGTCGGGATTCGGTACATGCACAGGCTCACCTGCATTGGCCTCAGGGCCATATTCCCACAGCTTGGTCTCACCCGTTTCGAAATCGAAACGGCCCGTGCAATTATAACCGTGGGCATCACCCCAATCCCGGTTAGACGATGCGGCAAAACCGTAACGATATTGCTTACCCATACGACGCTCATCAACCCGAGAGAACTCACAGAATACGTCTGAAACCTGCTCGTTGGTGACCTTTTTAGTTGTGGGATCCAGTGTCATACGGTACATACGGCGCGGCTGCTTTTCCACGCCGGTGCCCTGGGCCTGAGAGAAGGGAATAGAACTAATCCATACGTAGTCGATAATAATTTTACCGCCGACTTCGAAGCCATTGCAGTAGTGCCAGCTGAAAAAGGCATCAGTTTCAAAGATCATGTTCTTGCCCTTGCCGTCCCGGGGAATCACGATGATTTTGCTGCCACGCTCCGGCTCCCAGTGGAAGGGATCTTCGCCTTTCATCGCTTGCTCTAAACTGTGGAAAGCGGGAGCGTAAAAAATAATAATGTGGTTATCGGTGATTTGAAGATCGTGAATGATACCTTTGCGCTCAAATTCTACGGGGATAGTCCGCATATGCTTGCCCGCCTTATCAAAGACCTGTACCCAATAGTTGGGGCTGTCCCAGCGCTGCGTGCAAGAAATTAACTGTCCGGTGTCCGGACACACTTTCGGATGAGCGGTCAGGGCATCACCCGCTTGCAATGCGCCATCGTAGTCGTACAGGCCAACCGTGGACAGATCATTATTTAACAGGTGAGGGAAACCGCCCTCCCACATAGTAAAGAGCTTTTCACCGTGGTAAATAATATTGGTATTCGCTGTGTTGCGAATCGGGCTCGGTTCACCACCGGCATCAATCACTTCCTGGGGCACAGGCAAGAGCTTACCGACACTGCCATAGATCGTCTTGCCGAACTTGCGTTCTGTTTTCAGGTGGCTGGTCTCTACCCAGCGATTCTTGTATTCGACATGACCGTCCTTGAAATACACCGCGTGCACCATCCCGTCTCCGTCGAGGGGATACACGTAGTGATTGGGCTGGTAAGCGACGTTGGCACCATCGCGCATGAACGCGCCAACCAAGCTCTCGGGTACCTTGCCCTCGATAACCAGATCATTCTCGCCCCAGTCAGACTCTTCTTCAACGGGAGCATAATTGCCCTGCAAATAGGGAAAAGCACTTAAATCCATGACATCACCTCAGAGTTATTGCCCGCTACCCGGAACCGGAGAAGTAAGCGATTCCGATACTAGCACCCTGCCAAACTAAAAAACAGTCTCGTTTGTTTCTTTTCTCGCCGGGTGGCGTTAAAGTAATAATTCGCAACCCCATAATAGAACGGACAGCGCTAATGAACCCGATAGAAGACGAAATCGCCCTGAGAAACCTGATGGCCCGCTACTGCGATGCGGTCAACCGTGTCGATGCGGACGCCTGGATCGCCACCTGGTCGGAAGATGCGGTATGGAACCTCCTCGGCAATCCGGTCGGTGGTAAGGACAATATCCTGGCCTTGTGGAAGCAAATGATAAGCAGCTTTGAGTTTGCCCTCATGATGCCCAGCTCCTGCCTGTTCGAAATATCAGGTGACACTGCCAGCGGCCACTGGTATCTCCATGAGTACACCCGCGATCCCGAGGGCAATGCCAGCACCGTGTTAAGTCGCTATAACGATACCTACGTCCGGCAGGATGAACAGTGGCTGTTCCAATCTCGTGACTACAGTTTTATTTATAACGGCCCAGGGGATATGAGCGGCGACTATACACCGCCCGCATAATCCAGCGGAACCGGGGCGCCTGTGCAGTTAAGCTGTGCATGCACCATCTGTTGTTCTGGCGGACAGCAAACTGGACGACAGGCAGTGCCCTGCCCCCGCACACCATGAAACGCCAGTCAGGGAGAAACACCATGGCGGGACGAGTACAGGATAAGGTAACGGTTATCACCGGGGGGGCATCCGGCATAGGTGAAGGGATGGTCAGACGCTTCTGTGCCGAAGGGGGTAGAGTGCTGCTTGCTGACGTAGACGCTGATGCCGGCCAACGCGTCGCCGACGAATGCGACGCCCGCTTCGTGCACCTGGATGTGAGCAGTGAATCCGGCTGGGGTGCCCTGGAAACACTGATTAGCTGCGACTATGGCCGCCTCGATATACTGCTCAATAACGCCGGCATTGTGGCTGAGAAATCGATTCTCGAGATTGACCTCGACACCTGGAACCGTTTGCTGTCTATCAATCTGACAGGCGTGATGCTGGGCTGCCGCAGTGCCGTAAGGCTGATGCGCAATAACGCAGGAGGCAGCGGAGGCTCCATCGTCAACACCGCATCCACCACTTCTTACCTGGCCATCCCCGATGTCGCCTATACGACATCTAAAGCAGGCGTGGTCGGGCTCACCAAATCTGTCGCGGTGCAGTGCGCCACAGAGGGCCTCAATATCCGGGTCAACTCTATTCACCCCGGCGCCACCCTTACCAACATTCTCAAAACCGCGCTGGATGCAACGCCGACACTGGCAAAAAGCTTCAACCGAATGTCCCCCATGGGGCGTATGGGTAGAGTAGAGGAAGTCGCTGCCATGGCCTTGTTTCTCGCCTCGGACGAAGCAAGCTTTTGCACCGGAGGACAATTTCCTGTGGAAGGCGGAACCGTCAGCGAGCACCCGAGAATGGGTTAATAGAACGCCTGGCTGCTCGACCGTTTTGCATCAGCGGTCGAGTTCTTCGGTGCGGGCCCGTCGTTTTATCCGGCCGCCTGCTCTCGTCGAGGAGAAGCGCTATTCTTCCGGTATGCGAATTACCAGCTTACCCTGATTGGAGCCATCAAAAAGGCGCAGGAAGGTTGGCAGGATATTATCGAGTCCGTCGACGATTTCCTCCCTGAACTGCAACTTGCCTGCAACTACCCATTCAGCAAGTTGAGCAATACCCTCGGGAAAACGATCCATGTAATCGATGACTGTAAAGCCCTGAACAGTGACGCTCTCTGCAACCAGCTGCCACAAGTTCGTTGGACCCGGTGCGTCGGGGACGTTATAGGTGGAAATCCAGCCGCAAACGGCGACACGGGCAAACTTGTTAAGGCACAACAAAGCGGCATCGAAGATTTCGCCGCCGACATTGTCGAAGTAAACATCGACACCCTTGGGGCATGCAACACGAATCGCCGCCTCGTAATCGCCACATTGCTTGTAGTTGATCACCGCGTCGAAACCAAGATCCTCTTCCAGCCAGCGACACTTGTCATCCGTGCCAGCCATACCGACCACGCGGCAGCCCTGCATCTTGGCAATCTGGCCCACAACAGAACCCACGGCACCCGCGGCGGCGCTCACCAGCACGGTATCGCCGGCCTTGGGCCTGCCGACGTCAAGCAGTCCGAAATACGCTGTCAGACCTGTCGGGCCGAGTACGCCCAAATAGGTACTAAGAGGAATGCCCGCTGCTTCATCGAGTTTATTCAGCATGACACCGGGAACTCTGGTGTAAGCTTCCCAGGCTCCTACTGTCATCGCTACATCGCCTTCGGCAAAGTCGGGGCTGTCGCTTTTAACCACCCGTCCGATCACCGAGCTGCGCACCGCGTCACCAAGGGCAATGGGCTCAATATAATTCGGGTCGTCACCCATCCAACCGCGAATGGCAGGATCGAGTGAAATGTAGAGGTTCTTCAGCACAACCTCGCCATCTGCGGGCTCAGGCACGGGCACGTCACGGGCGGGTACATTGCTGGAGTCGGGGGCGCCTGCGGGGCGCGAGGCCAGATAGTATTGGCGATTCATCAAGGTAGTCATCCGTGCAAGATACCGACTAACAAAAAATCAGTCAACCCTGATTGTTTTAGTATGCCCACTCTGCTAATGTTCACGGGCTTTTCTTTAACGACTCCAGACCCTATTTGCCGCGCAGGATACTGCCATGACGATACTCATTAACGGCTCCCTTCATCTTCCCGCCGGGGAACGAGAAAAAGCGCTCGCCGAAACGGCCGCACTGGTCGAAGAAACACGCAGTCAGCAAGGCTGCAAACACTATGTTTGGTCTGCTGATCCTACGTCCGATACCCGCGTTTACGTTTACGAGAATTGGGACTCCATCGAGGACCTTGCTGCGCACCTGGCAGGCCCTTACTACCAGAACATGCTCGCCTCACTGGGCAAGTATGGCGTTAGCGACACGCAGGTGTCCAAATTCAAGATCGCACTGGAAGAACCCGTGTACGATCCGGAAGGTAAACCGAGAGCGGATTTCTTCACCGAGTAAACCACGAATCAAGTCACGCGCTCATGCATGGAGTCACTTGCTATGGCGAGTAAAACTGTAAAAACCTACTGCCGCTTTTGTCACGCCTATTGCCCGATGGAGGCAACGGTTGAGGATAATCGCCTTATCGACTTGGTGCCCGATACCAGCAACACACTTTATGGTGGCTATACCTGCGTTAAGGGCCGCCAGCTTCCCGAACAGCTTTATCACCCGGAAAGAATTAACTGCTCCCTGAAGAAAAATGCTGACGGGAGTCGCACGGAGATCAGCAGCGTCCAGGCGCTCGATGAGATCGCTGATAAACTGAAGGCCATCCTCAAGGAATATGGCCCCAGAGCGATTGCCAGCTACAACGGAACTGTATCCTTCCAAAACTCCGCTACGCATCCGGTTGCAAAAGCGTGGCATGTCGCCCTGGACTCACCCTCCTATTACACCAGCATCACCATCGACCAACCCGCCAAAGTCGGTATTGGTGCCGCTCGGATGGGTTTCTGGGGCGGCGGCAGCCACACTTGGCGAGATGCCAACGTCGCCCTCATTATTGGCAATAACACCCTGGTATCACACTTCTCTATACCAGGCGGTGTACCTAGCTTCAGCCCGAGTAATGCGCTTAGAGAGGGCAAGAAGCGAGGTGTCAAAGTAATCTGTGTTGACCCTCGCCGGTCGGAGCTGGCTTCCCGTGCCGATCTGCACCTGCAGATCAAGCCCGGTCAGGATGCAGTCTTACTCGCCGGGCTGATCAGTATCATCCTGGCCGAGGAACTGCACGACAAGGCTTTCTGCACTGACCACATCGAAAACCTCGATTTACTCGAGGACAGCCTCGCACGCTTTACGCCCGACTATGTAGCCGAGCGCACCGAACTCGACAAAAACGACATCATAGCGGCGGCACGGCTCTTTGCAGCAGGACCGCGGGGCACTGCCAGTACCGGCACCGGACCCGAAATGGGCCCCCACCCCAACCTGATTCAGCACCTGGTGCAGACCATCAACGCTATTTGCGGCCGCCATTACAGGGCAGGAGAAAAACTCCCGAACGCAGGCGTACTCGGTCCCGAGGCACCGCGCTACGCACAAGCCGTACCGCCCAACCCCGAGTGGTTGCAGGGAGTGCGAAGCCGGGTGTCTGATGATATCGGCGAGGTCACTGTGTTGACTGCCAATGGTCCAATCAAGGAGATGCCCACTGCAGTCTGCGCTGACGAAATCCTGATGGAGGGCGAAGGACAAATCAAGGCGCTGATCTGCATTGGTGGCAATCCTGTTCTGGCATGGCCTGGACAGGAAAAAGCGCACGAGGCGCTGAAGAGTCTGGACCTTCTTGTGTGTATTGACTACAAGTTATCAGCCACCGCAGAGATGGCAGATTATGTCATCGGTTCAAAGCTTTGTCTGGAGCGGGAGGATCTCACGGTACTCACCGACATCTGGTACGAGGAACCCTACAGTCACTATACCAAGACGGTCGTGGAGGCTGAAGGTGACGTCATAGAAGAGTGGGAACTATTTTGGGAATTGGGCAAACGACTGGGCCTCAATATGAGTATTAATCAGCAACATCCGCTGGATATGGAAAACTGCCCTACAAAGTACGATGTACTATCCAAAATGACCACGGATTCACGCGTGCCGCTAGAGGACATCTATAGCCGCGAAGGTGGTCACACATACGATATACCGGATGTCGTCATTCAGCCCGCGGATCCGACGACCGCGGGACGCATGGACTTGTTTCCCGAGGGACTCTCGGAGGAAATCGAGTCTGCCGTGCGTGACGCGGACGCCAGTCTGCTAGCAAAGAACGATTACCCCTACCTGCTGATCAGCCGGCGAATGAAAAATACTTTTAATTCTACTGGACCAGAACTGAGCGTCCTTGCCGCAAAGGGCACCACCAACCCCGCCTTTATCAATCCGCAGGATCTCGCAGCACTGGGCATCCAAGATGGTGAAGTAATATCGGTCAGCTCTGCCCGAGGTGAAATTCCCGCGGTGGCGCAGGGTGCTCCGGACATCAAGCGAGGGGTGGTCTCTATGTCCCACTGCTGGGGCGGCGCTCCCGACGGTTCGGGGGACGATAAAGTCCGCGAAATAGGCGCAAACACGAATCGCCTGATTGATAATCTCGATCATCCGGAAAAGTATACCGGCATGGCGAGACACAGTGCTATTGCGGTCAAGTTGTCCAAAACTGTTCAGCCCGAGACACAGGAACACGTATGAGCAACAAACCTTTTCGATTCGCACTGCAAAGTTTTAACACGGACTCACCGGCAAACTGGCGCAGTCTGATTGCCCGCACGGAGGAACTGGGTTATTCCGCATTTCACCTCGCTGACCACTTTCTAAGCACTGGCCCTGCAATGGACCCGACGGGCCACCCACCACAGCTACTCGGTGCGGTGCCGGCCATCGCAATGGCGCTCCAACAAACCAGCACACTGCGAGTCGGCTGCCGGGTATTCTGCAATGACTACCGCCACCCAGTCATACTGGCAAAGGAAGCCGCCACGATGGACTATCTCTCCGGCGGCAGGCTGGAATTCGGACTCGGCGCGGGCTGGATTCAGAACGAGTATGAGGCGGTAGATCTTCCTTTTGGCGACTTCCCGGAACGCTTCGAGCGCTTCGCAGAGAGCGTCCACGCCTACAAGGCTTTCATGGGTGGCGAGCCACTGGATATCGACGGCAAACATGTTCGCTGGTCAGGCTTCTCAGGCATACCCTCCCCTTCACAAAAACCCTGGCCGCCGCTAATGATAGGAGGTGGCAGCAAAAAAATTCTGGAATTTGCCGGCAGGGAAGCCGATATCGTCAGCCTGAACTTCAATAATAGAGCCGGCAAACTGGGGCCTGACGGAATGAACTCAGGTCTGGCAGCGGCCACCGCGAAAAAAATCAACTGGATAAAAAACGGAGCGGGTAGCCGCTTCGATGATATTGAGCTTGAAATCGGCGCATACAATACGATAATCACCGACCATCAGCAGCCTACCGCCGCTGCTATTGGCGATGCCTTGGGGATGACTGCAGAAGATATTCTCACTCACCCGCACTGCCTGATCGGCAGCGTAGATTTCATTTGCGAGGAACTTGAGCGTCGCAGAGCAGCCTATGGAATTTCTTACATCACTGTGCTGGACGACGGAGAAAACAACATGGTCGAAGTATTCGCACCGGTAGTCGCCCGTCTCGCTGGCAAGTAACCGTCCCCACTATTTTCAGGAGTAACTGCAAACCATGCCAACATTAACTGACTCATCCCTACTGCGTTCACAATTGTATATCGACGGCGACTGGGTAGACGCCGACGACGGTTCAACTGTTCCTGTATTGAATCCGGCCAGCAAGGTAGAAATCGTCTCTATTGCGAATGCCGGTGCAGCAGAAACACGCCGTGCTATCGAAGCCGCGGACAAAGCATTTGCGAGCTGGCGAAACGTGGTCGCTAAAGAGCGCTCGGCCATCCTCAAACGCTGGTTTAACCTGATTATGGAAAACCAGGAAGACCTTGCACAGCTGATGACAGCAGAACAGGGTAAGCCTTTGGCCGAATCACGC
Source organism: Candidatus Marimicrobium litorale (assembly GCF_026262645.1). Classification (NCBI taxonomy): domain Bacteria; kingdom Pseudomonadati; phylum Pseudomonadota; class Gammaproteobacteria; order Cellvibrionales; family Halieaceae; genus Marimicrobium; species Candidatus Marimicrobium litorale. The sequence goes on from NZ_SHNO01000001.1 coordinate 1,146,748, forward strand.
GGCGAGGTCGCCTACGGTGCGGCTTTCGTTGAGTGGTTCGCTGAAGAAGGTCGACGGGTGTATGGCGATACAATCGCGTCTAACAATCCGAACCAACGCATCATCACCCTGAAACAGCCTGTTGGTGTAGTCGCCGCAATCACACCCTGGAATTTCCCGATCGCGATGATTACCCGCAAGGTTGCGCCGGCGCTGGCCGCAGGCTGCACCATCGTATTGAAACCGGCTACGGAAACACCTTTGTGTGCGCTGGCACTGGCTGAACTGGGCCAACGTGCCGGCATACCGGCCGGGGCGTTCAGTGTAGTGGCCGGCAGCAACGCTCGCGCTATTGGCGGCGAGATGACAAGCAGTAAGATAGTGCGCAAACTGACGTTTACCGGCTCGACCGAGATAGGCAAACTTTTGATGGAGCAATGCGCAGCAACCATCAAGAAAACCTCCATGGAACTGGGCGGTAACGCCCCTTTTATTGTCTTTGACGATGCCGACCTTGATGCGGCTGTAGTTGGGGCCATGGCATCGAAATATCGTAACGCGGGCCAGACCTGTGTCTGTGCAAACAGGATTCTGGTGCAGGAAGGCGTCTTCGATGCATTCTCTGAGAAACTCGTCGCTGCGGTAAAGGCTCTCAGAATGGGTGATGGCGCAGATGACGGAGTCACTGTAGGCCCCCTGATCAACGATGCGGCCTATGAAAAAGTCAGCTCTATACTGAAACAGGCCACCGATAACGGAGCACAAATCCTGATTGGCGGCCGCGGCAACGAGGGCCATGGTGGCAACTTTTTTGAGCCCACGGTGTTGGTGGACGTAGACAACACGATGGAAGTGTATAACGAAGAAATATTCGGCCCCATCGCACCCCTGTTCAAATTCAAAACAGAAGAAGAAGCGATTCGTATTGGCAATGACACACCCTTTGGCCTGTCCGCATACTTTTACGCGCGAGATATCGGTCGGGTGTGGCGCGTGGCCGAGGGACTCGACTACGGCATTGTCGGTATCAACGAAGGCATTATTTCCACCGAGGTCGCTCCTTTTGGCGGAGTCAAGGAATCCGGCATCGGGCGCGAAGGCTCCAAGTACGGCATCGATGACTACCTCGAGATAAAGTACCTCAACATGGGTGGTGTAAACGACTAGGCCTGGAGTGAGCCGTCGGAGGGCAGCAGCCTTCCGGCACCGAAGCGATCAAGGATTCGCGCCCGCCGGCAAACAAGCAGGGCCATCAGGGCTCGCAGCGGGCGACAGTGCGCGGTGCTTAGGGTAAACTGGACGAAATGACTGTTAAAATCAGTCAAGTTTGTTTTTGTTTTAACAGGGTCAATAAACGCCATGCCACGTAAAAAGGTTACTACCGTACCAAGCGACGCGCCAAAGGCCGATGGGGACATCAGCTGGCAAGCACAAAAAAGCGCCATGACCCGCGACCGCATCCTCGAAGCCGCGATCAATAGCTTCGTGGAACTGGGCTACACCAATGTCACTACTGCAAAAGTAGCCAGCTCTGCCGGCGTGTCCCGAGGCGCCATGCTGCATCACTTCCCCTCCAAAACGGAACTGATACAGGCCGCTGTTGAGTACCTGCATACGCGCCTGCTGGAAGACTACACAGCGCGCGTTGCGAGTATTCCCGCAGAACTGACTGATGCGGAACGCCGCCGTGCAGGGATCGAAGCCTATTGGGAGCACCTCGTTGGTGACCTGTTTGTTGTCTACCACGAACTGTGTATTGCCAGTCGAACAGACCCCGAGTTGAAGGCCATCCTTGAGGGCTCACAGCAGTCTTTTGAGGATCACGTTCGAGAGACTAATACCGAATTATTTAGCGAGTGGAAGGACCGTGGCGAACGCTTTGCTCTCGCTATGGATGTTACCAAGTTCATGATGGAAGGTATGGCTGCCGGTCACCTGGCTGTAAACCGGGAAGCACGTATTCGCCGGCTACTGAATTACCTCACTGACCGCATGGAAGAGATTTTCGAGGAAGAAGAGGGCTCTGCTATCGGCAGGCACTCCGCCAGCTAATAGCCGCGCTAAGCTGCCTCCTTTCAGGCGGCCGCAGAATTCAAGGCAGAAAACCGCTGTAAGTACCAGGACTCATCCCCGTACAGACGAGACAGTACCATGAGGCGCTTGTAGAGATGTCCCACGATCAACTCGTCTGTCATACCCATACCACCGTGCAATTGCACCGCCTCCTGGGCCACATATCGACCCGCCTCCGAGACCTTGACCTTTAGCGCAGCAGCGGCAGAAGGTGCCTCATCACTGCCCTGCTCAATCTGGATCGCTGCATTAAGCAACAACGCACGCGCTTCCTCCACCTTCAGGTACATATCGGCCATACGGTGCTGCAACGCCTGGAACTTGCTAATGGGCTGACCGAACTGTTCGCGCGTTTTGGTATACTCCACGGTAGCTTCCAGCAGCGTCTGCATCGCACCAACCGCTTCCGCTCCGAGCGCTATGATCACATTATCGACCACAGATTCGATCAACTCGACACCACGATTTTCATTGCCCAGTAGCTGATCAGCAGAAACCTCCACACCGTCAAGTTCTACATGGGCACCGCGACTACCATCGACTGCCACAAAATTTTCTCGGGTCAGGCCCGCTGCGCTGGTTTTCACAATGAACAGACTGAGTCCATCACGATCGTTGATATCGCCCTGTGTCCGTGCAGAGACGATCAGGTAATCGGCGCAGTGTGCGTTCAGTACCGAGAGTTTTCTGCCGCTCAGAACATAACCGTTGCCCTCGGGTCGCGCGCTCGCCTCCACCCGGGCCAGATCGTAACCACTCGACTGTTCGGCAAACGCAAATGCCCACTGGGCAGTGCCCTCGATGATCTCAGGAATATATCGCTGCTGCTGATCCGCCGTCCCGCCCTGCTGCAGAAAGCAACCACACGTTACTACAGTGTGCAGGAAAGGCTCTCTCACCAGCCCTTTGCCGAGAGCCTCGGCCATCACCATCATGTCACTGGCGCGCCCGCCAAAGCCACCTAACTCCTCGCTGAATGGCACACACAACCAGCCCAGCTCAGCGAATGTTCGCCAGGCGGCGGGATCAAATCCGGGGTCTGATTTACCGAGTTGCCGGTGTCGCTCTACTGTGCACTCTTCACGCACATACTTGTCCACGCTGTCGCGCAATAAAATTTGCTCTTCGCTAAGGGAAAAATCCACGGTGTGACCTGTCATTGCTGTTCAAACGGAGGTTTGCAGGGATAGCCTTCCCCCTGCGCCAGCCACTCTAACAAAGGGCCTGGTTTAAAACAATCAGGCTCTACTGTTTTATTTTTGAGGGAGATGTCCTAGACTACTGAGCGTCAGACGCCTTTCTCCACTTGCACAGCAAAGCGAGCCACATGCCAAAACTCAATCTCACCGCCGATGAAGTCCTTAACACCACGCGCGCCGTTAGAAAGCGCCTGGATTTTGATACTCCGGTAGAGATGTCTCTACTGCGCGAGTGCCTCGACGTTGCGCTGCAGGCCCCCTCCGGTTCAAACTCACAAGGCTGGCACTTTGTGCTGGTGACAGACGAGGCAAAAAGGAAAGCCATTGCCGACTGGTATCTAAAGTCCTTCGACGAGTACGAAGCCGGCCCCAACCAGCCAACTAAACAGCATCTGGACGACCCCTCTATGGCTCCTACACAAGCCCGGGTACTGAGTTCGGCCCGCTACCTGGCAGACAACATGGCCAAAGTGCCCGCGTTACTGATACCGGTGTGCAGCGGTCGCCCCGACACGCCGGGACTGCCGCAGAACGTTATGGCGAGCATGTATGGTTCTATCCTGCCTGCCGTGTGGAGTTTTATGCTGGCAGCCCGGGAACGTGGACTGGGTACCTGCTGGACTACCTTGCACCTTAGCTACGAACAGGAGGTCGCGACACTACTGGGGATTCCGGATGACTTTGCGCAAGTTGCCTTGATTCCCATCGCTCACACAAAGGGCACTGACTTTAAGACAGGGCCGCGTAAAGATCTCGATGCATTTCTCCACACCGATGGTTGGTAAGAAGAGTACGCTACGCACATGGATTTAGGTATCACAGGCCGCAAGGCACTCGTTAACGGTGGCAGTGCGGGTCTCGGCAAGGGCAGCGCCAAAGCTCTCGCCGCAGAAGGTGTTGACCTCTATATCACGGCGCGCGGAAAGGATCGGCTGGAAGCAACGGCCGAAGAAATCCGGCGCGACACCGGGGCGACGGTCACCCCCATTGTTGCGGATCATGCCAGTGACGAAGGCCGAGACACCATACTGGCTGTGTGTCCCGACCCGGATATTATCGTAGGCACCTGCACACCGGCACCCTTTACACCGAACTTTCGCGAAGTCACCGTGGACCAGTGGAAAGAGCATCTCGCCACGGGTTTGATAAGCCCCATCGAGTTTATCAGGGCTACCGTAGACGGGATGTGCGAACGGGGTTTCGGGCGTATCGTAAATATCTCTACCGGCGCGTCCAAGTTTCCCGCGGAGTTACGCACGCTGTCAGGGCCACCAAGAGCTGCGCTATCCAATTACACTGCAGCGATTTCCAAGGCGGTCGCAAAATATAACGTGACCATCAATAATCTCCTGCCCGGGATGCACCATACAGCGACCGCGGCGGAGCGCTTCGGAGAAATAGCAGAAGAACAAGGCACCACCTACGAGAAGGTCGTAGATAGCTGGGTGCGGGAGTGGAAAATACCGGCGGAGCGTTTCGGCAACATAGAGGAATTCGGCGCTATCTGCGCGTTGTTTTGCAGTTGCCACGCAGGCTACGTTGTGGGACAAAGTATCGTTGTAGATGGCGGTGTCACCAACTCTACTTTTTAATAGGGAACACGGGGTATATTTCCGTCCATCGAATAGCCATAGTGCCAGACCCAGTCATTAGGTATCGCCGTTCTGCGACGCATCCGGGCTCTTGTGACACTCGTGCCATTTAATCAACTTGTAACAGGATAAACGCTATGTCATGCAAAGCCACGAAGATCGAATACCCCGCCGGCGACGTCACCTGCCGCGGCGAATACTACGTTGACCCGGGTCGCAGTGGCCCTCTGCCCACCGTGCTGGTAGCTCATGCCTGGGACGGTCTCAACGATGAGGTGCGAGACAAGTCTCGTAAATTGGCCCACGAGGGCTATCTCGCCTTTGCCATTGATATCTATGGCGAGGGCAAGACCTACACTGATATGGCAGACCTGATGCCGGCACTCACGCCCTATATGGAGGACCGGGCTCTACTTCTGTCGCGTATGCAGGCTGCCGTCGAAGCCGCGAAGACTATTCCGGAGGCAGATTCATCTCGCATGGGTGCGATGGGATACTGTTTTGGTGGCACGGCCGTGCTGGATCTTGCCCGCAGCGGCACGGATGGCGTGAAGGGTGTGGTTTCATTCCACGGCGGCCTCGCGGATAACGGCCTGAGTGGCCCGACCACCATCGATGCCAAAATACTGGTCTTGCACGGGGAGGACGACCCACTGGTGCCGCCTCGAGAGGTTGCTGAATTTAAAGCCCTGATGAATGCCAAAAAAGCGGACTGGCAGCTCAATGCCTACAGTCACACCATGCACGCATTCACACGCCCCGAGGCAAACGACCCCGACTTTGGAGCGGTCTTTAACGCGGATACGGACCGTCGCTCCTGGCGCGCTATGCTTAACTTCATGGAGGAGGCGCTGTAACCCAGCGTCCACAACAAACCCCCAGAATTAGCGCGCGAAAGTGCAGCGACAAATAATAGCGCCGCCAAAACCGGCCATTTCACACCGTGGTCAGTTTCAGGCCTTGCTGCCCGGCGCGTACCACACCGGTGATGTCCACGCCCTCTCCTGAATGACCCGCGGAATATCCGGATCGCTGCAGGTCGACGGGCGCTCGTCCAACGGCAGCGCCAGACACTGGCGCCAGCTCCAACGGCATGACGGATTCTCGATAACACGCAGGTACCAGGCGGCAGCCTGAGCCGGGTCAAAGTCTGGGTCGCGCCAGGTGGTGCAAAACTGCGTGGCGCCCGACCCGCTCACGCTACAGGTGTCAAGATCGACCATCGCGCTGTTGTCTGCGCCGCTCGTCAGGCTGACCACGGACTGGTGAAAACGACCCGCCTTGTCATGCCATATCTTAACCAGCTGCATACGCTGTAACAGACCACCTTCGGGATCAGCACTCACGGCGGCCACAAAAACGGGTGACTGACTCAAGCGATTTGAAATAACGCTTCCCATCGGCACACCACGCTCGTAGCCCTGCTCCACCAGATTTCCCTGACAGGCGTTGTCAGGCAATGCAGACCCCACAAACAAGCGCGGTGTGATGCGAGGGCCGCTGGTCGCAAACACTTCTCTGCGCAGCATCGCATCGAATAAGGCATCCCGGGTATTCTCCTCAGCCCAGATTCCCATCAGCCCCCCAGGATTACGCGCAGCAGCCGTACGGCCGCCGAAATCAGCCGCTGGGTCGAGCCGCTGCGCAGGCGTATTGTCCGTGTTGGCGCAACAGCCCTTGAACCTATCCTCTGCCACATCTCCCGGCGTAGCATTGTGCGAATCAGTACTCCCGGCGAAACCGAAACGGTAGGGATTGACCCCAATACGCGCTTGCTCTTTCATCCCTTCGATCAGCGCGTAACGGGCAAAGTCCAGACGCGACTGGCAGCCCCGGCCGAAAATTGCGCCTGTGCCGTAATCATCCTCACAGTCGGGGGCTGCGACGCGCAATTTCTCAAAGTCGCAAAATTCATCTTCGCCCAACACATTCCACATGCCACTTTTGCACTCAGACTCTCCCTTAACCTGCATCATTTCTACCACGGGTTCCATCTCTCTTCGCAACCGCGCCTGGCGTTGCTGCTCGGCGATCGGCTCGTCCTGCCAGGTTATGCGGAACATTCGACCATTGGAGACATTGGCATTGTGGGGAATTGAAATCGCCTCACAGTCTCCTTCCGCCCGATTGCACTGCGCCTGTAACTGCTCCCACAAACCCAATGGGTCACCCTCCTCCAACGAAGAAACGGGTAGCTCCGGAACGCGTTCGTTTCTAAAAATGACATTTCGATGCACCTTTGAGCGTCCCGGAGAATTACTGTATTCGTAGGCATGAAAGCTACTGAAGCGACATTCCCCACTGCGGTCATAGTGCGCCTCTGCCGCCTCCTGGGTTTGCTTCCAGGCAGAGAGCAGGCCCTCTCTGCACCACTGGTTTCCGGGTCCGCATACACCGGCCTTACGATTCATAAATCCAACGACATTTAACAACGGCATCGAACCACCAATCAGCGTAGCCATCGACGTTACTGCTGGCGTTTCACCCCGGAACGCGCGGCACTCAGGGCTTGCGTAAGATGGACTAGTAGCCTCGGTGCAGACGACTATTTCGCCAATCCACTCAGCGTGATCGGTGACTGCCGCAAAGTCCAGCGGGCGCGACAGTTGCGTCCGACGCTCACCTACGCCCTCTGCATCAAATGGGCCAAGGCCAATCTCTTCACCGCGCGCAAAACGGTAAGCGTCATCAGGCGTTCCTAACATACCCCTCGATCTGGCATCCATGGAGAACCCCGTGTGCACATGCAGATCGCCAAACCAGGCTCGACGCAACGGAGCATGATCGGCACAAGGTGCCCGTGACGCGGCGGGCGCGGCGGGCGCCTGCGCCGCCGCCGGCACCCACTGAGGCGCACTGGCGGTCACTGCGATATGATCCCACTCCCACCAGAGCCAACTGGCGGCCATACCGATAACGCCTGCCAGCGCCAATACCACTGCTATTTTTTTCACTATTTGCGCCCTCCCTGCTCGCCCGCCAGTCGGTAATACAATGGCACTGAGCATCGCGATACGCCAGCGGTATTCATTAACATGAGCTTGACCTCCGCTCCTCCACTTGCCACAGTGCGACAGCAACGCTCACTCGCTTGCGCGGACCGCTGAGTGAAAGTGACAAAAAGGAAGACACTACTGACCATGACTAAACTGCAGCAACTACCTAACGCTATTGCATTCTTTCTTGCGCTCAGCTCCTCATCTTTTGCGCAAACAACACCCTCACCCGAGGCACAGGCCCTGATTGAAGAATTAGGTCTGCGCGCGGCTACAGCCCCGGTCGCCAACCGCCCGGATTGGCGACCCCGGAACGTAGCCGTGCTAGTGCTACCCCTTCCCGGTATTGACGTAGATGAATTCAAACAGGCCCTGCACAAGGCTGCAGACGGCACGGACATTACTTTTCTGAAACCGGGAGACAGTAGCGAAACCCAGGCCCAAGTTCTGAAATCTACAGATGGTTTTATCGGTCTGTGCACCCCAAGCGTGCTCAAACAGGCAGGACAAAACCTGCGATGGATACACAATTATTTTGTCGGCATGGATATGTGCAAGGGCTATTCTGAGACGCAGCTAGACACTATCACAATTACTAACACCAAACGGCTTTCAGGCCCGGCGATAGCCGAGCATGCCATTGCCATGCTACTGGCACTCACACGTGACGTGCCCGCCTACGTAAGAGCACAGACCGAACGCCGCTTCCAGCGTAGCCCGCAAACCGGCATGAAATTTGGCGAACTCAAGAATAAAACAATGCTTGTCGTTGGTCTGGGCGGCATTGGCACAGAAATCGCCCGACGGGCACATGGATTGGGTATGCGGGTGATTGCAACGCGGCGTTCGTCCCGTGCAGGGCCCGATTTCGTTGAGCGCGTTGGTTTATCGAATGAACTGCATGACATGGCCGCGGAAGCCGACGTCATTGCCAATGCCCTGCCCCTGACCAGTGAAACCGCAGGAATTTTTAATCGCGATTTTTTTGACGCGACGAAACGCGGTGCAATATTCCTCAGTGTGGGCCGCGGTAAGAGTACCGTAACCGCGGATCTGGTAACCGCGCTGGAATCCGGCCAGTTGGGGGCCGCAGGACTGGACGTTACTGACCCCGAGCCACTCCCTAAATCCAGTCCCTTGTGGGACATGCCCAACGTGATTATCACACCGCATGTGGCAGCAGCCAGTGCAGATACCTTCAGGCGGGGTCAAATTATCGCAGTGGAGAATCTGCGGCGCTTCGCCACTGGCACACCTCTGCTCAACGAGGTTGACCTGCGCAAAGGCTATTAGAGCGATACAACACGGCAGCACCCACTGCAGAAAGCTCCCGGTTATGGTGAGCCTACTCACCTTGAGAGGCCCCATGTTAAAAGAGTGAGACTGACGCCCTGCCTATTGGCCTAATTTTTTTGCTTCCAGGGTTGCCGGCCCGCTATACAGTCATCCACCATTTCATGCAGACGGGACACCCGACTCTCCTGCCGACTCAGGTAAGACCCTTTGTAGCCACGAGAACGCATGCCCATTTGTTGTGCTGGAAATATGGAAATGTCCTGGTCAATGGTCAGCCCCATAGATTGCTTACCCAGATCGAACACCTCGTGAGCTACCGCCGCATCACGCTTCACCAGTCCGGCGGTAGTGCGCACAGGTCCCTCACTACCCGCCGGGTCCGGCGCATACCACCAGTTATCGAACAGGCATTTGCCGGGATCAGTAGGATGTGGCCGGGCCCTGAGAAAATGAAACCCATCAACCCACAATGAGACCGCAAAGTTGGGGAACAACGTGTAATGGTAAGCGTCAGTAAGTTGGCTGTCACACAGATCATCGAAATAGCCATACCCGCGATCCGGCCCTAGCTCACGCCGCGCCTGCTGCAATGCCTCACGCGTCGCCTCACCGCGCCCGGTGAAATCCGCGGGCTCCAGACCCCATTCTCGCAAGATCGTCGCCAGGGGCTCCCCGACCATTCCTTCCTTGTCTATTGCGGGACCTGCGTAACCGCCGAGCATTATCATTCGCCCGTGACCCTCATCAGCCATATCGAAACGCGAGGTGGTATAACTGGTATCTACGCCAGAATGAATTCTCAGTTTCTCTACATCGGCACCTTTGGGTCGGTGTACCGTATTGACGTGATAGGACTCGTTGAAATTATCCATTACCACCTTCCAGTTGACAGGTAAAACCGTCGTTCGCGCTAGATAGCGCTTCCATTTTTCAATACCGTAAACCGACCACTCGCTCCAGACCGGCCCCAGAAACTCACGCAGACTGACGCAATCGGGATCCATGTTTACCCAGATAAACCCCGCAAACACCTCGCAGGGTATTTCGGCGAGTTTCAACTTCCCACAGGGGTCACCTCCGGGAAAATCGTCAGGATCCTGTACGAAATCCAGAGAACCATCCGTATTCCAGGCCCAGCTGTGATAAGGGCAGATAAAACGCCGCGCGTGTCCTTTCTCCTCACTGACAAGACGCTGACCGCGATGTTGGCAGACATTGTAAAAGGCTTTGATAGACCGATCGGTCTGGCGAACCATAACAATGGACTCACGGCCCACCTCTTCCTGTTGCCAATCTCCCGGGGTGGGCATTTCTTCCTCTCGCCCAAGGAGCAACCAGACCTTTGTCCAAAGGCTACTCCACTCTTTCTCCGCAAACTCACTGGATGTATAACGGTACCCATCTAACGCATGTCCACGAAGTGTCTGCTCAGGCCAATCCGGTAGATCACCCGCACCGCGCAGAATTTCCTGTTTCGTCATGATCTTCAACTCCGTTTACGTAACTTGCTCTCTTTTACACAGCACTTCTGAAAACGTCGGTTTTACTGCTACACTTCAATCTTCTATTGGTAGCGAAAACCCGCGCAATGACGACCGACCTCACCCAATCCCGTATAGCGTTACAGGATGTTATGTTGACCTACGCCGCCGCTGTGGATGAGCGGGATCAACCCAGGTACCTGGCCTGCTTTGAGGAGGATGTTGAAGTCGTCGGTTTTGGCAATAAGACCTATCGAAACCGCGACCAATGGGTCGACTATGTCTGGCGAGCGCTTGATAAATACAGTGCCACACAGCACATGCTCGGACCCACTCTTGCCACTATCAGCGGCAACCGTGCTTGCACCCGCACCGATGTGCAGGCACTGCATTTCATTGCCGGCAAAGACACGCACTTTGTTCTCTGGGCCACCTACAAAACCGACATGCAGCGCCGAGGTGACAACTGGAAAATCAGTCGTCACGAACTGATTGTCACCGGCACAAGCTCCTACTGACATAGCGACTACCGCCCTTTGAACTCTGGCTCCCTGCCTTCCTCATAGGCCAGGATTGCCTCAGCATGATCCTCGCTGGGCCGAGTAATCAGCATGTGTGATGACACCATGTCCAAATGTGTGTTCAGGTCCATGGATGGGCTTTGTTTCACCGCTCGTTTTACCAGCTTCATCGCCAGAGGTGCTCGCCGGGTTATGTCATGAGCAAACTCCATAGTGCGATCCATAAACACATCATCATCGAATACCTGGTTGACCATGCCAATACTCAATGCTTCATCCGCAGTGATAGGGGCCGCCGACCAGAATAGTTCCAGCGCCTTGGCCTCGCCTACAATTCTTGGCAAGAAATAGGTACCGCCATTACCGGGAACCAGTCCGAAGGCCGTGTAGCTCACGCGAAAGTTCGCGCTGCGAGCCGCCAGCCGGATGTCACATTGCAGACTGACGTCCACTCCTGCGCCTGAGGCCAGACCGTTGACCGCCGCTATCACGGGCTTGTCGATCTCGGCCAGCTTACGAGGTATCTGATGCAAACGATCCCAGAATTGCTCCTTGATATCGACAGGCCCCGGTGTGGTATTAGAGCCCAATTTGGAAGTATCACCACCGCGGCAAAATGCCTCTCCGGCGCCGGTCACAACAATTGCTGCGACACCGGAATCGATACGACACTCCTCCAACGCTTCCACCCAGGGCGGCAACATGGACTCGCTAATGGCATTGAGGACATCGGGGCGATTGAGCGTGATGATCGCTACTTTGCCGTCTTTTTCTAATACTACAGGTGTACTCATTACACAGTGTCCTCATCGCTATTCAGGTACTGGCTTAGAATATGGTGGAAGTGCCGTATGCGGACTTCTTGATAGTTGGCCAGCTGTATCGCACCGGAACGCAGCGAACGCAGCCCTTTCTGCACCAACGGCAGGTTGTGAAAATCCTGATCAAATACGCGGGCCAATCCGGGTTCAATTCCTGGCGTATCACGCAGTGTCTGGTCAGCCGGCACAAACATTACGGGGGCATCAAGCGGCCTCTCCTGACTCTCCGGGTATCGCATCATCAACATGATTTCCATCGTGCACATGTCATGGCGATCATCCCACGGTAAAAAGCGGTACGTCACATTTGGGCGGAAACCCGCCCAGGGCGCAAAGTTGGGGAATACTGAGTACAAAATGGCGTCCAGCACCTCACTGTGGGTAGCTAGTTCGGACAAGTCTTGTCCATACATTTGCGAAAAACGCGCGATGTTCATGTCGCCCAGGTATTCTCGTGCGCTCATACCCTCGGGGACATCGGGCAACTCTCCCTCTTCAGCTACACCGTATACTGTAAGCCATTGGTGCACGGACTGCTCCTGTGTCGTAGCTGATGAGTGAGGGCTGACCACACCCATAGGGGTTATAGTCCTGCTAATGTAATCGCTGAAACAATCGTACTGAGAGTTGGCATCACCCGTATAAGGTAACAACTGCGGGTGCGTTGCCGCCGTATGGAAAGATTCGATGAAAGCCTCGTGGGCCAGCTTCCAGTTGCAACGCAACACTTTTTTAATATGCAGCGCCTTATAGGTTTTCTCCGGAGACCAGCGTTTAAAGTGATCCACCATAACGCCGAGATAATCTGGAAGAGGCGGGGCAGTGCCATCAATATTGACAAAGACCCAGCCGCCCCAGGTATCAACTCGAAGGCTGGGGAGGCTGAACTGCTGCGGATCGATATGGCCGAAATCCCACGAGCAGGGCATTCCGTCAAAACTGCCATCGAGGTTCCAGCGAAAACCGTGAAACGGACAGGTAAGATCGTTGGCATGGCCATAGCCCTGTTCTGGGCCTGACTTAAGTTCACGCCCCCGGTGCAGGCAGGCGTTAGGGTAAGCCCTTATCTCGCCCCTTTCGGTGCGCAGCACTAAAACGGACGTCGCGGCAATGTCTTGCACATAGTAGTCGCCCGCCTTACTAATTTCGCTCTCTCGGCACAATGACTGCCACACACGGGGCCACAACCTGCGTTTTTCAAGCTCGTGCCACTCAGGCGATAAATAGCCCTCTATCGGCAGCGGCTCACTGCCAAGGCTGACGTCTGCAGTCGCTCGTAGCGACGCTGGAACAGGCCTCGCCTCCCGATCAAGAAGATCCTGATAACTGGATCCTGAAAATCGCGCCGACTGATTCTCTGTTTTCTTCACGTAAGTCATTATGCTATTAATAACCGCCTTACATTATTATTCCGGTACAGAATCGATATGTATTGCAACCCAAAATCCATTCTCATTACGGGAGCCTCCAACGGTATCGGCAAGGCCCTCGCCCTGCACTATGCAGCTCCCGGCATCACGTTGTTCATCAGTGGCCGCGACCAGGCGCGACTGGATGACGTGGCTAATGCATGTCGGAATACCGGCGCCACCGTGTCCGGCTGGATTGGCGATGTGACCGATGAGGCCGGCATCCGCGACTGGATAATCTCGTGTGACGACCAGCGCCCACTCAATCTGGTTATTGCCAATGCAGGGGTCGCCCTGGGCGCCACTGACGTGCATGGCCTGCATAAAGCCGCTGTGGATTCCATCAACATCAACGTAAATGGCGTTTTCAATACCATACACCCCGCACTGGAAATCATGTCGCTACGTCGCCCCTACCCTGTCAGGCATGCACAGGTTGCTCTCATGAGCTCCATCATGGGGTACGCAGGCATGGCGCGGTCACCAGCATACTCCTCGTCCAAGGCCACTATTAAACACTACGGTCAGGCCTTGCGCGGCGCGCTCCGCGGAATGGGTATAGGCGTATCAGTGATCTGCCCGGGCTATGTCTCCAGTGCAATAACAGCCAAAAATACGTCCACCATGCCTTTCCTTATCAGCGCGGAAAAAGCCGCTGACATCATCGCCAATGGGCTTGCGCGAGACAAACCACGCATCACCTTTCCCTGGCAGGTGATGCTGATCGCAAGACTCGTCATTAACCTACCCGGCCTCCTCGTCGATAAACTCAATAAGCCCTGGGGCGTGCCGAAGCTGGAGGACCAGCCCGGGCACAATGCACCTGATTAGCGCCCCCTGTCAGGCACCTACCCAAGTGCCATGAAAACTCACTGGCACCCGATGAGACACCTTGGCCCGGGCGACAGGACCGGCACTTATATCCAGTGAATTGAACACGCACATGTCACTGGTATTGGTGTCTCGGTTGTATATCAGATCCAGCACGTATCCCTCACCCTCCGCAGCCCCTTCACTGGGAACAAACATTGGTTCAGTGACATAACAGTTTCCAAAACTGTAGCTGTCGACTTCACCGGTAGTGACGTCGATGTGGTCGATGGCGTTGTATATAAAATCTGAATCGGGAATCGGCGCGGGTACTTTTCTGTCGCTGGAGGTATACCAGCCGTGGCGATACTCCTGCATGGCAAAACGCGGATCAATAACAGGGAATTCAGCACCACGGTCACCTATTGCCCGCATGCTGACTGAAGGATTACTGTCGTTCATATCGATAACCCACTGACTCATATTCGGATTGGTCACCGGCGTCATGTCGCCATTGACAAAGGGGAATAGCGGCGCGTGCTCAAATTCGCAAGCCTCCAGCGTAATGACACCACCCTTGTCGTGGCCATTCATAAAATGAAACACATAGCAGGGGTCCGCCGCTATCCAAACCATGGCGTCGGGCGTGCCGTTGCGCGGCATAACACCGATCCTTGTTCCCTTCTCAGGCTCCCAGGCCAGAGGCGGCTGCCCCGCCATCGCCCGATCCATACTGCCCGTCAGCGGCATCACCGGGAACAGGATGTAATTGTCTGTCACTACAAAATCATGAACCATAGCGGCGTAAGGTGCCTCAAATGCGTGAGACTCGGTGACAAAACCCTCCCTCGACACTTTATGTAACTCCATACCCGTGGTGAATGGCCCACTTGACCAGTAAGAATAAAACAACATCTCGCCGGTGCGCGGGTCAATGCGAGAGTGCGCCGTCATGGACGTTTTCAGTTTGCCGTAAAAGTCCCAGGTTCCCAGTGACTCAAGCGTTTTCGGGTCCATCTGAAAAGGCATGAAACCCTCAGTCAGTAACAACAGTCGATCGCCATGCCAAATAACGTTGGTATTGGCGACGCCCTGCTTATCGTTGAGCACAAATTCAAGAAGCCTGGGATCTGTCTCAAGCGGATTGAGCCCACTAAAGTAAGAACCCCCGAGACGCTTTTCAATTTCGAAACGCTGGGTGCGCGCCCAGCGATTCATGTGACTCACCCGGCCGCCGTCAAAAGTAAAAGCGTGCACCATTCCATCACCCGTGAAAAAGTGATACTCGTTCTCAGGCGGAAACTGCGGGTTTGGCCCATTGCGATAAAATGTGCCATTCAGATCTTTGGGCATCTCTCCCTCGACCACCAGATCAGGGGCCGTCGCCTCAAATGTAATGGGCTCATAATAGCCCTGCAGAAAGGGGTTGTCTGGCCATGCTTTCATAATTGCATTTCATCCTGTTCCAGTTGCTTTTCCGTTTATGCCAAAGCCGTCGAGTGGGCACAACACGCCTAAATTAATACTCGCCTAGTTATTTGTAAAATGAATTTTATAGATATATATTATTCATATTATGCATTATTTCAGCGGTCAGAGCGGCGCGTCTGCCGGCTTTTTGCCGCGATAAAATAGGCGCATTAAGGCACCAATGGATATACAAAGGCTGGACCTGAATCTTTTGAAGGTGCTGGACGCGTTGCTCAAGGACCGCAGCGTCTCCCGCGCGGCAGAACGCCTGAACCTGAGCCAACCCGCGATGAGCCATGCTCTGAAGCGCCTGCGTGAACAGTTGAACGACCCCCTAATGGTCAGGGGTTCCCGGGGCATGGAGCCCACGCCTTATGCGGAGGGCCTGATCGAACCGCTGCGCCTTATCCTCGGCATAGTGGAGCGGGATGTTTTAAGACAGGAGCCCTTCGACCCTCTCAAAACAGAGAGAAGCTTCACCATTGGTATCGACACTCATCTGGCCAATACCTTTATTCCACCGCTGGTCTCCAGCACTCTGACTGGTGCGCCCCACAGCAGCATCCACAGCAGGTTGCTGTCGTCGAATTTTCAACACAGGCCCTATCTCGAGGGGAGCGTGGATCTGGCCATCGGCACCGCATCGAACAACCCGATAAAACTGTCACGGGAATATCTGTTCCGTGATGAAATCTGCGGCATTGTGCGACTCGGCCACCCCAGGTACAAAAAGTCTGTCAGCCTGAAGATGCTGGCGAACGATTTCGAGCACATCGGTTACTACATCAAGGGCGAACCAACAACGATTATCGACGACTTACTTGCAGACCACGGCCTCAGGCGCCACTGTCCCGTAACCGTATCGGACTTACAGGGCGTCAATGAAATTCTACTGAACAGCGATCTGCTTCTGGTCGGCGCAGTAAAGCAAGTCCTTGCGACCATTGATCGCTTCAACATCGAACTGCCCTATCACATCATCAAGTTGCCCGGCATCGTGACACAGCGTTACTCGTCTAACGTGGATATGTTCTGGCGTCCACAGGACGCAGAGGATCCTGCTCACTGCTGGCTAAGGAATCAGGTGCGTGAGATAGGCAACACGATAGAATCAACCAAGATACGTTTTGAAAAATAGTGCCCGCGGTGACGCTTGTCACCGCAGGTAGTTGATGTCAGCCCTGGCGCCAACTTCCGTGAAAACCAGCCGGTATGCGATGCGACAGGTGCACCTTGGCTACCGGGCCATCTGCCAGCTTGAGGGCATTGAATATGTAAAGACTGCTCGTCCTCGTTTCGAAACTGGTCACCACTGAGAGCAAATACCCTTTCCCCTCTTCGTCAGATCCAGGGGCGGGCACAAAAATAGGCTCAGACACCACGGACTGACCACAATTGAACCTGTCCTGCGCCGTGCCCTCATGATCGAAGTGCCCCAGCACATTGTAAAATCGAAGACTCTCGTCCAGTTCGCTGACATTACTGCCATCGGTGGAGGCGTACCAGCCATGGCGGTAAGCCTTACTGGCATGGCGAGGGTCGCACTGAGGAAACTCCGATTCAAACTCATCGATTTGCTCAAATGTAGCGCGCGCGTCGCTCTTGGTCATATCGATCGTCCAGCGGGTGAGGAAAGGCTGCGCCTTGCCAGTAGATTCGCCGTCGGGTGTAGGGAACAGAGGAGCCTGCTCGAACTGGCAACCATCGATAGTGATAACACCGTCCTTGTCAAAACCGTTCATGAAATGGAACGTGAAACACAGATCCATCTCGACCCATCGCACGTCCTCGGGAGAACTGCTGTCGCGTGGAATAATGCCCAGATGCACCCCTTTTTCAGGTTCCCAGGCAAAAGGCGGTCCACCCTCCATTGCGCGCTCCAGGCTGCCGGTAATCGGCATTATCGGAACAATGATGTAGTTCTCCGTGATGACAAAATCGTGCACCATCGCTGAGTAGGGCGTGGGGATGTGGATACTGTCCGTCAGGATTCCGTCCTTGTTGACTTTGTGGAGCATCACATCCGATGAAAATGGTCCTGATGCCATATAAGCAAAAAATACCATTTCGCCCGTATCCGGGTCGATCTTTGGATGCGCGGTCATCGCTGTGTTCAGCTTGCCGCGAAAATTCCAGCTACCAATAGACTCAAGCGTCCTTGGGTCCACCTCATAGGGCGGATGACCCTCTTCCATAACCAACAAGCGACCCCCGTGCCACACTGTTGCAGTGTTGGCGGTACCGTCCTTGTCAGTGAACACAAAGTCACTGTACTGCGGGTCGCAGTCAAACGGGTTCATGGGATTGATCAATGTCTCCCCGGCCCGGTCCTCATGCTTCCATTTGGCGGTGCGCACCCAGCGATTGTTGTAGTCGACCTTTCCATTCTCAATATGGAAGGCGTGCACCATGCCGTCACCCATGAATAGATGGTAGTCGCCCCGAGGGCTGAAACGCTGATTGGGACCGGCTCTATATAAGCTTCCGCAGAGATCGGCAGGCACTTCTCCCTCCACGATCAGGTCGTTGGCATCGCATTCCATCTGGATCGAACCATAGGGAAAGTTAAGAAATGGATTGGTATCTGACATCGGTTGAGACATGGCAACTCCTCGCTGTTATTCACTTGATCTGACTATTGTAGACGCTGGAAACATTAGCACCTGTTTTTAATGTTTACAATAGAAACACTGTAAAGCCTTTGCTAAACTGCACCGGTCTGCAGGGGTCGAGGCCACACAGCGTGAAAAGCGCAAAACAAAAATACCATCATGGCGACTTGCGAGCGGCACTATTGGAAGCCGCTCTCGCCGTGTTGAACGAACTGGGACCACAGGGACTCTCTATCCGAGAAGTCGCGAGGCGGGCCGGCGTATCTCACACGGCGCCCTATCGGCACTTTGCCGATAAGGACGAGCTCATTCTGGCCGTGGTCGAGCAGGGTTTTGAACTCATGCAGCACACCATGACGGCGGAGCAGGACGCCGCGGGCCCAGATCCGTTGGCCCAGTTTGCTGCCAGCGGCTTTGCCTACGTGAACTTTGCCCTGTCACACCCCGCCTATTACCGGGTGATGTTCAGTGGCGACCTGCTCAGCAGCAAAGGACACGTGGCCTTCCAGCACACCAGTAGCCGGGCCATCCGCGAGATGGTGACCGATATCAAATTGGGCCAGGAGCAAGGGGTATTGCGCCCCGGTGACCCCGTCGTGCAGGCGTTGACAATCTGGTCAACGATCCACGGCTTCGTCTCCATCGTCAATGACAACCGCCTGAGCCATCTTGTTGGCGAGGATTTTTCTCTCGATGACATTCGGGTGCAGGTCCTGGTGATGATATTCGACGGGCTGGGGGTCCCCGAACGACTCGAAAAATAAACCTACTCCCGACCGTCAACCCCTGCCACTTCGTGCCTAGCGATAAAAAATCAGTCAAATCTGTTTGTTTTTAAAATACCGTTTTGTTACTGTGGTTATCTCCCATCCGAAGAACCCTCGGATGAGGGCATCTGACGCCCGCAGTGGCATAAATATAAAACGATTTACTGGTGATTTTCATGGCGAAACGTCCTTTACTACTGGGCCTGACACTATTAGTCACAGCATTACCTTCATGGTCCCAGACCGTGCAACCCGATCCGCTTGCCCTTGAGGAAGTCGTCGTCACCGCAACTAAACGCGTGGAAAGCATTCAGGAAGTTCCCATGTCAGTAACGGCATTCACCAGTGAATTCTTTAAGGACTCCGGTGTAACCAATCTGTCGCAGCTGCAAGACTACACCCCCAGCCTGAAAATAACGCCGGGGACGGATTCCAACTCCACCTCAATCCGTATTCGCGGCATCGGGTCCGTGGGCACTAACGTCGGCATCGACCCCAGTGTCGGAACGTTTATAGACGGCGTGTACCAGGGTCGCGCCGGTATGAGTATCGGCGACCTGATCGATATCGAGCGTATCGAAATCCTGCGCGGCCCCCAGGGAACGCTCTACGGCAAGAATACCGCCGCCGGCGCAATCAGTATTATCACCAAGGCACCCTCACCCGAAGCGCTAGCGGCTGAGGTAGAACTGCAGTACAACACAGACGAACGAGCAGAGGTGCATGCCATGGTGAACGTACCCTTCGGTGACACGGGCCACGCCATGCGGCTGACAGGTTATGCCATCGACGGAGACCACCTGTACGAAAATACCTACAACAACGAAGATTTGAATAACGCGAACAAGTGGGGAGTGAAGTCCCGCATCCTGTTCGACGGCGATACCAATCCCGACCGCAGACTGGGCGAATTCCTCTTCACCATGGATTACACCAAGGAAGACACCGATTGCTGCGCACTCGCTGTCATAGACTACGATGGACTCTCTACACTGAACACTCCCAGCCTTAATGCAGCCTCTGCCGCGCTCTCTGCACAACTGGGCAACAATGCCCAAGGCAACCCGATACTGGAGTGGCACTCCTTCGAGGACTCCGAAGGCTTCCTGCCTCCCAGCCCCAACGCCTTTGACGACGACAACTACTGGGTGAATGCTGACATCACTAACGAAGTGACCATTGGCGGCGCGGCGCTGGAGTGGAACAGAGACCTGTCCAACGAAAACACCCTTACGTTCATCAATGCCTGGCGTCATTACGAGTCGAAGAGTGCCTACGATGGTGATTTCACCGCCTACGATGCCGTCACTGGCTCACAGGACATCGATTTTGACCAATATTCGTCAGAGTTCCGCATTACCTCCCCCGGCGGCGAAACCATCGATTACCAGGCCGGCCTCTACGCGTTTTATTCCAAAATGGATTCGCAGGGCACGTTCCGCCAGGCGGTTCCGCTCGTGACGAACATTAACGTCGGTGGGTTCCCTCTCAGTAATCTCTTTCCCGACGGCACACTCAACACCGATGACAACATTTATAAAACCACCAGCTATGCTGCCTTCGGGCAACTGATCTGGAACATTACCGACAATTTTAATACCACGTTCGGATTGCGTTACACCTACGAAAGAAAGGAGCGGGACGGCTCGCAGATCACTACGCCTGTTTCGGTAATCGATATCCCGCCCGTCGCAGGGCCCGACGTATACTACGACGAAGCCCGCAACGATGATGACTGGTCACCCACGATCATCGCCCGCTACTTTGTTACAGCAGACATCATGACTTACGCCAGCATCAGCCGTGGTTTCAAATCCGGCGGATTCAACCAGCGCCGTGAGCTGGAGGGCCGCAACGGTGAGTTCGATCCTGAGACGTCCACGAACTATGAAATTGGCTGGAAAAGCTCTACAGAGAACCGCCGCCTGCAATTCAACGGCTCCCTTTACTTCACCAACTACGATGATTTTCAGGCTCAAGCCTTCGATGGCAATAACCTGACGGTGACCAACGCAGGCTCAATGGAGAGCTACGGTGTGGAACTGGATGCTGTCTTTGTGCCCATGGCTGATATGGTCGCGGGAGCCGCCATCGGATATAACAAAGCAGAATATCAGGATTTCGACAATGGGCAGTGCACCATCCAACAGAGTTTTAACTATTACTTCGTCGAGCTGGATGCACAGGGCGGTGTTCCCGGAACAGCCGTTCCCGCCTGTACCCAGGATCTTGCCGGTAAGGCCATCGACAATGCACCCGAGTGGACGGTCAGCAGTTATGTGCAGTACGAGCATGACCTGACCGCTGACCTGTTTGGCAAGGTGCGCGTAGAACATAACTACATTGACAGTTTTTACCTCGACCAGGACCTTGATCCCAATCTGGAAAACGACTCGGTCAATCTGCTAAACCTGCGCTTTACCCTGAGCAACATGGAACAGACTTGGGAAGCAGCGATCTGGGGGCAGAATTTGCTCGATGAGGAGTATTACGCCTTCGGCCTGGATATCCCCGTGATGGGTGGTTACGCAGGCGTTGTCGCTCCAGGTGAACTGTACGGTATCACACTGCGACTTTACTATTAGGACCGTTGCCCAGCAGGGAGGCGCGGTTCGTACTCGTGACACACCGGCGACGAGCCAGTCGCTTAAATAACAATGGAGCGATGTAGTATGTCCGAAGAAGCGATCATCTCTACTGACCAGCGCTCTGGCCGCGTTGCGCCGCCAAATACAGCGGGGTTCTACGCGAACTGGGGACCACAGGCGTGGATAGACATGTGGATGTCGAACACGATGCTGGTAAAAAAAGCCATGCCAATCGTCAGCCATACCTTCGTCC
This sequence comes from Candidatus Marimicrobium litorale, assembly GCF_026262645.1. Taxonomy (NCBI): domain Bacteria; kingdom Pseudomonadati; phylum Pseudomonadota; class Gammaproteobacteria; order Cellvibrionales; family Halieaceae; genus Marimicrobium; species Candidatus Marimicrobium litorale. The sequence continues at coordinate 1,168,615 of NZ_SHNO01000001.1, forward strand.
CCATTCTTCGTCTATCCGGAGATAAAGAGCAGGTAGACAGGGATTACGATGAAATTAAGTCGCGCCGCGAAATTATCCGTTGGAACGACTCACCGCGGGAAAAGTGGCGCAAGCGTTATGGCAACTTCGTCCGTGAGGCCGAATGGGCACTGCTCGAGCTGCGAAAATACTACAGCCAGAAGCAGTTCGAAGAAATAGTGATTGGCACCTCTGTTGCACTGTCCTACGAAACATCGGCTGATTTTCTCAACATGATGAATAGCATGTCCGATAAAAATGCCAAGAAAGCCGCCAAGGCTTCGAATGATGGCCCCAAAAAGCCAAGCCGCTGGAGTAGGTTCATGTTTGAAACCTTCAATCCGGCACACTGGCTCACCGGTCCTGCGACCATCACGCAATTCGATCCATCCCAGGGATTGACCGAAATGTTTATCCCCGAATGCGGGTGGCACACCTGCGGCCCTGCTGATCGCCTCCCTAATCCCAACGCGTTGCCGGAAGAGGGATGCCTACACATCTGCAAAGGGCCCTTCGAGGCTTTATTTAAAGGTGAGGGCGGCGGATTGAAGATGGAGTTTGAGCCCCATCTTCCTGAGACTTCCTGCACTGTTCGCATGAGCTGGCAGACCAACTAGGGCCCGATGTTCGTTCAACTCAAGGAATTCTTCTCCACGCAGTGCAACGTTATGCAACTGCGACAGGAGGTTGCAGCGCTGCGTAAAAGGAATGCTCGTCTGGAATCGCAAAATGAAAGCATGCGACAAGGTATGCGTCGCTGCCTGACGTGCGAGTACCGACTCGACGTCAAGTCACGCCAGGGGAACGCACCTGTGCTGGACAAAGGCGGTGCAGGACACAAACAGGCCTGACGAATTCTTAAACTGACTATTACTACCACGAGGTAAACCATGTCCGTCATCTTAGTTACCGGCGCCAGCACTGGCATCGGGCAGGAAACCGCCCTGCACTTCTCCCGTCAGGGCCACGACGTATATGCCTCGGTGCGCAATCCGGACACGGCGACCGAACTGAAAGAAAAAATCGTCGAGGAAAAACTGTCCGCAAAAATCGTACGCCTGGATCTGGTAAAGCCCGACACGATTAAAGAGGCTGTTGCTACTATCGTCAAGGACAGTGGCCAGCTCGATGTGCTGATTGCCAACGCCGGAATCGGTGCAGGCTCTTCTGTTGAAGAGACAGCACTGGACACGGTGCGGGAAATTTTTGAGACCAACTACTTCGGTAACGTAAGCCTGCTGCAGGCAGTCACTCCGATCATGCGCCAGCAGCAATCAGGACACATTATCATGGTGGGTTCGCTGGCCGGTCGCTATGCGGCAGGCTGCCACGCCCACTACTCTGCCTCCAAGTGGGCCATGGAAGGGCTTTGCGAGTCACTTGCCCAGGAAATGGCAGAGTTCAATGCACGGGTCACTATTATCGAGCCCGGCTGCGTGGTGACCCCTATGTGGACCAAAGTAGAGGCCTCTGATACACCGCCACTCTACCCTGAGAACGTCAAACGCCTGGTGAGGTTCTTCGAATTTGGACTGGGTCGGCCCGCTATGCCCAGTGACGTGGCGGATGCCATTGAGAACGCAATCACCGACGACAAAGCGCCCTTCCGTATTCCGGTGGGCAAGGACGCAGTGGAGGTAACATCTGGCAGGACGAAGGCGGGCGATGAGGCATGGGTTAGCATGCTCTGCCGGGACAACTACGACAACTTCGCCGATGGTTGGAAAGATATCGTCGGTGTCGAGTATTACCGGGACTGACAGCAGTCTGCGGACAGCGGCCTAGAGCTTTGCCAGTACCTTGCATTGAGAAGTCGGCGTCTTGAGCGCTTCAAACGCCTGTGGCAGCTCTTCCAGTGAAATAATGTCGGTAATCATCGGCGCCACGTCGATACGCTGGTTCGCCAACATCGCTACCGAAGTTTCAAAGTCGTCCAGCGTGTAGGCTATGGCGAACTGAATATTCAGCTCTTTTACCAGTCCAAAGAAAGGCATGATTGCATCCGGCTGTTCGCAGACACCCACGGGGATAATCTTGCTGCCGTAGGGCGCAATCTCGATACACTGCTGCAAAAGGCCTGGCGCTCCCACACACTCGAAAATCACATCGGGCGGCCCGCCAGCCACGTCAATGAACTGCTCGAGCAAGTCTTCCGCCCCCTTTTTGATATCGGGCTTGATCACCCCTGTTGCCCCCATCTTGCGAGCTAATTCAACACGGACCTCTGCAAGCTCACTGACAATAATGTCCCGCGCGCCAAAGAAGTGGCACCACTGAGCAACTGTCAGGCCAATAGGACCCGCGCCAATGATCAAAATACGACTCCCCGCCTTCACATCGGCAATACGCACCGCGTGAATGCCTACTGCAAGAGGTTCCACCAGCGCCGCAGTCTGCAGATCCAAACTATCGGGCAGCCGCACGCTTTCACGGCTACCTGTCGTCACATACTCCGCAAAGCCGCCCTGGTCATTCACCCCGGACACTTTCTTTTCCTCGCATTCAAAAAAGCGACCCGCTGCACACGGCAGGCAGGTGCCGCAGGCGATAAACGGCAGTGCACAAATACGATCTCCGACTTCCCAATCGCCCTCGGCCTCCGGGCCTACCTCGGCGATCTCTCCAACATATTCGTGTCCGAGAATCTGGCCACAGCAGGCGGTGGTCAGACCTTCTCGGGTGGCGTGGAGATCTGTGCCACAAACTCCGCAGTAGCTCACTTTTAGCACCAGCTCCGAGGGGTCCGGCGTGGGATCATCGACGATCTCAACGTCAAGGGGTTTGCCTACTTCCTTAAAAACTGCAGCCTTCATCACCTGACCTCGCATTCACGCCCATGACGGGGAAAATTCTAGTGTAATTAGCGCCGACGCACTGTGTAAAAGGCCTTAAAAAGCGGCCTGGCACAGCGCATCTGTGGTTGCCCACCCTATCGGATAGAAAATAAACAGTCAAATCTGATTGTTTTTTTACAGGCGGTTTGATAACTTGCTTTTCAAGCTGAAACGGCACGGCGGGACGCCTGACTCAGTGGCTTTCGGGGCCTACCCGTCTCTTGGCCGGCGCACACTAATACAGTCACAATGGAGAACAGCATGGATCTCGGATTATCTGGAAAAAAAGCAATCGTCACCGGCTCCACACGCGGCATCGGCCGCGCTATCGCCAACCTGCTCGCGGATGAGGGCGCAGACATCGCCATCTGCTCGCGCAACCAGGAGGAAGTCGACAGTGCCGTTTCCGAGCTTGGCGCCAAAGGTGTCAAAGTGACCGGTGCAGTCGTCGACGTAGCTGACAAAGACGCCTACCAGGCCTGGGTGGCCGCTGCGGCCGGCGAGCTGGGCGGTATCGATATCTTTGTACCGAACGTCAGTGCCGGTGGCGGCAACATGAGCGAAGAAGGTTGGGAAAATGCCTTAAACGTTGACGTCTTTGGCACCACCCGCGGAATCGAGGCGGCTATGCCATTTTTGGAAAAGTCAGATGCTGCGTCTATCGTGATCATCTCCAGCACCGCTGGTGTTGAGACCTTTATGGGCCCTCAACCCTACAATGCTATTAAAGGGGCGCTGGTCATACACGGCAAACAATTGAGCCAGGCTCTCGCAGCCACTGGTATTCGAGTCAACTGTGTGTCCCCCGGCCCGATCTTCATTGAGGGCGGCGCCTGGGAATTCATCAAGGAAAACATGTCCGACCTTTATGAAGGCACGCTGGCCCAAATTCCCCAGGGCCGCTTTGGCACCGCCGAGGAAATTGCTAACGCGGTGGCTTTCCTCGCAAGCCCCGCTGCGAGCCTGATCACCGGAGTGAATCTGGTCGCGGATGGCGGCTTCACAAAGCGGGTACAGCTATAAAATGAGTAAGTCGGACCGCATAGACGTATACCTCGTGGCCGGGGGTAAGTATCACAATATTGACTACGCCCGGTTGGAAATTCTCAAACTGCTCGCGGAGCAATCCCGAATCAAGGTGCAGGTGGGTAGCGATTACAGCGATATCAGCACTATCTGTGATAGTGATTTCCTGATTACCTACACCTGCGATGTCATTCCCTCCGAGTCAGAGACAAAACGCCTGATCGAGTTTGTGGACAGTGGCAAAAAATGGTTTGCCCTGCATGGTACTAACTCGATACTGCGCTTTCTTGAGCCCGCCGAGGATGGCAGTATGCGGGTGGACTGTCCCGAAGAGAATACGCCGTTCATGGAAGTCCTCGGTAGCCAGTTCATGTCCCACCCCCCTATCCAGCCTTACCAGGTGCACGCTACAGAACCGGATCATCCGCTGGTAAAAAACATCCCCACGTTTACCGTGGATGATGAAATGTACCTGTGCAAGATGCACGGGGAGCACCAAACGCTAATGCACTGCGTCTGGGACGGTCCTGTCGAAGGCTTCGTGAGGAACGACTGGCAAAAAGGTACGGACATACAGCCTGTTCTTTACATTCACCCCTACGGTAAGGGTCAGGTGCTGTACTTTACTCTTGGCCACTGCCGCGGAAAGTACGATATGCAGCCACTGGTAGAGGAGTACCCGGTGCCTGAGGAGGGGGCCTGGAAAAGCGACGAGTTCTACGAGGTATTACGTCGCGGAATTGTGTGGGCGATGGAAGCGGCCTGAAAACCAAACTTGAGTTGATATCATGAATCTGAATTTCACCGAGGAAGAACTGGCTTTTCAACAAGACGTTCGCCAGTTTCTGCAGGAAAATCTGCCACAACATATTGTCGACGGTACTGCCAATAACGGCAGCGTGTTCGTTGAGACCGACATCGCACTTGAATGGCAGGCCATTCTGGTAGACAAAGGCTGGGCCGTGCCCCAGTGGCCGACCGAGCATGGCGGCACAGGTTGGTCACCCACTCAGAAGTATATCTTTAGCAGGGAGTGCTACCAAGCCGGCGCACCCATGCTCATTCCTCTCGGATTGTTAATGCTTGCACCGGTTATCATGGCATTTGGCACAGAGGAACAGAAAGCAGAATACCTGCCAAAAATTCTCAGCGGCGAGCACTATTGGTGCCAGGGCTACTCTGAACCGAGCGCAGGTTCCGACCTAGCCAGTCTGAAGCTGAAGGCGGACGCCGATGGCGATGACTATATCGTCAACGGCTCTAAAATTTGGACGACTCATGCGCATCTCGCTGATCATATTTTTTGCCTGGTCAGAACAGATAACAGTGTCAAACCGCAGGCCGGTATCAGCTTCCTGCTAATCGACATGGATACCGACGGGGTTACCGTAGAACCAATCATCACCATGGCTGGCGATCACGAGGTCAATCAGGTCTTCTTCGATAATGTTCGAGTGCCTCAATCAAATCGTATCGGTGAAGAAAATCAAGGCTGGTCCTATGCCAAGTACCTCCTCGAGTTTGAGCGTGGCGGCGGTTTCAGCGCCCACCGTATTCGTCACGAGATTAACGGGTTGCGCGAACTGATGCGTGATGCCAGTAGAAACAATCCACACTTTGACAGTAGCCACGACCTCGAGCGAAGAGTCTCCCGGGTTGAGATCGATTTAAAGGCGCTGGAGATTACTGAATTACGCATCCTGTCCTCGGTCAGCGGTGGCGGTAACCCTGGCCCCGAGTCTTCCATTATGAAGCTGTCTGCAGTCCGTCTTGAACAGGAAGTGAACGAGATGGCGGTCGAAGTGCTGGGCTACACCGGCTTTGAGATGAACCCGATTCCCGAGGGGAATCCGGTGCGTGCGGATTACATCAGCTCGGTCGTCCCGCGGTACCTCAATAACAGGGCCGCGTCGATTTTTGGCGGATCACAGGAAGTACAAAGAAACATTATCGCCAAAATGGTTCTCGGGCTGTAACGTTGCGTGTGTGTAGCGCGCACGTGATAGCAGACACGCCTACCAAGGATATACAGTCACAAGCAGCCATGACACTGCGGGAGAGAGGCAATGCAGCGGCAACACCTGGTTGAAGAAGTAAAGATTCTGCTGGATCTTGTCGCGCGGAACACCACCACGCTGGCCGACAGTGTGATGGAAATCGATGTCAGTGAGTACACGGACCCCGCTTTATTCGAGCGTGAAAAAATTGAACTTTTTCGTAACTATCCGCAGTTTGCAGGTCCCAGCTGCATACTCCCCGAGCCGGGAGATTACTTTGCATTCGACGATACGGGTATTCCTATACTCATAGTCAGGCAAGATGACGCCAGCCTGAAAGCATTTGTAAATATCTGCTCCCACCGCGGTGCTCCTCTCAATGAATGCGATCATGGCAAGGCAAAGAAAGGGCGCATGTTTTCATGTCCCTATCATGGCTGGAGTTACGATCTGGAGGGGAAATTGATTGGCGTACCATTTGGCAACGAGGGGTTTGACTCCATCGATCGCGATACGCTGGGCCTGCGAACACTGGATGTGCAGGAAAAATATGGCATGGTATTTGTGATGCCCAATCCCGATATGACCTTTAATATAGACGAAGTTCTGGGCGGCATTCAGGAGCGCTTGTCAGGCTTTGGCTTCGAAGACCATTACTATCTGGGTGCAAAACAGGTTTTCACTAATTTCAGCTGGAAGCTTAATATGGACACCTTCCACGAGTACTATCACTTCGAATTCTTACACCCCGAATCTATTGCCACCATGGCCTACAGCAATACGGCCCACTACAAGCAATACGAACGCAATCACTCCATGGGCTCACCATCACTGGCCATTAATGAACTCAAGGACATCCCGGAGGATCAGTGGGAGCCAAGGGAATACAGCTCCTACGTTAACTTCCTATTTCCCAACACCGTGATCTTTGTCGTGAACGACCACTTTCAGACCTGGCGCGTCTATCCCATCGCTCCCGACCGCTCTGTGGTTTATCACAGTATGTTTTTGCCAGCAGAGCCTAAAACATCTGAGGAACGGCAAGGCTATGAAGAATACTTCCAGATGATTAATGATGTCGCTGTTGCGGAGGACTACTCACTGGTAGACAAGATCAACCGGGGGCTCCAGGCAGGTATAGAGCGCAAAGTCCTGGTGGGCCGCAATGAGCCGGGGGTACAAAATATGCATCGACAGCTGCACGATGTGTTGTCCTAGCACTATCGAGCGATCCGTCACCATTCAGTGCTGGCTAACATAATACTCAACCCAGTCATGAAAGTGCTGCACGCGTACCTCGTCCTCATTCAGAACGGCACATTCAAAACCCCTTGAATGCATACCTGCCTGCATATCCGCCAGATAGTAGATATCCTGGTCCAGTGTGATCGTCAGTGTGTGTTTCTCCGCAATCACATCCGCCGCTGTAAACACCTCGTGTTGTGGCCTTTCGTCATCGATAGACGCCACCAAGCGGGGATTTAAGGTCAACTTACGTTTCAGGTCACAGCCCTGCTCCCGGGGAATGCTAATAGTCCATTTGTCAAAATAGCAGCGGTCAGGATCGGTAGCATCGGGCCGGGGGCCATAAACCCAAACCTCCTCCGCGGTAATAGTCATAAACGTGTTGGGGAAGATATCGTATTGCCAGACATCGGTTATCTGACTGTCGCTAAATTCCGAATAATCAAACCCCAGCTCCGGACCCAGTTCCCGCTTACGCGCCTGCACTGCCTTTCGAATGTCGGCCACTCGACCCGTAAATTCCGCTGGGTCCATCCCGAGTGACCTCAGCGCCATTACGAGGTGTTCTGGTGTCTCCTCCGGTGTCGGGTAGCGAGAGTTGGTCACAAAACCTTCGACCATGGTCGCGGAATGCCCATAAGGCCAGAGCACGTTTTCGGAGTTACAGCAGTCGACAAAACTTGCGTGCTGAGGGTGTATAAAGTCGACATGGTATTGCTCGAGAAAATTGTCTCTCACGGTTTTCCAGTTTGCATCGAGGTGAACGGTCTGATGCTTCGCAAGAACCATTCTTTCAAAATGGTAAGGCTCAAGATTTTGCATAATAGAACCAAGATAATCCTCAAGCGAAGCCGCGTCAGGATCCATATTGATCCAAATCAGCCCAGCCCACACCGCAAGCTTCACGGGTTTTAGCGAGCGCTGAGATCTGTCAACTTCAGGGCAGAACCGCTGCTCGTCTGGAATCTCCCGTAAGAGTCCGTCAAGGCCGTAGCGCCAGCCGTGGTAGGGGCATACGACGTGCTGTATCGAGCCGCTCTCACTGGTAAAAATCCGGTTGCCGCGGTGCTGACAAACATTATAAAACGCCCGGATATCACCCTGCTCATCTTTTAAAACTACAACTGACTCTCGTCCGAGGGGGTAAACAAAATAATCGCCACTGTCTTCCAGGTCTGAAACAAGGCCCGAAAATAACCAACAGCGGGTCCAGATACCCTCCCATTCAGCCTGTCGCGAAGCCTCCGATATATAGTCTCGCTTATCCAGAGTCGCTCTGGTCACAGTACGCGGTGCCATTCCATCAGAAAAAGCTTCTTCAACTGTAGTCTGTGGCATGAATATACGTCCTATGAATCTGAGACAAGAATAATATCGTCACCTGCCACCCTGATTGGAAAGGTGTCAATCTGTGTCGACGCGGGTCGCGTCAGTGCGCTACCGTCCCTAACATCAAATGCAGCCCCGTGCAGGGGGCACAGTATTTTTTGCCCCTTCAGTTTTCCTTCACAAAGGCGCGCAGCGGCATGACTACACAAATTATCCACCGCGAAAAAACCCTTCTTGGTGTGGCAAATCAATATTTCTCTGCCGTCTACCTCAACACACAGTGTCTTACCGGGATCAATATCACGGACGGAAGCAAGGCGATGAGCCGATTTATTGTCCAATGGCTATTCTCCTGTTTCAGGCATGAATTCATCCAGCGTCAAGTGCACGCGACGAATCCTCGCTTCCTGATAATTACCCAATGTAAGGCCGGTCTTGCGACTGGTCTTGAACCCTTTCTGCTGCAGATCGAGATTACCTGTGTCTTCATCATAGACGGGGGCTAACCAACCCAGCTCTTTAACTTCGGTATAGGACTGCTCTACATCGAGAAAATGAGGTTCGGGTGGCTCTGGATGCGGCTCCCCCTCTGATAACGGCTCGAGTATGAAGAGATCAAAAATACTGCTTTCCACGTCTTCTCCATTGGGGCGAAAACGATACACCATAGGCACATTGATACCTGCGAAAAAAAACATGTTGGGAAACAGGTGATATTCTATAGAGTCCAGCATCAGACATTCGCTGACCTCGGAGAAATCGATGCCGAGACTCTCGCCGAAATAGTCCCGCAGTTTTTGTGCCGCAATCTCCCGGGCGGAACCGCCCTCGGGAACCGCACCATATTCAAGATTAAATACGCTAAGGAATGCCAACTGCTCGTCCTCCGTCAGCGCGGGTCTCCGCCATTTATCTCCGGGATAATCCTGCAGGGATTCCGGGCTGTAATTACCAATATTATGGATAAATCGGCTGACGTACTTGCCGAACACATCGTACTGGGTATTTCCTCCATTGGGGGAATCATGCGTTTCAAAATTATGGTAGGCCTCCATGAACGCCTCCTGAGCCGCCTTCCAGTTCGCAGGTAGCGTCTTCTGCACATGCACCTTGATTCGACGGCGCTCTAGAGGGAAATGTTGGAAGTGCTGGGGCAGGATATCCAGGTAACTTGCCAGAGGCTTCGCGTCCAGATCAAGATTGATAAAAACGAACCCTCCCCAAAGTTGGCAGTTGACGGCCTGCAGGTCATGCGTCTCGTTGCAGACATGGGGAAAATCCCAGCGACCTGGAATATTTCGGATAGAGCCGTCCAGCTCCCAGGACCAGCCGTGGAATGGGCAGGTAAACGCAGCGCCATAGCCACTGCCCTGCCCTCCCAGGATACGCGTACCCCGGTGTGTACAGGAGTTCAGGAAGGCCTGTATGGTATCGGGTTTGGAACGAACCACGATGACCGAGTAGGGACCGATATCATAGGTATAGGTATCCCCCACGTCGGGCAGGTGTTCCTCGCGGCAGGCCCACTGCCAACTGCGGGACCATAATTCGCGCACCTCGCGCTGGCGGTAGGATTCCGAGGTATATCTTTCGAAGGGGATATCGCCATCCCCGAGGAATTCATACTGACTATCCAGTAACGGGTCGGGCGGCGCTATACTATCGGCTGACAGGGTGTCCAGTACGCTAGGGCCGCTGGCCCTGGCCTGCCCCGGAATTGGTTTTTGCTGTTTTGGCATAGCGATGTGACACTCTCTGGATGTATGGACGCGATAGACATGGGTAGCGCGCCGATAATACAATCAGGTCTGCTTGTTTTTTTAAGTATGTACGCCTTCGCACCTGCAATGCAAGTGCGTGGTGTCTTTTTGAACAGAACAGAGACTTATTACATGCCAGGTGAAAACAGTAATATCTCGATAACGCAGCAGACCGCAGACCGCCTCGCCATCGCAGACACGCTCTATCTGCACAGTCGAGGATTGGATCGCCTCGATGCGGTGGCACTTCGCGACGCGTACTGGCCCGAGTCTGAGGTTGACTATGGCAGCTACAAGGGCAATGCCCACGTCTTCGCTGAGTTGGTGATAGGCGCCCTGTCACAACAATACGAGCTGACTCGACACAGCCTGAGCAATACGCTGATAGAGTTGTCAGGCAGCTCAGCTCTCTGCGAAAGCTGCGTTCACGCGGGCCACCTGCTGCCGGGCGCCAAGGAAGAGTTATTGTTTTACGGACGCTACCTCGACAAAATGGAAAAACGCAGTAACCAGTGGAAAATTCTGCATCGGCAAGTCGTGGTCGACTGGATCAAGCGCCACCCGGTTGTCGACGAGCGCAACAGCGAAGCCTTCGATGCTTTGGCCAAAGGGACGCGTCGAGATAGCGACCCGCTATACTCTTTTCTTAGATCAGGAGAAACATAAGCATGGGCGACAAGATTCAAGCGCTGGTTGATAAGCAGGAAATCTACGAGCTCTCCTGCCGGTATATGCGCGGACTGGATCGTTTAGACGAAAATCTACTGCGTGATGTTTTTTTCGATGATGCGTGGTGCGACTACGGCTTTACAGAGGGCACTGCAGGCGAATTTATAAAGTTTGCCCTCAGTGCGCTTCAGGATCATCACGCTAATCAGCACATGATCGGCAATGTACTGATTGAGCTGGAAGGTGACGAGGCCTATGGCGAAATTTATTTTCATGCCTATCATAAGATCAAAGCAGAGACGGGAGCGGGCTTTGAGGAGGTCATTATTGCTGGCCGTTACCTCGACCGTTATGAGAAACGTGACGGGGTCTGGAAATTCGCCTACCGTAGCGAAATAGTCGACTGGAGCAGGACCCAGCCCGCAGTAGACAGCTACTTTGATATGGCGCCTGACTGTTACCGGGGTGGTCGCCAAAACGACCGTGTCTACCAGCGCACTGATCGTCGTCGTAGCTAGGTTATAACATGCAACACGGCAACTATGAGGTCGACCTCAAACAAAAAATCAATTGGCATGTGATCCGCATCATATGGCCCTATCTCATGGAACATCGGGCCAGAGTATATGTGGCTCTCGGCTGCCTGATCCTAGCCAAGCTAGCCAATGTAGTCGGTCCGTTTATACTCAAATATATTGTCGATGCACTGGAAACGGACGGCGGTAAACTTATTGCGGTGCCGATGACGCTGGTTTTCATATACGGCTTCGCCCGGTTCGCTAATGTGTTGCTGGGTGAGCTACGCGACACAGTCTTCGGGCGCGTTACCGAGCGGGCAATGCGAAAGCTCGGGCTCTCCGTATTCGTGCACCTGCACAATCTTGATCTCGAATTTCACCTGAACCGACGCACAGGAGGTCTATCGCGGGACATCGAAAGAGGCACCACAGGAATCAGTTTCCTGATGCGATTTTTCATTTTTAATATCGTGCCTACCTTCATAGAAATTTTTCTGGTCGTGGGAATCCTTTTGTACAACTATGGCTGGGGCTTCGCATTAATCACGCTAATTGCAGTGCTCGGCTATGTCTGGTTTTCTGTAGTCGCTACTGAATGGCGAACTCGATTCGTGCGTGAGGCCAATGAGGCCGATTCTGCAACCAATACACGCGCGGTAGACAGCCTGCTGAATTTTGAGACGGTTAAATACTTCACCAATGAAGAATTCGAAGCTAAACGCTACGATTTCGAACTGGAACGGTGGGAAACTGCCCGGCGCAAGAATCGCCTCTCGCTTTTCTCGCTTAACGGGGGACAGGCCCTTATTATTGCCACTGCGATGACGCTGATGATGTGGCTGGCAGCTCACAAGGTCGCCGGGGGAGCAATGACCATCGGTGACTTTGTGCTAATCAACGCCTTCATGATCCAGTTATTCCTTCCACTCAATTTCCTCGGTTTCGTGTACCGTGAGATAAAGGGCTCAATGGCCAATATTGAGCGCATGTTGGGGCTTTTAGAGGTCAGCACCAGCGTAGTCGACTTGCCTGACGCGAGCGAGCTGCCTCATGAATCAGCCGCTATTGAATTCAAGGATGTCTGTTTCTCTTACGGGCCTGATCGAAACATACTTGAGCGAGTCAATTTCACCATCAATCCTAACGAAAAGGTCGCGATAGTAGGCGCCAGCGGCGCGGGTAAATCCACTCTGGTCAAACTGTTGTTCAGATTTTACGACCTGAATTCGGGCGAAATTACTATCGGCGGAAAAGACATTAGCAAGGTCAGCAAGCAATCTCTGCGCAGCATGATAGGAATCGTACCGCAGGACACAGTGCTATTTAACGATAGTATCCTCGAAAACGTGCGCTATGGCAGGCCGGAGGCGCCTGACGAGGAGGTGTTGAACGCGATACGCCTGGCGCATCTGGATTCGTTCATCGCGCAATTGCCCGACGGTTACAACACTGCCGTAGGTGAAAGAGGGCTGAAACTCTCCGGCGGCGAGAAACAACGTGTCGCTATCGCTAGAACTATCCTGAAACGCTCGCCCGTTCTGGTGTTCGACGAGGCAACATCCTCGCTGGACAGCAAGTCAGAACAAGCCATTCTCCAAGCGCTTAAGGAGGTCGCACGCGGGCACACCAGCATGGTTATCGCCCATCGACTTTCCACGGTTGTAGACGCAGATAAAATTGTGGTTTTGGACCAGGGGCGCGTGATAGAGCAAGGTACCCACAAGCAACTGATTGCTCGAAGCGGCGTGTATGCCATGCTTTGGCTGACCCAACAAAAAGAGGATCAACAAAAAGCCTTGGAGCACTAATCCGAAGGATACGGTGATAAACCATTACTTGACACCGTGAATCTTTAACTCGAGCATCGAGCTGAATCACTCTTCGCCCGCTTATTGTTGATAACATTTTAAAAAATGAAAAAAATTAATATCGTTGCCTGGCACAATGGCGGAGGGCTCAGTCGAGATGTAGATATTCTCGTGAGCGCTCTGTCTCCCGATGAATTTGATATCACGCTCAACGGGCAATCAGTCCGTGAGGCCCCTGTTCTGAACCGCAGAATTTATCACCGCATCAGGAATCGCGGAAAAACTATTTTCCAACGGCACCATAGAGATAATACTCCCTACGACATTAACCTTTTTATTGAAGACATCGTGCCTGGACTGTTTGGGTTTGCGTCTAAAAATTTTTTTCTTCCCAACCCTGAATGGTTCAAGCCGAATCAGCGAAAACACTTAACCGGTATTGATCGTGTCCTGTGTAAAACGCGCAATGCAGTCTCCATATATGAGGCAATGGGCAGCAACTGCGTCTTCATCAGCTTTACATCAGACGACCGACTAGAAAGCGACGTGACACGGCGCCATGACAAGGCGTGCCTGCATCTTGCAGGGCGAAGCTGGCAAAAAGGAACTAGGGCGCTCACAGACTTGTGGCAGCAACATCCAGAATGGCCTACGCTTAGCGTTGTGCAAAACGCCAAAACTTATCATCAATCCAGCGTGACGCCTGTTAAGGCGTCAAATATAGACCACATTTTGGAACATGTGGATGATACAAATCTAAAGCATCTGCAAAACAGCCACCGAATCCACCTCTGCCCCTCCGAGGCCGAGGGTTTCGGTCACTGTATCGCGGAAGCCATGAGTTGTCGTGCGTTAACACTAACAACCAACGCCCCACCCATGAACGAACTCATTGCCCCGGACCGAGGCATATTAGTCGGCTACTCTCGCTCTACACCGCAATGCGCGGGTGAAAGTTTTTTTGTCAATCCTGACGACTTGAAAGATAAGGTGCACAAGATACTCACGATGACTGAGGCTCAAATATCGCACCTCGGCGAATCTGCCAGATCATGGTATGAGTTTAATGATCGAGAGTTTCGCAACGCGCTTGTCGTTGCATTGTGTCAATAGAGTATCTTGATTGGCTATCACGTGCCTGGTGAGCTATGCATTAACGTCGAATAGCGTGCGACCCCACTGGCGGTTCTCACTTCGACATTGACCCAATTGCAGTGCTCACCCACGTTTCTGAGAATTTTCGATTAGCAGTGTAGTTTTCAGGCAAAGTCATAACGGAAACACCAGCTCATAGGAATTCTTTAAGCGATTCGTTGACTGTGGATTACCCTGAGCCCTCGAGTCGCCACAAGATCTCTTGCTTCAGCCTGGCGATTCCGATTACCTCTGTAGCAGCAGAGCTGCGTGGAGAGTGCACCCTGATTACCAGCACATCAGGCTGACTCTGTAAGCGACTCACCGAGAGATAATGCAACCACAAAGGCCGGGGCTCGCACGGGGCATATCCGCGAGAGATACCGATTAATTCTGCCCGTGCGAAACTCCATAGAGGCTCTCTCGCGTCAGCGAATACTACTCGTCCAAGCCACGCTGGCCAGCATGCAGCAAAATATCGGCTTCTTGAGAGAAGAACGGTGGTGGCTCTGCTCCGGTGGTCTCACCCGCATCAATGACCAGAGTATGTCCGGTCACATAGCGGGCGTCGTCACTGAGCAAGTACAGTATACCGTTGGCAATATCCTCAGGCATGCAGGCAAAACCCAGGGGTGAGCCTGCGGCTATAAAATCGGCAGTGGTTTCCGGATTATTGTCGCCAAGAGCGCTCGTCATAGGCGTTACCGTGCCTCCGGGGGCAACTGCATTAACGCGTATCCCCAACCTCGACAGCTCACAGGCGGCGCTCTTGGTAAGACCTATAACACCATGCTTGGCCATAGTGTAAACATGGGGCCCTAAACCGCCCATCACGCCCGCCGTGCTTGCAAGCGAAACGATAGCGCCGCGCTTCTGAAGTTTCATTGCCCTCGCTGCATGTTTGGTGCCAAGAAAAACCGCCCGAGACAATATTGACATTGTGTGATCAAACGCCTCAGCGCTAGTCTCCATAATCGAGCCTATCGCTCCGACAACACCGGCGTTGTTTACCATCCCCGTTAGAGGACCAAACGTTTCACCGGCACAATCCACTGCACCGGCAATATCCTCCTCTCGAGTCACATCGGTATGGTGAAACACCGCAGCGGCGCCCAGCTCAGAAGCCAGTGCCCGCCCCCGGTCATCCTGCAGGTCGGCAATCACTGCGCTGCCTCCCGCGGCAACGACAGCTCGTACGGTTGCCTCTCCGATACCACTGGCACCCCCCGTTACGACGACACACCCACCATCAAGTCTGGTCATAAATCACTCCTCAATCAGCTCGTATTCTCTTATACTCTGACTCGCATCAGGCAAACCGCCAAAAGCTCGCGCCGCAAGGCAAACCGCATGCGGTTCATCACGTTACCATCTCGTTCCCTTCCCTATAAGGCTAATAGATGAAAAAACATGTCGCGCGTTGGCTGCTCGGCCTTTTCGGCTGGGATATTATCGGCGATCGCCCCGACCATGCCCGCTATGTGCTGATCGCGGCACCGCACACCTCTAACTGGGATTTCCCCCTCATGCTGCTATTTGCCGCAGCCTTCGATATTAGGGTTTCATGGATGGCGAAGCATGGGTTGTTTCGCCCGCCATTCGGTGCAGTAATGCGCGCCTTGGGGGGTATATCGGTGAGACGGCATGAGCAAAACAATCTTGTTTCGCAACTGGCCGAGCAGTTCGAACAACAGAAGCAGCTTGTACTGGTGGTTCCGACAGAGGGCACCCGAGAGTGGTCTGATCACTGGAAGTCGGGCTTTTACCGGATCGCCCTCGCAGCCAAGGTGCCAATTGTGCCTTCATTCCTCGACTTCAAACGCCGACAGGGAGGCTTTGGGCCGGCGCTCTTGCCCAGCGGCGATGTAGAAGCCGACATGACATATTTCAGGGGCTTTTATCATGGCATGCAAGGAAAATTCCCGGAAAAGTTCGGTCCCATCAGACTGCAGGAAGAAGACGATAGGGCATGAACCCAGCGGCTTGGCGCTTCTGTTTGATCCGAGTACGGTATAAGCTTGCGCAAACCCACGTAGAGGCAGCGACATGACTGAAACAGTCTCCGCGCAAGCAATCATAGATATCCCGCTGAATGAGGCCTGGGAAAAGCTCAGCGATATTTCAGTGGCTCACCATTATGTGCCCGGGCTAGTAAAGACGGAGATCATAACTGATCAGCGAACCGGTATCGGCGCTAGCCGCTACGTCTATCGAAGCGAGAAAAGCTATATCCAAGAAACTGTTGAGGAATGGCAAGAAGACGAGGGATTCCTCATTAGGCTCCACAAGGGGGAAAAACCGGCTCCTCCGTTTCGCGAGGCCTGGTTTCGCTACGCTCTTTCGCCGCAGGGCCCCCACTCCACCCTGTTCATCGCGCAGATGCGTTACGACATGCCCTGGGGCCGTCTCGGTCAGTGGCTGGGATCGAAAATGGCGGGCTTTGTGCAGTCAACCATTGCGGATGTCGCCATGTCGATGAAGCTTTATTACGAAACAGAGCAACCTACCACCTCCGGCGCCCTCAAAGCCTATAAGGCAGCGCAACGTTAGGCTGACACTCAGAACGTTCGTTTCACGGTGAAAGAGACGTTGTCTCTATCCTTGATATAAGCCGCAGGACCAAATTTCTGTGGGCCAAAGAAAAAGTTGTAATTCAGCGCCATGCTCCAGGTCTGGTCCACATCAATTGCAAAGCCAGCGCTGCCGTTGCCCACGCGTTCATTACCGCCCGCCGAATTGGGTGCCTGCTTGCCTTTGATGGCATAGCTGATACTCAGCGGCGTGGTAAGATCCCAGCCTGGACGAACCTGATACCACGTCGGCGCAAAGATAGCGCCAATGTGCGTGTTCCAGTCATCCTCATTGATCAGCGGATTGGCCTTATCTTCAAACTGTCCATAATGCAGTAGACGCGAAAATGTCATCTCTACAATATAACGGCCACCATCCCATATCCCCCAGTCGGGACTGAGAAAACCAAGACCATTCACAATAATGTGTACCGTATCTCCGGTCGGACCCGGGTAACGATCTCCGGGGTTCACATCGTCCGCACTGTCATAAGGTTGCGTAAGCGAGGCTTCCTGCCCAGGGTTGAGCGCATTGTTGTTGCGGTAAACAAAATCCGCTCCCCAGCTGATGTCCCACATCTGCTTGGACAAAGACACCCCGAATGTATCGATATCATCCTTGTACACCCAGCCATAGCGACCGATGAGCACCGCGTTGGCATTCGCGGCCAGTGCCAACTCATCTGCGCCTAGATTGTCGCCCGCCGTAGTCGAGTAGAGACCGCTGGTCAGGCGGTCGGTATTGTTCAAGTAAATGAATGCGGTCTCCAGATCCAGCGACTCGAAGTAATACTGAATATTGATACCCCAATCGCCAGAATCACGGCTCTTGTAGTCAGTGGCAATAAACCCGGCACGCGATGACGTTTCATCGCCAGGCAAAACGGTAAAAAATTCGGAATTCTCCGTTAAGACTTCCGCCAGGCTGAAGTAGGTTCCGCCCTCTGGCCAACGCAGAGGCTCAAAGCCGGTGGCATAGTATGCGCTGACCGAAAGCTTGTCAGTGAACTGCCAGACTGTCGAAATTTTCTCATTTGGGATAAAGAGCTCCTTGACCTCTGTACCGGGAGCACCGAACCCCTTGGAGACGTCGATCGCCGCCATGGATCCCGCAAAACCATGTATTGCACCAATGGTCAGAAAACTCTGGCCCCAATAAAGCGTGTGACGTCCTATGCGCACATTCGCGGCAACATCGCCCACGTCGAAGTTTGCGAAGAGAAAGGCATCCAACAGTTCCGAACCGCGGTAATGGAGATCCTTCGCTTTACTTGTCCACTTGCCAGGGCCCACTGACAATGAGCCCCACGTGGAATCCGCCGCCGGGAAGCCCTTTGTAGGACCCGTTCTTGGTCCATTATTATGGCCACTGTACCCGTGGTCATACCAGGCGGCGGCACTGACTCGGAAACCCAGCGCATCTTTCCAGACAAGATCAAATTCAGACAATAGATCAACCCGCTCGCTGACAAATTTATCCTTGCGCACTGAATAGGTACTGTCATCCGCCACTGCCGCTGCGGCAGAAGGCACCGCTCGCTGAGGATCGTATACAGACGGATCCTGATTCTCTACGCGGTACATCAGGTTACCCTTCAGGCGGTTGTCCCAACGGATTGCCCAATCGTCAGAGGTATCGAATTTGAAAGCCTGTGCCTGCAGACTGACACTGGCGGCAACCGCCAGTAACGAGAAAGAAATCAGCTTTTTCATGTTTCTGCGTCCAAATTTTTGTTTGCTACGATAGCCAAATCGGGGCGCCGCACGTGTGCGAAACCCCTGCGGTATTTCGTTGCGGTATGCCCCCGATTAACCGCGCGGATTCTACCGCACAACGGTCATCGCGCCAATATGTAATCCTGACACAAGCACGGGAGAAACGTATCAAGCTTCCTCCGCCACCTTGGCAGGTTTTATCAGGAAGACAGCCAATGCCGGCATCAGAATCAGAGCGCCAAACATATTCCACAGAAACATGAAGGTAAGCAATATACCCATATCGGCCTGGAACTTGATAGGCGACAGGGACCAGGTAATCACGCCTGCTGCCAGGGTGACGCCTATGAGTGCCACCACCCTGCCGGTGAAATTCAGGGTTTCGTAGTAGGCGGTGGTAAGGTCCTTACCCTCCTTGGTCTTGGCCAGTATTACGGTCAGGACATAGAGCGCATAATCCACACCGATACCCACACCCAGCGCGATCACAGGCAGAGTCGCCACCTTGACACCGATGCCCAACCAGACCATCAGCGCTTCACAAAGAATGGAGGTCAGCATCAAAGGCAGGACGGCGCAGACCACGCCAGGGATAGACCGGAAGGTCAGTAAGCACAGCAAAATAACCGCACTGTAGACATAAATAAGCATCTCCCACCAGGCTCGGGACACCACTATATTGGTCGCTGCCTCAAACCCTGCGCTACCCGCTGCACCGAGAAAATCGATCTCTGTCGTTGGCCACTCCTCCTTAAACACCGTCAGTGCGTCCACGACACCCGTCAAGGTAGCGGCCTTGTGATCCGACAAATAAACCAACATCGGCCAGACCGAACAGGCCGGATCAACGTAGTCAAGATTAGTCAGCTCGGTCACGGCGAAATTGATCGTGTCCTGATTACGAAACAGGGCCGTCCATTTGGGGAAACCTTCGTTGATACCCATCATGATATCGCGGGTCGCTACGTTCAGGCCTCTCACGTCCTCGACCCCGTCAAGCTGCAGCAGGCGCCATTCCAACTCATTGGCCAGGCTCAGGCCCTCGAATAGCACACACTCATCTGGCGCTGTTTTAACGATTACCGCAAATACGTCATTACTGACCGAGTAATTTTCGATGGTATAGGCGACATCTCGGTTATAGCGCGAATCTGGATGCAGTTCAGGCGCCCCTGGATCCAGATCACCGATCTGTAAATCCTTGGACACGTAGAAGCCACCGATCGCCAGCAGGACGCTGATCAAAATGGCAGCAGCCGCGGGCCCCTTGCGTGTAAACGACAACAGGAACCGCCACAGCGCGTGCATATCCTCCGGGCCCTTGGGCGGCCTGCTTGCACGCTCGGCACAGCGCCTGCCAACGCCTGTGTAGGACAAAGCTACTGGAATCAGAATCAGATTGGTGAATATAAGTACTACCACCCCAATACTCGCGGTGATTGCCAAATCCTGGATCACAGGGATCAGGATCAGCATGAGAACCGCAAAACCCACACCATCAGACAACAGGGCTGTCAGCCCCGCGAGAAATAGACGACGGAAGGTGTAACGCGCTGCGATATAGCGATGTGTCCCTCGGCCTATATCCTGCAGCACTCCATTAAGTTTTTGTGCGCCGTGGCTCACGCCAATGGCGAACACGAGAAAAGGTACGAGGATCGAAAACGGGTCCAGCTCAAAGCCTAGAGTCGAAAGAATACCCAACTGCCAGGTTACCGCGATCAATGTGATAAAAATCACCATGACCGTGGAACGAATGCACCGTGTGTAAAGAAAGAGCAACAACGTAGCAATCATTACCGCGATGGCGAAAAACCCTATCACTGCCAGCAAACCATCGAGCAGGTCACCCACCAACTTCGCGAAGCCCGTTATATGTATTGTCTTATCCGGGTCGTCCCCCGCGAATTGCTGCCGTATTTCCTCCAGCCTGTCACTCAGTTCGGAATAGTCGATGCGCTCGCCTGTCTCGGGGTTTTTATCTAATAGCGGCGCGATTATCGTCGCGGATTTAAGATCATTACCGACCAGGTCTCCAACAATACCGGCACGCAGCATATTGATGCGCACCTGCCCTATCGAAGCCGGTGAATCCGCATCAAAATCGCCCGGAATCACTGGCCCACCTTCAAATCCCTCCTCGGTCACCATGCGCCAGCGTGTATTCGGCGTAAAAAGGGATTTCATCCCGTTGCGATCCACTCCAGGGATAAAGAAGATCTCATCGCTCAGCGCTTCGAACAGTCTGAGGTTTTCAGGCGTAAACAAGGTGCCCTCTTCAACAGAAAGCACAATACGCAGGTTATTCCCGAGCCCCTTAAGCTCGCCCTTGTTATCCATGTAATTGCGAACGAATTCATGCGCCTTGGGCAGCGTTTTTTCAAAGCCAGCCTGCAACTGAATCTGGCTGGCCTGAAAACCCAACACCAGTGTAATCATGGTGCACAGAAGTAGGACAGCACCCCGGTTATTGAACACCAACCGTTCAAGCAGAGACCCCGATTGAAAGTCAAAGTCAGCGAGATTCGCGATGACCGGCAGATCTGACTGTTTTCCGTGTGCCATTAATGAGACTCCGCGGTCGATTATTCGGGCAGTTTAAGGTGAGTTATGCCTTTCGGACCACCGACCAGAAGCGAACCCGGCGAACCTTCAGCCACAGCGTATATGCGGCCGCCAGTTCCTATCGCGAGTCCACGAAAACTGCGCCCGTCGTCTTCGCTAATCAATATCTGCCCACCGATCGTAACGGCTACCAGCCTCCCATCAGCAAGGCGGGTAGAATCGACTACCGCAGCGGACGGCGGTTTCTTGACCGGTGACCAGGTCTCGCCCTGGTCCTCAGTTCGAAACATCCTTCCGCGTAATCCGCCGAGGACAAGACTACCCTCCGCGGTATCTATCACGGTAAAAAAGCTGCCGTTGAAGGGAATGTTCTCGACCTGCTCCCCGGACCTTTCATTAATATCGCCAATAATAAAAAGTCCGGCTTCGCCACTCAGAAAAAAGCGACCCTCCTCCGGCAGAGGGGCAAAGTCAAAGATGTGGTAAAAGCCATCGTTCTCAACATTATGCATCACCGGCTGCCACGTTTTACCCCCATCTATCGTACGCAACAGCATGCCGTAGGCGCCTCCGACATGACCGAACTTATCCGTGTGAAAGTGCACACCAAACAGGGGCTTGTCAGCCCCCTGAGAAATCGCGAACTGCATTTCCTCAACAAGATAAGCGTAAAGATCATTATCGGGTTCCGCCTCAGCCATCGGCTCGTAAAACTCAAGGCCCTCTTGCCCATAGCGCAATCCGTCAAATTGCTGCTCCCAGGTCTCGCCCCCGTCCATTGAGTGCAGGATTACCCCCTCATGACCCACTGCCCAGCCCAGTTGCGAAGTGGGAAAATCAATATCAACGATACTACTGCGCACGGGTACTTTCGCCTGAGTCCAGGTTTCGCCATCATCATCGGAATAAAGAATATGGCCTTGATGACCCGTGGCAAAATGCCGCTCATCAAACTTCTTGATGCTGTATATCAGTGATGTCGGAGCTAGTTCACTCGGCACAGCTGGCAGTTGCAACACATCGTAGCCAGCAGCGCTCGCACTTGCGGTTAAAAACAGGGAGAAGACCATAAAAAAAATATTTGATGCCATATTATTCTAACTTCCGATGTACTCATTTCCCGCGCCGCGGGATTATCCGCAAAGTGTATACCGGGCACCGCCCGCACGCGCTATTTTATACGGTTAGCCCTTGGCTAGGCAATGCAGCGGTCACGCCGTATCGAGCGTCTGCGCGGCCGCATCTCGTATGAGGTCAGGAATACACAGGAGCCAGATTTCAGCAGGGCAAGCGCGCTCAGGCAGCCACAACATGTTTGAGCAGCGCACCGTAGCCGCTGAAGGCAGGCACGCCGTCAAGCGCATGTCGGCTTTTTAAAAGCTCGCGCAACGCTCGCAGCCTGTAACAGGGCACGCTCGCCATAAAATGATGCTCGAGATGATAGTTCACACCGTTGGGCACCATGGTCAACCGCTGCCACCAGGGCGCGTCTACGGACCGGGTATTCAGGCGGGTGTCAGGGTTGTAAAGATCGGGCACAGCGGCATGCTCTGCGACCTGACGAACACGAATGATCAGCATGAAAAACGTCATATAGGCAGTGACCCATAACAGGTATGCCCACGGTATACCGAAAGCGCTAAGCGCGAAAAACAGCAGCACTTGTGCAAGGAAGGGCTTAAAGTAGGACCGGGCCAAAGCAAGGTCACCACCTTTTATGGCATCGATGAGGCGCACCGTCATGAATACAATCAGCCTGTAGCCCGTTCGCCCGGTCAGATCGCGCGTCACTTTGCGCTTCAAGCTCTCGCGCGAAATCGGATACGCCTGATAATTGGACAAATCGGGATCTGCTTGGGTGCCAGCCTTGCGGTGATGCTCCAGGTGTCCGCGTGCATAGGAAGGCTGATCATTCATAATCGGCAGCGCGCACAGCCACTGACCGACAGAATCATTCAGGGGCTTGCTGTTGAAAAACGTGCCATGCCCGCAATCGTGCATCAGCACGGCGAGCCCCATCTGGCGCCCCGCAAGCAGGATCACAGCCAGTATGAGGACAAGCGGGTTCGGCCACATCGCGACAACAAAAAAAATGGCCGCGATCAACAGCCAGTTCCCCAACAATATACCCCCTGCGCGCCAATCACTCCTACGCGTCAAATACACCACTTCGTCCCGAGACAGATAATCGCTCACCTTCATCGAGTACTCCTCTTCCGCTCCGCACTCTAGCGATGCGGCAACGCATCCGCTAACCTTTAAGCAGCTCAGGGGCCAGATTTTGCATCTGTCTGCGGATGCCGTCGCGCCAGTCTACCGAAGTCTCCCCAATCAATGAATGCATCTTTTCCAGATCGATACACAGGCTTCCAAATGCCTGGGGGTTGTCTTTGAAAACTGGCTCGAATCCGGTGAGTTCCGAGAGATATGCGCACCACTCCTCAATACTGACTTTCTGTGACCCGCCAAAATTCACCGTAGTGACGTCGGTGGAGGCCGCGCCCAGCAAGTAGGGTATTTTCTCAATATAGTCATCCGCATGCAGCGGATTATAGTAATTAGGCTTGTCCGGGTGCAGATCAATCGCTATGCCCTGCTGCATCATCAGCATGTGATAGTACATCCAGCCGCCGTTATCTCCATAGGGAACGCTGAGCCTCGCTATGGTTGTTGGAATGCCATGTTCTCTCGCGACAAACCGGCAAACTGTCTCCGCCGCGATTTTTGAAATACTGTAGGTCGGAAACATGACACGGTGATTGTCTCCCAGGGGCGCGTTCTCGCGCCGCGGTTCATGGCCGACATATTCGTAAACCGCTGTCGACGAGAAATGCAGAAAAGCTTTCACCTTACGGCAATGCACCATCAGGTGCCCAAGCCCCTCTGCGTTTGCTGCGAGGTCGTATTCAAAATCACCGCTTTTTACCACAGCAAAGTTCATTACATAGTCGAAGTCATCGGGCAGGCCGGTCAAACTCGTTGAGTCTGCCAGATCAGCCTGCAAAGCGGTCGCGCCAAGACGCTCGATCTGCTCGCGCTGCTCCGGCTGCCGGAACCGGGCCAGTGCGTAAACATCAGCAATCGATGAAACTTGCTCCACTAACGGCAATGCCACTTGACCGGTCGGGCCTGTCACCAGGATTTTTTTACCGGATAAATCCACTGGACTTACTGTCATTATCGCACTCCTCAATAGAACCATTAGCCCAGAGCTGTCGACCGCCTTTGCGTCAACACCGGGTGAACACAACCGCAAGCACTAAACGTTGTCCGCTGAACCCTCGCCATCGCAGGGCCCTGTCGCTGATTTCTTAACAGTCAGGCGCCAGCTTGAGGCGGTTCGCCCACAAGCACGACGCCCCCCTCTCCAGCAACAACGTCACGCCTCAATGCTTAAGCACTCACGTGCAACCAATGGAAGTCTGCGACAGCACTGTTGGCCAAGCCAGGCTAGACCTCGAGGGCCCGATACCCCAGACCGTCGTCCTCCGCCAATAACTGACCGAGTTGCTCCAGTTGCTGCGTAGCATTACCCAATGAAAAGCTGATCAGCTTCGCCATCAGGAAAAACCGATGAATGGGGTACTCCACATCCGCACCCATGCCGCCGTGCAAATGCTGAGCGGTGGAGACAACGCGGTGAGCCGCGTCACAAGCCCACCACTTGGCAATACGGACTTCGGCCCGGGCATCGACGCCCTCACTCAAGCGCCACATGGCAAGCCAATAAGTGGAGCGAATACCCTCTACGTCGATATAACTGTCTGCCATTCGCATGGCCAGTGCCTGAAAAGTACCCAGGGGTATGCCGAATTGCTTGCGTTCGCTAACATACTCCGCTGTTCTGCGCATCGCTTCCTCGGTAACGCCTACCTGCAGGGCACAATGGCCAACATTGGCGTGCTGCAGTAGCCATTCCAGAATCTCCTCGCCCTGTCCGGGTGCGCCCAGAGCGGCCTCTGCACTCAGCTCCACGCTTGCCAGCGCCAGATTCGCCGCGCGCTCGCCGGACAGTCCGATATCAACTCCCTTGACGGTAACGCCCGGCAACGCAGTGTCGACAATAAACATCGTTGTCTCGCCCTCCTCACACTGCGCAGGCACGAGTATATAGTCCGCAACAGCACCATCGGGCACGGCGGAGCGCTCGCCGGTCAATACCCACTGTTCGCCCTGCCGCGACGCCCTGACCTGCGTGGCCACCGCCGCATTCATGCCGACCTCGGCAATGGCCGCGCTGAGCTTGCATGCCCCCTTCGCGAGCTCACCCAAATAACGGGACTGCTGCTCTTCAGTGCCAAACTCCGCAATCGGCAGCCCGCCCAAAACCAGCGACGCGTAGACCGGGGTCGGTGCAACACGTCGCCCCTGTTCCTCGAGGATCAGGCACAACTCCACTAGTCCAAGGCCACTGCCACCGCAGCTCTCGGGTACGGCTATACCCAGTAATCCCTGGTCGGCAAGGGTCTGCCAGAGACTCTCGTCGTAGGTCTTGCCGGAGCGCGAAAAGTCGAGCAGAAACTCATCCGTTGCACGATCGGTGAAAATCTGGAAAGCGAGTTCCCGGATTGCGTTTTGGTCTTCGCTGAAATTGAAATCCATGTTCTTTGCCTCAGTGAGTCCTGACCATCGGCGTCAGGTTGCGTGTGTAATTGAGCTGTTGTTGATCAGGATTTTCAAGAAACAACGCCCGGTAAAACATGATGCTGAGTAACTCTGCAAACTGCTCTGCGGACAGGTCGGCTGCGCGCAGGGTGTTGCTCTCATTTATAAAATATTCGCGGAGCAGACCTTCGCCGATGCCCGCGAGGGAATACACGGTGAAGAGCGCCTGATGCGGCCGAAATTGAACGTCAGGGAACAGGCCCGGCATCAGGTCAACAAGCCACATCAATTGGTTGCGGTAGTTTTCGCGCAACAAGCTTGAAAATTCTGGATCCTCGTCACCCAACTGCAACAAGCAGCGCAATATCCCGGGTCGCTTCGCGTAGCTGCGAACGATGACCAAATTGTGTGCGAAGATACGCGCATACCAGTCACCCTTGGGCACATTTTTTTCCACTGCGCCCGGGTCGCTGCTCGCCATGGCGAAATCAGTGAGCACTTCCCGGGTGAGCGATTTCAGGTCGCTAAAGTAGTGATAGAAAAGCCCCTGGGCCACGCCCGCCTCCGTCGTCACGTCGGCAATACGCATTTTGTGGTAGCCGTCGCGCTCCAGCACACGCAATGCCGCCGCTTTCAAACCCGCTCGCGCGCGCTCCCCGCGGGCACTGCGAGCACCCGGGTTTTTCTGTTGCTTGGTATTTACCGTCGACATATTCAATAAAATAGTTGAATTTGAATTCAAAATCAATATTATATGACCTATAGTTTCTGAGGGGTACTGACATGTTCGTTGACTACACAGAGCACCAGCGAGAATTGCGCAAGGAATTTCGGGATTATTTCACCAACCTGATCAAGCCTGAATACCGCGAGGAGTTGCGCAACGCGGAAAGTGGCGACTTGTACAAAACGCTCATCCGAAAGCAGGGCGAGGACGGTATGCTGGCCATCGGCTGGCCTGAAGAATACGGTGGTCGCGGCTTGACTGAAAGCGAGCAACTCATCCGCTATGAAGAGGCATTACTGGCGGGCGCGCCCACCCCTTTCGTCACGCTGAACACGGTGGGCCCTGCCATTATAAGTCAGGGTACGGAAGCGCAGAAAAAACGATTTCTGCCAGGCATTGCCGCCGGCGAGATGCATTTTTCTATCGGCTACACAGAGCCCTCTGCCGGCACTGATCTCGCGGCACTGAGCACCTCTGCGGTAAAGGATGGAGACCACTACCTGGTCAACGGCAGCAAAATTTTTACCAGCGGGGCGGAGGGCGCCGACTTTGTCTTCCTCGCTGTACGCACTGACCCAGATGTCAAGAAACACAAAGGTATCTCCATATTGGTCGCCTCCACCGAGGATCCAGGATTTTCTCGTGGGTCTATTGAAACGCTTGGCGGTGTGCACACCAACGTCACATATTATGACAACGTGAAAGTGCCGCTTGACATGATTGTCGGGGAGGAAAACGGCGGTTGGCGACTGATTACCGAGCAACTTAACCACGAACGGGTAGGACTGGCTGCCTGGGGCATTCAGGGCTGGAAGCTGTTCCGGGACGCACTGGCCTGGGCACGCTCAACACAAACAGCAGACGGCAAGCGCGTGATTGATGATGCGAGCGCCCAACGCAACATTGCAGAAGTTTACGCTCACCTGGAGGCAATGCGGGTGATGAATGCGCGCATGGCGTGGCAATTGGACCAGCAGGAAATGAACCCGGTTTTTCCATCTGCCATCAAAGTGTACTCGACGGAAATAATGATTGAGATATGTCGATTGCTGATGGACGTCGTTGGCCCTCATTCTTTGATCGCGGCCGGCAGTGACGGCAATGTCATACACGGTAATTTGGAGCACGAGTACAGGCGCGCCACCATCAACACCTTTGGCGGCGGCGTAGTCGAAGTATTGCGCGGACTGGTTGCCACGCACGGCCTGGGAATGCCTTCGCACAGATAGGATGTAGCCCGCATCGAGGGGAAGCGCAATCGCTACATCGCATAACCAGATTGAGCTTGCGCCCATACCCCTCTTTCAGTCACATTAGCCCTGAAAGATGGGGCAGGTGAACCTGCCGCTTGCACTTTAACGAGGACTACCTTTCGATGAATGAACAAGAACAAAAAGCGTTCGAAGACGAGATCTATGCTTTCGTGGGGCAGATTGTATACCCCACCACGCCTGCTCCCGATAATATAAACGAGACCATGATCCGGCAATGGTCAGAGATCCTCGGCGAAACCAATCCCGCCTATCTCGATGCCGACTGGGCCGCAAATAGCGCCCGCGGCCACACCATCGCTCCTCCGGCCATGATGTACGTCTGGGGCCAGGAAGGTTTTCAGGTCACCAAGGGACGCGCACCCAACGCGATGTCTACCTTGGTAGAGACTTTCAATCGGCACGGCTTTACCGGCGTCCTCGGTACAAACGTAAAGCAGCAGTACATGAAAGAAAGCGGTATTGGTGACAACATCTCCGTACACATGATCATCGACAATATTTCCGAGCGCAAAACAACCGCTCGCGGCACCGGTTACTTTTTCGAAACGCTGTCCACCTTCACCGACCAGCACGATGACGTGGTGGGAACACAGCGCTTCAAGGTATTGAAGTTTGTTCCCCAGGAGCAACCAGCTGCAGTGAGTGATGACAGCGCGCTTGCAGTACCCACACGCATACCTTCACCCCGCGGGCACGACAACAAGTGGTGGTGGGATGCCTGTGACGAGGGCAAGGTGCTGATTCAGCGCTGCAAGAACTGCCAAACATTGCGTCATCCGCCACGGCCCATGTGCGGAGAATGCCAGTCCATGGAATGGGATTCTATTGAATCGACACTCGATGGCGAAATCATGTCCTACACCTGTTTGCGTCATCCGGTGATTCCGGGCTATCCCAAAGATCCAATCTGCGCGGTTATCAAGCTTGGCGAAGGCACACATTTCGTCGCTAACATTGTTGGCTGTGAGTATGAGCACCTTCATATAGGCATGAAAGTCAAAGGCAAGGTCGAACAGGTAGACGAAAAAACCGTGCTGCCGCAGTTTTACCCGGTCTAGAGGAACAAGAACAATGAGCGAATACAAAACACTCACTGCAGCCGACGTTTCCGTCGGAGATAAACTACAGTCGACCGATATCGATATCTCAACGGGCCTTGTCGTCTGCGGCGCACTAGCGACACGTGATTTCGAACCCGTCCACCACAGTAAGGCTGAAGCGCAGGCCGTGGGCCTCCCGGACGTCTTCATGAACATTCTGACCAGCCAGGGGCTGATGACGCGCTTTGCGACCGATTGGTCTGGACCAGAGGCCAAAGTGAACTCTATCGACCTGAAACTCGGCGCGCCCAATATTCCCGGGATGGTAATGGCTATGACCGGAGAGATTACCGCTGTCAATGGTGACACCGTCGACATTAACATCCTCGGAGAAAATAATATCTGGGGCATGCACATGCAGGGCACTGTTCAACTCACTCTGCCAAAGGAGGCATAGCCGTGGTTGCAAATATCAAAGACAAGACGGTTATCGTCGGAGCGTACAACACCAAGTTCAGCAAGAACTCTGGCGTATCCGAGCTTTCCCTGGCAGCGCAGGCGGTAAAGGGCGCGATCGATGACGCGGGCCTCAAGCCCGAAGATATCGACGGTATGGCAACGTTCACAATGGACAGCAACGATGAGATCGAGGTCGCCCGTGCGGTGGGCTGTGGTGAACTGACTTTTTGGGGACGCTCTCACTACGGCGGGGGCGCAGCGACCGGCAGCCTGCATCAGGCTGTAATGGCAGTCTCTACCGGCATGGCTGAATGTGTTGCTGTGTTCAGGGCGCTGAACGGCCGTTCGGGGCACCGATTTTCTGATGGCGTATCAGGAGCGATCACAACTGCAGATGCAATTCACTGGGGCTGGTATATGCCCTATGGCCTGCTGACGCCTGCTAGCTGGGTTGCCATGTTCACGCAGCGCTGGATGCACAATACGGGTGTGACAAGAGATGCTCTGTTCGAAGTAGCTCATGCAACCCGCGAGTACGCAGTCAAGAATCCGAACGCATTTTTTTATGATCGTCACTTCGACCGGGAAGAATACGACAACGCGCGCATGATTGCAGACCCCCTGCAGCTCTTTGATTGCTGCCAAGAAAGTGATGGAGCCTCTTGCGTTATTGTCACAACGCCTGAGCGCGCCAGAGACCTCAAACATCCCGGAGTCAGCGTGCGCGGCGTTTCCCAAGCGGCAGCTCCGGACCAGGAACAAATGACGTCGTTTTATCGCGAAGAATTCGCAGGTATCCCAGAGATGGAAACGGCGGCTCGCAACTGTTATGAAATGAGTGATTTGACCCCGGATGATATCGATGCAGCGGTAATTTATGACGCATTCTCACCTATCGTGCTCTGGCAGATGGAGGCATGGAATTTTTGCGGTCATGGCGAATCCGGCGATTTCGTTCTCGATGGTGCAATGCGTCCGGATGGGCGCCTGCCCTGCAACACGCATGGAGGTCAGTTGAGCGAAGCGTACATCCACGGCGTCAACGGCATTGTCGAGGCAACAAGGCTGGTACGAGGCACTTCCCTGAACCAGCCTGACAAAGACGTTAATCACGCTCTGGTCACGTCTGGTGTCGGCATACCGACCGGTGGAGCCATTCTGGGCAAAATGAACTAAAGGTTGCGCGGAAAAACTAATGATAAATCTGGCCACGACCCGCGGTAGAATGGCGCGCATTATGCTTCGAGACTGCGAGTGATCTGTTAACTTGCCCGCATGAGTTTACCCTGCCAGCACACAATAAAACGTGGACTCAACCAGTGCTTGGGCACGATATCAAAGGAATCTGCAGTGTGAAAAAGAGCAATCCGCGCGTTAATTCAGGCCGCATACTACCAGCCATGATGGTCTTTATGACCCTGTTTCTCAACGCCTGCAGCGACAGCAGTAACACTAGTTCGTCAGCATTGAATACATCCTCTCTCGGCGTTCCCGGGGCGAGCAATGGCAGCGTTTTGCCTGTTACTGCAGCACGCGTAGAGGGGCCAATCGACGGAGCCCCTGTCTTGGTCGGCACATTTATCGACCTCCCCGGTCTGGGGTACACCACAGAGACCGAGTACCTCGTTTCGGGGAAAGCAAGCGCCTATGTCAACGTGAACGAATTGCAAACCGACGGCAAATGGGAAATAGCGGCAAGTGAGACAAGTGATTACAAAACCCGTGTCGTCGTCATAAGGCCGACGGACGCTGCTGCATTCAACGGCACGGTCATTATGGAATGGCTGAATGTCTCAGCAGGCTTCGACTCACCTCCTGACTGGCTGCAGGCCCACACTGAAATCATCCGCAGCGGATTCGCCTGGGTCGGTGTGTCGGCGCAAAAAGTTGGTGTCGATGCGCTGATAGACGGCACGGCTTGCGCAATCAACCCCACGTGCGTTGGTCCAGACCGTTATGCCAGCCTCGCACTCGATCACCCCGGGGATTTTTATTCCTATGATATTTTCTCGCAGGTCGCGCAGGCACTGAGAACGCCCGGTGCGACATCTCTACTGGGGAAGCTTGAGGTAAGCCACATCATAGCGGCAGGTGAATCACAATCTGCTGGCCGTATGTTGACCTATGTCAACGCCTTCGCTCCCGTACACGCCATGTTTGACGGCTATCTTGTGCATAGTCGTACAGCGGGCAGCGCGGGTCTGCAACAGGAAGGTATTGGTATTTGTGACGTCGCAATTCCCACGCCGGACATTGTCAACGTCAGGGACGACCTCGGCGTACCGACAATCATGCTGCAAACAGAAACCGATCTTTTCATCCTTGGATCCTATCCGGATAACCAGGACGACAGTGATAACTTCAGACTTTGGGAGGTCGCTGGCACCGCACATGCAGACCTCTACACGTTTTTACAAGGCCGCCAGGACGATGGCACTGACCCCTCGTTCACTGCAGTAAGCGAAGAGCAAATCCCCGTAAACTTCCCTCCATTTACGGTAATCGACTGCACCCCGTTTCCGGTCAACTCCGGTCCACAGCGCCTGGTGGTCAATGCGGCTTTCCGCGCCCTGCACAACTGGATTGTGGATGAAATTCCGGCACCGCGAGCCGACAGGCTGGAGGTAGCGGGCAATCCAGCCGCTTTCGTCAAGGATGAATTCGGTAATACCCAGGGCGGCGTCCGGACACCCTACGTGGACTCACCAATCGCGATACTGGAAGGCGAAGGCCAGCCGCAGAGCGACTTCTCTGAGGTAGAAGGCAACTGCGACATCAATCTAGACAACGTGAACTTCTGCTTCCTGTCCGGTACCACATCTTTGTTTAACGCAAACACTCTCAGTACCCTGTATCAGAGTAATGAAGCATATATCGAAGCCCTGAATACAGCGACCGACGAAGCCGTGAGCAAAGGTTTCTTGCTGCCTGAAGATGCCGCACTGATCAAGGCAAACGCGGCAAATTCGAACATTTTCGAAAATGCTCCCTGAGTTATATCGCAACATCTATCGTTGGTACAGTGCCTACGAGCAAGGCGGAATTGATGCGGGACCCTAAAAACCCTGAAAACTAGGGCGCATGTTCAAAAACCTCGTTATAGAAGCCTCCGTGAAAGCCGAAAGGCACATGGTGCTCCAGTGGAATAACGGCAACCTCTGTCTGCATATCTTGTGCATCGACAATCACAATCTCGCTTTTTCTTCGCGCATGGTTGTAAACAATTGAAAGGAGATAACCGTCATCCTCTGCATTACTGCCAGCGCGCCGAATAAAATTGGCTTCAGAAGTGAAGCGTCCCTCTCCGTAATCGTGCAGCGTCATCTCACCAGTGTGATGATCAAGCTTCTGCATTGCGTTAAACCAGTAGGGTGTGCCGTTTTCGACGATGGTTCCCAACCAGGTATAACGGTTTTCAAGTCCGGTTTTATCGGGATGCCAAACAGGAAACTCACCCGCCAGTGCGCCGTTGACTGGACTTCTGCTGGCACAGCCCGAGTTGAGGTTCAGGGTAAAACGGTTCAGAACCGCACCATTCTCCTGGAAACGAAAATCGACGCCACGCTCGGCAAACACATCTGACAGACCGTCCATCACGTCCATTTGGTCAACACACAGCGCGTCGACAAATAGTTCGTCTCCCTCCACATGCGCATTACCCAGATGAAATCCAAAAAACGCATCGAATTCATACTCTTTGACTATGTCACCGTTTTCGAGGTTCATGACGACTATTTTAGTTTTTTCAGCGTCGTCAAAATCAATCGATTCCAGAATACTGCTCAAACCGAAGAGGAACCGGAACGGCCTCCGCATGAAAGCAGGACAAAGGACAAATACAGCGTAGTTTTCGCTAATAGCGAAATCGTGGCACATCGAATAATCGCCCACATACTGTGAGCGATTTGCACGCACCTCACCGCTGGAATCGATTCGATAAAAATGCAGCTTTGGCTTGGGCACCCCAAACACGCCGAAGTTGTAAAGTGAGCCCGTGCGTGGATCAAGGCGAGGGTGTGCTGAGAAGGGCTGACTGGATGCCAGACCACCCTCATAGTTGTACTCGCCAATGGTCTCCAACGTTGTAGGGTTTAGCTCCCATGGCTTACCCCCTTCCCACAAAGCCAGCAGCTTGCCTCCGTGGAGAATGACGCTGGTGTTTGCTGCATTACCGGGAGCACGGAACATATTCTTTAACATACCACCTGGAATTTGCGTTCCAACACCGCGGTATAAAATGCGCTGAGCGGCAGTCTCGTTGACATATTTGGGGGTTCGTACATACCGGTTCTTGTAGTGTACGCGGCCGTTTGTGATGGTGACCGCGTTAATCATGCCATCGCCGTCAAAGAAGTGACCGTACTGCTGATCGCCGATTTTGTTACGGCCCACGCAACTGAGGAACAGCGTGCCCTCGATATCAGTGGGCACCTCACCCTTGACCGCAGCGGCATCGATCCACAGAGACGTCTCATCGTACAACGTCTCCCAGCCCTGCAGCTCACAACCCGGGTGGACGCGGGGTTTACTGGGTATGCCCTTCTGGAGCGCAATATTCATAGGTGATCCTCCTCCCTGAGCCGCAGGTCCCGCGTCTCCTTCTCGACGTTACTCCTTTGCCGGAGCCACTTCAATGTTCGCTCTATCGCGTCAGGCCAGACAGACACCGCCGTGGCCAGACTATTTCGTTTCGCCGGCGAACAGATGGAAGGGCCCTGCCCTGTCTTATGACAGGACTACACGTAGATAATAATGAGCTCGTAAATGAGGACAGGACGTTCATCCTGGCCGACAACATGGATATGCTGCTCCAGAACCATTTTGGTTCCCTTTGGTGATGCACTCACCTCCCTGACGCGATTACGGCTGTGCACCGAACTGCCAACCGGCACCGGACCGGTGAACCGCAGCTTGTCCGACCCGTAATTCAACACACTGTTGAAGCCAGTAAGCTCGTAGGCGGCTTTTCCACGCATTTTCGGCATCAATACCAGTGTCAGAAAACCATGGGCGATCGTAGTGCCAAAGGGGCTATCAGTCCTAGATTTTTCCACGTCAACATGAATCCAGTTGTGATCCCCCGTAAGTTCGGCAAACTGATTTACCAGATCCTGCGAGACCTCCAGTGGTTCGCTCCAGGCGCCAAAATCGTCGGACACCAGCTCTTGCAACGCCTCGACATCATCGTATTGATACTTTTTCATGCATTCACCCTGCTCGCGTCATATGGGGCCGCACATGGTACAAGGGCACCCACGCCCAACCAATGAGGCGACAGCCTAAACAGCTATACCATTCACGAATTCCAACCGGTGCAACGGTGCCGGGAACGCGCCAAAAACGGCAAAATAGGAGTCCGTAATAAGCTTCACATCTATCGAACGGCGCCTCCCGTCTAGTACACTGTGCGCCCCCTACACACTCCGTGGCAGACGCAGCGCGCGACTGCACCACAAGACGAGGAAAGACCCATGCGCGAAGCCGTTATCGTAGAAGCAGTGAGAACACCGATAGCCAGGGGAAAACCGGGAGTCGGTGACCTGTGCGACTTTCACGCCACCGAGTTGCTCGCCCTCTCCTACCGTGAATTGGTCAAGCGCGCCGGGCTGGATTATTCCGAGGTCGACTATCTTGCGGCCGGCTGTGTTACCCAGGCCGGCGAACAGGCCGGCAACATCGCCCGCAATGCCTGGCTTACTATGGGCGAGGATTACACTACCGGAGGCACCACACTGGACAACCAATGTGGCTCTGCGCAAACCGCCAACCATGTCATTGCCGCCATGGTGGGCTCCGGCTCAGTCAATATCGGAATAGCCGGCGGCGTCGAGGCGATGAGCCGCGTCGGCCTCGGCGCAAACGTCTATAACGGGCCGGGATACTTTGTGCCCGAAAACTGGCCCTGGGACTCTACCCCCGATCAATTTTCTAGTGCCCAGCGTATTGCCGATAACAGGGGTATTACCCGTGCGATGGCGGACGAACTCGCCTTTAACTCCCAGGCCCGTGCCAAGCGAGCCTGGGAAGAGGGCCGCTTTGACCGGGAGGTGTTCAGTATTGAAGCGCCGATTCTCGGAGAAGATGGGACGCCCACCGGAGAGACACGCACGGTCAACCGCGATCAGGGACTGCGCGACACGACCATAGAGGGCCTGGCGGGATTGAATCCCGTTATGGAGGACCAAATCCACACGCCCGGCAACTCCTCACAGATTTCCGACGGCTCCGCTGCGGTGCTGTGGATGACGGCTGACGAAGCCAAAGCTCGCGGGCTAAAACCACGCGCCCGCATTCTCGCCGACTGCGTTGTGGGCACCGACCCCTATTTCCTGCTGGATGGACCAGTGGACGCCACCGCCGCCCTGTTCAAGAAGACAGGCATGAACCTCAACGATATCGATCTGGTTGAAATCAATGAGGCGTTTGCCGCGGTCGTTCTGTCCTGGGCGCAGGTCTACGACGCCGACATGGACAAGGTCAATGTCAACGGAGGTGCTATTGCGCTGGGCCACCCGGTCGGTTCTACCGGCGCCCGACTGATCACGACGGCACTGCATGAACTGGAGCGCTCGGACAAATCAACCGCGCTGATTACCATGTGCTGCGGTTCCTCCGTGGGCACCGGAACAATTATCGAACGTATTGGATGATCCGGGATCGCCGCGGGCGACCCCTACTACAGCAAGGAGATTTTCATGGGAGACCTGACAGGCAAAGTTGCCATCATCACGGGTGCAGGACGCGGACTTGGCCGCGAGGAGGCGCTGCAGCTCGCGCAGCAGGGTGCACGGATTGTAATTAACGACATCAATCGTCCAGATGCGGAGGAGGCAGCCCACGCCACCGTAGACGAGATCGTTGCTTTTGGCGGTGAAGCCATCGCGGTATTCGGTGACTGTGCCGATAGCAATGATGCCGAAAACCTCATGAAGACCGCTTTGGATACCTATGGGGATCTCAACATATTGGTCAACAATGCCGGCTTTTGTCGAGACAAAACGGTCTTCGGTATGAGTGATGACGAATTCGATTCTGTGGTCCGTGTCCATCTGCGCGGTCACTTCGTAAACATGCGCAATGCCACCGCCTATTGGAGAAATAAAGCCAAATCGGGCGAGGATGTCTACGGCCGCCTGGTCAGCACGTCCTCCGAAGCGGCCATCTACGGCTCTGCCGGCCAGCCTAATTATGCTGCAGCCAAGGCAGGCATCATTGCCATGACAATGGGTGCAGCACAGCTGCTCGACAAATATGGCATCACCTGTAATGTCATCATGCCCCGGGCACTGACCGACATGACATCTGGCGGGCAAACAGCAGAGATGTTTGCACCCCCGGAAGACGGCAGCTTCCATCTGTTTGATCCGGCGAATGTCGCCCCCCTGGTCGGCTACCTCGCTTCACCAGAGGCGGGACGCATCTCCGGCGAAGTCATGGTGGTTTGGGGCAATGAGGTCTCTATTCTGGAACGACCTAAATCACTGGATGCCATCGCCAACCCCAAAGGCGCCTGCAAATGGGAGGTCGATGACCTTCATTCAGCACTGGCAGCGCACTACGACGAGAACTATGTCACGGTCTGGGGTGGTTACTCAGTTCCCCCGTACTAAATCCGGTTTAGAGGCGACGCGTTTGCTCAAATATCAATAATATTTGAGCGAACAAGTATCCCGCCGTCGACCACCAGGTCATGCCCGGTTATAAATGAAGCGCGCTCAGAACACAGGTAAACCACAGCGTCTGCTACTTCATGTGGTTCTGCGAGACGCCCCATAGGATGAGCACTGAGCGTCTTCTCCCGCAATTCGGGCATTTTTTCCAGATAGAATGCCATGCCGCCTGAATTTATCCCTCCAGGGCACACGGTGTTCACTCGAATACCGCGCTTGGCATACTCCACCGCTACGGTTTTGCTGAGATTAATGACCCCTCCCTTGGCCGCCGCATACGCTGATTGGTGCGCTTCCCCGCGCATTCCGGATATTGAGGCAATGTTAACGATCGCCCCCCCGCCCGAGGCCTCAATCAGCGGCAGCTGATATTTCATACACAACCATACGCCCCTGAGAGAAACGCCCATGCAGCGATCCCACTCACTTTCGTCGAGGGCGGTAACGGGCTTATTGGGTACACCGAGCGAGGCATTATTGGACACCATATGCAACGCGCCAAAATGCTGGCGAATGGTCTCTATCACGCGCTGCACATCATCTGTCTGTGACATATCCGCCTGCACGGCCAGACCCTCGCCGCCAGAGGCCTCCACTCGCGCAAGGGTCTGTTGAGCTGCATCGCCATTGATATCTGCTACGACCACGCTGGCGCCCTCCGCGGCAAAAGCGTCCGCAGTGGCGCGACCGGTTCCGGCGCCCCCTCCCATCACCAATGCAACCTTACCCTTCATCACGCGTCTCAAAACCCCTCATGCCGCCGCGAGTCCGCTGCTTACCCCGGCATCATGCGGCAGGTGTCAAGGTCAGCGGCATATCCTTGAACCCATGAATCATATTGGAGCGTATGAATACCGGCTCGGCATTGGATTCCACCTTGTCGAAATGACGAAAGAACTCTTCAAAAAAGATTTTCGCTTCCAAGCGGGCGAGATTGGCGCCGAGACACAGGTGTATCCCGTGACCGAACGCGAGGTGGGGATTATGCTCCCGGGTGATATCAAACTCGAGCGGGTTATCAAACACCTCCTCATCAAAATTCGCGGAGCTATACAACATGACCACTCGATCACCTGCCTTTACTTTTTGACCACGTATTTCGGTGTCGCACGTCGCTGTGCGGCGAAAGTAATGCAACGGGCAGGTCCAGCGCAGCATTTCTTCTACCGCTAACGGCAACTGATCAGGGTTTTCGCGTAGCTGACGATACAAGTCAGGCCGCTTCAGCAACTCGTACAAGCCACTGCTTATCAAACCCCGTGTCGTTTCATTTCCCGCAACCGTCAGCTGCACAAACAGCGACGCGAACTCCATTTCTGACACCTGATGGCCTTCTACCTCCTGATTGATCAGCAGCGAAATCAGGTCATCTCCTCCCTGATTTTTTCGCTCCGTTGCCAATTGGAAGCCGTAGGTTCCCATTTCAACGCTGGCCTGATTCACCTCTTCCTCTGTGCCGCCCAGATCCGGATCGGACGCAGACGTCTGCATATCAGACCAACGCCTGATCTGCCCCCACATATCTCGTGGTATTTCCAGCATGGAACAAATCACCGCAGTGGGCAGGTCACCTGCCAGGCTCTCAACAAAATTGACCTCCTGTGGCGATGTAATCTGAGCCATGACCTCACGCGTGATTGCACGCACGCGTGGCTCCAGCTCCGCCAGCATGCGAGAGGTAAAGCGGGTAATTACCGCGCGCCGAAGGGGGCCGTGTTTAGGCGGGTCCATACCCAATAGCTGGTTGCGGGCCATGTCGAGAATGTCTGCGGGCAAATCGTCTACCAGCACAAAGCCCTGCTCCGCAGAAAAGGTTCTGAAGTCCCTGGATACTGCCAGCACATCCGCATGCTTACTCAGCACCCAGTAGCCATGTCCCCCGGGATGCTCATGCCAATGCACCGGCGCATTGTCGCGCAGCCAGGCGAACTGCTGGTGGGGGATACCCCGCGTGTAGTTATCTGGATTATAAACGTCGATATTCATCATTAATCGACTAACACCGGCGGATTTGGCTTTCCCATCTCCGCACACATAGCAAAATAGAACTCCAGCGTAATCATCCCATCTGCTACCGAGGTGATATTGCCATCGCCATCGAGGTTAATATTGGAACCGTGCATCTGGAACCAGACCTGAGTGTTGTCTTCGATACATTGCAATGTATGCACCGAGCCGGCCGGCTCGTAAAGAAACGAACCCGTGGTGTTGACGTAATCGTACTCCTTGTACTTCCATGCGCCGGAGCGGGTATAGCCCCAGACTGGACCGGTGTGTTTGTGAGTCTCTACCTCATAACCCGCCTGAAAGATATTCTCCACAATCCACAGGCCCTCCTTGGGCTTGACCTGTAACACACGCAACTGGCTACCATCGCCAATGTCTACCCACGGCAGATCATCACTGCCTATATGCACTGCTTCCGGTTGGTTCATTGCTCACTCCTCATTCATCGTCGAGCGATAGTGTAACGTTCGTCGGCTCAAGAACCAGCAAAGACCGGACCCGACAGGCCAATTTTCCCTGCCCGGAACAATTAATTGTTCCGGACGGCCATGCTGTTAGCGACTCTGCAAGTCCAAAATAACATCAGCCACTCGAGCGTCCTCCGCTGGGTGATCCGGCAGCGGGAATGTTGTCCTGCGAGCGAGACCCGCGAAGCGTTCGCGAAATACACTGGCGATCGTGTCGTAGGTGCCGCGGGGAACGAATTGATCAAGCATCTCATCATCAATAATCCCCGCCATTTTTTCCCATTGGCCCGCGCGCGTCATATCAAGCAAGGCCTGACCCCGGTCCTGCCAGCCAAACAATTCAAGGCTCGGCCAGTACGCAGGTGTCGAGTAGAGAAACCCCAGCAGTTGCCTCTGTTTTTCCCACGCCCGTGCTACCGCGTCCTCGTCACTACCCGTGGCTGTCAGGGGCCCAAGTACAAGCGTAAAGTCAGACGAATCTCGTCCGACCTTATCAAATCCATCCTGCAACCGCGGTAAACACACCTCACGAATGTACCGGGGTGGCGTATTGGTGGGATGAGTAATCATTCCATCAGCCACCCGCCCAACCATGCGGGTCATGTCTGGGCCAACGGCACCGCATAAAATGGGAACGTTTGGATCGTCTATAGGGCCGGGGTTAAAAAACGGTTGTAGCCGGGTCAACTGGTAGTGATCGCCCTCGAAGCACAGCGCTTCACCGGTCTGAAAACTGTGAAATATTGCGCGCATTGATTGCACGTATTCCCGCAGTTGCGGCACAGGAGAATCCCAGCGCGCGCTGTAGCGCTTTTCGATATTGCCTTTTACTTGTGTGCCGATGCCCAGCTCAAAACGCCCCCGCGACATAGACTGTAAATCCCAAGCTGCGACGGCAGTGGTCATCGGACTCCGGGGAAACGCCACCAAAACCGAGGTTTGCACGACCAGCTTGGTTGTCGCGTTCAGCGCCAACGCCGACAGCAACAGGCCATCGTGCACCGCGTCCGGCACCTGCAGACCATAAAACCCCATTGCTTCGGCTCGCGCCGCATGGGCACCGATATCCGCAGGCCCCATGCCCTCCGGCGTCGACGCAAAAACCTCGAACATCGCTTGACCCCCCAAGATAAAAAGCTAAACTTATTATAAGTTTAGCTTTCTATAATTCAACTACCATGCCCGACACCCCGGAACCCAGGCAGCTTCTTGGCCAGGCCCTGATGCTGGCAGGTCGCGACTTCCAGTCCCGTCTGGACCATGATCTGCAACGGCGCGACGTCATGGGCATCAGCGCCCGTCACCGCGCCATTTTCCTGCACCTCGGCCGCCATGGCCCCAGCCGAGCTGTCGATCTCGCACGCTCCGCGGGTGTCAGACCCCAATCCATGATGAAGATTATTCATGAACTGGAGTCCCTCAACTTGCTGGAACGGCGCACAGATCCCGCCGACTCCCGCGCCAAGCTGATCGATTTCAGTCACGGCGGGAGGCGTCTGATCGACGAACTCTCGCGGTCAACAGAAACGGTCTGGCAACAGTATGTGGATGTTGTCGGGGAAGAAAATCTTGAACGGTTAGTGCATCAACTCAGTGTTCTGGCGACAGAAGGAGAGAAGAAATCATGAGTCATAAAGTTGCTTTTATCACGGGGGCCAGTCGGGGCATTGGCGCCGAATCCGCCGTTGCACTGGCACGGGCAGGATACCGTGTGGCTATCACTGCGCGAACGCTGGCCGAGGGAGAAGCGCACGACCACGCCGGGCGCACCACGGTGTTACCCGGCAGCCTCGAGGCAACGGCTGCCGCGATCGAACGGGAAGGCAGCGAAGCGCTCTGTCTGCCCGCAGATATTCTCGATGAAGCGTCTGTATTATCAGCAGCGACAGCCACGCTGGATCACTTCGGCCACATCGACCTGCTTTTCAATAATGCCGTTTACCAAGGTTCGGGCAATTTAGAACGCCTGATGGACGTCAATTCAGAGCAGGTGCGAGCAATTTATCAGGGCAATGTCTTCACACCGCTGGCACTGGTGCAAGCAGTGCTGCCCGGGATGCTAGCGCGGGGCTCTGGCACTGTTATAAACATGGCGTCCGGCAGCGCCTTTCGCAACCCGCCCGCCGCCGGTGACAAGGGCGGCTGGGGGTTTGCCTACCCG
This sequence comes from Candidatus Marimicrobium litorale, assembly GCF_026262645.1. Taxonomy (NCBI): domain Bacteria; kingdom Pseudomonadati; phylum Pseudomonadota; class Gammaproteobacteria; order Cellvibrionales; family Halieaceae; genus Marimicrobium; species Candidatus Marimicrobium litorale. Next base: position 1,210,214 of record NZ_SHNO01000001.1, read on the forward strand.
TCCTCCAAAGCCGCCGTATCTCGCATGGCGGGGTCCCTGCGCGCCGAGCACCCGAACTCAGGCCTACGTATTTTCAACCTTGAGCCCGGCACCGTCATCACCGAGGTAATGCGGATGCTGGAGATAGATAAACCAATAGAGGCTCTGTTCAAACCCTGCTCCCCCGCAGCGATTGCTGCCGTGGTCGCATGGCTGGCGGAGAACGAACCCTTGGCCGACTGGACACCGGACGATATTCTCGCTGCGCCTGCGATTGCTAAACAACTCAACCTGTTGCAAACCCCATCCCTGCTGGAGTCCTGACGTGGATACCGTGACGCTGGAAAAACACGCCGGCTTTGCTGTCGTGGCATTAAATCGCCCAGAGGCAATGAACGCGCTGTCACGCGAGTTGCGCCACGACTTCGTCGAGGTGTTCAAGGAGTGCGAGGCGGACGCGGCTATTCGGGTGGTCATCCTCACAGGAAACGGCAGGGCATTTTGCGCCGGCTTTGATCTAAAGGAACTAGGCTCCGCTGATGCCAAAAATGCCTCAGAAGAGGCGGACAACATCGTGGCAGATGCCATGGACGCCTTTCAGGGGCCCATCATAGGCGCCATCAACGGCCACTGTATCACCGGGGGATTCGAGATGGCGTTGGCCTGCGACATCCTTATAGCCTCAGAGGCCGCGCGCTTTGCCGATACCCACGCCCGCGTCGGCATGCTTCCGGGCTGGGGCCTGAGCCAGAAGCTGCCGCGACTAATCGGGTTATCCCGCGCGCGGGAAATGGCGTTTACCGGGGCCCCTATCTTTGCACAACAGGCTTATGAGTGGGGTTTGGTCAACCACGTAGTGCCCCAGGTGGAGCTGCTGCCCACCGCCAAGCGAATAGCGTCTGACATATGCGCCTGCGTCCCGGAGGTGCTCAGGCGCTATCAGGAACTCATTAGCGAGGGCTACTCCATGCCACTCGATAAGGCGTTGGCATGGGAACACGAAAGCGCCATCGACTGGGCATCGCACGCCACAGCAGACGCCATCGAACAGAGACGCCGGAGCGTATTGCAGAAAGGCCGCAACGAGAAAGAAACACCCTAGCCACCCAGGCAACTGACGAAAACATGTTACCGCAACTTCGAAATCGATCTGAAATCAGCTAAAGGAACTATCGCAGTAGCTGTGTCAGCCTTACTCTGCAAACACCCAGAACGAGCTGAGACAGAAACTCCAAATTACAACCGAAACGCCTGCCACTATCTGCACCGCAAGATAATAAGCGCCATATACCGTTACACCTATGTACATCACCACACCATTAACAAGTAAAGCGCCGAGGCACACCAGCAGATACTTGAACAGAGTCCAACCATGTGGCGCCTCTGCAGAAAAAGTCCAGTGATAATGCAGGGTGTAATTGTAAGCGGCAGCGAGTGCCGCAGCCACAGTACTGCCTACCAGGACATGCATGAGAATCACGTCAACGAACAGCCAGGTCAGGCTAAGCTGCGCCGCAGCAGTGCTGCCCCCGACGAGCAAAAAACGGATCATTCTAGGGGCAATCAACATTTTAACATTCCGAAAATCGCCAATTAGGTGGCATGAGGGTACGTTGTATATTCACGACTACGAGGGAAATCTAGCGCTCTCATTATCAGGAGTTGTGCCAGGCCAGCCCAGGCTAGACAGCACGCGCAACCAATCCGTGGAAGCTTATGTCTCAACCTCTGCCCTTACCTTGTATAACGCATAGGCACTACTGCCCCTGACATACCGCGGCAAGAGAGTTTGCTCCAGTCGCGAAATGGCACAAACCAGTCGGTGCAGTGGTCGTAGAGCTGTTCCGGGGGCCACCATCTTGAGCTGCCGATCGATGCCCAGCATGGTCATCAACCTCATCGGAAAATAGGACAAGCGAAAAAAGTATTCCGCCCTATCCAGAGTCCAACCCAATGTTACCCCTAGGCTTTCAAGCATATCCAGCGAATATCGCCTGTGGTGTCCCGCAAACTGATCATAATTGGACCACAACTCCTGACCCGCAGGCACTGTTACAAAAACAAACGATACGTTGGGGAAACTCTTGAGGAGACGATTTAAAAAAGCCTCGGGATCAGGTAAGTGTTCAATTACGTCCAGTAGCAGAAGTCCGTCGTACGTCAGCCTGGTCTCCAGCGCAAGATCGCAGGCATCGACACCCGAGTCCACCCACTGCTCGACACCACTGAGGGGCTGAACATTCGCCAGCTCTACACCACGCACGTTTCGCCCCTCTTTACGCAGACCCAGCACAGCCACACCCTTGCCACACCCTACCTCGAGAAAATTGCAATCCGCACATTTTTCAACAAGAAGTTTAGCTATGAGCTCATTACGAGCTGCGCTCCACCAGTGATGCTCGATCCCGGGTGGGTAGGCCAGCTCATACTGCTCATCCGAATAGGTAGTCTTCATAGTAATATTCAATCCGGGCACGGCAAAACACGATAAGCGTTCAATACTCGTGCCCCGGCGAAACGTAAAATACGAGCGTGAGTTTGATTGCGCAGCTTCACGCTAAAATATACTATTCCCTTTCTATCATGAACAGCAACGGGATTAAAATATTGCCGGCAACGTCTCAATTCTCTCAACCTGTTCATCTTGCCGGAGATTAATGCGGAACCAAGCCGTTAGCCTTTACACGAGTCGCTCCGGAGCAAAGCAATTCTTGAGTCCAGACTGCATGTCACACCCATACCGCTGCCAAGGTCCGGCCGAGACGAACGATAACCAGCAAAGCACTCTCCATGCGAATAAAGGGACGCCCCACCGGAGCGTTCATTGTGAGACAGCGCACTCTATGCCAGTCCCGAGAATATGATGAATTCAATCCGCTCGGACAGAATGGACAAGATCGCTCAAAGCCTCTATCTGATATGTGTCGTTTTTTTCGCAATTGCGGTAGCGCGAAACCATATCAATATGATCTCCCATGAGTTGCCCCTGGATTATCAGGAAGCAAGCATGCTGGAGATCACGTCGACGATAGCTGATGGCGGGAATCCTTTTGCACTTGAAAGCCAGCCAGCTCACATTAGTTTGTATCCGGTTCTCTACAATATTGTGGTGGCTCCGATCTCCACCACATTGGGAAATACTCTGTGGTTACATCGCCTCGTGTCGGGCATTTTTATCATTGCCACCTGCGCTCTCTGTTATTTTTTTTGTCGGAAAGCGTCAGCAACGCGGACAGACAGTCTGGCCGCGGCCATCATTCTCTACGCTGGGTTGCTTTACTATTCGACACCAATAGCCAGCCCTAACAGCATGGGTGTTTTCTTATTCCTTTCAGCAACCTGCATCCCCTGGTTCTTTCGATTTTCTTCGCGGAGCCTAGCGGTGTCACTTGCACTCGGAATTCTTGCCTTTTACACCAAGCAGTATTTCTTAATGAGTCTGGGCTATGTCGCGCTGTTTCTTTTTTTGGCAGACTCCAAGAAACGGGGAATCTACTTCGGATTTTTAGCCCTTCTGATATTGCTCGTATCACTTACGATTGTGCATTACACCTCTCCTTACTATCTGGATAACACTCTTTTCGCAGTCGCATCCAGCAGCAAGTACGTATTATCGAACAATGCAGCTATCCGACAATTTAGCGCGTATTTCACCATTTACTACCCGATCTTCGCCATTCTTGTCTTGGCTGCCTACCCAAAATATCGAACCGCATCCGCGATCAGAACACATCGAGATTCGAACTTACCAAGTGACAAGCTTATTAATTGGCTCGATTGGAACAAGCCCCTGTTTTCGAGAAAAGTGGGGTTTATCTGGCTATGTTGTCTCTGCTCTATCAGCATCAACGCACTCGTCCTTGCACGCAACCCTGGCAACTATCTAACCTATTTATTTCAACTGATATCTCCTTTCCTACTGGTCGGCACATTTGGTTTCGCTTCAGGGATTATCAAGCGGCGATGGATGATATCGGTGCTAGCCTCTCTCGCGATGTACAACAGCTATTCTGCGCTTCCTAATAACTTTTCAGTCAATGAGAAAAATTGGGACAAAGTCAGATCAGAGATCGCCGCAGCTAATGACATTTACGCTTCCACACTGGTTTTGCGCGAAACGTTGGATCAAGGAGGGCCTATATACCATAACGGGCATACGCCCTATTTTCTCTGGGCCAAGCACAAGCCGGCATTTTTTGTGAAGTCAGTCCACGAAGAGACCGTACCCCAGATTTGGCAGCGCCACCGTGAGCGACTCAATACGAAACTTGAAAACCAGTCGATCGATTTGGTGCTGATCGACAACTGGATGCAGCTGCCCCCGTCTGATGTTGCCACGGGTATTGATCTCCAAGAAACTCTGGAGATCTACTACGAGCAGACCGACACGTTGGGGTTACAGTTAATGGATAGACGTGGCGGCGGCGGATTCAGCCTGAAAATATACAAGCCAAGGAACAAAACACCCGATTCCTCCGGTATGCCTGACCCTAAAAAGCCGCGTTAGCCGCAATTTTGACTCTCAGGATTGACATGAATCCATTCCTCTGTTGCTATGGCGCCTACATGGAAACGACTGCAGCAAAAAAAACTTTCAGTCAAGCAGCATCAACTTGAATCAGTGGCGCGCTCTCAGAAGAACAAAACGCTACCGGTGCGTAAACCTCCACAAAAATAACAGGTATTTGGGTCTTTAGCATGTCAAGTTTAGATGAAAAAACCATCAAGGATTTCGACAAACAGTGGACACGATACGGCGATAACGAAGGCTGGTATGCGTCTCTGGATCTGTTTTCAGATATCGTTAATCCGCTACTAACCACCAAGGACTTCGAGGGGAAAACTGTCGCAGACATAGGCAGCGGGACCGGCCGCATCGTTGGAATGCTGCTGGAATCCGGCGCGTCCCACGTCTATGCAATTGAGCCCGGCCCCGGCGCCTTTGAGAACCTTACGAAAAACCTGGCGTCAATGGAAAGAGGCAATGACGTTACACCTATGTGCAAGCGAGGTGATGACTGGGCAGTGGGCGAGCCAATTGATTTCGTCATCTCAATCGGCGTAATCGAATTTATTAGCGAGCCGGACGACACAGTGAAATGTTGCTACGATTCCCTCAAGCCGGGAGGTCAAATCTTCTTCTGGCTGTGCGCTCATGAAGGAAACGAGCTGTATCTCGCATTTATCAAGCCGCTCCGAAAACTCACCACACTGATGCCGCATTTCCTGCTGGCAACGGTTGTTCATTTGTTATACCTGATTCTCTACGCCTACCGTCTCATAGGCAAAATTCTGCCCCTGCCGATGATGAAATATCTGAACACCGTGTGGTGGCCAATGTCGCCAAAAAAGAGGCGTCTGGTGATTTACGATCAACTAAACCCCAAGTATTTCAAGTATTACAAGAAACAAGAGGCACTCGCTTTGCTTGAGCGGGCCGGATTCAAAGACCTCGAAATACATCACCGCCATGAATACAGCTGGGGGATAAAAGGCCGAAAACCATAACCGTGGGGATAGACCAAAACGTGAACAAGCTCACGGTATTGATGTTACGCAGCGCAGAGGGCTCTGCGCTGAGTCAGCACGAGATCAGGGGAAACGTGATTCAGCGGGGGCTATAGCGGCAAATAAGCCCACTAAACAAGCGTCTATCCGTCGATCCCATTATCTGGACAATGCACCTTTTAATTTCTATACTTTGTGAACGTTCATTCGAAAGTCCATGTTTCTTTTGGGGTTTTCGAGAAAAACTAACACATGCAGCTTACATCTGTAATCTGACTCTAGGCATCCCTGTATGAGCCACGAAGTCATCCTGATAAACCCGCCTCAGGTTTTCACCAAGAACCAGGTGGCAAGCGGAATCACACCGCCGCTGGGTATCGCCTATCTAGCGTCCGTTCTTGAACTGCACGACATTACCGTCGACATCATCGACTCAGTTGGCTTGGAGCCCCAAACCATCCACCCGTTCGAGAAAGAAACCTTTGTGCGCGGCGTGCACTTCGGTGACATCGTCGCCCGTCTCGACGACGAGGTGAAAATTGTAGGCATCTCCAACCTATTTTCTTTTGCCTACCCCGTTGTGCAAGAGCTCTGTCGGCAGATTCGAGCTTTCAGAAGCGACATTAAGATTGTCCTGGGTGGCCCTCACCCCTCCGCTTTATACGAAGAGGTGCTGACCGAGGATAAAGACCTCGTTGATTTCGTGATCTTGGGCGAGGGTGAACTGCCCTTCCTGGAGCTCTGCCAAAAGTTGCTGCAACAAAACATGGTGCTGCAAACAAACATTGGCAGCGACATTGCCAATCTCGCGTTCCTCGACGAAGACGGCAAGTGTGTAATGGGCACGGAAAAGCTCGCACGTAACACAAAGCTCAACAGCGACACCATTCCCTTCCCTGCCCGACATTTGCTGCCCATGGAAAACTATATCCTGGCGCAAGAATCCCACGGCTTCTCCAATGGCCGCTGGACTTCGATGATCAGCTCTCGTGGCTGCCCCTACGGCTGCACATTTTGCGCCTCGCGTAAAACGCGCTGGGTCTCGCGCAGCGCCACCGACGTCGCCGATGAGATCGAATACTGCATCGAGAACTGGGATATTCGGGAGTTTCATTTCGAAGACGACAATATGACGATTAACGTCAAGCGGCTCATCGAAATCTGCAACGAAATCAAACGCCGCAAGCTGGATATCCGCTGGCAGACGCCCAACGGCATCCGCGCAAGTCGAATTGACGAGGAGATGCTCACTGCGATGAAAGACAGTGGCTGTGAGCATGTGACCCTCGCCCCCGAAAGTGGCTCACCACGGGTGCTCACAGATATCGTACAAAAAGGCAAAGATTTCGACTTGCAACATCTGAAAGATTGCGGCGCTACCGCACACAAGATTGGCCTGAAAGTGGCCGCTTATTTTGTGCTTGGACTGCCCGGAGAGACACGTGAGGACATGGAGATGACCATCGCCTACGCCCGGGAACTCGCAAAGGTAGGCGTGGACGAAGTTAACTTTGGTCTATTTATCCCACTGCCCGGCACTCCACTGTGGGAGCCCTCAAAACACAAAATTAAAGACCTGGACTGGCTGGATCTGCTTACCGTGGGCGACCTGGCGAAAGCGGTATCCTTCAACGATGAAGTCGGCAGCAAGGAACTGGACTGGGTGCGTAAAAAAGCCTATATGAGCTTTTTGCTCACGCGCATCATCTATCACCCGACCCAGTTCGCAGGGACCATCTTCAACGTATTCCGCGGCATTGAGAAGACCAAGTCAGAGCGGGTTCTGCGCAACCTCGTGCGGCGCTACAAAAAAGATGCCAAGGACGGAATAAACAAGCTTGTGTTCGACAACCGTACGTTTTACGCCTATCGCCACATGTACCGCAAGATTTTCAGGCTAATCTTCCGCTAGGCACGCCTGCCGTACCCTGGCTGCTGGTCACACAGGACTCAGGGCACAGCGCTGATGCACTAGTCAGACGCTTTCGAAACAGTTTTTTCTATCAGGTAGGTCGGCCGGCTTTTCACCTCCATGTAGGTCTTGCCGATATATTCACCTACCACGCCAATCGATAGGATTTGCAATCCTCCCAAAAGGTAAATTGGAATCCCTGTTGGCGCCCAACCATCCAACGGCGTAGTCAGGCCGACTATGTAAGCGACTAAAGCCCACACGCCAAATACCATAGACACAAGAAATACGAATAATCCGAGTAGGGATATCACTCTCAGTGGCAGTATTGAAAAGGACGTTAGGCCGTCGACCGACAGGCCAAACATATCTGCAAACCCATACTTTGATTCACCCGCCATCCTTGGCCCACGGGCATAATGCACCTGCGATGAAGGCAGGCCTAAAAGAGGAACCACGCCTCTCAAGTAAAGGTTGGTCTCGCGAAACTGCCCCAACAAGGTAACCGCCTGCCTGCTCAGGAGACGGAAATCTGCATGGTGAGGCACCGTGCGCACCCCGAGGCGGCCCGAAAGCCAGTAGTGCAGCGCGGCAGTCCAGCGCTTGAGCTTTTTGTCACTGTGCCTGTCGCCTCTGACTCCATAGACCACCTCATCTCCCTTCAGAAAGCACCCAACCATCTCATCGATGGCGTTGATATCGTCCTGCAGGTCAGCATCAATGGATATGAGGGCATCTCCCTCTGCATGCATCAGACCAGCGTACACGGCAAACTGGTGGCCAAAATTACGGGTCAGCTTCACGCCCTGGAAACAGGAATCCGATTCCGCCAATTGGCAAATAATCTCCCAGGTGCCGTCCGTACTCCCGTCGTCAATGAAGTAGATTCGCGAGGCGCTATTGACCATTCCGCGCGCGACCAGAGAGTCTATCTTGGATTTCATTGTCCTCGCCGTCTCAGGCAGAACGGGCTCCTCATTCTTGCAGGGCACTATCAGGCCGATCACAGGCACCTTTTGGGACGACATATCTCTTAACCCCTGCAGAACACTATGCATTTCTTATTGACCATCTTCATATCTTACAGGGAGAGACTGCGGTTCTGATAGAGCCGCGTTCAAGATATGCCGCCGAGTTCACAGGGGACCGTCCCGCGCCGGGAGGCGCAGTACGCCGCAGAGTGCCGCAGAGTGCGGGCGGAGGCCCTACTTTTTCTGGACACAACGCACTCACACTGGCAACATAGTCCCCGCTAAAACGGTGGGAGGCCACAGCGAAAAACTGATCGTTTTTTGATCGTTTTGGTTCGTACTTTCGGACCAAGCTTGCCCTTCCAAAAACAAGTAAATAATTCACATTTTATCAGGTAAATTAGTTATCTTGCCGCGGCCTGTGCCGTGAGTAACATACTGACTATCCCCGCTCTTAATAAAGGGGAATCACTACTTTGAGACCCCGCAAGGAGAACAAAATGTTCAAGAAGACTGCATTGATCGCCGGCATCGGCCTGGCACTGTCTGCTACTGCGCAAGCTGATTACCAGTGGGAGCTGGATGCCGGCTACGCTCGTGGAAGCTTCGATTACAAAGACGAGAACCCCAGAACTGTCAATGGCGACAACGATACTAATATCTACGGCCTTGGCGCGACCTGGTACCTGGAAACAGTCGACACTAGCAAGGGCCCCCTTGGCGAAGCAGCTTTCCTTGATCACGCTTCCTCAATTGGAATTGCCTTCAGTGACGGCGAAGTCGACATCAGCAATGGTGATGATGAAGACGGCCAGACCTACAACGTAGACGTGCGCTACGTCGCGGAAGGTCCCGGCTGGAAGCTGTCTGGCTGGCTCATGGAAGTGGGCTACGAGCGCGACGAACCAGGTAATAAGGACGTTGATACGTGGAGCGTTGGCATTGGTAAATACATTACCCAGAACACCACGTTGGTAGCTCTTTACGAGAACGTCAACATTAACAACGGCGGTGACGCAGATCGCTGGGGTGCAGAGTTGGAACACTTCTTTGCTTTCGACAACGGTGGACTGAAAGCTCGCGGCGGATACGGCAAAACCGTTGTCAGCAATCAAGATGACCCTACCACTTGGGCCCTCGGTGCCACTTGGTACATTGGCAACAACTGGGGCATCGCTGCTGACTTCAAGCAAGACGACGACAACGGCTATGAAGTCGATTTCTACAGCCTGGGTGTTGAGTGGTTCATCACCGAAAACTTCGCTGTAGACCTGTCGTACCAAGATGTATCGCCTGACGATATCGACAACTGGAACGCTCAAGGCTCTAAGCTTGAGACATCTTACGACCAAGTTGGCGTTAGCGCTCTGTACCGCTTCTAAGCAGTACTCGGCAATACAGAAAGCGGACACTTCGGTGTCCGTTTTTTTTTGTGCTGAAATATTCATCAGCTCTTGTAGGGATTCGTTTCCACTCGCTACTGTATTGATTATCTGAGTAACGCCCACTCAAGCAGAGCAGCATCGCGCTCGACAACAGCATTGGCAACGTGCAATTTCCCCCCTCACAGCCAGCGGGACCACCCTTACAGGGTCCTGAGTCAATCCCTCCGGCCGCTCGAGTGACAATCAGTCATCGCGGTCGCCGCTCTGTTTGGCAATTAGCGTTTAAGCGCAGCCCCCCGCGCGGTTTGAGGCACGTTCCTCTGGAGCAGCGAGTAAGACCTAAAGACACATGGCTATGGACACCCCAGAATTTTAAACCTCGTAGAAGTTTAGGCGATGATTAACACTCGTGGCGCCGGCCTGGCTTATACTGCCACTCTCACCCGATCTGTTTAAAGGACAATGATATGGCTCGATTGGCAGGCAAGGTAGCAATAGTCACTGGTGGCGCACGCGGCATGGGCGAAGCCACCGTAAGGCTCCTCGTGGATGAAGGGGCGAAGGTATTAATCGCCGACGTATTGGATTCACCCGGACAGCTGTTGGCCGAAGAACTAGGCAGCAGCGTGTCTTTCTTTCATCTTGACGTCACCCGCAAGACCGATTGGCAAAAAGGTGTGCAAGCTGCAACAGCTCTGGGGCCGCTGTCAGTCCTGATCAACAATGCCGCTATTATCTTCCAAAAAACCATCATGGATACCACCGAAGATGACTTCATGAACATCGTTCGTATCAATCAGCTAGGCGTTTTTCTTGGGATGCAGGCCGTTTTTCCAACGATCAAGGACAATGGCGGTGGTTCGATTGTTAACGTCTCTTCCATCGACGGGCTGCAGTCGAAGAACTCACTTGCAGCTTACTCGTCCACCAAGTGGGCGGTGCGGGGTATGACAAAGGCCGCCGCTATTGAAATGGGAAAGCACAACATCCGGGTTAACAGCGTCCACCCCGGCGGTATTTATACAGCCATGCACGGCTCGGATTTCATTTCCCAGGAAGATGCAGACCAGTTCTACCAGCATCACGCGATTCCCCGTGTCGGACTGCCACGTGAAGTAGCCGCACTCACTGCATTCCTCGCGTCAGACGAAGCGACCTACAGTACCGGGGCTGAGTTCATTGCCGACGGCGGCTGGAACGCAGGGTTGGTGCAGGAATCACTGCCGCAACTCTAGGCCAACAAAACCATTCGGCAGCTCTGTAACGCGCTGGCCCCCGCGTTCACCAGGGCGCGCTTGCGCCCTTTGTGATATGGCCGTATTGTGATTTTTTTCGCCTTATGACGGAGTGACTATGTTTCAGGGTATCAGCTACGATTATTCCAATGCCGCCGTTCTGGTCACAGGCGGCACCAGCGGCATTGGTCTTGCCTGCGCACGAGGTTTCAGCGATGCAGGTGCCAGTGTGATTATCACTGGTCGTGGTTCCGACGCAGGAGAATACGACGCCGACCTTGCCGGGATGGAGTATCGCCAGCTGGATGTAGGCGACAGGGACGCGCTTTACGCCCTCGGTAGCTCACTGTCGAAACTGGATATCCTCATCAACAATGCCGGGGGCTCACAGGGTGATGAATGGGGCGCTGAGGGCTTTGACCTGTCACTTGATGTGAATCTGTCCAGCGCGTTTCACCTCAGTAGCGCCTGCAAAAAACTGTTAGCCGCGAGCGACTTTCCCGGCGGCGCCAGCATTATTGGCATCGCCTCCATGACATCCTACTTTGGTTTCGAGTTGACGCCAGGGTATGGCCCAGCCAAGGCGGGCCTCGTACAACTCATCAAAACGCTGGGCATGAGCTGGGGCCGTGAGGGCATCCGCGCCAACGCGGTGGCTGCGGGTCTCACCCGCTCGAATCTCACCAGTTTTGTGATAGAGAGTATGCCCGACATGGTGGAGGAGACGCTGAAACGCCAGGGCTTGAAGCGGACCGGGGAACCCGAGGATATTGCCGCCGCTGTGCTATTTCTGACATCGCCCGCAGCGGCCTGGATTACCGGCCAGACGCTGCCGGTGGATGGTGGTTTCACAACAGGCATGGGCTGACTAAAACGGGAACAGCCGAGGCACCAGCACGATGACTGTTACCGAATACACAATCGACACCAGTATCCCCGCACGGGTGTAATCCTTGAATTCATAGCCACCGAGGTTTTGTACCATCAGGTTTGTTGTGTAGCCGTAAGGAGTAAGAAAGCTCGCACTAGCACCATAGGCGACCGCCATAACAAATGGCATAAAACTAACGCCATAGCTCTCCGCCAGGCCAAAAGCCACCGGAAAACTCAGCGCCGCTGCAGCATTGTTGGTCATCAGCTCTGTCAGCAGCACAGTGCCAATATAAATCCCGATGAGGGCTCCGTAAGGCCCCAGAACAGACAGGTAGCCATGCAGTAAATCGGCCATCAGGGTAACCATTCCTGCATTAGTCAATGCCTGGGACAAAGTCAACGCTGACGCGATAATCAACCAGAGCTCGAAGGGAAAGCGCCGCCTGAGTTCAGAGCCGCTGATTACCCCGGTGATCAACATACACAAGAGCAGAAAGGCAACCCCTTTTATGAGGGGTACTATCTCCAGTGTCGCAAGCACGATAACCAGCACTAACACACCGGTAATCAGATAGTTCTGGAAAGGGGTTGTGCGCGCCTCCCCTACCGAATCATTAGTAATAACAAAATTTTTATCGAGGTTTTTGCGCTCGTTAAAATCCGGGCCGACCGCCAGCATCATGCTGTCACCGGCCTCAATTGTAATATTGCCTAACTTTCCGGAAAGGCGTTTACCCCCCCGACGCATACCGACGACCGCCGCATCAAATACTGAACGAAACGCACTTTCCTTCACCGTCTTACCATCGATAGTGGCATTGGGCATGACGATGACTTCCTTCATATTTTCTCTCAAGAGACCTTCTTCAAGCGCAAATAACTGCAGTCCATCAAACGTCTCCAGTGCTTGTATCTGCTTAATATCTCCAGAAAAAATTAGCTTGTCGCCGGCCTCAATGTGCTCCTGCGGCGTAACGGGGGAAATCAGGTGATTGCCACGCACAATCTCTACAAGGAATAGGTCCTCAAGTTCGCGCAGTCTGTTTTCAAGCACGCTTTTTCCGATCAACAGGGAGTGCGCACTTACCTCTGCTTCAATAACATACTCGTTGATGTCTATTTCATCGGAATCGCGCACCGGCAAGAAGCGAGAGCTGATGACCAGGGCGATCATTCCAAGTACCGTTACCGCGAACCCCACCGAGAGAAAATCAAAGAACGCCAGGCCGGTCCCGGTAGCATCCTGCAGAAAACTGCTGACAATCAAATTGGTGGATGTGCCGATCAAAGTCATCGTACCGCCCAGTATCGCAGTATAGGACAGCGGTATAAGCAGCTTTGATGCAGGGTGATGCTTGCTGTTCCTGACGGTATTCGCAAGCGTTGCGACTACCGCTGTGTTGTTGACAAACGCGGAGAAAAACGCGGAGGCCGCGCCCAGACGAAGCAGACTACCGAAGTAGCTCGGCACTATCAGCTTGTCAGACATTCGAGTCAGCCACGACAATTTTTCCAACCCCGTTGACACCAACAGCAGCAATACAAGGGTAATGACGCCGGGATTAGACGCCTTGTCCAATACCTCTTGGGTATCGACCAAGCCAGTAAAGTAAGCGACCAGCATGGCACACACGAAAATCCACGCGGCCGGCCACTTGGTGAAAATGAGACTCGCGAGAAGCCCCCCAAACAAGGCAGTGATGAGCAGCTGCTCAAACATGAAAACCCTTCTGTTCAATTACATGCAATGGTCTGCAGGATACGCGCTAACAGCTTAACGCCACAACGCACCAACTTTTTATGTGATTTCGCGTAAACTCTGACATAGCGTGGACGAAGATAAGAGCCCGAGCAATGACATTATGGAAAAAGTCAGCAAAATAGTTGTCGGTCTGATTCTGGTCGGAATCATCGCGTTGGCTTGGCATCGAGAATTTTTTTCGGAATTACCTTATAACTGGTTTGCGCAGAATTTCTTTGTTTCCGAGGATACGGACAGCTTCGACCCAGGTCCCGCCATAGGCTCTCATTTTCCAGGCCTCCAGGCAGAATACGAGGGAGAGAGACTAACCCTGTTGACGAAGTTCGCTGGCGCTGCAGGCACCGTGCTCGTCGTTCTTCGCTCTCTGGCCGAGAGCCCGTTATGTCAACAGCAGTTGCTTCAGTTGGAAGCGCTTTATCCGGAATTCAGTGCAGCGGGCATTGGCCTCGTCGTCATCAGTCCCGACGAACAGTCTGTGCAGGATACATTTGCTGCGGAGTACGGTATTACCCTCCCCTTACTATCTGACACCTCCGCACTCTCGACCATAACCCTCGGCGTTCAGGATCACGCCTATACCAGAACTGACAGCAAGTATGGCACACCCTACCCAGGCTCGCTCGTCATTTCAAAGGATCAAAAAATTGTCGGTAAACTGTTCCTTGAAAAAGAAAATACCCGGATCAGTGCCACGGCAACGCTCTCCTTCGCGCGACAACTGCTTCAGCATTGATACGCAGCGAACCGCAGTGAGACTGCTTGCACATTTAAGACGACTGTATTATTTTCAGGTTCTCCGAGGCCACCGGCATACGGTACGTCACCATGGATCAAAGCGCCGCTAACAAACACTCGGGTCGCTCTGCACAAACGCGACAACGGTTTATTGAAGCGGCCGAGAAACTATTCGCAGAGCGCAGTATCGATTCCGTATCACTGAATGAAATCACAGTGGCAGCCGGGCAGAAAAATCGAAATGCCTTGCAGTACCATTTCGGCAATCGCGATGGGCTGCTGCAGGCGATCATCGACACGCATTCACAGCGTGTCCGCGAGTTACGTCAACCCTTTCTGGCTGCCGAGGTAGCAAGCAGACAGAGCGGCCGTCACAGGAAAGCCGCGAAGGCACTGGTGCGGCCACTCACCGATTACATTGAGGAAAATCCCTCCGGCGTCTACTACATCAAAATTCTCTCCCAGCTGGCCATATTGAACAGCCCGGTGCTCAACCCAGCCACCACAACTGCCATCAGTTTTGACAACGACGAAGCACTGGAGCGGCTATTTCGACATGCACTATCACATTTACGTGCGACGGAAATACGCCGCCGCATGTTTCTGACCATTAGCATGACGTTTCACGGTATTGCGGATATCTGCAGGGCCAGTGAAGCAGACGATAGCAGTACCACTTTGCGCACACGCAGGCGAATGTTTGACCAGATTACGCTGGCGGTCGAATCCCTGCTGGAGGCGGAGCCTCTGGAGTAGCCGCTGGGCTATACCAAATAGGCGAGGTCCAGGCACGCTCCTGTATAACCTTGCGATGCCCGTCGGCACAGCAAGGCTCCAGCCCTTCTCCCACTGTTTCGGGGCGACTGCAATCCACACCCATCGCGACGCAAATACGCTGACTCCAACGGCAACTGGGGTTTTCGAGGACTCTGGAATAGTAATAGGCGCCCTGCTCAGCATCGAATGTCTCGTCGGTCCAAACGGCGCACAGTGTGTGCTCCCCGGAGCCGCTTAACGCGCAAGACGCCTCGTCGACCCGCGCACCGTTTGTGGCATCGCCGGCGACATCGAAAACCGCTTCCCTCAACTCTCCAGCAGAGGTTCTCCAGCCTTTTACAATCTGGATACGCTGCAGAGGCACACCGGGCTGGCTTGCGGTACCGGGGTCCCGCTGTGCTACTACCATAAATCGCGGCGCAGCGGCCGCGGCAGAAGGTAGGCGACCTCCCATCGGCGTGCCTGATTCATAAGCTTGGGCGATGCGATCCTGACGCTCACACAGATCCTGCGGATAATCCCACCCCGCGAAAAATCGACTGATAATTCTTGGGCCGCTGGTAGCGTAGCTTTCACGACGCCTGAGAGACTCAAACAGAGAGTCGCGACTGTTCTCCTCGGCCCAGAGCACGGCGAGACCGCCCGGGTTGTTCATCAGAAGGTCCGGCAATCCCGGCGGCAACCGATCGACAGCCGGAACACCCTTGCCACCGTGGCCGGCAAATCCTGACTCATCCACCTGACCGGCGGCACCGAGATGTGTATCGGTACTGGCTATGAAACCAAACTGGTAGGGGTTTACGCGCATTTCGGCTTCAATAGCCAGTCCCTGCAGCAAGACCTCTCTGGCAAAGCCTGTATCAGGTCGCGGCGAGCGGTCGAAGCCAGCCAGATTATCAATGGGTTGTTGTTCGAAAGCGCAAAGTTCATCCTCGGTGATTCCTCGAGCATAGAAACACTCGGAGGATCCGCCTTTCTGCATAACTTCCAGCAGCGGCTCGTAGCGGGCTCTGAGCGCTGCGTATTCGGGCGTCATCGGAGAACCGTCGTCGCCCTTGCCTGTAAACATCTGTCCGGCGCTTAAATTGGAATTGTGGGGAATCGCCAGAGCGTCGCAAGCACCAGATGCACCAACACATTCACGTTCGAGACCACGCCAAAGCCGCTCGGCAGAGGGCTCTTCGATAAATGACAGTGGCAGTTCGGGGACATCGGCGTTACGAAACAGGATATTTCGATGCAGGTTTCCACCCGTCAGCGGATCCATACCCGACCATTCATAGCCGACAAAGCTGGTGAAGGAACAATCATCACTTCGGTCATAGGCCGCCTCCGCAGCTTGCTTCGTATCGTGCCAGGGAAAGACCGATGCCTGCTTGCACAACGTGTCATTTTCACCGCACATACTCATATGGGAAGCCATCATTGAGGACATAAAGTTGAACAGATAATAGGCTCCGATAGACCAGCCTCGATACAGGCCACACTGCCAGGAATCGTGACCCTCAAAACCTGGTGTGTTGCACATGTGGACCTCGCCAAACAATTCGGCATGATCCGAAACCATCGCAAAGTCCAGTGGACGATTGAGCCGTATCGAGCGCATGGGCAATCCGGATTCATCCCAGGGCTGTATACCGAGAGATTGACCCTGTGCGAAACCATACGCCTGCGCCGGTGTGGTCAGTGTGCCCTGGGTGCTGGCATCGAGGGAATAACGGGTATGCACATGAAGGTCACCAAAAAAAGGCTGCCTGTACTCGTCATGAAATCGACAGGGGTGCCGCTCTTCCGAGTACGCCTGACCGGCACCCGCAGTGAATGGCAGCGTGAACAAGTACACGCACAACAGTCTGCTTAACAGGCCGGCGGTAATAACGTGTCTCGGCTGGGTCACACCTCCCTGCCAGAGGTAGATCCATAACGTTTAGCATGCTCGTCGATGGATGCAACAATGTTGTCGTGACGCATCGCTATGATGTCTCGATAGTCATCATGGGTGATTACGTAAAAACCACCTTCGCGAACGGCATCGACCACCTGCTCACCTACCACACGGGGCGAAATACCGCTTGCAACGTCTGGCGCAGGTTGCTGATGGTCAATTCCGGGGTCGTAAGCGTCTGGGCGCACTGCAAAAGACTGGGTGATGAGGTTGGTATTGACTAGTCCCGGGCACAGCACTGATACGCCCACCCCCTTGTCCGCAGTCTCCATCAGTAGCGCCTCAGAAAGGCCGACAATCGCGAACTTGGTGGTGGTGTAGAGTCCCTCTGGCGGGCCAGATATCAAGCCGCCCATCGAGGCCGTATTGACGATGTGCCCCTCCCCTTGTTCTAGCATTAACGGAAGAAATGCTTTCACACCATGAATAACGCCATAGAGATTAACATCGATCAGGTATTGCCAATCCTTTATATCAGCGTCCGCCATTAACGCACCAATCCAGACTCCCGCGTTGTTGCACAGCAGGTGAACGCCGCCGAAATGTTGCAGGGCGCGATCGCGCAGCGCTTCCACAGACGCGAGACGAGATACATCCACTCCGCAGGCCAGTGCGTCGCCACCCAAATCTGCAGCCACCGTGTTTGCCTTACTTTCATCGATGTCTGCCACAACAACCTTCATACCGGCAGCGGCGACCGCTCTCGCGATACCCTCACCAATCCCCGACCCTGCGCCCGTCACTACGGCGACCTTGCCCTCTAAATCCTGCATAATTTTATCTCCAAAATTGATCCTGCCCCGGTAAGTTACTCAGGCCTGACAATCAATCATAACCTTGATTGCCTGCTCGGAATCGCGAGCCATCTCGAAGGCCTGCGTCACCTGTGACAAGGGGAAATGGTGGGTTACCAATACTGTGGGATCAAAACGACCGGACTGCAACATCTCGATTACTTGTGGGAATTCCACGTCATACCCCATGGCCGAGATAATAGAAATTTCTTTCGCCAACAGCATGATGAGATCCAGCGTCGCCTTTTCCTTGTGCACACCAGTGAGGCAGACACGGCTGCCGGGGCCACTTATATCCACAATGCGTTCAAACACACTGCGCGCGCCCGTTGCCTCGAAATACACGCTGCTGGCGGGCATGGGCATACCGAAAAAACTGGAACTACCGTGACATTCAATCAACTTCGGTAACAGATCGGGATCGTTGGCCGAAAGCGCCACCGCACCGAGCGAGCGCGCCGCCGTCAGGCGCGCCTCTGACAGGTCGACAACAATAATATTTTCCAGACCACGGTACTGCAGCACCAATAGTATAGAGAGGCCAATGGGGCCGGCACCAAAGATCACGGCCTTGTCCTGCGCCTGCGCAGTCACCCTGTTGGCCCCGTGCTGGGCCACTGAGAGAGGCTCCACGAGGGCGCCGTAAGCATCCGGCAAGGTATCGGGCAGGGGCAGCAGACTGTCCGGAGATTGTGCTACGCCACGCACCAGGAGATAGGGTGAGAATCCACCCTCACTGCCACCGTTGCCGATATTGTTGTCGTGAATAAGAGGCTGCACAACCACCCTTTGGCCCGGAATAACGCTGGAAACATTCGCCCCTGCTTCACTGACAAGACCCCACAGTTCGTGACCAATCGGAGTAGGTTCATCGCCACGCAATCCCCCCATGGACAGGAAACCGAGGTCAGAGCCACATATACCGCACTGCCTCACCTGGACCACCACGTCATCATCACCACAGACCGGGGCTGGCAGCGTGTCCAATCGCAAGTCATTCACCCCGTGAATTTGCAGTTGGGGGATAGTTGATGTCATCGGTTCTCACTCCGTAAGCGCTCAATCACGACCATAGGACCGCCCTCGGCCTGGGTCAACCGTGATGGCCGGTATATTGAACCGCTGGAAATCAATTCGTTGCGAGACTGGTTGAGTGTCATGAGCTTTGCGACACTGAGGCACCAATGAGGAGTGCACAGGGCATGACCAAAAAGAATCCGGATAAGGTTGTAGACTGGCTGGTAGCCGGCGCCGGAGCCGCGGGTATGACCGGTGCGATTGCTGCTCATCAACTGGGCGGCTCTGTTCTGGTCGTGGAGAAAGAATCCCTCTACGGCGGAACCACTGCCAAGTCGGGTGGCGTCGCCTGGATACCCGCTAATCATCGTCAGGCCGACGTAGACGTGCAGGACAGTGCCGAAGAGGGCTATGCCTACCTAAAGTCTTTGATCGGCGACAGTGTCAGCCCCTCGCGTCTTCGCGCCTATGCGGAGAGGGCGAGCGAAATGCTGCAATTCATGATGCAGCACAGTCATGTGCATTACTCCGCCTTACCCCACTATATGGACTACTACGAAGCCAAGCCCGGTTATAAATCAGGTGGACGCTCCATGGACAATGCCCCGTTCCAGCTGCGTCGTCTTGGAGCAGAGGCCGACACGATCAGGTTGGGGCACTACGATGGCTTGCTGCTGCCCTTTAATGTCACCGTCGAGGAGGGTCAGCGTCTGCAGGTCATGGATGCGGGCGCGTATTTGCTGGGCCTGCGCTTATTGCTGCGCTATATCACCGACATCCCGGGCCGCCTCAGGCGCCAGCGGGACAACCGTCTCACTCTCGGTCCGGCACTGATCGCCAGCCTGAGGCTCTCGTTGAAGGACCGCGCTATCCCGCTGTGGCTGGATACACCGATTGACGAACTGGTGTTGGATGGCGAGAACGTCTGCGGTGCAATCGTCAAGCGCGAGGGAAGGCCACTGTATGTGAAGGCACGACACGGTGTTTTACTCGGCACCGGCGGCTTTTCCCACAACGCTGCGATGCGGCAGCGGTTTCAGCAGGCACCCATCGGCAGCGAGTGGACTGCAGCAGCGCCTGGCGCAACCGGCGATGCAGTGCGCCTGGGCGAAAGCATCGGTGCTGACCTTGGTTTCATGGGCTCGGCTTGGTGGTCTCCCAGTTACAGGATTCCCGATGGTCGCGTGCTGGCATTAATCTCGGGCAAGTCCAACCCCGGCTCGCTGATTGTCAATCAGCAAGGCAAACGTTTCGCCAATGAAGCCCAGCCCTACGAAGATTTCGTCAAAGCCCAATACGCCAGCGAGCAGCGAGGCGAAGGCGCCGTGCCCTGTTATCTTGTTTTCGATGCCACATATAGAAGCAAGTACGCAGTAGGACATATCAAACCGGGGAAAGTGGAGCATGACGCACGGCTCTCGGCGGATAATTTCGAATCTGGTTTACTGACCCGCGCCGACAGTATAACCGAGCTGGCGGGGAAGCTGGGGGTCAACGCTGCCAACCTCGACGCGACCGTCACGCACTTCAATTATCACGCGCGTGCTGGCGAAGATCCCGAGTTCGAACGGGGTGCCACCCTCCATGACCGCTACTACGCAGACCCCTCTGTAACGCCCAATCCCTCTTTGGCACCACTGGATAAACCACCTTTCTATGCTTTGCGCTGCGAACCGGGCGACCTGGACACCAAAGGTGGCCTGCTATGTGATGAATATGCGCGCGTCCTGCGTAAAGATGGCTCGGTGATCACAGGACTCTACGCCGCAGGTAACGCCAGCGCTGCGGCGATGGGAGACACTTATCCTGGTGCTGGCGCTACCATTGGCTCGGCCATGACATTTGCGTATATCGCCGCACAGCATGCATTCAGTGACTAATCCGCTAGAGGAAAACCACTCTTGAATCGCTTCAAATACGCTTATCTCGATCCAGATAACTATGCCCGCGGCTGGCACATAGTCCTGTTTTCCCAGGAATTGGGTGTGGGCGAAGTGAAGAAATTGCATTATTTCGACAGGGACCTCGTGGCGTATCGTGGCGAATCGGGCAAGGTAGCGATTCTCGACGCCCATTGCCCTCACCTTGGCGCCAATCTGGGCAGCGGTGAAGGACGGGTAACAGGCGATAACATCGCCTGTCCATTCCACGGTTGGACTTTTGATCCACAGGGCCACTGCGTCGACATTCCCTATGCTGACAAGTTACCCGAAAAAGCGGTCACTGCCCTCAGGGGCTGGGCCGTGCTGGAAAAGTGCGGATTCATTGCCATATGGTTTGGAGAACCAGACGAGGCGCCGGAAAACTACCTTCCCGATATCAAGGAGTGGGGCGAAAACGGCTGGGGCGATTGGGTCTTCTACCGCTCGCGCATTCAGGCCAAGCCTTGCGATATTATTGAGAATATTGTCGACATAGCGCATTTTCCGCACGTACATGGCGGGGTGGTGCGCTCCTGGGAGAACAGATTCACGGAGCGGAGCGTTACCCAGCTTTCGACAGTAGATCGCAACCCTGATGCGAAAATGATAATACCACCCGGGGCAGCGGTTGATCTGGCGGAAGCCAGTGAGGAGACGGGTGCCGACGTCGACGCATGGGGAGACGCGACTTATCACGGTCCCTCTATCATGTACTACTACACCGAGGCACGCAGCCCGGATATCAACTTCAAAAGCTGGTGGGTGAATTGCCATACCGCAGTAAATGATAACGAGGTCGACCTTTGCTCTGCGGTTATCGTTAGCAGCCTGGACGGTACGCCCTTGCCTGCGGATTTCGCAAGAGACTACCCGCACATGGCGCACATCGCCTTTGGGCAGGACGTCGAGATATGGAAGGATAAAGTCTACCGCGATGAGCCCATTCTCTGCGATGGAGACGGTCCGATCAACAAACTAAGGAAGTGGTACGAGCAGTTCTATTTGCCAAGATGAGCCTTGCTCACGCTCCGCCCGCCTGAGCAGGGACCGTGAGACACCATGCCTCAACATCAAAATCGACCCAACAGGGCAAAATCCCCGGGTTAACTGGCGAGCGCCGGAACGCTCGCTCGGGGCGGCCTTCCCATGCTCGCGCGTGAGAACTCTTGGGACAACAGGGTGTTTTGCGCTCCCAGATTCAGGAAGCAGCGCTCTTGGCGTTGTTACCGAGCTTTATGTTCTTTTTCGCGGCAAGACTAGGCTGTCCGCTAATGCCAGGCTGAATGACATCAATCTTGTTGCCCGATTTCAGGAAAGCCCGAGTTTGCGCCTCTATGGACTCAGAGGTTTCCACGGCCGCCGGCTGTTTTTTCTTGGCGGGTGCCCTGGTGGGTTTGCGTGCCATTTTTAATACTCTGTTAACATACAGCCCGCCATGATAGCACGAAATTGCTCATATAGGTTGATTTCGTGGGAGGAAGGCGCGACGGCGCCTCCCGATAAGTCCGCGGCGCAGCACTATTCATCGGTTTCGATACTGAGGCAGTCGCTTCTCAAAAAAAGACAGCGCCGCCTCCCCCGCGTCTTCTGTAAGCGCCAACAGCGACTGGTGACGGTCTTCCATCGCCATTGCGGCATCCAGGCTTGGCGCGTCCACACTAAAATTGAGCGCTTCCTTGGTTAGGCGCAGCCCCATCGGCGCCGTGAGCAACATGTCTCCCACTAGCAACTGCGCCGCCGCTTCAAGCCCATCCCGCGCCACAACTTCTGATACTAAACCGACCGCCAGAGCCCGGGGTGCGTGTATAAAACGCCCCGTCATCAACAGTTCAGACGCGACCGACGCACCGACCAGACGAGGCAAGAAATAGCTGCTGCCCATATCGCATCCAGTCAGGCCGATCTTAATGTAAGCGGCATTCATTCTTGCGTCTTCCGCCGCGATACGAACATCCGACGCGAGCGCCAGGCTAAACCCTCCCCCACAGGCAGCGCCTTGCACCAGGCTGATGATCGGCTGAGGGCACTTGCGCATCGCCAAATAGATACGGGCAATCTCGCGCTGCACAGACCAGATACTATGTGGTGAACGCTCCGTCGCACTGAAGGCACCCGCGGCCATATCGAGCCCCACGCAGAAATGTTTGCCTGTGGCTCTAAGCACAACAACCCGTATTTCCTCACGTTGCCGTAATTCCTCGAAATACGACACCAGAGCGGCAACCAGCAACCCGTTCAGGGCATTACCCGTATCCGGCCGCTCGAGGGTTACCCACTCGACCTCGCCCCGCTGCTCCACATCCAGTACCTGATGCTCCAAAGTCAGTCTCCCTCCACCGTACGAGGCTGCGCTCAGCTCTCTAGCCTCATGATACTATCGATCCACTGTCCTATTGGACAGCGGTTATGCTTGGAAAAATCATCCCGTATGTTCAGCCTGATGTCCACCGGCACCCGAGGAGCAATGTTTTGAGCACAAAAAAACAGGACTGGGAAACACTGGTCTCCGAGTTGCGTGAGCGCACCAATGCTGCGGAAGGCATGGGCGGAAGTCAAAAGCTAGATAAGCAACACGATAAAGGTCGGTTGGACGCACGACAACGCATCACCGCGCTGCTTGATCACGACAGTTTTAGTGAGTATGGCGCGCTGGCCGGAGGCAATCATCCTGGCGGCCAAACGCCGCTCGCAGCGGACGGATTGGTTGGCGGTACCGGGCGCATTCAAGGGCGCAGCGTTATTCTATTCGCTGAGGACTTCACCGTGAAAGGCGGCTCGATAGGCCACCCCAATGCCGCTAAACGCGCCCGGCTTGTGCGTCTGGCACAGGAGCAAAAACTGCCGCTGATCGTCATGCTGGATGGCGCCGGGGAACGTGCAGACAACCAGAGCGAGCGCTACCCAAATAGTCCGAATGATCTGCAGCTGGTGGCTGATCTGAAAGGCCAGGTACCCATTGTGGCAATGGTGCTGGGCACTTCTGCAGGACACGGCGCGCTCGCTGGCATGTTTGCAGACCTGATAATAATGCGACAGGGCGCAAGTCTTTTTTCTGCAGGCCCTCCACTCGTCAAGGCGGCCCTGGGCATCGACACAAGCCCGAGCGCACTGGGCGATGCACGCATGCACACTCAGGACAGCGGCCTTGCGCACAACCTGGGTGCGACAGAGGAGGAATGTTTTGCTATGACTCGGCATTTTCTCTCACTCCTGCCACCCCGTGCCGGAGCGACCCTGCCGGTGACAGCGAACTCCCCCGCCGCCGCTCGCCGGACGTTAAAAAATCTCGAGGCAATCATTCCACCGCAGCCAAATATCGCCTACGACATGCGCGAGGTCTTACGCGAGGTATGTGACAGCCAGAGCCTGATTGAACTGCAACCGGATTTTGGCAGTAGCATCATCACCGCCCTTGCACGTATAGGCGGTGTCCCCTGTATGTTGATCGCCAACCAGCCCGCCGTGCAGGCAGGAGCGATTACGCGCGAGGCGGCGGAAAAAGCAACTCATTTTATAGAGGTCGCGAGCAGCTTTGGTTTGCCGCTTGTTAGCCTGCTGGACAATCCCGGCGTAATGCCGGGGCCAGCGGCAGAAGAGGCCGGCACCCTCAAAGGTGCCGCGCAGATGTTCATGGCCCAACGCCGTTACCGAGGGCTCAAGATTGTCGCCACCCTGCGAAAAGCGTTCGGATTTGGCAGCTCCGTCATGGGCATGAACCCCTGGGACCAGCAGGTTGTCAGCCTCGCCTTGCCTTGCGTCAGTCTGGGAGGCGTTCCCGCTATTGGGGGTGCGACTGCAGCAAACGCCAGTGACGAACAAGCGGCTGGGATGCAATCGATACAATCGGGTGCCTGGGTGCCTGCTGACGCGATGGCGTTCGACAAGGTGATCGAACCCGGTGAACTGCGCAATGAGATCATCACTGCCCTGCAGCTGAGAGCCGAGTAGTGATGGATTTTTTTAGCGGGGGTTTAGTGA
Source organism: Candidatus Marimicrobium litorale (assembly GCF_026262645.1). NCBI lineage: Bacteria > Pseudomonadati > Pseudomonadota > Gammaproteobacteria > Cellvibrionales > Halieaceae > Marimicrobium > Candidatus Marimicrobium litorale. Next base: position 1,235,007 of record NZ_SHNO01000001.1, read on the forward strand.
CAGTTCTAGTCTATCGTGCGACTATGGCGGCTGCTAAAAAATTGCAGCTGGAAGCCACGTGACCTCAAAAACAAGAATCGCAGTTAGATGCGTTGCGGGAGTTCTCGCCTACCTCGCAAGCACCATGGCAACCGCCTCGGTAGTCACCGTGGAAAACTACGAATACCCGATATCCGATCGCTTTGTAGCAACGGTGGTGGGCACGCCCGTCGAATACGAAGCCAAGCTGCCATCAATACCTTTTGAGCAACGCAGCATAGACATATTTCCCGACCGGAAAACGCCGGATGTCTTCTTTTATGGCAAAGAGCTTCTCTACTCTGTCGCGTTGCAGGACCACGAGTCGCCCCTGATATTTTTAATCGCCGGCACGGGCGCATCACACGAGGGCGGTAAAAACCGAAATATGGCCAAAGCCTTTTATCAGGCGGGCTTCCACGTGGTCTCTACTTCCTCACCCACGTTTAATAATTTTGTCACTGCTGCTTCCTATACCGGCGTTGTAGGTGACGCAAAAAGAGACGCCGAGGATATATACCGGGTATTTGAGAAGATCTGGGCGGAACTTGAACAAGATATCGAAGTGTCTACATTTAATGTCACCGGTTACAGTCTCGGCGGATTTAACGCCGCTTATGTGGCGAAACTGGATGAGACACGCCAAAGCTTCAATTTCGAGAACGTATTACTGATCAACCCCCCAGTCTCAATTTACAACTCCATCTCGTTATTGGATCGCATGATCAACAATATCCCTGGCGGCATGGATAATTTTGATACGTTTTTCGACAACCTGATGCGCGCCTACATCAATGTGTACAAAGAATCCTCTGATGCTATCGGAGACGATTTTTTGTACAAGGCCTACAAGGCCCTGAACCTGAAAGACGAACAGCTCGCCGCACTCATCGGCGTATCGTTCCGATTATCCTCCGCCTCGCTTATTTTCACCTCGGATGTGGTCGTAGATTTCGGTTTTATAAAGCCCAAGGGGCTGATTTTGAACCGCTACAGCAATCTTACACAGTACAACGAAGTAGCAAATCGCATAGGCTTCACCGATTACTACCACGAGTTTTTTTATCCTTTTTATAAGCAAACCGAACCCGACGCCACACGAAACGAGTTCATCGCAGCGATCAGCCTGAAGGAGATCGAGGATTATCTGCGCGATACAGAAAAGATTACGGTCATGCATAATGCGGATGACATTATCCTGCAGCCCGGTGAAATTGAGTTTTTCGCCGATGTCTTTGGCACGAGGGCTACGATTTACCCTACCGGAGGCCACTGCGGCAACATGAGCTACAGCGATAATGTCGCACATATGGTGGCAGTATTCACCGGCGGAGGAGCGCCATGATGTTGCAGCGCGTCGGCCGCGCCCTCATCGCGGCACTGATACTTACTCTGGCGGCCTGCGCCAGTTACCCTCCTCAGAAACCGGCATCCGATTACCCGGAACCGATCTTTCCCGCGAAGCGCATCCTTCCACCCGGTCATGATGACCAGATGAGTGTTTACGATCCATGGGAGGGCATGAACAAACACATCTACAATTTTAACTACCACTTTGACAAAGCAATCTTCCTGCCTGTCGTGCAGGGCTATGAAACCGTTGTGCCCGATTTCGCAAGAACGGGCATACATAATTTTTTCAAGAATTTCGACGACATGCTGTCGGCTGTGAACTCACTGCTGCAACTGGCACCTACAAAAGCAGCGCAAAGCACCGGGCGCGTGCTTGTTAACAGCACCGTGGGGCTGTTTGGCCTTCTCGATGTCGCCTCACTGTGGGGAATACCGCGCCCCATGGAGGACTTCGGTCAGACGATGGGGCGATGGGGCGTAGGACAAGGGCCCTACCTTGTGTTGCCGTTCCTCGGCCCGTCTAACCTGCGCGATGGCATCGGTAAATTGCCCGACTTCTACGTGCGCAGCATGATTCAGGATGAAGTCCTTTCCGATGATGTGCGCATCGCCACCACGGTGGCCTGGCCTGTCGACACACGCGCCAACACGTCGTTCCGTTATTACGAGACCGGTTCCGCCTTCGAATATCGGATGGTGCGCTGGCTGTATTCCACCAAGCGTAGGCTGGATGTCGAGCAATAGACCATGATAACTCACCTGATTCAAGCACTTGTTCTGACATTAGCGATCACATGCGCGCTAGGCGCGCATGCGCTTGAGCCGATAAACATTGGCACAACCCAGTCACTGACCGGGCACTACAGCGAACAAGGCACTGAGCAGCTAAGAGGCCTGCAGATGTGGGCTGCCGACGTGAATGCAAGAGGTGCACTTCTGGGTCGCACTGTCGAGATTATTTACTACGACGACGGCTCTCGCGATGCCGGCACTGTCGCAGGTTTTGAAAAGCTGCTCGATGTTGATAAGGCCGACCTCTTGGTAGGGCCCTACTCGTCTTCCCTGACCCTAAAAGCCAGCCTCGTAGCTGAAGCACATAACACCCCCATGGTATCGACTGCGGCTTCGGCTGAAGAGATCTGGAACCGCGGCTTGAAAAATATTTTTGGCGCTGACACACCTGCCGATGATTACCTCGAGGGCATCAGCATTGCAGCAGACGCAGGCGCCAAAACGGTTGCCGTGGTCTACGCAGAGACAGAATTTGGCCGAGAGGTGGCTGAAAGCATGCGTAACGGTGATGGCGATCACGATAGTGAGCGAGTCATCTTTTACGAGGGCTATGCACCTGACGAGCGAGACTTCACCGCTTTGTCTGAGCGGATCAAACAGGCCGATGCAGACCTCATTCTCGGTGTTTCCTACGTCAGTGACTCCATCGCTCTCGCACGCGACCTGCGCAAAGCCGGTGCCACACCCGACATGCTCGCATTCACTATCGGTCCCGGGCTGCGTGAGTTCGGTGATGAGCTGGGTGACGAGGCGGAGGGCATAGTCGGTGTTGTGCAATGGCTGCGCAGTTCGCGCCAGCCCGGCGCAGAAGATTTCGCGTACCGGTACAACCAGCGATATGGATCCAACCCTGGCGTATACGCGGTGATAGGTTACAGTGCCGGAGAGATCCTCGAAGCGGCCGTAAGGCTGGCAGGCACCGTCGAGCACAACGCGGTTCGGGAGCAGCTACGCAGTATGTATATCCATGCGCTTATCGGCTCTTACCACGTTGACAAGACCGGGCGTCAAATCGGAAGACGCAATCTGGTGCTGCAGTGGCAGGATGGCCGCCGTCGACTTATCGCACCGGAAAGCGTGGCCGAGCAACCACTGATCTACCCCCTCCCCTGATCGCAACTGAAGGAACGTGGTTGTACGCCAAGGAACTCCTCTCGAGAGAGATAGGGTCGAGGGCGCAGCAGCGTCTCTGTCAGCCGTCATAGAGCCCGGACTCGCGGGATAGACAACCCTGGACACGGTCCTGAATCGTCTTGCCTGACGGCCCCAGCGTGTTGAGCAGTAAGGGAGTTTTTCTCGCGATACACCACGTTTGCTTTCACTTCGACTTTTGAAGAAGGTGCAGCGCGGGTCACGCTCTCAGACTACTGCAATGACTTAGCCCCAGTGAATTACCGGCTCTTAAAGTGGGGGTTTTGAGACACTAGAAAATGAAAAAGCGCCAAAGGGCGCTTTAGTAAATGCTTGGTGCGCAGCTCCCAGAATGAGCGGGAGCGATTGTGCATCCAGTGCCTGTTGAGTCTGCAGGCTCTGCTATTGGTCGGGACGGCAGGATTTGAACCTGCGACCACCACACCCCCAGTGTGGTGCGCTACCAGGCTGCGCTACGCCCCGAGATTATTTTTGCTGATCACGATCAGCGAGAAGGCGCGTATTATACTCCAATCATGAGTACGATAAAAAGGCTATTTGGCCGGCGAAAGGACTTCCAGCACGTCCTCCAATTCCTTGATGGTTTCTTTTATAACGGCTTGCACGTCCGCAGGCGCGGCGCCCCTTCCAGTCTCATCAGACATACGCTGTCGAGCGCCACCGATCGTGTAGCCCTCATCGTATAAAAGACCGCGAATCTGCCGGATGGTCAAAACATCTGCACGCTGATAGTAACGTCGATTGCCACGACGCTTAACGGGCTTTAGCTGCGGAAATTCTTGTTCCCAGTAGCGTAAGACATGCGGCTTGACTGCGCAAAGCTCACTAACCTCGCCGATCGTAAAATAGCGTTTACCCGGGATTGCGGGGAGTTCATTATTGTTTGTCGGTTCCAGCATATTCTTCTACTCGGGCCTTTAACTTCTGGCCGGGCCGGAAAGTCACAACACGGCGGGCGGAGATCGGAATCTCCTCACCTGTCTTGGGGTTGCGGCCGGGACGCTGGCTCTTGTCCCGCAAATCGAAATTACCGAAACCGGACAATTTCACTTGCTCGTTATTCTCGAGGCAACTGCGGATCTCCTCGAAGAACAACTCCACTACTTCCTTGGCTTCTCGTTTGTTGAGCCCAAGCTCTTCAAACAGGCGTTCAGCCATTTCGGATTTCGTCAGAGCAGCCATGTTCCCTACCTACTTTCTTAGCACAGCCTTATAATTTTTCTCCAGTAGATCAATGACTTGACCTACTGCCAGATTCACATCCTCATCGCCAAGAGTGCGTGATTGATCCCGGAATGTCAAACCCAGCGACAAGCTTTTTCGTTTAGGATCAATACCTTTGCCTGTATAGACATCAAAAAGCCTTAAGTCCTTGAGGTAAACTCCCGCCGCTGAACGGACCTCATCCAACAGTGGCTTCACCACCGTGGACTTATCAATCACAAATGAGATATCGCGTCTAACCTCTGGAAATTTAGACAGTTCTTGGAATTGAGGTACACCGGCATCAAGTACGGCAGCAAGATCTAACTGGCAGGCATACACCGGCACATCAAAACCCATATCACTCCCCACCGAGGGGTGAATCGCGCCGATAAAGCCGATCGCTTCCCCGTCGCAAATTATGCGGGCTGTCTGTCCGGGATGCAGGCCCGGCAGAGCCGCCGCGGTAAATTCAAACTCGTGCGCGCGGCGGGTCAACGCAAGAAGACTCTCTAAATCGCCCTTGAGGTCGAAGAAGTCGCTGCCACTCGCTTCGCTGTCCCAGCCTATTGGCTCACGCTCACCGGTCAAAATCATCGCAAGTGTCGGTACCTGCTTCAGCTCTTTGCTCGACGGCAGGAAGCGTAGGCCGGTTTCATACATCCGCACCCTGGACTGCTGACGGTTGGTGTTGTGGCGCACGGCACCCAACAGGCCAGGAACCAAGCTGGTGCGCATCACGGCCATGTCACTGGATATCGGATTGCTCAACGCGACTGAAGCCTGCTCTGGATCAAACCGATTCTGCAGTGCCGACTCGATAAAGCTGTAGGTAATCGCCTCACGGTAATCCCTCGCACCCAAATGTCGACGCACGCAGCGCACAGAGAGTTGCGACTCCGGCCGTGAAGGTAATGCGAGATCAGCGCGTATTCGCGTCACTGGCAGGTTATTGTAACCATAGACTCTGGCCAGCTCCTCCAGCAGATCTACTTCCAGGCTGATATCAAAACGCCAGCTGGGTATCGCGCAGAGCCATCCGTCTCTAGTCGTCGTGACCCCTAAACCAAGGCCTGCGAGTATACGCTCGACCTCAGCCCCCTCCATATCGAAACCAAGCACTTTCTCGATGCGGGCGGCGCGCAGTGTAACGTCTGGACGCGGCGGTAGATCACTGTCTTCGACTACTTCGATCACAGGGCCAGCCTGCCCACCAACAATATCAATAAGCAACTGAGTCGCGCGCTCCATTGCCGTCCGCTGCAGCGTGAAATCTACTCCACGCTCAAACCGGTGAGAAGAATCAGTATGCAATCCGTAGGAGCGCGGCTGACCCGCCAGCAACTGCGGCGCAAAAAATGCGGACTCCAGAAAAAGATCGCGGGTCTCAGCACTAACGGCAGAAGGCTGCCCACCCATAATGCCCGCCATGGCGAGGGGGCCGTTTTCATCAGCGATAACCAGCGTATCCGCGCGCAGATCCACAGTCTGACCGTCCAGCAATGCCAGCGACTCACCCTGTTCCGCAAGCCTCACAACAATACCGCCATTGAGCTTTGCCAAGTCAAAGGCATGCATCGGCTGACCCAGTTCCAACAGTACGTAATTGGTGACATCCACCACCGCATCAATCGAGCGCACGCCGCCACGTCGCAAGCGCTCCTGCATCCACGTTGGCGTGGGGCGCGAGACATCCACATCACGGATAACCCGACCAATATAGCGAGGGCAGGATTCAGACGCCTCCAGTCGCACGGGCACCTTGTCCTGGCTAGCAATATCCGCAGTGCTGAATAGAGGTGGCGTTACCGATAAATCGTTGAGCAAAGCGACTTCCCTTGCAATGCCTGCCATGCTCAGGCAGTCGGCTCGGTTTGGGGTAAGCCCAATCTCGATAACCTGGTCATCCAGACCGAGGTAATCTCTCAGGTTCTCACCTACTGGCGCATCGGCTGGCAATTCCATCAGACCCTCCGACGCCTCCGACAGCCCAAGCTCTTCTTCCGCACAGAGCATACCCGTCGACGCAATACCGCGTAACTTTGCACTCTTGATTTCCATACCCCCAGGGAGCCTCGCCCCCACGGTTGCAAGCGGCGCCTTCAATCCCTTTCTTGCGTTGGGAGCACCGCAGACCACCTGCACCGTCTCGCCACCCGTACGGACCTGGCAGACCCTGAGTTTATCTGCATCCGGGTGCGGCTCTACTGCAACAATCTCAGCCACTAGCAACCCGCTGAAAGTACCCGCTACCGGTTCGATAGCGTCCACCTCAAGGCCGGCCATTGTGATTTGATGGGCCAACTCCCTGGTATTCAAGTCCGGAGAAACCCATTCTCGCAGCCACTGCTCACTGAATTTCACGCTGACAGACCCCCTTAAAACTGCTCGAGAAAACGTAGATCATTGTCAAAAAATAGGCGCAGGTCATTCACGCCATAACGCAACATGGCCAGACGCTCTACCCCCATTCCGAAAGCAAACCCGGAATAACGTTCGGTATCAATGTCTGAGTACTCAAATACCCGCGGGTGCACCATCCCGCAGCCCATTACCTCCAGCCACCCCGTTCTGCTGCAAACACGGCACCCGTCACCGCCACAATTTACGCACTGGATATCCACCTCTGCCGAGGGTTCAGTAAACGGAAAATAGGAGGGACGGAAACGCACCGCCAATTCCGCCTCAAAAAACTGCCGCAGGAATTCCTCGATCAGTCCCTTAAGATCCGCGAAAGTGGAATGCTCGTCTATCAACAACCCCTCAACCTGATGGAACATGGGACTGTGAGTTAGATCAGAATCACAGCGGTATACCCGTCCTGGACAAATCACACGGAGGGGTGGCTCGCTGCTTTCCATCACACGCACCTGCACCGGTGAAGTATGGGTGCGCAATACCGTGTGCTCATCCACATAAAAGGTATCGTGCATGGCTCGTGCGGGGTGGTGTGCCGGAATATTGAGCGCTTCGAAGTTGTGGTAGTCGTCTTCGATCTCGGGGCCCTCTACTACCTCAAAACCGATCGCACTGAAAAAGTCCTCCATACGTTCGATAGTCCGTGTCACAGGATGAGTTCCGCCAGTGCCCTGGCCTCGGCCTGACAGAGTGACATCAATTACTTCCTGTGCGAGCCTCGCATCAACGGCCGCCGCTTCCAGCACCTGCTTGCGTTCGCCTATCAAATCCTGCAATTCCTGCTTCACAACATTAATACGCGCGCCCGCTTCCGGACGCGCCTCGGCGGAAAGCTTCCCGAGCCCCTTTAATAATGCTGTGACCTGACCCTTCTTGCCCAGGTACTCGACCCGCAATTGTTCCAGCCCACTACCGCCTACTGCTGCCGCAATCGCAGCTCTGGCTTCTTCAGCAAGTTTTTCAAGATTTTCCATTTAATCAATCTCTGAACTCGTCCAAGTGAGACGGCTAGTCGCTCTACTTTTATGGGTGCACTGCATCTTGCTGCACCCGCTGCAAAAAAAAAGGGAAAGAGCACCGCCCTTTCCCTTTTAATATTACCTGTCGCCAGCGAACCGCTCTCGCGGTGAGGGTGGGCTTAGACCAGCGCGGCCTTCGCTTGCTCCACGATCGCTGCAAAGGCCGGCTTATCGTGCACGGCCAAATCCGCCAACACACGGCGGTCAAGCTGCACATCGGCCTTTTTCAGGCCGTTGATCAGTCGGCTGTAACTCAGGCCATTAGCACGGGATTGGGCGTTGATACGCGTAATCCAAAGCGCGCGAAACTGGCGCTTGCGCTGACGGCGATCCCGGTAGGCGTACTGTCCGGCCTTGGTGACCGCCTGCTTTGCTACCCGGAATATCCGGCTACGTGCGCCGTAGTAACCCTTGGCCTGCTTCAATATCTTTTTGTGACGGCGATTTGCCACCACACCACGTTTTACGCGAGGCATCTGTCTTCTCCTTTACTGTCTGATAACCGATTACTTGGCACGCAACATACGATCGATAAGTACTTCGTCGCTCTTATGGATCATAGAGGTACCGCGCAGCTGTCGCTTACGCTTGGTCGTCATTTTGGTCAGGATATGACTCTTGTGAGCGCTCTTGCGCTTGTAACCGCCGGCGGTTTTTTTGAACCGCTTGGCAGCCCCGCTGTGAATTTTTGCTTTAGGCATAATCAAATACTCCGCATTTGCGTCATTAAATGTTTAAGAGACCAGGGCATTCACAGGCCACTAAGTCTTCTTCTTTGGAGCAATAACCATTGTGAGCTGTCGACCTTCCATTTTTGGAAATTGCTCGACAGCGCCCAATTCGACCAGATCAGCTTCTACTCGTTTGAGCAGTTCCATGCCGATTTCCTGGTGAGCCATTTCACGTCCGCGATACCGCAGGGTGACTTTGGCTTTATCGCCATTTTCAAGGAAACGTGTCAGGTTGCGTAGTTTTACCTGGTAGTCTCCCTCTTCCGTCCCTGGACGAAACTTCATTTCTTTTACTTGCGTGCGCTTCTGCTTCTTGCGCTGCGCCGCCTTCTGCTTTTTGATCTCAAAGACATGCTTACCGTAGTCCATCAGCTTACAGACCGCAGGGTCTGACTCAGCGATCTGTACGAGGTCCATGCTTGCAGCTTCAGCCGCCGCCTGAGCTTCGCTCAGAGCAACAATACCTATTTGCTCACCCTCAGCCCCTACCAACCTAACAGGGTCTGCTGTGATCTGGTCGTTGATGAGCGCCTTCTTGGCGCCCTTGCCGTCCTTCTTAATCCTGATTCTCCAATGCAATGCGACCGTGACGTGCAACATCGTTGGCAAGGCGTTCAGTAAACGCATCGAGATCCATTGATCCCAAGTCCTCACCACGACGGGCACGCACGGCCACCGTCTGTGATTCCACTTCTTTATCCCCCACCACTAGCAGGTAGGGAACCTTCTGAATTATGTGCTCGCGGATTTTAAAGCCGATTTTCTCATTTCTCAAGTCCGAAATGACCCGAAAGCCGTTGTTTTTCAACGATTCTTCGACTTTCTTGGCATATTCGGCGTGTTTATCGGTGATATTGAGCACCGCCGCCTGCGTTGGAGCCAGCCACGGAGGAAATTCTCCCTCGTAGTGTTCGATCAAAATTCCGATAAAACGTTCGAAAGAACCCAGGATAGCGCGATGCAACATCACCGGCACCTGGCGGGTGCCATCCTCTGCCACGTATTGAGCGTCCAGCCTTCCTGGCATAGAGAAATCAACCTGGATAGTACCCAGTTGCCAGACCCGCCCGATGCAGTCCTTGAGCGAAAATTCGATTTTCGGGCCGTAGAAGGCCCCCTCACCGGGCAATTCTTCCCAGGGTAGTTGCTGGGCATCCAGCGCGTCAGCCAGCGCCTTTTCAGCACGATCCCAGTCCGCGTCCGTACCCACTCGCTGCGCAGGACGCGTCGAGAGACGGTAGATGACCTCCTTGAAGCCAAAGTCGTCGTAAACCGCATGGAGGACATCAATGAAAGCAGACACTTCTGGCTGTATTTGTTGCTCGGTGCAAAAAATGTGGGCATCGTCCTGCACAAAACCCCTAACCCGCATAATACCGTGCAAGGATCCAGAGGGCTCATTGCGATGACAGGAGCCAAACTCAGCCAGACGCAGGGGCAGATCGCGGTACGACTTCAGCCCCTGGTTAAACACCTGAACATGGCAGGGGCAATTCATCGGCTTCACGGCAAAATTCCGCTCTTCCGACTCCAGCATAAACATATCGTCAGCAAACTTGTCGGCGTGACCAGACTTCTCCCACAAAGACAGATCCACTAATTGAGGTGTCCGAATTTCCTGATAACCGCTATCTCGCTGCACCCCTCGCATGTACTGTTCAATAGTCTGGTAAATACTCCAGCCAGCGGGATGCCAAAACACCATTCCCGGCGCCTCTTCCTGCACGTGAAACAGATCGAGCTTGCGAGCAATTTTACGATGATCCCGCTTTTCCGCTTCCTCTATCCGCGTCAGATACTGCTTGAGCTGCTTTTTGTTAGCCCAAGCCGTGCCGTAAACACGCTGCAACATTTCATTGCTGGAATCACCTCGCCAATAGGCGCCGGCCACTTTGGTCAGTTTAAACGCCTTAAGCTTGCCAGTGCGCGGCACATGCGGGCCACGGCACAGGTCCATCCAGGCACCCTGCTGATAGAGCGTGATCTCCTCGTTCTCGGGTAAGTCCTCAATGATCTGAACCTTGTAGTGTTCGCCCATATTGCGGAACACTTCTACCGCTTTCTCGCGACTGACCACGATACGCTCGACGGGTAGGTCATCCACTACAAGCTCTTCCATCCGCCTCTCGATTTTCTCCAGATCCTCTGGGGTAAACGCGTGCCCGGTAGCAAAATCGTAAAAGAAACCGTCATCAATCACAGGGCCGATCGTCACCTGTACGCCCGGAAACAGCTCCTGCGTGGCCATCGCCAAAAGGTGGGCAGTGGAATGGCGAATGACTTCCAATCCGGCCTCATCGCGATCTGTAATAATCGCCAGCTGAGCATCCCCCTCCAGCACATGCGAGGTATCGACTTCTCGGCCGTTCACCACGCCCGCTAGGGCGGCCTTGGCGAGACCAGGGCCAATATCAGCGGCAACATCGTGGACTGAAACAGGGTTATCGAACGAACGCTGACTGCCGTCCGGCAGGGTAATTACGGGCATTGTGTATTCCTCTGTCAGTGGTGGCCCCTACCAAAGGCCACGTGCAGGTCGAGTGGACGCGCATATTGCCCGAAACAGCGGTCAATGAAAAGCCCGTCTCGAGGGTAAATTTAATCGCAGCAACGCAGGAAAAGAAGCGACGTCACCTGGTCTCCAGGCCTGCCCCCGGCTGCTTTTCATCAGGGTGAACCGCAATACAGGCGGTGTCACTGTTTGGCCGCATTTAGGACGGCCAACCGCTGGCCAATCGACACTGCCGGGCGGTACTGCTGAGCTACCCAATCGGCAGCCAAAAAAACAACATCATGGTTATCATTCGCTGCTATGTGCTTGCGTCTTGCATTGCTCCGCGCTATCAGCTCACAAATGCGGCCTGTTTCAATTCCGCCAGCTGGTCTCGCAGAGCAGCCGCCTCTTCAAATTCAAGGTTCATCGCATGCTCATGCATCTGACTTTCCAATTGCTTTATCCTGCGCGCCAGAGCTGCCGGCGTCAGCTTTTCGAGTTCGGCGCCAAAGGGCACCCTGCTTTCCTCCGCCTGCTTCGTCCTGGACTTGCCACGGGTAGGCATACGCCGTGCGCCTTCCATAATGTCCTGAACTGACTTGGTTACGCCCACCGGGGTAATATTGTGTTTCTCATTGTAAGCCAGTTGTTTTTCGCGGCGACGGCTCGTCTCAGCCATGGCTCGCTCCATCGAACCGGTGATTTTGTCCGCATAAAGGATTGCCCGGCCCTTTAGATGGCGAGCCGCACGACCCATAGTCTGAATCAACGAGCGATCTGACCGCAGGAAACCTTCCTTATCCGCATCAAGGATGGCCACCAGAGAAACCTCCGGCATATCCAACCCCTCGCGCAACAGGTTAATCCCTACAAGCACATCAAATACGCCGAGCCGAAGGTCGCGAATTATCTCGACTCGCTCCACTGTCTCAATATCGGAATGCAGATAGCGCACCTTCACACCGTGTTCACTGAGGTATTCCGTGAGATCTTCCGACATGCGCTTGGTCAGGGTTGTCACCAATACGCGGTCACCCTCCTCCACCACCTGATGAATTTCGCCCAGCAGATCATCGACTTGCGTGCCCGCCGGCCGCACATCCACTTCAGGGTCCACAAGTCCTGTCGGCCTGACCACCTGCTCAACAACCTGGCCGGCCTTGTCCTGCTCGTAAGGGCCGGGCGTGGCAGACACAAAAATCATCTGTGGCGCAAGATGCTCCCACTCCTCGAATCGCAGTGGGCGATTATCCAACGCCGATGGCAATCTGAAACCGAATTCCACAAGGGTCTCCTTACGGGAGCGATCACCCTTGTACATGCCGCCGATCTGGGGAATGCTGGCATGAGATTCGTCCACAATAACCAGGGCATTATCTGGAAGGTATTCGAACAGGGTGGGCGGCGGATCTCCCGGCGCGCGACCGGATAAATACCGCGAATAGTTCTCTATGCCCGTGCAGTACCCCAGCTCTCGAATCATTTCAACGTCGTAGCGGGTTCTCTGTTCCAGGCGCTGCGCCTCAACCAGCTTATTGAGATCCTTGAGCTGGGCGAGACGCCCGCTTAACTCCTCCTCGATATGCTCCACCGCGGACAACATGGTTTCGCGAGGAGTCACGTAGTGCGTCTTGGGATAAATGGTGACCCGGGCCACCCGGTTCTCTACGGCACCGGTGAGAGGATCAAACCAGCAGAGGCTTTCGATCTCCTCATCGAACAGTTCGATACGCACTGCTTCGCGTTCAGAGTCCGCAGGGTAGATGTCGATGACGTCGCCCCGCACCCTGTAGGTGCCGCGCCGAAAATCCGTGTCGTTGCGGGTGTATTGAAGATCTGCCAACTGGCGCAGTATGTCCCGCTGATCGATAATTTCACCCCGTGACAGGTGGATCAGCATCTTGAAATAAGAGTTCGGGTCACCCAGACCATAAATGGCTGAGACAGTGGCCACGACGAGACAATCGCTGCGCTCGAGCAGCGCCTTGGTGGCGGAAAGACGCATCTGTTCGATGTGCTCGTTCACCGAGGCATCTTTCTCGATAAAGGTATCCGACGAAGGAACATAGGCCTCGGGCTGATAATAATCGTAGTAGGAGACGAAATATTCCACCGCATTATCGGGGAAAAACTCCTTGAATTCGCCGTACAGCTGGGCCGCCAATGTCTTGTTGTGCGCCATCACAATGGTCGGCCGCTGCATCGCCTCTACCACGTGAGCTATGGTAAATGTCTTGCCAGACCCGGTGACTCCGAGTAACGTTTGCGCCGCTAAACCCGCGCGTGTGCCATCCACAAGCTGGGCAATGGCAGCAGGTTGATCCCCGGCGGGATTAAAGCTGGACTGTACCTTAAAGGGTCTGGTCACGGTATTCCTGTGATGATTGGTCTGAACAACCTCCTATTATCGTCCAGCCTGAGACCAAATGCAGCCCAAATCGAATGATCCGCTGCTGGCGCAATTAGCGATTGACCCGGCCCCATCTCATCATTAATATACCCCCGCTTCGGCTAAAGCCGTTCCGCCTTAGCTCAGTTGGTAGAGCAAATGACTGTTAATCATTGGGTCGCTGGTTCGAGCCCAGCAGGCGGAGCCATATTCAACGTTTACATCAAAGGGCTGCAGAAATGCAGCCTTTTTTTGTTTTGCGCCTAATAGCGTGGGTGTGACGGTTGCTCCATATGCTGCAAGCGGACATCTTGGCGAAGCGGCCCCGCCCGACAGCGCGTTATGTTATGTTCGGCAATCTTGACCATCCCTTCAATATCATCATTATCAAAATAGTCGATAATCCGCTTGAGCGTGACCTTTAACTGGCACGCTATAAAACTCCGATTCGACACAACAAAACGTGTTCGACAAGTTGCCGAAACGTGTTTTTAGGCGGACAAGCCGATCACAGGCAGAACCGATTAGGCTTGCTATTGACGACTAGCCACTTGCCGTAGCTCAAGACGCTTGAGCTTGATCGCTCTCAGAGCTTTCGTCCGGGTAATATTCCCAGATACAACGCCTCACTCCTTTCTGGGTGTAACCTATGCTATCAGCATAGAGCAACCCCAGTGACCCAAAACCAATAGAGGGATCAGTGTAGAACATACCGACCTGCACTCCGGTGCCAATACCGATCAAACCGGGCGGCGCACAGGCGAAGTACTTTTCCCAGTACTTCTCGGAATAAAATACGGAACAATATTCAACCTCGCGATACTCATCCATGAAAAGGTAGCCCTTTTCAACAATGTGGGGCCAGAGGTGTTGCAGGCAATCATGCAGGCTGGAGTAGTGATCTACATCCCAGAAGGCCAGTACAATATCACCCTCGTGAGACGGCAGAGTCTCCTCGAACCACCCCTTGTGGTAAGTACACACTTCAGGCGCACCAAACTTAGCGACATTAGCCTGCACTTCCTCCAACGCGCCACCGAAAACACCGGCAACAAAACCCTTGCTAAAGCTTCTCTCCGCAATCAAGTCGCCGGGTTTGGGCGGAGGCAATCCTTCAAACGAATCGTAAATTTTCAGTTCGCGCCCGACCGCAGCACAGATGCGCGATAGATTGACGGTGGCACCACCCTTCCAGCATCCGCATTCAATTACACAGCCCTTGACCTCGGGAGGTATCTCCAAAAGCCGCATCGCAATCACGAGGTGTGCACGCCAGTTGGTGCCTGAGGTCATCCGCGAAAAGTTGTACCAGAAACGAAATCCCAGGCACATACGACGCAACCAACCCATGTTGTAGCTGCCATGAACCTGGCGAGAGTACGTCAACATCACAATCGCTAACGGTCCGGATAACACCCCGTAGATCTGCCTGGCCAGCTTGAGCGCCCGCCGTCTATTGCTCATCCTATTTTTTACCATAATGCAGCCTGCAGACGTGGGATAAACATTCAATTAGGCTCATTGCATATCCGGTAGAACAGATATCAGTATATCGGAGCAGAATACCGCCGTTGCGCCAATCATCTCATACGTATTACGAATCCAGTGGCACTGACCCGCGCGCAATATGTGCGAAATAGCCCGAATTCTATGTTTACCACTTCACTGGAATCTGGTTTTTCGGAAAATTCACGGAGTCAAAAAACCACGTCTCAACCGCGTAGCGGCTCCTAACACAGTCGGCGACATGTTGCGTACGGTGTACCAAAAAGTGATCAAAAAACAAGGCGTCGCCTCGATTAAAACGCGGCGCAACGACAGCCTGTTGACCATACACATCATGCACGGCGCTTTCGGCAACCGTCCAGTTCATCGAGCCCGTGCCTTTCTCAAAGTCACTCTTCAAACGCACCGGTACGAAATCCATACCGGGAGCGCCGCTATCACCACCACAATCGGAAAGCGATACCCATACATTAAGGCTGTCGATGCCGGGACCCATAAAAGCACCGTCCTGGTGAAAGTCGATCGGCACAGGCGGCGACATAGCCTTACGCAAAACCCATTTGTAAATGGATACGCAGGGCTCGTTCTCAAAATAATCAGTGAGCAGGTCTTTGAGCCCTTTGCGATCGTAAAGCGCCAAAATCTTATCGGTAATAATAGGTGTCGTAGCTGTCAGCTGCGAGCTAGACTGGCCCAGCGTACGACCAAGCTTACGAGCGATTTTGGTGATATCAGTGTAAGTTTTGTTAGTCTCACGGTGCTTCGCGATATCATCCTTTGTATGCTCAACAGCCTTCGCCAGCTCCACCTGCTTCAGCAGGTATTGACTAAGTTTTTTTTCCGGCTTGTTGTGCAGCTTAAAAGAATAATCCACGTAGGACTGCATCTGTTGCGCGTCTTCCTCGTTGAGAAAGTTGCGTACGATAAGGCAACCCTTGTCACTTATCGCCTGTTTCACAATATCTACAGTTAGAACGTCTGCCTCAACCTCAGGCACCTCAAAATCCACGGGGCTGCTTATTCTCGCGTCGTCGATCACCCGTCTGGACGGCAAAGATTGTGTCGTAGCGAAGTGTTCAACACGCGCATTGAGACGGTCGAGGTAACGATCTCTTCGTAACAGGTTATCAGCGTGTATTTTAAAATTATTCATAGCACGAGATAGTATTTAGACAAACTCAACGTTTTATAGTTGAGAAAGAGTGTACAGCGTTTGCTGAACGTCTGACAACCAGATCTGAAAGCCGAACTAATTTCGGTGATCTAGGTCAGTTAAATAATCAGGAATTTGGCAATATCCAAGCAATGTTACGATTGGAAGATAATTATAGCACTGCGCGTGACCCACACCGACCAAGGCCGAAAGCTAGACGAATATGCGCTATGATCTAAACCACGCAACATTGTAGTTGGTCTGCAGAAGGTTAATTGCAGTGAGCACCTCAGAGACCTCATCAAAAAATGCCTTACGCCTCGCGGCGAGATTGTGGCCGTCAGCTACCAATAGCCCACGGTGCTGCGCGAGTTGAAGCCCGGTAGCATAGAGATCACTGGAAATCGATGACTCACCATTGATTTGGCGACGCAAAAGCATCTCGCGTCCCGGCTGCAGAAGCTCCGCAGCAAACCTTTTAACATCCGTGACAGGCTCTTCCCCCAGTTCGTCCAGAGCGACCGCCACCACATAATAAGCCTCGGCGATGGAACGTAAAATGGCGTGTCCGAAACGCGGCGGGGACTCGCGCAACTGCTTTTTCAGCGAGGTCTCTCCGCCGGCCCAGTCGCTGTAACGACGTGATGTCTCCTGCAGCACCTCAGCAAAAAACTCACCCTTTGGTCGAAAGAAAAATTCAAACTTGAACATGTCACGCAAACACTCGACACGCTCACGTAGCTCCTCTTCCCGGGTCACGCTGATATCGCTTGCGCCGATCGCTAGGGCCACCTCCCCCATTGCGGCGGCGAGAAAATAATGCGTAATGGTGTTGCGGTAGTAAGCCGCAGCGATTTGCCTGTCATCGGGAATATAATATACCGGCATCCGCCCCTTGGCGAACTCCCGCACCAGTTTCGAACCGCGCATGGAAAGCAGCACGGCAGAAACCTGCTGCAAACCTTCCAAGCTAAAACCCTGAGCCAATGGCAGACCGCGCTCACGCACCAACTGGGCGATTTCACGTGCCTGCCGATAAACTTCCTCCTCGGTTAGCGCCCTGCCATCTGCGCCCAGCAGCACCATGGTGAGAACATCTGCAGCTTTGATGGGCGTAACCTTTTCAATGTGCGTGCAGATTTCGAAAGCGACCCGCGTCGCGAGGGAGGGTCCGTCCCCAGCAGCGTCGGTGCTCGCTAATCCCCGCGCGTCACCGCTCACCGACGCACCATCCACATCGCCAATCGATACGGGCTCACCGTAGCGTACATAAATTTTTCCGTAGGGGTCTTTCATACCGAATACGTAATTCATAAACCAGCGTAGTGATTCCTTGCGCTTCGGCAGGCCCTGCTGCAGCGCCACGTAATCGTCGATCTCCGCGATCCGGTCGAAAGCAATGGAGACGGGCACGAACTTTACGTTCTGCATATCTTGTCGCTCGCACGCCTCCAGCACCCAGGTAAGAATTCCCAGCTTGGGCGGCGATAGTTTGCCGGTCCGCGAGCGAGTGCCTTCGATAGACCACGTCAGCGGCAGCCGGTTGCGAATGAGGTAATCGATATAGTGGCGGAACACGAGTTTGTAAATAGGGTCGTCATGAAATTCTCGTCGCAGGAAAATAGAACCTACCTTCCGCGCCAATGTACCAAAACCGAAAAAGTTCATATTGATGCCGGCAAAGACAAGCGGCAGCGGTTTAAAATCATTTTCATATAACGACACAAGAAATGCGAAACTGTCCATATGCGACTTGTGCGACCACAGAAACAGCAGGAGGTTGTCGCGGGATAACTCGTGCAGCTCCTGCAACGCCTCGGTATTGATATCGAGCTTTTTCTCGTAGCTACGTGTGTAAATGAACCGCGCAAAACGCGCAGCGGGCGCAAGCCACGATTCACTGGGCGTCGCCGCCATTTCGATCAAGCACTTGCGCGCATACTTTCGAGCCTGAACCTCACTCTTTCCGGTGACGACAGAGGCCGCTATGAGCTCCTCGATAAAATCTGGCTCATCCAGCAAGGTGTGCGCCTCGCTCGCAGGCAAAGTGTCTTTTCTTGTTATCATGTTACCCAGTATAACCAGCCCCGCCGCTCTGGTCGCCCTTGCGCGGCACAGTCAATCAGCAACAATGCGCACGCGGCAGGATCCCGACCTGTGATAGGCAGTTCAACGGCAAAACCACGCATTGGGTTACGAATTGTCCTGTTCAGATTGAATAGTCGCTAATACGGGGCGAGCACGCGTAATTTACTACTGATCCTGCAGCCAGGCAGTTGACTGCGCAGAGCCCAGCTCGACCAAGTCGCCCATCAGCAGAGTGATATCGACGAGATGGAGACCCCATCCCGGAAAAATCGTGAATTCACCATTAAAATCGTCGGCTCGGGGATCGCTTGCATCACCGTTAGCCGTTGCCTGCAGATAACTGATGCCGTTCTCGTCCAATATGCACCGCCCGCTGATGAAATCCGGCATGCTATAAAATGGCGTCGTAATCGGTGGAGCCGATGCCGGGTCCGCGTACGGTCCGTCGACCCTCTCGGCAATGAGTGATCCGATGACACCGGGCAGTCCCCCGGCCGGAAAATAATTTCTAAAGCTGGCCTGGCCACCTGCCAGAGCCGCTGGGTTAGTGCAAACAGCGGTTAAACCATTGCTGGGAGTACCAAATACGGCAAGCCCCGCAGTGAGCTCCGGATCAGACTCACGATAGATCGAATAGTTGATAACACAGCCTGTTTGATCGGCCATGCGACAAACTGACACCTGCTGAAAATCTCCACCGATATCCGCTCCCTCCGGTGTCCGCACCGCCGACCCTATCAAATGAGCCGAGATAAGGTGTTTCAGCAGATATTCGTCCCGTTCGACGGTGTCCGCTACGAGACGCCTGAGATGACCCGCGCCCTGGGAGTGGCCGATCAGAATAACGCCCCGTCCATTATTTTCATTACCCATATAATGTTTAAAGCTGTCCAACACATCTGCGTAGGCGACTGCCCCCGCCTCAGCGAAAGTGCCATCCAC
This sequence comes from Candidatus Marimicrobium litorale, assembly GCF_026262645.1. Classification (NCBI taxonomy): domain Bacteria; kingdom Pseudomonadati; phylum Pseudomonadota; class Gammaproteobacteria; order Cellvibrionales; family Halieaceae; genus Marimicrobium; species Candidatus Marimicrobium litorale. The sequence continues at coordinate 1,254,265 of NZ_SHNO01000001.1, forward strand.
AATCGCAGCAAGGGTAGCCTGGCGATATACAGGCGCGAACATACGACAGAATCGTGAGTACCGCGCTGCCTGATTGAGAGTAGTAAATATTTCTTCCGGCCCCTGTTCCAGATCAGAATTAGTGTCTGGATCTCCGCTAACCGTAGGATAGACGTAAAAACAATCCACCTCAGGATTAGCCGTACGATTATGCAGCTCAATCTCGGTTGATCCATCCGCAAAGACGCGGGTCGTATCGAGATTGCTCGCACAAACGTTGTCTGAATCAGAGAGCGCTGGATGGCACAACCAGTTTGCCGTATCGCCGTAGAGCGCGCTGGAAAACCCCGCGTAAGGATTGGAGGGCGCCTGATCTACCCTCTGTTCATTATCGTCGCTATCGCTGCAAGCGGCCAGCAAGACGCTCAAAATGAGAAAAGAACCAATCAGAATGCGATCCATGTTAGGGCGCTCAAGTTGCAGTTGACGTGGCTTTATTCTCTGACGTTATTGACACCTTTGTCCATTCAATTATTTTTGTCAGAGCAACGGCCGATTGTCTTTCGTTCTGGCAAGGCATATCGTCGTAGCGGAGTACTTAACAGTCGGCTATCCTTGCACAATCCGACGGCACTGAGCGATTCGGTGCGCGCGGCTAACTAAACGCAACTGGAGCAGCGCCATGAGCACCAAGGACATCATTTACCGCAGCTGCCCGACCTGTGAGGCCAGTTGCGGACTCACGCTGGAGGTCGATCGCGACAGAGGAGACATTCTGTCGATCAAAGGTGATGCAGAAGACACACGCTCCAACGGCTATGTCTGCGCAAAGTCTCAGGCGTTCGCTCATATCCACAGCGATCCCGAGCGCCTGCGACGCCCGGTCAAGCGAATCGGTGACGACTGGATAGAAGTCGAGTGGGACGAGGCACTAACAGATATCGCGGCCCGTCTAAAGGACATTCGCGAGCTGCACGGAAAAGACGCTATCGCAATGTATTACGGCAATCCGAACGGTCACAATTTTCATACGCAAATCTACACCCAACTTTTTATACAAATGTTGGACACAGAACGCTTCTTTTCTGCCGGCAGCGTTGACCAGCAACCCAAGAATTTAAGTAGTGATCTGCTGTACGGCAATCCATGGTTGTTTCCCGTGCCGGATCTTACACGCACAGATTTCTTTGTGTGTATGGGCGGTAACCCGCTGGTGTCGCAGGGGTCATTGTTGGGCGCACCGGATGCGGCCGCGCATCTGGCTGACATTCGCAAGCGCGGCGGGAAAGTAGTCGTGCTTGACCCACGCCACACGGAAACAGCACAAGCCGCCGACCAGCATCTTTTCATTCGTCCAGGAACAGACGCTCTACTTCTGTTTGCCTGGGTCAATCAGCTATTCGTTCAGGGGCTTGTCGCTATTGGTCCACTGGGCGATTGCGTTGACGGACTGGAGAGATTGGAAGCACTGGCCAGACCTTTCACTCCCGAGGCAATAGCCGAAAGGACCGGTATCAAGCCGGCTGACCTGCTCGCACTGGTTGCTGATTTTAACGCCGCCGACAGCCCATCTTTATACGGACGCATCGGACTGTGTACACAAGCCTTCGGCACACTGGCGAGCTGGCTGATCGACGTAGTCAACCTGTTACAGGGTAGGCTTGATGCCGAAGGAGGCGCCATGTTCGCGCGCCCAGCCACGGGTCAGAACGAAAATACCGGCGAGCCGGCAGAGCTGATGCACGGCCGCTGGCACTCGCGCGCGCGAGGCTTACCCGAGTATATGAGCATGCTGCCCGCATCCTGCATGGCAGAAGAATTGGAATGCTCAGGTGAGGACGCGGTGCATGCGCTTATCACCGTTGCGGGCAATCCAGTGCTCAGCGTGCCCAATGGAAAGCGCATAGACGCCGCGCTGGACAACGTTGGCTTCGTGGTGGCTCTGGATATCTATATCAACGAGACCACCCGCCACGCGGACTATATCCTGCCATCGACGACACAGCTCGAGCACAGCAACTACGACTTCCTGTTTTCGGCATTTGCCCAACGTAACTTCGCACGGTATTCGCCGCGTGTGTTCAAGCCAGCACCCGGCAGCCTCGACCAGTACGCTATTTTCGTCGAACTACTGTCTAGAATGAACGGCCTGCAGGCAAGCGAACTGAATGAAATGCTATTCGAGGGCATGCTCGAGACCGTGCTCAAGGCACCTGCTCTGGAACACGTCGATGCGAGCGCCGTTCGTGAAGCGACGGCACACCATCACAATGGTGAGCGCCTCCTGGACATTCTGCTGCGTATTGGACCCTACGGTGACCGCTTTGGAGAAGCGCGGGACGGGCTGACCCTGGATAAGGTCATGGCCAGCCCTCATGGTATCGACCTGGGTCCGCTGCAAGCGGGCGTACTGCCAGACATGCTGCGCACCAAGGGAGGCCGCATATCATTGCTGCACCCGCTTCTGGAGGCTGACATTGTGCGCTTGCACGACAGCCTGAGCTTTAAAGTGCCGGAGCTTGTGCTGATTGGCCGTCGTCACATCCGCGACATGAACTCGTGGTTACACAACCTGAGCAACTATGCCCGCGGCAAAAATCGCTGCACGCTGATGATCAATCCGGCTGATGCGCGCGCGAGAAATCTGATGGACGGCGGCGAGGCCAAAATTGGCTCCACGGTTGGGGAACTCATCGTACCGGTAGAGTTTAACGATGGCTTGATGCCGGGCGTGGTCAGCTTGCCACATGGCTTCGGACACCGCTATCGCGGCACGCGCCAGTCTGTCGCAACGGACATGCTGCCTGGCGTCAGCGCCAATGACCTCATCGACGATCAGGCACTGGATATTCCCTCGGGCACCAGTGTAGTTAATGGCGTTCCCGTTTCGGTTACTGCTATTAACTCAGTCTGAGGAGGCTGCATTATGATCAAGGTCATTCAGTGGACCAGCGGCGGTGTGGCACGCGAAACTACCCGGGCCATCCTCTCTCATCCCAACCTCGCGTTGATCGGTATGTACGCATATTCCGAAGCAAAGGCGGGCTGCGATGCCGGTGAACTCGTCGGTCTTGCTCCCCTTGGCATCAACGCTACTGCTGATATCGATCAACTTATCGGACTTAAGCCAGACGTGGTCAGCTATAACCCGCTTTACCCCGATATCGACCAGCTCTGTCAGCTGTTATCCGCCGGCATCAATATCGTAACCACCTGCAATTTTATGACGGGTTGGGGCCTGGACTACCAAGCCAACCGTTACGGACGCAATGCACGACAACGATTGCAAGGTGCTGCTCTCGTTGGCGGCGCTTCAATGTTTGGTACCGGCATCAACCCGGGCCATATCAATTACCAGGCCTGCGTGATGTCGTCAGTTTGCTCCGAAATCGAACACCTGCGCATTACCGAGGCAGTGCCGGACATCACACCGTTCCTTGGCGATCCCAATATCGCCGCATTCGGGTACGGCCAGCCGCTCGACACCCCGGGCCTGGAATCGCGCCAGAAAGAAGAGTCGGCAGTATTCGGTGACGCTCTCGAGGTTATGGCCAGCCTGCTGGATATCGAGCTTGACGAGATCCGATGCCGCTGCGAGGTCGCACCGGCCTCAGAGGACTTTGACACACCCGGCGGAGTCATCGCACGCGGCACGGTCGCCGGTGTGCGCCTTCGCTGGGAGGGCTGTGTCAGCGGAGAGCCAGTATTGGAGAACCAGCAGCTTTGGGTCTGCGGAAGGTTCGTCGAAGGGATCGGGGACTGGCAGGGCGCGGACAAGCATGGCTACATTATCGATATTCGTGGCGATCCCAATGTGCACAGCGTAATGCTGCCCATACCACGACAAGACAGCAGCAAAATGACACTGGCCGAGCGACATGCGCTTGGTATGCGTATTACTGGGCTGCCGTCAATCAATGCCATACCACACGTTTGTGCAGCGGCTCCGGGCATTCGCACGTATAAGGATATACCGCCTGTCGTTGCCGGCGGTCGACTGTTTGTCAAAACCTGAAGGGAAATCCAGGCAGTTTTCCGTCCGGGGCGTTAAGCGCCCAGCAACTGCGGCGCAAGAGAGGCATAGCGAAAATGACTGAGAAAAAAAAGGTTATCACCGTTACCGGGGCCACCGGTTTCGTCGGCAGGCATGTCGTAGAGCGACTGTTGGAAAATCCTGATCTTAAGGTCAGAGCATTGGTTCACTCGCGCGAAGGTGCCCTCGGGCTCCAGCCATTTGCCAATAGAATCACCTGTATTGAGGGCGATATCACAAAACGGGAAAGCCTTGCCAAGGCTTTTCAGGGTGCTTGGGGGGTGATCAATATTGCCGGTTACCGCGAATTCTGGAGTGCTAATAATGCGCGGTTCTATGAGATCAACCAACAGGGCGCGCTCAACGTGTTCGAGTCCTGCCTCACAGAACATGTCGAAAAAGTTGTGCAGGTCAGTACGCCACTAGCCTGGGGGGTGCCAGAAAAAATTCCATTCAACGAGGATAGCGCTCCAGGCAGCCATCCTAGTAATTATGCTCGCAGCAAGCACCTCGGTGACGAAGCGGGTTGGCGTTTGCATCGAAAGCGGAACCTGCCTCTCAGCGCTGTGCACCTCGCCGCCGTCATAGGCGCCGGTGATGATAAGGAAACCATGGAAGTGCGTCGCGCGGTTGAAGGTGATTTACCGGCACTGGTGGGCGCCAACACTACCTACACTTACGTATACGTGCGCGACGCAGCAGAAGCCATCGTTCGCGCTCTGTTACATGAAAACAGTATTGGCCGCAAATACTTGATCGGAAACGAGCGAGCCACGACGCGAGAGTATTTCAAGATGATAGGCCGCATTGCCGAGGTGCGAATACCCGATCGTAATATACCGGAAGCCTGGTTATTCCCGATCGCCAAGGGAATGGAGGCACTGTCCAGACTAACAAAACGCCGGCCACTCCTCCCTCTGGATGTCCTGAAAACTACTGCGGCTGGATCTCTGTTATTCGATGCCAGCCGCTCGGTTGAAGAGCTACAAATGACTTATACGTCTTTGGAGACTGCTCTGGCTGAGGCGATTGAAGATATTCGTCGCCCCACCTAGTGACCCATAACGCGTCGTCAGCGATTCCAATCGGGCGAATAAACCAGCGACTTACGGGCATTAACAGTCGACTAAGCCGCAGCGCCTGGAGTGCTGACCCCTCCCTCGATTCGCGCCGACGACTCAGGCCGCTTGCCGCGACGCCAATGCGGTTTTCCCCTCGTTACTCCGCATCTCCTCGTAGCTCGGCGGATCGCCCAACCCTAACTCAGCGCGCACTTCTAGCAATGGTCGAGATAGCAAGGCCTCCCAATCCACCCCAGGCAACCAGGCGGCTTTCGCACCTCTTCGATAACCCTGCCTGATCATTTTTCGAGCACCGGGAAAGCGTCCTCCACGCAACCAGGCCATGGCAACGATAAGGCCGATGCCGCGGTCACGTAACTGCGCGTAGGTGAAGGCGAGCAGGCACGCCTCTCCAACCAAATCTCTGTTATAACCAGTCGCCACATGCCACAGGTCATGCATATCACGCACACGCACTCCGAATCTTAGGCGGTCTACTTCACCGGGGTCTTGCGGACGACTCCCTGACTCGCTCGCTCCAACCAGACCGTCCGCGCTGATTTTTTCGCTGCTCATGAATTCTGAATAGGTCTTACCCAGTGATGCAGGTGGCATTCGCTCCAACCTGTCACGGTCCCGCAATACAGTGAGAATATCGCGCTCCTCCTGGAGAATTTTTTTGCCTGTAGGCGTACTGCGGAAGCGCTCAAACGCCCTGTTACGACTATTGCCTGACAACGCGCTAATAATGACAAACACTTCTTCAGTCTTGTCCGGGTCAGCAATGAGCTTGCGCAATGCCCGCAGCGCGACCAGCGGCCTTATCGGATTATTAAAAGGGTCTTTCTTGTTCATATTTCACCTTTGCGTTCTCACTGGCAGACTTTGTTCTGGTTTAGCACAAAAACCTCAGCTCTTACGCCCCGACAACATTTTTTCTGCTCGACTCTCAAGGCGCTTCTTTTTTCTCAAGAACTCAAAACCATCGTCCTCGCCCGGTGCAGCGTCTATCTCACCTGCCGAAAACTTTTTCTTACGCCGCGAATCCACCGCGGAGATTTTTCCCTGCGGTCGAGTGAGCGTCATCACAAGATACGCCGTGACTGCGACAACAAGCGCTGACCACTTCACCACGAAAGACACTATCAATAGAGCGTCATTCCCTGAAAGTTCAACGTAACCTAAATATTCCGCGTGTAACACGTGCACAAGGATTACCACTAACGACAGGGCCAACATGCCCCGCCAGCGCGGCCGCAGCCAGAGCAGGAATGAACTGATCAGCGTAACTTTCAAAAGCTGATTAAGCATAGACCCGCTGCCGCTGCCCTAGCTCAAACCGAGAACAATGAGCGCCGCGACTACCGCAGACTGTTTCAGACTACCCTTCACTTTTTGCTCCTCATCCTGGACGATGACCTCCAGTTCACTCTCACTAAAATCCTTGATGTTTCTGTGCGACAGAGCGATCCGGGCCTTTGCCTGTGTAATTGCCTTCTCACGAATCCTCGACTGGTAGCGCCCTACCACTCCGTCCTTGATTGCACCTAGCTTTTTTATCATCAGGCCACTTTCTCGCTTAATTCAACGCAACACTTACCCACACCGCAGCTCGTTTGAAGATTCTTGCCCTTATTCTAAACATCAAGCCCCTGCATCTCTGCACAGTATACGCACAATTATCCATGAAGCCCGTTACGCGATGATCGAAACCGTGATCGAAACCGGCAGCGAACGAGTAAGCCCATGTTCTGCATCGAAAAAACGCGTCATCCCGGCGAAAAAAACGCATTCGCATAATAAACTTTGCCAGTAACCGCGTCTTTCTTTTAATCACCGTCAGCCTGCCGTTATTTATTCTGACTGAGAGACTCACAGGAGCCTCTGGGCCAGATTCAGCGCATGGGGTTCCTGGACAGGATAAAAGTCGGTGCCCCCCACTTTAGCGTCTCGTGTTTATACCTCATTTGGGTAACCAAAAACGGCGCCAGCCTTGCCGGTCTTCGCATAGCCTTTACAGACGGCAGACTGAATTGTGCGTCACGCCCTGGCTCACGTAAAACATACACACGTCTGCAGTCCAACAACGCAGGAGAGGCGAAATGCGCACGCCAAGCAACCGGGAAATTATTGTCATTCTGGAAGATGCCTACAAGCAAAATGGCGTTTACCGGCCCTGGGCGGAACCCGCCCTCGCAACACAGACCCATCACTCGCACGACGGAGTGAGTAGCCCGTTCCAGTATGAGCCTCTGGAGTCTGAGTTGAGGGGAGTAGCACCACGCTGAGCCATCACTTGCTTGCACCGACGTCTGCAAGCCCCCGCGCGACGCGCTTCTCAACGGCGTCCCAGAGGCTTTTTTTGCGGGCAATAACGCAAATTCCTGTAAATTTACGCCGTAAGCCCGCCCTAATGTCGCGTTTTAGTGTACTATTTTTAGCGTTCTGCCCTTTTGGCGCTACTACCTGAAATTACATGCTGCCGCAGCCTGAAAGCACCTCATCCGAGCTATGAAAAATTGTCTGGTTGTACTGGGAATGCACCGCAGCGGTACGTCCGCTTTTACCGGTATCCTCGATATTCTCGGATTGAATCTCGGCACAGTAATGCTCGAAACCCAATCGGACAATCCCAAGGGCTTCTTTGAAAATAAATATGTCGTGCAGGCAAACGACTGCATTCTTGACACACTGAATTCTTCCTGGGATGACACACTGCCACTTCCAGCTCGATGGACAGAGCAATTTGAAGAAAGCCAGCTTCAGCTGGATATCCGAGCATTCCTGCGCACAGACCTGGCCAATGACCAGATTTCAGCTCTCAAGGACCCACGCCTGTCTCGCTTGTTACCCTTGTGGATGCCGCTTCTGACTGCGGAGGACGTGGCACCTCATTTCGCGCTGGTTGTAAGGAACCCGCTGGAAATCGCCAATTCGCTAGCGGAACGCAACGGCTTCTCGGTAGAAAAATCACTTGTACTGTGGATGCAGTACATGGTGGATGCAGAGCGCAACACGCGGAAACACCCGAGAGGATTCTTGAGCTACGACGCCTTGCTTCGGGACCCGCAACAGTGTGTCGGGAAAGTTTTTGCAAGCATTGGTTTCGAACTACCCTCTCTTACAGAAGAGAGTAAAAACAAACTCTCTGATTTCCTCGATCAGAAAATGCGACACCATCAGGTGCACGACGAAGCGCTGGCCAGCCAGTGTCCCGCTGTTATCCGAGACTACTACCAACTGCTGTGCAAGATAGCAGATGCGGGCACCACAAACACCGAAGACTTGCTGCAGCTTGACGAGCTGCAGCAGCAGTTCGAAGCCAGTCAGAAACTCTTCTATAACAGCGATCTTTTAAAACTCCGCGACCAGCATCTGGAGACCCAGTCACCGCAATGGTTCAGAGACGAATTGCGCGAGATACGGGCGGATTTTGAGACCGATAAAGTGTTTCGCGAGTACCGCTATATTGCCAATACCGATGCCCTCTATAAGGAGCGAGAGCTGCAGCTGGATGTCAGCCAGTTTATTAGCACTCCCCCCTGGCGCGTATACAAGAAATATCAGGAGACCGTAGAGAAAATCTTACCTGCGGGAACAGCGTTGCGCGGACTACTGCAGCAGGTAAAGCTCGGCCTTGCGGGTTTATCAGGCAAGGCGCGCGAAGATGAGGGGGAAAGATCGAGGAGCGCGCCCGATAGCATCGGGGCCGACGAAGCGGGCCAGCCTGCTACTCCAGAGATTCCCAAGTGGGAACCACTTACCTTTGCCACTTCCGAAGATCCGCAGATCAGCATCATCATTCCGGTCTACAACAACTGGCACTTTACCTACACCTGCCTCAAGTCCGTGCACCAACACACATCAGGTCGTTTTGAAATTATCGTGGTCGACAATAACTCATCCGATGTCACGCCGCAGCTGCTGGCAGATATGAGCGGTATAAAAGTACTCACAAACGAGAGTAACGAGGTTTTTGTCAACGCCTGTAACCAGGCCGCATTAGAGGCCTCAGGCGAGTATATCCTGCTGCTGAATAACGACACCGAAGTCAGCGAACAGTGGATAGACGCCCTACTCGACCCCTTTCAGGATCCATTGACCGGCATCGTAGGCGGCAAACTGGTCTATCCGAATGGCAAATTGCAGGAAGCAGGCGGTATCATCTGGCGCGATGGTACCGGTTGTAATTACGGTCATGACGACGACCCCGAGCTGCCCTGCTATAGCTATCGAAGGGCGGTGGATTACTGCTCAGGTGCATGCCTGATAATACCCCGCAGCCTGTGGCAGGCGGTCGGAGGTTTCGATACGCGCTATGCCCCCGCCTACTACGAGGATACAGACCTGTGCTTCACCGTGCGCTCTATGGGCTATAGGGTCATCTATCAACCCAGAGCGAGAATTGTACACTTCGGTGGTGCCTCGGCTGGCAAAAAGACGACCTCAGGCTACAAGCGATTTCAGGAAGTGAACCGGCACAAGTTTGTCGAGAAATGGCAGGGGATTCTGGCGCGGGACCATGTCACCAGCGCGGAGGGAACCGGCATGGCGCGAGAGCGCGGCGCCTCCCGGCATATTTTGATAATCGATCACTATGCGCCCACCTGGGACAGAGATTCAGGTTCCCAGCGCATGCTATCGATGCTGCAAATATTCAAACAGATGGATTATAGGGTTTCGTTCTGGCCGGATGATCTCACCTACGACAGGAAATACACAGGCGCTTTACAGGACCTCGGGGTAGAGGCGCAGTATGGAGATATAAATTTCGAGAATTTTATTCAGGAAGAAGGCAACAGCCTGGACGCAGTGCTGATGTCGCGTCCCGCTACGGCAAAAAAATACCTACACCTGGTCAAGAAATACTCTACTGCGCAAACGATATTCGATACTGTAGATCTTCATTATGTGCGCGAACAGAGACGCCTGGAGCTGGAAGTCCAGCAGTGGAAAAATCTCGAGTTTTATCTGGCCGAAGAGACAGATACCACTTTTGTTGTCAGCCCGATAGAGAAGGAACTACTGGCAACCGAGCCGTTTGCGGATAAAGTAAACGTTGTCTCTAATATTCATTCTCTGGAACCTTGTGAAAAAGGCTTCGAAGCGCGCAGCGGACTGATGTTTATCGGGGGGTTTCATCATCCCCCTAACGAGGAGGGAATAGTCTGGTTCATTGAGTATATTTTGCCGCTGGTCAGGCAAAAGATACCCGATATTGAGCTGACCATTGTTGGCAGCGAGCCCTCCGACCGCATTCTTGCTCTCGCAAACGATCACATTACCATTGCAGGGTATGTCGAAGACGTATCCGGATACTTTCAAAGCTGTCGCGTCTTCGTGTCTCCACTGCTGCATGGTGCGGGCGTCAAGGGTAAAATCGGCCAGAGCTTTTCTTACGGGCTTCCCGTCGTGACCACCACGATTGGTGCAGAGGGAATGAACCTGACTGACCAGCACAATGCCCTCATAACCGACAGCGAAACTGCGTTTGCTGAAAAAGTCATCGACCTCTATACAGACAAATTTTTGTGGCAGAAATTATCAACCAACTGCCGCGAAGTAATACGTCAGCAGTTCAGCTTTGAAGCCATTCGGAGTGCGCTGGAAGGCGCCTTATGGAGTGGTCCTGACGATCGTCCCGCACCGGACAAACAAACTCGGGTGCTGCTGGTTCATTGTCATATTTTCAAGAATGCGGGCACCACACTGGACTGGAGCCTCGAACGCAGTTTGAGCGCAGGATTCACAGACCACAGGGACGATGACAATATGCGAAAGGGCGCCAGCTTCCTCGGCCCCTATATCGATTCGCATCCTGATCTCAAGGCAATTTCCAGTCACCACATTCGCTTTCCTCTGCCTCAACCTGACAATACCAAACTGTTGCCGATTATCTCGATCAGACACCCAATCGATAGAGCCCGCTCTGTTTACGAGTTCGAGAAAAAGCAAGATGCGGACACACCAGGCGCGATTGCGGCAAAGAAACTGTCATTCTCGGAATATATCAACTGGCGACTTCAACCGGAGATCAGCCCTACCATTCGAAACTACCATTGCTGTTTCTGCACAGGCCTGTTTGAACAGGAGATCGGTCAACAAGAGTATTGCAACAGTGTTGCTCTGCTCAGTAAAACGCCGGGGCTGGTAATCGTGGAACGTTACGACGAGAGCATGCTGTTACTGGAGACGCAATTGCGACCATACTTTCCCGAGATTGACCTGGCCTACGTCAGGCAAAACAGCACGCAGAATCAGGGCCAGGACCTGGAGGAACGGATTGCCAGTGTCTACGAAGAACTGGGACCTGACCTCACTCGACAATTTCGCGAGGCCAACCATTGGGATATGCAGTTATACGAAGATGCAAACGCTCTGTTCAACGAGCGCTGGGGCAGTCTGGGAAGACCGGCTCAGCGGCTCGATGCGTTTCGGCAACGCTGTCAGAGCCTGTCAGAAAAGTAGAATACTTGCGGCAAGTTCCGCTAGATTACCCCACCGTATAGTCTAGGCGATTACACGCCAACGTCAGGAATTATCCGGAAAGAGTTCCTTCACGTTTGAGACGGCAGCGGGTTCCGCAACGGCCAGTTTTGCCTGTCTGTTCCAGAGGTGGTCATAACGCACAACGTGGCTGCCAAAACCGCTGACAGCAGAGTTGAGCACACGACTGATACCGTCGCAATCGAGCGCATCACAATGCTGGCGCAGGCGCGTCAGCAGGCTGTCTATCTGGCTGAAGGACAAGCACTCCTCCTCGGCACGCATAATCATTGGATGGCCCGTACCGGCAACCCTGGTGCCAAGCAAAAGCTCTTCATGCAACTTCTCACCCGGGCGCAAACCGATGTAATCAATGCCAATATGTGACCCCACGTGATTGTCATGCGTAGTTTCATAACCGCTGAGCTTGATCATTCGCTTGGCGAGATCGACGATCCGCACCGGCTCACCCATTTCCAGTACAAATACATCACCACCCGTACCCAATGCTCCAGCCTGCAACACTAACTGCGCGGCTTCCGGGATACTCATAAAGTAGCGCGATACATCGGGGTGAGTCACTGTGACTGGCCCGCCTTTCTCGATCTGCTCTCTGAACAGCGGCACAACCGACCCCGAAGAGCCCAGGACATTACCAAAGCGCACCATACAGAACCGGGTATCGGTGTTCTCTTGCGCCAGCCCTTGCAAAATCATTTCGGCGAATCGCTTGGATGCGCCCATCACATTCGTCGGACGGACAGCCTTATCAGTGGACACCAATACAAACGTTTCCACGCCCGCTTTTCTCGCGGCATCCGCTGCGTACCAGGTGCCAAAGACATTATTCGCCACGCCCTCGGCGATATTGTATTCCACCAGGGGTACGTGTTTGTAAGCCGCGGCGTGATACACCGTCTCCACGCTGAAGGTCCGGTAAATACTCTCCAACCGTTTTCGATCCTGAACAGAGCCCAGTAACGCCACCAGATCCACGTGCACACCCAGCTGACTCATGGTGTCGCGCAACTCGCACTCTATTCTGTACAAGGCGTATTCAGAACTATCCAGCAGAATCACTTCTCGGGGACCGGAGCGAACGATCTGCCTGCACAACTCGGAACCGATCGAACCACCCGCACCGGTCACCATAACAACCTTGTCGGTAATGCACCGCTCTATCAGCTCGGGATGCGGCGGAACAGGCTCCCTGCCCAATAATTCATCCAGATTGACATCGCGAATCTGGTTCACACTGGCCTCACCTGCCACCAACTCATTGATAGTGGGCACTGTGCGCACATAGACCGGAAACCCGACCAAGGAATTAATGATCTCCTTGCGCCTGTCAAGGGATGCCGACGGAATGGCTAGCAACACCTGGGTGATGTTGTGCTGTGCAATTAGCTGCTCGATCGCCTCTGGCTTCACTACCTGCAGTCCGTTAATAATTGATCGCTGCAAATGGCGGTCGTCATCCACAAAAACGACGGGATTGTAGTGCTCCCCGTGATCGAGGGCTTGGAGCAGCTGTCGCCCTGACTGACCTGCGCCGTATATGATGACGTTTTCAGACAGAGCCCGCGACTTGGCCTGATAGTACGCTCTGGCCAGAAGCCGCGTGCCTCCGACGCCCAGCAGGAGAAGCACCCAATAAATAAACGGTGTGGCCCGAGGCACCTCTGCGCGGGTAAAAAAGATGGCGGCGCCCAGAATTAACGTTGAGTAGCTCGCCGCAGTGATGATCGCCCAGATCGCCTGTTGGCCCATGAATCTCACCACAGCCCGGTAAAGTCCCAGCCGCAGGAATACCACCGCACTAAAGATAATCGTCACCGCTGCACAGGCGTACTCGATCGGGCCAAACTGGAAACCCGTGTGGCCATAGCGCAATGCCACGGCTGCCCACATGGCGCCGGTCACATAAAGCATATCCAGCGTTAGCAGGCACGCCTGTTTGATATTGCGCGGGAGTTCCAAAACCTTGTGCAATACTTCCTTTATCACACCAAAGAAGCCAATGAACCAGCGCAGAAGGAAACCAACCAGTGAGAGCGTCAGTAAGCTGGTACGTAAATTCAGCAATTGCACTCCCGGTAGAAGGCTGAGACAGGGCGGCGCGTGGTTCAGGTCAATTGCGCCGATAGAGCAGGAAATACTACGCCAACTTGCCCGCCTTCGCCATGCCAAGGAGCAACGGAAGATATGCCAAAATTACCATAAAAAGTGTCGTGTGCGGCCAACACTGCACTGCATAGGCAATTGGAAACAGCCAGAACGCGTTAACCGCCACTAAGAGCATGTCCACGCGCAGATGGGAATGCCAGCGACGACTCAAACGCTGATAGCCATGTAAACGATGGGCCTCGGTAAACGGTTGGCCTGTGACTATGCGCCACACAAGCGTCCAGGTCGCATCGGTGATAAAAACCGCCATAAGTATCAACCAACTCGCCGGGTGAATCACATCCTCAACGCTTGCAATAATGGCGAGCCCTCCCAAAAGGAAACCCGTGGGCACGCTCCCCGAATCGCCGAGAAACAGCCGTGCCGGCGGAAAATTCCACACCAAAAAACCCGCATAACAGCTTGCCAACAATAGGCAAAACAAGACATACCTGGCGCCATCAACGGAACTCGATGCCAGAACAGCGGCCATGGTGCACACCATGATTGTCTGCACGGCGGCAATGCCATCAATACCGTCCATGAAGTTGAACAGATTGAGCGCCCAGAGCAGGGTCAGCGCGGCGAGGACTGCCCCGAGGGTGCCGAGAACAAACCCTGAACTGAAAGGCAACAGCACAAAGGCCACGAGCGCGCACGTCACGCTGTAAGCGACGAACCGCAATCGCATCGGCAACCCGATCACATCATCCATAAAGCCAATCACACTCAACGACAGCGCCGCCAAAACCAAAGTGACATAAGCCGGGCTCCAGCTACCGTAAAAGTAACCTACCAACAGTAACCCAAGAGAAAATGACAGCATCAGGCCTATACCGCCGCCCCTGGGCGTCGCGAGGGAGTGGGAGCTGCGCTCGTTCGGGATATCGAAAATATTCTGTGCTCTGGCGATTTGCAGATACGCGCCACACACCAGGATGGATAGACAGACACTGGCGAAAAGGAGCAGCAAGGTCAGGTCTCCCCGTCTGACACAATGCGTCTGGCCAACTGTTCAAGACTACGGGAAGGCGCCCAGTCCATCGCTGCTTTGGCCGCTCCGTTAGTGTAACGCTCTGCGCAGAACAACTGCGCTCGAGTAGTGCCCAGGGGGCGCCTGGCAAAAATATCCGTAACCACCGTACCCACCTGCCAAGCCCAGCCCGGCAGCCAGCCGCGACCCTGCCCAAGCCCCTGCGCCTCTCGCATCAGGTCATAAACGGCTTGCGTGCTGTAATCCTTGTCCCCACAGGCAATCCAGGTATGCAAACCATCGGGTGCATGGGCAACAACCTGTTGCAGCAACTCGGCCAGATCATCAAGAGCGATCATAGAGCGCTCGCCCCCACCAGGAGGCCGCGGCAGACCTCTTCGGATAGACCTGAGCAACACCTGAAGATTGCCCTTTACACCGGGGCCGTAAACGAGAGTGGGGCGGATAATAATGACTGAAAGGCCTCGGTCCGCGAACACTTCATGCAGGCCCTGCTCAGCTCGCCACTTGGACAAACCGTAGGGCTCTGTTGGAGGCGTACCATTACTTTCAGAGCGTCTTGTGTCATCGATGGGCTCTCCCATTGCCTTGACGCTGCTAAGATAGACGAATCGTTTCACGCCCTCATCGGCAGCGAGTCTAGCCAGGCGAACCGCTGCTTCGTGGTTGAGGGCCTCGTAGGTTTCGGTGTCCGCTTTACGATGAGCAACTCCGGCCAGGTGGATAATCGTATCGACGCCATCCAGAAGCTTTCTATCGGGCAATTCTGTTTTCAAATCGACAGGCAAAGACGCAATATCACTGCTCACCGGCATACCACTCCGACTAAGCGCGGTCAGCGAGCTTCCCTCTGCAACTAGGCGCCTGCACAGAGCGCGACCTATAAAACCGGTAGCGCCGGTTACAAGGAGTTTCACAATACAGGCCCGCCGCAAAAAAAAATGGGGGTAGAAACCCCCATATCATACGGATGCGGTTAGCTTATTCCAGTGTAATTACGTCGCGGTTACGGTCGACGGTTGACTGACCAATACCTTTCACCTCCGCCAACTCATCTGCAGAGACGAATGATCCATAGGTTTCGCGGTAGCGCACGATGTCACCCGCACGAGCTTCACCTATGCCCACAAGCTTTTCCTCCAGTGTTTGTGCGCTGGCGGTGTTGATATTGACCTTGTCCAGTGTTGCCCCTGTCATAGCAGAGACAGGCTCAGCCGGCGCTTCGGCATAGGCTGGCGCAACAGCCAGCGCCACGCCAATCGCAAGCATCATGACCACGTATAAGGCGCGCATCATACATCTCATACTGGCAGCAGAGCAGAATTGGGCCAGTGCTGCGGCCCACTGTTTCATTGAAAAGAGGTATGTCTCGTTCATCGCTCGATCTCCCTATCGATTAACTGCATCCTTGCAGGCATCCGTGAGGAAAAAGTGTAGCAATGATCAAGTGCCACGCAAAAGAATCAACCGCAATTGATGTTATAGAGACAGATTTAGTTCCTGTCTTACTCGTTGCAGAGCATGTAAAGGATCCGCTGCGCCGGTAATAGAACGTCCAATCACGAGGTAATCCGAACCCGATGACACCGCCATCGCCGGCGTCACTACTCGCCGCTGATCACCCGCACTGTCACCCGCTAACCGAATTCCCGGTGTCACCAGGCGAAAGTCGTCGTCGAGATTAGCACGCAAGGTCGGGGCCTCCAGGGCTGAACAAACGACACCATCAAGACCACTTTCAGCGGCCATGCTAGCAAGGCGCATCACGCGCTGTTCGACCGACTCTTCGTAACCGAGGTCTATCAAATCCTGCTCTGACATACTGGTCAGTACCGTTACACCAATCAGGAGTGGGCGGTGGGAAAATGCTTCGAGAGCCTCGCGCGCGGCACTCATCATACGGCGGCCGCCACTCGCGTGGACATTGATCATCCAGACACCCAGGTTTGCTACCGCTCGAACGGCACCCGCGACAGTATTGGGAATATCGTGAAACTTGAGATCCAGAAATACGTCGAAGCCGAGCTTTTGTAATTCTTCTACCAGCTCAGGACCGCTGCTGGCGAAAAGCTCCTTACCCACTTTTAAGCGACAACTTTCAGGTGACAGGCGCTGTGCCAGTGACAGTGCCTCTGGCGCACGGGCATAATCCAATGCGACGATAACGGGGTTACTCATGACGCGTCTGCTGATGCGCCGTCATCCTGACTTTTGCCCAGTTCATCGCGGGCTTTCTCCAACTGGCGCCTGCTTGACACCAATGCCGCCCGCGTGCGCAGCAGAATTAAAGTGGAAACCGCCATCCCTACGACACCGCCGAGCGTGAACGCTAGCAATATCCAAACCGCCAAGCTCTGAGGTTCAAACCGATACACAAGCATATCCAGCGGGACAGCCAGTTTGTTTTGTAAAGCAAACAACACACTGGCCACCAGCGCGCCCAGCATCACAACCACGGTGAACACTTTGTGCACGAACTTCATAGGACCCCCGCACTCATTTAAATAACACCGCAGGCCGATTTATCGGGCAACCTGCTCAAGATTCCGGCTGCATGCCCAAATTGACGCGCTCTCGCAGTTCCTTGCCGGGCTTGAAATGGGGCACATACTTGCCAGCCAGCTCAACAGCGTCTCCCGTCTTTGGATTCCTGCCACGACGGGGGGCCCGAAAATGCAGGGAGAAACTGCCGAAGCCTCGAATCTCAATACGCTCTCCACTGGCCAGCGCTTGCGACATGTGCTCGATAACAGTCTTTACCGCCAACTCGACATCTTTCGCGGATAACTGGCTCTGCCGGGACAAAATCGTCTCGATCAGTTCACTCTTGGTCATATGACTCTCCAGCCAAGGTATTCTTATACGTCTCATTCAGGAGCATCGATATTGTGAACCCAGCGACATAATTTCACAAGTCCTTATTTTATAACGGAAAAGTTTCACAAAACAGGCGAACCGCAAAACCCGGACATAAAAAAGGCCCGACGATGCGGGCCTGTTGCGATCGGCGCCAAGGCGCCGGTTGTAGGGTCAGGAATCTCCCATCTGCGCCTTGATCAGATCGCCGATGGTACCGGGCGATGCGTTCTCCTGCTCCGCGTCCTTCAGCGATTCCACCGCTTCTTTTTCGTCGGCCATGTCTTTGGCCTTGACCGACAGTGACAGCCCGCGATTCTTGCGATCTACAGAGGTAATTTTGGCCTCAACCGTATCTCCCAGCTTGTAGGAGTTACGCGCGTCTTCAACCTTTTCCTGACTGATATCAGAAGCCTTGAGGACCCCCTCTACCTCTTCCGCCAGCTTGATCGTCACCGATTTGGCATCAATAGCAACCACTTCGCCCGAAACAATGGCGCCGCGATCGTGCTCCGCAACATAGTTACCAAACGGATCGTCTTCCAATTGTTTGACGCCGAGAGAAATACGTTCGCGTTCCGGATCGATAGAAAGAATAACGGTTTCGATCTCGTCACCTTTCTTGTAATTTCGAACCGCCTCTTCGCCCGTTTCGTTCCAGCTGATATCCGACAGGTGCACCAGTCCATCGATATTGCCTTCCAGGCCAATAAATATACCGAAGTCGGTGATCGACTTGATACTGCCAGCGATCTTGTCGCCCTTGCTGTACTGCG
The DNA here is from genome assembly GCF_026262645.1 of Candidatus Marimicrobium litorale. NCBI lineage: Bacteria > Pseudomonadati > Pseudomonadota > Gammaproteobacteria > Cellvibrionales > Halieaceae > Marimicrobium > Candidatus Marimicrobium litorale. Next base: position 1,272,616 of record NZ_SHNO01000001.1, read on the forward strand.
ATGCAAAAGCATCCCATGGATTTTGCTGGCACTGCTTGATGCCCAAAGAAATACGACGGCGCTCTTCATCGATATCCAGTACCATTACCTCAACTTCATCACCCAAGTTGACGATTTTGGAGGGGTGGACATTCTTGTTAGTCCAGTCCATTTCAGACACATGAACCAGACCTTCTACGCCCTCCTCCAACTCAGCAAAACAGCCATAATCGGTGAGGTTGGTAATGCGCGCATTGACACGACTGCCCTCGGGGTAACGACCGGTAATCTCAAGCCATGGGTCTTCGCCGAGCTGTTTAAGGCCGAGCGAAACACGGTTGCGCTCTCGATCAAACTTAAGAATCTTGACGTCAATTTCCTGCCCTACCTCAACAATCTCCGAGGGGTGCTTGATGCGCTTCCAGGCCATGTCGGTAATGTGCAACAGACCATCAACACCGCCCAGGTCGACGAACGCGCCGTAGTCGGTAAGGTTCTTAACAATACCCTTGACAGACATGCCTTCCTGCAGCGACTCAAGCAGAGCATCACGCTCTACGCTGTTGGCCTCTTCCATCACGGCGCGGCGTGATACCACCACGTTGTTGCGCTTCTGATCCAGCTTGATGACCTTGAATTCGAGTTCCTTTCCTTCCAGATGCACGGTTTCGCGTACCGGACGCACATCGACCAGTGAGCCAGGAAGGAACGCGCGAATCGTATTAATATCGACAGTAAAGCCGCCCTTGACCTTACCATTGATAATGCCGGTCACTACCTCGCCAGCTTCGTAAGCGGCCTCAAGGTCTTTCCACGCTTCTGCACGTTTCGCTTTCTCGCGGGATAGCTTGGTTTCACCAAAGCCATCTTCAACCGCCTCTAACGCAACCTGTACCTCATCTCCGACCGTCAGGGTGCAGTCACCATTGGCATCGATAAATTGTTCGCGGGGAATAACGCCCTCGGATTTCAGTCCCGCATGGACCGTGACCCACTCGTTATCGATATCGATTACCACTCCGGTAACAATAGCACCGGGCTTCATATCGACTGTTTTTAGACTCTCTTCAAATAAATCGGCGAAGGATTCGCTCATTACAAGGTACCTGTTATGTGATCGAGACGGCTTACCATCTCTCCGTGTCACCAGCCGACACGGGTCGTGTTGTATTGACTGTTTTCCCGACCATGGCTGGAGTCAGTCCGGAAACAGCGTCGTTGATTAAAAGCCAGAGTAAAAGCGATAATCGAGCAGAAAATCATTGCCTTGCGCCTAGGCAAGGCCTCTTTTCTCTACCTCGAGCAGTACCTGCGCGAACACTTCGGTAACGGGCATGGCACTACTATCAATAACAATGGCATCTTCTGCCGGCACCAAGGGCGAAAATTCGCGATTGCTGTCGCGGGCATCGCGCTCCTCGATATCCTCCAGAAGGCGCGGCAGACTAACACTTTCCCCCTTTGCAATCAACTGCTTATAACGCCTCTCCGCTCGCTCGGAGGCACTGGCTGTGAGGAATATTTTGAGGGGTGCTGCGCAAAACACGACCGTGCCCATATCTCGCCCGTCAGCTACCAGCCCGGGCGGACGCAGGAACTCCCGCTGCCTTTGCAACAGGGCTTCCCTTACTGTCGGAATGGCCGCCACTGTCGAGGCTCCGCGCCCACCCTCTTCAGTACGGATTTGCGCACTTACATCTATCCCCTTGCAGCTAACCAACACCTCGCCTGCGTCAGACACCCGGAATGCCACATCCAGATGACGAGCGACCTCCGTAACGGCACTGGCGTTATTCCAGCTTATGCCCTCCATTAAACAGGCCTGGCCCACTACGCGATATAACGCACCACTGTCCAACAGATGCCAGCCAAGGTGCTCCGCGAGCATATGGCTAACGGTTCCCTTACCCGAGCCGGAGGGGCCATCCACAGCGATCACGGGCGAGGCAAACGTCACGCCTGGCCACCGGTTTCCAGACGGAGGCCCAACTGCCTGGCCAGCTTATCGAAACCGGGAAAGGAGGTCGCCACATGGTCGCAGTCAAGCACGGTAATCATGTCCTTCGCGCGCAGAGCAGCCACCGCAAATGACATAGCGATGCGGTGGTCATGATAGGTGTGAATAACGCCGCCACCTAATTCACCTCCCTCGATAATGATGCCGTCATCCAACACCTTGTTGAAAACGCCGAGGGTAGTGAGGCCCTCTGCCATTGCGGCGATACGATCGCTCTCTTTGACACGGAGCTCTTCTGCCCCACGCAAGACGGTACGCCCACGGGCACACGCTGCGGCGATAAACAAAGCAGGGAACTCGTCAATGGCCAGCGGCACCTGCTGCGGTGGGATCTCAATACCGTGCAGTTGCGCATAACGTACACGGACATCTGCCACCGGCTCCCCGCCCACTTCACGCTTATTCAGCAGGCTAATATCTGCCCCCATCAAGGTAAGAATATTAAGCACACCCACACGGGTCGGGTTAATACCGACATGAGTCAACAACAGATCTGATCCAGGTACCAGGCTGGCAGCTACCAGGAAGAAAGCCGCGGATGAAATATCCGCAGGGATGTCGATATCGCACGCGCGCAGCTGTCCACCCCCGCGCAACGCAATGGCGCCGTTTTCAGTGTCCACCGGGTATCCGAAACCACGCAGCATGCGTTCCGTATGATCGCGGGTGGCCGCGGGCTCAGTCACCTCGGTGCAGCCCTGCGCGTAAAGACCGGCCAGCAGCAGACAGGATTTCACCTGCGCACTCGCCATAGGCAAGTCGTAGTGAATGCCCTGCAAGCGGGCGCCACCTGACACCTTAAGCGGAGGCCTGCCCTCGTCAGCAGCGGCAATCACGGCGCCCATTTTGGTGAGAGGGTCAATCACTCGTCCCATCGGCCGGCTGCGCAAAGACGCATCACCGGTCAGTTCCGCATCGAATGCCTGACCCGCTAACAACCCACACATAAGGCGCATGCCAGTGCCGGCATTACCAAGATCCAACGGCACTGCAGGTGCTTTAAGACCGTGCAGGCCCACACCATGCACCACAACCTGACCGTCTTCAGGACCCTCCACACTGACACCCATGGCCCGAAAAGCGCCCAGTGTTGCCAGCGCATCCTCGCCCTCTAGAAACCCGCTTATGCGCGTTGTACCCTCAGCGAGGGCGCCCAGCATAATGGCCCTGTGTGAAATAGATTTATCCCCTGGGACACGGGCTTTGCCTTGAATGATGCCCCCGGGTTTTACCTTGAAATGCATGAGGCCTCCGACCTACTTGGTCCGCTCCGCCAACACCGCGGCGAAAGCATCTCGGGCCTTCTTGGCTCGACTGAAAGTGGCAAACAGCTCGTCCCCGTCTTTCCTCTCTACGGCGACACGCAATTGTTCCAGATGTTGACCGAACTGGTCTATGGCCTCCAGAAGAGCGGACCGGTTAGCCAGCGCAATATCGCGCCACATGGTGGGGTCGCTGGAGGCTATTCGGGTAAAATCCCTGAAACCACCGGCGGCGCAGCGAAAGACCTCGTCACTATCCGGCAGGGACGACAGGGCATCGACCAGCGTATAGGCGAGGGCATGAGGTAAGTGGCTAGTGGCCGCCAACACAGCATCATGGCGCTCCACGCTCATCTCCACCACCTCCGCTCCGGTACTCTCCCACAGCCTTCGGATCAGTGCCACCGCGGCAGGCGCGTTGCCATCCTCCGGGGTCAGAATCACCCGGTGGTCGACGAACAAACGGGCATCTGACGCTTCTACACCACTGTGCTCGGACCCCGCAATAGGATGCCCCAGAACAAATTGCTGAGGCATCTCTCCGCAAATTTTCACAGCCGCATCCCGCAAGCTGCCCTTCACGCTGGCGACGTCCGTTACAACAGGGCCACCACCGTCGCGCGGCAACCTAGGGAGAATATCCTTTAGCAGGTCTGCTGCGGTGAGGGTCGGTGTGCAGATGACAAGAATATCGGCCGCGTCGATCGCCTCTTCGATATCAAGGGTAAAGTCATCAATCACACCGAGTTCGATGCCACGCTGCAACGATGCAGCGCGGTAGCCATAACCGGTAATTCGCTGACAAAAGCCACTGGCTCGGGCAGCACGAGCGAGAGAGCCCCCGATCAAGCCAAGCCCCATAATAACTAGATTGGCGCTAGCGTAGCTCACGACACACCTACAACACTGCCTGAGGGTAAGACCCAAGCGGTTTCAGCATAATGGACTGCTCTTCCAGCTCCAGCATGATCGCAGCGATATTCTCATCATGCAGGTGCCCTTCAAACTCGATGAAAAATACGTAGGCCCACTTCTCCGTTCGCGAAGGCCGGGTATCGATTCGAGTCAGGCTGACATCTCCTCGGCGAAAAGGCTCCAAAAGATGGAACAAAGCACCGGGCTTGTTGCGGCTCGAAACAATAATAGACGTCTTGTCACGACCGCTGGGCGGCACGATATCACGTCCGATAATCAGGAAACGCGTGGTGTTGTCTGAATAGTCCTCTATGTGGGTTGCCAGTTTTTCCAAACCGTAAAGCTCTGCCGCCATTTCCCCTGCCACCGCCGCAATACCGGCATGCTCTGATGCGAGGCGCGCCGCCTCGCCATTGCTACTCACCGCCTCGCGCTCCACGGCAGGCCAGTGTTTATCCAACCAATTACGGCACTGGGCAAGAGCCTGCTGGTGGGCGCAGATGCGCTCCACACCCTGCTCTACCGTCGCGGCACTAGCGAGCAGGTGTAGATCAATAGACAACTCAACCTCTCCCGCAATTTTCAGCGAGGAATCTATAAAGTTGTCCAAGGTATGACTCACCATTCCCTCTGTAGAATTTTCAACCGGGACTACACCGTAGTTACACTCCCCGGATTCCACCTGTGCAAAGACCGCGTCGATGGTAGCCTGGGGGACACAGACGGCAGCATGTCCGAAATGTTTGATCGTAGCGGCCTGCGTGAAAGTACCCTCAGGGCCGAGGAAAGCGGTATGCAGGGGCCTTTCAAGGGCCAGGCAGGCGGACATAATCTCGCGAAAGATGTGCGCCACACTGCCGCCGTCTAATGGCCCGGTATTGCGGCTAATAATATTCGCCAGAACCTGAGCTTCCCGCTCTGGGCGGTAGAATACTGGCGTTGTATTCCTGTCGCCCGGGGCCAACGCAGCAGCGGACTCTGCCATCTTGATCTCCGCCACCTGCTGGGCACACTCGGCCCGGCGATTGATCAGCGCCTGAATTTCGCGGTCAATAGCATCAATGTCTGCCCTGACCTGTTCTAAAGCCTTATCTTTTTCCATCTTGCCTGATCATCGCGTCTCTATGTGCTGTCCTGGGCCCGGGACCTCCGTAAAAAAACGATTTACGGCGTGCAAGGGCACGGTAAGCCAGACCGGTATTCTCACTAATTTAGTCCCGAAACGGAAGTGCACAATTCCCTCCGTTGCAACGGATTCGCGCGCAATGCTTGGATACAGCGTACTCATATCCCCCACCGGCGGAGATCAGATCGCTTGCCTGACGGCGTCAGCACCCGGTCAAAACCCACGATTGGGCCTAACCGTGACGGGCTTCGAAACCCTGCATAAACGCAATAAGGGCATCAACGGCGGCTTCCGGTACCGCGTTATAAACGCTGGCACGCATCCCACCCACCGAGCGATGCCCCTTGAGATTTAAAAGTCCGGCGGCCTCGGATTCGCTAAGAAAAGCCTTATCGAGATTGGCATCCGCCAGAGTAAACGGGATGTTCATCAGGGAGCGACTGGCCAGTTCCACCGGATTGGCATAAAAGTCACTGCTATCAATCGCCGTATACAGCTTTTCTGCCTTGCGTCGGTTGAGCACTTCCATGGCCGTCAATCCACCCTGCTCTTCCAGCCAGTCGAAAACCAAGGCAGCAAGGTAGAGGGAGAAGGTAGGCGGTGTATTGTACATAGAGTCATTTTCGTCAGCCGTTTGCCAGTTGAGCATCGCCGGGCAAAGGGCATGCGCTTTGCCCAGTAGGTCGCGACGCACAATTACCAGCGTCAGACCGGCAGGGCCTATGTTTTTCTGCGCGCCCGCGTAGATAGCGCCGTATTCCTCCACCGCCACAGGACGAGACAGGATTGTTGAGGACATGTCGCCCACCAGTGGCACATTTACCTGGGGTACCCACGAGAATTCGACGCCACCGATCGTTTCATTTGGCGTGAAGTGCAAGTAAGCCGCGTCGCTGTCCAACTGCCACAATTGCGGATCCGGTATGGTAGAAAATTGAGTTTCCTCGGAGCTTGCGACAACGTTCACGGCGCCGAAGCGCTTGGCCTCGGCAATCGCTTTCTTGGACCACTGCCCGGTATTGACGTAATCGGCGCCAAGGCTGTCCCCCAACAAGTTTAAGGGTACCGCTGAAAACTGCGTGCTGGCACCGCCCTGCAGAAACAGCACGGCGTAATCATCGGTAATGGACAACAGCTTCCGCAGCGTGCGCTCCGCGTGCTCGGCGACACCCACTACCTCAGGACTGCGATGGCTCATCTCCATGAAAGAAAGCCCACAGCCGTGCCAATTCAGCATATCTTCCCGGGCAATTTCCAAAACGGGCTCCGGCAATGCAGCCGGACCCGCGCAAAAATTAAAACTACGCGACATCGTCTATTCCTCAGGGACTATTTTTTAGCGAAAAAGGTATCTCAATCGACAGGATTGTCAGGGGCCGGCTCGCCGGCACTATCATCTGATTCTGGCTCGAGTTCGGGTTCGGGCTCCTCGATACGCTGTATACCGACCAGTTGCTCGCCGCCCTTGGTACGCACAATGCGAACGCCCTGAGTATTGCGTCCCTGAATTGACACCTCATCGACACGGGTGCGAACCAGGGTGCCCTGGTTTGAAATCAGCATCAACTCGTCTCCGGCAAAGACCTGTACAGCTCCCACCATCATGCCATTTCGCTCACTGGTAGACATCGCTATCAAGCCCTTTCCACCGCGGCCCTTGGTGGGAAAATCGGACACCTCAGTACGCTTGCCGTATCCGGTTTCACTTACCGTGAGCACCAGGCCGCTCTCCCGGGGAATAATCAGGGAGATCATCTTGTGCTCTGATGCAAGCCGGATACCCCGAATGCCGCGAGCCGTGCGGCCCATAGACCGCACATCTGTTTCGCGGAAGCGCACGGCCTTGCCTTCTGTGCTAAACAACATCACGTCACTGTCTCCCTGCGTGATCGCGGTGCCAACCAGTACATCGCCCTCCTCCAACTGGAGGGCGCGAAGCCCCACGCTGCGCTGTCGGGCAAAGTCGGTGAGTGGTGTCTTCTTGACTGTGCCGTTGGCGGTCGCCATAAAAATAAAGTGGCCCTCGGTATACTCTTCTACGGGAAGAATAGATGTGACTCGCTCGCCCTCTTCCAGAGGCAGCAGATTTACCATTGGACGCCCACGAGAGTTACGTCCGGCAAGCGGAATATGAAAAACCTTCAACCAATAGACCTTGCCGAGATTGGAGAAGCAAAGAATGGTGGCATGAGTGCTGGCGATCAGGAGGTGCTCGACAAAATCCTCGTCCTTTACCTGCGTCGCCGATTTACCCATCCCACCGCGACGCTGAGCCTGGTAATCGCTCAGGGGTTGTGTCTTGGCATATCCCGCGTGGGAAATCGTCACGACACGATCCTCTTTCGTAATCAGGTCTTCCACGGTGAGGTCATGCTTAGAGGCGGTAATCTCAGTGCGGCGCTCATCCCCATACTCGGTGACGATTTCTTCTAACTCCTCTCTGATCACCAGCTTGAGACGCTCCGGATCAGACAGAATATCGAGATAATCAGCAATTTCCTGCAGTTTTTCCTGATACTCGTTGAGCAGTTTTTCATGCTCCAAACCCGTCAAGCGGTGCAGACGCAGATCCAGAATTGCCTGAGCCTGGGCCGGCGACAGGTGGTATTGGCCATCACGCAGTCCGTATTGGGCCTCCAGCTCATCAGGTCGACAGGCATCGTCGCCGGCGCGCTCCAACATGCCCAGCACGTCCCCGGGCGCCCAGGCCTGCGCGAGCAGCTTCTCCCGCGCTTCCTGAGAGGTTGGCGAAGCCTTGATCAACTCAATGATAGGGTCGATGTTACTCAAAGCGATTGCGAGACCTTCGAGGATGTGGCCGCGCTCACGCGCTTTGCGCAACAGGTAAATGGTGCGGCGAGTCACCACCTCACGGCGATGGCGGACAAAGGCTTCGAGCACCTCTTTGAGATTCAGGACCTTGGGCTGGCCATCAACCAACGCCACCATATTGATGCCAAATACCGACTGCATGGCGGTCTGGGCATACAGATTATTAAGCACCACGTCGCCGATTTCGCCACGGCGAAGCTCTATCACCACGCGCATGCCATCTTTATCCGATTCATCACGCAGCTCTGTAATGCCCTCGATAGATTTATCTTTAACGAGCTCGGCGATGCGCTCAATCAAACGCGCCTTGTTCAACTGATAGGGCAGCTCGTGGATAATAATGGTATCCCGGCTGCGCTTCTCATCAGGAATCACCTCGGCCTTGGCTCTCACATAGATACGACCGCGACCGGTTCGGTACGCCTGTATGATCCCGGCGCGGCCATTAATAATTCCCGCGGTGGGGAAATCAGGCCCCGGAATATGTTCCATCAGCTCGTCCACGGTGAGATCGGGATCCCTGATGAGCGCGAGACAACCACTGACCACCTCTGTCAGATTATGAGGCGGTATATTGGTCGCCATACCCACCGCAATGCCCGATGATCCGTTGATCAGCAGGTTGGGTACCCGGGTAGGCATGACCGCGGGTATAAGCTCAGTGCCATCATAGTTCTCAACGAAATCGACAGTCTCCTTGTCGAGGTCCGCAAGTATTGCGTGCGCGATCTTGCGCATACGGATCTCTGTGTACCGCATCGCGGCCGCAGAATCGCCGTCGACGGATCCAAAGTTGCCCTGTCCGTCTACCAGCATGTAGCGCAGGGAAAACGGCTGAGCCATACGCACAATCGTGTCATAAACCGCCGAATCACCATGGGGATGATATTTACCAATCACATCACCTACCACGCGAGCCGACTTTTTATAGGATTTGTTCCAGTCATTATTCAACTCGTTCATCGCAAACAGGACACGCCTGTGCACTGGCTTCAGGCCGTCGCGCACGTCAGGAAGTGCCCGACCGACGATAACGCTCATGGCGTAATCGAGGTAAGACTTCTTCATCTCGTCCTCGATGTTGACGGGCAGTATTTCTTTGGCTATTTCACCCATGTGCTAAGACTTCCTTGAGGGACTGCGAACGCATTTTATCTGGCGCGACCGGGTCTCTTAAACGGACCATTTCCGGCGCGTATTCACATGCTCTGCGAACCTTGAATCGAAGGCCGAATTATACGTGAATTTACGCCCTCCCCGCTACGCTTTATGACTAAAAAACGCGCCCCGGGAGGACCGTGCGGAGGCATTTGCGGTTATACTCTGCCGCAGGCCGCTCCCGCCGCCTGGGCTGCACTGCCCCGGAGCACTCAATCAAGGGAACACGCGCGCCAGACAACGGGAAAATTTCTCATGGCCCCATCAGTCACAACTGTGGACATTCTGCTCAGGCCACGCTGGATCGTGCCTGTTATACCCCGAGGTGTGGTGCTTGAAGACCACTGCCTGGCCATTACGGGCGACAGTATTTCCGCTCTGCTGCCAAGGCAGGAGGCTGACAGACTGGACGCTCGGGAGATTATTGATCTGCCCGGGCATGCGCTTACACCGGGGTTGATCAACTGCCACGGGCATGCCGGAATGAGTCTGTTGCGAGGTTTTGCTGACGATTTACCGTTGATGCCCTGGTTGCAGGACCACATCTGGCCCGCCGAAAAAGCACACGTCAGCGCACAATTCGCCGCCGATGGCATGGAACTGGCTGTTGCAGAGATGGCCCGCAGCGGCACCACCACCTTTTCTGACCAGTTCCTGTTTCCCGATACCGGGGCTTCGACAGCGCAAAGACTTGGCATGCGCAGCCAGATCGCGTTTCCCATCTGGAATTTCGCCACACAGTGGGCCAACAATACGGATGAATACATCAGTAAAGGTCTCGCTGTGCGCGACCAGTTCAAACATAGCCCGTTAGTGCACATCGCGTTTGGGCCTCACGCGCCTTACACGGTCGACGAAAAAGACCTCGCCCGGGTCGCCATCCTCGCGTCCGAACTGGATGCCGTGGTTCATATTCATCTGCATGAAACCCGCGAAGAGGTGTTACAGGCGGTGGAACAGAACGGCGAGCGTCCACTGGATACGCTGCACCGGATTGGACTACTGGGGCCCCGAGCACAGTGCGTGCATATGACAGACCTTGGAAGCCAGGATATCGAACTACTGGCGGCTACGGGCAGTCACGTGGTGCACTGCCCCCAATCCAATATGAAATTGGCCTCTGGAATCTGCCGGGTCACCGAACTGATGGCTCAGGGTATTAACGTCGCACTGGGCACGGACAGTGCAGCCAGCAATAACGACCTCAACATGTTTGGCGAAATGCAGGCAGCCGCCCTGCTGGCCAAAGTAGCCACACGGGATGCAACCACCCTGCCTGCGGCGGACACGCTGGCTATGGCAACCATTAACGGCGCCAGGGCAATGGGGCTTGAGGATCAAATCGGCAGTCTCGAACCGGGCAAGCAGGCCGATGTGATCGCCGTCGACCTCACGGGCCCCGAAACACAGCCCGTTTACAATCCCCTGTCACAGTTGGTCTACTCCTGTAATGGCAGCCAAGTGACGCAAAGCTGGGTGGCAGGACAGGCTATCATGCGCGATCGCGAGCTACTGCAGATTGATCTGGACGCATTAGCCACCCGTGTTGACGACTGGCAACAGCGCATTAACGCCACACCGAGAGGGTGACAATGAACAATCCGGCTAATGTCGACCTGCAGGAAATTGCTAAATTTGAGGCACTTGCCTCCCGCTGGTGGGATCACAATGGCGAATTTCGACCCCTGCACGAAATCAACCCCCTGCGGGCCAACTTTATCGATCAACACTCCCCGGTGGCGGGAAACCGCCTGGTGGACGTCGGATGCGGCGGCGGCATTCTAGCTGAGTCTATGGCCCAGCGGGGTGCCGCAGTGACAGGCATAGACATGGGAGAGGCGCCCCTGTCCGTCGCCAGAATGCACGGACTGGAATCAGGGGTCGAGGTGAACTATCGGCAAAGTACCGCAGAAAATCTGGCTGCGGAGGAAGCAGGCACCTACGATATCGCCTGCTGTCTCGAAATGCTGGAGCACGTGCCAGACCCCGGCGCAGTCATTGCCGCCTGCGCCGCACTCACGCGCCCCGGGGGCTCGTTGTATTTCTCCACGATCAATCGCAACCCAAAGGCCTTTGCCTTTGCGATTGTCGGCGCCGAGCATATCTTGAAACTATTACCCGCAGGCACTCACGAGTACGCTAAATTCATTAAGCCATCAGAACTTGCAGGCTGGTTGCGTGAGGCCGGGCTGGTACTGGAGGGCATGACCGGGCTGACCTACAACCCCCTGACCAGTCGCTACCGACTCAATGACAGGGATGTGAGTGTGAATTACATGGTCCGTGCGAGCAAACCCGATCAATGAATCATGACAACAAGCGTTTCACAGGCACACTGAAGGCAGTCCTGTTCGATCTCGATGGCACGCTGGTTGATACCGCCGATGAATTCGTACCCGTTGTACAAACCCTGCGCGCAGAACATGGCCAGGGGCCCATGGAGCCCGGTCGAATTCGCTCCTCGGTATCCAACGGTGCTCGGGCATTGGTCAGTCTCGGGCTAGGCATCACTGAAGACACGCCCGGTTTCGAGGAAAAGCGCCTGCGATTACTCGAGCTTTACAGCGAGGTAGTAGGCACTCTTGCCTCACCCTACCCCGGCATAGACGCCTTACTACACGCACTGCAAGCCCGCGGCATAGGCTGGGGAATATCCACTAACAAGCCGCGCCCCTACACCGAGCCTCTACTTGAGAAACTGAATATTCAACCTGCACCCGGGAGTGTTGTCTGCCCGGAGGACGTTACGCACCGTAAACCCCATCCGGAATCACTGTACAAAAATTGCAAAGACCTGCAATGCGCACCGCACGAGGCGATATATATCGGCGATCACCGTCGTGATATCGAGGCAGGCAAGCGTGCCGGCATGTTTACTATTGCCGCCGCTTACGGATACATAGAACCCGGCGATAATGCCGCAGACTGGGGCGCCGATGCGCAGGCAAACAGCAGCGCCGCGCTGGCTGAAATGATTCTTGGAAAACAATAACAGGACGTACCATGGACGTTTCGATAATACCCACCGATTACCAACCTCGCGCAGACCTGATGAAAGGAAAGAACATTCTAGTTACCGGCGCGGGTGATGGTATCGGCCGCGCAGCTGCCATGGCCTATGCCGCACATGGTGCCACCGTGCTACTACTGGGTCGCACCGCAAGCAAGCTTGAGGCCGTATACGATGCAATCGAAGCTTCCGGCGCTCCCAAGCCAGCCATGATCGAAATAGATTTCGCCACCGCTCCGGAACAGAGCTACATCGACCTCGCGACTGAACTCGGGGGTGAGTTCAAGCATCTCGACGGACTACTGCACAACGCGGCATTGCTCGGCGACCGCCGCTCTATACAAAGTGCGGGGTACGCCGACTGGCAGGACGTCATGCAGGTCAATGTGAATGCCCAGTTCATTCTTACGCGCACCTTGCTACCGCTGTTAAACCTTGCAGAAAGCGCATCGTTGATTTTCACTTCATCCTCAGTGGGGCGGGTTGGCAAGGCGTACTGGGGTTCCTATGCCGTCTCTAAATTTGCCACTGAGGGCTTAATGCAAGTACTGGCCGGGGAACTTGAAAATACGTCCAACATCAGGGTGAACAGCCTCAATCCTAGGGCGACCAACACGGCAATGCGCCGGGCCGCGTTCCCAGCGGAAACACCCACCGACAACCCGTCACCGGAAGATATCATGCAGGGTTACCTGTTTCTCATGGGCGACGACAGCGCTGGCATTACCGGCAGGACGTTTGACGTCCGTTAGCGTCCGCCTTTCCGCGCAGCGCCACGACCAGTGCGCTTACCAAACTGACGCTCCATAACGTCACGCTCTCTCGCCGTGGCCCGCTTGATTTTTTTCGTTGGTAAATCGACCAGGCGATACAGTGACTTGATATCGGCTTCGTCCATTTCCTGCCACTGTCCCTGCTTGACTCTTGAAGGTATAAATACATTCCCGTAGCGCACGCGCTTGAGGCGCGACACGGTCAGTCCCTGGGATTCCCATAGACGTCTGACCTCGCGATTACGGCCCTCCATCAACACCACGTAATACCAGCGGTTTATCCCGTCACCTTCACCTTCCTGGATATCGGTAAAACGCGCTACCCCATCGTCCAGCCTCACACCTTCGAGCATACTTTGCAGCATCTCGGGCTTCACATCGCCCATGACACGCACCATGTACTCTCTCTCAACCTGAGAAGAAGGATGCATCAGACCGTTAGCCAGCTCTCCATCGGTGGTAAAGATCAACAAGCCGGACGTATTAAAGTCGAGGCGGCCAACTGAAATCCAACGACCTGGTTTGAGCGGCGGCAGGCGCCGGAACACCGTGGGGCGTCCTTCCGGATCGTCCCGAGAACAGATTTCACCGGTGGGTTTATGGTAGAGAATGCAGCGCACTTCCTCAGCAGCGCCGGTTGCCAAAGGGCGGCCATCGACACTGATACGGTCACGATCTCCGACCCGGTCACCCAATGTGGCCGCCTTGCCGTTCACCGTTATCCTGCGCGCCTCGATCCACCGCTCCATCTCGCGCCGAGAGCCAAAGCCCGCGCGTGCCAGTACTTTCTGCAGTTTTTCACCCGCAACAGGCAACGCCGCTTCGGTCTTCGAAGATCGTGGCGGACTGCCGGACGCATGTCTGGTGGTCTTGTCGGGCATGCCAATCAGGTCTGCGGGCTGGGGTCTAGCGGAACCGCGTCACGGGGCTCTTCGGATTCAGGGCCGGCTGACTCACTGCGCTCGGCTTCGCCATCGCCGCCCTGAACCGCGCGCTGCTCGAGGTCCTCAGCAGCCTCGGCCAGCGTAAGCGATTCGGCCTCCTGGTCTGTTCCTGGATGCTCAGTGCCCCCCACGACGGTCAGACTGGGGCGATCTTCATCACCCTCAGGCGCCTGCAGTTCGCCAAAACCGAGCTCCGCATTCAGTGTGTCCAGATCACGGATTTCGGCGAGGGCGGGCAACTGGTCCAGGCTTTTCAGGTTGAAATAATCCAGGAACTGCTTGGTCGTAGCGTACATAGCGGGGCGACCGGGGACATCCCGGTGACCCACAACGCGTATCCACTCACGCTCATGGAGCGTTTTAATGATATTGGTACTGACCGCTACCCCTCGAATTTCCTCGATTTCACCCCGGGTAATCGGTTGTCGATAGGCCATAAGCGCCAGGGTTTCTAACAGGGCACGGGTATAACGCTGGGGTCGCTCGTGCCAGAGCCGCTGGACCCAGGGTGCAAGAGGCTGACGCACCTGAAAACGAAAACCGCTAGCCACCTCCAGTAATTCAAATCCACGGCCGTCACAACGCTCCGCCACTTCCTTGAGCGCCTCACGAATCTCCGCTTTCTCCGGCTGTTCATGTGTCTCGAACAGATCAGCGAGCTGCGACACCGTCAATGCTTTTCCCGCCGCCAGCAGAGCTCCCTCGAGAATCTGTACCAAGCCTGTTTCCGACATATTACTCCGCCCTTGCCTTGACGTGGATGGGACCGAAACTCTCCGTCTGCACAATTTCCACCAGAGCTTCTTTGATCAATTCCATTAACGCCAGAAACGTCACAACCACCCCGAGCCGACCTTCAGTTACGCTGAATAACGCGACAAAGGGTACAAATTGTTCCCCCGTCAAGCGCTCGAGCACCTCACTCATACGCTCCCGCGTGGACAGCACCTCGCGTGCCACATGATGACTGGCGAACATATCGGCGCGGCGCATAACCTCGCTGAGGGCAAGCAATAACTCACGCATCTCGACCTCGGGATCCGGTCGCGCCCGATTAATCTCTGGCGGCTCCGCACTCGCCACCCAGCTGTCGCGCTCCTGTCGCGGCAGCTCCTCAATCTCCTCGGCAGCTTTCTTGAAACGCTCATACTCCTGCAGACGACGAATCAACTGAGCTCGAGGGTCCTCCTCGTCTTCGTCCACATCGGTGGAGCGTGGCAACAACATCCGCGACTTGATCTCCGCCAGCATCGCAGCCATCAATAGATACTCTGCTGCCAACTCAAACTGCATGGCATCCATGAGATCGACATATTCCATGTACTGATCGGTAATACGAGAAACATCAATATCCAGAATATCGATATTCTGCCGCTTAATAAGGTAAAGAAGCAGGTCCAGCGGACCCTCGAAAGCCTCAAGGATGACGGCAAGGGCCTGCGGTGGTATGTAGAGATCCTTTGGAAGCTCAGTAAGCGCCTGCCCCATCACAATCGCAAAGGGCATTTCCGCCTGCTGGGGCTGAGTTTCGAGGGGTGCGGAAAGATTTTCAGGGGGTGGGGAGGCCCGGTCCGCCTGTTCCTGCGCATCCGCTGCCTGTGCCTCCAGCTCAGCGCCGGGGTTGGTTTCGTTTCCTGACACCGTGATTTCTGCCCCCAACGTTTCTTCAAGTATACCTGAGAATGGCTCGCAATAGTGAGGGGGATCAAAGCAATATTTGCGCTTGGATGCCCTACCGCGTCCTGCAGGGGGTGCTGCCAGCGTCGGGCTGGACACAAAGGCGGGGGTGATTAGGGCCGTTGTCAGCATTGGTTCTTCCGCAAACGCCAGAAATCTATATAATCAACCCCGTGGGCGCCCGTAGCTCAGCTGGATAGAGTAACTGGCTTCGAACCAGTTGGTCGGGAGTTCGAATCTCTCCGGGCGCGCCAATTTAATAAAAAACTCTGGAGATGTGCCGACCATTCGCTCACACCCTTCAGGGCAACGCCCGGTCACGGCACCCGGGTACAACAGGTAACAGTGTGCAGAGCAGCCCTCGAACCCAGGGCCCCGCGACAGGTCGGATTAACTCGAGTAGGCGCGCAAAAAGACGATTACTTTGGTAGCCGAGCGTCGCAAAGAAGGCCACGATCTCATGAAACATTTCACCACGCTTTCGAGATCTGCCGCGCGCGGGCATCTACTCTGTTGGGACCGTGGTCGAGTTCGCGCATTTCACACACGATTATCGCCAATTTGGGCAACATCCAGTAGCGTTATCGACGACATCAATACGGCTTACCCGGGGGTAGCCAAAACATGACCGCTGCGAAAACCATCCTTGGGCTCTCTGCTTACTACCACGACAGTGCCGCCGCCCTCGTGAAAGATGGAGAAATCGTTGCCGCTGCGCAGGAAGAAAGATTCAGCCGTAAAAAGCACGACGCCGGCTTCCCCGGCAGCGCCATCCGTTATTGCCTGGCAGAAGCGGGGCTGAGTCTCGCTGATGTAGACGAAGTGGTTTTCTACGACAAACCGCTGGTCAAGTTCGAGCGACTGCTGGAGACCTATCTGTCTTATGCACCCAACGGACTGCGTTCGTTCATCGCCGCGATGCCTATCTGGCTCAAGGAAAAGCTTTATCTCAAGAGTACGCTGAAAACTGAATTATCGAACCTTGGCGACTTGAAAAAGACTGAACTTCCGGATTTGTTGTTTTCGGAACATCACCAGTCCCATGCTGCGTCGGCATTTTTCCCCAGCCCTTTTGAGAAAGCCGTGGTGCTCTGTCTCGATGGCGTTGGCGAGTGGGCAACTACGACCGCTTGGCTGGGCGAAGGTAAAACACTGAAGCCGCTGTGGGAGCTGGATTTCCCCCATTCACTGGGCCTCTTGTACTCCGCATTCACCTATTACACGGGCTTTAAAGTGAATTCAGGTGAATACAAACTGATGGGACTTGCACCCTATGGCGAACCCACCTACGTCGAGCTGATTCTCGACAACCTGATGGACTTGAAAGAGGACGGCACCTTCAGGCTGGATATGCAGTACTTTAACTACTGTACCGGCCTTACCATGACCAATAAAAAGTTCGACAAGCTTTTTGGCGGACCGGCGCGACAAGCTGAGGGCGAACTGACTCAGCGCGAAATGGACATTGCCGCCTCCATACAGAAAGTCACCGAAGAGGTAGTGCTTCGTTTGGCAAAAACCGCACAGAGGGAAACAGGTTGCCGCAATCTCTGTCTTGCTGGCGGAGTAGCGCTCAACTGTGTATCCAACGGGGAACTGCTGCGAGCCGAAGTATTTGATGAAGTTTGGGTTCAGCCGGCCGCCGGTGATGCTGGGGGCGCACTGGGCGCCGCCCTTGTAGCGTGGCATGAGCGACACGATGGTAACAGGGAAATCAACGGCGCCGACAGCATGAAAGGCTCGTATCTAGGCCCGCGCTATGCGAGTGATGAAATTCGCAAGCAGCTGGACGCAAGTGGAGCGGTCTATCAGGAACTGGATGACTCCGCCTTGTTACCAAAACTGGCAGATATTCTTGCCAGCGAGCATGTCGTGGGATGGTTTCAGGGCCGCATGGAGTTTGGACCACGCGCGCTTGGCGGCCGATCTATTATCGGTGACCCACGCTCCAGCAAAATGCAATCTGTGATGAATCTCAAGATCAAGTACCGGGAATCGTTTCGTCCATTTGCGCCCTCTGTATTGGCTGAAGACGTCAGCGACTATTTTGTGCACGATTGCCCCAGCCCTTACATGCTAATGGTTGCCCCCATTACGGAAGCCATTCGTATACCTATGACGGCAGAACAAGAAAGTCTTTTCGGAATCGAAAAACTGAATGTACCCCGGTCGGCACTCCCGGCTATTACGCATGTCGACTATTCGGCACGGATACAAACCGTGCACGAAAACACCAATCCCCGTTATCACGGTCTTATCTCTTCGTTCAAGGAGAAAACCGGTTGCGGCGTATTGATCAATACCTCATTCAATGTCCGTGGTGAACCTATCGTTTGCACCCCCGAGGATGCCTATCGCTGCTTCATGCGCACAGAAATGGATTACCTCGTCGTCGAAAATTTTTTGATGGAAAAATCCCAGCAACCGGAAATCGAAAAAGACGACAGCTGGATGAACGAGTTTGAGTTGGATTAACAGGAACAGATTCACCATGACAGATCCAATGAGCAACAAAGAATTACGCAAGTTCGGTTTTGTTACCGGGGGCATGCTCATCCTTTTTTTCATGGGCTTGATTCCATGGATCTGGGATGTCAGCGTTCCACTGTGGCCCCTTTATGCCGCGGGAATACTGGCGTCGATGGCTTTGGTATGGCCTGCCTCCCTGGGCCCTGTTTACACGGTCTGGATGAAATTCGCTGAGGCACTGGGCTGGGTAAATACACGAATCATTCTCAGTGTCATCTTCTTCCTCATGTTTTTTCCGATCGGCATGGTTATGCGGCTCTTCAACGACCCCATGCGACGCAAACTGGATGAAACAGCCACTAGCTACCGCGTTGAGTCTCGTTTACCCAAGCCTGAAAATATGGAGAGGCCGTTCTGATGTTTGATCTGCTCAAAGACCTATGGGGTTTCATGAAGGAACGTAAAAAGTTCTGGCTCGCCCCTGTCATCCTCATTCTGCTGCTGTTGGGTGGCCTGCTGGTCCTTGCGCAGGGCTCTGCAGTCGCGCCGTTTATTTATACCTTGTTCTAGGCAGCATGCTCAGACACTGGAGCAAGGCAGGGCACGCTCGCTAGCGTCGCCTCACATAGGCAGACATGGCGCGGTTATCGAGAGCGAGGCAACGGAGTCTGTCCGCCGAACCGCGCGCTGGCGAGTGAATAAGGGCCCTGGGGAGCAATTATCTACAGTGTGAACTGTGCACTCTCGCCCTTTCCTTGCCTCAACACCGTGGGCACTTCATCTGCCAGATCAACCACCGTAGTGGGCTCCATCCCGCAGTAGCCTCCATCGATTACCAGATCTACCTCGTGCTCCAGGGATTGACGAATATCGTAAGGGTCTACAAGCGGATACTCATCACCGGGCATTATCAAAGTCACGCTCATCAGAGGTTCACCGAGGTCTGCCAGCAGTGCCGCCGCTATCGCATTTTCCGGCACACGAATTCCCACAGTCTTACGCTTGGGGTGCATGAGACGCTTGGGCACCTCCGACGTGGCTTTCAATATGAACGTATAGGGGCCAGGCGTGGTTTGACGCAATAGCCGGTACGCCGCATTGTCCACCTTCGCGTAGGTGGCAATTTCTGACAGGTCGCGGCACACCAGCGTAAAGTTGTGCTTATCGTCCAGTTTCCTGATCCGCCGAATCCGATCCAGAGCCATTTTGTCGCCAATATGGCAACCGAGGGCGTAAGCAGAGTCCGTAGGGTATACAACTACGCCTCCCCCGCGCACGATATCCGCCGCCTGACGCACCAGGCGAGTCTGCGGCGTTTCCGAATGAATCTGAAAGAACTGGCTCAAAACATCATTCTCCGGCCCGTCAGGGGTGAGCAGAATCCTTTGTCCTCCAGCGCTCCCAAACCACTGTCAAGTGCTCAAAGGGCGCGGATTCTAAACCCAGAGGCGCACCATAGGCAGCGTCCTGGTGGAAATCACTTCCCACCGATACCTCCAGGTCATAGTGCACTGCCAACGACTGCAGCTGTGCCGCCTGATCTGCGGCCTGACGACCACTGGCAACCTCAATGCCCCGGCCGCCAGCCGTCTTGAAGGCGGCAAGCAAACGACGCAGTTTCATGTGGGTAAAGCGATATTTCAAGGGATGAGCCACTACTGCAACACCGCCGGATTGCGTAATCCAGTCGACGACTTGCGGCAGTTCCGGCCAACACGCCTTCACATCGCCCACTTTGCCGCGCCCCAGGTACCGATCAAATGCTTCACTGAAGTCAGCAACGTGACCCTTTTCCATCATCCAGCGTGCAAAATGCGGTCTGCCCGGCTGACTGCTGCCCGCCAGGGCCAGTGCGCCCTCGAGGGCACCCTCGA
The DNA here is from genome assembly GCF_026262645.1 of Candidatus Marimicrobium litorale. Classification (NCBI taxonomy): domain Bacteria; kingdom Pseudomonadati; phylum Pseudomonadota; class Gammaproteobacteria; order Cellvibrionales; family Halieaceae; genus Marimicrobium; species Candidatus Marimicrobium litorale. Next base: position 1,292,652 of record NZ_SHNO01000001.1, read on the forward strand.
AACCCTTGGACGCCAGGCGACGCGCTATTATCCCTGTTCTCTCCTGCCGCGCCTGCGCCATGTGCTTGAGCCCCTCAACCATAAGTGGATGGTCACAATCGATTCCCAGGCCAAGTATATGTATAGTCGCCCCACCCCACTGGCAGGATAACTCCACACCGGGCACGAGGTTCAACCCCGGTACGGGAAGCGAAGCTACCGCAAGAAAACCGGCGACTGTGTCGTGGTCAGTAATGGCAAGCATGGAAATGCCCTCGGCGGCAGCGCGCTCGACGAGAACCGCAGGGTCAAGAGCACCATCAGAAGCCGTAGTGTGGGTATGGAAGTCGATTCGCACAATCTTTACACTGGTCGGGTCAGCCGCAACCCGGCTCCAATCAACAGGTTAATTCGCATAGTAACAGCCGGAGCTGATAAGAATCCATGAAGCAAATAGCTGAGTTTATACCTATCATTTTGTTTTTTATCGTCTACCAGTTGGACGGTGAGAGTATTGCGGTAGCAGGCTGGCATTACCGCTTTGATGGTATATTTTCAGCAACAGCAGCACTAATGGTCGCGACACTCCTGCAAGTCGCGATTACTTACGCTGTGACTCGTAGCTTCGAGAAACGCTTATTGTGGTTGCTGATTGCTGTTTTGGTATTCGGCGGCGCAACACTGGTTTTCCGCAATCAAGCATTTATCCAGTGGAAACCCACCGTATTCAACTGGGTACTGGCGCTGGTGTTTGGTGCGTCACAGTTCATCGGCGACAAGAATCTTATGGAGCGCACGCTCGGGACACAAATCCGCTTGCCGAAAAAGGTATGGACCCAATTGAACGCGCTCTGGATCGGCAATTTTCTGCTGGTCGGTGGCCTCAATCTGTTTGTCGCATACCGCTACAGCGAGCAAGCCTGGGTCAACTATAAATTATATTCTTCATTCGGCTTCATCCTCACATTGACTGTGCTGACTGCGCTGTTAATCAGTCCGCACCTGAAAGAGGAAAACTCGAACGAGCCGGAGCAGGACGAATCGTTATAAGTGGAGATCACCCTAAATGTACTATGTAATAATTTGCGAGGATGTCGAAAACAGCCTGCCGCTGCGTCAGCAGACTCGGGACGCTCACCTCGCCTACCTCCGAGAACTCGTTGATCAGGGCAGACTGAAAGCCGCGGGGCCAAACCCAGCCCTGGACACGGAGGACCCTGGAGACGCGGGCTTCACTGGGAGTCTAATTATCGCCGATTTCGACAGCCTGCAAGCAGCTTCAGCATGGGCAGATGCTGACCCGTATGCCACCGCAGGGGTTTTCCGCAAGGTGACTGTGAAACCCTATAAACTGGTGCTACCGTAATTCAAGATGCCGGTTTACAGGCTTGCCTTGCGGCAGCTAAGATGCCTGACTCGGTGTTGACCATCGCTTTTTTAAACGTTTGAACAGAATAAGGATTTCGCCTTGGCACGCTTCGCCGCCCTACTACTGGCTCTCGTATTTTACTCTGGCGTGAGCCACGCACAGGAAATCCGTTATGTCAGTGACAAGCAGTATGTACCACTGCGCAGCGGCGCGGGCAACGAGTACAGGATTATTCACCGGGGCCTGATATCAGGTACCCGCCTCAGCGTCAGCCGCACCTCCGGCGACGGAGAATGGACAGAAGTCACCAGTGACGCGGGGCTAACCGGGTGGATCCGTTCACAATACCTGATGTCGGAAATGCCCGCCCAGCAGCGATTATCCGTTGCCACGCGCAAGATCGAAAAATCCGGAGAAGAAAGCGCGGACCTGAGTACCCAGCTGAGCATGCTTGAGACCGAGCGAGAGGATCTCGTTGTCAGGCTTGACGCCAGCGAAAATGGCCTGGAGCAGGTCCGCCAGGAATTGCACCAACTGAAGCAGATTTCGGGTAAAGCAGTTCAGCTCGACACCAGCAACCGACGATTGGTCGAAGAAGCCGAGAACCTGCGCTCTGAGGTGGAAATGCTACAGGCTGAAAAACAACGGCTCACCGACAAACTGGATAATGAAGACTTTATGAATGGCACCCTCGCCGTGTTGCTGGGTGTAATTATAGCGCTCGTCGCACCCAGATTAGCGCCAAAACGACGAAAAGCCTCAAGTTGGTAAAGGAGATTAACGTGTTACGCACATTTTTATTGTCATTTTCTATTCTGCTTTCTTCAAGCCTCGGCGCGCAGGAGACTGCACAAGAACAAGCTGTTGCCGAAAACCCGGTCGTCGTACTTCGGACCAGCGAAGGAGACATTACACTGGAACTCTTTGCGGACAAGGCGCCGATTACCGTGGAGAACTTTCTCGACTACGTCGACAGTGGATTCTACGAAGGCACTATTTTCCACCGTGTCATTCCCAATTTCATGATTCAGGGAGGCGGGTTTGACCAAACAATGCAGAAAAAATCCACCAATCCGCCAATTAAAAATGAATCTAAAAATCGGATGCACAACACCCGGGGCACCATCGCCATGGCCCGGACCAACGACCCGGACTCAGCAACCGCGCAGTTCTTCATCAATCACCGCTCCAATCTGCAGCTCGACTGGGCTCCGGGACGAGAGGGTTACGCTGTATTCGGCGAAGTAATCGATGGCATGGACGTAGTGGATTACATCGCAGCCATTGAGACGGCCAGAAAGGGCTCTATGGGCGACGTGCCTACCGAAACGATCATGATCGAAAGTGTCGAACGACAGAACCTCTGATGATCGCACTGAGCGTTAATCTCAATAAAATTGCCCTCATTCGCAACTCCCGGGACACAACCAACCCCGATATACCCCAGCACGCGCAGCTGTGTATCGATGCGGGAGCAAACGGTATAACAGTGCACCCAAGGCCCGATCAGCGTCATGTCCGCGCCAGTGACTGCCGCGATCTTGCCAACATCCTCAAGGTCGAATTCAATATCGAGGGTAATCCCTTCAGCGCTCCCCGCAAAAGCGAACGTCCGGGTGTCGGCGACTATCCGGGTTTTATGGCCCTGGTGCGGGAAATCCGTCCAACCCAGTGCACCCTGGTGCCCGATGGGGACGGACAACTGACGTCAGACCACGGCTTCGATCTGAAAAAGGAGGGGGATCGCATCGCCCCACTGGTCACCGAGCTAAAATCTTTGGGCATACGAACCAGCCTGTTCATGGACCCTGACCCAGAACAAATTCGACTGGCCGCGCAGGTTGGAACAGACCGCATCGAGTTATATACCGAAACCTACGCCCGCGCCGTCCGCGAGCAGCGCGATATCGACGCCGTCTTTGAACAATTCGTTACGGCTGCAAGAGTCGCAGTTGACGCAGGTCTTGGCCTGAATGCGGGTCATGATCTGGACCTCATCAACCTGCCGCAATTTGTCACCATTGCCGGCCTGCAAGAAGTCTCTATCGGTCACGCCCTGACGGTGGACGCATTGCGCATGGGTCTGCCGGATACCATTCAGGCTTACCAGCGGGTGCTTGGTAACACATAGTGGATAAGCGCCTGCAGCAACTTCTGGACAAACAGGACATCACCGATCTTATCCACGCTTATTGCAATGCGGCAGATCGACACGATCATAAAAAGTTACGAGCGCTTTATCACGAGGACGCGACCGACGATCACGGTTCTTTTTTTTCGGGAGCGGCGATGGCCTTCATAGACCAAATGCCCGACATTCAGGCCCCTATGAAGATCCTGCATCACAATGTCACAACGATTAACATTGCAGTGGATGGCGACTACGCTGAGGGCGAGGTCTATGTGCTGGCCTTCCATCAGGTTCAAGTCGACGCTGGAACAGCCGACCTACTGATCGGAGGGCGCTATTTGGACCGCTATGAGAAGCGGAAAGATCAATGGAAATTCAGTCATCGGACGATTGTCACAGACTGGGCACGCCATGTATCTCCATCAGAAGTCAGCCTGGACCACCCCATGGTAGCGGGCTCACACATAGGCCAACCTGGCCCAAACGACCCGTCATACGGCTTTTTTCGTCTATTGCAGCGAGGCATTCACTAGGTATCAAGCCGTGCCAATTGCGCAACCGCAAGCAATCAAGTGATAATACGAGGCATAACTCATACTATCCCTTCCAGCGGAGGGGGCGAGCAGCATGAACACGACATCGCGAAAAATTCAGCTCATGGACACCACACTGCGGGACGGAGAACAGACCCAGGGCGTGTCCTATGCGCCCGAAGAAAAGGTCAATCTCGCCAAGGCCTTGCTACAACAACTGCGGGTTGATCGTATCGAGGTCGCCTCCGCCAGGGTCTCCCAAGGGGAAATGGAGGCGGTAGCCAGCATGAACCAGTGGGCTCAGGCGCATGATCTCAGTGATCGTATCGAGGTCTTGGGGTTCGTCGATCACACCCTCAGCGTCGATTGGATTCTGCAGACTGGCGGGCAGGTTATCAACCTCTTAACCAAGGGCAGCGAAAAGCATTGTCGTGAACAACTCGGCAAAACGCTCGACCAACACCTGAGCGAGATACTGCGTACGGTAGATTATGCATTGATGAAAGGCCTCAAGGTTAACGCTTATCTGGAGGACTGGTCCAACGGATATCGCGACAGCCGGGATTACGTTTATGAGATGATGGACAGACTGAAGGACTGCGGTATAGACCACTTCATGCTTCCCGACACTCTGGGTGTAATGTCGCCGGAGGACGTTTTTGACAGCCTTACCGACATGACAAGTCGCTACCCCGAGCAACAATTCGATTTCCATCCTCACAACGACTACGGCCTGGCAACCGCCAACGTGATGGCTGCGGTGCGTGCTGGTGTCAGCGCCGTGCACTGCACCGTCAATTGTCTTGGAGAACGCGCGGGCAATGCATCACTGGCCGAAATCGCAGTCGTGCTCAATGACAAAATGGGCATGGAATTATCTATTGATGAAAGTTATATCGTACAGCTGAGCACGATGGTGGAGTCTTTCTCGGGTAAGCGCGTACCCGCCAATGCGCCTATTGTTGGCGCCGACGTATTTACCCAAACCGCCGGAATACATGCAGACGGAGATCACAAGGGAGGCCTCTACGAAACGCGACTAAGCCCTGAGCGCTTTTCTCGCACCAGGAGCTACGCACTCGGGAAAATGAGCGGCAAAGCATCACTTATGAAAAATCTCGAGGCGCTGGGCCTTAGCCTCTCAGAAGAAAATCAGAAGAAGGTACTTGCGAGAATCGTCAAACTGGGTGATTCGAAGGCGCAGATTACGACCGATGATCTGCCATTTATCATCGCTGAGGTACTGGAAAGTAAGAATTATCACCATATCAAACTGCTTGGCTGCTCGGTGACCAGCAGCTTCAACTTGACATCCACCGCAACTATCAGCGTGGATGTAGATGGTGAAGAGTTACAGGGAGTAGGTTCCGGTAACGGCGGATTCGATGCCTTCATCGCCGCAATCAACGACGTGATGGCGCCGAAAAACTACAAGCTACCAGAACTGCTTGACTACGAAATCAGAATTCCACGAGGCGGGCATACCAGTGCATTAACTGAATGCGTGATCACCTGGGATTGTGACGATCAGGAAATCAAAACACGGGGTGTGCACTCTAATCAGGTTTTTGCCGGTATTTTAGCCAGCCTGCGCATCATCAATTTGCAGCTGCACGAACGCTCCTCCCCAGACGCGGTATTGTCGGTGCATGGCGCATCAGAGAGCCAGATGTAGGGGGCTCCGACTCCCGCCGCTATTTCGGAACGGGCATCGCTTCCAGCGCCGCGACTACCTTGTCTCCGAACTCAGCGGTCTTGATCATTTTTACATCGCTGCCGGGCTTGGACAGATCCGGTGTGGAAAAGCCCTCCGCAAACACACTTTGCATGGCACGCCAGACATTCTGCGATTCCTCAACCATGCCGAAACTATTTTCCAGCATCATCGCGACGGAGCCGATCATGGAGTAAGGGTTAGCGATATTTTGTCCGGCGATGTCCGGCGCCGACCCATGAGACGGCTCGTAGTAACTTTTTTCGGGACCCTTGCAGGCAGAAGGCATCAATCCCAGCGAACCCAGAATGCCGCCTCCCTGATCGCTGAGAATATCGCCGAACATGTTTTCCATGACCATAACATCGAACTGCCCCGGATTTAGACACAGCAGCGTGGCGGCTGCATCTACGAGGATGTGCCGGATCTCAACCTCGGGGTATTCCTCTGCGACCTCCTCGAGCACCTCGTTCCACAACACACTGGATTTCAAGACGTTACTCTTGTGGATGTTATGCAGTACCTTTTTACGGCGCATGGCCAGCTGCAAAGCCTCGTGCATGATTCGGCGAATCTGCTCCTCATCGTACTCCAGCGTCTCTCTGACATAGCGCAGCCCCTGCTCATTCACTCCGACTTCCTTCTTACCAAAGTACAAACCACCCACAAGTTCGCGCACCATGATGAGATCTATACCCTCACCGATAACCTCGGGCTTTAGCGGGGAAAAATGCGCCAGTCCTTTAGGCAGGGAAACCGGCCGGAAATTTGCGAACGTATTGTAGCGGCGCCGCAGGGGCAACAGAGCTCCGCGTTCCGGCTGTAAATCTACCGGGATTTTTTTTGACTCTTCATGACTCAGGCCGATAGGGCCCTTGAGAATAGCGTCGGCGTCGTCACATATGGCCTTGGTGGCTTCAGGAAACGGGTGTCCCACCTTAAAATAAGCGCCAGCCCCGAATTCTGCTTCGACCAGGTTAAAACTGATGTCATTGCGCTGCTCAACGAGCTTAAATACCTTTACGGCCTCGGCCATGATTTCAGGACCAATGCCATCACCCGCCAACAGGGCTATCGTGTAGTTCGTCATAAAATCGTTCTCTGATTTAAGTGGGCAAATGTGTTCAAGCCACAACTGGCCAAGTCGAAAAGGGCGGTATTCTACTGTAATTGGGTTGATCTTTCATAGGTCTCACCCCCGCCCCACTTCTGGCGCACCGCGAGCATGATTTATATGCGAGGCACCGATGCGAGCAGCGTCCGCGTATACTTGTGCTCCGGGTGGGTGAGAATCTTTTCTGCCGCCCCCTCCTCCACCAGCTTCCCTCCTTGCATAACGCCTACACGGTGAGCCATGCCCGGAACAATAGAAAAGTCATGGGTGATGAACAAGTAGGACACACCTGAATCTTGCTGTAGCGCCTTCAACAACGCGAGCACCTCCGCACGGATCGAAACATCCAGTGCGCTGGTGGGCTCGTCACAGATAATCAGCTCCGGTTTGACAGCCAGTGCGCGCGCTATCGCTACGCGCTGCAACTGGCCGCCTGACAGCTCATGCGGATAGCGGCCGCTGAATTCTTCTTCCAGATGCACCTTTCGGAGTAGATTACTGACCGCTTCCTCGCTCGCACCGGGGTCAGTGCCGAGTGCATCCATTCCCTCACGGATAATACCCGCAACCGTCATGCGTGGATTCATAGAGGAATACGGGTTCTGGAATATGACCTGTATTTTGGCACGGTAGGGTTGCATTGCACCTCTCCCCAAATCTTGCAGGGGTTTTCCTTCGAACAGGATACGTCCACCAGCCAATGATTCGAGGTTTAAAATAGCGCGACCAAGCGTCGATTTTCCGCTGCCCGATTCACCCACCAATACATAGGTCTCACCGCGACCAATGCTCAGTGATACACCGTCTACGGCTCGCGTATGATCTACCACCCGCTGCAGGACGCCACGTCGTATTGGAAAATACACTTTGATGTTCTCCAGCTGCAGCAGCGGCGCTCTGCGCGAAATGGGTAAAAATGCATTCAGGTCGGGCAGCGCATCGATCAGGCGGCGGCTGTATTCCTCTCGGGGATTATGGAAAAACGTCTCTACGGGCGATCTTTCAATGATCTCACCTGCGTACATCACCGCCACCTCGTCGGCAATACTGCTTACCACAGCCATGTCATGGGTGATCAGCAACACCGCCAGTTGGCGTGTTCGGGTGAGTCCCTTGATGAGTGCAAGAACCTGCTCCTGAATGGTCACATCCAGAGCTGTCGTGGGCTCATCCGCAATCAGCACATCAGGCTCGCATGCCAAAGCCATGGCAATCATGACGCGCTGCTGCTGGCCGCCGGATAGCTGATGCGGAAAGAAGTGATAGCGCTCCTGCGGGTCCTGCACCCCTACCTCTGCAAATATTTGCATTACGCGCCGCTGCAGACCCTCTCCTCGCACCGGGGTGTGCAATTGCAATGTCTCTGCCACCTGCTCGCCGACCTTCTGCACCGGGTTGAGGGCTGTCATGGCATTCTGGAAAATCATTGCCACACGCTCACCCCGCACGGATTGCATCTCAGCTTCTGGCAGGTCAAAAAGGTCCTGTCCGCCTACCCTGACCGAACCGCTGGTAATCGTTAGCGCATCGGGCAGCAGACGCATGGCGGCAAGGGAAGTGACGGATTTACCGCTGCCTGACTCCCCGACCAACGCGAATACCCTACCGGGGTGCAGGTCGAAACTGACGCTCTTGATGATCTCAGCGGACGTCGCGGTCACCTGCACTCGTAAATCCTGTACCTGCATGGCCGAAGGTGGCGTCATGCTGAAGCTCCTCTTGCGCTGGTTCTGGGGTCGAACGCATCGCGAACCAGATCAGAAAACAAGTTGGCGGCCAGTACCAGAACAAACATGAAGAAGAACGCGCCACTCAGGGTCCACCAAATGGCTGGCTCCCGAGACAGTTCTGAGCGAGCGCTGTTGATCATATTGCCCCAGCTTCCCATCGACGGATCAACACCGACACCAATATAGGACAGGACTGCCTCCGCCAGGACCAGCGCACTAAAATCCAATACAAAAGTAATCAAAATAATGTGCGCGACATTAGGCATAACGTGACGAGACAGTATGCGCGTGTGGCTGACACCAAACGCATGAGCCGCTTGCACATACTCGAGCTGACTAATTTTCAACGTTTCTGCCCGGATCAGACGGCAAAGGGATGACCAGCTTGTCACGCCGAGAATAAAACATAGCGCCACAAATCGGGCATCGGCTTTTTCCAGCCCAATGGAAAAAGCATCGGGATTCAGATCAATATAGACTTGGAACAAGAGTACAGAAGCCGCAATAAGGAGAATACCCGGTATAGAGCTCAGCGTTGTATACAAATATTGAACAACATCATCTACCCAGCCTTTGAAGTAACCCGCCAGCACCCCCAGAGTGATGGCAATAGGCATCATTATCAATGTAGCCAGGGTGCCCAGTAAGATACCCGTGCGGATGCCCTTGATACTCTGGTAGGCCACGTCGACGCCACCGAGATCCGTACCGAGTAAGTGGTAATAGCGACTGAGACTTACCAGCCAGGTGCCAAGACAGATCACTACAGCCAGGGTCAACCACGCATACCTCCACGGGAGTTCACTGCTGCGAGTGAGCAGCCAGGGTACACTCAGCACAACAAGCGATATGATCAACCCAATGAACAGCGCTTGTAATGATTTCAGTAAAATATCCGCAGCGCGATCTCCACTGTGCTCTAGATGCGTGCCCGCGTGCTCAAGCACGGGGAAATCTCTAAAAGGGCGACCCTGACTATCCTTCATATTCTGTTTCTCGAAGGATTTCAGGGCGAAGGGCGCAGAGTATGTGCGCTCGTAACGATCACCCATCCCACCGAGAATCATATCGAGCACACTGGTTGCCTTGTTTTCGTAAAATACCTGCTGCGCTGCGCCCGGAACCGATGGCAGCGCCCGGCGAAAATGCAAAGAATCGAGTAGCGCAACGCCGACATAAACCAGAATCAAGGTAAACGTCACCATACCTAGCGGACTGCTGAATACCTGCGACCAATGCGCACGTGTCTGCGGATTTTTTCGAAGTTGCAGAAAAAAAAGGGCGAGCGCGACCACTAGCAGAAATATCAAAGCGTCGGACCAGAGTATGAGTACTTTCACAATCTACTCCAGGCGCACCCTGGGGTCGGCCCAGGTATAAGATATATCGGTGAGAATCAGCCCCACGATATAAAGGATGGAACCGAGAAACACCATGCTCCGAACAATAGCGAAATCCTGCGACTGGATCGCATCGAGCATATAACTGCCGAGACCGGGTATTCCGAAAAAGGATTCAATCAGTAGTCCTCCCATGAACAGCGACGGGATAATTACCACCACACCAGTCAGTATAGGTATCAGCGCATTGGGTAAAATATGTCGAAAAAGAATACGAATTTCACTGGCGCCTTTCGCCCTGGCAGTGCGCACGTAGTCCTGATTAGCCTCCTCTAGGAATAACGTGCGGTACCAGCGGGCTCCAGAACCTATCCCGGCGATTACACCCACGAGTACGGGCAATAGCATAAATTTCCACACTTGCGCATCCATGTGGAAACCGGAAATCGGCACCAGTTTCCAGACTCTGGCAACGAGATACTGCCCACCGATGATATAAAACAGGTATGAAATAGACATTAGCGCCACGAATATAAATACCGCCCAGCGATCGAGCCTGGTCCCATGAAACATAACCACCAGCAAGGCGACACAGATGTTGACCCAGATTCCCACCGCGAAGGTGGGCAAAGCAACCGCTAGGCTGGGCCACATCCTGGTAGAAACATCTGTCGTGATATCACGTCCACTTTCCGAACGACCGAAGTCAAAAGCAAACAACTTGACTGATTTGGTAAAAAATATTGTTTCGATGAGCATACCTTGACCAGCGGCTCCCTCGTTGTAGAACAGCGGGAGATCGTAGCCATTTTTCTGCTTCCAGGACTCGATCGCCTCAGGGGTGACATATTTCTCGCCCAGCTGGGAAGCAGCCATGTCGTCAGGAGAATTCACAACAAAGAAAAGCATGAAGGTCAAAAGGTTGACGCCAACCAGAATGGGAACCGCATAAATTAGCCGCCTGATAATATACGCCAGCATTCTTACCTCTCCTATCGACCTACCGTCTCGCGCTGTCGCCGTCTGTAAGCCAGAATGCCCGGCACGGCCAGCCCAGCCAGCAGCAACAAGCCGCCATAAATTGGCCAGGTTACGGGCTTGTTCCAAAGTTTTTGCATTTCTGGCCGCAAATCGGTGTCGATTCGGGTGTACTTTAGCGTTGCCTTGGAAATGCCGTGACGCTTGTTGTTATGTACCCAGCTATTATTGAGATAGATCTCCTTGGGGTAAAACGCATACAGCCAGACCGCATCGCGCCGAGCGAGATCGACCATATCAGCTATGAGTGCGTCTCGCTCAGGTCCGGGAGGCAATACGCGCATCCTGCGGAACATCGCATCGTATTCGTCATTGGCATAGTTGCTGTTATTGGCGCCGTCACATTCGCATAACAATGGACTTTCTGGCCCGTACAGCAAGAAAAGGAAATTTTCAGGATCCGGATAATCCGCTAGCCAGCCACTGGAATAGATTTGCGTATTACCCGTCAACAGCTTTTCTCGGGTGCGATTCCAGTCCGCGGGACGAAATTCTATCTGCACCCCCACTTCAGAAAATACGCGGTCGATCCAGCTCATCGACGTACTGTTTATCGCCTGCGACTGCACGTCAATAAATAACTTGAGTGGCTTACCGGTAAGCGCATCCCGTCCGTTGGGATAACCCGCCTCGACCAGCAACTGCCGGGCATAATCAAGCGACTTTCGCCGCGCCTCGCCGTCTACCCAGTCATACACATAGGGGTTTATTCCCTCTTTCCCCTCCAGATGTCCGGGAATGCCAGGCGGTATTGGGCTCTGGGCCGCAATACCATTGCCCTTATAAAAAACATTCAAATACTCCTCGGTCTGGAAGGCTATCTGCAGCGCCTGACGCAGTTTCCGCTTGTCTTCGGTATACCCGCCCACAACCGGATCTCGCATGTTAAAACCATAATAATAGATGCCGGGTTTTACATCTGGCGACATGGTGATGTCGTGGGTCATCATCTCTTCTGACATTTCGACACCATCCGGGCCTACAACAAATACCTGATCGAACACGCCGGTGGTATGGGCATGCGTTTCACCCGAGCGATCGTAGTAACCCTGCATGAATTTGGTCCAGAGCGAAAGACCGCTCTTCTCCATGCGGTAGGTCGCGCGATCAACGAAGGGAATGGGCTTTCCCGCATCATCGAGATAACCAGCCTCACGATCACCTGGGGCGCCCTCTGTCGGAAAAAATTCTTCGCGGTAGTTGGGATTACGCTCCAGCACGATTTCACTGTTAGGGTCATTCTTAACCATCATGAAAGGTCCCGAACCCACGGGCCACCAATCCAGTGTCAGATTCTTGTCAGCAAAACCGGGATTGCTGTAAAAACGATCAACTTCTGGGGGAACAGGCGAAAAAAACGGCATCGCAAGCCAAAATAAAAACTGCGGATAGCGCCCCTTGATCGTTATGGTGAAACTGTCATCATCCAACACCTTCAAGCCATCCATCTGAAAGTCATTGAGATCCAACCACTCCTGTTTTGGCTGCTCCCGAACCAGTTCCGAAAATGCCTCCATACCTAAAATATATTGCGACATAAAACCAAGCATCGGGGACGCATTTGCCGGGTCCGCCAGCCGTTTTATGGCATACACATAGTCGTTCGCTACTAACGGACGATCTCCGGTTTCCGGAAAGTCGGAAGGCTGGCGGTATGCTGTGCCCTCTTCTTCGGTATCAAAAAAATAGAGTGGTTTGGCATCCTTGTCCTGTGCAAAGGCAGGATGCGGCTGGAAGTGAAGATCGTCACGCAAGTGCAAAGTATACCGCGTGTAGGCAGGCTCATCGGCCTCATCACTGATCTCTTCGCCCGACGCGTTTAAATACGCTACATCCGGCGCCCGAGACAACGCACCCGGGATTAGCTCGTAGGGTCTCTTTAAATAGTGATAAGCCATCGGAGGCTCATAGATCTGCATAATAAAGAGCGCCTCGTCCGAAGCATAGGACTGGGCGGGATCCAGATGCTTGGGCGGGGTGGAAGCCATCATTGAATGATAGGTGGCCATACCATCCGGCGAGACTGGATGCGGATTATTCCAAGGCGGCTCTCCGCATGCCACTAAGAGTAGCAAAATTATCGCACCCACCAGATACAGGCACGAAAGAGCTATAGGCTTTAATCTGACTTGGAAAAATGTCATGCACGTTTGATGATGAGATTCCCGCAACGCTTCAGCATACCCTGTTGCAGCCGTTCCCGCACCCGAAGATTAAGGGTGCAACTGCATGGCGATTAGCCACTATAATGGAGTGTTTTCGAACACTGGCGCCCGGGGAAAATAAGATGGCAACCGCTGATGCATATGAGAATGGCCGCGGCCACGACCCCGAGTTTCTCGGTCATCCTCTGGGGCTATACGTCTGCTTTGCAACCGAACTTTGGGAGCGCTTTTCTTTTTACGGCATGAAGTTCCTGCTTCTGCTCTATCTCACAAAGTACCACCTATTTAGCGATACTAACGGCCTTGAAGTGCTTGGTGGTTATGCTGCGCTGGTTTATGCCATGCCCGTCATCGGCGGGTTGCTCGCTGATCGCTATCTCGGTATGCGCAAGGCCGTTATCTTCGGAGGTGTCCTGCTAACGCTCGGCCATCTGGGTATGGCGATGGAGGGCGAGCAGGCTCGCGTAGACGGGGGAGAAGTCGTCCGCGACGATGGTGCTCTGCAAGTATTCTATTTTTCTCTGGCACTGATCGTCATGGGTGTGGGCTTCCTCAAGCCCAATATTTCCACCATCGTTGGGCAGCTCTACAGCCGAGAAGACCCAAGAAGGGATGCAGGTTTCACAATTTTTTATATGGGTATTAATATCGGTGCTTTTGCGGCTACTCTGCTGTGCGGATATCTCGGTGAGACCTATGGCTGGCAGTACGGCTTTGGTGCGGCGGGCATCGGAATGGTAATCGGCCTCATCACATTCATCCGGGGACAAAAATATCTTCACGATCTGGCAGAACCGCGCGACCCCGTGCTGCTTGAGAAAAAAACATCATTGGGCTTGTCATACGAATGGACAATTTATCTAGGCGCACTGGCAAGCGTATTCCTCGTGTGGCAGATGCTGCAATTCCATGGGGCCGTGGGCCTTGTACTCAATCTCTTGTCCTTGGCAGTGCTCGCTGGCCTCGGTTGGTTTATCTTTTTTAAATGCAACTCCGTGGAACGTGATCGAATGTTGGTACTAGTGATACTCACCCTCTCGACTGTCGTCTTCTGGGCACTATTTGAACAGGCCTCCGGTTCAATGACTCTCTACGCCGATCGCGTTGTAGATCGAAATATTCTGGGCTACGAATTAACAGCATCCCAGTTTGGATCACTTAACGCTTTCTTCATTTTCCTCTTTGCGCCTATTTTCGCTTGGCTGTGGACATTCCTTGGCAGGCGAGGACTGGAACCCAGTACTCCTGTCAAATTCGCTTTAGGCATCGTTCAGGCCGGTCTTGGGTTCGGCGCGCTCGTGCTTGGCGCGGCATCCCCAGATACTGCCGGCATGGTCGTCGGATACTGGTTAGTCCTGGCGTATCTCCTGCATACGACCGGAGAGCTCTGTTTATCTCCTGTCGGACTCTCCGCCGTGACAAAGCTCGCGGTACCCAATGTTGTCGGGGTCATGATGGGATCTTGGTTTCTCGCCACCGCTTACTCGGAGTTTGTCGCAGCTCAACTGGCGAAACTTGCCGCTATTGATACTGTCAACGGCGCTGTAAAAGATATCGGAGCCGCTCTGGCTAGCTATACTGAGCTTTTTTCCAGCCTGCTCTATGTAGGACTTGGCGCGGGTGTCCTCCTGCTGCTTGTGTCCCCCCTGTTAAGAAAAATGATGCACGGAATACACTAGGAGTTTGTCATGTCCAAACCAGAGTTCGATGTCATTGTATGGGGAGCAACCGGCTTTACCGGTCAGCTTGTCGTGGAATATCTCGCACAAACCTATGGCGTAGATAGCGATCTGCGTTGGGCCATCGCAGGCCGTAACCGGGATAAACTTGAATCGGTACGCCACGCCTGCCTGCCGGAAGCACAGCATCAGAAACTCGGGATTGTTGTTGCAGATAGCAATGACGCCGCCAGTCTCGCAAGCATGGTGGGTCGGGCCAATGTCATTTGCTCGACCGTCGGTCCTTACGCTCGCTATGGTACCCCTCTGGTCGAAGCCTGCAGCGCAGCCGGCACTCACTACTGCGACCTGACCGGCGAAGTACCCTGGATGATGCGCGTCATAGACCAATACCAACAGGCCGCCGAGGCCAGTGGTGCCCGCATTGTGCATACTTGCGGCTTTGATTCAGTGCCTTTCGATCTCGGCACCTGGCGTGTACAACAAATCATGTATGAAAGGCACGGGGTATACGCACAACAAGTCAAGGGCCGCACCGGCCCCACGCGCGGTGCCTTCAGCGGAGGCACCGTAGCCAGCATCATTAATATGCTGGAGGAGGCCAGGGAAGACCCTTCAATAATGCAGGATTCCGCAGACCCCTATGCGCTTTACCCCGACGGCATTCCCCCAGGTGAAGACGGTCCAGACCAAACCAAGGCCGTTTACGATCCAGACTTCAAACGTTGGACATCGCCTTTCATGATGGCAGCAATCAATACCAAAGTTGTACGCCGGAGCAACGCTTTGCTTGGCTTCCCGTGGGGCAAGGGCTTCCTCTACGATGAGGCGACGCTTAATAACTCGCGTTGGAAAGCATCACTGGCGAGTGTTGCAGGCGGCATCGGCATGGTATCTCTGGCGATGGGGCCCACTCGGAATTTACTGCAACGGGTTTTGCCAAAGCCTGGCGAAGGGCCCACACGTGAACAACGTGAAGCGGGCTTTTACGAGGTTTACTTCCTCGGCATTGACCCCAGCGATAGAACACACGATACCGCGATTCAGGTTAGCGGCACTCTGGACCCGGGCTACGGGTCAACAGCAAGAATGATAGCCGAAGCGGCGGTTTGTCTTGCTCAGGACGAACTAGCAGCGGGCGGCGGCTTCTGGACGCCTGCTGCTGCTATGGGCGAGCCCTATCTCAACAGATTAACAGAAAAAGCCGGTATAGCCTTCGACGAAGTCGACCCGCGCAGCCTGCAGCCCTGATCGCGATTTATACTGTTGGACAATATAAATAATTACCAGCAGCGCTGCTGGTAAAGCAAACTCAAACCCCGTAACTTGCGTTCAAACAACGACAGTAAAAATGGGAGAATAAGCACGCGGGGTGAGTAGATTTAACCTCACGTTTAGCGGCGAAATTCTGACTGGCGCGAACCCGTCGGCGGTCAGACAGCGCTTTGGCGAACTGTTTGATATTGAGGATGCAGATCGCATAGAACGTTTTTTTTCAGGGCAGACAATTACGCTCAGACGCAATTTAAACCGCAAGGAGGCTGCCCACTATTATCACCAGCTGCACCTCCTCGGAGCCGTTGCTGCCCTCGTAAAAACCACTGCAGAGGAATCTGCGGACCCATCTCCGACTATACCTCGACCACCGGCTGGCAAAGATCCCTCGTCAGCTAAAACGAAAACTAACCAACCTGCTGAGACAGCGGCTACCGATGCGCTGGGCCAAGTTTGGGCTGTTGGCTCAAAGGGCGCGACTTCACTCACCCGGAAAGAGGTATCCGGGGCACCGGCCAGAACAACAAAAAATCCCATCAATCTATCGGCTCGAATCAAAGCGAGTAAGGAGGCGGCTCGTAACCAGGCAGAAGAACAACGGGAAAAAGAAAGCGCCCGCTTAAGCGCCAGAGAGGTGATGCGTGAGGCGGAAGAAAGTCAATTAGGGAGGGCCGAAACAAAGAATACGCGACTCGACCAGGAAAAAGCGTTGCAAAAAGAGCAGGAACGGCCCGCGACACAAGAAAAGACGGAGCGCACTGCAGAGGCCGCACGCATAAAAGCTGAGGCCGAAGAACAACAGCACCGCGAAGAGGCCGCACGCAAAAAAGCCGAGGCGGAAGAACAACAGCGCCGCGAAGATACCGCATGCAAAAAAGCCGAAGCGGAAGAACAACAGCGCCGCGAAGAGGCCGCACGCAAAAAAGCCGAAGCGGAAGAACAACAGCGCCGCGAAGGAACAGCACGCAAAAAAGCCGAGGCGGAAGAACAACAGCGCCGCGAAGAGGCCGCACGCAAAAAAGCCGAGGCGGAAGAACAACAGCGCCGCGAAGAGGCCGCACGCAAAAAAGCCGAAGCGGAAGAACAACAGCGCCGCGAAGAGACCGCACGCAAAAAAGCCGAAGCGGAAGAAAGACAGCGCCTGGCGTCAGAACTGACGGACATCGACCAGCAAACGCAGGAAAAAATACGCCTGATTCAATCAGATGCACTGCAAAAGCGCTCGACCGCAAAACAGCTGTCCGATAAACGCCTGCTGGCCATTGACCACGGAACGCACAGCAGCGCCGCTCAGAGGACTGGATTTCTCGTATTGTCCGAGGCTATCGGTGCCGTGCGCGCCGAAAACGGTAACGCGAACGGAGCGACGCCTCCAGTCAGGACTCATCAGGCTGGTGAGCCCAATTTTTATAGCCTACGCCCTTTTCGCAATACCGAGAAAGTGAAAAACCGCGCCAGTTCAGCCACAACAATGAAAAAGCGCAGCCTCCAGCTGGGCGCTGCAGCAGCACTTCTGTTTCTCGTGTCTGCGGCTCAGTTATTCACTCTGCAAGATAAAGGCCAATTGAACGGGCCTCGCGCCGTGGCCATCGACAGCAATTCAGGCGTAGTGCTGCTGGCAGAAGATACCTTGCTCATGCACGACCGTGCCGGAGTCTTTCAGTCCAGCATTACAGCCACAGACCTTGGCCTGCACTCCCTGCGATCACCATTGGCATTTGACGCCGCTGGCACAATGATCATCGCGGGCTCGATCCTGACAGACTCCGGGGAGACATCGCCTTTGTTCCTGGCACGGTGCAATATGCAGAAAAAAAGCTGCGCACCGCTGCTTCAGAGCAACCTCGGCCTACGTCAGTTCATCGTTAACCCAATGGACAACAGCATATTGCTGGCGGGCGCGGGACAGCTGATCAAAATCGATCCGCAGGGAAAAATCAGTGCAGAAGCCAAGCTGGCGCTGGCGGAGAGCGCGGTGATGCGCTTGCATGCGGGCTTACTTTTTATTAGCAGCGTCGAGGGGCCCGCTATTAGTGTCTACCGCTACGAGGATAGCGCGTTTGCAAAACAGCTGGATGAAATTCTGCTAATCCCGCCCCTTGCGCTCGAATCTGGCCGCAGTAAGGTCGCCAACTTCGCCTGGTCCGCCAACGCCTGGTGGGTTGTACTTCGCAACCCCGATTCAGGCGACCAGGGTGTGTATCGTTTCGATGAGAACTGGGGCTTTCTGAATGAAATCAAGCCTGTTACCAGTGACGTTGCACTGAAACTTGTAAGCTGGGGAGAAAAAACGCTGATTCACAATTTCCGTGACACTGACATCGCGCGCTTCAATGCAGCAGGGAAGCCCGAAATACCGTTTACATCGAGCCGACTGGCAGAGATATTTTCCACACGCGAGGAGCACTCAACGCTTGCCAGATGGTTATGGCAAGGCGGCGTCATCTTTGCCAGCCTACTATTATTCGTATGCGCGGGAGCAGTAGTTCTCAGTGGATTACGCCAGCAAGTCTACAAATCGCACCGCGCAAGTGGCGCGGAGCCCGTTGACGAATACGCACCTAAACTGCGCTGGATAGATCCCGCCGTCGATCGCGCAAAGATACTGCGCCAGCGTGCGATCAGCTACTATCTGATCGCCCTTGCCATCGTCATTATCGCGGCGGCGCAAAGTGTCGACACCTGGCATATGTGCGCGCTGTTGCTATTCCTCAGCGGGCCGGGCATCGCACTTTCTATACTGCGACGTTCGAGCGCAGGCCACATTGGTATCTTGTTCGACCGCCTGCTACTGGTTAACACCGCCGGCATGTACCACATCGCGGGCGGTTCAAATATACAGTTCAGGGGGGCATTCCTGGTCATCGATGACGTCATTGTATTCACGGGGAGCCGACTGCTACCCGCTTTCAATAAAAATCAGGTAACTGAATGGGCTTCGCCCCTGGTAACTGCAGGCATCAAGGTCGATAGCAAAACGATTGTGGTTAAACTGCTCGAGGCCCGTCACCCTGTCGCGCTTGCCATTTGCTCGCTAATGGGTGGCTCGCTGTCGGCGCTGCTGGCCCTGGGGCTGCGGACAATATTCCAGCCATAAGCTGACTGCGCGGGGCGACAGTCGACGGTGCTATTGGATATACTATCGATCACTAAACAGTAATCATCGCGGCATCGCGAAATACAGCAGGGATTGCGGTCTGTATGAGTAAGCAGCAACAAAAACAGGTTCCGCCAACCCCAAACAGGCGCGTGACCCTGTTCGTTACGTGTCTCGCCGACCTCTTTCGGCCATCCGTCGCCTTTGCCTGTCTCAATCTGCTTGAGGAGGCGGGCTGCGAGGTCGTTGTCCCGGCCGATCAGACCTGCTGCGGACAACCCGCATATAACAGCGGCGACCGTGGGGCAGCAATCCCGCTGGCACAGCAGGTAGTGTCACTGCTGGAGCCAGCCGACTATGTTGTTATCCCCTCCGGCTCCTGTGCCGGCATGATCACCCACCACTACCCCAGCCTGCTAACTGGCAAATGGCGCGAACGCGCGCTCGAAGTGAGCGCCAAAACCTACGAGCTAACCGTTTTCCTGCAGGATATTGCCGGGATACCCCCCCGGAGCCATACCACGACAGCGCAAGCGTCTGTTACCTACCATGATGGTTGTGCCGGTCTGCGAGAGCTTGGGATACAGAATCAACCGCGTCAGCTGTTGAAAAATTTGTGCGGAGTGGACGTCGATGAGCTGCAACAAAGTGAAGTCTGTTGCGGCTTCGGTGGCACGTTCTGCGCGAAAATGCCGGAGATCTCCGCCAGAATGGTGGATGACAAGCTTGAAAACGCCTTGGCCACAGGCGCCACTGTACTGACTGGCGGTGACCTTGGCTGCCTGATGAATATTGCTGGAAGAGCACGCCGACAAGGCAAAGAATTGGAAGTCAGGCATATCGCAGAGCTGCTGGCCGATCAGCGAGACACTCCGGCCATTGGCGAGGGTCAGTAAGCAATGGAGATTAGCAGCGATACGTTTCTCGATAATGCCTCTGCTGCGCTCAGGGACACCGACAAGGCGAAGCGCAGAGATCTTATCGCGATCGCCACGACTCAAATACGCCAGGCGGCCATCGATGAGTTCGAAGGATTTGATGCACTGCGCAAGCATATCAAGCGCATACGGCAACATTCACTAAACAACCTCGCGCACTACCTTGAAAAGTTTGAACAGGAAGCGGTTCAAAATGGTAATCATGTGCATTTTGCCAGCGATGGCGCGCAACTCAACGACATTGTGCTCGATATTTGCCAGCGGCACGGGGCAAAAAAGGTAATCAAGGGGAAATCCATGATTACCGAGGAAACAGGACTAAATGGCTTTCTTGAACGGGGTAATCTCGACGTCGTAGAAACGGACTTGGGCGAATACATT
Source organism: Candidatus Marimicrobium litorale (assembly GCF_026262645.1). Classification (NCBI taxonomy): domain Bacteria; kingdom Pseudomonadati; phylum Pseudomonadota; class Gammaproteobacteria; order Cellvibrionales; family Halieaceae; genus Marimicrobium; species Candidatus Marimicrobium litorale. The sequence continues at coordinate 1,313,135 of NZ_SHNO01000001.1, forward strand.
ATTCAACTGGCCGGAGAAGCTCCAAGCCACATCGTCGGACCCGCACTGCACAAATCTGCGGCTGAAATTGGCGAACTGTTTCTGGCGAATCACAACCTCGGAGACAGGGAATTCGAAGAAACCGAGAATCTGGTCGATGAAGCCAGGAGCGTTTTAAGAGAGCATTTTCTGAAGGCCGATGTCGGAATCATCGGCTCAAATGCGCTGATAGCCGAGAACGGCTATTCCATGCTGGTCACCAACGAGGGCAATGGTGATCTTTGCGCCAACCTGCCCGGCGTACTGGTTATCTGTACGTCTATCGACCGAGTGCTGCCACTTGCTGAAGATGCTACCGCTATGCTGCGCCTGCTGGTTCGCTCCGCAACAGGACAACCACAAACCTGTTATACCAGCTTCTACTCTGGCCCACGACGAGACACCGATATTGATGGACCTGTCGAAACGCATTTCGTCCTGCTGGACAATCGGCGCAGCGACATTCTTGCCAGCGACTACCGTGAGATGCTCGAATGTATCCGCTGCGGCGCCTGTCTCAATCATTGTCCAATTTACGCCAGTGTTGGGGGTCACGCCTATGGATCCGTCTACCAGGGCCCCATGGGCTCAGTGCTCACGCCTCTTTTAACCTCGCTGGAGGAGAGCAGCGCCTTGCCCAATGCCTGTACCACCTGCGGTCGGTGCGCCGAGGTCTGCCCCGCAGACATACCCCTCCCCGACCTGTTGCGGGATCTGCGACAGGAAGAAAACGATAAAAAATTAACATCAAGCCGCTGGCGCTCTGGGTTAAAGCTGCACAGTTGGATTGCACGTCATCCAAGACTCTACCAATGGATTACCGGAATAGTAATACCCGCAATGCATATTATCGGTGGCTCTCGCGGCCGTTTATCGCGACTACCTATGGCGTCAGGCTGGACCAGCCAGCGAGACTTTCCAGCACCCGAATCACGGACATTCATGCAGCAGTACAAAGCGAGACTGAGAAAAAATCATGAGCAATAGTTCTCGAGCAGAACTGTTTGATAAATTGCGCGAAACGGCATCGGGGCAGAGCGCAGGAAGAATCGAGTTAGAACGCAATGCTATGGGCAGCGGCAACGCACCCTTTGTTTCAGCTGAGAAACCCAGCCTGACCTATCTGCAAAATGTTCTTGCCAACCGGGGCAGCATCACTTGTGTTGCGAACCGTAATGAAGCCGTTCAGGCCGTTGGAAACTACCTGTACGGACACTTCCGCAGCCATCGACTGGTGGCGGGAAACGATCCGCGGCTTGCGGCCATGCCATGGCGCGATGCCGGAGTATTACCCCGCTTCGGCAGCCTCGAGGGAGGTGAGCCGGCAGCACTGAGCTACGCCAAGCTGGGCATTGTTGAAACGGGCGCAGTTGTCACTTACACGGGCAAAGGTAATCCCTGCGCAAATCACTTGTTGCCAGAGCACCACCTCGTTTTGGTGGACGTCAATGATCTCGTCCTTAACCTCGAACAAGCCTGGGAAATGATTAACGGCGACCTTGCAAAGGATGGGCGCCCACGGGGAATCAACATGATCGCAGGCCCATCCAGCACGGCAGATATTGAAGGCCAACTGGTATATGGCGCCCACGGCCCGCGTCGGTGGCACGTAATCCTTTTGGGCGAGGTGCCCGAAGAAACCAGAGAGTTAGCCGAAAGCAACGTCCCGACGGACTGAGAATAAACGCGTCGGGCTGCTCCTACGGCAGCGATGTATAGCTGAATTTTTGTCCGCCCAGAGCAGCCTCGAACATCAACCCCCCTGTTGCAACAGTGAAGATTGCCATGCCTTTGCGATACCCTGCTGACGTTGTGGCCGCATCATTGCGACCACCGCTGATACCTGCCGTAGCGCCACCGCCGGTATTTGCCTCGGCGGAAACTCCAGCAGTGATTGCGACGGCTGTCGCCTGGGCGCTGAATTCAAAATTCCCGGAAGTGAACGACTTGAACGCATCTTCATTCTTGAAAAAAATAATCTGGCTGTATGCCTGGCCTCCCAGCTGCGCGCCCAACGTGAGCTGCGTCACCGTGGAGTTTCCAACATGTTTGTCCGCGACAAACACCTTACCCTCGCCGTAGGCACCCCCTACAACAAAACCGGCCTTACCCACTGTGGGATATATCGCAAAGCCATATGCGGTCTTAAAATACTCTCCACTCTGCCCTGCGTTCTTGAACACATTGATAGCATCAGCATAGCTGTTGCCCCAGGCAGCAGACGTAAAGACGAATAGCACAAAGCTGGCGAACAGAACTTTTACTTGCGTATACATTGGTTCACACCTCTCATCGGGTGGCGGAATCAACCGCGCTATGCGGCAGGCCTTATTACCCATTTTGTGCAGGACAGCAGATTAGGTCAAGTGTGACATATGAGCAAGCAGATCACACACTCGGCAGGAGTAACCCCATTCGTTGTCGTACCAGTTCAATACTCTCAAATAACGCCCGCCAGTAATACCCGTGAATCCAGAGTCATAAATTGAGGAATGAGCATTACCAATGATGTCTGTAGAGACGATCGGCACGTCGCTATACTGCAAAATACCCTGCAGGCGGCTTGACTCAGAGGCCTGTAAAACGACCTCGTTAACATCAGAAACGCTTACGCGACGAGAAAGTCTCACGAATAGATCAACAACAGAGCCGTCTGGCACCGGCACTCGTGCAGCAATGCCATGCAGCTTGCCCGCTAGGCCGGGCAATACCTCACCCACCGCTTTGGCGGCTCCGGTAGACGTGGGAATAATATTTTCCGCCGCTGCACGGCTGCGGCGCCAATCTGAATGCGGTACATCCGCCAGACGCTGATCGTTCGTGTAAGCGTGCACAGTGTTAATTACGCCCTCTTCAATACCAAAGGCATCATCGAGTACCCGCGCCATCGGAGCCAGGCAATTGGTGGTACAACTCGCATTGGATACCAATTGATGAGTAGCGTTCAGCCCTTCCTCATTTACTCCCAGCACTACCGTATAGTCGACAGGATCCTTGGCGGGAACCGTGAGAACTACGCGCTGCGCTCCTGCGTTCAAATGTCCCTCGAGCTGTTTGCGCTTACGGAATACACCAGTAGCCTCCACGACCGCGTCAATTCCAAGCTCGGACCATGGCAAGTCTGCTGGACTGGGCTCGTTAAGCAGTTTTACGCGGCCCTTGTCGGTAACAAAATGATCTTCTTCCAGCACAAGCCGTTTCCCGAATGGTCCCATGACCGTATCGTACGCCAGCAGATAACGCAGCGCGTCGTTATCGAAAAGATCGTTAATTGCCACGACCTCCATGTCGTCTCTGTCTTCGATAATGCGGAATACGGACCGCCCGATCCGCCCAAAGCCGTTGATAGCAATTCTCATGCCTTGGCCTCCTGCTGATCCAACTGCCCGTAGAGACGCACCAGATCCAGCAATCGAGCTGCATGCCCCAACGTTTCGTACCAACTCAGCGTTTTAATCGTATGACCACCCGCCTTGATAGTACCTCTGAGATCGAACACGACGGAGGCCGGATTGCCAATCACATCCGACGAAACAATGGGGTCTTCCACGGTATCCAAGACTCCAGGGCTCTGCGACGCGGCTGCACACATTGCGCTATTTATTTCCTCGACGCCCACCGTGCCATCTTCCAGCACAAGATTCACATCCAGTAGACACCCTTCCTGCACGGGCACATTCAGCGCCCACGTCATAATCTTGTCTTCAAACGCAGGCAATACACTACCTATCCAGAGTGAGGCCTCATGTGTATTGGGAATAATATTTTTAGCCGCCGACCGACTGCGCCGAAAGTCGCTACCGGCATAATCCTGCAAAGCCTGATCAGAGGTAAACGCATGGATTGTCGTCATGCTTGCGCATTGTATTGCAACCTGTTGAGAAAGACCGTGCAGTAAGAGACACAACGCCGTCGTCGTCGGTGAGCCTGCAGATATCATTCTATCGCTCGCTTGGGCCGCCGCCCCATTTATCGTCGGGACCACTATTCTGTCTATAACGTCCAGAGGCAATGTGCGCAGCAACACGCGCCCGGCACCGTTGGATAGATGCTCTTCCATACTGCGCTGGTCACGAAACCGGCCAGTCGCATCAATTACCGCATCGACCGAAAAAATATCCCAAGGCATTTCAGCGGGCCGGTCAATCTGCATCAATCGGGCACGAAAACGCGGATTGACCAAAAAATTTCCCTCCAGCTTATACCGCGTCGGATCTGCTACCTCGGAGCAAAGCAGATAATGCAGGATTTCCCGCTCCCCAATATCCGCAATCGCGACCACTTCTACATCGTCGGCCGCGGAGGCCAAATCATAGATTTGACGGCCCATCTGGCCAAAGCCCATGATGCCAACCCTGAAGGGCCGCTTGTCAGCCATACTGCAATACCTCCCGTTGCGGATGCCGTGCCCGGCGAAGCCTCATTCTCTCTTGCCCGGACGAAATCTTCCAGACCAACGTCGGATCGACTACATCGCCAGAAGCAGTGTAATGTTCGGAGCATCGTCGAATGGATGGAGGCCGGCACCAGAAAGAAACCAGGCGTACTTAAAAAGCACCCTAAGCGACCTCGGCAACCTGCGTCAGATCGATGCCGTAGGCCGGCGGCTCCAGACTTTGCGTGATATGGAGCGCGTTGTTGCTATCGCCCGTGCCGTCATCATGCAAATCAATCACATGAGGCTGAGGAATGCGGTTTTTCTTGTTGTCCAGAAGGAGCAGGACTTTGGGGCGTAGCCGCCGTGTGCGATATTCTGCGACGACAACACCTGCTTCACCCGAAGACAGCTCTACCAGCGTCCCAGCGGGATAAATACCTACCGCCTGAATAAAGGTCTCAACCAGTTCCGCCTGAAAGTCCTGATCGCGAGAGTGGTAAAAAAATTTAATCTCATCAAGCGGCACACGCGGCCGATCGGGATTCAGCTTTTTGGAGCCCTGTTTACCAGTTTGCTTCCGCAACACACGACGATTCTGGAGTCCTACCTTTTGACTGCGCCGAAAATCGACCTGCACGTACTCACAGTCCGTTTGCAGACGCGAGATATCGTCCGCGCTTTCAATCACAAAACCTTGAGTGATGAACGGTGTTTCCAACCAAGGGCGATCCAAACCGCTGAAAAACATGCCAACGCTGAACTCACTGGTTGCCACTTTTTGGGTCTCCAGCATTTTTAAATGCCCTTTCCTTTTACTACCAGAGCAGTCGATATCTGACGTAAATAACTGATAAATATGGACTTTGTTTACTCTCTCTAGCCCGAATTTATGCGTTTGCCCGGCAACTGTCCACCGATAAGTGGCGTTTCCTTCAGATAATTACCGGAAATGCGACCAGGGCCAACTTCTGGCCCCTTGCGCGGCCATGACGTGCAACCGAACGGGCCTGTAGCAGCTGCAAAAGGGCCCGCTGATAGGGAGAAACCGACCGCCTCTGTGATATATTCTTACGCTGGCGGTCACCATCCGCTGCGTAACGTTGAACAACAGAGAATTATTTACTATGCGTAGCCTCTACATCGTCCTGGGCGTGCTCGCTCTCGCGCCCGTCTGCGTGGTTGCCGCTCTGATCGCTACCGGAACAGTAGATGACAAAAGCCTGGGCATGATGCTTAACCTCATGACGGGCGCCGATGGCCCCACTGCGGACGAGTCCACGCTGGCGAAACGCTATCAGGTACCCGATGGCTTTCAGATTTCACTTTACACGTCAGATTTGCCGCGCGCTCGCTTCCTGCGTTTTACACCCGGCGGGGATCTTCTGGTCAGCCGCCCCCACGAGGGCGACATTGTGCTGCTGGAAAAAGACATCAACGGAGATGGTCGCCCCGACGGCACAAGAGTATTGCTTACGGACTTGCAGCGCCCTCTGGGTATTGATATTCACGATAACTGGCTTTACATCGCAGAGTCCGATCGCATCAGTAAAATCCGCTTCGATAGTGAACGAGGCCAAACCAGTGGTGAACTGCTCACTGTTGTGCCTAACCTGACTGATGACGGCAATCACTGGTCCAAGACACTGCGTATCGGCCCCGATGAAAAGATTTATCTGAGCCAGGGTTCGACCTGCAATATATGCGAAGAGGAGGACGCTCGACGCGCCACCATGATGCGTTTTGAACTGGACGGCAGCAAGGGTGAGATCATTGCCACGGGTCTGCGCAACAGCGTTGGTTTCGACTGGGCACATTGGGATCAAGCTTTGTATGCCACCGACAATGGCCGGGATTTACTGGGGGACGATACGCCGCCCTGCGAGCTAAACCTCATACAGCCAGGCAAATTCTATGGCTGGCCCTATTTTTACGGTGACAACATTGCAGACCCTGACATGGCAGCAGATCCGCAGGCGGCTGAACGTTCGCCGACACAACCAGTGCATCCCTTTCGCGCTCATAACGCCCCGCTGGGTATCACGTTCCTCGATGGCTCCGAACTACCCGAGGACTATAACCGGAGTGCCCTCGTAGCGCTGCACGGTTCCTGGAACCGAAGCTCACTGGACGGTTACAAAGTAGTCTCTCTGCACTGGACACCGACAGGCATAGAAGAACGGGACTTTCTCACGGGATTCCTGCAAGAAGAAGGGGTCAGCGGGCGCCCGGTTGACGTGGCGCAAGCGCAGGATGGCTCTATTTACATATCGGACGACTACGCCGGGGCGATTTATCGTGTCACCCATCAGCCAGACGGTGAAAGCTCTGCAGTTCCCGTGCTACAAACAACCAGTCGGCTGGACGAGAAGCCGCCCCAGTGGCTGGCAAATGCAGACCTGCCCGCGATGGCAAGCAGTGGCAAAATGCTGTACCGGAGATTAGGCTGTCGTGGCTGTCATGAAGAAGGGCAAAACCCCAGCCGGCTCGACGCACTGTCTACCCGACTGGGCTACAGCGCAACGATCGATGCCCTTGCCTACCCACAAGCACCCATGCCGGCGTTTCCGCTCAGCAATAATGAACGGCGCGAACTAGCGGTGTACCTGCTATGGAATCCAGAGAGCGCAGATTAAAGCAAATGCTGCGTCATCTACCCAACAGTCTTACTGCTCTGCGACTCCTGTTGGCCGCTCCCCTCGGGCTAATGATATTACGCGGTGATTATGCTTCGGCACTGACCATTGGCTGTCTCGCTGGCATGACCGATGCCCTCGATGGCTTTCTCGCCAGGAGACTGAATGCCCAATCGAGATTAGGGGCAGCACTGGACCCTGTCGCCGACAAAATACTTATCACAGTGACTTTCGTGTGCTTCGCACAGATAGGGCTCGCCCCTTGGTACCTGGCGATTGTCGTCTTTTGCAGAGACATAATTATCGTTATTGGCGCTATCTCTTATCACAAAATGATCGGTCCGTTCGAGTTCAGTGCCACCCGGCTAAGCAAAGGAAATATGTTTGTACAAATCAGTTTCTGCGTTCTTGTATTACTGGCGCAAGTTATCGAAGGGGTGCCGCCAATAATTTTGTTCAGCTGTATGGTGGCCGTACTCTTCTTTGCCGTCGCCAGTGGTCTGGATTATGCGCTGTCCTGGACCATCAAGGCCCTGCAAGTTCGTAAGGTCCGCAAACCATGACTATGAATTCTCTCATCTTACGGGTCACAGCATCGTGAATTCAGAGCAGAAAATTCATGTATTGACGTACAATATCCACAAGGGTTATTGCAGCGGCAATCGCAGGTTTATGCTCGATTCGATGCGCGAGCGTATTGCAGAAACTGGCGCGGATATTGTATTCCTGCAAGAAATTCATGGGATAGCAATTAAGAGTCAGGCAAAACGCCGGCGGTTCTCGTATCCGGACCAGCCACATTTTGAGTATCTGGCCAATGAAGCCTGGCCGCACTTCGCTTACGGTCGAAACGCCATCTATCGAAAGGGTGACCATGGTAATGCCATTCTCAGCATGTACCCTTTTGCCAGCTGGGAAAATATAGATATTTCAATTTTTCCGCGGTCAAGTCGCAGCATTCTGCACGGTGTGATTGAGCTTCCGCACAAGAGCACACGACTACACACGTTGTGCGTTCATCTTGGTTTGCTTGAACAAGAAAGGAAAGAGCAACTCCAGGTGCTGACCGACCGAATCAACAACCATGTCCCCAAAGATGAGCCGATGATAATAGCCGGCGATTTTAATGACTGGCGGCGTCGGGCGGAACAGCACTTGCATGCAGACCTCGGCCTGCGTGAACTATTCGTGCAGCTGCGCGGCAGACATGCCCTCTCCTACCCCGTCTGGCGCCCTTTGCTGCCGGTGGATCGAATCTACTATCGCGGCCTTGAACCCGCCGCATGCCAGCGCCTCAACACGGGCCCCTGGCGCGAACTGTCTGATCATGCCGCGCTGTTCGGAATATTCCGTGTTTGATACCTATCGAAAGGGGCGCCATTCTTGTTAGCGTAAAGGGTTGCCGAGACAACACACAATCAGTATCTTTCGGCTACATTCATTCTTCTCCTGACATCTACAGATTTCAAAACGAAGAACCCCATACAACTTTAATCGCGCGGACAAAGCACGGAGATATAAAAATGAGTATACGGGACGTTGTAGCCACGCTGACGGAAGCACCCACCCTCCTCCGCATCTCAAAGGAAATTAAGCCAAGATCCCCGGACTCACGGGACTGTTTTGCAGCGAGACTAGAATCAACAGTCTCTCGCTTACCTGACAATACCGCGGTGATATTCGAGGGTCGCAAACTTACATGGCGAGAGCTAAACGCATCGTCCAATCGTATCGCGTCCTCACTGGTAGACCGAGGTATTAAGCATGGCGACACCGTAAGCCTCGTTATGGAAAACAGGATTGAATTCCTAACTGTTTTAATCGCACTCAACAAGCTCGGAGCCATAGCGGCACTAATCAACACCAATCTCTCTGGTCAGGGGCTCGCGCACTGCATCACCATTACCGATTCACGTATGTGTATTTTTGGAGAGGAGCGTCTACAACCGATCGAAGGCGTACATGATTTACCGGAACTTGCCGAAATAGAGTGCTGGTTGTTTGTCAGCGACAGGGGTGAAATGCAACCACCGGCGTGGTCAGAGCGTCTCGATGATACCAGCGGCTCCGACAGTAATCCCGCACAAACCAGTCGCAATACTATCAACGATACCGCTCTGTATATTTTTACCTCCGGCACAACGGGTTTGCCTAAAGCATCAATTATCTCCAACCGTCGTTTTTTAACGGCGTCTGCCCTTTCATATCTGGGTGGCATCCAGTGCACAGAGGAAGACTGCATCTATCTCTGCCTGCCCCTTTACCACGGTACCGGGTTATTCCTCGGGGTCGGCGCAGCTTTTGCTACTGGTGCCAGCATGTTCATACGTCGCAAATTTTCCGCCAGCCGATTCATAGAGGAAACACGGACACACAACACCACCTGTTTTGTTTACATTGGTGAACTATGCAGATACCTGATGAATATAGAGTCCCGAGTAGACGACCATACATGCGCGGTTTCCAAGATGATGGGGAATGGTCTCCGACCGGATGTCTGGCACCAGTTCAAGAGCCGCTTTGGCATCAAGCGTGTGGCAGAATTTTACGGCTCTAGCGAAGGCAACGTGGCTTTTGTAAATATGCTTAACAAGGACTGCACGGTCGGCACTACAACTATTCCTCTCGCGCTTGTGGGCTACGACGTCGAAGAAGATGAGCTGCAGCGCAACGACGCGGGAAATTTGATTAGAGTAAAAGACGGTGATCCAGGACTGTTACTGGGGAAAATTACTCCTTCAACTGTCTTCGAGGGATACACCAGCAAGGATGCCACCGAGAAAAAAATCTTGCGCGATGTCTTCGAAAAAGGAGATACCTGGTTCAATACCGGCGACCTGATGCGAACAGTGGATGTGGGCTTTGCGTTCGGATTGAAACACTATCAGTTTGTAGACCGTGTTGGTGACACATTTCGCTGGAAGTCAGAGAATGTTTCTACCAACGAAGTCGGCGAGATAATCAACGCTCACGCACAAATTGACTTCTGCAACGTCTACGGCGTCGAAATACCTAAAGCTGATGGCAAAGCCGGCATGGCTGCCCTGGTGCTAGCAGAGGGAGAGAGCTCACTGGACATCGATGCCTTCTCTGCCCACGTTAAGGAGCATCTGCCCGCCTATGCCCGCCCAGTGTTTTTGCGTATTCAGCGGGAGCTAGACACCACAGGAACATTCAAAATGGTGAAGGGTGAGTTGCGCAAAGAGGGCTACGACTTTAGCAAGGTATCTGACCCCATCTTTGTATTAAAGCCGCGCGGCGACGGCTATGAAACCCTGGATGCTGACTATGCCGCTATTATTCGAGCAGGAGAAGCGGGTTTCTAGAACTGACTGTGTGACCGCGCTTGCGCTATTTCAGGGAGCCACGTCGGGAGGAAAATCAGCAAGTATTGCTCGAGCGGCTTTCTCACGAAATACAACCCCCTCGGCAGACTCCGGTTGAATATGCATATGCGCCTTGAAGATTGCGCGCCACTTGGGCTGCAAAACAATCGGATCTATCATATTCACGTACAGTGTGCCGATTATGTACTCCGGAGCCGCAGGGTCGAACGGGCTGAGCCTACTGCTTTCACTAGTAATATACCTCCAGGACAAAAACATGTCCGCCTCGGCATTGTCTGAAACGACTTCGAAGCCTCGTAGCAATAACGCCTCAGTGAGCGCTGTATCGATGCGGCTGATCTGGCGGTCGGTTATCAGCATGGTTGCAATCGTATCTCGGGCGATTGGCTGAATCGCAATTTTCTTCACGTTACTGAAATCGTAATTCCGGTCATACTCGATTGTCGGCGTTATCGCGGTGTTGACGTTGGCGCAAGCCTGTAACAGCAGGGCTGCGCCAAGCGTAAGCCATCGTGAGTACTTGATCACCTGCATGCTACGCTCTCCCTGTTAACTTCAACGGTTATGCCGATGCACAGTTAATCACGATGAAAGCTAAACTGCACCCCGCAGGCCTGATTACGATTCTACAAACGCTCGCTCCACCACGTAGTGCCCCGCATCGCCATGACGCGCCTCGATAAACCCCTGAGCATCAAGCAATGCGCCTGTTTCTTTTAACATAGCGGGGCTGCCACAAATCATGAATCGATCATCCTCAGTGTTTACCGGCGGCAGCTCCACATCCGCTGCCAGCCTCCCGCTGCGCAACAAATCGGTCAGACGACCATTATTTGCAAACTGTTCCCGGGTCACAGTGGGGTAATAGATCAGCTTCTCACTGATCGCCTCCCCAAGGTACTCGTGCCGCGGCAAGTGTTCCGTAATCAATTCCCGGTAAGCCAGTTCTTCTGTATAGCGACAACCATGAGTGAGTATTACCCTATCGAAGCCGTCGTAAATTTCGGGATCCCGAATAATGCTAAGGAAAGGGGCCAACCCCGTGCCAGTGGCGATCAGATACAGGTGTCTGCCCGGCAACAAGTTATCCTGCACCAACGTACCCGTGGCCTTGCTGTTAACCAGCAACTCGTCACCCACATCGATGTGTTGCAACCTGGATGTGAGCGGACCGTCAGGCACCTTGATGCTAAAAAATTCCAACTCGTCCTCATAGTTTGCGCTCGCCATGCTGTAGGCCCGCATCAGCGGTCGACCTGCGTGAGGCAAACCGATCATAGTGAAATGCCCATTCCTGAATCGGAACCCTGAACTGCGCGTGGTTTTGAAACTGAACAGCCGATCTGTCCAGTGATGAACCGCCGTTACCTGTTCGGTGAGTAACTGAGCCATTAGGGACTACCTCCTTCACACATTGCGTTATCGGTAGATTAGGGTCTGGCAATATATAGGTAAAACAGATATATTAGATATTGTATATCGGATTAATAGATATAAGAGATGCGTTACACACTGAGACAGCTGCAAGTTTTCCTCGCCACGGCCCGGCATGAGAACGTAACACGCGCCGCGCAGGCACTGGCTATGTCCCAGTCTGCAGCCAGCGGGGCCCTTTCTGAGCTGGAAAACCAGTTCGACATCAAGCTATTTGACCGCCTCGGTAAACGCCTGCAGCTCAGTGAACTGGGCAAGCAACTGCGACCTGAGGCAGAGCGCTTGCTGGAGCAGGCAACGAGCTTCGAACAAAACCTGTCTGGCGATAACGTTATCGGCGGCCTGCGCATCGGTGCCACCCTGACTATTGGCAATTACGTAGCGGTCAATATGATCGCTGATTACAAACGCCTGCATCCCATGGCAGATATCGCACTGCAGGTAGCCAATACCCAAAGTATTGCCGAACAGGTAGCAAGCTTCGAGCTCGACATGGGCTTGATAGAGGGCGAACTCGCACACGCCGACCTGAATATTGCTCACTGGCGTCAGGATGAACTGGTTGTGTTTGCGGCCCCCGACCACTACCTCGCAACGTCCGAACAGATCACTAACAAAGATCTCCTCAAACAGCGCTGGATCGTTAGGGAACAGGGTTCGGGCACTCGTCAGGCCTTTGATCGGGCCATGCAGGGCATTCTGCCGGATCTTTATATTGCAATGGAGTTACAACACACAGAAGCGATTAAACGCGCCGTAGAAGCGGGCCTGGGCGTTGGCTGTCTGTCAAAAATCTGTCTGTCTGACGCATTCCGGCGCGGCTCACTCGTTCCGCTGTCTGTCCCCGACCGCGATTTTCAGCGGGAGTGGTATCTCATTACGCACCGACACAAGTTTCAAAGCGCCGCGCTCAAGGAGTGGCTGGACCTGTGCCAAGGGCGCTGGTCCGGCGGAAGCCCGCGACCGGTTTAACTCCTCCAAGCTTACCGTTAGACTATGTGACAATTATTTTCGTGTAGACAGGGTTATCAAAATGAAAACACGCGCAGCTGTCGCATTTGGGGCGGGGAAGCCACTTGAAATTGTAGACGTTGACCTTGAAGGACCGAAGCCCGGCGAGGTTATGGTTGAGATTAAGGCCACCGGCATCTGTCACACTGACGCTTTTACACTGTCCGGCGACGATCCTGAAGGCGCTTTCCCTGCTATTCTCGGACATGAGGGCGCAGGAATCGTGGTCGACATCGGTGCTGGCGTCACATCTGTCAAACCAGGTGACCACGTGATCCCTCTCTACACCCCTGAATGCCGCGAGTGTAATTTCTGCCTTCATCCCAAAACCAACCTGTGCCAAGCCATTCGTACTACACAGGGTCAGGGTGTTATGCCGGACGGAAGCAGTCGTTTTTCTCTTGATGGCACTCCTATACTGCACTACATGGGCTGCTCCACTTTCTCCAATTATACGGTCTTGCCAGAAATAGCCGTGGCCAAGGTGCGTGAAGATGCACCCTTCGACAAGATATGCTACATCGGCTGCGGTGTAACCACCGGGATAGGCGCGGTGGCCTTCACCATGAACGTAGAGCCCGGGGCTACAGTGGCAGTTTTCGGCCTTGGTGGTATCGGGCTAAATGTCATTCAGGGCGCGCGCATGGTGGGTGCGACACGCATCATTGGCATCGATACCAACCCGGCGAAGGACGCACTTGGCCGCAGCTTTGGCATGACCGATTTCGTTAATCCCCGGGAAGTAGACAACGTCGTGGATCACCTGATCGATATGACAGGTGGTGGCGTAGACTACAGTTTTGAATGCATCGGCAATGTGGACGTCATGCGTCAGGCACTCGAATGCTGCCATAAAGGATGGGGACAAAGCTGTATTATCGGCGTCGCCGGCGCTGGTAAGGAAATTTCAACACGGCCTTTCCAACTGGTCACCGGCCGATCATGGCGCGGCACCGCTTTCGGCGGCGCCCGCGGGCGCACCGATGTTCCCAAGATCGTCGACTGGTACATGGAAGGAAGGATCAATATTGACGACTTGATTACTCATACCATGCCGTTAAATGACATCAACAAAGCCTTTGACCTGATGCACAGCGGCGAAAGTATTCGCTCCGTAGTGCTCTATTAGCGCCGGCGGTAGTTATGAATATAGTTGGAGAAAATAAATCTTTTGGCGGTCGACAACTGCGCTTTACCCACGCGGCTGACACCTTGGGATGCGAGATGAACTTCTCTGTCTACCTGCCTCCTGCAGCGGAACACGAACGAGTGCCCGTCTTGTATTGGCTCTCCGGGCTGACCTGCACTGACGAAAATTTTGTGCATAAAGCGGGCGCCCAGCAATACGCCGCCGAGCACGGTCTGGCAATTGTCGCCCCGGATACCAGTCCGCGCGGAGAAACAATACCCGATGATCCGGACGCAGCCTATGACTTCGGCCTGGGCGCTGGATTTTACGTGAACGCGACACAGGCGCCCTGGTCAAAACACTATCAAATGTACGATTACGTGGTGGAAGAGTTGCCGCAGGTTGTCTCTTCTGCATGCCCGATTGACGGCGAAAGAGCAGGGATTTTTGGCCATTCCATGGGCGGCCACGGCGCGCTGACCATCGCCCTGAAAAACCCCCACCGCTACCGTTCGGTATCCGCATTCTCTCCCATTTGCTCGCCTTCGAATTGTCCCTGGGGCATCAAAGCACTGAGCAACTACATTGGAGGCGACAAGAGCGCCTGGAAAGCCCATGACAGCGCGGAACTTGTCCGCATCGCAGAACGGCATCTCCCCGTTCTGGTGGATCAGGGCGAAGCGGACGACTTCCTCGCAGAGCAATTAAAAACTGAGCGGCTCGAGCAGGCCAGCGCCGAAGCAGGCTACCCCATGAGCATTCGCCGGCAGCCCGGCTATAATCATAGCTACTTCTTTATTGCGACCTTTATCGCGGACCATATAAAGTTTCATTCACGTTACGTGTAGCGCCAGCCAGAATAATCCCGGCCGGGTACTATTACTGAAAAAACCCGAGGAGAAAGACGATGCATGATGATCTGCAAGCACTGTGGAAGAAGATTAAGACTCAGCGAGATGAACTAGTGGTTCAATCACATCTGGCGAAATCAGAGTTCAAAGACGAGTGGGACAGGCTGGAAGCGAAGTGGCAATCCGCTGAGAAAAGTCTGAACAAACTTGAGACAGAAGCCAAGGAAGCAACTGACGATATCGGACAGGCGACAAAGGTGGTCATGGATGAGTTGTCTTCAGCCTACAACCGGATCAAAGACAGATTATCCGACCAGGACTAACAGAAACAATAAAGCGAAAAAGGACCCGTCGTTATACATTGCGAGGGTCCATCCGCTTACCCCACGGCATAGCAGAGCGCAGATTACGGGAGGTCAGGACAGTATCATGCTGGATATCAAACCTCTGACCGGAGCTCTGGGCGCAGAAGTCGGAGGCATCGACCTGCGTCGAACACTGAATGACAGCGAAGTACGAACTGTTCGTAAGCTTCTAAATACTTACGAGGTGATTTTTTTTCGAGACCAGGACATCAGTCCGCAGCAGCAGAGAGAGCTCGCACTGAGTCTCGGGCCCCTGCAAACACACCCAGCCTATGACACGGTTGAGGGCTTCCCGGAAATTACTATTCTTGAGAGCACAGCGGAAAAGCCGACAAAAATTGAGGTCTGGCACTCCGATATGACATTTCGGCAACACCCTCCGATGGCAACCGTATTACGTTCAATAACGGTTCCTCCACGGGGCGGGGATACGCTGTGGTCCAGCATGAGCGCGGCATACGATGGACTGTCCGAATCAATGCAGAGATTTCTGCAGTCACTTAATGCGGTGCACGATTTTAGCCATGGTTTTCGTGAAAGTCTGGCGGAACCGGCGGGGCGTGAGCGATTGAAGGATACCCTAACCCAATATCCGCCTGTTCGGCACCCGGTCATACGTACCCACCCGGAATCAGGTAAAAAAGTGATATTCGTGAACCGGCTTTTCACTACTCATATCGAGGATCTGAACAAAGAGGAAAGCGACACCGTGTTAAATTTCCTGTTTCAACACGTCACCACACCCGAGTACTCGTGTCGTTTCCGCTGGGAACCTCACTCCGTTGTAATCTGGGACAATCGCAGTACACAGCACAAGCCGGTAAATGACTACTTTCCGGCGCATCGAAAATTACTGCGTATTACGGTCGATGGGGATAAGCCTTTCTAGGCTGCCTCACCTGCTACCGCTGAGATCAGACAGGCGATTTTTTCACCTCACCCGCTTTTAGTCGGCGAAGATATGAGTTGACCTCACGTTTGACCTCGGGGGCAAACAAGTACAACCCAAGTATGTTGGGGATAGCAATCAGAAATACCATAGCATCGGAAAAATCGAGTACAGCGCTCAGTTGAATCATGCAACCAAGCGCTATGAATGCACAGAAGACAGTTTTGAAAATTAATTGCGTTAGCGCGGCCTCACCGAACAGGTAAGTCCACCCTTTGAGGCCGTAGTAAGACCAGGCGATGCTGGTTGAGAAAGCAAACAGCAGCGCGGCGATCGCCAATGGGTAAGGCGACCAACTGACATGGTGCTGAAACGCCGCGGACGTTAGGGCGATGCCTTCAGCACCACTGTCCAGCAACCCATTTGGATATACCGTTGTTACTATAACCAGCGATGTCAGCGTACAGATCACCACCGTGTCGATAAAAGGTTCCAGCAGGGACACCAGGCCTTCCGACGCCGGCTCATCCGTTTTCACAGCCGAGTGCGCGATGGACGCAGAACCAATACCCGCTTCATTGGAAAACAACGCCCGCTGAAATCCAACAATAATGGCGCCGACCATACCACCGGTAGCACTTTGCACACTGAATGCATCACCCACTATCAGCACAATAGAGGCCGGTATATGCTCCGCACTCATGCCGATGATAACCAGTGCGCACAGTACGTAGAGCACCCCCATGAAAGGCACAATATGTGACGCAACCCTGGCGATGGAGCGTATGCCTCCAATAATCACCAGTGCAACAACCGAGGCTAACACCACGCCGAATAACCAGCCCTTGTCCGCAAAAAAACTGGCCTCCCCGCCCGAAATCGTCACGAACTGCACATAAGCCTGATTGGACTGGAACATGTTGCCGATGCCGAGGCAGCCGATCACCAATGACAGCGCGTAAAAACCACCCAAACATTTGCCAAGGCGGGGCATCCCCCGGACCGACAGATAATGCTCGAGGTAGTACATCGGGCCGCCAGACACCGATCCGTCGGAGTTATGCCTTCGGTACTTCACCCCCAGTGTGCACTCGACCAGTTTCGTAGACATTGATAGAAAACCGGCAATGAACAGCCAGAAGGCGGCACCCGGTCCACCGATTACGATAGCAACCGCCACACCTCCGATATTGCCGATGCCTACGGTACCGGAAACCGCTGTGGCCACAGCCTGAAAGTGGGAGATTTCTCCTTTGGCGGCCGGGTTGTTGTATTGCCCTCTGACATGGCGCAAGGCGAAAACAAATCCGCGAATATTCACGAATCCCAGATAAAAGGTAAAAAACAGAGCGGCAACTGCCAGCCACAGAACGATTAAGGGAAAGGGCTGGCCAAAAAGATCGATCTTGTAAAATACCAGTTCCGCCAGCGTGTTCGCGATCGGCCTTATAGCCGCCTCTACCCGTTGGTCAATACTCTCGGCCGCAGCGCGACCGGGCAAAAACAGACATGTGGCAACAAGCCACGGCAGTATCCGCCACTCAGCCTTCATTAAAACTCCGGAAACCAGCGCATTTTTCACCATGTTCGCACAGCCACGTTAAAGGAGCTAGTCCTGCACCGCCACCACGAGTCGCATCTCCTCCGCGGCAATGCATATACAGAGCGTCTCATTTGCGGCCGACGCAAGATCGGGCGATAGCAGCACAAGTAATTTATTGTCTGAGTCGTAAGGCTTAAGTCGAACTTCTGTCGCACTTGTAATACCTGAACAACTGGACAAAGGGGGTCCCGGAAAGTGTAAACTGTTGGTAGAACATCGACAGCCTTATCGAGGAAATTTCATGGCGGATCAGGCCAGCAGTGTAATTATGAACAAGGGTGACGGCGCAAATCTTGAAGCCATCGTGCAGTCGCCGGAGGAAATACGTCAGGAGCGCAAGACCAAACTCGCCGCCACCCTGCGCTTGTTTGGCAAGTTCGGCTTCGACGAGGGCGTAGCGGGACATGTCACCGTGCGTGATCCAGAGTTGGCAGACCATTTCTGGGTGAATCCCATGGGGCGCTCTTTTAAACAGGTAAAAGTATCAGAGCTAATGCTCGTGAACCACAAAGGCGACGTTGTCGAAGGCAATGGTCTGCTCAACGGAGCAGCATTTACCATTCACTCCAGAATTCATATGTCGAACCCGAGCATCACGGCAGCAGCACACTCCCATTCATTATTTGGCAAAGCCTTCTCGGCGCTGGGTAAACTGCTGGACCCGATCACCCAGGACAGCTGCGCTTTCTTTGAAGATCACGTGTTGTTTGATGATTTTACCGGAGTGGTCCTGACGCTCTCGGAAGGCGATCGTATCGCTGAGGCCCTGGGCGACCACAAAGCTGCGATCCTGCGCAATCACGGCTTGCTGACAGTCGGTGAAACCATAGATGCTGCCGCCTGGTGGTATATCACCATGGAGCGCAGTTGTCAGGCACAACTCATGGCCGAGGCGGCAGGGAAGCCAACATTAATCAACCGTGATATCGCGCTGGTCACGCGCGAAACCGTGGGTAGCCCGGAGGCCGGCTGGTTCAGTTTCCAGCCTCTTTTCGACGTCATTATCGACGAGCAACCTGACCTACTCGACTGACTTGCACTGTTTGCTGCCGAATCCAAAGGCAGTCGTCAGCAGTAGGCAGGACCAAACCTCCAACTCAAGGACTCTGCAGAGTGCCGAGAACAACCTCTAGCCGCCGCCACTTTCTGCAACATGCAGCCACACTGGGTATTCTCTCAGCCCTGCCCTCCCCAATCCTTGCGCAAATCATCACGCGACAGCCGCCGATGAGTCCCTTTGGCAGCAGCTCTACCGCCGAGGAGGTGACCGAGGGTCTTGATTTGAGCGGGATGAATATCGCGATTACAGGTTGTAATTCAGGCCTCGGATACGAAACCATGCGTGTTCTCGCCTTACGAGGTGCTCACGTGATTGGCATTGCTCGCACCCAAGCCAAGGCTGAAAAGGCCTGTGCAGGCGTAGAGGGGCAGACAAAGGTATCGAGTTCGACAATCTGGATGGCAGCCGCTTCTACGACCCCTGGAATGCCTGCGGCGTCTCCAAACTGGCTAACGCCCTCTGCGCGCGGGAGCTGGCCGCGCAAATCTCTGACACCAACGCAACCGCCAACAGCGTACTTCCGGGTGTGATACGCACAAATCTGGGCAAGAGCCTCCCCGCATGGCAGCAGTGGGGTGCGAAGTACTTTGGCTGGATATTTTTTAAAACTGTGGAGGAAGGGTCTGCGACCAGTTGCTACGTGGCCACCAATCCCGATCTGGTTGATGTCCGCGGCTTCTACTTTGCCGACTGCGCTGTCGCAGAGGGCACGCCCTATATGACGGATGATGCGATGGCAGCCGAACTGTGGAGAATTTCAACGGAGCTTACCCGGGACTACCTCCCCGCCGTAACGCCCTCTTAATTTACCACCGGGCCTATGTCGTCTCGATTTCCGATAAAAGCCGCACCTGATTCCGCAACCAGGAAGACAACCAAAAATTATCGCTGGCTTGCAGCAGCAATTGATGCGCTGTCGAAGCAACCTCCACCGCATCGGACTCTCGCCTCTGCGCAGGCGACAGCACGTCCAGCAGGTGCAGCGCTTCTACATACTGGCGATCTGCCAGTTTCTCTCTGGCACGCTCAACAAGCGCTTGCGTACCGCCCGCCAGCTCCACCAGATCGGGATGTATACTCCGCTGCGGCTGGGAATATAGTTCTGTCGATGACTCATGTTTGAACCAACCAGCGTAATTCTCCCAAATCGCCCTCACCCCCCACGATACCTTGCCATAACCTTCTCCCACCTCGAGCTCTGGCGGTAACTGTATCTGCGACATAAGCTCCGACAACTGCGCTCCTGCATTCATGCCTTCAACCGTCTTGTCGTGCACGTAAAGAATTGCGTTGCGCAGCACCTCGAGCTCTGTAGCGATAAGATCGCTGCCCGTGACGGGGCCGTGATGTCCATATAATAAAGTCTCTGCACCCAGCGCCTGCACAACGTCGACCGCTGCGGCAACTGACAGCGCATCGCGGTATCTGTCACCCCGTATCGTCACCAGATTCGGGAAATGCCCAAAGGAACATCCAAACAAATTCCCTGTGAAGCATATTTTGTGCTGAGGCAGCCAGACGATGACGGAATCGTTGGTTTCCGCGCCTGGCACGGCAATAATTTCGAGTTCCAGCTCGCCGAGACTAAAGGAGTGTTTTCGTTCGACCAGAACATCCGGCGTCGGCCTGTCCTGCTTTGGAAACTGAGTCTGGCCATGCTGCGCGTAGTGGTCGAACGCATTGGAAAACTTCTCCGTAAAGGCGAAAGCAGAGCGCCTCGCACGAAAATCCGCGAGGCGTCCATCGTAGGACTGGTGCTCCTCGTTACCGGCTCCAGCAATGACTAACAGGCCCGGATTGTGCTCACGGAAAAACGCGACTCCACCCAGATGATCAACGTGCCCCTGAGTAAGTAGTAAGTAGCGCAGAGGTGCATGCGAATGGCTATCAAAATTCTGCTTTATAACAGGCGCCTCTATGCCCATACCCGCATTTATCTGGATATTGCCCTCACGGGTCTCCAGCAGATACGTATTCGAAAAGGCCTCACACTGTAGGATGAAATCATTTATACGCCGCGCACCGTCAAAACGCGCTGGATTCGGCTCTACGGGTCGAGATTTGTATATCGGGTCTCTCATCAGCTTCTCCGGCGACCTAGTCGACTTCCACTCGAACAGGAAAACGTTGGAAATAAAACGAAAAGCGCTCCCGCAGCTCAGCCGGGTCAACGCCAAAATCACCACGCAGGTCGTAGACCACGCGGCCATCCTTACCCCTGGGATGCGCATCCATGTACGCTGTAAGCTCACGTCTGGTACTCTCACCCAGTGAGAGACCCGACCGAGCATAAATTTTCTCAACTATGCTGATATCGTCGGCCATAAACTCGTGGAACAGCACGTCGAAACTTCGCTCAGCCGGCAATACATCACGATCCCGCACGCAAGCCTGCAGCAAGCGCAGCACTCGATCTGACCAATACTGAATTAACCCGAAGGTGTCCACTGGATCGCGACTCATGCGCTGGCCGTATGCCAACATCGTGACGGCAGACTGTATAACCGACACCGGATCGCGGTGTGTAATAGCCACCGTCGCGTCGGGAAAAACGCTACTCAAAACAGGCAGCTGTTCGAGATGTTGGGGACATTTCAATAACCAACGGGTGGCGGTGCCGCTTGTGTCGCCGTCCTGCCAGGTCAGTATTTTCAATACTGTCTTCATATACTCATAATGCGGAGTCTGGTCCGTAGCGTAATAGTGATCGCGCCAGTGCGGCGAAACGCTGAGCCATTCATAATTATAGGACGCGAAATCCGGTCCCATAAGTTCCAACTCTTCGTGTATATGCTCCGGGTTCATGGGATGCATGGCCGCCAGCAAAGGCGACATGGTTTTCATCATCTGCCAAGTATCATTGCAGCGCTGGAAGCGCGGGTCGACGCCGTTAATCCGGGCGGGCTCCCCCACCAGGGGGACCGGTTCATAGGACTCCCACAAAGGCAGTGCGCGCAGACGTGAATCAGCTGCCATCAGATTAACCAAATGGGTGGTACCCGACCGAGGCAGGCCGGCGACGATAATGGGCTCGTTGATCTCCACCTCGTGAATTTCAGGGTGACGACGCAGGACATCCGTTATGAGCAAACGGCTTGACGCATGTTGCAGCAACTTGTTTCGCAGTGACAAATGGCCCAACTTGAGCAGTGCCAGATCATTGCGCCACTCGTCGCAGAGCAGGTCGAGTCGAAAACGAAAATCCTCGGGGCCAAAATCGCTCAGGCCTGTTCTCTCTGAGGCCTCTGCCAATATGCTGTCACTGTTCAAACCAATATCGAGTGTCTCGGCATAGGCCCGGGCGGCCAGCTGGTCGTCGGTCAGTGACGGGTTGGCCAGATCCGGGATGCGGATTTCATCGGGCAAGGCAAATTACATCCATTTAATACAGTCGTATTAAATAGCGTAGAGTAATTTGATGGCCATGGCAAGCCCGCGCCTGACAGACAATAGCGCGGTAACGCGCGTGCGATTGAGGCGCTCACGGCACCAAGCCGGCCGCCTTTGGCGATATCAGCCCGAACATCGCTGTCCGCGGCAACTTCACTATCAGAATTCAATTTACCGCAGCGGCCACTGGAGAATCAGTGGGCAGGCTGTTAGCATGATTTGTCCACATTTCGGAACGGTGGCGAACCCAATGTTTGGTAAATCCAAGAATACGTCGGCTGAAGCGCCGCCCAGCGTGCAGGCTACTCCAGAAAAAACGCCTGTTTCAGCTACCCCTTTAACTGCGAGGAGTGCCGCAATGATTGGACCGAGTATCACGATAAAAGGCGAAGTAAGTGGCGAAGAGGATCTGTTGATTCAAGGCCGCGTCGAGGGTTCAGTCAATCTTGACAACAACGAGGTCACTATTGGCGATGCCGGCAGGGTGGAGGCAGATATTCAGGCGAGAGTAGCGAGAGTCGACGGTGAAGTCGCCGGAGACATCACCGCCAATGAAAAAGTCATCATCTCCAAGTCGGGTAATGTTCGCGGCAACATCGTAGCCCCCAGGGTAACGCTGGAAGATGGCGCTATCTTCAAGGGCAGTATCGATATGGACCCTGCAGGTGCCAGTCAGTCGAGGGCACCGCAGCCACCCGCCAACGACGGAAACACACCACTCAAAGCCTCCGGACTGGATCTGAAAACCGTCTAGACTTACTTTTTTCGGATCACTCTCTTGCAACGGGGAGTGAGTTATCGCCATGCAGACCATTCCCTTGCAAAATAACGCTGTGCAAACATCCAAGCTGCTACCGCTATTGTTTGCGAGCATCAAGGAGGATGAGCCACTCACCGTGCTGCACATCGGCCCGGCACTGCCTGATACCGTTGATTTTTTCTGCGACTACCGTTGCAAATTACATTTTGTTGATTTGTTCGATGACCTGCCTTTAACAGAGACAGAGGACAGTCCTCGGCTGCAAGAACAGGTCGACACACTTCTCGATATCCAACCTGACACAAAGTTTGACCTTTGCCTGTTCTGGGATATTTTCAATTATCTTGAACGCGACGCCATCCTCGCCCTGATGGCTACCCTGCGAGAGCACCTGAAGCCGAGCACGCTGGCCCATATGTTCTCCATGCATAACACCCGTATCCGCCCGGAGGGGCAATTTTACGGTGTACTGCAGCCAGACACTCTCAGCTGCCGTATTCGAAGCCACGAACCCGAATGCTATGCACCGCATAGTCAACGAAAACTGCAGGATATGTTGTATTGCTTCACTCTGGATCGCAGCGTGTTACTGCCAGACAGCCGACTCGAGCTTTTGCTAAGAGTGAAGCGGTAGTCCTCGAAGAGACCGATGGCGTATCCCCCATCGCTGCGTCAGTCTGTCCTATAATTACGATTATGCCTCATTTGTTACGCCTGTTTTTGTTGGCTTTTTTTCTTCACTGCCCTGCGGGGTTAGCGACGACCGTCTATAAATCGATGGATGAAAACGGCGTGGTCTCGTTCTCCGATACACTCCCAGACGATTCACCAGCGGTCGAGACTTTTGAAATTACAATTCACGAAACCGCCTCGTCCGATTCAACCGAGTTGCTGGAGGAAATGCGTCAAACTACCGACAGAATGGCTGCTGATCGTCGCGAACGGGAAAAGCACCGCGCTGAGATACGACAATTGCAGTCGGATACCGCGCGCCAAAAGAACAACCCGGTCTACCCGGCGTACTATGACACTATCACTTCCGAATACAGTGCAGCGGGTAGTTACTACCGCTATCCCTTGAAGCGCCCTGCTTGGCCGAGACACCCTATCGCGCGACCGCCGCTGCGGCCGCCCAATCTCACGAACCCGATCGAGCAGTTCCCCGCGCCCCATATACGCCCCTTATTTACCCCCCGGACACGGGGAGCAAACCGACAATAGCGCTCATTGAGATACTGCAAACATTCAAGCGCGCACAAGCATGCTGCCGTACAATGTGTGTCCAGCCAGCTACGATAAAAGGCATTTTTATTCATATGACGCGCTGCAGAGAAATCGCCCTGGACGTCGCCGATACGACGCTATCGCTCACCGAATGGGCCGGTGCTGGAGATCCCATCCTGCTAATCCATGCCACCGGGTTTCACCGTCATTGCTGGAACGAAATTGTCACACGCTTACCGCAACGTCACATCTATACGGTAGACTTGCGCTTTCACGGCGCTAGCGGACAAAATGGCGAGGTGCGATGGAAATTAATGGCCAATGACATCGAGCAGATGCTCGAAAAGCTGGACCTGAACCAGGTTATCGGCGCCGGTCATTCACTGGGTGGTCATATACTCACCCGAGTTGCAGCCGAAGCACCTGAGCGCTTCAAACACATCCTTCTTATCGACCCGGTCATCATGTCACCGCAGCGAGCCGCCGCGGCCCTGAAGGCAAGCCACGGTCTCAAAGCCACTGACCACCCGGTCAGTCGCAGAAAAAACTTGTGGCAGGACGCCGAGGAAATGTATCAGCGTTTTAAAGATCGAGCGCCCTTCGATACCTGGCAGCCACAAGTCCTGCGGGATTATTGCAATCACGCTTTGCGTCCTGAGCAGGAAGGTACTCAGAGACAACTGGCATGCGACCCAATCAACGAAGCCGCTATCTACCTGAATCAATCGGGCATGAAGGATATTTTCGAGCAACTGGATAAGGTTCGCGTGCCAGCGACTCTTCTGAGAGCCCCGCCCGGAGACGGAAAACAACATAAGCCCCTGGACTCGCCCACCTGGTCAAAGCTGGCCTCAGCCCTGCCTGATTGTCGGGATATTTACCTTCCCGACCACAACCATTTCATCCCCATGCAGGATCCCGAACTGGTCGCTGGTCATATTAAAAAGATACGGTAGTCGAGCATCAGTAAGGAATGCTGTTACTATAGGGAACGACCGTGATAACTTGCGAAAATAAAAAATAACAGGGGAAAACCGCTATGAACGTTGTCATTACCAGTCTGCTGATATTAGTCATTCTGCCCGTAAGCTGTGCGTGGATTGCGGGCTACTATCGCCAGAAGCAACTCGGCAGCGTAGATAACAAGGAGCCCCGCACCCAGTCGCAGCAGTTGACTGGCCCCGGAGCGCGAGCGGTAGCCGCTCAGGGCAACTCATGGGAAGCACTTGCGGTATTCAGCGCAACAACCTTAGCGGTGTTCATCGGAGGCATCGACCTGGACAGCATTCGCATGCCAGTAATGGTTTTTACAGCCCTGCGTATCGCCTACATTCCGGCGTACATCGCCGGCGTGGATAAACTACGATCCCTGATCTTCATCGGCGGTTACGGTATCTGCCTCTATCTGATCTACCTCGCATTGTCGGCAGGCTAAACGCCAGCTAGCCCGCACTATTGTGTGTCGGGGTGGTTTTCAGGCAATGGCGACGATATCGCCCGCGCCTTTATCAATACTGCGTCTGCTGGCAGGATAAATCCGGCCTCCACGGCGGTGTCTGTGGTGCGGTTTATGGCATCGACATAGTCCTGCTTGCTGGGGTAAAGTTCGGCCAATAAGGTGTTATCGAAAAGTCTCGTCGTCCCCAATAATCCGCAAAAAGCATCTGCCGGCGGCTGGCCTGTACCGCGTAAGGTGGCGACGGGCGCATCCACCCAGGGAGTGCGCACACCGCCGATGGCATTCCCGAATGCATCCAGTTCGAATTCATCCTGGCTTTCGTTCCATTGCATAAACGGAGCAGAAGGAGCCGCCTCGCCGCCTCGTATCCAACGATCCAGCGATGCGATGGCCGCATTAGCCACCCATTGTCCTGGCCCGTCATTGACGGGAATTTCGCAAAAAATGAACGGCGGTCTTGCGTCATTCTGCTCTCTTACATCGGCATACGTGTCATCGTCTCCCTCATCCGCATTACCGATCAGGGTAGTGTACAAGTCAGTATGTGCAGAAGCAGTCACCTCCCACATACGATAAACATCGGAATCGGCCTGGCGGGCGTCAATAGAACGCGGGACATCGGTCTCGTTTTGCAGAGCAATAACCGGTTCAGACAAGTCCGTGCGGATCAACGCCGGGCGCGGTGTTTCAATTACCGCCTGCGGTTCCTGTGAAAGCGAAGAGGCGCTTCCCGACAGCCGGCCATGAATGATGAACCCGTCAAACAGATCAATAGTCGGGTGAATCGCATTGTAGTAGGTGGCGAGGCGACCCGCAGACTGAGACTGACCAACCCCTATCATGCGCTCGGTTTGCAAACCATTTAGCGGATCAAGTCCGGATGGATTGCGCACCGCCTGGGCACCCTGTGAAAAAATGTCATAAGAAAAACTGTCCCCCGGGTGAAACAGGCTCTCGTAACGTGTCGGATCCACCTGTTTCAAGGGTAAACTGAAAGCGCCGCCGCCCTCTATACCCACGGATTGGGCGGAGATACCCACCCACGCATAACCTTCACGAATTAACTCCGTATGCATCTGCAGCATGTCTGGTGCAGCGTCTATCCCACCCGTAACATTGAACCACTCAACGACCACAGTGCCGTTGAAGTCTTCTGCGTCTATCGGCCTGAGAACCACCATTCGGGACCTATAACTCTCCAGATCTGCTTTCTGTACGTTCCAGAAACCGTCCGACCGGAGTTCCTCAGTAGAGACATAGGATGTGGCGGTACCAGAGAAAAAATACTCGGTTTCTTCATAGCCCACATCGGCAAGATCAAAATTCAGAAAAGTGTAGAAGGGTGTCCCGGGCTTGTAGTCCAACCCGTCCTGCCTCAGATCAACCTCAATACCGAAATCAATAATGCAACAGTCATCGCCCCCACCACCCGTCACAGGCCCTTCCACCACAGGGTTATCTGCCTGGGGCAGCTCTTTACCCGCGGACGGAGTGTTGTCACTACTGTCACTGCAGCCGGACAGTGCAACCGCCAACAGCAACGTTGCACAGCCAACAGCTAAGCTATCCGGGATTCCAGGGTGATTCATGGTATCTCTCCTGCGTGAACAGATGCCTTTATCCGTCCCGGTAACATTATGCACGCGATACGCCGGAACCAGGCAAGTCGTCCGACTATAGCGCGACCGCGTACCCATGCCAAACTCGTGTCTATCAGGCGTCTGCTATGCCACAATATCCGTTATCCTGGCGATGGAGCGGAAATACAGAATGTCTAACAGCAATAACAAGGCAATTGTCGAAAAGATGTGGCGTGCACTGGGAGAAATGGATTGGGAGGGCATGAAAGCCTGTATGCACCCGGATATTCATTACATTGATGTTCCCAGCGATGACCCGGGCGCTCACGGGCCGGAAAACTGCGTCAAGCGCCTGCAAATCGCATTCAACCATCTGCAGAAACAAGAGCAGGTGACCCACCACATTGTCTCAGAGGGAGACACTGTTTTCCTTGATCACACTGAGACATGGACCTTTACGTCGGGCGAGAAGGCCGCGCATACCTTTACTTCTATGCATGAAATCAAGGACGGGCTGGTCTATCGCTGGAGCGACTACTGGGATATGCAGAAGTTTGTCGGGCAATTTCCAGACTGGTTCCTCGAGGAGATGATGAAAGCCACCGCGGGCGACTTCACTGATTAGCCCTCCCCTACGAGCCCGCCTCAATCTCGACGCAAGGGACTTGATCGGGCTCTAAAAAAGACCGCTGCGGCGCTTGCCGAGGCCCTTCTGGACACGCCTTTTGTGTCCCTTGCATAGCGAGGAAAACGGGGTATTATGAAAAACCAAGCAAGCGCTTGGTTGTCAACGTGGAGATCCGGTGAAACAAGATGGCCCTACTCTGGAATCAGCTGACTCAACACGATCAATGACCCGTAAGCCTCCCTACCGCACGCCCAGCATCGACTCCGAAGCCTCTCTTCCGGATATCGGCGACACACGTTTCAGCGGCGACCGCTTTCACTCTGATGAATTCATGCAACAAGAGTGGACACATCTATGGCGCCGCACCTGGAACATGGGTCCACGACTGGAGGAGTTCAGCGGCCCCGGCGATTACGTGATCCATGAATTAGGCCGGGAGTCCTTCATTTTCGTGCTGGAGAAAGAAGGCAGCATCCGCGCCTTTTACAACGTGTGCCAGCACCGGGGTAAGCGTATTATCTGTGATCAGCGCGCGGGCACCGCGCGCTTCTTCCGGTGCGCCTTTCACGGGTGGTCGTGGAATATCGACGGCAGCATCAAGGGCATTCCAGACCGAGAGACCTTTCCCCAGTTCAGCGAGGGTTTACCCTGTGAAGAACTGGACCTGTCTGAAATTCGAGTCGACACATGGGGCGGGTGGGCCTGGTTCAATATCGATGGTAAAGCGGAGCCGCTGCTTGAATACCTCGATGTGCTGCCAGAACATATTGCGCCCTACCGCATGGAGGACATGCGCACCTTCGTCAACGCGACCTTTCTATGGAACTGCAACTGGAAAGTGGCGGTGGACGCCTTCAACGAGAGCTATCACTTTCGTGGGATTCATCCGGAAATGATGATGTGGTCCAACGCAGAAGCCAAGCTCGAGCTGCTCGGTAAACACAGCCGCATGATCAACGAGTATGGTGCCCCCAGTAAGCCATACCGGGAGACCAAAGAAATTTCTGAGCGTATGCAAGCCTACATGCGCTACTTTGGACTAGACCCTAAGGATTACAGCGGTCCCGCTCGTGAAGTGCGCATCGAAAAGCAAAAAATCAATCGGCGGCAGGCTGCCGAGGGCACCGCTCCCCACCTCCCCTACGAGGTAATGACAGACGAACAACTCTCAGACGTATACCACTACTTTTATTTTCCGGGCGCGGCCCAGAATATTTTCCCGGAAGGGGTTAACACCTTTCGCTACCGCCCCCATGAGACCGACCCCAATAAGTGCTACTACGACCTGATCATGATGGGTCACTTTCCGCAAGGTGAGGAGCCACCGAAGGCGGAGCATGTCTACTTCGATAAAAAAGTACAGTATGTGGAACTACTGGATCCGTCACTGGAAGTTGCCTCCTTTATATTGCAGCAGGATGCAGACAATGTCCCCGAAGTACAGCAGGGCGTGCAGTCAGAAGGTTACAAGGGTATGACTCTGGGAGAACAGGAAATTCGCGTGCGGCATTTCCATAACCTGGTGGACCACTATCTCAAGAGCGGCGAGCCGTGATGAAATACGCAGCAGCCCGCCAAATCCACCCAAGCAAAATAGACAGCCACCCGCTGTGAAATTTGGCATCATGACAGGCAGCGGCTTTGACCCGGCCCCCGGACTCAGCGCCATGATGGAAAATGCGCAACGCATCGAAAAACTTGGATTTCATAGTCTGTGGATGGCCACCATCTATAACTACGACGCACTCACCGCTCTGGCCGCAATCGGCACGGCGACCCGAGAAATGGAACTGGGTACAGCGGTCGTGGCCACCCACCCCCGGCACCCGATGGCAATGGCGCAACAGGCACTCACCGCCGCCGCTGCCTGCAACAACCGTTTTACCCTTGGAATTGGCTTGTCCCACCGTTACGTGATTGAACAGGAAATGGGCCTGTCCTACGACAGGCCCGCACATCATATGCGCGAGTATCTCAATGTCCTGCTGCCTTTGCTGCAGACTGGCACCGTGGATTATGAGGGAGAGCTGTACCAGACCAACGCCTCTCTCGATATCCCCGAGGCGAATACACCGCCGGTGGTGATTGCTGCACTGGGGCCCGCCATGCTGAAACTGGCTGGCAACCGCACCGCAGGCACCACGTTGTGGCTGACGGGCGTAAAAACAATCGCCGAGCATACTGTGCCCACTATCATTCAGGCCGCTGCAGACGCCGGGCGCAAACCGCCGAGAGTGATCGCCGGCGTGCCTGTGGTGTTGGCCAGTGATCCCGACAGTGCGAGAGCGATGGTCGACAGGCAGCTCGGGCCCTACAAGAACATACCCAGCTATCGGGCTATGTTGGACCGGGAGGGCGCGAGCGGTCCAGGCGACGTGGCCCTGGTTGGCAACGAATCCGAATTGCGCCAGCAGTTACAAACGCTCCGGAAGATTGGTGTCACCGACCTCAATGCGGTACTGGTTAACGAGAGTCGGGATACCTATGAAAACACACTGGCCTTTCTGGCCGATGAGATAAAAGCATTCACAGGCGACTGACTTGCAGGGTGACAATTGATGACTTCCACGCGCAACGAAAAAAAATACTTCACGCCACCAATTGACCCCGATGTCGCACTCCCCTCTCTCGGTAATGAACGCATTAGCGCCGGCCGTTTCAGCTCCAGCGAATTTATGGCTCGTGAGTGGACCCATCTGTGGCGCAAAGTTTGGAATCTGGGGCCAAGGATAGAAGAATTGCGGCAAGCCGGCGACTTCGTCACTCACACCCTGGGCAAGGAGTCTTTTATTTTTATCCGCGGAACCGACGAAAAGATACGCGGCTTCTACAACGTCTGTCAGCACCGTGGCAATCAACTGGTTCCCGATCGTCACTGCGGGTCAGAAAAATTCTTGCAGTGCCCTTTCCACGCCTGGACTTACAACCTCGATGGCAGCGTCAAAGGAATTCCCGGAGCCGAGGGCTTTCCCCTGCTTCGAGACGGCATTCCCAAAAGTGAAATGGGACTGGAACCGATCGAGGTCGATTTCTGGGGCGGCTTCGTATGGTTCCGTCTGGACGAGGGCGGCGAGTCGCTTGCCGACTTTCTGGGCGAACTAACGCAGCAACTCGCCCCATACCGCTTGCAAGATATGCGCCTGCTGGAATACAAGACGTTTCTTTGGGACTCTAACTGGAAAGTCGCCTGTGACGCTTTCAACGAGAGCTATCACTTCCGTGGACTGCACCCCCAAATGCTGAAATGGGCAGACGAGAATGCCCGTATAGAACTAATGGGTGATCACAGCCGCATGATTAACAGATATGGAACCACTAGCTCACCCTATACCGGCACCACTGAAATATACCCCGAGCTGAAGGAGTGGATGGTTTACAACGGCATGGACCCGGAAGCCTATCAAGGAGCACCAGAGGACGTTTGGAAAACCAAAGCTGACTTCGTACGTAGTATACAAGACACGGAAAGCATCACTGCCCCTTATGCCAATATGACCGATGACCAACTCACCGACGTCTACCACTACTTTATTTTTCCTGGCTTTGCGATGAACGTGTTCCCGGAGGGTATCAACGGATTCCGGTACCGGCCCCATGAGTCAGACCCGCAGAAGATGTACTACGATTTGATCATGCTGGTGCACTACCCCGCAGGAGAAGAATTGGCCTGCGAGCATGCATTTTTTGAGGAGAAGGTACAGTACGATAAGATCGCCGACACGCCAATGTCCTATATCGTCACCGACGTATTGCAGCAGGACGCTGACAACGTATCTATTAATCAGAGAGGCCTGAATTCAGATGGCTTCCGTGGCCTGTATCTGGGTGAGCAGGAGCTGCGTTTGCGACACTTCCATAAATGCGTGGATCGATATCTCGCCACGGACTGACTATCTTCCTTCAATCATTGCCGGCTATTTTACGCCATCGCAATAACGTTAGAACGGTTTGTGAATGTCTCGATTTATCGATTCAGTTCTCTCTCGGCGTTCACTCGCCCAAAGAAGTCTCCTGCTAAATCGGTGAAATAGATCGGCGCCGGGGGGGGCTGCGATCGGGCCTGCGCGTTGCACAATCTCTTAGCGTTTCGATAAGCACGCGCCGCGTAGTACGAGGATCGATCACGTCGTCGAGCCCGAAATCCGACGCCGCCTGCAGTGCCTCGGTCTCACTTCGAATACCGTCAATTATTTTCTGACGTGTCGCTCTGGAGTCGTCAGCGCCCTCGTACTGCTTGCGAAACGCCACATCCACCGCTCCCTCAATCGACATCGCGCAGATTTCCGCCGTAGGCCAAGCCAGTGCCGCAGTGGCATTGAAAGCCCGACCGCCGCCCATCGCGTAATAACCGCCTCCGTAACCCTTGCGTAATACCACTGATATCAACGGTACGGTTGCCAACGCCATTTCGTAGAACAAGCGAGCGCTGCGACGCCCGATCCCCGTGTTCTCTGCCAACGTGCCAATCGCGAAGCCAGGAATATCGATGAGGGATATCAGCGGCAACCCAAAGGCGTCGCACAGCCCGACAAAATGCGCTGCCTTTTCACAAGCCGGTGTATCAAGCACCCCGCCCTTACGCAGCGGTTGGTTAGCCATAAATCCCACCGGGCGACCATCAAGACGTGCGAAAGCTGTAATCATATTGCGCGCATAATCTGGCTTGAGTTCGAACACGCTGTCCTGATCCGCAATCACATCGATTACCTTACGCATGTCGTAGACGCGCCGACTGCTGGCCGACACCAGGTCGAGCAATTCGTCCCCGGAGCGGTCAACCGGATCCGTGCAGGTATGCACCGGCAACGGACCCCCTGCATGCTCTGGAAGGTATGAAAGGAACCGTCGAATCGCTACAAAGCAGGCAGACTCATCCTCGACAGCAAGGTCCGCCAGTCCGTTTTCATCCGCTTGCCGTGGGCTACCGCCCAACGACTGGGCATCAATATCCTCTCCCGTTCCCGCCTTCACCAGTGCCGGACCCGCCATACCCATGGTGGACCGGTCGCGAATCATGACTACAAAATCAGCCAGTGCCGCATAAGCGGTGGGGCCAGCGAACCCCTGGCCCATAATCGCAACGACATTAGGCACCCAACCTGATGTGCGGGCAAGATTATTGAAGACCGGTGAGGCAGCGGCAAAATGCGCGGCGTTCATACCATCCTGTATACGATGGCCGCCTCCCTCAAGCAACATCAGCAACGGCTGCCCCGCGTCTACCGCCCTGTCGATCAGGCGGCCCATTTTGCGATCCGCTACTGTGCCAATACTGCCACCCAACACGGTGTAATCCTGCGCCAGCAGTTGCACAGTGCGGCCATCGACCTGTCCACAGCCCATGACGGCACCGTCCGCCGGCGCCTGCAGGCCGCGACTCAGGGAGTGACTGCGATCGGGCTCTACCAGCCCCCCTGTTTCGCGGAAACTGCCATCGTCGAGGAGGCCATGTATACGCTCTCTCGCGGTCCACGCATTATCTGCTCGACGTTTAGCCACCGCTTCGGGACGTTGCTTGTCCTCAAGGCCTGCCCGAGCAGCATCTAGTCGTTCCAGTAATTCCCGCGATGTGGTTTCATCACTCATAGCACGCGCTCCTTCAATTTCCGATCTTCTCTCGCTTGACTGTAATACCGGCCGCTTCCCGATCCCACGTATTCGCGGTTAATCCCTCCTCCTTTAGAAGGTGTTTCATTACCTTGGAGGTGGGCGTCTTGGGTAGCTCGGGCACAATGCGGATATAGCGCGGCAACATAAAGTGCGCCATGCGTGGCTCGAGAAACCGGAACAGATTTATCGGATCGATTAACTGGCCGTCGACCGCCGACACCAGCACCATCACGTCGTCCTCCCCAAACTCGCTAGGTATACCAACGGCAGCCGCTTCACGCACAGCGGGGTAGGCAGTAATTTCATTTTCCACTTCGAAGGAGGATATGTTTTCTCCCCGGCGCCGAATAGAGTCCTTGATGCGATCGACAAAATAAAAGTTGCCGTCAGAGTCATAACGGAAACCATCACCGGTATGAAACCAGCCATTACGCCAAGCCACAGCCGTTGCCTCAGGGTTCCTGTAGTAACCGTGATTAAGTGACCATGGGCGGTCGGTGCGCAGAATCAATTCCCCCGTTACACCCGGACCCACCTCACAATCGTTCTCGTCGACCACCCTCACCTCGACACCGGGGCGAGCACGCCCACAAGTACCACTTTTTTCAGGAAAAGGTTCTGACACAAGCGGACCGGAAATTTCTGTCATATTGAAGCAGGTTCGCACTTCGATACCGTGACGCTTGCCTATAGCCCGACCGTCTTCGTTCCACGGCACACACAGGGCTTTCTTGAGGGGGTGATTGCGGTCGTCGTCAGAGGCTGGCAGCTTGAGCAGGAACGGTATCATTGCTGCCACCAGACAAGTGGAGGTAATGCCATTGAGACGCACCGTAGGCCAGAAATCTTCCGTCTTGAAGTGGCTATCAATGTAGCAGGCACCGCCGCGAGCCAGAGTCATTATGACGTAGATAGTGCCGCCCGCATGAAACAGGGGCATATTGACCAGGCAACGGTCTTCACCAGTAACATAGGGGTGCGCTTCCGGCCCCATAGAGTAACCCTGCATATAGGAAGACAGCACCGCTTTGGAGGGGCCAGTGGTACCGGACGTAAAGATAATATACTGGGTATCCCAGGGCGCCACGACCTCGGGCATATCTGACAGGGGCTCGTCGGCTACAAGAGCATCAGCTCCATGACAACGAATACCGTCGATGCTGCCGGCACCATGGGTAACGACCATGTCTTTCAGTGTGCCGAGATCAATATCGCTCAGGCGCGATACCAGGTCTGCATGGCAAATCAGCAAGCGCGCATTGGCTAATTCCACAACATGTTGCAACAACTGCCCCTTGTAGGCGACGTTGATGGGGACATATACCGCACCGAGATAATTCAGTCCGAACCAGGTCAACAACGCCTCTCGATTGTTCGGCTGCCAGGACAACACATGGTCGCCCTTGCCAACACCAAGTTTTCGCAAACCCGCCGCCGCACGACGCGTCATTTCAAAGGTTTGATTCCAACTCCAGGTTTCCCCGCCGTGGAAAAGAATCGCTGTCTGGTTCGGTCGCTCTCGCGCCCAGCGCTGCAGCTGGTAACCCAGCACGCACTGCTCGACCTCTGGAAAACGTGAATCGAAAACCATACCCTCTCCCCAGCCGCAGTCTTAGGCAGTCGCGCCCCCATCAACCGGATAGGCGCCTCCGTTCAAAAAACTCGCCTCGTCACTGCACAGGTGCGTGACCATACTGGCAACATCTCCTGGCCTTGCGTATCGGCCCATCGGAATGGTTCCAAGTACGGCGTCACGGACGGTATCTGCGTCACCGGGGCTCATCTTATTCTCGATGGAGGTCATCATGCGGCCGGTCATGGCGGCCGGACACACAGCATTCACCCGAATATTGTTCGGCCCCTGCTGCATGGCCACCGAACGGGTCAACCCGATGACCGCGTGCTTGCTGGCGCAGTAACTGCTGATCAGGGACGCGCCGGATAGACCGGCAACCGAAGCAGTGTTGACGATAGCGCCGCCGCCCCGCGCACGCATGACAGGCACGACGTATTTCATGCCAAGCAATACACCGCGAACATTAACACCCATTACCCGGTCGAAATCCGCCAGATCGCACTCGCTTATATCACCGGCCTCACCCTCGACACCGGCATTGTTGAACAGAATATCCACGCCGCCGAACTCGGTGCAGGTCATCTCAACATAGCGCTCAACATCCTCTTCCCGGGAGACATCCGCTCTTAATGCAATTACTTGCAAGCCGTCCTTCCGAAGGCCTGCAGCCAACGCTCTGACCCGGTCTGCGTCGGAGTCCACCGCGGCAACGGTGGCGCCCTCTGCGGCAAATCGGCGCGTTGTCTCGCGCCCAATATCCCCGGCTGCACCGGTCACGATCACCACCTTGTTTTCAAATCGACCACCCGTTACCTGCATCGGTTGTCTCTCCCGCTACTACATCCTGGCAATGCCATAACTGTTGCCTCGCAGTGTTCTATGCCGCGACTCCCAGCAGGTCGCCAATGCAAAACCCAGGACCCGTCGGGTATCCCTGGGATCAATCATGCCCTGATCGAGCATGCGTCCGGAGGTATAAAAAGCATCGGACTGATTATCGAAGTAGCTGATCAATTTCTGATTCTGCGCTTGCAGTGCGTCTTCGTCTACGTCCTGGCCACGCCGCCGGGCGCCACTGCGGGCCACCTGTTCCATTGTCAGCGCCGCCTGCTCCCCCCCCATTACACCGGTTGTGGCGTTAGGCCAGGTAAACAGGAAATCAGGGTCGTATCCGATGCCGCACATGCCGTAATTACCGGCTCCGAAACTGGCGCCGATATAGAGTGTGATTCTCGGTACGTCAATATTGGACACCGCCTGAATCATCTTGGCTCCATGCTTGATCATGCCTGCCTGTTCATATTTCTTACCGACCATGTAGCCGGTGGTGTTGCTGAGAAAAATCA
This sequence comes from Candidatus Marimicrobium litorale, assembly GCF_026262645.1. Taxonomy (NCBI): domain Bacteria; kingdom Pseudomonadati; phylum Pseudomonadota; class Gammaproteobacteria; order Cellvibrionales; family Halieaceae; genus Marimicrobium; species Candidatus Marimicrobium litorale. The sequence goes on from NZ_SHNO01000001.1 coordinate 1,349,426, forward strand.
CTGGCATATCGGCCTGGTCACACAGCTGCATAAACTGAGCGGCTTTAGTCGCGCCGTCGGGGTCAATCGGCCCATTATTCGCAATAATGCCACAGGCATTTCCATAGATTGCAGCATGGGCACAAACGGTAGACGCGCCGTAGCGAGATTTGAACTCTTCGAAGTTGGAGGCATCTGTGATGCGGGCAATTATCTCGCGCACGTCGTAGGGCTTGCGGTAATCCACTGGCACCAATCCCGCAATTTCCTCCGGAGCAAAGCAAGGCTCCTCAAACGATACAGGAGTGACTTGTTCACAACGCGCGTTCCAGTCGAGTCGTTCTACTAATTGGCGTGCTAAAAATAATGATTCTGCGTCATCCTCGGCGGTGTATTCCACCAGCCCCGATACAGAGGCATGCATATCAGTGCCGGCAAGTTCTTCCTCGTCGGAAATCTCGCCGGTAGCCGCCCGCACCAGAGCCACCCCGCCCAGCGACGCCCTGCCCCTGCCCTTGACGGCAATTACGTAGTCACTCATACCCGGCATATAAGCTCCCCCAGCGGTGGCCGGCCCGTGTAATACTGTAATAGTAGGGATTCCTGCGGCACTGAGCAGAGCGTGCCGATAAAACATTCCACCGGCGCGGGCCCAGGACTCGACCCTGTAGGCGAACAGATCGGCGCCCGCACTTTCGACCAGGTGGATAAAGGGCAACTTGTGGCGCAGCGCGACGTCGAGACAGGCCTCAATCTTCTCGCCTGTTGTGGGCGTCGCAGCACCCGCACTGATGCCGCTGTCATCTACCAATATCATCACGCGGATGCCGCTGACAAACCCGATACCCGCAAGCAGGCTTGCACCGGGAATCGAAGCTTCCCGATCTGGTGTATCCACCAAAAAATTCGCAAGCCCATACATATCAAGGAACGGCATACCCGGGTCCAATAGGCGCTGCAGGCGCTCCCGCGGAGTCAACTGGCCGCGCTCGGAAAAGCGGGGACGACGCTTTTCGGACACGGCTTCTGCCCGGCTACGCGCCCGGTTCAATGTATCTATTAAAGCCAGCATATCCGCGCGGTTGTCCGCGTAGGCCGGCGACGCCGTGCTCAAGCTAGATTGGAACGAAGGCATACTAAGCGCCCCCGACCTCGAGACGGGCAATCACTGCCCCCTCCTGAACCACATCTCCCTTCACAACCAGCAACTCCTGCAACGTACCGCTCTCCCCGGTGCAGATCGGGATTTCCATCTTCATACTCTCTATCACCAAGACCTCTTCGTCTGACGCCAGTGTCTGCCCCACGACTGCAGACACCGTCCAAACCGTTCCCGTAACTTCAGCGATAATATCGACCAACATTAGCTTTTCCCGCCGTCCTTGGTCACTTTTTTCATCTCTTCGAGGTTGACAAAAATGGGCTTTCCGGTCGCGGCAATGCAGTTGCCGTGACCTAGCTGATGCATATCGAAAGCTGCCTCCAATGAATTTTGATAACCCTGAATATCCTGTGTGCGGTTGACCGCCCGCTTGGCCATCGCTAGACCGAACGCGGGCTGTTTCGCGATCGTCTCCGCCATGCTCATTACCTCTGCATTCAGGTCATCAAGGGCAACGACTTTGTTGACCATGCCAAGTTTCTCTGCGGTTGCGGCGTCGATAAAACTGCTGGTAAAGAGCATTTCCTTTGCCTTTCTCGCTCCGAACTCCCACGTATGAGCGTGGTATTCCACCCCACCAATACCCATAGCAACCACCGGGTCGCTAAAACGTGCATTGTCTGCAGCGATGATAATATCGCAGGGCCAGATCAACATCAGACCCGCTGCGATGCAGGCCCCGTGCACTGCTGCGATAGTCGGCTTAGGTATATTGCGCCATTTACTGCAATAACCAAGAAATACCTCTGCCTCGTATTCGTAAAGATCAGCCACTGGCTCACCGTCCCAGTCGATACTGGTCACCTGATCCATCGCCGGCTTGGTAATATCGTGCCCCGCAGAAAAATGCGGACCGTTGCCGTTGAGCACAATCACCTTCACCTGTTTGTCGGCAGCCGCCTGCATCCAGATCGCGTCAAGCTCGTTGAGCAAATCCAGGTCTTGCGCATTGCGCTGCTTGGGACGGTTGAGAGTAATCACCGCGATGTTGTCCTGTACGTCGTAGAGGACCTTAGCTTCATTCGTCATAGTGGATTCCGATATCGTCTCTTAGTTGTTGTTTAAGGATTTTTCCGCTTGGGTTGCGTGGTATCTGGTCGATAAAATGACAGTAAGTCGGCACCTTGAAGGTCGCTAGCTGCTTCCTGCAAAACGCTTGCAGCAGTTTCTCGTCGGGGGGGGTTGCGCCCTTAACAACAAGTATGGCAAGGGGCACCTCTCCCCACTTGCGATGGCTGACGCCGATTACAGCGGCATCAATGATGCCGGGATGCGTCGTGAGTACATTCTCGATCTCCACCGGGTAAACATTTTCACCCCCGGAAATAATCAGGTCTTTGACGCGGGCCACGATAGTGAGATAGCCCTCAGCGTCTAGCCTGCCCACGTCCCCCGTATGCAGCCATCCGTTCTGCACGGCCTGATCTGTTGCCTCCGCATTGTTCCAATAACCCTGCATAACCTGAGGGCCCCGGACGACAATTTCACCAGTACGCTGCACTGGCAATGCTTGACCCTGTCCATCGACAATCACCAGCTCCGTATCAAAAGCGGCTCGGCCGCAGCTCTCCAGTAAGTCAGGCCGATCCGTCAGCGCCCGGCGATGATCTGACGCTGACAACATGGCCACGATCGAATTGGCTTCGGTTTGGCCATAACCCTGGGTGAAATCGCACTCGAAGATATCAATGACCCGGCGCAGCAACGGCACCGCAATGGGAGACGCCCCGTAATAGATCAGGCGCAGGTCGGGAAATTGCATCGAATCAAGGCGAGGTATTGTCTCAACGATCATCTGTAACATGGCTGGCACCAGCGTCACCGCTGAGATAGGTCTGCTGTGCAGAGTTTCCACAACTCGCGCAGAGTCGTATTCTCGATGGATGACCAGAGTGAGGCCCTGTAAGACGCCTGTGTAACCGATCATAATTCCGGCAGCGTGGTACATGGGCGCTACCAGCAGGAACTCATCACCCGGCGCCCACGTGTACTCGCTGCCAAGGGCAGTCTGATAAACATTGCTAATGATATTGCCATGGCTGAGGAGCACACCCTTTGGCTGACCAGTGGTGCCACTTGTGTACATCTGCGACATGACATCCTGCGACTGCAACAAAGTGCGCTCCATTGGCGGAGCCACCTCGCCAAGCCAGCTCTGAAAAGAGGGAAATCCGGTCTGATTACCGTAGAGGCAAATAGCAGAAATTCGAGGACAGACCTTCGCTACCGGCGCGATTAATTCCTCGTCCGCAAACACCACTTTGGCGGTAGAGTCCTCGATAATGAAGGCACACTCACGGGGGGTCAGGCGATAGTTGATACCCACCGGCACCACCCCGAGACGTGCGCAGGCCAGGTACATAAAAAAGAACTCGATGGAATTCCTGCCCAGTAGAGCAAGGCGGTCACCTTTTGCCAGACCACTGGCCGCAAGCCGTCCCGCTATATGATCGATACGCTCACGCGCACGCGAAAACGTAAAACTCTGCTGTTCATGGGTAACAAAAACCACCTCAGCGTGAACACGAGCATGGTAATCAAGGTAGTCATCGATTCGACTGAACATCGCGTCAGCTCGACTCCGCCAAGTAATCGTAAATGACCTCACCCCGATCTAGCAAAATATCCCCCACCGTGTAGACGGAGCTGACCACCTTTCTGATGGGAATCTCACCCAGAGGGTTCCGGGTTGTCGAGGACAAAGCGAGACTGGCTTGCCCCTCCAGTATTTCCTTACGCTTGTCGTCGCGCACCTTGCACGTGTTGATCTGACGAATGTCATAGCCACACCCGTCTACAGAGGGGATGGACTTCAACAGGAAGTGCTCCCGATCGTATACAGGTATCGGCTCCCCCTCTCGCTCAAAGTTCATTTTCATAGTAATTATATCTGTGCCTCCCTCGGAAACTCGGGCAACGACACCGTGCTCATCGCGCTGAATAAAAATATCGCCACGAACCTTGGGAAAGCCCCAGACCTCGCGCCCGGCAGTGAGCAACTCCACCTCGTCGAGGTACAGTATCGGCATGAATGTCCCCACTCGATCATCCAGCGTCACGGGCACCATAATGCCCGCCTCGCCATAACTGATCTGTGAAGGTTCAGTCACGTGCAGCATCCCCACGTAAATAGCCATTATATTGTCCGCATTGACTTTCAGGGGCTCGGGCACGATCGCTTCCAGGCAATCCCGGTCGGTCTCTACCTTCAGAGTAAACATCTCGTTGTTGCGATACTGATACGGCGGCAAGACATAGGGTTGAGCATCCACACCGAACTGTGCGCCACTGAAGTTAACGTTAGTCATTCCGATCCCTTCCTCTTCTTCAACTGCTACCAGTGATCTTCAATTAATCTGCCTGTTCATACCTTTCCAGTAGGGCGCACGAATATCCTTCTTGAGTAATTTTCCAGACGCATTACGCGGCAGGAGATCAGTAAAATCAACGGACTTGGGCACCTTGTAGCCAGCAATTTTTTGCCTCGCAAAACTAATCAACTCCGCCTCAGAGACAGACGCGCCCTCTTTTTTCACGATCACCGCCTTAACGGCCTCACCCCATTTATCACTAGGCACACCGACAACTGCCACATCCTGCACGGCTGCATGCTCATACAGTGCACTTTCAACCTCCGCGGGGTATACATTCTCACCGCCGGAAACGATCATGTCCTTTACTCGATCGTAGATATAAAGAAACCCTTCTTGATCGAGATAACCCGCATCACCAGAGTGCAGCCAGCCGTCGCGAAGAGTTTCGGCAGTCGCCTCAGGTCGCCTCCAATAACCATTCATCAAGGACGAGCCCTTGATTAGAATCTCACCAACGGTATCCGGCGGCAGCACGTTGTCGTATTCATCTGCAATAGCTATTTCGACGCCGGGATAAGGCCTACCACAGGACGCCATTTTGCGCGCGTCTGGATCGCTGTGATCACGAGGCTCCAGCACGGTCATGGACCCGGCTGTCTCCGTCATGCCATAGATCTGGGCAAAACCGCAGCCCATAACTTTTAGCGCACGCTGCAACAGGGCTGAAGGGATCGGTGATGCACCGTAGAGCAGTATATTGAGGCTGGCGAAAACCTCCGGGCGACAGGCCGGATTATCCAACAACAATTGAATGGCCGCCGGGACAAGAAAAGTACGAGTCACCTTCTCCGACTCGAGAAGCACGATGATCTCCGCGGGATCGACCTCCTCGACCAGTACTGCTTTGGCACCGTTGTACAGAGAAATCAGTCCGGTCGCGGTGCCACCAATATGAAATAACGGCATGGCAACCAAAATGACGTCTTCAGGCCCTGACAATTGCCAGCCCCCCAGTCGACACTCTGCCTCACGCTGGGCGAGCAGTGCTGCACTCGAAATCTGAACGCCCTTGGGCCGACCGGTTGTGCCACTTGTGTAGAGTTGTATGACTGTATCTTCGCCGCTGGGAGACCTGGAGATTTCATACTCAGATTGGATATCACGCCACCGGTGATAGCTCTCTGCGCCGTCGCCTTCGATCACCACCACCTTTTCCAGCAGGGGCAATTGTGGCCGAATACTTTCCAGCAGAGGCAGAAACCCGGAGGCGATGAACAGCACCCGGGTTTCACTGTCATTAACAATATACTCGACTTCCGGCGCGGCAAGTCGCCAATTAACACCGACCAGCACTACGCCGCACTTGCTGGCACCAAGCAATAACTCGAAAAAAACATCGCAGTTCTTTGCCAGCACCGCGACTCGCTGCCCGGCTTCGACCAGCTCACTCAATCCGTTAGCAACTTGCTTCGCGTAGCGGTCCAGTTCGCCATAAGTGGTAACGCGGTTGCCGAAGAGAAAGGCTGAATGCTCCGGGCGCTCGGCTGCGTGATAGCTGCTGATATCGTCGAGAGTTTTGAATTGTCGGTAGAGGGGCATAGGCCAGCTTTCTCTATTTGCTTATTTTGACGCTACGTGTGGATTACCCGCTAGCGTGGTCTGGTTGTTAACATGATGCTCCGCCATCGAGCACTAACGCGTGCCCTGTCATGAAGGATGACTGGTCACAGGCCATCCAAACAACCGCATCGGCGACCTCTTGCGGTGTTCCCAACCGACCCAGCGGGTGCATTTTTAATACCTTTCGCGATACCTTCTGATCTTGTAACAAACTGCGTCGGGCAATATCGGTGTCGATGACTCCAGGACATATCGCATTGATCCTGAGGCCACGGTCCGCATACTCTCGGGCCGCTGTTTTTGTCATTCCTATAACGGCATGCTTGCTGGCAGTATAAGCGCAGCCCATCATCTCATTCGCACCGAGACCAGCGATGGACGACATATTAATGATCGTCCCGCCGTCGACCATGCAGGGAATCTCATACTTCATACAGCGCCAGACGCCCTTGAGATTGGTGTCGATCACCGCATCAAATACCTCTTCCTTATAGTCGGCAGTAGGCACAAAGGGAGTACCCTCAATGCCGGCATTATTTACCGCAACATGCAGGGCGCCGTATTCGGTTACGACATCTTCCAGCAACTTGCTCACCGCTGCGGTGGAACCAACATCCACGTGTCGGAAGCCGGCATTGCCGCCTGCTGCGATAATCGCATCGACCACCGCGCTGCCTTCGTTTTCGCGCCGTGATGCAACCACGACCCGTGCACCCTCTTCGCCAAGACGCAGCGCGATCGCGCTGCCGATGCCACTGCTGGCGCCCACCACCAATGCGCTTCTACCCTCCAGCAAGCCGGCCATCAGCGGATGTCCTTACCGCAACAAATCATTTGCAGAGTTTCCATCGCCAGATCTTCCAGCGACAATTCGCCGTCGAGCTGAAACCAGTAAGGCGTCCAGTGAATGGCCCCGGCGATCAACCTGCGTGTGACGAACATGTCACCCGCCAGTAGCCCGGCTTCCTCGGTGTCTTGCAAAGCGTCCAGCCAGAGCTGTTCGTAGACGTCGCGGTATTGAAGAATGTCCTGCTGTACCTCACTCGACAGCGAGCGCCACTCGGATATCAATACTGACATGATCGCCGTCGTATCAGGACCGATGGTGAACTGCAGTTCACTGCGGATACAGGCCAGCAGCTTATCTCGTGGACCTTCGGCTCTGCTAATCGCGTCTCTGAGAATCTCGGTAAAGTAAATAAGAGCCTCGGACATAACCGAACGAAGAATATCTTCCTTGGAGGAAAAGTGATGAAAAATACTGCCCGACTGAATCCCTACCGCACCGGCAATATCACGGACCGTTGTGCGTTCGTATCCCTTCTGGCGAAACAGCTGCGCAGCCTGATCGAGCAGACGCCCGCGGGGGCTGTCGGGGTCCGTGATCTGCCCCTGCTGAATCAGCGCATTGAGTTGTCCCATAAATTTCTGTCCTGCACAGGCTCTGGAAACTCGCGTGGCGATTAGGCTAACTCTTGAATCCCGAAAAGCCGCTTAACCAAGCGCTTGCTTGGTCAGCCATATTACGCCAAAATCCCCGAACTTCAACCACTCTTCTGCATCCGAATGGGCGAGCTGGCACGCGCCATGGCAAGAGGAACGTCACCATGCTGTTTACACCTGAACACAACGAACTTCGACGCAGTTTGCGCAATTTCATCGGCACGGAACTGAATCCCCATGTCGATGAATGGGAACGCGCTGGCTTCACTCCACTGCATGAAATAATGCCCAAAATGGCATGCCTCGGGCTGCTGGGTATCGATAAGCCCACCGCCTACGGTGGCTTGGGACTGGACTACAGTTTCGCCATGGTCGCCCACGAGACGTTTGGCGAAGTCGACAGCGCTGGAGTGAAGCTGGGTATCGATGTGCAGACGTCGATGGCGACACCGGCCCTCGCAAAATTCGGCAGTGACGTATTACGCGAAGAATTTCTGCGACCCGCTATTGCTGGTGAGCAGGTCTGCTCAATTGCCGTAAGCGAGGTGGGAGGCGGCTCTGATGTTGCCTCTATACAAACCCGTGCGCGCGCGAGCGGCGAAGACTATGTAATCAGCGGTAGCAAAATGTGGATTACCAACGCGACTCAGGCCGACTGGATTTGCCTGCTGGTGAATACCTCAGACAAGGCCCCACACAGGAACAAGTCCCTGGTCATCGTGCCTACCGACTTACCAGGCTTCAGCGTGAGTCCACCGCTCGAAAAACTGGGCATGCGTTCTTCAGATACCGCGCAGATTTTTCTCGACGAGGTCCGTATTCCACAGCGTTACCGTATCGGTGAGGAAGGGCAGGGATTTGCCTATCAAATGCAACAGTTTCAGGAGGAACGGCTGTCCTGCATCAGCAACTTACGTCCACTCGAAATCGCCATTGAGCGCACCATTGAATACTGCGCGCAGCGTACCGTATTCGGCAAACCCGTACTGGATAATCAGGTGGTGCATTTCCGACTGGCCGAATTGCAGACTGATATAGAGGCCGTACGGGCACTTTTTTATCGAGCAGCCGAACATTACATAGATGATAAAGATGTTACTCAACTGGCTTCAATGGCGAAATTGAAAATCGGGCGCCTCAGCAGAGAAGTAGCCGACGCCTGTCTGCAGTATTGGGGTGGACAAGGTTATATGTGGGAAAACCCCGTCTCGCGTTTATTCCGGGATGGCAGACTGGTTTCCATAGGGGGGGGTACAGACGAGGTTATGCTCTCGATCATCGCCAAAGGGATGGGAACGCTGCCAACCAGAGATCCGGCAGACTCCTGAATAATCCGCTGACGAACAGCAGTCCCCGTCAGACTCTGATACCTTGTCCGAAGCCGATTGTGTGCCGATCCCATCGGGTCGGCTGCCTGGTATATGTGAAACGTCACAACCGAGCACACATTGACAGGCTGCATACGCACTACAGGACAAAAGCACTGCTTACGCCCTTCAGCAACTCGCCTCGGCGTGATCAAAAATCACAGGCAGACTGTCTGGACCGCGAAAGGAAAAGCCGATCATACGAGAAGACCCACCTGGCGCGACCCTTAGATTGTGCAGGCGATCTAGAATAGCGTTGAGCGCCACTTCGGCCTCCAGTTTCGCAAGATGCGAACCCGCACAGTAATGAGGTCCGTATCCGAAGCTTATGTGCTCGTTGTCAGCACGATCGATATCAAACAAATCCGGATGCGTGAACTGCCGCTCATCTCTATTGGCAGCTCCGATATGACAGAGGACAGACGCGCCCGCCGGAATACTTACACCTGCAATTTTAGTATCTACAGCGGCCTCGCGCATGACCGTGCTAATCGGCGACTCCCAGCGCATGGCTTCATTAATCAGGGGGGTCACCAGCGTGCGATCTATCCGAACACGCTCCATCAACTGCGGATCATTCAACATCGCGAAGCAGGCAGTGCCTAACAGGTGATTGGTCGTTTCTGCACCGGCCAATACCAGCAAACGCAGAAAAGAGACCACCTCAAAATCAGATAGCTGCTCACCATCAATTTCCGCCGTGACCAGCGTACCGATCATATCGGATTCAGGCTTCTCGCGTTTTGCCTGCACGATCGGTGTCAAATAATTGAGTAATTTCTCAGAAGCCAGCAGGCCCGTTGCGGGATCGTGCGCCACAAGACATAAATCCCTGCCCCATTGATGCACCTGGCCCAGTTCGTCGGCAGGCAAGCCCAGCAGGGAAACAAACACCGCCAACGGAAATTGAAAACAAAAATCACAGTGTAAATCCGCCTCGCCCTCGCTGATAAATACATCGATAGCCCGATCCGCGGTTCTCCGCACCGTCTCCTGGAAGCCACCATCCCTTAACACACGGGGCGCCATAGAAGGCGTAATCAGGGTGCGATGCTTCAGATGCTCCTTTCCATCCATCCCGACTACGGTTGGACCCATGACAATCCCCATCGTACGCTGCACAATATCACTGGAGAAAACTTTATCGTTCTTTAAAGTTGACCTCACATCCGCATAGCGCGTAATCAGAAAAGAGCGCGGCGCATCGGCGGGCATCATGTCCGTTGTTTCAATGACCGGGTCATCCCGACGCAAGGCTGCATAGATCCTGTAAGGATTCGAAACCGGCGCCATTGGCCCCAGTTGCAGCAGTGCCTCAAGATCGATCGCGTGCTCGTCGATATCAGCCTGGTCTACCAACAGTTTTTCCTCATTCACTCTTATTATTTTTCAGGCGCAAGCCAACAGGACACTGGCAGGTCGCTGATAATGCGCCCTTTAGTATAGCAGGGGGACTAAAAATGGTGCGGAAAGCCACGCACGGGGTCGCCTGCCAGACTGACCTCACTGACAGACTCCTTTGCCTGAACCAATGGTCCAGCGTTGCCGATGACGCAGACCATCGCCCCGGGGTAACGCCCTGAGGATACACGCAATGGGCCTCCCGTGTGTGAGCCAATGAGCCTCACCCCCCAGTGCCCCCGGGAAACAGGGCTGTTAGCGCCCGGCAAAGCCAGAATACAGTGAGGGGCGCGACACTCCCACGGTTATGTCAAACAGATGCAAAAGCGTTATTTCAATACAGTTTGCGCAACAGGGCTTATAATACCCACAGTCGCACTGTTAGCGCCATCGAGCACGAATAGCGTAACCATCGATTATAGGTCGCCATAATGGAAAGCATGACACCTCAAAGCCTGCCTCTGGCTGATGTACTGCCCTTCTTCCTTCTGGCATTACTCGTTTATGGCATTGCAGAACTGATCTACATGCAACGAGTGCAAAAAAGCGCGAGACTCGGAGAGTACGGCATGTCCGTCAAGGGCATGGGGTTTACGCTGACAATCGGGGTTCTTGTAGAGCTGCTGGTCGGCCCATTCAATAAATTGTTGTTGGCCCTGTGGGGAGCCAATTTCAGTCTGATAGATGCGGGGATGTCACCACTCGGCTGGGTGTATGGCTTTGTAATCTATGAACTGTGTTATTGGTTTCAGCACTGGGCCGCACACAAGGTCAGACTGCTATGGTGCCTGCATTCGCCGCACCACGCCCCGGGAGCTATCAATATGTTTGTCGGATTCAACCACTCTTTTCTTGAGACTCTGTTTTACATGCCATTCTTACTGGGCTTTTTGCCCGCTGTGCTGGGCGTGCACCCCGCGGTTATCGCCGTTCTCGCATTCATTGATGTGGTCTGGGGAAATATTTTGCACATCAGTGACAAAGTGGTCAGCAGGCGCTGGGGGCCGCTGGAAAAGTTCATGCAAACGCCCTCCTATCATCGGGTGCATCATGCACAGAATATTCGCTATATGGATACCAACTACAACTCCATTACCCTTTTTGGCGACTGGCTCATGAACACCCTGCAACCGCTTGATAAAAACGAGCCAGTGAAATTCGGCATTACACGCGAGGTCGACACCAGTAGCTTCACTGATGTTCATTTTGGTGAGTTTGGGCTACTTTGGCGAGACCTTCGCTGTGCACGCAATCTGCGCGACATTGCAGGGTATCTGTTCCGGGCGCCGGGTTGGCGTCCAAATGGGCGACAGGATACCGTAGCGGCTCAAAAAGGAAGGTCGCAGATAAGCACCTAGTGAGACGCAGACAGCCAGCTGTATATTCAAGACGTGGCAGAGCAACGCCAATTACTTTATGCTAATTCCCGGGTTGGCGATGTCATTCGCGGGAAGTCAGATCCAGGTAGGATAAATCGGAGCGAGTAAATCGCCATGCAGGAGCTGTGGACAGAGTACTACGAACTATTGGCTGGCACGTCTTTCGTGCTTTTTCTTGCCTATTTTTCACTACTACTTAGCTGGCCTTTTTTTCTATTACTGGAAAAGCTTACACCGGTTAACCGACACACGCCTCGCAGTAACTTTTTTTTCAATTGGAAAATTACCGGCAGCAACCTGCTGCTGGCCCCTGTATTCAACGCACTGGTCATCCTGCTGACTCTTGCGCTTGTCGACACCCTGGGTCTACCGAAACTTGGCGTCACTACTGCCAGCATGTCGATCGGCCTTCCTGTCGTCGACACACTACTGCAAGGTATGCTTATCTTCGTCACGGCGTGCTTTCTCGGTGACTTCTCTTATTATTGGTGGCACAGAGCCCAGCACCAGATTCCCGTATTGTGGGAAATACACAAGCTGCATCACAGCGACGAACATCTGAATACCACCACCATCTATCGATCGCATTTTCTGGAACCTGCGGGGCAGGCTCTCGTACGAGGACTCACAATAGGCCTTATTTTCGATATCAGCGAGACGCCACAAACCGCTATCGCTATCGTAGCCGGAGGCCTTCTACCTGTACTATGGGATTACTTTATCCATGCCAACGTGCGCATTGACGCACTGAACCGTGTATTGCCTTTTTTTTCCGTGCCGCAATTTCATTGGATACACCACTCCCGGGAACCAGAACATCAGGACAAGAATTTCTCCATCTGGCTTCCCTTGTTCGATATCGCGTTTGGCAGTTACTATCGGCCCCGGCGTGACGAATATCCCGCAACAGGCCTGAGTAGCGGTGAAAAAATACAAACTCTTTGGGAAGCTCAGGCCGGACCACTGCTAGCGTGGAAAAGCATGCTTAAAAACCGCAGGACGCGGCCCGCAAAAGAACGGCAAGCTGACGGGCGAAACGCATGAGCGAGCTTTAGCGTCTCAACGTGCTAACAGCTCACTTACGGTGACAAAATCATATCCCCTGGACTTCAATGATTGAATGATTATTCCTGTCGCCTCTACCGTTGGAGCACGACTATCCTGGCGGTAGGGATCATCGACGTCACCATGGCCATCATGCAATAAAATAATGGCGCCGGGTTCCACGCTCTTCAGTACAGCCTCGGCAATCAGAGCGGGGTCTGTGACCTCCCAATCACTCCCGTGGTCGGACATCAGAATAGAAATCATGCCCAGCTCGTCAATCGCACGCTTTACGCCGGGACCTTGGATCCCATAAGGCGGACGAAATAACCGTGGTGAATAGTCCAACTCCAGATGCGTATCAATGAGTTCACCCGTGCGCACAATCTCCTCCTGCATCGATTCGCGTTGCAGTGAAATCATCGGCTTATGGGAATAGCTGTGATTCGCAACCTCATGATCCGCCCGCGCCACCATCCGTGCGGTGTCAGGAAATGCTTCAACGTGACTACCCTTGAGGAAAAAAGTCGCCTTGACATCGTGCTCGGCGAGTAACTTCAGCAGAGCCTCCGTGTGCGGCGGATTAGGGCCATCGTCAAACGTAAGGGCGACAACTTTGGCATCCACCGGCAGACGCACAATTGCCCCGCTGTAGGACCAGTAAATAACCGCCACCAAGCCAATAACCACAATAGTGAGCAGAATAAGCCCTTTTCGCCACATAATGTTTACCCTCACCTCGCGTCAACGACGCTTTCACATTGCTGCGCTTTCTATCTAGCCCATAATTCGTATACTGAAGCCTGATCAGTAGATACCAGCAGCTTCTCATAATTGTCCATAGGGACGAAAGAGCCGGAGGTTAATCCATGACACGTCGTCAACGCCTGCAGGAGCAAGCTCGCTGGATGGACTCGGAAACGATCGCCGAGGCCGTCGCCGCAGCCAAGCGTGGCGAATCCGGGGGGCGTTTGACGCTGACCGCCGCGCTTGCCTGGATAGCCTTTTCATGCGTGGAAGCAACAGAGCCAGTCTGTGACAATATTTTTTCAGCCTGGCTGGGGAGCGGCCCCACACCCAACATTCCCCGCGATTTGCCATCAGCTCCGCTGGAAGACAGCTTCTGGGACGCATTCTGGGCTGTGGTTGATGGTCATGATGAGGGTTACGATGCGATTTCCATTACCGTGGCGGTCGCCTCCCTCGGTGCGGCTCTGCACCCCGATATGCAAGCACTGGCAGACCAGCATGCTCAGAATCACCGCGGCGCCGCCAACGCCATCTGCAACCCCGTGCCCGATTTCACCGATATCGATGCGCTGGCCCAGTGCCCCGCTGGCAGTCTAGGCCTCTCCTTACATCGAATGATCGTTGAAAACGGATACGATCCCGAAGTGCTCGACCGTGACGCTATCGCACTGAGCGATCTGCCCCACTCGCTGCATTACCTCAACGCCAGGATTCTGCAGATGCACGATGTTTGGCATCTGGTTGCCGGCTACAAAACAACCTCCTCCAACGAAATCGCAATATCGTCCTTTCAGCTTGCCCAGTTCGGGCACAACTATTCCTCCATGTTTCTCGCGGCTGTCATGGCCATCAGCAACTTCAAGGAGCCACGAGGATTCACAATCCTCATGCAAATTCTCGCTGAAGCGTGGCAGCATGGACGTGAAACACCCGTCATGATGGATATTGAGTGGGAACAGGAATGGGATCGCTCACTCGAAGACATACGAGCGCGACACAGTATTGCCACCTACGAGAGTATATTCCCCGCAGACCTGCTCGAGTCTATCGATACGGCCTCCCTCTGGAGGAAGCTGACGCTGGGATACCAATTGATCCGCTACAACCTCCGACTAAGGAAAAACGCCCCGCTACCAACAGCGCCTTGAGATTGCAGCCAGAGGGCCTGATAATGCCGCTGTGCACCACGTTCACGCCACAGGTAACATTAGCAGTGAATGCGTCTGTTCCGTGGATGCGAAGCGATATCCTGATCACACAAATAACAGAAAGGTCAGCACATGGAGAAAAGCTTACTTGTTCCCGTGCTTCTGGCTAGCGGCCTATCCGCGGCCGCAGCACCCATCTCCGCCCAGCAAGACCCACACACGGGAGACCGAGCCATACTGGAGGAATTGGTCGTTACCGCGCGAAAGCGCGAACAGAACTTGCAGGACGTAGCGGTCAGTGTCTCTCTGCTCTCGGGCAAAACACTGGCAGAAGCGCAATTGAAAAACGCGGCAGAACTCGCCACGCTGCTGCCTACCCTCAACTTACAGGCGAGCTCAGGGCCTTCGACCGCGTCATTCAATATACGCGGTATAGGGACACAGACGTTCAGCCCAGGCGTGGACCCCAGTGTTTCAACCATGGTCGATGGCGTTGTACTGGGGCGTTCCGGCATGGCTTTCCTGGACCTTGCAGATATCGAACGCGTAGAGGTGCTCAGAGGTCCACAGGGTACGCTGTACGGTAAAAATGCCTCCGGGGGTGTCGTGCATATTATCACGCGCGACCCCACCCCCGAATTTAGCGGCACCATTGCCGGCACCGCGATCGAAGACAACGAATATCGTATCGATGGCACAGTGTCCGGGCCTGTCAGCGATACGCTGGGTTATCGACTGACCGGCAGCAAGGTGGATGACGATGGCTGGGCCAAGAACGTCTACAACGGCAACAAGATCAATGATCAGGACAGTTACACGATTCGCGGAAAGCTGTTGTGGCAGCCAGACGAGGACCTGGAGTTCCTGCTCGCTGGGGACTATCACGAAAACGACTGCAACTGTCTCGCCCTGAGCGTGAGAGAAATTCTCGCAGGGCCAAGCCAGAACAGATTATTGCAGGAACAATTACCCCTGGTGCCCTCCGACGATCAGCAGGATGTCAATAATGATGAGTCCACCAAAAACCACACCAAGAGTGGCGGTCTGTCGCTCAGTGCCAACTGGAATATTGAAGACTACCTGCTGACCTCTATCAGCGCTTACCGGGACTGGGACAACAAGAGCATCGTGGACTTCGACCGTGGACCGACCAACCCACTTGCCCTGAGTTTTCCTTCCATACCCAGGACTGAACAAGACCAGGTCTCCCAGGAGATAAGAGTGCAGTCACCGGTATCTGACTGGGGTTCTTACATACTGGGGGCCTACTACTTCGAACAGGACATCGATACCAGTAGCAGTACAGCAACGTCTCTGATAATTCCCGCCACCCGCATCGCCAGTACCCATGTCGAGGCCAGAAACGCGTCCATCTTCGGCGAGGTCAATGTCAATATCTCCCAGCAATGGCAACTTATACTGGGCGGGCGTTACTCCTATGACGAACTGAAATATCGCACTCAAGCGGTTGGCAGCGATGGAATACTTTTTCCTCCCCCCGGACGGTCCAGAAATTCACTCGACGAAACTGATTTCTCGCCGAAGGTCGTCGTGCAGTGGGATTTTAATGAACAAGCAATGGCCTATGCCAGTTACGTGAGCGGCTACAAAGGCCCTGCGTTCGACACGTCACTGGTCGCCGACGGATCTGTTGTCAAACCCGAGACCAGCGATGCGTGGGAGCTTGGCCTGAAATCGCGCTGGCTGGACGATCGCCTTCTGCTGAATATCGCTGCGTTTTACGCCGAGTATGACGACTTTCAGGCGGAGACCTCCCTCGATAACAACCCCGACGACCTGCTTCCGGGTAGTCCGGTGCTAGTCAATGCAGGCGAAGTCTCCACCAAAGGCGTAGAAATTGAATTCATTGCGCAGCCCGCGGACAGCTGGACAATCAGTGGTGGACTCGCCTACACCGACGGAACGATAGAAGACTACGAGGAGGGAAACTGCAGTGGTGGGCAGATTGCCCGTAATGAATGTCCCGACGGATACCAGGACCTGTCCGGCGGCCGCCTGCCACAGACACCTAAATGGAAATTCAACCTGAACACCAACTACCGCATTGGTCTGCAGAAAGTGCCTCTGGACCTGACGCTAGGCGCTAACCTGAGGATGCAGGACGATGTACTGTACGGGCTGTCACAAGACCCGTATACAGAGCAGGATGGGTATACCATTTTGGATATCAGTGCGGCATTGTCCGGCAGAGACAAGGGTTATCGCTTTACGGCTTTCGTCAAGAATGTGTTCGATACACATTACGCGGCGCTTATTTTTGCCAACAGCGCCGACCTGCAGCCGAATGCCTATATCCAGCTGGTGCCCAAATACGCGTCTCGAACCGCCGGAGTTGAGCTGCGCTACGACTTTTAAAGCGGCTTAACAGTACATTTGGCCTAAGCCAAAAAATTCACTCGACACGTTTCGAGCAGTTCGTGGTTATTATGGCGTCGTTGTAATATTGCACGTAGCGAAAGGCAGACGGTAAAGCACAGACAAAACGAGACATAGCCGACCTCGACGCAGCGCCCCTGAGCCCGCGGGTCGTTGTCTCAATGATGAATGATCGATTGGGTGTATTTTCGATACCCAGTAAGAACAAAGTTGACTGCTTATGCACTGGACAGACAAGGCTCTCATCACGACAAACGCACATTCCCTGCTGTCAGTCCTCCTCGTCTCAGCCTATGCAATGACCGTTCAAGCGCAAGAGTTGCCAGATGGCACCGACACAGGCCCGCTAGTATTGGAAGAAGTCATTGTTACCGCGCGAAAGCGGGAGGAGTTGCTACAGGACACACCCGTGTCTATTACCGCTTTTTCGCAGGAGCAATTGATTGTCAGGGGCATCGCCAATACGCGGGATCTGGAGCAGTCAGTACCGGGCCTGAGCTTTAGCGAGCAGGGCAACAAAGCACCCGCTATCTTTATTCGCGGTGTCGGCCAGAAGGAAGCCAATGCCGCACTGGACCCCGGAGTAGGTGTCTATATCAACTCTATCTATATACCGCGCACTGACAGCCAACTACTGGACGTAATGGACACCGAATCTATACAGGTACTGCGAGGACCTCAGGGTACTCTGTTCGGTAAAAACAATACCGGCGGCGCACTGCTGGTCTCCACTGTTAGCCCGCATACCGAGGGATACGAGGGTCAAGCCTCTACCCGCCTTGGCAATCACGGCCGCGCTGACTTCAAGGGCGCTGTCAATATTCCGCTGGTAGAAGACACACTGGCCGCCAGAATAGGCCTCAATAAAACCAGGCGCGATGGCTATATGAAAAGTCTGTTCAACGGACAGAATTACGGTGACGAGGATCGTTACGGCGCAACTGCGCGCGTGTTGTGGACGCCCACCGATACTTTCAGCACCGACCTGTTCTACTACTACTCCAAGATAAAAGAAAATGGCGGCGGATTGACCTGCGTCCTGCAAAATCCGGAGGCGACTTTCAATACATTCACCTGGCCGGGGTTCACTGAAGCCGGCTCATTCGCCTCGCGCTGTGAGGTTGCAGAATCGGAATCTGAAAATGACAACCTGACCCTCAACGCACCAACGCGGTTTGAAATCGAAAGTCAGATCTTCGGTATAACCCTTAACTGGCAAGTCGGAAAGTTCAACCTGAAGAGCATCACCGCCTGGAGCCATCAGCAGGATATTTCTATCGGTGACGACAGCGATGGCACAGATATTCCCGGAGTCTCAACTAATGGGCTGCCCGTTACACAAGCGCTGGAGCGATCACTTAATGCGGGTTACGGCAACTTTACCTTGCCGGACGACGAAGAGCGTAACCAGTACAGCCAGGAGCTGCAATTGACAAGCACAGCCTTCAACGATCGTCTCACGTATACCACCGGTCTGTTTTACGCAAGTGAACGCATAGACAATACGATTAACGGTAATCTTGTTGGATTTAACGGCTACTCATACAAGGCCGATACGGAAACGTTGATACCCAAAATTATCGGAACAAACAGCGATCTCACCAATATTAGTTACGCGGCCTATATTCAGGGCACTTACGACGTGACCGACTGGTATTCCTTCACGCTTGGCACACGTTACACCAACGAAAAACGTGAGCGCAAAGCAACACTGTACGAATCTGATTGTGAAGCAAACATTCGGGACGACCTGATTAAAGGGGCGAGAAACCTGTGCGCCTTTGACGTTCTCTCGCTCGCTGACCCAACTGATTTTTACGAGAACCCGCCTGCATTTATGCCGATCAGATTGGTAGAGGAATACCTCACTATTGAAGGCAACACCATCGTGGCCGATAACGGTAGGGTCAAGAAAGATGAGGACTGGTCCAAGTGGACGCCGACCATCACCAATGCTTTCACTGTGCCGGATACTGTTCTAGCTGATACACCTTTCGATAGCTCACTGATTTATTTTACCTACAGCAAGGGTTTTAAATCCGGAGGCTTCGAAATGAAGGGTTTGGAAATCGCGCAGTTCGAACCCGAGGAGGTAGAAAATTATGAACTGGGCATCAAAGTAGATGCTCTCAACCGTCGCCTGCGCTTTAATACCGCTTTTTACTACATGAACTACGATGACATCCAGATTCGTATTACTGAACAGGGTCGTTCTTTTGCTGACATTCTCCTGTTCATTGACAACGCCGGCGCTGCAACGATAAAAGGCTTCGAAATGGAGCTGACAGCACTGCCGCTGCCCAATATCATTCTCAACGGCAATATCAGTTATACGGATGCCCGCTACGACAGCTTTATTGCGTCAGATGTAGATACAGGTGTCATTCCGCCGGTGCAATCGACCGTCGACAGATCCGATGAAAATTTCGCGGCGATTCCGAAACTAACCTATTCTCTTTCAGCGATGGCTATTCTGCCGACGCGCCTGGGGGCTTTTGCGCCGCGTCTGTCTATGTACTACCGCGACGAACTTTATACCGGCCTTGATGCAACCGCCTGGCACCCTGAATTCAGGGATCGTGCGACCATTAGCGATGTCACCTTGTGGAATTTTCGGCTGGGGTACACCCCACCAGACCGAGAAAATATTCAGATCTTCCTGTATGTCGACAACCTGACCAATGAAAACTATTTTCAGGGCGGGTTTTCCAATACGGAATCTTTAGGCGCAGGATCTTTTGCGCTGGGTGAACCCCGTTCCTATGGAATAGAGGCCACGGTAAGCTTCTAGCACACCCCAAGTAATCAGACTACAGGGGAATCATCTCCCGAGAGTTAACGAGGTCCTGGCTAACCTCGGTCGCAACGTCCCTCACCGCAGGCCAACTTGCCAGTGCAGCGGCGAAGCCATGCGCCATCTCCCTGAACTGACTGAAAAATTGGGCCTCCGTCATAGCCTCCGGTATCCCATCGATTTCCAGAGGGCTCGAAGGCGATGCTAACGTTTGGTTATACTCCTTTAAACCGCGGTCCAGTAGTTCCTGCAATTCGGGTGATTTTAGTTCTTCCGCCGTAAAACAGCGGTCCGCGTACAACCCCAGCAAGGCCGCGTGACTGCGCGCCAGGCTCGCTCGAAAATCAAGGCGCAGACGCTCATCGCTGCGCACTGACACTCTCTCCAGCTCCAAAGACAGGCGAGACAGGTTCTGTTCAGGAGTAGCCCCACTCTGCGGATCTACTGAACTTCCGATCCACTCAGACACTTGCCCCAGATGACCTCCGCTTGCAAAGGCATCATCCACGCTAAAGCTGCGCTGATCCACTGGCAGGTGCGGCACGCCCCAGGGATACTCCAGCACTGCCCCATTTGGGTACACCGATAACAGCATAGCGCCAAACAGCATATCCTCACCACGAAAAACGGGGAAATAAGGCGGTAAAAGATAGCTGTTATCCAGCCCCGTGATTTGTGAGATCACGGACAACTTAAAAAAATTCGCCCGCGTGCAACCGAGCCAAACCAAACGATTTTCCAATGCCGCTCGCACTCCCTGGGGCTCCTGCGCCAGACGACGCAAACTGGCATAATCGAGTGTGACGCCCCAGTGAACAGAGCCCGTTCCCGGGTCACCTAGAGTGCCATTCTGGGTGACCAGTATCGGCGATTCCGGCCCGAAAGCATTGGCGATCGATGCACTGCAATCTTGTAACTGTTCTGCCGCGAAGCCACCCTCGTTTAATTCCTTGAGTGCGCTGCTCAAGTGACTCCCCAGAAAACGTGCGTGCCCTGATAGTGGATCAAAATCAGCACGCTTGACCGCAGAAAACATCTCGTCTTTGCTTTCGAAAAAACCCGCTTGCCGTACCCCACTGGCACCAACACTTACGCCTTTTTCTGCGATAGGCGACAGGATGCTTTCGAGTAATACATCATCGTCTATCATAAGCGTTCGGTAACCGACGGAGAACATCAGGCACACGTTCCGAGCGCGGCCGAAGGTGGCGAAGTCCTGCCACACTCCTGCATCCAAAAGGAAGCGGATGTCCCGTTCGCGCTCGGGAAGCCGAACTATCAGACCCTCTATCAGGGCCTGCTGTTCGCTCGCCCCGATATAATGTATTTCACGAGCGCTGGTGCGATTGAATCCACCCACCAGTTCGCGGTTTGCATCTCGATTTTCACTGTCGCGAGAGTCATCCACCACAAACAGATTATCGTGCTGAGCTAGCTCTTTAACCTGCCGCATGGATTGCAGCAGGCGCTCCAACGCCGCCGGCCGATCACAGGTGGTTATAAATACCCGAGTCGGCGGCAATTCCCTGACTGATTCCTGTGCCAGTCGTGCAGAGATATCGCTGGCGTGAAGCAAAATGCCCGCCGTGTCTAGCTGCTCAAGAGCACTCACCGCCATAGACTCCTGCCCCTTCAGTTCGGAACGCGTGTTGGTAAGGTGCTGTGCATGAGCGGCAATGGTTTTGAACGATGTGCAGGTTTTCAACCCCTCAGCAACCTGGGGAGATATGATCAGCTGATTTCCGTTCTGGCGGTTGATCACCATGACCATTTCCAAGTTAATCTCGATAATTTCACAGTCTGAAAAAGCCACCAGAGCCCCTGATGCATCTTTATCGTCAGCATCGGGCGTGTAAAAGGAAATCGAGCTCCCCGTATCTTCTGTCATTGCTGTTCCAGTCTGTCAAAAAATTGGTGTGTAGTGTAGGGGAATGCGTCGCGAGAAACAAAGTTCACGTGCCTGACCACAGGGGCCTGGACCCCCTGCCGCGTTACAAAATGGGGCCCAGCATGGCGACAGCATTATTCCAGAGACGGCGTCCAAGGGACCAGTTAGCCACCTCTTCGAGAGTAACCACCCTGGCGCTATCCAGGTAGGCCTGCTGCCGCTCCCGCACCGACGCGGTAACAGAAGGACTGTAAATCAGAATATTATTTTCAAAATTCAAATCAAAGCTGCGCTGGTCCATGTTGGCAGAACCTACCAGCGTAATATCGCCGTCGAGAGTCAGTGATTTACTGTGTAGCAGACCGCCCTGGTATTCGTGAATGTGCACCCCAGCCTCCAGCAGTTGTGCGTAGTAGCTTCTACTGGCTGCCGCCACCTCCCTCGAATCATTCTTGGCGGGGAGGATCAGAGTAGTCTGAACTCCCCGGTAGGCCGAGGCACACAACGCCTCTTGCATGGCCTGGGTAGGCACATAATAAGGGGTCGATATCACAAGCTCCCTGCGTGACCGGTAGATCAGGGAGAGGAACAGCTCAGGCATTGCGGAGTAGCGCAAAATGGGGCCAGACGCCACTACCTGTGCCACTATGTCGCCGCAAACCGGCTGCTGGGCAGGCAACTGAACCTCAACCTCCTCGCCTGCATATACCGCCCAGTCCATATCGAACAGGGCCTGGTTCTGCTGCGCAACGGGGCCAGTGAAGCGAACCATAAGATCAACCCAAGGCGCAAACTTCGCCTTGATGCGGAACGCGTCATCAGCACAGTTTTGTGAGCCGCAATAGGTGATGGCTCCGTCAACAACAACAATCTTGCGATGATTACGCAAGTCCATCCGCCCCTGCAGAGGACTAAGAATAGGGTTACCGAGAGGTAAAGCCACCGCTGCACTCACGCCGGCCTTAGACATTTTTTTCCATATTTTGGAGCGCAACAGTTTACGTGAGCCCAGGCCATCGACCATGGCCCGGCACGCAACACCACGCGTCGCAGCCCGCGTCAACGCCTCTACCACTTTGACGCCACTGCCGTCTGTCAGCCAGATATAGAACAGTACGTCGACTGAGGAACGGGCCGCATCAATATCACTGACTATCCTCTCTATAGCCACGAGAGAGTCCGCCATCAGCTCGGCCTGGTTGCCCGCCACGGCGGGGAACCCACTGATAGAGTAACCTACGCTGAACAGATGGGCGTATTCGCTGGGAACGAAATCGGGGTTATCTGCGCTGTACTCCTGACCAGCGCTGAAGTTTTTACGTACATCCTCGAGCGCCAGCATGGCCTCACGGTTGCGCCGACCAATGTTGGTCTCACCGAGCATGAGGTAGGCAATGATACCGACCAGCGGCAGCGCCAACACTACCACCAGCCACGCGATTCGTGAGGTAGGCTGACGACGCGGATGCTCCAGAACACGCATCACGATAGCGATCTGCACCATAATATGCAGTATAAAAAATAGTTCACCGGCACTAGGCATGTCAGCAGCTTGCCCTATCACGCAAACCTCATCAAGCACCCTGTCCAATAAAACTAGGCTGGTTATTCTAAAGGTTTGAAGCAGGGCGAGGTTACGTGGCAGGGTGGTATGATCGACGTATCAATCCGAAGCGAGACACCCTCAGGAATGACACAGACCCACAGGCAAACACATCACCAGAGCCTTGTTGAGCGCAGTGGCCCCTGGCCCTTCATCAGCCGAAAAAGAATCTTACGGGCGGACGGCAACACGGATGAGCTGCAATCTCGGCACGTGCGCAAAGGCCTGCACGACCGGCGGCATCACGTCCGGGCAGACCTGAATCAATGGATAGGCGCTATTTTTGCGCTGGGGGCTGCACTCTTTGGCGCCGCTAGCGGCTTATCTCTAATGCCACAGATCGCACAGCAACTGGCACTGAACAACGCAGACATTAATGCTCTTTTTTTTGCAGGCTCGATCCCGTTTACCACTGCAGCGTATCTGCAACTATTTCAGGCGGCTAATGCGCCGGTATGGGAGCACCCTGCCTCGGGTAAGAGTCAATACCAGTGGTTTGGCTGGCGCCCCAGAGATATCGGCTGGCTAAGCTGTGTTCTGCAGTTTGCCGGCACGCTTCTGTTCAACATTAATACCTTCGATGGCATGCGCACAGACCTGGGCTGGCTAGCAATCGACCTCCTTGTCTGGGTGCCTGACCTAACCGGTTCTCTGCTCTTCCTCAGCTCCGGCTACCTCGCTTTCGTGGAGGTCTGTCATCGCCACCTGGCGTGGTTACCGGCGTCTATCAACTGGTGGATTACATTATTGAACCTCGCCGGCTGCGTGGCGTTTATGATCGCCGCTATTTATAGCTTCATTCCCCCTGGCGGCGAAGTAGCCACAAATTCAAACATTGCCATTGCTTTTACCCTCGCAGGCGCTTTGGGATTCCTGAGCGGCTCCCTCTTAATGCTGGCAGAATGACAACAAATTATGGCCTGCACAGGCATAGTGAACCTAAAGACAGTGCACTACTCTTGTTATCTTTGGCAGCAGGGAGCTGCGCTTGTGCTCACGGTTTTGCACTACCCGCTTCGCTTGCTGCTGACATTGGCCTTGATGGTGCTTTGTGCATGCGGAGACTCGCAAGACAGGGGCGTCATTCAAGGTGAAGCCCTACCGCAACCGGCACTGATCAAAAGACAGGCGCAGCAGCTGACCGCCATGACGAGCCAGCATGTCGTCGGTCTCAGTGAACACCCGGAATCACGTATTCTTTTCGGTGACCTTCACGTTCACACCACATTTTCACCCGACGCTTTCATTATGTCCGCACCTATCATGGGCGGCGGCGGATTACGTTCTCCCGCTGACGCCTGTGACTACGCACGGTATTGCTCGGCTTTGGATTTCTGGTCAATTAATGACCACGCCGAGGGTATTACCCCGCGCCTCTGGGAGGAGACCCGCAAAAGCATTCGCGAGTGCAATGACCGTGCCAGCGATCCAGACAACCCTGATCTGGTTGCCTTCCTTGGCTGGGAGTGGAGCCAGGTGAGCGAGAACCGGGCGCAACACTATGGGCACAAGAACGTAATTTTTCGGGAAACCGCAGATAATCGTGTGCCCTCGCGGCCCATTGCCTCGCCCAGAGAGCAACTGGGGCGCGCGCCAATGGGCAAGACGGCACAATTGCTGCTGGCACTCGCAGATTTTGAAAATCGGGAGTTTTATTACGGCATACAACGCTACTACGACGAAATAGCGGCCGCACCTCTCTGCCCTCCCGATATCAACACCCGCGATCTGCCTGCAGAATGCCTGGAGCTTGCAGCCGACCCGCGCACGCTATTCACCAAACTCGACCAGTGGGGTTTCGACAGTATCGTTATTCCCCATGGCACTAGCTGGGGCATGAATACACCGCCCCTTACCAGCCTGGACAAACAGCTGAACAGGCAACAACATGATCCCGCCCGTCAGATACTGTTTGAAATTTTCTCCGGCCATGGCAACTCAGAACAGTATCGGGACTGGCGAGCAATCGAACAGCGCGTAGACGGATCGCTTGCATGCCCTGCCCCATCTGACAATTATCTGCCCTGCTGCTGGCGCGCTGGCGAGATCATTCAAGAACGATGCGTCGGCGCCGGGTTTGATAAGAACACATGCGAAACCCGGGCTGCCAACGCTAGACAGAATTTTGTCGACGCAGGCATATCCGGACATCTCACTATTCCCGGTCAACAGGTAACTGACTGGCTTAACTGCGGCAATTGTACCGATTGTTTTCTTGCACCCATGGATCATCGTCCTGCTGCCTCCGGACAGTACGCGCTAACACGCACAAAGATAGATGCGAAAGGCGACCCTCTGAACTTTCGCTTCGGTTTCATCGGTTCCACAGACAATCATCGCGCCATGCCGGGCAGTGGTTTCAAACAGGTGCAGCGACGCATGATCACTGAAACTTTTGGTACTTCTAGTGAGAGAATAGGTCGCTTACAGCGTCGAGACACCTTGGAGCCTGTACCCTATTCAATTCCCCTTGACCAAAACGGAGTCGGGCTGCTCAACCTACGAAACATGGAGCGGCAAAACTCGTTCTGGCTGTCCGGAGGCCTTGCAGCAGTTCACAGCGCCGCTCGAAACCGCGATGCTATCTGGCAGGGAATGAAGGAACGGGAGGTCTATGGAACAACTGGCGATAGAATCCTGCTCTGGTTCGATTTGCTGCTTGATGATACTCGCGTACCAATGGGCGGCGCAGCCACCGCGAGCGCCTCTCCCCGCTTTCGTGTCAGCGCAGTTGGCGACTTCAAGCAGCTTCCCGGCTGCCCCCTCTTCGCAAAAAATGCGCTCGGTACGGAGAGACTGCAGCGACTCTGCGGTGGCGAATGTTATAACCCGTCAGACCAGCGGCAACGCATCCAGCGCATAGAGGTCATCCGAATAAAACCCCAGATCGAATCAGACGAACCTGTTGCTAATCTTATTCAGGATCCGTGGATGATACTGCCATGCCCTGACGATCCACTCGGCTGTACCGTAGAATTTGAGGACAAAGAGTTTCCCGACAGTCAGCGTAATACGGTTTACTATGTACGAGCTATTCAGGAGAAAGCCGAGATGATTAACGCGGGAAATTTACGCTGCGAATATTCAGAGCAAGGCGAGTGTATAACGGCAAACCCCTGCTACGGAGATTATCGTACGAATAAAGAGGATGATTGCCTTTATCCGGCGGAGCAGCGCGCCTGGTCATCTCCTATCTTCGTAAGCTACCAGCCCTCGACAGAACAGCGGGATGAGGTAGCCGAGCCATGAAAACTTTGCAGCTAAAAGGTGCTATAAAAAAACTTCTCCTGCTGTGCCTGGCGTTATTTATCGCCGCTGCAGCCTGGCTTTATCTTAATGAGGAATCCACGCGCCGTCTGAAGCAGGAAGCAGAGATTCGGACTATGGATGTCATCGGCAAGGCGGCAGCAAAACGACTTGGTGGAGAAAATGCAGGAGTAACTCACGGCAGTGCGGTGGAATTGATCAAGCGACCGATCGAAATTCGCGGGGTCACTGATAATATTCATTATGCGACTGGCGTCGGCAATACCGTCATGATCACTACCGGAGATGGCGTTGTGGTGTTTGATACAGGCTTGGTAATTCAATCAGCAAGCCAGTTGCGGCTACTTAAAGAAACGGTATCTTCCGGTCCTGTTCGCTACATTATTCTCAGCCATTCACATGCCGATCATATCGGAGGCACTCGCTTCTGGGCAGAGGAAAATACTCAGATAGTCGCACATACCCAATTCGAGGAGGAGCAACGTTACCTGTCGGAACTTGAGCCGTACCAGTACGGCCGCAACCGCATCTTGTTTCCATGGATGCCAAGCTGGGAAGAGCGGCCGGCGCTGAAGATCATGCGCTATGGCGGTATTCAGCCCACCCGAACGGTTGACAGCTGGGAGGTATACAGCTTTGACCTTGGCGATACCGAATTTCAAGTCATCGGCGCTCCCGGTGCCGAGGGTGCCGACAATGTTGTCATGTGGCTACCACAGCAAAAAGTACTGATCGTCGGTGATTTTTTTGGACCGCAGTTCCCACAGTTTCCCAATATTTTTACCATGCGAGGAGAGAAGGTTAGAAAGCCTGTCGAGTATATAAAATCGCTGAATATGCTCATCGAGCTAGAGCCCGAGGTCATTATACCGGGCCATCTCGACCCCACTGTAGGCGCGGCGCAGATTCGCGCTGGCATGGAGCGCATTCGTGACGCAGTACAGTTTGTACATGATGAGACAATCGCAGGCATGAATGCTGGCAAAAGCGTCGAAGAGCTAATGCTCGAGATTCAACTCCCACCTCATCTTGAGCTCGCACAGAATCATGGCAGAGTGGATTGGGCGGTGCGCAGCATCTGGGATTACTATATGGGCTGGTTCCGTTTTGAAAGCACAACAGAGCTCTATCCGGTGCCTGCCCGCGAGGTCTATGCGGACTTGGCCGCAACGGCCGGAAGTGAATCTCTGCTCGCTCTGTCACGTAATTATCTAAGCAGAGGCGAACCCGTAAAAGCACTTCATATCGTCGAGGTTGTCACCGCGTCCGAACCCCGCAATAAAACCGCGCTTTCACAGCGAAAAGAAGCATTGCAAATATTGCTACAAAGAGCGAACGAGGGAACGCGCAATGATTATGAAATTTACTGGCTGAAAAATCAGCTGGATAGAACGAACCACATGAAACTCGAGGTGTTCCCCGGAGGTAACGAGTGATTAACAGACAGAAAAACGTGCCGTTCAGAATCTATGCGAGCGTGGCACTGCTCACTTGCATACTTGCGCACTGGACAAACGAGGTTCTTGCTGCCGCCGAAAGGCCCAACGTAGTCATAATCGTAGCAGACGATCTTGGCTGGAACGACGTGGGTTTTCACGGCGGCGATATCGATACGCCCTCACTGGATCGACTAGCGGCAGAGGGCAGCGAATTAAATCGTTTTTATACCACGCCCATTTGCTCCCCGACACGCGCTGCCTTGATGACCGGGCGCGACCCTATCAGGCTAGGCGTTGCCTATGGCGTAATATTTCCATGGGACAATAACGGCATACACCCCGATGAGCATTTCCTGCCGGAATCATTTTTGCGGGATGGCTATCAGACCGCCATGGTGGGCAAATGGCATCTCGGCCATGCACAAATGACATACCATCCCAATAATCGCGGATTCGAGCATTTCTATGGTCACCTGCACACCGAGGTAGGTTTTTTTCCTCCCTTCGCTAATCAGGGCGGCAAAGACTTCCAGCGCAACGGCGTATCGATCAATGACGAAGGCTACGAGACGTTCCTCCTGGCCGACGAAGTATCGCGCTACATCCGCGAGCGCGATCGTGCTCGGCCTTTCTTTGTCTACATGCCCTTCATCGCTCCACACACACCGCTGGACGCGCCGCAGGAGCTGCAGGATAAATACAAAGACATCGATATTGACCTGGCACCCGCCCGCGCCAAGCAAACGGACGACACAAGGCGAATTTCAAAGCTGATCGGCATGGACAGCGCTCGACCTATGTACGCGGCCGTAGTGGACGCCATGGATCAGGCTATTGGGCAGGTACTGGATACCCTTGATGAGGAGGGAATCACCGAAAACACTATTGTTCTTTTCTTTAGTGATAACGGTGGTGCCGCTTACTCTGTGGGAGGCGCTGACAACGCGCCCCTGCGTGGCGGCAAGGGCGAGACATTCGAAGGCGGTATTCGCGTAGTATCCATTATGCGCTGGCCCGGTCATATCCCCGCAGGCGAACAGTTCACAGAGATCATGACGGCGATGGATGTCTTTCCGACACTGGCGAGTGCCACAGGAGTAAAGCCCCTCAATCAAAGACCATTTGATGGCCGAAATATGTGGCCTGCCATCGCTGAAGGCAAGCCAATGCCTCGCTCCGAGCTGATCTATTTTGGTTCTGAAACACCGATCTATGGCCACTTCAACCTCACCGCGTTCAACGACGAATGGAAGCTGGTTCAGGAAATAAAGCAGGATCAGCTGGAAACATCTATTACAAACTACCTGTTTAGAATTGAGGAAGACCCCAACGAGTACAACAATCTAGCGCAGGCACATCCGAAAATCGTACAACGCCTGTCTGAAAAAATTCACGAATGGCGGGCACTGTATCCGATCAACGGGACACGTAGCCAACTGGTGCCGCCACCTGGATGGCGAGCGCCGAAAGACTGGGCAAGTTATCCGAGGAGTATCGACGAACTGCAGCCAAGCGCAGCACCTGGCATGGCTCCAAGCGCGACAACTGAGGCAATTCTTGACTGGCAACACGGTGACCGTGGCCGATTGATTTACGACTGCAAACCCAGGTGGTGGTTGGGAGGCTTCTGTCAGGCCAGCGACTAAGCCGGCTAGCTCGCGCGACTAAAACCGTCACACGGTGAGTTTTAGCGACGCGATTTATAGCTTCAAATAGCATCGCTGAAGTCGTCTTTTGACTATACGAATTTTGCTTTTCGAGCCTCAAAGTGGGCCGCAATCGCTTCCAATTGATTAGGCGTTCCGAGCAGACCACGCATTGCCTGCGTCTCCAGTGCAAGCCCATCGGCGACACTCACCAACGCAGACTCATTGAGCAGTGACTTGGCCGCGCGCACCGCCTCCGGGTTATGCGATACAATCTGACCGGCGATTTTCAGGGCATCCTCAACAGGCGATGCGCTTAGCTGGGTGGCAAGGCCGTAAGCCATTGCTTCTTCCCCGCTAAATTTCTGGCCTGTCATAACGAGGTATTTGATGCGGTCAAGCGGAACCAACCGGCGCAGCGACTGTGTCGCAGACATATCCG
This sequence comes from Candidatus Marimicrobium litorale, assembly GCF_026262645.1. NCBI lineage: Bacteria > Pseudomonadati > Pseudomonadota > Gammaproteobacteria > Cellvibrionales > Halieaceae > Marimicrobium > Candidatus Marimicrobium litorale. Next base: position 1,379,509 of record NZ_SHNO01000001.1, read on the forward strand.
GCAGTAAACCAAAATCTATTTCAACAAAGCCGAGTTTCGCAGCCGGATGTATAACGCGCATATCAGCGCCAAGGGCTAGATTCAAACCCCCGCCCAGTGCAGCGCCATGAATCGCAGCAATGACGGGAACCGGAATCTCCTGCCATAACCACGCTACCTGCTGCGCTCGGTTGGCTCCTGCGTTGCTCACATCCTCCAGTGCGTCTACCACATCTTCCCGTCCATCATCCAGATCGCCTTCCATCATCTCGGCAAGGAAACCCATATCGAGTCCGGCGCAGAAACTTTTACCGTTTCCTGACAGTACAATGGCACGCACATCACCGGGTGCCTCAATTATTGTTCGCGCATAGTCTCTTAGCCCTTCGAAGATTGCGCCGTTGATGGCATTGTGTGCCTCCGGACGATTGAGCCTGACATGCGCGATATGGTGCTCCACCTCAATATGCAGCGCTGGGCTGGTCATTATTGCAAAGCCTTCTTCAGAGCGCTCACCATAAGCCCCAGTTGTTCGGTATCAGGCTGATAGATGACCGGACTGATACGATCCATGCGTCCGGCACAGCGAGCCACAAGCTGCTCTGCGACCTGCTCAACCGAACCAGTCACCGCGAAGGCATGTAGCATCTCATCGTTGATCAATCCCGCCATTTTCAGCCACTGGTTGTCTCGAGACATAGCCTGTAGCTCGGGCTGCAAGTCTTCCCAGCCATGCACTTCCAGTACAGGCCTGTAGGCGGGCGTAGAGGCATAAAACGCGATCTGGCTACGCGCCGAAAAAAGAGCCTGCTGGAGCGCCTCCTCAGTCTCTCCGACGGCGGTTACAACCTGCGCAGACACGGTAAAATCGCCAGACGCCCGCCCCGATATTTCCAGGCCACGCGCAAGGGCTGGCCTTGACAGGCGCTCGAATGACTCCTCCGTATGAAATGGATGCACAAAGTAGCCGTCACCGACTTCAGCTGCCACTTGTGTCATTAGGGGGCCGACACCGGCAACATAGATCGGCGGCGCACCGTGAGGGTTCTCGCCGGGACTAAATGTCGGCGGCATCAGGTTATGGATATAGAATTCGCCCTCAAAAGCAAGACGCTCACCACTATTCCAGCTGCCCCATATGGCACGTACCGCCTGAACGGTTTCGCGCATGCGGGCTGCAGGTTTCGACCAGGGCATGCTGAAGCGCCGCTCAACATGCGCCCTCACCTGTGTCCCCAACCCGAGTATGAAACGTCCATTAGACATCAATTGTAAATCGTTAGCGAGATAGGCGAGACTCATGGGGTTACGAACGAAAGCGATGGCGACTGAAGTCATCAAGTCCATTTCGTTCGTTGTGGCGGCGGTACTGGCAAGGGACATAAAAGGATCGTGGCGTCCCTCGAAGCTGTATACACCATCAAAACCCAGGGCTTCCAACTCAGCAGCCATAGCGCCATTGCGCACTGGATCGAACATCAACGATGCATCAATCTTCAAATCAGTCTCCATCCATTAGATCGGCTGGCCAGTCCCGCGGCACATTGGTAGTCCAGCGCGGACTCCGCCTCTCAAAGAAGGCCATACCCCCTTCCATGGCATCCGCTCGAGACAAGGTATCGTGCAAGGCCCTGGTCTCCCACTCGACCAGCGCCTCCCGCCCCATATCGAGTCCTTGCCAGAGCAGGCGCTTGTGCATGCCCATAACCAGTGGAGAACAATTGATCACCATATCCCTGGCAATCTCCAGCGCGGTTTCAAGCACACGATCTGCCGAGACAACGCGAGACGCCAGACCCCACTCCCCGGCCTCAGCACCCGTGAGTTTTTGAGCCCTGACGATTAACTCGAATGCGCGCTCGAATCCGACGATCCGCGGCAACAGGTATTCCATACCGAAATCCACGAGTGCGCCGCGACGGTTCTGCAGAAACCCATACTTCCCTTCACTGGCAAAGATCCGCATGTCCGCCTGCATCGCTATCCCAAGGCCAACCCCTAACGCATGGCCATTAACCGCTGCGATTACCGGCTTACGCAAGTCCCATGCCTGCATACTCAAGGGACACGAACTGAAATCTGTCGTTTCCCCCGCCCCGAATGTATCTCCGTCGCCGCTAAGGTCCGCTCCTGCACAGAAGGCATTTCCACTACCGGTCAGTACCAGTACAACCACTGAGTCATCCTCATCACACTGACGATAATACTCACCCAAGCCCTCGCGAATAGTCGTATTAAACGTGTTCATTGCGTCAGGTCGATTGAAGGTGATCAGACCGATGCCTTCATTGATGTCCAGCGTTAATTCTTCGCTCACTTGTCATCTCCTTTTAGACAAAGTTTTAGGGAGCACTGGTGATCGGTACATCGAGCCGCACTCGCCCCCATGGCGTGCCGAAATGCACTCTGCCATCCTCGTCGATCAGGGTGCCGGAAAATAAACCGTTATAACGCTGTCCACCTATTACATAGTGGAACTCTGACTTGCCCGTATCCCAGTTGAGGCCCTCCAGCGTCCACTGATTCTCCCTGGCCCCAACAAAGTAGACGCGATTAGCGCCAACGCTGACCATAGGCACGGTTGAGGGCGAACTAATAGCGCTATTTACCCAGCTATTTTCAAGCCGCCGATTAATAGGGTTCCAATGGAACTTCTGCACTCCATAGGGCTGATAGTCGGGGTTGCTGCCGAGTAAAGAGATCAAAAGAGTCGACGCCCGCTCTGGCAGATACCAGGGAATGTTGCGTGGCGTATTGTTCACCACAAGGGCACCGTAACCGGCAACCACCACCGACTGTTCCGACTGTAACGCTGCAAGCGCAGGATCGCCCATATTGGCTGGCAACATGCCAGCAATCCGTTGGTCGGGCGCGCCCTCAGGCGCCTGCCAGCCCTCTGGGATGGAATCCCGCCAAAACAACACCACATTCATCAGGTCTTGTCCGTCGGTAATCACCACGAAGCGGTCTTCGTCAGCAAAACCCATCAAGGACGGTGTCGCGCCTGAACCCTGCCCCCATTCATTCAGATAGCGAGCCGTCCACGCACCATCTTTCTCGTCAGTACTCAGCCGCTCACCCGTCCACACAACCTTGTGCATATGATCCTGCGATGCGATATAGATACCACCCTCGTCATCAATAGCAAAACCATTACGCACCCAGCCTTTCCCCGCAGCGCCTGTCGCCTTGTCTTCCGCGCCCGCACTGTGGAGCATGCGAATTGTATGGACCTCGCTGAAGTCAGTGTTTACCGCCGCGATATAACCATGTTCGGTAGCGACAATCAGCCAACCGTCATATGTCATATTCAGGCCCATCACGGGCCCCGTCATTTCGGCTGGCAACTGAAATTGCTCTTTCTTCACAATGGGTGATTGGGCAACAAGAGGGTCCGCATCGCCGTAGGTAGTTATCAGACCTGTTTTACTGCCGACATAATAGGTGTGATCACGATCCAATACGGTATAGAGATTGGCAAGATCACGCAGTTTATTCATTTCACTGAAGGCCCGGTATATCGATACTATCCCATCGTTGCTTTGCTCAAATTGTCTTATTGACTCGTCTGCCCGCGCCTCGTCATATACCGCAACGCCGGGGAAAATATATTCATCGATAAGCTCCCAACTGTCGTAGTCGATCTTGACAATGCGGTCGATGCCATTACTCCAAAACACCCGTTTTCCATCGGCATAGACACCCGACGTGACAGCTCCAAAATGAGCTGGCCCTACGTGCTGGTATTGAATTTCTTCCGTTCGCAACTTCCGGGATGGTCCCGCAGGTCCTGCTTGAAGCACAGCATCCTGCTGCGCGGGGTTGCCATGGGCCAGAGAGTAACTGGAGTCGGCCAGAAAGGTATTAACCGGCGGCGGGTTGGCCGCGTGCAGGGAACCGGCAAGAATAGTTAAAAATAGCCCAATAGTAACTCTGAAGATCATAATTTCTCCACACCGAATACCTCGTTGGATCTTGAACAGTCCGTTGTTAGCACTGATAGTAGGTCGCCGGCAACGGTTAACCCATGACGGAAACGGTCAACAATCACCGGCAAAAATAACGGCGAAAGCCTACGGTTTTTCGCCGTGGTGTCGGTCGAGAAAATCGATCAACTTGTCAGCCCAACGCCCAAAGATCCGACGGGCATCCGCCTGATTAGACACACTGGTACTCCACTGAACAACACCGCTGGGCGCGCGCGCAGTGCGCCTATCTACCGCGCGACCCAGAATCTCTCCCGACACTGAATCAAACAGCTGAATGTAGAGTGTCGCTGCGCCGGACGTCGTGGTGAAGCTGCGACTACGTCCCGGGGTGCGAGTATCCGGCGCGGTGATGTCCAGATCTATAATGGCAGGCCGCACCACAAGCACATCATCCGCAGCGACTTCCACCACCTCATAGCCTGCTGACTCCAGACGGTCAGTGAACACGCGTGCAAAAAGAGTCGCCACATCGGACTTGATGCGTTCCATATCCCTCACGGTCACTCGCCCGGCGCGACTCCGGTTTTGATCCCGCTGCCAGTTCGTCCGGAACGCCACATGGGGCTCCAGAACCGCCACACGCTTGAACACACTAAAATCGGCATCGGGATCGATAAACGCCTCCGCAACACTCGAATTTTCAACTTTCACCAAATTGTCAAAGGTGCGCTCTGCTCCCTGCTCTGACTCGCCGCTCTTCTGCGCTGCATAAACGGGTAGACACAACACCATGATGAATAACGCCATGATGGCGCGCCTTTTTTCTGTGAGCATGCTCATGTCGGATTACCTTTTTTGAAAGAATTAATATTCGTATTGTTTACCCGGTAAAAAAACCTGCCCCGGACTTGCCTGATGCCCGCTTCGATAAATACCCTCAAAACCTCACGCGTCCTCAATAACAAAGAATGCTTGCAAGTCTATAATTGTGAATCTACGGGAAGCAAGCAAGAAAAGTAAACAGGCGCATGATACGTGATAAATCAGGGCGTATTTTCCTGGTAACTGTCGCGCGTAAAACCGAGGCGGCGCTGTTCACACATACGGCATAACAACGGAATCGACACCCTGCCGCCAGGTCGCTGCGACCGAATCAAAATATTGCCACGATGAATACGGAGTGCAGGACAGTAGATCCAGGCGCGTGCTACAGTGCGACCTGCGAATTTTTATACTCAGGGAGCAAGTAACGATGGAAGAGGCAAGACCTGATGATACCCGTGGTCCTTGCGCGGGCTACACCGTCTTGGAATTCGGCACGATGGTATCAGGACCGATGGCGGGACAAAATCTTGGCGACCTGGGCGCTAATGTTATTAAAGTAGAGCCCATCATGGGAGACACGGCGCGCTGGACCGGCCCACCGGAACGAGATGGTATTAACGGGTTTTTTTCGCAGTTTAATCGCAACAAGCGCGCCATCTGCGTCGATATGAAATCTCAGGAGGGCATTGATATTGTCCGCAAACTAGCCCTGAGCGCCGATGTAATTATCTGCAACTATCGCCCGGGTGTTGCCGAGCGTCTCGGCTTTGGTTACGAGAGTCTTCGAGAGCAAAATCCTGGGCTCATATTTGTGCTGGTGTCGGGGTTTGGTGCGGATGGGCCCTACTGCGAACAACCCGCTTACGACCTCGTGGTGCAGGGTATGGCCGGTACAATGCCGACACAAGGTAACGCGGGTCCGCCACAGATGATCCGCAGTGTGATTGCCGATAAAACCGCAGCGATTACTGCAGCCTCTGCCGCACTGGCCGCGCTGCTGGCAAGAGAGCGCAACGGTGGGACAGGCCAAATGGTGCACGTTCCTATGATCAACGCCTATGCGCAGATTGCGCTACCGGACATCCTGACTGGTGAAACCTTTCGCCCGGTGAAACCGGCAGAGAAATTTCTCCCGGATATCTTCCACGTCTGGACTTGCAAGGACGGCTACCTCGTAGGTATGCCCATCGAGGATAAGCAGTATGCCAATCTCTGCAAGGCTCTTGGCCGAGAGGATCTGGCTAAAGACGAACGATTCGCCCAGTTGGGCGACCGGCTCAAAAATATCAACGAAATGATCACCCTGCTCGATGGAGAATTCAGCAATCGGCCGTGGCGGGAAACACTCGCCGCCTTGAAGGAACACGACGTGCCTTTTGCACCAGTTTATAATGTGGAAGATTTCATGGGTGACCCTCAGGTACAACACAACCGCACCGTATTTGATGCCGACGATCCGCGAGGCGGCACGACTCGATTTATCCGCTATCCCGGAGTTTTCGAAAAGACACCAGCCACTCTTCGTCGCCACCCACCTCGGTACGGCGAACATACGGATGAAATTCTTGGTGAAGCGGGCTACAGCGAAAGAGATATCGAAGCACTGCGCCAGTCGCAGGCGGTGGCATAGTCATGCGAGCATGGCGGGTAAAACACTTTGGCGATCCTGCCGACGTACTCACGATGGAAGAGAATGTAACCACTGTAAAACCGGGCCGGGATCAACTTAAAATTACGGTGGAGGTCGCTGGGCTCGGGCTCCCTGACGTCTTGATGTGCCGTAATAACTATCCCTTCGTGCCCCCCCTGCCCTTCACCCCCTCCCAGGAAGCCACGGGCACCGTGACCGAGGTAGGCGAGAACGTAGATAGCGCACTGCTGGGTACGCGCGTAATGGGCCCTACCGCTTTTCAGCTGGGCCATGGCGGTTTAGCAGAAGAGTGTTTGCTCATAGCGCCCATGGCATTTCCGGTGCCCGACACGATGAGTGGCGAAGAAGCGGCGGGGTTATTTATTCCTTTTCAAACTGCCTGGGTGGGACTGGTGCATCGAGCACAGATGCGCAGTAGCGATACCGTGCTCGTGCTTGGTGCCTCGGGCAGCTCTGGCAGTGCGGCCGTTCAGCTCGCAAAAGCAAAGGGCGCAAGCGTCATTGCGGTCGCTGGTGGAGAGAGCAAGACCGCTTTTTGCACACACCTTGGTGCTGATGCGGTGATAGATTATCGCTGTGAAGACATCGCCACAAAAACACTGGAACTGACCAATGGCGTCGGTGCTTCTGTCGTCTATGACCCTGTTGGCGGTAAAGCCGGACGAGCAGGATTCTCCGCAACTGCGTTTGAGGGTCGATTCGTCATCATCGGCTATGCCAGTGGTGAATGGCCAGCCATCACACTGCCAGAAACCCTGCCAAAAAATATTTCTCTGCTTGGTGCAATGCCGGTCGGCTATTCATCTCAGTTCATGGCAGGCATTCACGGCGACCTGTTATCGCATTGGGAGAAAGGTGATCTCAAAATTGTCGGCAATCGAACATTCAATTTTGAAGAGGGCGGCAAAGCGATAGAACATATCGCAGCAGGCAGAGTAGAAGGCAAGATTGTCGTGCGTATCCAGCCTCGCCCGCACGAGTGACTATTTGTCAGTCGGAACAGCCGCGGCGGCTATCCAGTCATCGTTCTCAAGCCAACGCTTACGCAGAGCGCTGGTCAGACCAGTCTTTTCAAACGCAGTTAAGAAATTTCTGACCAGATTGGCGAATTGGGCATCATTCCCAGGAATAGCAATTCCAATGGGCTCTACAGCAATCGGTGGTTCGATAATTCCCAGCCCTGCCTCAGGGTTACGCAGCATCGCCAATTTCAAGATAGGAATATCAGCGACCATCGCGTCGATCTTACCCGACAGCAGTTCCTCTATACCCTCGCTATAGTACTTAATGGCGTACAGTGACGCCTCTGGCAGGTTTTGCTCTACAAAAAGAGCGCTCGTGGAGTTCTCCAGCGCCACCACCCGAACCTCTGAATGATTAAATTCTGCCGTCGAAATATCGGCCTGTTTGACTCTTGCCGTTGTTAGTAAAGACTTGGCTGACAGGGTATAAGGGCCGATAAAAGTCACTTTACTGGCACGCTGAGGCGTGATCGCAACCCCCGACATGACCATATCTATGCGCCCCTGATCGAGGGCGACCAACAATTCACCGAACGGTATCTCAACGATTTTCAGTTCGAGATTCATGGCAATAGCCATGGCCTGAGCGAGCTCCACATCGAAACCGACGACGGACCCCATCCTGCTACGAAAGGTAAAAGGTGGCTGATCCGCCGACATGCCGACCCGCAGTGCATCCCTCTCGATAACTCCGGTGAGGACCGGCGTCTCCGCTACAGATGCCCCAGGAAAAATGACTGCAACCAGACTCAACAAGAGACCGATCAGCACGCCGCGGTGTTTAAAAAAATTGTGCATGAGTAATCCGGTAATCATCTGAGGCTTCACGTATCGCACCTAGTATAAGAGCCTTGCCGAGTGTTTGCTACATCAGGCTATTGTGCAGAAAGAGGCGAAGCGGGAAAGCACCAGCACATCAGCTATTATTACCCTCTACGCCACGCAGATGCTATTATTCATCCCCATGATCCGCATCCTGTCCATCATGTTCGCGTTGCTTATTGCCACACCCCTGTCTGTGGCCGACCAAGGCGACAAACTACCCGGTTTTGGCGAGGGAAACTCCGTATCGCTCAACCAGGAATACTTTCTCGGCCGTGCTTGGCTTATGTCGTTTCGCCGACAGGCACCTATTCTCGAAGACCCTGTATTACAGGAATATATGGAAAATCTCATTTTCCGTCTCGCCGCGAGCAGTCAGCTTCGGGAAAGGCGTCTTGAGGTCGTACTGGTTGAGAACAAGACGATTAACGCGTTCGCCGTTCCGGGCGGCATCGTGGGCATTCACAGCGGGTTAATCTCTAAGGCCCAGAACGAGGCGCAACTCACCTCTGTACTGACCCATGAGCTGGCACATCTGAGTCAAAGGCATTTCGCACGAGGCCTTGAAGCGCAGAAAAAGTCCTCTGCTGCATCGATTGCAGGACTGCTGGGCGGATTGGTCATGATTGCTGCAGGGGCGGCAGATGCCGGCATAGCCTCAGTGATGGGCGGCCAGGCCGCCGCACAGAACAGCCAGCTGCGTTACAGCCGTCAATTTGAAAAGGAAGCGGATCGCGTTGGCATGCAAAACCAGGTCAATGCTGGCCTTGATCCCGGAGGAGCGGCGGGCATGTTTACCGTCATGCAGAAGGCGTCTCGAAGCTATGGATCACGACCGCCCGAGTTCCTGCTTACACATCCGCTGACGGAAAACCGCATCGCCGATACAAAAAACCGCTCAGCCACCTACCCACGACGGATCTACGAGGACAACCCCACCTTTCAGCTTATGCGCGCAAGAGTTGATCTGAGCTTCATTGGCGATACGAAAGAAGCGACGGCTGAGTTTCGTCGGCGTCGGGCACGAGGCGGTCGCAATGCAGTGGCCGCACAGTATGGACTCATACTGGCATTGACAGAGAATGGTAACTTGACCGAGGCCCGCGAGCTACTCAAACCCATGCGAGAATTCGCTCCGAATAATATTATTTACGGCCTTGCCGAAGCGGATATCAACATCGCCGCAAAAGATTATGAGACCGCTATTACGCAACTGAATTCCATGTTGTCGCTCTCGCCTGGGAATCATCCGATTACGATGTCACTGGGCCGAGCCTATTTTGAAAGTGGTTATTACAGCAAGGCAGACAAACTTCTGTCTCGACACGCGAGACAGCACGCTTCAGATGTCAATCTCTGGTACCTGCTGGCCGAAGTACAAGGGAAAGGAGGGAATATTTTAGGGCTTCACCAGTCCCGGGCAGAGTATTTTATGCTAAACGGGGCGATGAAGCAGGCCATAGAACAACTCAACTACGCTCTACCGCTGGCAACCAACGCAGTAACCATTGAGCGTATACACACACGCATTGCCTTCTTTCACAACCTTGATCGAGCGTTAAGGAATTTTGGTTAGTGCTGACACTAAAGAAATAGAGTGGCGACAGCGTATTGCATGACATGATCCATCTGCTGGGCAGGCGTGCATTGCACAATCTCGAGCCGGTTACGGCGGCATGGGAGCCTAGCCGCAACCCAGCGCGTCAAAGCGGCAGTGCTGTATTCTCGTTTTCGGATAGCTTACGCACCCAAATCGGGGCACTCCACGCACGCTCCTGCAGCGTGGCTGGCAGGTCCGGCCGAGGTTCAACGCCCTCGCGAATAGCATCCCAGGTAGACCAGCGACATGTCGGATTCTCCAGTACGCGTAAATAGTAAAAAGCAGCCTCCTCGCTATCGAATTCAGGATCCTGCCAAACAGTTAAAAGCTCGGGATCTCCCACGTCATTCGTTGTGGAGCAATCCGCGAGGTTAACCCTCGCCCCATTGTCAGGGCAGCGATACGTATCCGTACCGGGAGACAACCCATCCGAGCAGGCTACGTCATAGACTTTTTCCATCGGCTCACCATCGTGGATAAAACCCTTGACCACCTGCAGCCGCTGCAATGGCGTTCCTCTAGGATCGCCCGCCGCCCAGAGCAGGAAGGTCGGAGCACCTGCGCCTGCCTGCAGTTCGCCCCCCATGGGAACTCCACGCTCGTAGGCCTGGGCTATCAGGTCGTCGGCATCCAGCATGGCCGAGTCAAAGTTATTGCCGGCAAAGAAACGAACCTTAATTCTTGGACCAGAGGTAGCAAAGGTCTCTTTGCGTCGGAATGCGTCATAGATGGATTCCCGGGTATTCTCTTCTGCCCAGACACCGGCGATCCCGGACGCGCTCCAGCTTTCAAATCCACTGCCCGCGACATACTCGCGACCTTCAACTTCCTTAAGATTGCCCGGCGCGATCATTTTTATTACCGCGCCGTAGAGAAACGATGCAGGAACGGAGCCACGCCCTATCGGTTCGCCATCGAGGATTCCAGCCTTGGAAAAAAAATTAGATTCATCATCTGTGGTGGCCGCCACATGGGTATCGCTTGCGGCGACAAAACCAAACTGAAATGGATTGGTGATGCCCTGTTGCTCCAATAAAAGACCATTCTTCAATGCCTGCCTTACATAGCTGCCATCGGGCTTACTGGGAAGGCTTGTGCCTACGCGCAACTTATATATCTCGAAGTCTGCCCACTCGTCATTGGGAGACAATAGCGGGTGCGTATCAGAAGTCCCCTTGATCTGTGTAATCTCTACTAACGGTTCATTTCGCATGCGCTGCAGAGCATAATTTTCATCAAGAGGATTACCCGCCCAATCCACCAGTTTAAACATCTGACCATTCGATCCGTTAGAGTTATGAGGAATAGCCAGACTCTCAATACCCTGATCCCGCAGGTTGTCCATCCAATCCCACAAATCTTCAGGGTTCAGAGAGTTCAATCGCGAAAATGGCAGAGCCGGCAACTTGTCGCTACCGCGGAAAATCACGTTACGATGCAGATTTCCGCGGTCGTCCGAGCTGGTTGTATATTCGTATCCAACGAAAGTAGTAAACCTTCCCGGGGTGTTGTAAAGGTCTGCTGCTTCCACGATATCCAACCACGCTCGACGACCAACCTCATTTACCAGGTCTTCATTGATCGTGCCGGCCTGTATTCCTTCCAGCGTATCAGGAACGAAACCGGCAAAGTTTCCCACCCGTTGCAATACACTATCGACTCCCATATTTGAGGGGTGATTCATATCGTGCACCGACTCGGCCACGGCGTATTCAGAAAATTCCGTAGATGTGTCTGCTGCCTCTTTCACCAGTCCGAGAAACATTGCGTGATCGGTGACGGCATAAAAATCAAGTGGCGTACGTAGCTGTATCTGATATCCACTCGGGTGTTGTATCGCCTCGCCCTGGGCGAACCGATACGCATCATAAGGAGTCGCCGTCGTGCCGAAGGAGTAAGCGTCAAAGGAATACTCGGTGTGCACATGCAGATCCCCAAAATACGCATTTCGCTCTGTATTGGGTGGAGCAGACGTACGATCCAGAAGATCAAGTACGGGCTTGAGCTGCTGATCATCGGTACTGCCACTTCTTCCACCAAAATCATTGGCTTCATCGGATAGAGATCTGTCGCCACAAGCGGGGACCAAGCAGAGGAGTGACAAGGTAAGTATAAGGCTACGAAGCATGGAATATCCTCAGGCGTTATAGGCGGGTGACTGCCGCTTGGTTTCTCTGCACAAGAGGGCAGCCCGAAAGCGTTTGTGCGAGAGATGTGAAAACCGCGGCTCTACCAAAATCACCGCGAATATCGCTATATGTTACTTTTATCGTTCGATTTCACTACACCCACAGCCAGAAGTAAAGCCCGCGCCACTCAATCCTCAGCATCTCGTTGACAACAAATGAATAGGCTGTGGCTCGGCACGTAACGCCCCACTGGCGACAAACCGATGCGGTCAAGCCGACTTTATTTAGCCACTAGCGGTCTTTCCACTGCGGTGGTCGCTTCTCAATAAATGCATTAACCCCCTCCAGACAATCGTCACTGGCAGATACAGACTCCAGCAACCGATATTCGTGCTCAAGCGCATCGGCCAAACTGGCATCGGAACCGGTGAGTATCGCATCGCGAATTGCCCGCTGCGGTATCTGACTGAAATTACAATAGGGCTGGATGAAATCATGAGCGGCCTGCACTGCAATTTCCGGTGTTTCAAACAAGCTGTTGACAAGTCCCATCGATAGCGCCGCTTGTCCCGATACGGACCGCCCCCCCAGCATCATCTCCTGAGCGCGACCCGCGCCAATCAAACGAGGCAAAAGCACAGTGCCGCCATAGGCCGGCATAAGACCTATCTTAATTTCCGGCAAACCCAGCTTGGCATCGCTCTCTGCAACTCGAAAACTGCACGCCAAAGCCAGTTCAAGACCGCCACCAAGTGCCAGACCATTGATGGCCGCTATACTGAGCTTGGGAAATTCGAGCAGACGCCTAATGAGACGGTGTACTTGATCAATTCGAGCCCTGACATTATCCGGTGGACTCTTTATGTCTGAGCCGGGGCAAAAAGCGCGTCCAGCTCCGGTCAGGATAACGGCTCGGCTATCGTCTTTCTCGATAGCATCGAGCTGCGACTCGAAAAGATTCAACATATCGGTAGTAATGGCGTTCAGGGCCTCGGGGCGGTTCATTGTAAGAACCGCACAATTACCAATAGTGCTATAGGTGATTATGCTCATCTTTATACCTCTTCGGCTACAGGTTCCAAAACAAGCTGCCAATCACTATTTAGGCAGAAATTTTTACTGATCTGGCGATGCTATCACCAACACCCCACTCCTTGGCGACAGCAAGTGAGCCAAGCATAGGTATTTTTTAGTTCTGCGCCAGTATACACAGTGGCGTAACATTGCAGGACGCTTGAGACGTTTCAGTCAATAAAGCCGCTGAACGGCTTTTTAAATTATTAAAAACGGCATAACGCGCAAGATTCGACCAACGAGTAGCAGATATCGAACACCGGTATGTAATTCACTATACTGCTTACGGAGATCGAGGAAAATTATTATGAAAACAATATTAATTACGGGAACAACCAGCGGCATCGGCAAGGTGACGGCGCTGGAGCTGGCCAGTGCAGGACATCGCGTTGTAATGGCAAACCGTAATCGCGCAAAATCAGAAATGGTTCGCGATAAAATCGTCGAAGCGACTGCCAATGAGAATATCGATATTATCGACCTCGACCTGGCCTCAAGAGAATCTATTGAAAACTGCGCTAAGACATTTCTCGAAGTCTACCCATCACTCGATATTCTCATCAATAATGCGGGCCTGATGAGCAACGAGCAGGTTATTACAGCCGATGGTTTTGAGCTGCAGTTCGCCGTCAACGCATTGTCACCATTCCAGCTAACTCTGGAACTATTACCCGCTCTTGATGCGGCCGCACCCAGCCAGGTAATCTTCGTTTCCTCCCTAATGCACAAGTTTGGCAAGCTGGACGTTGACAGCTTTCAAGGCTGGAATAAATACAGCAGCAGTGGCTCGTATGGTCAAAGCAAACTTGCGATGACCATGTTGGCGTGTGAACTTGCGGAACGATTGCGCAGTCGCGATATTTCGGTCAACTCACTGCATCCCGGAGCGGTCAACACCGGCATCTTGCACAACTACTCTGCTTTCTCGCAATTTTTCCTGAAGCTCTTTTTTACGTCACCAGAAAAGGGAGCAAAAACGTCTCTGCTCCTTGCAGGCATGAACCCTGCATCTATGCCGACCGGCGAATACTTCGACCGCGGTAAAAAGGGGAAGGCCCACAAACTTACAACGGATGCATCCGCGAGGAAAAAGCTCTGGGAGGAATGTTGTGAGTGCTTAGGAAGAACGGCTAATCTGGGGTAAAAATTCTACCCCCATCAAGCCGAGAGGGCCGCGCTGCTATGCGCCGCCTCGTCGAGCAAACGTAACAACTTTGCTCGCTCTGCTGCATCCTCCCGTGTTCCAGCGACCAGGTGGGTAGACACTACCTCTCTATCGAGGAACAGTTTTCCAGTGACGCTGCCGGTCTCCCGAGCGACCGCCAACCAGACTATGGTGTCGGCACCCTGCTGCGCCGTGCGCAAGATTGGACGGGTAATTTTCCTGAATCCCGGAAGCGCACTGCGGACGCCAGGAGTATCGGCCCAGCCAGGGTGCATCGCATTGACAACAATGCCCTGTTTTTTCCAGCGCGATGCCCACTCCTCCGTGAGTACCATAAGAGCTCTTTTTTCTCTCGCATAGGCGGCACTGCCTGAATACGAGCCATTTTCGTCGTTAGGAAGCGCATCGACATCCAATTTGGAAGTATACATACCACCGGAAACAACGTTAATCACGCGGCTCTCGCCCGCCTGAATCAACAGAGGAGACAAGCCCTCCGTAAGTCGGTAAGGACTCAAAAGTAACAGTGCGTAGCTCTGTTCGAAGCCCTCGGCTGTCTGGCCACGGGGATTAAAAAGCGCTCCGGCATTGTTAATTAACACGTCTATAGATTTACCTGATTGCAAAAAGCGTTCTATCAGTGCGTCCACATCTGACATCAGGCTGAGGTCTGCCAGTTCATAACGGATCTCGTCATTACCTGTTTCCCTTTTTAGCTCTGTGACCAGTCTGTGCCCTCTCCTTTTATCTCGCACCACCAGCGTCAAGTCTGCTCCGCGAGTCGCCAGGTCATGCGCCGCCGCATGTCCCAGACCGGCAGTAGCACCAGTCAGCACGACGTGCTTGCCCAGCATGGATTTTGACATCGGATTGAAGCGTTTCAGGCCCCTAATATAACCCCAACGCGTAAAACGAGAGAGCTCCGGTAGCAGCCGAGCGGGGCCCGGAATTCCATCGCCTGCGGCACCAATGGCAAATGTATCTTCCAGTGCTGCCCTCAGCCCGTCGACAGATTCCCACCCCATGCTCTCTAAACCCTTCCTCGACAGGGAAAAAACCGGCGCAAGGATCCCCTTGAATTCGAACTTCGCTTCGTAATCTATTCGGGTACCCCGTTTAGAACGGTAAAAATGGATACTGTCAGTTACCGTAAATAATGCGCTTCGTCCTTCCAGGCGAATAAAATCAGGCGCACGAAGTTCAGTTATACGGTACAGAATTGACACACTTCCGACGGGTAAAGCGCAAACAACCTTGAATTCAGTTCCAACCCGAATCTTGCCCGCTGTCAGCTTGACCGCGCTGGTCGCTGTCGCGTCCCACTCGGCAGTAGTTGTGAAATCGCTGACGTACGCAAAGACTTCATCTATGCTTCGCGCTACGTCTACAGATTCATTCAGTGTCGTCATATCGATTCGCTCGCAGCTCTCTCAGACATACGTTACGCAGCCCGCACTTCATCATAGGCAGCCAAGGCCGTCTTGCGCGCGGTAACGTGGTCTACCAGTGGGAAAGGGTAATTATCTCCAAGACAGATTCCGGCGTCGTCAAGCACTGCCGCGGGGGCTTCCCAGGGGCTATGCACATAACGTGGCGGCAACGCGGATAGCTCAGGCACCCATTCCTTTACGTATGCACCCGCCTTATCAAACTTGACCCCTTGCGCCATTGGGCTAAAGATCCTGAAATACGGGGATGCATCAGTCCCACTGCCCGCCACCCACTGCCAATTAAACGCATTCGCAGCCAGATCAGCATCCATCAAGTAATTCCAAAACCACCGCTGCCCGGCGCGCCAATCGATCAACAAGTGCTTGCACAGGAACGATGCTGTTATCATCCGAACCCGATTGTGCATATAGCCCGTCTGTCTCAATTCACGCATACCAGCGTCGACGATTGGATAGCCGGTCTTTCCTTCCTGCCACGCAATGAGGGATTCTTTCACCCCACACCACGGGAATCGGGCAAACTCTGACCGAAAAGGCTGTTCGGGCAGGGAGGGATGGTGATAAAGCAAATGTCGCGAAAACTCTCGCCACCCCAGTTCCCGCAGATAGCTATCCGCTTCCGATTGTAAATCCGGACGACCGCGCGATGCCTCCCTGATAAAATGGAAAACACGATGCGGAGATATTTCTCCGAAACGCAAATGAGGAGATAACAAAGACGTGGCTGCCCGCTCGGGAAAGTCTCTTCCCTCGTTGTAGCCATCAAGCGCCGACTCTTCAAAAACCCGCAGGCTCTCCTTGGCGCCTGCCTCCCCCGGCGACCAATAGTCGGCCCAGCGGGCGCTCTCATCATCCGTACAGTCAAGGCCAAGATTTTCCAGAGACACTCCTGCTGCTGACTGTCCTTGCCAAAAACGTAACGTGCCACCCGCCGCGAGGTTCGGTTCCGGCAGCGTGAGACAGCACTTCCAAAATGGGGTAAACACTTTGAACGGCGTATCGCTGCGGGTTCTAACCTGCTCGGGCTCCCACAGAAGCGTGCCCCCATAGCGTTTGAGCCGCAACCCGTTTTCCGCGAGCGACTCCGCAACACGCCGCTCTGTATCGTCAGAGCAAGGCTCGTACTCTCTGGAACAGAATACGGTGTCGGCGCCAATCTCGCAGGCAAGCTGTGTCAACACCGCTTCGGGCCGACCCTGCGCTAATATCAGCTTACCACCTCTTTTTTGCAATTCACTGCCAAGCGCACTGAGACTGCGGTGCAGCCACCAGCGACTCGCCGATCCTAGCGTCCATGCGTCGTCACTCAGTTCGTCGAACACATAGCAAGCCAGCACAGGGCCCGCGGCGCTCGCCGCTGACAAACCGGGTAAATCTGTCAGGCGCAGATCAGATCTAAACCAATAAATTGAGGCAACTTCATTCATCGCGCTATCCTGCTCTCTGTCCAATCATTTACACTCAGGTCCTCGCTACCCCAGTCCAACAACTCCCAGTCCTGCGTCTCAAGGTGCTCGTAATAAATGATCACGTTGGGCATAGAACCATCTCGAGAAGCGAGATTTCCGGGGCCGTCGTAACGCAACAGCAATCGGTCATCGGAAGCGTACGTTAACAGAATAGGATCGACGAAGCGCGCGAGCAGCCACGAATCCAAACCCACCTGAATACACAAAGCTCCAGCATCACAATCTTCACGGTTATCCCGATCTGCGCGCATCGCGATGGGTGTGTCCCTGCCAGGCACAAGAAAATCGAACTGCACACTGCCGCCTGAGTTCAAAACCTCCCAGCGACTGCGCACAAAATTATCGAAGCCAGCATCCACCACCAACGCGTCATCATTTGGCGGCCCCACGGATAACTCGCTATCGAAGCGATAGTCTTTCACGACGAGTGAGGGCTGATATGGCTTACCGCGGTAATCAAGCGTCTTGGAGGCAAGGAGCTTGCCAGCATTATCGCGATACTCGACTGAGCAATATTTCTCATCGATCAGACAGCGATGCAACTCTTTATAGAGGAACTTACCACTTGCCTTGTCGAAAGCACTGCCCACTGCGCGCGTCTCAGACGCCAAGGCGCCAGTCGCTAACGAAAACAAGCAAAATGCTAGGCACGCTGCTCTACCAATCGGCCCGCATTGAAACGGGTGTGACACGCGCGCATTGTGATTTCGTTGCCTGGTGTTCATGCCGGTCCGCTATCTTTTCTATTAGCGATAGCGAGTGCTACCGGAAAGATAACAGCCCACAACACGGCCAAAATGATTGGGCCTGAAATATCCGCTGCGAAAGACACCTGCGTCAACCGAGTCCCTGCGATGTAAGACGCGGCTCCACCAACCCCTCCCACGATTGCGGCCAGTAGCGGCTTGCCGCTCAGCCCCGCGAAAGCGTGCATAAAAGTCGTGCCTAGTGCAGGCCACAAACAAGTAATCCACAAAGGAGGACCAGCAATGCTTCCGGCGATCGTGAATACGCCCACTCTAAACAGCAACTGATCAATGCAAACCCCTACCAGGGTCAGCCCGGCGATAAAACGAAGCTCCCTGACGCCCTCGCCCATCACGGCAAAGTGCACTAGCAACAGCAAAGCCGCCGCAGCAGGCGCCACGAATGCAGACTGACTCATTACAATGCCAAGCCAGGCAACATTGAACATGACACCATTTAAAAGCCGGTATGGCATAGTGAAACCCACTCTTCGGTGACGCAACCTATACCCACTTACTTTTCGTGCTGGGCTTTGTGATAATTACGCGCGATACTGGAATCAGATCACATACCTCATCCCAAACGCGTGAAGAATGGGGGCGACATTGTCTACCCCACTCAAAGTGAGTACCCCATGGAATCACTCATGAATGCAGCCACATTGAACGGTCCCTGGACCAAGCCGGAAGTCGAAGCGTTTCTCGAACAATCGACCATTCCCATTCGACTCGCCACGGTGGCGCAGGACCAATTCCCTCGCGTTATCTCGCTGTGGTTTCTTTACCAGGCGCCGTCGTTGTGTTGCGTAACACACCAATCGTCTCACCTCGCACGCATGCTGGAGGGCAACTCAAGGGTTGGCTTTGAGATATCGGGTGACTCACCGCCTTACCACGGCATCAGAGGCCAGGGAGAAGCTACTTTAACCCCTCTGGGCGACAGTTCCTTGTTGCGGGAATTACTGCTGCGCTATGTCGGCTCGCTGGAGTCCCCATTCGCGCAGTGGCTACTGTCACGTGCGGAGGGGGAGATGATTATCACCATTTCCCCATCGCGATTGTTCAGTTGGGACTATCGTGAACGGATGGGTACTTCCTGATCGTCTTTTACGTCAGGCAAAAAACTCCGACCGGGTCGATGCATTGCTTTTAAACTGACCACCCAGCGCCGTTGTCCGCGTGTTCGATCCCGCGTCCATAACACCTCTTGCTTTTACGCAATAATGAGTCGCGGCAATGGTTACGGCCACGTTCTCCGTTTCCAGAAGCGTCTGCAATGCAACAAGAATTTGCTGAGTCAACCGTTCTTGAACCTGCGGCCTTTGGGCAAAAAATCGCACAATTCTGTTGATCTTCGACAAACCGATGATTTTGGTCGATGGAATATAAGCCACTTGGGCCACCCCGTCGATAGTGACAAAGTGGTGCTCGCAGGTACTGACGACCTGTATATCACTGACCTTGACCATTTCCTCAACACCCATCTTGTTCTCGATGGCCGTTACCTTGGGAAACGTGGCATAGTCGAGTCCTGAAAACATTTCATCCACGTACATCCGCGCGATGCGTTGAGGCGTCTCTGCCAAACTGTCGTCGGTCAAGTCCAGCCCTAACGTGTGGGCGATGTCGGCAAAAGACTCTTTGATCCGTTCATACTTTTGGTCACGGCTAAGGCCGTTGTAAATGAGTGGCGTTTCCAACCCGTGCGACAACAGTACACCGCGGACAAGCTCGGCTTCTTCCGAAATTGCCAGAGACGGTGCGCTTACGGACTCCATCAGAACTGTGTTCATAGCGATTTCTCTCTCTTTTTTTGTCAAAGTTCGCGGGGCCGCATTGCCGAGCCGGCATCCCCCCTGCAATCACACTCTACTCAAAAAACCATCTCTTTGTCGATTTCGACCTGCTGGCTAGGAAAGAGACATCGTGGGGACGATACACCTCCCGTTAACATCATCCCCCACGCCGCTTTAAGTCAACGGGTCGAGCTGGGTTCTCGCACACTGTCTGGTTGCTGTAACAATAATTACGCTGCCCCACCCGCATCGGATCAACTATCGAGGCACGTCGATAGTTGCCTTGAGAGCGTCTCCCAGTTCGGGATAATCAAAGATAAAACCCGCCGCCAGTGCCCGGGCGGGCACAACGCGCTGACCCTTCAGAAGGATCTCATCTGCGAATTCACCCAGAACCAGCGAGGCCACAAACCCCGGCAGGGGCAAGAGCGCTGGACGCCCTAATACACGGCCAAGGATCTTCGCGAAATCCCTCTGCCGCACCGGATTTGGCGCTGTGCCATTGACCGCACCCTCTATGGTCGCCTCTTCGAGCAAGAAGCAGATGAGGCGCACGAGGTCCTCGACTTGAATCCAGGACCACCACTGCAAGCCAGTTCCCATGGCACCTCCCAGACCGAGGCGTGCCGGGGTCAGCATAGCCGACAAGGGACCCCCGCTTGGCCCCAGTACGATCCCGATACGCAACTGACACCCACGACATCCCTGCGGCAGTCCGTCGCGGGCGGCCTGCTCCCAGTCAGCGCATAAACGCTGTGCGTATCCGGTATTACAGCGACTGTCCTCATCTAGCAATTCGTCGTGCCAGTGCCCATACCACCCGGTCGCTGACGCTGACACAAACACCTCCGGCGACTGGTCAAGCTCACCCATCCATGAAACCAGAGCATTGGTGAGGTTTATTCGACTGTCGCGGAATTCAACTTTGCGATCGCTGTTCCATCGGCCGCTATCCAAGGGCTGGCCCGCCAGATTGACAACTCCAAACCAAAGCCCGTTGGCTCCGAGCACGTCCAGTGACTCGACGAAATCAATGCCGGGAAGAGGAAGCGCCTGTGACGCAGCGGCAGCATTGCGCGTAAGCACCGTTACCCTGTAGCCACACTGAAGCAGACTGC
This sequence comes from Candidatus Marimicrobium litorale, assembly GCF_026262645.1. Lineage (NCBI taxonomy): Bacteria > Pseudomonadati > Pseudomonadota > Gammaproteobacteria > Cellvibrionales > Halieaceae > Marimicrobium > Candidatus Marimicrobium litorale. Next base: position 1,400,285 of record NZ_SHNO01000001.1, read on the forward strand.
GACACAGGACTTTCCCGATAAAGCCGGTACCACCCGTTACTAGCAAACGTCTGGGCTCTGTCATTTGTTAGGCCGAACTAATCCATGGTTGCACGGTGCGCGCCAGAAGCACTCATCGCGTGTGCAAGCAGCGTGGCAGCGATATTCGTCCTGCACGCTAAAAACGAAAGCCCGGTTTAGCCAATGCCAGTTGCACGGTGCCGATGATGCGCTCCCTGAAACCACCCTCACAATAGCTGAGGTAGTAATCCCAGAGGCGGATAAAATCTTGATCGAAACCCATTTGTTCGACCGCTTCAGTCTGCAGCAAAAAACGCTCCCGCCACCGCGCAAGGGTAATGGCATAATCTTCTGTAATATCCCGAAGATGTACCATTTGCATATCGGTGTCTCTGGCAACATGTTCGGCCATCACGGACAGCGAAGGTAGGCAGCCACCCGGGAATATGTAACGCTTAATATAATCCACCGAATCACGCGCTTCCTCATAACGACGGTCTGGTATCGTTATTGCCTGTAGTACCATTTTCCCATCGTCTTTGAGCAGGCGAGAACAGGTTTCGAAATAGTCTTTGTAAAACTGGTGTCCCACCGCCTCTATCATCTCTATCGACACCAGTTTGTCGTATTGCCCTGTCAGGTGACGGTAGTCTTCGCATAACAGGGTCACCCTGTCCTCCAAGCCCTCCTCCTTCACCTGTTCGCACGCATACTCGTATTGCTCCGCTGAAATAGTCGTAGTGGTGACCTTACAACCATAGTGCTTGGCCGCATGTATCGCCATACCGCCCCAGCCTGTGCCAATTTCCAACAGGTGGTCATCGGGCTTAAGTGACAACTGCCGGCAAATCTCCTCCAACTTGGCCACCGAAGCCGCCTCTAGTGAGGCAGCAGGATCGGCAAACAGCGCCGCAGAGTACATCATGGTGGGATCCAGGAACAATTCGAAGAACTTATTGCCGAGATCGTAGTGCGCTGTAATATTTTCCCGTGAACCCTTTTGAGTGTTGCGTTTCAACCAATGACCGATCTTGAGGAGCATTAGCGCGATGCGAGACTGACCGGAATCCAGGCTCTCCATCGCTACCATGTTGGCACTGAACAGACGTGTTACCTGTACAGGATCAGGCGACGACCAACGCGCCTTGATGTAGGCTTCGCCTGCCCCGAGTGATCCACCGCTCAACACCTGTGCGTAGACGGCGGCGTCGTGAATGTGAATCTCTGCGTGCGGATGTGCCGGATCGTCGTGCTGCCCAAAGTGATAACTCTGGGGACCCTCGTGCATCGTCAGAGATCCAATCTCCACCTTTCCTAACAGCCGGAACAGGGTTTCCCTCGCAATCCTGTCCGTCACACGGGCTGGGGCGGTGTGCGGCATCCCGATGCTGGAAATGCGTCCATTGCTCATAGTGTCATCCTACCAAGTCGATTTTCACGGGTGTGCAAAAACGGGAACACCCTTGAGGTAAAGTTTGAGTGCCTGCCAGTAAATGCCCCACAGAACCTTTAAGGTCATGAAAGGGTATCGAGCCAGCAAACGGTTAAGATTGCGCGCAGTGAAAGGACGTGCCGACAACGCCAAGGTGGCGTCAAACACCTTCTCCCCCTGATGGTGATTGTCCATGTGCAGAATCAGCCTGTGGTCCGGCGTGCTGCTGCGCCAATGATACTGCATCGCCATCGGGTTAAAGGGCGACACATGCAATGATTTATCAAACTGGGTATTTAGCCATTTCCCGGCGGCCGGCCCGGCCAACACATAACTGTGCCGCTCATCCCAGGGCGTATTCGTGACCTCGGCTACCACCCACTCGAGATTGGATTCGTCTTCATTAAAACAATAATACACTGCAATCGGATTGATGATGTGTCCAAAATATCGCAGATTAGCCAACAGGTAAATGTGGCCCTTGTGCGTCTCGCCAGTCTCTTCAAATATGCGGCGCCTTACCTCGTCCTCCAACGCTATGGCTGGATCTCCCATAAAGTCACTGCGCTGAAACCGCCCGAATGCTGGACGGGATTGCGACCAGAACGGCGTGTCTTTGAACAGCTCACCCATTTCGCTCAAGCAAATATAAGGCATGAACACTCTGTATTGAAATGCGTGCTGCTTGGGATGTGTGCGCCGGTGACGCAACACCCCCTCGTAGAGACGTGACTTCAAGCAGCAGCCCTCTGGCTATCCTCTATAGCATTCGCAACCCGCAGGGCGCTCACTACGCCATCTTCATGAAAGCCATTGTGCCAATAGGCCCCACAATACCATGTGTTGCTCACCCCATTTATCTCGCCCCACCGCTGCTGGGCTGCGAGGCTTTCGCGCGAAAACACCGGGTGGTCATAACTAAAATGCCCGAGGATACGATGCGGGTTAATCTCATCGGTATTATTCAGTGTCACACAAAATGTTTCCGGCGCCTTGATACCCTGCAATATATTCATATTGTAGGTCACAACGGACCGCTGCTCAGCCCCGCCAAGCCTGTAATTCCAGCTGGACCAGGTTTTGCGGTTCTTAGGCAGCACTCGGGTATCCGTATGCAGCACTACATCGTTTGCCTGGTAGGGTATGGCGGCAAGCAGCTCACTCTCCGCTGCTGTGGGCTCTTCCAACAGCCTTAATGCCTGGTCGGAGTGTGTCGCTATCACTACCTGGTCAAAGGGTAAGGCTCGCCCGTCCTCCAACTGCAGTGTCACCCCAGCGGCAGACCGCTGCACTGACGCAACCGCGGTATCAGCGTAAAGGCGCTCGGAAAACCGCGCGCATAGAGGCGCCAAATACTCACGGGAGCCACCGGTAATGACCCTCCACTGGGGCCGGTTCGCCACTGACAGTAGGCCATGATTCTTGAAAAATCGCAGGAAGAATACCAAAGGGAAATCGAGAATGGTCGTCGCATCTGAGGACCAAATCGCCGATCCCATTGCTGCAAGGTACTGGCGAGTAAATTTCTCGCCATAACCATGCCTGGCCAGATAACGCCCCAGCGTTTCTTCGTTGTCCAACACGCCAGAATCCAATTCCGCCACAGATTCTCTGTTAAACCTGAGTATGTCTCGCACCATCTTAATGAAAGAGGCGGAGAAAAGATTGCTCCGTTGTGCAAACAGCGTATTCAAGCTCGCTCCGGAATACTCCAGACCCGTTTCAGGGTCAGCGACGCTAAAACCCATCTCGGTGGGGGTGCTGGCTACCCCTAACTCGTCGAGTAGCGCAATAAAGTTTGGATAGGTCCAATCATTAAAGACAATGAAGCCGGTGTCTATCGCATATCGCCGGGTGCCGAGCTCGACATCCATTGTAGCGGTGTGTCCGCCAATTCGCTTATTCGCTTCAAATACAGACACGTCGTGACTAGCGCTAAGATAATGTGCGCTGGCTAAACCCGATATGCCCGACCCGATAACCGCAATTTTCATCGCTTACTGCTCTCCCGGCCGCGGTGCAGCCACACATCCTTATGATTTATGAGTCAGTTTACGCGATTTCTCGACCCGCGGATCACACTGCCCGGTCGCTCTGTGGCTGGGGCAAGCCGTGATATCACTGCCTTCCCCGACCTCGTCGCTGACGCTCGCTAAAAAAAGTGCATCGGGGTGATCCGACTTACCTTATCGGCGTATACTAAGAAAACCTATCCGGAATTCAGAATGCTGCTTGTGGCCGAAACAACCGATAATGACCTGAACAATGCGGCAAACGACGCGCAGGTGAAAGGCGGAAGACGCACCGATGAGTGGAGCGAATGCATCACTTTGATTGCGCAAAACGAGGATAGGGCCGCCTTTACTCGTCTCTTCCGGCACTTTGCCCCCCTTATGAAAGCTTTTGCACACTCCGGCTCCACCTTGTCAGCAAATCACGCCGACGAGTTGGTGCAGGAAGTCATGCTGAAGGTATGGCAAAAAGCGGGCGCGTTTGATCCATCTAAGGCTGCGGCCAGTACCTGGGTTTACACAATAGCCAGAAACTGCCGCACTGACCTGTACCGGCGGCTGAACAAGTTCGATACCTCGCTCACCGCCGAGGATATGGGCTACGAGGCTGAAACGGAAGAAACTTTCCTGCTGCTGCACCAACAGCGCAACAGGGAGCGAATCAAGGCGCTATTAGGCGACTTGCCCAATGAGCAATCTCAGATCCTGGTGAAGGTCTATATGGAAGGTAAATCGCACTCTGAGGTTTCTGCAGAACTCGACATCCCGCTGGGTACGGTAAAGTCCCGTGTACGGCTGGCCATTCAAAAACTCCAAATACAAATCGAAAGATAGAACTATGGCTAATTTTCATCCAGAAACAGATCTTTTAACGGAATACACTGCTGGGTCTTTGCCCCTGGCACAAGCAGCCTGTATTTCAGTTCACATTCAGCACTGCGAGCATTGCCAGCAGCTCTCAAGTCAAATGAGCGAGGTGGGAGCGGCACTCTTCAATAATCTCCAGCCGCAGGCAGTGGGCGACGAGCTGTTGGACAGCGTACTGGCAAGGCTGGACGAGGAGGCGCCTCTGTCCTATGCCAAGGCTGAGGATGATCGCAACGCCACGCCGGCGATACTGCAGCGCCTGATGAGCGGTGATTTCTCTGACCTGAATTGGAAGAAGATCGGGGCTGCCCTGCGCATCAGCTATATTAAGTTAGGCGATCCGAAGCACGAGTTCGCTCTCTACCACATAAAGGCAGGTGGACGAATTCCCGAGCACACGCATCGAGGCACTGAAATGACCCTGGTACTTGAGGGCGGATTTTCGGATGCCGACGGTACATACCACAAAGGTGATTTTATTTTCAGGCGTCCGGAGGACGTGCATGCACCTACGGCGGTGCAGTCAGAGGATTGTATTTGTCTGGCAGTGCTGGACGCGCCCTTGAAGTTTACGGGTTGGAAGTTCCGCTGGATGAATCCTTTTCTCAAGCTGAAAGCAGTGTAGGCACCGAGCGCCTACTCACTTTCCGCAGGCCTGGTGTTTGCCAGGCCTATCATGGCCTGACAGCCCGTTTTCTTGATCCTCTCGCCACACACCGACTGCACAACCGCCTCGTCATACTGATCCATCTGCCAGTCAGCAGCGTAATATTATTGAATTAACAAATTGAACAACGAGGGGTTTCTCATGATTGAAAAAAACCTGGGCAATATAGAGCGAGTATTGCGTCTTGCACTCGGTCTTATCTTCGCCGCGTGGACCTTTTCTCAGTACCCTCTTAACGGTGTAGAGTGGTTCGTTTCTCTCATTTCACTGTTTTTGATTTTGAATGGCATCTTTTCCCGCTGCTATCTTTGGTATGTGCTTGACGTTAACACGAGCAGAAAACTGGCGCGTCCTACCTCAACTTGCTGACCAGGCAACCCATATTCTTCAATGCAGTTTACCTACACGCGTTGAACAAGAGGATCACACTCTTATGTACAAGCTTATCTCTTTGGTTTTTTTATTGTTCTCTGTGAACGCTGCAGCTACTTGTCCGGATTTTCTCAACCATGATCTGAGAAAGCTCCATTCGAATGACACCGTCAATCTTTGCGAGGTTGCGGCAGGCAAACCACTACTCATCGTTAATACTGCAAGCCATTGCGGCTACACGTCTCAATTCACCGGTCTTGAAAAGCTTCACGAAGCCTATAAAGAGCGGGGCCTCGTGGTGGTTGGTTTTGCGAGCAATGATTTCCGCCAGGAAGCCAAAGACGAGTCCGAAGCAGCCGCCGTTTGTTATAAGAACTACGGCGTCACGTTTACAATGATGGCACCCTCCAGCGTTCGCGGAGATAGCGCCAACCCGGTATTCACTGAGCTGGCACGGCAAACTGGCTCACCCTCCTGGAATTTTAACAAATACCTGGTGGGCAGTGACGGCGCAGTGATAGAGCAATTCGGCAGCAATACCAAGCCGCAAAGCGACGCACTAATTGCAGCGATTGAGCAGGCCGTCACGCCTTGATCACAACATTGCGTCTCCCATTATTGCATGTTTTTATCCGCGACACGCGGCACTGGATCGATCCGTGAATACGCACTCTACCTACGAGAAAAATCCTAATCCCCAAGGCAAAGGCCTTGTGCCTGTTTTGCAGGATCTGGCGAACCTGAAAACGGGTCTACTGGATCCCAAATCGCCAGGCGCTTTCCTCAGAGATTATTGCCTTTCCTCCTTTATTTTATCTGCATCCTTTGCATTCAAACCCGTGGTCGGCAAAACGTACTATCTTTACACGAGTGGCCCCGACTGGACACTGTCTCTGATCGCTCCAGGACAGTGGTCCAGTGAAAAAGCAGATACCTTTCTTGCTGCTTGTTATCTGCGACCTGACATGACGTGGGAGTTGCTAACAGACACACTCGCTTCAGACGACAGCAAGTCCCGTGATGCCTTACACCACTATATTCACGCTTTTGTCGGGAGCCTGGCGGAGCAGGAGTCCATCAGCGACAGCCTGCCACATTACGTGCGAGAGTTACCCTACTATCGACGCTTGCTAATGTGTGCTCTTTCTTCATCGCTGAAACAGTCCCTCCCCACGAGCGGCGATACGATGCAGGCGCTGTTGCAGGATTCTGCCTGCCTGTCGTTAGTCGCACCGCAATAGCGGCATACGCCCTCCACCCCCTCCTTCACTTTTCGCAATCTTTAGGCAAAAAAAACCCCACGCGATATCAGTCGCGCGGGGCTACAAGCACCTTCTCAGTATTGGGGGGGAGAGAAGGTGTTTACTGTCGGAAGGAAACTATCTCTTCCATAACTATTGGGTAAGTACCCTGCCAGAGTCATCAGTGCTGTCCGCAAGCAACACCCCTGAGCATGCATAGCGAGTCGCCTCACTTGCTGCCCCGAAACAGCGCAGCTGCCCGTCTGATTGAACGCACCAGCGCTGTCGTCGATCTGTGCTGGCAATGCTCACCGCTGTATTCTGCGGGCAAGCCGCTTCATAAATACTGAAAAAACCGCCTGTGGGCAGTATCCCAGTCTTGATCTTGTTGATCGAGCCGGTGTCGCTGGCATGTGCGCCGCCTGTCAGCAAAATGGCACACAGCGCGCCCACCTTGTATTTACTGAACATCATTCTTCTCCGTGCTTTAGAATACATTATGGTTACGGCAAGACCTACAGTTCAGATCACATCAGATAGTGCGAATAACGGCTCAGCGCTCAGACTGACGCCATGATCGAAACCTGATATTAAGGCGGTGGGGGTCGCCAAAGCGAGACATCGTGTGCCGATCAGAGGCCGACGTTAATCAACGGCGTCCACTCGGTCGTCGCAGGTAAAACTAGAATGGCCTCACGATAGAACGCATTACTGGTTCCACTACCATCATGCGGGTCGATAATGGCAGAAAATATTTGCGAAAGAAGCGCCATCCAGTGCATAAGGACGCCCGTGACGCAGTCGCCCACCTTCATAAAACACCACCTCGCCAGGCTCCAGATATACCTGATGCAGGCGATAATAGTGATCCTCCACACAAAGCGGCCAAGGGCTGTGAATATCCTGAGCCACATTTATGATGGCACTGATAATATGTGTCTCGAGACGGTCCCGATGCATCTCCAGCACCGCGCCTCGCTGATAATCCCGAATGCCATAAACGTGGGTTGGCTCGAGTAACGTGCCGCTCCACGCATTCATTTCATGCAGCAGGGACACGTGTATTGCAGCTTTCAGTGAAGCGGGCAACTCCACAACAGTACTGGCAGCACTATCGACCTCGTTCGTGCGAACGTAGTCGCCCTCTATTGTTTCTACCACGGCATCGTTACGGTTCTCGCGATAAAACGCCACTAACTTTTCGAAAAGAACAGGGTCTAACCGCGTTTTACAGAAGCCCTGCCTGGTGTATCCGTGAATATACTCGTTGGGTTCTTTGCTATACATGGGCGCGGAACCCAAGGCCCGGAACCATTTGGTGATAACGTACTTCTCTCCGCGCCTGACGGGGTGGGCGCGATGTATCGTGTTTGGGTTAGGAATACCGTTTGCATCGAGATTGTTCCAGACTATCGCGCTACCCTGTCTCGGGCGAACAACGAGGTCCAGTGACTCAAACTCCGTCTCGCCACCCTCCTCCACATTATTAAGATAAATGAAAAATGTGTAAGTGCGCTGTCCCATCGCAGTGGCGTATTTGTCGTACTGATCGGCTTCAAAATAATCCGTATGCGCTTTAAACTCCTGGCCAACGCTATAGTGCTGCCCCTGTATCACCTCCCCGTAAGAGGAGTCGACACCCAGCATCCTGCAGATTCTGGCATCAATTTCTTTTACAAATGGATCGTCGAGTCGCCCCATGTCACAAGTACTGCTCGTTCGAAACGACTCGTCCTCCTCATTGGTAGCGGCGATATAAGAATCGTGCAGCTGAGATGCAATCAGTGCCATTAGCCGAGCACATTCCTCTGAATCGAGAAAATCATCCAGCACGTAGAGCTCGGCCAGTTGCGTATCCAGTGGGCGCGCATTCGGAAGGTATATCTTATCTCGGTAAAGGCGCACTTTCTGAAAAAAAGCCTCCGCTTTAGCATCGCGACCGACCTGATTAGACACAGACAAAGGATTTTCAATGGTCCCGGGATCGGCGGAGGGCTCATACCGCATCTGCGTCACTATCTGCTGGTGACTAAAACCCTCATCGAGTAGCACCCGGAATATGCCGTCCTTGTCACAACCACGCTGGAGGTTGAGTTCTATCCACTGGAGCCAGTCGTGCGTAAACGCTCTTTCCATCGCTTCTGTCCTGCTTGTGTCCTGCTTCAACCTCGCTCTAACTTGCAACCACTCTCCACGCACTACAGCGTAACAGCAAGCTCCGCCGCCGCTTGTATAGCGCCTTCAATATAGGCGACGCCTTCACAGTCGCCGATTGCGTGCACTCGAAGACCCGCTGTGTGCAACTCCTCTTTGAGCTGGCTATTTTCGCTCGCTCCCTTGGCCACAATGACATGGTCAGCCGAGACAGTGCGCTCCTGACCCAGCGTATTCTTATAGCTCACCCGGCCTTCAGCAATGCGCACGCCTTTCGAACCCGTTGCGACCGTAACCCCATGCTGTGCCAATTCGGTGAGTAATCGCATACGACGAACCAAAAATAGGCCCTTGCCCGCTCGATCAGACTGCTCCAGAACCACAACCTCTCGCCCACGATCAGCAAGGAACTCTGCTAATTCGACACCGACCAGTTCCCCGCCAATAATAACGATACGCTTTCCTAGTGGCAGCCAGGCCCGAGAGACCAAACGCATTAAACCGGGCCGCCTCGTAAGCCCGATCTTTGCTGCGAAGCCGATCAATGACCGATTGAAACCACCTATCTTTTCGTAAAGTGTTGGGCAATATTCGCCCATTACCAGAGCCCTAAGCTCATCTCCGCTGAAAACGAAATTGCGGTTGCTGCCCTCAATTTCGGGCATGCTACGGGTAGCGCCAGTAGCGACTACCACTTCGTCAACGCCCAGGGGCTTCAGGAGACTGGCAGTCACTGTCATGCCGAGACGAACGTCTACTTCCGATTGCGCCACCTGAACTACCAACCACTTGAGCAGCTTTTGGTTGGGTTCATAGGGGATGCTGGCAAACTGCAAGGTGCCACCGAGCCGCTTCCCCGCCTCGAACAGAGTAACCCGGTGCCCACGCTGCGAAAGACGCAGGGCGACCTCCATGCCAGCGGGCCCACCGCCGACTACCGCGATATGTTTTTTGCGGTCCGTCGCCACGAGCGTCAGCTCTCGCTCCCGTGTAGTTTCAGGATTAACCGCGCACTTCATCGCCTTGCGAATGTAAATCTGACTCGCACAGCAATAACAGTATATGCAGGGACGTACGTCAGCCGGCCTATCATTCAACAGTTTTTTTGGTAGGTCAGGATCGGCCAGGATCTTCCGTCCCATGCTGAAGAAATCAAAATGTCCTTGGCCAATGTGATCGTTTGCCGCCGCCGCTTCAATTCTACCCGCACTAATCACTGGCACAGAGACCGCGCGCCGTATTGCAGTCGCATTGGTCACCATGTGCTCCGGCGGGTGAGGAATATTTGACTGGGAATGCGTCGCACCACGGTTCGAGTCGTGATAACTGGAGACGGCTAACGCGTCGACACCCGCAGCAGCCAACATACTCGCGGTCGCCGTTGCATCCTCTAATGTAATGCCGTCTTCCCGACCAAACTCCTGTGAATCCAATTTAACCCAGACAGGAAAATCCCTGCCCACACGCCCGCGGACAGCCGTCAGAACCTCCAGCAACAGCCGTGCCCGGTTTTGCAGAGTGCCACCGTACTCGTCCTCCCGCCGGTTCATCGCCGGGGATAAAAATTCAGAAATGATGTATCCGTGTCCGGCATGAATTTCAAGCGCGTCAAGGCCCGCCTCTACCGCGCGCCCTGCGGCCTGAGCGAAGCGCTCGACCAACATCTCGATATCGCTCTTTTCCATCACATGGAGCTGTGGCGCCTGAGCATCTGGATTATAGAGCGCCAGTTGCTCTTCGGTGAGCAGAAAGTCTGCCATGTCATTGCGCTGCTTTGCAGGCATAGAAGGCAACAGGACCTGGGGTGTTTCATTCCAGAAACTCTGTGCAGCTATAATACCGCCATGGTGTAGCTGGGCCGCTACTTTCGCCCCGTGCCGGTGACATGCCTTGGCCATGGCACGAAGTCCCGGAATATGTCGGTCTTCTGAAATCGCAACCTGACGAGGCTGCACAGCACCGCCAGGCCAGGCGACCCCGGTCGCCCCCATCACAATCAGCGCCGCACCACCAAGCGCTTGGCGCTCATGATAGGCAATAATCCGTTCACCACAACTGCCATCTTCTTCCGCCAGATTAGCGCCCATTGCTGCCACGGTCATACGGTTTTTCAGATGCAGGGAACCTATTTGCCCGGGCTGGCCAAGATTTGGAAAACGCGTGCTCACGTGAGTAACTCTCCACTGACTGACGATGGGTCATCATAAAACGAATCGAGGCCGTGAGCACTACCTGTGTCGAAGACACGGGATCGGTAAATTTGACAGCAACAGATGACCCGCCGATCAATTTAATCCATTATATTGTCACGCAATACAAGAAAGACTCACCCTATGAGCGATACTGATGCGCAACAGGAAAAATCCGCGCTGGGGTGTGAACACATTAATCAGCAAACCTCTCCCGCCTATGCCAACTACGTGCTGGGCGTGCTATTTATCGTCTACGTGTTCAATTTTATCGATAGACAAGTTTTATCCGTCTTTATTGGCCCTATAAAGGAGGAGTTTGGTGCCAGCGATACGCAGATGGGGCTCCTTGCTGGCTTCGCTTTCGCTCTTTTGTACACCTTTGCTGGCATACCCATCGCCCGATTAGCGGACAAGGGCAATCGGCGCAACATCATTGCTATCGGTCTGGCCGTATGGAGCGCTATGACTGTCGCCTGCGGTTTCGCCAGAAGCTTTGCCCAACTTGCCCTTGCACGAGTACTGGTAGGAATTGGCGAGGCAGCCGGTTCGCCCCCCTCTCACTCGATGATCGCCGACTACTTCAGCATGGATCGCCGGGCGACAGCGCTAGCCATTTACACCAGCGGTGCTTTCGTAGGGTCTGCGCTTGCCTACCTGGGAGGCGGCTACCTGCGCGAGTATTTTGACTGGCGCACCGCGTTTATCGTGGTCGGAGCACCAGGATTGCTTATTGCCCTATTGGTCGGATTAACTGTCAGAGAGCCTCTGCGGGGCCTCTCGGAACAACGCATCGAAGATAAAACAACGACAACACTCGGCGATACACTGAGATACCTTGTCCGCAGTCGGTCGTGGGTATTAATGATGACCGGTTTCTCACTGGTATCGATAGCCAGTTACGCTATTTTGATATGGGGTTATGAGTTTTACGAGCGCATACACCAGCTGGCACCTATTACTATCGGCAACTGGATGGGATTGATTGTCGGCATTGGAGGTAGCGTTGGCACCATACTGGGAGGCAGAATCGTGGATATACTGGGTAGGGAACGTGCATCGAGAGGAATGCGCGCTTCAGTGCTGGTGACTATGGCCGGCTTTCCGCTTGGAATTTATGCTCTGCTGGCAGAGTCCACCATTCATTCCCTGTGGGCACTCGGTCCGTTCTACCTGCTGCTCAACGTCTATCTGGCCGCCATGTACAGCAATAACCAAAATCTCGCGAAGCTACAGATGCGGGCTACGGCTGCCGCAATCATGCTGTTTATCGTTAACATTGTCGGTGCAGGTGCAGGCCCCCTTATCGTTGGCGCACTGAGCGATGCTTTTGCCGCTGAGCACGGTATCAATTCAATCCGTTATGCGCTGGTCTGCAGTCTGCTATTAGGCGCTGTGGGCTCAATCATTATTTTCTGCGCCGGGCGCACGCTGGACGCAGATCTGGAGAGAGCCCGGGCGTGAGACGGCTAGTTGATGGGTGTTTTATGCACTCGCCGTTCGCTTTATACTGTGTAAATGGAAAAAATTGTCTACCTGACCTTTCCCCCTGAAGGCTTCAACGCAACTGATTACAGGGACCAACTGCTAACACGGCTATCGCAACGTACTATTTTGAGTGACGGAGTATCGGGCCTCACGGTTAGCGTCAATGACCTCCTGCAGGATATTCCACGACCTATGCTATTGCTGGGTAACGCGGAAACGCTGGGCGCAGCTGTCTCAGTGTGGATCGACAGCCTGGATAATCGCGCACCGCTTGAGACTGTGTTAAGCGCCGATGGCACTCGTGTAGATGGCTACCTTGTCACAGAATCGATACCCCAGGCCTGCGTGGACCGCAACTGGGCCGACGGAGAACGCAGTCCCGGGGTGACACATTTCACCTGGTTTGATAAAGCGCAGGACCTGAGTGATGCTGATTTTTTTTACAACTGGTTTGAAGTGCACACGCCTTTTTCTTTCGAGCTGCACCCCTTGCGCTGGGAATATGTCCGCAACGCTGTCGCGAGGCCGCTAACCCCCGGCGCTCCAGCTGTGCGAGCCATCGTGGGCGAGCGCTTTCGGGAGCTTCGTGACTACACCGACCCGGAAAGATTGTTTGGCAGCCATGAGGCGTTGGCTAAAAGTGCTGAAGAAGCCGGCGATTTCAGCGACCCGTCGACACTGCGATCACTACCACTGTCAGAGTATATTTTGAAGACACCGTGAGCCCGCGCTCACGACAAACGAAACCCGCGCTATTGGCCCTAATAAAAAAAGCCTCATGGGCGAATGTGATCTGAGTCAGGCAAGCGGGCAGACTAGACCTTGCCGCACAGCAATAGAACAAGTGTTAGCAGCGGATAAAACACCCGTTCCAGCAAGCAACTGTAGGACTTTTTCAGTAGGCACCAGTGATTGCCTCGAGTGACCCTTATTGGCTCATAGTGATAACGAGTAGCCGAGTCGTCACACCTACGCGACTAAAGCTCTTTCGCGCTAACGCATGCCGCAATCGTGCCGCTCCCTATTGTGACTCTGCATCGACCGCGCGCTGCACCATCCGGTAGAGCCCCTCTCGCTGCGCTCCCAATCCTGCGGCGTCAGAGGCTATCGGCCAGTTACTGTTCGAAGCGATGACAAGATTCCGCTTCGGATCTATAAAAATACCCTGACCGAATATACCCTGTGCCGCATAGCTTCCATCGTCATAGGTCCACCACTGATAGCCGTAACCCTTGCCCGCAACACCAATGTCTGCCTGGCGCGTGGTAGCCGTCTCAATCCAATCCTCCGGCAAAACAGAATTACCTCCAGCAATGCCGCCAGCCAGCATGAACAGACCAAAACGTGCAAAATCAAGTGTCGCTGCCTGAATACAACAACCGCTGATCTCATGACCTGTAGAGCCGAGTAACCAACTGCCATCCTGCTGCATACCAAAAGGCCGCCAGATTTTCTCCGACAAATACTGTGATAGAGTTTTGCCGGTTGCAGCGCTCACCAACACACCGATAAGATTGGTTTCTCCGGTTTTATAGACCCAGCGACTACCCGCAGAGGTCTCTCGCGGCAACGTTCGCATGTAGCTCACCGTGACATCCAACCCCTCCTCCGCCCGATGCTCGTTGAACAACGCTACGTCACTATTTTTGTCTTCATAGTCCTCGTTCCACTGCACACCCGATGTCATGGTTAGCAGTTGCTCAATAGAAACGTCGTCGTAGGCAGATCCCTTCAGATCGGGCAGATAGCGTGAAATCTTGTCATCAATGCTAGCGATGAAGCCATCCTTTATCGCGGCACCCACCAGCGTAGAGGTAAATGATTTTGCAACCGAAAAGCTGGTCCAACGACCATCTGCAGTGAAATCAAGGCCGTATTTTTCGAAGCGTATCTTACCGTCTTGCACTATGACCATCGCAGCTGAGCGCTGCTCCACCATATAGGCCTCAATGTCGACCTCTATGCCCAGTTCCTTCCCGCGCGGCAGCGGGTAGGGATTTCCGCCTGACTCAATGGTGTGAGAGTCCGCCAGTATGGGCAGCCAATCCATTGCTCTAAACGCGGCATCGCGCTGGTCCATAGACCAAAACAAGGCATCGCGATCAGTCGGAATATTGGCAATCAATCTTCGTGTGTCCGTATCAGCGGTTATCCAAAGGATTAGCAGGCCGGACGAAATAAGAGCAACAACGAGAATCAGGCGTTTCAAGATACATCCCACGGTCAGGGTTTTCAGATCGTCGATTAGAGCACGCAAGACGATCACTCACAATGCTGAGCGGGCGCGACTCTCCCCTTTGACCTTGCAGGGCTGGTTCCCTGCACCTGCACCGGCAGCTGTGCCTATGCCACCAGTCACCATGACGACTGATGACCTCTCGAGGTAACTATGCGGGTCAAACCGATATCTCAGCGGGAACAACTGTATGTCCATATTTTTATTGTGACTATAAGCCCGCTTCGTGATAGGAGCATGAAGAAAAATCGGCTATGCTCCCAAAGCGAAAAAGAGGGTGCAACGATCTTATGCATTCCCAGACAGACTCATTCATAAATTCCCACCGCAGCTCTGGCAGCGGTCTTGCGGAACGACGGCAGGTGACAATAGTGACAAACAATTACTGTGTGAATATCGTACTGATCATCGTGCTCGCCATAGCGACCGCCACGAGAGTCGTTGCAGACGAGGCCAGCGAGCTCGCCAAGAAGCTCGCCAACCCGATCGCAAATCTAATCAGTCTACCCATTCAAGCCAACTACGATGAAAATTTTGGTGCCAGTGGCGAAGGCGAGAGATGGCTGATCAATGTTCAACCCGTCATTCCGATTTCGCTGAATGAAGACTGGAACATTATTTCACGCACCATACTCCCAATAATCGACCAGAAGAATATGCCGTTGCCGGGCATTAATAAAAGTGGACTCGGAGACATCACCCAAAGTATTTTCTTTTCCCCCAAGACACCCACATCGGCGGGCTGGATCTGGGGAGCCGGACCCGTGCTCTATCTGGACACAGCGACTGATGATGTCCTGGGCGCGGAAAAATGGGGCGCAGGGCCTACCGCTGTGGCCTTGAAGCAGGAAGGTCCCTGGACCTATGGTGCACTGATCAATCAGGTCAATTCGTTTGCCGGTGATGGCAGTCGTGAGGACATTAGTGCAATGTTTGTTCAGCCTTTCCTGTCCTATGTCACCCGCACAAAAACCACGATCAGTTTGAATACGGAGTCATCTTATAACTGGAAAGCTAATGAATGGTCTGTACCGGTAAATCTGTTCGTCGCGCAAATGCTAAAAGCGGGCAATCAAATTTTTCAGGTGGGTATCGGCGCGCGCTACTGGGCGGACTCTCCGGCTAATGGTGCAGATGACTGGGGCCTTCGCCTGCAACTGACATTTCTGTTTCCGAAAGACAGCTAACGAGCAAATATCAACCACCTGTGGAGTAAAAACGTGATGAAGCAAATAGGCCTGGTACTGACAGCCATTTTTTTGGGTTTTACTACCGCATACGCAAAAGACCCGACTCCCGGGTTCAATACGGTCATACCCGAGTCTATTCTCACAGCTGATAGCGTTGAAACATCTATTGGAACGCTTACCTTCTTTGATGGAATGCCAGACGCAGAAACTGTGGCTAAAGTGTACGATAATCTCGACACCATTCGTGCTACAGAGGTTTTTCTAAACATGGTGCCGGCGGCATCGCTGGAAGGACTGCGCCTTGGTCTTGAAAATCTCGGCATTACTCAGTCGAATCAGGTGATGATGTTCGATCAATTACTGGACTCAAACCCGCTTTTCCTTACGGGTAACACCGACACCGTATACTCAGCAGTCGTGTTTGACCTTGAGCGCGATGGACCTGTTGTTGTAGAAATTCCCGCAGGTAGCGGCCCCAGCACGGTAAACGATGCATACTTCCGCTTCGTGACAGATATGGGCGCACCAGGCCCGGACCGGGGCAAAGGAGGCAAATACCTGATTATTCCGGAGTCCTACGAGGGAGAAATCCCTGAAGGCTATTTTGAAGCCCGCTCGCCCTCCAACATTAATCTGATGGTGCTGCGAGGCTTTCTGGTTGATGGCAAAACAGATACGGCCGTCCTGTCGGTTAAACAGGGACTGAAAGTTTACCCACTGAGCCAGAAAGATAACCCGCCTGCGATGGAGTTTATCAGTGGCTCAACCGTTCCATTCAACACCGTGCACGCCAACGATTTCAGTTTTTTCAGTGAAATCAACGATGTTATCCAAAGAGAGCCCGTCGATTTTCTGGACCCTGAACTGCGTGGCCAGTTGGCGGGCATCGGCATACAGAAAGGCAGCGTTTTCGATCCCGACGAGCGCATGCGAAAGATTTTGACTGACGGGGTTGCTATCGGTAACGCGACAGCTAGAGCCCTGCTGCTAAGACCACGGGATGAAAGCGCTTTTTACTACAAGGACAGCCAATGGTTCACAGCGTTTCTGGGCGGGGATTACCAGTGGCTCATTGCTAATGGCGAGGGTGGCCGCAACCTTGATGCACGTACAGCGTTCTTTTACGGCTACACGTTGAACACACCCGCTATGGTTTTGAAAATGGTGGGGGCTGGATCTCAATATGCTGTCGCTGCAACAGACAAGGAAGGTAATTACCTCGACGGCAGCAAGACATACCGCTTGCGTATTCCAGCCGATGTTCCCGCCAACGATTTTTGGTCAGTCGTGGCATACGACCCACAAACACGCAGTGAGCTTCAAACAGGACAACCCTACCCAAGCAAAAACAACAAACGAGACGAGCTTAAGGTGAACAGCGATGGCTCGGTTGAACTGTATTTTGGTCCTACGGCACCGCAGGGCAAAAATGCTAATTGGATACAGACAGTTGCCGGAAAGGGCTGGTGGAGTATATTTCGGCTTTATGGACCATTGGAGCCGTGGTTTGACAAAACCTGGCGCCCAGGAGACTTTGAGCTGATAGACGATGCGGGCAACAACTAGCCTGAGATGGAAACACTGTGTAGTAAAAGCGATCAGACTGGGTACAAGCGGCTCCAATGCTTCATTCCATGAGGGGGGCCACTCATTAACACCCATTTTTGCTCGGACGAACCGATGGCTGCCGGGGCAACGCCCGGCTACAGGCGAAAGTCCATGACACACAACCCTATAATCACTTAGTTAATAAAACTCGGGCGGGGCCTCCATCTGCTAAGCTAGTAGTATTAAAAAAAAGGTAGTCAAATGAAACGTGTCGTTTCGCTATTACTACTGATCGTATCTACGGCCTGCTCTCATCCCTTGGAGATCGTGGGCGATGGCGACATACAGTCCTCTACTGATCAACATAACTGCTTACTGGAAGAGCAGCCCTGCGCCAATTATGTCTTTGGCAATTACACCGTAACGTATACAGCGCAGCCTAGAACGGGCTGGTTTTTTTCGCAATGGGAGGGCTGCGGCACTCAACACCCCGAGTGCTCTTTGGACATATCAGGTAGTCTTGTTAATCAATTCCTCGGGCAGACAATGCCTGCATTGAAAGCCGTGTTTGCACAAACGCCGCCCGCTGAAAATATTCTTATCTCACTTGACGTTAATAACACCGAGGCGAGACCCTTCGGAGATCTGTTTCGCAGCGTCAATCTTGATGCGGGCAAACAACTGAATGACGCCGCAGACATTGACCGAATCTCTCAACTCATGTGTACAGATTCCAGCACCTGTGCACCCGGCGCCATCCGCTACTGGGACAAGGTACAATTTGGTCGGTTTATACTTGAGCAACCCCTGAAAAACCGTCACGAAATAGCAGCGCTTCATTCGCGCGGCTTCTCGATGTTTTGGTCAATCATGGGCGTCCCTGCATTTTTGAGGGAGTCTTGCTCCAGTTGTGTTGTCACCAGCGGCAGTGATACCTATCACATCCTGAGAGAAATGAACGTCGCGGCCGATGACCCTAAAAACCCGACCGGTGAACCTATCGCCTGCTCCTGCACCGACAGCGATAACTGGTGGGCGGGCCCTCCGACTGTCGATAGCGTAGCGGGAGTCTCGTGGCTAAACTATCTGGACCTCACTGTCTCCGACTTACTGCTGGAGTTTGATAGTACCGACCCAAAGCTGCGTATTGGTCTGTGGAACGAGCCAGACCAGATCTGGTGGAAGACCAGTCAAAACGCGTTTGTGAATATGTGGTGCAACTCAACAGCGCAGATTCGTGACACGCTAGGGACAGCTTCTCCAGTATTGCTAGGCGGACCAGACGTCTCGTCCTGGGAACACGGAATTACGCCCGCAGACAGCCCTGTGCTGAGACAGATTCAGGAGACCTGCGGCGCAACCGGTAACTTCGATTTCCTGGTCTACCATAACTACAGCAAGCCCGCACAGGCGCTGCTGCAGAGTTCCGTAAGCGAAGTTCGCTCCTGGGGCCTTGACGATGAGCTAATCGTTGACGTAGGCGAGTATGCGGCGGCACTGCGTGGTGCAGATGACACAACCGGGTGTGATCTGAGTGCTATCGCCAGCTCTGATGGAGAAGTGCCTGTACCCACTGGCGAAGATTCAAGTGCTGTGCTGTGTGATCACCGTGGCGCTGCTGAAGAGGTTGCATCTGCTGCCGCAATGGCGGCACAGGATCACGGTCGACTTTATCGCTTCGAAGTCTGGGACTGGGGCACGATCGACATGGTAAACACCCGCATGGGCCTTCTGACCATCAATAATTTGCCCAAGCCCGCTGCCACGTCTTTCTGGATGCTCTCTCAACTGCAGGGCGAGCGTATCGCTGTTATCAACCAGCTGGATGGCGCGTTTCCGTTTCACCTGCTGGCCTCTCGTGAAGGCGATGAAATGGTGGTCGTCGTGGCGAGCCAGAATCAGACTGTCACCGAGCAATTCATCCGTGGACTGCTCTCCGGCGGACTCAGCTATCAGGAGGATGTCGCCCCGCTACTGAGCAGCTGCACCGCCTTTGAGAGTGAAGATCCAGAGTCGCAAATCGCAGCATTAGCGGCACAGGGCACAACAGCGCAGCAGTTGATGGATGACTGCCCTGGCCTGGATCCCGCTTTAGCGCAGTCGCTCGAGAATGCTCTCGCGTACGCTGCGCCAAGAGTGGGCCATGTCGGCGAAACCTTTCAACTGACGATTGACGCACCGGGGTGGCAAGGTCCGGTAACGCGTCATCGCCTCGACGCCTATCGCAACACCTTTGCTGAAACCTACCGTCGTTGGCCGGCGGCAGACTTCGCGGAGCCGGGGTTCGACTTCGCTGCCGAGGAGAATTATCTATGGCATTACATGACCGAGCCACTGGATGAGCTGGACGTGATAGGCGGGGAAGTGGCGATAGAGGTGCGTCCAAACTCCGTAACGCTGTTGCGGGGAGTGATCCACTCAGACTGATTGACGAGCGGGTGAGCTTGCACTCATGGTTTAGCTTTGGCTAAACGCAAGGTTTCTCTATCAATCCTTCGCGGACAGGGTTCCTATCATTAGTAGCGTTGCGCCCACTATTGGGTAGTCATTCAGGTCACCGGCGGTTAAGTGCTCGCTGATAACTAAGCAACAGGCGGTCGCACGTTCGAATCGTGCCAGGCACGCCATTTATTCCAGAACACCATTCCAGCCATCGACCAGACATGGCCCAGCCCCGCAGGCATTGATAACGATGCTTTCTGGAGACATGAAGCCGGAAATCTGCTCCATTGCCCCCGGGTCACGTCTGGGACGCTCGTGCGGGTCGTTGCCTGTTCGCGGCGGCTGGTTGATGACAGGAGGCACATGTGTGCCAGTGTCATCCCACTCGTCGTTTGGGCCAGGCCCTCCATCGAAGTACACCAGAGCTGATCCGATGTGCGGATAGGTGCTTATAGACAGCTGCTCTACAAACGGCTTGATATCGTGGTGACGGCCCTGAACTAGCGCAGGCTGATGCAGCGGGATACCCATAGTACGCGCCATGATTTCAGCGCTGGTATGCGTCACCTGATGATCCCCAAACGCGACGTGAAGCAATACATTTTTCGCCGGTGTATTGGGCAGCGGATCAGATACCAGGTGATTTGCATAGCCATTGTTCTCGCCTCTGTCCCACAGCATCTGGAACAAAGATAGCAATAACGTCTGGTCAAGAACATCCGGATAAGCCGGTGCTAGGACTGCTGAATAAAGATCAAAGTCGACACTTCGTCGTAGCAACAGCGAGTAATTCATCCCGGGCACACCCAGAACGCCGTTGTCAATATTGGGGGCAGTCGCAAGCAGCGCGCCACCCAATATTCCACCTTCGCTATTGCCGTAGTAGTAAACATGGCTACGGTCATAAACGCTCCTGCCATCAATTTGAAATGCCTCATGAGTAGCGAAACCATCAGCGTGTCGTAAAAGCTCCGCCAGATGCATCCAATTTATAAAGCCCTGCTGTGAGCGGTCGGGCAAGCTGGAAAAGTTTTTTACGCCTCGCAAGATTGCTATCGCATTTTCGACATCGGATTCCGCCATACCGATAAAGTCCATCGCACAATTCATCAAATTAAATTTATTTGATAGCGCACCCTGATGAGCCCCATTAGTAGACTGATAACGACTGCCGAGTAATCCATGGCCATATAAATAGACCCGAGTTGCGCCGCCAAACTCAGCCGATTGCGATGCCAGATTCAAAGACTGATTACTTATGTTGCAGATAAAAGGCTGCACCGTGGTGTTGTCTCCATTCATGCGGTCAGGCAAAGCGTCACCGTCATCTGCGTAGAATAACGATGACCCAGCGCTTGCATCATCACTGTCCATAAAATTAGGGACAGTGATGGTGCCTTCGATTCTTCGCCCCCAATTCTCGTCTGTCATGCTCAGGTCTTCGACACTATCGATGGTAAATTCTGGTGTGTCGCCCGCCAACGCCGCAAAAGCGGTATCCCGCATATGTAAAATACGCTCACTTAGGCTGCGCGTAGATGAGACCGTAAAGTCCCATGCGAGATACAGGTCATGACGTGCAATATTGGCACTTTGAAGGTCTGAGAATATTGCTTCAATGGCAGGGCGACGAGCCTCAGCGGCATCACTGTCTGTAGAGATATTATCGCGATACGCGCGGAACAACTCGGTAGGCGAAATTGTTTCTCCGGCAGCATTCTTCATACTGCGCAGAGCGACGATATAACGCTGCCCTTCCTGCAGGTTCTTCGCCACTCGAATGAGCAGGCTCAATTCAGCTTCATTTTGAGCATTAGAGTCAAGTTCGCTCCAGATTAGCTGTCGCTCGCCTGTTGCCGCATTTATAACAACGATAGGACTATCGTCCTGGCGACTGTCAGATAAATCAATTAAGCGCGGCGCACCAGTTGCTGCCATATCTAGGTTCGGCACTTGCGTGATCATGACAGTCCCGGGAGAAAAGCCGTCATTGCGATTCAATTCAACAGAATCAACAACGATACCAGAGGCATTAGTCGGCATAGCCTCATTCGAAAAGTTTACCAGCAGGCCGTTATCGGTGGTGTCGCTTTTGCGAGTAAAGAAATTACTGGGAAACGGCAACAAACATTTTGCGGTATCTAGCAGGTCGCAAACTTCAGCGTTGCTGTCATCAATCGATATAATCTCGTATGGCTCTACTGAGACCGCATTACCATCGTTGCTATTGCTACAGGCGGCCAGCGAAGCAATCACCGCAACTGCTAGTATTATGATCTTCACATGAAAAACCAGGGCCATCTCACATACTCCTGCTTTATAGCTATGCTTCAAAGAATAGGATAATGAAGTTTTGATGTCTAATACAGGACAAGCTTAGGGGCAGGAACGGTATTGCGTGCTCGTTAAAGAATGAACCGATATGATTTGCACGAGCACCGGCGAAAAAACTTGTCAGGGCAATCGGCGGTTTCTTCCCGAATTTTTGCAGTTCAGTGGGGAAATCTAATCCCAACAGGCTCCCAACAGGCTCCCAACAGGCTCCCAACAAGCCGTTTATATGCCCTATACTTCACCCTCAACATTTTATACTGACTAGTCTGAACGAGATTTATTTAGGCAATCAACTAACTAAGAGCGTCAAAGCCTGGAGTGAACTATGGGGTATCTAATCAAAGCATCCTATCTATCAATTATTCTCAGTATCGTGTTAACGGGATGTTCACAGAACACATCAAAGCCCACCTATTCGGCTAACGTTCCAGCTTCGCTCATCACTGCCGATAAAATTGAGACTCAATCACTGGGTGGCTTGTATTTTAATGATGGCATGCCCAATCCCGAAACTGTCGAAAAAGCCTACGATTACATAGATCTTTCCCGTGCCGTCGACTCCTTTTTAGATGGCATGCCCGCTGCCTCCATTTATGCGATGCTGGAAGGCCAAAAAGGTATTGGTTTAAAACCGAATGATATTGGTATTAGCGAAACGCTGATCGATGCACGCTCGATCTGGTTAACACCCCAAACCACAACACCTTATGCAACTGCCGAATTAGATGTCAAAAACGGGCCGGTTGTGATTGAAAATCCAGGCGCAGTGCTAGGCTTTATCGATGACGCGTTTTTTCTTCATGTTAGCGATATTGGAATGACGGGCCCAGATCAAGGCAAAGCTTTCAAGTATCTATTGGTTGGCCCTGACTATGAAGAAGAGATTCCAGAAGGGTATCATGTCATTAAAAGCAATACTTACCGACACTGGCTGATCATGCGACTGTTTGTCGTCGATGGTGATATTCAAAAAACCGTGCAGACATTTAAAGACAGTATTCAAATTTATGATTTAGCTGATGCTGCCAACCCACCCACTCAACAATTTTTTGATTTAAGTGGCATGCTTTACAACACCGTACATGCAAGCGACATGAACTTTTATGATGAACTCAATGCGGTAGTCCAATACGAGCCTGCCGATGCTTTTAATCCAGAGTTAGTGGGTCTGTTTGCCGGCATCGGCATTAAAAAAGGGGTGCCATTTGAACCCAATCCACGGATGCAAAAAATACTGGCTGACGGTGCCGCAATTGGCAGCGCCATCGCACGCGCTTTAGTTTTTAGGCCGCGTAAAGAAAGTGTGTATTTTTATCCAGGTGAGCGTCAATGGTACTCTCCATTAGCCGGTGGCAGCTCCGAGTTTCTCAATAACGGCGAGCGCGTGTTAGATGACCGAATTATGTTTCACTACTATGCCACCGGGATCACCCCGGCCATGTCAAAACCTCAAGTAGGCACAGGCTCTGTCTATGAAATGACGGCCCAAGATGCAAGCGGTGAATATCTAGATGGTGGAAAAACCTATTCCGTGACATTACCCTCCCCCATACCAGCGAACAATTTTTGGTCCTTTATGGTCTACGATAACCAAACTCGGTCAATTTTAGAAACGGATCAAAAATCGGGGGGCATCGACAGTAACAGCCCTGATATCGAGGCTAATGCGGATGGCTCTTATACTGTCTGGTTTGGCCCTCAGCCACCTAAAGGTAAATCAGGTAACTGGGTGCAAACCATTCCCGGCAAAGGCTATAGCTGCATCTTACGCCTGTACGGCCCACTCCAACCCTGGTTTGACAAAACCTGGATGCCCGGTGATTTTGAAGTACAGGAGTAATCCGTTGCAGCCAGTGGCTGAATGACGAAATGAAGCCGCCAGCAGCAGTGTCAGATCCCGCAAACATTTGCCCAAAACCCAAAAAGGCCACCCCCATGGGGTGGCCTTTTTTCTTGTATGGCGCGCCTGGCACGATTCGAACGTGCGACCGCCTGGTTCGTAGCTCAACAAATGAAATTTAACGTATTGTTTTAAATAGCTTTTCTGGCGACGCCCGTTGCCGACCAAGCACGACAACGCACCACTGAGCACGCTGATGTCGGAAATTTGTCGGAATTGTAAACGTTGTCGATCGAGCTATTTTCGCAGGCTCAATGCACCGTAAAAATACTGACTTTACAAGGTCCATCCCCAGTATTAATATTTAATACATAGTTTTTCAGGTACGCGCACATGGCCAGAAACACCTCCGTCACCCTCGGTGATCATTTTGAAGCGTTCATCACCAGTAAGATAGAACAGGGTCGCTTTCAATC
Source organism: Candidatus Marimicrobium litorale (assembly GCF_026262645.1). NCBI lineage: Bacteria > Pseudomonadati > Pseudomonadota > Gammaproteobacteria > Cellvibrionales > Halieaceae > Marimicrobium > Candidatus Marimicrobium litorale. Next base: position 1,424,773 of record NZ_SHNO01000001.1, read on the forward strand.
TGTCAGCGAAGCAGTCCGCGCCGGGCTGCGAAAGCTGGAGGAGGATGAAGCCAGGCTTGATATGTTGAGGACTCGACTAAGGGCGGGGGAGGACAGCCCCGTTGCTGAAAACTTTGATAGCCGGGAATTTCTGGAAAAACTCCATAAAAAGCCTCTTGGGTGAAGAAGCGCTATTTCATTCGCGAACTCGCTCTAAGAGATTTGGAGGAAATTTGGCTCTTTACCCTGTCGGGGTGGAGTCTAGAACAGGCTGATGCCTATACCAGTTCTATCCTTGCCCGCCTGAATTTGCTGGCCGACAACCCCAGCGTTGGCTACTATCCATTGAACAACTGGTTCGTAGCCACAATTGTGGCAATTTAGACCCTTGTAAATCGATCACCTGGATACGGCCCGCCCTCATTACACCCCGTATCGACCCGTGTTCTCTAGTAGATACCCTACGGTTAAGCTTGAGGCCCCTCCTTTCCTTGGCACTTCTTTCAAGCCATTGTCGGTGGCGAGCTCGCTTTGAATACAGATAGGGAATCCTGCTGAGCTGCCGATGAGAATGTCACATCAAGCCGCAACTACCCCCTACTCCCTCTTTGACTGCATCCTCCATAACAAATCTGCTCGTAAACTTTTTGGGAATTTCATAAAGACGCCGCTGTATCTTATGCGACGAGGCACAAGGCATACACGAAGTGCTGCAGAATAGCTGTCTGTGAGCAGGGTAGCTGAAGTATTACCCTGCCCATGGGAGGAGGTGGTATTACATTGAAACTTTGCAATATCCGTCATGACGCCACTTCAAGGGCCCCGACATCAACAGACATCGGTAGCTTTACCCAGCCGCTAAGTATCGGGACAGGAATTCGTTTACCATTCTCAAAATCCAGTTTCATATGAGGAAGTAGATCGATGAGCCATTCGAAAGCGACCTTCGCTTCAAGCCGTGCCAGCGCGGAGCCCATGCAAAAATGTATACCTTTCCCCAACGCTAGGTGATCTTTGTTGCGTCGATGCAGATCAAAAGTCTCTGGGGCTTCATAAGTATCAGCATCGAGATTCCCGGAGGAGAAAAGCAACCAAAGCGTATCACCCTTACTGATGTTTTTGCCTCTGAACTCAACATTTCTGGTTGCAATTCGAAAAAGGCCCATTACAGGGCCGTCATAACGCAACATTTCTTCAACGAAATCAGAAATCAATGTCCTATCATTTCGCAAGTCCGCCAGCACATCGGGATGATTCAATAAGAACACTACCCCGTTGCTGATCAAGTTGGTCGTTGTTTCATTCCCTGCAAGCCACAGCAGTTTGCTTAAACCTAGTATTTCTTCTGTACGTAGATTCTCACCTTCCTCGGAAGCATCAAGCATGGCGCTGATAAGGGTATTTGCCTGTGGATTATGACGCGCCGCAGAGATGATTTCGCTCAAGCCTTCCGTCATCTCTTTACGTGAGCCGAGCTGCTGCTGAATGGAATACCCTTCTCCAGCACCAATGGCCAGGGAATCAGACCACATGCGCAAGCGATGACGTTCCTCCAACGGAATCCCCATCATCTGAGCAATTACATACACCGGCAGCGGACTGGCAAAATCATCTACCAGATCCAGCGCTTCACCATTGCGAATTTTCTGGTGGAGTTCGTCCATTAGATTTGTGGCTATTTCCACCACCGCTGGTTCCATTTCGGCGATGCGTTTTGGCGTGAAAGCCTTTGCAAACAGCGAACGAATTCTGGTGTGTTCTGGCGGATCATGCTGAATCAAGGGTAGGAAACCCATGCCGCCATTGTCATCGCGCTGTTCGCCGTCTTCTCCTGCTACGAGGCCCCCACCGGGTCCGGCTGCGGACGAGTATGTGTATGGGTCCTTGAGCATCTCGAGGATATCCTCATGCTTTGAAATAACCCAAAACCCATACTCCTGCGCATAGTAAACTGGATCGGTCTCTCGAAGATTCTTCCAAAAGGGTTGTGGCCGCGCAGCGTATTCTGCAGAGAGAAATGGAAATTCATTAGACATGGTATATTTCTCCTATTCGGGACAACCACCCACCAAATCGGCTGGCATCTTGTCCAACTTCCAATACTCTCAGTTTTCCGACAGCAAATTCGCATGTACCAATTTGAGTAAACGGTAAAATTCCTTGGCCTCTTTAGCAGACATGCCGCGCGTTGCCGCTCTGCCAATATCGCCTACCAGATCTTCAAGCGACTTCAGCATGGGGTCGATTTTATCCGTAAGGCGAACCATCTTCGCACGGCGATCACTAGTATCCTGATGTCGCGCTATCCATCCCGCTGACTCTAGTCGGTCCACAACTTTGCCCAGTGGTGGTTTCGCCATCATCAGGGAATCGGCAATACTAGTTTGCGTCTGCTCGCCGTTCATGTAGAGCAGGTAGAGCACCTGCCATTGTGTGCGAGTTAACCCCAAGTCCTTTACCTGCCTGTTAAAGAGCCGGGCGACCATCAAACTAATTTCGTGAATTAGCGTACTAACAGGCTGGTCTTGCCGCCTTGATTGTTGGCTTGCTATATCTTGCGTTGACAATTTAGTTATCCTAGTTAATATAACTACAGTTAATATTTTAGTTGTAGGTATCGCGGTTTGTCAATTCATGATGCCTCTCGAACTAGTTGGTAGCGATAGTATGCGTTACATCATGCAGACCGTGGGACCCATTTTGGCCGCAGCGATACTCATGGGCTGCGATGGCGAACCCCAAAATGGCACAACCAGTACTGGGATTACTCCACAGCCCTCGTCACCCGTTGTAGTATCGATTACGAGTCCGGAAATAGCGGCATTATCTGAGCCTATTTTTGTTACCGGCACCATTCTCGCACGCCGCTCCACCAATATTTCGCCGATGGTTGGTGGCCTCATCGAAGAAATCTATGTCAACGTTGGAAGCCGTGTTGAAGAAGGGCAGCCCTTGCTGCGTATGCGCCAGAAAGATTTCGAGATTAATGTCCTGCGTCTTTCTGAGGCTAAGCGCCTGGCAGAGGCAGAGTACAAAGACTCGGTACGCGATCTTGAAAACGCCATCGCACTCAGAGAGAAGCAAGCATTCTCTGTCGAGCAACTCGATGACAGGCGCACACAAGTTGAGGTATCGGCTGCGAAGCTCGGTATTGCAAGCGCTAATCTTGCCGAGGCGCAGAAGGAACTGGACGACTCAATAACCCGAGCACCCTACCGTGGCGTTATCACCCAGAGACATGTGGATGAAGGCGCATACGTCCCATCAATCATGCGCTCTGAGCACCCAGTCCTCCAAATCCAGGAGATTGATGTCATGGTGGCACTGGTGTTCGTGCCCGAAGTTTATTTAACTTCCATTCAGTTGGGTACGCTCGGAAGGGTTCACATACCGAGTATGAATCAAACCTATGAGTCGGAAGTGGCGCTGATCAACGATCGAATAGACCACAAAACTCGCACTATCGATGTAAGACTGGGAATACCAAATGTGGATTATGCGATCAAACCTGGGCTTTTCATTGAAGTCGAGCTGATGCCCATTTCAAGACAGGGGCTAATGTTATCACCCAACGCTACTATGGGACTGGGAAGCAGCCGCTCTGTCCTGGTGGTTGAAGATGGCGTAGTTAGTCAACGCACAGTGCAAGTACGTGAGCTTAGTGATGGTCGGCTTGAGATACTCCAGGGCGTAAGCTCAAATGCGATCCTTGTTGTAGGCCCCAGTATGCACAAGGTTTCTGATGGTTCACGGGTCACTATTTCAGAACATCCCTATGTGGATAGCTGACCTCTGCATTCGCCGGCCAGTGCTGGCGATCATGATGACCGCTGCGCTCATGATGCTGGGCGTGGTCTCCATGGGTCGAATAAGCATCGATCTGTTCCCGAGCGTTGAAGTGCCCATTGTAACGGTTGAAACAATACTCGAAGGAGCCTCTCCCAGCACGGTAGAGACAGAAGTTACCGAGAGGCTTGAAGAAGAGCTAATCGCTATATCTGGCGTCGATACAATGCGCTCGATTAGCGGTGACGGTTTTTCACAGATAATCCTTGAATTCGATATGGAGGAAAATCCCAACCTGAAGGCCCAGGAGATACGGGACAAAATCAGTCAAACTCTGCCGCTTCTGCCTGACACAGTTAGTCAGCCTGTCGTCTCCATACTTGATCCGGATTCTGAACCCATTGTCTCGGTGATTGTATCCGGCCCCTGGCCAGTGGGTGAACTCACAGCCTTCGCCAAAGATGTCGTCAAAGAGCGTTTGCAGAGAGTACCTGGCGTTGGCAGCGTGATTCTTGTCGGGGGCCGCGAGCGGGAAGTACGCATCTGGTTGAAAGCCCCACAAATGCGGGGTTACGGCGTAATTGCGGCCGATGTAATCAGCGCTATCCAACGTGAGCATGCTGACATCCCTGGCGGCCGCCTGGATTACCACAGCGGGTCCACGGAACTGACCATCAAAACCATGGGCGAAGTAACCAGCTTAAAAGAGTTGGGTGAAATCATTATTTCTCGCGATGATAAGGCGATGGTGCGCTTGATAGATGTTGCCGAAGTTGAGGATGGTCTGGAGGATGAACGCAGCTACGCGGAGCTAGATGGTAGAACAGGAGTAAGCCTCGAAATTCGCAAACAATCTGGAACCAATACCACCAGTATTGCCAAAGCAGTTAAGGCAGCGCTGACCAAACTTCAGACAGAAACACCAGCTGAAATCAACATTGTCACGGTAAGGGACAGTTCGCGATTTATCGGGTCCGCAGTGCGAGACGTGTCAAACGATATTTTGCTAGGCATCCTCCTGGTTGTCATTGTCACACTTTGCTTTTTACTCAGCGTACGCGCCACGCTAATTGTTGCAACCGCTATTCCAACGGCAATCATCGCTACTTTTTTCGCTTTCTACCTACTCGATTTTTCTATCAATATGGTATCGCTGATTGCCATATCACTGTGTGTCGGCCTGCTCGTAGACGATGCCATAGTTGTGCTGGAATCTATACACCGCGAAGTTGAAGCTGGGCTCGACCTCAATGAAGCTGCTTCAACGGGCACGCGAAAAGTTGCCACTGCCGTCATCGCATCCACCCTTTGTGTGATGGCGGTGTTCTTGCCGATTTCCTTTACCACAGGTCTGGTTGGTGTGTTTTTCTATCAATACGGTGTCACCATTGCTGTGGCAGTAGCACTATCTCTGTTTGTTTCCGTTACCCTTACGCCTATGTTGAGCTCTCGTCTGCTCAAAAAAAGTTCCGGCCATAGAGGAATGTTTGCGCTACTGGATAAGGGCTATGTACTTCTGGAAACAACCTACGTTAAGGGCGTTCGCTTCGCACTTCGCGCTCGCTGGCTTGTTCTGCTGTTGGCCGCTGCCACTGTCGGTATGGGTGTTTATAATGCGGGTCAGGTTCCCCTCTCATTTACGTCCGCAACTGATAGAAGCGAGTTTCTCGCCAAAGTCGAGCTTCCTCTGGGAACCGGTCTTACCCAGGCCAAGCGTGTTGCCACTCAAGTGAGTAAAACTGTCAGTGACCTGGAACATATTGAATTGGTGTTCACTGTTATTGGCTCCGGCGCTCAGGCCAAGGCAAACGAACTATCATTCTATTTTGGTCTGTCGCCGAAACAACAAAGGAGCAGTCATCAGTATGAAGTGATGGATGACGTCCGCACAGCGCTCGCTTTGGCCATACCCGATGCCAAGCACATCTCTTTGACAGATGTGCCCTGGATATCCGGAGGAGGATTCTTTGGTGCCGACATGGAGATGGCTTTAAGCGGCGATGATTTAGAACAACTTCGAACATACGCGGATACTATCACGAGCCAGATGGAAGAATCTGGCCTCTTCAGGGATATCAAGTCCAGCTATGAGCCAGGCAAGCCTGAATTGCAGGTTACGATAAACCGGCGCAGGGCCGCTGATTTGGGCATTTCGGTTCGAGATATCGCCGCTACTGTTGGAGCCACGATGGGTGGTGTAGATGTTACAAGTTACGAAGAGTTCGGTAATCGCTATGACGTGCGCCTGAGATATGCAGAAACGTACCGCGACGAGATCGGAAAGTTTGACCTCATTCAATTACGCGCGGCAGACAACAGCTTAATAGATTTCCGTAACGTCGCAGAGGTAAGCGTAACCAGTGGCCCGGCACAAATCGATCACTACAATCGGGCTCGAAAGATCGGTATTTCTGCAAACGCTCCCGCTGGGATCGCGACAGGCGAGCTGATGAAAAAAATGGATGAGATTATTAGTGATCTCGATATGGCTACAGGATACGAGAGTTCATATCTAGGCACTTCAGAGCAAATCAATGATATTGTCGAGGCAATATTTTTTGCACTAACAATGTCGATGCTCAGTCTATACATGATTCTGGCTAGTCAATTCAACAGCTATACTCAACCAGTAGTGATCATGCTTACCGCTCCGCTGTCTTTTGTGGGCGCATTCAGCTTGCTCGCATGGACTAACTCCGAGCTTTCAGTCTTGACACAAATCGGTCTGGTCGCGCTGATGGGTCTGGTTATGAAAAACGGCATTCTTCTGGTGGACTATGCCAATCAGGCCATAGAGCAAGGCCACAGCGCAGCGGAAGCTATGATCGAAGCGGCTCATTTACGCTTACGCCCAGTACTGATGACTGCGTTCTCTACCATATTCGGTATGATCCCTATAGCGCTGGCCACGTCTGATGGCGCTGAGTTACGCACTTCAATGGGTATACTCGTAATAGGCGGACTAATTTCCTCAACCGTGCTTACCTTATTTGTTGTTCCAGTGGTTTACACATTACTCGCCGACGCCGAAAGTCAGCTTGCCCGTCTATTAAAATCGGAAATCTGAACAAGATGGATGCACTCCAACTGGAAAAAGTTTACGAGTTGTTCAGCGCCGGGATCGGTGCTCACAGTGATATGTCACTGAAATTTGTTTCTACCGAGGAAAACCGAGTCGTATTGGAAATGCCTTTCCAGGAAAAGCATGCAACAGCGCACGAAAATGGTTCGTTGCACCCTGGCGCTCTGGCAGCCGCACTGGACAGTGCCTGCGGTTTCGTAGTCCTCCAAAGCCTCGCGGTGCCACAGGCCATTGCGACCATCAACCTGCGAATCGACCACATACATTCCGCCCCCGTAGGCACTGATGTTCGAATCCAGGCGGAGTGCTACCAGCAGATTAACGGGTTTGCCTATGTCAGTGCATTCGCCAGCAGCCTGGACGGAAGAAAGATGTTGTGTAACGCGCAAGGTATTTTCAAAATTGGCAGCCCAGGTCCTGCCCTGGATCGAAGCTTGCTCTATCGACGAGGTGATTAATCAAGATGGACAAACATCTACTCCAGTTTCTCGACGAGACGCCCTATGCGAAAAATTACGGGACCGAGCTTGTCAGATGCGAACCAGATGTCGAATGCCTGACTCCTTGGGCAGAGCATTTTACTGGTAACCCATTGTTGCAAGCGTGGCACGGAGGAGTAGTTGTAGGCGTTCTCGAGCTTACCGGTGCGTTGCAAACTTTAAAGGTATCAGCCGACGAAGTGTGCCCACTCCTATCAGCCAACATCAATTTTCTACGTCCCACCAAGGGTGATCTAGCCGTGCATACACGCGCTTACCTTGTTCGAAGTGGGAGGCAGATTCTGAATATCGATGTCATCGCCTGGCAAATCTCGCTGCAAGAGCCCACTGCTGCGGCAACACTGACTTTTGCAAGACGTAGTTAGTCACCATCCTTCTGTTCGATTTAACGCTAAATTCACGAAAAACCACCCCGTACCGCCTGCGTTCCGGCGCGAGCTCATTAGCCGCTCGCCCGAGAGAATTCTCGGTAAGAGTCTGGAAGAACACTCTTCCCCCAAGGCAATGGTGGATTTTTGCGGGTACAAATGTGCAGTTTTCGTCCGGCGTTGATAGGCTTTTCACAGCGGAGCATATCGTTTTCCGCATCAAAACCCCACGTCACTAAGGCGCGAAGCGAGTAGTGACGTGGGCAGCGCGCACATTGCGGCAATCTTGGCAACACCGAGGCTTAACGTCTTTTCAGGGGTGGTTACAGTGGAACCACCCCCTCAAAGGTGGATTGGGTCGTGTAGGCACAGTCAAATATGGCCAAAATTGCATTGCAGAGAGCTTTCAGGGCGTTTGATGGCAGCAAGTTTTCAGCTGCCGGGCAGAAACCACTCCCGATTCAGGTGAAGTTCTCTGTGACACGCGTATTCTGTGTTCCTATAATCGGCCCCAACACTGAATTTTGTCGCTGCCACTGCGCTTAAAGTGGCAAGGAAGACCCCACCTTGCGAAAGCGAACGGGGTAGGTGGATTCAGGTAGTTTTGGAATCTGCTGAACGCGTCACTCAGGACCCTTCTTGACGCAACGGTCAGCGATGACCGGGTCCCTCTTCGAACTATCGCAGTGCCGCTTCGTCTGGGTACCGCACCTTCAAATCCCTCCCGCCTGGTACGGGGATCGGTTCCATAAGCGCTGTGGATGGCCGGGCATATATGCCGGCCTGAAAGACAGTTTCTTCAACCACGCAAACGCACTGGCGGTCAGTGCGCTCTGCTCAACTTAAAAAGGAGAAATCCACCACCAGCCTTTGGCTGGATGACCGTTGGTTTGCACGGGCCAGTTTTCTTGCGAAAACACACCGTGCTGTCTATGGCCAGACACATTCAGGTCAACCGGGATTGGTGTCCCGTGATCGTACCGCTCGTCGGACCTGCGCAGCATTGTTGCCAGGTGATCAGAAACACTCACCGATGGAAACAACACTATGCGAGACCTGAACTACCAACTGAAACTCTTGTGCAAACACAGCCATGAAGGCAGCTTCGAAACCCGCGTAGGCCGTGAGCGCCAGTTGAGCGCAATCGCCAACCAGTTGCACGAGCTGGGCTTCCGGCAATTGAAGGCCTCCTCCCTCAAACAAAAGCATGTCCAGGCCCTGGTGGACGAGTGGCTGAAACAGAACCTTTCACCCGGCACCATCAAGAACCGGATGAGCTGTTTACGCTGGTGGGCCGAGAAGGTTAACAAGCGGGCCGTGGTTGCCAGCTCCAACGACTTTTATGGCATACCGGACCGGCAGTTCGTATCCGGCACCAGCAAGGCCAAGGACCTGAAAAGGGACCAACTCGCCCTGGTGAAAGATGAATATGTGAGGATGAGCCTGCGCCTGCAACAGGCCTTCGGGCTTCGACGGGAGGAAGCCCTGAAGATCCAGCCCCGCTGGGCAGACCGGGGTGATCACCTGCACCTCAAGGCCAGTTGGACCAAGGGCGGACGGGAACGCACCGTCCCCATCCGCACCCTGGAACAACGCGCCCTGCTGGAACAGGCCAAGCGGCTGGCCGGTTTCGGCTCGCTGATCCCCCGGGGCCGGCAATACATCGAGCAGCTCAGGATCTACGAACGCCACACCGCCAACGCCGGCTTATCCAAAATGCACGGCCTGCGCCATGCCTATGCCCAGCAGCGGTACCGGGAACTCACAGGTTGGCCCTGCCCCCATGCGGGCGGGCCCGCCAAAGAGCAATTAACCGGGTCACAGCGTCAGGTCGACCAGCAGGCCCGCCTGACCATCAGTGCTGAAATAGGCCATGTCAGAGCCCAGATAACTGCTGTGTACATAGGCAGATAGGGCATGCAGATCCAACCCCGCCTGATCCGACTCCGCGATGCCCCGGCCTACCTCGGGATCAACAAGAATACTTTTAATCGCGTGGTGCGCCCTGCCCTGTCTGAGGTTTCCCTGGGACAACAAACCATTCTCTTCGACAGACTTGAAATCGACGCCTGGGCGGAGGACTATATCCAACGCAACGGGCGTCGTCCTTTAGGCTCAATTCTGGAGGACGATTTATGTCAAAGCGCAACAAAATGCCGGGGCTCCGCCTCAAAAACGGGATCTGGCATATCGAAAAACGCTCGCAGTACGCCCCCGGCGGCTGGCTCCGCGAAAGCACAGGAGTATCTGGCCGCACTGAGGCAGAGCAAAAACTGATCCGTCGACTGGCGGAGATTCAAGAGGAGGCAAAGCAACAAGCCGCAGCGGTTTATACCTTCGAGGCAGCGGCACTGCGATACCTCGAAGATATTGCACAGTCGTCATCGGCAGAAACGATAGCGATACATCTGGACCAGTTGTTCGTGTATATCGGCGCACTGCCCCTGGAGCAGGTCCACGACGGCACTTTAAAGCCATTCGTGGATGAGCGGCTCCGTCTGGGGAAGGCCCCGAAATCCATTAACAATGCGATTGGTACAGCCAGTGCAGTTCTCAATCGCGCGGCGCGGGTATGGCGAAATGAGCAAGGGCTGCCGTGGCTAAAACAGGCACCGCCCAAACTCAGTCGGCTATCGCTCAAGGGGTGCCAGAAAAGACCGTACCCCTTGTCGTGGGAAGAACAGGACAGGCTTTTTTCAAGGCTCCCCCGCCACCTGGCGGATGCCGCGATGTTTGCGGTCAATACGGGATGCCGGGAACAAGAGGTCTGCCAGCTGCGCTGGGCATGGGAGGTAAAACTGGATGATCTATCCACTTTCGCCTTTGTCCTGCCCGAGTCGATCACCAAGACCAGTACCGAGCGGGTGGTGGTGCTCAACACGGTCGCGAAGGCAGTAGTCGATTCACGGCGGGGGATCCACGAGGACTTCGTGTTTACCTATCGGGGCAACCCGGTCGGGAAGTTACGGACCAGCGCGTGGATCAGGGCCTGGACGAAGGCCGGGTTACCGACGGACAGCACCATACTCAAAGGCGTTCACAATTTGCGCCATACGTTCGGCCGAAGGCTGCGAGGCGCGGCGGTTCCACTGGAAACACGCAAGGCGCTGCTGGGGCATGCCAGTGGTGATATCACCACCCACTACTCGGCAGCCGAACTCGGCGAACTGCTGGATGCCGCGGAGAAGGTGACCGATCGTGGGCGCGCGCAATCGCCCACCCTGACAGTGATAAAGCGGCAGAAGGAGGAAAGTGTCGGAAAACTGCCGGAAATGCGCGGGAAGGTTAGTGGCTGCTAAGCTGCAGACCCTTACGGAATTGGCGCGCCTGGCACGATTCGAACGTGCGACCGCCTGGTTCGTAGATATCGACTAAAATTTTAACCTGTTGTTTTTATTAAACTTTATGGTGGGTCGCCCGTTGCAAATCGCACCACCATGCACTACTCCGCAGAGCTCAAACCGGCAAAAGTCCGGCAGTAAAAACCAGCTGGATAAGAACCAGGCAGTTTGTCGATCCATGTTGTGTACCTGCGAATGCAACACTGCGGTATCAAGTGAGACCTCAACTGGACCAGGTTGACAACCTGTGGTATCCCACTGCTCCCGACAAACTCCGCGGAAGTATCGCTAGATGCGTGACAAACTGGAGCAATATCAGGTCTGGCTGTATCTGCTGACCATACTGGCGGGCATGGTCATCGGCTGGGTATGGCCGGGGCAGACCCGTCATTGGGAACTCCTGCTCTGGCCAGCCCTGGGTATTCTTCTATACACCACTTTCACTCAGGTGCCGTTGAACCACCTGAAGGCGGCGTTCGCCGATCGCCGGTTTCTGCTCGCGCTGCTGACCGGCAACTTTGTCCTGATGCCCCTGGTTATCGGCGGCTTGTTGTTGCTATTGCCGGACGAGCCCGCCATCCGTCTCGGCGTGCTCCTGGTCCTGTTGGTACCCTGCACCGACTGGTTCATCAGTTTCACCCATCTTGGCGGTGGGGATGGCGCCCGGGCGATAGCGGCTGCGCCTGTCCTCCTGATTGTCCAACTCGTATTGCTACCGGTCTATATCTGGCTCTTCATGGGTGACCTCGCCATCGAGCTGGCGGTTGGCAGCCACTTGCTGCCCGCTTTCTTCGGCCTGATTGTCACACCGCTGATTCTGGCCTGGTTGACCGAACGCATGGCGCTTAGGCATCAACAGGCGCAAACACTTGTCAGCTGGCTCGGGTGGCTACCGATACCACTGCTGGCACTGGTAGTGTTTTTGATTGCCGGTTCCCAGGTCAGCCTGGTAATCGACAATGGCTCCCTGCTCTGGTCGGCGCTCCTGGTCTTCGTACTTTACCTGGTTGCCGCCGCCATCATCGGCAAGGTGCTGAGTGGATTGTTCAGGCTCACCCCCACCGTCGGCCGTACCCTCGTCTTCAGCCTGGGCACCCGCAACTCGTTCGTCATGCTGCCGCTCGCGCTCTCACTGCCAGAGGTATGGCATGCCGCCGTCGTTGTCATCGTTTTCCAGTCCCTGGTCGAGTTGTTCGGTATGGTGGCTTTCCTCAAGTGGGTGCCTGGCCTCCTGATCCCTGACGCTACTCGGGCATGACAAACACAGAGGTTCCCTGAGGCGCTGCGTCTTGAGCAGAAGAGTCAGGCATGGCAGGTCCTTCTGGCCCATTCTCGGGCGCGCCTGTTTATCGATAAGCTAGTTTGCTATACTGGAAACCCTGCTCCAACGGGCGGTCCCGATAGTGAAACACTGGCTCATTTTGGTTTTGGCGCTGATGACTGCATTGCAGTCAGCGGTTGCTACTGCCGATTTGGATCAGGTTTATCACCCTGGAGTCGACCACCACGCTACTGAACAATGGCATAGCTCCGACGGCAATGTGGACACTCAATCAGGCGAACAGGCCCCAGCCGAGCATGATTCTGCTTCGGGGCATTGCCATCAATGCCACGGTCACCTTCAGGTCGTGCTCCTTAATGGTCCGCACGATGCGTTGGGTGCTATGCGCGATCATGGGCCCCTGAACTATCAGATCAACCTTTCCTCCGGCGCTCCTTCCGCCCCGTACCGTCCTCCTATTTCCTGATCCTGCGACCTCATTCCCCGCCCGGGGAATAACTGTCATTTAGACTTTCGTAGGAGCAGTCTCATGCTGTCTGCAATGCCCAGAAGTACTGGGTGGTGCGCTTTGCCGTATCACCTTATTCTTCATGTATTTTCCCTGCTGGTAATGGTTTTTAATCCCGCCGTTGCCTATTCGGGAGAACAGCCGTTAACCCTTTCCGAAGCGCTATCCCGAGCCATGGCGCAAAACCCTAGCCTGCAGGTGTTCGACCTTCGTCTTGAAGCCCTTGCTGGTGGCCGCTTTACCGCGGATCAAAGTCCCGCCCTGGAGACTGGCCTGGAAGTGGAAAATTTCCTGGGCAGTGACAATCTGCAGGGTGTCGACGGGGCGGAGTACACCGTGTCCCTGTCGTCGGTACTCGAACTCGGGGACAAGCGCCGGGCCCGCGTCAACGTCGTTGAATCTCGATACGGACTGATGGAGGCCGAACGCCGAGCGGAGACCCTGGATGTGCTTGGGCGGGTGACCCAGCTTTTTGTCGCCACTCTGGCGCTTCAGGAGAAGCTCCAGCTGGCCGCCGAGGCAGTGAGTCTGGCCGGGGCCACCCACGAGATCATCGCCCAGCGCGCAACCCGGGGTGCCACGCCAGAGGCCGAAGTTCTGCGTGCCAGGGCCGCGCTGATCCAGAGCCAGATCGAGCAGTCCCGCCTTCAAGCCGAGTTTGTGAACCGGAAAATGGCTCTGGCTTCCCTCTGGGGTGATACCAATCCGGACTTCAAGCTGTTGGAAGGCGACCTGTTTCAGTTCGGTTCGTCGGACGGCTTCGAGGCACTCTACCAGCGGGTCAACGACAGTCCGGCCATTCAGGTCTATGCCAGCGAGCAGCGTATCCGTGAAGCCGAAATTCAGCTGGCACGCAGTCAGTCCGAGAGTGATATCCGCTGGGAGGTCGGCATCCGCCGCTTCGAGGAACAGGATGACACAGCCTTCATCGCGGGTTTTTCCGTACCGCTCTTTGCAGGACGGCGCAATAGCGGCGAAGTACGCGCTGCCCAGGCCGCACGCAATGAGGTCGGCTATCGTCGGCAGGACACCCTGCTGCGTCTCCATTCACGTCTGTTTGAAGCCTATCACCTGCGTCAGCAGAGCATCGAGGCAGTGGAGCGGATTCGCAGCCAGATGCTGCCCGATCTGAGCGAGGCGTTAACCCAGACCCGCGATGCCTACGAGAGCGGCCGCTACAGCTATGTGGAGTGGACTGCCGCGCAGCGAGAGCTACTCGCCGCACAGATGGCACTGGTTGACGCTGCCACCACGGCGCTGCTCAACCAGGCGTTGATCGAACAACTGACGGCACAGCCGCTCGCGAGCATTCCGAGCGCTAACCCACAAATTCAGGATTCCAGCCATGCAACTAATTAAACAACTTTCTCTGCTACTGGCAGCCACCTGCCTTGCGGTCAGCCCACTGCACGCCGCTGAGCAACCACAGGGTGAATCGCAGGCAGACGCCAAGGGACCTCACGGAGGCATTCTGTTGCAGCAGGAGAATACCACGGTCGAACTGCAAATCTTTGAACGGGACGTCCCTCCCGAATATCGTGCCTGGGTTACAGACAATGGGAAGCCCGTGATCGACGACATTGAACTCAGCGTCAATCTCACACGGCTGGGCGGGCAAGTGGACACTTTCAACTTCGATTATCAAAGCGACTACTGGCTGGGGGACGGCGTGGTGAATGAACCCCATTCCTTCGACGTCGAAGTCACGCTTGCCATGGAAGGCAAGAAGTACCGCTGGCAATGGGAGTCCCACGAAGGTCGTACCCGTATCGCGCCGGATATCGCTCAACGCGCAGGGATTGCGACGGCTGAAGCGGGAACTGGAGCCATCAAGCGCACTGTGACGGCCTACGGCAACCTGACCATGGCACCTCAGCAGCTGGCGAGGGTCAGTGCCCGCTTCCCCGGCGTCATTACCCGGGTCAGCGTTGATCTGGGCGATCGTGTTACTAAAGGCGATCTGCTGGCGCAAGTGGAGTCGGATGAAAGCCTCAAAACCTACGAGCTGCGCGCTCCCATTGACGGCGTCGTGATCGAGCGCCGGGGCAGTAGCGGGGAAATGACCGGAGCGCAATCTCTGTTCGCTATTGCCGACTTGACCACCCTGTGGGCCGAACTCAAGGTGTTCCCTGGCCAGAGGGCCGAAATTGCCGTCGGCCAGAAAGTCCTGCTGCGAGCCGAGGGTATCGATCGGGAAGGCACCATTCGCCACCTGCTGCCTGCTCCCGGCACAGCCCCCTACTCTCTGGCCAGGGTGGAGGTAGACAATACTGACGGCATGCTCACTCCGGGTTTGCTGGTGACCGGGGACATTGTGGTGGAAACGGTGGACGCCACACTGACCGTAGAAAATCGCGCCTTGCAGTCCTTTCGCGACTGGACCGTGGTCTTTACCCAGGTGGACGACACCTACGAGATTCGCCCCCTGGACCTCGGTCGCAGCGATGGCACCAAGACCGAGGTGCTGGAAGGCCTGCGTGTGGGTGACCGCTACGTGGTGCAGAACAGCTACCTGATCAAGGCGGATATCGAAAAATCCGGCGCATCCCACGACCACTAACCAGGAGGCCATATGATCAATGCAATTCTACGCCTCTCGGTAGAGCGGCGGTTTTTGATGTTGTCCCTTATTCTCGTGCTTGTCGGGGTGGGGGTATGGAGCTTTCAGCGCCTGCCCATCGACGCGGTACCGGACATTACCAATGTCCAGGTGCAGATCAACACCGAAGCACCGGGTTACTCCCCCCTGGAGGCGGAACAGCGCATCACCTTTCCGGTGGAAACGGCGCTGTACGGCCTTCCCAACCTGTCGTACACCCGCTCCCTGTCACGCTACGGCCTCTCTCAGGTCACGGTGGTGTTCGAGGAGGGAACCGACCTGTACTTTGCCCGCAACCTGATCAACGAGCGCCTCGGTGCCATCAAGAATGCCCTGCCGCCCGGACTGGAACCGGAGATGGGCCCCATCGCGACCGGTCTTGGTGAAATTTTAATGTACACCGTGGAGGCACTTCCGGGTGCTACCCAGGCAGATGGTCGCCCATTGGACGCCACAGCCCTGCGAGAAATCCAGGATTGGATTATCAAGCCCCAGTTGGCCCAGGTGCCGGGAGTGATCGAAGTCAATACCATTGGGGGCTTCAACAAGCAGTACCACGTCACACCTTTGCCGCAGCTATTACTGCAATTTGGCGTCACGATGGATGACGTGGCGGAGGCCCTACGTCGCAATAACGCCAATCGGGGCGCCGGGTATATAGAGCGCAACGGCCAACAGCTGTTAGTGCGCGCACCGGGGCAGCTGGCGACGATAGGCGATATCGAACAGGTGGTGATTGCCAACCGCAATGGCGCTCCAGTGAAGGTCAGCGATGTCGCCGAGGTCGCGATTGGAAAGGAACTGCGCACCGGCGCCGCCACTCGCGACGGCAAGGAAACCGTGATGGGCACGGCCATGATGCTGGTGGGAGAGAATTCCCGATCGGTGGCGCAGGCGGTGGCCAAAAAGCTGGAGACCATCCAGCCCTCTCTACCGGACGGGATCAAGGTGGAGGCGGTGTACGATCGTACGACCCTGGTGGACAAGGCCATCGCCACGGTAGAGAAAAACCTGCTCGAGGGCGCACTGCTGGTGATCGTGGTCCTCTTCCTGCTGCTTGGCAATCTGCGCGCCGCCCTGATCACGGCTGCGGTCATTCCACTTTCGATGCTGGCCACTATCACCGGTATGGTGCAAGCGGGCGTATCGGCCAACCTGATGAGTCTGGGTGCCCTGGACTTCGGGCTGATCGTGGATGGCACGGTCATCATTGTCGAGAATTGCATACGGCGCCTGTCACAAGCACAGCACAACGGCCAGTTGCCCCTGCGAGAACGGCTCCAATTGGTGTTTGAAGCGACTAACGAAGTCATTCGTCCAAGCCTGTTCGGGGTGGCCATCATTACCGTGGTGTACCTGCCAATCTTCGCCCTCACCGGCGTCGAGGGCAAAATGTTCCACCCGATGGCGGCTACCGTGGTGATGGCGTTACTGGCGGCCATGGTCCTGTCGTTGACCGTAGTACCGGCTGCAGTGGCGGTGTTTTTGACAGGCAGGATCAGCGAAAAGGAAAGCCCTCTAATCAGTGGCGCCAAGTCGCTGTACCAGCCAGCTCTGCTGGTCGCCATGAGGTTTCGCTGGCTGGTGTTGGGCGGGGCGACGGCACTCGTCGGAGTCAGTATTTGGCTCGCGACCACGCTGGGCTCGGAGTTTATCCCACAGCTGGATGAGGGGGACATTGCGCTGCATGCACTGCGCATCCCCGGTACGGGCCTTGAGCAGGCCATTGTAATGCAGTCGCAGCTGGAAGAGCGGCTGAAGGCCTTCCCTGAAGTAGACAAGGTGTTTGCCAAGATCGGCACCCCAGAAGTGGCCACCGACCCGATGCCCCCGAGCGTGGCGGACAACTTTGTCATTCTTAAACCCCGTGACCAATGGCCAGATACCAAAAAATCCAAGGATGCACTGGTGAGAGAAATGACCGAAGCGGTCGAAATGCTGCCCGGCAACAACTACGAGTTCACCCAGCCTATCGAGATGCGCTTCAACGAGCTCATCTCCGGGGTACGGGCCGATCTCGGAATAAAGGTCTTCGGCGATGATCTAGATGAGCTGCTGCTATCTGCTAACGACATCCGCGAGGTTGTTGAGTCCATGGAGGGCGCAGCGGACATCCAGGTCGAGCAGGTGACCGGTCTACCCATGTTGTCGATCCATCCCAAGCGTATGGCACTCGCGCGTTACGGCCTGAATGTCGAAGATCTACAAGGCCTGGTGGCAGCCGGTATCGGTGGTGAAGCCGCGGGGCTGATTTACGAAGGCGACCGTCGTTTTGAACTGGTAGTACGCCTGCCAGAAACCATAAGGCGTGACGTTGATCGCCTGTCATTTCTGCCCGTTCCCTTGCCGGACGGGGGCTATGTACCCTTGTCAGAGGTGGCGGAGCTGGTGCTCGCGCCGGCTCCCAACCAGATCAGCCGCGAAAATGGAAAGCGCCGGGTGGTGGTCACCGCCAATGTGCGTGACCGCGATCTTGGTGGTTTCGTTGAAGAGGCCCAGGCTCGTATCGCACAAGAGGTGAACCTACTCGACGGGTACTGGCTGGACTACGGCGGCACATTTGAGCAACTGCAGTCGGCCAGCCAGCGACTAGCGATTGTTGTCCCCATTATTCTCGCGATCATCATCGGTCTGCTGATCATGGCATTCGGCTCATTGAAAGACGCCCTGATTATCTTTACCGGTGTGCCACTGGCACTCACTGGAGGTGTGTTGTCATTGTGGTTGCGGGGTATGCCGCTGTCGATTTCGGCAGGCGTCGGCTTTATCGCCCTGTCGGGAGTGGCAGTGCTCAATGGCCTGGTGATGGTAGCGTTCATTCGTGACCTCTGGCACCAAAACGGAGACCTTCTTACCGCTGTGGTGGAAGGCGCCTTGATGCGTCTGCGGCCGGTGCTGATGACCGCTCTGGTAGCAAGCCTCGGCTTTGTGCCGATGGCGCTCAACACCGGTACCGGAGCCGAAGTTCAGCGCCCCTTGGCCACCGTGGTGATTGGGGGCATTATCTCGTCAACACTGCTGACGCTGTTCGTTTTGCCGGTACTTTATGCCCTGCTACACAGGAAGGATGCCAAGATGTAATGGCGCCGCTCTCGGCGCTCTCCCGGCCGGGAGTGGTGTGTCGCTGAAGCGCGTACATGTTATGGTCTTTTGAGAGGTGGAGAACTACTTATGCACAACCACAGCCTTGAGGATGACGCCAGCTCCAGACGCATAGGATTGGTTTTTTTCCTGAACCTGAGCTTCACTATCATTGAGTTCATCGGCGGAATACTGACCAACAGCACAGCCATCATGGCGGACGCTGTGCACGACCTGGGTGACAGCCTGTCTATCGGCAGCGCCTGGGTACTGAACCGGTTGGGGCGCAGATCCGCCAACAGCGAATTCACCTATGGTTATCGCCGTTTGTCACTGTTCGGCGCCTTTCTCAACAGCGTGGTGCTGATTGCCGGATCGCTGTGGGTATTGAGCGAGGCTCTACCACGGCTTGCGGACCCGGTGATGCCGATGGCGGAGGGTATGCTCGCGCTGGCCATCCTGGGCGTTACCGTCAATGGGTTCGCAGCCTATCGTCTGAGCAAGGGCAACACCCTCAACGAAAAGGTGCTGAACTGGCACCTCTTGGAGGATGTGCTGGGCTGGCTGTCGGTACTGGTGGTGTCCATTACATTGATGTTTGTCGACTGGCCCATTCTCGACCCGCTGCTGTCAGTGGGCTTCACTCTCTTTATTCTGTTCAATGTGGTCCGCAATCTTTGGGCTACTGGTAAGCTATTTCTCCAGGCGGTACCTGACCGCGCGCTTCACGATAAGATTCGGAAAACACTGTTGGATGTCGACAGCGTCAGCGGCGTCCATCACCAACATCTCTGGTCACTTGACGGAGAACACCATGTGCTGACAGCCCACATTGTTGTGGACAGGAACTTTAATGCTGATGAGTACGGTCGCATCAAGAGTGCCACGGCTGAGGCACTCGAACAGTATGGGCTGGCTCACACCACCATTGAAGTTGAATGCAGTGAGGAGCTATGTCGCGATGGCACGCCGGAGCAGGACAATCGACAGACTAATCACACCGCGGGAGATCACGATGGCACCTAACTTCACCACGAAAATAGCACCCCACGTAGAGTCAGAGCTGGCCGAAGCGCGGCGATCCAGATTAGTCGGCCATGCTATGCAGGAATTTGTGCATCTCGAAAGAGCCCATGTGCTCGGTCAGGAGTCTACCTACTGGCATGTCAAAGTTCATACACTGATGCTGCTGTGGGCTCTGCGAAACCATAGAGTGCGGGAAGCGCTAGGTCAGCTCTTCCGCATTGTTGGCGCTGCCACAAAAACGGCGCTTGGATTGGTGCCGCAGGGAAATACCGGCGGAACCAACGTTAGCCCATTCAAAGCAATGCCAATCGCACCTGAGTTGGCCGCATTGATTGGAGAAGCCAAGGCCGATGTGTAGCCGTTCGCCTACGGTGGCTGCACGCGCGTGTTGATCCTGTCTCAGCCGGACGAACACCCATGTTCGCAGTTGATTGTAAAGCGCCAAAACTCGAAGGCGGCAGCATATCAGGACACCGTGTAGCTGGTTGTAGTTGTACTTTGACCGCTACAACTACAGCGACCGACAGTCTCGCAATGCGTGACTACATTTTATTGGAAAATCAACCAAAAACCCCCTCCACTCTGGGATGACTAAGTGGTGCCAGTGGCACCACTTAGTCCGTCGGCAGCTGACGGGGTTTCGTATCGTCCCGGCGCCGGCCTCGGACAGCGCGCTCAGAGCCGTTTGTACCGGCTGTGCGCGCCGATGCCAGCCCAAGTCACTGCCAAGCGCAGCGGGTAGTGACGTGGGCGCAGAGCCCCGCTCGTGCCGCAGCAAACCCTCACTCAGAACCGCCTGGTTTCTGCGGAAACCACCGAGAGAGCGTCCAGACCTGCCTCACTCCAGCGCAACCCATAACCCGGCAGGACTTGGTGCGGGTGGTGCCACTGGTACCATGAGCCCCATCGAGGCGCGGCGGGAAAAAACCCCGCCGCAAGTTGACCGGTTTTTTTGTGACAAACGCATTATCTGTTGGTCTATACTGTCGACAGTAGCGAAATTACCCGTGGCCACTACGGAAAAGTGGCAAGGAACACCCCACCTTGCATTCGCAATCGGGGTAGGCAGATTCCAATAATGGCATCTGCTGAACGCGTCGCCCAGGACCGCTCTCGACGCAAAGGTCAGTAATGACCGGGTCCATCTTCGAACCACCACGGTGCCTTATAGCTTGGGCGCCGCTCCTTCCAATCCATCCCGCTTCCAGGGATTTTTTCAAACGCCGCAGTTGCTGTCGCGGGCCCCTGCCCTCGGCCACCCACTGTTTTCTTCAACCACGCAAACACGCTGGCGGTCAGCGAGTTCTGCCCATTTCACTCAGGAGGTAATTCCACCCCAGCCTCAGGCTGGATAACCGTTGGTTTGCACGGGCCAGTTTTCTGCGAAAACACACCGTGCTGTCTATGGCCAGACACATTCAGGTCAACCGGGATTGGTGTCCCGTGATCGTACCGCCCAGCGGGCCTGCGCAGCTTCTGTTGCCAGGTGATCAGAAACACTCACCGAAGGATCAACACTATGCGCGACCTGAACTACCAACTGAAAATGTTATGCCGCCACAGCCATGAAGGCAGCTTCGAAACCCGGGTGGGCCGGGAGCGCCAGCTGACCGCCATCGCCAACCAGTTGCACGAGCTGGGCTTTCGGCAGCTGCAGGCCAAGTCTCTCAAGCAGAAGCATGTAAAGGCCCTGGTCGACCACTGGCAGGGGCAGAATCTCTCGCCGGGCACCATCAAGAACCGCATGAGCTGTTTACGCTGGTGGGCGGAGAAGGTTAACAGGCGGGCCGTGGTGGCCGGTTCCAATGATTTCTATGGCATACCGGACCGGCAGTTTGTGTCCGACAATAGTAAAGCCAAGGGCCTGGCGCGCGAGCAGCTTGACCAGGTCAAGGATGAACATGTGCGCATGAGCCTCCGCCTACAGAAGGCCTTCGGCCTGCGTAGGGAGGAAGCCCTAAAAATCCGGCCCCGCTGGGCGGACCGGGGCGACCACCTGCACCTGAAAGCCAGCTGGACCAAAGGTGGGCGGGAACGCACCGTCCCCATCCGGACCAGGGAGCAGCGCGCTCTGCTGGAGCAGGCCAAACGCCTGGCCGGGGTGGGCGCCCTGATCCCCGGGGGACGCAGCTACATCGAGCAGCTCCGGATCTACGAGCGCCACACGGCCAATGCAGGCCTCTCCAAAATGCACGGGCTGCGCCATGCCTATGCCCAACAACGCTACCTGGAACTCACCGGTTGGCCCTCCCCCCAGGGCGGCGGACCCAGCAAGAAGGACCTGACCCCGGCGCAGCAGCAGGCGGATCAGCTGGCGCGCCTGGCCATCAGCAGGGAGTTGGGCCATGTCCGCGAACAGATTACCGCGGTTTACCTGGGGAGATAGCCCATGCAGATTCAACCCCGCCTGATCCGGCTCCGCGACGCCCCCGACTACTTGGGTATGGACCGCAACCGCTTTAACCACGAGGTACGCCCTGCCCTGACCGAACTTCGGATCGGCCGCCAGGGTGTCGCCTTCGACCGCCTTGAAATGGACGCCTGGGTAGACCACTATAAGACTTGCAACGGGCGTCCCACCTCTACTTTGAGAGGAGAATCACTATGGGACGCAAGCGAAGCCCGGGGCTCAGGAATCGCGCTGGAATCTGGCATATCGAAAAGCAGATACTCGGCCACAAGATTCACGAGAGCACTGGAACAAGCGACCTCGAAACGGCGGAATTGATCCTGGCCCGCCGGATCGAGGAGATCAGGCAGGCCACCGTGTTCGGGGCCAGACCCTGCAGGCTTTTTCGAGACGCGGCAGCCAAGTTTCTTGAGGAAAATCTGCATCTGGCCAGCATCGCCGATTACGCGACGCAGCTGAAGCAGCTGGATCCCTATATCGGGAGTCTGCCAGTGGAAAAGGTGCACCTGGGAAGCCTCCAGCCCTATATAAAGGACAGGCGGCAGCAGGGTATCAAGACCAAGAGCATCAACCTCGCGCTCAGCGTGGTCAGGCGGATCCTGAATCTGGCCTCGCGGCTGTGGCGCGATGAACATGGATTGACCTGGCTGGATACACCGCCACTCATCCAGATGCTCCCGGTAACGGATGCCCGGCAGCCCTACCCCTTGTCCTGGGAGGAGCAGCGCATGCTGTTTCAGGCGCTTCCGGATCACCTGGCCCGTATGGCGCTGTTCAAGGTCAATACGGGCTGTCGTGAGCAGGAGGTATGCCAGCTGAGGTGGGACTGGGAAGTCAAGGTGCCGGAGCTGGAGACCTCAGTGTTCATCGTGCCGGGGGTAAGGGTAAAGAACCGGGAGGACAGGCTGGTGGTACTGAACCGGGTGGCAATGTCAGTGGTGGAGCAGATGCGGGGGATTCACCCCGAACATGTCTTCAGCTATAGGGGCCATGCGGTCGGCACCATCAACAACAGTGGCTGGAAGACCGCGCGCAAGAAGGCCGGGTTGGATCAGGTCAGGGTACACGACCTGAAACACACCTTCGGGCGCCGGCTACGGGCCGCCAATGTACCGCTGGAAACCCGCAAGGTGTTGCTGGGTCATCGCAACGGCGACATCACCACGCACTACTCCGCCCCCGAGCTTGAGGAGCTGATACTGGCGGTAAACAAGGTCTGCGAGGAGAAGTCCGGCAAAAGTCCGGCACTGGTAATGCTGAAACAAAAAACGGCTGGCGCCTGAGGGGCCAACCGTTTGATATTTAACGAGTTTTTGGCGCGCCTGGCACGATTCGAACGTGCGACCGCCTGGTTCGTAGCCAGGTACTCTATCCAGCTGAGCTACAGGCGCTAGAAGGCCGCAACTATAGGGTAACAAGCCCTTGCAGGTCAAGGGCTTATGCTTGACATCAGCAGCCCGCAATTGGCCCGCAGAGGATGCTCAGCGGGCCTGTGAACACTGCTCGACCACCCGCTTCGCCGAGCACAGTACTACCCTCTGCCAGATCACACCCTACCTCAGTGACGCGTCAGTTATCCTGCTGATATCACGGAAAACTCTTTCGAATTATAACCTTCATTTATAGGTTATTTGTTATTGCATTCTTTACATGAATGAAACTCTCCGCAGGTCTATCCTGAAATGAATATGAGTCATTAGGGAGCTCCTCTGTTGGCAAACGGGGTACATGGCAGGGGTGAAACAGGTCGCGATCACATTTTGTTTGCTGTGACTCACGATCTCGACGGCCAGTGCTACAGATGACCGTGCGCCCCTGTTCGCCTGCGGGCTCAACTTCGGTGGCAGTCAACTGACCTTCTGTGGCGATAGCGCCAGCAAAACCAGTGCCGGTTATGGCAAAAACGCAACCACCTCCCGACTTAACCGAGTCGCAGGCAGACGACTCAGCACACCGGTCGCATATGCTCCACCGGAGCCTGTCGGCATGTTCAAACCGGAAAAGCGATTAACGCCCAAAATGACGTTTGCAACCCTGGGGCGTTGCTGGCGCTGGACTGCCTTCAGCTGCCACTGAATCGATTCAGGCAGTCTTGTAAGCACTATCATCCATTTGCTCCGACACAGAACCACTCAGTGATCTCTCTCCGCAGCAGGCTCGTCAAAAGGCGGTTTACCCTGTCGGAGACGCAGCCAGTTGAGCCCTTTCATCACCCCGCTGCGAGACACCAGCCATTGTTCTACGTGAAACTTACCGGGAAAATTCATCAGCAGAAAACCGATCAACAAGGTCGCCAGCCCCTGCCCCGGCGTCACCAACATGATCAAACCCAGAATGACCAAAACCAGTCCCAGCAGATTTTTTAGAATCGCTAGCGCCAAGCCGACGAACGGCCTGCTGGAAGGCAAACGCCAAACCTCACGCCTCGGCCTGGTGAAGTAGTCTCGCGGTAAACGCACCACCACCCAAGGGACGCCAGCCAACGTCGCGAGCGCCGCAAGCAGCGACAGGCCGCTGGCCCACAAAAGAACACTGTGCCACTCCGAAAGAATCTCCATAAAAGACAGTTTAACACCCGCCGCGGCTAATGCGCTCTGCATCTATACCTCTTGGCATGCAACGCCAGTTAGCCGATAATCCCGTGTGCGATAAATCTGCTGGAAAAGCGTTTCTGGCTCGATGACCCGAACAACGGAAAACTCTATGATGAGACAAACGAAAGCGCTATTTCTGTTGCTGTCCTGCGCGTTAATCGCGCCAGCAGCCCTCGCCAGGCCTTATGCCGGAATCTCCGGCCTGGCGGCCACAGCGGACAGCGCAGAGACTGCAGGCAATAATCCTGCGGGGATTACTCGCTTCGCCGATCGCGCCTACTCGCTGGAATTCATGTTGTTCACCAACGACGCGAAGTGGGAGAGCCAGTTCAGCGAGACAGGGCGTGATTATATATCCCATGAATCCAGCGAGACACTCGTGCCACGCGTTGCATTCATTCAGCCTATAAACGACCGTCTTGGCGTTTCTTTGACCTTCCTGGGTGCGTCCTTTGATGACGATTTCGGCAACTGGCCGGGGCGGTATTTTATCGAAAGCTATAACTCGCTGCTGATCAGCGCCTTCCCCAGCCTCGCCTACAAGATCAATGAGCAGTGGTCAGTCGCAGGGTCCGCGGCCATCTCGTATTCGAGCTTTGAGCAGGAAAGAGCCGTGCGCAACAGCAACGATCCTGGCTTCGGGGACGGCAGTTCCAAAATCGAAACCGACAGCGTGGAGTATGGGTGGGGCGCTTCGACTCTATATCAATACAGCGATCGGACACGCTTCGGGCTCACCTACCAGTCGAAAATCGAACAAGAGCAGGAGGGCGATAACCAGTTCAGCAATCTAGGGCCCAGGACAGAAGAGATTTTCAAATCCCGTGGCCTTCTTGGCCAGGATGTTACAGTCACAGGGACTCGACCCCAATCGGTTTTACTCGGCATGTACCACGAATTCGAGAATGCCCACGCGTTCACCGTTGACCTTATCTGGAACAATTTTAGCGAGTTTCGTCTCTCAGAATTTTACTTTGATGGGGAATCCTATTCTGAAAGCAAAGAAGAGTACAACGATCTCTACGCCATCACTGCCAGCTACAGCTTTCCCGTCTCCGAGCGATGGATGCTCGGTGTGAGTGGCGCAGTTACGAATAGCATGATCGACGACGATGACCGCACCATGACCCTGCGCATGGATCAGGTATGGACCGCTGCAGTGGCCGCAGAATGGCAATGGAAAGACAATCTGGCGCTGGACATGTCTGTGGCTTATGTTGGCATTGATGACGCCCCGGTCGAGACACCCGCCCTTCCCGTGCTGGGCTCCCTGAAGGGCAAGTACGCCCGTCGCGACACCTGGCTTTTTCAGGTTGCCCTGAAATGGGGCTCACTGTAGTGACTCTCTACTCGCGCTCAAAAAGCTTCGCCTGAATCCGGAGCAACCCATGAGCCTACCGTTGTCCGTGCTCGATCAATCACTGGCGCGCAGTGCTGACGAGGCCCCTACCGCCCTGGCGGAGACGCTGGAAATGGCACGCTGGTGCGAGCAACTGGGGTATCAGCGATTTTGGGTGTCAGAGCACCACGCCTTTCCCTCAGTCGCCGGCAGTGCGCCGGAGGTGCTGTTGGCTGCTCTGGGAGCGGCAACACAGTCAATCCGTCTGGGATCAGGCGGCATCATGCTGCCCCACTACAGCCCCTACAAGGTCGCGGAAGTATTCTCATTGCTGGCAAACCTTTACCCCGGGCGAATTGACCTTGGTATCGGACGAGCCCCCGGTGCAGACATGGCCACCGCGGTTGCCCTGGCCACAGATGGGCGCCCCAAGTTTGACGCGTTTCCCGCATTAACCGGAAAATTGAGCGACTATCTCTGGAATGACGATACGCAACCGCTACTTAGCCCTCGCCCGCCAGAAAAAATCCCCTTGTGGATGCTGGGATCCAGCCCCGATAGCGCCGTGCTGGCAGCCCAGCGAGGCCTGCCCTACAACCTGGGCCTTTTTATTAACCCGCAAGCAGACGAGCGCTTAATAGGCCTTTACAAAGAGCACTATCAAGCGAGTGAGCGACAACCAGACCCTCACGCCATTTTAACAATAGGGGTTTTCTGTGCTGATACGGAAGAACGCGCCAAACAATTACAACTGACCTACGACCTCAACCTGTTTAGATTCTTCACCGGCCGGACCAACGGCGTCTCCATGACACCGGACGAAGCACTGAACTATACGATTGGCTCACAGGAAGAGGCGTTTATCGCCAGCCGCGAAAGCAGTCGCGCCGCGGGAACTCCTGAGCAGGTAAGAGAAAAGATAGAATCACTTGCAGAGCGGCACAAGGCAGACGAGATTATGGCCGTTACTAATATGTATTACCTCGAAGATCGAAAGCGTTCCTTCGAACTTTTGCAAGCGGCATTTCAATAACGGCAGTGTGCTATCAGGCCTCAAAAAAGCCGGACACAACTATCGCTATGACGCAACTTGCCTGAGCCTCTGCCTGGGGCTTACGCTTGCGACAAGGTCTACCCCTGTTCTTAACGCCAGCAAGCCCGTCCCTCTGCAGCCGGCGAACAATATCTGAGCGGTGTGCTCAGAAAATCCAGGAAAAATTCGCCATAATTTGAATGGCGCGATTTTCATCGAAGTCACCGCCGAAGCGATCCGCTTCAATCTTCGACTTTCCCAGATCCATATAGTTGATATAACCACCAAACATCCAACTGGCGCTGGGCTTATAGCGAGCACCAAACGCGTAGCGAATCGTGCGATCGAAGGGTAACTGCGCGTTGCGGTAGCGGTTTTTCACCGGACTACTGTCGTAGGAAACTCCGCCAGTCAGGTCCCAGTGTTGATCGAGCTTGTACTGCGCCCCCCACGCATAGTGCCAGGTATCCTGCCACTCAGTGGGGATACCGACGGAGCCTCTATCGGTAGACACCAACACGTTATCCAGAGCGCTCCAGTTGTCCCAGCCAAAAGTGACGTCTACTCCCCAGCGCTCATTCATGTCCTGGTGCACACTGAACCTCACGTATTGAGCCATTGTGAGTTCTGTATCCGTCGACACATCACGATAGATATCCAGATTGTTGTTGGCGATATCCAGAGGCACATTGATCTTCGCATCACCGTCAAACTTTATGTCGATTTCGCTTTGGTAAAACAAACCGAAGCGGGTCCCGGTAGCTCGCTCGTAATGCAAACCTAACGCGTAGGCGGTCTTCACGTCGTCGCCATCCAGAGACCCTTTCCCATCCTGATCTCCCAGTCCCGGCACCGCGAAATCTAAGTCTAGATCCGCATAGACCACCTGTAGTGATGCACCCAGAGACAGGTTTTCATTAACCCGGTAAGCCACGGTGGGACTCAAGGCCATTATCAGTAATGACACGTCAGTGGCCTGATAGCGGCCCGCCCAACTATCGTCGTAATCCAGACCGGCGCCGGACATTCCGCCCAGTGCGATACCCGCGCTCCAGTGCTCTGAATCGAGCTCCGGCACATACGCAAACGCACCAAAAGGCGATACGGTGCCTGCATCACCACCATCACCGCCGTCATTGCCGGGACTCTTGTAGGACGTCTTGAACTTGGATTTACCAACATATGCGCCCCCTGCTGCAAACAGGTGGTTTCCCTCGAGTGAGGTAATACTGGCGGGGTTATAGACGATAGTAATCGCTTCATCGACGCCCGCTGCGGCACCGGCGGCGGCGCGGCCGCCGGAAAAATCGCCAAATTCGTTCAACCACAATCCCCCCGCCACCGCGCCTCCCGCGTGACAGAGGGCGATTACAGTCGCGCACACATAAAGCCGTCTAGACATATCCCTGCTCCCTTTTTGTAGATCTACAGCAGTCACTGCCGGAGTCTGCTTAATCAGCCGGAAGCATAGCGGAATGCACCCCTTACTGCACCCCAAATAGGTCTCACGAGGACTTAACTCTGGCCTATTCAACGGGGCAAAGCCGGTGAGGCAGGATGAGGCACTCTCTCCGTGACCGCCGGGCGCGCAACTCTTACGGGGCGTTCCAGGGGTCAATTTTTGCTAGTTTTACCGGCCTCTACCGCCATTCATGGTGAGTAATATTTCCTATACTGTAGCTTTCTTATTGTAGTGCCAATGATTGTTTGCTAACTGCTGCGAGGAAAATTATGCAAACCGATTTCTGTAAAGAACTGGGTATTGAGGTACCTATTTTCGCCTTCACCCACTGCCGCGACGTCGTAGTAGCCGTCAGCAAGGCAGGCGGCATCGGAGTCCTGGGAGCCGTCGGATTTTCGCCTGAAAAACTGAAGGAGGAACTCGACTGGATTGACGAGCATATCGGCGACCATATTTACGGGGTGGATACGGCGATTCCGCAGAAATATGAGGGTATGGACAAGAATACACCTGAAGAGCTGGTGCAAATGCTACAGGATGCTATTCCTGAGCAGCATCGCGAATTCTCTGCCAAGATGCTCGCTGACGCCGGCGTGCCCGAGTGGCCGGCGGGGGAAGACGACGAGGTGACGCTGAGCTTCTCGGCGGTACAGGCTCAGGCCCTGGTCGACGAATCGTTAACGCGACCGAAATGCCGCATGATTGTTAATGCGCTGGGCACCCCTCCCGCCGACATCGTTGAGCAGGTGCATAAATCCGGACGACTAATCGGCGCACTGGCCGGGAGACTGAAGCATGGTTTGGCGCATAAAGAAGCCGGACTGGACTTTATCATCTGCCAGGGCTCCGAGGGTGGCGGCCATGCCGGGGAGGTCACATCCATGGTCTTGTGGCCGCAGATGATTGACGCGGTCGCCCCGCTTCCTGTGCTGGCAGCGGGTGGCATTGGAAACGGCCGACAAATAGTGGCCGCACTCGCTATGGGCGCGGAGGGCGTATGGCTGGGTTCACGCTGGCTGGTATCCGAGGAAGCGCATGCGGAACCCGCCCAGCGAGAGTCTTACCTGAGCGCGACCTCGGAGGACACCATACGTTCGCGCTCTTTCACTGGAAAAACCGCGCGTATGCTCAAAAACGAGTGGACTGAGGCCTGGGAGAGGGAGGACACTCCCGAACCACTGCCCATGCCATTACAGGGTTATCTGACATTTGATGCGGTGCGCCGCACCAGCCGTTACGCCGGCAGCGGTGATTGCCAGAAGGTCGCATTCAACCCGATCGGCCAGGTCGTGGGGCAGATAAACGAGACCGAATCCTGTCGTGATATTGTTTTCCAACTGCTCACTGAATACACAGATGCCCTGGACCATCTGAACAACCTGATGCCGGAAGACTGACGGCACACACCCGGTAAGGGCGAGACGGCTCTTTCAGCGTCTCGCCCCCCTCACCTTCCAGTGCATCACAGGGCAAGCTGAACGATCGGTAATCAGCGTCGCAAATCTCAATGATCTGTGCCACAGCAGGGTCGACCCTCTTGTCAGCAGCAGTTAAGCCCCGCTCAGGCGATGTTCTACAACGCTCAATCCGAAGAGCATCCGAGCCAGCAGCAACACGCAGGGTATGCTTGTCATGCTCATTGTTACTTCGGCGCATATCACACACAACAGCGAGGGCAACAGACTCACAGTGTCACGAAAACAGACACCCAAGAGAACACCATTTTTCGCCAAACTCAAGATGAAGCTAAACAGTGACCGTGAGCTGCCCGAGCGTTATGGTAGGACACCCTATCGTTAAAGAGACGCCAATCCCCGCAATGAATTTCACACCCGTGGACAAGTCCAACGCAGCAGAGGCCATCGAGATACTCGCGGAGGCTTTCAGTGACGACCCCGTCATCAACTGGTGCTGCAATCATCCCGCATCGCTGGCGCCCTTTTTTGCCTTTACGCTGCCCATGTTCATCGAACAACATCTCACCTATCTCGACCCTCTGGGCCGGGGGGCAGCAAGCTGGCTAGGGCCCGAGCAAAGACTGCACTGGCCGGTAACCTTTGCCACTGCCGCAACGGTCTTCAGCTTCGGCGGTCCAATAGGCATGTACCGGCTGGTGCGCAGCGGCATGCAGACAGAGCGCTATCACCCCAAGCGGCCCCATTACTACCTGTTTGCCATTGGGGTTAAATCAGGTCACAAAGGCCAGGGTATCGGAACACGTTTGATCGCGGAGATGTTGCGGCACTGTGACAACAGCAATATGCCGGCCTACCTGGAGAACTCCAAGCCGGAAAACCTGCCGTTTTACGAAGGCCACGGCTTTGAAATACAAAGAGAAATACGCTTCGCGCGCTCTGCGCCACCACTCTGGCTGATGTGGCGCGAGCCGAAAGTGAGCTCGCCCGGCGCAACACAGTCTTGATGCAGCGCAATGTTGACGCGCGATAGTTTCGTACACACGTCCGATTCCGACCACCTTCGCTTGAAAACGCACAAGGATTAGTCTTTACTTGCGTCTCTTTAGTTATATCTCAACATGGAGCAAGATTTATGACAAGGATCACGCAAATAGCTGTGTCTACTTTGCTGTTGTGCACTGCAGCATTGTCTCAAGCTGCCGATAAACCCAATATACTGGTTGTCTGGGGGGATGACGTGGGTCAGTCAAACATCAGTGCCTACACCATGGGCATGATGGGCTACCGCACGCCCAATATTGATCGCATTGCCAACGAAGGTATGATTTTTACCGACTACTACGGGGAGCAAAGCTGCACCGCAGGGCGCTCCTCTTTTATCATGGGACAGTCGGTTTTTCGCACTGGCCTGTCGAAAGTCGGGCTACCGGGCGCGGAGCTTGGCATGCAAGAGGAAGACCCCACCATCGCCGGCCTGCTGAAAAAAGAGGGCTATGTAACCGGACAATTCGGTAAAAACCACCTCGGCGACCGTGATGAGCACCTGCCGACAAATCATGGTTTCGATGAGTTCTACGGAAACCTCTATCACCTCAACGCCGAAGAAGAACCCGAGAACGAGGACTACCCCACAGACCCTGCATTTCGCAAGAAATTTGGCCCCCGGGGCGTGATCAGGTCATCCGCGGACGGTAAGATCGAAGATACCGGCCCTCTAACCAAAAAACGCATGGAAGTCGTCGATGATGATACCGTCGCTACCGCTATCAAGTTCATCGAGAAAGCAGTAAAAGAAGACAAGCCTTTCTTTGTCTGGTGGAGCGGCACCCGCATGCATTTCAGAACCCATGTAGCGAGTGAGAAAATGGCCCGCTGCAAGGCGCAATACCCTCAGGCTGACGCCTACACCTGCGGCATGCTGGAACATGATGAGCACATTGGCATCTTCCTCCAAAAGCTGGATGAGTTGAAAATCGCAGATAACACCATTATTTTTTACTCAACAGACAACGGACCTCACTACAACACCTGGCCCGATGCCGCATCAACGCCCTTCAGAGGGGAGAAGAACACCAACTGGGAAGGCGGTTGGCGCGTGCCCGCAATGGTGCGCTGGCCCGGCAATATCGAGGCGGGCTCCGTATCCAATGAAATCATGCACCACATGGACTGGCTACCCACGTTTCTGGCGGCTGCCGGTGACCCTGATGTGAAGGAGCAACTGCTCACGGGACACAGCGCAATCGGACGTAACTATAAAGTGCATCTCGATGGTTACAACTTCCTGCCTTTCCTGACTGGCGAGACGGAAACAGGGCCTCGTAAGGAGATATTCTATTTCTCCGACGATGGCGATCTTACCGCGCTGCGCTACAACGCCTGGAAGATGATCTTCATGGAACAAAAAGCGGAGGGCACCTTCCGCGTCTGGATGGAGCCTTTTGTTCCTCTGCGTGTGCCCCTTATCCTGAACCTGCGACGAGACCCTTACGAGCGGGCACCGATCACTTCCAACACCTACTATGACTGGATGCTTGATCGAGCCTACCTGCTGGTGCCCGCGCAAGAGTATGTTGGTGGATTCCTAAGCACATTCAAGGAATACCCACCCAGACAGAAAGCGGCGACCTTCGCCCTTGACGAGGTTATGGAAAAACTGTCCACACCCGCAGGCACGCCCTGATAAACGGGCTGCCGCAAAAGGCCCCTCTGGGGCCTTTTTTAATCCACAAATTTGCACTTGCCTGCCGCGACAGCTTGCCGGGATATCAAACGGCTGCATAAACCACTGGCAGCCATTTGACCACCCTCAGGACCTCAACCTCTTTTTTACTCAACCAATCACTCGCCACGAGAGCCGTTCCTGAAAGACGGCCGCTGATGCAGAGCCTTGAGGTGACTGCACGCTGCGCACACTTGTTTGACCATTCGCTGGCATGACGATAGCTCTGAACGGGCAACAGCGGAGTACACTGTTTCTAAGGGCAAAAAAAACCGCTGCCTCTTGCAAGAGCAGCGGTTTTAAACCACGGGGTATATGCTAGCCGGGGTTGACTAAAATCAGCTCTACTCGCCGGTTTTGAGCGCGTCCATCTCCATTGCGGTTGTCTGCAAGCGGCCTGCTTTCGCCGTAACCAACCGCTTTAATCTGGCTGGGGTTCACGCCATCGCGATCGATCAGCAGCGCACGTACCGCGCCTGCGCGACGCTCTGACAACCATTGATTGTACTTTTCGGTACCCACGGAATCGGTATGCCCTTCCACAACTGCACTCAGTTGCGGGTTATCCTTCAGAGTTTGCGCTGCAACACCGATTTCACTGTCAAACGCCGACTGGATAACGGACGAGTTACTCTCAAAATTCACGTTGACCTCTAGCGCCACCGATCCGTCTGCCAGCGTACGATAACGCTCGTTGCCACCAGCCAGTTCTGCCAAGGCATCCTCCATGGTCACCATCGGCTTCGGCTCGGGCGGGCATAGCGCGTGCGTATTTTCATCCATAGGATCACGTGTCAAATCCAGATCCATGGCCGCGACTTTCTCTGAGTTCACCCCGCTCACATCGAGCGACGCAAGCAACATCCCCATGTTGGACAGCGTACTGGCCTCTGCCGCTAGCAAATCGGTCTTCGCCGCGATATGTGCGCGCTGGCTGTCGAAGTATTCGTTTTGGCTGTCCAGTAAATCCAGCAGAGAGCGCTCGCCACGTCTGAATTGATCCCGATAGGCGACCCGCGTCTTGTCCTGGGCGCGCATACTCACGTCGGTCAATACCACCTGCTGGCGCAGGTTAGCCATATCGTTAAAGTCGTTACTGACGCGCTGACGCACATTGAGGCAAGCTTGCTTGCGCTCTTCTATAGCCGCGTAGTAAAGGTTATAAAATTCCCGTTTGCGTGCGGCATCGGCGCCACCGCGATAAAGATTATAGGTCAGCACCAGTTCTATGGCCTCTTCATCGAACTTACCGCTGATGCCATCGGTATCATGCTCGATGTCCTTGCGATAGCGCAGGTCGAGGCGAGGCATCATGGGAGAGTTGGTCGCATTCAAAGCTTCCTGAGATGCGCGCAAGTTTTCGATGGCCTCGTTGATGACGGGGCTGCTTTTATAAGCCACGTCCAACGCATTGGCTCGCATCTTGGGAATATCGTCACCGGGCATTTCCGGCATAGTGAGCTTGCTGCTAGGCACCATGCCGACCAGACGCTCAAAGCGAATACCTACATCGTTGAGATTCGCAATCTCTGTCACCAGATTAGTCTCGGCCAGACCAACCCTTGCAACCGCCTGGTCAAGATCAACCCCGGCACTGGCACCGCCACCGGCGCGCTCGGCAATCTGGTCATGTATCTGACGGTGAACTTTCAGGTTATCCGCTGCGTAACCGACCAGCTCCTGGAACTTTAATGTTTCAAGGTAAGCAACAGCGACTTCCAGCGCCACTTCCTCAGAGGCGCGCTTAAAGGTGTAATACTGGGAAAGCTTCTCAAAACCCAGGCGCGCTACCTCGTCGCGAGTCGCGAAGCCATCGAACAGCATCTGCGTAATGGAAAATCGGGTTGCATCGTAGCCATAAGTCCCCAGGTCAATCAGCGGCGTGTCCCGCTGCTCACGCCCGATGGTGGCAGACAGGTCTGCGCTTGGCAGATACCCGCCAAACGCACCGCGCTCGGCTTCTCCGATGGCCGCAAAGTTAAACCAGTCGGCGTTCACCCGGGGGCTAATCATGACCCCTTTGGTAATAGCTCCTCGTATGTCGTTGATTTCGTTAGATACTGCTGCTTCCTCAGTCTGTGCCTGAGCGCCCGCCACCATTATCAGGACCGCCAGGAATACCCCAAGCCACCTGCCTCTTAACAAAAACATGTCCATTTCCTCCAATTGCTACAATCACCGACACCCGCGTCTATAGTTTTTAAATGTTCAGGTATCGCCCCCTCGCATTATAGCTACAAGTTATATTTATATTGCTAAAATGCGTCTTATTCTGCATCTAATCTTAACCAGTCTAGCCACTAAATCAAGAACCGCGT
Source organism: Candidatus Marimicrobium litorale (assembly GCF_026262645.1). Taxonomy (NCBI): domain Bacteria; kingdom Pseudomonadati; phylum Pseudomonadota; class Gammaproteobacteria; order Cellvibrionales; family Halieaceae; genus Marimicrobium; species Candidatus Marimicrobium litorale. The sequence continues at coordinate 1,459,621 of NZ_SHNO01000001.1, forward strand.
CACAAATTTTATGCACGACTGCCCTATGCAGGTTAGCGGGCTACAGTCTAACTGCACTTATGCGATACCATCAGGTGCTTACAGGATTGGCCCACGCCACGTAAACGGGCTTTCCTGATTTCTCTAAACCGGCCTGAGACTCCTGCCAAGGTGCCATCACTACCACTATCTTCGCGCACCGGTCACGCCGCCTGGGCGATATTCGCTATCGCCCTGCTTACGGTGACACTGGCCGTCGCCCAGGCAGACTATGCGGTGATGCAGAAACTGGCATATTCCCGCTACGGCCCGGAAACCGTCAGGTTGGTCGATGAATGGGAAGCCGCCATAGAAAACATGCAGCGACTCTCCCACGAAGACAAGCTGATCGAGGCTAACCGTTTCTTTAATACCCGAATTCAGTGGGCACAGGACCCCGACACCTGGGGCCGCCCGGACTACTGGGCAACTCCGCTGGAGACAATGGGCCGCGGCATGGCCGACTGCGAGGATTTCGCGATCGCCAAGTACATCACGCTCATCCTGGCGGGGGTCGATAGCAGCCAGCTGAGAATCACCTACGTAAAGGCGCAATTACCCAGTGAGGGCGGGCCTGCACTCACTGCACACATGGTCCTTGCCTACTATCCGAGCGCCAACGCCGACCCACTGATTCTGGACAATCTGATAACGGAGATACTGCCCGCCTCACAACGCAGTGACCTGACGCCGGTTTACGGTTTCAACAGCCTCGGTATTTGGGTGGGCGGCGCACGAAATCCCGCGAGTCGAGAACCGGAATCACGGCTTTCTCGTTGGCGCGATCTTTTGAGGCGAGCCGCCGAGGAGGGATTGGGTTAACATGCACCTCATAATGATAAAGGAGCTTAATCATGTCGCTTCATAAGCAGCTTTGGGCGGCGATCATTGTCCTGCTGACCAGCTTACTTATTGTCAGTATTGTCATCACTACATTATCGGCGAGAGACTACCTCTCCGAGCAACTGAGCCTGAAGAATACGGATGACGCCAACAACCTCGCTCTATTCCTTGAACAAAAGGGCACAGACACTGACCTTCTCAAACTGACTGTCGCCGCTAAATTTGACACGGGTTATTACGAATTGATCGAGCTGGTGAATCCAGAGGGTAAAACAGTCATTCGCAAAGCAGCAGATGGGGTGGCAGCCAATGCACCCGGCTGGTTCGTCCGCCTGCTGACCATCAACGCGGAGACCGGGATTGCCAATGTACAGGCAGGTTGGGAGCAAATAGGTACGTTGACGCTACGCAGTCAATCTCGCTTTGCTTACGAAGAATTATGGGAAAGTAGTTACTTGCTGACCGGGCTATTCTTGCTAACCGCCTTGGTAGCTGGCGTCGCCAGCAACCTCCTGCTCAAGCGGATACTCAACCCGCTAGACATGGTCGTGGAGCAGGCACGCTCAATCGGAGAACGGCGATTCATCACCAATACGGATGAACCCCGCACTCTGGAGTTCCAGCAGCTGGTGACAGCGATGAATGACCTCTCAGCTCGTGTGAAATCAATGCTGGGGCAGGAGACCAAGCGGCTGCAAAATCTGCAGCGGGAATCCCACGTCGACAAAATTACAGGGCTGTACAACCGGGAGCCATTCTTACGCACTCTGGAATCAGCACTGCAAAGCAACGATGACAGATCCTCCGGTTCTCTGTGCATCGTTCGTGTTACCAACTTAAGCAACCTCAACAAAGAGTTTGGCCGCAAAGCTATCGACGCTCTGCTGCACGACATGGGTACTGCACTCAACCGTATTGTGGTTCAGCATAATGGCTGGTCAGCTGCACGGCTAAACGGATCGGACTTTGCCGTTATCGCCCCCCGGCTTCAAGATGCGGCTACCCTGGGTAGCGATGTACAGGGCGCGATGTCTGCTGTGCTGGAAGATCACGACACAGAAAAACAGGTGCAGTTGCCCGGAGGAACAACCGAGTATCAATTAGAGGATAGTGTATCTGCGTTGTTGTCTCGACTCGATGGTGTGCTGATTGCCTCAGAACGTGAGGGCTCCTCAACTATTGTGCAAGCGCATCCCGCCAACGTTCTCCTGCGGCCTATGCATGAACAGGCGGAACATTGGCGTAGCATTCTGGAAAAAGCAATTGCCAACCGGGAGTTCTCCCTGGCGAAATTCCCGGTAGTAGATGCGAACAACCGGCTGATACATTACGAAGCACCTGTTCGTTTGCAGGTAGACAGCAAGACATGGAACGCTGGGCAGTTCCTGCCGTGGGTCCATCGAGTGGGGCTTGCTGACGAGCTGGACAAACGGGTATTTGAGCTCGCATTGGATGAGATCGACAACACGGGTCACCCCACTGCCGTCAACTTATCTGTTGCCGCTGTTGCCGACAACAGTTTCATCAGCTGGGCCGAAAATGTCATGGAAAAGAGGACAGGTGCAATGAGCCAGCTGTGGATCGAAACTCCCGAGTCCGCGGCCTTTCGCTTCCCGGAGAACTTCAAACGACTCACCGCCCGGATCAAGGCCCACGGCGGCCGGGCAGGCATAGAACATATCGGGCACCAGTTAGCCAAGTTGGGCACACTACACGATGTAGGTTTGGACTACCTCAAGGTCGACGCCAGCTTTGTGCGCCATATAGACGCCAACCCGGGTAACCAGGCATTGCTGCGCACGCTCTGCACCGTGGGTCATACGATCGGAGTGCGGGTAATCGCCGAGGGCGTACAAAACGAGCAGGAGTGGATGGCGCTGAAAGAACTGGGCATCGACGGTGCCACCGGTCCAGGGATTTCGCTCGCGAGCTGATCGTTGGTCGCGTCGCTGCAGTCCTGTCAATCTTCACCAATCAGGTTGGACAGGCCGGTGGTCTCTGAACGCAGACGCCGCCGCCGCAGTATCTTCTCTTGTGCTTGCGGAGGTAGCTCGGTGAACAGGATAACACCCTTGCCGATGAGCAATTCCACTACGTCCTCCAGCACACGAATAAAGTCCTTATCCGTTGCACTCAGCGGCGCATCATCATGGCCCATCGCCTGAAGAAAGGCACCGAGCTCAGCGCTATTGACTGATACCTCATCGTCAAAGCCCTCCGTGCGCTGCTGGCTGACCGCGACAATCTCACCCGACTCGCTGCGTTTGACGTAAGGCATGTGGCACCCTCAAGAGAAGACAGTCTGCGCCATCCATGCGTGACGCCAATTTATGATAGCCCAGTTCGATCAGGAATCGGTAGTGACTTCACCACTGTCGATTAGGCTCTGAATGGACTCGCTGACGTCATCAACAGCGTCCACCAGATTCACGCTCTCGATCGTCATTGATTGATCGACACAGACCGCATTCGGCGCACACACTCACCAGACTGAAGGCGACCACTGCGTCACCCTTACTCATTAGGAATACCTGCGTACGCGATTCACAATCAGTAACGCAGGCGTGCTCGCGAATCGCTCCAGCACCGCGTTACTCGTCGCCCTCCGGTGGGGTCAGGAGTCGGTAAGAATCCTGCCCTGATCGACCATGGCGTTGAGAATGCTCGTCGCGTCAGCGCTCGCGTCAAGACCAAGAGCGGCCTCCAGCGCCGTTTCAGTGACACCGTCCAGATTGACAATCTGGTCTACGCTGCCCGCGCCGGCATTACTCACCACAACCTGAGCCTCACCTGAATCAAAATTCAACGACAGCTCGCCACCGCCCACAAGTAAGTCACCAATATCCAGTGCATCAAGCGCAACGTCGAAATCTTCTACCGTATCCGTATTGCTCGGCGAGTTTGTTGTCAGGGTAATATCTGTGATATCCGCATGCGCGCCCTCCCGGGTCTGAAACTCGAGCCTGTAGGTACCATCAAGACCAAGACCGCTAAGATCATCCGAGAGATTCAGCACGACGTCACCGTTCACCACACCCGCCGAGTCATCGTCGTAAGTCTCCCAGGAAGTTACATTGGTGCCGTCATCACTGTTCTCTACACGCCATCGGAACAACGATACGTTACCACCACTGGTATCGTCATCCAGATTTTCAACGCTGGCGGTGAACGTGAACGATACCGACTCGCCCGCACTGACCGAAAAGTCCGCGGATCTCACTGTTACGATGTCATTACCGCCATCGTCCGTGGAGTCCAACTGCCCTGTCAAGTCGGGCAGAGCACTCACGACCGCGGACACATTCGTATTTTGCACATCAGCCAATTCCCAGGTGAACTGCTGCGCCGCCGCAAGTCCCACGAGAGTATCGTCCGCCGACGTGGCCTCTACAATGGTGTAACTGTCGTTGTCTGTTATATCAAAGTCAACAGAGCCCGCGCCAACATTGAGCGTTGATTCCTCCGTGCCCTCGACAAACTCATCGTCTACAGCCGTAAGCGTCACATCGAAAGACGTCACACCTGCCTCGACCATCACTATCCCGGTGACCGCATCATAGCTAACGCCGGTACCCGACACAGCGGCCGTCACATCACCCGAAACCAGTGCTGACGACGCCAATCCGAAACTTTGTGTCGCCTGCGGGCCTTCTTCCAGTGTCACAGTGAAAGACTCGCTTGTTGCGCCGGCCTCTGCCAATGCGCCGCTTGCCGCCACAATACTTTGCACCAGTACTCGCGGCGCAGCCTGCAAGCTGAGTGTCGCATTGTCGCTGTCGCCATCAGCATCAGTCACAATGTAATCGATGCTCGCGGTTTCCAGTACATCGACCGTTCCCGTTACGGTATACGTGAAGGAGCCGTCCTCAAGAATTTCAACGTCACCGTACTCTCCCTCCGTGTTTTCCAGCGCAAAGGTAGCGGTACCACCATCAGTTGCAAACGTATGCGTCTGACCGTCATAGGTTACCGATACAAGAGACAGGGGTGCATCCACCCCGGTATCGTTGTCCAGCACATTCCCCACTGCAGGGACGGAATCTAGCGTCTGCAATAGCCCTAACGTTAACGAATCACCATCCTCGACAATAATGACATTGTCATCGTTCGCATCGGTGCCGCCCTCGTAGGTGTTCGCATCCTCGTCATTAGCAACATCAACGGCAATGGGCTCTAACTCGGAGAGCTCGTCAGAGCCGATGCCTCCGAAACCAATGGCATAGGCCTGATCAAAGCCGTTGCTCTCAAGGTATTGAATCCAGTAGCTCTCTTCACCCAGGCCACCAAAACCCGTGTTATTGGTGTCTGTCTCGTCGATACCATCTGTGCCCGTTCCGTTATTCTCTGTAGGCTGACCATCGGTGACAAAAATCGCCTTGGTGGCCACGGCCCCGGTTGGAAAATCAGTGCCGTTCACTTCGGCTACGACCTCTTCCAACGCGGCATCGTAGTCAGTACCTCCGTTAGCACTCAACCCATTTATGGCGGTAAGCGCATCATCCAGATCGGTATACCAATTGCCGCCATTCAAGCTGCTGGCACCAGAGGAAAAGGTGACAACATACACGGCATTGACAGTCCCCGTATCAAACAGCTCCCCAATGGCGGTTTGGGCGAGTTCCAATCGACTGGTTCCGTCAAAGTCACCCTCATCGGGTTCATTGCCTGCTTGGTCCCAACCCATACTGCCAGAGACGTCCAGTATCAGTACCACATTGTCCTTGCCAAGTATTTGGCCAGGTTCAGTAGCCGATGCGTCATCCGCTGCGGCTGTGACACCGGCATCCGTTATAGTTAGTGTCAGGGTTGACGTCGCGTCATCACCACCCGCCCCCGTCAACGTAATGGCTATTTCGCCCTGGGCCTCATCAGTGCCTGGCGCGTGCACAAATGGATCGTTCTGCGTGAATACATACGCGCCTGTAGTTTCATCAATTGTGACCTCCCAGGAACCGTCATCGGCTGTAAAGGTTGTCACGCCAGCACTGGAGCTCTCAGTCGCTGTGCCAAGCCCGGCATCGTAAGAAAAACTGACGCTGACAAAGTTATCAAACTCCAGATCTCCGGAATCCATATCGGTAGCAACATCGGCGGCGTCAGTATCCTGTGTTGCCGCAGCGCCATCTACAGCGACAGGCGTTTCATCAGTAATTGTTGTTGTAACGCTATTAAAGCCTGTGTCAATCTCCGCCTTTTCAAACGAGGGACTCGCTGCATTACTAATCACAATATTGTAGGTTTCACCATCATCCACCACGGTGTCATCTAGCGTTGTAACCTGCACAGTTGCACTGGAGACACCGGGATCTGTGCCGGTAATCGTCAGTGTCGTGCCATCCAAAGAGACGTAGTCGGTCCCTTCTGTCGCAGATAGCGTAGCACCATCAGTCGTTTCAACATCAACCGTGAAGCTCTGACCGAGCGTCAGCACAACCGGATCGCCGTTTTCATCGACCAGCGTGACTGTGTAGTCGGTGGTCGTGTCGCCCTCTACGACAGTCGCAGGGCCCTCTAAACGAGCGTAAACCGTATCGTTGTCTTCGTCAGCATCATCCGTAATCGTCGTCGTCGCCGCATTGGCATCCGAGGTATAACCGTTAGCCACCGTGCCGACCTTGACCACCTCATAATCATCACCGCCATCGGTCACACCCGTGATCGTCGCCGTCAGGTCTTCAGCAGACTCCTTGTACAAATCATCCGTCGCTGTAACAGTGACCGAGTCTGTACCCGCCGCCAGCGTCACACTGCTGGGCAGTGGGTATGGCGTAACATCACTGCCATCCGTCAACTCAACATCACCCGTCCAGGACAGGTTAACCGTAATATCGGCATCCGCCGGCGCAGTAACTGTATTGCCTGCACTGTCCACCAGCTTGATCGTGAAGACCGCGTCTTCACCCTCTTCAATCGCCGCGTCATCAACACTGATGACCGCGTAAACCGTATCGTTGTCTTCGTCAGCATCATCCGTAATCGTCGTCGTCGCCGCATTGGCATCCGAGGTATAACCGTTAGCCACCGTGCCGACCTTGACCACCTCATAATCATCACCGCCATCGGTCACACCCGTGATCGTCGCCGTCAGGTCTTCAGCAGACTCCTTGTACAAATCATCCGTCGCTGTAACAGTGACCGAGTCTGTACCCGCCGCCAGCGTCACACTGCTGGGCAGTGGGTATGGCGTAACATCACTGCCATCCGTCAACTCAACATCACCCGTCCAGGACAGGTTAACCGTAATATCGGCATCCGCCGGCGCAGTAACTGTATTGCCTGCACTGTCCACCAGCTTGATCGTGAAGACCGCGTCTTCACCCTCTTCAATCGCCGCGTCATCAACACTGATGACCGCGTAAACCGTATCGTTGTCTTCGTCAGCATCATCCGTAATCGTCGAGGTCACATCGTCTGTAGAAAGAGCAATCGCCTCGTAGAGAGTCTGTGTGACGGTCTGAGCATCAACCAGACCCACGGTGTACGTCTCGGGATCTTCTTTCTCGAAGTCATCAACCAGGTCGGCACTAAACACCTCGCCAACCTTCACTGTGCCAGCCGTCGTAGTGTAGTCGTCCGTCAACACAGCCGTGCCAGGCGTGAACTCTACATCGACATCAACAGCCGCCATAGCGGCCGTCACGTCATTAGCGTCTGGATCAGTCGCGATCACCTTGTAGTACAAGCTTTCCGATTCTTCACCTTCATTTTCCGATCCGTCTCCAATCACCTCTCCCTTGGAGTTCACCGCTACAACCTGCAGCGTGACCGTAAACGGGGGCCGTATGGCGATAGTCAGCGTCTCAGTGCTCAAATCACCATCACCATCGACTACCGTATAGTAAAAAACATCGTCCCCCGTCGCATCGTCATTGGCCGTATAGCTATACGTACCATCTGAATCCAACGTCAACTCACCCTTACTACTGATCAGCGGATTAGCCAAGCCGTTTTCCAGATCACCACTCACATAATCGGCCGAGGTCGATGCACCAGACACTTCGGTGATACCGTCAGCGCCTGCCATATCATTATCGACCACACTACCGTCCACCGTGTTTCCTGCAGCAACATCATCTGTATCCAGCTGTGCTTCCGCGGTATCGTCGATAACAACGGCATTGTAGAAGGCTGTCGCGGTATCCCCATCGACATCGGCAACGTCAACGGCTACTTGCAGCGTAATCTGATCATCGGTACTCGTGCCGACCCCATGGTTCATAGAATCCAGCAGCGTGGCGGTGACAAACACTTCGTATTCGCCATTTGCGTCCGGACCACTGATACTATCGAAGGTGATTTTAACGACCCCCCCTTCAATGACATACATTCCCGGCTGAAAACCCCCATTTTGCGAATCGAAAATCAGCGCGGCCCCACCGGCCTGCACCACATCGTCATTGGTTTCGGGGGCAGCATTACCCGAGCTCCCACCATCAAAAAATGCTTGATCAGCTCTTATTTCCAATCGCCCTAACCCATCTTCTGCGACGAGAGTAAAAGAGCCAGATTGACTCGGCAGCCCATCTGCTGCAGCCAGTGCACCGACAGACAACGCCACAGGTCCGCCCCTTACCGCCGTCGCTGGGAGCTGTGAGGTTCCTGTGCCAGTAGGGAGCAACGCCTCATCCAGGATACTTTCACCCAGTTCAATACTTATCTCTCCGGGAGTCGGAGTCGGCGTTGGAGTCGGCGTTGGCGTCGGCGTTGGCGTCGGCGTTGGCGTCGGCGTTGGAGTCGGCGTCGGCGTCGGCGTCGGCGTCGCATCGATAATTTCCACCACACCGGTACCGTCGGCTACCGTGGCATTGGTAGGATTGGACAGATTTACCAGGAAATTCTCTGTCTCTTCCAAAATATCGTCGTCGTTGGTGACCAGTCCAATGTCCTGACTCGTTTCACCGGGCGCGAAAGTAATAGTGATGAGACCCGTGACCGGGTCGTAGTCGCCCGGCGCTATTGCCGCATTGGGTTCGACACCATCGCTTGTCTGATACTGCACAGTCACCGTCTCGCTTGAGGACTCAGACAGACTGATGGTTAAGGTAGCCGTGTCGCCTTCCACGACAATATCATCGCTGATGGAGAGCGTCGGCAGGACAACGGGAGGGGGTTCCGGCGGCTGCGGAATCACAACGGTAACGTTAGCCGTGTCCTCCGCCGTGCCATCATCTGAAACAGCGGTATAGGTAAAAATATCTGTACCAAAAAAGCCCGTGTCAGGTATGTACGTTACGGTATTGTCGTCATTGATTTCCACGCGACCGCTCTGGCCATTGGTCACGGAAACGACCGTGGCACCCAACTGAAAATCATCATTGGGTAGCACATCGATAGTGACCGGCACATCCACCTCGGTAGTCGCAAAGTCATCTACCGCGTCCAGCGGAATGAAGTTTTCATCTACTGCAAACTCTGCAACCGCAGCGGCGCTGCCCTCTATGCCACTGAATTCGGAGTATTCTTCCGTAATACGACTGAGGCGCACATAGCTGTGTCCCTCGCCGTCCAATCCAGAAGCGGAGTTCTGTCCGGCATCACCGGCGGCCGTCGCAGGCACCACGTTGCCCAGGTCTTCACCAGCGTCGAGGGCGGTCAATACCTGCTGTACTGTCTCGTCCTGCAGGGCGCTCTCATCGGCGCCAACCGCAGTCTCCGCCAGCAGGTCGCCGGTAATCGCCATTTCCGTCGCGCCGGAGACACCGAGCGGGGTGCCATCAGCAAGTGCAAGCTCTACAGATCCACCGTCTGGCGTGACCACGCTCTCACCCTCGCGCAGGGTATCGCCCACTCTTAGCACACGCAGCTCGCCATCGGAGTTGCGGGCCATAGCCCGACCCGTGATCGCGGTGACTGTTGCGGTAGATTCCTGTGCCATGCCTTTCTCCCAATCCGGATCGGTAACCCGACCCTGTTTGTATAAAATTACCGGTATAGTGCTGCAATACTATGCCGGCCGACCGGCTCTGGCATTGTACTTTTGGACAGGTAAGGTGGCTGAATTACACAGTGTGACGCAGGTCACAGTCGGGTCAATGGTGGTCCGCCGGGGTCAGGCGCGTTGCAAACGGACGCCGGGGCTCAATTCACCGTATGGTAGGTGGGGACATTGTTCATCTTCAGCGCCAGTTGTACCCGGTCACGCACCTGCAATTTCTCGAAAATCGCCGATAAGTGCGCTTTGACAGTTCGCTCCGTAATACTCAGGATTTCGGCAATTTCGCGGTTGCTGGCTCCTCTTGCAACCTGCTCCGCGACCATTAGCTCGCGCGAGGTCAATTCGTTCAGGGGCTGCACCTGCGGCACCTGGGACCCCGCAGCACGCGTCGTAAGCGCCAAAAAGCGCTGCAACAAGGCGGGCGGCATCCACAACCCACCGTGCTCCACCACGGTCGCAATTTCCTGCAACTGCTCGGGTGCTGCCTCTACATGGCAATAACCGACCGCCCCCGCATTGAGGAACGCGTGGGCCTCTCCCTCCGCAGGCACACCAACCATTACGACCACAGGTCGACCCAGAGCACAGGCGGCAATCACGCGGGGCATTCTCAACTGCTCTGGCAACTGGGCTGCATCAAGCCAAAGACTGCCTGTGTCGGACAGAACCTGTTCTGTCAGCCGGGCCATTTTTGCCGCGGCACGGGCTGCAGGGAAAGCCTCACGCCAGCGCTCGCGCAATATGCCCGTGGGCGTAATAAAAACCCGGCTCATCAGCGCTCCGTGAGTGCGTATTGCTTGGCGCGAAGAATAGGCTTCATGAGGTAGGCCAGCACGCTTTTCTTGCCGGTCAGTATGTCTACTTCTACGACCATACCGGGAATAATGGGTTTGTCTTCCGCCAGGCGGGCCTCGTGGGTACGAACAGTGACTTCGTAGAAAGGCTCGCCCTCCTCATCCATAACCGTGTCCGCGCCGATATGCTCTACAACGCCCTCCAGTCCGCCATAGACGACGAAATCGTAAGCGGTGAATTTCACCAATGCTTTCTGCCCTGGCATTAAAAAAGCGATATCTCTGGGCCGGATGCGGGCCTCAAGCAGCAACGTATCATCGGCCGGCACGATCTCAATGATCTCTTTACCAGGAAGGACCACACCACCGATCGTATAGTAATAAAGCTGTTTTACCGTGCCGTTAACCGGCGAGCGAATCTCCGCGCCTTTGACTCGATCCGATAGTCCCTCCGCAGTTTCCCGCAGGGAATTGATACGCGATAGTGTGTCCGCCAACTCCTCACGGATTTCGTTGTCAAACTCCACATCTACCGTATCCAGTTTCCGGCGACCCTCCTGTATAGCAGACTCAAGACGGTTAATCTGCGCCGCCGCCTGCTTGCGCTCACCGGAGAGCTGATTCTCTTCTCGCTCCAGTCGCAGTATTTCGACCTCGGATACCGCCCCCGAATCGACCATTGGTCGAGTCATACGCAACTCCTGACTCGTCAACTCCAAAGAGCGAGCCGCCTGCGCCTCACGCGCAATGGCCTCGACCAGTTCCTCATCACGCTGTTCAAGCTGACGCTGCGCAATTTTTTGCGCCAGATCCAGCTCCGAACGTCGCGTGGTAAACAGCGCCATTTCCTCTGCAACAATATTGGGCACGGTCACCAAGAGTTCGGCGTCGGGCGCGAAGTCTGTATCCTCCACGAGCGCGCGCAACCGCGCAGCTTTGACTGAAAGCGCCTGGAACTCAGCCCGGTTTTCGCGGAAGGTGGACTGGGAGCGTGTTTGATCGAGACGAAGCAGTAGCTCACCTTGCTTAACCATGTCTCCCTCACGCACCAGAATCTTCGTGATAACACCCCCATCAAGGGACTGAATCACCTGCACCTGTCGCGACGGTATGACCTTTCCCTGACCTTTTGTCACTTCATCAATCTCTGCCAGAGCCGACCAGATCACCAGCAGCACAACAGCAATCGCCACCGCATAAAGAATCTTGCGCGCCCGCAGCGGGTATTGCTCTACGAAGGCGCGGTGAACGTCCTGCTGCCAGTCATCCGGGGTCTCAGTATCATCGGGTATCCAGGGTGCAAAAAGGACATCCACCAGCTGTCGATGCCAAGACACAGAACGCTGCTCCTGTGCCGGTGGCGTCGCGACCCCGGCCTCGCCGGGCATTCGTCCCTGCGACTCAGCACTCATTCCGCTTTCCCTACACGACCCTGCTGAAGGGCCTGCACCACAGTTTCCCGCGGCCCGTCAGCCACCAGCTTGCCCTGGTCAATTACGATAATGCGATCCACCATCTCCAACAGGGTATTGCGATGCGTCACTACCAGCCAGGTACGCCCCTGAACAAACTCCGCCAGCTGATTTTTGACCGCTACCTCGGTCGAATGATCCATAGAGCCGGTAGGCTCATCCATCAGTAATAGTGGCGGTTCGTTAATGACCCCTCGCGCCAGCGCGACGCATTTGCGCTGGCCTCCGGAGAGCGAGTCGCCGCGCTCCCCGATCATCATATCGAACCCCTGTGGATGCCGGTTAACGTAATCCGCGAGATTAGCGATCTCCACTGCCCGCACTATCGCCGCATCGGAGACCTGGACGTTCGACATAGTAAGATTGTCTCGCAGACTGCCATAGAACAAAGTGACATCCTGTGGCACGTAACCGATGCGGCTACGCAGTTCGGAAGGGTCCAGCTGCCTGCTGTCTATGCCGTCAATAAAGATGGCGCCATCCGTGGGCTGATACAAGCCCATCGCTAGTTTCTGCAGGGTGGATTTACCCGAACCGACCCGTCCCAATATGGCCACGTGCTCACCGGGCTTGATCTTGAAAGAAACATCACTGAGTGAACTCATCTCCGCGCCGGGATAGGCAAACGACACATTCTTGAACTCGATTTCACCGCGAAACATCTCGCGAGAAAGAAACTGCGTTCCCTCCGGACGCTCCACCGGTTTATCCATGACGCCTTCCAAAGTCTCCAGCGATATCTGCGCGTTATGGTACTGGGTAATAAGACCCGCTAACTGACCGAAGGGTGCCATGATGCGGCCGGACAACATGGTACAGGCGATCAATCCCCCCATGGATAATGCGCCCACAGAAATCAGATAGACCCCAGTAATAATGACAAAGATATAGACCATCTGCTGGCCCCACTGGGTCACGTTAATCGTCGAGTTTGTTATTAAACGCAATTGCACACCGACGTGCGCCAAAAAAGAAGTGGTGTCTTCCCAACGCCGCTGCACGCGCGACTCGCCATCCATCGACTTGATTGTCTCCAACCCCACAAGGCTTTCGATCAGCGTTGAGTTACGCATCGCACCTGCCCGATAAGTCGTCTCGGCCAGCTCTTTTAACTTGCCCCTCACGGACAATGCATAGCCGACAACCACTATCAGACCGATGATCACAGGAATAATCACAGGCCATGCAATCCACGCCATCACCGCGATAAAAAGCACGGCAAAAGGGAGGTCAATAAGCGTGGTAATTGACGCCGATGTAATGAAGTCCCTGAGAGATTCGAAAGAGCGCAGGTTCACTGCATAAGAGCCCACAGAAGCGGGCCTGTGCTCCAAGCGTATCCCCAGTACTCGCTCCATAATCAGGGAAGACAGCCGGATATCAACACGTTTGCTGGCGAGATCGATAAAGTAGCCCCGCATCGTGCGCAAAGAAATATCCGCGAGCAACAGTATGATGACGCCTGCCGCCAACATCCACAAGGTCTCCGTCGCGTGGTTGGGCACCACCCGGTCGTAGACGTTCATCGTGAACAAAGGCATGGCCAACGCGAACACGTTAATGAAAAAAGCGGCGAGCAGCACATCGCGATAAATGGGAGCATTGGCTCTGATCGCATCCCAAAACCAATGACCCCGCACACTTTCGCCGACCCTAGGAGCGCGAGCGTCGAAGCGGAAGCGGGGACGGCAGAAAATTACCTCACCCGTAGCCTGTGCGGATAATTCAGAACGACAAACTTCAACTACCGCTTCGTTGTGGTCGGGATACACAACCTGCGCTTTCTCGCCACTGGTATTCCAGCCGGTCAGCAGGCAAGCACGCTCACCCTCAAGGAAAATCACGGCGGGCAACAGCGCTGTCTCGATAGCGTCGACACTGCGGTGAACAAATCTGCAGGACAAACCCATTCTGGATGCCGCCCTGTCGAACAGGTCGGGGGTCAGTTGCCCTTTCTTCAGTGGCAAACCACCCGACACGGCAGCAGCCGTAGTCCCGACACCGTGAAACCGGCACAGGGCGAGCAGGCACTCTAGCAGTGGATCAACTTGGGTGCTCATATTAGGCGTCCTGCCCCCCCTCACAGTCCGGATTTTTTTATCGGCACTATTGCTAAGCCTATGAATAACCTATATTTTCCATCACCTGTAAGCATAGGGTAGAACGCCTCTGTTTACCATGCTCCATAATGAGCACAACATCACAGATCACAGATCACATCATGGCTTTTTTGCGTCCCTGCGCCGCGTTACAAGAAACCACCTACCGGCAGCAACCATAAGTGTCGAAATGAGAATCCAAAGCAAATGCTCAAAAATACCTGACGTAGCGCACCACCCCCTTAGGCGTATCGCGAACCACTAGTCTCGGAATATGCTGCGCTCCTATTGCAGGTTGAGAGGAACGCGCCCACCGATCTCAGCGGCATCACTCCCCGAGGGGGCAGATAAAGCCGTTGAGCTTCAACCATGGCCAGTAGCAAACCCTCAAGAGCGCCGGTTAAAAGGCCACAGATCCGGCAACACCATCGCCACCACCCGCATCTCCAATGACTTGCGCACCACACTGTCCATTGCCTCGCCCGCACGGGCCTGCCAAACATCGATAGTCGACTGCTCAGACTTGTCGTTGGGCGCGTGTGCGACCAATGAAGCCATCGAGTCGATCGCCTTGCGCAGGGGCGCTGTCGTTTCCGCAAGCGGCGGCGGCTTTGCCATCGCGATAGGCAGCGCAGCGCCCTTCGCCAGTTGTTCGCGCAGTTGAAGCAGTAGCTGGTAATAATGCTCTGCGACGTTCTCACCGGGAAGGGTAAAGGAACCATGTGGCTCGCCGAGGGTATCGAACACATAGGCTTGCTGGTGATTCATATGGGAGTGAAAGTACCAACGCTGCTCGTCATCGTGGAGAAACGCCCAGATATCATTCAAGCGCATATCCTCCCGTCGATCGAGAAAGGTATCGGTAGGCAAGGCGTATCGCAACTGGTGCTTGCGGGCATTCAGCGTGCGCCGGTCCATCAGGGCGAGAGGCCGGGTAATCTGTTGTAACGGTATCCACAAGTTGACGAGTGTCAGGGGTGACCAGCGATTACTGCCATCCGGTGTACGATGATTGAACATTGAGGGGGCGAAACCACGCATAATTTGCCGTAGTGGTGTTCCGCGAACGTCCTGGTCACCGTGAATGGCCAGCGCCACATCGTGGTGGTTCATCTCCGTCATCGAGCGGTGCGGATCGACTTTCAATCCGTTCGGTCCGCCCCTGCGCATCACCAGTCCCTCGGGCGCCACGTGAAGCATTTTCAGGCACCGGCCGCGGGACAGACGAAATACGCCGCCTTGCAGGTGACGCCGCAACTGTCTGGATTGGGCGTCACTGATCTCCCCGGCCACTTTCACATCGCACAACAGCGACTGTAGGCCTTCTCTATCGCGCAGATCGATGGTCTCAAAGCCCATGGAGCGCAGCCCGGGCTGCGGGTGCCCCGCCCCGCACAAGTCGCGTATCTGGCAGCGCCGGTACTCGAATTGACTGGAAAAATCCTGATCGACCGGCCGTGTAACGGCCCGCCTCAAACCCCGGCTGCCATCATCCTTGATGACCTCGGCTGGCCTTGAGAAGCCGAGATCCGCCTCCACCACCGCAGGCTGTAACGCTGTGTCCATAATGTGCTCCCAACCAATTGACCCCGTGCAACAATTTATAACAAAGCACGGTACGTTGACCACAGTCAGCTTACGAGCTTGCTATATCACGTTTCGCTCCAATACACTGGCTCGGTTAGACCCTACAGGTGCAGGAGATAGTTATGTCAAAACTCGCCATTATCAGCTCGGATTGTCACGCAGGCGCGTTGCCGGAGGGCTACAAACCTTACCTGCCTGCCGAATTTCATACGGCTGCAGATGCCTGGTGGCTGGAATACGCCCGCGAAATGATGAAGCGTATGGGCACTTTTTTCGATCAAGAGGCAGCGGAGGAATTCAACGCTCGCTCGGGGGACCAGGGCGCAGGCAGAATGGATCCAGCGGCGGCCTCTACCGCGGCCCGCGCCACGGATTCAGAACTGTGGGATTTCCTCTGCGATCCAGACAGCATCATTGCCCCTCGACGCGGCGAGTACCTCCCTGAAGTCAGACTCAAAGAGCTGGAGGAGGATGGCATCGCCGGCGAGGTCATTTTTCCCCAGATGGCGCCATTTGGCGCAGGCTTGATGCAGTACCGCCACGAGGTCTCGGCCGAGCAAAGCCTCGCTGGTAATCGCGCCTATAACCACTGGCTCGCGGACCTGTGCAAGGGTAACCCGGGGCGACATGCGGGGGTCGCCATTGTCAACGTAGACGATATCGCGACCACTGTGAGTGACATCAGGGAAGCGCATAAGATGGGCCTGTTTGGAGGAGTCCTGCTACCGACCAGCACCGGGCATCACCCGTTCTACCACGACTATCGTCGCTACGAACCCCTGTGGAGCGTTTGTGAAGAATTGAACATGCCGATTCACACACACTCGGGCTGGTCTCCGGATTACGGCGATGCGGGCAGCGCGACAATGATGTACATCAGCGAAGTCGACATGTGGGCGCAACGGCCGTTCACGGCTCTGCTGTGGTCTGGCGTTTTCGAAAAGCACCCCGGACTGAAAATGATTTTCACTGAAACAGGCTGCGCCTGGATCATTGAGACGCTGAGAGTACTGAACTTCAAGATCGATAACCCGATCTTTGCCCACTTTACCAAGAACATGTCATTGACACCGACAGAGTAT
The DNA here is from genome assembly GCF_026262645.1 of Candidatus Marimicrobium litorale. Taxonomy (NCBI): domain Bacteria; kingdom Pseudomonadati; phylum Pseudomonadota; class Gammaproteobacteria; order Cellvibrionales; family Halieaceae; genus Marimicrobium; species Candidatus Marimicrobium litorale. The sequence goes on from NZ_SHNO01000001.1 coordinate 1,476,451, forward strand.
TTTCAACGCAATTGTTTTATCGGCGCTTCATTTTTGGCGCCCCATGAAATTGGTAGCCGCCATGACATTGGTATCAACAAACTCATGTGGGGTTCGGACTATCCCCACATGGAGGGTACCTGGCCTGACACCATGAACAAGTTACGAGAAACCTTTCACGCCGTCAGTGAAAAGGAAGTACGCGCAATTCTGGGAGAGAACGCGATCGATGTGTTCGGCTTCGACCGCTCACTGATTGAGTCAGCAGCCAGCCGTATCGGGCCCGACATTAGCGCAATCAGGCAGGCACCGAAGGCGGCCTAAGCCGGTGATCACTGATACTGGTATTCCAGTGTGACGCCGTAGGTGAGGGGATCACCGAACGTCGCCACCCCGTAACTGAAACCCAGCTGGTCAAACTGTGTTTGCCGAATGTTGCCGATATAATACTCCTCATCCAGCAGGTTTTTTCCCCACAGCATTACTTTCAACTGGCCGTAATCTCGACCTAATTGAATCTGGGAAAGGGTCAGGTTAGCGCCCAGCAGGGTGCGCTCATCCAAATAGCCGGTAGGCACGGTCACGCCCGAGTTCGTACTGTCCTGGTAAAGCACGTTGATATTCGCGTTAAAAAGACCGAAAGACAGGGGCCGGGTATATTCGAGCGACAATGTCGCACTGTGCTTGGGGGCAAGCGCCAGGTCGTCGGTGAGTGTATCAGTAATGATCGAAGTTCCATCCGGTGAATTAGCGTCGAGGGCAAGATAGGACACACTACTGGGACCAAAGCTCGTATCGAGGTACCCGTAGTTCAGCGAAGCTGTTATCTCATCGGTGATAGCCGCAGAAATATCCCACTCCAGACCCTTTATATTAGCGTCGTCTATGTTGATAAAATCGCGCTCTCCCGCATTATTGCCTGTGGGTACGCTCTGCTGGTAATCGTCATACTCCATGTAGAACAGCGCGCCATTGATCCTCAATCTGCCATTCAGCAGATCGCCCTTGTAACCGATCTCGTAGGAAACGAGGTCCTCTTCATCGAACCCCATCTCGAAATTAGCGCGACTGGTTGAGCGCTGACTGGTGCCCCCTGACTTGTAAGCGCTGACTGCCTTGGCATACACGTTGGAAAACTCATTCAGGTCATACTGCACCGTGACCGACGGGTTAAATTTGCTAAAATCCTTATCGTACTTGGCCCTGAACGGCGCAATCCCATTAGGTTGGCCCAATGAAAAGGACACGCGGTTATTGTCTCTGGTCGCCTTGCGGCTATCGTCAGAGTAACGGGCTCCAAGCGTAAAGTGCCAGCGGTCGTTGAGCGCCGCCGGCGTCCAGGTTGCCTGCCCGAATATCGCAGCAGAGCTATTCTTGGTTTTCGTGAAATCTACCAACACACCGGGCGGCAGATTTTCGGTACCACCGCTATTGCCCGGCTGATTTTCTTCACCATCGTCCTCGTAGTAAAACAGGCCGCCCACCCAGACAAGAGAATCTGTCTCGCCCAACAACTGCAACTCCTGAGTAAACTGATTGAAGTCGGTTTGTGGTAAACCATTGGTAATCGTAAGGTTCCCGAACAGCGCCGCGGTGGGCGCTTGCGCGTTCTGCGTGAAGCCATTCAAGTCCCTGTAACCGGTTATCGACTTAAAACTCAGAACGTCATTTATCTCCAAAGCGTAGTTCAGCGTATGTGCTTTGATCTTGTTGTCGCCTTTCTCCTGAAAATCATAGGATGTCGCCTCGTCAAGCCGATCATTAGTAGCCTCAACGGGATTGCCAGCCGCATCTACCTCAGGGTTCTCAAAGACAATAGCACTCGCGAGCGGCTGACTGCGATCAAACCCCAGTGCCTGTGAGAGGCGAGCGGTATCCTTGGTGGAGGAGTGCTCATACTTATAATCCAGCGTCTGCTGATCACTGATTGTCCAATGAAAATCGCCGATAAAGGTATTGCGATCCTCGATGCCAAAATCTGCGCCCCGACCTTTATTTTCGACAATACCGTCGCGGTCGTAAGTTGTATAAGCAAACTTGACTGCGGTGTTGTCAGTGATCGGCAAATTAAGAATACTACTGGAGCGAAACAAACCGTAGTTACCAACCTGAAAATTCTGACGAAAGTCGAGAGCTTCTGTGTCGGCTGGTCGCGTGATGATATTAATCGCTCCGCCCGTCGCGTTGCGGCCATAAAGCGTGCCCTGGGGGCCGCGCAAAACTTCGATGCGCTCTGTATCTGCTGTTTCAAATGCCGTACCGACGGATGAACCGATATAAACTCCGTCCATGTATAAAGCCACAGAAGGATCTTGCGTGATTTGCACATCGTTCTGGCCAACACCGCGGATGAAAAGGCGCACAGTGGTCGACGAACCCGTAAATTCTTGCACCAGCAGGTTGGGCACGGTTGAAGCCAATCCCTTGATGTCGTTAATACCCAACTGCTCCAGCCGATTCTGGCTAAACGCGACGATGGATATAGGGACGTCCTGTAGGGATTCTGCGCGCTTTTCGGCTGTGACAATGATTTCTTCAAGGGCCGGAGCCGCAAGCACCGGACAACAGAGATAAAAAAAGCCAAGGACTGCAATCGAGATAGAGCGGCACTGTTTCATAGACCGAATACCTTTTTTTATTGCAACCAGTATACGCGATACCTGCAATATAGTTAGGGCTTGCTTGCCATTCTTGCCGGATCACGTGCCAGCATACTGGAGGCCCTGATACTAAAAACGACTACCCCCTGCTGATTCTCCAGCCGCGTATCGTAACTGACAATACCGCTATCGGGATTACTGGCAGACAGGCGCGCCGCGGCAATCACTGTCTTGCACCGCAACACATCACCGGCAAAAACTGGCTGGTGCATACGCATATCGTCAAACCCCAGACCCGCCACGGCCTGCTGCACTACACCACTCTGCCAGCGCTGGCTGGTGATACAAAAAATCGCGAAAATGTGTGCTGAACAAGCGGTCAGGTTACCGAAGATGGAGTCCCTTGCGGCGACTTCGTCGATATGAAAAGGCTGTGGATCCCACTCTCGGGCAAATTCAATCATAGTCGCGGCCGATAGCTCGTAGGTGCCTGCGAGATGCTCTTCTCCGACAACACAATCGTCGAAGAAAAACGGCTGCCCTGAGGCGGGACCGGTCATACAAGACCTGGTGTTTGCACAATGCGCGGACACTGGTCGCCGTCAAGATGCTTTTCGGCCACCATCCAGGCGATACAGTCACTGAAGGTCTGCGCGGGGTCTCGCAAGGTAATGCCACGCGCCACTAATTCATGCGTATTTTCGATCCGCGGCCACAACGTAGCATAGCGCATAGTCTCTGCTGATATGGGAGTATCCATCACACGAAATTTTCTCACGATATCGATCAGTTGACCCATCAACCTGAGCTTCCAGCCCTCCACAGGAATACGCTTGAGATCGCACCCGGACACCGATTCGACAATGTCCGCAAACTCTGTCCACTTCAGGTATACCCCTGGCACCAGGAACCGACCACCGTCTCCTTTGACTGCGAGCGAACAGATAAACGCGGCGAGGTCACGGACATCCACCTGCTGCATTCCGCCATCTCCGAAAATGCGGAACCCGTTGTCGATACGGTGCTTCAGCGCCCGCATGGAGTCGGACAGACTGGGATCATCGGGCCCCACCACGCCTCCCGGATAGACTATCGATATCGCGGCACCGCTTGCCTGCAAGCTGCGCAGATAACGCTCCGCCTCGACTTTGCTTTGCCCATAGGGAAGCTTCGACGGCGCGGGAGGCGCGCTCGCTGTGACTTTTGCGCCGTCCTCGTTAAAGATCGCGGTGATGCTGGAGACGCAGACTATCTGCTGTATACCCTGCTCCAACGCAGTGCCAACCACGTTGCGTGTACCCTCTACGTTGACCCGCAGCAACTCGTTCCGGGTCGCGCCAAGAGGCGTGCCGGCAGCAGCATGTACCACCGCATTGCACTCCGCCAGCGCCGCGGCCACCGAGTCGGACTCGGTGATATCCCCTGTCACCATCTCGGGCTGTGGCAGATTTAACTTATCGTAATAAGCGCATGCTTTGGTCTGGTCACGCACTAATAAGCGAACAGCGTGCCCCGTGGCCTGCAGTTGCCGGGCAACATGAGAGCCGACAAAACCCGTTCCTCCCGTAACCAGTATGCGCATGTGTGAGCCTAGACCTCTGCCACGGTAATCACATGATTAGGGCAGTACCGGGCTGCTGCCATGACCCTGTCACGCAGTTCTTCAGCGGGTGTTTCTTGCAATAACACCACTTGAGGATAAGCATCGTCGGTCTCTTCAACATTGAACACTTCTGCACATTCTCCGAGACACACACTGTGTCCCTGGCACAAGGCCCGGTCTATACTGATTTTCATAACCATGAATGCTTATCCTTTATGCTATGCGCGCCGACGATATCGCAAGCGGGAAGGAGAACTCGGCTTGAGCACTATTGCCGATAGATCATCCTGATAATTCTCCGCAGAATCCACGAGCTCAAAATCATACTTGGGCAGCAACGCAGCGAAAATAGATTTGAGTTGCATCAACGCGAAGGCATTACCGGCACATTTGTGGGGACCACCCCCAAAGGGAATATAGGCCCACATCATCTCCGGCGTATTGGCCCGGTCTCTGTGAGGATTAAACGTCTCGGGCTCGGGAAAAAACGCGGGGTTGCGGTGGGAGCCGTAGGTGGATATCGCTACCGTCTTGCCAGCCTCGATCAGCGTGCCATCGTAGTTGATGTCCTCGATAACACGACGCATTAGAAGCACCAATGGAGGATGCAGGCGCAGTACCTCTTCAATAAAAGCCTCCAGGCGAGGAATTTCGCGGAGATTTTCAAACGTCAGATCCTGGCCCTCGCCGAACAGCGCAGTCAGTTCTTCAAGTATATCTGCCATATACTCGGGGCATCGCGCCAATTCAACGGCGGTCCAGGCGGCCGTACCGGAACTGGTGTGATGACCTGCAAACATGGTGGCGATGACCAACCCGGTGATTTCATTATCGCTCAGGAGGGAACCATCACTGTAGGTGCCCGACATAAATGTTTCCAGGGCATCACCATAGATCTTGTCGGGATCGGCTCGACGTTCAGCGATTATCTCACTGATCAACTCCTGTAGCCGGGCGCGGGCATTGTCACGCGCCTCGAACAGCGGCTGTTGCAGGTAGGGATCAACAAAGGCGATCGCCTGCAGACCTTTCTCGAGATCATGGTAGAGCGCCTTGAATTCCGCGGTCATCCGATAACGAAAATCGGCACCCAGGAGACAATGACACGCGGTGTTCAGGGTCAGACTAATAAACTCATCAAGAAAATCCAGTTCACCCTCTTCGCCCCAGTCCGAGACCCACGCTTCAACCTCCTCAGCGATAACGGCCGCATAGCTCTTCATGTTCTGGTAGCGCAGCGCATCGACCTGAATCTTCAACTGGGTCTTCATACGGTCCGGAGGCGCATCGAATATCACCCCTTTTCCAAAAACAGGCACGGTTGCCTGATAGGCGGCCGCCCGGCTCAAGTGCTTGTCCAGCCCTTTCAGGAACGCTTCCTGGGCCCGGGGGCCGCTCATCAACACGGTTTGTTGGCCGGCCATATTGTATTCAGCCAATTCGCCACACTCGCTGTTACAGCGCATCAGAAAGCGAGCAAAATTGACACTGAACTCTTCCATATGCCCCACACCTGGTTTTTCACCGCTGACTTTTGGGGGTAGCTTGAGCTCGGGGGTTACAGCGCCAGTCATGCTCACCCCTCCTTCACTTGTTCAGACGACATTTTCGGCATTGACTTCAGAATGCCTTTATCAACGCACTCCAGAATCAGGTTTGTGATGTTGGTATAGTCATACATATCCAACTGTTCTGACCATTGATAATCGCCGCCATAGCGAAACCAGGATGCGCCAATGACCTTCATCGCGGAGCCATCCTCCCGGTTCGGTGCGCCCGGCGGTGTCTGCCACCAGGTGCAAAATGCCTCTCCCCGTTTTTCGTCGATAACAATCTTGTCATAGGGGTAAGTCCAACCCTTGTAGGGATCCATGGCTGCGCCGACGCAGTTCTCGCGTACGGTCTCCCTGCCGTTGAATTCGTACTTTCCGTTCGGTGTATCCCAACCGTAGATAACATCTGTTGTGTAAAAGTCTGCAAGATGGCGCCAGTTGCCCTCTTGCTCAGCTTTGTCATTCACCGCTATCCAGCGGCGCATCATTTCTTCAATTTCGTCACGCGTATAGTTGGCCATCGGTACTCCCGTGAACTCGTTTTTCATTTGCGTTCTACCTTACGCCCCCCTTTTTATAGTTTCAACTATAAAAAGAATCTGGCACACTGGTACACGGGTTATTTAACGGAGCGATGTACATGAAGTTCTGGCAGTCTCTTGCGTTTGTGGAAATGGACCAGATGCCTGAACTGGCACGTTTCTGCGAGGAATTAGGGTTTCACGGTGTGTCCTACGGCGACCACCTGGTAACTACCGCTGAACAGGTAGACGACTACGAGTACGGTGACAACGGCAATATTCTCTGGAACCCCGATACCCACTGGCCCGACCCCTGGGTCATGACGGCCGCTCTGGCGGAGGCGACAACAACGCTCCACTTTCTCTCCACTATTTATATTTTACCGCTGCGCGACCCACTCAGTGCCGCCAAGGCTGTCTCCACCGCCGCTTACCTGTCGGGCAACAGGGTCACGCTGGGCGTGGGCGTGGGGTGGCAAAAAGCCGAGTTCGACATGGTGGGCCTGGATTTCAAAACCCGGGGAAAACGTACCGACGAGATGCTGGAAATACTGCCGGGCCTGGTATCCGGGCGAATGACTGAATACCACGGCCGCTTTTATGACATCCCTAAAGTGAAGATGTCCCCGGGAACGACAGAACCACTGCCCATTATGGTGGGAGGATACGCCCCTGCCGCGCTCACACGTGCTGCAAGATTTGATGGCTGGATGGCTACTTCCCACGAGGAAAATGATATTTACCCACTCCTGGACAACCTCCGTGCAGCCCGAGTCGCCCAAGCAGATAGCGAGCGACACTTTGATATTTGGACTGGTGTTATCAATCCCGGACAGGGCGCACACGAGCGACTCGCGGAAGCCGGCGTCACCATGGTCAACGGCACCAATTTCCTCGACGAGAGCGGCAAGACAACCCTATCCAGCATTGATGACAAGAAGCGGCGCCTTGATCACTTCGCGGAACGCTTTCTGGGCTAGACCCCCGCGCAATACACCTGCATAGAGGTGCAGCGGGCCTCAGGGCTGGCGATCCAGTGCCTCATCGACAATCCGCTGCATCGCCACCGCATCGTTACTGAACACCCACTCAATACCGCGGTTCAGTTCGCGATAAAGGCAATTCCGTGAACCGGGAAACCCCGTTCCCAGCCGCTGGCCCTGCTCACTATGGCGCGAGCGCAGACGGTCATTCAGAAGAAGATAGTGACCACCGAGGCCTGCACAGCCCTGCGCCAGCGCGTAACGACTCAACGCTCCTACATTGAGCTCAGCGACAGGGAGGCAATATTGCGGCGAGATAAAGGGCAGACGTGCAAACATATCTGGATCAAGGGACAGCAGGTGGTAGTTCTCCCCAGGAAGCAGAGGCGCCAGTTCACTGCGCAGTATGTCCGCCTGCGCCGCCGCGTTCGGCCAGTTCTCATGCTTTAGCTCCAGCATGAGATGCATCTTGCCACCGAATTGTTCCACCACTTCTCGCAGGCTGGGAATTTGCGCTGCCCATCGTCGCAGATCATTAAATGGCACTTCCGCAAGGGTCGTGTCTATACCAAACACCCGCTCGGGAGTAGCATCATGGCAGATGACAGGAACAAGATCGCTGGTCCAGCGGATATCGCACTCCAACCCCCACACGCCACCGCGTTGCGCCCCCTCAAAGGCCGCCAGCGTATTCTCCATAATACAAACATTGTCGTATTCGCCGCGATGTGAAATAAGGCGACATCGCTCCAGAGCTGCTCGCTCCGGCTCACCGCGTGGAATCGCAGCCATAAGACCGTCCACCACGGACATTGCAATATCCAGTACACTTGCCATAGAGATGACCTGTCAGCGTAATCCCGCCAAGCGGATCACTCCGCCCGCTACAAGCATAAATGCAAGGGGAAATATTCGCCATGTCAAATGCAGGAAAGATGCCTGATTCGCGCGGCACAAGCGCGCCCGTGCAGCGCCGCGAAATTGGCGCCTGGGCATTTTTCGATTTCGCCAATTCAGGCTACACCACAGTCGTGCTCACTACGATTTACAGCACTTATTTTGTGGCTGTTATCGGCGCCGGCATGGAGGCAGCACAGCCCGGAAGCGCCACCTTTGCCTGGACGCTTTCAATCGGTGCAGCAAACCTGCTTGTGCTGTTGTGCGGACCGGTCATTGGTGCAATCGCGGATCGACGCGCGAGTAAAAAGCGATTCCTACTTCTTTCAACAACGCTCTGTGTCGGCAGCACCGCACTGCTGGCACTTGCGGGACCAGACCAACTGCAATTTGCCGTCGTGTGCTTGATCGTCTCCACCATTGCATTTTCGATAGGAGAAAATCTGATCGCAGCATTCCTTCCCGAGATTGCGACATCCGACAATATGGGTCGTATATCCGGATATGGCTGGAGCCTCGGATATTTCGGCGGCCTGCTCACATTGTCTGCCTGTCTTGCCTACATCAACTGGGCAGAAGCCAGGGACATGGCCGCTACCCATTACGTTCCCGTGTGCCTTTTCATCACAGCGCTGATATTTGCTGTAACGGCATCGCCGACTTTCATCTGGCTTCGAGAGCGCGCGACTCCAATGCCCTCCGCACCAAACCTGTCTTATGTCCGGGCCGGTCTCGACCGTGTTGTGTTGACGCTGCGCGAAGCGACCCATCTGCCCGACCTGTTTCGCTTCCTGTTGTGCCTGACCCTGTTTCAGTCAGGTGTAGCCACCGTTGTCGTTGTAGCGGCCATTTACGCCCAGCAGGTCGCGGGCTTTGACAGCCAACAATTGATCGTACTGATCATGGTCGTCAACCTGACGGCGGCTATCGGCGCCTTTGCCTTTGGCCAGGCACAGGATCGCTTTGGCTCAGTAGTCAGCCTCAGGGCAGCATTACTGATTTGGATAGCTGCAATTTTCGTTACCCAGGGCGTCGATTCTGCAGGAGGGGTGTGGCTTGCCGGAAACCTCATGGGGCTGGCGATGGGCGCCACACAGGCTGGCGGCCGCGCACTGGTCGGGCAACTGACACCCCACTCCCGAAACGGAGAGATCTTTGGCCTGTGGGGCCTTGCTAACCGGGCCGCAGCCATCATCGGACCAGTAAGTTACGGTCTGATTATCGATGCTACCTCAGGAGACTACCGGTTTGCCTTGTACTCCACGCTCGCTTTTTTTGTGGTGGGCCTGATTTTACTCGGGACCATCAGTGAGCAGCGGGGGCGAGCCGCTGCCCTGCTCGACGAACAGGCGACCTGATCATCTTGCCGATAACAACAGCGCATCAGATGCGGCACGCAACGTTTTATCTAGCGGGCAGAGGTTCATTATGGGGCTGCAAAGGGTGCCGTGACATCACGAACGACATTGGAGCATAGACATGAACGAACAAGTCGAACGTGTGCGAAAACTGGCTCCCTCCATTACTCTCACAGTGCTGAGCATGATCCAGGCGATCGCGCTGGAGCTCTACTAGAGCAAGCCGGTCGCCAGCGAATTTCTATGGACAGGCGTCTGGATAGCACTGGTAAGCTGGCTACAGTTTATCGCCCTGTTTTTCGGCATTCTCCTGATATGGCTGCTTTACGTGAGCCCTATGCTGCGCTTCCACTGGCTGCCATCACTGGAGGATACTCTGCCTCCATTCCTGATAGGACTGCTTGAATTTGCACTCATTGATCTCACCCACCCAAGCCTGGCGGGACCTTGGCTTTTTGTCCTTGCCATGGTTTTTACCACGGCGGTTTTCACTAGCCACACAATCTCACGGCGCGCACGCTCCGACCCCGCCAATGATTACTTTTTTTCACAGCAAGACTCGGCGGCGCCAACAGATTATAGGGAATCGGGAATTACGATAGCGAGCCTGGTGTTGCTGGGCACTCTTCTCTGGGTTTTTCCGCACGCATACTGGCTTGCGTCACTCGCGTTGCTGGTGACGCTGACCGGGATGAGTTACCAGTACCTAGAGGCCAGGCGCTTTTGGCTACATTCTATTAAAGACGCGTCCTCAATTGAAAACGACCATTCAAGCTCTGAGTAAAGAATATTTGCGCCACAACTTTTCAGCAACAGCCACTGGTCGCGAGGGACAAACCGCCTGTACCACGACGGAGCAGGCGCACCTACATTTGCAGCAACTGGACACGATCCCTCAGACGGGTCTGGTACAATACCGTACCCTTGGCTATTTGCACCGCCAGGGGCTCCTCTTCATCCGCGCCATCGAGACAGATATCCCAACACAAAGATCCTTGTTCACCGCAAGCCGTTACCCTCGCGCGCCTGGACACTCCCCTCACCAGACCCGCCAGCCCCTCAGTCATTCCCGCTTTTAACACCGCCTGCCAGCCACAGCCTTCCGTTTCCTGCAAGGCAGGACAATCGTGCACCCGCAGCCGCGCAGATTCTGCATCATTACGTATAACCTCCAGACGCCAGTACTCCCTTGGCTGGAACGCAGGATGAATCTCTAGTACTCGAATAACATCGTCGATACCCGACCCGCTCAGGCCCAGCCACCCACAGAGGCGCTCGCTCATAACCCAACAGCTACCCGCCATCTGGAATTCAGCCACGGCTAGCGCAGCGGTCTCGCCATAGTGCTCCGCCACTGAGCGCATCATGGCCGCAATCAGCAGATGCACCTGCACCGCAAGCTCGCGGCAAATGACAGATAAAGCTGACTGGGAGAATTGCTCCAGGTGAAGCCGCTCATGCATGTCGCCACTGTAATCCTCCAATCCTCCGGAACTACTGCCATGGGCGCGCTCTATAAAAAGGCAGGCAAGCTTTGTTTCACTCATCGCGAGTGCACTTTTCGGTTCCGCCAGCGGCAGAGCCTCCGGATCAATGTGGACGAGCCATTCGCAGTGGGGTACCCGATCCGATGGGACTCGAGGTGGACGATGAATCGCCGTCATGCGGGCTCGTGGATTAGTTGCTACCGCCGTGGCATTGAAGGTTGGATCCTCAATGTCGTGACACATCGTCTTGACCGCATCTGGTCCGCGCGGCTCGGTCTCGAGCAGTGCGCCACAACTTTTGAGCCAAAAGCGGCCTTGCTCTGGCGACTGCACCGCAAAACGCACATCAAAATACTGGTGAGTAAAACCGCATTCGAGCTGCAGGCCCTTGAAGATAGTTTCGACGCTCGAGTCACCGGAAAAACGCATGGCTTTCTGCATACGACGGGTATACACAGGGCTCGCACCCATCCAATTATCGATCGCAATCGCCTGATAGGCCTCGTCGCCATGGTTCATGCGTAAAGCTGCATAACCCGTACGGCTATTAAACTGCGCAAACAGCATCATTTCGCGGCCAAGCTGTGCCAGCTTCAAGCGATTAAATTCGAACAGATCATGCGCTGCCATAGTGATGCCACCCGCGAGAATTGCCCTGTCAAACGGTGACCAGAAGAAACCCCTGGCTACACGAAAATATATAGGCATTGTTTTATAGTTGCCACTATTTTATAGTCTCTTTGTCTATACAGGCTAGGTAATTCCAACCGCTAAACCATGCCCTCCTCCACACAGCCCAGCAAGCGTGAGATCACCCGCGATAAGGTTATCAGAGCGGCTATTGACGCCATCTATAGCGAGGGTTTTCATGCGGCGCATACCAATCGCATTGCAGAGGAGGCAGGCGTCAGCTGGGGAGTGTTGCAATACCATTTCGGTGATAAGGATGGATTGCTGCAGGCAGTCATCGATGACATTTTTGAAGACTTCGAAAATACGCTGGCAGCAACCACGTTGCAGGGCCACGACCTTAATCAGCGAGTACGTCAACTAACAGAGGTGATCTGGGGCCTTGTGAGCAAGAAGGAGTACCGGGTGAGCCTTGCGATTTTGCGCAACGCAGGAAAGGACGATAACTCATCAATCGATGGCCAAAAACAACTTAATCGATGGGCAAAAAAAATATCCGCTTTTTGGCAGCGGCTATTAGACGACCAAAATATAACAACTGGCAACAGCGAGGTCGCTCGTCATTTGTTATTCGCTGCACTGCGCGGCATGGCCGACGAAATCAACCCGAGCAACAACCGAACGCAGAAAGCGATTAACGAGGAATGCGATGCTCTGAGCGAGGCCATCACTTTCCTCCTGCAACGTTAATGGGTATTTTCAACGTGCTCGCGCCACACGGAAAAACGAGTCTCCCGCACTCAGCGCGCCAACATTAGCCTCTGGGAACAGCTGTCTATCAAGCAATGGCCGAACTCCCGGATCTTTCATACCGCGACACTTTCGGATCAAATTGCCTGAGCACTGCAACGAGTTCCGCGTGCATGATCAGCCGCTGAAACTTCAGTTGACATGAAAAACCAGACTTTCAGCTGGGTGTGACGGCAAGGTGCAAGCACTCCAGGCGACGCACAAAGATGCTGGGTACGTGCTTCACTGGGCCGGCCTCGCTCAAGCTGAATTCTTCGGTCGAAGCCAAAAGCTCCTCTAGGATTACTTTCGCTTCCATGCGCGCCAGCCTGGCCCCAACGCAAAAGTGAATACCATGGCCGAAACCAATGTGCTCGCCGCCATCGCTACGCGCGGGGTCAAGCGTGTCAGGTCGGGAAAATACTGACGGATCACGGTTGGCCGCCGCCCACTGCAGAAATACCCGCGCACCTGCTGGCAGGTTCACGCCACCTAAATAGGTCTCGTTCAGTACGACCCGGTAGTGTCCCTTGAAGGGTGACTCAAGCCGAACCACTTCTTCTACATAGGGCTCGATGAGGGATGAATTCATTCGCAGTTCCGCTTGCATCACTGTGTCCTGGGCGAGCAGCCGTATAGCACTGCCGACGAGGCTGGAAGTGGATTCTCCTGCCGCACCGACCAGCACTATCATAATCGCCACGGCCTCCTCTTCACTGATTTGTTCTGCACGGACGCCCTTGGCCAGTTCGTCAATGATAGACCCTGTTGCACTTGCAGGATCACGGGACAGGCCAAGTTCGAAATGTGATTGCAAGTAGGACCGCATCTCACCGGTAGACGCTGCCAGTTCCAGCATCCCCTCCAGTGTCGTGGTACCGGCAAGAATATCGCCTCCGCTAAACGCCCAGCCCAGCAGCAAGTCAACATCGTCAACGGGCAACCCCATTAATCGCGCCATAACTTTCACGGGAATAGGGTTAGCCAGCACTGCGACACAGTCACCTCCGCCACCGGACACCAGCCGCGAGACAGCGGCACGCACCCAGACTTTAACCTCATCTTCCATGGCCGAGACACTGCGGGCATTGAGTGTCGGCAAAACCAGCTTTCTATGTACAGCGTGGAAAGGCTCATCCGCATTAGCGATGGCATCCACTGTGCCGCCAAACTGGGACAGGTCAAACAAGCTGGGAAGACCAGCCGCATCCGTAATTAATATGCCTGTGAGATTGGCGGAGTAATCTTTCTGGTTCCGGAGCACCTCGTGTATCAGTTGCCAACTGGAGACGAGATAAACTTCGGTACCCGGCACCTGGTACACCGGCGCACTCTCCAGAAGCTCACGGTAAAAAGGGTAAGGATCCTCGATAACGCCGGGATCAAAAAGTGCACACATCGCCCGTGGCTGCGCGTTCTGATGGTTAATGGTATTCTCCTATCCTGAGTTTGGTATCAAAAATTCTGTTCGTTACCACAGTAGCAAAGAAAAAATAAACCATCACCGGGGTGACACGTCTGGCATATAAAAGCGCGTTCGCTCGGTAACTTTCCTTCACATAATACTACTTTTTGCAGCTGTTCATCACGGAGACTACACAGATGGCCACACGCTATGATAAACCCATCCCGTTTGGCTGGTTCGCGCTTGAGTACTCAAGCCAGCTGGCAATCGGCGACGTTCAAGCGCTGAGCTACTTCGGTCGGGAACTGGTGCTGTTTCGCACAGAATCTGGAGAAGCGCGCGCACTCGACGCTTTCTGCCCCCATCTCGGCGCCCACCTGGGACATGGTGGCGTAGTCAAGGGTGACCGAATCGCCTGTCCGTTTCATGGCTGGCAATTTGATGGCGACGGCGTCTGCCAGGAGGTGCCCTATGCGAAGAATATGCCACCGAGAGTCAAGGGGCGACAAACTATAAACGCTTACCCTGTTGTAGAACGTAACGCGATGATCTGGGCCTGGTACCACCCCGAAAATGCGGCCCCTGAGTTTGAGGTCGAAACCATTCCCGAAATAGGCTCTGCGGACTGGACCGAGCTGGATGTCTACGACTGGACGATCAATACCATCGTGCAGGAGACGGGGGAAAATGGCGCAGATGTTGCTCACTTCATGTTTGTTCATTCGAGCCCGGAGATGCCCGAGGGCAAGGTCACTATGGACGGCGTCAGGCGCTCGACGTTGCTCATGAACAAGGTACCCCGCATAAACGCCAAGGGCGAAACAGACGAGTCTGGCGAAGACTGGGAGTTTATAGAGGTGAACTCGATCAATGTGGGCCCGGGCCAAACCATCCAGCGGATAACAAGAGCCTTTGAAGTGGTCATGATGGGTACCATTACCCCGATTGACGACCAGCACGTTCACCTCAGGTTTGCTTTTACTATGCCCAATTCGCAATCTGATATGAACCAGGTTCTCGCCGAGGCAACACGCGATAATATCGCAGGCGGAGTTGAACAGGACATTCCCATCTGGAACCACAAGCGCTACGTGGATGATCCTATTTTGTGCGACGGAGATGGCCCTATCGCCAAGTATCGGAAGTGGTTTAGTCAGTTTTACGTCGGCGGCGGATAAGCGCTGTTATTCCTGCCGCCCCGCCCCGATCTCCTCAAGCAAGCGCGGGCGGATCACGGCTGTCCATCGCCCATACCCCTTGTCACTCAGGTGTAACCCATCGATAACGTAATTTTCGTCATCGGGCTTTCCATCCTCATCCAGCAATACCTCCGAGGTATCGATAAAATGCAGATTATTACGCGTACCTGACCACTCTTTGATCAGCCGGTTGGCTTCCAGTGCAACGGGCCACACCGACCAACGCCTAGGGGACGGCGTAATGCCGATATAGTAAATGGGGAGGTCAGCCATGGCCTCATCGACGACTCTTACAAACGCCTGATAGCGTTCAAGCAGCACAGCGGGATCCTTTCGTGCACGGGGATCGATATCGTTTGTTCCTGCGAAAACTACCACAGCGCGAGGACGGTAATCGTTGACCAGGCGCGGCGCGTAGTAAACGATATCATTGAGCTTCGCCCCACCAAAGCCATGCTGTACGACCCGCATGGGCGACATGTCCGCAGCGAGGGTATCCCAAAAGCGAATACTCGAGCTGCCCACGAACACCACACAGGTTTCAGGCGGGCACTGGCCCCGGGTTGCGGTCTCCAGTGCAACGATGTCCGCCTCCCACACCAGCGGATCTTCGCTCGCCGACTTCCTGATCTCCTGGTACACCTGCCACGCGGGCCAGCTCACCCCGATCAGCATCAGGCCGAGCAGCACAACCGAAATTTTCAGAGCCTTTTTCACTGCTATCTCTTCTTCTATGCGCCAATTTGGCATAAAGCGATGCCCGCCGTTCTGACATCACCCAAACTGCTTAACAGACATCGATCGGTCACAATGAGCAAACAGTGGCAGATTACCAAAAACCACCCTTCAAACCAGCGTTGCGCCGCCGCTATTATCGTGAGAATGCACCCGGCCAGTGAAAAATGGTATTTTTACACACTTCTCAAATATTACCCTTCTGGAGAAAAGCGCTGTTGAATCGCCGCTTGACACTGACGCTTGGCTTTTTGCTGGCGGTGGCCCTTCCGTTACAGGGAGCGACAGGAAGTACCAACGATATCTGGCTTTTTGTGAATACCAATGAACTCAATCTCGCCATTATGCAGGGCGATAACGAGGTCCTGATTTTCGAGAATATCGCTATCGGCAGTAACGGTCCGGCACTGCGCAGAAGCCGCGGTGATAAGACGACTCCTCTGGGGGAGTTCACCATCACAGAAATCAGGCGCAGCAAGCGTTTCGAGCTATTCATGGCCTTCAATTACCCCAATTTAGAACACACCGAAAGAGCCTTCGATGAGGACCGCATAGGCCCGGATATTTACCGTGTACTCCGGCGCGAACTGGACCAGGGCAACCCGCCCTCACAGGCGACCATACTGGGGGGGCAACTGGGCATCCACGGTCTTGGTGAGGGCAGTGTAAAAATCCACCAATCGGTCAATTGGACCGATGGTTGCATCGCCCTGACCAACGAGCAGGTAGCGGAGCTAGCCAGCTGGATTGATGTTGGCACCCGGGTCGTGGTCCGCTAAGCGGCAAAAAGTCGGCAAAACAAATCCTTGCGATTAGATGGCAATTCTTTGAAAATGATTGCTTGAGGCGCGCGCTGACTCCATTGTGGCAAAGCGCCCCAAAATGAACTGCACAGCCCGTTGTTTAATCGACGGCGCCGTTCAAAACTGCAAAGACCGAACAAGCCGGTTAACGGCTGATCACTTAGAGGACATGATTATGCGTAACTCGCTCAAAACAACGGCCGCAGCTTTTATGTTGGTTGCCCTGACAGGACTAACCGGCTGTGCCACCACCAGGGATCTCGATACCCTGAAAGCGATGGTAGAAAAAGCACAAGCGACCGCTGATGCTGCCGCTGCCGCTGCCGCTGCCGCTAACAGCTCTGCTGGAGAAGCTCTGGCTTGCTGCAAGGCTAACACTGAAAGAATGGACCGCATGTTCAAGGACTCAATGAACAAGTAATATCGCGGTACGCTATTTCACTAAGGGCGGGCATCACTGCAAAGTGATCCCGCCTTTTTTATTACCACACCCTGCCTTTGGTAATTGCTTCGGGCACACCCGTCTGACGGATAACTTCCCTTTCGATCGCTTTATCGTCCAGCTCCGCTGAACGCCCTGCCATTACATCGTCAAGCACCAGCATCACCCGCTCTACCATCGACCCTCTGTCGTGAGGATACTCAGGCAACGGAGGATGCACCTCCAGGTAAAGCTTTCCACCGTACCAGCCCGCCTTAACCGGCTGGTTAACAATGCGCACCTTGGTACCTGTCGGGACCTGCGGGAAAAGATATTCGATATCCTCCGGCAACATACGGATACAGCCATGAGACACCCGCATACCGACACCCAGCGGCTTATTGGTGCTGTGAATAAGATAACCAGGTATCCCCAGTTTCAGCGCGTATCGACCCATCGGGTTGTCAGGGCCCGGAGGCACGTATCTAGGCAGGGGATCACCACGCTCGGCATGCTCCTTGCGAATTGACTCAGGCGGGCGCCAGCCGGGATCCTTCACTTTGACGGTGATCGTCGTCTTGCCCAGCGGTGTGGCCCAATCCATACGACCAATACTGATCGGATAGGTCTGCACCTGCATAGGCTCTCCCTTTTTCTTGGGCGGGTAGTAGTACAAGCGCATCTCGGGAAGATTCAGGACCATACCCTCGCGCGGACCGCGGGGCAGAATGTGGTAAGAAGGCACCGTGATCTCCGTGCCTTCGCCCGGCAGCCAACGATCCACGTCCGGGTTAACGCGCTCCATCTGGTCCTGACCAATGTCCTCCCGCCGGGCAATTTCCAGCAGCGTGTCCTCGTAGGTTGCCGTGACCGTTCGCATGGAGCCGATCACATCAAAATATTCCGAGGGCAAGTCATAGGTTGCGGATAATGCCGGTGCAGACACAGTGCACACTGACAGAGCAAATAAAATGGCTTTCATGGGAGACCTGATCACAATCTGTATAGACGTCATCCATTAACGATAAAGCAGTAACAGGGGCGAATACAAGTTAAAGCCGCCGCCCTGGCGAGACCCTGAAGACGAGTCATGAGGTTGATCCGGACTCCACAGGGAGGCGATACGGTCAGTCACAACCTCCGGGAGACGGGGTACAGGCGTCGCCGAGCCCATCGGCATCCGTATCTGCCTGCCCGGCATTAGACGTCAGCGAGCAGTTATCCATGCCGTCGGATACGCCGTCACCGTCGACGTCGCGCGGCTCATCGGCCGGGTCTGTCAGCATGGCTACAGCAACGCCGTTGAGATAAATATACTCTCGGGTCACCTCTCCACTGCGGTTATGCACGGCAATGAGATTCCCGTCGAGATCATAAATAAAATGCTCAGTAAGAGTGACAGCGCCCGCCACCAGAGTCTTGCGCACCCGCTGGCCAAGCGCGTTGTGGAGATAGTCCGCAACACTATCGTGCCCGGCATACTGCACAAGACGATCGGTGTCATCGTAAGAATAAGCAGCCAGGTACAGGCTGTCTGTTGCCAGATTCCCGGTTGCTGTATAGGTAAACTGCCTGTCAGATCCGCCATCGCGGCGAGCCACGGCTGATAGCTGATTGCTGTCACCGGCAAAAATATAGGTATCGTGAAGCGATCGGGCACCCTCTTCCCTATGGAGGCTCTCCCGATTCCCCGCGCTATCGTAGCTGAAGTTGAACAAACCATAAGGCCCGTCTGCCACCACCAGTCGGTCTAACAGGTCGTAGGTGAAGAGCTGATCATTTTCCCTGTCTCCCGTATTGCCCAACGCGGTGATGTTATCGGCGAAATCATAGCTCAACACCACATTTTGACGAGCGTGAAGAGTGTCGTCCGTGCGGACTCCGGTGACCCGGCCATCGGCGTCGTAGTCCACCACACGCCGCAGGGCATTGCCATGCGTGAATGATTTCACCGGCCCGAAGGCTCGGTAACGCACGTCGTCGACAACATTGAAGCCCTCGCTCGTGGCATTCTGTTTGGTAAAGACCGCTTTTATCCTACCCAGCGCATCTCGGGAAAAGTCCACAATACGCCCGCTGGGATAGACAAGGCGCACCAACCTGCCGCCTTTGTCATAGGAAAATTCTGTGTCGAAATGTAGCTGTTCAACCCCTCGTCGCCGCGAGGTGATTTCACCGCGAACACTGTAATCGAACAGCGTATAACCGCTGCTGTCGATCCGCAGACTTGCGAGACCGTTACAGGCACTGCAAACAGGCTTGCCAAACAGAACCCAGTTATCATAAATAATCCTCACGCTTTGCCCACTCACCGCGTAGTCAATCGAAAGAAGACGATTGAGCGCATCGTATGTGTAGGCCGCAACGCGGCCACGTGCGTCAGTGCGCTCAATCATATTCCCTGCACTGTCATATCGATATCGGCTAATCCCCGTATCGGGACTGGTCAGCTGTTTTAGATTACCGAGGCCGTCATAGAGAAAACTCGTAACCAGCTCGCGCTGGTCGCTCAGCTCTTGCAGCTCGCCAGAGGCCGCATAGGCGAGGTTAACCACGCCAGAAGCGCCATCCGCTATTGATGTTACCCTTCCTAACGCATCGTAACTGCGGGTAGAGAAGCGGCCAATGGCATCCACTACGGACTCTAAATGCCCCTCACCGTGATAGTTATACTGCGTGAACTGCCCGTTCTCACCTTCGATACGGTGCAATCGATCCAGTGCGTCATGAATCAAGGTTTGTCGTTGCTCAAGCAGCCCTGCACTGTCTCTGGTATCACGTCGCCGCGTATTGCCGACCTCATCAAGATCCAGCTCTACTCGCTCTCCCAAGCCATTGGTCACTCGCCACAGGCGGTGTGCGGCGTCATACTCGAAATGGAATAGCTCATTGTCCGGCCCGGCAATGCTGACAAGTTGTCCAACACCGTCATAAGACAAGTGGGTTACCGCGCGATCGCCCTCCGCGTCCAGCGTCATACTGTCCAACCAGCCGCGCGGGGTATAGGTCAGTAAAATGACCTGTCCATTTTGATCCACGACCCTGCGGGGCTGTCCGCGACCGTTATGCTGTTCGTAACGCGTGGCATAACCGAGAGCATTGGTCGCGGTAAGCAGGTATCCTTGCGCCGAATAGGCGTAGACCGTCTCATCCGCTACATCGGTCCTGGGACCATCGACAACGAGACGCCTCAGCCGGGCACCGAACGCGTCAAAGTAGGTAGCACCGTACTGCCATTCCCGCGTCAATCCGGTCGCCGGGTCAGGACTCACATCAACCGTCAGATCGGTTTCGATCCGCCCCGTCAGGCGTCCGGTATCGGTATCGATGCCGTAGAGATACTGCGTTTTCTTGATATCAGTGAGAACACCGCCTCGCAGCGCGGCCATACGCTCACTGGTTTTAACTAAGGTGTGTTCATCCCAATCGTAGGTAAAGACACGCTCTGCGAGTGAACCTGCTGCTTCGGTTCGCGTTTTCAGCAAGCCATAGCGAGCTTCGTCCGTATGGTAACTGTACCGCGTGACCTGACCAGCCTTGTCTGTGTCGGATTCCAGCCAGCCATAGAGAGCGTGGTAGGTTCTCACCTGAACGTCGGCAAGACACGTTCCAAGCGGCAAACCATCGATGGACGTGATGTTACTGACGCCCAGATGATGATCAATGTGATACACCGCCTGCTTGTCCAACGCAGTAGTCACCACCACTCGCGGATCGAGCAGGTCATCGATATGGGCATAATCGATGGCATACCGATTCAGGCTCCCATGGTGCCCAAGACCAGTGGTAACCGCACGCCCTTGTGCATCATAGGCGACAGATTGGAAACGATCGCCATTCTCGTCGGTAATTCCTGTCACCAGTCGGCTGTCAACCGCATCTTCATAATGGTAGGTACGATAGGGGTTATCCTCCCCGAACGGATTGCCCCCCGCGACACGGGTGTTATCCGGAAAACCGACGTACTGCACGTTATCCTCGTGGTTGTATGCATAACGATAGATCTCTCCATCCGGATCGGTCATCTCGATGACGCGCCCATGTGCATCCGTTGTCACAACAAGTTCATTGCCGTAAGCATCCTGCACCCTGATCTCGGAAACACCATACTGCACGTCAATAGCATCGCCCCCCACATAGGCGATACGGGACAACCGGCCACTGTCATCGAACCACTCCGCCTGACCAGAGGAAAGCATAAACCTCCATAGATCGTCGTCCTGTTCTATTCGGGCGCGCACATCCTTATCGGACTTCCAATCGCCGCTCCGATCACGATAAAACGACACGACATGGCCGTTCTCACGGTGTATGCGGATCGTGTGAATAAAGCCGTCACTGCCCGTCTTTAAGTACTCCGCGAACTGTCGGAAACTGAAGCGCCAGCGACGATCAAAACTGTTCCATACGCGACCGAATCGCAAACGCTGACTCCCCGGGGAATGATAATCTGTCTCCGAGAAAAACTTGTTCCCCGTTGTGAGGTTAATCGGGTTACCGACCGCCTTGCCGGAGGAACAAGTGGGGGGCTCGTTCTTCGTTGGTATAACCTTTTCGCAGCGCCTGCTGACCGAATCAAATACCTCGGGCGCAGTGCAGGTCTCGCGGATAATTTTTAGCTTGGTGTCGCAGCTCCAGGTACCGCAGAAGAGCGGGTCGCAGTTCACGTAATACCCTTCTTGCCAGAAGATGCATTTCCAGCCTCCCTGGTATTCCACTCTTTCGGTGCCTTTACAAGCAATCGCATTGGCACTCGTCGCGTTGCTACACGCCTGCTCTCTCGTGACGCCGAGCGCGCGATCGGCCTGGTCGGGGATGACCCTGAAATACGCCTCACCCGGTGGTGACATTATGGCCATTAACAGTAGCGCGAGAACACCGCGAGCACGCTTACGCACTGGGATGACGCTGACGGCATCCGGGCTATTGGCTTTAGGTTTCATCCGTGAATCCTCAAGACATCGTCTCAGCCTGATAGTTTAGTCTTGCCCTGCAGCCCTACAATGGCCGCGGTCAGCCATATATGACCAGCGTTTATTCTTGCGCGCGCAAGTAGCGATTTCCCAAAAGGCTGTATACACTTCCTGCCTAGTTTTAATTACGGGACAACATGATGAATCTCGCCTGCAACCTGTGCGATGCCAGCATTATGGGAAATGAAGCTTCGATGTATGCACTGCTCAAGGAGCTGCGTGACGACAACCCCGTCGCTTATGTCGATCATCCCGATTTTGAACCCTTCTGGGCTATTACTCGCTACGAAGACATCAAGGCCATCAGCCAGAACAATGCAGAGTTCATCAACAATCCCCGCACCGTGCTGATTCAGCGGGAGTTCGAACAGGCTCTCTTGTCCAAATTTGGAACGCGCAATGGGCTGGAAACGCTTATTCATATGGATGACCCCAAGCACCGCAAGCTGCGCAATGTCACCAGAAACTGGTTCAAACCCGGGTCTATCGAAGGCCTGTCCACGAACGTAGAAACCATCGCCGAACAGTATGTGGACAAGATGCAGTCTATGGGAGGCGAATGTGATTTCGTCAGGGATATCGCCCTGCTGTATCCGCTGAGAGTCATCATGGCCATTATCGGGGTAGCTCCCGAGGAAGAAGGAATGATGCTGAAACTGACGCAAGAGCTGTTTGGCGGCCAGGACCCCACCCAGTCCCGCGGCGAGAATGTCGACGATGGTCTTAACGTGCTTATGGATTTCTTCGCTTATTTCACCGCCATAGTGGAGGATCGAAAACAAAATCCGGGTGACGATCTCGCTTCGGTGCTGGCCAACGCCCTGGTCGATGGCGAGCCTATGGAGCAACTGGATCAGATCAGCTATTTCATTATCGCCGCCACAGCCGGTCACGACACCACGTCCGCTACAGTGGGCGGCGGCATGAAGGCCCTGTTGGAGCACCCGGACCAACTGGAAAAACTGCGTGGCAACCCGTCGCTTGCCAAACAGGCCGCCAGAGAAATGATTCGCTGGACATCGCCGGTACGCCACATGATGCGCACCACCACCAAAGATGTGGTGCTGCAGGGACAAACCATACGGGCTGGTGAGAGCCTGTGCCTGTGGTACCCAGCCGCTAACCGCGATGAGCGCGCGATAGACAACCCGGATGTCTTCGATATCGAACGCGACAACCGCCAGCAGATGGCCTTTGGGTTTGGCGGGCACATGTGCCTGGGCCAACACCTGGCCATACTCGAGATCGAGCGCTTTTTCCAGATACTGCTGCCGCGTCTGTCGCACATCGAGATGGTGTCAGAGCCAGAGTGGGTGCAGGCAAATTTTGTCGGCGGCCTGAAATCAATGCCTGTGCGTTACGCCTTTAATCCAAAGTGACCATGCCGTCTGCGCGATAGGTTTCGCGCTCCTAAAGCGAGACATTGCTAATCCGTCGTCGCGAGATGGTCTACATCCTCGTCATTGCCGTACTTATTCCAGTGGAGCAGCACCAGTGCAAAACGCCGCGGTCGCCGCGGGCGTGCCGCAGTTTGACGACAGGACGTTTGCCCTCGCCTACAACGCCAAAGCAAGTCGTACGGTGGCGCCCTGGCGACTCACAAAGGAGGAACAGAACATCGGCTCAAGTATCCCATTCCCGACAGTGCCGGGGCCTGCACCGGCCCACCGTGGCATCGGCGGGTCACCGCAGCGGTCGACGTACAAAACGAATCAGAATTTATCATTAAATACAATAGGTTAAGATTTTTCCCGCGTGTTCAAATGCGCCCAGAGTCTTGACTTTAACGGCTCGGGTGGTATTGTTCCCGCCCCGCTCGATATTGCCCACTAGCACCTGTGGCCGGCCGCAGCACGGGGAGCACAAGACTCCTCTGACCGACACTCTGTGAGTGCTAGTTTTTTTATGGTTTCAGCGGCCACAGTCCGCATCACCGAACGAGTTAAAAAGGCATGATGAACAAAAGAATTGATGGTAAAACAGGATTTCCCGCACGGCATGGCCTATACGATCCCGAGCAGGAGAAAGATTCCTGTGGGGTTGGCTTTGTCGCCCATATCAAGGGCAAGGCAAGCCATGAAATCCTGACCGACGCTTACCACATCAACTCCCGTATGGATCACCGCGGAGGCTGCGGTTTCGAGGAAAACACCGGAGACGGAGCGGGCATCATGACCGCTATGCCCCACAAGTTTTCGCAGAAAATTGCCAGCGAGCTCGGCATAGAACTGGGCGAACCCGGCACCTACACAATAGGCAACGTCTTCCTGCCACTGGACGTGAGCTCCCAAGATGCACTGAAAGCGATTTTCGCTGAATTGTTGCAGGCACAGGGCCTCGATCTGCTGGGATGGCGCGAAGTGCCGATCCTCCCGGAAGAAGCGAATATCGGGCCAGCGGCGCGGGATGCCATGCCTCATATCACCCAGGTCATTGTCGGCGGTGGCAAGGCGGGCGATCACAATTTTGATCACGGCCTCTATGTCGCGCGCAAAAAGTTCATGCGTTACGGCCGGGAAACCTATCCCGAGGATATTGTCTACGTCTGCAGCCTGAACTCCAGAATACTGGTGTACAAGGGTATGTTGACCCCCAGCCAGCTGTTCCCTTTCTATCCAGATTTGCAGGATGAGGATTACGAGAGCCACCTCGCCATGGTGCACTCCCGTTTTTCTACCAACACCTTCCCGTCCTGGGACCGTGCACAGCCCAACCGTTTCATGAGCCATAACGGTGAAATCAATACCCTGCGCGGCAACAAGAACTGGATGACCGCGCGCCAGGGCGTTGCTGCCAGCGAGCGTTTCGGTGACACGATTTCCGACCTGTTTCCTATCGTAGAGCCCGACTGCTCCGATTCAGGCTCCTTCGACAACGTTCTTGAATTTCTGCTCATGTCCGGCCGGACGTTGCAGGAGTCCATCATGATGATGATTCCCGAGGCATGGCAGCAGGACAAGAACATGCCTCAGGAGAAGAGGGATTTCTACGAATATAACTCGGCGCTAATGGAGCCGTGGGACGGTCCCGCGTCTATCGCCTTTACCGACGGCCACTACATCGGCGCAGTACTGGATCGAAACGGACTGCGGCCCTCTCGTTACTATGTAACACACGACGATAAGGTCATTATGGCCTCCGAGGTGGGTGTGCTGCCAGTCGACCCGGCGAACGTCAAGCTAAAGGGACGACTGCAGCCAGGCAAAATGTTTCTGGTGGACTTCTTCGAGGGCCGCCTGATCCCTGACGAAGAACTCAAGCAGGAGTTCGCCAAAAAACGTCCCTATGGGCAGTGGCTGGCAGAACACAAGCTGGAGCTATCCGACCTGGCACCAGACGATGCCGAACTGCACTATGACCCTGAAACGCTCGTACAGCGCATGCAAGCATTCGGTTATACCGTAGAAACCATGCAATTCATGCTACTGCCACTGGTGACCGAAGCTCGCGACCCACTGGGTTCTATGGGTAACGACAGCGCACTGGCATGTTTGTCCGACAAGTCGCGCATGATTTACGACTACTTCAAGCAGTTATTCGCTCAAATCACCAATCCGCCTATCGATTCCATCCGCGAAGAGGTGGTCATGTCGCTGGCCTGCTTCATCGGTCCTGAGGGCAACTTGCTGGAGACCACACCGGAACACGTGCACCGCCTGGAATTACACCACCCGGTAATTTCCAACGACGAGCTCACTCATATCAAGAATATCGAACGCGACGGCTGGGGCTCCAAAACCATCGATATCACGTTCGAGAAAGACAGTGGCGACGCAGGCATGATGGCGGCACTGGATCGAATCTGTAGCGAGGCCTCCGACGCAATCAATAAAGGATTTTCCTTTATCGTTTTGTCCGACCGCAACATCAGCGCATCGCGCATGGCGCTGCCCGCCTTGATCGCCTGTGGCAACGTACATCACCACCTGGTAGCACGACAGGAACGCACCCGGGTAGGCATTATCATGGAAACCGGCGAAGCGCGCGAAGTGCATCACCATTGCCTGCTAGTGGGCTATGGCGCTGACGCTATCAACCCCTACGTCGCGTTTGAAGCCATCTGGCAGTCACTCGAAGATGGCTTGCTGGATAAAAATACTTTTCCCAACAGTACAGCCATCGTCAAGGCTTACCAGAAAGGCGTCGCCAAAGGCATGCTCAAGGTGATGGCCAAAATGGGTATTTCTACTCTGCAATCCTACAAGGGCGCGCAGATTTTTGAAGCCGTGGGCCTCGCTGACGAGATCGTCGATCGGTGCTTCGTCGGCACCGCCAGTCGTGTGCAGGGCGTGGGCTTCGGCGTTTTATTCGAGGAAATGAAACGCCGTCATGAAATCGGCTTTCCGGCACGCAGTGAAAACCTCATCCCCTTGTTGCCCAACCCCGGCGACATTCACTGGCGACGCGGCGGCGACAGCCACATGTGGGATCCTGAGACAATTTCCAACCTACAAATAGCAACGCGCACTAACGACGAGGATGCCTACTGGAAGTTTGCCGATCACGCCAACAGTGAGTCTACGCGTCGCGCTACGTTTCGCGGTCTGATGACATTCAAAGAGACCGGTAACGCGATAGACGTATCTGAGGTCGAATCCGCCTCGGCAATCGTCAAGCGTTTCTGCACAGGCGCAATGAGCTATGGCTCTATATCGGCCGAGAGCCACGAGGCACTGGCCATTGCCATGAACCGCCTGGGCGGCAAATCCAACACCGGTGAAGGGGGTGAGGACGTAGCTCGCTTCTCACCGATGGAAAACGGAGACTCCAAGCGCTCCGCTATCAAGCAGGTCGCCTCGGGACGTTTTGGCGTAACGATCTGGTACCTGGCCAACGCGGACGAAATCCAAATTAAAATTGTGCAGGGCGCCAAGCCCGGTGAGGGGGGCGAACTGCCCGGGCGCAAGGTTGACCAGATCATCGCCGACATCCGCCACTCCACTCCAGGCGTGGGCTTAATCAGCCCTCCGCCGCACCACGACGTGTACTCCATTGAGGATATTGCACAGCTCATCCACGATTTGAAAAACGCCAATCGCGAGGCCCGTATCAGTGTCAAGCTGGGCTCTGAAATAGGCGTTGGAACTATCGCAGCAGGCGTCACCAAAGCAAAAACGGATCACCTGGTTATCGCTGGCCACGATGGTGGCACCGGCGCCTCACCGATTACTTCGATCAAACACGCAGGTCTGCCCTGGGAGCTGGGAATTGCCGAGACACACCAAACGCTGGTGAAAAACAACCTGCGCTCGCGTGTCGTATTGCAGACAGACGGGCAAATCAAGACCGGTAGAGACGTCGCCATGGCGTTTCTGCTCGGCGCGGAGGAAGTGGGCTTTGCAACCGCGCCGTTGGTCACTCTGGGCTGTATCATGATGCGCAAGTGTCACCTCAACACCTGCCCTGTTGGTATCGCCACACAGGATCCGGAGCTTCGCAAGAAGTTCTCCGGTAGCCCCGATCACGTAGTGAACTACTTCTTTATGGTGGCCGAGGAATTGCGCAAGATCATGGCAGAGCTTGGCATTCGCACTGTCAATGAAATGGTCGGCCGGGTCGATCTGCTTGAAACCGCCGAGGCAGTCGACCACTGGAAAGCGAAGGGACTGGACTTCAGCAGCATGCTCACGCCGGCTGAAATTGTCTACGAGGGAACCGAAGTCTATCGTACTATCGAACAAGACCACGGACTGGACAAAGCACTCGACAACGTGCTGATCGAACAAGCTCAGCCGGCGATTCTTCGCGGCGAAAAAGTTCGGATAGAGAGCGATATTATCAACATAAATCGTGTGGTCGGTACAATGCTGTCCCACGAGGTGGCCAAAGCCACCGATGGCAAGTTACTGCCCGACGACACCATTCATGTAAAACTGAATGGCTCCGCGGGACAGAGCCTCGGTGCTTTCCTTGCGACAGGCATCACTCTCGAAGTAGAGGGAGATGCCAACGACTACGTCGGCAAGGGTCAGTCCGGCGGTCGAATCATAGTCTATCCGCCGCGCCAGAGCACATTCAAAGCGGAAGATAACATCCTCATCGGTAACGTTGTCATGTATGGCGCTACCTCCGGAGAGTCTTACTTCCGCGGCATCGCGGCCGAACGTTTTTGTGTGCGCAACAGTGGCGCCACCGCCGTGGTTGAAGGCGTGGGCGACCACGGCTGTGAGTACATGACCGGCGGGCGAGTCGTCGTACTTGGCAAGACCGGTAAAAATTTCGGGGCCGGGATGAGCGGTGGTATCGCCTATGTCTGGGATCGCGATGGAGACTTTGCCGGCCTGTGTAACTTCGGCACCTTCGAGTTGGAGCAGATGGAAGAGCCCGATGATGTTGAGGAACTGCGCAAGCTGATCGAGAATCACAAGGCTTATACCGGCTCTACCACGGCCGAGCACTTGCTCGACAACTGGGAGGTCGAATTGCCCCGATTCGTGAAGGTCATGCCCACGGACTACAAGCGAGTCCTTGCGGAAATGGCGCAGGAAAACGTAAAAACCGCTGCAGTCGGTTCCTAGCAGGAATAGAAGAGAGTTATGGGAAAACCAACAGGATTTAAAGAGTACGAACGCGAAACCGAGCCCTACCGCGAGCCTTTCGTGCGTCTGACTGATTTTGACGAGCTCTACACCGAGCACGACGAGTCGCACCTCCGCAAGCAGGGAGCCCGCTGTATGGACTGCGGCGTGCCTTTCTGCCAATCAAACAATGGCTGTCCGGTTCAGAACCTGATTCCCGAGTGGAACGATCTCGTGTACAACGATCGCTGGCGTGAGGCGTTAGATCGGCTGCACAAGACCAACAACTTCCCGGAGTTCACTGGTCGTGTCTGCCCCGCGCCCTGCGAAGGCGCCTGTGTGCTCGGGATTACGGATCCGCCGGTTACCATCAAGAACATTGAAAATGCGATCATAGATCGCGGCTTCGAAGAGGGCTGGGTAACACCGAAGCCCTCGGCACCCGATACTGGCAAGCAAATCGCAGTGATCGGCTCCGGCCCCTGCGGTCTCGCCGCAGCAGAACAACTGCGCAGCGCAGGTCACGCTGTAACAGTCTACGAACGCGCCGATCGCATCGGTGGCTTGCTGATGTACGGGATTCCTAACATGAAGCTGGACAAGGGCGTCGTGGAACGACGTGTGCAGCTGATGCGTGATGCAGGTATCCGCTTCGAGACCAACGCCGATGTGGGCAGGAATATTGACCCCGCCGGGCTGATAGAGCAAAACGACGCCGTTCTCATGGCCACCGGCGCCACCCTCGCCCGCGATCTCCCCATACCCGGGCGTGAGGCGAAAGGCGTTCACCTTGCCATGGAATTCCTCACCGCCAATACCAAGAGCCTGTTGGATTCTGGCCTGGAAGACGGCGGCTATATTTCAGCCAAAGACAAAAATGTGATTGTCATCGGCGGCGGTGATACCGGTACAGACTGCATCGGCACATCACTGCGTCACGGTTGTAAGTCATTGGTAAACTTCGAGTTGCTGCCAAAGCCTCCGCTGGAAAGGGCGCCCAACAATCCCTGGCCTCTGTGGCCACGGGTCTACCGGGTAGATTACGGACATGCCGAAGCCGCAGAGCAATTTGGCGATGATCCCCGTGTCTACTCTATTATGAGCAAGCACTTCCTCATGGACGATGACGGCAACCTCACCGGCATCGTCACTGTCAACGTGGACGAGAATATTAAGGAAATACCCGGCACGGAAAAAACCTGGGAAGCAGACCTCATTCTGCTCTCGATGGGTTTCCTGCAGACCGAGCACTACGTCAACGACCCATTGGGAATGGAGACGGATGAGCGCGGCAACTTTATTGCCAATAAGCAGGACTTTCGCACAAGCATAGCAAATGTTTACGCGGCAGCAGACTGTCGCCGTGGCCAGGACCTGGTGGTTCGAGCAATCAATGAAGGCCGTGAAGCAGCCCGAGAGATTGACCGCGACTTGATGGGCAGCACGCAACTTCCCTGAAAAAGTTGCGCGTTGACACCACAAGCCAACGAGTCAGAACAACCACGTCTCCAAGCATGAGCGTGGTTTTTGCGCGCAAAGACCTCATCTCATCCTGTGATGATGCATGTCAGAAGCTGAAATTATCCGGCACAAACGCGTCAAACGTGGCCTTATAGATGTCTGGAGTCGGGTAAATGCATGACACTGCATTCGTATGAATGCCACCGTTGGCGTAGTCTCGCATCAACTCCTGCAACTCTTCCGCCGGACCTATCAAGCCTATTTCGTCAACCAACTCATCCGGCAGTGCGGCTGCGGTGCGTTCGCGATCCTTGGCCGCCCAGCCCTCACGTATTTCTCTGGCCGCTTCCTCGTAGCCAGCCCAAGCTAAAAATTTGTTATACACCGGTGTAGAGTAATAGCTGGCAAAGGCGCCGCGAAAAGCATCTCGCCCCATCGCCTTATCATCGGTCACGACGACCATATGACGACACACTATCTCAATGTCCTCGCATTTTTTACCGGCGCGCTCAGCACCCGCGGCAACATGCTCCATGATTTTCGGTAAAACCGAGCGGGGAAACAGATTGAGGATGACCCCATCCGCGATCTCGGCCGCCGCCTCAACCATTTTTGGCCGCAACGCCGCCAGATAGATGGGCACACCCTCGATCGGAGACTGTCGGTAACCTTTGCTTTTCAGCGTCTGGCCCTCGAACGCTGTTTTCTCACCCGCCAGCATGCTTCGCATCAGGGTGACCGTCTCCTGCATACGCGTCAGGGGCTTCTCGAGCTTGAGTCCGTGCCACCCCTCAATAATGGTGTGGCTGGAGGTACCCAGTCCGGGTACGAAGCGCTGCGGAAACGCCTCAGCGATTACAGTCAGCGTGGAAGAGAGCACAGCCGGGGTTCGCGTGTAGGCAGGCACCACGGCGATGCCGACTCTGACTTTTTTTGTTTTCTCGAGAATCATGGGCGCCAGTGTGAGGGCGTCCAGGCCACCGGCATCCGCAAGCCACAAATCATCGTAACCCTGCGCCTCCGCCTGCTGGGCCAGAGCAATGGTATCCGCTACGGTGCCCGTTGGGGCAGGCAAGGATAATGCGATGCGTTTTTTGTGTTTCATAGGCATTCCTCAAGGTGCTCCCCGGCTAAAACCCCAGCAACCGTGCATAGCGGTCGCGGTGGTAGGACCGGTTACCGTAACTGGCTTCCAGCGCACGGGCGCGCTTCAGGTAGAGACCCGCATCAAACTCATCGGTCATACCGATGCCGCCGTGCATCTGAATCAGTTCATTAGTCATATCGTAAAGAAACTGTCCTGCCCTGCACTTCGCCAGCGATGCAAGTTCAGCGCTGTTGTCTGCGTCGGTATCGATCGCCTGCAGAGCTGCCTCTACACACGAGCGTGTCTGCTCCATGGCGGAGAATAACCCGGCCGCGCGGTGACCCAGCCCCTGAAATGAACCAATAACCTTGCCGAACTGCTCTCGTGTTTTCAGATAATCCAGCGTCATATCAAAAGCCTGTGAGGCCGTACCCAGCATCTCGGCCGCAATACCAGCCCGGGCTCTATCGAGAACTTGCTGCAACAATGGCAAACCCCCATCCAGGCGCCCCAGTAACGCATCAGTGTCGACATGCACGTCGTCGAGCCGGATGTTGGCATAGTCACGACTGTCCAATACGTTGAGCGGCGTGCGCGATACACCGGCACTGTCAGCGGGCAGGAGGAACAAGCTGATACCGTCGTCTTCACCCGGAGTGCCCGCTGTGCGCGCCGCAACGACAAAGTGCGTGGCAGCGCTTCCCTCCGCGACACTGGCCTTGGAGCCCACCAGAGTAAACCCTCCCTCGCTCGCTCGTGCTTCAAGTGCGGTGCTCTCTGGTCGGTGATGCGTGCCCTCGTCAACCGCCAAAGTCACTATAGCGGTCCCATCGATAATCTTTGGCAACATTGCTTCTTTCAGCTCAGCGCTGCCGCCCAACAACAGTGCGCTGGCGCCGGCCAGTGCAGAGGGCAGCAATGGCGAGGCCGTCAGCTGGCGACCCAACTGCTCCAGCACCAGGCCAAAGGTCAGAATACCGAGATCTGAGCCCCCGTATTCTTCCGGTATCAGGATCCCCGTCCAGCCCATCTCGATCATTGCGTCCCAGGTTGCCTGCTCAAAGCCGGCGTTATCACTGGCATCACGCAATGCACGGAATTGACTGACTGGAGATTCCTTCAGCGCCCAGGCACTGGCCTGTTCGCGAATGAGCGTTTGTTCTTCTGTTAATGCAGCCATAATTAACCCTTTTGTGTAGTTTCCGGCAGGCCGAGAATATTCTTGGCGATGATATTTTTCTGCACTTCGTAGGAGCCACCGTAAATCGACATGGCCTTGGTGCCCAGCCACTCCCGCACCGAGTGCAACTCCCCGCCGGAGAATTCCGCACCTGCCCAGCCCAGTCCCTGGTTACCCATAATCTCCAGCAGTAGCTCTGAGCGATCCTGGGCAACGTCGGTGGCTGAATTCTTCAGAATGGACGCAGTCGCTGACACCTCGACGTTTCCGCCTTTGGCTTCGGCCATAATACGGCCAATAGTTAATGTGTGAGCCGCCGCATCCATCAGGTGATCGGCCAATCGAGAGCGTAAGTCACTGTCGGCCAACGTGCCGTCAGGCCCCAACCCAATATAGTTGCGCGCTAGCTCCTGCAGCGGCTCGACCTTATTGCTGGTAGGCGGCGCGGACGTCTGACTAGCCCGCTCATGCTGCAGGAGCCGCTTGATCACGCTCCAGCCATCGTTGAGTTCACCCAACATGTCATCAGCACCGGCTTGCGCACTGTTAAAAAAGGTTTCGCAAAATGGTGATTCACCCGCGATCAAACGGATAGGCCGGGTCTCAATCGATGCCTGATCCATCGGTAACATCAGGAAGCTAATACCATCACGCTTGGCCGCGTCGGGGTCGGTCCGCACCAGGGCGCCGCACCACTGGCTTTTGTCGGCTCCTGATGTCCAGGTTTTCTGACCATTGAGAATCCAGTGATCGCCCTCCTGCACGGCGCGGGTCGCCAGCGAGGCGAGATCAGACCCCGCGTTCGGCTCGGAAAGTCCGAGGCACCAGCGCACAGCCCCGCTGGCCATGCCCGGAAGATGACGCGTTTTTTGTTCCTCCGTCCCGTATTCCATAAGCGTGGGGCCAACCATTGTCACCCCCATTCCAGCGAGAAAAGGTATAGGGTTCATACTGCCTGCGGCATGAATTTCCCTCCCTATAATTTTCGCTTCAGCACCAGCAAGACCGGCGCCACCGTACTCTACAGGCCAGGTAGGAGCGCCCCAGCCCTGTTCCGCCAGCCGCTGTCGCCACAGCTCAAACGCCTCCAGAATTTCCGGCTCGCGTGAGCCGGGACCATACATACCAATATCTACGCCCTTTAACGCCTCTGGCAGGTTATCTGCCACCCAGGCCTTCACGCTTGTCCTGAAGCCATCACTCATCCATTTTCTCCTAATAATCTGCGGTTAGTCTTTTCAGTCATTCTATACGAGGTATGCAGTGCGTCCCGCTTAATATGTACGCGCCGCGTGCCACCTCCGTTCAGTCGTTTCGACGATATTCATAACGTTCGAACAGCGCCGGCACCGTATCATCAGTCCAGCGCCGACCAGCGCCGATCTGGATAAAGCCGCGTGACCGGCGCATAAAGCCATTCATCGCGATAAGCACGTCGAGCCAAATAAGGCAGGAGTGTCTCATCGTCGAGCTTTGCACTTAAAATCGCGGTATTCAACTGCTCCATTGCCACCGCATAGTCATCGATTGGCCGATCCAGCAATAGGGATACCTCATCGCATTCTATTGCGCGCAACGTTTCACCATAGCGGTGCACCCGGTCCATGCATTCAACCAGTATTTCCATATCATCGGCCCGGGAGCGGGCAAAAGCCCCCTGTAACTCTGGAGCTATGTCGTCCCGCAAATAGCCAGAAACCGCCTGCGCGAATCGTCCGGGCGCGACCTCTGCAGGCAGTTCTGGCCGATCAATGGGTATTTCCATGGCATCGGCCAGCGCTTCACACGTTGCGCGATCGCCCACATAGCGATAGCACAGGTACCATGCTAACGACTGACCCGACGGCAAGTGCTGGCACGCAACATGGATGGGTATCATGCCTCGCACGTTCTGCTGCACGCGGTAGTACTGTGCCGCAAAGCGGTGGTAGGGGATACCCGATATCTTCTCGTATCGTCGAAACAGCCCCTGCAGGCCGCCACTGGGGTTCCAAAACTCTCGGACACAGATATTGCCCAGATCCTCCATGGGGTCACCCCAGTGTCCCCACTCCCAATCCACTACAGCGGTAACCCTGTGCTTCTCAAACAGAAAGTTGACCGGGCCCGTATCGCCCTGCACTAGCGAGACACGGGATACCTGAGTGGGCACATAGCGCCGCAGCCACTGCACACCGTAACTAATCAGGGGGTCATTGTAATGCGCCAGGAATCGGCTAAATTGCTCCAGCTGATGATCGACATCGTCCAGAGCACAGCGGGCCGGCGTGTCTGGTGGGCCTCCCAGGACCTCATCCAAACCAAGCTCGGCGATCTCCAGTTGATGCAGCTGAGCGATAATATCGATAAAGTTTTCCATCACACTGCGCTGCTGCTGTTGATCGTCAAGCGCATGTATATCGGCACGCCCCACTTCCCGGCTGAACAGTGCGGCGTGATACTCCTCGTTCCAGGCCAGCAGTGCCGGCACGGGTATGTCCAAGGGACGCAATGCGTTACAGATGGAAGCCTCACGGCGCAAAGATACATTTGATCCCTCACGAGGGTTGCGATCAATCCGTAAAAAACACTCCAGAGTAGAACCATCGCCTCGCGCGATATCGACGACCCAGGCCTCGCGACGGGCCACATGTCGCTCAAGCCGCGATAGATTCCCCTGCCCCTGGGCAGCCACCCAGCGCAAAAGGTTCTCAGGAAGATCGGTATTTGTTTCTCTCACGCGTTCATCTCAATCAATGGCTGTGCCGTCACGCCGTCAACTTCAGCTTTCACTCTTTCATGCAGCGCAGCGACGTTGGGCTTGATTATAGAACGAAGTGGCGAGCTGTAAACAATAGCAAGACTGCTGCAGCCTATCCCGGTTTCACAACCGCTCATCATCTCTGTGCTAGACTGCTATACACTATCTTTTCAAGGCAGGGAGTAAAAACAATGTCCAAAAAAGCAGGCTTT
This sequence comes from Candidatus Marimicrobium litorale, assembly GCF_026262645.1. NCBI lineage: Bacteria > Pseudomonadati > Pseudomonadota > Gammaproteobacteria > Cellvibrionales > Halieaceae > Marimicrobium > Candidatus Marimicrobium litorale. The sequence goes on from NZ_SHNO01000001.1 coordinate 1,511,585, forward strand.
CCTTCAATGTATCTGGCTGGTGCCGCCCTTGGCCTCGCCATTTTAACGGGCGGTTGCACCATGAATGACACCCAGCAACGTGTTGGCAGTGGCTCGGTGATCGGGGCACTTGGAGGTGCGCTGCTGGGTGGCAGCCGCGAGGGCGCTGCTATTGGCGCAGCCGTAGGCGCGGCGGGCGGCTACATTGTAGACCAGCGCTCCAAACGCTCGGACACAGCCTCTGAAAATGCCCGTCTTCGCGCTGAAAATGAACAACTCAGACAAGAAGCGGATGGCATCTAGAAAGCACTTTTCAGCGTCGCGACCACGGCCAAACAACCCGACACACTAGCATCGTAATTTCGATGCCACTGGAGCATGAACCATGAAGCAAAGTAACCGCAACACATCAGGCGCAATCATACTGTTTTTTAGCACCGGGTTATTCTCCGCCAACCTATTTGCAGAGAAGGCAGATGCGTTTGCCATCGACACCGCGGAGGACCTTATCGAGGTATGCACATTCGATAGTTCGCACGCTAATCACCAGACGGCAACAGCCTTCTGCTACGGCTTTTTCGAAGGCGCTGCTCACTATGACAACGCACTTGAGCAATCACCTTTACATGCGAACCTGCTCTGTGAGCCACAAGACCTCACCCGCCAGCAAGCGGTAACCGTTGTTGTCGAGTACCTGTCCGCGAATCCTCAATACAGCTCGGAGCCAGCCATCGATGGCGCCTTCAGGGCCCTGATCGCCGAGTGGCCGTGCCCCGAGTAGCCCCCCACACAACCGCATTCACCAGCCCCGGCAGGTTACAACAAGCTGTCGAGGCGTCGATTGAACCCTTTTTAACAGGCGTATCTTTCAGCGCTGAGTTGCGGTCACACTGCGTGACCGCCGCCCTTCCCACCAGTTATCAAATCGCAGCAACAGTGGCGGCAGGAATAAGAGATCCAGCAGCAGCGCCACCACAATAATCGGCGTTAGCAACATCGCAACGTTGGTGTAGTAGAAGGTATTCGAAAAAATCAGTATTACGGTTCCTGTCGCCAGCGACAACGTTGTAATCGTAATCGCCGACCCTGCACGGTCCAGCGCATATTTGACTGCTGGCTCCGGCTTATCGCCTCGTCGCCGGGCAAAAATATACTTACTCAACATGTGCACTGAATCATCCACTACCAAACCAATGCTGATTGAAAACAGCATGAGTATGTAGGGGTTCAAACCGCCTACAACCACCCCCCACACTCCGAACACGATGGTAGCTGGAAACAGGTTGGGCATGATACTCAGCAGGCCATAACGCCAGCTTCTGAGTCCAATCAACATAATGACAGTGATGAGCAAGAAACTGAGACTGAAGCCCTGCAACAGCTGCATAGATATCGAATGGTCCAACCGTGCGAACAGGATGCTTCTATCGCCATGCATAACGGCATACTGCGGCGGCAGATTTTCAGCAATCCAGTGCTCTATCCTGTCATTGAATTCAAGCAGCCCAGCATTTGACAGATTTGACGTTCCGATAACCAGCCGAACCGCAGCGTAGTCGGGATCGAACAGCGGCTCCATATGGGGCTCAATTTCCTGTACCAGTTGGTAGGTAACGAGATAGTCGATAATCTGCAGGTTGTCCTCGGGCAAAACAGCCCAGCTCTCATCGTTATCGTGCTCTGCTTTGTTTAACGTCTTGAGTAAATTCGCATAACTGCTGACGAAACTCGCCTCCGGCTGTTCTTCCAACCACTGTGAAAATGCCTCTACCTGATGCAGGAATTCGAGCTGTGTAATCCCATAATATTCGCCACTGTCTATACTGTAGACCAGGCTCTGATCGTTACCAATCTTCTCCGACAGCGCACTTAAGACCGTGTGAGAATCGGAGTCCTTGTCAACAAAACTGAAACGATCGAAATCGATCTTGTTCAGAGGCAGTAGCGCCAGTGTGGTTATGATGATCACCACACTGGCCCAAAAAAGCAGGCCGCTTCTGCGCTCGACCAAGCGACTCACACCACCAATAAAACCAGTTACACCGAGCGGCTCGGGTACTTTACGAATAGGAATTAGGAGCACTAGTGCAGGCAGCAAGGTAAATGTCACCACGAAAGCCCAACAGACCCCGATTGCCACCACGTTACCAAAACCGTAAATCCCTGGCGAGGAACAATAATTAAGACAGAGAAAACCCATGGCGGTGGTAATGGTAGCCAACGTTACAGGTTGAAAGTTAATCGCAAGACTCTCGCGCATTGCATCCAGCTTACTCAGGGAGCGACGCAATCCCTGCAGGTAGACCGACACGATATGAACACTGTCCGCCATGGCGATGGTAAGCACCACCAGTGGCCCCATATTGGATATCTGGTTAAAAGGAATCTTCAGCCAGCCGTAGGTGCCGACCGTCAAACCGACTGTTGCGAAAGACACTGCGAAAACAGCCAGTGACAGTGACAGAGAGCGCAAACAAAACCACTTCAGCAGGATGGTCGCGGCGATAACCAGCGGGAAAAGAAAGTTTCTGTCCTTAATCTGCGCGTTGTAGCTGTCCAGCTCGAACAGCGCCCTCCCCAGCACGTAAATCTCCTGCCCGGGATAGTTCTCCCGCAACGAATCACGCAGCCGAACAACAGAACGGGCCACGCTCAGTCGGCTTTCCTGATCATCTGTACTGGCTTTGTACTTGATAACAGCGAGCGCCATCTCGCCATCACGGGAGAGTATATTCTGTGTAATGTCCTCATCAGCAAGCGCAATTTGGCGAATAAAAGTGAGGTCCTCATCATTCAATTCAGTCAGGTCCGGCAATAAATAATCCCGCTCCTGGATATCCGCATCCACTGCGTTCAGCCGTTGATTAATCAGTGAGCCAACTGATACCGCGTACTCTACCTCAGAGTAACGGCTGGTCAGCTCTTCCATGGCGCGCAGAGCCTCAAAGCTGAAAACCTCGCCGTCCTTCGGCATAAAAGCGAAAAGCACGGCTGTGCTTGGAGGAAAATCTTCGTTTACCTGATCCACTTCCTCCCGGTAGGGATCGTCTTCACTCAGTATCGAATTAAAAGAACTGTCGATGGTGGTTTGACCGGCGCCCCAGCTGACCACCGCCCCGATCAAAATAGTCAGTACTGCGAGCAAGTAGCGCTGGTTCACCAGTTGATTAATGAAAGTCTGCATAAAAACGGCGATAGATTGTTGATGCGTTGTTATACCATAACTGAATTACCCTTATCTTGAGGTATCTGCAATTCATGCCGCAAACCAGGGACTGCGGGTCCTGCTGAGAACAGCCGTCGCGCACACCACACCGTCATGCGGTCGAACAACAGGCAAAACGCGCCAAACAGGCATCAAAAACTGCCGCAGTGGCTTTTCAAGGCTTGTTACATCACTATCCAATATCGGATAATCGCGACTACTGCTAGGCATCCAAGGAGATTTACATGAAATTGCTTAGAATCGCCTTCCTGATTGTGGCTTGTCTGTGCTGCGGGATCAGCTACGCATCGAAGACTCTTCCGCGCATCGGAGATTTTTCACTGCTCGACCAGCACGGCATGTTTCATCAGTTAAGCTGGTATAACGATCACAAGGCTGTGGTGATATTTATCCAGGGCAATGGATGTCCCATCGTGCGCAATGGTGCACCAACGCTGAAGGCCCTGCGAGATGAGTATGCCGACCAGAACGTAGCATTTTTTATGCTCAACCCCCAGGCACAGGACGATCGTGAATCGATAGCGGCGGAAGCGCAGGAGTTCAGTTACGACTTTCCTATTCTGGTTGATGAAGCACAGTTGGTCGCAGAATCACTGGGTGTCGACCGCACCGCAGAAGTTTTCGTCATAGATCCAAAAACACTCGAGGTTCTGTATCGCGGCCCCATTGATGACCGTCTGGGCTATGAGTCCCAGAAACCCAATGCCAGCAAGCATTACCTCAGGGATGCCCTGGACGCTGCACTGTCTGGCGAGGCCATTGCGAACACGCGGGTCGACTCACCCGGCTGCCTAATCAACTTCCCCGCTCGGGAGCGGCACCAGGCACAACCGGTATCCTACACTGCAGATGTGGCCCCCCTGCTGATCAATAAGTGCGTGGGCTGTCACCATCAGGGGGGTATAGGCCCCTGGTCTATGTCTGATCACACGATGGTGCAAGGCTGGTCCAAGATGATGAAAGAAGTCCTCATGACGCGTCGGATGCCTCCGGGACAGATCGATCCGCATGTCGGCAAGCCCATCGAAGACATGGTGGAAATGACACCGGGCGAACTGCAGACTCTGGTGCACTGGATCGATGCCGGAGCGCCTATGGAAGCGGGCGCTGAAGACCCCTTGGCCGCAGTCGACCTGGACGACACAAAGTGGAGCCTGGGGGAACCGGACATAGTGCTGAAAGTACCCGCGCAGGCGATTCCCGCCACGGGGATTATCGACTATCGCTTCATACCAGTAGAACTGAACCTCGACAAGGATATCTGGATACGCGCGATCGAATTCATTCCCGGCGACCCGCAGGTGTTGCACCACATCATCACGTACCTGTCCAGCCCCGCCGACAAGCATTCCAGAAACAAGAATGACAGTGACTCACGGGATGAGAGCATTGGTGGTTTTGCACCGGGACGGCAACCCGATCAGTATCGAGACAACAGCGGTCGCCTGATACGCAAAGGTTCCAACCTGCTGCTGCAAATGCATTATACGACTTCGGGCAAGCCAACGGTCGATGAAACGGAAGTCGGGCTCTATATCTACGACGAGCCACCCAGCTATGTTATGGATGGCGGTGTCGCGGGCCAGCGCCGCTTCATGATTCCGCCCCACGCCAAAGAGCATTTGCTGGAAGGGGAAATGTTGATCGAGCGGGACGCCTATCTCTACGGTATGACACCCCACATGCACTACAGGGGCAGATACATGAGCTACTGGGCAGAGTACCCAGATGGCCGTTCGGAACTCCTGCTGTCAGTGCCCAAGTATGAGTTCAACTGGCAGTTCAGTTACCAACTAGAGAACCCCCAGTTCCTGCCCGCGGGCACCCGACTGATCGCTCGCGGCGCGATGGACAATTCTGCGCAGAACCGTTTCAATCCCGATCCTGATCGCCCTGTGATGTTCGGGCTGCAAACTAAACATGAAATGTTTTTCGGCTTTTTGACCCTGCGCTATGTGGGTGATACGCCAGAATCTATTACGGGCGCGGAGACTGCAGAAGAAGTCGCTGGGCTGTAGGTGCGAACAGCATGCAGATGATGCACAAGGGCACGGTAGTGCCCGACTTTTCCTGCCACCACCAAAGCGATGCTTCTGGAGAGCACGCCAGCTCAGGCGGCACCCGTGTCACTGACCTCAAAGGCGTTGCTCCGGTTACTTTCCCTGCAACAGAGCGCCTGCTATCCTGCCCTCACCTTCTACCGTATGCGGAGAACACGTGAATCGATACCTGCGAAAAATTGCGCTACTCTGCGTGCTGGCGCCCCTATCCTTCAGTAGCTTCGCTCAGAGCGAGCAGGGAGCACCCGGCGACGCTATTGTGATTAGCTCCGGGCTTGAGGGCGGTGGCTATTGGCTGACAGGCAACCGCCTCAAGGCTGCCGGCATTAATGCAGGCCTTAATGTAGAGAACCGCTCCAGCACCGGCTCCCTGAGTAATTTGAAGGCCCTGATGGACCCGGACAGCCCCGTCAATATAGCCTTTGCCCAAGCCGATGCCCTGCAGTTTTATCTGCAGGACAGACCCAGCGAGGCCGCCTCAATCGAGACGATAAGACGCCTGGGGGAAGAGTGCGTGTTTATCATCAGCGGCAGTAAAAGTGGCGTCAAAAACCTGGGGGACATCGAAAATGCAAAACGCTTTCATCTGGGCATCAAGAGTCCCAACAGCGGTATCAGGGTCACCTTCGACCACATGACAACGCTGGTCCCGCAATTGAAACACGTGACTGTGCGCTATGGGGATTCGGTAGAAATGATCAATGATTGGGTTCACCATTTGTCGGATATCAAGAGAGCCGTGATGGTAGTGCATGCGCCAGACGCCCACTCGGAAGAGATCGATATGGTCATCGCTAACCCGGACAAGTACCGTTTCGTGAAGATCAAGGACACACGGCTTACCCAGTCCAGTGAATCGGGTCAATCGGCGTACACCGCCGAGAGCGTCGCTCCAGGTGCAGTAAGTGGTGCGAGCCGGGTTCCAACTATCTGCGTGGAGGGCCTGCTAGTCAGTCACAAGGACAAATTGTCCGACGCAGTGCAAAACAGAATATCCAGCCTCAGCGATGAGCAGTGGCAAAAGATTCAGAGCGAAAGCGATTGAGCCACATCACCGCGTGGATCAGGACATCCCTAGTGTGAGAAGGTTATCCAGCGGCTGATAAAGCGCCTCGAGGTAATCAATATCTGCCTGCTCCAGTTCAAGTTCGGTCGCTTTTACCAGATCCTCAATCTGGGCAGCCTTCGAGACGCCGACCACGGGCGCGCATACGCCAGGCTTGCTCAGTAGCCAGGCGATCGCGATTTGAGCCGGCGTTCTTCCATATTTTGCTGCCGTCTCGACCACGCGCTCGGCGATTCGAAAGTTGTTTTCACCCCTGTATAAACTCGCGGTGCGGTCTTTGTCGGTACCCGAGGAGCGAACCGTACTGCCCTCCTCAAAGCTGCCCTTGTAAGCACCGGTAAGAATCCCTCTCGCCAGAGGCGACCACGGCGTAATGCCAACCCCCGTCTTCTCACAGTAGGGATTCATCTCACGCTCTTCTTCACGGTAGACCAGGTTGTAATGATTTTGCATGGAAATAAAACGCGCCCAACCATGCCGCTCTGCAGTCATCTGTAATTCGGCGAACTGCCAGGCGAACATCGATGAACCGCCGAGGTAGAGTACTTTTCCAGCGCGCACTAGATCGTTGAGCGCTTCAAGACATTCTTCCAACGGCACCTCCACATGAAACGGCAAACCATGGGGATGACGATGAATGATCAGTTGGTCAACATAGTCAAGACCCAGGCGCTGCAGGCTCCGATCGACACCCTCGATGATATGCTTTCGCGAAAGCCCATAGGTATTGGCATTAGACCCCATGGGCATGGCAACCTTGGTGGTCAGGACATATTCCTCCCGCGGCAAAAGCTCACGCAGAACTCGTCCCACGACCTCCTCGCAGGCGCCGATTCCATAAAAATCCGCACAGTCGAAATAGAAAAGACCGTTATCAATTGCCGTGCGGAATATTTCCCGGGACTGGTCTATATCCAGGGTCCAGTCTCCCTGGTGACCCTGCCCTGGCACGCCAAAATTCATGGTTCCAAGGCACAGTTGAGATACCATCAAACCACTGTTACCCAATTGCACAGGCTTTAACATAATCCCCCTCTCACACCTTGCGACGATCTCCGCAGAAGGCCGTGAATGTAGGTAACGCCGGAAGCGGTCATCACCGTGAATTTACTCTACTGCGCATAAATCTGAGTCTATGGCGAAACGAGCACGGCCTGCCGAGAGGACAAAATCTTCGGGATCTCACTCTATTTTCACATCCGCGCATAGGGTTACACATGCTTCTGTAGTCATTATTATATTATAGTCGACACTATAAATATCGCGGTATCCTTCCAGGAGCTCAAATGTCTTCCAATATACCCCTTGTCAGCGGCGCCCAACCTTCGACAGGCCATCTGGATGAATTCAATAACGATCCGCTGGCACTCATGCATCGCGCTTATGAGGAGTGTGGCGAGATTTGTGAATTCAACCTCGGGGGTCTGCACACCGTTTTGCTGGTCGGGCCTGATGCCCATGAGGCTTTTTTTCGCAGCCCGGATGAACAACTGTCTGCTGCGGACGCATACCAGATGATGGTGCCCGTGTTCGGCGAGGGAATACAATACGGCGCGCCGCCCGAAATCGAACGCCAACAACTGAAAATGCAGGTGAAAGGCCTGAAATACGAGCGTATGGTCAACTACGCTGAGATTATAGAACGGGAATCCGAGGCCTTTTCGAGTGACTGGGAGGAGCATGGCGAACTCGATATTTACGACGCATTTACCCGCCTCACGCTCAAAACGTCTACCCATTGTCTGCTGGGAACCGACTTCAGGCAGCAGCTCACTGAAGAGTTCGCCGGACTGTACCACGATCTGGAAGACGGACTTGCGCCCTCTTCACTCACGGCCCCCTACCAGGATGCGGAACGATTCAGGCGTCGCGACCGCGCGCGCGAGAGGCTTGTTGAATTGATACGCGAGCGCGTCCGGCTGCGCAGGGAGCGGGGCGAGGCGGAACACGACATGCTGCAAGTGTATATGGACGCGACCTATAAGGATGGCCGCCCCCTGACAGATCACGAAATCACCGGCATGGTGATCTGGTTTATGTTTGCCGGCCACCATACAAGCTCAAACACCACTGCCTGGACACTGCTGGAGATCGCGCGAAACCCGCAGTATAAGCAGCGTCTGTTGGCAGAGGTCGATGCGCTATTCGAGGATGCCTCCGCACTGACCTTCAGAGGATTGCGTGATATCCCCCTGCTAGACGGGTTTATTCGCGAGTCATTGCGGCTTCATCCGCCGCTGAACGCCATTACGCGACGCGTCATGAGTGACTGGTCCTTCAAGAGGTACGTGGTCACTGCAGGAAAAAACATTATGGTGTGCCCGCACGTGAGCCACAAGCTGCCAAAATATTTTGACAACCCGAACGTTTTTGATCCGGAACGTAGAGATTCGGGACACCTTTTCGCGGAAATACCGTTTGGTGGCGGTCGCCGCAAATGCATTGGGAATGGTTTTGCGGTACTGCAGGTCAAGGCAATTCTCTCGACCCTCCTGCACCGTTACGATTTCTCGCTGACCGCCGCGGCCGAAAGCTATGGGGAAATAATGCCGGCCCTGATTCTCAGACCGTCAGACCCATGTACGCTGAAGTACACATTGCGAAGCGCCTGAACACCGGCGCTTGCAATATACCTACTGGTTGGCGTTCCCTCCGCGCCGCACTCGCTGTCGTGCTTCTGTCCGTTGCGCTTGCACTCGCTGCGCCAACGTAGCGCCCGATGCCTCTGACTCGCCCTGCAAACTACCGCCTGCAGCGGTGGCAGGAAGCGCAGTGCTCAGGTCGTCGCCGGAGTCGATCGCGGCCAGTATCTCCCGCACAGTCTCGTCCTGCACCGCACTATTACCAGTGCCTTGCGCGTTTTGAGCCATGAACACATTGTTACAGCGAATGTATTTAAAACGACCAATGGCATCAATGCGCATCCTTTTCCATACTTGCATTTGCCGCGGCTGGCCGCCTTTGTAAGTCAGGTCAGAATAGTGGTTGATTTCCCTTTGGAGATTTTCGCAGGCAGCGGTGTCAATGTCCTGCGCGCTCACCGGTGCCGTCAAAAGGACGCCCAGTGCTGCCCATATCGCTGTCAACGTTCTTGATTGTGAAATCATTTTGCGCACCTCTGCGTTTGTCCGTGACGGGGTCTGCTTTTGTCAGTATTGCTACTACTGGTGCAATTGCGTAGACAAAGCATACAAAACTATGCCGGTCATTTCAATTTTCCCTTTGCAGACTGGGTCACAAAAATGGAAATCCAAGTGCAACCACGGATCTTAAAATACGGAAAAAGTTCGCGTAAAATGCCGCTAAATTCTCGAAAAATCGCGAAAAATGATCTTTCTTATCATGTTGGCGCAAAAAGTAGATCCCGATGCACCCGCAGCGAAGATCAATGCGTAGTCGTGTCACCCCTGACGCTGTCTCCTGGGCTCAGCTTTGCGCACATGCGCTCAACCGGTGCCGCCCCCCTGCCCACACAAGCCTGCGCACTCTCGCCCAGGGCCGCGGTCATTACGTCGCCAAGACGGATTTTAATGCGCGGGTTTTACTGCCCATGTCTGCGAGTCGCGCCAAAAACACGCTTGCCTTGGCGCAACTCAGCACGGGTGACATACGTCGATATGACACAGGCTTTCCTCCCGGGCGAAAGATAGGTTAACTCGTCGCGAACACGGCTGTTGTCTGGGTACTGTGCAAACCGGCGCGACAGCAACGTCCGCTTCATTCTTGACCGCAGGCGTGTTCCTGTGGTGCGATAACAACTTATGAGGCGACCACACGCCGCCACCGATATCACTAAGCGCGCAGCAGGAGGCCATCCATGCCCGGTGCACTGGTACAACTAACCCGAAGGCTACTAGCGCTGGCCCTGATCAGTATTGCTGTCGCCGCCAGCGGTGCGATAGAACCTGACTGGGAGCTGCAGGACGAGGACGGCACACTGCAAGTTTTTACCCGCGAGGTGGACGCTTCTCCTTTTCTTGAAGTCATGGCCAGGGTGCAGATAAACGCCCCACTGGCTCGCATCACGGAATTTCTCGGCGACGGCAGCGGCTGCGCAGAATGGCGTGCCATGTGTCGTTCTTCACAGGTGCTTGAGGAGGTGTCAGCTGAGGAGCGCTATGTCTATCTGGTACTGGACATGCCCTGGCCCCTGACAGACCGGGACATGGTTATCCACTCGCAGACTCGGCTGGATCCGGACTCGTCGAGCGCCATTGTGAATTTACGTACCGACTCATCGCGCCACCCGCCGGGAGACTTTGTGCGCGCCGAATCGGTCGGGCAATTCATCCTTCGCGTGCTACCAGACCAGCAGGTGGAGTTCACCTATATCATGCATACAGACCTGGGCGGCGACCTGCCCCCCGAGTCCGTTAACGCACGTCTGGCGGAATCCGCTATGAACGACCTGAAGCGCTTGAAAGCGCTGGCGGAGGGCTGACACAGGAGTACCAAACGCGACTGTCTGGCGTTGAGATCGCTTTAAGGGGTCAGTTCGGTACTGAACAATGCGCGACCACTCGGTGACCTCCGCGCAGGCCGGGATCGCTCATTCACAGAGCGGCGATCTCTTCTCCCAGAATCTGAAGAAATTTCGCACCCAACGCCCCGTCGATTACACGGTGGTCACAAGACAGTGAAGCACTGACCACGGTGGCAACCGTCGGCTCACCATCGCGCACAATCATCTTCTGTTCACCTTTACCTAGCGCCAAAATAGCGCCCATGGGCGGATTAACGATCGCGGTAAAGTTGCTAACACCAAACATACCCAAATTGGATACCGTAAAGGAACCACCGCTGATATCGTCTTTGGTTAACTTGCCTGTCTTGGTCTTATCGGCGAGCTCACCGATAGCTGCAGCGACTTCCGCCGGAGACATTAACTGCGCTTTGCGCACTGTCGCAGGATACAGGCCGTCATCTGTGGCAATGGCCACCGACACGTTGGCATCCTTGAACTGATAGATATCATCACCTACCAGGTTTACGTTCATGCGCGGTTCTCGCATCAACGCTCTTGAAACACACCATACCACCAGATCATTGACGGACACCTTCTGGCCACCCGCGGCATTCAAAGACTCCCGGTGTTTGAGCAGTCCGTCCAGTTCATACTCCACTGTGAGGTAGAAATGGGGAATAGTCTGCTTCGCCTCCGCAAGGCGCTTGCCGATCGTTTTGCGTGTTGCTGACAGGGGAATAATTTCGTAATCGTCGGCGGGCGCATTGCCACTTTCACTGACAGCCTCACGCACATCGTCTTCGGTGATGCGCCCGCGGCGCCCGGTACCGGTTACCAAATTTAGATCGACACCCAGTTCTTCAGCGAGCTTACGCACGGACGGGCTGGAGCGCGTCGCGGCATCGCCGCCTCCCGCTTTTTTAGACACCGGCACATCCACTTTTTGTTCGGAGCCTGCGCCCGCATCTGCACCCGCGAAGTTCTCGATAAAAACATCGATAGCAGTATCGTCGACATCTGCCGCCGCGATAACGCCTAACAGAGCGCCCACCGGGTGCGTATCACCCTCCTGGGCAATAATACGACGCAGTACGCCCTCGACCGGAGCATCCCAGACGTTAACAATCTTGTCGGATTCCATTTCGAAGACCTCATCACCCTTTGCGATGCTGTCTCCTTCTTGTTTGTTCCAGGTGTTGATGGTGCCTTCGACCATCTCGATACCCCACTTGGGCACCGCTATTGGGTATATGTTACTCATAGCTGTTGCTCTTTTAAGTATTCAGGGAACAACCTGGCATCTGCCCCCTACCTCGAATTTCTTTACGCCAGAACGTCTTTGATGGTCGCCTTAATTTTGTCGACACTGGGTATGTAGGCCGCCTCAAGCTCTGGAGAAAATGGTGTCGGGCTGTGGGGCGCGCAAACCTGCTTGATCGGGCCCTTCAGAGAGTGAAAAGCCTTATCCGCCGCCAGCGCGGCAATATCTGCAGTCAGACCGCAGCGCGGCGGGGACTCATCGACCACTATGAGACGCCCCGTGGCCTCAACACTCTCCAGTATCGCGCCCTCATCCAGCGGTGAACTGGTGCGAGGATCAATCAGGTCGCAACTGATGCCCTCGGACTCCAGCGCGTCGATAGCCGCAGCCGCCTTATTCACCATCTGGCCAAAGGCCACAACCGTCACATCATCACCCTCGCGCACAAAGGCTGCCTCTCCGAAGGGAATGGTGTACATCTCGTCGGGTACCTCACAGGTCTCCTGATACAGCGCTTTGGGTTCGAAAAACAGCACCGGATCATCGTCCTTGATCGCTTGCAGCAGCAATCCCTTGGCGTCATAGGCATTAGAGGGAATGACCACTTTTAAGCCTGGAAACGAGGTCATCACCTGGTACATGGACTGGCTGTGCTGTCCCGCCGCAGAAAAACCACCGCCAGAGGCGAAGCGAATGACCGCGGGGCACGTGCTCTTGCCGCCGAACATGTAACGGAACTTGCCCATCTGGTTGACGATCTGGTCCATGCAGACCCCGATGAAATCAGCAAACATAATTTCGGCTACCGGCCGCATGCCCACAAGAGCGGCGCCTGCCGCAGCACCGACAATAGCCGACTCGGAAATCGGTGTGTCGATACAGCGATCAGGGCCGAACGCTTTGTAAAGGCCCGCTGTAACACCAAATACACCACCGACCTCACCGATCTTGCCGCTGGGCGCTCCGTTACAACCGGCTACATCCTCGCCTAAAACAAAAACGGTATCGTCTTCTGCCATGGCCTGGTGCAGTGCCTCGTTGATTGCATCGCGCATCGTTTTCTCTGACATGATGACTCTCCTATGCGGCGCCGTAATTAATGTAGACATCTTCTGTCACTTGCTCTGGCAAAGGACGGGGCGCGCCTTTTGCCTCTGTCACAGACTGCTCGATCAACGCCATTACCTCTGCATCAATCGCATCGAGTTCTTCCTGGCTGAGCTCACCTGACTTCGCCATAGACGCACGAAAGTTTTTCAGGCAGCAGGAGTTCTCCCGCAGATCGTCAAGTTCACCGTCTGCACGGTAATGCTGCGGATCTCCAACAAAATGACCGTGAAAACGACCCGTTTCAGCGAAAACTCCGGCGGGACCGCTACCAGAGCGAGCATGGTCAATAGCCTTGCCCGCTGCCTCGTAGACCGAGAAAAAATCAGCGCCATCGGCAACAAACACCGGAAAACCGAAGCTCTCGGTCCGCGCTTTCAAGTCATCGCAACCCACCGCGTATTCAATGTTGGTGTGCTCTGAGTAATAGTTGTTCTCAATGACGAATACAGCGGGCACCTTCAACACCACCGCGAGGTTCATCGCTTCAAAGCAGGTTCCCTGGTTGACGGAGCCGTCACCGGAAAAGGAAATCGCGACGCGGTTGTTTTTACGTATCTTTTGCGCCAATGCCGCGCCGACAGAGATGGGCGGACCACCGGCCACGATACCGTTGGCGCCGAGGATGCCTTTTTCTATGTCGGCTACATGCATAGAGCCGCCTTTGCCTTTGCACAAGCCCTCGGACGAGCCGAACAATTCTTTCATCATCGGAATAACATCGGCCCCCTTGGCAATCACGTGACCGTGACCCCGGTGGGTGGAGATGATCGTATCCTCGTTGCTGAGGTTTTCACACACGCCAACCGCATTCGCTTCCTGACCAGTGTAGAGATGGGTAAACCCCGCAATCTGGCCATTCATTATTTCTGCGTGTGTGCGCTCCTCGAATTCCCGGATAGTTTTCATCTGGCGGTAGGCCCGCAACAGTTTTTCCTTCGGTAGGCTCACGTGGCAACTCCTGCACTCAGTGTGATTTCGCGGGACGCAAGCGGGTGCAGCAGACAGTTGTCCGATGACCGGGCCGCGCGACTATCTGGGAAATTCCCCAGCTATGCGAATATAGGGGAATATCCATAAAAAAACAATCAGAATTGTTTTTTTCAAGCCGCTGTCAGCAGATTTGCCACTATCTCGGCAAGCCCGAGCCCTTTATAACGCACATTAGGACAACGCCCTGCCCGTGTATTTTTGAGCGCGCCACCGGGTGCTCAGCCCGATAGACAGCAGAAATGGCGACCACATATTGGTCACACTCAGGCCAATACATTACAGACGCACGTCATTGTTGAGGCATCCACTTACTAAAGACAACCTTGTCTCCCAAACCTCTCCGTGTAAACTAGCCAGCGTCCGGATTACCAAGGCTCAACGCTGACTGCATCTACCATGCTCCTGCTAAAAATCGTCGAGCATTTATAACGCCGGTGATTAACAATAACCACTCAAGAAATTGACCTGTGACGTCTGATAAAAAGATAATCTCATCGCAAAAATATTTGCATATTTTTACCCTTGCTGTGCTGGGCCTCTCACAGCCCTTGCTGGGCACTTTCTCCAATAGTCCCGAGTTCTTCGTAGCCTGGAAGTTCACCACTAATGAGCTAGCAGTTTTTTCTATCACACTTTTTCTTTTTCCTCCTCTGACTCTAATTACTTTTCAGACTACCGCGAGGCTAGCGGGTCTCGCATGCGGTCAGGTCGTCTACTACGGGCTTTTTTTCATACTCTCTTTACTCGCCATTTACACCAATATCCACGCCTATATCGATAAACACGCTATCGCATGGGTCACATCGACTATTGCTTCAGCATGCCTGTTGGCAATTACCCTGAAGTCCGTGGTTTTCTCGCGATTTCTTGCGCAATTTGCCTATGTAACACCACTATTTCTTATAGCATTTATCTTTCCGTTCGCAAGCAATGGACAAATCTCATGGGGTAACGATACAGCCAGCACTGAACAATCAAGCAAGCGCAGCTTCTCCAACCGAGTTCCTGTGGTATTGATTGTTCTGGATGCACTACCTGCGAAAACTCTGTTGGACGGACGGGGAAAAATAGATGCAGGACTTTTCCCGAATATTGCAGATTTTTCGTCTGATTCCGTCAGATATATCGACGCACTGGCACCCGACTTGCACACGGTCGCCTCGATTCCGAAGATGTTATCCGGACTCAAAAAAACTCCTAACGGAGCGACATACCAAAACTACGACGACACACTATTCAGTCTGCTTTCACCAGATTATCAAATAATCGCGTACGAAGCTGGCACCGCAATGTGTGAACCGGGTATTTGCTTATCCGGGACTGATGGCGATACAGGTAGACTCGCAGGGATTCTTTTTGATGTCGTTTTTTTGTATTCCCACCTACTGGATGCTGATTCACTGGGCTCGAGAGAGTTATTTTCGAACAGGCTACATGACTTCGGCAACTTTCATGTTTCCAATACCAGCAACGCCAAAGGAGAGATCTTGGCCACGGCGGACATATTGCGCAGATTTTCTGAGAGGCGCGCCGGCGCGCTGGGAGATATAACATCACTCATTGAGGAAATCACGCAGCTATCTCCCTCAGACGCAACGTTCATTTACTTTCATTCGCTTCTTACCCATGATCCCTTTGATGGCCTACCCCAGGGAAAATTCTATTCACCCGATAACTTGCCGGGATTAACGGAAAAAGTCTGGGACAGCGACTGGCTCGCATTGCAGGGATATCAGAGACATATACTGCAAGTGACATACGTCGATAAATTTATTGGCGAAATTCTCGATGCACTAAAGAAAAATGGTTTGTACGACAAGTCAATGATCATTCTCACATCTGACCACGGGGTGAGTTTCAGAGGGGGGAGCCTCTATCGGTATTCACGTAAGGATATACATTCCGCTCCCGCGGGCGTTGCGCGCTTTGACATGTTCCGCGTCCCGCTCATTATAAAATATCCCAAAGCGCTCAATAAAAAAGGAATTTCTCCCGGAGACGTCAGCGGACTCGATCTTGTGCCTACAATACTGGATGTCTTGGAAGCAGATTTCGATATCGCCCTTGATGGACAATCGGTGGTTGAAAACCCCATATTCGGCGAGACAGATATCGAGCAACACTTTTCTATAACAGCTCGCAGAAACATCCGCCGAACCAAGCTAAGGTATTTTAGCGACAACAAAATCGACCAAGTTTTCAAGGTGTCACGACAACCGTGGATGATTGGGAGAGAGATTGACTCACTGTCCGTAGCAAAAAAAAATGACGAGCGCATACAGCTCGTGTCAGCGATTACCGATCTCAGAAACTTTGACGAAGACAGCCCGTACCAGTCTATCAGGGTTGATGGAACAGTTATTAATCGGGGGCAGCATGACACAGACATAGATATCGCCATTGCTGTAAATGAGAAAATATGCAGTACAACGCAAACCTACAAAGACTGGGGGAAAACCAGTTTTTATGCTCTGCTCGATCCTGCCTGCCTCGATAACGCACGCAACCAAATAGAATTCTACGGCAGCAACGACTGCAGTCCCGACAACTGCGTGCTGCGTCACATCCCAACAGATGCCAAAATCGGGGTTGTCGAAAAGGGAGAAGAGATCATCCAGTTATCCGACGGAAAAACACTCTCCCGGATACCCACTGGCGATATAAATTACTGGGTGGATGACTTTTCCTGCGAGCGTGGCAGATGCGTAATTAGTGGCTGGGCGGTACACACTGCCGGTCCTGCCGACCTTACGGATGTCTATTGGCGCAGCGATGAGGATTTTGAACATGCCACCGAAGCCCAAATAGAGCGCGCCGAAGTCGCAAACCTTCACGGAGGGAACGGCTATTCAGGGTTCAAATTTCACCTTCCCGAAGACCGCCTGGATCACGCCAGAATAAGCTTGCTTTTCGTCTTCCCCCAGGGATATTTTTTAGTCAACCACGTGTGGAGAACAGACTTATCATCCACTCAATAAAAGCGCTTAACTCGGGATGCGTTGTTCAGAGTAGGCCCTAAAAACCCTCAACCTTATGAGTGTGCTTCCATATCTGGCCGGGAAGGAATCGACGCATTTTGTATCCGAACTTGGTGCCCTTGCCAGGCATGGAGAGGAATTCTCCGTGCTCCAGACACTGCTCGATATCCTCGAGTACCTGCTCCGGTGTCAGCGTCTCACCACCCTCTATGAGTTTCGGCATGACAGTCGCCTCGGCCTGTTTCCACAGGGGCGTGGACACCGGCGGCGGGCAGGCACAAACGAAACGGATGCCGCTGTTGATGTTCTCGTGATAAAGAATCTCCGTGTACATCTGCACTGCGGCCTTGGTGGCGCAGTAACCGCCCATCATCAACCCCGGTATCACTCCGGACATGGATGAGAAGCTGATGAAATCACCCTTGCCACGTTGAATCATAGCCGGCAGCGCCGCGGTGGCGACATTCACCAAGCCGCCGTAATTGATCTGCATGAGCTTGAGCTGTACTTTCGGATCCTGCTCCAGCAGTTTACCAAAGGGCATGATCGCCGCCGCATTAGCAATCCGATCAAGAGGCCCTAGATCCCTCTCGACCTGCTCGACCAGTGCGTGGACCGCATCGGTGTCGGTAACATCAACAACGAACGGGTGGATAGTAGCGCTCGATTCCGCCGTCTCTTTCATACCCTCTTCATTGACATCAAGTATTGCTACACTGGCGCCCTGCTTTGCCAACAACTGGGCTGCTGTTCGGCCCATGCCGCTGCCGCCACCTGTAATGAGTGCTACCTTACCTTTGAACGCCATGGCGAAATCTCCGTTGAGTGTTGATCAGGCTTTAAAACTCGTAAAATCAGGGCCTCGACGCAGGCTATGCCCGCCGTCGACACCGATACACTGTCCTGTAATCCAGCGTGACTCGGGGCCGACCAGGAATCGGGCTAGGTGACCAATATCATCAGGTACCGCCACATCACCTAACGGGGTGTTGGCAATATAGGAATCGTATACCTCGCTCTCGCGGGGTATACCCTCCATGATCTCCGTGGCAACAAAACCCGGGCGAATAGCGTTGAACCGCACCATATGAGCGCCGTTTTCATCCGCTGCATTTTTTATCATGGCCTCGATGCCGGCCTTGCTCACTGGATACGCGCCCATCCACGGGTGCGTCACGTGACCCGCAAGAGAGGACATACCCACAAAGGAGCCGCCGCCTGCCTTGATCATGTGAGGCAGGGTGTACTTTATGCACAGCATAGTGCCTATGATATTGAGATTAAGCACACGCAGGAACTCTTCGGTATCCATAGCCTCGTAGCCCATCAGCATTCCGCCACCACCCGCATTGGCGATACAGCCATCCAACTTCCCAGTGGTTTCCAGCGATGCCGATACGATACGTGCGACATCTTCTTCGACTGTCACATCACCGGTGACGACTCGGACCGAGCCACCGAAACCGGCCACCTCGGTAATTTTTTCAGCGGCAGCCTCCAGTATTTCTCTGCGCCGGCCACAGATAGTGACTGCAGCGCCGTCGGCCGCCAGCTCCGCCGCACAGCCCGTACCTATTCCCGTACCGCCTCCGGTAACCAATACCGAGTAGCCGGCCAAATTGCCCGCATGCTTGATCTTATCTGCCATCAGCTGAGCTACCTCATTCTGTCATTGCGATTGGGGTCTGCAATCTAAAGGCGAGAAGTGTAGCATTGCGGCCTCTGACGTGGACAAGGAACGCACTCTGTGATTCGGCACGTGGGCTAAGAATCTAGCCCAGTAGAGAGAATATTGCTCGAGGCGGCGCCGTCACAGACTGGTGGTGCAACAGGCCGCTTGCCTGCACGCTATCAGCTTTTGGATACGTCACAGTCTCGCAGTCGAAAGCTGGCAAACTTGCGACGCATTCTGAAGGTTGTCCAGGGCCAGTTACTGCTATTTTTGCCATTGCGATCGATGAAATAGCTGGAACAACCACCCGCATTCCAGACAGTCTTGGACAACGCCTGCTGCAGTTCGTCATTGAAAGCACGGTTGCGTCTGTTACCGACGCTGAAGGCGAGCACCTGCTGATCACGCGCCTCAGTAAGCGCTCTCATCACCAGCTTCAACTGCGCTTCGATAATCACAAACGCAGAAGAAAACGTATACAGGTTAGGCCCAAACGTCATGAAAAGATTAGGGCATTCCTCGGGCAATGTGCCCAAATAGACCGAGGGGCTGCCCTGCCAGCAATCGGCCAATGTATCGCCACTCTTTCCTACAATCCGCTCGGCAATCGGCGGGTTTGCCACCTCGAAACCGGTCCCATAAATGATCACATCCGCCACATGCCGACTACCGTCCGCCGCAATCACGGTGTCACCGTCGATTTCCCGCACGCCCCCGGTCACAGAGACGTTGTCAGCCGCGAGGGCGGGATACCAGGTATTGGACTGCAGGATACGCTTACAGCCTATAGTGTAGTCAGGTACGAGTTGTTCACGTAACACCGGGTCTTTCACCCCTCTGCGTATATTGCGCATAGCCGCCGACTGCAAACGTTTGACAATGGCGGGGCGATTCAAACCACTGTTGAGCAACTCAAACTGCAAATACAGCAAGCGCCGCAGTAAACGTTGTAAAAATGGAAAGCGGGCGAAGCGCCGCTGCCACTTTGTTGCGACCGGGATGTCCATTTTCGGCAATACCCAAGGCGGCGTTCTCTGAAACAGCGTGAGGTGCTTCGCTTGCTTACGCAGCACCGGCAAAAACTGAATAGCCGATGCGCCACTGCCAATGACAGCCACACGCTTATCGTCAAAGTTATATTGCTTGTCCCAACGCGCTGAATGGAACGCCGTGCCGGTAAAGCTGTCACGCCCGGGGATATCAGGAGTAACCGGCACGTGCATCGGGCCACACGCCATAATGACGAAGCGGCAGCGATACACCCCCGCGTTGGTTTCCAAACACCACTCGTTTTTTGTTTCATCCCAACGTGCTTCCAGCAATTCGCGCTGTAAATGGATCTGGTTGCATAAATCGAAACGCTTCACCGTCTGTTCAGTGTATTCAAGAATTTCCGCCTGTCGCGCGTAGAAGTGTGACCAGTCGGGCTTTGGGGCAAAGGAAAAAGAATAGAATGATGAGGGAATATCGCATGCACAATCCGGGTATACGTTATCGCGCCAGACTCCACCTACCTGCTCCCCTTTTTCAATCACCAGAAAATCAAAATCCGCTTCGCGCAGCTTGACAGCAGCACCAATGCCGGCAAACCCTGCGCCCACCACGATAACCTGCGCATAGTGGTCTCCCGCTACTGCGGGCTGGCTGTTATCTGCGTCCATTCAACATTCCTCGCGGTAAAAACTTGTCCATGAAAGGTCGATGAAAGAAGCGGTACCATGCGCTGCCCTCCTCCGCGTCCGTCTTGCGCCAGCCGTAGGTGGCGGGACGCTCTGTTGAAATCACCAGTTTCTTCCAAAGCAACCAATCATAGAGCGCGATAAAGTTCTGCATGTTGCGGCCAGAGTTATTGCTGCGGCTGTGATGGTGATGATGCTGGTTGGGAAATACCAGCACGTGACACAGCGCGTACATGGTTTTGGATATCCATGGGTTAGGGTGCTTCAACAACGTCATGTCATAGGTGAGGTTGGAATGGTTGTGGATACCCCAAAGACTTTTGAGCGAGGTACCCCAGATCCACACCTCCCAAAGGCCGAGATAAAGGCAAAAGGTACCGAACCAGTAATTGGGCAGGGAGAAAGGCCAGCCCCAGCTGACGACAATGGTCTGAGTGGCGCCGATCTGCCCTTTACCGTCTGGACCGCCGTTTAGGTGGTGTAACCGATGCGCGCCCTTGTACCAGCGCTGTATGCTCGCGAGCAACTTGTTCGCTGGTCGCCGCGCGTGAGCGAAACTGTGTATCGCGCCGTGCAGAAACTCGTCGATCAGCATAAAGCCCAGTACAAGCCCGACCAGAGTGGCCACTGAGATGTCCTGCAGCCAACCGTAGTTGCCCTCCAGCTGGGGAAACAACAGGCGATAGGTAAAGTATGAGCAGACCACCAGCATCGGTCGCTCAACGAACTGCAACCACGCCAACGACATACCGAACAACTGCCAGTCCTTAGCGGTTTTACGACCGCCTCGATAGCGACCACGCAAGCCCTCGTAAACAATATAAAATCCGAATAACGCCAGCGTGATATAGGTGAACTGCTCATTGATACTGCTGGATTCCATAGGACGACCACCCGCCTCCGCTGCTTTCCGCAAGATAGAGTACGCAGCATATGACAGCTTTTAGTATATTAATAATTAATATTTTTAAAGTATAATATAAGCAATGAATATTTTAAGAACGCTGGATCTCAATCTGCTCAAAGTGTTTGACGCCATTTACCTCTGCGGCAGTATTTCTGCAGCCGCTCAGTCGCTACATATCACGCAGCCAGCGGTGAGCCTGGCACTGAAGCGATTGCGGGAGGCCGTCGGCGACCCACTGTTCATTCGCGCCCACCGTGGCATGAAGCCAACCCACCGGGCGAACGAGCTGGCTGGACCCATTAAAGAAGCCCTGCGGGTACTGGCGGAAGCGCTCGAGCAGGGACAGGGCTTCGACCCGGGCCAATCCAACCGGGTATTCCGTATGGCCTTTGGTCGCTACGGCGAACTCGATCTGTTACCGAGGCTCCTCAGGCGCCTGCATGCCTCGGACTGTCGTGCAACACTTCAGTCGGTACTGGATCAGGGGCAGACCGGACTTGAGTTGGTTGCCGCCGGCGATATCGATGGCTGCTTCGATTTTGTCGAACCGCAGCTGGCACACGTTAACCACTGCGAATTCAGCCAGGAGGAACTGGTGGTAATCGCCAGGCGAAACCACCCACGCGTGCAGGGGGCGATCACTCACGAGCAGTACTTTGATGAATATCATGTGGTGATGAGCTTTGGCGATGAACGGCGTGAGCTGCTAGAAACTTATATGTCGGCCAGAGGCGGTACGCGTAAAATAATGACCGCTGTTAATCAGTATCTGGCGGCGCCCTCTGTCGTCGCGCAAACCGACGCTTTGGCCACCGTACCCATGCGCATGGCCACGTTTCCCGTCTTCAGGGACGACCTGCAGATACTGGACCTCCCCTTTCGGTCCCCGTTAATGCCCACCTATTTACTGTGGCACCAATCACGAGACAATGATCCGGGGTGGGTCTGGCTGCGAGAGCAGATATTGGCACTGCGTACAACGTCACCGTAAATACACAGCGCGCCTCGCGCAGGCACTGCCCCGGAAACACGATGTGCCATCGCGCGAGCCTGCAGGTTAAAAGGCCTCATCACCAAACAGCGCCAACCGTTTTCCCCGAGGTGCGGGCACCTTGTGCAGCTCGGGCAGCGCACACAGCCGATTCATTCGCGTCACGCTGCCATCTGCATACTCCCAGGCCACCTGATCGCCCGCGCGATAGCGCCGGACCACACGCGGACCCCAGCCAAAGGCGTAAAAATTGAGGACGCTGTTCTCCCAGATCATCGCGGCCGACGTTCGCATACAGTAATCCATACCCCCCAGGCGGAACAGCACCGAACCTTCCGTATCGTTGGTGTTGAGCGTCCCGGTGCTGTTTGGACCGTAGTCGTGAATAATTCCGGCAGTCGTAACGACAGTGCGTCTGCCACACTGTTCGATACGCTCGACGTGGCCGATGTGCCCGCCCTCAACACCCACCCACAACCCACGAATATCATCTGTCCCCGGCGGCAATGGCTCCGTGCACTGGGCCAGCACTGGCAAGGGAAAGTGCGGATACGAGCAGCCCGGTGCATTATCCTTGGGTATGTCTGCGGCCAACTTGCCGCTTCCGTCCAGCACAGGTAACTCACAGTAATCGATAACACTGCAGTCACCGGCCAGGGTTGCAGGGTCGATCGTCAACGGCGGCCTCTGGGAAAAATAGGCCAGCCAGAAAAGGCCGGCCGATACGATCAATACCAGTATCAATGCGGTCACTAGCGCTCGCTTCATGACCCTTCATCTCGAGGCTGTTGCTGTAGCGAAATGATCTTTCGTTTTACTGGTGGACTGCCAGCATTTTACGGGTAAGTCGTGAGGTTGTCCCGTTCAGTCAACAGAATAAGTGAAGAGATCTACTCTCAACAGGCCGTTTATTTTTCCTATACTTGGATCAGTGTGCTTAATAATGTCAGCCAGTTTACTTTTCAATGACATGTGTGGCATTGCATCGTAAATGCGTTGAGACTAGTCTTTAAGCATTGCAGACACAGTGGAATTACAGTTGCGCAACCTAGATTTAATTCGCCAAATTTTTTCCACGCCCCCGGCGCGAGAGGACAGTCTGAGTGAAGCGCAGTGGGCAAAATTCCTTGAATTTTCAGAGAGTCATCTTTTTGCAGGGCCGGTCGCAGCATCAATCCTTGCCGAAGAATTAACCGATGTTCCCGAGCTTGTTTATCGCTTTTGCACATCTATATTAGAGCTTAACGGTATTCGCAATCGCCAAATCATGTCGGTTATTGAGGACGCTGGTCTGGCTCTCAACGAATCGGGGATTACGCCGGTGTTTTTCAAAGGAGCTGCTGCGCTACTATGTGATATCTACGCTGAGCCATCGCATAGATTCCTTAGTGATATTGATTTGCTCATCCCGGATATGCTCGGCGATCAAGCGATCGAAGCCCTCGAAAACGCGGGCTTTGTTCGCACTGACCCTAATGACTTCGTAGTCCCGCACTGTATTGAAGTGATGGTCTGCAAAAGACGTGGAGTAGCCATAGATCTGCACCGGGAGATACTGATTCCGGAACTCCAACTCATACTGCCTTGCACCGATATGCTGGCTAACATTGAAAAGAGGCGTCTTCCCTCGGGGCTGAGATTTGCCGTTCCCTCGCCTACCCACCAAGTCGTGATAAACGTTGCCCACGGCCAGCTGCAGGACCGCAGCTATTTGTGGAACTTCCAGCCATTGAAGTACCTGTATGAGTTACACCGTCTTGAGAAGCGGTATCAGGACGCTATCAAGTGGGAGGAAGTGACTTCGCGATTTGCTACTGCAGGGCACAGGGCACCTTTAGAGCAGCATCGTTACCAAGCTGCGAGGCTTTTCGACACCGATAATTTACCGGACGTGTCGTTTCGCGTACGCTTGAAATATGGCTGTACCGTGCTAATGACGGAGAATGAGGCTATCTTTTGGGTGTATGGTCGCCTCTTCTCACCTTTTGTCTGGCTGAGGGATGTTCTTAGTGACCGAGTTCGTTTGCGCCGCACGCTGCGTGAAATACGTCGTTTCAGCTGGTGGCGTGAGCGGGTTCGACGGTTTTTCAGTAGCCAGCCGCATGCAATGAAATCACGCTAGAAGAACCATCGCTCCAGTAAGCGATGGTCCGATAAAAGATTGACGACGCGCTGGACTCGCTTCCCGTCTCCCATGTCGACAGCAGGCGTTTGACCATCACACTGTTGCCAAATAGCCCACTCATCACCACTCAACCACAGTTGGTCACGGCCATCGCGAGACATCAGGAGGTGCTGTCCGTCGACTTGTGCATGACGGACGTCCTTGCGGTGCTGGGGCATTACTAATGGCGGTATTGCAGGAAGGGCCCCCTCGCGCTGCGCAATAAACCGGTTGATGATAGCAAGGATATCTCGGCCAATCCCTGTGCTGGCTTGCTGCGGCTCAGGCACAGGTGTCCAGGGCGTATAATCAGACTTGGCAAACAGCGTGGCGTCGTTCCCATCGCGGACAGGGTGACAATAGTGCACTAGAGGTGAGTCCAACAAGTCTGGTGAATCGGGTTCCGGCCACAGGGGGTTGCTGCTCAACTGCGCAGGGGTATGGATTAGACCGTACTCGGTCGCGGCGATCATGTAAGCAAATACGTCTGAATTCCAGGCTGGGCCGTCATCCGGTGAGCGATAGTGGCGGCGGATAAGACGGGCCAGTTCCAGCCAGCGGCCGCAGATGCGTTTGAGGTCACTGGTATGAATGAGCGTCGGTGTCATCACAGACGGCATCATCTCGAGTGTGTTAGAGCAATACTCCTCGAGAAAAGCAAAGCCATGACCCAAACCATACGGGTGGGTCGTCGAGGGCGCAACCAGCGGATAATCCTCCCACGTCTGTGACACCGGTGCTCCCGGCTGCGCGCGCTGGTTGACCGCGCGACGGAAGATACAGTCTGGTTCAATGAGCAGTACGGTACCTTCCGGCTCGTACTGGTAGAGCCATTCCAGCAGGGATGCCGGCTTGTTGTAGACGGGGTAATGGTCGCCAGTGACCGGTTCGATATCATGTAGGGAGGTAGCAATGGTCGTGACATGATCCAGCGGCGGTATGTGTGCCGGTGTTTCCGTCGCGAGTAGGCGCACCAGAATACCTTCCTGTCCAGAGCGCTGCCAACTGTAGGCCAGCAATTCCGACTGCCACTGCATGCAGGCGTTATGGTTTGTGGGGAATACGGTGTAGAACATCAGTCCGCCGCGCGCAGCCAGCCGTTGACGGTAAAGCGGCTTTCGCTGAATGCATCGTCCGCCATGAAGACGGGCTCCACCTCGTGCAGTTGATCCGCGCGAAAAGCCACGAGACGATTGTTTTGTGGTCGCATTGCCAGAACCTTGCCCCGGCCGTTCGCACCGGTGTCATCCGTTAGCAATAAGTTGCCGCCGGAAAAGCTCTGCGGTTCGCGAAAAAAATAATAAACGTAGGTTAGGGTCCTGGCTGCGGTGCCTACATCCTCGCCGGCGTCGCGATGTAGCTTGAAGAAATCACCCTTGCCACTGGCGGTGAGCTGGATCTCCCGTTTGCCAACAGCAAGAGTATCAATGCCCAGCGTTTGGCAAATATGACTCAGGTGAACGTCCAGACGACCCTCAAATAGCGTTCTCCAAGGGCTGTCCTGAATAGTCTGCAGAACCATGGAGCGGCGATAGCCCTCGTGGCCGGTCGTGACGTCGCTAGGGGAGAACTCGGATTCGTTATTCAGCGCGTACTGTAATAGCCTGGTGTTTTCGTCTGGGGTCAGAAAATCGTCGATACAGACACAGGGTAGGTAGCTCCCTGTTTGCAGTGACGCTTGTGAATCCGCCGCTTCGATAAGAACCGGGGGGGTTGTCAATACCGATACCAGTTCAGAGGATGCGAAACTGAGTGCTGTGCGCCCTCCGTCTAGCGGCACCTGCATAAGCCGCGAAGGTGAATGCTGCTGAACTGCAGCGTGCAGATCGGCAAGCAACGGGTCGGCCGCAGGTAGAGCAGTTTCGAAGCGACTGTCGCCGCGCAGAATAAGGGTAATATCGATGGCGTTAAGAGGTTCGTCTTTCACCGTGTTCCCTCAGATGGATAAGAGTGAGTGCCGCAGCAATGTCGAAATAATGCAGTCTCGCCAGTGGCAGCTGCATAGTCAATGCAATCAGGGCATGGATAGATTTATCCTCGTTCAGGGGAAAGCTGATGCAGTTCTCAATCAGCACCTTTACCGCCTCTATTCGCTCTATTCCTCCCCACGATGTTTCCCTGTTCACACCATTATAAATGGGGAATATCATCCCTGTTACAGGTACAGGCTCCCGCACCAGTTGGGCCTCGGGTATGGAAAAGGGCGTCTTTTTAGCATTCGCCAGATCAATTTCATCGGTGCGGTGTACCTCGCGCTTACGCGGCAGAACAGGGAAGGGATGGGCACAACCCGTGGCGGGATCAAAGGGCACAATATCATCCGAAAGGTAGTGCCAGCCCTGTTCGAGCAGCCCGATAGTCAGCGTGGACTTTCCTGCCCCCCAGGGGCCAGTCAGCAGCAAACAGCGGTCGTCGCGCTTGATAGCGGCGGCATGTAACCACAGTAGATCTTGGTGTTGCTCAACCCAGTGACTCACTACAGTGCGATAGGTTTCTTTCAGCAAACGATCGAGGGAAAGTAGGCTGAGAGTTTGGCCGTTGTTGTCGATCAGAGTGTATGTCTCACTGTCTCGAGTAATGACGGCCGTAACTAACCCATCAAGCGATGGTGGTTGTTCTGCGATAAAACACCGAAAATGTTCTGATAACAGCTGCAATACAACATCGTCGGAACAAAAGAGTGTGACGGAGCCACGCAAAAAACAGAGTGTCAACGTAAGGTCGCTCTGGTGCGTTGCTGGCATGATGTCACTGAGTCCGTTAGCTGCGCACTCACTGCGCGTCAGCAACCGGAGAGAGAAGCGAGATGATTTACGGTGCTGGCGTTGGCGGCACTATCGGTACTGGCGGTTGCGGGGTCGGTGGTGCCGCTATTGGCGTGGGGGTCGGTGTCGGGCTAACCTGAGCAAATACTTTCCCTGGCACCACTGCCGACAGCACTACCGGCGCAATCCAGCCCTTGGCCACTTCACGGCGGGTCACGCCGGTAGATTCGCTATCAGTTTGCGCTGCTTCGAGCTCTGCAACTCGAGACTGTAGCCGTTCAAGCTCTTTGTTTTTTGACATGGAAATTGCCCTCCCTTGAACAGCAAATATAACCACAACGGTCCGGAAGCGTCAATCGCTCATCTTGTGACTCTTGTGCGGAGCTGTTTGCTAATTCAGCGCAGCTCAGTGCAGGCAGAGAGCGGCTAATCCCGCGCCCGAAGCCAAGGTGCGACCGCGATGGCGGTATACCTTCAAAGACTTCACAACAACGCGCTTTCTAATGAAATTACTGAAAATAATTGCACTAAGCCGATAGCGTTTAGCATCGGGCTTGTTTGTGCAGTTGCGGCGCTCAGTTGTCAGTCTCCAACCAGCAAACCTGATAGGCGCGCGCCCACAGAGGGTCTTTGCTGAGCCACCAGGGTGTCGCTGTTTCGACCACAGGGTCAACATGCCTGGTGCCTTTTCTCCAGAATCGCCCTAATAACCCCTCCTCTGCTTTCCTATTCAAAGGCTGCTGAGTGTAATAGAGGTTGGTATCTACGCCCTCGAAGTCACCACCGCTAGTGCAGGCCAGGTGGCCGCGAATTGTAGAAATGCGTGTGCTGAAGGTCGAAAAGCGAGTGCCCATAAACCGACCTGGCGCTGCAGCACAGATGAGGGTTTCAACAATCCCACACCAATGGTGCGGGGTATTCACCACAGTCTCCCGGGGCAGGGCACTAAACGTTACGACCTCGAATTTCTCTCGAAAACCATCCAGAAAGGCGCCATCGGTCTCGTCTGTTGCAATATAAATTGGGTGTTCGGGTGACAATAGAGTCTGGACGTGCTCGTGTATTTGGCGTGCGCCAATCCGGGTCTTGGCGTACTGGAAATCTCCACGCCTGATATGTAGCGCCGAAAACCGCCGACCGGCAAGAATTGGCGCATTGATCGCCGCTTCAGCCAGGTTGATAATGTCTTGCCGAAACCGTATCGCGTCGCGTAATAAAGTGCGGGCTCTGCGCTCGAGTTGTTCGTCTCCAAACAGGAAGAAACACTCTGCCACGCCGAACATCCGGTGTTCTGTGGTCATTGGAAAGTAGAGAAGGTCACATTCTCTGAGTTCATTCGATATTGTAATAAGCTGGCGATGAGCCTGCGAGGGGCCGGCTAATCTCGCCAGCAATTCAGGCCGCGTTAACAGAGCGTCTGACGGAAACAGCAGAATATCTTCGACGCCGTTCCAGGGAGGCATGACCCCGCGGGCACGCATTAAGTCGTGGAATTTTTCGTCGGTAGCCACCTTGGTATCAAGCTCTGCAACTTCCACGAATTCGTCCGCCGTCAGCACAGGTATCTGGCGGCGGAGTGCGTCCAGATCGAGAAAATCCTCCAGCAGACGCGAGGCTTCCCCGAGCAAATAGAATGGCTTTGCAGGCGGCAACACCAGCGTACGTCCCGTTATCCAGGCCAGTACCACCATAATCTCAAGCTGCATCAGAATATTATTCCAGCCACCGAAGTCTGTTTCAAAAGCAAGGAAGCGCTGCGGCGTCACTGTGTCTGATTGACGAAGCACATCATTCATCTCGCCACTGCCCGCGCTTGTACGTCCATATCTCAAACATTTGTGAGGGCTATGCATTTCAGGCTGTGTCACTCATTTGTGGTGCGTTCAAGCGGGCGCCGCTTACCAATCGAGCGGAGTATAGTGCAGGTAGAGGTTGGCAAACCAAGTGCCATCAAGAGCAAAGGGACGACCGTGGCGGAAGTGTGCGCCCTCGAAAAACAAGATGTCGCCCGCAGCCATATCTATCTCGTGGGACTTGCCTTCGCTATCTTCTATGCACAGTGGCCACGGGCTATCCAGCGCATGGCCGACACAAATGGTGGAACTGACAACATGTGTCTCGATCTGGTCGATGTGCTCGTGGAGATAGGATCCGCGCTGGTAACAGCGGATACCATAGGCGGCTGCCGGGCGCAGCGGCCTGCCAGCCCATTGCTCGTGCAGGTGCTGGCAGGCGAGGAGTAACTCACCGTTATAAGCTTCGTCTTTGTATATCAGGCTGGGAAACCCGCAGCTATCGGTTGTCTTTACGTGCTCGTTGGCCGGCTCAGGCTGGAAGTCGCGCAGGTGGGCAGTGAAGAAATCGGCAATTGGGCGCCACAGGCTGGGCGCAAGCCGCTCTTTCCTGAAGCTCAGTCCAAGGGAAGGGACATGCGCCCGATTGGCGTCGGTACGTTTGACTATCGCGGCCGGCGTTGGCATGCGCTGGGGTTTTTCAAGCATCGGCAAAGGTCAGGAATCCCTGCTCCAGAAACTCATCAACTGCTGTGGCTACCTCCGAGGCGATGTCTGTCGTCAGGACATTGTAGGACGACGCTAGCTGTGCCACCAACTGCTCAAAGCCAATGCCGTTGGCGCAGGCCTCGTATATGGCGCGCCCTGTCGCATTGAGCACGATTGCACGCGTGGCGCCTTTCGGCCCGGAGGTGTCGCTGCGGGCGAGCAATAATCCGTCATCCACGACGAATGCACGGCTGTGTGGTGTCGGTATCAATTGTTCTGAAAATCGATTAGCAAACTGCATGTTGTGCACTGTAACAGACGCCGGATGAGCACGTCAGCAGTATTCCCTCCCCCCCCCCGGCAGGCTGTAGGTCGAAAAAAGGCTTTTATCACGCAGAGCGGCGCGGCGTGACGGCTAATTGCTGACGTAAGTCGATATCGTTTATAGGTGTTCATACAAGGATTATGCGACCTACGAACGTTTTACTTGGCATTACCTGCAGGTACTATGTGAGAGCAGTGACGGTGGGGTTTTGCCTTATAAGCATTCGGGTGATGCAGCCTTACGAAATTGAGGTAGCGGTGCGCTCGGGGCAGTGGTTCTGGAATTCAGCCCCCTCCTTTCAGCCCGCGGCGGTCGCTGAGAATGCGGAGAAGTAGCGTTTGTTGGTGGCGCTGACACGGAGCAGATGAATGGAAACCTACACGATCTACAGCATAAGCAACTCCCCTTATCAGGAATGGCAGGCTGAATTGCTCGACTTTACATTCACGAAAGTGAAGCAACCCGGAAAATTGATTAGAGTATGCGCAGACGACGCCCAATTCCCTAGCCGTGAGCGATCGCGATCGAACACAGGTGATACTGTATTCACGCCGAGTTTGTCGAGGATAAGATGGCCATTTATAAAAGTTGGCGGCCGCTATTTCAGAGTATTCTGGTCTCGCTATACGCTCGAATGGCCTGTTATGAACAAGCCGGGGGCGCTGAAATACTTGTTCGACCATTGCGATTTCAGCGACAACGACAACCTCATCTTCTTGGATCCGGACATGGTGTTTACCAAGCCTTGGAATCCACCAACAGAAAGGGGCCAGGTTCATGGTCAAAAATGGAAGGGTTACGGTAAGAGCTACTGCGAAAGCTCCTCCATACATCCAGAGTTCTGCCCTGCAACGGAAAACGACTGCATCATGTATCCGTACGCTATCAAAGCTGGCGACCTTAGGGTCCTGATCTCTGACATTGAGCGTTTCGCCAGAGAGGGCTACCAGAAGGGAAGACAAGTTGGTCTTGACCAGGCCGCCTTATGGATGGCTGATATGCCTGCGTTCCAAACAGCAATGACCAAGCATGGTCTTACCATGAAGCCTGCGGAAAATATTGGCCTGTGCAACAACTGGAATAATTGTGACGACAAGGAGGCGCCTATCCTCCATTACTGCCAACCGATGAAAGATAAATCAGGCCAAACATTGTGGGATAAAAGAGATTACAAAGCATGGGGTATGCCCCCAGACCCGTCGCTGGCTTTGAATCGTGTCGATCGAGAAGTCCTTGAGATAATCCGCGAAAAGATCGTCGGATGAGGTGGTGCCATAGGTGACAAGACCCGGCTGCGGTGCATCAAGTTCAATGCTCTGTACGCCAGAAGATTAAGGCGAAAGCAGCGGGTTATGGCGACACCTTCTTCATCGACGAAGTATTCGTCGGCGTGCCAGACCATTTAGGTCAACGGCACGCAGCATTGCCTGTACTGGGCAATTTTTCAATGACGTTCCTTCTGATTGAACTCTGTAAGCGGGGATTCTTTCCTCGCTCACCCTCGCGATAGGGAACAGGACATCTCCAGCCCGCCGCTGCTCGCACCACCGACCAGAGCAACACATCAGGTTCCACTTATGGTCTTTTGCAACAGCGAAATGATCTTTCGTTTTACTGATGGACTGCCAGCATTTTATTGTGCGCCCTGAATGGCAATTCCTCCTCCTGACCTGGCAGCAGTGGCAGGCACGCGTGACGCCATAGGGACTCCCAGCACCCGTGTCTCTCCAGCAGGGTGCGGCCCTGTTCCTGCGCGGCTTCAGGCATAGACATGAAATGCAGGCGAAGCTGTTGTAAACACCACACACGATAACGTGAACAACGTGCACCACGATAATGCACACCGTCCAACTGAACATCGAAACGTCTTTTATTGTCGGCCACCGCCTCTGTGTTAGCACAGAGGTAGGGAAGATATCCGCTGCCAATATCGTCCAGCAGTGAGAAAACATCCTCCGGGATGCCATTGTCCCAGACGCTTGCACAGTCGGACAAACGCGTATTCCACAAGCGCGCTACCCACTCCAGCACTGCGGGCGCCTGTTGCCGGATTATTTCCAACGGCACCGGGTCCAGCGCGAGGTGACGAAAAAAAGGCCCTGAAAACCCGATATCCGCCAGCGAGGGACGATCCCCAAATAAAAAAGGCCGCGCACTAAAAATGGACTGCAGCGTGGCGAGCAGACGTGCCACGCCTGCCTCTACTGCCACCACATTGTCCGCGCACATTCCGTCCCCTGTCGTGTATCCCGCACGCTGACGCTGCTGCAAGTACAACCGCTTAAGCCCAACCGGACCAGGAACACCTCCCAGCAATTCCTCCGCCAGATGCCATGATGCAAAACGGGCTCCCTCCGCATAGTGCCATCGATAATGCATAGCGGGTCGCCACCACCATTCATCTGCCCAGTCTTCCAGCAACAGACACAAAAACCGCTGTAACGGATCAGCGGGCATAAGCCCCGGCCCGGGCAGTCGTTGCTCAAACCAGTCGATCATCCGTGTTGTATCCGTCATCCAGCGGCCATCTGGCAGTATGACGGCGGGCATTTGCATGACTCCCACCTTTTTTGCCATGCGTTTTTTGAATGCAGGAAACTGCATGCTGCGCAAGTCATAGGACACTCCGCGCACGCGAAAGTAATTTTCCATCTTACCGGTGAAGTAAGAAATATTTGAACCGTAGAGGGTGACAGGCTCTGTCAGTAATAGGTCAGTCATTGTGTTCTACTGATCTCCTACACAAAAATCTCGCTAGCAAAATAGACTAATCCGTTAGGACGCGCGAGGATCAACCACCCTCTCAGGCTTTTCTCATGAGTGTAACGAGCGTATCCCGTCTTCACGCAACGGACCCCCGACAGGCTTGGGTTTATCTGCATTCAGCTCGTTTCAGCACAGTTACCATGGTGTAACTGACGGTCACTACAGAACCGCTGCAAAATACTTTGATCTCGGGCTGCTCAATAGTATCTTCTTCAATCACAAGCGCAAAGAACTCAGCCCTATGCGCTTTTTAATGATTACCTACTTCCCGAAGCGCTACTGCTGATAGTATTCTATATCAGGTCTCGAATCCTAAAGCTGCATCCGTCGTTACACGGATCCTGCTATCCTGAGGAATACATGATGAACCAGCCCGTCGAGCAACCGTTCTATCTGAAAGACAATTTTGCCCCTGTCTCTGAGGAGATCAGCGAGAGTCATCTGCAGGTTGTCGGCAACATTCCGCCGGGTCTGAATGGTCGCCTGCTGCGCAACGGCCCCAACCCCCAAACGGGTTGGTCCGATCACTGGTTTTTCGGCAACGGAATGATACACGGCGTTGAGTTCTGCAACGGTAAGGCTAACGGCTACCGTAATCGTTACGTAAGAACAACGTTGTATGACGACCCGGGTGCCGACTCCGGTGAAGCAATGATGGATCTCGCAAAATCAGCGGCAAACACGCATGTGATTCATCACGCGGGAAAGATTCTCGCTTTGGAAGAAGCCCATCTCCCATGGGAAGTCTCCCCAGAGTTAGACACAATCAAAGCGTGGGATTTCAACGGCAAGTTGGAAACACCGATGACGGCCCACCCCAAGGTATGTCCCGTTACCGGAGAGTTGCTCTTCTTTGCGTACGGACTCTTCCCACCCTACCTCACCTACCATAGAGCGAACGCGCAGGGTGAGCTGGTGCAGTCAGAGCAAATTACAGTGCCCGGGGGCACCATGATGCACGACTTCAACATCACAGAAAATTACGTGATCTGGATGGACCTGCCAGCCGTGTGGGATATCGAATCACTGGCAGGTGAAGGTCTGCCTATCAAGTGGGATGAGTCCTATGGCGCACGTCTGGGCGTCATGCCCAGGACTGGTGGCGACAGCGATGTCACCTGGTACAACATAGACCCCTGCTACGTATACCATCCGCTAAATGCATATGAGGATGGCGACAATATTGTGCTTGACGTCTGCCGTCTGGCCAACATGATAGCCGACGGCATCGATTCACCCGCCTTCATGACACGCTGGGTCATTAACCGCTCAAGCGGCACCGTGAGCGAAACGCAGATCGATGACCGCAACACGGAATTTCCCCGGGTCCCGGATACGCTCATCGGCCAGAAACATCGTTATGGATACGTCGCAGGCCTTGCCGCCTCAGCACCCTACGGAGAGCGATATATCAAGTATGACTTCGGGGATTTCAGCGCCAAGACACTGGAACTGGGTCCTGGCCGCCAGGGCAGCGAGGCGGTGTTTGTCGCTGATCCATCTGGCAGTAGCGAGGACGATGGTTGGCTGCTGGCCTATGTCTATGACCAGAGCACCGAATGCAGCGAGGTGCTGATACTTGACGCCAGCACGCTGTCGGAAGAGGCTCGGGTCCTGCTACCGGCTCGCGTACCCATGGGCTTCCACGGCAGCTGGGTACCCGCTTGACGAGCCAGTGAGATGAAACCTCAGGCAGGTTGCAACCGTCGCGCGTTCCTGAATAAGGCAGGACTTTCTATCGGCAGCGCATCGCTGCTGGGGCTCGGACTGAGCGCCTGCGATTCCCCCACGCCAGAGCGCTACTCTCGAGCGGATATCGAGTCCCTCGCTGCAGAGCGTGGCAGGGAGCAAGAGATCAAGGGAGAGGGCGAGTACGGACACCATGTCTATCCGGGCTATCGCGGTCTGGCAGAACTGCCCTGGTTTGAGCTGGATACAGAACAACAGCTGGTGTGCGTCGATGACAGCGTTCCGCTATCGATCGATATCCACAGTCACCTCGGCATGTCATTACTTTTCAAGCCCCGACTCGATCTGCATGCGAGCACCCCGCGCGTAAAGCACCTCCTAGACTGCGATAAGACAAATCCGGGGTGCCCTTTCGACCTGGACGTTTATGCTAACAGCAACTTCAGTGAAGAAGCCCTCGGCGACCTGCGCATACAAACCATCGCTCAAGGGCTGTGGGGCAGCTCTTATGCAGCCACGCAAACTATCCCTAACCTGTTACGGGAGATGGATGCCATGCGTGTGCAAAAGGCATTTTTATTACCTATAAAGCTCGGCCTCCCCTTCGGAGATAACCTCGCGGAGGACTGGCGCGCGGCCATAAAATCCGCTGGCGCTCGAGACCGATTGCACTGCGGCCTCTCCATAAACCCGCGCAGCGAGAACGCGTTTGCGGAAATGCGAGCTCACGCTGCACAAGGTGCTCGCATCATCAAGTTACACCCGACCATGCAACGTTTCTACCCGGATGACCCTGCGGCAATGTTGCTCTACGAGGAGGCCTCGAGACTCGGCCTGGTGGTTTTTTTCCATGGCGGACGCGCCGGCATAGAACCGGAGTCTTCACATTCCTTTGCCATGCCCCGGCATTACGAGGCAGCCCTGCGCGAGTTCCCGAATCTGCAGTTCATTCTCGGTCACGCCGGTGCAAGAGATATGCAGGGTATGCTTGC
The DNA here is from genome assembly GCF_026262645.1 of Candidatus Marimicrobium litorale. Taxonomy (NCBI): domain Bacteria; kingdom Pseudomonadati; phylum Pseudomonadota; class Gammaproteobacteria; order Cellvibrionales; family Halieaceae; genus Marimicrobium; species Candidatus Marimicrobium litorale. The sequence goes on from NZ_SHNO01000001.1 coordinate 1,547,171, forward strand.
GCTAGCACTTTTGTACGATAATGCGTGGCTTGATATCCATGGGCAGGGCCTGAGCAGGCTGGAACAGTTGATTCAGGAAACAGACGGTGAACGGTTGCTGTTTGGTACCGACTGGCCATTTTACCACATTGGCGCGTCGCTGGCGAAAGTGCTTATCACCACGCAAGCACCCGTAAGGCATCGTATCCGATACGCTATTCTGAGAGGAAACGCCGAGACGTTACTTCCCGACTGGTAAAACGTGTCCGGAAGATTATCGGCTAAAGCGCTGTGCCACACCACAGCGACCCATTAATGTCGGAGAAAATCAGCGAGAAGGAATACGGTGCAAAGCCTTGGGAAGATATCATCGCTAGTGGTGATGTAAACGACAACTGAGATATCAATACACGCGGGGCTCTTGCACTTGGTGCATTTGAATTCCGCAGACTGCAACCTGGCCATACGCACAGACAGCGCTGACCAGATGGATTTCGGGGCATGACCTGCGTTTTGCGCTTGCGGGTCCCGACAAACTGAACTCACTGAGTACTGAAACTCATGGACGCGACTCGCATCAAACCGCCTCTGGGACCCGACAACCGCTGGTGGTGGGATATGGCCAATAAGGACAAACTCGGAATCCAGAGGTGCACAGACTGTAAAGCCCTGCGCCACCCGCCGCGTCCCATGTGCGGTGAATGCCGCTCACTCGAGTGGGATGCCGTCGAGGCGAGCGGCAACGGCACCATTTGCAGCTATACAGTATTAACCCACCCTCGCTTTCCAGGTTATGACTACCCCCTGATCATCGTACTGGTGGATCTCGCGGAGGGTACTCGCCTCACTTCGCAATTGGTTAACTGCACGCCTGAGGAGGTGGACTTTGAACTGCCAGTTGTTATGACGATTCAGCAAGACGCAGACGGCTTCAAATTGCCTGTTTTTCAGCTGGCGGAGCGCGCGTAATGCCTGTTGCACTGAAAAATGAAGCGGCTGTTGCAGGCATCGGGATGACCGACTTCAGCAAGGCGTCGGGTGTTTCGGAACTGTCACTCGCGGCGCAATGCGTCGTCGCGGCCTGCGACGATGCAGGCCTGCAGACCAGCGAGATCGACGGACTGGTGAGCTACACATTGGATTCCTCTGATGAGATTGAAGTCGCCAGGGCCGTGGGTGCCGGAGATCTCAGTTTTTTTTCCAAGGTTAATTATGGTGGAGGTGCCGCGGTTGGAACGATTGCCCAGGCCGCGATGGCGGTAGCCACGGGCCAGGCCAGCACCGTGGTGTGTTATCGGGCTATGAACGGACGCTCGGGTAAACGCATGGGCCAGGGCATCTCCGGAGACATCATTACCTCGGACCTGGTGCACTGGTCATGGTATATGACCTACGGCATGCTAATTCCCGGGTCCTGGATAGCCATCATCGCCAATAAATACATGCACCGCTATGGCGTTACGCGGGAAGACCTCGGTCGTGTCGCCATCTCACAGCGCAACCACGCCCTGCGCAATCCGCGCGCCTGGGGCTATGGCAAGGCGTTGACCATGGAGCAATATCTTGCATCAGAGCCAATCGCTTTTCCTCTCTGCCTTTACGATTTTTGTCAGGAGACGGATGGCGGTGTCGCTATATTGGTCACCAGTGCCGAACGGGCACGTGACCTGCGCTGCAAGCCTGCTGTGATTCGCGGCGTGACTCAAGCCGCTACCGGGGGTCAGGAGCAGATGACCAGCTTTTACCGTGATGAACTGGAATCCTTACCGGAAATGGAAATGGCCGCAAGGCGCGTCTATGCCCAGGCCGGACTCGGACCCGACGACATCGATGCGGCCTGCCTGTATGACGCGTTTACCTCAGAAGTCATCATGCAACTGGAATCGTTCGGCTTCTGCGATCGCGGGGAGGGTAAAGAGCTTGTAAGAGAGGGCGCGCTGGATATCGGCGGCAGGCTACCGAACAATACTCACGGTGGACTGATCTCCGAGGCGTACGTGCACGGCATGAACAACATTGCGGAAGGGGTTCGGCTTATACGCGGCGACTCTACAGGACAGCCTGATAAAAACGTGGAACACGTGCTGGTCAGCAGTGGTGTAGGGGTGCCCACAGGCGCCATAATTCTGGGAAAGGATTAATACCGGGAAATGAAAAAGATGAGCCGTTCCAGTAAATGGGTGGGAGACGCCAACAACGCTCGCGCCCCCACCGTTTCGTGTGCAGTCTAGAAGCGGTACGTCCCGGTGATACCGACACTGCGTGGAGGCGTCACGGTAAGCTCGTTATACGCGAGCGTGTTCAGCGGACGACGATTCAGCACTCCGTCATCATCGAAAGCATTTTTCACATAAAGCTGCGCGCTCCAAACATCGTTACGCAGGCCTGTGAACACGTCGACCACGGAAAATGAATCACCGTCGAGACGACCGGCGACATCCCCAACGCCCTTCGTATCACCCTTGTAGCTCCACAGGGCACTGACGTAGTAGTCGCTGTCCATTACCACCTGATCCCAGGTGTATTCTGTTTGCAACATACCGGTCCACTTGGGCATGGCGGTCGCGTTTTCGCCATTGGCATCACACGTGTTATATCGATTAGCCGGGGGTGGGCCAACCGGCGGTTGACTCGGATCTGTACAGGGCACTGTTCCGTCGGTAAATTCAACTTCCGCATAGGTAAACGCGGCGTACACCATCCAGGCATCCGTCACCAGCATACGGAAGTCTGCCTCCACGCCTTTTTGCTCTGCTTCATCCACATTCACGAAGGGCGCATTGGTAATCACTTGCACGTCACTGGTCACCGTGTTGTAGGCTTCAAAGTTTACGGGTACCTGATAATCATCATAGCGACCATAAAATACGGCTGCGGTGTAGCGGGCGCGGCCATCCATCAAGTCACCTTTTACACCAAGCTCAAAACTGTCGACGGTCTCGCCGGCGTAGCTATTGAACTCCGGAGAGAAAGAACCATCGATATCAAAATTTGCCGCGCCAGGACGATAACCCCGGTCGATGCTCGCATACAGGTTGACCGACTCATTGAGGTCGTATTGCAGCTTGACCGTTCCGGTCACCTCATCCTCGTCGATCGTATCTGTCAGCGTGCAGGGACTGGCAGGAATTGGACAAGGAAACACATCTTGGAAAACAGCCCCAGGGTCAGTGATATCTCCTCCGGGCAACAGCTCAGAGCCAAGCCAAAAATCACCCGCAATGGTGTTAGAACTATCCTGATCGAACTTGTTGTAGCGCAGACCAACAATCAGGTTTAAGTCGTCCGTGAGGTCGAAAGTATTGTGGGTAAATACGGCCCACGTTTTGCTGTCGATAGGAATATCAAACGTTAACAAGAAAACACCGCCATCAGCCTGACGATTAACATCTGTTCCCACATCTGTCTGACTCTTTGCCTCGCTATAATACCCGCCGACCGACCAGTCCCAACGATCAAATGCATTGCCAGATACCCGGAGCTCCGTCTGGTACGACTTCAGGTCATCACCAAAATCGGTATCCAGAAACAGGTTAGTCTCTGGCAGGTCGGTATTATCCTGATCGGTTTCGCTTTTGGTATGGGTATCCAGATAGCCCGCAAAAAAACTGATGTCGAGATCATTGACCATCCAGTCAAGATGCAAGGTGCCAAGGTAGTCTTCCTTTTTCTGAATTTTGCTTGGCGCGTCGGCGATCGCCTTTAAATCGCCCGCGTCAACATCGTAGTTGGCTATGCTCGAGTCCAGCGTTTCAACCACTCGATAGGTATCAGAGTTTTTCGACTCGGTGTAAGTGAAACCCGCCTTGGCAGAAAAGTTCTCCGTCGGCTGCCATAGCAACTTGGCGCGACCACCATCGCGGCCGCGCTCTTCATCTTTATCACGCACTACAACATCAACACCTGTTTCACGATCATCGCTCAGACCCGCAACCCGAAGCGCCAGCGTATCGGTGAGGGTGAAGTTCAAACCGCCCTGTACGTTATAGCCCTGCGGGTCGGCCTGATAACTGGCCTGAACATTCCCGCTAAAGCCATCGAAGTTAGGGTCCTCTGTGTTTAATATCAGCGCACCGCCCGGTGAGGGTTGTCCGTACAGTGTACCCTGCGGGCCCTTGAGAATTTGCACACTCGCTATATCAAACATGCTGGACAGTGCCACTGCTGCCTGCGAGGCCGTCCAGTAATCGTCGAGATAGGTACCCACACGCGAGGGGTTGCTTTGCTGCTGGAATGTCCCCACACCGCGCAGACCGACGCCGACATTCGTGTCACCCTCGTAACGCACCTCAAGCCCGGTAGTGAGCCGGTTCAGCTCATCCGCCTGAAATACTGAAAACTCTTGCAACTGCTTAGCATCGAATACGGTCACCGCCAAGGGCGCCTCGATCAATGATTCCGTTTTTTTCTGGGCTGTTACGACCACTTCCTCCAACACCTGCGAGTAAGCTGGCGCTGCCCCCATAACCAATACAAGGGCGGACATCTGCGATAGACGCTTCATGGCAAACACTCCTTTGCTCTACTTTTTGATTATTATCTTTACGACGCACTTTTATAGCGCCGGCATTCATCCTGAACAAATTTAGTGTAGCTTGCACAAATGGAAGTTCCAGTGGAAAAAGGGGGGCAAAATTACACAACTGTTGTGGCTATACCCGAAAACCCCAGTAGAGCGGGCTCCTCGGGCCATTTCACGCCCCCCCCTTCAATGCCGGTTCGCCTCAGACCAAAGCCGCTCATAACGCACAGATTTTCTGCTTGACGCACGTTCACTGGCAAATCACCGTTGCCCATCTGGCCCGTTACAACGCTGGCGCAACCTTACTCGCATAAAGCTCGAGGCTTTTCCACGCGGCGTCCAGCGGCATGCCGCCGCACAGTGGCGAAAGATTGATAGACCCTTTCTGCCGCACTCGTTCCACTGCCTGCGCGGGCGTGAGAAAGCAGTACTTGCCCTCTTCCCTGAGTCCCGTAATGTCGCTGGCTGAGGATTCAGCGTAAGCCCGTCTTGTCGGGTGCTGCCACCGCCCATAAGCGTGTGCGTCGTAGAGAAAATATTTGCCATAACGAGCCCAGTCACGGTCCGGATCATCCGACACCAGGGTCAGACTGGGCTCTTGAGGGAAGATCACCCCACCCTGATGAAACCCGTGTGCGTCACACGCTGCGTTATAAGCCTGTTCCAGCGAAGGATCATCGATCGCGGGGGCGAAAAAAAGGCCAAAGCGCGCTGCACGTCGTGCTGCCGAGACACTGTTACCGCCAATACAAAGCAATGACCGCGCGGGACGTTTTGGCACAGGGTTGAGCATCGTTTGAACATCGTTGTGGGTAAAATACTCACCTTTCCATGCGTTTAATAGCACGCCAATTTTTTCGTCCATGATGGCACCTCGACGCTTCCAGTCCACTCCCATGGTCCGATACTCACTCTCGCGGTAACCCAGCCCGGCTACCGCCATAAAACGGCCCTGAGACAACAGATCCAGCACAGCCACATCCTCCGCAATCCTTATCGGATCATGCAGGGGCAGTAACAGCGCACTGACGCTGAGCCGGATATTACGGGTAGCCTGCGCGGCTGCCATCGCCAGCATCATGGGCGAAGACAGGAAGCCGTCTTCCGTATTGTGGTGTTCAGAAAAACCGACCACGGATAAGCCGGTCTTGTCTGCCCACTCCACCATTTCGAGACAGCCCCGATAACGGGCCTCCTGACTGTCGGGACATTCTGGCGAGCGCCGCATATCAAACTGGAGCACGGTGAGTGCGTTCATTGCAAAAAGCCCTGTGTCCCGAGCACGCGCTAAGCGTTTTCCCTCATACTGTGCGTCCCCATACAGCCTGTAATCATCGGCAAATCCAGGTAGGTCTTAATACCTGGATTGTCCGCCTGACAAACCGCCTCAATGGCGTTGACACAGTGAAACCCGGTTGTACTCATGCCAATCGAGGTATGCTCCTCCTGCGATAAGTCCGACGGAAACTGAATATCAACATGAAAGCTGACATCACCCTCGATCTTGATGCGCCAGCCCGACGTCCGCGGGATGTCCATTTTTTCCTGTAGGCGATTTTGCTCTATATCATCCATCAGCCAGACCTGCTCCTGCACAATTTCTGTGCCCTCCCGAGTTCGACCGATATGCATGTAATTATTCAGTGCTATCGTGTCCTTCTCAATAATTCCTGCTGCTGTCTCAATATCCTGATTGGCCAGAATGTAGTTATGCCTCGCCTCATATTCGATAACTTCAGAGCCCAACCCCTCGGCGATCATATCAATGGGCTCGTTCCAGAAGCTGACCAACATATCCTTGATCGGGTTGTTGTCTGCTTCCTCCGGTGTTTTTCCCAGATTCATCAATTCGCGCACCACACCCTCGGAGGCATAGTGGCGACAATCACCGTATTCCGACATGGTGATTCGGTCTATTCGATTACACCACCCGGAAAATGTCAGGGGGAATCGCTCGGCGATACCGCCAGGGTTGCAGCCGGAGGCGTGGAGGTTGACCTGGCCGTCGGTGCACGCGGACTGAATTTTTTCCGCCGCCTCTTTATCTTGCGTGAACGGAAACCAGTAGGGGCACGGTGTCACTATGTGCTTGCCGGAGCGTAAAATACGACACATTTCATCGACATCCCAAGGCATGGGGCAATACAGCACGCAGTCTGCATCCATTGAAATTATCGCGTCGACATCCTGGGTCGCCAGGACGCCAGTTTTTTCACCCTCTACCAAATCGCCGGCATCCTTACCTGCCTTCTCGTCGCTATAGACCTTGACGCCGACCAGCTCTAGTTTTGGATGGCGTATAACACCCTTTAATGACGCGGTACCGGCTACCCCGGTGGCCCACTGTATTACCCTGTATTTATTCATGGTATCTCCCGGTTAATGCCTCTATAGCCTGCGTACCCGCACTGCTTACAGGCTGTTTTATTAAAACTAACACCTGTTTTAGTTTACAGGGACACATTACCGATGCAACGTCGGGGCAACGCCGCAGCTACGTCGGCCGGCCCAGAGCTGCTTTTCCTCTTCAGCCAGCTCACATCATGCAGAATAAACGTAAAAAAATGGGCAGACCAGCAGGAGCAAACCGCGAGGAAACCATCGCACGAGCGATAGCGAGCGCCCGCAGATTATTTATAGCGCACGGCTACGGCGGGGCCACGCTAAAAGATATCAGCCGTGACATGGGCGTGACCCATGCAACGTTGTACCTGTAGTTTGATTCCAAGGTGGATTTATATTGCCAGACCATCGACGCAACACAGGAGTTGCTGCGTCCCGATTTTGAGGCCGTGCTGAATGAAAATCTGCCCTGTAAGGAAAAGCTTATACAGCTCTTGCAGGTGGCGTTGGGCGATGTTGACACGGAGTCGAGCGCCTCGTCTTTTTTAGCGGGCGTTCCTCTGGAGATGATGCGTCACGCAGAGCTACGCACTGTTATCGATTACAAGACAAACAGAATGGCCCTGACACTACTGGCACTGTTCCGCGAGGGTCTCGACAGCGGCGAGATTATTGCCACGGCCACACCGGAGGACTTGATGATCCTCTTCATGGGCGGGCTGTTGGGTATGCGCACATTGCAACAAGGCGGCCAGATCGGGTCGATGGAGAATGCCTTTCACTTGTTCATTGCCATGTTGGATCACGGTATTTTTCCCTCCAATTGAGCGACGCTCATGGAAAGTGACGCCTTATACCGCCTACAATTCTCTGATTGATGGCACTATAGACACTCTGCGCATACGCCTCAAAAACGCAAAAATGCCGGTAGCAATGCACCTTCACCGAAGCCTTTTTGATCCCGCGGCACAATCGGGAACAACACCTAACTCACATTGACCAACAATACAAAAGCGCAACATCAAGCGAATCAGTCGATGTGACGATCGCCTGCCCGTCCTAAACGTCGCTTGCGCAATGGCGCCCATCCGGCCGACATTCAGCTGTTTATTTCTCGTGCGGTCAGCTTTCCAAGTTGCGACATATGGACTTCGTCCGGCCCATCCGCGATACGTGAAAAACGCGCCAGCGTAAACACATGCGGTATCAGCGTGTCCTGACTGACACCCATTCCGCCCAGCACCTGCATCGCCCGATCTGCCACTTGCTGCGCCATATTGGGTGCCACAATTTTAACCATGCTGATATAGGCTCTGGCCGCATTCATGCCCTGGGTATCCATGACGTGAGCCGCCTGAAATGTCAGCAGCCGGGACTGTTCTATGTCGCATCTGCATCGGGCGATTTCGTGCTGTACGCTGGTCTTCTTGATCAGGGGCTCGCCAAATGCAACACGCTCCTGCGCACGGGCACACATCAGCTCAAGACAACGCTGAGCTGCGCCTACCAAGCCCATTGCATACTGAAACCGGCCAGGACCCAATCGCCCTTGCGCGATCTCAAAACCGCAACCCTCACCCTTGATCATGTTGGCTACCGGAACGCGCACGTTGTCAAAGAGCAGCTCTGCCTCGCCGCCCGGAGAATGCAGGCTATCGAATACACGTAGCTCGCGCACCAGCTTTACACCGGGAGTATCACGCGGCACCAGGATCGTTGAGTGCTGCCGATGCCGATCATTTTCCGGATTAGACTTGCCCATGACCAACATAATTTTACAACGCGGATTGACCGCACCTGTTGTCCACCATTTACGCCCGTTCAACACGTACTCGTCGCCGTCGCGCTTGATTTCCAGCTCCATATTGGTGGCATCGGATGACGCGACCTGTGGTTCTGTCATGGCATAAGCACTGCGAATCTCTCCGGCCAGCAATGGGTTAAGCCATTGCTCCTGTTGCTCTTGCGTACCGTACTTTGCCAACACTTCCATATTGCCGCGGTCTGGCGCATTGCAGTTGAAGACACTCTGAGCCCACGTCACTTTGCTCATCGTCTCAAACAGAGGCGCGATTTCCACATTGCTGAGACCGGGGCTCCAGGGTTCATACTCTTTGGGTAAGAACAGGTTCCATAACCCTTCCGCCTTCGCCTTCTCCCGCAATTCGTCATACCACGACGGTGTCTTCCACAGGTTGTCCTGATTCAGACAAAATTCATCCCAGTCGTGCTCTCGCGGGTAGATATGCTCCACCATGAAAGCCTCTAATCTGGCATTCAACTCCATGACTTTTTCACTGATTTCAAATCCCATAAAACACGGCCTCAATCACCATAGTTAATCGCTAATTGATTCATCACTTGGTAAAAACCTTTCACTGTATCTTGCACAATATCCTCGGCACTTTTCACTTCATCGATACGTCCTACCACCTGGCCGGACAGTGGTATCGCCGCTTCCATATCGCCGCCAAAATACAACGCGGGAAGATCCGACATATGCTCGTATGCGTTGAAGGCTCCCAGCGGCAGAAGCTCTTCGGTACGTTGGGTGCGCAGCGCACGCAGCGCCGGTCGAGACTGCTGATTCAGGAACACGGTATCGGTCTCCTTCGCCGCCACCACCGCGTCCTTCCAATTGCTGTGCACGGGTGAATCAGAACAACTGAGCATTCGCGTCCCCATCTGCACGCCCTCGGCGCCCATAGCGAACGCGCCCGCCATGGAGAGGCCGTCGCACATCCCACCAGCGGCGATGATCGGTAGGTCCGTGCGGGAGCGGATCAAAGGCAGCAGAACCATTGTCGACACCGGACTGGGGTTTTTAAAACCGCCGCCCTCTCCGCCCTCAACCACAAGACCGTCTACGCCACAGTCAATGGCTTTCAGCGCCATTTCGAGCGTGGGCACCACGTGGAAAACCTTGATACCAGCTTCCTGAAAATCCTGTGTACAGACTTTGGGGCTGCCCGATGAGGTCGTGACGAACTGGATATTTTGCTTGATGACAAAGTCGACGATATCGGTACCCTTGACATAGGACAGAGCGACATTCATGCCAAATGGCTTGTCGGTGAGGTCACGCATCTTCGCGACTTCGTTACGGATATTATCGAGTTCCCCAGACGACGTTTCGATCACGCCCATCCCACCTGCATTACTGACTGCCGCAGCGAGTTGCGCACGCGCGATCCAGCCCATGGGGGCCTGAATGATAGGGTAATCAGTGCCCGTCATCTCAGTGACGCGATTCTTGATCGGTTTAGCTGGCATAGTGTTTCTTCATATTCTGAAAAAGTGTTAGTCGGTAGTCGAGAGCATTGACTCAACACCGGTGCCCTCAAGCAATGCATCCACTCTGGCTCGCGCGTCGTCATCAAGGGCGCGATAACGCTCAACAGTCCACTTAAGACACTTGGCCTGGTAAGGGAATGTCTGCTGGGTCCAGGGCACACCATCGATTTCACTTTCCCATGTTTTCTCTCCCACCTGCACCGCGCGCGCATTGGCCAACTGTGCTGGCGCATAAACACGTCCAATCTCGCTCATCAGTCCACGTAAAGTGTCTGGTTGCTCGTCCAGACTGAGCCAATCCGCCTCCTCGGGCTCCATACCGCTCTGGTCTTCCATAAGCGCTACCCACGCTACGGTGCGTGGGGATATCTCGTGCGCGATGGCCCGCGGCGTGGGGTCGAAGTGCACCAGCTGGGTCAACTGGCCGTGGAGACCAAAATCACCCGCTGCGGGCCGCCTCCCCAACAGGAACGGTTGTTGCGCGAGGTGCGCCTCCATGGCAGCGAGGAAGCGGCGATAACTGGCATCAATGACCGGCGCCGTTACATCATTGGAACCCACTACATAAAGCCGTCCAACCTGGCGGTCGGTAAAGATCGTCTTGAATTGCTCATGGGTCTCTCTCGGGAGACTGACATCCACGCCCAGTGGCAATAACGTGCCGGCGTTGTCCGCATCGTCACTACCATACCAGCGGTAGTGAAACATATATTTGGTGCACCACTCGTCCGCAAAATCTTCTATCAAGTAGTCTATAAACGCCAGCGCCGGATCGCCTGGCAGTACAGATCGCCCGGGATAGTCCTCTTCAAGTCGTCGTATTATGGGTGTGGAGTCACATACGGCAGCGGTTCCATTCTGCTCCCTGAAAAAAAAAGTAGGATGAAACGTAGGCTTCGGCTTAATGACACCCTTTGCATCGCAAACCTGCCCCGGATCTCCCCATATGATCTGATAGGGCACTCTGCGATAACGCAGAAGCGCCAACATCTTGCGCGTGTAGGGCGACCCGGTCGCACCGGCCAATTGTATGGATTCTCGCGCTGTCATCTTATCCCCTCATTAAATAGGCAGAATTACTGGCCCCTGGAAGCTGCGCAGGCCAGAACAGTTACAGAAAAAGGCAATCGTTGGCGTGGGTAGCTCCAGAACCCAGGGTTCTCTCAATACAATTTTTTGCAGTCTCGCCCCGTCAGGCAGCGGTAGTTCGTTGTCATGGAGCGGGCTACCGACTATTTCTACAAAGTCCCCATCGGGCAGGCGCATGATAGTCAGCGCCCTACCCGCCTCGAAGCCCACTACATGGGCTTTATTCACCGCCATCTGCATCATGCCCCCGGCATGTATTCTGGGTTCGCCCGGCAGAGCCACATTGATAAAGCGTCGTCCACCAATGTCGCGCTCGCGCACCGGTTCACCGTCGCCCTCAGGTGAATAGCGGAACAAGGCCGCATCCATCGAAGCTGTGCCTATCCCCACCACTTGCAGGGAATCATCCAGCCCTGACTTCAGTCTGTCAGATTCGACTCTCGTAACCGGCTGCACACTCATCCACACCTGCCCGGTCGCGACGTCGACAACCTCTATGTGTGTATTACGGCCGTAAGGTATAGCGACACCACCTTCCGGTAAGTGCGCCTGCATCATGCTCTGTAACGAAGCCAAAAATTTTCCCTGATCAGTTTGGTGTGTATACGTACTCATCGCCCGGCTCGAAACGCTCGGCGAGGGTTTTGTCGACCATCACAGGCATTTCGACAATAGACTCAAATAATGGCCCTCTGGAGGCAGCCTGATGCGCTGCCAGCAATTGGCTGAGCTCTTTGAGTTTTTCAGGACGACGTAGCGCCAGATTGTTCTGCTCGGTGGGGTCAACCGCGAGGTTATAAAGCCACTTCTGCAGACCGTCAGTCACGCGGTCATTGACCTGCAGCTTCCAGTCACCATGCCGCACCACTTGATAATGGCCATTTTGCCAAAACAGGGTTTCACGACCCCAATCCTCGTCGGCTTCGCCTGTGACCAGCGGCAGAATATCCACACCGTCAATCTCAACGCCTTCTGGCTCGGGAGCGGCCGCAGCGGCGGCCAGTGTCGGCATCACATCGATGTGGGCAACCGGCGTGTCAACCTGGGTGCCCGCGGCAATCCTTGCCGGCCACTTCACAAACAAAGGCACTCGAATGCCGCCCTCGAACATTGTGATTTTCCAACCGCGGTACGGGCTGTTCACCTCGTCAATACCGATATAGCCGGCGCCCCCGTTGTCGCTGGTAAAAATGACGATCGTGTTGTCAGCAATGCCCTCTGACTCGAGCGTAGCGAGAATACGCGTCACGCTTCGGTCCACAGCCCGAATCATACCCGCATACACACGCTTGCGATGCGGCTGTATGTCGCCCAACGCATCGTAGTCATCGCGCGTTGCCTGCAGCGGAGTGTGTGGACCCCAGTGCGCCAAGTAGAGAAAGAAGGGGCGATTTCTATTCGCCTCAATTACCTTGATCGCCTCATCGGTCCAGTAATCGGTCAGATAGCCACCGGGTTTAAAGGGATCATCGTCTCCCGAATTAAACGTGGCTGAAAAGCCCATTCCTGCCCACAGAAATTGATCAATCGGATCAAAGGCTACCCTCGCGTTTACCACAGCAGGGTCGTCCTCCGGCAGATAGAGGCCACTATGCATTAGCAGACTGTCATCGAAACCTTGCTCATTGGGCGCCATGCCATTGGTACGACCCAGATGCCATTTGCCGATGTGGGCGGTGTAGTAACCCTTCTCCTTGAGCGTTTCAGCGATGGTTACCTCTGAGGGCGGCAGACCCTTGAGTTCATAAGGGGGCTGACTCGCCTCCAGTGCCTCGTTGTACGCAGAGGGCGGCAAACCACTGTCCATACTTTCGCTAACAGCGGAAACGATCTTTATCATTCCATCAGGTGTCGGTGTGAACTCATAACCGGTGCGGGTGGGATAGCGTCCCGTCATAATCATCGCGCGGGACGGCGCACAGGTGCTCGCACCGGAATAGGATTGCGTGAATACGGCGCCTTCAGCGGCCAAGCGATCAATGCCGGGTGTTTGCATCCCGGCGACACCTCCGCCGAAGGTGGATATGTCGTTGTAACCCAGGTCATCCGCCACGATCAGAATAATATTGGGCGGCCGTTCGCTCATCGGCTCCGCCGCCGCGGTTGGCCCCTGCTGCCAGGAAACGTCGCGAGCCGGTCCGATATCCGCATACCGTTGGCTCGACTGGTATTTGGCAAGAGCCAGTATGATATCGGTACGCTTTAGCCAGGCGGCCGCACCCAGCGCTATCAGAATGACACCGAGTGAGACGATAATTTTCTTCATGAAGCCTCCCTGTCCAACCACTGCCCTTCAAATTGAGTGGTTTCTATATTGAGTTGGCCTGCGAGGCCCGCGCTTCGATGTTCGGAGATTTCCTGCATTTCCTTTGACTGCATCACCTCCAACATTACTCGACGTGAAGGCCACACAGCCAGCGCCACCAAATCCCAAAGGTCTTCGACCTCGCCCAGCGCTAATCGCTCAACCTCTCCCTCAAAGCCAATGCAGCCACCGACTCCCTGAAGAAGTTTTTTTACGCCGTGTTCGTATAAACGATACGCCTCCTCACCGGTGAGGCTGGTATCACGGCCATCTTCATACTCCGCGACTTGTTTAAACTTCAATAAATTAACCATACAGATTGGGCCCTGCGCGTCCGGCTCAAGAAAACCTTTTATCTGCGCCTCATTGGGATATACCTTGTTATTGACTTCCATAATTATGTCCTCCGCACTCGTTCGTTACAGGTGTTTCGTTCCACAGATTTTGTAGCATCGCGACGACCAGGGCCAAAACCGCAATATCCGTCACCTACGCAGATCTGCGAAAAATCTCCCGTGTTGTCATCAAGCAGCAAAAAGCCTTCATCCCTGGGAAGATCCCGTCATCTCGACGAAGATGGTCTGTAAACACGCCCGCTTGTGAAATCGTTTCGTCATCAGCTTCAACCTCACAACGAGACGATAATGCCCTGCTGACCTGAAATCTTGTTATCGAGCATGTCGCGCCACACAGAAGCACAGGCCTCGACACCACTGTGGCTCTCCATTCTCACCAGCGTCTGCAACTGCATAGCAAGCGCCGTGCTGGCGGCGTAAGCTTTCTCCGTCAGCACGCCAGCGCCCCAGTCGGCGTTGCGCTTGTCGATCTGTGCGGGTGCAAAGAAAAATACCGGCTGGCTGCCGGGTAGGTTGTCTTCGGCGGGCTTCGCCTCCCAGTGTGTCACACCAACAATCTGGCTATTTACCATGTTGTCGCCAAGGTGGTGATGCAACCGTGCTCGCAGGGGACCATCACCCGACATGTCGACATACACGGACGCGACATCAGCAAGTGTATCGACACTGTCGTAGGTCACGACCTGATCACACAGACCGAGAGCCTCTACAAACGCGCGATTATGCGCCGAGGTAAGGCCAATTACCTGGCCTGCGTAACCGTTTGCATTGAGGAATTTTGCAAGACCGTAGCCGGTTTTGGACGACACAGAGCCAATGAGTATCTGATTCGCTCCAAACCACGCATTGTCGTGCAGAAAATCGGCAATCACAAAACCCGTGGCAAATAGCGGGAAGAAGACACAGCGGGCATCTTCAATGGCTTGCAATTCAGCGGGCTCAGCTTTCGTGCGCGAATACTGATTGTACAGCGCGGGCAGCTCCTGACGGTGCGATGCAGCATCCATAAAGTACTCGTCTTTGATCCGTCCGGGTGTCAATACCACCTGGCTACTCATGGGAAAAAAGCCATACAGTCGCTCACCCACGTCGATCTCTGATGAGTTACTTTCCACCACGTCGGCCATGCCCCAAACGGTTACCTTGCCCCAGGGTTCCTCGCCCGTGGGGAAAAACCGCCAATAACCGATCATCTCGCCGGAAAATGCATAGCCGACGTTGTTGGACGTAATGGCAAACTTGTCGATGGCAACCCGCACATCACCGTCACCCAACCTAGGCTGAGCGGCCTCCACACTGCGCGTATTCCTGAAATTACTTTTATCAACCCAGAGTTCAGTCACTTTCATGGTTCGGCCCATACGCTATTAAAAATCGTGATGCTGACGTTTAAAAAAATCGTGTTAGTTCGAGATCAGGGCCTCCGCCATAGGCCCGAACCAGGTTTGCTTCAAGGTCTTGAAAATGCCGGGCTCCTTGCCGGACAGATCATTCCCCAACTGCTTTGCGTGATCCAGCAACGTGTCTGTCGAGGCCTTGCCATCTGCGATGCCCGCAGCGATTGCCTCATCCGCTGTATAGCGTTTACCCGTCAATATAGCGTCGCGAGCCGTCACGGGCGATAACTTGCCACGCAGCATTTGCATCATCGCAGCTGGAATGGGAACACCAACATCAACCTCCGAGATACAAAACCAGCCCCGGTCTTCTCGCATCAAGCGATAGTCCAGCGACAGAGCCAAAAAGGCACCAGCAGCGAACGCATGGCCGTTCATTGCTGCCACCGTAGGGCATGGCAATACCAACAAGCGGCTGTGAATCTCGTTCATTTTCAGACCAAACGGTTTGTGCTCCTCTGGCGGGAGCGCCATCAATTTTTCCAGATTCAGTCCGTTACAAAACGATTTACCGACGCCGGTCAACACCAATGCTGCACCCTGGTCACAATCACCTTCAATAGTGTCCAGAATGTTAAGCATGTGATCCTGCCACTCGGAACAAATACTGTTCGAGTGCATGATAACGAGATGAAGGTCACCCTCTTTTTTGTGTTCAATCATGTTTTATCTCTTCACTCAACAGGTCTGCACCGTGCGGGATGCACTGCGGGTGCCGAAAATAAAGCCGGTAGGACCTCCTTCCGAAGTCCGCTTTGGCAGACGCGACCGTTCGTGCCCAATCGTCGAGATCATGTTCGACCACAAATATCGAGAATCGCCTGTACACATTGCTCCGGCTGGTCCTGCTGTAAAAAATGACCCGCTGGGCCAATCGTCCTGTGCACAACGCCCTGACACCCGGGCACCTTTTCAAGAAACGGCTTGTCAGCGCCAGCCGTTACCGGATCGTCGTCTGAAAAAGCACACATAAAGGGCTTGTCGAACCGCTTGAGGACCTCCCAGGCCGCCTTATTTTCGGCCACTTCGGGCTCATCCGGGAAGATCGGTATCAGGCTGGGAAAACGTCGCGCGCCCGCCAGAAAAGACTCATCGGGGAACGGCGCGTCGAACGCCCGGCGCTCCTCCTCTGAAACAGAAGACGCACTGCCGATAGCGTCCAAAGATTTGCCAATTTCCAGCAGTTGTGGGCTCTCAGCGCAGAATTTGCGCCAAAAAAGAATACCGGGCAATCCGGACTTATCGCGAAAACGCGCATCGAGTTCAGAGGCCGCTACCACCGGCATGCTCTCGTACGCCGCGCGCAGCGGTTCCACCGCCTCTTCTGGCACAGGCCCTGCCGTCATTGTGCCGTTAGCCAAAACGACCCGCGCAAACCTGTCAGGAAAAGCCGCAACCAGACGCAATCCAATCATACTGCCCCAATCCTGAAAAAATACCGTCACGCTCGAGAGATTCAGCTGTGTCAACCAATCACTCATCCAGGCCACGTGGCGGGCGTAGGTGTAGTCTTCAACACGGGTCGGCTTATCCGAGCGACCAAACCCTACCAGGTCCGGTGCGACCACGCGGAAGCCTGCACTGACGAGCGGTGGAATCATGTGTCGATAGAGATAACTCCAGACGGGCTGCCCGTGCATCAGCAACACCACATCACCATCGGAGGGCCCCTCATCCAGATAGTGAACGCGAAGCCGACCACCCTCTGTGTCGTCCACTTCAAGATAGTGAGGCTGAAAAGGATAATCCAGCAGGTTTTCAAATCGCTCGTCGGGGCTTCGTTTAAACTGCATATTGCGGCAACATCCTCTTACAATTTACGGCGGGACTTGCCCTACCGCATGGCGTGACGCCAGCAGACGTCTCTGGGTGTTCCATAAGACAACAGACATTGCTGACGCATTTCATACCGGCATAATATGGCACAATTTATGTCAATACAATGATCTCCGGACAAAACTCAGGCGTGATGCCATGCCGCCGGCCCATCCAACACCCGCTCTCGTCCTGCAAGGATTAGCAACAATGCGGGCACCGGGCCGTACCGTTCCAATAAACAGCATAACGCGTTTCGATAGACAAAAAGGCGTTATTCACTGTGACTGCTCTCATCAATCAGGCGGGAAACAATGCCATCTGCCTGCTTATTTCGTTGACGGCTCTACAGAGTCAACTACCCGTAAATTTAGCGGGCCTTTTTTCCACGAACGCGTGCATCGCCTCGGTCAGGTCATTGGAATTGAGCGTCGTGGTCATCGTCCAAAGACCATTGAGCAACAGGCTCTGCTCCTTGGTCAGGTCTTCCCCCTGTTGCAATATAAATTTACTGCCCTTAACCGCCAGCGGTGCATTGCTGGCTATTTCAGAGGCCATCGCCTCGGCAGCCGCGAGTACTGCCGCGGCGTCGACATAAACGTCATTCACCAAGCCAATTTTTTCCGCACGTCTGGCATCGATATCTTTACCGGTGTAAACCAGTTCCGCTACTTGGCCATTGGTGACGATGCCCGGCAGCCGCTGTAATGTTCCAACGTCAGCCACAATGCCGATTTTTGTTTCGCGTACACCAAATAGCGCATCTTCGGCGGCGAGTCGAATGTCGCAGGCAGTCACCAAATCCATCCCAGCACCAATGCAATGGGAATGGATAGCGGCGATCACGGGAAGCGGACAATCCGCAATGGATGTGATGGCGGCCTGAAATGCCTGCGTAATTTCTATCTGCCTCAGATTGGCGGCCGCACCTGATTCCGGCTCTTCCCCTCCGGGCCCACTGCCGAGATCAGCCAGGTCAATACCCACGCAAAAGCTTTTGCCACGGCCCGCAATAATGACGGCGCGCACCTCTGGCTCGCTTGCGATCGCCTTCATTGCATCCGGGAAACCGCGCCACATCTCATGTGACATGGCATTGCGTTTTTCCGGCCGGTCCAGCCACAGTGTCGCAATATGCTCCTTTATTTCGATACTCAACACTGAATTTGAAAATGCCATCGTCTCTAAACTCCTTTCTCGTTATGCTCAAAAAAACCGAGTCGCTGCCCCGCGGCGTTGTTATTTACCGCGCTTGTCAGCGAAGTAAAAGCTAGGCCGGTTCAGATTGTCCTCTGGCAAACTACCTGCCAGCAACCATTAATCCTCCTGCCATCACGGCCCCACCCCTTGGACTCGCACGAAATTCAGACTTGCCGCGCATGCATTTATGCCATATATTGTGCCATAATAATATGCCACAATGTATGGCATTATAAAAACAGCATACTTTAAAGTTAGAGGAAATCACGATGAGAACGAATGGCCCCATTGCATTCTTGGCACTGGCCCTCCTCGGCACCAGCGCTCCTGCCCAAACAAGCCAGCTAGAAGAAGTCATCGTTACCGCGACCAAGCGCGCAGAAAGCCTGCAGGACGTGCCGATCTCCGTTAACGCGCTGTCTGAGACGACCATTCAGGAAGCCGGCGTCACTGATATCGGCGACGTGGCAGCGTTGGTGCCCTCGTTAACGGTCTCAACAAACGTCAACCCTTTCGCTACCGCATTGCGCATTCGCGGCTTTGGTACATCACAAAACGACCCGGCCCTTGAGGCATCCGTCGCATTTCTTGTGGACGGCGTTTACATGGGCAGCTCCGGACTGGGAATGTCCGACCTGACGGATATCGAGCGCATAGAGGTACTGCAGGGCCCCCAGGGCACGCTGTACGGCAAAAACAGCAACGCCGGCGCGATCAGCGTGACGACAAAATCACCTAACCTCGAGGAAACGGAGGGTTTCGTTGAGGCAAGCCTGGGCGACTACTCCCTGCAACGCTACGTGGGGTCCTTAACCGGTCCATTGACAGACTCGCTGGCCTACAGCGTCGCGGGGAGTTGGCACAATCGCGATGGCTGGCTAAAAAACGAGGTGGGCGATGACCTCAATGCCCTGGACGACTGGAATGCACGGGGCAAGCTGCTGTGGCTGCCCACGGACGCACTCAGTATTCAACTGACCGCCAGCCATGTTGATCGGGATACCAGCTGCTGTGGCGCAGACGCCACACAAACAGCGGCAGTGACCGATCAACTCGTGGCCCAGGGGCTGCCGGTCCTCAAAAACGACGCCTTTGATTACAAAAACAATGTAGACATAGAGTCCAATTTTGACCTCACAGCAGATGCCGTCAACATCGTGCTGAACTATGAACTTGCTCAGGCAACCGTCACCTCCCTCTCGGCCTGGAATGATTATGACTATACAACGTCGACCGATGCCGATCGTTCCCAACTCGCGATCCTTGGCCTCGTGGATGATAAATACACGGGCGAGCAGTATTCACAGGAACTGCGCCTGACCAGCGAGCTGGATGGGCCCCTGCAGTATATGGTGGGCGCATTTTACGCCTACGAAGAGCGCACCAGAGGCGGTCCTAACAGAGAACCCGTTGTTATTGGCGATGACATTATTCCTGTCGGTGGCGCGCAAACAGGCCTGGGGCCGGGGTTCGCGGCCATTGTCCAGCCTGGCGATACGGTCTTGTTTAACAATAAGTGGGAGACTGAAAGTTTTGCCGTATTTGGACAATCCACTTACGAATTCAACGAATCGTGGGCGGCCACGCTCGGGTTGCGCTACACCACCGAAGACAAGGACGCTGACCTGCTGACACAGCCCTTCTCCACCGCTGCGGCCGCCGCCGCCGGTAGTGCGCTTGTACAGATCGCTTTTGCACCCGTCGATGACAGCTTTAGCCGTAATTCCGATGGTTTTACGGGACTCGCTAACCTGACCTTTTTTGCGACCGAGGAGACAATGCTGTTCACCTCCGTGTCAACAGGCAGTAAGTCAGGTGGTTTCAACGGCGTTGCCGGTGAGGGCGCGCCGCGAGAATTTGATGACGAAGACACGACAAACTACGAGCTGGGGGTCAAGTCACAACTGTTCGACAACCGCCTGCAAGTGAATGCTACGGTGTTCTACACGGTGTTTGATGATTTACAGTTTCTCGCACAACAACCGGCAGGGGTAGGTACGTTTGTGAGCAATGCCGCGAAGGGCTCCAGCGCGGGGGTAGATTTGAATTTCTCTGCAATACCATGGGAATTCCTTATGCTCAGCGGTGGTTTGCAATACCTCGACGCAAAATATACCGATGGCCAACTTGATGAAGATGGGTTCGACGTGCCTTACGCCCCAGACTGGAGCGGCAATCTCTCGGCGACCCTGCTGTTGCCTCTTGCAGAGGGCGTGACCTACCTGCGGGCTGACTACAGTTTCATGAGTGACTACTTCACCAACCCGACCTATCAGGTCGACTCGGTGGAGCAGGACAAGAATCTGCTGAATCTCAGACTGGGCTGGCGCAATGAAACCTGGGATGCAGCCGTATGGGTCAAAAACGCCACCGATGAGTCCGACTCCCTGCTCTCTGCAGCACCTATTGCCTATTCGGGCACCGAGGCGCAGTTTCTCGAAGCACCGCGAACCTGGGGTGTTACCGCTCGCTACAGCTTCTAGTAGATCCAGGAATGGGGCCGCGCGATAATGCGTGGCCTCTTACCTTTCGGGCATTGCGCTTCTGGCCTATGCCCTTTTTTATGCCGGCTTTTCTGCCCAGACTTCAAGGTTGCCCGACCGAACTACTCGCCTGTCCAACTCAGCGGTAAGAAGTGCCGACATGCCGCAGGTCTCGAGCAACGCGTCCACCCCGGATTTTTCTTCGGTTGCCAGGGCACGGTAGGTATCCTGCACACGTTGCAACAGGTAAAACCGATGGGGCTGCGCAAGCGCTTCGATCGTATCACCGCAGGCGGTAAACTTGGCGGTGCCAATCGCCTGCCCCAATCGCCCAACCGCCGAAGAGCCAGCATCGGGCTGATTTTCCGCCAGCCATGCATTAATCCGATCGGCGGCCGCCAGCGTCTCCGGGACAAAGTCTTTAGCCAACACCTTGAGCACGGCCACCAGCGTCTCTGGCACCTCATCTGCGGACAGGAACTCCGTGCCGGCGTTGAAATACTCGGGAGCATCCTGATCTGCACGATTCATGCGTTCTACCCAACGAAATACCCGCGTGGCACGTTGTTGCATAATTTTCGCAGGGTACGGATCGCGGCCAAGATGGGCATACATCGGTGCGAGTAGACCAAAATCGCCGATACAGGGGCGCCAACCCAGCAGGTAAGGGTACTGCTCAAAATGTGTATTCAATGCATCAAGGTATTCGAGATACAGTGCCTCTACCCCGGCGCTGGTCTGGTCGGTGACACCAAATATCATGGCCGCATAGCGCATACGATCCATCATCTGCTCGGTTCTTTCCTCTCGCCTCGGCGTATCTCGCTGCGAATAAAAAAAGTGGTAACGCAGGAATTCGAGATTATCCTCGGGAAAATTCCAACGATAGTGCATGGCGGGACGCAGCAAGCCATCAGTACCGATCACGTCAAACAGAGCGCTTATTATCTGTTGCCGCGGCCCGGGGGGACGACAGGAGCGATTGTTCGCCGCCTCAAAGTGCTCGATGATGGCAGCGCCGTCACGAATAACCTCGCCTTGTGGCGTTACCAGTGTCGGGATAGTCGGCAACTCGCTCTTGGGTAACACCTCGGCTTTGAAACTCTCATGGCCCGTAGACAACTCCCGGAATGCAATGCCATGTTTGATCAGGTAGGCGCGAGCCCTTCCCGAGTAAAGCGAATGCGTGATGGCATACAGCGTGTGCGGCTTGGGCATCAAGTCAGGTCCTCTTCATTCGGAAAGCAACGTAGAACGGCAAAATAAACAGTATTGTTAAAAGCACGACCAGCAAGGGCGTTTGCAAATCCGCGTGCAGCATATTCAGTACCGCTTGCTTACGATGGTCGTAGCCTGGTGGAATCGGCAACACCCCGTTTTCCCGGGTATATCGCTCATAGGCCGAGAGCATCCGCTGTAAGCGTTGGGGCATGTCACCGGCCAGGTCACGACTCTCTCCCGGATCCTGCACGATATTAAACAGGCGCCACTGATCATCGCCCAGCGGCCCGCGGTTGTAGACAATTTTGTAATCGCCCTGGAACAAGGCCGCATGGCCGGCGAGTTCATAGCCCACCGACTCATCGGGGCGGTAGACAACATCGGCCTCTCCCAGCAGGAGAGGCATCAGGCTATGGCCAATAATCGGTTCTACACGCCGGCCGGCATAGCGCTCACCCGGCGGTTTCACCCCTGCAAAAGACAGGATGGTCGGCGTAATGTCGGTCACATAGGAGAACACGTTAGTGAGAACGCCCTCTTCCGGTAGCGGCTCACCCGCTATAATCAGCGGGACGCGCATGCCACCCTCCCCCGCATAAAATTTGTAGTAGGCCAACGGACTGGCCGCGGCACTGGCAAAAGCCGGGTGAATCGTATTGTAACTTCCCCTCAGGCCCAGACTGTCATACTCGGTTTGATAACCCAAAGAAGAGGTTATCCTGCGCGTCGCAAAATCCTGTGGGTCCGCCGGGCCGCTGGCCTCAGCGCCATTATCAGAGGTAAAGATGAAAAGCGTGTTGTCGTATTTTCCCTCCGCCTTGAGATAGCTGACAAGCCGGCCAATGTGAAAGTCCATCGCCTCGACCATCGCAGCGTAAACCGCCATACGCTTGGCCTCGTAGCGCCGCTGAGTAGCATCCAGTGCGTCCCAGTCTCCTGTGGTCGACATACGGGTCATATCGATGCCGGCGGGCACAATACCCCGTTCTGTCGCTTGCGCATAACGTTGTTCACGCAACGCATGCCAACCGCTGTCATAGACTCCCATGTA
The DNA here is from genome assembly GCF_026262645.1 of Candidatus Marimicrobium litorale. Classification (NCBI taxonomy): domain Bacteria; kingdom Pseudomonadati; phylum Pseudomonadota; class Gammaproteobacteria; order Cellvibrionales; family Halieaceae; genus Marimicrobium; species Candidatus Marimicrobium litorale. The sequence continues at coordinate 1,570,226 of NZ_SHNO01000001.1, forward strand.
GCGATCTATAAACTCCTGTGGTGCCTGAACCGGTATGTGCACCGCCTGAAATGGCAGATAGGCGAAAAAAGGCATACCGTCATCGATGTTGCTATCGATAAACGCTATGGTTTTGTCCACCAGGAATCGGGAGGAGTAAAAATCCTCGGGTAGCTGATACTCCTTGCCGTCGGCGTACCAGTTGGCGCTGTCGTAGATCGGAATGTAAGGCCGCTGTTCCCAATTGTCCGCCCCAGAGTCGGCCAGCGCCACTGTGCGCTGGAAACCGCGCTCACTGGGCAGTTGCCCGTCACCTACCCCCAGGTGCCATTTACCCGCCATGTAGGTGTGATAGCCGGCCCCTTCCAGCAGGGTCGCCACCGTCACTACATTGTTCCCGAGCACACCCTGGTAGTGGCTGTGACGGCGTTGCTCAGGTGCCAGCATTTCAGGAATATTCGGGACACCGGCAATATGGGCATCCACTCCAGTAAGCAACATGGCGCGGGCCGGCGCGCAGTTCGCTGCCGTGTGGTAATTGGTAAATCGTACGCCTTCCAGCGCCAGAGCATCGAGCGTAGGCGTGTCAATCTCACTGCCATAGGATCCAAGGTCGGTAAAACCCAGATCATCGGCCAGCACAAGAACAATATTGGGCCGCTCTTGAGCTACGCTTACCTGTGCCCCAGCGATCTCAAGATCCTCGGCGTGCCCCCCACAGGACGAAAAAAGAAGCGGGGCAGCCAGAAGTGCGCGTAACATTGACCCGGAAAACACGCGTCACAATTCCCGAGCCAAGCGCCGCGAGGCAATCACGAGAATCACTGCGACCAGAATCTCTACAACGATCTGCGGTGCCAGCGCGGCATCATGCAACAGCCAGGCGACTACCCGTCCCATGGCCGTTAGCGACAGCAGCAGGACCGCGGGGTAATACCAGGTGCGACGGCCACTCACTAATGCAGCCAGCATGCAGATCCCGAGAGTCAGGAAAAAACCCGACATGTCCCCCACCTGCGAGCTCAGACCAAGCCCCTCGCCGAGCGCGAGACCGAACTCAGGGGCGATGCCCGCGGGTGCGACTAGCCAGCGCACGCCGGTGACAACAAAGAAGATGGCCGGCAAAAGCACCAGCAGCCCAAGTATCCTGTTCATAGTCACCTCACTTTCTTCGGGGTTGGCCGCCCTGCGCGCTTGATCGTCACCTGTCGGCTATTCAGTCCGCGCTGCCAATACCTGCATCATGACATTTGAGGTCTCGAGGCCGGAATTCTGGTTCTGGCCCGTGACAAAGCGCTCCTCGTCGTCGACGGTAACGTGAGTGGCAAAAATATCCCTGAATGCACTCTGATTTTCAAATACGACGCCCGCTTCACGCAGCGCCGTCTCAGGGTGCAGCGGTGTCATCTCGATGCCAAGCTCCTTGATCTGCTTGTCAGTGACTCCGGTCATGCGACGCCCCGCGATCAACAGTTCGCCATCGCGGGCACGCGCGTTCACCAGCCCCAGCACGCCATGGCAAACACCGCCGATCACAGCCTCCTTGTCACCGTAGTAAGACTCGCTCACCTTCTGCGCCAATGCGGGAGATTGCGCCAGATCGTAGGCTGCCCCCCAGCCACCTGAAAGGAACACAATGTCGTACTGTTCGATATCCACATCGGCAATAGGAATAGAATTTTTCACCTTGGCCTGAGCAACGGGGTCATTCAGGTAGCGCTCGTCTTCCGGCGACTTGACCGGGAACCTTAGAGTCCCAGGGTCAATGGGGATTTGTCCGCCCTCGATACTGGCGATGTCTACCTCCATGCCACCGTCAAGAAACGTATAGTAAGGGTGGGTAAACTCAGAGGCCATCACCCCGGTAGCCGGACCCTCGGTTTCCCCTGGCGCCGCCAGCACATCGTGACTGGTAGTGACGATCAGGGCTCGCATGCCCGGCAGCTTGGTCGTCGGCCCGTTGTATTCCGGGTGCAGTCCTGCCTTGTGCAGTATCGTGGGCAAGGCAAGCAGCGTAATGCCGGCGATAGTAATAATCACAACAAACGCAGTGAAGAGCTTTTTCATTGAGTGTTTTCCGAGTAAGAGAGTACGCTGAGCGCCAAACACAGCAAATTGACATAAATAGTGTCATTATATTGAGGAGCCTGTCAAGCGCAGCTGCACCCCCTTTGCACCATTGTTAACATGGCAACGACACACAGTTAACGCGATTATTCGCCACACATTATCGCGACATGCGCGTGTCGACGATAGATCATTGGCGGCCAGTCTTATCTCGAATGACTGCATGCAGCACATCGACCATCACATCAACCGCCATCGTCCTGTCCAACCCCTGATGATAGCGCAGCCGATGCCACATCTCGAAGGAGGCGATCGCATCCACGGCTTCGCGCTGGCCTCGGGTCAGCTGCTCCAGCTCGGGCAGCCAGTCAGACAGATCCTTGCGCAGACCACGCTGGTAGCGGGCATAGTTTTGACGCAGAGTCTTTGATCGCCACAGCTGGGCAGCCGTGGAGAGAATCATATTACTGCGCTCTTCATACCCATTGGCGCGTTGCTCCACCGCATGAAGGATGCGCTCCTCGACAGACCCGTCACGATCGCCACCCAGGAAGAGCGCCTCGGTTGAACCGCGAATGTGTTCATCAATCGTGGCAAACAGGGTTTCCATGTCATCATAGTGCCGAAAAAAAGACCGTATATTCACTCCCGCGCGATCAGAAATCTGCTGCGCGGTCGGTATGAGAACACCCTCCTCCATCAGCGACAGAGTTGCTTCAATGATCTCCTGTTTGCTGCGTTCGGTGCGAGCGCGACGACCATCTACTGCTTCTTTTTCTTTTGGCACTGGCCTACCCTGATAGCAATTCCGTGAGATGCGACCGATATTTTGACATATTTTGTGTTAATTTAGTATATTGCGGCATTGCACTGGAAAAATATCGCCCCGGGGAACAATGAAGCGCAACACTTTACTTCCTCAAACCATCACACGTATCGCCTGAGCAGTATCACTAATACACTGCCGCAACACGTTTTTACTCCCAAAAAAACCGTGAATGGTCCCGGGATAACCATTGGACACTACCTGCACTCCTGCCGCCTTAAGCGCGTCCGCAAAATCCTCACCCTGGTCTCTCAACGGGTCGAACTGCGCGGTCGCTACAAATGCAGGGGGAAACTCATGCAGGTTCTCGGCATAGGCCGGGCTTGCCAGAGGCTGCAGGCGAGCCGCAACGTCAGGCAGGTAGTTGTCAATCATGTCCGAGAGATCACTTGCGGTCAGCACGTAACCGCTCGCGAAATCCTGCAGTGACTCACCGGAGCGCTGTCCGGACAAGTCGGTTACCGGCACGACCAGGGCCTGCATGCTGATGGCCGGACCACCCCGCTGTAAGCTGAGCAGACAAACACCGGCGGCAAGGCCGCCGCCTGCACTGGTGCCATGCAGGACCAGACGCGCCGCGTCTCCGCCCCGGGAAGGCGACTGCTCTATTAAATAGAGCAGTGACTGGTAGCAGTCTTCCAACGCGGCGGGGTAAACGTGCTCAGGCGCCAACCGATAATCAACTGAAAGCACTATTGAACCACTCTCATGGCACAGATGCCGCATCACTGCATCATCGATAAAGTCATTTCCCATCCACCATGCACCGCCGTGAATGTTAAGCACCACCGGACAGTTCTCGACATTTTCCGGCCGATACCAACGCAGCTGCAGCGTTCGATCGGGCAGTTCCAGCTGGTCGTCCTCTACTATTACGCCCGGCGTAGCAGGCAAATTCATCAACCTGACCGTCGAGGCATTGGCAGAAGCGCGGTCACTCTCACTGTAAGTGACCGGGCTACCATAGCGCGAGGCCAGCGCAGCAGCACGACAGATGAGCGCGGGCAGAAATTCTATTCGGCCATGCGCCGTGAATGTCCAGGAGTAAATCCAGGCAGCAATGACCACTAACACGACAAACACCACAAGCAATATTTCGATCATGCGTCCCGACTCCGCTCGGCGATGATAATGCGCAGCGGCAGGCCCGGATAAAGCCCGTCGTTGCGGTCTTTAAAATAACGCTGCGTGAGCTCCGCCTCATCGGCGTGTTCGATCACATTGAAACCCCGTGACTGCAACAACTGCTCAAAGGCTTGCGGCGTAAAACGACTTACGAGCGGTTCGCCCGCTGCGTCCGTGAGTGATAAAAGACGTGTCACAAACTCAATCTGGTCTTCCGAGAGCGCCACATCGGGAGCGTAATTCAGAATCAAACGGCTGCCAGGCGCCAGCACAGTAGCGAGGTCACTGAGTGTTACATCTATCGCCTCGACGGAGAGGTAGTGCGTCGTGTTAAGCCACGTCGCGACTGAAAGTGCCGTTTTATCAAAACCAACCTCTCCCAGCGCGTCATTGAGCCCCGTGGTTTCAAAATCCACTGCGACGAATACAGGCATCGTGGCGGGCACTCTACCGGCAGCCCGAATGCGTTCAATTTTTAAGGCCTGAACATCTGGGTGGTCTACCTCATAGACAGCGACTTTTCCCTGAAGGTCGTTACGACGCAGGGCAAACGTATCGAGTCCCGCGCCAAGAACAAGGTACTGGGCACTGCCGCTTGCCAAACATTGATCAATCTCGTCTTCCGCATAGCGCAAACAACCCACATTGACAGCAAATATTGGCGATGTGTCGAAGTCGCCCATTGCGGCCATCGTCTCTGTCGGTTCTCCTTGCAGTACCTTTTCCCGGTCCTCCACAGCGAGTAGATGTATGGCCCAGTCATCGAACAACACAGGCGCGTCCGAATCGCGTGTATGCAAAGCCCGAGCGAGCGCCGCTCCCTCAGCTGTACCCGGCATCCTCTTCGAGCCAGTCTTGGCCATTAATGCGCGCCCGGATTACTGACGCAGTAGACCGCCACTCAAGTCACCTCCATGCGTGTATTGAAGAAGTTTTGGTAAGGCGCCAGTCGGTTCCGCTCCTCTTCAATATCCAGCCCCGTATCAGCAAAGCTGTAGCCGTGACTACCATGCTGTGTTGCGCTGTGCACTGCGAGGTATGCTTGCATCGCATCGCGTGTGTGCTCCGAGAATGACAAATCAAAAGCTGCGTAGATTTTCTGCACTTCGACGATCGGGTTATCCATAAATCCGTAGAAATCGATATCGATAATATTGTCCTGCGAAATAACACCCCTGCGCCGGAATTCCGCTGATGCATTCAAGCCCAGCGCATTCCACTCGGCCCACTCGCGCGCAATCTGCAAGCCATCGACACGGTTGCTCGACATTTTTCTCAGGTGAGTGACGAGGCTTGACAGTGACGCCAGCATTCGCAAAGGATCGCGATGAGTCTGGATAAAACGAGCATCCGGATACTCTGCAAGCAACGTATCCAGAGACCAGAGGTGTGCGGGCGATTTGAGCACCCAGGGGCTGCGAGGGTGCTTCCATTGCAGCATCTGCAGGAAGCGACGATGATATTGATAGGCTGGCGCCATATCCGCCTCATCCTTGAGCCACCTCGAATAGGAAGGCACATCATAGTTCGTCCAGAAAATCAGACTGAGGAACTCCCCCGTTGTAAACCGCACACATTCTTGGGGAAGAGTGGCACCGAGGCGATGAATGCGCTTGAAGTCCGGCAGCACCACATCAGTCCTGTTCAACCTTTTCTGCACATCGGCGATACGCGGATCGCTCTTGTAGCTGGCTGTTTCCGGCGGCGGAAAGGGATAGTCCACTTCCCATGTCTGGGTAACCCGAAACTGCGGATCCAATGCAAGCAATTCGTGCAGCACGGTAGTGCCACTGCGCCCCATGCCAATGATGAAAATAGGCGCAGCGATGTCTGCCTGACCAATATCGGGATAACGCTTATGATGATCTATAAGGTGAAGCCTATTGACCAGCGGAGTCAGAATTTCTTCCCCCGCTATTACTCGCCCGAGAGCGGTGAGCTGCGCTTCGGTCTCCAATGAATCGAGTAGACGGTCGAGACCCTCTTCGAATCCGGGGTCGCCAAAATCCTCCAGGCCAGTTTTTTTTCTAGCCTCATCCAACAGCCTAACCTTACTCAGGCTATATCTTTGAAAGCCTAGTGGATGCAGCGCGCCAAGAAAATTATTTCCGGCTCGTAACCACATTGGCAGAGTGGGTGCAGTGAGCATAAGTGAATGGCATACCTGTTAAATTTCCTAACCTGTTATACTGACACCACGCAGGGGAAGGCAAGCGATCAATAATTTTTTTCGCTGCACCTCGACATTCACCTCAGCAACCAGTCCCTTTTCAGGAGAAATCATGCTTCGATCCAGCCTTATTGCACTCGCCTGTATCGCTATCGGATTGTATGCCGGCTACCAGTTGCCGCGAGGCGCAGGGCTGATCACTGCATTGAGCAACCTAGCAGCTGGGGAAAACGAGCACGATTACACTGCATTAGCGTCGCATCAGGCGCTGCTTGATTTTCAATCAAGCGTCGATGGTGCACGCGAGATGGTGCTCACAGACGCGCGAAGTAAGCAGGAGGCAATAGAAGGTATGCGCTGGCTGCTGCGCGTGGCAGCCATGAGTACGCACATCATCGCAGACGCCAATCCCAATGCGCCCCGCTTCCAGCGCATGGATACCTGGGTGCGTAAAGCAGGCGGCGACAACCCTGACGCAGAGTACTACCTCGCCGCCATAGACGGCAGCAACGATTATCGTATCACAGGCAATCTGGGCACGGTTCAGCACCTGAGTTTTACAATAAACGCCGGCCAGGGCATGGAGCGTCGCAGGCAGGTGGGCTATGTCAATGAGAAGGATTTGACCACCGACGAAGACGGCAATTTCACCCTGCTGCTGCACAAATCCAAACCCAATGCAGACAACAAAGCCTCTGACTGGTTGCAGATACCGAAGGATACCTCCGCCATTCTGGTCCGAGCCTACATAGCCGACCGGGATACAGAGCGATTGCCGCAGCTGGATATCGAGGTGGAAGGGGGTAACCCGCCCTACCAGCCCCCCAGCGACAAGACCATAGCCGATGCTATAACCGGCACCAGCTTTGCTTTTTTTGTCCTCACCAACTTACACCGCACAGTGTTGCCTGAATTAATGGAGACAACCAACACATTTATCCGCGCCACACCCGAGAGACTGGGGAAGGATATCGCCGCCTCAGACAACCTGTATATGCTTGGCAGTTTTCAGTTAGAGCCTGATGAGGCTCTGATGATTAGGGTTCAGCCGCCAGCAACGCGATACTGGAACCTGACACTGGAGACCCGCTGGCACGAAATTTACGACTATCTCTCGCGGCCTACCTCTCGCACGCTCGCAGACGTCACACCAAGCCCAGATGGTTCCGTAGAATTTCTGGTGTCTCATCAGGACACGGGACACCCCAACTGGCTGGATACCAGCGGCCATGCCTTCGGCTTCCTCACACTGCGCTGGCTTGACGTAGACCACGCCGACGTCCCCATGCCTGAACTGGAACTGGTAAAACTGTCGTCACTTGCACAAGTCACAGGGTCGGCCGCGCCGCGCTAATTAGCTTAGGCTGGTTGAAAATCGCTCAGCGAAGAGGTCCCGTGAAGAGCGAGATACTCTTTGTAACCACCGGGAAACAGGAACGGCGCATGGCCTGTTTCTGTGCGGTAGTAGCTGTGGCAGCTGGAGGCACCCCAGGAATACGTCTCATAGCGATCTGACAACTCTTTGTTGTAATCCCTCACAACATCGGCCCTGACCTCTATGGCACTCAATCCCGCCGCCTGTTTTTCCTCGAGTAAGCGGACGATAGTGCTGACGTTGCACTCTATGTTTCTGAAATAGGATGCATTAATAGCTAGCCCATTTGGCCCGGCAGCAAAAAAATAGTTGGGGAATCCGGGGCTGGCAATACCCTTGTAGGCGATCGGTTCCCGCACCATCTCCTCTGCAAGATGCCTGTCGTCCCTACCCACAACATCGATACGGTTAAAGTCGAGAACCGAGTAACCGGTGCAATAGATGATGACGTCCGCCTCGATCTCGCGCCCACTTTCCGTCACGATGCCCTTGGCATCAACCCGCTTCAGACCCTCTGCAACCAGCGTCACATTGTCGCGATTAAGCGTTGGATAGTACTCATCGGACACCAACCCCCGCTTGCAACCATAGTGATCGCTTGGCGTGACCGCTGTTTGCACCGCGGGATCATCAATGCTCTCCCCAATAAACTTATGCACACGGGCCTCAAACTGTTCCATACGCTTGTGATTGAGGGTCACACCCTCAAGCACGACGCCCATCATTAACGCCTGACCTTTTTGCCAAAGCTGCAGGAAACGCGGAAACCGGTGAAATGCGCTTTTAAGAAACGGAGAGTACAGCTTGTGATTGCGCGGCATAATCCAGTTGGGTGTGCGCTGCAGCACCGTGAGGTGACCGGCTTGCTCCGCCACCTTCGGCACAATTTGCACTGCTGCCGCGGCGGAACCGACGATGACTACGCGCTTACCCTCAAGGGGGACTTCATGATTCCAATACGTCGAGTGCCAGTAATCTCCATTAAAACTTTCAATGCCATCCACCTCGGGAAAAATGGCCGTATGCTGCCCGCCCATGGCGTTAATCAAAACATCCATGACGTGGGTCTCGTGCTTCGCGGTTGTCAATAACCAGGTGCCATCGCCCTGATATCGCGCCGAGGCAATATTGGTATTGAGAGCAAGACGCGGTTCCAACCCAAACTCGCGAACACACTGCTGAAGGTAAGCCTCTATCTCGGGCTGCTCCACGAAATTGGCCGACCAGTTGGGGTTGGGGCGGTAGGAGAAGGAATAGATGTGCGCCCACAGGTCGCACGCCAGCCCGGGATAGCTATGCAGGTGCCAAGTGCCACCAGCAGCATCAGATTTTTCAAAAATCGTGAAGTTATCGAAACCCTGTTCCAGCAGCGCATGGCCAGCCGCAATACCGGCGGGGCCCGCACCAATGATTCCAATTCGTAATCCTGACTTGTCGCTCATGAAATAGACTGCCTCGCGTTTTTATCAAACCGGCGGGGCAGGTATCGCAACATAATTGCTGTCATTGCTCCTCCGGACGAAACTGAATGAAGGCATTGCCGGGAATCTGATCGACCAATCCATACCCCGAATTGAGGTATATTTCATCGCCGGCAACGTACACTCCCCCCAAATCTATTGCGCCACCCTCGGCATAGCCCCCATTGACCGCTGAAAATTGTCGAGCGGTATCGAATGTCCATATTTGGTCTCCGCTGTCAGCATGAAATGCGCGCAAGACGCCGTCCAATGTAGGGGCAAAGACGATATCACCCACGACAGTAACCGGCGCGGAGAAGCCTCGATAACATCCCTCCACGGTGCCTTCACCATCCGGAGCCAGGCAATCTGCGGGTGAATCGACTGCCCAACGTGTCTCGCCCGTCGCTATATCCAGTGCGTGCAGTGAAGGCTGCGGTGCGCCACTTCCGCTATCACCCAACAACACACCGACATCCCGGTCGCTGATCGGCACGTACAGCAAACCACGCTCCGGGTCTGCCGCCATTCCGAAGTGCACGCCACCGGCCTTGCCGCCGCCGCCCAGTGTCCTACTCCAATGCGTCGCGCCCGTTGCAGGATCAAGCGCAACCACGAGGCCGGTTTTCTGTCCGGCCAGCAGGTAGTCCACATCTCCCAGGGAGGTCAGTATGGGCGGCGCACCGAAATCCAGGTCACCGCCGTTTTCCTCCGGACAATTATGATGGCCGGGAATCACGCATGCTACGTTCCAGGCATCACTCGCGGTGAACTGCCGCGTCCAGATGCGCTTACCGGTATCCAGATCAAATGCGAGGATGGCATCACTGCTATCGGTGGCAGGCGTGGAGTAATTTTCACCGGTTCCGACATACAGGCGGCGGCGTTCGGGATCGATAGCAGGGTGCGACCAGACCGGCGCTCCGGAAGGGCCCTTATGATCCGGCAACAACACGCGTGATTGAGTGACTCGCGGCTCTTCCTCGATAGTGTGAGCTTGCCACAAGAGCGCCCCTGTAGCGGCATCAACGGCGACTAACCCGCCCCGAAATGTACAACAGGCGTAAAAAGGATTCGCCGCCCAAAATACCTCCCATGAGGAGACGCCCTGATAAAGCACGCCATCGTGCTCGGCAGTGGAACCGGAGATCATAGCGCGGGGGTGATCAGACACACGTGTGCGCCAGACCTCTGATCCTGTTTCGGGATCAAGTGCGATAAGGTCTGCATCCAATGTGCCAAAAGTGAGTAGCGCGGTATCACCCGTGTGCACCAAACGCATTGCTGTGCGCACCATGCTGCCTGCATCGAAACGCCACTTTTCGCAGGCTGTTTGCCGGTCCAGCGCGTAAACGCCGCCGTCGCCATCGGCGATAAAGACTGTATCGCGTGTTACTGCGGGCTGTGATCTGGGCGCGTCCGTATCTGGCAGCGCAAACACCCAGGCCGGGCTCCAATCCGAAATTGAGCTTGGCGTCGGGCCCGCATCCGATGGTGGCGTATAACGAAGATTACCGGGGCCGGCACTCCAACCGCTGATTACGCTGTTTGTATCTATGCCCACACTCCCCGGCGCACAGTTAGCTGCAAGTGTTGGGTTGGCTATCGCGATCAAAGGCGCCAGCAGGAGTATTTTTATCCAGTGCATCATGGTATTCCAAAACTTACTGTTCAATAGGCACCCGCGAGATAGGCTTCCTTCACCTTGAGTTTGTGTAATTTTTCGCTGGCATTGCGGGGCAGAGGCGTTTTCGCCACACGAATTGTGCGAGGCACTTTGTAGCCCGCTATACGTTCTCCAAGGAAGTTCCTCAGGTCTTGTTCCTGCAGCGAATGCCCGGGTGTAATGAAAATAACCATCACAAGTTCTTCGCCCATGGCGTCATCTGGCTCACCGAACACAACGCACTCGTGCACTTCATCCATTCCGAATGCGGCACTCTCAATTTCTCCGGGATAAATATTTTCTCCGCCCCTGATCACAATTTCCTTTATGCGGCCGGTGATATGCAGAAATCCGTCATCATCTATGTAACCAATATCACCGGATTTCATCCAGCGCTGGTCAACAAAAGTCGCTGCATTGGCATCAGGCTTCTGCCAATAACCTGGCGTACAGGTAATACCGGAAAGCTCTATTTCACCGGGTTGGCCAGAACGCAACGTCACGCCGCTTGCGTCCACCATACGCATGTCCATGATGGGCGATATCAGCCCGGATGCATCGGGCTTCATATCATAAATACAACCGCTCATCGTGCTGCCCACCGCCAGCGTTTCCGTCATCCCGTAGCCTGCGGAACGACTCGGGTTGCCGCATTTCTCTTTAATCAACTCCGGCATTCCCGCTGGAGTAGCGGCTCCCGCTCCCGTGACACGAATAAGGGAGCCTGTCTCAAAATCGTCAAAGGCCGGATTAGCGAGCAAATCCTGGACGATGGCCGGGACGCTGCTCAGGCTGGTGACTTTTTCGGCCTGTATCAGTTGCAGCGCCTTCATCGTGTCCCACTTGTACATCATGACCACTTTTTGGCCCGTCATGATCGGCAGGTGCAGTCCACTCAACAAACCGGTGGCATGAAACAGGGGCACCGTAAGCAGTGGAGTTTCTACCGTGGCACCGCCCTTGAATTCACGCGCCCCTTCCAGCGATATGACCAGCATGCCAAGGTACATCATGTTGAACACAGATTGGCACACCGCAATATGCCTGTGCGCGACACCCTTCGGATACCCTGTACTCCCGGATGTGTACAGAATAAGGCATAGGTCCAGAGGGTCGGGTTCAGCCACGTGAAAATCGAGACCGCGACCTTCGTCGACGTACGCCTCCCACTCTACAACGCGCTCCCCGGCCCGATGGTCTCGGTCGTCAGGTACCACTACGATGTCGATGTCCAAATCGTTACGCACACTGTCCAGCAAACGCCACCGCGGCGCGTCGCATATCAGCATTCTGCTACCGGAATCCTTCAGGGCATAGGCGAGTTCCTCTGTCTTACCCCAACTGTTCACGGGCACCACTGTCGCGCCGGACAGTGTAGCCGCGGCAAATGCGATGGCCCATTCGGGATTGTTGCGCATCGCAATCGCAACTCGATCACCGGCAACAATTCCAGACCGCTGCAATGCAGCGGCGCAGGCATCCACCTCACAGAAAAAACGGTTATAGGTGTAGCGCCGGCCCTCGTAGACAATCCACTCAGCATCACCATGCCCGCGAGCATTCTGCAAGATCTCTATTGAAGTGGCAGGAGCGTGCTTGTAAATCTTGTAGGGGTGACCATCAACATCTTTCTCTTCCAGCTCAAAGAAACCGCCCGGTCCGATCAGTTCCGCACGCTTGGCCAATACGTCGTCCATGGTAACTGTGGTAGCAATCATGGTCTCACTCCTCCATCTATGGTGAGGCAAGCACCCGTGGTGTAGCTGGACGCAGCTGACGCAAAATACACCACCGCCCCCACAATTTCCTCGGGATCACCAATTCGCTTCAAGGCAACAGGGTCAAGGATATGGGGCAGTATCTCTGGATTGTTAATCATGCCTGAGGCAGCATCCGTGTCGAAGGTGCCGCAAACCACGCAATTAATACGAACGCCCATTGATGCATACTCCTGCGCCGAGGCCGCGGTCAAGGCATTCAACCCCGCCTTGGCAGCGCTGTAAACCGTTGTTAAAGGCGAGGGCCTGTATGACGCGACGGAGCTGATGTTGATAATGGAGCCGCCGCCGGTCTCACTCATTTTTGTCGCCACGAGAGCGGTGAGTCGAGTCGGTCCCTTCAGGTTGACGTCGATTATTTTATCGAACAGGGCCTCGCTTGTTTCCAATAGGGATGGCGCCACGGGAGACATGCCCGCGTTATTGACTAATACATCGATACGACCATATTTCTCGATTACACGATCCACCACTGCCTCAAGGTCATCCCAGTGACCTACGTGGCAAGCGATCGCCATGGCATCACTGCCCAGTTCGATCAATTCACTCGCCAAGCGCTCGCATTCTGCAATCTTGCGACTGGCGACCACCACTTTGGCGCCACCCGCAGCGAAGGCGTGACTCATTGCCTTGCCCAGCCCTCTGCTGCCGCCGGTAATCATGACAACCTTGTCTGTTACATCGAATTGATCCGCCAATGTCCTACTCCTGATGCGCGAACCGCTGCGCACGCACCATTAATTGGTCAACAAGAAAACCAAAGAACTCGTGATTCGGGTTTTTCGATTCACCGCTAAGAAACTTTGCAAAAGACCCTTCCAGAACAATACCTAACTTCCACGCAGCAAAAGCCTGGTACCACTGAAAATTTTCCAGAGAACACCCCGTGTTAATCGCATAGCGATTCACCAACTCCTCGGGGCGCTGACAGTGCGCTGCGTCCATTCCCCCGGGACTACCGGGCGCTGCAATGGCGATCAGATTGCCCTCCTCCGGCCAGAATATCATGCACCAGGCCAAATCGATGAGTGGATCGCCCACAGTAGTCATTTCAAAATCGACCAGCGTGATAATACGCGGCGGCACCGCCCTGCTGTACATTGCATTATCCACCTTGTAATCGCCGTGCATCACGGTGAGCCGCCCCGGCGGCGGGCGATTAGCCTCTAGCCACAGGGCCACCTCATCGACACCGGGCAAATCGCGGCAACGGTATCCTTCCAACTGCGTGGTCCATCGCTTGACCTGACGTTCGAGAAATTGTTCCGGATTCGATAAATCCTCCATCGCTGTCCCGCGCCAGTCAAAAGCGTGCAACTGCACCAGCGCATCAATGAGTTCCTCTCCGATGGCTGGCTGTGTTTCCGGTTTTGCTATGTAGTGATCGGGAAGCTTGCGTCGGATGACCTCTCCATCGACGTACCGCATAATGTAGAAAGGCGCGCCGAGCACAGCATCGTCATCGCAGGCTACCAGCACCTCAGGCACACGCAGGCCATCTCCGCTCAGCGCCTGGATCACCTTGAACTCGCGCACGACATCGTGAGCCGTATCGGACACCGCTGTCAGCGGTGCCCGGCGAATCACGAAACGTTCCTCACTGCTGGTGCAGACAAACATTTCGCACGAACCGCCGCCGCGCATTGGCTCAATCTGCAGATCACCCGAACGGCCCGCCTGCTCCGAAAACCAGTCAGAGAATACTCCCTGATCGAAATCCAGCTCAGTCATCCAGTCGCCTCCAGCAGGTGCGCAAATCGCTTCAACGACTCCTCTCGACGTGAAGGGATATGCTCCGTAGGCCAGCCCTCTACACCCTCATAACGCTTGAGTTCCGCACGGGCGATACTGACGCTGTGAACTTCATTTGCGCCATCGACCAGCGGTGCCATCCGTGCTGAGCGATACATCGACTCGAGGGGCATATCACAACTGTAACCGAGCGAGCCATGCACCTGCAGGGCACGATCGATCACATTAAACAATACCTTCGCGTTGTTGACCTTCACCATGGCGATATCCTGGCGTGCACCATGGTGCCCTACCTTGTCCATTTTCCAGGCAGCACGCAGAGTCAACAATTTAGCCATTTCCAATTCCATACGAGATTCCGCAATGTAACCTTGTATCGTCTGATGACTCGCGTAGCGCTTGCCAAAGGAGCTGCGCGATAACGTTCGCTCGCACAGCATGTCATACGCGCGCTCCGCTTCTCCCAGCCAACGTGTCGCATGGTGGATGCGCCCGGGGCCGAGCCTGACCTGTGAAAGTATAAAACCCTCCCCACGCCCGCCGATGAGGTTGTCTTTTGACACCCGAACATTGTCAAGGTTGATCTCCGCGTGATTGCCATTGGCGCCGTACTCCGCGTGTGGATGGTGCATGGTAGGAATTTCGCGGAAAATATCCATTCCGGGCGTGTCCTTCTCTACAACAATCATAGAGCAACGTTTGTGCACCGGGGCATCTGGCTCGGTGACCACCATAAAAATGATAAAATCGGCTCTGGTGGCGTTGGTTATCATCCACTTCCGACCATTGAGTACCCACTCATCTCCCTCCAACACAGCACTGGATTCAATCTGCGTCGGGTCCGTTGAAGCAACAAACGGTTCGGTAATAGCAAAGGCCGAACGGATATCGCCAGCGAGATTTGGCCATAACCACTTGGCTTTCTGGGCCTCTGTACCGCCCTCCGCGAGAAGTTCTGCGTTACCGGAATCAGGGGCCATGTTGCCAAAAATCTCTTGCGCGTATACACAACGCCCTGTGATCATATTCATCTGCGCCAGCGGCAACTGCCCCATGCCCTGCCCACCCAATTCCTTCTCAAGGTGGCAGGCCCACAGGCCCTGATCTTTTACCCGCTGCTTGAGAGGCTCCTGAACGGCAATCCATTGCTCTTCGGTGAAGTCCACCATGATGGGCTCAAGCGGGATCAGCTCCTCCTCAACGAACTGTCTCACCCAGTCCAATTGTTGCTGGAATTCGGGGTCTGTCTCGAAGTCCCATGGCATGACTGATATCTCCCTGCGGTTTGCTGTGTCTTGCATTTTTACCGATGCTGCCTTATAAAACAACGGTGTGTTTTTAAAACAGGTGTCGAGAGCCATCTTGGTTGAGATTTTCAAACCGCGCAGACGCTTTTGCGCCATTGCGTCGGCGTTTTCACAGCGTGGAGTCAGCGTCGGCTGATAACCGCAACAGCGGATCTGTATCCAATATGGCCAAACCCCTGCTAGCAACCGAGAATATCTACGACACGGCTCTGCACCTTCTGGAAGTGGACGGTGTCGGCGGGTTGAGTGCACGCAACCTGGCAGCCGCGCTGAAATGCTCAACGCGCACTCTTTATCAGCAAGTCGGCAAGCGGGAGACACTCATCAGCGCCCTGGTCGCACACTACTTTGCCAGCGTAAAACTCAGCTTTCGCGAGGAAGCCAACTGGCAGGACAGTGCAAGGAGCTGGGCGTCCAATCTTCGGTCGGCGTTGCTCGCTCACCCGAACCTGTCACAGCTGATGAGCGGGGAGCACCGGGCACCCGTGGCTGATTATGTCAACCAGTTGCTCAAAGTGCTCGTAGCGGAGGGCTTTGACGAGACAATGGCACTGCGCAGCTGCCGGGTTCTGGCCAATATCGCGATTAGTTTGAGTCTTTCAGAGATCATTGCCCCAATTGAGACTGACAGGCATGCAGAGCGACATCAGCAAGGCACACACTGTAAAGACCCCATGGTCACGTCAAAAGGCAAAAACCACCGCCGCGGCAATCCCCCTGAGGTGTTTGAAAATGCCATTAACTGGGTGATCGCCGGCATTGAGGCTGAACGGTTGCGGCCCCTGCCAAACTCATAGACCATTGTGCGACTATCCGGCCTGTAAAACGACAGCCCCGGCTAATTTAAAGCGGGCCTGTGTTTATCGGACGCGATCGACGGTCATTCTGCCCCTGCATTCGCTCAACGTGAATTGCGATTACGCTTCGTCGAGCAGAGGCTGCGCGGTTTCGCGCGGCACTCCCAGCTAACAACGCGGCATCACGATGCCGCGCTGTCAGATAGTAACTTCAGGTTGTCTACTTCGACCCACTGCCTGTTTTTGCCTTCCTTCTATTCTGTGTTCCGCTCTTGGCTTTGGCTTTGGCTTTGGCTTTGGCTTTGGCTTTGGCTTTGGGGGCTGCTTTACCTTTCGTTTTAGTTTTAGCTTTCGTTTTAGTTGCAGCTTTACCCCTAGTGCTGGTATTGGTATTGGTTTTCGTTTTGGCCTTGGAATTTGCACCCGACCTCGCCCTGGAGGCGGGTTTTTTCCGACCGATTGGTCTATTCTTTCTTGTTCGAAGCCCTGCTACCTCTTCCAACTCGACCAAGGCCTGCTCGAGATAATCAATCATGCGCTGAACCTCAGGCAACGATCGTCGACAGGCAACGATGCCAAAATCGAGACTCTGGTTGTAACTCACCAGCGTGATATTCATAGCGAAGCCGTCGAACACGATGGAAGCGGGATAAATTCCGTCAAGACTGGCTCCGTTCCAATACAACTGCTCGCGCGGACCCGGCACATTGGAAATGACCGTGCTAAAAGCGGGAAACTGCGCAGCCAGCCCTAATGCCGTCGTCAGTAGCGCGGGAATCTGCGTCAATTGCATAAATATTAGCGCTTCGCGATTACTGAGCCCTTGCAGCAACGCTTTACCTGCTTGCATTGAATCCTGAATAGCACGGAATCGTTTCTCGGGATCCTCAACATTGGTGGCGAGGTTTGCGGTTATGAAACCCACTGCGTTACCTGCACCGAAGTCCCCCTTGTCCCTGAGCGAAACTGGCGCCATGGCTTTCAGTGAATGCGCTGGCAACTCATGGTGCCCCAGCAAATAGCGCCGTAACGCCCCAGAACACATTGCCAATACAATATCATTGACGGTTCCTCCAGTAGCCTCACAGACAGCCTTTACTCGCTGCAAGTCCCAGGATTGCGCCACAAATCTGCGCGCGCCGCCTACCCGAGTATTTATCGATGTACGTGGCACGTTGTGCCACGGCACAGAGAGGTTGCCGCTACGTCCAAAAAATGCCCCACCGAAGCGTCGCAGGGCACCAAATAAGTGGACGGAGGTGTCGAACTGCTGTTTCAGTGCATCCGCAACCACCCGCAATTCGTTTTCATTTGGCACGACTCGGCGCTTTCGACCAGCACCCATCGCCTCCAGATGCCGCTTGTAGGCAGTTTGTGACATCGGCAGATCAAAGCAGCGGCTGGAGGGGTCTGCAGAGCAAATACTCTGGGCAAGCTGCATAGAGGCAACACCATCTATCGCCGCATGGTGCATCTTCATATAGACCGCAAACTGGCGATTCTGCAACCCTTCGATAACATGCAGTTCCCACAATGGGCGACTGCGATCCAGGAGCGTGCTGTGAAGACGCGAAACCAACGCGAAGAGCTCGCGGTAACGCCCCGGCTTCGGTAAGGCAGAATGTCGGAAATGATAGTCGAGGTCGAAGTGGTCATCTTCCTCCCAGTACAACGGCCCAACCGGGCCGGCACGACCCGTGCTGACAAACTCGCCAAAGGGACGCCGCAGATCTTTTGCGCCAGTGGGCCCAAGCTGGAGTGCCTCGGTAAAATCCAGCTCATCGACATCGTCCGGCAACGTATACAGGCTAACCCCACCAACATGCATGGGCGTCTCGCGCTTCTCCGCATAAAGAAACGCTGCGTCGGACAGATCAATTCTTCGCATAAGCTTACCTTTAATCAAATAAAATGAGCGGCAGGACAAACAGTGTGCACACTGCCCCGCAGCTTCCATTGTAGCGCAACTAACTCACGCCTAATCAAACCCGCCGCCACCGCTGACGAAACGCTGGTCCACTCTCAACAGATACGATCAGGATCGGCCACGCCTGAAGCCCACAGTAGCAAGCAGGATATCGTCCAAACACGTTTTAAAGAGGCGTAATAGCAACCGGGATATTCCCCATCCTCGGCATGCCGGTGATGGGATCGAAGTCCTCGTCGGTACGCACAAGGCGGCCCGTATTCGCACCGTGCTCACGATAACTGCTTTCGTCTTCCACCAGGCCACCGAAGGCATGGGCGATAGCGACAACACCACGACGCAGTGTTGGATCTGACTCGACCATTGCGGAGATGCTGTCATGTTGCGTGGCGATGCGCACCATATCATCCGCTGAAACGCCGATTTCACGCATATCGTCCGGGTGTATCCAGACTGGGTTCCAGGGCCGCCCACCATTGAGTTTTTCTATAGAACGCCCCGACGAGTTCATGAAGTTATTGTGCCTGCGTGGAATATAGCGGTACGGGAAATCGGGTGTATTCTGCAATGCTCGGTAATCCTGTCGATATACCTCAGCGAGTTGATCCAGCATATCGCCATTGCCGCACTCCAGCCTGTCATCGCACCCCTCCTCTCTTGGTTGCACAATGACATCACTATCAAAAACCTGACCGTGGGGATATTTCTTGACCTCCGCAAGGGGTATCCGTGAATTAGCACAGATCGCTTCATAGAAATCTTCAATGGTGGGCTTGCTGTTTCGACTGACCGGCATTACTGCATAGGGCGACTCTTGATACCGCGAAAAACCAAACGCAATGGCAAACGTCAGATCAAGGTTGAGGTAATCGGCCATCTGATAAAAGAAATCCCACTCCTCGACCAGATCAGACCCTCGCGGGACATCGGCGACGGCGGGAGAGTACTGGGCGTACGCATTTGAAAAACCGATGCCTGTGCCAAAGTACTTGATTGCCTCACCACTCTGACTCATCCCAGGCGTTTCCAGAGTCTGCTTGCAAGCAACAACGTAATCCGCCAGCCGCGCTGTGCTGGACATTTCTACGTCCAGTGTGACGAGCAGGTCCAGCGCCTCCATCGCTTTCTGCGTCTTGCGCTGATCCGGCCAGGCAGCCATGGGGTTCCCGCCGATACAAATGAGAGCCCTGACCTGTCCTTCCCCCGCTTGCAGAATCTCGTCGGCCAGCGCAGCCGTGGGCATGCCCGCGGCAGTGTCAGTCAAGCCGTGCACTCTGAGCTTCTCGCCAAAACCCCAGGCCTTGAAGGGCGGGAATGGCTGCGCACGGGGCACATAGGCAGGCAACATGGCATTTGGACGCGTCACACGCTGTCCAGCCCGTGTGTAGGCGCCGCACACCGTATTAAGGCAAGCCAGAAGATATTCCTTCAGGTTGCAATACATCGAGAAGCTGGGACCCGTGCCGCTATTTGCGTGACGAACTCTGGCCTTTGCAAAAACACGGGCAGCATCCAGCAGTTTGCTCTCTGGCACACCTGCACGGTCGGCAACATACTCGGGTGTATAGCCCTGCACAGCGTTGGATAGTCTGTCGAATCCTGCGACGTTAGCACGCACAAAGTCGCGGTCGTACAGGTTCTCGTTAATGATGATGTTTATCAGGCCGGCAAGGATTGCGTGATCCTCTCCCGGGCGACACTGCAAGTGAATCGCCGCTTTGCGCGCCACGTCTGACACGCGGGGGTCAACGACAATGAGCTGCAGGCCCTTGTCCTGCGCGTCCTTGAGCTTTTGCGCGGGATTCTGGCCGGGAATGCCCGCGGATTTTGAAATAATGGGGTTGTTACCCAGTAACATCCAGGCGTCGGCCTGTTCAAAATCCGGCTCGCCACCTAGCCACTTGCCATGCAGCGCCATAGAAATTTGCTTACCGGGTTGATCAATTGTATTCGACGTAAAAAACATACGGGAGCCGATAGCACGCAAGAAAGCGCTACCCATAGCCGCTGCCGTCGGCTGACCCGCGTTGGGAGTGCCCACGTAGCACGCCACAGCGCGCGGCCCGTGCTGAGCAATGATGTCGCGAAGTCGCTGAGCGACCTCTCTGGCCGCCTCCGCCGAATCCAGAGGCAGGTGCGTGCCATCTGCCTGCTTGTGCACTGTCCGCAGCAACCTCCCCTCGTGATTATGGAGCTCTGGTAATGCCCTGCCCTTCGGACAGGTATAACCCCGAAAGATCGGGTTGTCAGGATCTCCCGTCACCTGCGTGACTCTGCGTCGACCGTCGTCCTCCTCAACAGTGGCAAGAACCCCGCAGTGGGCGATACACAGACGACAGATGGTGGGGACGATTTCAGTCATTTAGGGGCATCATTAATGAGCGAATGACCGGATGTTAGCCTAGACATCTTGTACATACCAGCGCGAGCAGGCGATGCAGCGCGCTGACTGGAGCAACTTCGTTTTCATGCCTATGCTATTGTCGACAGGGTCGGTGCTTTGTCAGTTTAGCCGCATGTTTCTCGCATCCAGCTGCCCATATGTATACGGAGAAGGCTGACGCCTCACCACGTTACAGATCGCATTTCATTGATGAAAGGAGCACGTTCCCGCACATTTTTCGTGGAGGACCTCAGGTTACTAGAAGTCCGAATGACGGCGCCCGGGACTTCTTCTGGCTTCGACATGCCCGGTCTGGATATGCAGGTTGTGGGACACACCGAAGATCGACCTTCGATCGTCACCACTTCGTCGATCGCCGTGGTGCACATATTTGCATTCACACTTTTCAGAACTGCAGACGGCATGCGGAAGATGCGGCGCATTATTGTCCTCGACGAGATAACGTTCGCCCTCGGTCTCACCAATAGCCACACAACGCACGGTGGCAGGTTGGATCGATACGGCGCGATAAGGGTTGGCTGGTTCGGCGCTTAAACTGAAAAATGACCTGCCGCCGTGCCTCAACGTCGCTGTTTTCGTGGTTTGCCGCCAGAGCGCGATGACTACCGCAACAGAAAGAAGCAAAGTGCTGGAGATGATTAAACCTGTTAAAAGTGACACACCGCTCACCTGACGAAACCGACCTATCAATTAGTCTACAGCACTGCACCATTTATGCCATTCAAATACCTTTGCGAGGCTAACCTCACTAGAGCACCGATGCTAGTCGCCTGCTCGGCTGTTACAGCCACAGTATCCTGTTGCCAACCTAGCGCGCTCACAGAGTGCTAGAGCACCGCTGTGTCACAACTGATTGCTTCGGAATGACTCGCTCACCCAGCAATCCAAAGAAAATACGCGGGCGGCGCATCACTCATCGATAGCGCCGCGAATTTTCCCACAAAGACTGGCTAAAACGCTTTTTGGGAGGGTTGTCGATAAACGCTGGCGCGCGCGGCTAGGGCTTCGCGAAAAAAACGCCTAAATTCAGATCTGATTGGGAAGCACGTCCGTAACAACCCATACCGCTAATCGGAATAGCGGTAAAAACTCCCTCTCTCACGAAGCTTGAGGATATAAAAATGATTCATCGAAAATTATCAATATTCAGTTTTTTCCTACTCACCCCGCTTCTTTTCATCAGTACTGGTGCCTCGGCTGCCGGTGACTCCATGATGTTGCAGTCCGGTGACTTTGTTGGCTATTCGTTTTGGCTGATCTCCATGGCCCTCGCGGCGGCGACCATCTTCTTCTTGATGGAATCGCTGCGTATCGGGGGGAAATGGGCAACATCACTCACTGTGTCGGCGCTGGTGACTTTCATTGCCGCCTTCCACTACTTCTATATGCGGGAAGTGTGGGTCTCGACGGGCGCGACACCGACTGATTTTCGCTATATCGACTGGCTATTAACCGTACCTCTGCTGATGATAGAGTTTTATCTCATACTGGCTGCGATCACAAACGTCTCAGGCGGCATTTTTTGGCGGTTGCTGATTGGAACGCTGGTGATGCTGGTCCCGGGCTACATGGGGGAAGCTGGCTACCTTAACGCCACGGTCGGATTCGCCATTGGCATGGTCGGTTGGTTTTTCATTCTGTATGAAATCTTTTTTGGCGAGGCGAGCAAAGTCGCTGCGACCAAAGCCCCACCCGCAGTACAGATGTCTTACACGCTCATGAAGTGGACGGTAACGGTAGGTTGGGCAATCTACCCCCTCGGCTACTTCTTTGGCTACCTGGCAGGCGGGACTGACGAGGGCACGTTGAATATCGTCTACAACCTCGCGGACGTGCTGAACAAGATCGCATTCGGCTTATTTATTTGGTACGCCGCAAATGCAGACACCGCCGCGAAAAGCTAAGCGCTAAACGTCGAAAACCTACTGAAGCCCCCGCTTGGGGGCTTTTTTATTTGCCTCAAACGTTTGAATGAGAACGCTCGTGTATACACTGGCAGCCTGACCGCTTCGTTCTGATGTTCCTTCCGCCCGTCACATCGCCTCCGTTCTACACCCTGGTTGTTCGATGAGTTGCGACTCGCAAATCACCCAGCGGCCCATTCGCTCTCGCCTATTGCACAAGAACGAGACTTGTCAGAACCATTACGGCTGCGAACACTCTTTATCCGCAATTAACACGCTGTCACGGTCGAGTGCTGCATGCGCATGTCAAGCGCATGTATCGTGAACCAGCCCCTATGACCAGAAGCATAGCGGAAGGGTTTAGTTCACTGCAGCGCCGTCAGGCTCGCCGAGGGTTTGCCATGACTCTGGGTTCTTCAGGTGGCCGTTTACCTTCAGCGTAATAATCGGCGGCAGCCTACTTGCAGACCAGTACTTGTGCTCCCATTTATAGTGCAGAAACTCCCGCTCACGACTTGCCTCCTCACCTACGGAAAAGACGTCCCGCACCCCGTCGGTCGCTTCAGACTCGGGTTCCAACCCGTGTGCCGCAAGAATCGTCGCGGGAATATCCCGCAGCGAAACGGGTGCCTCTGAAACGGCCATTGGTCCCCTCGAGTCAAATGGCTTGATCGCAAGCGTAGCAGACGACCGGGTCAACATGCGTTTGGTGATTCCACGGTCTTCGAAGGCCTCGATATCGAATTGATGCCCCTGCCAGTGGTCGCCGTGATCGGAAGAGAGAACGATCATCGTCTGGTCATAAATACCTAACCCCTTGAGTGTTTTCAGCAGCGTCACAAAATGACCCAGGCCGCATTTGACGAAATCTATACTGGTCAATCGGTCCTGCTCACTGTGTTCTAAAATCTTGCAACTGGCGTCCAGATCAGCCGGGGTATGCGTGACCATCGAGTGGAAAAAATGATATCGGGGACTACTATCAGGGCTGACCGTTAATTGTTCCAAATATTTTTCGAACAATAAATGAGCGATACCTGCATGCGATTTCAAATAGCTGTTACGCGCGTGCATACCTAGAAAAAACCATTGTTCATGGTTGTAGATATTCGGCTTGAAAAAATCCGGTACCGATTTAAATATGAAAATATCGAGCAATTTTAGCGCTTCAATATCGGCAACGTTTTGCTTCAAAATACGGCTATTCGTCGGTGAGCAACGAGACAAAACGCCTAGCCTACACGTGGTGTGTGAATCCATCTCATAACCAATAGCCTCAAGTCGCCTGATACCTGACTTTTTTTGCTTAAGCCTCTCCAGAAACTCTGTTTTTGGCTCCTCATTCCGGTATACAGCCCCTGTCATCAAAGCAGCGATCGACATTTCGGTAGACGGATAGACCGACAGAGTATTGTCAAAATAGGTAAAGCCATCGAAGGCACGCTTTAACTCTCTGTCGCTTTCCAAAGCGGCGAAAAAAAGATCCGATCCAAGCTCATCTAACACCACGTGCAACACGTTTTTTTCCGGTGAAAACTGTGTCAGCGATGCAGGCAACTCGGTAGTGGCGTTTTTCTTCTCTTTACTCTCTAGCGTGAAAAAATCTATTGCTGTAGTCATAAGCGAAATTAAAAATACTAATCCGACCAACCTGAAAAGAACCCCAGGCCTCATATTTACTGCCAGCAGAGTGAGTGCCAAAAAAATTACACTCTGCGCGAGCGCCAACAGGCCCCAGCGCTCTATTGTCAGCGGCGCACCATCCAGCCTGCCATACTCTCCATAAAGAAAGGTCGACAGGGCCCAGGCACCGAGGAACGCAATCGCGATGATCCTGAACAGAATATCTTTCAATCTGTGAGGCAGCGTCAGCAATAGGCACAGTAGCAAGAGAAATAAAATACCAACCACCAACAACAGCATGCCAACCAGTTCTGCGGGAGAGCTGACGAACTCTTCGCTGTTGTAGACGTAGATGTTGAGAGGTCCCAGAAGCGCGACATAAACACTGGCGATAGCCGCGTATAGCGTTAAGCGGGTGGCGCTCATAAACTGCTCATCTGTTTGCATGTATGACTAATACCCAGTGTCGCGCGGCCGCGCCGCACGCCCAATGCTCTTCGCAGAGCCAGCTTGATTCAAGTGTGTAACCCGAGGACAAGTTTTCAGCAGCGTCGCCTGCCAATCTTAATGAAGCAGTATACTTTGAGAATCATCGATTGGCTTGCAAGAGCACAGCCGCGCGTTACGAATGTGCATTGCACAGGCCGGCTCTGACAACATTGGCGAGTTTATCCCTATGACGGCACAGGCCCTTGCCAACGCGCTGCAGCGCCTGTGCTGCAAGCCGCCTTTGGTGCTTGCCTTTCTGGACTAATTGGTACAAAATCTAATTTCCTCCCAGACACCCCAGGATACCGCCGGCTATGGCCAGGCCCAAGGAATTCGATCGCACCAAAGCGCTGCAAAGCGCTATGAAGCTGTTCTGGGCACGCGGTTATACCGCGACGTCACTGCCTGAGCTTTTGACCGCCATGGGTATTGCGCGGTCCAGCTTCTATGCCAGCTTCAACACCAAACGTGCTCTCTTCATAGAGTGCCTGGCGTTGTTCGCTGACCGCACCCTGGCCATACTCAACGAAAAAGCCGCAGAAGTTCCTGCACGTGCCCTGCCCCGTGCGTTTCTTGAAGCCACTTTATTGGAGGTGTCACAGCGAAAAGCAAATCAGGGCTGCATGATGGTCAATACTGTACTTGAACTGGCTGATGTTGATCGAGAGCTCAATCAATTGGCGATAAAAAAACTGGGCATGATAGAGGATGTCTTTAAGCAAGCCTTCGAGCGCGCACAGAGAGAGGGCGAGCTCAACACCCTGCGCAGCGCACAACAACTGGCCAATCTGGTGATGACGATTAATCTGGGCCTGCGCGTGCAAAGCCGGAAAACGCAGAACCCCCTGCAACTCAAAGCCATGTTAGATAACAGCCTGTTAACGCTCGGGCTGGTTGCTTAACTCACAAATTCAAATGCGAGAATAATACTTATGTTGTCTGCAACCATGCCCTACGAAAAGAAATTTGCCGTTGTCAGCGGCAAGCGCATCGCCTATCTGGAGGAAGGCGATGGAAATCCTATCGTCTTGTTACACGGCAATCCCACCTCCTCTTTCCTGTGGCGCAATGTCGTACCGGAACTCAAGAGTTCGGGGCGCGTTATCGTTCCCGACCTGATTGGACAGGGCGATTCGGAAAAGCTGCCTGCCAGCGAAGGGCCCGGCCGCTATACGCTGGAAGCCGCTTATACCTACCTTGAAGGTCTGCTTGATGCCATCGGCGCCAACAAAAATGTGACACTGGTCATTCACGACTGGGGCAGCGCTATCGGCTTTCTGTGGGCCATGCGTCACCCTGCTGATATCAGAGGGGTGGCCTACATGGAAGCGATTGTCAGACCTGTCAGCTGGGCGGATTGGCCCAAGGATGCCGTTGGCATCTTCAAAGGTTTTCGTTCTGAAAAAGGCGAAGATCTGATCCTGAACCGAAATATGTTCATTGAGGCGGTACTGCCCTCGTCGATCATCCGCGAACTCAGCGAAGCCGAAATGGATGCCTATCGCGCGCCTCATTCCAGCGCAGACGATCGCCAACCTCTGTTGAACTGGCCGAGACAGATCCCAATCGAGGGCGAACCTGAAAACATAGCGGCTCTGGTGAACGAATACGGTGCCTTCATGGCGAAAAGCGAGCTGCCCAAACTGTTTATCAATGCGGATCCGGGCTCCATGCTGGTAGGGCCACAACGGGAGTTCTGCCGCAAATGGCCCAACCAGCAGGAAGTTACCGTTAAGGGTTTACATTTTATACAGGAAGATTCCCCCGTCGAGATCGGTCAAGCCGTTGCTGCCTGGCTGAAAACTATTTAACTCCAATGCTGCATAAACTAAAGGAACTAAGTCATGTCAGACGCACCTGCTTACGTCATCGCCAACTTCACTATTGAAGATAAAGATGAATACCGTAAATATGAAAAAGGCTTTTTTCCTATACTGAAAAAACACGGCGGCTCTTTTTTCACCTTCGACGACAACACCAAACACCTGGAGGGCTCCGACCCCCGGTCGGGCCGCATGGTCATATTCCAATTCCCTTCGGAAGCCGCTGCTGATGCCTGGTACAACGACCCGGAATATCAGGCGTTGTCCGAGCACCGTAGAGCAGGCACAAGCCTCGTTTCCTTGACTATGGTGCATGGCTTGCCGCCGCGCTAGTACACAACTGGCGCAAAAAAATAATCCAATGCAGCCAATAACGGTCTTGCGACTGGATGCAGAGCCCCGCAATTGGTTTTAGGAGTCGGCATTAAAAATGCACCAGACTTGAACCAGGGCGAATGCATTCCAGTAGCCGCTGTTCGCAGAGAAGAAAACCCGCCTAATCGCGGGTTTTTTTATTTATCCCATCAGTCTCTTCTGTCACTCACACGCCAACAGACCGAGGGTCAGTGATGACATTTCCCATTACACTACCCAGTTGTCCGCGACCGCGCCGCCATGCCCCCACCCATAGCCATTAACAAAGCTAACAGCAACAGCAAGAGCGGCGGCATTGCCGGAATAGTCGTTGGCAAGAACGGCACTGGCACCGTAATAGTGAGCGTATACGGCTGTGCAAGTTCGTTGTAGCTGATAGTAGCCGCATTGACTACGGAGGGGGCTCTGGCGGTCAGGCGCGTCTGCACAGTGAGAATCACCGCAGTCCCATTAGGGGGCAGATCGCCGATGTTCCAGGTAACCGTATTGGCATTATTGTCGATCACGCCACCGCTATCGGCAGAAAGTATCTCTAGTTCCGCAGGCAAAGTGTCCGTAATCAACACGTTTGTTGCGGTGGCATTGCCGAAATTGGTCACACCGATACCGAAGGCCAGCGTCTGGCCGACTGCCGCTTCATCAACATCGCTAACTTTTGCAAAAAGCACCAGTGGAGCGCTGGAAACAGTGACCGCTGCACTGGAGCTGTCCGGTTGACTCAGATCCGACGTCAGGGTCGCGGTACTGGGCAGGCTGGTACCATTCGCCAATGGGCTGTCGACATTAACCGTAAATTCTACCGTGCCCGTCCCGCCCGCATTCAGTGTGGCCGACGGCCAGACTACCTCACCACCCGTTGAGTTGCCGCCACCGGTCGCACTTACGAACTGTGTATTTGCCGGCAACGTCGCGCGAAGGACCGTGTTGGGTGCGTTCTCGTTCCCGTTGTTGGCATAGTTGATCTGGAACACCGCCTGACCGGCCGGTGCAACTGAAGTCGGTAACCCGATGATTGCTATATCCGGTTCTACGTGGCTGCGCACAACGGTCTGGGCCCGAGCGCTGATGGGCGGCGCATTTACAGCGGATATGCTGGATGTATTGCTGTAGATGGTTCCGTCGAGTGCACCAGACGGCGATCTCAACTCTAAAATCAGCGTTCCAGAAGCGCCCGGAGCAACATTGCCCAAAGCCCAGCTGACGACCCCCGCGCTACTGCTGCCGTTGTTGTCCGCGCTAACAAAGATTAACCCGCTGGGGATAATGTCTTCAACAACGGCGTTTTGCGCAGTCGCATTACCTGTATTTTCGTAGCTAATGCTATAAACCAGGTTATCTCCCGCATTGACACTATTGCCACCGGTCTTGGTGATAGACAGGGACGGCTGGGCGGCTACCGTCACCGAATTCGACACTGAAACCGGTGATGCGTTAGCCGCAACCGCACTCGCGTTATTTGTCCACGCGGCACCGTTCACTACACCGATAGGCACCAGTAGTTCATAACCAAGGTTGACGGAGGCACCCGCTGCCAGTGTCGGAACAGTCCAGGTAATGCTGGAACCCGACGAATTGAAGGTGCCGCCGGCGCTGATATTCGAGGGCGTTGCGCCCGTTGGTATCACATCCTCTATCACCACGCTGTTGGCTGCATCGCTACCCGTGTTCCCTAAAACAAGGCTGTAGGTCTCGGTATCACCGGCCTGCACCACCGTTCCGGGTTGACTGGTCTTGGTCAGCTGGAGATTGGGGGCACTCGTCACTACAAAAGAGGCACTGGCGGTCAGTGGTGGTGTCTCGGTACTGGTAATCTCTGCCTGATTGTCAACTTGTGTTCCATTCTGCAGCGGATCCGCCACCTCCAGGGTGACGCTGACGCTGCCACCTGTCTGCGCAGGCACATCACCCAGATCCCAGCTAAGCACATCGTTCGTTTTTGTAAACCCAGCTGATGCAGACTTAAACGTAGTGTTAGTCGGCACCTGATCGGTGAGAAGTACGTTGGTCGCGACGTCCGTGCCCTGATTGAAATAGTCTATTGTGTAAGTGACCAATCCTCCCGCGGCAACCGTCGTGGCTGAGGATTTTTTGTCCAGCGTAAAATCCGGCTTACTGGATACAGTGACCAGAACGAGCGGTGCCACCGATGCCGGGACGCCGTCGGCGCGAATGTTGGACGTGTTGGGAATGACTGTTCCATCACTGATCGGCGCGTTAACTTCTACGGTGAGGGATACACTGCCACTGCTACCTGCGGCGACTGACGGGATGTTCCAGATCACATCTGAACCGGACGAAACTCCACCCCCCGTGGCAGAAACCAGCGTCAACTCCGGTGCGAGGTGATCCACAATCTTCACGTTACTCGCATTAGCATTCCCGCTATTACTGTAGTCAAGGGTATAGGTGAATTGCGAGCCGGCAGTCACGTTCGCCTGTGACACCGACTTGACAATGTCAAGGATGGGAGAGCTGCTTACGCGGGTATCAAACTGCGCCGACACCGGTGCGGTCTCCGCGCTATCCACCGATGCCTGATTATGCAGCAATGTCCCGTTAGCCAGCGGCGCATTGACATCCACCGTCACTGTCACCGTGCCACTCGATCCAGCAGGTAAGTCAGGCAGGCTCCAATCAATCACACCAGCGGCATGAACGCCGCCGGCCGAGACCGATACAAAGGTGGTTTCCAACGGCAGATGATCCTCCAACACTATGCCTGTAGCAGTGTCATTGCCAATGTTCTGGTACCTGAGCGAGTAGGTCAGCTGTCCGCCCGCGTTGGCCGTCACCGGCCCGGTTTTGCCAAGAGTCAGAATCGGCGCACTTGACACCATTACATCAATGGTTCCCGTAGATAACGGCCGGGTTTCGGTGCTATCAATAGTAGCGGTATTGTGCAGCACCGTGCCGTTTGCCAGCGGCGAGTCGACCGTAACCTCCGTGGTAACAGAGCCAGAGGCTCCGGCCGCCACTGTGCCTATGTTCCAGTCGACAATGCCAAGGTTCTCACTGCCCATAGCACTGGCTTTTACCCAGTTGGTATCCGCAGGCAGATGATCTTCGATAGTGACATTAGTCGCCGCGTCCGTACCGGTATTGGAATAATTAATCGTATACACGATGGTGTCACCCGGTTTGGCGATCGATTTCGACGCGGTTTTGCTGATACTGAGCGATGGAGCGCTGCTTACAGACACAAGGCTAGAGTCGCTTCGGATTGCCGTCTGATCGCTCAAGATCCCGGCCAAGTTGTAAAGTTGGGTCCCGTTTGACAGCGGCGAGTCGACAATGACTGTGACTGTTTCAGCACCACTGGCACCAACCGCAAGATTGCCTACTTGCCAGTTCAGGACACCGCTCGAGGGTGTAATGCCTCCGCTGGCCGATACGAAAGTAACATTCGGTGGCAGACCATCCCCCACGACCACCCCGGTGGCCTGGTCTGTCCCATTGTTGGCATAATTGATCGTGTAGATGACGGTGCCACCCGCACTGACAACGGTTGTGGAGGGGTTTTTGCTAATCGTCAACGCTGGAGCGCTCACTATAATCGTTACTGCAGTGGCCACATCAGAATGCCCGCCGGTCTCTTTGATGGAGGAACTGGCATCCAGTCGTGTCCCGTTCGTCAGTGGGCTGTCGACTGAGACAGTGACTGAGACCGAACCTGTCGCACCTGCAGCGAGATCACCGATTGCCCAGGTTACCGATGCACCGTTCGGGACACCACCCGCGTTTGCGCTGCTGATTTTTGTTCCGGCAGGTGCGTTAAAGTTCAGGCGCGCGGCGGCGGCAAGGTCGGAGCCGCTGTTGCCAAAATTCAAGGTGTAGACGATGGTGCTACCCGGGCTTGCCTGTGTGACCGACGGAATCAAGTCAAGCGTGAGAACCGGTTCGCTGCTGACCTTGACAATTGACTGGTTGACATCGGCCGTCAGCGGAGCGGTTTCGTTTGCATCAATGCTAGCCGTATTTTTCAGCAGTGTGCCGTTGGCGATCGGACTATCTACTTCGACGGTAAGTGTCACCGAGCCGGAACCACCAGCAGCCACCGTGCCCTTGTTCCAGGTGACACGGTTGGTTATTGGATCGTAGTTTTTGTTGCCAGTAGCGCTGACGTAAATTACATCAGCAGGCAACGCATCCTGCAACACAACGCCAGTGGCATCGGTGGTGCCGGTATTCTGATATGTGATGGTATACACCACTTGGTCGCCCGCCTGCACCTGACGTTTTGAGGCAATCTTGCTAATCCTGAATGATGGAGCGCTGGATACAAGCGTATCGGCAAACGCCGTCGCAGGGATGGTGAATTCAGCGCTCTGCAGCGATGCGGTATTGTGCAGCTGAGTGCCGTTCTGAATGGGTGAATCAATATCCGCAATCAGCGTTACGCTACCAGAAGCACCCGCCGGCAACGACCCAAGACTCCAGTCGACTTGCTGATTTGTGCCGAGTACGCCGCCACTGCTAGCAGAGACATAGCTCGTTTCAGGCGGCAAGACATCCTGCAACTCGACATTGGTAGCCGTATCGGAGCCAATATTGCGATAGCTCAGGGTGTAGACCAGTTGATCACCGGCATCCGCTGTCTTCCGGGAAACTGTTTTATCGAGCTCTAGAACAGGGCCGCTGTCGACCGTGACATCCGTTGTCTGAACGGGCAAGGCGCCCGTTTCCACGCTTGCGATTGTGGCGTCATTACTGAGAACCGTACCATTTGCTATCGGTGAAGCCACTTGTACTGTCAGCGTGACCGCATGCGAGCGCCCCGGGTCAAGGTCGGGTAAGCTCCAAGTGACTCCGCCGCTGCCAGGTTGCCCATTATCGGATGCCGCTACAAAACTGAGCTCGGGCGGCAGGGAATCCGTCAGCACCAGATTGGTCGCCGTGGCTGAGCCGTTGTTGGCGTAGCCAATTGTGTAAGTAAATTGTTGCCCTGCGGATACGTGGGTGCTCGGGGCTTGTTTCGAAAAAGAGAGTATGGGCTGGCTAGTTACCACAGTGTCTGCGGGCCCCGCAGGCACAGTCGGTAACTCGGCACTAACCAGTGACGCGTTATTCGATAGAACGGCGCCGTTGGCGACATTACTGTTGACTTTCACCGTAGCCGACACGGAATTACTGGCCCCGGATGGCACTGTACCGAGGCTCCATGTCACACTCCCGCCCCCAAACGTACCCCCGCCGGTGGCTGAAATAAAGCTGGTGCCCGCAGGAAGCGCATCCGTCAAAGTAACACTCGTTGCGGCAGCGTTGCCGGTGTTCTCATAGTCAAGGGTATAAACGATCTGATCGCCGGGACTCGCGTTCTGCCGTGATGCCATTTTATCCAGCGCCAGAATTGGCGCCGTTCCGGGGGTAACATCAGGTCCGGGAACGGGGCCGCTGCTGGCGGAGCAGCCACCTGTAATCCGTGCACTGGCATTAGGCAAGGCACCAGAAGCCTGGTCTACGACAACACGCGCCCAGCGGGAGCCTCGATTATTGTGAAACCGAACACCGGACCAGGTCACCGTTCTAGCGGAAGCGTTATAACTGCCCCCGGGATTGGAGCTTTGAAAGGTAACACCGCTGGACGGCAGAGTAATGACCAGGTCACCGAAACAGGGCCTACCCGTCCCAGCACGCCACGTGGCCTGATAAGTCAGTACCTGACCGGATACGGGCTTGGCAGGGTAGCTTGTAAGATCGAGGGACAGAGTCTTCAGAGCGTAAGCGGCGGGCGACAACAAAACAAACGCCGCAGTCAAAGCAATCCAGCGAAACAACATCATAACCATACCTTGGAAAAGGTTCAGGCAAGTCTAGTCCAAAACAAAATATAGGAAAAGCTTTCAGCGCTTGATGCCTGAAGAATGACACCCGTCGAATTGCCGCACGCCGCCAGTACAGTCGAAAATTGGATATGCCTCAAGGCGCGCTTGCAGACTGCCATGCAAAGATTTCATCAATTTGGTGACTTATACCGTGTAAGCCCCTTTACACTGCCACTCCAGCGATGCGAGCATGAATGGGGCCATACCATTAGGGAAAGCGCGATGAGTTTCTACGAAAACAGAATTCTGCCACCGATGATAAGGATTGCCTGTGGCAACGACGCTATCGCGCGCCAGCGGAGGTTGGTTGTACCCGAAGCCGAGGGCCGAGTACTCGAAATCGGCATGGGCCCTGGACTCAATATACCCTTTTACAATCCAGACAAAGTAGAGAAAGTCTGGGGGCTGGAGCCAAACACAGGGATGCGCAAGCAGGCGCAGCCGAACCTGAAAGCCGCCCGCTTCCCCGTGGAGTGGCTTGACCTCCCTGGTGAGCAAATACCGCTGGAAGACAATAGTGTAGATACCGTGCTGCTGACCTACACGCTTTGCACAATCCCGGATTGGCGACTCGCGCTGGAGGGAATGCGCCGCGTCCTTAAGCCGAGCGGCAGGTTGATCTTCTGTGAACACGGCAGAGCACCAGACCCGGGGGTGCGCAAATGGCAAAACCGACTCAACGGAGCGTGGCGAAAGATGGCCGGGGGCTGCAACATCAACCGCCCTATAACGGAGTACATAGAGTCTGGCGGTTTTATTATCGGCAAGGTAGATACCGAATACATCCGCAAGACACCGCGCATTGTCGGCTATACCTACCGAGGCTACGCCGCGATTGCCTAGGGGCGTGTCGACATCGCTATGTCTCGGGGGTGGCTCGTTGACCTCACTCCATTATGTTCGACTACGTTTCCCGAAAAGCTCACCACACTTGTTTTTTTGGACCCAGCGAAAAGATATCGGTAACAGCGGAGTTTTGCGATTCGTGGTATCGCTGCCTGGACCTCCATACACTGATATAGCGGTAAAACGGCACGGTAGGATACAGGTGATGCACCAGGTGGTAGTTCTGGTAGAGCAGCACCGGCGTCAGCAACCACTCCATACCAACCCGATTTGACGTGCACCTGAAAGGATCGTCTTTACTCTGTGCTTGATGCGGATAGTGCGGTAAAAAATCAAATGTGAGTGCCAAGAAAAAAACCGTGATGCGCGTCGGGATAAAAAAAAGTAACAGGTAATAGTTCAGCCATCCCGCAAACGTCACTGCAGTAAATATGGCCAGTCCAAACAGTACCGCTAGAAACAGTTCTCTGCGCTCGCTCTTCGGCCTCTTCATAAACACCGATGGCTTAAAGTAGTAACGAAAGTAGCTCATGTCCAACGTCACCCATTTCAGAGGCAAAAGCCAGCGCGTCCCGGTACTGACATAGATATCAGGATCTCGGGCTTCATCGTTGGTGAATCTGTGATGTTGCATATGTATGTAACGAAACATACGGAAAAATGGCACCGGAGATAGCAGTGCAGTGGCGATTCGCCCAAGCCACTCGTTCAGTTGACGATTGCTACTCACTGCATTGTGCGATGCATCATGAGCAGGCGTGAAGGATAGATACACCGCAATCGTATTGAACAGAATCGCCCAAAATAGCGGCAGGACACCCTGCACATAGGCCAATGTTGATACGCTAAAAATTAAAAAGGCCGCGACAAGAAGCATCACCGTTGGCCACGCCATCACTGGGCGTTGGTTGAGCGCTTCAAAATGTTTTAAATCATCACCTTGATAAGTAAGCACCGATTCTCTGTCCATTTCTTGCCCTGCGAAAATTCGTTTATGTTCTCAGAGCCTCCTATTCTGACAAAAATTGTCAGCGGTGATAGAACAGTGCGTGACACAGGGGGGACAAATAGTGACAATATAGTGGTGGGCGATAAGTTTTTTGGGTCGACGCCTCTTTAAATGACCTCAACATCCCGGATTGCCTGCCTATGCAAAATAGGAAACACCCGTCCTCTGCCTACGCCCGCATACTGTTTCGGCATTTGCGACTGCGCGAAAAAAACAGTCGGGCGTATTTCGCGGGTACGACTATCACCTACGACGAGTTAATGACTCTGGACGGGACTATTCCTCGCGACGACCTGACCCGGATCTACCGCAATGCACTTGCCATCTCCGACCGTGAGGATTTGGGGCTGTCTGTCGGAACTCAGTTCCAGCTTTCTGCACACGGCCCCCTGGGCGTGGCTACGTTTAATAGCGCTGACCTTCGCACCGGCCTTAAACTGCTCGCCAAGTTTGGACAAACGAGGACAGATTTTTTCGATATTGCAGTGAATGAGCATATCGAGGGGTTGCAGGTCGATTTTGCTGAAACGTTCGACCTCGGCGACTTACGCGTATTTGTTACTGAGGCCGTATTGAGCGGCTTTTTTTCTGCCATTACTTTTTTCACAGGCCATAAAAGGTTTACCGGGCAGACCTGTCTTGCGTACCCGAAGCCCACCTATGCCGAAAAGTATTCCGATCATTTTGGTGAACATATAACGTTCAGTCAGCCCACGACAAAAATTATCGTGCCACAGTCTCTATTGCTCATGCCTTCTCCAACAGCTGATCCAGTGCTGTATCAGGAGGCCGTAACGATCTGCGAGCGCCAGTTGAGGGAAATGAAAACAGGTGGGGACGGAGACACTACGGTATCCGCTGAGGAGGCCGTGTCGATACTCATCCGGGATAATCCGGGCAAAATATGGACGCTGAATCAGGTGGCAGAAAAGCTGTCAGTAAGCCCGCGCACACTGATCCGGAGGTTAGCGTCGGAGGGCACGAAGTTCCAAAACATCAGAGACGAGTTGGCAAAAAAGCAGGTCGCCAACTACCTGACCGATGCAAACTTGTCCGTTGAAAGCATTGCATATTTGATGGGCTTCAGCGACGTATCGAGTTTCAGGCGCAGCTTCAAACGCTGGTTTGGAGAAACACCGTCACAGTATGTCGCCAGAACCAGAGGAGCCTCCAGCCGCGCGCCCCAAAAAGGTGCTTAGGCGCTTCTTTTAGCTGTTGTTGGCTACCGCTGCCATCGCCGAGTCAGTGCAATAAAAGCCTTCAGGTAGCGAGGGAAACACTTAACAGCGAGGCTAGATTGACGCACCCACGCGTGACTGGCGAAATGACCTGCCCCAGACGCGGCCCCTCGTATTAACAAGGCTTGTTGTTCGGCATCGCCCATCTATTTGCTCTATACTTCGCGCTCACTTATTACGGTTGATCCAGTATCTTGAAGACAACAACTACCAAACCAATGAATGACTTGCTCAGCGCTATGGCTGTCAGTGATGCACTTGTGTACCTTACGGACGCGACCGGTAACACGATTTTTGTCAGCGATCAGCTAAAACTCTGGCTGCAGAGTGACACGCAGCTGTTGTCGAGTGAAGGAATAATCAAGAGAGCGGATCGCCATTGGACTGTTCGTCACCATAATTTGCCCAACGGCCAAATCGCTCGCATTGTATGCCCCAAGGAGCCCGATGATCGAGCTCTACTGGAGAAGAGCCATATTCTCGAAGCCCTGGTCGAGGCCGCGCCTGTGGCTATCCTCACGCTCGATTTGGATATGCGTGTCACTATGTGGAATCCAGCCTGCGAAAAAATTTTTGGCTGGAGCGAACGCGAGGTACTGGGTCAACCTTACCCGCTGGTTCCAGAAGACGAGTGGAGCCGCTTCGAAGGGTTCTACAAAACGGTCATCGAGGGTCAGGGCTTTACTGGCGTTGAGGCCGAACGAACTCGAAAGGACGGTAAACGCATCTTCACTGCTATCTCTACAGCACCAATACGGAGGGGCAATAATGAGATTGTCGGTGCTATGGCTGTCCTTGAAGAAATCACGGAGCGCAAGCAGTTGGAGGCACGCGTCGAACAATCGGCACGGCTGGAATCAATCGGTCGCTTCGCTGGCGGCGTCGCTCATGATTTTAATAACATTCTTACGGTAATTTTGTCTTACGCCGAGACCCTCCTTGAACAGCCCAACGCCACCATGGTTTCGCAGGCGGGCGAAGCGATCCAGCACTCTTGCACGCAGGCCACAGCGCTTACACAACAGCTGCTCGCATTTTCCAAACGTCAGGTCATGCGGGTAGAGACCGTCGATCTCAACGCTGTCATCCTGGCCACTGTTAGCATGCTTGACCGGCTCATCGGCACTGACATCATCATTCGTACAGACCTCACCGCGAACGAAGCGTGGATACAGGCCGACCCATCGATGATCGAGCAAGTGATCATGAATTTAGCCACCAATGCGCGTGACGCCATGCCCAATGGTGGGCAACTCAGCCTGTCGACAGTGCGTAGACAAGTCGACGGGGCGCCCTGGATACAGCTCTCGGTCGCAGACACTGGCTGCGGGATGGACCAGCAGACCATTGCTCGTATCTTTGAACCTTTTTTTACCACGAAACCGGCGGAAAAAGGCAGCGGCCTCGGCCTGGCGTCTGTTCACGGCATCGTGCAGCAAAGCGGCGGTGAGGTGGACGTCGCCAGTAATCTGGGCGCTGGCACCACGGTTTATATCACGATCCCGGTCAGTGGCGCACCTGCGCAATCGGGGCGCGATCTCGACAGCCCTGTACCCATCTCCATTGGAGCCACGATTCTACTCGTCGAAGATAATCAACAGGTCCGCGACATGCTCATCAACATGCTTCAAGTTAACGAAAACCGGGTGCTTTCCGCAGGCGACGGCATTGAAGCACTGGAGATAGCTTCCGCATACGATGGTAAAATTGACCTGTTGCTTACCGATGTCGTGATGCCCAGGATGGGAGGTGGTGAACTGGCTCGCCGTCTGCGCAGACTGCGCCCGGCAACCAAAATTATATTAATGTCAGGATACGCTGACGAGGAATTGGCAACGCAAGGTATGGAAGCAGCGGATCACTTCCTTCACAAACCATTCAGGTCCTCACAGGTTCGTGAGATCATTGATAAAGCGTTGAGAACGGTTGAGCGCGCTGTTTAATTGTCTTACAGCCGAGATGCGCTGCATTAAGAGAAAGAGCTTTAAGGTGCACCGACGTGTGCGGCTATTGCCTTCGCTCTGCCAAAGCCATCAATAAAAAAGTATTTCGAACCGATATCCATCATTATCATTTCTGTTAGACAGCCGGGCTAGCCAAGATAGTTACAGGCGCAAGACATCGTATTGAGCGGGCGACTTGTGCATAATCAGGTTTTTATATGTCTTATGCTGGACCTGCAAAGGCCTGGCTTGCACGGACACTGCTTTGGGTCAGTAAGCAATGGGGGGCTGAGAATGAGAGGGAAAGCCTCGGAGAGCGGACCGAGGAACTTCAGGGCCTGGTGGCCATGGTGCGCCGCAGTCCTTTTTCTTCTTTGGCAGGTCGACTTCCAATTCGCCTATGGTTTTTTTGCCGAATCGATCCAGCAGGAATTGCGCCTGACTGCGTTTGAGACTGCGGCGATTTCATTGGCTTATCTTCTTTCCTATGGCCTGATGCAATTACCGGCAGGGCTTCTGCTCGATCGATTTGGAGCACGACGAGTCCTTCCGATTGCGGCGGGTTTTTCTGCCCTGTCGGTCTTGCTGTTTGCCCAAGCACAGGGCTTCTGGACGTTACTGGGAACACGAATTCTGGCGGGGGCCTTCATGGCCTTTGTGTTTCCTGCCACCGGAAAAATCGCGCGCAATCGTCTCCCCGCTCATCGCTTTGCGCTAGCGATGGCGATTGCCGACATGTGCTTTGGAATCGGTGCCGTTTCGGCCGTGTTCATACCAGCCTTCTTTACGGATACTCCCTGGCGTTTACTCATGCAGGGGCAGGCATTTCTCGGGCTGGGCTTGGGGGCCCTGCTCTGGGTGACCCTGTTTTTCACAAAACCTGACCACACTCTGCCGCAAGCAGCAGCAAGCGCCACGCGCAGCATTGCAGATTCGCTCAAACGCCCCTTTGTGCGTCTGGGAATAGGACTCTATATCTGGGGCGCAGGGCTAATCCTCGGCTTCGGTGGATACTGGAATGTGAAGCTTCAGCGGGCCTGCGGTTGCAGCACAGCTGAGATCTCGACACTGGAGCTGGGGCTTTTCTCCGGTCTGGCCGCGGGTATGCTGGTGGCGGGCATCCTCGGGGCGCGTGTCGAGCGTTTGCGGAACATTTTTCGCATCTCGACGACCCTAACCCTCGTATTGATGACGGTAACCCTGGGGGTTTCGACGACTGCTTCCACCGATCAGCTGCTGGTCTTGATGGTCGCCCTGGGCCTACTCATTGGCACCTGTTCGCTAAGCTTCGCGGTGGCCTGCCTTGGACTTCCAGCGAACCACGCTGCAACGGTCGTGGCAATCGTCAACGCCGGGGGCTGTTTGAGCGGCGCTCTTCTGCAGGCGCTTCCAATCTGGCTAGGCGAAGGCAACGCCACTTTTTCCACCATCAGTATCACCTATTTTGGCATTGCCATCTTCGGTGCCTGGATCGCCTGGCGCATGCCGCGTTTAACGAATCCAGCTGAGTCCCCATGAGAGGGGTGGCTGCCAGAGACGTTGGGGCATTGATTTAGCGCGACAGCGAGCATGCGAAGAGATTTACTCACAACAGCCCTTTTAATTGTCCTATACTCTGGCACCATCTGAGACTCTATATGTGGAGATAATAATGAAACGACTCTTTTTATGTACGGTTGCCGCGCTACTGTTTAGCGGTCCCGCGGCGGCAGAATCTACCTTGAGCATTACCCATGGCCCAACGCCAGCGCCTACGATTCTCGACATGGGACAAAAGGGTGATTCCGTGGGTGATGTCCGGATTTGGCGGTTTAGCGCCAGGTCGTCCGATAATCAGGATGTCATGATGGATTGGCTGATGACCACTACCGGCTATGCAGCACACACAAAGGAGCTTGAAAGTCGGGTCACACTCTCGGTTGTTTCTTTCGATGTTAAAGGTAAGGATACTATCCAGCTACAGGGCGTTGGTCTGTATCCCATTACTGGATCGACATTAAAAACTGAGGACATTTTGGAGCGTGCAGTGATTGGAGGAACCGGAAAATATATAGGCGCTAGCGGTGCCGTTACCTCCACACATCTGGCTGATGGTTCCTGGCGGCATGTCTTTCATTTAGACTAAACGTAGGCTGTGAAGGTCACCCCTGAAGGGGCAAACATCATCGCTTGACGCATGTTACGATCCGATAGAAAGCGCGCAGGACAAACATAATGAGACGACTGGTGACGTTTCTGATTTGGGCCATTATCGCCCTCCTGCTGGTAGCGATAACGGCCTACCTGCTGGCCCGTTCCGGCCTCAAAGATATGGATCAATCTGCCAGGACAGAACTGGGAGGTGACTATCTGGAGACCCCCCGCGGCATCCTCTCCTACTCTCGTCTCGGCGACGAAAAAGCCCCTGCTATCATTTTGGTTCATGGCTTCAGCACACCAAAATTTGTCTGGGATCAGATCACCCCAGAGCTTCTTAAAGCCGGTTATCAGGTTATCGCTTACGATCACTTCGGCCGGGGCTTCTCTGATCGGCCGGAAGGCCCCTACAATGCTGGCCTCTACCGGGATGAATTGTCTTCACTGATCTCCGGCCTGCAACTGACCACTCCCCTTGCTCTGGTGGGTTACTCCATGGGTGGAGCCAACGTGGTTGACTACGCAGCCACCCACCCGGACCAGATTAAACAGCTCGTACTTATTGCACCGGCGGGGTATATGGGAGCGACAGATTACGCATCGGTTCTGTTAGCTCCGGGTGTCGGCGAGTGGCTGTTTACCGTATTCGGACCATATTATGCTCACAGCAGTATCAAGGCAGAGGTAGACGCGGAACGAGCCCCCGGAAATATGCTCACGTTGTTTGATGCACAGGCTGGCTACAAGGGCTACTCCGACGCATTGCTTTCAACGTTACGCCACTACCCCATGGGCGACTTCGGCGACCGCTACCGAGCGCTGGGCGCAACGAACATTCCCGTGACCGCGATCTGGGGAACGGCCGACAGCATCGTACCCTATACCGGCGCGGCGCTTATGGCCGATGCAGTGCCGCAGATGGAACTGATCACGCTGGAGAACGGCAATCATAATATAACGTTTGGCCAGCCCGCCGCCGTCGCGGACGCACTTTTAAAGGCTCTCAAGACACCCTGAGCTCGCTGTAGACAATTGAGGTCTCTCAGCCTGTTTCTCATGGGATTCCAGATTCACCGCCGTAGTCCCCAGCTGACTGAGGCAGAGACTTTATCGCCTCAATCTTGGCAGACACTCGTCCGAAGCGAGCCGAGTGAGTACGGCCTTTGGACCTCAATCCCAGAACCCGTAACCCTGCGTCAGGAAATCAAAGACGTTTTGACTCTCAGGCAGAAACGTACAGGTGTATACCTCTTTTTCTTGCGGCGGATAGGGTACCGGCACTGCACCGCCGGCATCACCACAGCTACCCCCCTCCTGTCGCGCTGGAAAAGCGAGAATCTCCAGCTGTGGCAAATCTATCAACTTGATGTTTTTTACGATAAATTCGCGACCGGTATAGCGATCGCCGATACTTTGCTCAGACCACGGCGTACATGCGAAGGGATTAGCCGCCGTGTTGAAACCCAGGCCAACACCCGTGTTAAACGGATTAGCGTCTTGGCAAAAAGCCAGGGCAGCACGAAGCGGCCCTACCAGTATCGAGTACTCCATATTGTTCGCCAGATTGGGCGCGAGGTAGCTGTTATTAAAACCGTCAAAGCATTGCTTTGACGAGATTGCACAGTTCTGGCTTCCCACTTTGCACGCTGGCACGTTCTCACCTGTATTGAGTTGTACCGTGAAGCCCAATGCCATCTGCACCTCCGGGCTGCAGCTTCCGGGGTTCTCCGTCGACGGCCACTCTCGGTTGGGATAAGTACCCGAGCCGGAGCATCCGGTTAACTTCGTAAATACATCAACAACATCTTCCTGAACGGACATTTTTGTATAGGGCTCGACCATGAGTCGCCCCAGCTCCAATGGCACAAAAACCTCGAACTCCTCCTCAAGAATCTTGAACCATGCTTCAAAGGACGGCACTTGCACCTGCGCATCTTGTGGCAGCGTATACGCGGCAAGAATCAGCGAAGACACCGGATTGTCTGCCACGTATGGCCGCACGTAAACCGGGAAGCCAATGAAGGTGTCAATTGCTGTGAGCATTTTTATCAGAATCGACGGGTTATTAGATTGTCCCCATCGTCTATTGAGCTCGAGGTAGCGATGCGCGTTGGTACTGCCGTTGGCCCAGGCATACTGATACTGCTCTGGATAGAGCCTCTCGCCGCCCTGTAAAGACGTCACATAAAGATCAGGGGAGATGCAGTGTTCCGGAGTGGTTTGAAAACTTGCGACTGCCGCCGCATAGTCAGCGGGTGTCTCGATTCTCAGCGAGCACGCCACCGATGGTTGATCGATTGGCTGTGCACTGCAAAACGCTGGCGGACCGTTAGCGCTCGACGCGCTGGAGTTGCTATTACTATCGCATCCACACAGTAATGCCGCTGCTGCTAATACCGTGAAAGACGCAAAGCGTCCCACCGTTTGTTGATATGAAGATGAAGGAAACATGGACTTATCTCGTGTTGATGATAGTGGTGAGAAACACTTTGGCTACTGATAACTTTGGCTACTGATAACTTAGTCTATTCTGTATAAAAAATATGCACATGGCGAAAATATTTGGATGATATCCCGCCGAATATGGAAGCTGATGATCAACTTCTGGGCACGCGCAGGAATCGGTATTCGAGACGACCGCATTTGAGATACGCATCAAACTCTCGATGGACAAAGGAAGTCAGTAATCGGGCCAAGTCAGCTCCCCGACTAGTGGCTGGCGAAATCGCCGTTAGAGAAAACTGGCGACTCTCACCGTGAAAGCCCGTCTCCCCATTACTATTACGCCCATCCCTGAACGCAAAAAGCTCGCTGAATAGCGGCCTTTGCGAGGTTTTTGCGGTCAGCCTCTGTTGAAAGTCTATCATCCACAGACTGCAGGGCGATGATGGCAGCCTCAGCAAGAATTGTCTTCAGGAAATTCTCTGTAAACAGACGAATCACGGCCCCTACCTCTGTCTGTTACATCGCAGCTGCAACAGCAATGCGATGATGAGAAACAGCATGGCGAGCACCAGGC
Source organism: Candidatus Marimicrobium litorale (assembly GCF_026262645.1). NCBI lineage: Bacteria > Pseudomonadati > Pseudomonadota > Gammaproteobacteria > Cellvibrionales > Halieaceae > Marimicrobium > Candidatus Marimicrobium litorale. The sequence goes on from NZ_SHNO01000001.1 coordinate 1,613,086, forward strand.
GGAGGTCGCCTAGCTGGTACCATGGGTCCAATGGAAAGGCTATTGTCTTCTCCATTGCCGCCACCTTAAACGCATGAATGCTGGATTCATTCGCGGTAATCTCTTCGAAAATCTCCAGAAGGTCACGCCGACTTCGATACCGGATGAGAGCTCCCTGATCCCAATTGTCCGCGTCTTCCAATCCCCACAGGTCTATAGCCTTGCCGGTACTGAAACCCAGCATGACGATATGCCCTGCCCGCATCAGGGCTTTGCTCATAAAGGGAGACGAGTAGCGATCCAGCACCTGCTGTGTGCTTTCTCCGGGTAACGCCCCCGCCACTGCTTTGGGTGTTTCATAAAGGCCTATCGCATTCCATACCGCAAAATCATCGCCGGTATCGCTCTGCATAAAGCCCTGCCACCGTTCCAACCGCTCCTGTCCGCCGGGAGAATTCTCTATAACACGGGAGAAGTGAGCAACCTCCTCTTCCGTCAACGGCCCCTCAAACGAGGTATACCAGAAGAAGAAAATTCCGTAGAGAACGCCAAGTACAATCCAGCTACGGGACCACCGCCTGCGGTGAACCTGATTACCCTCTGCCATTACACTCCCTCTTTCTTATTTTGCCTTGCGCACGCGTTCATCCCATTGATCATACGTATACTCGCTTCAACAAACCATGCATGCCGCTCGCCGTGTACGTCGGCACGTGACAACCTTAAACCTCGCCGGGTCCACTGTCTGCGCAAGCTGGCCTTCCTGGCCCCCGATATCATGGAGCGAATTACGCGGGTGACGTCCCCGAAACGCTCATCCTGGAGCGTTTCAAAAAGGACTTCCCTCTCGATTGGACAGCCCAGCACTCACACTTCGGATTGAGTCAACTCCCCACTAGTGACTGGCGAAATCGCCGCTGCAGAAAATGGGGAATTCTCGCACCCTGTGGGGTGGCTGCAAAAGTACTGTGCTGAGAATCCACTTGATGCCTATGTCCAAGCAAATGTAGAGCTAGCCAAAGAGCTATACCCAACCCGCACACAGACAAAGCCTAATAAATAGTGTGGGCCAGCTCGTCTTTCAGAGCTTGTAGTAATCTATCGGGGCGTTGGGACATTGGTGCGTTCTCCAGTGAATGAAAAAAGCCCGCTCCGCTGCCGGGGAGATAGTGGGCGGGTAAAGTGGCCGTGAGGTGTCGCCCGTATCTGCCTGGTGGGATGAGACACCAGACCAATCCAAAAGCCACGCGGTGGCCCCTGCAGGCAATTCGAGTAGCCGATCCATCTGGCGAGCTGGCATTGGGGATACAGACATTACGAAATCAAAGAAGCTGGCCTCGCTGTCTTTTGTTTTGTCTGCATATGCCTCCAGCACCTTGCCCATCACTGCCACCTGTCCCCGGTAAACCTGAGCCGCCAGCATTGCCAGCACTTACTCGGGGCGGTTCTCCATGAAAAGAGCCACGGTATGACCCCTGGCAACACCCTTGCTGGCCAGCACCCGGACAAACTGGTTTACCTCGGCACTAAACTCTCGGTAAGTCCACTGCCGGCCCTCGAATATCAGCATAGTATTGTCGGGGAAGCGGGCCACCGTATCTTCAAATACTCGCCCAAGGGAGGTCTTGTCGCTGTCCTCGGGCATGCGATAGCGCAGCGCTGGCAGGACGGTCGTCATCTCACCCATTACCCTGAAAATTTGCAAATCATTACGTGCCTCTGTCTATCCCGCTACTGTCTATTGCGTTGGCGCGGCAGGCACTTCATCGACGCGCACCCACTCGATGGTCCGACTCATAAAACCCACCTTCACCTTGAACTCCATCCGGTCAGGTTTCGGCAGGGATATTTCGGCCTTCTTATACTCGCCCAGTTTTTCTGCATAGACCTGGCCAAGCCACAGGTTCTCTTCAGAGCTATCGGCCTTCAAATCCTTCACAATCTCGCGCCCGACACGCTCGGGAAACTTGTCATTGCGAATCACAGTACCCCTACCCTCCTCGAGATTGATCTCGATCCAGCCAGGCTCGTAGGCATGTTTCCAGAAGCCGGAGATATCCCCGGCAAACGCATAGGGCGCCGCCAGGAATGCTGCTAACACAAACATATGGCCAAGTTTCATAGTTTCCTCCAATAGCCTCACGCGTTCAGTTCACGTGCAGTAAGCTTGCCAAGCTGAGACATGTGCACCTCATCGGGGCCATCGGCAATACGTGAGAAGCGCGCCAGGGTAAACACCTCGGGAATCAGGGTGTCCTGGCACACACCCATGCCTCCGAACACCTGCATGGCGCGATCGGCCACCTGCTGTGCCATGTTGGGTGCGACGATCTTGACCATGGAGATATAGGGTATCGCCGCTTTCATACCCTGGGTGTCCATCACGTGAGCGGCCTGCTGTGTCAGCAAGCGGGCCTGCTCGATATCGCAGCGACAGCGGGCGATCTCGTGCTGTACGCTGGTCTTCTTGATCAGCTTCTCGCCGAAAGCCACGCGCTCATCGGCGCGCGCGCACATCAGCTCCAGACAACGCTGGGACAGGCCTACCAGGCTCATGGCGTACTGGAATCGACCGGGGCCGAGACGGCCCTGGGCAATTTCAAAACCGCAGCCCTCGCCTTTGATCATATTGCTCACCGGCACACGCACGTTGTCGAACAGGAATTCCGCTTCACCGCCGGGGGAGTGCAGGTTGTCGAAGACACGCAGCTCTCGCACCAGCTTCACCCCGGGGGTGTCGCGGGGCACTAGAATAGTGGAGTGCTGGCGGTGACGGTCGTTGTCAGGGTTGGATTTACCCATCACCAGCATGATTTTGCAGCGCGGGTTAACCGCGTTGGTCGTCCACCACTTGCGACCGTTCAGCACGTATTCGTCGCCGTCGCGTTTGATTTCCAACTCCATATTGGTGGCATCAGATGACGCCACCTGGGGTTCGGTCATGGCATAGGCGCTGCGAATTTCGCCCGCCAGAAGTGGTTTCAACCACTGCTCCTGTTGCTCCTGTGTTCCGTACTTCGCCAGCACTTCCATATTGCCGCGGTCGGGCGCGTTGCAATTGAATACCGCCTGGGCCCAGGTCACCTTGCTCATGGTTTCGAACAGCGGCGCAATTTCCACGTTGGTCAGGCCCGGGCTCCAGGGCTCATATTCGTGAGGGAGGAACAGGTTCCACAGGCCCTCGGCCCTGGCCAACTCACGCAGCTCATCAAACCAGGATGGCGTCTCCCAAAGGTTGTCCTGGTTGAGCGTCCATTCGTTCCAGTCGTGTTCACGAGGATAGATATGCTCCCCCATAAATACTTCCAGTTTCGCGTTGAGCGCCATCACTTTTTCGCTTATTTCAAAACCCATGTTCCTCTTCCTCAGTTGGTATAGCGGGAGGTCAGTCCATTCACCGCCTGGTAAAATTCATTCACAGTATCCTGCACGATCTCGGCTGCGCTCTTTACTTCATCGATACGCCCGACCACCTGGCCGGACAACGGAATCGCCGCCTCCATGTCTCCGCCGAAATAGAGCTCGGGTATCCCCGCCAGATGCTCCATGGCGTTGAACGCACCTAGCGGCTCCAGCATTTCAGTACGATCCGTGCGCAGTGCACGCAGGGCAGGACGCGATTGCTGGTTGAGAAACACCGTATCTGTTTCCTTCGCCGCAACCACCGCCTGCTTCCAGTTGTCATGTACCGGCGAGTCGGAGCAACTGAGCATGCGGGTACCCATTTGCACACCCTCGGCGCCCATGGCAAAGGCACCCGCCATGGAAAGGCCATCACACATGCCACCGGCAGCAACGATCGGCAGGTCTGTCCGGGAGCGGATCAGGGGCAGCAGCACCATGGTCGACACCGGGCTGGGGTTCTTGAAACCGCCGCCCTCTCCGCCTTCAACCACCAGGCCGTCCACACCACAATCGATGGCTTTCAACGCCATCTCCAACGTTGGCACCACATGAAACACCTTGATACCCGCTTCCTGGAATGCCTGTGTGCATACCCTGGGGCTACCCGATGATGTGGTGACAAACTTGATATCCTGCTTGATCACAAAGTCGACAATGTCTGTGCCCTTGACGTAAGACAGAGCCACGTTCATGCCGAAAGGCTTGTCAGTGAGATCGCGCATTTTCGCCACCTCGTTGCGGATATTGTCGAACTCGCCCGAGGCAGTTTCGATCACGCCCAGGCCGCCGGCATTGCTGACCGCCGAGGCCAACTGGGCGCGTGCAATCCAACCCATGGGGGCCTGGATGATGGGATAATCCGTGCCGGTCATTTCGGTCACGCGGTTTTTGATCGGTTGTGGTTTCAAAACAATACTCCTGATAGGAATCGAGAACGGTCAGCTCAATGACAACATGGCTTCAACACCGGTACCCTGCAACAGAGCATCTACGCGCTCGCGATCTTCATCACCGAGGGCGCGGTACTGCTCATTGGTCCACTTAAGGCACTTGGCCTGGTAGGGGAAAGTCTGCTGAGTCCAGGGCGCACCTTCGATCTCGCTTTCCCAGGTTTTTTCGCCAGCCGCAACCGCGCGGGCGTTGGCCAGTTGCGCAGGAACGTAAACGCGCCCGATTTCCCGAAGCAGGCCACGCAGACTCTCGGGCTGGTCCTCCAGCCTGGTCCAGTCTTCATCGCCCGGCTCCAGCCCGCTCTGGTCATACAGTTGATCAACCCACGCCACGGTACGTGGCGACACCTCGTGGGCGATAGCCCTTGGCGTCGGGTCGAAACCGACCAGCTGGGTTAACTGCCCGTGAAGACCGAAATCACCAGCACCGGGCCGATTCCCCAGCATAAATTTCTGGTTGGCGAGATGCGTCTCCATGGCTGCGAGGAAGCGACGATAGCTGGCATCGATTACCGGGGCGGTGGTGTCATTTGAACCCACCACATAAAGACGACCGATCTGGCGGTCCGAAAAAAATTGCTTGAACTGCTCGTGGGCGTCTTTCGGCAGGCTCACCTCCATACCAAGGGGCAGCAAGGTGCCAGCGTTGTCCGCGTCCGTTTTCGGGTACCAACGATAGTGAAACATGTACTTGGTACACCATTCGTCGCCAAAGTCTTCGATCAGGTAATCAACAAAAGCCAGCGCCGGATCTCCCGGCAGCACCGATCGGCCTGGGTGCATTTCCTCCAGGCGACGGATAATGGGCGTGGAATCACATTCGGCCTTGAGGCCGTCATCACCCTCGAACAGGAAGGTGGGCATGAAAATGGGCTTTGGCTTTTCGATGCCAAGGTCATCGCAAACCTGGTCGGGCTGCCCCCATTTCACTGCGTACGGAATTCGCCGATACCGCAATAATGCGACCACCTTTTGCGTATAGGGCGAAGCGGTGGCACCGACTAATTGAACCGGCTTCTGTGTGGCCACGGCAGTACTCCTTTCAGGGTAATTGATTTGTCGCTGTCGCAGCGGATAACAATATTGACATAATTAGTGACATTATGTAAACCTGTCTACAGCCTGCTTAAAACTCGGGACAGACCACAATTTTTCCTTGGTGGCCTGCCCCCGGTTTTATTACTCAAAAGGAAATCACCATGTCCACGCGCTTCAAAATCTGGCTGTTCCCCACCCTGCTCTACGTTGTCTTCATTTACTGGTATACCGACTTCGGCGGCGCCCTGAGCAACACTGAGGTCGATCAATTCATGGCCACCATGAAAACCAACGGCAGTGACGCCGAAGTGATCGCCTTTATTGAAAACTTTGCCCGGCAAGACAGCGGACGCCAGTTCCTGATGGTGAACAATATTGATATGAACGAGAGCCCACCGCATGTCGAAGGCGCCGAGCCCGGAGAAAGCGCCTACGACCTCATGGGGCGCTACATGGAACACATGTTTCCCGCGCTACTGGCCCGCGCCTCCCACCCGGTACTAATGGGCCCTGCTGTCTATCCCGCCATAGACCTGGTCGGCATTGAGGGGGCTGAAAACTGGGACCAGGGCGCATTGTTTCGCTATCGCAGCCGCCGCGCCTTCCTCGAAATCGTCACCAATCCAGCCTTCATGGGAAAACATCATTTCAAGGCCGCGGCGCTGGACAAAACCATCGCCTATCCGATTGAAACTGACCTCTATCTCGGTGACCCCAGGCTACTGCTCGGGCTTATTCTACTGGCAGTGACCGCCTTGATCGACAACCTCAGGATGTCCAAAAACCAGGGACAGACTACTGTTAAATGACCGCAGCATATTTGGGGTCAGAGTAAAAACCAATCTCACGTCCAAAAAGGAACGAGAAATGATCGAATCGTTATTATCCATGCAGGATAAGTTCTGTGTTGTCACCGGTGGCAGCCGGGGACTGGGAGCCTAAATGACACAAGGCTTTCTTGAAGCCTGGGCCAGGCGCGTGCACATCACTGCGCGCAAGCGCGATGCCTGTATCAGTGCTGCAGAAGACCTGAGTCAGTACGGTGGTCTGTCCCCCTTTTATTTTTCGTAGCGCTGCAGTATCTCGGGCAGGGTGCGGCTGATCCGGGTCTGCAGGCGTATCATTTCCAGCTTTGGCCAGGTACAGCGTTCGCCTCCTGAATAAACGCGGTTACTTGCAGGTTAAGCCCTCCTGAGTGGTTGGCGTAAATGAGGATAGCGCTCAACTAGATGGCTATTATTTAACCAGACCGGGATGCCTCGCTGCCGTGTCCGGGCATCGGCTGATCGCCCTCATCATCGACACCAAGATCTAGGCTTTCATTTCGCCCTCTCGTAAGTGTGGGCGGCATCATACGGATTGAGCATGCCCTGACACCCCTACCCCGGTCTGCCAACGTGCACACACGCACAGAGGTTGGCGTCCGAAAATTCTGTAACAGCGTGCGAGAAGAAGCGGATGTGAATCTGCTACAAAGCGTTGCTACAAACCAGGGCGGCTTCAGCTCTCGATGAGCGCTAATATGCTTGTATTTAAGGGGGGTTTGGCGGGGCAGAATATATGGCGGTGGTGGCAGTCTGGGCAGGGATTGTCTCCAGGGAATTTCCCTGAAGACGGGAAATCTACAGGGATTTTATCCACTTGCGCGGCTATTCCAGTACCCACAAGCGCCCTCGCTCTGTGTTTTCTTTAGGTTTTTCCGGAATCTGATGCATTCTCGGGCTGATTAACAGGGAGATATCAGGGAATTCACTCGCATTTAATTCATAGATGGATTCAAACTGGCGATACTTACCAGCTTACAAGTACAAGTGACAGTGTTTGCGCCGAAGTTCAGCGGAACATCGTAGCCAAGGGAATTCTGCAGCTTTAGCAGGTCAGTTCGACATGTAGGCGAACTCGTCTTCCGGCTGATCTTCCTGGGACAGGTCCCGATCTATGTTGGTGGCCTTGGTGGTTATCCAGGGCCAGAGCGGTTCAGCCTGCGCCTCTTGGTGGGTTTGAAGTACACCTCTCAATCGACTTGCCACCTGTGGATGCTTGGCCAGAAGGTCAACCCGCTCGCCTTCTGCGGTGAGATCGAATAACCACTCTTTACGAGGCGGCTGCGGCGTGCGTGCGGGGGCGGGAGGCGCGCTGACCACCAGCTTCCATCGCTCATCCCTTACTGCCTGAGCCGCGCCGCCACTGAAGAACAGATACTCATGCGGCGAGTCCATGGGCTTGCTGCCTGTCACAGAAGGCGTCACATAAGGCATCAGATCGACGCCGTCCATGATGCGGTCAGCCGGCAGATCCACGGATGCTGCCGCAGCCGCAGTGGCGTAAATATCGACGTGGTGAACGGGGGCATCGTAGGCAACACCGGCCGGTAGTTTCGCCGGCCAACGGGCCAAGAACGGGACCCGGATGCCGCCTTCGAACAGGGTAGACTTCCACCCTCGATAAGGGGCATTAATGTCCGGCAAGCCAATGTAACCCGCGCCACCGTTGTCCGAGGTGAATATCACCAGGGTATTGTCATCCAGGCCATTGGTTTTGAGTGCCTCCATGACCCGACCAACACCCCGGTCCAGCGCGCGGATCATCGCTGCATAGACCCGTTCCCGATGGAGCTCGATATGCGAAAGCGCTTCGTAGTCTTCGCGTGACGCCTGTAACGGTGTGTGTGGCGCCCAGTGAGCCAGATACAGCAAAAAGGGGCGATCCTTGTTCGCTTCGATCACCTTCACTGCTTCATCCGTGTAGTAGTCCGTCAGGTATTTCGGCGGTTCGAACCAGGGGCCTCCATTGAAGCTCGCTGCGAAGTCCAGCACCCGCCACAGAAAGCGGTCTATGGGATCGAACTCCTGCCTCGCTTGAATAACGTCCTCATCATCCAGGCGTCCGTACAGACCACTGGCCATCAGGATGCTCTCGGCAAAGCCCTGATCATGTGGGGCCATCCCATTCTCCTCGCCGAGGTGCCACTTGCCTATGTGAGCCGTGTGATATCCCTGATCGGCCAGCAGTTCCGCCAGGGTGATTTCTGACGGGGGCATGCCCAAGCCGCCGAATTCGAGGCTGTCGAGGCTATCGGCTTGCGGATTAGTGAACGCTGGCGGTTGCAATGGCCGATCCATCATGTCGCTGAGCATACCAACAACCGGCTCGAATCCCGGTGGGGTGGGAGTGAACTCGAAGCCGAAGCGAGTCCCGTAGCGGCCCGACATGAGCGCGGCCCGCGACGGTGCGCAGCTCGCGTGAGCGGCGTAACCCTGGGAAAAAATGACACCCTCCGCTGCGAGCGCGTCAATATGGGGTGTCTGGACAGTAGGGTTCGCACCGTTCATCGAGATATCGTTCCACCCCATATCGTCGGCGACAATCAGAACGATGTTGGGTGGACGGTCTACCGGCCCTTTGACAGCGGTAAGGCCCTGGCTATCTGCGCCAGTGGACCACTCAATCTCGATGGTTGGGCCGACTTCGGTCACCACTGACTTCATCAGTGCAACGCCGAACAGTACGAACTCGGCCCGGAATATCCAGCCTATGCCCAGAATCGCCACAAACGTCAGAGTAACTCCGCCAATCCACCTCATGTTGTCAGTCCTGCTTTTGTATCAGCCAACACCTTCATGGTCCAAGCCACTCTCCAATGTCAGTACCTGTACTCTACACCGGAACAATGATGCCCGATGGAACAATTTCGGCCATAGGGCGCCTCATCCTATAACCCGCGCTCTTATAAAACGCAGTACTCACGTGGAGATTCCTTCTCTGACACATGAAGGCACGGATGAAAGGCTCTGGTCAGCAACCTGTAGTCACGCATTGCTTTTCATCATGCTCACATAGGCGGCGGGAAGGTAACGCCTCAGCCGCCAGATTATTCTTTCGCTACAGCGAGTCCCGGCGAGCATGCAGCGCTTACCCTTGCGGGAATCGTCAAAACGGCTGTCGTAGTGCACTTTTCGCTAGCGTGTGTTCCGGCATGAAGTCTGGCAGCTATTTTTCGGCGTCAGGATTATCACTGCGCAGACCTTTGGCTAAAAGGGTGATTGATAGACGATACTTTCTCCGGTATGGGTGTGATTAATACATCCGTGGTAGAGGTCGAATACTTCTTTGCTAGTGGAATTTGTGCGGGCGTCTGACTATCACAGCTCGTCCAAATTGTATTTCTCTATCATGCTATGGCACTGATCCAGCATCTGAGCATCGGTAATTCCGTCTGCGTCCGACACGTCTCTGGAATGCGCTCTGCAGTGCCCATAATCAATCAGCTCCTGCCTCGCCTGTTCGCAGGCTCGGGGTAATCGTATAGCCGATGCCGCGCGAAGCGCCGATGACCAGAGCAACCTTGCCCTCCTGCGAGAGCAAGCTTTGAATATCGAGGCTCTCTCTGACAAAGGTCTTCTACCCGGGAGTTATGGCTTAGTGGGTGACTATTGTGCGTTAGAGACTGAGCTATCGAGATCTATTCGGACAATGTGCATAAACACGGACAAACCACGGTTAATTCGTCAATCGAAATTAATCGGGGCCTACCCTCTGGCTCCTTGAAAAAGCGGGCACTAGCGCTCGCTTGCCGCGGAGAAGCCGCTGACGGGTCGCCCCGCAATGAAGTCATTGATCAATGCTGCCAGCTCGGGGCCCACTTCTTCCTGAACGAAGTGCCCCACCCCCTTGATCATCACCTGCGTAACACCGGGAACGCGGTCGACAAACTGTTGTGCGAAATCTGTCCTGCTTGTAACCGGGTCGGAATCGGTGAACGCGACCAGAAAGGGCTTATTCCATTTTTCATAGACGTCCTGCCACGCCTCTTCATTCTCCCTCAGCTGGGTTGGAATCAGGTAGGGGAAGACTTGAGCACCGGCCTTATAGCGTACATCCGGATAGGGTGCTTCATAGGCTTTTACTACCTCCGGGTCTTGTATATCGCCCAGATATTTCATCACATGGCCTACGTCTAAATCGTCTCCATAGTAGCTGTAGGCTACCCAGTACTGGAACTCACCGGCCTCCACTAGCTCTTCAAAGCTTACCGGTTTGACCCACCAGGCGAGGAACTTGAATCCTGTCTCCATCGCATATGCTCGAAATCCTGTGGCAGCAGGTAGACCCGTATTTGAGATCACCACGCGCGCGAAGCGCTCGGGTTCAGCGGAGACAACTCTAAGCCCCACCAGGCCACCCCAATCCTGCCCAAAGAAAGTCGCTTTCTGAAGATTCAAGCGGCGGACCAGTTCTACCATTGTGTCGATATGGAGTTGGTAGCTGTAGTCGTCCTTTGCGGCTAGCTTATCCGAGCGCCCAAAGCCAATCATGTCGGGTGCGATCACCCGGTGACCCGCCGCAGTCAGTACCGGGATCATTGTCCTGAACAAATAGCTCCAGGTAGGTTCGCCATGCAGAAGAAAAATGGGGTCGCCGTCGCGCGGCCCTTCGTCCAGGTAGTGAACACGCAGGCCATTAATCTGCAGGTAATTTGGCTGAAACGGGTAACCGCTGAGATTCTCGAAGTCGCTGTCAGGCGTACGGAAGACGCCTGGCGCGACTTCATCAGCCTTAACCAGAGGTGCGAGCACGAACAGCAGTGTCACCAGTAAGCGAATCATATTTTCCCCCTGGCCCGTTAGGGTTCGTATTACGAGTTAAGCGGGAGATTACTGTGCTCCCCCGGCCTAAGGCAACAGTGACGTGATCTGAGACCGGCACCCTTTGGTGTCCATGTTGTCACTCACAAATTTTAATATCATAATATATGCTATATTATTGGCTTGATGTAGCGAAATCAAAAAGTGCAGCTATTGCTCTACTGCGCTCGCTGGTATCGCTGCCATACCCTCAAAGAGCTGGACGCCACCGCCGGGCAAAAGTGCGTGTATTCGGAGATCGTTGATGACGCTTTTAGATTATCAACTGCCTCAGACGGTCTATTACGAACATTCAAATTTTCCCTGTGAGTATGGCGCTGGACGCCGTCAGAAACACGCTCGCACGAGCGGGCTAAATATCCAACCTGGAGAGAAGCTTTGCGCCACTACACGGAGACTTGAATCCGTCAAATGGGTCATTTTTTCGTTGAAACAGATACGGTTGAGTCGAATCGGTAGCGCGATCGATTTCCAGTTGATTCGCAGTGCCCTGCGGCTTAGTGTGTGGCGCTTGCGGGCAAGCCTGCAGAACGCAGTAACAACAGAATCACCAGCAGAAATACTGACAGAAATACTCAGCTAAAACAGCAAAAATACCCAACTACACCATTAAACCCGTAACGAGGGAAAACACATGACAATTGATTTTTCGCAACTGTTCAGCATCTCAGGAAAGACCGCGCTGGTAACCGGCGGGTCCCGCGGCATCGGTGAGATGATTGCCGCCGGTTTTCTGGCCAGTGGCTGCAAGGTGTATATCAGTTCGCGCAAGGCGGATGTCTGTGAAGCGACGGCTGCGCGCTTGGCACGGGAGTATGGTGGTGAGTGCATAGCGCTGCCGGCAGACCTGTCCACCGTCGTCGGCGCGCAAGCCTTGGCTGCTGAGCTGGCGAAGCGCGAGCAGCGGCTGGACATTCTAGTTAACAATGCCGGTGCCTCTTGGGGTGCTCCCATCGACGAGTTTCCGGAGAACGGCTGGGACAAGGTGATGGATACCAATGTAAAGGGCGTATTTTTCCTGACCCAGAAGTTGTTGCCACTGTTGCGTGTCGCCGGGGACGCCGACGACCCCGCCCGGGTGATCAATATCGGTTCAGTGGATGGTCTGCAGTCTTCTCAATTTGATGTGTTCAGCTACGGCGCCTCCAAAGCAGCTGTGCATCACCTGACCCGCTTTCTCGCGGCTCACCTGACCCGTGAGAACATCATCTGCAACGCTATTGCCCCTGGCCCATTCCCCACCTGGATGTTGAGCACTGGCGTGGGCTTTGGCGGTGCCACCGAGGACGTAGATTGGGAGAGCGTGGGGAACGCAAACCCCAGGGGACGTGTGGGCACGGCAGAAGACATAGCCGGCCTGGCCATCTATCTCTGTTCGCGCGCGGGAGCCTACGTGGTGGGCGAAACCATTTGCTGTGATGGTGGTTCAGTAAACACCGCTTGAGGAGAGAGGAAGGAAATTTGGTCTTTGCCAGTAGCGCGGCAATCGACTGGGTAGCGGCGCTGGAAATGTTCTCACTCGCAGAGAAAATCGGCTTTGAATCGGCCATTTACTGCTGGCGATAACGGTTAGGCGTGATCCCATTCCAGCGCACAAATGCTCGGCGAAAGCTCACCGTCTCGGAATAGTCCAGCAGGTGTGCGATGTCGGCGATGGTCAACTCGGTCTTGGCTAGATACTCTCTGGCAAGCAAATCCCTGATTTCGTCGAAGGCAGATCTAAAACTGGTCGATTCAGCCTCCAGCCGGCGCCTCAATGTACGCTCGCTGACGTGCAGGCGCTTGGCTACCTGTGCGATATCGAGGAAGTGTCCTGCGGATTCAATGAGCAACTGCCGCACAACGGCGGTAGTCTCCAGCGCGCTGTCCAGCCCGCGCAACCTCTCCTCGCATTGTTGCTGAAAGAGCACATGTTGTGTCCGGTTTGCCGTTCTAACAGGTGTGTTCAAAACCTGCGCCGGGAGAATTAACTGACTGAATTCACAGTCGAACGTCACAGGTATGTTAAACGCGTCTTTGTAAGAGGCCGCATGTGCAGGCCTGGGGTAGCTCAGCTGTATCTCAACGCCCTCCGCGCGCCCTACTGTGCTTCCATGCAGCGATCTTCCAACAGCAATCAGATTTGAGAAAACCAGCTCAGTCACCAATTGCTGCTGTGCAGCAGTGCCTATCGATACTGCAGCGCGTAGCGACAAACCCCTATCATGCTCATGCTCATGCGCAGTCCAGCTAGGCTGAAAAAATACCTGCCCATATCGAAGTAACAGTCGAAGGGCCTCACGCTGGTTCGCAGAGCTCATCAAAGCAAATCCAAAAATACCGAAACTGGCTATGTCGAACTGTTGCCCCACACGGAGCATCAGGCTGGAATCTTGGGTAAGGTCGACCGCGGCTTCGAGCAAAATCAACCGGTCGGCAGCTGAACTAACATCTTGGATGGCAGGGGAAGCGACGACACCTCGCCGGGCGAGTTCAGCGACCAATTTCGCAGGGCTGATCCCAGCCTCCTCCAGCAGGTGCCGCAGCTCCACTATAAATGCGTGATGTGCTTGATCCACTTTCATCGGCTGTAGACGCCGCCGGCAGTGCGAAGGCGCTCCAAAAGATCTCTAAGCAAGCAATGACCAAAACAAGATTGGCCGAATATGCTCCCATGAAATACTAGTTGCTCAATATAATCAAGTCCCCAGATCGCTGAAACGCAGCGGTAACGACACCCACAGAGATTGATTGATATGAAGCTCGCCCGAGCCCTGCAGTTATTGTCGAGACCAAAGCTGTTGTTGAAAATCAAGAATTCGAAGTCAGCGGACACCGGCAGTCCTTTTGTAAAAAGTTACAAGGACTTGATGAAAGGCGGTAGGCCGACCGCCGATTTTTACAATGCCGAAATGCTGAACCTGTTTTGGGAAACGAGCCCGGAGGCGATTGCAACGTTGTTGCCGCCCCCGCTACAACCCGCTTCAAAACCGGTGGTAGCTGCGTTTATTGCCCATTATCCCGAGACGAACTTTAGTGTTCCGTATCACGAATCCGCCGTTCTCATAAGAGCAAGCTATAAGGGTGAGGAAGGCTGGTATTGCCTGTCCATGCCAGTCACCGATGACATGGCGATGGCAGGTGGACGAGAAGGTTGGGGCTACCCGAAGAAAATGGCAGACATTTCGTTTTCACGCGAAGACGATACGGTAACCGGATATACAGAGCGCCACGGCATTAAATTTATGCAGGTGAAAGCGAGGCTTTCGGGCAAGGTGAATAACGACAATGCGGCGTTGGATGAGATTCGCGCGCTGGGCGTTAATGCCGAGGGCTTTTCTGATAAGAGTTTCTTGTTTAAACACTCTCCCTCGCCGGTGAAATCTGGAGTATTTGACTACCCTCCCCTGTTGGTTGAAGGCGTGACGCGCTTCAGGCCAAAGACATTTACATGGGCAGAGACGGAAATCGATCTCACGGAGTCAGCGTATGATCCGTGGAATGAAGTCCCTGTTAAGCGCATGTTGGGCGGATTTTATACGGTTGGTGATAACTCGATGCTACACGGGCGCGTACTGCAAAAAGTAAACGAACTTGAATTCCTCCCTTACGCCTTTTTGAAGTGGGAGTTTGACCAGAACAGACCTTGAAGCAGGTCTTGAAACTAATCTTGAAAAAAGCGATGAAGACCAGTGTATTTTTTAAATGCCAGGCAGCTTGTCGAGTCGACAGTAACCTTTTACCCATGAATTGATACGGGATTTGATTCACATGACAAAGAGCAAATTCAGAAGCAAGAAAGTTTTCGTTCTCATAATAGTTGCCGCGATAAGCGTCGCCTTAATGTGGGCGTTCTTTGACGACACTCGCCCACACAATCCCAAGGTGTTTGGCCCACCAGCAAAAACCGAATGGAAACCCATTGGTGCACGGTCAGCCGGGCAGCATAGCTACGATATCATTCCGGAGCCCACCACCTGGCATGCTATTCATGTGGATGTAAGCAACGCCGACAGTGTCTGGGGCGTCGCTGCCCCCATGTTCGAGCTCGACTGGGTAGCGGAGCCGGCCTACTTCGTAGGTAGCGGTCCACTACTGGATAACCAGGGGAACCTTTACTTCAGCGCAAATTTTTATCACGGTGAGCGTGTTGATCTGGTGGCAATTGATGCCAAGACTGGCGCGAGGCGCTGGACGCTGCCAGAGATAGGTAAGATGTCAGCGGGTGGCCCAATCATACTCAATGATCCTGATAATCCAGGAGCCCAAATTATCTATCTTGCGGGCCCCGAACAAATCACGGCTGTGCGGCAAGACGGCTCCATACTATGGAAGAAAGCCACAGGCATTAAGATCGCGAATGCCGAGGACCCGGACACAACCAAATTCCAAAACTTTAATTACCACCCAGCTACCGATTCACTGGTTACGGCAACCAAATCGGGAGCACTGCACGCGTTCAGCCGCAAGACCGGCGAGATCGTGGCGCCCGCTGGCCAACTACCGGGAGCACCGGCCATCAGCGGCAATCGCACCAGCATACCGGGTTTTATTGTCAATAGAGTCGACCCACTGATGGATAAAGCGTTTGGAAAAACGGCTGACGGTTTGAGTTTATTTTCTTCTGCGGTGAACTATATCTATGGTGGTGGCGGAGTCATAACTAATTATTTCAGTATCGACCCTGATAGCAGTCGTATCTATATCGCAGCAACGGCGCCGGACGCAGAAGATGGCACCGAAGATGGTCGCTCGGAAATCGGCGCCATTTACTCGTTAACCCTGCAGGATAACGGTAACGGAGGCCTTGAATTCGAAGTGCTGAACCGCAACACGTTTCAAGGGGGTACAGGCTCGACGCCGGCACTCAGCGCTGATGGCAGTCGGGTCTATGTTTCTGATAATGAAGGACATGTGATCGCACTGGATCATGAATTAAACGAGGTGTGGCGTGTCGATGTGGGCGAACCCCTGGTCGGTTCGATTACCGTCGCCCCTGACAACAACGAAATCTACGCTGTCACCGCCAAAGACGTTTTCCAGTTAATTGACCGCGGCGATCACGGCACTTTGACCTGGACTGCTGAGCTAAACGGTTTTGATGGCTATGCCAATGTCGATGTGCAATCCAATGGATTAACCGCGACGGTCACCGCTAATGGTGTGGTGGTTATGATTGGTGGGGGTAAAGAAATTATCGGCAGGACGGTCATGCTCCATGTAGGCATGGGGCTGCTGGATCGTCAAACGGGCCGGCTTCGCTACTTTACCGAGGGCCGGGAGGATTCGCTAGCCATGAGTGTGGTCGCGGCTGATGGCAGTATTTATGTTGGCCACTCCCCGCTAAGGCGCGCCGTTGGCAAAGCCTTCTATCCTGACTTAACACAGGATGTTATCGGCGGTGTAGCACGCTTTAAGCCTGTCCGCCTGGATCTTTTGGCACGTGATGCCCTCTGTGCCGCTGGAGCACGCGCTGTTAATGCCAACACGCTGAATCAGGTTGCCGAGGCCGCTGCAGTGAGCACTGATATTCGCCAGATAGCTTTTTTGATCACACAGGCTGAGAGCGCGATCGAACAGGCAGTCAGTGATAGCGATATGCCACAGGCTGATGCCAACCCACTGCGCGATCTACTGGCGCAAAGTTCGGCCAGCTTGGCTACAGGCGACTTGATCGAGTCAGCCACTGCTTTGACGTCGGCCTGTGCGATGTTCGACTGACGTTGAAATGATTTGATAATACCGGTGAGAACGTGATGTTTCTCTCACGCTGACAACGCAATCAGATTGGGCAGACCCAATTAGTCTATTTCAAGGCCTTGTAAGATTGAATGGAGAAAGAGATGGCAACACAACCCAGAAAGGAACAAATAGCGGCCCTGCTAGCCAATGATAAAGAGGGGCCGATTCGCATGCTAAATCTGCTCAAATTCAGAGCGGTTGCCAAATATAGTGAGGGCACTGAGGCGGCGCTCTCGGGGGCTGAAGCCTACCAGCGGTATGCCGCGGAAGTCGTTCCAATCATCCATAAGACGGGTGGGGAGATTGTTTTTAACGGCCAGGCCAATACGCTGGTGATCGGTGATGGCGAGCTCCAATGGGATATGGTTTCCATCGTTCAATACCCTTCGGTGGCAGCATTCATTGCGATGACATCCAGTGACGAGTACCAGAAAATTCATATTCACCGAGATGCCGGCCTGGAGCATCAATTACTCGTGGAGTGCTAGAGAACTGCGCTAATACGCCGCGATCGGAACCAGCTACAGGAATAGTCCGCAAAGCCTGCTCAAAACACATTGTTAAGCGCAACTGTGCTGCGAATTTTATGGCGAAGTTTCAAGGGTCACCGCCCTCTGGTAGGTATTGGTCAGTTCGTCTTGCACGATAGTTGCAATTCCCTCGACATCTTCAACGAAAAGGTGTTCTTCCAGCACCCTTGCTGTAAACGTCCAACCTTCAGGCAACGCTAAACGACTTCCCAGCTCGGACAAGCTGTCGGAGGTCTGGGTGTCATCAACAATATGGCTGTAAGACTGCATGACATACTCCCGGCCGGCGGGGCCACTTAACTGATAAATCTCTGAGCCCTCATTAAAGGTAAATAGCGTATCACGCGCCACAGAGCGCTCGGAGTACTTACCCGTAGAAGGCGTAGCGCCAAGTAATACCTGCGCGGCTAATCCCATTTCCAAGGCATCGAAAAAACGAATTTCTTCATAACTGCCCCTGTTACTCAACAATTCATCCATCAACCAAAAACGTGGGCCATTCTTTGTGACTCCGGCTACACCCAACTCATCGGCATAACGCTGCAAGTCATCTTCATCGACAGCATCCCAATCCTGAGCCGGGCAGTCATTCAGTCCGAAGCTGTTATACGCCGTGGCAATGATTCCTTCGGCAGTGAGCTCTATCGCCAGGAACTCACAGTAGCGGACGTCGCGAACCGAATCTGAAGGGTTATCTGTATCCGGGCTCCCATCATTGCTGTCACTGCACCCTGCTAGCAACACGAGGGGAATCGCTAGCATTGAAAGTACTATTTTTTTCATCTCCTCCACATTTCCTATTTTATTGAGCCCGCATTTCGATGCAGTAAAATAGAAAAATCAGAAATCTACCTGTCAGCTAGGTGACAGCTACAAGAAAAACCCAGGTCACTGTCATGCGGCTTTAGTAGTTACCGACCTTGTCACTCAGGTGACTCAATGGCAGCTCCTAGGGAGCTGTTGATTTGGATTCAACAAAGAGCCTCTTGACAGAGGGTATGTGGTATTGACCGTCAGCAAAGTTAACAATACCTTCATCATTCCACTGACGAAAAACCCGGTTCACCTGCTGTCTCGAGCCGCTGACTAGTTTGGCAAAATCGCTCTGGGATAGGGTTGTTTCCAAATAGGCAGCACGCCCTTCCCGGCGACCATCTAGCACTATCAGCATGAGTAACCGGTTCGCCAATCGGGCTTTTAGTGGGAAGAAAAGCATGGATGCCATCAGGTTGCACAGCAGACGAACGTAAAGAGATTGCTCGGCGAAAAGGTTTTTGTATATCCGGGGAAACTTCTCGGCCGTTTCCCTCACGACTGACGCTGGAATTTCAACGATTTCAGTATCAACCAGAGCTAGTGCATCAGCGGTTCTCGGGGCGTTCTCGGTCAGAGAAGTCCCGCCGAACCACCTCCCTTTGGTCACATCCATTATTATGAATTCATCACCGGTTTCCGCTGGAATGGTCAAGCGCACTTGCCCGGACAGTAGACCATAGAAGCGACTAGAGGGGTCTCCAAGGCGGAAGATGTGACTTTTGCGAGAGTCTGATCTGAATGTGGCATGCTCCAACATGCCATCCAGAGCTTCATCGCTGACTTTGCGAGCCCAGCGTGCTTTTTTAAGTGAAGATTTTGCTTCTTTTATTTTTTCCATGGCCAGCGCATTTTACGAAGCTGTCATCCAGGTGACAAGACAGCTGCTGCTCAACCTGTGCCTGGCGAATTGGTAACTTTCTAGGGAAATACCAATCTCAGTACCAGCGGGCGTTAACAACTGTAATAATGGGTATCAAAGACTCTGACCCCTTGATCTTACCTCTTGATCTTCAATTGGATCGCAATATGACGTTCTTCACTAAGCTCATTTCCGCACTGACCATCATGCCTACAGTGTGCCTCCTTCTCGCATGCTCCGACAATAACGATCTAGCGTTAGAGGAAGCTCAATCCAAAATCCTCTCTGCCTACCACGGGCTCGACGCCCTGCCTGCAGGAGCGGGTGTACTTTGCCCCATTGCAGTTGAGGGCGAAGACGGAATGCCCGTGGTATTCAGCGTGCAAATTGATTTGAATAGCGTGATGGCGGACGTATTCCAGGTGGAAACGGCATCGGGAGAAATGGTGACGCCCATTTGTGCCACACTTGCTCCAGCAATCGAAATACTGGAGCAGCGTACCGTATTACTCGTTGGCTCTTTCGGCACTCGTAATGCTCCGCCGCTCGCCGTGGAAGTGGTTGGTGCTCTGGAAGATATAAATGGTCAGTCGCTTCAAGGTGAACGGTTCACCAACATCACGCCGCTCGAAGCAGGCCCAAGCTTGGTGTTAGCTGAGCGATTTGAAGTTGATGCACCAGGGCTTGTAGGAGACTGTCCTACCGCCACGCAGCAAGTCTTGCAAATTACTTGGGAAGGTGGCGTATCTGGCCCAATGGGTTCTAGACTGGGGGAGCCTCAGCGCCTTGGTATATCCGTGCGACTTCAAGACGGCCAGACCGTTACCCCTATCGCGTTAGCGGATGATGACCCGGATAATCATGTACTGGTCTGTTTGGACGTAGCAACCGCAGCTGTTTCCGTTGCCGTTGCACCAGGACTTTTCCACGACCCGGGTGACGACTCTAATCCTGACACAAGAATCGATGTTAATCCTGGTTAACCGGGGACAGACTCATTTTTCTTCTTAATGTTGATAGAAAGGTGCCGAAAATAAATCTGTCCCCTTAATGCTTAATGCCCCAGTAAGATCGACATCCAATTCTTCCGCCAACTCCTTTTGATACAGCAATGCCATGGGCACTCCACCGAGCCCGGTCGACGTACTGAGTCAAGACCCCCACTAGTGACTGGCGAAATCGCCATTAGAGACAACTGGCGATTCAGGACCTGACAGCCCCGTCTCCCAGTCACCGTTACGCCAATCCCAGAAATGCAAAAACCCGCTGAATAGCGGGCTTTGCGGGGGTTCTGCGGTCAGTCTCTGTTTAAAGTCTCTGATCCGCAGACTGCATGGCGGTGGAGGCAGTCAGAGCAGGGATCGTCTCCAGAAAATTCCCTGAAAACGGGAAATCTACAGGGAAATATCCAGACTGCGGGCCTGCATTCAACCCAGTGACTGCCCTACCCCTCTGTTTCTATTGTATTTCCTCTCTCATCACAGATCCCTCGGCCAGATTAACAGGGAAATATCAGGGAATACGCATAAGCAGGGTTAAGTTAAATATCCCCCAGCATTCTAACCAAATTTGCCTGACTGAATTGCGAATTCGCCAGAGACACCTGCCGAAAACCTCTCTTGCCCCCGCTCTGAACATATGTTCTAATCATCCGTTCTGAACATATGTTCAGAACAGATATCGGAGCCTGCAGTATTGAGCACAGCTAATGTCGAGGAACGACCCCAAGAGTTGAGCCAGGGGCAAAATACTCGTGAGCGTCTGATGGATGCTGCGGAGTCGTTGATGGCTGAAAACGGCCTGGATGTGGTTTCGGTGCGCAGTATCAACAAGGCCGCGGGTACCAGCGTCGGCGTGATGCACTACCATTTCCGCTCCAAAGAAGAGCTGATCGAGGCCATCGTACTGCGGCGGATGGAAGTATTGCAGGAGGCCCGCCTTGAGCGTTACACCGAGCTGTTGAAGACGGATCAGCCAACAGTCGAAGAGGTGGTCGAGGCGATGGTTGCACCCTATGCCGCCATGGCCATCTCCGATGACAGGACCGAGCGACAATACATTCGCTTCATGGATCGGCTGTTTGTTGCGCGCTCCCCGGTTCTCGATGACCTGGTGGTCAAGCACTTCGGGCGAGTGAACCGCAGGCTCTTCGTGCTTATGAAGCGAGCATTACCGGAGCTGTCTGACTCGGTACTGACCGCCCGTTCACATCAGGCGTTTCTCGCGCTGACCTCCACGTTGGCAGAAATTGCCGCCCGGGGAGATGCCCACAGGGCGTGGCAACAGGCCGTACTGCATCCTGAACAACAAATACAAGCATTGATCGATTTTATTGTCGGGGGACTAAAGGCCACCAGTCACGTGGTGGAAGCCATTAATTAGTATTCGAAGGTACATTCCTATGATCACATTCAGAAAATTGACAGTAGCCTGCGCTGTCTCATGGCTGCTGGGCCCGGCGCTGGCGTCTGCGCAAGTCGCATCCTGCCCGGCCCTTCCGGCCTACGACTGTAATCGCGGTGACGCGGGCCTGCTGCAACTGCAGGATTCGAACCCCACCGCACCGTTCGTCTGGACCCTGAACCAGGGTGAGGCGAACGACCTTGCCGATTTCGGCGACCCCAAGACTACCACCGGCTACGCCGTATGTGGTTACGCGGGGACCCATAGCGATCTCGTGTTCGAGGCCTCGATCCCGGCTGATGCCACCTCCTGGGCACCACTGACTGCTCCGGCTTCCGGGTGGCAGTACTCCAATACCCTGACGCCCTCCGACGGCATTCACCAGATTGACCTTGTTGCCGGTGCCGAGGGTCAGGCGTCCATAGGCGTGATGGGCGGGGGCGCCGGTCTTCCGGCACTGCCGCACAACCCGGACTATCCGGTGCGCTTCCAACTCATCAATAACGAGACCGGGGTATGCTGGGAAGACAGCTTCGACGGGGTAGACATTCTGGTCGACACGGCGACCGAATTGCACTTGGCGTCCGGGCCCGAGGACCCTAACGCACCGCTGGCCGTTTATCGACAGCGGGTTCCCATCCCGAAGCTCTCGGCCGCGGACCTCGGAGTTCCCAGTTACACTGGTGCACAGGCCGCAGCAGACCCGATTGCGCCCCTGTTGATACCCGACCACCCTTTCCTCAACAACGAGGGCGATTCGCGCATCCACAATGACCATTACAGCTCCGGCGTTTACAACCGTGCCGGTCCACTGGGCAAGACTATTCTGGGGCTGGGGACCACTCTTGCGATAACCAGCTCGGATCTCAAGCTGGCGCCGGATGATCTCGCCTATATTTGTGCGATGAGTGCCTTCACTGAAGATGGATATCCGATTTCAACGTGCTTTACCTTTGGTGCGGCGGGTGGAAGCGCCCGGCTCAATATGTTCCATCCGACGACGTTGGACGTACTCGCGGAAGTGGAGACCGCCCCGCGCGGTTTTGTACAGGGGCCAGGCGGTGGTGCGTACTTCAGTATCCTGCATGATGGCCGCATTCTGGTCGGTCCGCCCACCAATGCAGTGGAAGTCTGGGCGGTCGAGGTCAACGGTGGCACCGCCAACTTCGTACGTTACGAGTCCTTTGACGTCAGTGGACAGGTGGTTGGGGGCGGCCTGCTTCCCGACACAGTGGTCGACTTCGAGGGGCGCCTATGGTGGGTGGCCTCCTCTGGCGAAATCGGTTATGTCGATCCCGACACCGGCCAGGTTTACGCGTCGACTACCGGGGAATCGCTGCAGAACTCTCTCTCCGTTGATGAGACAGGCGTCTACGTCGTAACTTACGAGTCGTTGCAGAAGTTCTCGGTGGATGAGCCCACTGGCGAAGTTGTGCAGGTCTGGCGCACACCCTACGACAACACCGGGCCAGGCATCATCCAGCCAGGTTCCGGTACCACTCCGACACTGTTTGGTCTGGCGGATGATTTGGTGGGTATTGCTGACACCGCAATACCGCGGGTTAATGCCATGGTGTACGACCGTACCGATGGAGCAGTAGTGTGCCAGGTGCCGCTGTTCAGGGATGACGAGAGTGGTGCCGAAAACAGCTTCATCGGTTATGGCGATGATTTCGTCGTAGTCAACAACGGGGGTTTCACCGGTCCTTTTAATCCCCAGCGAACAATATATCCCGGAATGGAGCGCCACAAGGTTCAAGCGTCCCGCACGGGTTGTGACCCGGTCTGGATCAACCAAGACAATATTGCGAACAGCGCACAGTTGTCCACGACAAACGGCATCATTTACGGGTATGCCACTGATCCGGATGTTGCAGATAACGATGTGCACTATCTTACTGCAACTGACTGGGATACCGGCCAAGAACTATTTCGCAGTTACGTAGGTAACGACGGTCCCTACAACGCCATTACAGGCCAGTTCCACATTGGCCCCGATGGCTCGGCGTATGTAGGAACGGTCAGCGGTATAACCCGGGTCGCTGACGCACCTCCCGGCTGCTAGCGTTATCACAACATTCACACCTCACCCGAATAATCTGCCCAGCCCTCCCCGGAGGGCACACTGATTCAAACTACATATTTGGAGGTAGCTATGCTGGACTCTTCTTTTTTACGCAATAGCCTGGTCGTGGTTTCCGCCACCATGGTTTCCGCCGCCGTACTGGCCAGTAGCGTGCCACCGCCGGCTAACCCTTTCTTCGCGGATTCAAACGTGCCCATTGGCCACGGCAACTCCGCGCAGACAGACTCTATCAATGTTGCGGGCCCGGCCGGCCCGACGGAGATCATCCTCCCGCAAACGGGAGACGTGACCTACCAGCACCTCGGTCCGGGTCACTTCGGTATCGCCATCTCCCCCGTTTACCCCAACGGCAAACGCGCGATATGGAGTAACGGCGGCGACCGCATCTCCAAGCTCGACTATGATTCACTCACTGTCATCAGTGAATATGCGCTCAAGCCGAGCCTCCAAACATCCGCCGAGGCCGATGCCGACATCGCAATGCTGGACAGCCTGAGCGGCTCGGACCTGGCCTTTGGCAGTATACCACTGGCGGCCCAGTACCTGACTGGACTCGCTGGCGTCTACTACCTGCTCGACTCGAACAACACCCTGTTCGTGGGTGCCTCCGACTCTATCATCGCCTACGGTGACGTGGACGACGCCCCGACAGACCACAACTCCGCGATCACCAAGACGGGTGAGTGGTTCAAGCCTGCTGGAATCGGCGGTACCTTCGCCGGCGCCAACCTGATGTTCGACGGGCGCATCTGCATGGTCACCAACGAGGGCTGGATCGTTATTCTCGAACGTGACTTCTCTAGCTATAAAGCCATCCAATTGCCGGGCGGGGAAGATGCTGCCGCGCATAACCAGATGATGCTTGACAACGGCGTTCGCCCCGGAGCCGGAGACTGGGTAAGGAATGCGCCCGCGGTCGATAAAAACGGCGGTATTTACGTACCCTCCTTCGAAACCATGCACAAGGTCGTGTGGGACGGCACCAACCTCTCCATCGGCGAGGCAGACGGCGCATGGCACGCGCCCTACAGTAACACCAGCGGACTCGGCTCCGGTGCGACAGCGTCACTGCTGGGATACGGCCCGGATGAGGACCACCTGGTGGTCATTACCGACGGCGACACTGTGATGAATGTAGAAACATTCTGGCGCGGTAACATTCCGGCGGGTTGGACAGCTCCCACGGGCGCACTCAGCAACCGGACGGCGGGCAAGATCCGCGTAGATATGGGTGACCCCAACATCGCGGCAATCCAGTCGCAGCAATCGGTAGTTGTTGGAGGCACTGGTATTTTGGTCGTCAATAATGAGCCTGCCAGCATCCCGAATGGCTGGCCCGCGGCAGCAACGACGCTTTTAGTCGGATATGCCGGTAACGATCCGCTGTTCAAACCCAGCGGCGTACAAAAGTTTAACTGGGACATGGTCAATGACACGCTGACCGAGGACTGGGTGAATTCGGAAGTCTCCTCCGTAAACGCTGTGCCCATCGTATCGACTGCGAGCGATATCGTTTACACCGTAGGCGCTCGCAATGGAAACTGGACCGTGGAAGCCGTGGATTGGACGACTGGCGATTCGGTGTTCACCTACACTACCATCTCAGCCCGGTACAACACCCTGTTTTCCGGTATGAACCTTGACCAGGATGGCAGGATCATCCACACAACTGCCTTCGGTATTGCGCGCTACGAGCGGTTACCGGGAGTCACATCACCACCGCCGGGCTGCTGAGTCGGCGGCACCTGACGAATAATAGGTACTGACAAGTTAAGTGTTAGAGGCGGCGAAAATCCGATCGGTGACTATCAGGCCACCGCTCTTTCGACCGGTCGGTCAAGGCGCTTTAGGAAGCGCTACTGAAATCCCTCCAATGGAATGAGGACCTGGTCACCGGTGCAATACGCTCCATCGATGCCCTGATCGAGCGGGACAATCTCAATTCCAGGCAGGTCCACCGCCTCAGAAAGCTCGCCTTCCTGGCTCCAGATATCATGGACCAAATCATCACTGGCAACGTCCCTGAAACCCTCACCCTTGAGCGCCTGAAAAAAGACTTTCCCACCGACTGGGAAGCCCAGCGCTCACACTTTGGACTGAGTCAACTTCCCCACTAGTGACTGGCGAAATCGCCGTTAGAGAAAACCGGCTATTTCGAGCGAAGTAAGCCGTCTCCCAGTCACTGTTAGCCCACCTCCAGAAACGCGAAAGCCCGCTAAATTAGCGGGCTTTGCGGGGGTTCTGCGGTCAGTCTCTGTTTACAGTCTCTGATCCGCAGACTGCTTGGCGGTGGAGGCAGTCTCAGCAGGGATAGTCTCCAGGAAATTCCCTGATAACGGGAAATCTACTGGGAATTTTTCAACTTCCAGACGCTATGCCACCGCCCTCCCCTATGTAACCACCTGTATTTATTGCGATTACTGCGCACATCGCGAGTCAGGAGCAATATCTAGCAGGGAATTATCAGGGAATACACATAAACACAGTTTCGGAAAATTCGATTCACACATTAAATTACGAATGCGCCAGGGACAGGCTAGAGACACAATCCCGTATAGACATCTCTATTCGGAAGCATTGGGCGTCGCAGTCTCAAGCTTATCAACAACACGGACAATGGCCTCGGCGATAACTTCGGGGACTTCTTCCTGCAAGAAATGACCCGCTTCAGTTTCAGTTACCGGGGCGTTCGGAAAACTCCGCTTCATTAAAGCTACCGATGCTCCCAGTATCGGGTCGTTGTTACCCCAAACGATCTCGGCAGGAATATCGAGCGTATCAACATAGGCTTCGATGACTTGCATAGCCGGCGTGCTAGGGTGATCTGGTCCGTCCGCTACCATCCTCATGAGCGCAACTGGCGCCT
Source organism: Candidatus Marimicrobium litorale (assembly GCF_026262645.1). Taxonomy (NCBI): domain Bacteria; kingdom Pseudomonadati; phylum Pseudomonadota; class Gammaproteobacteria; order Cellvibrionales; family Halieaceae; genus Marimicrobium; species Candidatus Marimicrobium litorale. The sequence continues at coordinate 1,639,384 of NZ_SHNO01000001.1, forward strand.
TGGCATTACCACTTTCGAGGACGGGCCTGGCATAGAGAGATTTGACTGATTCATTCATTGAATCTGGATCACCCTGCGCCCCATGCAGTTGATCGAAAACAGTGGTAAATACCTCCATTATCAGCTCGCCAATGACGGGCGATTTAACGGCAGCATGTGCAGTCGATAGATCAGCTTTTTTGGTCGGCGCTTTTAATGCCGTGTTCAGCAATACGGCACCTTTCAACAGGTCCGGTGACATGGCCAGTGCTCCCATACCGACAGGGCCACCCCAATCCTGACCGACATACACAAGCTCCGTGAGGTCGAGCTGCTCAATAACGCTGTTCATCCAACGGACGTGGTTCTCGAGTTTGTGTTCACTCACCGGGATTTTGCTGGAGAAACCCAGGCCAACCATCGTTGGCATGATGACCCGTATCCGTTCAGTCGGTAATTTGGCCGCGACCTTTCGATAGAGGAGACCGGAAGTCGGGTTACCGTGCTGCAGGTAAACTGGATAGCCAGTGCCGACCTCCAACACATGAATCTTGATGCCGGATTCCACTTCAACGAGATAGCTTTTGTAGTCCTCGGTAAGAACCTCAGTGACATATTCGGGTAGTGGATAAGCTTCAAATTCGCCGGCATCGAGCGTTACCGTGCCAGCACCCTCTGGTGTGATTAGTTCACCGTCCCGGGTGATCCAGATGGCCAACAGAACAGCTAATGCCAGAATTGAGGCAGCGATTAGTAATAGTGTTTTTAGCATGAAGAATCCTCGATAAATTAGTTTGACCAATAAATGAATTCATCATTGGCTTGAACGGCTTGACTACCATCACGGTCAAGATTAATGGGAACGCTAATCATTGCCGGCCACGCGGATGACGGCTGCTCCTTATTGTGTTGAGACAGAGCTGTTTGCAACTCGCGTAACTTTTCTGGATGAGATTGCGCAAGGTTGTTTTGTTCGGTTGGGTCATTCGCCAGGTCATAGAGCCAAGCGTTCCCTGGCGGGTCGGAGATATTCAACTTCCAGCCGTCAATAAGCGCACTTTGTGAAGCTCCCGAACGCCAGAAGAGCCCACGGTGTTGGATGCTCCCTGTGTTGCCATGAACTATGGGCAGAAGGTCAACACCATCGATCTTGCGATCTGTCGGAAGGCTGGCTCCGGCGGCGTTGGCGATGGTCGTGTAAATATCAAAGTGATGGACCGCTTCGTTAACCGTAGTGCCTGGTTCGATTTGGTCTGGCCATCGCAAAAAGTAGGGTACGTGGATACCACCCTCAAAAAAGCTCGATTTCCAGCCGCGATAGGGCTGATTCAGGTCTGGTAATCCCAGGTATCCGGCGCCACCATTGTCTGATGTAAAGATGACTATCGTGTTATCTTCGAGACCATTGTCTTTGAGTGCTTTCAGTACCTCTCCTACACCCCTGTCTAGTCCACGAATCAAACCTGCGTAGACGCGCTCCCGGTGGAGCTCGATATCTGGCAAAGCATCATAGTCTTCCCGCGAGCTTTGAAGCGGTGAGTGTGGCGCCCAATGAGCGAGATAGAGGAAAAACGGGCGATCCTTGTTGTTTTCTATCACCCTGACAGCTTCCTTGGTGAAATACTCGGTTAGATGGCCGTTCGGTTGAAAGGGCGGCCCGTCATTAAAACGAACTGCGTAACGCATAACTTTCCAGAAGAACTGATCGATAAAATCAAAATTTTGTTTTGCGTTAACAACGTGTGGGGAATCTTCGGGCAGGTATAGACCGCTTGCCATGAGTAGGCTTTCCTCAAAGCCCTGGCTGTTGGCATCCATGCCATTGTTTTCGCCAACGTGCCACTTGCCGATGTGTGCGGTGTGGTAATTTTTCTGCTTGAGCAGCTCCGCAATTGTAATCTCGGTGGACGGCATGCCCATGTCTTCATAAGCTAGGGCTCTGTCAGCAGAGTGGGAGATGGTTTGAAGGTGACGAGTAGGATCACGGGGTGCGAGCCTACCGATGGCCATCATGCCCGAAGGAGTCGGTGTGAATTCGAATCCAAATCGGGTGCTGTAGCGGCCCGAAAGCATTGAGGCTCTGGATGGTGCGCAAGTGGCATTTGCCGCGTAACCGTTGGTGAATGTTACACCGCCCGCTGCGATGGAGTCGATATTGGGCGTCGGCACCTTGCCATCTGCGACACCACCTCCGTTGAAGGTGATGTCATTCCAACCGAGATCGTCGGCGAGAATCAGGACGACGTTAGGCGGGCGTTGTTCTTTAGGGCGAGGGTCTTTTCCTGAAGCCCAGGCGATTTTTCGGTTTTCCTCCGGCTGCATTTTCGTGTCAAAGTAAAGACTGATGAGTTGCAGGACAATCGGTATCCGATATGCGTAAACCGCACTAGCGAGCAGGACTGTCACAATAACAATCGAAATACATTTTTGTATCCAGCCGGGCATTACTTAGACCTGAAACGAGCGCTAAAGGAAATTGCATGTTGTGCCGTCAAAACCGACTGCCTGAAAAGAGCGGCCGTCACCTCTGGCGAGCAAGCATTCGACGCAAAACCTGCGAGATCGGCCGTTCCCTCTCGAATCATGCCGCTGCAGATTTTTAGGCTCTCGATCGCCGGGCTACGGTGTATCATCAACCGAGCTCCAACCCATCAAATTTCCCCTCCTCGCGCCATGCCTTGAGCAGCGCGAAAAAGGCAATTGGGCCATCGCCATACGGCATGCCCTGACGTATCCTGTCGTTGGGCTTGCCCTCGTTGTTGTAATAACTCGGTGTACAATCTTCGCCACCCAGTGCCCCGCCATTCATTCCCTTGTCGATAATAGTCTGTACCCATTGGCTCTCCGCGGACTCGGTAGCCTCAATCCTTTCAATATCGTGATCCTGCGCATGACGAATAACATGGGCGATATGGGCTGCCAGTTCATCCAGCATGTGCGGATAGTTCACCGTAAACCCCCCCTGTGTCTGACTCATGATGAAACAATTTGGGAAGCCATGAACAAACATACCGTGCAGTGTGCGAGCACCATCTTCCCATTTTTCGGACAGACTCTGGCCACCCTCCCCATAGATTTCATAACCGGTGCGACTGGCATAGCTGGTCCCCACCTCATACCCCGTGCTATAGATTATGCAGTCCACCTCGTATTCCACGCCATCAACCACCAGGCCTGATTCGGTGATACGCTCAACGCCCTGACCGTCCGTGTCCACCAACGTCACGTTGTCGCGGTTGAATGTCTGTAAGTACTCATCGTGAAAGCAAGGCCGCTTGCAGAACATGCGGTAGTAGGGTTTGAGGGACTCCGCCGTGACGGGATCGCCTATCAGTTCATCAACGCGGGCGCGAATCTCGTTCATCTTCTCAAAATTGACCGCCTCCATGATTTCGCTGATAGCCTTGCCATCCAGGTCCTGGCGACGACTCTCCCTGAATACGCGAATCATTTTGCCGATGAGATCCGTCCAGCCATCGTTGACCAGATCCTCCGCCTGAGGGACACCACATATCAACGCATTGAAGTTTTCCATACGCTGGCGCTGCCAGCCAGGCTTCAGTGACTCAGTCCATTCCATGTCAGTCTGCGCATTGTTGCGGACATCAACACCGGATGGAGTGCGTTGGAACACGTACAAGTGCCCGGCTGCCTCACCGAGGTGCGGAACGCATTGCAATGCGGTGGCACCAGTGCCTATCAGTGCAATGCGCTTGCCCGCCAGCCTGTCGAGGCCGCCATCGGCATCACCGCCTGTGTAATCATAGTCCCAGCGGCTGGTGTGAAAACTGTGCCCGGAAAAATCTTCAATACCCGGAATGCCAGGAAGCTTCGGTTTGCTCAATGGCCCATTAGCCATGGCAATAAAACGAGCACGTAGGGTATCGCCACGATCGGTGCTGACTATCCAACGGTTAATCGTCGCATCCCAGCGGGTCTCGGTTACCTGGGTCTGGAAAAGCGCGTCTTCGTAGAGGTTGTAGTGCCTGCCAATGGCCTGGGCATGAGCAAGGATCTCTGCCCCCCGAGCGTACTTCTGTGTCGGAATATAGTTGAGCTCCTCCAGTAGGGGCATATAGATATAAGATTCCACGTCACACTGAGCCCCAGGGTAGCGATTCCAGTACCAGGTGCCGCCGAAATCGCCGCCTTTCTCAACTATGCAGATATCCTCGACTCCAGCCTCACGCAAGCGGGCGCCTGCCTGTAAACCGCCGAAGCCACCGCCGATCAGAACCACATTGACATCTCTCTCTAACGGCTCCCGGCTAAATCCGGGCTCTGAATACGGATCGTCAATAAAATGAGCATACTCACCAGAAATTTCGATGTACTGCTCGTTAGCATCGTCACGCAGTCTCTTTTCCCGTTCCAAGCGATACTTTTCGCGCATCGCCTTGGCATCAAATTCCATCACATCGTCGTTCACTATTCGTTTCCTCACTTATCTGAAAAAAAAATTGCGCCATCAACGCTATCTGGCTGTCCGGTGAATTGACGCCTTTTTCATCCGGCTAGCCACATAGAATGGGGACAGCAAAAGCATCAGCAACACCAGAATCAGGAAAGGTTCACGCACACCTGCGTACAACGTATTCAATACCAGCTGTTTACGGTGGTCGTAGCTTTGCGGGACCGGCAGTACCTTGTTGGTCTGGGCATAACGCTCATAGGCCGAGAGCATCCGCTGGAATCGCTGCGGCAATTCGCGTGCCAGGTCGTGACTCTCGCCGGGGTCTTTCAAGATGTTAAACAGCTGCCAACGATCGTCCCCCAGCGGGCTGCGATTGTAGACAATTTTGTAGTCGCCCTGAAAAAGTGCAGCGTGACCTGCCAGTTCATAGCCCACGGTATCCGCCGGGGCGTAAATTTGCTCGGCTTCATTCAGCAATACAGGGGCAAGACTGCGACCAATCATCGGTTCTACCGGCCTGCCACCGTATCTATCACCTGGCGGAGTTACACCGGCAAATGACAGAATGGTCGGCGTGATGTCCGTGACGAATGAGAATGCACGGATGAGCACTCCTTGCCGCGGCAGCGCTTCACCCGCCACGATCAGGGGCACGCGCATGCCCCCCTCTCCTGCATAGAACTTGTAGTAGGCCAGTGGGCTGGCCGCAGCACTGGTGAAGCTCGGACTGATGCTGTTGTAGCTGCCTTTAAGGCCCAGCGTGTCGTAATCGGTGTTGTAGCCAAGCGAAGACGTCAATCGCCGTGCGGCAAACCCATCCGGGTCTGCAGGACCACCGGCCTCGGGGCCGTTGTCGGAGGTGAAGATAAACAGCGTATTGTCATACTCACCACTAGCCTTGAGGTAGTCGATCAACCGGCCGATGTGGAAGTCCATCGCCTCCACCATGCCGGCGTAGACCGCCATGCGCTTGGCCTCATACCGCCGCCGTTCATCATCCAGCACCTGCCAGTCTGCCGTGGTCGCCATACGCACCGTACCGGCTCCTCCCGGCACAATGCCCAGTTCTACTGCACGAGACAGCCGTTGTTCCCGCAGCACGTCCCAACCGCTGTCGTACACTCCCATGTAGGGATCGATGAACTCCTGGGGCGCCTGCACGGGAATATGAACCGCCTGGAACGGCAGGTAGGCGAAGAACGGCTGCTCATCATCGAGATTGCTGCCGATGAACTCGATGGTCTTGTCCACCAGGAAACGCGAGGAATAGAAGTCTTCCGGTAGTTCGTACTCCTCACCATCTGCATACCAGTTGGCCTTGTCATACAGAGGGATGTAAGGACGCTGCTCCCAGTTATCAGCACCGGAATCAGCCAGTGCCACGGTGCGTTCAAATCCACGCTGGCTGGGTAGTTTGCCCGGCCCGGCACCCAGGTGCCACTTACCCGCCATGTAGGTGTGATAGCCGGCATCCCCCAGCAGGGTCGCGACTGTTACCACGTTGTTGCCCAGTACGCCCTGGTAGTGGGCATGGCGCCGTTGCTCCGGCGCGAGCATTTCAGGAATATTCGGCACACCGGCGAGATGAGCGTCTACACCGGTCAGCAACATCGCCCGCGCGGGCGCACAATTGGCTGCCGTGTGGTAATTGGTGAAACTCACCCCCGATTGCGCCAGTGCCGACAGGGTCGGTGTACTGATTTCGCTACCATAGGAGGCGATGTCGGTATACCCGAGATCATCGGCGAGGATTAAGACAATATTGGGACGCTTTGACGGCGCTGCCTCTTCGACCGCGATGGGCTCCACATCTACTGGAGACATCCCCGCCGCCACAGCCTCACCAGCTAACAGAGTGCCGGCCAGCAAAAGGCCGCTCATTGAGCACATTTTCAAGGGTTCAGGCACGGCTAGTTCAGGCACGGCCAGTCAGGCCTGTTCGGGCAGGCGGCGGGACGCCACCAGCAGAATAACCGCCACGGTCACCTCAGGGGCGATCAGGTCTACCGCCAAAGCTGCATCATGCAATAGCCAGGCAAGGATACGACCCAACGCGGTAAGCGATAGAAGAATAATCGGCGGGTAGTACCAACTGCGGCGTTCGCTCACCAGCGCAGTGAGCATGCAGATACCGAGCAACAGAAAAAACGCGGACAGGTCACCCACCTGTGAGCTGAGACCCACGCCCTGCTCCAGGGTTAGTCCGAACTGCGGCGCTACTCCTGCGGGGGCCACCAGCCAACGTAGCCCAGTAACGAGAAAGAGTATGGCGGGCAGCACTACCAGTACCTTGAGCAACCTGTTCATAACGATTACTCCCGTTCCGCGAGTATCTGCATCATTCGGTGTGATGTTTCCAGCCCGGAGTTCTGGTTCTGGCCAGTCACAAATCGCTGCTCCTGATCGACCACCACATGAGTGGCGAGGAAATCGCGAAAAGCGGTCTGTTTCTCATACAGCGCACCCGCCTTACGCAGTTCCGTTTCAGGGTGCAGTGGCGTAATCTCGATACCCAGTTCCTTTACCTGCTTATCTGACACCCCGGTCATGCGGCGCCCGGCAATGAGCAGGCTACCCTCCCGGTCCCTGGCATTCACCAGCCCCAGCACACCGTGGCACACGCCGCCAATAATCGCGGCCTTGTCACCGTAATAGGACTCAGTGACTTTCTCAGCCAGTACGGGAGTCTGCGCCAAGTCATAGGCGGCGCCCCATCCTCCCGCGATGTACACGATGTCGTACTGGCTGATATCGACATCATTCATGGGGATGGAATTCTTCACCTTGGCCTGGGCGACGGCATCATTGAGGTAGCGCTCATCTTCCGGCGACTTGATCATGAAACTCAAAGACTGGGGGTCGATGGGAATTTCCCCGCCCTTTATACTCGCCACATCTACCTCCATGCCGCCGTCGCTGAAGGGGTAGTAGGCATGGGTCAGTTCGGAGAGAGCGACACCCGTCGCAGGCCCCTCCGTTTCCCCCGGGGCGGCCAGTACGCCATGGCTGGTAGCGATAACGAGCGCACGCTTACCGGGAAGTTCGACGGTTGCGCCATGGTATTCGGGGTGCAGACCGGCGCTATGCAAAATGGTTGGTAGTGACAACATGAAAATGCCAACAACGACAAAGAGCACAACAAAACCTTTGAGCAAATTCTTCATGAAAAATATTCTCCGAAGTGGTGTGAGGTTCGCCACAACCTCATGATTCGTGCGGCACAGGTGTAATGTAAAAATCCACCGCTGGGTTACTCATCGAGCATCAGCGCTAGTTTGTAGAGAGTTCGGCCCTGCGGCGAATTTCCGCCGCCACAAGCCATAATCTGTCCTGCCCCCAGACCTCGAGATCGGGTTCCCCATCGGGGCCGGTGAGCCGGTAGGAAGGAACCCCCCACAGGCCCATCTCCTCTACCATCTCGTCCTGGTTTCGCTCGACAATTTCCTTCCATTCATCGCTTCCCAGTCGTTTTTGGGCCTCGTTCCAATCCAGGCCGGCCTCTTGCACAGCCCGTTTCATATTTGAAGTTCGGTGTAGCCCCCTGCCCTGGGCCCACGCGTGCCGCAAAAGCGTGCTCAGGAGTTGGCGATCCTTGCCCTGTAAAGCGGCCCACGGCAGGAGCGAGTAGGCAAGTCTGGTAGGTGTACCTATGGGGGAGACATGATTTCCAAATGGGACACCGAAAAAATCTGCCTCGCGCTTGGTATCGAAAAAGATATATTTCGCCTTTGCCCGGGTAGCAGGAACACCGCGCATGATCATCGGCAGGACCGGCTTGTGATGGAATTTGATGTTACAGGCATCGACAAGCGCAATCGTCCTGTCGTAGATGATCGAGGTGTAGGGGCTGTTGAGAGAGGGGTAGAAATGCAGTTCGAGGCCACTGGCATCGACACCTGTGACGTCGATGTCCGGGCGCGACACAATATAGGGCTCTTGAGGCACCTCGCAGGCGCCGAGTTCCCGCAGGCGTTGCTCCAGGTGGAACAGCCTGTCGACGCCCCAGTACCACTCACCGCCATAATAGAATGTAGCTCCCGAATAGTGTCCCAACTCCGCCAACCGGGCCGAGCCCTTGTCCAGTGCCTCAATGGCGTCAGCATTCGATGACTCGCTGTGCGCCGCTTCTTCATCGAACCACAGGTCGGTACTGATTCTCTCGATCTCCGAGAGAAAACCATCGCTGTCCAAACCCGCCAGTGCTAGTGTGGCCGAATGCTGGACCTCCGGCTTGGGAACCACACCAGCAACCTCGGGGAACCGCAAGCCATAATGGGGCGCGATGCAAGCAGCATCCCGGCGCGCCCAGGATGCAAGCTTTTCCTTTTCCGGCTGGTTCCTGCCACCCCTGGCGCGAATCAGGTGTGGAATGATTTCTACATCGTAACGTTCTGCAAAACGAGCAACGACCTGCGCCGTCAAATGGGAGTAAGGGTCATCAAGCTGGTGAAAATACTCAACCACATGTGGCCGCTTCTGGGCCAGTCGCTTGTTCTCGAACTTCGCCTTGTTTTTCTGAATCTGTTTTGTGCTCGCGATTCGACTCAGATACCTCGCCATCAGCAACCGCCTGAACGGGGAAGGGTCAACTATGCCCGGCGGATTGGGGTTATTTTCTGGCTCAAGCATGTATTTTTTCCTTGTGATCCCCAGGCTGGTTGAACACGTGCCTGCTTCGTCTTGCCAGGATCAGGCCGCCGTGGACGCATCGACCGCTCCCTCGGCGACGATAGAGACCAAGCGATCGCTGATGATCCTCTCGGCATCCCCAACGATGTTCTGCACTAATTCCTGGCAGGTGGGAATGTCGTTGATCAGGCCGCCGGACATGCCTACGGTGACCATACCGGCGTCTATATCACCGCTGGTCCAGGCTTTGTATTGGTTGCCGCCGGAAACAAGCTCGTGAACCTCACTGAAATCACCACCCGTCGATTCAATCTCAGCGACCTTGTCGGCCACTGAGTTGCGGTAGACGCGAGCGGTGTTCTTGAAACTGCGGAAAATCAGGCGGGTCTGGGTTTCGTCCATATCCACCACCGCTCGCTTGATGTCCGCATGCACGAGTGACTCTTGCGTCACCAAAAAGCGTGTGCCCATATTGATGCCATCGCAACCCAGTGCCAGAGCGGCGGCAAGCCCGCGGCCGTCGGCGATGCCACCAGAAGCTACCACGGGAATCTTGAGGGCCTGGGTTGCCGCCGGAAACAGGACCAGTCCACCCACGTCCTGCTCACCCGGATGGCCCGCGCACTCAAAGCCGTCAATGCTCACTACATCAACGCCTATGCGCTCTGCTTTAAGGGCATGACGTACGGCCACGCACTTATGAATGACCTTGATACCCGCGGCCTTGAAGCGGTCCATAAACGGCTCCGGGCTGCGCCCGGCGGTTTCAACAATCTTGACACCACTGTTGACAATCACATCGACATAATCGTCATAGTTAATCTCGCTGGCCACCACACCCACTGTCAGGTTTACTGCAAACGGTTTGTCCGTCAGCGAACGGCAACGGGCGATTTCGGCCTCCAGCTCCTCGGGTGTTGGCAGGGTAAGTGCGGTCATTACGCCCAGTGCACCAGCATTGGACACCGCCGCTGCCAGATCCGCCGTACCCACACGCATCATGCCGCCGCAAATGATGGGGGACGCGATACCCAACAATTCAGTCAATCTAGTCTTCATTCTCTGTATCCCCTGGTTACGTTTAAGAACTTACGGATTCCCCTGCTCTTTCTTCGCCGAATCCATCCAATATAGACACCGTCAATATTTGTGGTATTCTAGGCCGCTATATTGACACTGTCAATGGCGGACCGAGAGGAATGCGAATCTGTGAGGAAACCCCTGCTCTTCAGGCGGGACACTTTCCAGCAGGAAATAAATTAGCCACCCCCGTGTGTATATCGACTAAATAGAGGACCCATCCCATGAGCGCAAAAATCCCACGCAGCAATGAAAACGACTACAGCCCTGAAATCATCGCCGAGCGCCAGGCCTTCCTCGAGGAAAAGTCAGGCACTCAGCTGAGCCATACGAAGCACTTCTCCTACGATCCGGAGAGTATGGAGGGCAACTGTGAGCACCTGTTTGGCGTGGCACAGCTGCCAATAGGCGTGGCGGGGCCATTGGTAGTCAATGGCGAGCATGCCCAGGGCGAGTTTTACGTTCCCATGGCCACGATTGAGGGCACCCTGATCGCCAGCTACAACCGCGGTATGCGCGTTATTCGAGAGAGTGGCGGTGTCACAACCACTGTGGTGAGCGAAGCCATGCAACGGGCACCTGTGTTCATGTTCAAGAATGCCCGAGACGGTCGCGACTTTTGCCAGTGGTTGAAGGACAACTTTGACGAGATCAAGGCCCAGGCCGAGTCCACAACCTCGGTAGGCAAGCTACTCGAGATCGAGCAGTACCCGGTTCACAATATGGTCTACACACGCTTCGACTACAGCACGGGCGATGCGGCGGGCCAGAACATGACCGGCGGTGCCACCTTTGTGGCCTGCGAGTGGATTCGCGCCAACTATCCCAAGCTGCGCACCTATGGACTGTCCGGCGGCATGGACAGCGAGAAGAAGACCTCCTTTGTAAACTCACTGAAGGGTCGTGGTCGCAAGGTCACCGCAGAAATCACTCTTCCGAAGGAAGTGCTGGCCAGTGTATTGCGCACAACGCCCGAGCTGCTGCGCAACTCCCATAGCATCGCCTCTCTGGCGGCGTTCCTCACCGGCGCGTCAAACAATGCGGCCCATCCAGCCAACGGCCTGGCAGCACTGTACATGGCGACAGGGCAGGATATGGCAAACATTGGTGAGGCCAACCAGTGCAGCGTCTACAGCTACGTCACCACCAAAGGTGACCTTTACTACTCGATCACCCTGCCCGCGCTCATCATGGCCACCTACGGCGGTGGGACGGGGTTGTCTACCCAGCGCGAATGCCTGGAACTGATGGGATGTTACGGCAAGGACAAAGCCTACAAGCTGATCGAAATTGCTGCAGGCCTTGTCGTGGCCGGTGAACTCTCTCTGGTATCCGCAGCACGCACCGATAAAGCCAGTAGCACCAATGAGTGGGTTGACGCCCACGAAAAACTCGGCCGTAACCGATAAATCAAAGTGGAGCAATGCGACAGTGAACACGCAATCCGGCGAACGACTCTTTGACCTGACTCGCGATGATGACCAGCGGATGAACCAGGACACCATGCAGCGCTTCGCGGCCAACGAGATACGCGTGGTCGCCAAGGACGCTGACGAAGCTGGCGTCACACCCAAAGGCTTTTACAACAAGACCGCGGAACTGGGGCTCACCCTGCTGCCAATACCGGAAGCACTGGGGGGCGCAGGTATGGCACGCTCCCCCGTTTCCAATGCGCTTAATGCCGAGGATCTAGCTTGGGGCGACATGGCCCTGTCCCTGGGCGCCCTCACACCTCAGGCCTTTGTGAACACTCTGCTGGACCAGGGCTCGGACGCCCAACGGGAAAGATTCCTGCCGCGGTTCTGTGAGGGCACCTTTGTCTCGGCCACCACTGCCCTGATGGAGCCCCGCGCCACCTTCGATCCCATGGAACCGCAGTGCACAGCCAATGCCATCGATGGCAGCTACAGACTGAACGGCAACAAATGCATGGTGCCGCTGGGTGAAAGCGCTGAGCTGACGATGGTGATTGCACAGTTGGACGAAGAAGGCCCCGCCGCCTTTATTGTCGAGGGCACTCCGGAGGGTATGACTGTTAAGCGCGAGGAGCACATGGGCCTGCGCACACTGGAGCTTGCCACACTCACTTTCGATAACGTGCAACTGCCAGCTGAAGCTCTTCTGGGTGGTCGCAGCTTCGATCTACAGCGCTTTGTGAACCTGTCGCGCATCGGCCTTTGCGCCCTAGCAGTGGGGTGCTGCCAGGGTGTACTGGATTACGTGACGGAATACGTGAACGAGCGCGTTGCCTTTGGCGAGCCCATTAGCAACCGCCAGGCGGTGGCGTTTATGGTGGCGGATATGGCCACCGAATTGGAAGCCATGCGACTGATGACCTGGCGCGCAGCGTCCCGGGCCGAACAGGGCCTGGATTTCCACGAGCAGGCCTACCTGGCAAAAGTCGCCTGCTCTGAACATGCCATGAAGATCGGAACAGACGGCGTGCAACTGCTGGGAGGCCACGGCTTCTGTCGCGAGCATCCGGTGGAATCCTGGTACCGCAACCTGCGGGCGATTGCAATTATGGATGGCGTAGCGAGCGTCTAAGGAGAACAACGATGATTCAGCTGGAAATTTCAGACAAGCACCAGGAAACCTACAACAACGCCCGAATGTTGGCAGAACACATGATGCGCCCCTACTCGCGCAAATACGACAAGGCGGAGCACGAATACCCCAAGGAGATGGAGGAAGTGGCCAAACTGATGGCCGGCTCCCGCGATACCTCCTCAGAGGGCAAAAAACCTGAAAGCGAATCGGCGGCTGTGAAAAACAGCGGCAACATGGGCGCGGTGATCGGCATGCAGGCGCTGGCCTGGGGTGATCTCGGCCTGTTCATGGCTATCCCGGGCAGCGGCCTGGGCAACGCTGCCATCAACTCGGTGGGCACGCCGGAGCAGCGCAACAAATACGCCAACACTTACGCAGCCATGTGTATCACCGAACCCGGTACCGGTTCGGATTCCGCCAATATCAGCACCACCGCCGTACGCGAGGGCGGCCAGTGGGTAATTAACGGGGAGAAAATCTTCGTTTCTGATGGAGAGCGTTGCGACACTCTTGTGGTGTGGGCCACCCTCGACAAATCCCTGGGCAAGGCCGCGATCAAGTCATTCATCGTGGAAAAGGGAACGCCAGGCTGCGAGGTCACCCGCCTGGAGCACAAGATGGGCATCCGCGCTTCCGATACCGCCTCCATCAGTTTTAATGACTGCCGCGTCTCACTGAATAACATCCTCGGCAGCCCTGAGATCGCCACCGATGAAGAAGGCCGCAAGAAAGCCTTTGGGGGCGTTATGCAAACTTTCGACAACACCCGCCCACTCGTGGCTGCAATGGCAGTGGGTATCGCCCGGGCCGCGCTTGATATGGCCCGTGAAATGCTTGCGGAGGAAGACATTCAACTGGATTTCGGCAAGAAGCCCAGCAATACATCGGCTATCGAGGCAGAGCTATACAGGATGGAATCGGAGTGGGAGGGCGCGCGACTTCTGACCCTGAAGGCAGCCTGGATGGCGGATAATGGCCAAGCCAACTCCAAGGAAGCCTCGATGTGCAAGGCCAAGGCCGGAAGGATGGGTAACTACGTAACCCTGCGCTGCGTAGAGCTGTGCCAGAGCCTGGGTTACAGCGAGGCCCACCTGCTGGAAAAGTTTGCCCGGGATTCAAAGATTGTCGATATCTTCGAGGGTACGCAGCAGATCCAACAGCTGATTGTCGCGCGTCAGGTGCTGGGCAAATCCTCGAGCGAGCTGAAATAACCCGTGTTGTTAATCGAATGGACTGACCGCCGGCAACCATTCCAAAAGGGAGAATAATAATGCTTCAAAAAAAAAACTTGTGCTTCCACGGTAGGCGTCGCATTGCCGCGATACTAGTACCACTCGCGATACTGCTGGCGTCTTGCTCTGGGGAGACAGTGGAGCAGTCCGGCGACAGCTTCAGTACAGCAGCGGATGTACACAATGACCCCGGGGTCATCGCCGAAACTGCCGAAATCGATATCGTTATCGCCGAGATGAACGAGAGTGGCTTGTGGTCAAACAAACTGTTCGAAACGGAGACGGAACTGCTTATCCGTGGCGCGGCACAGGCAAGCGACAGCGCTACACAGGAGATCTCTGGCACTAAAGCGGTCGAGCGACGGGCCTACTTCGGAGACTTGCACGTACACACCACCTATTCCTTCGATGGCCATTCTATGGGGACGCTGGCGACCCCGTACGACGCCTACCGATTTGCCATGGGCGAGGCGATTGACCACCCCGGTGGCTTCACGATGCAACTAAACCGGCCTCTGGATTTTTATGCCGTAACCGATCACGCCGAGTTCCTTGGTGTCTTCCCTGCAGCCTCAGATACTAGCACGGCGTTCGCGAAGAATGCCTTTTCCCAGCCCTATCATGACTTCAACGCACCGGATAAAAATGGCACGGACATAGTCTCCAGCCTGCGCAGGGGGGCGAGGTTCGGAACCTTCTTCCCCAATGCGAGTGAGATGATTACTGCCGGTGAGTTGGACAGGGTCGAAACCCTTGGGGTGGTCCATAGCGCCTGGATGGACACTGTCGATGCGGCTGACCAGTTCAATACACCAGGGGAATTCACCACCTTTGCGGGCTTCGAATACACCTCAGTCTCCCCGGATTACGGTAATCTGCATCGCAACGTCATCTTCAAAGGCAGTGAACGGCTACCACGGGAACCCTTTTCCCGCTTTCACTCGCAGAACCCGGAGAACCTGTGGCAGTGGATGGACGAACTCAGGGCAAAGGGTGTTGAAAGCCTTGCCATACCGCATAACTCCAATGGCTCTAACGGCCAGATGTTCAAGCTGGTGGACTGGGCCGGTAACCCGCTGGACGATGATTACGCGCGTCAGCGAATACGCAATGAACCCATTGTTGAGATTACCCAGATCAAGGGCACCTCAGAAACTCACCCACTGTTGTCGACGCGGGATGAGTGGGCGGGCTTCGAGATCATGCCCTTTCGGGTGGCAACCAATGCGTTAAGTAAAAATAAGGGTTCCTACGTACGTGAAGCCCTACGCAACGGGCTGGCGCTTGAGCGCAGGGGCATTACCAACCCCTACGAGTTTGGTTTTATAGGCTCGAGTGACACCCATTCCGCCGCGAGCCAGCCCGACGAGTCCACCTACGTCTCCAAGCTGGGTTTGCTGTCAGCGACTGCAGCGCAACGCGGTTCAGTACCACTAGAAGGATTGGAAGGAGAGTTTGCCTACTACCTGACGAAAGTTGGGATGGCCCTCAATCCCTCGAGAGCAGGCTCTTCCGGCATGTTCAAGCGGATCAACGGGAAGATCTACGACAGGGGAGCCAACGCGCTTTATGGCGCTTCCGGCCTGGCTGCGGTCTGGGCCGAGGAGAATACGCGAGAGTCGATCTACCGCGCTTTTCGCCGCAAGGAGGTCTTTGCCACGTCGGGCCCGCGCATAGCTTTGCGCTTTTTCGCCGGTTATGGCTTCGACAAGACAATGCTCGATAGTGCGGATGGCGTCCAGCGTGCCTATGCAGCAGGTGTCAGCATGGGTGGGAATCTCGAAGGCGCCGGCGGTGACGGAGAAGCGCCCGGCTTCATCGTGATGGCATCCGCCGATCCGGAAAGTGCACCCTTGCAGCGCCTGCAGGTCATCAAGGGATGGATCGATGGCGACGGTAATACGCACGAGGATGTGATTGACGTGGCCTGCGCCAGCGGCGCCACTGTCAACCCTGACACAAAACGTTGTCCGGATAACGGGGCCAGGGTCGACCTTACCGACTGTTCGATTAACCCTGACACAGGGGCCGGGCAGCTGTCCGTCCTGTGGCGTGATCCGGATTTCCAGCCCGAGCAGCGCGCGTTCTACTATGCCCGCGCCATTGAGAACCCAAGCTGCCGCTGGTCGACCTGGGACGCCTTGCGCGCCGGGGTCGAACCCCGGCCCGATCTTGCCAGGACCCTGCAGGAGCGGGCCTGGTCCTCACCCATCCATTACCGCGGGTACTGACGAGTTAACTCGGCCCGCCACATATCCGGAGAATTCCCATGCCCTACAACACCCTGCGCTACGAGGTCGAGGACCACATTCTGACCTTGACCCTGGACCGTCCCGAACACTTGAACGCCTTTACCGTTGAAATGGCGCAGGAACTGATTGATGCGTTCGATCGCGCCAGCAACGACGACAAGGTGCGCGTGGTGGTGGTGACCGGAGAGGGCAAGGCCTTCTGCGCAGGCATGGATCTGAGCGTTGGCGGCAACGTCTTCGGCCTGGATGAGAGCCAGCTGCCGGACATGGCTGATATGGAAGCATGCTGCGCGGGTGACGGTAAGATCGACAGCGTACGCGACACCGGCGGCCTGGTGGCGCTCGCCATCTACGAGTGCAACAAGCCGGTCATTGCTGCGATCAACGGCGCCGCCGTCGGCATCGGCGCCACCATGACCTGCGCCATGGATATCCGCCTGGCCTCCGAAAAGGCGCGCATCGGCTTCGTGTTCAACAAGATCGGCATCACCCCGGAGGCGTGCTCAAGCTGGTTCCTGCCGCGCATCGTCGGCATTTCCCAGGCCCTGGAATGGGTGTACACGGCAGAAATTCTCAGTGCCACCGATGCATTGGCCGGCGGCTACGTGAAAGCCATCGTGTCCCCCGAGCAACTGCTGGACGAGGCTTACACGCTGGCGCGGCGCATCGCCAAACACAGCCCCGTGGCCATCGCAATGTCGCGCCAGATGATGTACCGCAATGCCGCACAGCCTCACCCCATCGAGGCGCACAAGGTCGACTCGCTGGCAATCTTTTACGCCAGCCAGAAAAGCGGCAAGGAAGGCGTGGCCGCGTTCCTGGAGAAGCGGGAGGCGGTATTCGAAGACCGCACATCCACCGATATGCCGGCGTTCTATCCCTGGTGGAAGTGAACTAGCGCGGGGGCGATCGGTCTGTTCGCCGGACGACGAGTTCATCTACTGATCTAACTAGTGGTCCGGCTTTCGATCATCGAATCTTGTCATAAATTTGGCAAAGTCAATGGGACGCGATAGATTAGGGCGCTGAGTATTCGAGAATTACGCATGGCGAAGCAATCAAGTTCTGAAGCAAAGAAATATCATCACGGCGCGCTGAAGCAGGCACTGTTGGACGAGACCGCCCGCATACTGGCAGAAGAAGGTGAATCTGCACTCTCTCTGCGTCGACTGGCGTCTAACCTGGGTGTCTCTAGAACCGCTCCTTACAACCATTTCGATAATAAGGACGCACTGTTGTCGGCGGTGGCAGAAGAAGGCTTCAGACGCTTCGAGAAGACCATGGATGCCACTCGTCGCAAGCACCGAAACAGCACTGGCAATGAAATGATGCGTGCGCTGGTACAGACTTACGTCAAGTTTGCACTCAACAACCGGCAGTACTATGACCTGATGTACGGCAGCAAGTCCTGGCACGAGGGCGCAAAAACTGAGTCACTTGCGATTACCTCGAGAAGAGTACTGCGGCAAGACACTGAGCGCCTGCAGAGAGCCCAGGAGAAGGGCCTGATCTGTGCAGATGTAGATGTCGTTTACTTCGAGCGCTTTATGTGGGGCGCCCTGCACGGAATCAGCCGATTATGCCTGGATGGCGTCTACGCAGACCATGTATCAATCAAAAAACTCTGCACTAGTACGGGAGACATGCTGTGGCAGTTAATGGACCCGGCGAAGTAAATCCTGCCCGGGTCTTTCCAGGCTAGTAACCTGCGCTGCCATCGGCAATGCACTTATAGAAACCGACGTCCAATCGCTCGTAGGACTCGCCTTGAGGCCTGCGAACATAAATTTCATCATCCCCAACGTTATCCAGGTGATAAGCTTGCTCGCGTAGTTCACCCTTGAGTAATTTAAACGTCCCGGTGGTAGCCATTGATCGCTGAATGCGCAGGAATACCGGCCTGGCATATACGGGCAACTCGCCATCCACGATACGCACAAACGTCTCCATATCAAATGGGACACTCTCCTCGAGGGCAAATGCTACCATGCCCGCACGGCCTTCCACGCCCGGAACCTCAACGCCATAGACATTTGCCATATTGATTTGCGGATGCCGGTTCAACACCTCACCTACCTCGTTAGTCGAGACATTTTCCGCGCGCCAGCGGAAGGTATCGCCCGTTCGGTCCACGAACTGGTAGTGCTTCAGGCCCAACGCGAAGCCAACATCGATCTCACGTATTAGATCGCCGGTATTAAACCACTGGTCTCCCTGCTCGATAACGTTCCGGACAATCTTCTTTTCGGTGGCAGCCGAATCAGTGTAGCCGTCAAACCGCGTTCTACTGCTGATTTTCCCCAGCAACAGGCCAGGCTCTCCGACGGGCGCTTCGATACAGACACCCGACTCATCCCGCAGTATCTCCGCCTCATCGTGGTTATACTTTACGAGCGCTATCTTGGAACTGGGAAAGCCAATCGTGCTGTCCTTGTTCAATAGATTCATAAAGCTGACATTGCCCTCGCTGGAGCCGTATATCTCGCAGATTCGGGAAACACCAAAACGATCCTTAAACTCTTTCCAGACATCCGGACGGAGACCATTGCCCAGAATTTTTTTCAGCGGATTACCTTTCTCTTCCGGGCACCTTGGCTGCATTAGCAGGTAGCGACACAACTCGCCGACGTAGATAAAGCAATTCGCCTGGTATTCCTGTACTTCCGACCAGAAACTAGATGCGGAAAACTTCCGGCGGAGAACGATGGAGCCACCCGCGCTAATGAATCCGCAGACGCCCGGACCCATTCCGGTAATATGGTAAATGGGCAGGCACAGGTAAAGCCTGTCTTCGGGCTTGAGCCTGAACCCCGTACCCCCAATAGCTTGCCCCGCGGCGAGGATCTTTCGATGCAGGATGACCGCAGCCTTGGGCAATCCCGTCGTCCCGGAAGTAAAGATATAAAGCGCCGTCTCTCCAGCAGTGATAGTGCTCGTGACCGTCAGGTTTTCCCCTGACATCGACGCCATTTCTACCCGTGCATCAATAGCCCAATGAGGCGGCTCTTTCGAATCGGCGTCAGAAAACCACAGCAGCGGCTCGGTATCTGTCCAGCTGAGTTCGTCGCGTATCGAGTCGAAAGCTGCCGATCTCTCTTCTCCGACGATACAGCCCTTGGCATTCGTAGCTGAAAGACAATGCAAGAGAGCCCCCCCTGTGAGGCTGTTATTGATGAGGCTGGCGCTGGCCCCCAGCTTGACCAGCGCCAACATGGCAAGGATGTACTCCGCGCGGTTCTCCATGAAGATCGCCACGGTATCCCCGCGAGAGATCCCCTTGCCGGCGAGTACCCGGGCGAGCCGGTTAACCTCAGCATTGAATTGGGCATAGGTCCACTGTCGACCCTCGAATATCAGCATGATGTTGTCAGGATAGCGTGAGACAGTGCCTTCGAAGACCGAGCCCAGCGACGTCTGTTCATCTTCCTCGGGCATCTGGTACTTCCTTGCGGGTAAGATGTGGGCGAGCTCTGTGAGCACCCGGAAATACTCCCGGATTCGCGCCAGACCTATCATTGCGCCGGACTCTGGAAAACCGACAGTATGTGCTTTCACCTCATTCCCCCTGCTTAATAGCGTTTTTTCAGCGTGTACCCATGTGAAGGAGCAACAATTTATGCGCATATATTGACGTTGTCAATATTAGGATGTAATGTTGAGCCCAATAGCAATAACGACAAGCTGGGGTTATCTGCATCAGCCAGTACGTATGCGCCCTTAACCTGCAAACCAAGGTAACTACGATGACTGCACAAACACTTTGCGCAGAAAAGCACACTCTACACAGCACAATTCTGGCTGTAACGATCGGCATTCTTCCTGCTCATGCTGTTGCCCAACATGCCGTTTTGGAGGAGGTTATCGTTACGGCGACCAAGCGTGCCGAGAGCCTGCAGGATATTGCCATGACGGTGAACGCTTTCGATGAGCAGACTATCCGGGAAGCGAATATCACAAATGCCGACGATCTGGCCATCCTCGCTCCCACCCTGACCATTACCACGAATACCCAGCCCAACACCGCAGCGTTCCGGATTCGCGGCATCGGCACTTCCCAGACGGACATTGCCCTGGAACCCTCGGTGGGCATATTCGTAGACGATGTCTACCTGAATCGCTCCGGGCTGGGCATGTCCGACCTTACCGACATCGAACGCATCGAGATATTGAATGGACCACAGGGCACCCTGTACGGCAAGAACACTAACGCTGGAGCCATCAGCATTATCACCAAGGCCCCCAACCTCGAGGAATACGAGGGCTACGTGGAGGCCACACTGGGCGATTATGACCTGCAGAAATACGTAGCGGGGGTCAG
The DNA here is from genome assembly GCF_026262645.1 of Candidatus Marimicrobium litorale. NCBI lineage: Bacteria > Pseudomonadati > Pseudomonadota > Gammaproteobacteria > Cellvibrionales > Halieaceae > Marimicrobium > Candidatus Marimicrobium litorale. The sequence goes on from NZ_SHNO01000001.1 coordinate 1,659,838, forward strand.
CGGACCGATTACCGAATCGCTGGCGTTCCGCCTGTCCGGCTCCGTCCACCAAAGGGATGGCTACCTGGAGAACAACGGGATCGGGGATGACATGAACAACGCCGACGACTGGAATGTCATCGGCAAACTGCTGTGGGAGGCCACCGATAATCTGAGCATCAGTCTCAAAGGCACCTATGTGGATCGCAACCCGCGCTGCTGCGCCCCCGATGCCACCGCCGGCGATTCCGTGAATGAACAGCTGGTAGCCGAAGGTTTTGAACCGGACAAAAACAACCCCTTCGATTACGAGACCGCGGTGAGCGTCGAGCAGAACTACGAAAGCGAGTTCTACAGCTTTTCAATGGTTGTCGACTACGCTCTTGAATGGGGCTCCTTCAAGTCGATTTCAAACTATACCGATAACGAGACCAGCAATAGCTACGATCCCGACCGCTCCCAACTGGACGTCATGTCGTATATTGGGGGCTATAGCGAGAGCGACACCCTGTCCCAGGAGTTTCGAGTCTCCTTTGATGCAAGTGATCGTTTTCAACACATGCTCGGTTTTTTCTACTTCGAATCCACCATCCAGGGCGGTAACGGCAACCCCTTTGTATTCCTTGGGGAGGACTTCCTGACCCAGGCCAACCAACAGCAGGACTTCATCGACACGTTACCAGCACCTCCGAACTTTATTGCCCGGCCAGGCGACAACCTGCGCGCTGATACATCGATCGACACCACCAACGTGGCAGTCTTCGGCCAGAGCACCTGGTATATTACTGACGCCTGGCAGGTCACCGGCGGCCTGCGCTGGACCGACGAGGAAAAGGACGCCGACCTGTTCACCGAGATCGACTCCACGGCGCCGTCAGCGGCGCTTACCGGCCTGTCCTTCCTCACCACGGTCTCCACCCCTATCGACGACTCCTTCACTCGAAGCACTGACAACGTCAACTGGCTGGTCAACACCCGCTATGACATCCTGGACGACACCATGCTTTACGCCAGCGTGGCGACGGGTTCCAAGTCCGGTGGCTTTAACACAGTCAACGGCACCCCCGAAGAACGGGAGTTTGATGACGAGGACACCATTAGCTATGAGGCCGGGGTCAAATCCACCCTCCTGGAATCTCGCCTGCGCGTGAACGCTGCACTGTTCTACACCGAGATCGACGATTACCAGTTCCAGCAGCAGTTGGAAGCGGGCATCGGCAGCCGGGTATCGAACCAGGCCGAAGTGGAAACCCAGGGACTTGATCTGGAGATCCAGGCGCTGCCCCTGCAGAACCTGACACTGGGTGCCAGTCTGCTTTACATGGACAAGTATGAAATCACCGCCGGCCCCCAGAAGGGGGACAACCTGCCCTTCACTGCCGAGTACAGCTACACCCTGTCCGCCACACTGGTCTTTCCGCTGTACGATGGCGGCATCTACCTGCGGACGGACTACAGCTATATGGATGACCATGCCATCAGTGCTGGTGCGGACCTTCGCGATGACCAGTTTGATGACCGGGAAGACTTGAGCGCCAAACTAGGCTGGCGGAACGACAACTGGAATGTATCGGTCTGGGGCAGGAATCTGACCGATGATACATACGTATCCTTCGCCGCGGCGACATTCCCCGTCACATCCACGAACGCCTTCTGGCTGGCACCGCCGAGAACTTGGGGTGCCACCGTGCGCTACGATTTCTGATTTGAAAATGCAGGCCAACCGGCCACTACCACTCAGTACCAAAGTCGCTTACGGCTTTGGTGCGGTCGCCTATGGCGTAAAAGACAATGCCTTCTCGGTGTTTCTTCTGTTCTTTTACAGCCGTGTCGTTGGCATGCCTGCAGAGCAGGTCGGGCTCGCTATTATGCTGGTACTGATCATCGACGGGATTTCCGACCCGCTGGTTGGCCACATATCCGACAACCTGCACTCCCGCTGGGGCCGTCGACATCCGTTTATGTATTTCTCGGCGCTACCGGTGTCTGTAAGCTTCTTTTTCCTGTGGAACCCGCCAGTTTTATCCGCTGACGCCATGTTCTTCTATCTGCTGGCTATGGCGGTACTCGTGCGCACCTTGATCACGCTGTTTGAAGTGCCCAGTACCTCGCTCATTGCTGAGCTCACCCCTGACTACGATGAGCGAACCAAGGTGATCGGATATCGTGGCTTTTTCGGTTACCTGGGTGGGATAGGACTCACTATTGTTGCCTATGTGTTTTTCTTTCCGCAGACACCGGAGTACTCGGTAGGCTTAATGAACCCGGAGGGTTATACGAAGTACGCCTTGGTGGGGTCAACGATGATGTTTATCGCAATTATCGTTTCATCCATTGGTACTCACAATCGCATCCCAACCTTCAAGTCACCCCCGCCGAAGCGACCTTTTAACGCGCGGCAGACGACAACAGAGTTAAAACAGACACTCTCCAACCCCTCCTTCCTGGTAGTGATGGGCGCGACACTATTCGCCGCCACCGCCAGCGGGCTAGGGCTTTCGTCCGCCAACTTTCTGTTTACGCTGTTCTGGGAATTTACCTCTGAACAGATCGGCCTTCTGAATATGTTCCTGATTATCAGTGTATTCATTGCAGTGATCATTGCGCCAGGGCTGTCGCGCCGAATCGGTAAGAAGAAAGCGGTGATCTTTTTTTGGTTTACGGCAGCATCGCTGGCGCCGATGCCCTATCTTCTGCGCGTGTTTGGCTGGTTCCCGGACAATGGCTCTCCTGCACTGTTGCCGTCGGTGCTCGCAATCTACACCGTTGACATGGCTCTATTCATATCCGCAAACATCACGATCTCGTCCATGTTCGCCGATGTTGTGGAAGACAGTGAGAAAACGACAGGACGGCGTTCGGAGGGTATCTTCTTTGCCTCGCGCAAATTCCTCGAGAAATCCGTTTCGGGGCTCGGGATATTTATGGCCAGCAGCGTGCTGGTTATGGTGGGTATTTCAGAAACTGCTACACCGGGGTCACTGGATCAAGCGACCTTGTCTCGCTGGATATTTATTTACGCCCCCACGTATGTCTTCCTGTACATGCTCGCAGTTACGCTGGTGTTTCGATACCAGATCGACAGAGAAGTACACGAGAAAAATCTGCGCCAGTTGGCCGAAGAATCGTCACCCTGAAGGAGAAAAAAACCTATGAAAAAAGTACTTGTGATGATTGGCTGTCTGGCACTCGCAGGCGTAGTCACCTACAGCCAGCGCACAACCCTCGTCGCACGCCTGATGGAACGTGGGTTGGAAGCACGCATGGGCGCCGACGTCGTTGCGGAAATGGAGGACGGCCTGCACCTGGCACTGTGCGGCGCCGGTGGCCCGATGCCCGCCCCCAACGCCTCCGGCCCCTGCGTGGCAGTCGTTGCGGGCAAGCAGTTGTTCATCGTGGATGCGGGTACGGATGGGGTACGTAACCTGGGCCGCATGGGCTACCAGGCCGGCAATATCCAGGGCGTATTCCTCACCCACTTTCACTCAGACCATATCGACGGCCTGGGTGAGATGGGCACCCTGCGCTGGGCCGCCGGAGATAACGACTCACCGCTGCCTGTCTACGGACCACACGGTGTAGAGCGTGTCGTCAACGGCTTCAACGAGTCCTACGCACAGGACTTTGTTTACCGACACGAGCACCACGGAGACATGGTCGCCCCCATGAGCGCGGCCGGCCTTGAGGCCATGCCCTTCACGGTACCGCAGATGGGGGAACTCGAACTCGTATACGAAGGTGGCGGACTGACAGTGAACGCACTGGCCGTGGAACACTCTCCGGTCGAGCCAGCAGTGGGCTACCTGTTCAGCTACAAGGGCCGCAAACTGCTGATCACCGGCGACACCACCAAACAGGACAATATTCAGAAATTCTCCGAGGGGATCGACCTGCTGGTACACGAGGCCCTGGCGCCAAACCTGCTCATGATGATGCACGAGGCGGCAAACAAGATAGGCAACAAGATCATGGCGAAAATCAGTGTCGATGTGCTGGACTACCACGCCAGCCCGGTAGAGGCAGCAGAAACCGCCCGTGATGCCGGCGTCGGTCACCTGCTGTACTACCATATCGTGCCACCCCTGGTCATTCCCGGGCAGCAAGAACTTTGGCTGGGCGGCGCGGGGGAGATATTCCCCGACTACACCGTCGGCCAGGACGGCGTCAGCTTTTCGCTGCCTGCCGATAGCGATGAGATCATCCTGACCCGAAAGAGCTTGTAACCAACGCCGGAAACGTGCCACAAGCTGTGACGAAGAGCTCAAACACTAACCATAGTAACTTTCGACGGACGCTTTGAAGGACATACGGACTAGAGGAAAAGGATTATGGACCTCCAGATTCGAGGTAAAAGGGCTCTCATGCCAGGCGGTAGCGCTGGTATGGGACGAACTGTAAGTATCTCGTGGCTAGCTCCATGCATTAGTTAGTGTTTCTGCCGAGCCCAATGCAAATCTGTTACCCGTCTTTGAAGCTTGTTTTCTCAATAAATTTGTATATATTTGAAGCTACCTGAAGCCGAGAGCGCAGTGGTGACGAGAGGTCAGATGCTGTAGCAGGTAGGTTTCTAAGTGAGGGCGGGACGCCCGATGGGTTCATTTTCTGTACGAGAGGTACAGCGAATGAAACATCGAGGAGTCGCGCCTTTGCCATTTCTGAAAGTTGTGTTTCTCCTCAGACCTTAACTGGCTTAGGAGAGACACCATGTCCTCACACCAGGTTGCAAACACACCTATCCACGCGCTGACGCCTTTCGAGCACAACGCGCGCACCCACTCCAGGAAACAGATCCAACAGATTGCCCGGAGTATCGAACAGTTCGGGTTCAATAACCCTGTCCTGGTAGACAACGATTACCGCATCATTGCAGGCCACGGGCGGGTTCAGGCGGCCCAGCTCCTGGGTATGCAAGCCGTCCCCACGATCTGCCTGGATCACCTGTCCGAGGCCGAGACCCGGGCTTATATCCTCGCCGACAATCGCCTCGCAGACCTTGCGGGCTGGGACCAAGAGATTTTGGCTATCGAGTTTCAGCACCTGATGGCAATGGACATCGATTTTGATATCGAAATCACCGGTTTCGATCTGCCGGAGATCGAGATCATGATCGACCCGCCCGGCGACGAGGACCGGGAGCCTCCGATCCCTGATCTGCCCGGTGAAAACGCCGTCGTGTCCCAAGTGGGTGATCTCTGGGCCCTCGGCGATCATCGCGTCATCTGCAGCGATGCGCGGAATCCTGAGACCTACTCAGCCCTGTTGGGCAACGAGCGTGCACGGCTCCAGTTCACTGACCCGCCCTATAACGTGCCGATCGATGGCCATGTCTCGGGTCTTGGCGAGGTACGCCACGAAGACTTCGTCATGGCCTGTGGGGAGATGACCGAGGTCGAGTTCACGGCATTCCTTATCACGGTACTGAGCCTCGGGGCACGGTACAGCGTCGACGGTGCCCTTCACTACATCTGCATGGATTGGCGCCACCTGTTGGAGCTGTTGAATGCGGGACACTCTGTCTTTGACGAGCACCTCAACCTCTGTGTCTGGAACAAGACCAACGGCGGCATGGGTTCCCTGTACCGCTCCAAGCACGAGATGGTATTGGTCTTCAAGCACGGTACCGCCGCCCACATCAACAATGTGCAGTTGGGTAAGTACGGTCGCTACCGTACCAATGTCTGGGATTACGCCGGCATGAGCAGCACGGCGGCCGATCGCGCAGACAATCTGGCCATGCACCCCACCGTCAAACCGGTGGCCCTGGTGGCTGACGTACTGCGGGACGCATCCCACCGGGGGGATATCGTGCTGGATGCCTTTGGCGGTGCCGGCAGCACCCTGCTTGCCGCCGAGCTGACAGGCCGCAAGGCCCGACTGATCGAGATAGACCCGCGCTATGTTGATGTAACCATCCAGCGCTGGCAGCAGGAGACCGACGGAAACGCCGTGCTCCTTTCCACGGGGCAGACTTTTTCCGAGATCAGTGAGGCCCGCCTCGCGGGTGACGACGCCTCTACCTCCGTCGATATCGAGGAGGACCCCCATGTCGGATGACACTGATGACTACGAGGTGGGCTACGGCAAGCCTCCGAAACACTCACAGTTCAAGCCGGGAAAATCGGGCAATCCCAAGGGCCGCCCGAACCGGACCCGAAACTTTAAGACCGACCTCCAGGAGGAGCTCCAGGCGAAGGTCACCGTCACTGAAGGTGGACAGACGCAGACCATCTCCCGCCAACAGGCCATGATCAAGCGGACCATTGAAAAGGCGCTGAAGGGCGACCTGCGGGCGGTCCAGTTATTGGCTCAATGGGTAGCCACCTACCTCGTGGATGATCCCGAGGCACTGACCGCGGAACCGTTGACCGGTGAAGATCTTACCCTCCTCGCACGCTACGGCCTGGACCGGGAACCCGAACCTGACAAACCCGAAACGATTGAGGGAGGACAGGAGGATGACTGATCAAGCCCTTGTATTGAACGCGCTGCTGCGCCAGCACCTGAGCGCCTTCGTGGAGCGTGTATTTGCGGAGCTAAACCCCGGTGTGCCCTACCTGCCGAACTGGCACATCGAGGCGATTGAGGAACAACTGATAGGTTGCCTGCGGGGTGAGGTGACCCGGCTGATCATCACGATGCCGCCGAGAAGCCTGAAGTCCATCTGCGCCTCGGTGGCCTTCCCGGCCTGGGCGCTGGGTAACGCACCGAACACAGAGATCATTTGTGCCAGCTACGCCCAGCCGCTGGCGTCTGAACTGTCCCGCGCCACCCGCCGGGTCATGCGCTCTCCCTGGTATCGCCGTGCGTTTCCCCGCGCCCGCCTGGAACGGGCCACCGAGGACCGGCTGATTACCACACTGAACGGGGGCCGCATGGCTACGTCCGTTGGCGGCGTCCTCACCGGCGTCGGCGGCGATATCATCATTATTGACGACCCCATGAAGGCCCAGGAGGCAAACTCCCAGCCCGCTCGTGACGCGGTGATCAACTGGTTCGATACCACGCTGCTCACGCGGCTGAACAACAAACAGACCGGCGTCATTATCCTGGTGATGCAGCGTGTCCACATGGATGACCTGGCCGGACACCTGCTCAAGCAGGGTGACTGGGTGCATCTCGACCTGCCCGCCATCGCAGAGCTTCCCCAGACGATCTCACTGCCAGGCGGCCGGTTTTACCAGCGCGTTGCCGGAGAAGTACTGCATCCGGAACGTGAGCCACGGGCGCTGCTGGAACAGCTCCGGGAGGAGATGGGTACCCAGATGTTCTCGGCGCAATACCAGCAACGGCCGGTCCCAGCAGAAGGTAATATATTCCGCTGGGAATGGATTCAATTGCTGGATGAGATGCCGAGCCGCCGTATCGAGGACGGTGTCTACCAGTCGTGGGACATGGCCGTCAAAGAAGGCGAGACTAATGACTACTCCGTCTGCACGACCTGGCTGGTACGCGATGGCGAATACTACCTGCTGGACCTTTTCCGCGGTCGCCTGACCTTTCCCCTGCTTCGACAGAAGCTCTGGGAGCTCGCCCAAGAGTGGCGGGTGGACCGGGTCCTCATCGAGGACGCAGCCAACGGCTCTCCACTGCTTCAGGAACTCACGCGCGACAAACCCAGGGACTTCAAGGTTCATGGTGTTCAACCAGAGCGTGACAAGGGCTGCCGGTTTGCAACGGCGACCCCCGTCATGGAGCAGGGCAAGGTCTTCATGCCTGCCAACGCCCCCTGGCTGCGCACCCTGATGGAGGAGCTACTGGTCTTTCCCAATGGCAAATATGACGACCAGGTGGATTCCGTCAGCCAGTTCCTGAACTGGCACCGGAACCGGAACACGGTCAGGGTGGTACGCCTGCACGGGCTGTAATTCGGTAAGAAGTCAAATCGAAAAGGACTGGATGCCAGGGGCACAGTATGGATCCATTGGGGTATGGCACAGAGAAAACGCAATACCCCGGCACCCAGTCTGGAGACACTGGAATCCGCTGATCGTAATGAGCTGGCCAGCTTGTTTGAAACAGAGTTCGGTCGGGCGCCTGCCCCAAGGACCAGCCTCGAACTGATGCGCCAGAACCTGGCCTGGGCGGCACAAGCTAGAGCCTCCGGGCAAAAGCCCCAGAAACGCCGTCAGCAGCTCATCAAGGCGCTTGACCGACAAGTTAATGGAAAACCCTCTCGGGGCTCCCTGCCCTACCGCCCCGGCACACGCCTGATCCGGGAATGGCAGGGCACCGTGTACGAAATTACCGTGCTGGAGAACGGCTTCGCCTGGGAGGGACGCACCTATCCCAACCTGTCGCGGATCGCCACGGAAATAACCGGAACCAGGTGGTCAGGGCCGCGCTTCTTCGGCCTGAAAGGAGGTAAGGATGGCTAACGCAGACCACAAGGCACTGAATTGCGCCATCTACACCCGCAAATCCACCGAAGAAGGCCTGGACCAGGCTTTCAACTCGCTGGATGCCCAGCGAGAGGCCTGTGAGGCCTTCGCCAAAAGCCAGGCCCACGAGGGCTGGCAGGTATTGCCTGAGCACTACGATGATGGCGGCTTCTCCGGCGGCACCATGGAGCGCCCTGCCCTCACCCGCCTGCTGGCTGAGATTGAATCCGGGCAGATTGATGTCGTCATCGTCTACAAGGTCGACCGTCTATCACGAAGCCTCGCCGACTTCGTCCGGCTGATTGAACTGTTCGACCAGACAGGCGTGTCATTCGTGTCGGTTACCCAGCAGTTCAACACCTCCACCTCCATGGGGCGACTGACCCTGAACGTCCTACTATCCTTCGCGCAGTTCGAGCGCGAAGTCACCTCGGAACGGATACGCGACAAGATTGCGGCATCCAAGAAGAAAGGCATGTGGATGGGCGGCCTGGTGCCCCTGGGCTACGACCGAGTGGAAAAACAGCTGGTCGTGAACGAGAGCGAAGCCGAACTCGTCCGGCATATCTACCAGCGCTACCTGGACCTGGCCTGTGTCCGTGAACTCAAGGCCGAGCTGGATCAGGAAGGCTATCTCAGCAAGCCGAGGCCGGAACACCATAAATCACGGGGAAGCGTGCCGTTCTCGAGAGGTGCCCTCTATACCATCCTGAAAAATCCGGTCTACATCGGCAAGGTCCATCACAAAGGGGAATTGCACGACGGCAAACATGCGGCGATCGTCGATAAAGCCCTCTGGGCCAGTGTGCAATCAACACTGGCCAGGAACCGGAGCAACAAAGCAGCACGAGCCAGTGCAAAATACCCCAGCCTGCTGGGCGGTCTGGTCTGGGATGACAAGGGCAACCGGATGAGCCCTACCTATACCCGCCGCAAGAATCGACACTACCCCTATTACATCAGCCAAGCGGTGCTCCAGTACAAAGAGGACGAAGCGGGCAGCGTCTTGCGTGTACCAGGCAAAACACTGGAAACGACTGTCAAAGATTTACTACTGGATTACCTGAACGGCGCCGACAACATCCTGAACCTACTGGCAGATAAAAGACTCCCCAGCGACTTACTCGACCGCGCTGTTAAGGCCGGGGCTACTCTCGCCGAGAACTGGCAGTATCAGAATATCAGTGAGCAGATACCAATCATCAGCGACCTGGTTGTGAAGGTGATCGTGGCCAGGGAGTCCGTTACCGTCCAACTGGATCGTAACCAACTGATACGACGGCTGACAGGCATCACGGAAAACGAGGCGCTGGAATCGGACAAGCACCTGGAACTAACGGCCAGCGTCAAACTGCGTCGAAGCGGGATTGAATCAAAGCTGGTGTATCCAGCAGGTAAACAGCCCAGAACACACGACCGATCAATCAAAGCGCTGCAGGAAGCACTCCTGAAATCCCTGTACTGGAACGAGGACCTGATCTCGGGGAATGTCCGATCTATCGATGCCCTCATCGAACGAGATAATCTTAACCCCCGCCAGGTTCACCGCCTGCGCAAACTGGCCTTCCTGGCACCCGACATCATGGACCGGATCATCACCGGCGACGTTCCGGAATCCCTTACCCTGGAGTGCCTGAAAAAGGATTTCCCTATCGACTGGGAAGCCCAGCGCTCACACTTCGGGCTGAATCAACTCCCCCACTAGTGACTGGCGAAATCGCCGTTAGAGAAAACCGGCTATTTCGAGCGAAGTAAGCCGTCTCCCAGTCACTGTTAGCCCACCTCCAGAAACGCGAAAGCCCGCTAAATTAGCGGGCTTTGCGGGGGTTCTGCGGTCAGTCTCTGTTTACAGTCTCTGATCCGCAGACTGCTTGGCGGAGAGCGAGGGATTCGAACCCTCGATAGGGTATAAGCCTATACGCCCTTAGCAGGGGCGCGCCTTCGACCACTCGGCCAGCTCTCCGTAATTTATTGGGTGACGCCTTGGCACGGTCAACCGCCAACCCTGAGGGCGACGAAAACGCGTTACTGGGTCACTTTTAACGGGCGCAGATCATACCATAAAATTGCAAAATCATGAGGGAAATCGATTACCGGGGACTATTCTTCGTCTTTTTCAGCGGCTTGCGGTTCACCTTGCTGGATACGGCTGTATATCTCCTCCCTGTGCACAGCGACCTCTCGCGGAGCGTTCACGCCGATCCGCACCTGATTTCCTTTCACGCCCAGCACCGTCACAGTGACCTCATCGCCTATCATAAGTGATTCACCAATCCTACGGGTCAATATCAACATTCCGCTTCTCCCGGGTCCAGCAACCATGGGGTTACCGGAACTATTCCTTGTCGTCCCCAATAGCGAGGCCCTGTTGTGCACCCCTTCAGTCTGCTGACGTCAGGCGTAATTTGGCGTCTGTCTGATTTACTATACAACAATGCCCGCTCTAGCGTGCAGGTTCGCTCGCTGGAGCTTAGTGTGTGCTTTCGTCCTTTGGTTCCCTTTCCAGGCCAAAAGATGAATGCAGGCATCTCACAGCCAATTCGAGGAACTTTTCTTCGATAATGACCGAAATCCGTATTTCAGACGTGGTGATCATCATGATATTGATCCCCTCTTCTGCCAATGCCGCGAACATCTGGCTGGCAACGCCCGCGTGGGAGCGCATGCCGACACCCACTACGGATACCTTGGCAATTTTGCTATCCGCGCATACCTCACCCGCACTCAGCTCACTCGCCACGCGACAGAGCACACTTTGCGCTGCCGCCAGGTCATTGCGTGAGACAGTAAAAGTGAAGTCCACGGTTTTATCGTGGCTGACGTTTTGCACGATTACGTCAACTTCAATGTTCGCTTCGCCGATAGGACCAAGAATCTTGTAGGCTACCCCCGGAGTATCCGGCACGCCCTCAATTGTGAGCTTGGCCTCGTCCCGATTAAACGCGATACCCGAAATGGTCGGCGTTTCCATAGCGCTATCTACCTCCAGTGTTATCAGAGTGCCGGGGCCGTCTTCAAAGCTGTGCAGCACACGCAACGGCACATTGTATTTACCCGCGAACTCTACCGCACGAATCTGCAGGACCTTGGACCCCATGCTGGCCATTTCCAGCATCTCTTCAAAAGTGACTCTGGGCAGGCGCCTCGCACCGTCAACCACGCGAGGATCCGTCGTATAGACCCCGTCTACGTCGGTATATATTTGACACTCGTCGGCATGAAGCGCGGCGGCCAGCGCTACCGCTGTTGTATCCGAGCCACCGCGACCGAGGGTGGTGATGTTGCCGCTTTCATCCACACCCTGGAATCCCGCAACCACCAACACGCTGCCATCCTCAAGGTCTCTGCGCATGCGAGCATCATCTATCTCTCGAATACGCGCCTTGGTGTGAGCACTGTCGGTCAGGATCCGAACCTGTCCGCCTGTATAGGAGCGCGCCTTTACGCCGCGCTTGTTCAAGGCCATGCTTAACAGCGCGACCGTCACCTGCTCACCCGTCGAAAGTAATACGTCCATCTCCCGCGCGACGGGCTGGTCCTGAATCTCGCTGGCAAGCGCAAGCAGACGATTGGTTTCGCCGCTCATTGCAGAGACCACCACGACGATATCGTCGCCATTAGCGTGAAAACCGGCAACTTTTTCAGCCACCTGCTCAATGCGCTCGATGCTGCCGACCGAGGTTCCACCAAATTTTTGGACAATCAGGCTCATATCACCAAGACAACTCGCAGGCCTTTCACCGGCCTGCCTGAAACGGGGCGCCATTAAACACTAAAGTACGCACATTTCAAACTACCGCATATATCAAAGTATTACATCTGCCAAGGGATCAGCCGAGTTGGCTAGATACCCAAATGGGCAGGGATTGGAGTACTTCTGGCAAGGCCTGTACGTCAACACCGCCACCCTGAGCCATATCGGGCTTACCACCGCCCTTGCCGCCGAGGCGATCGGCATATTCGCGCATCAAATCACCCGCTTTTATTCTGTCAGTCAGGTCTTTGGTGACGCCCGCTGCGAGGGCAATTTTATCGCCATTAACCGCTGCCAGCAGTATCACGCCACTTCCCAGTTTATTCTTGCACTGATCCAGAGTATCGCGCAGGGACTTGGCATCCGCCCCCTCCACGCTCGCAGCCAACACCTTGATACCCTGAACCTCAACTGCACCGGCGGTGAGATCTGTGCCAGTGCCTGCAGCCAGTTTTTGTTTGAGGCGGGCTATCTCCTTCTCCAGATCGCGGTTTTCACCACGCAGCGCTGTGACCTTGTCCAGTACATTGTCTGCGGTGCCCTTCACTGCGTCACAGACTGCCGTCAGATTGGCCTCCCGCGCCTCCACCAGGTCGAGTGCGCCACGACCGGTGACACCCTCTATGCGACGCACACCCGAAGCAATGCCGGCTTCCGATACGATGCGCAGCAACCCGATATCACCGGTACGGTCGGCATGGGTTCCACCACATAATTCGACGGAAAAATCCTCCTCACCCATGGACAGCACCCGCACCTCATCACCGTATTTTTCGCCAAACAAGGCCATAGCGCCCGCGGCCACGGCATCATCCATATTCATCAAACGGGTTCTCACGGCAGTGTTGCCGCGCACCTGCTCATTGACGATAGCTTCGATATCTCTCAGCTGCTGCGCCGACAGTGCCTCGGTGTGGGAAAAATCAAAGCGAAGTCGCCGAGAGTCCACCAGTGACCCTTTCTGCTGCACGTGCTCACCGAGCACCCTGCGCAGGGCCGCATGTAAAAGATGCGTCGCACTGTGATTCAAACGCGTTGCCTGTCGCACATTCGGGTCAACCCGCGCCTCTAGCCGATCACCGCACTTCACGCTACCGCTTAATACCTTCACGTGATGCAGATGGTGATTGGACGCTTTAGTGGTATCCGTTACTTCCAGCTTTACGTGGGCGCCCTCAAGATATCCTGAATCACCCACCTGGCCACCCGATTCGCCATAAAATGGTGTGCGATCAAGCACCAGTGCACCACTTTCGTCAGCAGACAGCTCTCCAACTTCTTCTCCATCGCGCAGCACAGCACGCACGACGCCATCGCCTTCCACACTTTCGTAACCGGTAAATTCCGTGCTGCCCTCCAGCTTCAGCGCCCCGTTGTAATCCACCTTAAAGCTACCGCTTTCCTGAGAACGCGAACGCTGCTGCGCCATCGCCGCACTATAGCCCTCCATATCAAGACTCAAACCACGTTCACGAGCAATATCATTCGTGAGGTCTGTAGGAAATCCGTAGGTGTCATACAGCTTGAATACCACGTCTCCGGGTATTTCTTTACCGTCGAGTTTATTCAGCGCCTCCTCCAGAATCTGCATGCCGTTGTCCAGCGTACGTTCGAACTGCTCCTCTTCTATTAGCAGCGCTCTCTCCACCTGAGGTTGCGCTTTCGTCAACTCCGGGTAGGCATCGCCCATCTCATGCACGAGCGTAGACACCAATTTATAGAAAAACGGGCCCTGTGCTCCCAATTTGTTGCCGTGCCGAACCGCCCTGCGAATAATCCTGCGCAACACGTATCCCCTGCCCTCGTTGCCAGGCAATACACCGTCAGTCACCAGAAAGGCACAGGAGCGAATATGATCGGCAATAACCCGCAGAGACGTCTCCTCGAGATCATCAACCCTCAGTATACGTGCAGTTTCGTTGATCAAAGCCTGGAATAAATCAATCTCGTAATTGCTGTGAACCTGCTGCATAACCGCTGCAATCCGCTCCAGCCCCATACCGGTATCCACCGAGGGTTTGGGCAGCGGATGAAACTCGCCGGCCGCGTCGCGGTTGTATTGCATGAACACCAGATTCCAGATTTCGATGTAACGATCCAGATCCTCTCCTTCGCTGCCGGGTGGGCCGCCGGGAACGTGATCGCCATGATCGAAGAAAATTTCGCTACAGGGACCGCAAGGACCGGTGTCGCCCATCTGCCAGAAGTTGTCTTCATCCAGCCGTGATATGCGCTCTTCCGGAAACCCGATTTCCTCGATCCATATGCGCTCCGCCTCATCATCGGACACGTGCACCGTGACCCAAAATTTTTCTGGTGGCAAACCCAGCGTGCCAGTCAGAAACTCCCAGGCAAAGCGAATGGCATCCCGCTTAAAATAGTCACCGAAGCTGAAATTTCCGAGCATCTCAAAAAACGTATGATGCCGCGCGGTATAGCCAACATTTTCCAGATCATTGTGCTTGCCCCCGGCCCTGACACAGCGCTGCGAGCTGGCAGCACGATAGTAGGAGCGAGATTCTGCCCCGAGGAATACGTCTTTGAACTGGTTCATACCGGCATTGGTAAACAGCAGGGTCGGGTCGTTCCCCGGCACCAGGGAGCTACTCGCTACGCGGGTATGTGCGTGCGCCTCGAAGTAGTCCAAAAAGGCCTCTCGTATTTCGCCTGTCTTCATTGATCGTCTCGGTGAGGGCTCAGCCCATGCTTTGTTCGGCGTAGGTACGCCCGCCCATGATATGCAGGTGCAGGTGGTAAATCGTCATGCCTACCGACTCACCATTATTAACAACAAGGCGAAAACCCTCGCCCACCCCCAGTTCCAGCGCCACTTTGTTTGCCACCAGCATCAGGTGTCCCAGCAGGGCCTGATCCTCGGGCTGGGCATCCACCAGCATACGAATTGGCTTACGCGGAATGACCAACGCATGCACGGGCGCTTGAGGGTTAATGTCGTGAATGGCTATGCAGTGCTCGTCTTCATAAATAAAGTCACTGGGGATCTCGCCGTCGATAATCCTGCTAAATATGCTGGCTGACATGACCTAGCCCAGTTTCTCATCAGCGGTGAGCGCTCGCGCTTCACTCTCCAACATCACAGGGATACCGTCGTGGACAGGATAGGCCAGGCCAGAGGCCTTGCACACCAGTTCATCCTTTTGCTCATCGTACTCCACGGGCGCCTTGCTTACGGGACACACCAGAATACTGAGTAGTCGCTTATCAATCATCGAAGGCTCTCAACGCCAAATTTCACTCGCATTATACGGATTTTTGCCAGGCTTTGGGACTATCGATACCGAGGTCTAAGCAGATATCACATCGCATGGGTCGGTGGCCTCTGCCCCCTGGGCTGGCCCAAGTTTCGCCCTGCGAGACGCCCGCCCTGCCGCCTGTCTGCCGAATGTCAGATCAGGGCACAGGTGCCAACGGCATCGACGGAGCCAGCAACTGCGGGTCGATACGACGGTTACGCCAATTCATGCGCCAATCCAGGTGCGGCCCCGTGGCACGACCGCTGGCACCGATCTCACCGATCAGGTCACCAGCCCGCAACTCCTGCCCTACCCTCACGAGCACCTTGCTCATGTGCAGGAACGCCGAGGAAAGGCGGTAGCCGTGGTCGAGAAATACCGTGCCGCCAGAGTAGAACAAATCCGGTTCGGCCAGGGTTACCACGCCCGCCGCCGGCGCGCGCACCGGCGAGCCGGTCGGCATCGCTACATCCACGCCGTAATGCGGCCTGCCAGGCGAGCCATTATAGTAGCGCTGGCTGCCGTATACGCCCGAGATAGGCCCAACAGACGGCCATTCAAACCCCGTTAATGCAGCCCCTAACAGATCTGGACGCTGCAACTGCTGGGCACGAGCAGCATTAATTAAAACCTGCTCGCGGCGAATACGCTCAAGGTGCTGCGCTGACGGTGTCACGGTTTTCTGTGGCACACCCTCTACACGCTGGATATTGTAATTACGGGGTGCAATCGCGAGCGTTTGCCGGCAGCTGGCTTCGCCGGTCACGACCAGTTCCGCAGTGGCGGCCGCATCGCGACCAAAACCAGCCAGCAGCGTACCATTTTCCATAACGTCAAGGTCCTCGCCGTCAAGGGTTGCACGGCTGCCGGGGGCGACCACACCCCACACCAGCCCTCCCTGCGTCAGGCTGCCCTCCAGCTCAGGGCATTGACCCCAAACGACAGATGACCCTGCCAGGCTTGCCATACAAAACAGCATTATTCTGACCATGCTTTGCAGCACCTCACTTTTTAGGCATCGTGTCGATCAAGCACCGACCATACCGCTGCGGGGGAACAGCCGTTAGAATAAGGGAATGGGACGCTACAGACCACCGCGACCACGCGGCTCCAACTACATTACCTCCGAGGGAGAGCAAACCCTGCGGGCAGAGCTGCATGCCCTGTGGAAAGTGGAGCGGCCACAGGTCACCGACGCGGTACACGAGGCAGCCAAGAATGGCGATCGCTCAGAAAACGGCGACTATATCTATGGCAAACGCAGACTCAGGGAAATCGACTCCAGAGTGCGCTTCCTCAATAAGCGACTGGACGAGCTCGAAATCGTCACACGCTCTCCCTCTGACAGGGAAAAGGTCTTCTTCGGCGCCTGGGTGACCCTCGAGGACGAGGCAGGCCTAGAACAGGAGTGGCGCATTGTCGGACCCGACGAATTTGATATCGATGCGGGCAAGCTCAGCATGGACTCACCCCTCGCAAACGCACTGCTGGGCAAACGGCTCGATGACCAGGTGCACGTGCAGAGCCCTTCCGGAGAAAAAATTTACTACTTGACGGGTATTCGCTACGAGGCCGGGTAAGCTCAGTCGTTCGCATCCGCCGCTGTCGTGCGGGTGGACACGTTGCGCAGTCGGCGCAAACCCCACATAGCGGTGCCACTGACTGCCAACACGCATAGAAACAGCGCCACGAGGTCGACCCACAGAACGCCGATACGGCCAAACAGGCGACCACTGTGCAGGTCCAGTAGTACCCGTTCCCAGGTCAGCCATTGGTCGGGTAGTGGAATCGCCTCCCTGATCAGGGCGGGCAGTGGCGCAGACACCTGCTGTGAAACACGCGTGCCGGCAGGCGCTGCCTCGCTGAATACCATGCGGTCGATGTCGGCACTGCGCCATTCTCCTTGCACCTGCAACACAATCGCGCCATCGATTTCTCCCAGCGCCTGCAACGGCGTCGGCAGGCCTGTACCAGCGCTGACAGACTCCACCAGTTCACCGGACGTGCTTATCAGCAAAAGTTCCTCTGCACAGGCCGCCAAAATGAGGCGTTCGGATTCCAACGCACCCACCAGCGCACCGCGACACGGTGAGACCTCGAGACTATCGACATAGACACGGCCATTTGCCGCGCGAGACACCCAGCGATCGCCCAACGGATAGGCGGGCAATTGCCCCGAATCGTCCCCGTAAAACTGCTTCAGCCAGTTGCCATCCACGAAAGCCTGGTCTAGGCCAAGCCTGACTGTGTGGTTCAAAAAAATACCCGTAACGCAGACTGCCAGTACGAACAAGGCCACCAACAAACCGAGGCGCCGATGCCATCGCCACAGCGTACCGACCAGGCGAGTGCGGCGTGTCATCCGCGCACCTGCGCGTTCAGCCACAACGCCAGCCGTGTCATACGATCCACCGCCCGCACCGACAGCGTTGCGCCGGTGATGCCGTCTACGCGCTCCGACAAATAGCCATCGTCCGCTAATGTCAGCCCCTGAAACTGTCCGGTGAAGAACGGGTAGCGTATTTCCCAACCACGGCTTTCCCTGAAGGCCAACACATCCACTCGCTCCAGGCGGTCCCCGGAAATGCTGATACCCAGAGTGATGGGTTTTTCCTTTCCAATATCCTCCAGGATCCAGGCGGTAGAATCACCGGACTGCCAGTAACGCAAGCGCAATGCCCGTGGCATCCAACCCACCGCCGTCTCCGCAGCGTTGCGCAAATCCTCGGTGACCCACAAGGTTTGCATCTCCGGCTGTGCTTGCCCAAAAGCAAGGTGCAGAAAAGCGTCCCGATCGAGATAATCCTCGCCATATGCGAAAAAAGCCGCCGCCAAAAGGGCGACGACCAACACTCCACGAGCTAACTGTCCGCGCGCAATAAACTGCACTAAAAACTCCAGCCGACTCCAAGATTGAAGCCTGTGTATTCTTTCATGTCTTCCGGTGCATCCTGAATCTGATAGTCCACCTTGAATACCACCGTCTCATCAAGCCAATAATTCAGACCCATATCCCACTCGCTGATATCGGAACTGCCATTGTCGCCGGCCAAGTTATCCCACTCGCTGTAACGAGCAAAGACACCAATGCTGCGGGTGAACTCCCACGAGGGTTCTATATACCAGCCTTCCTGGTCGTCAGCTCCCTGCTTGATCTGGTTGATACTGTCATCAATATCCCACCGGGCACCCAATACGCGCAGCCCGAAGGGGCCGTTCCTGTAGGCAACATGGGCCGTATAAAGTAACGCGTCTACGCTGTCGGTATAGTCGCCCTGATACAAATCAGACTGGTATTGCAACGTAGCGCCCACTTCCAGACCTGCGAGACCGGTGTATTTCAGATTGGCCGTATAGGAGAGATCATTGGCATCTGCTTCCGACACCTTCTGGCGCCCGTCGCGAATTTTATACTCGCCATCGGCTGCGTCCAACTTGAGACCGGAGGCGACCGCAGTCTCGTAGGCCCACCCGGGCGCAAACTCTCCCTTCAGCGCCACTCCGCCCTCCCACCAGGTGGTGGGAATAATGTTCTTTTCCACGTTATTGCGCTCAACACCATAAAACGTATTGGGCTCATGGGTCTGATTGAGAATTCCAACTGGCACAAGAAAAAGGCCCGCACGGAAGCTCATCGAGTCAGTAATATCGTGCTCGATATAAGCCTGCTCAAGTTCCACCTCGCCGTTCTTACCTTCGCCCGATAACGAGTGCTCAAGCTCGAGCTCGGAAAACATCCGAGTCCGCTCGCTAAATTCATGACCCAAGTACACGACAAAACGATGGAAATCGATTTCCTTCTTGTTGCTGCCAACGTCATTCTCTTCATCCAGATTGTTGTAGTGCATCTCGCCGTAGCTACCAATGGTAGTGCGCTCTGTCCAGTGCTCGGCCATCGATCCCGTGCGGTTAATCACCGTCTCTTCCACCATGACGGCGGTGGCTTCCGCCATGATCGCAGTTTCCCTGATCTCCTCATCGGTTGTAGCCAGTTGCGCCTTGAGGTTGGCAATTTCCGCCTGCTGTTGCTGTATAACCGCCCACATTTCCTCTGCGGTGGGCGCTGCGGCCAGCGTCGTCGGCGCAAATAAGCTCAGCGCGACGGCTGCGATCCTTTTTTTCATTATCCACTTCCCTCTTTCGGTGGGTACGACTCAACTCGAGAAAGGGAATTATATTAAGAATCATTCTCATTTGCAATGCAAAATGCGAATGATTCTCATTGTGTCGCGCAATCGGCTTTACCGCCGCCCCGCTTCGGTCAACAGGAGGCAGAGGAATAAACCTAGTTCAGCGCAGCGTAAATGATGTTTTCGAGCTGGCCGCGGAAGTTGAAGGTTCGCGAAGGAATTAGCTGGGTCATGAAGATCACCACCATTTCCTCTGCCGGGTCCACCCAAAAAAGCGTGCTGGCCAGTCCACCCCAAAAATAAATACCCGGAGACACCGGGTGCCCGTTGCATATCGGATCAATCGTACTCGCAAAGCCCAGGCCAAACCCTACCCCCTCATAGGCAGCCTCACTGAAACTGCCGGTCGCAAAGGCCCCCATATCCGCTCCGCCCGGTATGTGATTGCGGGTCATATAATCCAACGTGCGCGGACCGATAATCCTTACACCGTCCCGGGTGCCGCCTCCCAGTAGCATCTGGCAAAAGCGGTAATAGTCGCCCGCCGTAGACAACAAGCCACCTCCTCCGGAATAAAAGGTACGTTCGGCGAACTCGCTGCTACGGGCGTCATCAGTAAGGTCCATCCCCTTTTCCATGTTGCGCGTGTAACAGCTAGCAAAGCGATCCACTTTATCAGCAGGAATTTCGAAGCAGGTATCGTGCATGCCCAGCGGTTCGAAGATCGTAGTGCGCAAATAGTCCGGCAAACTTTGACCACTCAGAATTTCGACCAGATAGCCCAACACATCCGTAGATAACGAATAATTCCAACGATCACCGGGCGAAAACAGGAGGGGCATTTGTGCGAGCTCATCTACCATTTGCTGCAAGGTATAACCTAGCCTTGGTCTACCCACACCGGCCTTGCGGTAGGCGTAGTCAATGTTAGAGTCACGTAAGAAGTCATAGGTTATGCCTGAGGTGTGCATAAACAGGTCGCGTATTGTCATGGCACGCCGGGCAGGGACTGTTTCAAAGAGAGGGTAGGAGCCGGTTTTCCAGACGGGCAAGTCACGCCAGCCAGGAATGTAACGGTGCACCGGATCATCCAGTGAAAAAAGCCCCTTTTCGTGCAGCGTCATCATTGCCAGAGACGTGATCGGCTTCGTCATGGAATAAATACGCATAATACTGTCGGCGGTCATCGGCCGGGAGCGCTCCACATCGCGATACCCCTGAACGTCCAACAGACACACCTGCCCCCGTCGCGCGACGAGGGTCACACTGCCGGAAATCTTACCGGGCTCGATATAATGTTTACTCAAATGCTCACTCACGCGCTCCAGTTGGGCGCTGTCCATGGAAACAGAATCAGGGCTGACGACATCAAACACAGAGTGCTACCTTTGATTGCTTTTCGAAGATCTCAGTGATACCTGCGACGATGCAAAAAGGCAACCAATAAAGCGGCTAAGAACGCGTTGCTGGGAGCACCAAGACCGCGCAAAACCCTCCCATCCTTCTTGCGGTACGCAATTCATACCGATGGAAGAGTCCGTCTCATAGCGCACTTCAGAAACAGACAAGGTAGAAACCGATGGGATAATCGGTTCAAAGTCATCTGCGCGCTGCCGGCGCGTCCTGCCACAGGCCTTGTGCCGCGCCAAGCCGCTCTGAATCCCGATCTGCCAGCGCCTGCAGGAGCAAAGCAGCAACGTCACTTCACTGCTACTGAGCCCATACCAAGGCATCTGCTTGTCAGCATCGCAACGATGATCAAGCATTAACAAACGGGTCACATCACAACTAGAAAGTGTCGCACCAAGCACGACAATGTCGGGAGTATCGTTTATAGCTATTGAATATTTTCGTTATATTTTATATAACGTGACTTAGCATTTACCGTCATTTTGCAACGCAAATTGCACAATGGTGCTGAAATGTCATGTGCCTACCATCAAAATAGCAGCGCTGGCCGTATCTGCTCCCGTTTTCAGCCCGGCGTCATCACGCGACGAGCGTCTCTGAACGCGCGTTTGCGCAGCCTGAACTGCAGAGCGTCAGCAAACCCCTCAACGGAGAATCCACATGAGCGACAGTGCAATACGTCTATTGATGGTTGAGGACAGCCCTTCTCTCGCTGAGGTCTACCGCGCGTACCTGGAGGGCACAGGCCATGAAATACACATTGCTGCCAATCTCAAAGAAGCCTTCGACGCCTACAACGCTAATCGTCCTGATGTTGTCTTACTTGATATCCAGTTGCCCGATGGCAGCGGCATGGATTTTCTCGAACGTTATGGCGAGGCAAAGAATGACGCTGCAATTATCGTTATGACGGCGCATGGAACGAATGAAATTGCACTGGAAGCGATAAAAAAGGGGGCTTCTGACTTTTTAACCAAACCCTTTGATGCATCACGGCTTCAGGTCACACTCGAAAATGTAGTCGCAAAATTGCGACTTGGAAAAAAGGTTAGTGAGCTTTCGGACCTCGAGCGTGACGGCTTTTCAGGATTCATCGGACGCTCGACGGCGATGCAAGCTGTGTACAAAAAGATTGAATCACTTGCGACAAGTGACGCTACCGCCTTCATCGTAGGAGAAAGTGGCACCGGCAAAGAACTCGCAGCAGAAGCTATCCATAACAGTAGCCGGCGTCACTCGAGAGAATTGGTTGCAATAAACTGTGCCGCCATACCAACAGAACGCATGGAAAGCGAACTCTTCGGCCACGTCAAAGGCTCATTTACCGGTGCGGGCTCAGATCGAATAGGGGCCGTCGGTGCTGCAAAAGGGGGCACACTATTCCTTGATGAAATCTGTGAGCTGGATCTAAACCTGCAAAAAAAACTCCTACGCTTTATCCAGACAGGCACCTATCGCAAGGTTGGCTGCAACAAACTGCAAATAGCGAACGTGAGGTTTATCTGTGCGACAAACCGTGAGCCACTTGAGGAAATGAAAGAGGGTCGTTTTCGAGAAGACCTGTTTTATCGCCTCTACGTTGTTCCGGTAACCCTACCTCCCTTGCGAGAGCATCGTGAGGACATTATGCAAATTGCAGATAGTTTTCTCGCTCAGTTCTGTACAGAAGAAAATAAATCTTTTTCTGGCTTTGCTCTCGAAGCAAAGAAAGCAATGGAGCAATACCTTTGGCCTGGAAACGTTCGCCAGCTTCAGAACGCTGTACACCAAATGGTAATTCTCTACGATGACAACCTAATCGAACACTCCATGCTTCCAGACTACGTATTTCCCGGTGATCTCGAGGCCGGGTTCCTGCCAGCTGAAAACGGTGTAAACGACCAACCTGGTGCCCCCCGAAATCTGACTCATTCAGCTGTAGTGCCTCTTTGGAAAATAGAAAAAGATACAATCGAAAGCGCCATTTCTGCATGCGAAGGTAATGTCAATAAAGCGGCCGGCCTGCTCGAAGTCGCGCCATCCACCCTTTACCGAAAACTGCGATTCTGGAAAGAAAACCAGGATAGCACCGGTACAAAGTGAGGGGCCAAATGGTATGTACGGTCTCATAAACAGCGCATTGAAAAGTATGATCAATGAGCAATTCAGTGCCGACACCTGGGAGAAGATTCTGGCTGTGTCTAATGTTCCTAATGAATCGTTTATGACGATGCGTAGCTATGACGACCAGATCACTTATGATCTGGTAGGAGCGGCATCGGAGATATTAGCCATGCCAGCAGAAAAATGCCTGGAACTTTTTGGAGAATACTGGGTTCTCGAAAGCGCACCGCGTGAATATGGTTCGCTATTGGATGCATGCGGCGCTAATTTCATAGAATTTATGAGCAACCTCAATACACTACATGATCGGATAACGACTACTTTTCTGGATTACAGGCCTCCTGAATTCTGCTGTGAAGAACGTGAAGGTCACCATACGATCATCTATCGCAGTCCGAGGGAAGGGCTTGTTCCGTTTGTCGTGGGCCTACTCAAGGGTCTGGCCATTCGGTTCAACTGCGAACTGAACATACTCGGCATCGAAAAGATCACTACCGAGCGCGGAACCGAGGCAGAAATTAAAATTACTATATCGTCGCGCGACTGATGCCCCCTATAAATTCTGTCAATGAACACCACCTAAGCGAATTATTCTCACTAGTTTTTTCGATTGATGAAGATCTTCGAATTTGCGACCCCAGCGATACCGCACGTCGACATATGCCACAACTCGACGATCACCCAACGCTCAACGCGGTCTTCACGTCCCTAAGGCCAAGAGATATAAAGTCTTTTCAGGATGCAATGAAGTCGGCTGGCTCTTTGATTCTGATGGTTTCAAGAGATGGGCGTTTTGCGGTAAGGGGTCAGTGGTTCCTCAAAGAGCAAATGGGGCGACAGTACCTCGTTTTCTGCGGCGCGCCATGGGTGTCCTGGATGGTAGAGCATCGTCTTGAAAAAACACTGCAACTCACAGATTTTTCAGCTCAAGATGTTCAGCTGGATATACTTTTCTATATGACAACAGAAGCACGAATGATTGCAGATCTTGAAAATGTAAACTCCGCACTACTAGGCACCAAGGCTGAACTGGAAAATGCTCAAAAACAGAAAGATGCTTTTTTCGCACAAATGAGTCATGAAATTCGAACTCCATTGAATGCTGTCATCAGCGCGTTGAGGCTTCTGCAGAATAAATCGCTTAATGACGACGCGAGAATGCTAATCGATTTAGCGCAGGAATCTTCTGACAATCTTATGCACGTGGTTAATTACGTTCTTGATGTTTCAAAGATGGACGCCGAGGAAAAGATCGAGAAACATGAATCTGTTCTTCTCGCGAAATTCGCTGATTCTGTAGTAGATGTTGTAAGGCCGCGCGCACTAGAAAAGTCTATCGATTTAATTTTAGATGTTGATGAGAATGTTGACGCCCGAATCAGCACTGCACCCGATCTTTTGCGCCAAGTCCTCCTTAATTTACTGAACAACGCAATCAAATTTACGGACGATGGCGCGGTTAAACTGTTTATCAAAAAAACAGCCAAAGGGCTTTATTTCTCAGTAAAAGACACCGGAGCAGGTATTTCAGAAGAGCAGAAAGATTCCGTGTTTGAGCCATATGAATCACGACCCGTCCGGGGGGATTATGGCTCGGGGCTGGGGCTGGATATCTGCCGGCGAAATGTTGAGCGCCTCGGAGGCAAAATCGGCCTGGAATCGACACTCGGTAAGGGCTCCTGTTTCTGGTTCGTTATCCCGGACAATATTCCTATTATGGAAAGCTCGCCTGTTGTTCAGCATCCAGGCAAGTCGCTTCCCGAGACACTTTACGGCAACATTCTGCTGGTTGATGACAACGCCACTAACCTCCTACTCGAAACACAGATTCTCGAGAGCATCGGCTTAACAGTCACTGGTGCAGAAAGCGGAAAAAGCGCTATCTCGCTCGTATTCGCGCAGCGTTTTGATCTTGTACTGATGGACATAAATATGCCCGATATGGACGGACACCAGACCACGACAGCAATACGTAAGGTGATGGGCAAGGAAGAACTGCCTATTATCGCGCTAACGGCCTACGCGAGTTCAGAGGAAGCTGGCAAAAGTATGAAAAGCGGCATGAACGGATATTTAACCAAGCCAATCGATGTTGAGCTGCTGATAGAAGAGCTCGAGCATTGGCTCAAAAGTAAGCAAAAAAATGGCAGTGAAAGCTCTCTGCTCGATATCGAAATAATCGATACGCTGATTTCCCAGATCGGGGGAGATGGTCTAAAAAACGTATTGATAAAATTCACTGAAGAGTTCGACTTACACATTAGCACGCTCGAAAATAACGTCAGCATGCAAGCGGTTCTCCGATCTTTACATATTTTAAAGAGCACCAGTCGAAGCCTTGGCCTTGATCAGTCAGCAAATATTTTTGCAGCTATGGAATCAAAGGCAAAAAAGGGCGCAGCGCCTGACAGGGCCGCATTAACCGACACACGCTTACTACTGGAAAATTCACTGCGAGCACTTGAAAATTATTCCTCACTGACGCATTGACTGTATGGATCAGCGGCGCGGCGCTCCGGCCGGTTCGCGCTCCGCTCGCCACGCTTCCCTTAGATACGAGAAAACCTCTCTTCAGGCGTGATTTCGCTTCCAGCTTTGATACTCCCTGTAACGTATAGAAGGAGAAACCACCAGAGACCTGCTGCTTTACTGCTACTTCCTCTCCAGACCAAAACCGCATTTTTGATAGCATCTCTCTATCATCCAAAGCGGTTTAACGGAGGTCTCCGCCCGCTGCCGCGCCCAGCGGGGCCCAATAGGATTCGTACGTTACCCTCTTTGGGGGAAACCGCAAAGATCGCGCGAAAAACCTCCCAAGGATTCCTGTCCTATGTTATTTCACCTGAACCGTCTGTTTCTTCGACTTTTCGCAGCTGTCACCTGTTGCCAACGAATCAACCTGCCGCACCGCACAATTCACCCTATAAAAAGTGAGGATTAGCGGACTGCATTGATGTGGCGCGGCGCGCAGCGTTGCTCGACAAGCATCTACTTTGCTAAAATGGCCAGTTGGCTGAGTGTGCAACCGCAACCTTTTGATTTTGGCAACTTTCGGAGCAACGATGAGTCGTCCGTCCCTGATTGACCTCGAAAACCGCAGCGATTTTATCCGGCGTCATATCGGCCCGACGCAGCAGCAGCAAACCGAAATGGCCCGGGCTATAGGCTACGATAGCCTCGATGCCCTCATCGACGCCACGGTGCCGGCGGCTATAAGGCGAGCACCCATGAATCTTCCGGGTGCACAGAGCGAACAACAGGTGATACAGCGCCTGCGGGAGCTTGCCAGCCTAAACACGGTGAACCGCTCTTTTATCGGGACCGGTTATTACGACACGATAACGCCACCCGTCATTCAGCGTAATGTCCTGGAAAACCCCGGTTGGTATACCGCCTATACACCCTACCAGCCCGAGATTTCGCAGGGCAGGCTGGAAGCACTTCTCACGTTCCAGCAGATGATACTTGACCTCACCGGCATGGACCTGGCCAACGCCTCCATGCTGGACGAAGCCACAGCAGCGGCAGAAGCCATGACACTGCTGCAGCGGGTCAACAAAAAAAATCGCAGCGCCACTTTTCTGATTGCCGAGGACTGCCACCCCCAAACCATTGCGGTGGTGAAAACCCGGGCAGAGGCATTGGATATCGAAGTCGTTATCGGCGATTCCGGTGCACTTTTAGAGAAGCACGATGCGTTTGGCCTGTTGCTGCAATACCCCGGTACTCACGGTGACCTGGAGGATATCTCCCCTCTGATCGAAACGGCTCATGGCAAGCAGACGATGGTCGCCGTCGCTGCAGACATCATGGCGCTGTTGCTTGTCAAATCCCCGGGGGCGCTTGGCGCAGACGTGGTCGTGGGCAACAGTCAGCGCTTTGGCGTTCCGATGGGCTTCGGAGGGCCGCACGCCGCCTACTTCGCAACACGCGACGCGTACAAACGGTCCACTCCGGGGCGTATTATCGGCGTGTCCATTGATCGGCGCGGCAACCAGGCTCTGCGCATGGCCATGCAAACCCGCGAGCAACATATCCGCCGGGAAAAGGCCACCAGCAACATTTGCACCGCTCAGGCTTTGCTCGCCATCATGGCCGCTTTCTATGCTATGTATCATGGCCCAGACGGATTGCGCCGCATCGCCGACCGCATTCAGCGCCTTGCCTGCATACTGGACAAGGGTCTATCCGACGCCGGTTTCAGTAGGGATAACCCCCACTTTTTCGACACTCTGACCTACACCGTGGGAGACCAGCAACAAGGTATCATAGAGCGCGCCCTCGCCAGCGGGCTAAACCTGCGCATAATCGGGTCGGATCGCGTGGGCGTTTCGCTGGATGAGACTACCACGACCGAGGATGTAAGCGCCCTGTGGCGCGCCTTCAGCGGCGTGACTAGCGCACCCTCTGTGGCATCAGTGGATCAATCCGTCGAGGACAACGCAGGAATTCCAGAGGCCTTGCAGCGCCCGGTGGATTACCTGCAGCACCCCCTGTTTAACGATTATCACTCCGAGACGGAAATGCTGCGCTACATGCGCCGACTGGAATCCAAAGACATTGCGCTAAACCGCGCCATGATCGCACTGGGCAGCTGTACCATGAAGCTCAATGCGACCACCGAAATGATTCCGGTCACCTGGCCAGAATTCGCAGGCTTGCATCCCTTTGCCCCGCGTGATCAAACTGCAGGTTATCAGGCACTGCTTGCAGAGCTTGAAGCCATGCTGATCGAAAGCACCGGCTACGATGCGATCTCGCTGCAGCCCAATGCGGGCTCACAAGGTGAGTACGCTGGTCTGCTCGCCATTCGCCGCTACCACGAGAGCCGCGGCGAACCAGAACGCGATGTTTGCCTTATCCCCTCCTCTGCTCACGGCACCAATCCAGCCAGTGCCGCGTTGGCGGGCATGCGCGTGGTCATCGTAGCCTGTGACGAGCAAGGCAACGTGGATCTGACTGAACTGCGCGAGAAGGCGGAGCGTCACAAGGACGAATTATCCTGCATCATGGTGACTTACCCCTCAACCCACGGCGTTTTCGAGGAGAGCATCATTGAATTGTGTGACATCGTCCACCATCACGGCGGGCAGGTGTATGTCGACGGAGCCAACCTGAACGCACTGGTAGGCATCGCGGCGCCCGGAAAATTCGGCGCAGACGTATCCCACCTGAACTTGCACAAGACATTCTGTATACCGCACGGCGGCGGCGGTCCCGGCATGGGCCCAATCGGCGTGGGGGCACACCTGCAACCCTTCCTGCCCACCCATCCGTTGGTTCCACTGGCGGGTCTCGATAAAGACAATGACGTGGTCTCAGCAGCGCCCTATGGCAGTCCATCAATATTGACCATCTCCTGGGCTTACATTGCGCTCATGGGCGGCGAAGGACTGACACAAGCCACCAAGGTTGCCATACTGAGTGCCAACTATATCGCTCGTCGCCTGGGGGACCACTATCCCGTGCTTTACACCGGTGGTGCGGGTAACGTCGCCCACGAATGTATTCTCGATGTTCGGCCAATCACCGAAGAGAGCGGCATTACCGAAGAGGACATCGCCAAGCGGATGATCGATTTCGGATTCCATGCCCCCACCATGTCCTTTCCAGTCGCAGGCACACTGATGGTAGAACCTACCGAATCAGAATCACTGGCAGAAATCGATCGCTTCTGTGATGCGCTCATCGCCATTCGATCAGAAATTCATGCAGTGCAGGACGGCACACTGAAGTCAGACGACAACCCGCTGGTTAACGCACCGCACACGCTTGAGGATGTGGTATCGACCAAGTGGCAACACAGCTACGACCGTGAACAGGCGGCGTATCCTTTGGCCTCTCTGCGCCGAGACAAGTACTGGCCGCCGGTCAACCGGGTAGACAACGTATACGGTGATCGCAACTTGTTTTGTGCCTGCCCTGCCATAGAAAGCTACCAGGAAGAAAGCTGATTGCATTTTCTCCTTGGGGCCGGCGTGACCGATTGAATAGAGCCTGATCGCAGAGTTTGAAATGGCATTGCTGTTTCCGCGGTCAACCTGCATGGCATCTTGTCATTTGGTGATGAAAGGCTAAGCTATCGTGCGAAGTCACCATTATCGAACGGCGTGCACGTCGCTCGACAAAAGAGAATCGCCTATGTCCATCAGAGCCACTGCTGTTATAGCTACAACATTCATTCTGCTAGGTAGCTGCACTGGCTTGGAAAAAGATGGCAGTGATGACATCGCCGATGTCAATGCGGCACGACTAATCGCCGCCAATAGCGAGCCTGGCAGCTGGATGAGCCACGGCCGCACCTACGACGAACAGCGTTTCAGTCCACTCCACGAAATCGACAGCGACAATGTGGCCAAGCTGGGGTTGGCCTGGTCCTACGATCTGGAAACACAGCGTGGCGTCGAGGCGACATCGATTGTGGTGGATGGCGTGCTCTATGCGACCTCTGCATGGAGCATCGTGTACGCCCTTGATGCGCGCACAGGCGCGCCACTGTGGCGCTATGACCCGGGTATCGCCAGAGAGAAAGGCAAAGACGCATGTTGTGATGCGGTGAATCGTGGCGTCGCTGTATGGAAGGGGCAAGTCTTTCTCGGCGCACTGGATGGTCGCCTGATCGCACTGGATGCAAAAACCGGCGCGGTGAATTGGAGTATTGCCACCCTGGATCCTGCATTGCCCTACACCATAACCGGGGCACCACGGGTCGTAAAAGACAAGGTGCTCATCGGAAACGGTGGAGCAGAGTATGGTGTGAGAGGTTACATCAGTGCCTACAACGTGAGCGATGGCTCATTGGCCTGGCGCTTTTACACGGTCCCTACGGACCCATCACTACCCTTTGAAAACGATGCGATGGAGATGGCGGCAGAAACGTGGAACGGCCGCTGGTGGGAACTGGGCGGCGGGGGCGGTACCGTGTGGGATTCCATGGCCTACGATCCAGAACTCGATCTTCTCTACTTCGGCGTGGGTAACGGCACACCGTGGAATCAGGAGTTGCGCTCTCCCGGCGGCGGCGACAATTTGTTTCTCTCCTCTATCGTAGCGGTCAAACCCGATACAGGGGAATACGTCTGGCACTACCAGACGACGCCCGGCGAGACATGGGATTACACGGCAACGCAGCACATCATCCTCGCCGACATGGCCATTGATGGCAAAATCCGTAAAGTACTTATGCAGGCCCCAAAAAACGGCTTTTTTTATGTACTGGATCGAACCGACGGTGAGTTGATCTCGGCGCAGAACTACGTCGATATCACCTGGGCCACGCATGTCGATATGAACACCGGTCGCCCGGTCGAAGAACCCGCAGCGCGCTATCGCGAGGAGCCCTATCTCGTATTTCCCTCTTATCTGGGCGGACACAACTGGCACCCGATGTCGTTCAACCCCTCAACCGGTCTAGTATACATACCCGTTCTGGATTTCCCTGCCAGCTACGGACAGCCAGAAAATTTTCGTTACATTCCCGGTAGCGGCAACACAGGCACCAACGGTATTGTCGGCTCTTTACCCGATAGTCAGGCAGACAGAAATGCCATGCGTGCACTCATGCAAGGCCGACTGCTGGCCTGGGATCCGGTAGAACAAAAAGAGGCATGGCATGTTGAACATCGTGGCCCATGGAACGGGGGCACCTTGACGACCGCCGGCAACCTTGTCTTTCAGGGCACGGCGGACGGTAAGTTCGTGGCGTTCAGCGCTGACACTGGCGAAACCTTGTGGCGCTTCCCCACTCAAACCGGCGTCGTAGCAGCACCGGTCACCTATGAAATCGATGGTGAACAATACGTCTCCGTAAACGTCGGCTGGGGGGGCGCTTTCGCTTTGGTCTTCGGAGAGTTTGTTCAAGCGGACAGCCTGCCCAACGTAAGCCGGGTGCTGACCTTCAAGCTGGGCGCCCAGGGCGCACTGCCTCCCGTTGAGTGGCAGAGTAAGGTCGTTTTCAACCCCCCGCCGCTGAACGCCGATGAGGACACCTTGCGCAAAGGCTACGCAACTTATCAGGACCGGTGCATGGCCTGTCATGGCTTGAATGCAGTGTCCGGATTACTGATTCCAGACCTGCGCGGTTCGGCAAGACTCTGGAGCGACGACGACTGGCACAGCGTTGTTATGGCGGGCAGTCTGCGAACCAATGGCATGCCCGACATGAGCCCTTATATCAATAATGCCGAGAGCGAGGCCGTCAGGGCTTACGTTATCCAACAAGCGCATCGCGCGGCCGACCTGCGAGATGCCGGCGAGTATTAACTCTACCGTGTTTTCACTGCATCAAGGGCCCGATAATGGCCCTCGATAGTCACGATTTTATGTGGGCCCGATGGCGGGCTGCCTGTTCAGCTTGAGACGGATATCCTGTTCAACCATGTAGAGAATCGGCAGCAGCACCAGCGAAACCAACCCTCCGAATACAACGCCCCATGCCATACTCATAACCATAGGACTTATATAACTGTTCTCTCCCAAAATACCATAGGCCGTGGGTAATAAACCTACCGCGGTTGTTACTGAAGTAATAAAAATAGGCCGGAAGCGGCGAGTCGCCACCGAGACCACTTCGGATACCAACAGCGGTCCGGCCCGGTTCTTACGAGTGGCGTTCAGTGTGTGCAGCAACACCAGAGAATCATTTACCAACACGCCTACCAAACCAATTACCCCGGTAATCGCCATCATCCCCACGGACAAGCCCTGCACTAGATAGCAAATCACGACGCCGACCAAGCCAAAGGGAATGCAGAGCATGACGAGCAACGGCTGCGACGTTGAGTTGAACAGAATAACCAGCGCTGCAAAGATGGAGAGCACACAGATGATTGCTGCACCACCCAGTTCACGCAACGCCTCGCCCTGCTCTTCCAGTTCACCGCCCATGTGCACCCGCAGTTGGGGGTACGCCTGACTCCAGTTCTGCGTGGCTATCCATGCGGCAACGTCATCGTTCATGGCTTGCACACTGGTTTGGGTATTGTCGATTTCCCCGTAGACAGTCACCGTGCGTTTGCCAAAATAGTGTTTGATATCAGCTTCGCCT
Source organism: Candidatus Marimicrobium litorale (assembly GCF_026262645.1). NCBI lineage: Bacteria > Pseudomonadati > Pseudomonadota > Gammaproteobacteria > Cellvibrionales > Halieaceae > Marimicrobium > Candidatus Marimicrobium litorale. The sequence goes on from NZ_SHNO01000001.1 coordinate 1,691,892, forward strand.
GGACGCACCGAAAAACGTGCAACACTGTTCAGGTACACCGCTTCCCCCGCCCTGTTGACCAAGGCTAGATTTTCCAGCGTATTGAGTTTGCCCGCCTCCGACAGGGGAAACTGCAGTCTGTAACGAACCCGCTCGTCGAGAGTCTGCACTTCATCCACCAGCAAACCGTCAACAGCAATGCGCATCGCCTGCAACAGCTGCTCCATAGTCAGGCCCCTGGCGGCGAGCAGCGTGTGATTCACATCCAGCTCCACAACGTCTTTGCCTGCATTGACGCTGCTCCAACTGCTGGTAATCCCTGCGTGGGTGCTCAGATATTGAAGCAACTTTTCCGCCGCCAGGTAGCGCTCGTCGCCAGAGCCTATTATTTCTACCTGCACCGGCTTACCGAGTACCGGCACATCCGACAGGGCCTGCACAACGAGAGAATCAAAGTCCTTTTTCGCTGCGGCCCATTCCCTTAAATCTTCTACTAGTTCGCGTGTGTTGGTGTCGCCGCTACGACGACCCAGCGGTTCCAGTTCTATAGAGATCAGAGCCCATGCGTGATTACGCCCCTCTGTAGCACCGTAGAAATCAGTATCGTGGTGCCCGATCTGACTGGTGACCGCCAGCAGATCGATTGCAGTCACCTTGTCACGCACTTCGCTCTCCAGTTTCGCCACCGCGGCCACGGTTTCTTCGAAACGACTGCCCACCGGCATCTCTACCTTGACCTGCACGGTGTCGATATCTACGTCTGGATACATACTAAAGCTTATGTTCTGGTAGCCGATGGTCATTACAACGACAAACACCAACACGAATGCACACAGAGACAGATAACGGCGTTGCAGCACCCTTTCAATTTTCGCTGAGTACCAGTCCCGTAATCGAAGGAATGTTCGCGCCCGTTCCTTGGTTACCCGATGAGGGATGTGATAAAGATGTCCTGGAAGCAGACACAAACTCTCTAACAGAGAAGCCAGCAACAGGACGATCACCGCAAGCGGAAACGGAATCATGAAATCACCGTTGGGACCATCGATAAACATCAATGGTGCAAAAGCCAGCATTGTCGTAAGAGCACTGAATATCACAGGCTGCGCGACCTGTGCGGAGCCCTCCACGCTGGCAGTGCGCACATCCACGCCCTCTTGACGCAAGCGCTGCACATTCTCACTCACCACGACAGCATCGTCTACAAGGATACCCATGAGGAGCACTATCGCCGTCAGGCTCATCGCGTTAATGGTCACGCCGATAGCCGCAAGACCGAGGAAAGACAAACACACAGCAAAAGGAATACCCACTGCAACCCAGACTGCAAAACGCAATTCCAGAAAATAACACAGGAGCAACAGCACCGAGATCAGCCCAAGTGTCGCATTGCCTCCCAACACGTCCAGCATATTGTGGGTGAGGCGTGAGATATCGGCCGTGGTGACCAGCTCAACACCGGGCGGCACCGCAACACGCTCTACAAAGGCGCGTACATTAGCCGCTGTGTGCACCTCGTCCGCCAGCGCTTTCTTGCGAGCCTGCAACGTAACGCCCATGCGCCCGTTGACCCGGGATTGCACCTCCCAATCCTCATAGTCTTCTACAATGGTGGCAATATCGCGCAAAAGAACAGCGTTACCCGGCGCACCGGAGCGGATAACCACGGCCTCTACTTCACGAGGGTTCTGAAACTGGCCCACCGCTATAATTTTTTTCTCAGCGACAAACGAGTCGATAGCGCCTCCACTCTCGCGGCGGTTACGGGATCGAATCGCTTCGATAATTTCACCATGACTAATACCCAGCCGAGCCATTTTCTCCGGCTGCAGCATAATGCGGACCTCTGCACGCCGGTAGCCGAGTTTTTCAACGCTGGCGATGCCCTCTACCTCGCGTAGGCCGTCGGAGACATTACGCGCGACATCCCGTAACAGGGCTTCTGGTACATCACCCGTGACATGCACTTCCATGATAGGAGTCATCAGTGTCGACAGCTCTTCTACTCGCGGTTTTTCCAGCAGGTCTGAGGGTAATCGAACTACAGCACGGTCTACAGCCTGCTGAATATCGCGCATGATGTCCTGTTTTGCGCCCGCATCGAGATCAAGATTAATCGTGATAACCGACAGGCTCTCCATACTGTTGGAGTAAAGTTTTTTTATGCCCTCTACCTCGAGCAGCTCCTCCTCCAATGGCAGGGTAATTGCCAATTCCACCTGTTCCGGCCCAGCCCCCGCCTTCACCGTTGTGATATTGATCACACCCATATCAACATGCGGATTATATTCATAACGCATATCGGCGATGGTCAGATAACCCAGAGTGAAAACCATCCCCATGATCATGTTGATCACAAGTGGGCGGTCGACAAACCAACCTATCAGATGATGCACAGGGCTTAGTCTCCCTGACGAACGTTAACCGGAGTGCCGTCAAGCAACCTAGACTGTCCCCCGATAATCACACTGTCACCGGGCTCGAGCCCCGAAATAATGCGCAGACGATTACTGAACCCAGCTGCCAACAAAGGCTCGCGCATTCGGGCCACACCATCTTCCACAACAAACACAACACTTCGTCGGTTCCTGTCGACAAGCGCCTCCTCTGGTAACAGCAACGCATCGGGAAAGCTAACACCTTGCAAGGTAGCGCTGGCAGTCATACCCGGCCGCAGCCTGAGTGCGTCGTCGGTGAGTATTAATTTAACTGGAAAGTTTCCCGTCTTGGGATCCGCATTCACGCCTACCCACTCCACACGGGCAGCGTAATCCCTGTCAACAAACGCAGTGGCATTTACACGGGCATCGCCACCGGGGTGTACATTGGAAATATCGGCTTCACTCACCCAGGCCTGCATCCGCAGACCATGCACCGCCTGCAATTTGACCAGGCTGGCGCCGGCCTGCACCGACTCCCCCTCCTCAACAGCTCGCACGTCCACCAGACCATCGGTGGGACTGTAAATTCGCGTATCCGCCAACTCCCGCTCAGCCAGCTGACCACTGGCTACTGCCTGCTGAAAAGCCGCAGCTGCGCCATCCACATTTAACTGTGCATTATCCAACACCTCGCGAGACACAGACTCACGCTCAGCCAGATCCTTGCGACGCTTTAAGCGCAGCCGTGCCTCTTCCAATGTCGCTTTGGCACGCTGCACTGCCTGGTTGGCCTGATCTAGCGCTAGCTGCCTTTTCTGGTCATCCAGCTCGAGGAGAAGCTGTCCAGACTGTACGCGGTCACCTTCCTTAATATGAACGGCCTTTACAGTGCCGGATAGCTCCGCGGCGACATCAACCTCCTCCAGCGCTTCGACCACGCCAAAACTGGCTATTTCACCCTGCCAGTCCCGAGCCTCTAACACCACGGTCTCCACCACCGCCTGGACAGAGGGGTCGCTCGACACATCATCGCCAGGATCGGGCGTATCCGAGCAGGCTGCAAGAAAAAATAATCCCAGCGCACAAACACACCGGCGAGAGACTAACGACAAAGACAAGGAGAACATGATCAATGGGTATCCTTTCGGCTTATTTTCCTCATATCACCGGTATCGTACCGTTTGATGGCAAAGAATCCACCCAGCAAAAAATCACCGTCGGGAAGAAATACCGTTATACCGCCCCAGGTATTCCACAATACACTGTCATCCGGGAACTCCCACGTCGCTTTTTTTTCACCGGTTTTCCAGTCGGCCGCGAAATATTCATAATTATCATCGCGTTTATTGGCGATATACACCAAGCCGTTAGCGGTCGACACGGCAGGGGGCATCCAATCAGTGTTATCTACATCATCAATACCCCAGGACTCGATAAAGCGGTTCTCCCCGGGCAGCCATTCGTACTTCTGTATGCCCCGCGGCGGCTCACGCGTGGTACCCGCCAAAAAGGCATTGCTAATGAGATCCATCGGGATCGGACCTGGCTCCGGATACGTGCTGTTCACGACAAGTACACCATTACCGTAAACCACAGGAGACGCCTCTACCGTGGTCTTGCTGAGACGGAAGGAAATCTGGTCAGCTATACGTCGGGACTGCGTCCCTGGCTTTTGCTTGAAATCCTGCGGAATTTTATTGCGCCAGAAAGCCACTATCTGTGCATTTTCAGCATTACCGTCGGAGATTACCACCAGCTTGTCTTCGTCATCACCGAAACCCAGCAGTGAAGGGGTGGTTCCAGAGCCATGCGAAGCTGCACCCATATCAGTCGCCATACCCCGGGGCATCACATCGTAAGGCGAACTCCATGCGCCGTCTTCAGCATTCTGCGATAGCGCCGATCCTGTCCACACCAATTTATGCATGTTCACTGACGTCACAACGTAGATGCCGTTATCGCGATCCACTGCAATAGAGTTCTCCACCAGCTCCCCGGGAAACAAGTGATAGTCCACTACGTTCAGTTCGCGGTCTGTGATAATGACTGCCCCCGCCGCCGCGGCGACTATAAAACCATCGTAAGTCATATTAATGCCCAGTATGCGATCAATGCCTTTCGCATCGTCGCGCGGTAGCTGCGAGACAATGTTGGCATACTGCAAAGGCACTAACGGCTCCTCCACCTCGTTCTGGTCGAAGGATTTCACCAGGTGCTGCCTATCGTAAAACGTATAGTGGTAGCCGTCCCTGTCGAAGAGCGCATAGGCGCCGGAGGGCATGGTGCGCATATTAATATTGAATTTGTAGTACATCAGCAGAGAATTGAACAGTAACCGCCAGTCCTGCTTGGCACGACGCTTTTCATCGATTGCATTCATAACCTCGGCAATACGCGCGTCGGTCACCTCTGCGTGCACCGACTCCCTATTGGGGTAAGGCACACTGGATACGACACTGAAATCATCACCTGTGGCGCGCACCTTGATCAGACCCATGGGCGTCGAGGCGACCACTACCGTCTCTTCACCAACCCGTTTATAGATCGGAGCAGAGCACCAGACCACCGGCACTGTCTGGGCCTGATCGTAACGAATACGACCACCTATGGTGGGGCCATCTACCGGCGTCACATCGGTTTGCGCAGGATCGTGATGCGAGATGGCATAGGGACTGTCGGCAATCCATGGATTAGCAGGGATGCCGTTATCAGCAGCTACTGCCAATATTGCGTACGATCCCTGTAACGCGAACAAAATCAACGCGACCAACGCGTTACGCATGACTATCTGCCTCGATTAACGGAATACCCCACAGTATTGGACAGGCGACCGGCGCAGTCCATGACCCAGACGGCGATAAATTGGTGATTTCAGTATACATACAACCCGACTCGCCACTGCACGCCGCGCTGCGCCATATCAACGATAATGAAAAGAATAGGCTTCGTATTGGGACCCATGATCCACGTCGGCTTTCTTGCGTGACAGCCGCCGAGGCTTACGCAGACTGATCACAACCGCAGAATCCGCCTCGCAATACGCTCGATGCGTCTCCAGATTCAACCCCCGGTTCGCCTCGGGCGACAAGCACCACCTTGCCGCTTGGATCAAAATACTGGGCAATTTTCGCAGTGTTCATGGTATCTTCCGTAACAGTTTGGATAACATCAGGCCGCCAATTTCACTGCAAGTCTAGCGCGTTTCTAACATAACGTGGCAGCTTGTAGCGTACGAACCGGCGCACGCTTTTCAGGGAGTACATGGGTACACAATTTGTCATCGTGGGCGCACCGCGTACCGGCAGCACCCTGTTGGTCAGGACTCTCGACAGCCTGCAGGATATCTGTTGCCACGGCGAGCTGTTAGCGGACGCGGTACGCGGCTATCAGGACGGCTTCGACCCCGAATCTGCGACCGCAGAGGAGCGAGGTGCACGGGCAGCTCGCTTGCTGCAGCAAAGAGACCACAACACGGTGGGATTTATCCGCACCGCGCTTGACACGCCCTCTGAGGCAACCGGATTCAAGGCGTTGTACGGCAACCTGCTCAACCCGCGCTGGCACGATGTCGTGAACATGCTAACCGTCGAAAAGGTCATACACTTTATACACCTTAAACGGCAGAACACGCTGCGAAGATATATTTCGGAAAAAATACTGCAGGCGGGCGGCCCAAATCACTCTGGCGCAGGGGGGCGCAGTGATAACAGAATGCGGGTTCACATCGACATTGATGCCTATCAACGCGATACAGAGGCTGCAGCGGCGGAAGAACAATCGGTAACCGCCCTACTCGGTGATAACGCCCTGCTCCAGCTTACCTACGAACAACTCGCCGCGGATACGGCCGCTACCGTCGCAGCTGTTTGCCAGTTTTTGCACGTTGAGACATTCTCAATGAATATCGCGCCCGCCCTTGAGAAAGTGGGCGCCACTGATTTGAACGAAACCGTCAGTAACTTCGATGAACTACTTACCCACCCTGCCACACGCGACCTCGCGGTGAGTGACTGACGAACCTATCAAGGACCGAGCCAACTGTCGTACCCGCACTAGGCGTTGCGGATCGTGACACCACCGTCCACCAGCAGGGTCGCCCCTGTGATATAACTTGCGGCGGGGAGCACGAGGGACAATGTCGCATGAGCCACCTCTTCCGGTTCGCCGTAACGCCGCAAAACAGTGCGGCGGCGCGCAAAAGTGGCCTTGTCATCTTCCTGAATGCCATCGGTTATGCCTGTGCGAATAGGGCCGGGACAGACGCAGTTCACGGTAATCCCCTCTTTGCCGAGGTCTACCGCCATCGCGCGTGTCAGGCCGATACTGGCATGCTTGGCCACACTATAGGCGCTGTTGTAGCGCGTCGCCCCATGCGCCTCGGTTGAGGCGATGTTGACAATCCGAGGGTGGTCCGACCGACGCAGGCTGGGCAGGGCTGCGCGAATTGCCCAGGCCTGAGCCTCCGTCATGACCGCAAGAGAGATATCCCAGGCTTCAGCAAAATTATCAGCATCGACCTCAGTAGGAATCACCAGGCCCGCATTGTTAACCAAAATATCGATAGCCCCAAAGTGAGCGGCGACCTCCGCTACAGCCTTTTCCACTGCCACTCGCGACGATAAATCCACCACCAATGGCAACACGTCGCCGCCCACACTGCGAATTTCATCAGCGACCGCGTGCAGGCCCTCCTCATTGATATCAACAATCGCCAATCTCGCACCTTCGTCGGCAAAAAGATGCGCGGTCGCTCGTCCCATGCCACTGGCCGCGCCGGTGACGACCGCCACGCTGCCCGCAATGGAACGACTGAGTACACTGAGCCTGGTCACATCTACCCCCATTTATACTGCGTATCGCGAAGTCAGCTGGCATGCTACCACAGCTACCCAATACTGCGGACATACCCAGCCTCGTGCGACAGCCCACGAATGAAATCGATACACGCTTGCAGTCGTCGGCACTGACAGTCAACATAGCACTGCACCTGCTATCGTGGAGAACATTGCAGATGGAAAAAATAGATAAACTTTCGCAAGAAGCGCTCACCGCACGGCTGGCGCAACTGCCCGGCTGGACATTGCAGGACGACAAACTGTCTCGACAATTCAGCTTTACTGATTTTATCGAAGCCTTTGGCTTTATGAGTCGCATTGCATTGCTGGCTGAGAAAATGAATCACCACCCGGAGTGGTCAAATGTGTATAACCGGGTGGCTATTAACCTGACCACCCACGATGCGGGCGGCATCTCGAACCGGGATTTCCAGCTTGCAGAGTCCATCAACCAGCTGCTGGCCATCTCCTCGACTGCCGAGACCTGAGCGTAACTGCACGGCGCAGGATGATTCCTATTCGGCCGTGTGACGTTTTTTGACAGCGTCAAATTTCGCTTGTTGCTCCTCGGTCAGAACTGCGCGCAGCTCCTCACGGGATCCCCCCGCTTCTCGAATCGACTTTATTTGTTCAGCCTGCTCATCGGACAGGCCAAGGTGCGCCTGCATACGTTGCGCGCGCTCGCCGGAGGAGCCTTTTTTCAATTTCCTTAATTGAGACTGCTGATCCTCCGTTAAAACAGCGCGAACCTCGTCCCGTCCGCCACCGGATGTGCGAATTTCACGGATTTTCTCACGCTGCTCCGAAGAGAGGTCCAGCTGTCTTAACATCGCCCGTTTATGATCAGACCCTGATTGCGGTGCCCCGCCCTCTGGCTGGCCCAGCGCCAAACTGGAAATCAGCGCCAATCCCAGTGCTATCGTTATATGCTTCATATGACTACCTCTGTGTGATATCCAGCGTTCATTACAACAGCACCGTAGGTAATTTAGTTGGTTGATTTTGTTAAGAAGCGTAAAGAAATAGCAGTCAATTTTTCGGGCTGGTCACGGCTCCAGTACGACCTTGATTGCACCCGCCTGGCGATCCGCAGCAATCGCGAACGCTTGCGGCGCTGCATCCAACGGCAGACGGTGCGTGATCAATATATCTGGTAATTCAGGGCGCGATGCAAGCAATTGCGCGGCGACATCCACATCCCGCACCAGGCCTGTGCGGTCGTACATAAAAGATGCCTGAATATTCAGGCTCTTCATACAGACTTCGAACGCGGGCAGCTCCACGCCACCCCAGTAGGTTGCCAGCAACAGTATTGTGCCGCCCGGCTTGCAGAGTCTTGCGGCCTGTGCCAACGCACCTGAATTGCCCGCACATTCAACCACCACGTCGTATTCGCCCTCGGGATCCAGCCCTGCACCAAGACGCTCCGCCGCCTTTTTTTGACCATCATGTCGAGCGGCGACATCCACCGCAGTGACATGGGATGTCAGCACAGCCGCCGCCGCCAACCCCACAGCGCCAGCGCCTACAATGGCAACCCGGCTCTTGGGGGATAGGGAGAGCATGCGGATACCGTGAGCCGCTACGGCGAGCGGTTCAACCAGACAGGCGTCGGATACGCTGACATTGTCCGGTAGCGGCACAATGCATCGCTCCGGGACCAGAATCTGCTGGGCCATACCACCATCGAGTCCTATACCGTGCACCATGGCCGCACTCAGTCGGCACAGGCTGTAATCACCCTGCGTACACATATCGCAATGCCCACACGGTGAGACTGGCTCCAGCGCCACCGCCCGGCCGTCGGCGAGGGTGCCAGCCACCTCGTGGCCCAGGGTTGATTGCAAGTCGAACCCAGACTCGACCATATGTAGATCAGAGCCGCAGATACCTGCCGAGCGCACGCTGACCAGCACACCATCGCCAGCGGGCTCGGGCACTTCCATGACGCGCACTTGCTTGTCACAACAGCGAACGGCTTTCATCAGTGAGCTTTCCTCATTGTTGGTGACGGTTTTTTCGACACACATCACTCGCGCGCATTAGGATCATGCTATGCAATACTGCGTGGTTCGAGCGCCTTGCTAGACATGCGACACGCCAGCATGACAGAACTGACTCTTCAATTCCTACCGATGCAAAAAATCGTGCAACCACCCTGCGTAGTCCAAACGCTCTGATGCGGCGACCGCCCGACGGAGAATCTCCAGCATCAGTGCGTCCTGCTCTTCGTTGAGAGCACCAAAGCCGATAGACACAACAATCGTCATCAACGCGTGGAAAGAGAAACTACGGTAGTCCTGCCAGGCCTGCCCGGAATCGATAGGTTCGCCATATCTGGCCCGGCTCTCCACGTAATACTGAACCAGCTCGGCCTCATGAGCTGCAAGGACCTCCGCCGGCAGCGCATCCACAAGGAAGTAGAGTACATCGCGCATACCCTTACCCCAGTGGGCCGCCTGCCAATCCAGCATGCCCATTTTTTCGCCCGTTGCAAAGAAATTACCCAAGTGACTGTCGCCATGCAGCAGCGACAAGGGCCCCGAGAACCAGTGCGTCAAAAGGGCATCCCAATTCGTCAGAGTGAGTCGATAAGCAGCCGCCAGCTCCGCCGGAATCTCCCCGGGCCGCTTTTTCATGCAGGGCTGCAGTGCAAGGCGGTTCAGGTTTCTGGACACCACACCCATAGTGGGTGACAAAAAAGGGTGATAATCCAGCGGAAGAATTCGAAGCTGCTGATCTGGCTTCATGCCGTAGTGAAACGCGTGCAGACGGGCAAACGCATCCAGACAGTGTCGGGCCTGCTCCAGAGTGGGGCCCCTGATCATATCGAGATTGGTGAAAAGCGTAACGTCTGGATCCGCCCGCAGATTTTCCTGCAGCAGAAAAAAGCGCGAACCCTGCCAGGCCGTGGCAAACGTTACGGGAGTGCGCAGGGGAAGACCCGACGCCACGTGGCGAAAAAAGTGTGACTCCAAGCGCCAGGAACTGATCACATTCATAAACCATCGAGTGAGCAGTGACTCCATGGGAAGCTTGACGAACACGCTATCAGGAAGCGGAGCCTGCCCCGACTGCTCAATAGTGAGCACCAGATTCTGGCAATTGCTGCTCACGGCTGGAATTGCCTGGCGATGAATACCTGTAATGGCAACCGGTTGCCCCAACACGGGCAGGGCACCTTCATTGACCATTCGTGTCAATACTGCGGGCTGCTCCACCTGCTCCGCTCGAAACGGCATGCTGTGACCGGTGATGTCACCCAGTGCGTCACCCAGTAGCCGCAGCCCCGTATTGCCCGCAATAGCACCCATCTTCATATTCTGCAATAAACTCACACCTGCCTCGAACTCGCTGATTTGCTATTTTGCACGGGCTTGTCGCTATCGGACATTTTTAATAATATGTCCGACATGCTTGACTGACAAGTGCGTCCACCACAAAGGGGTATGAGCATGCAAACCGACAGCATTAGCCAGGGACACGCGTCTAACAAAAACTTCGACTGTATTGTGGTGGGTGCCGGCCATAACGGCCTCGCCAATGCCTTGGTCCTTGCCCGCAATGGACAAAAGGTACTGGTTTTAGAAAAGAACGATTATGTCGGCGGTATGGGCGGGACACGGGAAATACTCAAGGGTTGTCGCAACGAGGTCGGTGCCAGCTGCCTGTTTCCTCTTTCCGCGGAAATCAAGGAATACTTCGATTTCGAACAGCATGGTGTAGAACTGATTCCGCTGCCCGTTATGGCGGTCAACCTGGTGGGCGCTGCTGGTCGCCCCCTGCTTTTCTTCAAAAACCCCTTAAAACTGTCGTTTAATATCCTCCGCAGTTTCGGCCCGGGCGCGATGCTCGGGTTCATACGTTTTATCAGATTCTGCGCGTATCCCGCCCGCATGCTGGATCGTTTTACCGCCAGAAAAGCGCCGCGCAGCCTCAGCGATCTGATCGCGGAAGCGGAGACCGATGCCCAGAGGGACCACCTTGAACTGGCATTTAAGGGTTCTGCCATGGACATTATCGACCGGTTCTTCCCAGACCCGGTGAGACACAAAGAATTGCGTGCCAGTATGGCGTTCGCCGCAGTGCAGGCTACCTACAAAGGGCCCTACTCTCCCGGATCCGGCTTGTGTCTGATTTACACCATGGCCCAGGAGGGCTCTGAAGGACTGATGCAAAGGGTCAAGGGTGGTATCGGGCGCCTTTCCGATTCATTGGCAGAGCAACTCAAAACGTTGGGTAGTGAAGTTCGTCTACGACAAAGTGTGGCGCGCATCCTGATAGAAGACAACAGAGCTGTTGGCGTGGAACTCAAAAACGGCGAGCAATTATTCGCCGATACTATCGTATCCAACCTCGATAAACAGGCCACTTTCAATCACTTGCTGCAGAGCCACGACCTTGCACCGGCCGACCGCGAGAAAGTCGATGCCTTCACCCATCAGGGCGCTTTTGTGCATATGTTGTTCAAGCTCAAGGGATTGCCCCAGTACTCAAAACACCTGGACAAGCTGAATCGTATTCCCGGTGCAAAATTCGGCGGTGCCATGGTTATCGATCCGCAAGACATGCAACGCAGCTTCGAAGCGTGCCAACGTGGCGAGATGCCCGACGAGTCGCCGCCATTGGCTTTCCAGATTCCCACCGTCATGGATGGCACGCTAGCGCCCGAGGGATACCATATCGCCTCTGCCTATGGCTTTTACTTCCCCTGCGAGGCAGAAAAAAGTCGAAGGGGAAAACTGCGCGATCAAATGGCAGAGAAAATTATCGATCACATTTCCATACACATGCCCGACTTCAGAGAACTGATCGTGGACAGAGCGATTTTCTCCTCGGATCATTTCGCCAGCATGCAGGGCGTTACCAACGGTGACTGGACACATGGATTGCTACACCCAGACCAAATGATCGGGGACCGCTGTTTGATTGAGGGGACAGGGCATACCACACCCATCGATAATCTTTATCTGTGCGGCGCATCCTGTCACCCCGGACCAGGCGTTACTTTTCTGCCGGGATATAACTGCGCCCATGAGATAATGGCAAGTGTCAGGCTACAGGCCCCCGCTACGTCAGAAGCACGGGTACCAGCAGCGCGCGCAGCGTAGTGCGCAGTTGCATGTCGCTTTTTATCCAGTTACTCGGCAAGGTCAGGAATGACAAAAGCAGACGGTAAACCCACTCTACCAGTATTTCTGGTCGCACCGCGTCCTGCAGCAGGCCCGCCTGCCGCGCGGGAATAACCACGTGATTCATCAGCTCCTCGCCAAAACGTACGATGACATCCGAACGCCAAATCACGTCACGCGCTCGACCGCCCTCAGCAGAGACAAAAACTGCTTCCAGCAATGGCCGTCGCGGTATTTCACGAATAGCAACGATCAAGCCTTCGACAAGCTGGTCCGCAGGATCGGGATACTTTTTGAGTTTTTCACGAATGTAGTGATTCAGCGCTTCCATCTCGACCTTGATTGTGGAAACCAGCAATTCATCGCGATTGGGAAAATAACGATAGACAGTAGAGCGAGCAAGGCCTGCGGCGTCTGCGACCTCTTTCATACCAGTCGCGGCGATACCTTGCTTGAGGTAGCAGTCCCTTGCGGCGCTGAGTATATTGTCAGTCGGTTCGATCATAGTCAGATAAAAAGGCTTGTCGACAATAACAGACAATGAGCTATTCACTGGCATATAACAAGGCCGGCAAAGACTGCCCATACACTGAAAAAATACTTCTCCGTGTTTACTGGGAAAATACAATAATGGCTAACTATCTGAGTAGGAAAGAGCTTTGCATTCAACAAATAGACTGAACGCGTCGGACTACCACCGCACCCCTATACGCCTGCTGAACGCCGCGTGGGGCACACTAAATAAGGTCGGTCTCGGCATGATCAGTCTCGATAGTGACTCGCTTATCGCGCGCGCGAAAAAAGACACCGGGCTCACCGATTTTGGGGGCAATGATTTCCTTGAGCCAATGCACCTTTTGATTCACTCACTGGAGACCGAAGCGGACCTCAACCCCGTGGGCCGCTTTATGAACTACACCAACATTCTGCGTCTGCTCAAAGGCAGGCTTCAGGCACAAGCGCTGTTTACGCAACACCCGGACATTAAAGAACGCGAACTACTCGACCCAGTGGTCATCGTGGGCTTGGCCCGTTCCGGCACTACCCGTCTCCACCGACTGCTGGCAGCAGATCAGCGTTTTTTGCACGTTGAATCGTGGGAGTCAGTTTATCCCGTGCCCGATCAGGAGTGCTTCGCCGCGCAAGCCAAGGGCAATCCCGACCCGCGGATCAACGCGTTGGACCAAGGCCTGAAGGCTGTGTTGTATATGAGCCCCCAGATCAACGCTGTTCACCCCCTTGGAACGCGCGAGGTGGAAGAGGAAATCGGGCTCATTCAGTATGGCTTTTCCACACAACTGTTTGAAGTACAAGCCAAGATACCCTCATTTGCAGAGTGGCTGATGAGCCATGACCAGACCGCCGCATACGCCTACATGTCTGACCTGTTAAAGCTGGTCTCCTGGTTCCGAAATGATCCGACAGACAAGCCCTGGCTCCTGAAATCACCTCAGCACATGCAAGATCTCGACGCGCTGCTCAATGTGTTTCCCAACGCAAAACTGCTTTGTCCTCACCGGGACCCGGTGAAGGTCGTAGGTTCTTCCTGCTCCATGGCCTGGAACGCACTGGTTAGAGACTCAAACAGCATTACTCCTCACTGGGTAGGCCAGGAATGGCTTGCCAAGACGGAACGCATGCTGCGCAAAAATCTCAGCGTGCGCGAGGCGGTAGCGCCAGAAAATCAGTACGATGTGATGTATGCGGACATCAGTGCAAACTGGCAAGAAGCCGTGCAAAAGATTTATGACTATTTGGGAATTCCACTGACCGAGACCGCTTGCTCTGCGATGCAGGATTGGCTGGATATTAATAGACAACACAAGCACGGCGCGCATAAGTACAGTCTCGCTGATTTTGGACTAACTGATGAAATCGTAGAGAATAAATTGAGGTTTTACCGAGACCGTTTCCACATACCAGTGGAGACGCGTAACCCAAACCTCACTGACATTAACCAGTAAAAATAAAACGGGGCGATAGAATGACAATCGAAACAGAAAGCCGGTCAGCCTTGGGGGAATTAATCTCTACCCTGCAAGAAATTGACACTCGCTGGTGCTCTGCGGAATGGAACCTGCATACAACAGACGATATTGCAGGTGCTCATCGCGCACTCATGCACATACTTGAAGCGAGCTTGGTGGGATTCTTCGAGCAAGACCCTGCTCACCCTGACTTCCGCCGCATTACCACTCCGAGCCGCAAGCTAACTGGTGATAATAGCGACGCCATTTATTTCGACGCGCCAGTCAGTGCCGAGCACGCCTATGTGATTCGGGGCAACCTGCACGGTGCGGCCTATTTTTCGCTAACCGTTGAGGAGGGTACAGCCGATGGTCACATGGCATCGGGCACAGCGGGCATTCTCAACGACGAAAACATGGAGACAGACAGCAATGGAAATTTCACTCTCTATCTAGGCGGCCCAAAAAAGCAGTGTAATTGGCTAGCGCTCACCCCAGACGCTTCACGCCTCACCACGCGTCATTATTTTGAACAAGCAGCTCCTGTCGCTTGCGATCCGGACCAAGAACCGCGAATGCACATCGAGTGTATTAACGCTGCGGGGGCACCAAAACCCCCAACCGACGCCTCCGTCGCAAGCGGCATTCGCCGTGTCTGTAATGTTATACGCAGCCGTACTTTAGAGATGCCTCCGCTGGCCAACAGCGAGCCGCCACCGTTTGTCTCCCTGACACCTAATGAGTTCCCAGCGCCGGTGAAACCCGGTAGTTTTGGATTCGCAGCGACAGACGCACACTATTCCATGGCACCGTATTTCCTGGGCCCGGACGACGCGCTTGTCATTACAGGCCGCTGGCCTGATTGTCGCTTTGCCAACGTTTGTCTCTGGAATCGCTTCCAACAGACATTCAACTATAGAGATCGCTCTGTTTCGCTTAATCGCGCGCAGACAGTCATTGATGACCAAGGACGCTTCCGCATGGTAATCGCCCACGAAGACCCAGGCTTGCCCAACTGGCTGGATACCGAGGGCAACCCGTTTGGACTCGTGTTTTGGCGTATGTTTCTGGTGGAGGGGGACGTTGCGACACCCACAGCCGAAGTCGTCAAAGTATCGGAGCTTAAAAATTGATATGAATACCCTTCCCCTCCCTGTCCGTATTCTCAACCTCGCGGGCCGCAGCGCTGAGGCCGTAGGCTGGCAACCGGTATCGCTGGACTTTGACAAACTCCTGAATAAAGCCCGCGACAACACAGGGCTCAACGATTTTGGAGAAGACGACTTTCGCGACCCTCTGAAATTGCTGTTAAGCGGCCTGGAAACCGAGGCGAAGCTTTCCACTCTGGGCCGTGTTGTCGCTCGATCGGACCTTTTGCGCACACTGGAAAACCGACTCGGACTGGTGGAGCTTTTGAGGAAGCATCCGGAAATAGAGGAGCAAACCGTGGAGCGGCCACTATTCGTAGTTGGACCGCCGCGCTCGGGCACCACAATTTTTCATGACCTGCTGGCCATGGACGCGGACAACCGCGTACCTCTCTCATGGGAAGCGGCCTATCCCCTACCACCCCCTGAAACATCAACCTACAACAGCGATCCCAGAATCTCACGGGTCCAGGCAGATCTCGACAATGTCGACAAGCTATTGCCCGATTTCAAGAAGATGCACCCCATGGGCGCACAGCGGGCTCAAGAATGCGTTGCTATCACCTCTCATGATTTCGCATCCATGATTTACTACGTGCAATTTGACGTTCCGACTTACGATCGCTGGGTCATGGATCATGATATGCGCTCGGCGCTGAAATGGCACCGGCGATTTCTGCAGGTATTACAGTGGAAATGCCCGGGCAAGCGTTGGGCTCTCAAATCGCCACAGCATATGTGGCACCTCGCGCATATACACCAGGAGTACCCTGACGCACTGTTTGTTCAAACCCACCGCGACCCTGTGAATACTGTAATATCAATGAGTAACCTCGCTGCAGAACTCCAGGGAATGAACAGCGATCATGCGGATCAGCGAAGGATAGCGATGCATTACGCCGCAGGCCTCGCCAAGGGTTATAACGCCACCGTAGACTACCGCAGCTCGGGTGCTCTGCTCGACAGCCAGGTAGTGGACTTGTACTTTCGTGATTTCATTCAAGACCAGGTGGGCACCGTGAGCAGGGCCTATGAACATTTCGGCCTGACATTAACACCCGTTGCAGCAGCATCAATGCAGTCTTTTCTAGACGACAACCCCGCCGACAAGCATGGCAAACACCTTTATACTTTTCAGGATACGGGGTTGGATGAGGAAGCGCTGCGAGCCATGTTCAGCAAATATGAATCATATTTCGACATTCCCCGAGAGACTCTGCGTGCAGGATGAGACAGGATAGAGCGAAGAATCGAGGCGACTATCTCTCTACTGCACAGCATCAATAAAAATTCTACCAGCGATAGAAAACGTCTATGCCATAGGTGCGCGGCCTACCGCGAATGACCGAGCTGCTGCCGAGACGCTGCGCTTCAATCGTGCCCGTCCCGAAGTAGGTTTCATCTGTCATATTCTGCGCAAACACTGCCACCTCGAGATTCTCCATCGCTCGTGGTACAAAAGCCAAACGGGCATTCCATAGCGTGTAAGCATCCAGCGTCGCCTGGTCTTCATAACTGAAAGCGGCCGGATCAAGCCCGGTGTAGATTTTGTCTTTATAAAAACCGCTGACCCGCGGGGTAATAACTGCATACTCTGTATCCCAGTCATACTGTACCGCCCACGAATAGGTCTGGTCAGGAATGTAAGAGAATTTCTCACGAGAACGATCCGTACTCTGCACGTTACCCTCGTTGTCGACGAATTCGTCATTGAATTCATTGTACTCGGCATTCAGTACGCTACCCGTCAAGTTGATCAGTAGACCAGGCAGGGGCATGATCACTACCTCTAATTCAACTCCCTGCACCTCCGAGTCGCCAGCGTTGGTAATACCGTAGATCGTTTGTAATTCACCGAATTCCCGGGTGACACCCAACTGCATGTCATCATAATCCATGGAATACACGGCACCATTCACGCGCATACGCTGGCTCCACATCTCCAGCTTGAAACCGAACTCCGTATTTTTCACCGTTTCTGGATTAAACGGTAATGCCCTGTCGGGACCGAAAGAGGTGAATCCGCCGGCTTTAAAACCCTCGCTGTAGGATAGATACAACATACCGGAGCTGAGAAATCCATCCGTCCAACTATCTGGCATAAACATTGTCACTGTTGCCATTGGGGTGAACTCATTCCAACTCTCATCCTCTTTCAGTCGCGGGGAATCGATAAGCGGCACCATAGGCTGCTGGAAATCAGACAAGGCATTCATTTCTTCCCGAGTAATCGGCGCCGTCGGTGCGACGGCGGTCGTCACGAAATTTTTCTGATCGATCTTTTTTTCTTCCCATGTCCAGCGACCACCCACCGTGAACTGCCATATATCGTTCAGGTTATAGATGAGCTGCCCAAAACCCGCCGCTGAGGTGCTGGTAAAATCGACAATACGAATGTTATTGGAGCCGACTACCGAGGGCGGTAACAGCTGTACGTTACCACTCTCCGTCACGGTAGTACCCAGCCAGCCTCCCAGAGCCAATGTCTGGCCGTCTACCTGATCCTTGATTCGCTCGTCAGAGGCGTATAAACCCAGCGTATAATCCACATCACCATCGAACAAACTGCCGAACAGGTTGAACTCCTGTGATACAAAAATGCGGTCTTCATCCCCGGCACTGATGCCACTGCCATTGAGATTACGTGTGGTCTCCTGAAAATTGGACAGGGACAGGAAGGGCGTGGCGTCCACATCATTATCGCGATTAAGGTCATCTTGATACAGGTAGCCGGTCACGCTTTTTAGCTGCACTTCACCGAGATCCCAGTCCAGTGTCAGGCCGGCCAGATTATTGGTGACTTCGTAGTCCATACCCCGCCGATCCAGAATCACTTTTTCGTCATCAATGAGAGCTTCGCTGAGACTGCAATAATCCGCAAATGTACCCGGAGTAGTCGACGCAAAACCCTGCAACACTGCACCGGGGTTAACGTTAATACAACTATTAGGAGCAGAGTGCTCCTTGCGTTTGCCCCACAGTGCGATCAGATCTACCGTAAGTTCTTCAGTGGGGTACCAGCGCAGCTGACCAACTATCGCAGTGCGATCAATGTCACCGTAATCCCTACCATTGTAATAATCTTTCATATAACCATCTTCGATTCGACGGTCGTAAGTCAGGGCACCGAAGAGATTGTTTGTAAACAAGGGGCCGTCAACACGGAGAGATAAGTTTTGTCGATCGTAATCGCCAGCACCGACCTCCACCTGAGCACCAAACTCTTCGCCAGGCTTACGGGTTTCCAGAAGTAGCGCTCCGCCCGCTGTATTCTTGCCAAACAGTGTCCCCTGGGGTCCGCGCAGCACCTGAATGGACGCCATATCCATTACATCGACCAGTTGGGTGTCGGAGCGTGGCATAAAGATTCCATCAACGTATACGCCGACGCCGGGGTCGAGCGCTGCGCCCACCGCGCGGGAGCCGACCCCGCGGATAGCAAGTCCAGAGACCTTATCTCCGTCTTTATTGGAAAGCCCCGGCACCTGACGAGCGAGATCCGCTACGTTAGTAATCTGCGCCTCGCGCATCTGCGCTGGATCGAAAGCCGAGACAGCCACGGGCGTATCCTGCAAACTCTCTTCTCGTTTTCGGGCCACCACCACGACCTCCTCCAACATACCCGGCTCGGCGGATACGGCAGTAGCGCCAATGGCCATCGGAACAAGCACTACGGCCAGTGCTAGGACAGCGCAGGGATACTTCGAAGGTCTCTTCATTTTTCTTCTCTCCGGATCGTATAATTATGCCGAATATATAGAGCTCGCATCCTATAACCGCTAGCATAGCCGTATTAGGCGATTCCTACAGTTGCCTGAGGGGTCATTTCTTCTTAGCAAAACTTAACTAATAGCTACTGGTAGCGGTGATAACTATGAAATTTTGGCAAGCGATTACCTGGGCCGAGACCGACCAGCTGCTGGATATCGCCCGCTTTGCCGAAGATCTGGGCTTCCACGGACTGATGAGTGGTGACCACGCTGTTTATCCAGAATCGATCGAAGCGCACTATCCGTATTCCGAGAACGGCCTGCCTCCCATGCGGCCTAACGATGAGTACCCCGACCAGACCGCTATTTTTGCTGCTATGGCAGCGGTAACAAAGACTTTGCGATTTACGTGTGGGGTTTATGTACTGCCTTTGCGCAATCCACACGAGGTTGCACGCGCCAGCGCCACCCTCACAATACTCAGCGATAATCGGTTCATTCTCGGTATCGGCGTAGGCTGGATGAAGGAAGAGTTTGACATCTACGGTGTCGATTTCCGCAAGCGAGGCAAGATTACCGATGAAATGATAGAGGTTCTGCACAAACTGTGGACGGGTGAGATGGTAGAGCACCACAGTGAGAATTTTAGCTTCCCGCGGGTTCAACTGAGCCCTGCAGCCGCCAGCCCACCCCGGATTTATGTCGGGGGCACCAGCGATATCGCTCTGCGCCGGGCCGCTCGCGCAGGCAACGGCTATATAGGCGCAGGGACCGCACCTGCAGACGTAAAGCCGCTGTTATCCCGCCTTGATACATTGAGAGGTGAATACAAGCGAGAGCAACTGCCGTTTGAAGCGATGCTCGGAATTGCCGATACCCCCAGCCGGGAACTCTACCAGCGACTCGCCGAGGACGGGCTTGACAGTACGGTAGCGCCGCCATTTCAATACGCGCTGGGAAAAAAGCGCTCTACGCTGGACGAAAAAAAACGCTTCATGGAAGATTACGCAGAAAATATACTGCGGCATTTCTAAACTAAATCGCGTCCGTTACCTGGTAGAGATTCTGGTAACGTCTGAACAATGATCGATCTGCCGCGTAATCCGCGTCGACAGGGTGATGAGGCTTTACCCCGATTTTACGTAAGGGTAGTTCTTCATTTTTTCCCTCGCTCGCGATGATAACGTCATCTCGAAATACGCATAGATACTGGCAATACAGGCCAGGGCACCCCCCAGTGAAGCCCGGTAGCGCGAATTTGAACCATTACCGATTAGTCTCCTGCCGCTGCGCGATTATCCCGCCCACTGTCATTGACATACTCGGGGCAATTACTACTATTTGAGGCCTCACCTCTGACCTTCAGGTAACACCGGGATGAGCAGTTATTTTGACAAAGCCTTTTCTCCGGCCACTCTGGGCTCAATGCCGCTGAAAAACCGCATAATTAAGGCCGCAACATACGAGGGCAAGACCCCCGACGGTATTCCCGGAGATGACCTGCTTAACTTTCACAAAGCCATTGTCACTGGTGGCACAGCAATGACGACCATCGGTTACTGCACCACAGAAGCCGACGGACGCATCAACGACCAGATGATGTGGATGCATGAGGGAATCCGGGACTGGCTGACCGGAATGACACGGGAGCTCAAGCGCATATCTCCCGGCGCAAAGGTGTCGGGACAAATGACCCACTGTGGCAACTTTTCGAAAAACGCCAAGCTTATGCGACTGAAGCGACCCCTCGGACCGAGTCGTCGCTTAAACCTGATTGGCGCAGTGGCAGGCATGCCGATAGCAGGCTCTATGACCACTGCCGATATCGACTACCTGGTCCAAACCTACTATGACGCCGCACGCCTGATGAAGGAAACCGGCTTTGACGCAATAGAGATTCACTTTTCACACGGTTATGGCCTGAGCCAATTTATCAGTCCAAAAACAAATCGCCGTAATGACACGTATGGCGGCAGCCTCCTTAATCGCATGCGCCTTCCTCTCAGAGCCCTGGATGCCGTGCGCAAGGCGGTGGGTGATGATTTCCCGATACTTGGCAAGATGGGCCTCACCGATGGCATCAAACATGGACTGCACATCGACGAGGCGATCGAGGTCAGCGCTTTGCTTGACAAAGGAGGCATAGACGCGCTGATCTGCTCTGGCGGCACCAGCAGTTTTAATCCCATGATGTATTTTCGCGGGGACACACTGGAAAAAGGTCTGATCGAAGTAGAGAAAAATCCGCTCATGAGACTGGGGCTGAAAATGATCGGGCCCCGACTATTTCGATACTATCCCTATCAGGAATTATACTTTCTCGAAGACGCAAAGCGTGTACGAGACAGGGTACAGTGCCAAATGGTGTACATCGGTGGGTGTACCGACGTTCAGAGTATTGAGACGGTTATGCAGGAAGGCTTTGACTTCGTTCAACTGGGCCGGCCACTTATCAAGGATCCTGATTTCGTTAAGCATGCGATGGCAGACTCGGATTACAAGAACGGCTGCACACACTGTAATCGCTGCGCTTCACTCATCGAGGCGCCCGGCGGCATTTACTGCCCGCTCAACACCTGAAGTGAACGCGCTGGTGCCTTGAGCAGAATAAACCACGCCCCAGCCAGAAGAGAACAGGACAACATTATGGATGTAAAACTTTCACAGAGCCCCACTGGCCCACTCAAGGGTATTCGCGTCATCGATATCACCTCCATGATCACCGGGCCGCTGTGTTCACAGCAACTGGGAGACCTGGGCGCTGACGTAGTCAAAATTGAGCCTCTGCACGGAGAAGTCGCGCGCTGGATGACACCGCCGCAGAAAGCCGGCCTTAGCGGCTTCTATTCGCAGATGAACCGCAACAAGCGCAGCCTGTCTATCGATATGAAAAATCCGACTGGCATCGAAATTATTCGCGAGCTTGTGCAGGACGCTGACATATTGGTTGAAAATTTCCGCAGCGGTGTGCTGGAGCGCCTCGGCATAGGCTACGAAGATCTGCGCAAGCTGAATGAGCGCCTCGTCTTCGTCTCAATCACGGGTTTCGGCCCCACTGGCCCCTATGCCCATAAGCCTGCTTACGACCCCATAGCGCAGGGACTGGTGGGCATGATGCATATTCAGGGCATGCCTTTTGGCGGCAAGCCCCAACTAATCCAGTCTGCCATCGTGGACAAGACCACCGCCACTACCGCCGCTGGTGTCGCCATGGCCGCTCTCTATGCACGTGACTGCCAGGGCGGGACAGGCAAGGGCCAACGCGTAGATGTGCCGATGATCGATGCCTGGGCAATCAACTCCCTTCCGGACATGATCCCCGTGGACAGTTTCGTGCCCAACGACATGCAGGATCCAGCTCCACTGGCTGTACTGCGCACATTTGAGACCGCCGACGGCTACGTGGTCGGTATGGCCCTGCAGGACAACCACTTTGAAGGTCTGTGCAATGCACTGGAATGTACCGAGCTGCTGGACCGTGAGGGTATGCGAAACGTTGGTGAGAGAGTCAATGACTTCGGCCCATGGCTAGATGCCATTGGCGCTGTCATGAAAAGCTTCACAACTGACGATCTGCTGTCACGTCTGGACGAGGCAGGCGTACCCTTTGGTCCTGTGAAAACCATCCGCGAATTCGTCGAGGACCCACAGGCAAAGCACAATCGCACCATTTTTGATGCAGATCATCCCGAAGCTGGCACCATGCGCTATGTACGCTACCCTGGGCATTTGTCAGACACTCCGGCTGGCCTCTACCGCCACCCTCCCCGTCTGGGTGAACACAGCGCCGAGGTACTCAGGGAAGTGGGTTACAGCGACGAGGAGATCGAGCGCCTGCTAGGTAACGGTGTCATAGGCGCCTACTGAGGTGTCTCGGACTGCAGGGACTGCAGCAGCTCGAGCGCCTCGGCTCGCTCCGGAAACGACGCAGCGTCCTCCTTAGTCAGGTCAGTAAGCGTATCAAGGGCGACTGCCTCGTCACCCAGCGCCGCATCTATCATTGCACTGTGGTAGCGCATTGACGGCTCATCCGGCGCATCCAACAGCGCTTGTCGAATGGTGTATCGCGCGGCCACATTGTCTCCCGCCAGATGTTGCAAGTAGGCTTGGGTGTCGAGTACCGCCGGGGTCGGAGACAGCGCTACAGCCCTTTCGATAAAAGACATTGCCCGAAGAATATTCACTTCCCGCATATTCCATGCCAGATTATTGAGGGCAACAACATTGTTCGGGTTGATGGCCAGCACTTTCTGATAATGAAAAATCGCGGAAGCCATATCACCCGTTGCCTGAAAATGATTGGCAAGGGCACCTTGTACATTCACATCCCTGGGGTGGTCCTTAATCCAACCCTGCATCAACGCCACGGCATCGTCGTTACGCCCCAAGGCCTTGTAGTATGTTGCCAGCTCTACTGCCGTCTGCGCTGTAGGCGCGAGTTCATAAGCCTGCTTGAACAATGCCAACGCTGCGGCAGAGTCTCCCGAGAAACGAGCTTTCAAGGCTTGCAACATAATGACATCTGGTGACTCCGGCGCCAGCCTGCCGAGTGTGTCAACGTATTCGGTAAATTCCTCGGTCTCTTCCTCGCGATAGGCCATACGAGCAAGCCCCGTCAATGCGGGCATGTATTCCGGGTCCATCTCGATGGCCTGCAACAGTTCCTTTTTGCTCAAGTCGCCATCACCAGCGCCGCTGGCAGCTATAGCAAGCAGGTAATGCAACCTTGCGGAGCCGGGGCTCAATTCCACCAGTTGCTCGAATTGCTCGACAGCACCCGTATATCGCCCCTGCTGCAGCCGCGCGAGACCACGCACCTCAAGTACGGCGAGATTACGCTGCCTGGCGCTGCTCAGGGGAGAGAGCAGCCCTTCAACTCGCGCCGTATTCCCGGTAGCTAAGTAATGTCGAGCCAGGTTAAGACGAGGTTCGACTGTATCTGGATGAGCCTTGATAGCACGCTTAAGGCCTGTGACCATCGCCATAACATTCCCTTCCGCTGCATCCAGCGCCGCCACCTGGAGCAAGGCGGAGAAATCATTCCTGTTGTGCTTCAGAATATCCTCGTAATACGCTCGAACCGAAGCGCGGTCTTCATCCTCCAGCGCTATGTGGGCGAGATTCTGGTTAGAGAAGGAGTCTCCGGGGCTGCGAGCCAAAGCATTGCCAAATATTTCACGGGCCTTTTCATTGTCCCCCCCTGCCATATAGACCCTGGCGAGTAGGTGCACAGGCGACAGCTGTTCAAGATCGCGAAACTGATACGACTTGGCTTGTTCAACCGCGGCGGTATAGTCTTCATCCGACAGCGACTGCCGTATTTTGAGAATGTCATCTTGTGGGAAATTTATCTCGCTGTCTAAATCGCTTGTCGGCCTCCCGGCCTCTTCGCCGCCAAAATCGCGAAACACTAACGAGACTTCATTACGCAAAGGCACAATCGCCCAATCCGGATTCACTTCAGCGATACGATCATACAGCACCATTCCGGCGTAGACGTTGTCGTCCATCAGGTATGCATTCCCCATGATATTTAGAGCGGCAAGATCATTCGGCGAACTCTCTACAACTGGTCGCACAATGTCTTGTGCATCCTTCATATTGCCAACCTGCATAAGCGTAATGGCGAACAGCTTCCGGCCAGCCCCACTCTCCGGCGCCAATTCATAAAACTTGCGTGCGTAGGTCTGTGACAATGCCTCGTTACCCTCAATCAAATAGGAGATCGCGAGATAATAGGGAATGATCGGAAACTGCTCAGACAGTGTTTCAGCATCACGCAGAGCACTGGACGCGCCAAGAAAGTCGCCGGCCTGAAACAAAAGTACACCGTTAATATAATTCGCTGCAGCACCCCGTGGCGCCATTTCCAGTAGAATGGTCGCATCCTCTTGCGCCGCTTCATAATTTTCCACACGGATATTGAGTAGCGCACGTGCGACCCGGTCTGCGTAGGCAAAGTTGGAGAGCTCGATAGATTGATCCAATGCTGCACGGGCTTCTTCGTAACGCTGAAGCCGCATGAGCGCTTGTCCTTTCAAACGCCAGGCTAATTCGTTCCTGTTTTCCTTTTCCAGTGCAGCCTCGATAAGCGCAAGTGCCTGCTCATATTCTCCCTGATTCATAGATATGGAGGCACCGGCCAGATTAAACGCCTCGGAGTCAGGGTCAATCGCGCGAGCCTGCTCTAACAGTTCATTCGCCTCACCCTCTTTCCCTTGCGCATTGGCTGCCAATGCCTGACTGGAAAGCAGCGTGGCTACCGCAGCGGCGCCAAGCCCCTCCTTTGTAAGAGCAAGAACCCCGTCGTAATCGCCCTGCGCTAGATATACGCGACCGATAGCGGGACGCACATCATCTAACGGCCAACCAAGAGCCTCCGCCCGCCGGAACTCATGTGCCGCTAAAGCGAGGTTCCCACTCCCCAGGAAGATTTCACCCAGCAGCCAACGCGCTTCCGCCAAAGAGGGGTCCTGCTGGAGTGCATTTTGTAACTCAATAGTGGCAGATGCGGCGTCTGATTGAGCCAGGTAGTCTTTTGCTCGCGCCATGTACTCATCGCTACCTAGTCGCGAGCCACAAGCCACCAGTAACATCAATAGACAGGTTACAACCGCATTGCGCATGATATATCCCCGCTCCATTTTCAACCGCGCGACCCTCTAGTGCCGTATGGTATTCCGTGTTACCAAAACCTCCTGCCCCAGCAGTCTAGCATGCTTCAGCAGCCGAAAACTCTGACTGCCCGCCGTTTATCACCTCACCTTTTGAGCAGTGGGAACAGGCATTGCACATGCGCCAGCTCGATTACTTACCGCCGCACACAAATGCGCAGAGCGCAACGGGTTTGCATCCATGCCGCTGGTTAACAGGCTGAATGAAATACCGCTCTGTGGGTCGCCCCACGCAACCTGCCCTCCAGCACCCGGGTGCCCGAACGTACGGGGCGATACGGTAGTGCCCATACCGCGATGCGACAGGTATTTTCCACTCCCGGCAATCACTACACCCAAGCCGCGATTTGCCGGAGCGCCGGTAATGGGGTCCGCGTAATCAACGCGCACCCGGCCCGTCGCGTCCGCCAGTACATCAGGGCGCCAAAGCCCACTTGGGTTATACATCAATGCCTGATAGAACAACGCTAGATCAGCGGCAGTACCAACCGCGCCGCCACCGGGCACGCCCAGTTGACGCACTTCGGGTTTGTTAAACATCAGCAGCGACTGTTCCGCGAAACCGGGCAGGCGAACGTTCCGACCAAAGAGTTCTCTGACCTCCTGTGGACTCGGCGGCTCGCCCACTAATTCCACGGTAGCAATATTTTTCTGCGTGTCTAGCGGCAAGCCCAGATGCAAACCTCCAAGCCCGAGGGGATCGAGCACGCACGTCTGCAGATGGATACGATAATCCTCTCCCGTAATCACCTCGATTAATTCCGCCAGTACCCAGTGGGCAGAGAGGGGGTGGTATTCCATTCGACTACCGGGGACCCAGTCAAGCGTCCACTCACGCATCCTGTCCAGCCTTCCCTGACGTGTCCACCAATCGGGAGCATCGAGATCCGCGTGGGGAAAACCACTCGTATGGCACAAGACCTGCTCTACCGTTATGTCTTGCTTGCCTTGCTCCGAAAACAATGGGATATATCTGCTTACCCGTTCTGAAATATCCAGCAGTCCCTGACCCATGAGGTGCCAGATTACCGAAGCCACCAACGGCTTGGTGCAGGAAAATATGTTGTAGCGCGTGGAGGCATCCGCTTTGCCGAACGTCTCGAAAAACGCCACCTTGCCGTGTCGCGCCAGAGCCACCTGTATAGAAGGCAGCGGACCTTTGTCGATAGCATGCTGCAGCCGGCCCCTTAAATCGGCGAGCCTTCCGCTATCCAGACCCAGTTCGGTGGCGACCGCAGTGCTGTAATCCGCTTCCAAGTTGACATCGCCTCAGGCGGGTTTAATCGCGCGAATGGTTTTCACTACATCCATAAAAAGGTTATTCACCTCCTGTATTTCAAACCCAGCCGCACGCACATTTGCCACAGTAGTTCGATTCATTTACAGCCCGACTCTGCGAGTCAAAAATGTCATTAAGTTCATCATGAACTTAAAGGGATAATAGCGGGAACCCGTGTGTTCAAACATATACAGTTCGCCTCCGGGCTTAAGGACCCGGCGCAAAGAGACCACGCCCTCCACAGGGCGCGGCACAGAACAGAAGGTGCATGAAGTAAATACCTGATCAAAACTGTCGTCCACGAAATCCAGTTCGTGGACATCGGCGACCTGCACGTCGATCTCTCCGTCGTAGGCAGCAACACGGGGGCGGGCTACCTCCAGCATCTTCGGACTGGTATCGATAGCGGTGATTTTTTTTGTGGCGGGGAAGTCTCAACATCCAACCCGGCGCCCAGAGCGAGAAACAGGATTTTCCCATCTATATCGTTAAACAACGCCTGCTTTAAAGGACGCCAGCGCTGCTCCGCTCCCCGACCCGCCATGATGTCGAAAGTGGGCGCAGCCTTGTCCCACTTTGCCCGGGTAATATTATCCACTGTCAACGCTCCTTGCGCAGATCGCGAATGCCTCGCAATCTGCTGTTCATGATCCATATAATCACTATCGCTAAAAGACCGCAGGCCATACCTACTAATGCTCCCGCTTTGACGGAAACAGGCGACATCGCTACCCACATACCGACCACCATGCCGCTCATCATGCCGCCAAACATTGTCGACAACATCACCTCCATGGCGCCAAACAATACACCCAATGGCAGCCACAAAACGGTGCCAACTACCATACCAAGCACCATTGCCAGGATCATGGCCAAAAACATATTCCAGTCTTCACCCACAACCAATGCGGCCAAAACACCAGCTACCAGACCAACAGCAATATTGCTGAACAAGTCGCCAAGGACGAAATAGAAACGCGAATCCACCGCGCCACCTCCGGTCAAAGCTAAAAACTAAGCGAAACCACCCATGTCAAAGTAGTCTCGCCATGCGCTGATCTTGCCGTCTACAAGCTCAAAAACACCCATAACCGGGAGTTCTATGCGCTTTTCGCCCATCTGCAGGATATCAGTGCGCTCATTCATCACCACCCCTCGTCCGTCGTCTACCTGGTGATGGACAATAAAGTTAATCTCTGTCGTGGTAGCCATAAAGCCATCGATGAATTCGCGAATCAACGTCTTGCCAACATGCGGCGGTCCCATTGGAACATTCGCATAAGACGCATCATCGGTGAAGTGCGCCATTACCGCGTCGATATCCAGACTGTTCCACGCAGCCATGAAGCCGTCAATAATTTCCGTGTTACTTGCCATCGGTCTCCTCCTTGTTTTCGCCGGCGTAGGTCGCGACGGACCTACATTCTTGCGAAATCTGAGGCCATTGTCGACACCAACAGCCAATCAATAAGATAAGAAAAAGAAAATGTCTGAACTTGGTCACCCTTGCGATAGAATCGAAGTGCAGCAGGGCAATTATGGAGAAAAAACCATGACCGCGACACCCGACAAGGCCTGGCAACCACTATCAGGGCTTACTGTCATCGATTTTTCAATGTTACTGCCGGGACCGCTCACCACGCTGATCTTCGCTGATCTTGGCGCAGACATTATCAAGGTTGAGCCGCCCGGAGGAGACTATGCTAGAGGCATGACAAGCCATCTGTTCGCCGGAGCCAATCGTAACAAGCGCAGCCTATTACTCGATCTGAAATCACCCAATGCCGGGGAGGTAGTCACGCGGCTTGCACACCATGGAGACGTCGCTATTGAGGGCTTTCGCCCTGGGGTTGCAAGAAAATTAGGAATCGATGCAGACGCAATGCAGGAAATCAATCCAGGCCTGGTTTACTGTTCCATTTCCGGCTTCGGCCAGACGGGTCCAATGGCTTCACACCCTGGCCATGATCTCGCCTATTTAGCCATGGCAGGCTCTCTATCGCAGAGCGGGCACTGGCGAGAGCCGTCGCGTCGCTCGTCAACGCCTGTGGCAGACATGGCCGGTGGCACATACGCTGCCATCGCAATCCTTGCCGCACTGAGAGAAAAAGACAAGGCCGATATCGCGCCAATTATCGATATAAGCCTGTACGAATCAATGCTCTACATGAACGCCCTGCGCTTCGGGTTCAAGGACGATCAACCGAGTAAAGAGCACCTTTATCCTACCAACGATCTATTCACCACGAAAGATGGAGAGCAACTGGCTCTCACTGTTGTGGAGCAGAAATTCTGGGATAATTTTGTCTTGGCCGTGGCAGAAAAGCACACTCATTTTGCCTCGCAAATGTATGCCACTGAATCTGGACGCAGGGCACGCGGCGACGACCTAATGCATCAATTAGATGAATTATTTGCAAGCGAAACGGCAGCGCACTGGCTTTCCCTGTTCGAACAGCACGACGTGCCGGCGACATTGTGCATTACGCCGCGTAAGGCGCTGCAAACACCTCACAGTGTGTCTCGAGCGGTGCACATAGAAACACCTGAAGGAAAAGTACTGCCGTTTCCCTCTATCGTGGCGGGGCATTCACCCAGCAAGAAACAATCCCCCGCACCGGCACCGGGAGAACATAACATGGCTATACTAGAGGAGCTTGGCTTTGACGCGGCGGACGTTCAGCGCCTTGTAAAGGCCGGCGTGGTTGTGTCGGGTTAGGCCCGAATTTAACAGGAAGATACATGCCAACAGCCATCACACTCGATAATTTGAACTTCGCTGACTACGTCAAGCCGGGGGACACCGTAACATGGGGGCAGGGATGCGCAGAACCACTCATGCTCACGAAAACTCTGGTCAGGCAGAGGTCAATGATAGGCCACTTCAGTATTTTCGTGGGCTTATCTTTCTCTGACACCCTCAATAACACCCATCTCGATGATTTTAACGTCATCAGCTACGGCGCAATGGGAACCAATTCGACACTAGGGTCAAAACTACAGATATTGCCGGGTAATTACTCGTCTATACCGCGCATTATCGCAGATCGCACCTTACCCATTGACGTCGTACTGGTCCAACTCAGCCCAAGGGGGCCTGATGGCCACTACAGCCTCGGCTTCGCCAACGACTACCTCATCCCAGCCATGCAATCGGCTCGCCTGGTCATAGCGGAAGTGAATGATCAGGTGCCCTGCACCACTCTGGCTCAGCCCCTGGATGAATCATTACTTGATGTCGTAATTCACTGCTCAAATGCTGCGATAAACGGCCCAAGCAGCGCAATAGGAAAAACAGAAAAACAGATAGCAAGCCATCTACAGGATATTATTCAGGATGGCGCCGTGATTCAGTACGGCATTGGTAGCGTGCCGTCGGCCATACTTTCGTCGCTCTCACAACATCGGCGCCTGGGCATCTATTCGGGCATGCTAACCGAAGATGTCATACCGCTCATTGAGAGCGGAGTCATCACTAATGAGACGAACACGGTCCGGCCGGGGATCACAGTCGGCGCGCTCGCGATTGGCGGCGAAGATATGCGCCACTTCTTACATCTGAACAAAGAAATAGAATTGCACCCAGCCGCAGCAACGCATGGCGCAAGATACCTCGCGCAACAGGATCGACTGGTAGCGATTAATTCAGCGATAGAGGTTGACCTATACGGCCAGGTCAACGCAGAAGTGATCAAGAATCGATATATCGGGGCTGTGGGCGGGCAGGTAGACTTCATGCACGCTGCGTCAACACAGCAGGATGGCCTCTCTATTATTGCGATGCCCAGCACCACTCGCGATGGTAATCGCAGCCGAATAGTTGCTAGGCTGAACACCTCGCTGATAACCACTGGCAAATCCGACGTGGATATTGTTGCTACTGAAATGGGTATCGCGGACCTCCGAGGCAAGACAATCACCCAACGCATGCAAGCGCTGCGTAATGTTGCCGCTCCCCAGTTTCGCGATGAAATTGACAAAATCATGCCCCGAACGATGCCCTGAATGTATCGCTTCGAAACTATACTGCTCACCGTCGACTGTGGTGTCGCTATACTCACATTAAATAGACAAGACACGCTAAACGCGCTGAACCTCCCTATGATGGCAGATATACAATCTGCAATGAACATTGTCGAATCGGATAGCAATATCAAAGCTCTCGTCATCACTGGCGCTGGTCGTGCGTTTTGTTCGGGACAGGATTTACGCAATCGCCCCCCGCAGAGCGTCGATGTAGTCACTGCTCTGATGGAGGGATACTTCCCTACCCTACACGCTGTCAAAAACTCCAGCGTTCCGGTTGTCACTGCTGTGAACGGCGTAGCCGCCGGTGCGGGATGCGCTTTTGCACTGCTAGGTGACCTTACAATTGCAGGCGAGTCGGCGAGCTTTATACAGGTGTATAGTCGTATTGGACTAGCGCCCGACCTTGGATCAACTTACTTACTTCCCAGGCTGGTCGGCCGCAGCCGCGCCCTTAGAATGATGCTCACAAATGAGCCAATATCCGCGAGCACAGCGTTACAATGGGGCCTCGTTGGCGCCTGCGTCAGCGACAGGGCACTGGTCAAAACCGCAGTTCAGCGCGCGCAATTGCTCACTGCCTGATTACCAAAAAAAGTAGGATGCTTAAAAACGCCCCTTGGAAATACTAAAATTATTTCTCATAAATGCGTCCGAGTTCATATTTTAATCGTTGAAAAACCTGGGGCTTCTATATTTATCACGGGCTATTTCCAGTACCCTTAGCGTCTGCAAAATTGAACCTTCCCAACCATTATGAGGAACACCGTTCGTGGATAACGATGGGTTGAGTACCAACTCTGCTGTATCGGGCGACTCAAGCCGGAGTCTGTTCATCGCATTGGTCAAATATATGCGCGTCCTCAGCGCACTCTGTGCCATCAGCGCTATTTGGGGGCTTGTGAATGTTTTTTTTAAGCTAGAGTTACACGATCCGGCCGTAAGCGTCAGCCTAATACTCGCAAGTGCGTTAGCCATATTGCAAGCCATTGTTTATTGGCGTCCGACAATAGATCTGAAAAAGATTACCGAAACAAAAGTGTTGGATTTTGATTCAATGATGCGCGGTCTAGCCGCACTGGCTAGCGGATTTCGAGTACTGGCAACCCTGACAACAACTATAGCGATCGTGTTAATCGTCTCAACTGTGGTGCAGTGACAGAAAGCTATGAATCCTGCGCCTGCATCTGAGCCGAACACTGATCACAAGAAAATCCTACGGCAACTGGGCAACGCTATGCTCTTCTACGGGATAGCCGCTACTTTTATCGGATGTTTGCAGATGCTTCGCACGCTTATTCTGCTTGCTTCCGATGCGACTGTACCGGCCACTCTATCTCGTGCGGTTGTCGCTCTGCTCATTATTGCGGCGGGTTTAGTCTGGATATTCTGCTCGGCCAGCTTTCGCAAACTGAGCCAAATGCAAAATTACACCACTGATGATCTTATAAACAGTACCAGAACGCTTGTCCTGAGCTTTTTATTTCTAATGATTCTTGCAATCCTACGGATAGTTACTCAGGGCGCTTCATTCACCCTGACAACCCTGGCTTGACCGACAATGCGGGTCACATCGTAGATTGCTCTGAGGCCGTTCGAGCACGTATTTCATTTTTTTGCAGCTTGCCTGCACTGGATAAGGGTAGCTCGTCCCAGATTGTGAGGTCTTTGGGACACTTATAGCGAGCGATATATCCGCGACAATGTTCAATCAACTCCTTCGCCGTCACCGTCCTTCCGGGTTCCAGAGAAATTACCGCATGTACGATTTCGCCCCAGGTATCATCGAGCAGTCCCACGACGGCACATTGACGGACTGCGGGGTGTAAGTCTATGACACGCTCGACCTCTACCGAGTAGATATTTTCACCACCACTAATAATCATGTCTTTCATTCGATCCACGAGAAACACATAGCCCTCATCGTCTCGATAGCCGGCATCCCCTGTGTGATACCAGTCATTGCGGAGCACCTTTGCGCTTTCCTCAGGCATTTTCCAATAACCTTTCATCACGTTAGGGCCGCGAATCACAATTTCACCCACTGTTCCCGACACTACTTCTGCACCGTGCTCATCCACGATACGCAACTCGATATATGGCGCGGGCTTACCCACAGAGTTGAGCCGCACTACCGCGCCTCCCTGCAAAAATTCGTCTTTTACAGGCAGAGTACTGATCACACCTGCAGCTTCCGTGGCTCCGTAGCCATGGAAAAAGCTGACTTCAGGAAAAGCCTCACGCAGGCGTTTAATGAGTGAGGGTGGCATAGGCGCTGCGCCATAGTTAATTTTGCGCAATGTGGACAGATCGAACTCACTGTAGCGGGGATGATCCAGTAATAAGGCCGCCATGGCGGAGATCAGGATAAGAGACGTTACGCCATACGTTTGTATGACCTCCATCAATTGTAGTGCATCGAATTGGGGCAGAATAATCATATGCACATCCATCAGTGTATGAATGTATACACGGCACAGTGCACTGATATGGAACATCGGACCGGACAACACAATACTCTGTCCCGCCCCAGGTGAATCAAACTCAAGGTGATTCATGGCGTTAACATAGAGATTACTGTGAGTCAGCATTACACCTTTGGAGCGCCCGGTAGTACCTCCTGTATAGACAATGGCCGCCAGATCTTCGCCACCATAGGGGCTATGACTGATACGCGCCGCGCCATCCACCAAGGACTCATAGGATACAAACCCTTCAGGGACTTCACCCTCGCTCGCATAAACAAGGATCTCTAGAGCCGAGCAACGTGCTTTTAGCTCAAGCGCCAGCTTTGCATGCGCTGAATCCACCACCAGTAATACGGGTTCGCAATCATCAAAGCAGGGCTTCAGTTCCTGCAGCGTCCAACGCCAGTTCATCGGGACCGGTACAACGCCACACCACAACGGTCCGTAAAAACATTCCGCCATCACACTGCTATTGTGTGTCAGAATCGCACATCGATCACCGGCCTTCAGCCCCAGTGAAGTGAGCGCTCCAGCGAGTTTTTCACACCTCTCAAGTACTTCAGACCAGGTGCGGGTGCGTCCCGCGAAGGTAATACCAGGACGCTCCGGATATTGATGAGCGGCCTTCTGTAATATGTGCGTCAGTTTCATCATGCGTCAATGCTTCCCTGTTATAACGCTTTTCCTTTGCAAGCCCTGCTACTCAACTCTGCAACCCGCCCTGCAGACTTCTGGCGAAATCTACAAAAAACTCCATCGCCTGCGGGTTTGCCATAGCACCCGCATTCATGGCCTTATCCGCCGGCGTGCCAAGAAACAGTTTTTTGACCGGTACCTCAAGCTTTTTCCCGGTGAGCGTATAAGGCACTTCTGCAATCGCGTAAACCTTGTCAGGCACGTGTCGCGGCGAGCATTCACTGGATAAGGTCGCAGCAATTTTTCTTACCAGCGGTTCGTCAAGCTCAACACCGTTCTCCATGACGACGAAAAGAGGCATGAAAAATTGCGCATCGGGCAATTCTATATTCACTATCAAACTATCCTCGATTCCCTCTATAGATTCCACAGCACGGTAGATTTCGGCCGTCCCAATACGCACACCAGAGCGATTTAGAGTCGCGTCACTGCGACCGGAAATCACGAATCCTCCACGACTACTCCTGCGCACAAGGTCACCGTGGCGCCAGATACCGGGGTATTCCTCGAAGTAACTGGCACGGTAACGTGATCCATCATCATCGTTCCAGAAAAAAATGGGCATGGACGGCATGGGCTGGCGTATCACCAACTCGCCATCCTCTCCCGAACGCAGCTCGCCTCCCGAATCATCGAAGACGGCGACATCGACACCGAGACAAGCACACTGAATTTCGCCAGCATACACGGGCAACTCGACGGCACCGGCGATAAAGGCACTGCTGATATCCGTGCCCCCACTCATGGATATAGTATGCAGGTCATCATGAACATGCTGGTAAAACCAACGGAAGGTGTCACGGGAAGATGGCGATCCAGTCAGCGCAATAGTCTTGATGGAGGCAAGATCGTGGTGGATCCGAGGGGAGTAGCCCGCCTGCACCAGTGCGTTAACATAACTGGGGCTGGCACCAAAGTAAGTCGCCTTGTACCGATCGGCCATGTCCCACAGTCGACTCTCATCAGGGCTAGCGGGGTGACCATCATAAAGGACGATTGCAGCACCCGCCATCATGCCACCAACCAGAATATTGAACATGGTCCAGCCCGTCGTCGTAACAAAAAATTTTACCTGTTCCGGCCCCATGTCATCATGCAGCCAAGCGTACTTCACATATTCCAGTAACGCGCCACCCTGACTATGCACGATACCCTTCGGCGCCCCAGTCGTGCCAGAACTGTACATAATCCACAAAGGATGTTCGAAAGGTAGAGTCTCGAAAGCAAAGCTGTCATAGCTAGCAGCATTTGCTTCGAGCGCATCTTGCCACGTCGTCAACCTGCAGGATGCCGGCATTACGGGAGGAAGAGGAGATTTCCGATCGCCCCATGGCAGATAAATTAATTCGCCGAGAGACGGGATAGCAGCGAGGATATCCGACATCTCCCGGGAGCGCTTGAAGTCCTTCTGATTGTAGCGATAGTGCGCAATGGCAATGATCAGTTTCGGCTGAATCTGCTCAAAGCGTTCTATCACGCTCTTCGCCCCAAAATCCGGTGAGCAACAGGACCACACCGCACCGACACTGATGCAGGCCAGCATTGCGACCACCGCCTCGCAAGACATGGGCAGATAGGCTACCACTCTGTCTCCCGGGCCAATACCGGCATCCCGAAGATAAGACGCCAAACGCACAACGTGCAGACGTAACTCTTCCCAACTGAGGGTACTGCAGGCGACACTCTCCGATTCGGCAAAGACCGCGACCCGCGCGGGATCACCCCTGTCACCCTGACGCAGCAGATACTCAGCAAAGTTTAACTGAGCACCGGGGAACCAGCGTGCCCCCGGCATCCCATTCGACCCCAATACCGCTGTGTATTCCTGCCCCGGAGCAATATCATAACAACGCCAGATAGACTCCCAAAATAAGGCAGGATTCTCTATGGACCATCGCCAGAGAGCGTCATAGTCATCGAAGCTGACACCGGCTTCTCGATTCAACCAGGCGCGGTAAGCCGTGAGACCGGAATTCCCAATACGAGTGGCCGACGGCTGCCAGAGTAATTCGCCCTCGTCAGACTGGGACACGTTCATCTTCTCTATCTTTATTTATCTCGCTCATTTCGCAGCCTCAAGTGCCTCATAGCGAGTCGCGTGATAGTCCTGATTGCCAAACAATAAATCAATTATTGATAAGCGCTTGTAATAGTGCCCAATTGCATATTCATTGGTCATACCAATTCCGCCGTGCAGTTGCACAGCGCCCTGCCCTACAATCTGCGCGGCCCTGCCTACCGTTACCTTGGTAGCGCAAACCATAGCAGGTGTGTCCTCGTCTCCATCGCGCAACCGCATTGCCAACGCATCGGACATAGACTTAGCCAGCTCCGCCTCAATGTGCATATCTACCCAACGATGCTGCAAAGCCTGGAAACTGCCTATCGCCACGCCAAACTGTTCGCGCACACGAATATAATCCCGGGTAATCTCATTGGCAGCAGCCATTGCGCCCACCGCCTCAGCACAAACAGCGCTCACTGCGCGGCCCAACACCTGTTCCAGCGCCGGCAGCGCGAGGTCCTCGGCCCCCAGCAGGGCCTCCGGGCCCACTGAGACACCCTCAAGACTGAGATCACTGGCCCACTGACCATCGAGGGTCTTGAAGTCCTTGCGACAGAGGCCAGGCAAACCCTGCTCGAGCACAAACAGCGCAACGCCCTTTTCGGTGCGAGCAGAAAGAATGAAACGATCCGCCGACGGCCCCTGGTAAACAACGCACTTTTGCCCATTTAGCAGAAATCCATCACCGTTGGAGTGTGCCGTTGTCGCAACATGCGCGGGATCAAAACCTGACTCCGGCTCCAGGTACGCAAGCGACAGGGTCAGGTCGCCAGCAATTATCTGCGGAATGATATCGGCCTGTTGCACTTCACTACCCGCTAACGCAACCAGCCCCCCCGCCAGAACCACCGTGCTGAGGTAAGGCTCCAATACCAGCCCACGACCCAGAGCTTCCATCAGAATTGCCGTATCGACTGGTGTTCCGCCAAACCCGCCGTGCTGTTCTGCAAAGGGCAAAGCCAGCCAGCCCATTTCGGCAAACAACCGCCAGTGTTCAGCACTGTAGCCGGGGTCACCGTAGACCAGAGCAGCGCGATCCGTGTTTTGGTAATGGTCTGCCACGAAGCGCTCCAAACTGTCACGCAACATGCTCTGCTCTTCAGTCAGGTTAAAATCCATGCCCTTAAGTCCCCAGCAACATGCGCGAAATAATATTCCGTTGAATCTCGTTGGACCCGCCAAAAATAGTCGCGCCGCGTCCGTACAAATGCTCTGCGAGGATACCGTGCCGGTGATCTGGCCCCACTTCCATATAACTGTCAGACAGCTTCATCGAATCATTTTCATAGGGCACACCGTACATACCCAGGCTTTCAACCAGTAACTGCTTTAACCCCTGCTGGATTTCGCTCCCGCGAATCTTGAGAATTGATGGCTCTGGGCCAACAGGCTCACCCTGCAATTCCTTCGAGAGATAGCGCAACTCCGTGTACTCAAGAGCCTGTAAATCTATTTCCAGCCTGGCCATACGGCGGCGAAATTCTGCACTGCCCAAAAGAGGCACTGCCCCCACTTTCTTCTCTGATACGCTACTTTTCAGGCGCTGTACCAAGTGACGCGACTGCGCCACTCTCGCAACAAAACTGCGCTCTTTCTGCAGCAGGTACTTGGCGTAGGTCCAGCCTTTGTTCTCCTCTCCAACACGGTTTTTAACCGGAACCCGAACATCACTGAGAAATACCTCATTCAGCGTGTGCCCCATATCGAGACCTATGATGGGCTTTATTTCTATTCCCGGTGTATCCATATCAATCAACAGAAAGGAAATCCCTTTCTGAGGTTTGGCCGCCGCGTCGGTGCGCACGAGGCAGAACATGCGGTTCGCCCAGTGTGCATAACTGGTCCAAATTTTTTGACCGTTGACAAGATAGTCGTCCGCCTCCCGCACCGCACGGGTTTTCAGGTTGGCAAGATCGGAACCAGCGCCCGGTTCAGAATAACCCTGACACCAGACATCCTCAGATTTCAGGATGCGGGGCAGATAGAACGCTTTTTGCTCCGCGTTCCCGAAAGCGATCAATACCGGGCCCAGCATGGTAATGCCAAAAGTCGGCAGAGGTGCACAGGCAGCAGCGAACTCCCGGGCCGCGATGTACTTCTGGGTAAGAGTCCAGCCGGTTCCCCCATATTCAACAGGCCAGTTGGGCGCCATCCAACCCCTATCGTAGAGAATACGTTGCCAACGAATCAGGTCTTCGTTACCGACGATCAGGCCGCGAGCGCACCTTTCCCGGATGTCATCCGGTAGGCTCTCGGCCAGGAAAGCCTGCAGTTCCTGCTGAAATAGCAGGTCCTTGCTGCTGAACGCCAAATTCATAAACTTGCCCTCCCCATCCCAAGCCTGCTGCCGGTATGGAAAATTGTTAGCTTACTATCTATAATCATGCACATCATATGTACGCGAATCATATCCCCCTCGCTGGCATTTGAACACCATTACACGCCCACGGAGGAAGTTTGCAAATGGCTGGATTACTGGAAGGAAAAGTCGTCCTCGTCACCGGCGCCGGCCAGGGCGTAGGTCGCGATATCGCGTTACAGGCGGGACAGGCCGGCGCGAAGGTGATGGTCAATGACCTCGGCACCAGTATTACCGGCGAAGGGGTAGACACCGCCCTGGCAGAGCAGGTCGCGCAGGAAATTCGTGCAGCCGGCGGAGAGGCATCGTCCTGCGCCGCTAGCGTAACTGACCGAGTCGCAGTGCGCACTATGATCGAGCAATGCCAGGACGAACTCGGAGGACTTAATCACCTCGTCAACAATGCCGGCATACTGCGTGATCGCATGTTCCATCGCATGTCAGACGAGGAATGGGACGCGGTCATCGATGTGCACCTCAACGGAGCGCGCAATATCGCCTCCGCCGCCTGCGATATTTTCAGGCAACAAAACGGCGGCAGCATGGTGCATATGACGTCTACGGCAGGCCTGTGCGGCAACCTGGGCCAGGCCAACTACTCGGCCGCTAAGCTCGGCATCGTCGGCCTGTCTCGCTCTATCTCGATTGACATGGCTCGCAGCAACGTGCGCTCCAACTGCCTTGCCCCCTTTGCTTTCAGTCGGATGACTGCCACTGTTCCCGCGAAAGGCGGTGCGCAGAATCCTGATGAAGAACCGTACCTGGAGAAGATCAAGAAAATGGCTTCGGAAAAAATCCCTCCGCTCATCACCGCACTGGGATCTGACGGCGCAGCCCATATCACAGGTCAGATTTTTGCCGTGCGCGGCAATGAAATTTTTCTGATGTCACAGCCACGACCATTGCGCAGCGTTCATCGCGCGGAAGGTTGGACGCCAGAAACCGTGCTTGACCACGCGCTCCCCGCCATGGAGCGCGATTTTTATGGACCTGAGACCTCTCGTGACGTATTCAACTGGGATCCAATTTAGCAACGCAGACCAGCCACAGGAGATAAACCCCGATGACAGAACGCAGAGAAACCCTCGGCACCCTTTTTCAGGACGTTGCCAGGCTTCGGGTGTTCTGTTTTAACAGCCTGCTCAAGGACCTGGATCTAACCGCCACACAGGCTTGGGTTCTATCCACGCTGATGGAAGAGGAAGGAATTATACAGGGTGACCTCGCACAAAAGCTCGGAATACGCGCGGTGACCCTCGGTGGATTAGTCGACCGCCTGGAGGGCAAGCAGTGGATCGAGCGCCGCCCCGATGATCGGGACCGCCGAGCCAAGCGGATATGGCTGACACAGGCAGGTCGAAAACTCGAGAAACGGATCAACACATCGCTACAGGATGTTCACGATATCTCTATCGGTGAGCTACCGTCAGAGGATGTAGAGCAACTGCGCACCATCGTCACACGCGTGCGCGAAAATCTACGAGACCATAAACGCCGGCTGGACGGCACCTGAGCCTCCCCAGGATCCGTCAAATTTCACGGTACGTCGCGCGCGAGCTAGCAAAAAAACAGCTTGATGAATAAAGGTTAAGTAGCGGCTAGCGCTAGCGGGCGAAGTTACAATCACACTGTCTGTAGCCCACTACTCTGGCACACCAAGAGAATGCACGCTGAACAGCTGTTCATCGTCGCACCAGCTGCGCTGCACTTGCAAGCCCGCCGTCGCTGCAAGTTCCGTAAAACTTTCGAGGCTGTATCTATAGGAGTTCTCTGTATGCAATGACTCCCCTTGTTCAAAAAGTACGGCACTAGCGCCGATAGTGACTGTCTGTTTTATCTTGCAGATCAAGTGCATTTCAATTCTTGAGTGCTCCACATTATAGAACGCTTGATGACTAAACCTCTCAAGCTGAAAGTCAGCATCAGCCAACGTATTCACTACATTCAAAACATTCAGATTGAACGCTGCGGTCACACCCTTCGCATCGTTATAGGCGGCGTTTAGCGCTCTTTCCGATTTCTGTAAATCGACACCAATCAGCACACCGCCTCTCGGCCCTATACGAGACCGTAGACCAGACAGGAAGACGCGATATCTTCGGCATTATTCTTAAGAATTGCCTTTTCTGTCCGGATCGGATAACACTCCGGCAGCTGCGTGATTTTCTCAAACAGCTCCGACCCTCGGGCGTCATAAAACAACGTGGATTGATCTGCTTTGACGAACAACCGAAGCCCTTTAGCAAATCCGCCAGCGAGTCGACTTGCGCCGGCTGCTGATCTTTAAAGCTAAGTTTTTCCAACTCGAGCTGCGACTGGATACATATTTTTACTGGCCTCCCCAGACCTTATACATCTCGCGCGAGTCGGAGACCACTAAACTGCCATCGATCGCTCGGATAGAAAAAATTCCGGTAGGTAGGTCTTACGTGCCCACTTTGGCTGACACATGAACCACCCTTTAGCACCCATTGGTTCGCCATGAACTTGCCGTTGTATTCACCAATAGCGCCCCCGCCAGCACTAAAGCCCGGATAGGGTCGATAAGCAGAGCCCGTCCACTGCCAGCAGGCATCGTATAACTGCAGAAGCGGAATATCACCCGAAGCGGGCTGCGGATTCAGGCGATCCGCGTCAAATACCAGCGGCGTGAAGGCTTGCTTGCGAGCCGCGCACTCCCATTCGAATTCAGTAGGCAACCGCGCGCCCAACCAACTGGCGTAGGCATCCGCCTCGTAGCCGCTGAGGTGGCAAACCGGGGCATGAGGATCTCTGCGACGCAGCCCAAACAAGGTAAACTCCCAACCACCGTCATCACGGTCAAGCCAGTAGAGCGGGCGTTGCCATCGCTCTTCCTGCGCTAGTGTCCATCCGTCTGCCAGCCAGTGCTGGTGATTCTTGTAACCACCGTCGTCGACAAAGGCCTGGTATTCTCCGTTTGTTACGAGGCGATTCGAAAGTGCAAACGGCTCCAGATAAACCCGAACAGCGGGAGATTCATTATCGAAAGAAAAATCAACCGCATCTACAGGCAATCCCGCCTCGAAAAGCCCACCCTCGTATTGCCGCCATTGCTGTTCTACTGCAGGAAAAATGGGCGGCCTCCAGCCCGCTGACAGTTCAGCGAAAGCAGGCAACAGCGGATTCGCGAACAGGGAATACTTCAAATCAGTGTAAAATAACTCCTGATGCTGTTGTTCGTGCTGTATTCCCAGACGGCAACGTTGCAAAACAGTGTCGCGCTGCGGGTGAGAATCATCGTCGAGTAATTCAATAATCGCACGATCAACCTGCTGCCGGTAACTCAACACCTCGGCGACTGTCGGCCGCGACAACAAACCGCGCTGAGAACGAGCGTACTGGCCTCCTACCCCGTTGTAGTAGGAATTAAATAATTCTTCATACAATGGGTTACACGCTTCGTACCCCTCCAGACAGGGCTTCAACAGAAAGGTTTCGAAAAACCAGCTGGTATGCGCTAAATGCCACTTTGGAGGACTCGTGAAAGCCTCTGCCTGCAAGCCGTAGTCTTCAATCTCCAGACGCTCACAAGCGGCAAGGGACTGCTGCCTGATGCGCAGGAAGCTGCGGGAAATATCATCACTCGCCATTTAACGTCACCGCTTCAGTCGCCACACAAACCCCTCCTACCTCCACATAGTTCGGCGCCCATCTTGAAAGTAACCGCCCGCCTGAAGAGGAGCACTGATGACCCAGCAGGCGATCGAATCGCGACGACCAGTAAGCAGCCAGCACTCGCATTGCCGACCCCGTCGCCGCATCCTCTCTTACACCGTACTGCGGTGCAAAGTAACGCAACTCTATCGCCCTATCCCCCACCTCGGGCCGTGCGGCAGTGCAAATCAGCGCCCTCTGAGTGTAATTAGCCAACGTCTCGTCTGGCGGCGTGAGCGAACGTAAATCGAAACCATCGGGCCATTGCAGTACCATATAATCCGAGGAGCCACCGCTGTATGCAGCAGACACTGGATTTGATGGAATGGAGAGCACATCTCTGACCCAGGCCGGCACCTCACATGATTGCATTTCCAGCGCGGAGAAGCGCAGCCATGTCTCCCCCCGCGATTGCCAACTTTCTACACGACTACCCTGCATGAAAAGGGTGAGCGCATCCTGTCCCAGCCTGGCCATCCAGGCATGAGAGGCAGCCATGAGTCCGTGGCCACAACATTGGATTAGCTGTCCACCGGGGCTGTAACAACGCAGCACGATTGCGGCAGGAAATTCAGACGTGTGCGGCCAGCTAACACAAGTAGTGACATCCGACCATGAAGGAAGGGCTTGCGTTGGCTTACTGTCCAACATTACCAGGCGACAGCGGTTACCCCCAAGACCGGAAGCATCCTTTACTGGATCAACAAAAGCCGTTATCAATTGGCAGTCGATAAACTCCTCCCAATGAGTCCGTTACGACGGTTAAAACTAGGCGGCCAATCCGGTGCACTAAAAAACGATACTGTAACAGAAAGGTTTTACTTTGCTACCTGAGTACGAACCGAGTTTCCTGCTTGTCCCGTTGAAGGTGTCAGGCGAGGCCTGCCTCAGCATTTTCTGCCAATGTATACATTGGCGCGGCTCGCGACATCGCTCATGAATTTTCCGCTGAAAAATATCCGAATGCACATTTGACGTTGTTATACAGACGCTACTGATCTATTTTAAGCATCACGAAAATTCGCAGCTTTCCATTTCGCAACGTATTGTAGAAAAACCCGAAGCAGCGCCAGGTGGCGTTATTCAAAACCGATAAATCCTTATGCAGCGTCGATACAACGCAGGACTTCGGCCTGGTAGAACTTTCCGCGCTCATTCAGGAGGTCCAGCAGGTGCAATGACGTCGGTACAAACGCTAAACCGATTTCATGCTCCGGATGCCATTGAAAAATTGAGCCGCCCAGCCCCATCCAGCCGTAGAAACCCTCCCGACCGCCGTTGAATGCTTTCTCCAGCATGGAGCTTTTTTCAGTGAGCGGCAAAAAACTATCTACCCCTCCCTGAGTGAAGCGGGTGGGCATAAAGTTGCCCATCTCTGCAGGGAGAGGATGGTCGTGCAGGGCAGACCAGCCCGCTCTATCGAGACAGCGATCCCCATCCAATTCTCCACCGGAGGCCATTATTGCTGCGACTTTGGCCAGGCTGCGCGCGTTGGCATGGGTATTCGCCGACGGCGTTTCACCCTGCATCATGCCTGCTTCATTAAAAATATCGATGTTCCTCATACCCTCGACGGGAGCCGGTTGGGCACCGGCACCCCTCGCCTTGCGCAACGCCCAGAGCGGCCGCCACACCCGCGCGATCAACTGGAACAGATTGTGTTGGACACGACGACCGAACAGACGCGGCTTGAGGCTTTGAAATAGGTGCGTTTTCGGATCAAGCAGTCGAACCGGCGCCACCTGCTCGAGCTGCGCCTCCTCCAGGCCGATGAAAATATCCACGCCCAGCGTATCTGACAGGTCCTCTCGCAGGTACTCCCCGATGGTGCGACCTGCAGGGTCGACGCGACGGTACAGCTCATTCGCTATCCAGCCGCGGGTCATGGCGTGATACTCGCGTCGAGATGATCCGCCAGTTGCAAACCGTTGCACTTCTTGCTCGATGATTTCGCCCACCCGATTTTGCTTTATATTCGGCGTCAGCAAATCGGTCGTATTGATCGAGCGGCTAAAATTGAC
Organism: Candidatus Marimicrobium litorale; assembly: GCF_026262645.1. NCBI lineage: Bacteria > Pseudomonadati > Pseudomonadota > Gammaproteobacteria > Cellvibrionales > Halieaceae > Marimicrobium > Candidatus Marimicrobium litorale. The sequence continues at coordinate 1,736,307 of NZ_SHNO01000001.1, forward strand.
CAGGCCAGCTTCGTGACGCATTAAATCCGCCACCCGCACAGACTCCTTGCCACCACCGACAAAGGCAGGCCAATACTTACTGACGGGGGCTTCATAATCAAGTAACCCCTTTCCGACAAGAGAGGCAATCGCAATCGACTCCAGGCTTTTTCCACTGCTGAAAATATTTACCAACGAGTCGCCAGAAAATTGCGGCGTGTCGGGATGAGTCGCCCACAGATCGACGACTTTCCTGCCCCGGTGATAGACACACAACTGCGCATTTTCCTCGGCGAGGGTTCGCATATTGTGCTCGAAGAGGCTCCTTACCCGATCAAAGGCCGGGGCCGTCTCGCCGTGCACCAAGGGTTGTTGATCGCTGCGTTTTGCCATGTTTAACCTATCCTGATGAGTTCAGAAGTCGCGCTCTACCGTTAACAACAAGCGTTTAGCCTGCTTCAGATGCGGAATGTCCAACATTTTTCCATCGAGCCCGATAGTGCCTGCTCCATCACTGTCCGCGAAAGCCTGCACTACGCGCCGTGCATGCGCTATCTCATCCTCGCTGGGAGTGAAACACTCATTTATCACGGCGACCTGGGCCGGATGTATAGCCATTTTGCCACTGAAGCCCTCTCTGCGCGCGCACACCGACTCCTGCCGCAGGCCGCTTTCATCCCGAAAGTCCAGATAGACCCCGTCCACTGGTTGAAAGTTGCCCGCAGCGCCCACTGCAAGGGCGCTTGTACGACTGAGCTGGTGCACTAAAAAATGCTTGCCGCTGCCATCCGTATTGGTGGTGGCCCCAAGGTCCGTTGCCATATCCTCAGCGCCCCAGGTTATTGCTGACAGACGCTCCGATACACCGAGAAAACTACCCAGATTAATCATACCCAGAGCAGACTCGGCGAGACTCATAATCCGCGTACTGCCTTTTGTCAGGCTATTTTGCTGTTCCAGCGCGCAAAGATAGTGATCCAGGCGGCGAACATCATTACCATGGGAAGGTTTGGGCAAGAAAATCCCCGCAGGGGCTCCCGGCATAACGGCCACCAGGTCTGCCAGCGTATGGGGCGTATCCAGCGCGTTTACCCGCACCCAGAGTTCACTGCCAGATGCACCACTTTGTGCGGCAAGATACTCACCCACCCGCGCACGGGCGTCAGCCTTGCTGCCTTCAGCAACGGAATCTTCAAGATCAAGAATCAGGGCATCGGCTCCGACACTCAAAGCCTTGCCTAGCTTCTTGTCACTGTCTCCGGGTATGAACATCCATGACCGGTTCACCATGTCTACTCCTGTCGTCTAGCAGCCACGGAACTGCGGCTTGCGCTTTTCGGTGAAGGCAGTCACGCCTTCTGCCCAGTCCTCGGTCGCAGCACACTCAGCAAAACCGCGCGCCTCCATGGCCAACTGCGTCGCCAGACTGTTATCGTCCGCAGCGTAAATCAACTGTTTGGTATTGCCGATACCCACTGTCGGACCACTTGCCAGGCGTCCGATAATCTCTTCCGATACCGCCTCGAGCTGACCCTCCTCAGCGACACGGTTTACCAGCCCCATGGATTGCGCGGTAGACGCATCGATAAAGTCTCCCAGCAAGGCGATCTCCATAGCACGTTTCACACCCACCAGTTTAGGAAGGTAATAGGAACCAGAGCCGTCGGGGCACGTTCCGATTCCAATATAAGAGCAGGCAAAACGCGCGTCGTGGGAAGCAATGACAAGGTCGCAGGCCATAGCGAGTGAAAAACCGAATCCTACCGCGGCACCCTGAACCACGCCGACCACTGGCTTTTTCATCTCACGCAGCGCTAGCAACAAGGGCTGAGTGACGTGTATGCGCTTGAGGAAATGGTTGTAGCGCTCCTCCTTGGATAACTTCGCCAGTTCAGCGAAATTTTTCACATCACCCCCCGCCATGAAGTTGTCACCCGCGCCCGCTATAACAATGCAGCGAATACTGTCGTCCTGGCCAAAATCGATCATGGTATCAACCAATGCGGTGCGCATTTCCTGCGACAACGCATTACGCGCCTTGGGCCGGTTGAAAGTCACTCTGGCCACGCCTTCAGAGACCTTTACCTGCAGCTGATCAGTCACTGTTCTTGCTCCTTCTGCATTGCGCCAGAATGTTGAGGCAACGAGATACCGCGATGGTGACGAGTATCGCCCCGTCAGTAAGACTTGGGCATACCCAGCACATGCTCCCCGATAAAGTTCAGAATCATCTGCTCTGAAATAGGGGCAATCCGCATAATCATGGATTCCCGGAACAGGCGCTCCACGTTGTACTCTTTTGCCACACCCATCCCACCATGAGTAAGAACTGCGCGCTCCGCGGCCTTGAAACCCGCTTCAGCGCCGAGAAACTTAGCCGCATTCGCCTCTGCACCACAAGATTCGCCCGCATCGTACATCCGTGCTGCCTTCTGACACATCAGCCACGCGGATTCCAGCTGCATCCAGTTTTGGGCCAGAGGATGCTGGATACCCTGGTTCATGCCGATAGCACGGCCGAATACTTCACGCTCCTGAGCGTAGTCCGCTGCACGACTCAAAGCATCCATTCCCAACCCTACCGCCACGGAGCCGATAATTACGCGCTCGGCATTCATCGCCGTGAGAATATAGCGAAACCCCTTGCCCACCTCGCCGATCAAATCGCTGTCGGGAATGAAAAGGTCGTCGATGAACACCATGTTGGAATCCACTGCCTTGCGTGCCATTTTTGGAATACGCTGTACTTCCATCTTGTCGCGATCGAAATCTGTATAGAAAAGGGTAATCCCATCGGAACGCTTTTCGCAGTCCTCCCGCTTGGTGGTCCTGCAGAGCAGCAGGTACTTGGTCGCCACTTGCCCCGTGGTTGTCCACATCTTACGGCCATTGACCTTCCAACCACCTTCCACTTTCTCGGCAAAGGTCGTAATTCGGCTTGTGTCCAGACCGGCATTGGGCTCAGTGACACCAAAGGCGACTTTATCTTTACCCTGCACCAGATCGGGCACCCAGAGCTTCTTTTGCTCATCGGTGCCGAACAACAAAATAGGATGCGGCCCAAACAAATTAATCTGTATAGTCGACGCGGCAGCCATCCCGCCACCACCATTGCCGACCGTGTGCATCATCATCGCTGCTTCGGACACGCCGAGGTTCTGACCGCCAAATTCTTCCGGCATGGTAATTCCCAACCAGCCACCCTCGGCCATGGCCCGATGAAACTCATGGGGAAAGTGACCGTCCTCGTCCCTGTCGCGCCAGTATTTATCAGGGAATTGCTGGCAGACCTTACTAACACCTTCGCGAATAGCCAGCAGGTTTTCATCCTGGTCAAAAAATGTATTTGCACCCATGCCCAGCTCTGTCAGTGACTGATTCATGCTTCACCTCCTTTCGGTTTGCAATGCATCAGGGCTGCGCGCTCACAAATGCATACCACCACGCCGTCCTGATTGAGACCCTCATGTTTGAAATTGACGATACCCTGACTTGGACGACTGCTACTGTCGCGCCTGCTGACCACGGTCGTGCGGGTACGCACAGTATCCCCAAAAAATACCGGCGCAGGAAATGTAGTGTTTGTCATGCCCAAGTTGGCAACCGTTGTTCCCAGCGTCGTGTCTGTCACCGTCATACCAATAACCAGGCCGAGGGTGAACAGGCTGTTCACCAACGGCTTGCCAAACTCGGTCTGTGCCGCATGATGATAATCAATATGCAGAGGCTGAGGGTTCAAAGTCGCATTACAAAACCACATATTGTCGGCTTCGGTGACCGTTCGTGAGAGCTCATGCTCGAACACCATGCCCTCTTTCAATTCTTCATACCACAAACCTGCCATCGCTAATCAAACCTCCACTTTTACTTCGCGCCCGGCAATCGGTATCTGTCGAGCTTGTGCACTATAAAACGGGCGGGGGCAAGACGCATGCTACTCAGGCGCCTTCCCTGCCGACGATTGTAACCGACGATACATTCTGGGAGGGAAACCCGCCCAGATTGTGCGTCAGCCCAAATACTGGATCACTGATCTGGCGCTTTCCGGCACGACCATTTAACTGCAGGTACATTTCGTAGAGCATGCGCAAACCGGTGGCTCCTATCGGGTGACCAAAGCATTTAAGCCCGCCGTCGATTTGACAGGGCAACGCGCCATCAGCATCGTAAAAGCCGTCCAAAATATCGTGCGACGCCCTTCCCTCCTCGGAGATAAAAAGATCCTCCATGGTGATCAATTCAGTCACAGAAAAACAGTCGTGTACCTCTATCATACTCACTTGCTTTCGCGGGTCGGTGATGCCGGCTTCCTGATAGGCTTTCCTGGCAGCAACCCGTGTAGTGTGAAAATAACTACCATCCCATTCGTTGTAGGATAATTCTCGACCATTCGATACTGACAACTGCAGCGCCTTCACTGTAATAAGATCCTTTTTACCAAGAGACCGCGCAATCTCCGGAGTCGTCACAATGGCACACGCAGAACCGTCACTGACACCACAACAATCGTACAAACCCAACGGCTCAGCAATCATAGAGGCATTGATCACTGTGTCTATATCAATTTTACGCCGTAGATGCGCTTTCGGGTTCAGCAGCCCGTTGTCATGACTTTTAACCGAAACATGACCCATTGCCCGTTTCAGGTCTCCCTTATCCATTTTGTGTTTGTTGGTATAGGCTGATGCAAGCTGCGCAAAGGACCCCGGCGCCGACACATTGGGCCAGTAGAGGTCATTGACTGTTCCGCGGGTTCGCTGAGGCAAACCGCCATAGCCGGTGTCCTTGAGCTTTTCTACGCCGATGGCAAGAGCGATATCACAGGCACCAGCGGCCACTGCGTACACTGCGCCACGAAAGGATTCGGTACCACTGGCACAATAATTTTCAACACGTGTGGCCGGTATATAAGGCAGCCGCAGCGCTGAAGCCACTGGTACCGCCGACTTACCTACGTGCTGCTCGTCCAGAGCCGTCGATAACCAGGCCGCTTCAATGTCATCTGTGCCAATGCCCGCATCAGACAGCGCTTCGGTATAGGCTTCTACCATCAGGTCCTCGGCGTTCGAATCCCAGCGCTCCCCGAAGCGAGAACAGCCCATGCCGAGGATGGCGACCTTGTCTCTGATTCCCTTGGCCATGACTTACTCTCCTGAATACACCGGCGCCGCCTTCCAGTAGTAGCGGCGGAAACCCCGTTTGTGATCGTAATCCCTTACCCGGAAAACCATGCGCATGGGCATTCCGACCTCGAGGCCTCGCTCAGCCTGTACGTCGGTAAAGTCAATCATGATTCGGCCGCCCTCCTCAAACTGCACCATCCCGTACCACGCTGGCGGGCTTGGGGAATAGGTCAGCCTATCCGAGGTATAAGACCGCAACACCGCGGATGCGTCTGCAAACGGGTGCTCATCCTGCGAATCCACTGCTGCACACGTTGGGTTTACACAGATCGGGGCGGCCGGAATTTGCGCCGTGCCGCAGTCTCTGCACTTACCCCCGATGAAACTCGTGGTCAGCGCCCGATTGCGATAGGCGGTTGTCAAACCCGTATTCTTGTCAGTTTCTGCCCGAATCCCATGTTCCATGGTCATCAAGCCATTGAAGGCCAGAAACTTGAAGTAGTTCTCCTCTTCCAACCGATTGTCGAGGCAGGCCTGAAGACCCTGTGCGCTGGCGCGCTGATGCACCAGCGCCGCAGTCGCCCGCAATAAAATCGTATCGCAGCCCTGACCGAAACCAACCAGCAGTATCAGCTCGCCCGGTTGTGCGCGCTCCAGCGCCCCGGCCAACATCAGAAGCGGGTGGGCTGCGCCGGTATTACCACAGTTGCTGTGGAGGTTGTCTACCAGTGCATCCGCGGTGATACCTAGCTTACTCGCCAGAGCCTGCTGTTCCCGACTATTGCCAATAGGGCAACAAAAATGAGCGATATCACCCACGTCTTTACCGCTGCCCCCCAGAATGGCAGATACCGCTTCGGGCACGATTTTCATCAGGCCCTCATCGCGCACCCAACGCGCCTCCCACTGGTAATCAAACTCTGACTCGGCGGTTCTGAAATGATCGATAAAATCGACACTGAGCGTGTGCGCACCAACCAGTTCGGCAATACATTCACCCTCGCCCACCAGCATCGCCGCCGCGCCATCACCGTAGTTCATTTCGGCCGTTGACGCCGCTTTGGTGCGCCGCTTATCGGCTGCAACCACCAGGCCCTGCTCACCCTGCTCTGCCGCTTTCAACGCTGCAAGCAGTGCCGACGTACCCGCTTTACGCGAACCCGCCAGATCAAACGTTTGTAGATCGCGTCTCAGGCCAATGGCCTCACCCGCCAGCGCAGCATTCTGACGGTCGAGAAAAGGAAAACTGGTAGAACCGATGTACAGAGCATTAACACCGGCCCTGTCGCGATTGCGCAGGCAGGCACGGGCGGCTTCTACCGCCAGAGTGATGGTATCTTCATCCCAAGACGCCATGGTGCGCTCGCCCTGTCCCAGCCCTGTTAGCGAGGGCTCAAACCAGCTGTGCGCAGCCGCAATCACCTTGCGCTGCAGGCGCCGCTGAGGCAAGTAAGCCCCTAACGCCATTAAACCGACAGGCATAACCAGTCACTCCCCGCTTACTGCATAAACCGACTATCAGGCGGCGCTCCATCACAGCAGCCTTAAATACATCGCAGGCTATAATTTAGCATGCTTAGTATATTCTTGCTATCACGCCAAGAGCAGAGCGCGCCTACTCGCCGCGAAAGCGCGCCGGGCGCTTCTCCAGAAAAGCCTGCACGCCCTCTGCGCTGTCACGGCTGGTGCGCAAGACCTGGTTGACCTCCAGTTCGCGCCTGCACTGAGCCTCAAAATCCGCGTTAGCAGACTCGTCCAGCAACTGCCTGGTGAGTGCCAGAGCGCGGGTTGGCCCCTGCGCCAGGCGCTTGACGATGGCTTCCGCACGCTCCCGCGCTGCCCCGCTCTCAACACACTCTGTCACAAGACCCCGTCGTGCCGCTTCATCCCCACTGAGCACCGCAGAGGCGGAAACCACAGCCGTGTCCAGTGCGGGCAAAAATACGAACCCGGGGTTCAGACCCGCTGCCTGCTGCAGCACCTGATCGAGAGCCATGAATTCAACCTCGTCATCCACCACAATCCAGTCGCCTGAGAAACCCAACAACGCACCCGCACCCGATACCCGACCTCGCAACGCCACCACCACAGGCACCCGACTCATCCGCAGCACAGACAACGCGTCCTGCACGCCGACCCCTTCTAATCGATCCGGCAAAGCAGAGGCTTCGGGAGACGGGTCAAAGGCAAAAGCTCCAACGGCACCACTGATCAGGGCCGCACGTACTGTGTCACTGGCTTCAATCGCCACAAAGGCGCTCCGCAACGCCGCCCAGACATTACCGGTGGACCCCGCAGGCCCTGCACTCTCGCGCAAGGTGACGCGAGCAATCGCACCGTGTGCCTCGTACACTAGATGTTCACTGGTCATAAGAGACGACTTATACCCCACCGCCAGATCCGCGGGGCAGATCGTTGTCTAACAAGGCGTCCAGATGAGTCTGGAAAATGGAAAACCCTACGGCCCCGCGCAGCAATTTTTTACTCTTGACCGAATCTCCATCGCTGTAACCGATCACGAAACTCGGCGTGCCGCTAATGCCTGACATCTGACCCGCATTGAGGCTCTGAGCTACGCGACCGGTATCGGAGACTCGACCGTCAACGCTCTTTGGCTCAATCCGTTGCCTGATTTGCGCAAGCTCGTCCAGGATCGCTTTTTGCCCGGCTAGCAGTTGGTCAATCTGTGCCTGCGTCACCTCGGCAAAAGCGGGGGTCACCGACATCCATAACAAAGCACACACCCAAACAGTCCATCTGCATTGCATCATCATTCCCCTGAACCCCCTCTCCTGGAAGTGCCTGCCGATCATTGACAGTCACTCGCCCTTCACTTTGGCAAGGCAGCTCCTATAGGTCAAGGCTGACAGATTTCGCGTAACTGCAGTTGTGCAGCCTTGCTTTCGGGCAGAGAAGACACCAGAATTCACCCATGAAAACATTCCTGCTCAGACTTTCACTCCTTCTCACCGCCCTGGCCTCCGGTCCGGCAGCGACAGACACTACCTATCCAGGCGCCGTGAAAACTATCGTCGAACAGCGGTGCATGGTCTGTCATGGTTGCTACGATGCCCCCTGTCAATTAAAACTGGATGCCTTCGCGGGCGCGGAACGCGGTGCCAGCAAGGAAATCGTCTATGACGGCACCCGCCTGACCGCCGCAACGCCGACCCGGCTCTTTGAAGATGCCCAGACCATAGAGGAGTGGCGACAACTCGGGTTTTACCCCGTGCTCGATGATACGTCGCCTGACAAGGGCACCTTGAATCGTATGCTGGAACTGAAGCAAGCGCACCCCCTGCCGCAGAGTGACCTGCTACCGGACGCCATCACGCTGGGATTGGACAGAAAACAGCAATGCGTCAAACCCGATGAATTCGATAAGTTTGCCCGTGACTACCCGCTCTGGGGAATGCCCTATGGTCTACCCGCACTGGATGAAGATTCCCATCGCACCATGACCCAATGGCTGGCCTCTGGCGCCCCGGGCGTCGCGGTTGAGCCACCGAGTCCGGCACTGCAAAGCGCCATCACGCAGTGGGAAACGTTCTTTAACGGCGACAGCCTGAAAGAACGCCTGATGGCACGCTACATGTATGAGCACCTTTTTATTGGCAACCTTTACTTCTCCGATCAACAAGAAAACGATCGCTACTTCAACCTCGTGCGGTCACGAACGCCGCCTGGCGAGCCCATCGACATCATCGCCACAAGACGCCCGTACGACGATCCAGGCACCACTGAATTTTTTTACAGACTGCAACCTTTGCGCACGGCGCTGCTCGCCAAGCGCCATATGCCCTATGCACTGAACGACGCACGCATGGCGCGCTGGCGTGAACTATTTCTGGCACCGGACTACACAGTCACGGCCTTGCCGGGCTACGAGCGCCAGAATGCAGAAAACCCCTTTATCACTTTCCGCGAATTACCGGAAAACGCGCGCTATCGATTCATGCTGGACGAAGCCCATTTCACCATCATGGGTTACATCAAGGGACCCGTGTGCCGAGGTCAGGTCGCCCTGAATGTCATTGACGACCACTTTTGGGTGGTCTTTCTCAATCCCGACAGGCCGACCGGCCTGGAAAGCGCAGAATTTCTGGCCAGGGTTAGCAACGATCTGCGACTACCCGCCGATCGCAAGCGCGGCGCTATGGTTACCATGATCGAGTGGCGAAAATACTCGCAGTCACAGCTCAAGTTCTTGAAAGACAAGTTCGCCCACATCAAGAAATCATTTGGCCCCGAGGGGATGAGACTTGACATGGGGTTCATCTGGGATGGAGACGGCACGAATGACAACGCAGCCCTCACAATTTTTCGCCACAACAATAGCGCATCGGTAGTAAAAGGGTTTGTTGGTCAACAACCCAACACCACCTGGGTAATCGATTACTCCCTGTTGGAACGCATCCACTATTTGCTGGTGGCAGGCTTCGATGTGTTCGGTAATATAGCGCACCAACTGGAGACCCGCCTCTACATGGACTTCCTGCGCATGGAAGGCGAGCAGAATTTCCTTTTCTTCCTGCCACCCGACCATCGACTGATACTGCGTGATTTTTGGTACCGCGAAGCGACAAAAGAAGCCAACCGTTTCGTCATGACAGATTCGGTGGCCGTAGACAGGACAACCGGCATCACTTTTGAGACCGATAACCCAAAGCGGGAACTTCTGAATATGCTACGCAATCGCACTAAAGTAGCCAACACGGGCCGATACGAGGTGACAGATAGACGCTTTGACCACCTGCAAAGTTTACAAAGCACCGCGTTCAGTTATATGCCAGAAGTGTCTTTTCTTGAAGTCATATCCGCCGAGCAAGCCCCAAAGGTCTACACCATCGTGCACAACAATAGTTTCGCCAATAACGCGGAGGTTTTCAGGGAAGCGGAGCGACGTATTCCGCAGGAGGACTACCTCACGGTGACTGAGGGATTTGTCGGCGCCTACCCCAATGCATTCTTCCAGGTCGGGGATAAGGAGCTCACGCAATTCCTGGACGCTATCGCGTCCTTGCAGAGCGAGGACGATTACGCCCAACTCGTTACAACGTATGGCGTACGTCGAACCCAGCCGGGCTTCTGGAAGGTATCTGATGAGCTGAATGCGCAATACCGCACACAGTCGCCGCGCGAAGCCGGCATCTTCGATCTGAATCGCTACGAGAATCGGTAAATGCCCGCGACAAAAGTGCATCGCATTGTTGCTGTCACCGTCGCAATACCCATACTGCTGTGGTCACTCACCGGCATCATTTTTCTGACCAAGCCAGGCTACGGCGAAGCCTACGAGACACTGCTGCTGAAAACCCAACCCATGCCTGACGCGCTCTCCGTCAAACCCAAGGCCCACTGGAACGAGGTTCGTCTGTTCAGAACGATTCTGGGAGACCATCTCATGGTTCGGCAAGCCCATACGTGGCAGCATCTTGACCCGACAACGGGCAAACAAAGGCCCTACCCCAGCGAGCAGGATATTATGCGACTTGTCGGCGATGCCATCTCTGCTAACCTTGACCGCTATGGCAAAATTAGTGCGTTTAACAATGGCTCAATAACGACCGATACCGGTATCGAGATCACCCTGGACTGGACTCGTATGCGACTCGCACAGCAAGGACGGGATACCCGGCTGATCGACCTGTTGTACAAAATCCATTATCTACAATGGCTGGGCAGCAAGAAACCCGACAAGATACTCGGCATAGTGGGCCTGTTCCTACTCATCGTCCTGTTCGGCACGGGCCTGGGCCTGTTATTGGGGAAAAAAGGCAAATAGAAAAGCGGGGCGGGCCGAGAGGGGTAGGAATAGCCACGCACAGTCATGTTGTGGCCCCGCCAGTGCCCCATCCCCGGAGGCACACTGTAACGCTAACATCCTCAAATAATGCAGGCACGGACGAATCACTGCTTGTGTGAATCTCTGCACATCACCGGCACACATTATCTTTTTGCGCTTTGGGTCCCTACCAAAAATCTCACTTAACGTCGGCGTAGCGCTCATTCCACTTGGTGATAATACTCTGGAGAGATCCGTCATTTTGAGTACTCACTAAAGCCCGATCAAAGGCCGCTATCATGGCTTCGTGGCCAGGCCAGGCACGTGCGGCCGCAATATGGCGCTTTACCGCTGGCAATGCTATCCCCATGACCTGCACCTGATTAATCTTGTCGTTCAACAGCTCGTGCAACTGCATAGTCGCTGTGCGTTGATCCGCGATGACAAAATCTACCTTGCCGGCAAGGAGATTGAGCAGGTTCGACACCAGAAGATCCTCTTCTACCTGCACCAGGTTGGGTATTCCATCAAAGTCGACACCGTACGCGTAGTCCCTGCGCACACCGAGGCGACCACCAGCCAACTCATCCAGACTGGTGTAAGCCCGGCGATTCGAGCGCAGCTTGAGGAGAATGAGATCGCTTTCCAGGTAAGGCTTGCTGAACAACAGATCCTGTTCCCGCTCGGGCGAATACCAGACCGAGGCCAGCGCATCGTAAACGCCGATACGCGCACCCTCTACGGCACGAGACCAATTTTCTATCGTTATCTCCGGCGTATAATCAGTTCGCGTAAATATATGCCGCACCAATTCCAGGGCCAGCCCCTGATCAGGAAGACCGGCGCCGGCATAAGGGGGCGAGGTATTCGCCAATAGACGAATGTCCTGTTCCGCCCGGACACTGCCGGCGAAGATCAGGATGAAAACAAAAACACTGACATATCTGGACACACTGTATTTAAACATTCCCGATCCTCTCTTGGGATAGACCTCTGTTGATCAAGAATAAACCCCCTACGGTAACCGCCGCAAGAAAACTTGCTCCTTTGGCTACCAATGCTATGCTCTTGTCACCTGTTCAAATCTTCGACGGTTGGCCCTTGCCCGTAAAGAAAATAGTTTTTTCTCTTATCGCTGCGGCGCTGCTGACCACGCTGTTGATGCAATTCCTTCCTGCTGAACAACTACGCATTCCTGCCGAGATACCTGCCGCAGAGCGCGCGCAAAACCGCTTACTCAATTTCGAGAGGATCGCCAATTTCCGCGATCTCGGTGGCTATCCAACAACGGATGGACGCCAGATTAAATGGGGGGTTTTATACCGATCTGGCACGCTCGCTCACGCCACCGATGCTGATATTGAAGGTATTTCACAACTCGGCCTCTCTACAATGGTCGATTTCCGGTCAGGCGCGGAAAAATCCGAAGAGCCGGACCGACTGCCAGAGCCCCCGGGTTTTACAATAGTCGAGATTCCCACCCTCGATGATGGCAATAAAATGGTCGCGGACATAATGGATCGCATTGAGAGTGGTGACTTCGGCGACATGCAGCCCAACCGGATGATGATAGAAGCCAATCGTCAGTTCGCGACAACCTTTACCCCCCAGTACCGTGAATTCATGCGAACGCTGCAACAGGCAGAGGGCGCACCCATACTCTGGCATTGTAGTGCGGGCAAGGACCGGGCCGGTTTCGCGGCCGCCATACTCCTGCGCATTCTGGGCGTCCCTCAGGAAATCGTGGTACAGGATTATATGGCCAGCAAGCAACACGCGTTGAACGCACGTAGGACACAACTTCTGCTGCTGCGCGTATTCAAGGGCGAAGAAGCCGCCGACAAACTTGGCGTTCTGATGGGGGTCGAGGAAGCCTGGATCAGGGCGGCTTTTGACGAAATTGATAGCGCATGGGGTAGCTTCGATAATTACGTGCGCGAGGGACTGGATCTATCGCGCGCCGATGTAGAAAAAATGCGACACCAGCTACTCACAGACCCCGCCTGAGCACATCAGTACGCCGTTAGTCCAATTTGTTGAGCCACACAAAGATCGGGTTTCCCTATAATATCCGGCCTCAGTCAGCATAGCTGTGTAAGTCGCTATCGACATCACGTCAATGGCATTCAGGCAAAGGGAGTCCGAGATGAATTTTGAATTTTCCGAGGATCAGTTGTTTATTCGGGATCAGGCGCGCAACTTCCTGAGCCGTGAATGCACGGCCGAAACCGTGCGTGCAGCGTTACTGTCTGAAAACCCCTGTGACCAGGCGCTATGGCAAAAAATTGTCGAACTCGGCTGGACCGGCATCGCGATACCGGAATCCCACGGGGGCCTGGGGCTGGGCTACCTCGAACTGTGCGTCATTGCAGAAGAAATGGGTCGCTCACTGGCACCAGTGCCCTTCGCGTCCAGCGTGTACCTGGCGACCGAGGCTATCAAGCGCTACGGTAGCGATGAGCAGCGCGCACATTACCTTCCCGGGCTCGCCTCCGGAGAACTCACAGGCACTCTCGCCATCAGCGAAGGCATTAATAGCGCGCAGCTCAACACAGAAGTAAAAAATCACAGGGCCAATGGCTGCAAGCTGCCCGTACCCGATGGCGACATTGCCGATTTTGTCGTCTTCACCGCGCGAGATTCAGGCGGTGCGACGGGGCTTTACATCACTGACCTCGCGGATGCGTCAGTGAACCGCGAGGTCGTAAGCAGCATGGACCCCAGTCGCTCCCAGGCACGCCTCACCTTTAACGACTGCGCCGCCCAACAACTGGGTGACGCGGGACAGGAGGCATTGACTGCCCTGCTGGACCAGGCGGCAGTACTACTCGCATTCGAACAGATTGGGGGCTGCCAGGCAGCACTGGACATGGGCATTGCCTATACCAGGGATCGCTATGCTTTTGGCAGAGCCATTGCCTCCTTCCAGGCCATAAAGCACAAGTTTGCAGATATGTATGTCGCACTCGAACTCGCCCGTGCCAATGCCTACTATGGCGCCTGCGCTCTGGCCAGTGATGCCCCCGACCTGCCGCTGGCCGCTGCCACCGCGCGGGTGAGTGCCACCGATGCGTACTACCTGATCAGTAAAGAAAATATTCAGGCACACGGGGGCATGGGATTCACCTGGGAGTTCAACTGCCACTTGTACTACCGGCGTGCGCAGCTGCTATCAACCCTGATTGGAGCGCTGCCAGCATGGAAGGAAAAACTGACCACCCGACTACTGCAAGCCGCCTGAGGAGACCAATATGGATTTCAACGATACCCCCGACTTGGCCAGTTTTCGGCAAGACGTCAAAACCTGGCTTGACGCGAATGCCGAACGTCGGACCGACAAACTGCATATGGGCATGGAAGGAGAGCAAGCCTTTCAGGAAGCCAAAGCCTGGTACAAGAAAAAAGCCGACGCCGGCTATGCTTGCCTCACGTGGCCCAAGGACTACGGCGGCGCCGGCCTGACACCGCTGCACGAGGTAGTCTGGACCCAGGAGGTAGAGCATTTTAAAACGCGCGATGCGCACTTCGTCATTGGCATAGGTAACTGTGGCCCTGCGATCCTGCATTTCGCGGAGGAAGAACAAAAACGCGAACTACTGCCCCGTATGGCCAGCGCCGAAGATGTCTGGTGCCAGCTGTTTAGCGAACCCAGCGCTGGTTCGGACGTGGCGGGATTGCGTACCCGTGCCGAAAAGAATGGTGATGATTGGACGCTAAATGGCCAGAAGATCTGGACCTCGGGCGCGCAATACTCCGACTACGGTGTAGTGCTCACCCGCACCGATCCAACGGTCTCCAAGTACCGCGGTCTCACGCTCTTTATGATCGATATGCGACAACCCGGCGTAGAGGTGCGCCCGATCAAACAAATGGATGGTGGGCAGCACTTCAACGAGGTATTTTTCCACGATGCCGTTGTGCCGGACAGCTATCGCCTGGGTGACGTGGGCGGCGGCTGGACAGGCGCACTCACCATTCTGATGAGTGAAAGACTCGCCATTAGTGGCGTACAGCCGACCGGTTTTCCCCAGTTTCTGGATCTCGTAAAATCACTGGAGCTGGACGGGGAGCCGATTGCGAATGATCCGATCGTGCGCGATCGCCTGGCCAGCTGGTACAGTCAATACGCCGGCCTGCAAGCGCTTTACAAGCGGATGCTAACGGCGGTGGCAAAGGGCGGTATCGCAGGCGCCGAAGCCTCTATGGGAAAACTGGTAGGTGCTGTAATGAATCAGGAGATCGCCAACTTCACCTGCCAGTTATTCGGGCCAGCGGGCATCATACTGGATCCGGAAATCAGTCCCGAGCGGGCGCACTTCGAGGAGCAGGTCTTGTTCTCGCCTGGCGTGCGTCTGGCCGGCGGCACTGACGAAGTCATGCGCAATATTTTGGCCGAGCAGGTGCTCGGCTTGCCGCAGGAACCGCGGGCTGACAAGGGTATCGCTTTCCAGGATATTCCAACCGGACCGAGCTAGGTAACAACACCGGGCGCACAGTCTTTTACGGTGGCCTTCAAGCTCTGTGACACTCGCAGCAAGTCGCAGCGCCATCGTTGAGCGGTTAGCCCATCAGCCCCATATACAACACAACCAGAATGGCTGGCGGTACCGCATAGCGCAGCAGGTTGTACCACACGGCCCACCCCGCAGAGCTCATGGGGGACAATTCATCTCGCGATTGCTCTTTTGACATGGCCCAGCCCACAAAAACTGCAATGAGCAAGCCGCCAATGGGCAGCAACAACTTCTCATACACATGTTCGAGAAGGCCATTAAAGTTCATCCCCAACACGGTGACATCACTCATCACGTTATACGACATCAGGCTGAGGAGACAGCAAATCGCGAGGGCTCCCGTGACGAGCAGAGCACTCTTGTGACGCGTCACACCGTAGCGCTCCTCTACCCAGGTGTTTACTGACTCCACCAGACCCACCATGGACGTAATACCCGCTACAGAAAGCATGAGAAAAAACAATACACCAAACAGGTGGCCTGCCGGCATCTGAGCAAAGGCAACAGGCAGGGTCTGAAAAATCAGCCCGGTGCCTGCAGCGGGATCAAGGCCATTATTGAAAACGGCGGGGAAAATCACCAGCCCGGCCAACAGGGCAATAGCCGTATCCGCTGCAACGATAATCAGGGCGGAGCGGCCAATGGAAATGGAGCGCGGCAGGTAGGAACCGTAGGTCATCATACCCCCCATCGCTACACCGATAGAGAAGAAGGCCTGCGTGATGGCTGCCAGCACTGTGCCCGCATTCACCTTGCTAAAATCCGGGGTGAGCAGCCAAACCAGCGCTTCTTCCATGCCGCCTGCAAACACGTTGTAGCAGGCGAGGCCAACAAGAAGGAGTATCATCGTGGGCATCATCACCACCACAGCGCGCTCGATACCCTTGCGTACACCCGCATAAATGATGACCCCGGTGATAGCCAGACCCACCAGTGTCCAGAACAGCATGCCTGCCGTACTCGCTAACACAGCGTCGAATTCGACAGCAGCGGATTCAGCTGTCACACCGGCAAAGCCAGTCATCAGTGCCTTGTACAAATACCACAGCACCCATCCCACAATGCCGGCATAAATAATTTCAATCACAAATGCGGCTATCAGACCCATGCTGCCGACACCGCGCCAGTGATTAGAGCGTCCACTTTCGCCGGCCACACGCGCCATAGACGTAGAGGGACAACCCTGCCCACGCCTTCCGATCAGTAATTCTGACATCAAAATAGGCATGCCGATGCCAAACGCACACAGCAGGTAGATCAGGATAAAAGCAGAACCCCCGTTCTCACCCGCGACGTAGGGAAAACGCCAAATATTGCCGAGGCCTACCGCGAATCCGACCGTGGCCATGAGAAAAGCGAAGCGAGAAGACCAGTGCGCGCCAGACGCTGCCATGTAACTCTCCCGTTATTGCTGTTGTAAGCGCCAGTCTACCGAAATTCACAAGCGGGTTCAGGTGTCCAAGGGCTGTGTCGTCTCCAACAACCAGTCACGCTCCGACCCGGCCAGCAGCGGACCTATCTCATCCATCACTCGCTGGTGATAGTCGTTGAGCCAGGCGATCTCGGTAGCGTCGAGAAGCTCAATCACCAGTAAGCGGGTATCGAAAGGAACCAGGCTCAGAGTCTCAAACTCCAGCATGCCCCCGTCACCCGTGGCGGAGTCTAACTCACGCACGATCTGTAGGTTTTCACAACGCATTCCAAAGGCGCCGTCACGGTAATAGCCAGGCTCATTGCTCACGATCATACCCGGCAGCAGGGGTACAGTACTTACTGCCTTGGATATTCGCTGAGGGCCTTCATGCACACTGAGGAATACACCGACCCCGTGCCCCGTGCCGTGGTCGTAATCAAGTCCTTCACGCCACAAGAACTGCCGCGCAAACCCATCCAGTTGTGTACCGGTTGTTCCACGCGGGAAGCGGACACGGGCCAGCGCGATATGCCCTTTCAACACCAGAGTAAACAGACGGCAGATTTCCGCATCGGGCTTACCGATCGCCACGGTGCGAGTAATATCGGTAGTACCGTCGAGATACTGCCCTCCGCTATCCACCAGGTAGACGCTGTCAATGGGAAGAGCAGCTGGTTTTCCATTGAGGTGGTTGTAATGGCACATGGCGGCATTCGCACCGGCCGCAGATATCGTGTCAAAAGAGCAGGCGTGAAATCTCTCGCCCTGCGCTCGTTCCCGGTAAAGTCGCTCGGCAAGCGTTGCCTCGTCGTGCAGGCGTCCGGCCGCGACCTCAGCATCCAGCCAGGCGAGAAAACGAATCTCTGCGACGGCATCGCGCCTATGCGCACTGCGACTACCCTCACTCTCTACCGCGTTTTTTCTCGCCTTGGGTAATTGCACCGGATCCGCCCCGTCAACCAGTATCGCACCGGCATTTGCCAGAGACAGTTGCACCCAGGCACTGGCAGCGCCAGCGTCTGCGAGCACACGTAGGCCAGAGTAAGCAGCAAACACCTCGACAACGTGTTCCTCCGGCACCACCCGCACACCCTCCCCTGCATGTTCAGGGAAACCTGGCGGCAAGCGTCGGGCGTCAACAAGCAGAGTGATTGACCCGTCCGCAGCCAGCATCGCCAGGCTCTGCACCACGGGGAGTTGAGGCATATCCATACCGCGGATGTTGAGTAACCAACTAATCGAATCCGGCGCGAACAAAAGTGCGGCATCGCAACCGCGCTTCACAAGCATGGCTGCGATGCGCTGCCGCTTGGACAGGCTGGACTCACCGGTCAGGCTATCCCCCAGCAAAAGAGCCGGTTTGGCGACTACAGCAGGACGGTCTGCCCAGCAGCGATCAACAGGGTTGTCTGTATCCGCCACCAGGTCTACCTTCGCCTCCGCCAGCGTTTTCTGCGCGGCCCTGAACCACTGCAGACTGTGCAGGCGCGGATCACAGGCGACACGGCTCTTGGCCGGAAGCACCGATGCCAGCCAATCAGCCAGAGGCTCATCCAATAGGTGATGATACTCAAACAGATCCGACGGAACCTCTGAACCTACCTGTACCGTGTAACGCCCATCGACAAAAATCGCTGCAGTGTCTCGCAGCACAACCGCGAGTCCCGCCGAACCGCTGAAGCCGCTGAGCCAGCGCAGGCGCTCGTTGCGCTCAGGTATATACTCGCCAAGGTATTCATCGGAACGGGGCACCAGACAGGCGTCGTAGCCGCACTGCGCCAGCCGTCCACGAACGGCACCGAGACGATCAGCGATGCGCATCATCGCGCGCCTGGGGATTGAGTGAAAGAGCGGTTAGTCGCAGGCACCAGACCGGGGCACGACAGCCGAGTGCCGCGCAGGCACGAAGGCCTATCCCTCGTAGAGATCAAAATCGTCTTTGGAAATACCACAATCCGGACATTCCCAATCCTCAGGTATATCCTGCCATTTTGTTCCCGCAGCAATACCATCATCAGGCAGTCCCTCGGCTTCATCATAAATAAAGCCGCAAATCACACATTCATATTTCTTGAAATCAGAATCACTCATTTAACGATCTCTCATCTGCTTGTTTTGTGCGCCGCATTATACGGCACAGCCCACAACGGGACGGTTCTGTTGGTCAGCAGAACTATACCAGAGCCGGCCTAAAAGTTGCCGTCAACGCTAATCCGGTATTTCTCACCTTCCGGGGTAGCGATCAATCCCAGCATTTCCTGCATCTGGGGTTCCAGTTCATCTTCACTGCGCATCAGAATGTTCAACGAGTAGCGCCTGTCATCCAACGCCACTCCCCCGCTGGCCTCAAGCGATCCTGCAAGGGTAACAATTTCACCGCGCAGGGGTTCACCATCGAGCTGCTGTAACTCAAGCGCATAACTACCCAGAGGCACAAGGCCACGCGGTGATTGCCAAGCGCCATCCTGCCAAACTAGTCTGCCCTGGGCACTGGCAGGCAGACCATTGATCAATGTGAGTTCTGAGAGCTGCAGTTTAAAGAGCCCATCGAGAGCAACGGGGGCGAAGTGGCGCAACACACCGGCGGCAATCTGCCCTTCGAAATCGTAAACCTCCAGATCGCTTTTCCCCCTGAGTAACAGATCACCGGAAAATGTCTGGTTGCCCCAGTCGCTACGCACATTAATACGCGGCGCAAACAGCAGAAGGGAGAGGGGCTCAAGGGTCCAACTAACGGAACCGAGATGCCAATAGCCCTGCGGTAGTCGCAAACGTACCGCCGATGCATGGCCATTCCAGAGGGTGCCACTCAATCCACTCATCATCAGCTGGTCGACAGGCACCACATAGTTCAAAAGGCGCGCGGGAACAGACACCAGCAGCAGTACAAATAAGACGAGGGCCAGACTGGCTGCCCAGAGCAAGCGGGGGATTTTCATACTATCCCGCCTCGGCTATTTTTACGGTGACATTGACTAAACCCGACGTTCCGGCCTGAGTCAGGGAGAGCTCGCGTACCAATAATCCCGTGCCGTTTTCCATCTCATGCAGCCACTGCATCATCGCACCGAAATCCGCATTCTCAAGGCGTACCTGAATTTCTCCCTGCCGATTCGGTTGCATGCGGATAACTGGCAGCTTGAACCGAGTGGTAGATTCGTTGATGACCGACGTGAGATTGCGCCGCGTACCCGGCTGGGCTCCGCTCTTGCGCAACTGCATAATTTGCGACACCATCGCGTCCACACGGACACGGGATTCCGCAACCGCCTCATTTTGAACGATCAGCACCTCCCGTCGATTGTCCAGCGGCGCCCACGCCAAACTATATAGTAGGTAGATCAGCACAACGCCCACCAGCACCAGCAGACTCAGCTGCTCTCTCTGCGCTAGCTGTGAGAACCACTCTTTCATGATCGGTCCTTGACTCGCAAGCGGGCACTGACCCGGTCGCCGCGTGTATTACTGCTCTCCATGACCGCCTCAAGACCCGCGTCGTTGATACGACTGCGCAGCTTTTCCACCGCATCAAAATCTCGCGCTCCGATATTGAGACGCATCTCATCGCTCTTGTCGTTGTAATTAACGGTCGTAATTGTTGTGCCGGGCAACGCATTAACCGCCGCGCCGACCGTATTCAGCAGCCGCACAAATCCACTACCCTCACCTGACCCGCCCATGGAATCAAGCTGACGGCGCAGCTGCTTTTCCACGTCGACCACCGCTCCGCGGGGAAAGGCGCTGCGATAGCTCGTCTCCATGGCACTACGCATGGCAAGATTTTGTTGCGACAGGCCTCGATATTCCGCATAGGTCGCCGAGACTTGCAGGATGAAAGCCGCAGCAAAAGCCATCGCGACAAGGCGCCACTGACGCCACCATAGCCCCAATGGCAGGCGGGGCGCATAGTGTCCCTGCAAAAGATTGAGATTGGGTTCCACAGACTCGCTGAGCATCAGGGCGGCACAAAGACCTCCCTGTCGCCACTGCACCCTGTCTCTGAATTCAACAGGCACCAGGGCAATATCCGCATCCTGGTCAGTCCCGTAAACCACAATGGCCTGGGGGTGATTCGAATCACGCAGTACACCCTGCAATACGGGATCAACCATGGCCGGCTCCAGTGTGAAACCGTCGCACTGTCCGGTACGCGCGATCACCTTGGCATCCTCTACCGCGAGACACCATTCGCCCGTCTGCCATGGCAGCAAGAGGGGCTCAGGTAACCACGCGGCCATGTCCGGCAGCGACTCGATAATCGTCTGCCACGCGGCCATTTGCTCGTGCGCAACAATCGCAACGCCGTACTCTGTATCACTCAGCGGGCAATAGGCAAAATGCAGGTCCTCCACATCAGTCGCGACCTGCTCTTCAAGCGAAAACGGCAGTGACCGGCTGAGGTGTTTTTTTTCCTCCGGGGCGACCGGCACCGTCAACAGGCGGGCGTCCTCTCCCGGCACCGCGAAACAGGCACGGATACGACGCTGTGAAAGGGCCGCTGCCAGTTGCTCAAGCACCCCCTCATTATCCAGCCAGCGTGGCTCTGTCCCGGCACCGGGGGGGTACCATGCCAGGCGGTCGCCGACCAGTCGTACTATAGTCGTGTCTCGCAAAACGTTGCTGTTCCCCGGATATGTCTCATTCGGCCGATGTAAGACAATGATTTAAAGGCTGCCGTTGGCTCTGGAAAGCGATCCGACCACGCGAGCTCGCCGCTGCAACACACTGTACAAGCGCATTTCCCTGTCGGCAACCTTCGCCGTTGCCGACAGCAGGAAATAGGAGCTGCTTTCGCCCAGTAGTGCGCTTGCTCCCTCCATCTTCGCTTTCTTGCCCGCAAATACCGGGCTTTCCAAAAATGCTTTCTTATCCTGGTACTCGCTGCTGCGCAACGCCTCTCCCTCTTCTTCCGTCAGCGGATTCAGATTGTCATCTTCATTAATACTGCGCAGCACCGTCGGAGGGGCTGTGTGAATGTTCAACTGGGTGTCTTCGGGCAGCGCGGCTACCCATGGGGCCAATGCAGCATAAATTTCCGGCGTCATATTGGCTACGGCACGCAGTTCACTGACACTCGTCAGGCTGCGATTAGGTGGGCGATACGCGGGCGTTAAACCCGAATAATAGTTATCCTCGGCCCCATTGAGGGCAGGCTCCTGATCTTCATCCAGCCAATCACTGATCGCGTCAACAATAACAATCGCTTCTTGCTGGCTCAGGGCCGGCTCACCGAGGGCCTGCAACAGGCGGATAAACTGCTGTTGCTGGGGCGTGAATTTACGCGGCTGTCCTGGCTGTATTGCAATTCTTTCCGCTAACAGGTTCAGGTTGAAAAGTCCCTGCAGATCTTGTAATTCTCCCCTGATCCAGCCAATACCCTCCAGAGGCATCGGCTGTTTGACCTCGTCGCTATTCCAGATCTCCGTGAGATCATCTCTGGGAATTTCGTCCTGCTTGTCCTGATCGTAGTCCGTTTTCAGGACCATGCCCGCCAGTTCCTCACCAGCACGCAGATAGGCCTGCACCTGCGCGTCGGACAGTATGTTGGCGCTCCTTTGGTAATAACGATTGAACTCGCTTTTCATGGCAACAGCCAGCGCCGCCGCTAATGCAAAAATCAGCATGGCGACTATCAACGCGGCGCCACCCTGGCGCTGCCGATCATTGCGCGCTTGTCGGTCTCTAAAGCGGAGGTAATGCATACAATCGCCTGATCTCTTCCCAGTCGTCCAACTGCAGTATGATTTCTACGGCGGTAGGTGGCGCAAGGCTGGCATTGGGCGCGCTCGTATCGGCCACCCAGTTCTCGATCCAATCGGAGGTATCTATGCTCAACCCGCGATTGCTCACCTGCAACTGATCCAACCCTGCCATAAAACGCAGTTGCATCTCGTCTACACCCTCCAGTAGCAGCACACTGGTCGGCTCGGTGCTTGCGGCGCGGTCCAGCACCGTGTAGCTATCCCGCCACAGCGCGTCGTCTTCGAGGCGGTAGTTCACCCGCTGCAAGTTGCTGCGTGGATAGCCATTCGGGTTGTGCCAGCCGGCGCGGGTAAAACTCAGGGGAAACCGGGCAAGCAGCCCGCCAGTCAAGCCCGGTTCACGTTCGCCGAATTCATCCCGAACAGGACGATCAACGAACTGGCGTAAGTCGCGAGAGAGGATCATGAAGGCACGGTTGATTTCATAAGAGCGGTCAGTGTTATCACGCAATCGTTCGGCGCCGCTCAAGACGGCGGAGAGACTGGTATAGGCGATCACCGAAACAAACGCCGTTATACCAAGCGCAATCAGCACCTCTACAAGCGTAAAACCGGCGGTCGCCCTGCGCGGTATCACGACGCCTCCAACGGGGGTTGGTCACCCTCCTGCGACGGTAATTCCTCCACGTCAGTTTCAAGGTCACTGGTCATAAATGCGGTCAGCGTGTAAACAGGATCATCGTCCTGTTCTCCCTCGGGGGCGACATTGATTTCGATACGATAGAACTTATCCATAGGCGTGGCCTTGGTCTCTTGCCACCAACGCCAATCGCGACCGGCCATAGGCGATACGCCGTTATCTTTCCCTGCGACCAGATTGCCGCTAGCCCCAATCACCAGCCGCATTTCATTGAGCTTATTGGCGGCTACCATCTGTGCAATGGTCTTGTCGCGCAGGTACGCGGTATCGTTCATCTGCTGCGACAGCGCCATCAACACAGCGGGCAATGCGATAGCCACAATGGCGAGCGCTACCATTACCTCCACCAGTGTGAATCCTCTGCTGTTCACTAGAGATCCTCGTCGTCCGGTCTGCCGCGGCGCATCACCTCAAACCGTCCCAACAGGTCCCACTCGATACGCCACAACAATTCACCGTCATCGGTCCGCACCACATCAATAGCCCCCACCGTTGTCTCGCCACTGGCATAAAAAACAACTTGCGGAGCCACTATATCGCTGCCCTCGTCCTCCAGTGACAACTCCACCAGCGGAGCGTCCTCCAGTTCAAGCTGCAGAGAAATACCCGGGGCCATAGCCTGAGTCTCGAACAGGTCTTTGCCGCTGGCAGGCGTTTGCCAGCCATCCAGAGCGCGCTCCAGCCACTGATAGCGGTAAATGACCTCCCTCCCCTCCAGACGTTCTTCGAGTAACAATCCGTAATCGACACCCGACATCTGTGCTTCATCCAGGGCATACGCACCAACACTTGCCAGGTTGCGCACTCGGGACTCCAGCTCGATCTCCTGTCCGCCGGAGGTAAAATTAAAGCTGACCATGGAGGTAATCAATACGATAACGAACAGGGCAACGAGCAGCTCCAGCAGACTGAAACCCCGGTGGCGGAAAACGACAGGGACAACACCACAACGTGACAAGGCGTCGCTGTGAGGCTGGCCTTGTGTTATCTTCATCGGCAATTGCAGATGCCAGCGGGTAGCCAACTGCCAAACAGCAATAGACACAGGGCACGAGCCCAAGGCATGTTATTCCTTACTTTTCCAGTTACCGATATCGGCATTCTGTCCCTCACCGCCCGACAGACCATCGGCACCCAGCGTATAAATATCTACCGCGCCATTTTCTCCGGGACTCAGATAGAGATAGGGGCGACCCCAGGGGTCAAAGGGAAGTTGCTCCAGGTAGCCACCCTGCTTGAAATTGCGCGGTTCGGGATCCAGTGTGCTGGCCTCCACGAGGGCCTCGAGGCCCTGCTCTGTCGTCGGATACACATAATTATCCAGACGATAAATTTTGAGGGCTGTTTCAATTGCGTTGAAATCAGCCCGCGCCTTTTGCACACGCGCCTCATCTGCACGGTTCAACACGGTGGGCGCGACCACGCTGATCAGCAACCCCATAATGACCAGCACCACCAGTATCTCAACCAGTGAAAAACCTGTATTTCGCTTCGCATTCATTGCTTAATTCACCATTGTATTTAAATCGAATATGGGCAGCAGGATGGCGAGCACAATCGTCAGTACCATACCACCCATAAACACCACCATCAGGGGCTCGAACAGACTCATCAAGGTGCCCAGTGTCATCTCCAGCTCGCGCTCCTGATTGGTCGCTGAGCGCTCCAGCATGGTCTCGAGTTCACCACTGGTCTCACCGCTGGCCACCATATGCACCATCATGGGTGGAAAACGGCCACTTTCTCGCAGAGCCCTGTTCAGGCTACTCCCCTCTTGCACGTGCTCTGCCACCTCCTCGCTGTCATCGCGTAACACCAGGTTGACCATCACCTGTCCAGAAATTCGCAATGACTCCAACAGAGGCACTCCGCTGGCCATCAGTATACTCAGTGTCGAGGCGAAACGCGCCGTGTCCATTACGATGAGCAATCGAGATAAACCCGGTATCCGCAGCAACAGTCGGTGCCAGCGCTTGCGACGCTGGGGCGGACGCAGAAAGCGTCGAAACAAAACGGTAAACGTCACTGCGCCCAACACCACCCATAGCCCGTACTGCTGCGAAAAATCACTGGCCACAATCAAACCCTTGGTCAGCACCGGTAAATCACGATCGCTATGCGCAAAAATACCGACCAGTTCCGGCACCACGAATACCATCAGCAAAAAAATCACTGCGACCGCCACGCCGACCAGTATAAAGGGGTAAATCATAGCCATTTTGAGTTTCTGGCCGGTGAACTGCCGCTGTTCGGTATAGTCCGCCAGATTCTCAAGCACCGGGCCAAGATAGCCGGCGTGTTCTCCGGCGGTCACCATCGCACAATACATTTCATCGAATACACGTGGGAACTCTCCCATGCCATAGGCCAGTGTGTGCCCCTCGGCGACCCGCGAACGTACCTGTAACAACATGCCCTTAATACGCGGACTGCGGCTTTGTTCCGCCGTCGCCTGCAGGGCCTCGTCCAGCGGCAAATTGGCCTCGACCAGCGTGGCAAGCTGGCGCGTGATCAGCGCCAGGTCACCAACGCTGATCCGGGAAAAATAGACCGAGAGGTTAAAGCGGTCCTTGTTGCCCTCGGCGCGATTGGCTTCGGCAACTTCGACGGGTCGTAATTCTTTGCCGCGCAATTGCCCGCGGATCTGACGCTCGGAGTCTCCCTCCAATACACCTTTTACCAATTTGCCGTCGGCGTTGAGCGCCCGGTAACGATAAGCGGTCATGGCTTAGTTCGCCGCCGGTCAGACAATGGAGGTCACGCGCATGACCTCTTCAATGCTGGTTTCACCTGCCACGATGCGGCGTCGGCCATCATTTTCGATACCCGGATAGTGTTGACGTGCGACCTTGAGCACATCCTGCTCATTCGCGCTCTCATAAATTAGCTGGCGCATTGCATCGTCAATTTCAATCAACTCATAGATGCCGGTACGGCCTCGATAACCGGTGTACTTGCATGCCTCACAGCCGGTAGCGTGAAAAATATTCACCTGCTCTTTCTCGTCCAGATGCAGCTGCTGTCGCTCCGCCACGGTGGGCTCGGCCTCTTCTTTGCAATCACTACAAAGTAGACGCACGAGACGCTGGGACATGACGGCGACCAGACTGGAAGACAGCAGGAACGGCTCAATTCCCATGTCTTTGAGACGGGTTATTGCGCCAATCGCGGTATTGGTATGCAGCGTCGACAGAACAAGGTGACCTGTGAGCGAGGCCTGCACGGCAATTTCAGCCGTCTCAATATCCCGGATTTCGCCAACCATGACGACATCAGGATCCTGCCGCAAGATAGCGCGCAGTCCTCGGGCAAACGTCATGTCCACTTTCGGGTTCACCTGGGTCTGGCCAATACCAGGCAACATGTACTCCACCGGATCCTCAATGGTCAATATATTGCGCGAGGATTCGTTGATTTCCCCCAGCCCCGCATAAAGCGTGGTGGTTTTACCGGAGCCGGTAGGGCCCGTCACCAGAATGATACCGTGGGGACTGTGAAGGTGCTTTTTGTAGGCACCCAGCACCTGCTCATTCATCGCCAATTGCTGCAGCTGAAGCTGGCCGGCGGCCGTATCGAGCAAGCGCAACACCACCCGCTCTCCGTGCGCGGAGGGAATGGTAGACATACGAATATCCACAGCGTGCCCGGCAATTTTCACCGAGATACGACCGTCCTGTGGCACCCGTTTTTCCGCAATATCCAGTCTCGCCATCACCTTCAGACGAGATACCAGCAAAGGCGCCAGCATGCGCTTGGGTGAAAGCAC
This sequence comes from Candidatus Marimicrobium litorale, assembly GCF_026262645.1. Taxonomy (NCBI): domain Bacteria; kingdom Pseudomonadati; phylum Pseudomonadota; class Gammaproteobacteria; order Cellvibrionales; family Halieaceae; genus Marimicrobium; species Candidatus Marimicrobium litorale. The sequence continues at coordinate 1,763,290 of NZ_SHNO01000001.1, forward strand.
CTCCGAGAGAACACCGTCTACGCGGTAACGCACACTGAGCCGATCCTCGAACGTCTCGACGTGTATATCCGAGGCCTGCTCCCGCACGGCTTGCGACAGGATGGCGTTGATCAGGCGAATAATGGGCGCGTCGTCTTCCGCATCCATCAGGTCACCTGCATCGGGTATGGCATCTGCGATGCGACTCAGATCCGCGTCGGAGCCGATGTCCTCGGCCATTTGCACCGCCTCGTTGTCAGTGCGCTGGTAGGCCAGTGTCAGGCGCCGCTTGAAGTCGCTTTCAGGGACCTCGCAGAGATCGAAGGGAATGCCAACAAAACGCCGCAATTCAACCAGCACTTGCACGGAGGGCTGACCGGTATACACCACCAAGGTAGAGCCGTCCTCAGCGCTGTCGAGCAATACGTTGTGCTGTTGGGCAAAAGTGAACGGCAGACCGGTGCGAGCAGGATCGGGCCCGCTCACCGTATCTACCTGCGGTTCCGCGCTCACGGCGTCTCCGCTGGAGGCGTGGGAGCACCGGGACCGTCGGCGCCAGACTGCTGGGCACTCAGTGTTTTCAGCTCCTGTATCTGCGACTCCCACTCGGGCAGCTCAGGAATATCCTGATCATCGAGGTAGAGCAGGCCCTGAGCCTTGCGCAGTGCCTGCTGGTCGCGAATATAACTGTATTTCTGCGCGGTCGCACCGGCCAGTTGCTTGTTGTCCCGAATAATCGTGGGACGCAGGAAAATCATAAGATTCTGCTTGGTCACTTTCTCACGGTCGCTGCGAAACAAGCGACCGAGATAGGGAATGTCACCGAGGAAGGGCACCTTCTGCTGCGCATCCTGCACATCATCCTTGATCAGGCCACCCAGTACGACGATCTCGCCATCAATCGCCAGGACCTTTGTCTGAATCATGCGCTCGTTGGTGATCAGGTCTGAAGCGGCTACCGACAGACCGCTGAGGCTGGAGACCTCCTGCGAAATATCCAGCACCACCGCGTCACCTTCATTGATATGAGGCGTCACTGTAAGCGTAATACCCACATTCTGCCGCTCAATGGTCTGAAAAGGATTTACCGATGAGCCGGCGCCGCCCGTGTTGGTGAACGAGCCCGTCACAAAGGGTACGTTCTGCCCTACTGTAATAAACGCTTCCTGATTATCCAGGGTAAGAATACTCGGCGTAGAAAGAATGTTGGCATTCTGCCTCTCCTTCAGCGCATTGAGTATGACTACCATGGTCAAGCTGTCATCAATCTGCCCCCAACCGAAGGACAGGCCGGGCGTGCCCGCCAGGGCACCCGCAACATCGGTGAGATTAAAATCGTTATCCTGATTGGACGCGGCGTTGTCCTGTCCGGGAAAAATCGCATTAGCCAAATTTTGGGTGCGAGCGTCGTTGGCATTGACGTTACTGCCGAAGGAACCGTTAGAATCTGCGAACAACCACTGCAGGCCGAGGTCCTGGCCGTCGATAACCTCCATCTCGACGATAATCGCCTCCACCAGCACCTGTGCCCTGCGAATGTCCAGTCGATGAATAACCGCCTCCAGCGCCGCCATTTCATCAGTGTCTGCGGTGATGATCAGGGCATTGGTACCCTCGTCCGCCTCAATGGTGGCAGAGTCGGACTGTCCCCGAGCGGGGCTGCCCTCTGCTGGCTCCAGATCACTGATATTCTTCATGACGCGGGTGAGTACCTCCGCTATCTCTGTGGCCTCGGCATACTCCAGATAAATCACCTTGACGTTACCACTCTGCTCCAGCGGCGTATCAAGGTGGTTAATGAGCTTGCGCAAGCGGGCACGCTCAATCTCATCACCGCTGACCAGCACGCTGTTAGTGCGAGCATCAGCGACCAATAATACCTCGGGCTCCCCGCCAGACTGTTTGGCCTCGGACTTGTTCAATTTATCCAGCATTTTCACCACGTCGTCTGCTACGGCGTAGCGCAATTTGATGATGTCCGTCTGCTGCACAGCGGACTTGTCCATACGATCGATAATGCTGGAAATTTTATCAATGTTCGATGCAACATCGGAAATAATAATGGCGTTACTGGGCGCGTAAGCTGCCATGTGTGCCTGCTGCGGCACGAGGGGGCGCAGCACCGGAATTAACTTGGCCGCAGAAATATTTTCCAACCGGATCACCTGGGTCATGTACTCCTCAGTCCTGGTGGCAGTTGCCTCATCACGCACGGCCACGGGTGATGAGCGCGCGTCCTTGCTGGGAATCACTCGCACCACATCGCCCGACCGCACGGCTGTGTAGCCGTGCACCTCGAGGATAGAAAGAAACAATTCGTATAGCTCACTGGCCGACACCGGACGGGTGGACACTACCTTGACCTTGCCCTTAACTGCCGGGTCTACCACAATCGTTGCACCGGTCACCTCAGCCACGAACTTGATGAGCTCCTGAATATCGGTGTCCTTGAGATTAACCGTGTAATCTTGCGCCCACGCCGAACCCCCACCGAACAAAAGACCAAACATCACAGCCAATGCAGGCAAAAGGCGAACTCTTGAATTGGTGGTCACTGACACGTCATCCTTCTTGCTGTTGTCACTCTGTCGCCCCGCTGTCCAGATTCACACTGAGCGTTATTTGCTCACCACCGCGCTCAATCTCGAATACCGCCTCACTGGCGTCGCGCAGCCCAGTGTACAACACCATTGTGTTTGCCGGGTTATCCAGATTGACGCCGTTTACCGCTAACACAATGTCTCCTGCTTTGAACCCCAACTGGGCAAATTGTTCCCTGTCCTTGCCCGGGTTCACCCGGTAACCTCGCAGACTGCCATCATCCCGAACGGCAACAACGTTAACGACGCTAGACAGCGATTGGGGATTCTCATACAGACGCTCCCGATAACTGCGCGCGAGTTCCGTCGTGTCTGCATCCGCACGTTTTTCCGCCTGGTTGGCAGGTACAGGGCTAGGCTTGGGCTCGGCAGTTAAGGCCTTGCTGATCACCGACTTATCGAACAGTACCAGCAGCTCATAAGTACCCCCGTTATCGATGACCACCTGGGTAGGCATTACCTTGGCCAGCTCCACCCTGCCCGGCACAGGCAACTTGTCGCCTACCGCATAGACGGCCTGGCGCTTTTTCGACTCGATGACCGCACGGCCAAGCCCATCTTCTGTCGATGCCACAATACCACGCAGCACCACATTGAGCCGAGTCTCGCGTGCGCCCTTCTCAATTCCCTCTCGGGCGCTGTCCTGCAAGACTTTCACCGGCGCCGCTGACACCGGCACCGCAGCACCGGGCTTACCGAAAAGATGCCAGGCCACTACCTGGTCGATATCGATGGGCTCTGCGCCGACCCGCACACTGCCGCTGACCACCGGATTCATCACCTCGGGCATCGATTCAGGGACCGGCTCCGCTATGGGCACCAGGGCCCAGATCAGTCGGCTGAGTGCAAAAACCGCCCACAGGAGAAAAATCGCCATCAAACCGCGCCGCAGCCGCCGCTGCCCCGATGGCCGGGAGAACAGTTCCAGCAATGGAGACACCAGGTGACCCAGGCGCCCCGATGCTGCACTCGTGTTGCGTGTCCACTGGACGGGCAAAGCAGGCTCCCTCAAAAGGCCGCCAGCCCGAAGCAGGCCGCAGCGTAATAGTCCCCGATTATAGGTGGCGCGCGATAAAGTTGAAACCGCTCCTCGCACCCATCTCGCGGACACACTGGAACCGGTAATATTGTACTTTTCCGCTGTTATTGGATTCGACGCCTGCGGCCTGCGGATATTGCGCCCAACCAGCTCGTACGGGCTATACTCATGGCCCACGCCACCCGGCCCACCAATGGCGTCCGGGCGCCGCTACTGGAGAGCCGCACGATCATGAATTTTGATATCCCTGAAGACCTGCAGACCTATCTGGGGGAGCTCGATGCCTTCATCGAATCCGATATCCTGCCACTGCAGATGAAGGACGATAACAACCGCTTCTTCGACCATCGCCGGGAGCACGCTCGCACCGATTGGGATAACGGAGGCCTGCCCACCGAGGACTGGGAATCCCTGCTGCTGGAGGCCAAGCGCCTGGCAGATACAGCCGGTCATTTCCGTTTCGCTTCGCCGGTGAAATACGGTGGTCGCGACGGCAGCAATCTGGAAATGGCGGTGATCCGCGAGCACCTTGCTACCCGCGGCCTCGGCCTGCACAACGATTTGCAGAATGAGCACTCTATTGTGGGCAATAACATCGGCCTGTTGCTGATGATCCACTATGGCAGCGATAAGCAGAAAAGCGAATGGATAACCGACCTAAGTGAAAGCCGCCGCTACTTCACCGTAGGGATCACGGAAAGCGCCCACGGCTCCGACGCCACCCATATGGAAACTCACGCGACCCGGTCAGGAAACACGTGGACCATTAATGGCGAAAAATCGTGGAACACAGGCATACACAGAGCCAGCCACGTGCTCCTGATAGCCCGCACGGGAGGTAAGGCCGGTGACGCGGGCGGTCTCACCGCGTTCCTCGTACCAAGGGACAGTAAGGGACTGGTCGTAGAGGAAATGTTGTGGACATTCAACATGCCCACGGACCATGGACGCGTGTCCTTTACCGATGTGCAGGTACCACACGATTGCATTCTCGGTGGTGAGGGCAAAGCCCTTCAGGTGGTACAGCATTTTTTCAACGAAAACCGTATCCGCCAGGCCGCCTCGTCGCTTGGGGCAGCGCAGTTCTGCATCAATGAATCGGTACAATACGCGACAGAACGTGCGCCTTTCGGCAAACCGCTATCGACCAATCAGGGCATCCAGTTCCCCCTTGTCGAGTTACAAACAGAAGCGGAAATGCTGCGAGCACTGGTGCATAAGACGGCTTGGCAAATGGACACCTACGGCGCCTTTTCGGTGTCAGACAAAGTCTCCATGTGTAACTACGTCGCTAATCGCCTGTGTTGTAACGCGGCCGACCAGGCCATGCAGGTGCATGGTGGAATGGGTTATTCCCGACACACGCCTTTCGAACATATTTATCGCCATCATCGCCGCTATCGCATTACCGAGGGCACAGAGGAAATACAAAAGCGCAGAGTGGCGGGCTACCTGTTCGGCTACATGAACAAAGCGGCACCCAAGGGAGTCAACACTGACAATAGCTGATCATGCGGCCGGGTATTGGGTGGTGCCGACACGGCGAGTCGAACGCCGGACCTACGCATTACGAATGCGTTGCTCTACCAGCTGAGCTATGTCGGCGCAGCGGGCGCCAGTGTAACCGAGGGCAGGCCAATTTCAAGCACCCTGTGACGCACTAATCGGCCATATTCGTAAGGTCACCCCAGCGCTGCAGCGACTGCTGCAAGCCCGAATAGCGCGGATTGTCGATTGCCAGTACCAGCTGGGCCCGGCGCCGCAAGTAGGACAACACACGCTCGTCCAACGCGATAGAACACGCTTTTAGCCGCTGCGCGATAATGCGTGGCAATGGCTCTGCGCCGTTGTCTATCTGCAGAATCGCGGCCATCTCCCTGTCCAGAGCGACTACCGCCTCTCCCAGCGCCAGTTCGCGCTCTACGATTCCCAGCGCATTGGCTGCCACCCTGAGCTGGTAAGCTTTGAATCCATCCAACTCGCCAAGCACTTCGCTCTTCAGGAACGCACGCACCGCGGCCAGTAATTCCTCGGAGTCGGTGCCACTCATGGCAATTTTCCCTCCAGCAGCAAAAGCAGGTCGATCTCCGCTTCCGATAGGCGGCGACCCACGGCCGCACGCTCCAGGCTGGCATCTTCTCCGCTACGGTATTTCTCCAGCATGATAAGGCAGACTGTTCCCCAGAAAAGCGCGGCGTACGCCTGCCAATAGATTATCTCGTCCATGGCCGGCCGCTGCCCGGTTGCCGCCTCATAGCCCGCAAGAAGATCATCGTATTGGCCAAACCCACCCACAGGTGCATCGGCTCCGAAGCGCCAGACGTTGGCGCTGAGATATCCCAGGTCACGCACCGGATCGCCCAGGTGAGCGAGCTCCCAGTCCAGTACGGCGACCAGACCGCCCTCGTCGACAAGCAGGTTGCCGTTGCGAAAATCCCCATGGACCAGCGCTTTGGACTGACTGCCCGGCCGGTTGTCGCGCAACCAGTCAAGGCCCAGTTGCAGCACCGGCGAACCATTATCATGGGTATCCAATAAAGACTGGGCATGCTCGAACAAGATTGGACCACTGTGGTCGGGCAGGCCAGCAGGCAACGCATCTACTGGCACCCGGTGTATCTGGCCTAATGCGTGGCCGCACTGCCAGGCCAGCTTGTTCCGCGCTGCGGCAAAGCGTGCATCGGCGAGCAAACGCTGGGGTAAAGCCTCGCCTTGTTCGCGGCTCATCACATAACCCTGGCCCAGCTTGTCACCCGCTGTCAGCAGGTGCCGGACTGTAGGCACAGGCACACCCGTCGCGCCGGCAGCACTCAGCAAGGCCGCCTCATCGGCTATTGCAAGTTCGTTCCAGTCAGTAGCGTTCCTGCCGCTGCTGCCGGGCTGTCGACGCAGAATCAATGGCTCTGTATCGCTGCCATGCTCAAGATCGAATGACCATGTTTCCATATTGGCTCCACCGGAAAGGCGGCGCAGAGCCCGCACCGCGCCGCTGCTCCCCGGAATGAGTGCAGCCAACAAGCGATCGGCCATAACAGAGGGGTCCGATGCGGAGTGAGATTCGTTCGTTGCTGACATCAATCTTGCACCCCATGCCTGCGAAGCGCCCTGCACAACCGCGACAGGGCGTGATTTGCACAACAGCCAACTGTGAATATTGCGACTCGCACCTACAGGTAATACTTCAGCAGCGACAACACCAGGGACAGGCCTACCAGTGGAATCAGCCAGCGGCGCAACTGGGCCATGCGGTGCGAGTCAGCAGGCGCCGCAAAACGCTGTCCGAGGAACACCATCAGGGCAACTCCACCAAAAATTAACAACAGCAATAACAACAGGTTTGGCATTTGGCACTCCTGGCTGGACTCCGCGCCCACGTCGTTGATCGAGTAAGCGATTGAGCTGGCTTATTGCCCCCGGTTACCTACTGCAGCGAACCCCGCGGCACCGCCAAATATTATTCGCGCAAGTCCCGGGACACCAGCGTGGCACCCTCTGCTGTGCAGTTCAGATTCTTCAGCAGACCATCGGCGAGATTGTAAACGAGGCCGTGGACCGCCAGGGACTGCCCGCCCTGCCACGCCTGTTGCACAATTTTTGTACGGCACACGTTGCCCACCTGGGTGATCACATTGAGTTCACACAGGCGCTGTAGCCTTGCGCCCTTATCGGCAATTGCCTCAAGCTCATCGTGATGTCGCTTTTGCACCTCCCTGATGTGGCACAGCCAATGATCGAGCTCTCCATTCCCGGTATTCTCATACGCTGCTTGAACACCACCGCAACCGTAGTGTCCTACGACCAGGACGTCACGTACCTTCAGCACATCAATGGCGTAACGCATGACAGTAAGGCAATTCAGGTCCGTCTCTATCACCATGTTCGCCACATTACGGTGCACAAAAAGTTCACCGGGGCCCAGTCCGACCACCTGACTGGCCGGCACCCGACTGTCGGCACAGCCGATCCAGAGGTAACGGGGGCTTTGTCCGGTGGCAGATGATTCAAAGAAATCGGGATCATCGGCTTTGATGCCGTCAGCCCACTTCCGGTTGTTGTCGAACAAATGACTGAGCGCGCTCACTGCCTTACCTCAGATGACAAGGGTGCTGAGTCGCGACTGTGCCACACAATTACCGCCGCGCGCTACAGCATCTTGCAGCGCTTTATCGGCGACGGAGCCCATCTGTGTTGCCAGCTGCTCGAGGTCAACCGCGGGAAATTGCTGCGGCTCCCAGGTGACGAACCCGGTACTGATGGACACCTGCAATACTGCACCACGCCCGTCATCGATTGAAAACTGTTCAATATCCCCGCGCAGACGCTGCGCGATATCCCGGGACACCGCCTCTCCCGTGCCGGGCAGCAGTATCGTGAACCGCCCCTGTTCGAGACGCGCGAGGCAGTCTGTCAGCCGCATGTTGGACAACAGGCGCTCCGCGATCTTCTTGATGACAAACTGACCACGTCGCTCACCGTAACTCTGGTAAAGCTCGCTGAAGTCATCTATCTCCAGCAGCAAAATTGTCACGGGGGAATCACTGCGCCGCGCACGGGAGATCTCTCGGGACAACTCCCGTGAAAAGCCTCGGGCATTGCTAATATGAGTCAGGGAATCCAGCAGGGTGAGCTGCGAGCTCTGACGACGAGTTACGGCTCTGCGCAGGCAGAGGGACACAATTGTTGTCAGGTGAGCCAGGAGCTCGTCCTCCCCCTCACCAAATGACAGCGCACCGTCCTGGTAGCCAATATGCAGGCTCCCGATAATCTCGCCTTCCTGCATGAGGGGCATTAGCAGCGCGCCGTCAATACCATGCTCCGACTTGAGCACCTCGAACATGCGTGAGTTGGTCGCGTCAATCTGGACGATATCCGGCTCCAGCTCATACAACTCCTGTATGGGGAAGACATCGTTGAGGAGTTGCAAGCTCTGACCATAGCGCTCCGCTCCCTCCATCAGGGGAGAGAGCACATCGTCCGGATCAAACAACCATAATTCCGAGGCACGGAAAGCGAAGTGACGAGGTAGGCTGACCAACAGCACCTCAAATAACGCCAGCAGATCTTCGGCCTCCAGCAGCATGAGCTCCATCTGCCGTGTTTGGTTATACAGGTAGCGATTGACAACATCCGTTTCATCGCGGCGACTCACACTGAGCTCGGACCCGGATAACGCGGGCGGAGCCCCTTCAATTTCCTCGCCGATACCGCTGTCGTAATTACCATCCTTAGTCATACGCGCTTCCCCGCCACAATCAGACGCCTCAATACCGCCATACTAAGATCGTTAGTGGCTCTAGCAGTGTATGCGCCCTATACTTGGGTTGCAATCCTGACGGGCGCCGCCCATGACCTCAGCTCTGCCGCATCCTATCAAGCATCGGCTCCAACAAACTCTGGCCCAATGGCCGCGATGGCAATGTGCAAAGCCCCTGCAGCGCCCACCTGAATTCTTACAAATACTCTCGGGGGGAATCAGTAATTTCAGCGCACTAGTGGGCGCCGATCAGCGATTCGTCGTGCGCATTGATGGCGTGAATCCTGGACTCAACGGCCTCAACCGACAGGCTGAATGGCGCGCTCTGCATTCGGCGTATCGGGCGGGGATTGCTCCCTGTCCGCGTTACTTCAATCCGGATCTTGGCAGCTTGGTCTGCGACTATCTTGAGCCGGAACCGAGCGCAAATGAGACCGTGTCACAAGTGGCCGCGCTGCTCGCGGCCATACACAGTTTACCGGCACGGCATCATCGCATGAACCTGGGTGAGCGCATCACACGCTATGAAAAACAACGGGCACTTTGCGGTAAAACCAACTCTGCGCTCGACCACTGTCGCCAACCGATCAGAGCCTTACTCAATACCAGTGAACAGCGACAGACAACGCCGGTCCTATGCCACAACGACCTGCTGCGGGCCAACCGTATTGTGCACAGGGGCAGCCTCTGGGCCATTGACTGGGAGTACTGCGCCATGGGTGACCCTCTTTACGATCTGGCCGTGGTTATCGAGGGAGACTCTCTTCCCCGGCAGGACGCAAACCTACTCGTAAAACACTACCTCGGCCGACAACCTGACCAAGGCGAAAGAGAAATACTGCTCCACTACGGTTACCTGTACCGTTACCTTGAGATACTGTGGTACGCTGCCCAACCCGAACCGCTGATGGGCGCACATTTACTGCGCGAAAAAACGGCAGCGCTGCTGGAAGAACTGCCGCGGGGCTAGTCACGAAAGTTAGTGAATTGCAGGGGTGAGTCCAACTCCAGTTCACGCAGCACAGCCATGACCGCCTGCAGGTCATCGCGCTTTTTGCCGACAACCCGCACCTGCTCGCCCTGTATCTGGGCCTGTACTTTTATTTTCAGATCCTTGATTTTCTTAACGATAGTCTTGCACTGACCGCTGTCGAGTCCATGGCGTAACAACACAGTTTCGCGCACCGTTTTGCCTGAGGCCTGCAAATCGCTGCAATCCATGGCCTTGGGATCAATGTCACATTTCACCAGTGCGCTGCGCAGCATATCCTCCATCTGCTGCACTTGGAAATCCGCCTCCGCAGTAATGATGACTTTGCGTTCTTCGCGCTCAAAGGAGGCCTCCACGCCTTTGAAGTCAAAACGGTTCGCAACAATTCTGCCCGCCTGATCTACCGCATTCGTCAGCGCGTGCGATTCAACTTCCGAGACAACATCGAAGGATGGCATAGTGGCAGGTCTCCCGCTCAAAGTGGTGTACAGTACATACATGGTAACGGCCCACTCTCAGTTTTCAATCCCGGGATACAACGTTTGAATACAGGTCAGGCCCACTGGCACATACTGGGCGCGGGAGCGATAGGCAGCCTGTTTGCCGACGCCCTGTCGACCGATGGTCGCCAAGTGTCACTGATCCTGCGCGATGGCGTGCACGGAAAAATCCGGACACAGGCAGTCGAACGAGGCGACCTGGTCAGCGAAAAACACTTCAAGACAACAGGGCCGCGCGGGCACACCGGCATATCGCACCTGCTGGTCACTACCAAGGCCTACGATGTCTGTTCAGCGATAGACAGTGTTGTCCACCGTCTTAACCCGGATTGCAATATCGTCCTGCTGAGTAACGGTATGGGTTTCCAGGAACAGGTGCTGGCATCCTTACCCTCACTGAATATTTATTGCGGCACCACCACCGAGGGTGCTCACCTTCTCGCTGCGGGACATGTTCGCCACGCAGGCAGCGGCGAAACCCGCATCGGCCGCGCCGCTAAAATCGCGGACGACAGACGCCCGCTGTGGTTTCATCAATGGGAGCGCGCGATCGATAACAGCGTGTGGGATAGCGATATACAGCCTGCCCTGTGGACCAAGCTGGCGATCAATTGTGTGATAAACCCACTCACAGCGCTCAATCGATGTCACAATGGCGAACTGGGGGCGAGCAAATCGCTGGCTAATCAGGTCGCACCACTGCGCGACGAAATTGCCGCCGTGTGCCGTGCCCAGGGGCACGCAGAAATCGCCGAAGCGCTACCCCGTATCACCGCCGCCGTTATTCAAGCTACGTCGGATAACCGGTCATCGATGCTGCAGGATATAGACGCTGGACGGCTCACTGAAATCGATTACATCACGGGCTACCTGCTTGAAGTTGCTGATCAGCACAGCATCGATACACCTCTCAACCGCGCACTTTTCGAGGCGATAAAATCTCGTGCCCATTGAAACTCTAGCACTCTCCAGCGTCATGTCACCCATCGCACTGTCAGTGATCGCAACCCTAGCGCTGGTGCTGTCTGACCAGCGCGGCTTTCGCCCCGGGCGTTACCTGTGCAAACCCCTGGCTGCAATCGCTTTCGTGTGGCTCGCAGTCAACCTTGGCGCCGAGGACACCGCCTACGGGAACTGGCTGCTAGCGGGACTAATTTTCTGCATGGTGGGAGATCTATTTCTCATGCCAGACAATGAACGCAGCTTCCTCGCCGGACTCACTGCCTTCCTGTGCGGCCATTTGTTGTTTGCCGTGGCCTTCCTGCAATTGCCCCTGAACATCACCGGTTTCGTAGTCTCCGCTGTCCCCGTGGCCTGCCTGTTGCTGGTGGTGTGGCGATGGCTGTCGCCCCATGTTGAAAGCGCGATGAAAGTGCCTGTCATTGCCTATATTGTGGTCATTTCCACCATGCTCGTGTGCGCCGGCTTCACCGCAGGCCACGTGATTGCGCCCGTGGCAATCGTCGGAGCGTGGGGCTTCGCGCTGTCAGATCTGGCGGTGGCGCGAGGCCAGTTCGTAGCGCCGGAATCAAAAGCAAGCGGCCTGTGGGGCACCCCCCTCTACTTTGCTTCCCAAATGTTACTCGCAGCCTCGGTGGCACTGGCCTAGATCACTGCAACACCGACCGAGTCGCGTCTCGCACCGCATAACGCCATTGCGGCAATGGCATATCAGCCAGCAGCACCGCTTGCTGGCGAAACGCTTGCGACCCTTGCTGACGGTAAATCGCGAATACACAGACGACTCCCTCGCAGCGCAGAGTCACGTCTATGGTTTGGGGCAACGTCGCCCAGCGCCCTGACCACCAGGGCTTGGTATACGCGGTCGTATCGAGCTGCTCACCCACTTGCCCGATAATGCGTGTACGCCCCCATTGTTCATCCAGGACGGCTTTCACCTGGCCTAGCAACCAATGAGGGGACACCTCATTCGGCACTGCCGGATTTCCGCCAAATTCGGTTATCGGCTCGCTGAACCGCACTGCAGTCACGCGCTGGTAATCGCCGATCACAAACGCAATACTAATCAAGACCAGTGCGAGGGTCGCGGTCGTTACCCTGACTACCCGACCGGATACCTGCATCCACTGCAAGACGCGCCCCGTCAAACCAATGACCCCTGAATCCGAGCCCATCCGCGCGTCCCGGTCTCGAAAAAGATTTGGCGGGAGCTTTTCCCGGGACTCCCGACGAAAACAAGGTCGCGCCTCGACAATCAGGCTGTTACGCGTTGATACAGGCAAGCTGTACAACACGCCACGCATGACCGAGCGGACACTGCGCGAACTCTTGGGACGGTCACGGGGGTTTTTCTGCAATAAGCTATCGACCAGTCGCACCAACTCTTCAGGCAATTCGACTGCACCTGACACTCTGTCACTCACTGGGCAATATGTGCCCTCAATGAGCATTTTTGGGTCGGAGCGACCGTTGCGATAGAACGGGTGTTCGCCTGTCAACATCCTATACAACAAAGCACCGAGGGCAAACAGATCCGTCCTCTCATCCACCACGTCATCGAAAAACTGCTCCGGGGCAAGCGCCGAGAGACTGGCCTGCTGACTGCGAGCGCCGCTCTCCGCAGCGGCGATACCAAAGTCTGTCAGTACAACCCTGCCATTATGTGCGATGAGTACATTACTGGCCTTGATATCACCGTGCACAATGCGTCGTCGACGCGCCAACGCCAGTGCGCTCGCGATATCAAGTCCCACTCGTACCGTGCTCGCGACGGAGGGTCGTACGCGGGACAGGTACTCCTCCAAACTGCAACCGGGCACATACTCCATGACCAACGCCAGGTGCGACGCGGACTCAACAATATCGTGTACCTTCACCACCTTTGGGCTCTGAATATCCGCGATAATTCTGGCCTCCTGCAGCAGGGCTTTACGCATCTTGCGCCTGTTCGGCATACGGTAGATCTTGATCGCCACACGCCGCTGCAACCTGGAGTCGTAACCGAGGTAAACGCTGCCCTGCCCGCCCCGGTCAATCAGACGCAATATGCTATAACAGCCCACCGTGTTATTCATGAAAGGCGGCCTGCGACCATTACAGACTGAAGTTGCGCATGCGGCTGCGCAGAGTATTGAGCGGGACCCGCAGGTGACGAGAGACCGCGGCACTGTCACCGCTGAATTCATCCAGAGCGGATTGAATTTCTTGCGGCGAAAGGGTACTGGCAAGACGGTAGAGTGGCGAGCTCTTTATCCGGCGATAGACGGCCGCTCTGGACACACCTAACTGCTTAGCGACCGGCTTTACTTCGAAACCGTTTGCGGCCATTACCTTGTCAAAGGTCTCTTCGTCGACCTCCTGCAAACGACGGGGCTGTGGTGACAGCGCTGCGCTTCGCGTCACGGCAATGCGCGCAGCCTGCAACCTGTCAGGCACCTCTGGTCGACCCTCTCCGGTCAACGTCACCTGCCGCACACAGTTTTGCAATTCGCGTACATTCCCCGGCCAGTCATAGTCAAGGAATGCGAGAAACAGCAACGCCCATGCAGCAATTTCAGTGGCCGGGGCATCTCTGTTGGGCAGGGAAATCGTGCGCTCGCAGTGGTCCGCTGTGCGCTCGAAGAAATACCGCATGAGTTCTCCGATATCCTCCGGGCGTTTCCGCAACGGGGGAAGGTCGATCTGGCAGGCACCAAGACGGTGACGCAAAGCCGCCCTGAAGTCGCATTCACTCCCCTCAAGATCCGTCTCCGTCGCCGAGATAACACGCACATCCACGCGTTCTACTGGCCCACCCACCCGCTGTATTTCACCTTGCTGCAACGCCCGCAACAACTGGGTCTGGATGGAGAGAGACGCATCGCCGATCTCGTCGAGAAAAAGGCTGCCTTGTTCCGCCAGCTCGAAGAATCCCGGCACGGCGCGCTCCGCGCCAGTATAAGCACCGCGAGCACAGCCAAAGAGCACTGCAGGCGCAAGATCTCCCGGGATCGCCGCCATGTTCACACTGATCATGGGGCCGCCGCTACGCTGGCTGGCCCGGTGAATTGCATTGGCGACCAGCTCCTTACCTGTCCCCGTCTCACCCAGTATTAATACGTCCAGATCACATCGGGCGGCCCGATCTATCTGTTGCCTGACCACCACCATAGCGGCACTGGACCCTCGCAGGCACGACTCCTCCGGGGAGACACCCGCAGCCGGTCCTGCCGGGGGCGCTGAGCGGAGCAGCAGAACGATACTGTGGCCCAACAGCATGGCCACGCCGCGATGGAGGCGATCGGAACGGATTTCCAGACTGTCAAACAACTCCGCGCCATCTACCCGGCAGCGGCTCGCATTCTCAAACCGCTTCAGCGTGAGTCGCCCATCCCTCAATGTAAATTGCACCGCGCGGCGGCTCACGTGCCGGTCATCGAGCACAGAGGGCGGTCCCCCGTCGTTGGGGAAAAAGCGGGGGCTGCGTCGGCCCAGCACCCAGGGCGCGCCGCGCGCGCGTGCTGGCACCCTGGTGCGATAGCCAATGAGACTGGCCTCAGGGTGAAAAATCACCGTCAGCACTACATCAGTGGCAGCGCCGCTCCTGGCGAGGGACGCAACCACGGACGGAAGCGTCATCTCTGGATCAGGTCGCGTCGGCGTAGGGTTCGCCATAGGAATCACCGTCTTGCTATTGCGAAGATTCTCTCTAAAAGCTTAGCAGCTAGCGCAAAATTTGCCGCAATCGACGCCGAGGGAGCTGCCCTCACAGCAGGCGCTGGTGTTACAGAGACGCGTAAAATCGCTCCCAATCGAAAGCCGGGCCGGGATCGGTTTTGCGACCCGGGGCGATATCACTGTGCCCTGCAATGCGCTCGGCGGACAGCTCCGGATAGTGCGCAAGCAGTGCCGCCGTAACTGCAGAAAGAGTCGTGTACTGGGCATCGCTATAAGGTTCATCGTCGGTGCCCTCAAGCTCGATGCCAATACTGAAATCGTTACAGTTCTCGCGTCCTCTGTAACTGGACTGTCCCGCGTGCCAGGCGCGCTCCTCGAAACTCACGAACTGCAGCACCTCGCCCAATCGCTTGATAAGCAGGTGAGCAGATACCTGTACACCGCGGATTTCATCAAAATACGCGTGCTCTTCCCAGTCCAGGCAATTCGTAAAAAAACGCTCGATGCAATTACCGCCATAACGGCCCGGGGGCAGTGAAATATTGTGGATGACCAGCAGCTCCGGGGCACAGCCCGGCGGTCGCGGTCCGAAATTGGGTGACAGTCGCTTGTCCGCACCGCGCAACCAACCCCTATCCACCTCGTACAGCATGTGCTTTTTTCCTCCGCACTATTCACCGGTTCACACAGTTTAACCCGATCGAGGGTCTCATCGCAGGCTTGGTGATGGGCGGGATTAACAGCATGCGTAACGAACTGTTACAATCACCGCACTGTGACTCACGATCCCCTCTCTATGAAAGATGCATCTTCCGCCATCGCAGCGCCGGACAGGCGCGCCGTAGAACGCAATGTGCGCAGTGCACTGCAAGAGGACATTGGCAGCGGCGATGTAACCGCGGGCCTGATAGCGCCGGACACACGCGCGCACGCGCGCGTTATCACGCGAGAAAACGGCGTGCTGTGCGGTCAGCCCTGGGTCAACGCCGTATTCGCTGCGCTGGATTCGACGATAAGCATCACCTGGAGCAAGCAGGACGGTCAAAACATCAGCGCCGGTGATGTGCTGTTTACCGTGGAGGGTCCGGCGGCCCCCCTGCTGACCGGGGAGCGCAGCGCACTGAATTTTTTACAGTTACTCTCGGGAACGGCAACGCTTTGTCAGCACTATGCCATGCAGGTGCAAGGGACAGGCGTGAAACTGCTGGACACACGCAAAACGTTGCCCGGTCTGCGAGATGCGCAGAAGTACGCAGTGCGCTGCGGCGGCTGCCATAATCACCGGATCGGACTGTATGACGCGTTCCTGATCAAGGAAAACCATATCGCCGCCTGCGGCGGAATAGGTCCCGCGGTGCAATCGGCGAGGCGGTCTGGCGCCGGAAAAATGGTGCAAGTGGAAGTAGAATCGCTGACAGAACTTGAGGCCGCGCTTGCCGCCCGGGCCGACCGCGTTATGCTGGACAACTTCTCTGTGCAGCATATCAGCGATGCCGTCGAACTCGCCGATGGCCGGGTCGAACTCGAAGTCTCCGGAAACGTCACCGCAGACTCGCTGTTAGCGATTGCCAATACCGGTGTGGACTACATTTCGATCGGCGCACTGACCAAAGACGTCACCGCGATGGACCTGTCTATGAGACTGCAACACACCTCCTGAGCCGCAGAAAAACGCTCAGGTCAATGGGCGCTTGCTGACAATTACCCCATTATTGTCCGCGTAGACATAGTCGCCCGGGTCAATGGTGACACCGCCGAGTTCCAGCGGGATATCCCGCTGACCCGCACCACGCTTTTCGGTCTTTATCGGACAGGCGCCAAGCGCCTGAACGCCCAGAGTCATGAGGGCGATTTCGTCGACGTCACGAATCGAACCGTAAATCACCAGCCCCGCCCAACGGTTATTCACGGCTTTCTGCGCCAGCATGTCTCCCAGTAAAGAGCGGCGACGGGAGCCACCCCCGTCCACCACAATGACACGGCCTGCGCCGGGCTCTTCAACGCACTGTTTGATCAAGGAGTTGTCCTCGTGGCACTTGATAGTGACAACCTCGCCACTAAACCGGCTAACCTGCCCGAAGTTGCGCAGCGCCAGCGCCAGTGCGCGCGCATCGGGCGCCGCGTCCGAGAGATCAGGGGTGGAAAAATCAGTCACATTACCTCCGCGTTCCGCATCGTCGTCATAGGTTTTTCAAGCACCCAGATATAGCCAGGCACCAACCAGATGGCGTACCTGGAGATGAACCGGGCGAGTCCATGCTTTAGCGTACCGGTTTTCATCATATACCGCGCTTGGTATTTATCCGGATCGCGGATAATCAGGGGGGTATAGTCCGTCACGGAGAAACTGCACACCAAATGCTTGAGCCCCCAATAAGTGAAATGTTTCTCGTAATAATATTCCCCCTTGCCCACAAGCCTGAGGTAACGGTGTGCGAGTGGCCGAGGAATAACCGCAAGCAGGGGCAAATTGTAATGCGGTTCGCGGTACATCAAGCGGTTACCTGCGGCAAAATAGATTTTCCCGCCAGGTTTGAGCACACGGTACATCTCTGCCATTAATTTTCCCGCATCCGGCACATGCTCGTAAACCTGAGAGCAAACCACCACATCAAATGTATCGGCCTCATAGCGCAGCGCCATGGCGTCGCCTGTTTCAAAGTGGAGATTTTCGTTGTTAAACGTTTTCCGGGCAAACTGGATTGCCGTCTCGTCGATATCGATGCCCGTCACACTGGCAAAGTGTCTGGAAAGGTATTCATCAATTATGCCTGCGGAACCACCCACATTGAGTGCATGCAGTCCTGCCAGCGGCCGATCGCTGCATTCGGAGAGGACACTGACCATCGTTCTGGCCTTACGACGCCGCCCCTCGATATCGAACATCGAGGTCACGCTGCCCGAATACCCATGCTGGTAACCCCTTTCCAAACTCACCTACTCCTGTCATCAACGCGAGCCCTGCGGGCATGTCCCCTTGGCAATTGTAGCGATGAACGTATAATTCTTCCTGTAAATATTTGATAGCATCCCATTCATTAAAAAAATAGGGCGCTCCCGGTGAAAGTGAATCGTGTGGATCTTAACCTGCTGGTCTATCTGGATGCGCTGCTGCGTGAGCGCAATGTCACACAGGCGGCACACCAGCTCAATCTGTCCCAGCCCGCCATGAGTAACGGGCTGCGTCGCCTGCGTGAATTATTCGATGACCCCCTGCTGGTGCGCACCAGTGACGGCATGACACCCACGGAACGGGCGCTGGAACTGGAACCTGTCGTGCGCGAGGTGCTGAGCAAGATTGACCAGGCGGTGCAGCCGCGGGGTGATTTTGATCCCGCGCGGGCGAAACAGGTTTTCCGCATTATGGCCAGCGACTACGCGGAATCCACTCTGCTGCCAAGCGTTTTGGGCAAGCTGCGACAGTCGGGGCCGGGATTGACACTGGATATTATGACGCCGTCGGATGTGAGCTTTCTCGACGTTGAGCGAGGCAAGGTCGACATGGTGATCAACCGCTTCGACTCCATGCCCCAGTCCTTCCACCAGATTCACCTCTGGAATGACAGCTTCACGTGCGTGCTGGGCCCGGATAACGCGGTACTGGACGATTTCACCCTCGATAACTACCTGAAAGCCCACCACGTATGGGTCAGCAAGACCGGCATGGGCGTCGGCGTCGGTGTGGATCCCGGCGACGTGCAGCGATTGGGCTGGGTTGATCTGGCTCTTAACACGCTCGGCAAAAAACGCCAGATCACCGTGTTCACACGCCATTATCAGGCGGCGATGACGCTGGCCGAACAAAATGACCTGATCGTTACCCTGCCCACTCGAGCAGCACAGCTCAACCTCGACAACCCCCGCCTCGTGCTGCGGCCGCCACCGCTGGCGATTCCGCCCTTGGAACTGAAGATGGCCTGGAGCCCGCTGCTACAGCATAATCCTGCCAATCGCTGGTTGCGCCGCTTGATCGCCGATACCGCCCGTGAACTGGACGGGCAGCAAGCCACTCCCTGACCTGTATTGCGGTGGCCTGCGCCACGCCGAACACCGGTTTATTGGCAGGGCGGCGACGCCAGCGAGAGATTATTCACATAAATGATGGTGGCGATAAAATTGATTGATTCGCTAAATTCCGCTGCTGCCCCTAAACTCACCCGCATTGACCGCACTAACAAGAGGTTTGGGCATGACTGATCGCGTGCAAGAGGGCGGCCTGCAGGTCGCAACAACTCTCCACGAACTGCTGGAACAGGAGATTGCTCCGGGCACGGGCATTAATCCTGCGCAATTCTGGAGTGGACTGGAATCCCTTGTAACCGAGTTGGGGCCCCGCAACAGAGCCCTGCTCGCCGAGCGGGATGAGATGCAGAAACAGATAGATGCCTGGCATGAGGCCCATGGCGGAGCCGACTACGACCGGGCCGCCTACAAGGCATTTCTGACGGAAATCGGCTATCTCCTGCCCGATATTCCCGACTTCCAAATCAGTACCGCTGACGTTGACGACGAGGTCGCACACCTTGCCGGCCCCCAACTGGTGGTGCCGGTAATGAATGCCCGTTATGCACTCAACGCTGCCAACGCACGCTGGGGAAGCCTTTACGATGCGCTCTACGGCACGGATGTTATTCCTGCCCACAATGGCGCGGAGCGCACCGCTGACTACAACCCCGTGCGAGGCACACGGGTAATCGCTTACGCCAGGGAATTCCTTGATAATTACTGCCCACTGGACGGCCACAGCCACTCAGAGGCCAGCGCCTATCGTATCGTCGATGGTGCCTTGCAAATCACCATGATCAACGGCAACACTTGCGGCCTGTCGCACGCCGAACAACTTCGGGGTTATTGCGGCACGCCCGACGCACCCACGAATATCTTACTGCGCCATAACGGCCTGCATATCGATATACAAATAGACCCGTCGCACCCGATCGGCGCCAGCGATACAGCGGGTGTTAAGGATGTGGTACTGGAATCGGCACTCACCACTATTCAAGACTGCGAGGATTCTGTGGCGGCGGTAGACGCCGAGGACAAAGCAATTGGTTACCGCAACTGGCTCGGTCTGATGCGTGGCGACCTTGAAGACCGCTTCGACAAGGGCGGAAAAACCGTTAGTCGCAGGCTGCAGGACGATCGCACGTTTACCACTCCAGACGGCGGCAGCTTGATATTGCCAGGGCTGAGCCTGTTGTTCGTGCGCAACGTGGGACACCTCATGACAACGCCGGCCATTCTCGATGGGCAGGGAGACGAAATTCCGGAAGGCATTATGGATGGCCTGTTTACTGCCATGATCGCGTTGCACGACCTGAAGAAAAGCGGCGATGTGCAGCGCAACTCGCGTGCGGGCAGCATGTATATTGTTAAACCGAAGATGCATGGCCCCGATGAAGTCGCCTTTACCTGCGACCTGTTTGCTGGCATCGAATCGATCCTCTCACTGGCGCCCAACACGCTGAAAATGGGCATCATGGATGAGGAGCGTCGCACTACGGTTAACCTCAAAGCATGCATCCATAAGGCACGTGAACGCCTGGTGTTTATCAACACCGGCTTCCTCGACCGCACCGGTGATGAGATACACACCAGCATGCGTGCGGGCGCGATGACACCCAAGGGTGCCATGAAAGAAGAGGACTGGATCAAGGCCTACGAAGACTGGAACGTGGAGACTGGTCTGCGCTGCGGGCTACCCGGTAAAGCCCAGATTGGTAAGGGCATGTGGGCGATGCCCGATCTTATGTCAGACATGATGAAAAACAAGATCGCGCATCCGCAATCCGGGGCAACCACTGCCTGGGTCCCCTCACCTACCGCGGCGACACTGCACGCTATTCACTACCACCAGGTGAATGTGTCGGAGCAACAGGCAACGATCAGCCAGCGTCCCGCCGCGGCACTGGATGATATCCTGCGCATTCCCCTCAAGGGCGCCAAGCCCTTGGACAAACCTACAATCCAGCGAGAATTGGACAACAACGCACAGGGCATTCTTGGCTACGTGGTGCGATGGATCGACCAGGGCATTGGCTGCTCCAAAGTGCCTGACATCAATCACGTTGGCCTCATGGAGGACAGAGCCACCCTGCGCATTTCAAGTCAGCATATTGCCAACTGGCTGCGCCATGGCGTGTGTAGCAAGGAACAGGTCATGGAGACACTCAAGCGCATGGCGGCTGTCGTGGATCAGCAGAATGCCCATGACCCGTTGTACCGCCCCATGGCACCGGACTTCGATAAGAATGTGGCTTTTCAAGCAGCCTGCGACCTGGTATTCCTCGGCGAAAAACAACCCAGTGGCTATACCGAGCCGGTGCTGCACGCACGCCGCGCGCAGGCAAAGGCCGAGCAGAGCGCGGACAGTTGAAGGACACGTTGTGGCAGCGTGCGCGGCATCATTACCCTCTGACCAAGCGCTGCTAACCCTTGCAACTCGGCGGGAGATACTCCCGCGGCAGCGGGTCGTTTCGTCCGGGGCCTGACCCCGGCAAGCAGGTCCAGCGCATACCGCTGCCGCCATTGGTCGAGCCCGATAACTGAAAGGCGAGTAGATTGTCAGGATCGGGCGATCCACCGTCTACCACGCTGGCATAGACCTTTGCCACGATATACACACTCTCTCCGTCGACCAGCGGGTCAGGCGCCCAAGCCAGCGAATGCACTACCTCACTGTTTTTTACGCGCAAGTCCAGGGTGGACAACTCTGCCTGACGGGGGTAGCGGCGTTTGGCCGCGACGTAGCCGGCCAGCAGGGTCTTGGCTTTACCCAGCTGTGCCAGAGGTTCACTGATCTTGGAACGCACCACATAGGACTGGTAAACCGGCAGGGCAATGGCCACCAATATGCCCAGGATGGCGAGCACAACCATCAACTCCACCATGGTAAAACCCCGTTGCGCTCGTGTCGCCTGCAACATCGCATTATCTCCCTGGGCCTGAACGCGCATTCTTTCGATAACGGCGCGCCTCTCTCAACGACTGATCAGCATGCTGCATGCTCTGCAAAGACACGCGCAATCTATCGATGCGTGATGTATTTTTCTAGCGTTGGGGTGACCTGGCCACCAGCACTGCCAGCGTGCGGGAACACACCTGCCGCTAGACGCGCAAAAACTGTTATTTTTGTCCGTTCTGTTGTGAAACAGCCCGCTACCCGACACGTCGGTCTCCCGCCCGGCCCGCCGTATCCTTGAATTGCAGGTTGGTCAGCTGTTCCGACAACAAACCGATTAGGAACATAATCGCTCCGGTCAGTATCAACAGGGCGGTTCCGTTGGTAAACCTGAACCCGGTGTTGATTACCGTGAGACCATAGTTGAGCAAACCCAGCCCCGCGGTAAATACCGCCAAAGGGAAATACACTTTCAGCGGCGAGTACAGGGTACCCACCTTGAAGATGATCAGCAGGAAACGCACGCCGTCCCGCATTACATTGATATGACTCTTGCCGAGTCGCCTGGACGTTGTAATAGGTGTAAAACCGACGGAATAACCGGCCCGAAAAAATGCCATGGTCGACGTGGTGGGGTAGCTAAAACCATTGGGGAGCATGTAGAGGAAGGTCATGAACTTGCGCCGGTCCACGCAGCGAAAACCGGAGGTCAGATCATCGATGCGGTGACCCACCATCCAGCTGGCGAAACGGTTGTAGAATGCGTTCGCGCTCCAGCGGGCCACGCTGGCCTGCGCCTGCCGTCCGCTGCGGGCGCCCACCACAAGATCGAAACCCTCGCTGATCTTGGCCAACAAGTTACCCACCTGTGCCGCGGCATGCTGGCCATCCGCGTCCATAAAAACAATATAATCGCCGCAGGCCTCGCGCGCGCCCGATTTGATCGCCGCGCCGTTACCCTTGGGATACGGGTGGTTGATCACACACACGCCCGCGTCCTGGCATACCTGCCGGGTATTGTCTGTGGAGCCATCGTTCACCACGATGATTTCAGCGTCTGGATACAACGCGGTCAGTTCCGGCAACAGCAGCGTCAGCCCCTGCTCTTCGTCCCTGGCCGGAATCACAATGGAAATTTTCAAGGGGTTGTCTCCAGATAAAGTGCCATCGTCTGCTGATCCCGACGCGATAGCAGCCCCCTGCTCTGCAGGGTAGTCAGCGCCTCCAACGATTCCGCCGTCGCCTCACGGCTATTCTCAAGGGTGGCAAAATGCAATTTCATCAGCAGGCCTCGTGCGTCCCAGCGTGATTGAATCAGTAACCTGTCAGTGTAGGCGAGCGCTCTATCATACCGCCCAAGCGCGTTCTCCAGTACCGCCAGATCGAAGTATATTTGCGCCGAAGCCCTGCCCTCGGCCTCTGCGTCCAGGTATATCTGCGCCAACCTGTCCGCCAGGCGTATCCTGTCGAACTTGGGACAGCGGTTATCCTGCAGCAAGCGCACAAGGCTTAGCAACGTCGATGCAGAACTCAACGGCCGCCGTGCCTGCTCGACACCAAGATCGTCAATCTGCTGCAGCGTGGGCGGCTGTCTGGCGATGCAATTCAGTGCCAAGTCGCGCACCTGGTAATCGCCCACCAGCTCATTGGAGCCCGCGCCACCGGCACTGGCCTCGAATGCCGCAAGAGAGTAACGGTGGGCCGCCGACAATGCTCCATGCTGCGCCAGTTCTACCGCCATGTCGATATTGGCGCGAGCAGAGTGCGGATGCGCGTTGAGATGGTGGATACTCAGCAGGGAGCGCTGAGACCAGATTTGTGCCTGTGATGAGGTCTGCCCGGCGAGCAACAATGCGCAGAGGCCAAGACACACCAGCAGCGGTGCGGCGGGCTCAGGCAATCGCTTGACCAACAGCGCATAAAAAACACCGAGCACAATCAGCAACCCGATGGCCGGGTAGTAATTGCGGTGTTCGTAATACAGCTCAAGAGAAAGCACCGTGGACTCAACGCTGTGCCCCACCAAAAACCAGGCGAGACCAAAAGCCAGCCAACGCCCCGCCTGCCACCGCAGCAGCACACCGCAAATCAGCAGAAGGGCCGCCCACGCAGCGATAGACCAGGCGGTCGTGATGGGTTCCGTCAACGAGCGGGACAACAGGACATCGTCGTGATAAATCCCCATGCGCTGCACCTGAGGGTTGATCCACTGGCCCACGTAGTCCCACAGGATTCGGCTTTCGGTCAGCAGTCGCTCTTCAAGCGTAAAAGGGCGCCGGTGGAGCCTGTCCGCCAGCCAACCCCAGCGCAGCACAAGAAAACTGAGCAGGCCAGCACCTCCGCTGACGATCAGGCCGTAACTGGTGCGCTGCAGCCAGCGAATGGGTCTGCCTGCTGTGTCCCTGCATTCAAACCACCACACTTCCAGCAGCAGCAGGGTCGGCACCACCACAATCGCGTTCTCCTTGGCGAAAAGTCCAAGCACTAAAAACAGCGGCACCGGCAGAAAGCGCCAATACGCCGCGACACCCGTAACCCGACCGAGCGCGCGGCGCCAGCCGATGTAGCTGATCAAGGTCAGTAGCATAAAGAAAGTGGACAACATCGCCATGCGCTGCACCATGTAGAGAACGGTGCTCACCCACAGTGGATGCATCAACCAGATAGCGCCCAATGCCACGGCCAGGTAGCGATCGCCAGGCACCGCAAGATGCCGGAAAAGCAGCCACAACAGCCAGATAACCAGGCCGCCGTTAGCTAGATGCAGCAGTATGTTGATCGCCTTACTGGTGGCGACACTGCCATCGAGGTACACGCGCTCCGCTACGAAGGTGGCCATGGATACAGAGCGCCCCAGCAGCCCTGACGAATCACCGAAAATATAGTCCAGAGCGAGCTCCGGTTGCGCCTTGAGACCCTCGATCACCATCACGCTGGAGCGGTCGTCCAGCAGCGCCGGCCCGGTGACTCCCGGCCAGTAAATCCAGGCGACGACCGCGCTCAGCACCAGCATCAGCAGTAGGGCCCCTGACGTGCCCTTCCCTGTCATCATGGCTCAAACAGCCGGCGCACTACCGGCAGTTCCCGGCGCCGCGAGTCCTGTTGCATCCAGTCTCCGATCAGCGAGTACGTCAGATCCATGTCCTCCGCCCCATGATTTTGTAACAGGAAGGCGTACAGGCCACGATTACCCTGCCGGGCCGCCGCCATCTCCAGGTAATGGCGCAATGCCTCCCTGCTGATATCGGGCTCCCTCGCCATCATAAGGTACTTAAGCTTCACTAATTGCGGTCGACGGGGGTAGCGCAAGACTATCTCATCAATAATTCCGCCAATGCGCGAAAGATCGGGCCGTCCCGGCGGGCTTGCAGAAAACACCACCAGCGCCTCCAACGAACCCCGATCCGAGGCGTGTAAGCGCTTCACAGGCGCAAGGCGTTCGATCTTTGCCAACCAGTCATTGTCCAGTGCCAACTTGGGGAAATACAGGGTATCCAGCTGATAAAGCATAACCAGGGCGGTGAAGGCGTCCGGTGCCAGCTTGTGCATCCGTTCATAATGAATCCTTGCATTCACTGCCAGCGATAACTGTTCGTCTTCGCTAAAGCCCAGCGCCTCCGCCTGGCCAAAGCGTGCGTGCAGCACATTGCCATAGTAGAAATTCGCCCGGGGCGAGTCCGGGTGATTAATCACGTTGGTGCGGGCAAGCATGAATTCATCACTCCACACCTGAGTGCGCAAGAACAGTTGCAGCGTCAGCACACCCAGTACAGCACTGAGCAGAAGAGGTAACCGCAGCCATGAAAGGCGCCGCGAAATCTCAAAAAGCAACGCCGCCAGCCACAGGCAGACACCGACTGAAGGCAGGTAATTGCGGTGCTCAAACACCATTTCCAGCGGCAACACGGTCGATTCCATCGCATGAGCGACGAGATAAAACAAAAGCGCGAACAACAATAGTGGCTGGCTGCGCCGCAGCAGGAATGCGCCTATCGCGAGGGCTAGCCAAGCCACCAGTGACAAGGCGGTGGTCGCAGGACTGAGCAGGGAGCGCGACAGAGGTATGTCATCGTGAAAGAAACCCATGGACGTAATATTGGGCAACAGGATCCACTCGAGATACTGCCACAACAGCCTCAGCTGAGTGAGGACCCGCTCTTCGAGGGTAAAGCTTCTGCCGCCGTAGCGAGCCGTAATCCACTCGGGAGAGACGATAAACACCAAACAAAGTAACGCCAAGGGCAGCAACAGCACCGCCCATGCGAGACGCTGCACTGCAGCGCGCTCTCGGCCGTTCCATACGCCCCGAAACAGGCTGACTTCCACCACAGCAACCAGCCACAACAGCAAGGCGCCGTTTTCCTTCGACAGAGTGGCTGCCAGGGCCAGCAGCGCTAACCACAAACCCGCCGCCAGCATCTCCCCCACCGTGGCGCCCGCCACGATCCAGCGCAGGCGGTAACGGCAATACAGCAGCAGTCCCGCCACGCTGAACAGGGCCGACAATTGCGCCATGCGCTGCACCACGTATAACACGGTAGACACGTGCAGGGGATGCAACAACCACAGAGCCACTGCGCACACAGCGACGCCCTGAGGGTGAACCCCGCACCGACCCGCAAGGGCAGGCGCCCGCAACAGAGCGAGGAAAAGGTGATAAAGGAGAACACCCGTTAGCAGGTGAATGACAAGGTTCGTCGCCTTGAAGGCCCAGGGTATAAAACCCCCTGCCAGTAAATAGTTAAGCGCAAAGGAAGCCATCGCCACGGGTCGGTGGAACAGGCCGGCGTCATTACTGATCATCGCGCCGCGCCAGTCATCAAATGCCCAACCCTCTATTTGTAACAGGCGGTTATCAATCAGGTTGGGGATATCGTCAAAAAAAAACGGGCCCTGCAAGGCCAGCGCGTAGCAAGCGCCGCACACCAGACACGCCGCCACCGCCGCAAAGCGATAGTGGCTGATCGCGGCGAAGCGGGATATGTGATGTTTAAACTCTGGCATGAGGGCTAAGACTACAGAAAACAACACGTAAAAAAAAACCCGGCAAAAGCCGGGTTTCGTTATGACCGATCAACTCAGAGGTTGATTATCCACGGCAGTTTGCCGGCAGGTATTTCCGCTCAACTGCATCACCGCCCTGGCCATCACCGGGTACGCACGTCCAGAGGACGGAGGCTCCGTTGGTTCCACCTGAGAGCGAGAAAGCAGCCGTCGTGCCAGACGCCCCGCCCCAAATTTCCGCATTGATGTTAGCAACAATATAGATCTTTTCGGGAGTTCCACCGTCCTGATATATATCAAGATCATTCAAGATATCAGACGTTCTGGTCGTCGTATCAACACCGTAAGCGCTCGTGCCGGAAGCATCAGCCGGACCCGCATTTGCCGATATATACTCGGCGACTGTTGTCTTGGCTTCCGCCATGGCCGCCAGCGCCTCAGACATCTTGGAGCGGACGATATAGTCTTGATAGGCAGGCAGTGCAATCGCCGCCAGAATACCGACAATCGCGATCACGATCATCAGTTCGATCAGGGTAAAACCCCCTTGCGCTTTCTTTTGAATAGTCATAATGCTTCTCCGCAGCTTCAGTATTAAACAAGCAACAAGGTCCTGTACCTATGCCGTTGCAAGTCATTCGCTTGAACACACATGCATAGGCCATGCCAACCTGAACAAGAATCGTTGAATTTATTTTAATATTCATCTTATCAGTAGGTTACACCCTTATACAGGTTGAACTTCCCTAGCCAGTTTTCCCGCAGATTACGGTAACGAGTGACAAGGGTTGAAAAAAAGTGACAATTTTCGTCACCTGTGTGCCCGGGGCACGCTGCGAGGCAGTCGACGGGTACGATCATCCTGTCTCACTGATACGGCAACACCCTGCGACAGCGCCGCACAGACCGCAGCAACGGCGAGGCTACCCATCGGGTTCTCTCGACGATGGTAGCCGTCATCAACTGCGTCTCCACGCGTTCGGATCAGCCCGGTTTAAATCGCCGCCAAATCGCCACTTACGGCCGCAACTGGCGTCTGGCAACGCGGGCAGACGGGCACCCATGGCATGGTTTCACCCTTTTTCATTTGCAGGATTTATACCCTAATATACTGCTGTCTGCGGCGCAGACACTGGTTATACTCAGTTTTTCAGATTCATTCGAAACGGGGCGCTTGCTCTGTGGTCGCGAAGGGCCAGACCGTATGAACGACAAGGCAATCGGGCAACTCAGCGGCCTCGCTGGACGTCTCGTCGCGGAATCATTGATCACCGCGGAAGAGGCCGTGATGGCCAATACCAGCGCTGCGGCAGAGAAGATGCACTTTGTGCAGTACCTGGTTCACAAGAGCAGCGTGGATGGCTGGCGCCTGGCTGAATTAGCCTCCCAGGAGTTCGGCGTACCCGTTTTCGATATCGAAGCGCTGGACGAAGAAGCGGTACCGTCCGGGCTGGTTGAACCCTCGCTGGTCAAGAAACATCACGCACTACCGCTTTATCACCGGGGTAACCGCCTGTTTATCGCGGTATCGGACCCCACCAACCTCGCAGCGCTGGACGAGATCAAATTCCACACAGGGATTAATACTGATGCCGTGCTGGTTGAGGAGAGCGCCCTCAGCGCTGCGCTGGAAAAGTGGCTTGAGGCGCAGGACGCACTGTCAGATGGCCTGGATCAGCTGGACAACACCGATTTCGATGATATCGACATCGCCAATGCTGACGAACAAGGTGAAGGCGAAGACGGTAACGATGCTGTCGACGAGACCCCTATTGTTCGCTTTATTAACAAGGTCCTGATCGACGCCATCAAGCAGGGCGCCTCCGATATCCACTTCGAGCCCTATGAGAAAAGCTACCGTGTGCGATTCCGCACGGACGGCATTCTCCAGGAAGTCGTCAAGCCACCGCGCAATCTGTCGGCGCGACTCGCGGCAAGGCTGAAAGTGATGTCGCAAATGGATATTTCGGAACGACGCGTTCCGCAGGACGGCCGTATCCAGATGAAGTTGTCACGCAACCGGGCCATCGACTTTCGCGTCAATACACTGCCGACGCTGTACGGAGAAAAGATTGTACTGCGAATACTTGATGCCTCCAGTGCACAGATGGGCATCGATGCGCTGGGCTACGAGGAAGAGCAGAAAAAAATGTACAAGCAGGTCCTCGACCAACCGCAGGGCATGATTCTTGTTACAGGCCCAACCGGGTCAGGTAAAACGGTATCGCTATACACCGGGTTAAGCATTCTCAACACCGACGAACGCAACATCTCGACGGCGGAGGATCCGGTGGAAATCAACATCGAGGGTATTAACCAGGTTCACGTTAACGCAAAAGTGGGCCTCGATTTCGCAGAGGCTTTGCGCTCCTTCCTGCGCCAGGACCCCGACGTCATCATGGTAGGGGAGATTCGTGATCTCGAGACCGCTGAAATCGCGATCAAGGCAGCGCAAACTGGCCATTTGGTGCTGTCCACCCTGCACACCAACAGCGCCTCGGAGACGCTCGTCCGGCTGCGCAATATGGGTGTACCCTCTTTTAATATTGCCTCCACTGTTAATTTGATCATTGCCCAGCGCCTAGCCCGGCGCCTATGCAAAGTCTGCGCGGTACCGGCGGATCACATTCCCCACGCTACGCTGCTGGAAGAAGGTTTTACTGAGGAAATGCTCAAAGATGCGGAAATTTTACGGCCAGAGGGCTGTAATGAGTGCAATAATGGTTACAAGGGACGCGTTGGCATCTACGAGGTCGTCAAGATTACCCCGGCTTTGTCGCGACTGATCATGGAAGAAGGCAACTCACTGGACATTGGCGAGCAGGCGCGCAAAGAGGGCTTCCCCGATTTACGTCAGTCCGCACTGAAAAAAGTCGCCAACGGACTTACCAGCCTGGAAGAGGCCAATCGCATTACGGTCGACTAGACCCGAAAAAGGCTGAAGACATACAGGGGCGCAGCACAGCATGGCAACCACGGCTATTAAATCGGATATCTTTTTGTGGAGCGGCACGGACAAGACGGGCCGCCAGAGCAAGGGTGAAATCGAGGCCGCCAGCCAGCCGATGGCCAAGGCACAATTGCGCCGTCAAGGCATCACGCCCAAGATTGTGCGTCGCAAACCCAAGGCGCTGTTTGGTGGTAAAGGCAAGCCCATCAAGGCCGCGGACATCGCACTGTTCACCCGTCAGCTCGCCACCATGATGAAAGCGGGCGTGCCGCTGGTGCAGAGCTTCGAAATCTGTGAGGAGGGAATGGAAAAACCCCGCATGCAGGAAATGGTTCGAGACATTCGTCAGGATGTGGCCGCCGGCAATGGTCTTGCACCCTCGCTGGCAAAGTATCCACGGCACTTTGATGATCTTTTTTGTTCGTTGGTGGGCTCTGGCGAGGAATCCGGTACCCTTGAGACCATGCTTGACCGGGTCGCGACCTACAAGGAAAAGACCGAGCAACTCAAAGCTAAGATTCGCAAAGCGATGACCTATCCCTCGGCCGTTGTCATCGTGGCCATTGTTGTCACTGCGATCCTGCTGATTAAAGTCGTACCGGTATTCGCGCAGACCTTCCAAAACTTTGGTTCCGAATTACCCGCTTTTACCCAGTTCGTGATGAATATCTCTGAATTCACCCAAGAATGGTGGATCCTGATACTGGGCGGCATCATCGCGACGATTTTTGGTATCCGCGAGGGCAGGCTGCGCTCGGTTGCTTTTTCAGAAGCCGTCGACAAGTTAATGCTCAAGGCGCCGGTGGTTGGCGGAATCGTGCACGACTCGGTCATCGCTCGATTTTCCCGCACGCTGTCAACGACGTTTGCGGCGGGGGTGCCGCTGGTAGACGCCTTGAACTCAACCGCCGGTGCGGCGGGCAACTCGGTATACGCCAAGGCCATTCTGCAAATCCGCGACGATGTCACCACAGGTACCACGCTCTATAACTCGATTAAAGCGACCGGGCTGTTTCCGACCATGTTGATGCAAATGGTCTCCATCGGCGAGGAATCGGGCTCTCTCGACGATATGCTGGGCAAGGTCGCCACGCACTATGAGGAGGCGGTGGACAATGCGGTAGACAACCTGAGTTCACTACTGGAACCGATCATCATGTCCGTTCTCGGTGTGCTGGTGGGCGGGTTGCTGATCGCTATGTACCTGCCTATTTTCATGCTCGGTTCTGTTATCTGAGACACTGACAGGGACTATCTGCGATGCCGGAAACAGCCATACCGCTGGATTGGCTTGTGCCAACGGCACTCCTTGTCCTGGGACTCACAGTGGGAAGTTTCCTCAATGTAGTCATCTACCGACTGCCTCTGATGATGGAAACCCGCTGGCGCCGCGACTGCTGCGAGCTGCTAGAAATCGACCAGGAAAAACAGGTCGAACGCCTCAATCTCGCAACGCCCAACTCGCACTGCCCCCAGTGCAAAGCCCCGATAAAACCTTGGCACAACATACCCGTTCTCAGCTATCTGATCCTGCGGGGTAAATGCGGAACCTGCGCTCAACACATCCCCGCGCGCTATCCTATTTTGGAACTGACAACCGGTCTTCTGACGCTGACCCTGGCCTGGTATTTTCCACTGTCACTCGCTCTGCTTGGCGCCGTTCTGTTTACCTGGGCCCTCGTCGCACTCACCATGATTGATGTGGATCATCAGTTACTGCCAGACGACATCACCCTGCCGTTGTTATGGACGGGGTTGCTATTCAACCTGACGGGCGCCTATGCCGGGCTGGGTGATGCCGTCATCGGTGCCATGGCCGGTTACCTGACACTGTGGACGGTCTATCAGGTCTTCAAGCTGCTAACGGGCAAGGAGGGTATGGGCTACGGCGATTTCAAGTTGCTGGCGGCACTGGGCGCCTGGATGGGCTGGCAGATGTTGCCCGTCATCATCCTGCTGTCCTCCGCAGTGGGCGCGATAGTGGGCATCGCAATGATGGTTATCAAGCGTCGCGGCAGGGATATTCCCATTCCCTTCGGTCCTTATCTCGCAGCGGCGGGCTGGATAGCCCTGCTCTGGGGCGACACCCTAATGGCGAGGTACATGGGCGCCACGGGGCTAAACTGATATGGCGCTGGTAGTCGGAATCACCGGCGGAATTGGCAGCGGCAAGTCTGCCGTCACCGACCGCTTCGAGAACCGCGGGATTACCGTGGTAGATGCGGATCGTGTGGCCAGGGTCGTGGTGGAGCCAGGGAGCCCGGCCCTGCAGAAGATCGCTCAGCACTTTGGCGCAGACATACTGCAAACCGACGGCTATCTCGACAGGGCCGCGCTGCGCCAACGCGTATTTTCCAACGACGCCGACCGGCAATGGCTGGAACAACTCACACATCCACTGATCGGTATGGAAATCCTGGCACAGGTCGAGAGGTCAGAAAGTCCCTACACCCTGCTCAGCTCTCCACTCCTGCTGGACACCAGCCAGAAGGCACTGGTTGACTACGTGGTCGTGGTCGATGCCCCCGAAGCCCACCAGCTGGCGCGCACAATGCAGCGTGACGCCAACGACGAAGCCCAGGTAAAGCGCATTATGGCCGCCCAAATGCCACGCAAAGACCGCCTCGCGCTCGCCGATACCATCATCGACAACAGCGGCTCGCTGGAACAACTGGATGAGAAGGTCGAAGCACTGCACAGGGACTTTCTGCACCGGGTGAACTCTCAGGACTAGGCCGCAAAAGCCGGCGGTGGCGGACAGTCTGTAACGCTGGTCACTGAATACCTTCAGGCATCAGGAAGCAGTTTTTCGATAGCGGCAATAATCGGTCTATTCGCCTCGGGAAACGCATACCCCGCAAGTTCTGCAGGTGCTACCCACTTCATTGGCTGGCCCTCCACGGCACAGGGTGTGCCGCTGAATTGCCAGACAACGTGCACATCCAGTCGCACCACCTTGTCACCGTAATCGTGGCGTATTTCGAGCAGGGGTGTCGTCCGCCCTATGCTAATAGCCAGTTCCTCGTAAAGCTCCCTGGCTAGCGCAACCTCAAGGGATTCACCGAGCTCTACCTTGCCGCCGGGAAACTCCCAAAGCCCCCCCTGGTGAGAATCCTGGTGACGTCGTGTCAGGAGAATATTGCGATCGGCGTCCAGGATGACACCCACTGCCACGTGCACCGGGGCGTCAGGTACGGTATTCGGCATTGATACGCACGTAATCGTAAGACAGGTCCGTGGTCCAGACAGCGGCCGTCCGGGTGCCCCGATCCAATTCAACACGGACTACAATCTCATCCGGGGCCATCGCCTTAGCACCCTGTTCCTCGGTATAGGAAGCCGCCCTGCAGCCGTTTTCCGCGATCAGTATCTCGTTCAGGTAGAGCTGAACGCGGGCCACATCCAGTTCTGCCAGGCCGGCCCGACCAATCGCCGCCAGCAATCGACCCCAGTTAGGGTCGCTGGCGAACAAGGCTGTCTTGACCAAGGGTGAATGGGCAATGGTAAAAGCAACCTCCAGGCACTCGGATTCGCTGCGGCCACCGTTGACCTGCACCGTCACAAATTTTCCGGCGCCCTCGCCATCCCGCACAAGGCCTTGTGCAAGGGCAATACACACCTCCTCCACCGCATTTCTCAGCGGCTGATAAAGCGCAGCCTCTCGACTGGCCAGCATCGGATTATCCGCCCGGCCTGTTGCCAGCAACACACAGGCATCATTGGTAGAGGTATCCCCGTCGACCGTGATGCGGTTAAAGGAGATATCCACCAGTTCGCCTAACATCTCCTGCAGCAGTGCCTGCTCAACCGCGGCGTCGGTGGCAATGTAGGACAGCATGGTCGCCATGTTCGGTCGAATCATACCCGCGCCCTTGGCAATACCGGTCACCACGTAAGACTGCCCTTCACAGGTAAACCTCACGCTATGTCCTTTGGGCCGCGTATCCGTGGTTAAAATACCGTTGGCCGCCGCCGCCCAACCCTCCTCAGCCAGGCCGGCCAGGGCTGACGGCACGGCGTCCTGTATGGGCACTACGGGCAAGGGCTCACCAATAACCCCGGTAGAGAACGGCAAAACCGTGCTGACATCAATACCCGCGTGGCGTGCCACGGACGCAACACAGGCGCGGGCAGCAACAAGGCCAGGCTCTCCCGTCCCCGCATTGGCATTCCCGGTATTGATCAGCAGGTAGCGGGGCGCGTTTTCGCTGGCTTGCAGGTTCTCCCGGGCCAGGGTCACTGGTGCAGCGCAGAAAGCGTTACGGGTGAATACGGCAGCGCAGCGCGTACCCTGCGCCAACTCAAACAACACAAGGTCCTTGCGACCCGGCGTTTTGATACCTGCGGCCACCGCAGCCAAGCGCACACCGGGCACGGGATGCAGCGTCGGCAGATCGTCAGGGCCTACTGCCATGGTCTGTACGCCCCTGCCAACAGGTTATCCTGCGATCGGTCTAAAGTTTGCCGCAACACTGCTTGTACTTCTTGCCACTACCACAGGGGCAGGGCTCGTTGCGACCGACCTTGGGCTGCTCCCGGGTAAAGGTTTGCGGCTGCACCGGCTCCTCGGCCTCGCCCAACGCTGCTGCCTCCGGCTCCATCGCAGACGCCTCCGCATGCTGAAAAGCCAGCTGCTCGCGGGACGCCTCGAGGCGTCGCTGCTCTTCAATAGCGGCGGCTTCATCCGGGCTTTGTATCTGCACGTGGCTGAGGAACTTGATGACCTCATACTTGAGATTATCCAGCAACTGCTGGAACAATTCGAAAGATTCCCGCTTGTACTCCTGCTTGGGGTTTTTCTGCGCATAGGCGCGCAGATGAATGCCCTGCCGCAGATGATCCATGGTGGCGAGGTGTTCTTTCCACAGGGTGTCGAGAATTTGCAGCATGATTTGCTTCTCGATCTTATGCATATCATCACCGACCGCGGCCGCCTTGGTAGCGTAAGACGCCTCTATTGCTGTCATTATTTTCGTGCGTAATGTTTCTTCGTGCAGTTGATTATCTTCTTCCAGCCACTGCTGTAGAGGCAAGTTGATTGCAAACTCGGCCTCCAGTTGTCTTTCCAGTCCCGTCACATCCCACTGTTCCTCTATGCTGCCAGGGGGAATATAGCTGTCGACAGCACCAGCCACGACATCCTGCCGAATAGCGACAATAGTGTCGGCAATATCTGCCTCCGTAAGCAGGTCTTCACGCTGTTGATAAATAATCTGACGCTGATCATTAGCCACGTCATCGAACTCCAGCAACTGCTTGCGGATATCGAAGTTACGGCCCTCCACTTTGCGCTGGGCTTTTTCGATGGCGTTGGTCACCATACGGTGCTCAATAGCCTCGCCCTTGTCCATGCCCAATGCCTGCATGAAACCCTTGACCCGCTCCGACGCGAATATCCGCATCAGGTTATCTTCCATAGACAGATAAAATCGAGACACGCCCGGATCGCCCTGTCGGCCCGCACGGCCGCGCAACTGATTATCGATGCGACGGGACTCGTGCCGCTCCGTGCCGAGTATATGCAGGCCTCCAGCTGCGAGCACCTTGTCATGACGCTCCTTCCACACCGCCAGCACTGTCTCTCGCTTGGCATCGCCGGCGTCACCCAGGGCCTTGAGCTCAGCCTCCAGATTACCCCCCAGCACAATGTCGGTGCCGCGTCCGGCCATGTTAGTCGCGATGGTCACTACCCCGGGGCGGCCGGCCTGTGCGATGATTTCTGCTTCCTGCTCGTGGTACTTCGCGTTCAGTACTTTGTGCTCAATCTTCGCCTTGCGGAACCGTGTCGACATCGCTTCGGACGTCTCTACCGACGCGGTGCCAACCAGCACCGGCGCACCGCTCTGCATGCACTCCCGAACATCTTCCACAATGGCGTCAAACTTTTCCTCTACCGTGAGGTAGACAACGTCGTTCATGTCATCCCGCTGCTGCTGTACATTGGTGGGAATCACCAATACCTCCAGGCCATAGATCTGGCGGAACTCAAACGCCTCGGTATCGGCAGTACCGGTCATGCCGGATAGTTTGCCGTACAGCCTGAAGTAGTTCTGAAAGGTCGTAGACGCAAGGGTCTGGCTTTCACTCTGGATCGCAACACCCTCTTTCGCCTCAAGCGCCTGGTGCAGGCCCTCGGAGAGCCGGCGTCCCTGCATGGTCCGTCCGGTATGCTCGTCGATCAGTACCACCTGACCGTCCTTGACAATGTACTCGACATCCTTGTGAAACATTGCGTGAGCACGCAAGCCGGAATGTACATGATGCAGCAGACTCAAATTGGTGGCGCCATAGAGGTTGTCGCCCTCTTCGAGCAACCCCTCCTTGATCATCAGTTCCTCGATGAACTCGTGCCCGGCCTCGGTAAGCTCTACCTGACGCTGCTTTTCATCGATAGTGAAATGACCTGCCTCCCCCTCCGTGTCCTCTTTCAGAGAGGGAATAAGGCGATTGATGCGCTTGTAAAGTTCCGAGCTGTCCTCAGAGGCGCCAGAGATAATAAGGGGCGTGCGCGCCTCATCAATCAGGATCGAATCAACCTCGTCTACGATGGCAAAATGCAAGCCACGCTGCGCCCGCTCCTCGAGTGAAAACGCCATATTGTCGCGCAAGTAGTCAAAGCCAAACTCGTTGTTCGTACCGTACACGATATCCGCGGTGTAAGCCGTGTGTTTTTCCTGCGGCGACTGGCCTGAGCGCACAACGCCCACGGAAATTCCAAGAAACTCATAGAGTGGCCCCATCCACTGGGCGTCCCGGGTAGCCAGATAATCATTCACAGTGATCAGGTGAACGCTGTCGCCGGACAGTGCATTGAGATAGGCGGGCAGCGTGGCCACCAGAGTCTTGCCCTCTCCGGTGCGCATCTCTGCAATCTTGCCCGAATGCAACACCATACCGCCGATCAATTGCACATCGAAGTGTCGCAGCCCGAGCACTCTGTCGCCCGCTTCGCGCACCACCGCAAAAGCTTCGGGCAGCAGTGCGTTAACAGTCTCTCCATTTGCCAGTCGCTGCCTGAACTCGACCGTCCTCGCAGCCAACTGGGCATCATCCAATGCCTTCATGTCGTCGGCCATGGCATTGATCTTCTTGACCACCTTGCCCATACGCTTTAATTCACGCGTATTGCGTGTACCAAAAACGCTTTTAAGAGTTTTACCGATCATCGGGTTTCACCATCAGTGCAATAAAAATGCCTGGCCAGTCGCTGGCCGACAGGGAACGCAACAGAAAACAGCTTGAGTTCAGGGGTGGGTGCGAGATACGTAGCTTGAGGGATCAACCGAGCGGCCATTTTTGAACACTTCATAATGCACATGAGCGCCGGTAGAACGACCGCTGGAACCCATTAGGGCAATCACGTCGCCCTTGCGCACGAAATCGCCGGGGTTGACCAGATTTTCCTTGTTGTGGGCATAGCGGGTGACAAGGTCGCCATCGTGGGAAATCTCGATCACGTTACCGTAACCCGCGTCGGTACCGGTCCATGTCACTATGCCAGACGCGGAGGCCACCACATCCGACCCGTAACGACCCGCAATATCCACTCCGGTATGCAGGGCTCTGTTACCGGTAATGGGGTCTGTACGCCAACCGTAGCGAGACGATATATACCCTTTCTTGACCGGCAGCCCGGACAGCGACCCCTCTTCGTCGAGCTTACGATCTGCCAACATGCTGTCCAGCATTGCCAGCTGCTGTTCCCTGTCGGAAAGGTACGCCTCGAATCGGCCCAGTTCACCGCTCAGGGTTCTGCCGGAAAATTCCATGCCCACGTCGGACAGGGGTCCGCCGAGGGCCGGGGACTCACTAAAATCAAATTCGCCGTTATCCAGCTTCGCCAGAGAGGTCAGGTGCTGGCCCAGCGCGTCGAGACGCGTCATGCGGGCCTCGAGCGCCGCCAGGTTCATTGTGAGTGCCTGCAATTGACCGCGATTAGCCGGCGCAGCCGAGCTATCCCCGGGCTTGAGAACCTCGTCGGGGGTCTCTTCCCCCGCCACACGCGCATTGCTCTCCTGTCCCGCCAAATAGCCGGACGCGGCCAGGCCCAATGGTAAACCCAGGCAGCAGAGCGACAGAAGGGCTCTGGACCAGCGGCCAAGCTCAATTGAGCGTGACCCGCCGTGACGGCGACTGATGAGGATAACTTTCATGAGCTTTTGTGGACGCTGAGTTAAGGCGATAAGCACTAAAAACGTGGCGGAACTATGCCATAAATCACCCACAAATGCCAAATTAAGCCGCTTTGAACCCTCCCTAGCAGGGTTCAAAGCGGGAGGCCGGCAGCACTAGACGCCAGGCGTCAGCGCGTTTCGGAGCTACACTGCTGGCGACGAGGGGAAGTCAGCCGCTAGCACGCTACCGCTGCGCTATTGCGCGATAGCTTCTCTCGAGTGGGGCACCCAATGGTGCCCATCCAACCGGATGGGCACCACACCCGATGAGGGAACTAATCTGCCTGTCGGCGCAGAAACGCGGGAATATCGAAATAATCTTCGCTGGCGTTGTCTGGCTCGTCGGCGGACTGCCCACCCGCCGCCGCACGCTTTGCCCCGCGCATGCTGGGAGGGCGTTCGAAGTCCTTGTAGTCCGGCGTCTCACCAGGCTCAGCCACTGCCGCTTTCGGCGCACTGTCGACCACCTTGAGCGGCACATGGACCGCCTCGGCACCCAGCCCCGTCGCCACCACAGTCACCTTGATCTCCTCCTTCATGC
The DNA here is from genome assembly GCF_026262645.1 of Candidatus Marimicrobium litorale. Classification (NCBI taxonomy): domain Bacteria; kingdom Pseudomonadati; phylum Pseudomonadota; class Gammaproteobacteria; order Cellvibrionales; family Halieaceae; genus Marimicrobium; species Candidatus Marimicrobium litorale. The sequence goes on from NZ_SHNO01000001.1 coordinate 1,801,840, forward strand.
TGGTATCAATCACAGTGCCTACCACAACGGTCGCCTCTTCCGATGCGAACTCCTCAACCGTTTCACCCACCTCGGAAAATTCACCCAGTGAGAGATCGTGTCCCGCAGTAATATTCACCAGGATGCCACGAGCACCCGCGAGGTTGATATCGTCCAACAGTGGACTCGCAATAGCGCTCTCAGCCGCTTTCTGGGCACGGTTTTCGCCTTTGGCATAACCGGTACCCATCATCGCCATTCCCATCTCGGACATTACAGTGCGCACGTCGGCAAAATCCACGTTGATCATGCCCGGGCGAATAATCAGGTCCGCGATACCCTGAACAGCGCCCAACAGCACATCGTTGGCCTCACGGAAGGCATCCATCAAGCTAGTGTTTTTACCGAGTACCTCCAGCAATTTTTCATTGGGAATGGTGATCAGGGAATCGACATGCTGCTCCAGTTCAGCGAGTCCCTCCATTGCGATAGTCAAACGCTTTTTACCTTCGAACGCGAAGGGACGAGTGACGACAGCAACCGTGAGAATCCCCAGTTCCCGGGCAACTTCCGCCACCACGGGAGCGCCGCCCGTACCCGTACCGCCGCCCATACCTGCGGTAATAAACACCATATCAGCGCCGGTCAGTGCATCGGCGATACGTTCCCGATCCTCCATCGCTGCGGCGCGACCAATTTCCGGATTAGCGCCTGCACCGAGGCCCTTGGTAATGTCACCACCGAGTTGCAGGATAGTCCTGGACTCGACGTCAGACAGCGCCTGGGCATCGGTATTGGCACAAATAAAGTCCACCCCCTCGACATCATTTTCAATCATGTGCCTGACGGCGTTACCCCCACCGCCGCCAACCCCGATGACCTTGATAACCGCATTGGATGGAACACTATCGATTAATTCAAACATGGTCTTACTCCCCTTTTATATAAAAGACGCACTTGCGCACGGCACTTCTCAACAACACTAAAAAAAACACACACCCTAAAAATTACTCTGCAACCAACCCCTGATACGACTCCAAAGCCCTTCTGCTTGCTCTGCGGACTTGCCCGGCGAGGACAGTCCGTCGTCGAAACGGTGGGACAGCCCGTACTGCAGCAGACCCACGCTTGTGGCATAAATTGGGTTGCGCACGATATCGTTCAATCCCCGCACTGTTTGTGGATAACCTACACGCACCGGCATGTGGAAAATCTCTTCCGCCAACTCCACCGCACCCTCCATTTTTGAGGTGCCTCCCGTCAGCACTACACCCGCAGGCACCATGTCCTCGAACCCACTGCGTCGCAATTCAGCCTGCACCAGCGTGAACAGCTCGTCGTATCGTGGTTCCACCACCTCTGCCAAAGACTGTCGAGAGAGATCGCGGGGGGGACGCTCTCCGACGCTGGGGACCTTGATTGTGTCCTCCGCACCGGCCAGCTGCGTCAACGCGCAGGCATATTTGATCTTGATTTCTTCCGCATGCTGCGTCGGGGTGCGCAGCGCCATCGCAATGTCGTTGGTCACCTGGTCGCCAGCAATGGGAATGACCCCCGTGTGACGTATGGAGCCCTCGACAAAAATGGCAATGTCTGTGGTGCCACCGCCAATATCAACCAGGCAGACACCCAGTTCACGCTCGTCATCGGTGAGCACCGAAAAATTGGAAGCGAGTTGCTCGAGAATAATTTCCTCCACATCCAGCCCGCAACGTCGGATGCATTTCTCAATGTTTTGCGCGGCATTTGCAGCGCAGGTCACCAGGTGCACCTTGGCCTCGAGCCGAACACCGGACATACCCAGCGGCTCCTTGATGCCCTCCTGACTGTCGATGATGTATTCCTGTGGCAGTATATGAAGTATTTTTTGGTCTGCCGGAATCGCCACGGCCTGGGCGGCATCAATCACTCTCTCGAGGTCGGCGCGATAGACCTCCTGCTCCTTGATCGCAACAATGCCGTGGGAGTTAAGACTGCGAATATGACTACCCGCGATACCCACGTACACTGAGTGAATCTGACAACCCGCCATCAGCTCTGCTTCCTCCACCGCGCGCTGTATTGACTGGACGGTAGATTCAATATTGACGACTACACCTTTCTTCATTCCTTTCGACGGGTGTGAACCAATACCCACTATTTCCAGACCGCCTTCCGGATCGATCTCGCCAACAATCGCGACCACCTTGGACGTGCCTATATCCAGCCCGACGATCAACTTTTTTTCCTGCGCGCTGCCCATGGCAGTGTCTCCCCAGTCCCTTTCAATTTTTATAATCCCGCTAGCGGCGGCGACGCCTTAAATGCCACCGCCACGCCGCTGGCATAACGCAAGTCGACTCTCTCTATTTCACCCTCGCGCCCGGCCAGTTCACGCTCGTACAATGTGACGAAGCGCCGCATGCGCGGTAGAAAATCCGCATCTCCGAGATTCAGTTGAACCCCGTTAGCCAACACAGCTTGGACCTGGCCGCGCCCGTCTACCGACAGCTGTACAACAGATAGATCCAATGGCGAGAGAAAACCCAATAGCCGCTGATATTTTGTCATCAGCGCGGGCGCAGAACCCCGGGGACCGGTCAGAAGAGGCAGTTCATCCCATCCGCCGCTTCTGCCGGAGTGGAATATCCCTCCCTGGTGATTGAGGAAGCCGCTCTCTCCCCAACGGGCAATGGGTGTCTCTTCCACTACGTGTATCTCGAGCGAGGCGGGCCAACGACGCCTCACACCTGCCTCGTAAATCCACGGCAGGCTTTCCAACTGGCGGCGTATCTGCTGTAGATCCGCATTCAGGAATCCGCCTGCCAGCTCCGGCTCTACCATGTCCTGCACCGCCTGTGCCTGTGTGTGTTCCAACTCGCCACTCACGCTAATGCGCTGCACAGGTAAACTTTGCACGACCAGGACACCTTTCACCCCCGCCGCCAACACAACGGCAGCGCCGCACAGGATTAATACACGGTTGAACCACACCGACACCTTAATGCCGCTGTCACGCTGTTGTTGCGCGTTGCGGGTCGCCCCCTGCACAGAGCGCCGACCACGCCCCCCGGGGGCAGCCCTACCGCGGCCGCGGACCGCGGCATTTGCACTGTCTTTGGACGGGCCGACAGCAGGTCGTATTTTTTTACGCAGCACCGACACCCTAGCGTTCCTCCTTCAGGCTCAAGCCGCCTATACCGTGCAACAAATCAGGTACATTCATACCGCCATGTGCCGCTGCCATAGGCACCAGGCTATGCGATGTCATACCAGGCACCGTGTTGACTTCGAGTACCTGGAACCTGCCGCTACTGTCACGCATCACATCCACTCTCCCCCAAACCGAACAGCCCAGAGAATGAAACGCCCTGAGAGATAAAGCGCTGATCTCTGTCTCGTCCTCATCCGATAAACCGCTGGGACAGTGATAACCGGTTTCGTCTGACAGGTACTTGGCCTCATAGTCGTAAAACTCGTTAGACGTCTCCAACCTGATCGAGGGCAATGCCCGCCCGCCCAACACGCCGACGGTATATTCCGGTCCATCGACAAACTGCTCCGCCAGCACGTCTCCCGGGTAAGCGCTGGCCAGCTCAAACGCCGCCCGCAGCGACTGCGCGCTGTCCGCCCTGCTCATACCGATGCTGGAGCCTTCCCGTGCCGGCTTGACGAATACCGTGCCGTAGTGTGCGACTACCCCCTGCCAGTCAGTCTTTGCATGCAGGCTGGCAAATCCGGGCGTGGCCACCCCTATGCCCTGCCACAACTGCTTGCTGCGCTGTTTATCCATTGCCAGAGCGGAGCCCAGGACACCTGAGCCTGTGTAGGGCAAACCCAGCGCCTGCAGCGCGCCTTGCATACTGCCGTCTTCACCGCCCGGACCGTGCAAGGCGATAAAAACCAGCCCCACGTCTTGCAGCTTGTCGACCCAACCCGGCTCAGCAGGATCTACCGGCGACGCATCGACGCCCCCGGCATGCAGTCCCTGCAGGACGGTCTGGCCGCTTTGCAAAGAGATTTCCCGCTCCGAGGAGCTCCCCCCGGACATCACCGCAACCCGCATTCCTTCAGGTATACACGGGGTCATAGCAAAGACCCCTGTTTCAGATGCAGAGATCCCAGCGCCTGTGCAAGGCGAGACACACTGCCCGCGCCCTGAGTAACCACGACGTCACCCTCCTCCACCAGACCACTTAACAGTTCAGGCACATCCTCGACGCTCTCTGCGAAAACGGGCTCCAGCTTCCCCCTCGAGCGAATACTGCGCGTGAGACTGCGACTGTCGGCGCCTGCTATAGGCTCTTCACCCGCCGCATAGACATCCATTAAAATCAACACATCGCACTCAGACAGGACCGCTACGAAATCCTCATAAAAGTCGCGTGTGCGAGAATACCGATGCGGCTGATAGACCATGACAACACGCCGCCCAGGCCAGGCCTGCCGGACAGATTCAAGCGTCGCCCTGACCTCGGTAGGATGGTGGCCATAATCGTCGATAAGCTCTGCGTTACCGCCCGGGAAAGCGATCTGCCCTATTCGCGTGAAGCGACGCTCGACCCCGGCAAATCCGGATAGGGCGCCTGTAATAGCCGCGTCCTGAATCCCCTGGTCACTGGCAACCACCAACGCGGCAGTGGCATTGAGTACGTTATGCGTGCCCGGCATATTCAGCGTCACGCGAATGAGCGCAACATCCCCGGGTCGATGCACGGTAAAGGCGGTCATCATCCCGTTGGGCTGCATGTCTGTGATGCGATAGTCTGCATCCTCGGCAAAGCCGTAGGTAATCACCTGACGGGCTATTTCGGGCAGCATCTCGCGCACCACGGGGTCATCAATGCACAGGACGGCGACCCCGTAAAAGGGCAGGTTGTGCAGAAAATCTAGAAATGTGCGGCGCAGAACAGCAAAGTCCCCGCCGTAGGTTTCCATGTGATCCGCCTCTATATTGGTCACGACCGTAACCATCGGCTGCAAATGCAGGAACGAGGCGTCACTTTCATCAGCTTCCGCAATAAGAATACTTCCAGCACCCAGCTGCGCATTACTACCCACACTGTTCACCAGACCCCCAATAATGAAAGTAGGATCCAGTCCCGCCTCGCCTAACACCGCAGCGATCAGGCTCGTCGTCGTCGTCTTGCCGTGAGTGCCCGCAACCGCGATGCCGTGACGGTGGCGCATCAACTCAGCCAGCATTTCCGCTCGACGCACCACGGGAATTCTGGCACTGCGCGCGGCTATGACCTCTGGATTCTGCTCATCGACAGCACTGGAACTGACCACCACATCGGCACGACCGATATTCTCCTGCGCGTGACCAAAGCGTATGTCCACACCCAGCCCGGCAAGACGCTCGGTGACTGCGGATTTCTGCAGGTCAGAACCCGCAACCTCGTAGCCCAGGTTGACCAGCACCTCCGCGATGCCACTCATACCCGAGCCACCGATGCCGATCATGTGGATGCGACGCACGCGACGCATCTCCGGAACACTGTAGGCGTTTTTCTGCTCAGGCATAGATCAACTCCTCGCAGATATCGCTCACGCGTCTTGCGGCATCGGGAGTGGCAGCGCCATACGCTGCTGTTGCCATGCGCTTCAGGCGGGCGGGTTCTGCAAGCAGCTCCCGCAGGACAGCCATCACGCTGTCTTCATCCATCGCCTGTTGCCGCAACAGTAATGCCGCACCGCAGTCCGTCAGCGAGCGTGCATTGGCTGTCTGGTGATCGTCGATCGCATGAGGTAATGGCACCAGGATGGAGGGCCGAGCCACGATAGATAACTCCGCCACAGTCAAGGCGCCGCTGCGACACAGTACAAGGTCTGCCCACGCATACGCCGCCGCCATATCCTCAATAAAGGGAACAACCTTCACCTCAGCGGCACATAAAGGTCCGTAAGCAGATCGCACGTCGGGCTCGCCGCTTTCACCCGTCTGGTGACAGACCGAGATACACACTCCCTCCGCGACCAGGCGACGCACCGCACCCGGGACGACCTGGTTGATAGGACGCGCCCCCAGACTGCCGCCGACAACCAAAAGATGCAGCGACCGCTGGCCCTCAAAGTCATAGCTTGCCTGGTCTCGCACGGCCAGCACTTCACGCCGCACAGGATTGCCCACCACCGTACTTTCTATCCTGTCATCGAAGGCCCCTGAAAAGCCGGACAGCACGCGTTTGGCCAGCGGCGCCAGCAGGCGGTTAGCGGTACCCGCGACTGCATTCTGTTCGTGAATAACAAGCGGCTTGCGCAGCAGCCAGGCCGCGACACCCGCAGGCCCCGCGACATACCCCCCCATACCCACAACACAGCGCGGCGCCCGTCGCAGCACCAGCCACAAAGCCTGCAGGGAGGCCAGAGCCAGACAGACCAGTGACAGCAATTTATGCAACAGACTCTTGCCGCGCACGCCACGCACAGCCAGGCAATGCAGCTGAATACCGGCGGCGGGAACGACACGGTGCTCGAGACCACGAGCGGTTCCAACCCATTCCACGCGATAACCCCTGGACAACAGCTCAGTCGCCACAGCGAGAGCCGGGTAAACATGGCCACCGGTACCACCTGCCATCATCATCACTAAAGGCTTCGACGCACCCATCAGGAAGCCCTCCTGTTGCGTGGCGCCATACGGGTGTCGCGTGCAATGCGCAAAACCATTCCCAACATGGCACAGCAAATAAGCAGGCTGCTGCCACCGTAACTGACAAAGGGCAGAGTCAATCCTTTGGTGGGCAAGAGGCCAGAGGTGACCCCCATATTGACAAACGCCTGTCCTGCAAAAACCAGTGCCACGCCAAAACAGATATAAGCGCCAAAAGCATTGCCCGCCAGCAAGGCCATGCGCCCAGACCACAAGATTTTTCCAATAAGGGCCACAAACAACCCAATCACGATCATCGCCCCAACAAATCCCGTTTCCTCGGCCCAGATGGAGAAGACGAAATCGGTGTGTGCCTCGGGCAGATAAAACAATTTCTGTACGCTGTTACCCAACCCCACGCCCAGCCATTCGCCGCGACCAAAAGCAATCAGCGACTGGATTAATTGAAATCCGGAGTTATAGGGATCGGCCCAGGGATCCAGGTAGGCGGTGAGACGCTTGACTCGATAAGGCTCCATCATCACCAACGGCACCAGGGCTCCCAGCGCAGCCAATCCGATAGCCAGAACGTGAATCAACCGCACACCCGCAAGAAACAACATACCAAAGGCTGTAACGACGACGATGACCGTCGCGCCAAAGTCCGGTTCCAGCAACAGCAGCAGAGTGGTCGCAAACAACACTGCCATGGGCTTAACAAACCCGCTGATTTGCTCTCTTACCTCATCCTCCCTGCGCACCATGTAACCCGCCAGGTAGACCACCACGGCCAGCTTGGCGAACTCGGAGGGCTGCAGCGTAAAAGGTCCCAGCGGCAACCAGCGCTGACTGCCGTTAACCTCGCGACCCACACCCGGTATCAACACCAGCATTAACAGCACCAGCGCTGCGATCAACCACCACCATCCGGTTCTTTGCCAGTACTCGGTTTTCACGCAGTAACAGGTCGCTGCCGCGGCCAGTCCCGCTATCAGATAGGTGAGGTGTCGCTGGGTGTGAAACCAGGGATTCTGGAAATGCCACTCGGCGTACTCGATAGAAGCGCTACTGATCGCCACCAGGCCAACCAGCATCAGGGCCAGGGCAGAGAGCGCAAGGGGTTTATCCATAGACGCTAGTAGTGCGAGGTTCCCGCTAGAGCGCATCACAAACTGCCCTCCTGTCGCCGCTGGACCAGGCCCCGGAAGACGTCGCCGCGCTCCACATAGCCACTGAACATATCAAAGCTGGCGCAGGCCGGTGACAAAAGTACCGTATCGCCGTGTTCCGCACGTCCCGACGCGACAGCAAAGGCCTCTTCCATAGACCCGGCACAAACAACCAGCGCACTACCAGACAAAGCCTGCTCTATCGCGGCGGCATCCTCTCCTATCGCCACTACTAATTTGCAGTGCTTTGCTACCGCCGCTTGCAGTTCGGTGAAGTCAGCACCTTTGCCCTGCCCGCCGGCGATCAACAGAACATCCCTGTCGCCGCCCAGGCCGCGCAGGGCCGCTTCAGTAGCGCCGGTATTTGTCCCTTTGGAATCATTGATATAGCGAACGCCCGCCAGCTCTGCGACCTGCTCACTGCGATGGGGCAGCCCACGGAAATGCCCCACGGTTGTGATCATGCTGGCCAGAGGCAGACCTGCGGCATGCCCCAATGCCAGCGCGGCCAGCACGTTGGCGACATTGTGAAAACCGACCAAACCAAGGTCCTGTAATGGCAGCAGTGGCTGCTCTGCGAACATCAGGTAGTCCTCTGACCCGCAGACACCCAAGCCAAACTCGCCCGCTCCTGGCACACCCATGCGCCAGGCAACTCGCGCCGTCGAAGGCCCCTTCAGCGGCACGGTGAACGCGTCATCCGGATTAGTCACCACTGTCTCACAGGCTTCGAATATGCGGTGCTTGGCCTGACGATAGTTCGCCATGGAGCCATGACGATCGAGGTGGTCGGCGCTTACATTCAACACCGTCGCAACCGTCAGGCCCAATTGACCCGCACGCTCCAGCTGAAAACTGGACAACTCCAGCACATACAACTCACGATTCACAGATAGCAAGTCCAGTGCCGGCGTACCGAGGTTGCCGCCCACCCCGGCGTCCAGGCCGGCATCGATCGCCATCTGGCCGACGAGCTCGGTGACGGTCGACTTGCCGTTCGATCCGGTAATACCAATCACAGGCGCCCGGGCCTCGCGCATAAACAAATCGATATCACCCACCAGGCTGACACCGCGGCGGCTGACCTCGAGTAAATCCGGATCATCCAGGCGAATCCCCGGACTGACAACAAGCTCCGCCGCTCCCGCCATCACCTCAATCGGGAATGTCCCACCGTAGAACTGCACCTCGGGCATCTCTGCCCTAAGCTCTCTCAGTCCCGGTGGTGCCGCCCGACTGTCTACGACAGCAAACGGCAGACCGATCCGGCTCAAATACCGCGCGCAGGACAGACCGGTTGCGCCAAGCCCTACGATGACACGGTACTCAGGATCCTCCACTCTCTGCTCGGCCACTTTCATTCTCGCCTATCGCAACTTAAGGGTCGCCAGTCCAAACAGGACCAACATGACCGTAATAATCCAGAACCGCACGATCACTCGGGGTTCGGGCCAGCCTTTCAGTTCGAAATGATGGTGTATGGGCGCCATGCGGAATAGGCGCTTGCCCGTTAGCTTGAAGGACGCGACCTGCATGATGACCGAAACGGTCTCCAGCACAAAAATGCCGCCCATAATAAAAAAGACAATTTCATGACGCGTAACAACCGCCACCGTACCCATGGCAGCTCCCAGCGCCAGAGCGCCGACGTCGCCCATAAAAACCTGCGCCGGGTAGGTGTTAAACCACAGAAACCCCAGGCCAGCGCCGGCAATCCCGCCACAGAATACCGTCAGCTCACCACTGCCGGCGACATAGGGAATGTGCAGATAGTCGGCAAAATCCACCCGGCCAGTCAGGTAGGCGATGATGCCCAAAGCCGTTCCGACCAGTACCGTGGGCAGTATGGCGAGGCCATCGAGACCATCTGTCAGGTTGACCGCGTTACTGGCCCCCACGATGACAAAATATGTCAACACGATAAACAAGGGACCCATGCTCCAGGCAAAATCCTTAAAGAAGGGTATCTGCAACTGTGTCGTCACCGGTGTGTCGAATGCAAGGTAGAGATACAGCGCCGCGGATAGGCCAATCAATGATTGCCAAAAATACTTCCAGCGCGCGGACAAACCCTGTGAATTGCCTGCGGTCACTTTGCGGTAATCATCCACCCAGCCAACCGCACCGAATCCGGCAGTCACCAACAGGGCAAGCCACAGGTAGGGGTTTCCAAGGTCTCCCCACAACAGTGTCGAAAAGGCGATCCCCACCAGCATCAGAGCGCCACCCATCGTCGGCGTGCCCGCCTTGCTAAGGTGGCTCTGCGGACCGTCGTCGCGCACCGACTGCCCCACCTGCAAATATTGCAGACGGCGAATCATGCTGGGGCCTACCAACAAGGAAATACTCAACGCAGTACCTGCAGCGAGAATGCCGCGCAGGGTCAGGTACTGGAACACACGGAAGCCGCTGTAAAATTGCGTCAGGTAATCAGCCAACCACAACAACATACATCAGCCCCCCTGCGCCTGTAATGCCTGCAAAACGATCTCCATTCCCGCGCTGCGGGAGCCCTTGACCAGTACCGTGTCATCGGCGTCGAATCGGCCCTGCAACTGCGCAATCATCGCCCCTCGATCGTCGAAGAAGTGACCACCCTGGCCAAAAGATGTCACCGTCGCCTGCAGCTCGGCGCCTACACCCCAAAGCTGCTCGATGCCTGCCCGCGCAGCATAGGCGCCGATTTCCTCATGCAGTTCGGCACTGCGATCCCCCAGCTCTTTCATGGCTCCCAGCAGCAGCGTGCGCCGGCCCGGGCAAGCCGCCAGCATGTCGATTGCCGCGCGCACAGAACCGGGGTTGGCGTTATAACAATCATCCACCAGTGCCGCCCCCGAGCCCGCAGTGGTAACGTGCAAACGGCCACTCACAGGACAAAGCGACTCCAGACCATCTCGAATACTCGCCAGTGGTGCATCACATGCCAGCCCAACGGCGATTGCCGCCAGCGCATTCGCCACGTTGTGCACACCCGGCAAGGCCAGGCGCATCGCCATATCGCCTGCGGGAGTGGTCGCGGTGAAGCTCACCCCCTTCAGGCCGCGACTACAGATATCCCGTGCACTGACAGCTGCCGGCTGCTCGACACCGAAATCAATCACACGGGCGTCACCGGCGCGCTTACGCCACTGCCTCGCCCAAGGCTGATCTGCATTAATCACCGCTGTTTCGCCCTGACCCAGCGCATCGAATATTTCGCCCTTGGCAGTGGCGACATCGTCAACACTGCCAAAGCCTTCCAGATGAGCCGGCATGGCATTAAGCAAAAGCGCGATCGTGGGCCGGGCAAGGCTGCACAGCCACTTGATATCACCCGCTTTGGCCGCACCCATCTCGACTACGGCGAAGTCCACGGCAGGCTGCAGGCGAAGCAAGGTTAGAGGCACACCAATTTCATTGTTGAAGTTGCCCTGCGTTGCGAGGGTGTCACCCGTCTGGGACAAAATCGCGTGGACCATATTTTTCACGGTAGTCTTGCCACTGCTGCCGGTGATTGCGACCAACGGTCCCCGATATAGATCACGGTTGTAGGCGCCCAGCTTTCCGAGCGCGCACTGGCTATCCTCAACCAGCAACTGGGACATCCCCACGTCCGCTCGACGGCTTACCAGCGCAGCACTAATGCCCTCCACTTCCAGCCCCTCAAGATAGTCATGTCCGTCATAGCGCTCTCCGCGCAGGGCCACAAACAGCTCTCCCGGTTTTGCGCTGCGCGTATCAGTCGAGACACTGCTGAACGCCTGGTCAGCACCGAGCAGACGACCCGCCAGCGGCAACTCAAGCTCTGCCAGAGTCAGTGCGCGCATCATTTGCTCGACCTCCCCGCCAGTGCCTTTGACGCCTCAGCCACATCGCTGAAGTAAATACGCTTCTCATTTAGTTGCTGGTATTCCTCATGACCTTTACCGGCAATCAATATGCAGTCGCCAGACACAGCACCAGCAATTGCCATGGAAATCGCCTGACCGCGATCTTCCATCAGGGCGTAATCGCCACTGCAGCCAGTTTCGATATGCGCCATAATCTGCCCCGGTAATTCGCTCCGTGGATTATCGCTGGTCACAACCACACGATCTGCAAGACGACAGGCTACCCGCCCCATCAACTGGCGTTTTTCCTCGTCTCTATCACCGCCGCATCCAAATACGCACACCAACTCACCGTCACTCTGCGAGCGAAGGGCCTGCAGCGCATCCTCCAGCGCCTGAGGCGTATGGGCATAATCCACCACCACCTGCAAACCCTCACGATTGGGCACGGTTTCCATGCGCCCGGGAACAGGGTTCAGTTCCACGACAGACTGCAGCACCGCGCCAAGATCTTCTCCAGACACGACCAGCGCAGTGACCGCCGCCGCCATGTTCGCCAGATTAAAATCACCGGCAAGAGGACTGCTAAACTCGGCTTGCCCCCAGGGCGTATGGAACTCACCGTGCACCCCGTCGACACCAAAGCGCGCGTTTTCTACCCGCACATCGGCGGCGGCGCCGCGAATCGAGTAGGTCAACACATCGGCCTCCTGCACCACCGCATCGCGGACACGCAGGCTGAAATCGTCATCTGCATTAATAATCGCGTGGCGCAGATGCTCGTTGGTAAACAGTTGTAACTTGGCGCGACCGTAGGCCTCCATGCTGCCGTGATAATCGAGGTGATCGTGAGAGAGGTTGGTATAGACAGCCGTTTCAAAGCACATACCGTTGACGCGCCCCTGCGCCAACGCGTGGGACGATACTTCCATAGTGACTGCGAGCACGCCCTGTTCCAGCCAGTCCGCCAGCTGCTGCTGCAGCGAAATTGCATCCGGCGTTGTATTGCGAGCTGCGGCCACGTCATCGCAAAGAGACGCACCCAGTGTGCCAATCACTCCACAAGGCTTTCCCAGCGCACGGGTTAATTGCCCGATAATGCGACTGGTCGTGGTTTTGCCATTGGTACCAGTTACCCCTGTCACGTGCTGCTGCGAACTGGGATTACGATAAAATCGGGCCGCCAGCGAACCCAATTCAAAACGCAAATCAGGCAACTCGACCAAAGGCACCGGGATTGCATCGAGAAAACCTGCAACCGGCGCTTCCGCCGCCACCGCAGCGGCGCCGTTGGCGACAGCCTGCTCGATAAACTGCCGGCCATCATGCACGTCGCCGGGCAACGCCAGGAACAAATCTCCCGGGCGCACCTTACGACTGTCCAGCTGCAAACCGCTGATCATGGTGTCAGCGCCCGTCGTATTGCGAATATCAAGTAATTCCGGCAGGGCCATTGTGGGAACACCCACCGCTGCCGACGCCATCATCAGAGTACGCCTCCAGCCAGAGCGACATTCGTTGTCTCAAACTCTGACGGAGGCACGTTCAAAAGGCGCAGGGTGGCCCGGGTTACCGCAGAAAAGACCGGCGCCGCGACCGCACCGCCACCGTACCGCTCACCCTTGGGATCATTAATCACAACGACGGTCACAATGCGCGGATCATCAACCGGCGCGACCCCGGCAAACAACGCCACGTACTTATTGTCTTCGTAACCGCGGGGGCCGACCTTGTGGACAGTGCCGGTCTTACCACCCACCCGGTAGCCAGAGACCCGGGCCTTGCGCGCAGTGCCGTCCTCGATGGTGACAGTATGCAGCATGCTCATGAGCTGCTCAGCCATGTCGGGAGATATCACACGGTCCCCGGCAGGCACCTGACCCTCCAGCGCCAGCAAGGAGACAGGCGGTCGCACTCCCCCGTTGGCAAACACCGTGTAGGCACTCGCGATCTGCAGCGGTGTTGCCGTAATGCCATAGCCAAAGGCCAGGGCAATTTTTTCCGTTGAATACCAGCGTGCTCGATTGGGGAGGCTGCCAGCACTTTCTCCTGGAAACCCGGTACCGGGGGCAACACCGATACCGAAGCGGCCAAACACCTCTCGGATAGGCTCATGGCCCAGCGCCACTGCGATCTTGGTTACACCGACCTGACTGGATTTTTGCAACACCCGTGCCACACTGATTTCGCCGTAATTGCGCGGGTCCGGGTAGACTTTGGGACCCACCCGAATACGCCCCGGCGATGTATCGATCATTGTCTGTGGCGTATACAGACCACTTTCGAGGGCCGCCACAAGTGTCATGGACTTCATGGTCGAACCCGGCTCGTACGTGTCGGTTAGCGCGCGATTGCGTCGACTTGCCGCGCTGCCGGACTTGGACCCGTTAGGGTTGTAGACCGGGTAATTGACCATTGCCAGGACCTCTCCGGTACGACTGTCCAACGTCACCACCGTGCCCGACTCAGCCCCCAACGCCGTGACCGCGCGCTGTAATTCACGATGCTGCACGTATTGCATGCGCAAATCGATACTCAGTGCCAGATCCTTACCCGGCACTGCGGGCTGCAGCACCCCGATATCTCGCACTATGTCACCGTGCAGGTCCTTGATATATCGCTTCTTACCCAGCGTTCCACGCAGCCAGTCGTCGTAAGCCAGCTCCAGTCCCGCAATTCCCTCTCCGTCTACATTAGTGAAGCCAACCAACTGCGCAGCCACCTCCCCCGCGGGATAGAAGCGTCGATACTCGCGCTCCCCGTGGACGCCCGGAATACCCATATCAATTATTTCGCGCGCACGGGCAGGCACCTGGTGACGCAACACGTAGAGAAATTTCTTCGATTTAAAACGCTCGATTTTTTCGCGTAAAACACCGGCTGGCTGACCTATCGCCTCCGCCAGCCGAGCCACGTCCTCTGCACCATTCAGGACACCTGGGTCAACCCATATGGACACCACGGGCGTGCTGACGGCCAGTGGTTCACCTCTGCGATCTGTTATGACCCCGCGGTAGGCGGGAATCTCCGCGGTGCGCACTGAACGGTTTGCGCCCTGATCCTGCAGGAACGCGTAACCGCGCTCCATGTCGAAAATTTGCAGAGACAACACACGCCACACCAGCAGAACCAGCAGGCAGCACAGCAACACAACCACCAGATAGAAACGCCACAGCGAAAGCGGCTGGCGTTCGGCGCGCCTCACTTGGACACCACCTTGAACTGAGACGGTTCGGGGGCCACCATATCGAGCTCACCCCGTGCGACTTTTTCAACGCGGTAGTGGGACGCCTGCGTACTCTGCTCGAGCAACAGCCGCCCATAATCTTCCTGCAAATACCACTGGGAGTGCTCCAGAACCTGCAGATTTGCGTACAGCCCCCGGCAGGCATGAGTCGAGTAGATGGTGCCAAACGCTGACACCAGGACGAATGCGACAACAATGACGTTGGCGATTGCCAGCCGCGCCGATACAGACCCCACGGCCCGCTCACTGCTCATCCCTGTCTTATGCTCCCTGGTCACCCTGGCGTCTCTACCTCTGGCTTATCAGCCTATTTTCTCTGCCACACGCATCACTGCGCTGCGCGCCCGCACATTCGCCTGCACCTCTGCCTCACTGGCCCTGACTGCCCGACCGACCAAGCGCATGCGCTTGTTTAACGCCCCCTCAGTCACCGGAACGCCTCGAGGCAAATCGTCGCCTCTGGCCTTGTCGCGCATATACCGCTTGATCCGCCTGTCCTCCAACGAGTGAAAACTGATCACCACGAGACGCCCGCCAACGCGCAACATATCCAGTGCCAGCGAGAGAAACTCCTGCAGATCATCCAGTTCACTGTTTACCTTGATCCGAATCGCCTGAAACGATCGAGTGGCCGGATGTTTGTGCTTCTCCCAGCGAGGGTGAGCCGCACTGACAACACTGGCGAGATGGCTGGTCGTTTCTATCGGCGCCTCTTCCCTCGCAGCCACGATAGCCGTGGCAATGCGACGGGCGAAACGCTCCTCGCCATACTCCTTTAACACCCCTGCGATATCCGCTAGTTCGGCATGGGATAGCCACTGCGCCGCCGTCTCACCGCGACTGGTATCCATACGCATATCGAGTGGACCATCCTGCATAAAGCTGAAACCCCTTTCGGCCTCATCCAACTGCGGACTGGATACGCCCAGATCCAGTAAAATGCCATCAACCGCGTCGATCCCCATGCGGCGCAGTTGATGGGGAAGCTGAGCGAAAGATCCCCGGAAAAACTCGAATCGAGGCTCGCTCCTTTGCAACGCCCTGGCCACGGTTTCGGCGGCCTCATCCTTGTCCACTGCCAGCACCCGCGCACCGCCGTCCAACCGGTCCAACAGACAACGCGTATGCCCCCCGCGACCAAACGTACCATCGACATAAAATCCACCGGGGTTTGTTACCAGAGCATCGACCGCCTCTTGCAACAACACCGTCTGATGCATATCAGCCACCTACAGCGTCAGGGACATCAGTTCGTCGGGTAATTCAGCTTCGGGGTCAGAATCCCGCAAAGCCTCATCCCGCTCGGCAAACCACAGCGCCTCTGACCACACCTCCAACTTATTGCCCTGCCCTACCAGAACCAACTTCTTATCCAGTTTTGCGTGCTCGCGCAGTGGCGGGGGCAATAACAAGCGGTCACTGCCATCCAACTCCAGGTCCGTGGCATATCCCAGCATCAGGCGCTGGAATCGTTTCACCGCGGGCTTGAGTGCCGGCAAAGCCTGGATTTCCTTTTCTATGCGCTCCCACTCGGGCAGCGGGTAGACCGTGAGGCAGGGCGCCATAGTATCGATGGTTACCACCACGCAGCCGGCACATTCAGAATGCAGAGGCTCGCGCTGGCGCGCAGGAATCGCCAGCCGCCCTTTGGCATCCATATTGATGTGCTGTACTCCACGAAACACGACGTTTTCCCACCCTGAATGGCTTTACAAACCCACAAAAAGCCAATAAATCCCACTTATTTCCACTTTTCAACACTATAGGGCCGCACGAGAGAAAGTGTCAAGGGAGAGAGAGGGAAAAAACGTTGTGATTTCAGCTAATTACAGTGATTCTAGCGTGATTTGCTGCGCCGGGCTCGCGTATGATTGTTAAAATAGAAAATGAAAACAGTCTCCTAAATTGTCTTCCTAATGATTCACATGAACTTAAAGTCTATATTTTTATAAAAAAAATTCTATTGATTCTTTTTTGTTATAAGAGAGGCCTGACACATCCCTTTTGCTCACTGACGCCGCCGGGCAATCAGCGCAATAGATGCAAGGGATAGAGGAAGAAATGAATCGAGTCGGTCGATAAGCCGGGTTCTGTCGTGGACGATCATTCATCTGCGACCGGTGTCACCACCTGCCTGTAGCGACCTACCCGAATCCACTGCGGGCCGCAGCTGACGGATTCCTATTTGGTCTTGCTCCGAGTGGGGTTTACCATCGCCACGCCTGTCACCAGCCGCGCGGTGCGCTCTTACCGCACCTTTTCACCCTTACCGCCGCAATTGCGGCGGCGGTTTCCTTTCTGCTGCACTTTCCGTAGGCTCGCGCCCCCCAGGTGTTACCTGGCACCCTGCCCTGTGGAGCCCGGACTTTCCTCCCTCCATTCACCGAAGTGACTGAAGAGCGATCGCCTGACCGACTCGGCGCCAAGAGTACGCGCTCGCATCGGCAAGAGCAAGCTGCCCCGACGCGAGATCCACGCGGCAAACCCAAGCGCACAAGCGTTACTTCAGTGATAACAGGTAGTCATAGAGTTGTTTCTTGCGCAGCCCGGTATGCTCCGCCACCACGGCTGCCGCCCGTCGGGCGGGCAGCTCCTGTGCAAGTCGAATCAGGAGGGAGGCCACATCGGCATCCAGCTCACTTTCGCGCGCGGAAGCGCCCGTGACCAACAGCACAATTTCACCCTTTTGCTGATTATTATCCTCTCGCACAAACTGCGCCAGTGTCGACAATGGCGATCGCCGGATGGTCTCGTAAAGCTTCGTCACTTCCCTCGCCAGGGCCGCTTCGCGCGTGGGCCCGAATACCTCCACCAACGCTTCGAGAGTGTCCACTATACGATGCGGTGCCTCGTAAAAAATCAACGTGGCCGACTCTGTCCGTAGTGCCTGCAAACGATTCTCGCGGGCACCCCGCTTGGCGGGTAAAAAACCCTCGAAAAGAAACCGGTCTGTTGGCAGGCCCGCCGCGCTGAGAGCAGCAACAGCCGCGCAGGCCCCCGGTATAGGAAAAACCTTGTGCCCTTCGTCCTGCACACAACGCACAAGCCGATACCCTGGATCAGAGACCAATGGTGTCCCCGCATCGGACACCAGCGCCACTGATTCATGCGCCTCGAAACACCCACGAATGCGCCGCAACGCCCGGTCATCGCTGTGATCATGGTACGCCATGAGCGGCGTATCGATACCAAAGTGTTGCAGCAGGCGCCTGCTGTGACGGGTATCCTCTGCCGCGATCAGGTCCACCTGTCGCAGCACGTCTACCGCGCGCTGTGACATATCACCGAAGTTACCGATAGGCGTGGCAACAACATAAAGCCCGGATTCCACGAATTCCCCTTATACTGTTCGCACCCCAAGCGCGGGGCCTATCAACTTGTCGGTGAAGCATAACATGAGAGAATCAAACTCCAGATCGAATAACCTGACCAGGGCCATGCTCATAATGTGGACCAGCCTGTTTCTCTGGGGCTGTGCTGGCGCGCCCGAAAAAGACACCCCGGTGGCGACGGCCCCGCTTGAACAGTTGCCCGAACCCGAACCGGACACCGCCTCCACCCTGCCCAAAAGCCAGCACACCGATATTTTCAACCAGGCGGAGGCGTCCCTGGCAACACATGACTGGCAACAGGCCGACGTCACGCTGCAAGCCCTGCCACAAAGCGCCATGACAACCAACGACAAAGCCTACCTGACCTACCTGGAGGCTCGCATCGCCTATACCCACGGGGACCAAGCGCAGGCAATTGCTCTACTCGATAACCTTTTGTTCATGGACATACATCCCGCACTGCAATACCGCGCACTCAGTTTCAAACATTACATACTGGAAATGCAGGGCGACAGCCTTGCCAGCGCGCAGCTGGCCGACCAGATCATGCGCTTCGCGCCGCAGGACACCGTCGCTGCCTGGCAGCGCAACGTCTGGCTGAACCTGGCTCGAGCTGACAAGGACACCCTGCTGAATGCGCGCGCAGTGGTGGTCGATCCGCGTTTCAAGGGCTGGCTGGAACTGGCTCTCGTGTCACGTGATAACACCTACGACCCCAGTGCCGCATTGACGCAGTGGCGCAACAGTCACCCTGGCCACCCCGCCGGTAACACTCTGCCCGGCGGCATGGGCTACTCGTTTCAACCATCCAGCCAACGCGACAAAGTGGCACTTCTATTGCCCATCAGCGGTCCACTGGCACCTGCCGGTAAAGCGGTACTCAATGGCTTCATGGCCGGCTACTACGCCCATGGCGCAACGGGCCGCGGCAGTGCCGATCTGGAGGTCTTTGATACCGCCGCTTACGCCTCGGCGAGTGCGGCCTACGATGCGGCCGTCAGCCAGGGCACCACCATGATAGTGGGGCCATTGAGCAAGGAATCGCTAGTCGACCTCGGCACGCGACTGGAGCGCCCGGTGCCCGTGTTGGCACTCAACCGGATTGACCAGGTACTGCCTGCGGCGGGCAGCGCCCTGGTGCAACTGTCTCTCTCGCCCGAGGACGAGGTCGTCAGCGCGGCAAACATTGCTTACGGCAAAGGCGCTCGTAACGCACTGCTCATCACGCCAGCGGGTGACTGGGGCGACAAGATGAGCATCGCATTGCGCGAGCACTGGACTGCACTGGGGGGCAACATCAGCAGCCACGCAACCTACAATGGTTATGACGACTACTCCAACAGCGTTAAAACAGCCCTGTCGCTGGATGCCAGCGAACAGCGCGCCGCGGGCATCCGCTCGATATTCGGCTCTGACACAGAGTTTACCCCGCGCCGACGGCAAGACGCCGACGTGGTTTTCCTGTTCAGCCAGAACGACTCAGAAGCTCGCTCCATAAAGCCATTACTGGCGTTCCACTATGCCGGAGACCTGCCGGTGTTTGCGTTATCCAATGTTTACAGCGGCACCCCTGACGAGCGTAACCGGGACCTGAACGGGCTCTATCTGGTAGAGATGCCCTGGTTACTGGGGTCCAACCCGGGCTTACGCGCCGCCATTACAGACGGCGGAGTCGGCGACCACTACACGCGACTGCACGCGCTTGGCGCTGACGCCTTCCTGGTGCAAAACGACTTCCAACGACTGCAAGCGGGCGCTGACGCTCTTTTTCGTGGTGATACAGGGCTCTTGCGCATGGGTCCAGACCTCATAATCAGACGCGAAATGTCATTGGCCATTTTTGATGGCAGCGAACTACAGCGCCCCTAGCTACACTGTCATGACATCGGACAACGCGCGGAGCATGGATGCATCTACGGGGCCAGCCATTCGAAGAGCAGGCTGAACGACTGCTGCAATGCCACGGTCTTTCCATCCTCGAACGCAACTACAGCGCGAGGACGGGTGAGATCGATATCATCGCAACTGAAGGGGATGTGCTGGTTTTTGTCGAGGTACGCGCCCGCAGCCATCGGCGTTTCGGCGGCGCCGCCAAGTCGGTCGACAAAAAGAAACAGAGACGCCTTATTTTGACAGCGCAGCACTACTTGCAGCGGCACAATAGAGGTAAAGACAGGCGCTGTCGATTTGACGTGATCGCCTTCGAACCGCGACAATCAGAGGCTGGACGTCCGGTTCACTGGTTTCGCGGCGCCTTTACAGCCGAGCAGGGAAACACTTACCAATAATAATGGACCACTATCACTTTATTGCCGAACGGTTTCAAAACACCATTGAAACGATCACTCTTTCTGTGGATGAGCTGGCGGCGCCACTTGCCGAAGCGGCCGATTGCATGGTCAAAAGCCTGCTCGATGACCGCAAGATCGTATGCTGCGGCAGCGGCGTGGACGCGGCGCTGGCACAGTTGTTTAGCGGTTATCTCCTGGATCGGTTACACGTTGACAGGCCGGCCCTGCCCGCCATGGCCCTCGGCGCCGAACTGGCCGGGCTGACCGCTATTGCAGGGTCTAACGGTTTCGACGATATTTTCTCGCGCCAGCTGCAGGCGCTGGGACAACCCGGGGATGTACTGCTGTGTATCAATACCGCACGGGGTGAGGCGGGCCTGCTGCGCGCGGTGGAGGCTGCCAGGGAAAGAAATATGACCGTGGTCGCACTGACGAACAACCGGGGTGAGGCATTAGCTTCAGTGCTTTCGCGGCAAGACATCATCCTCCGCGTCAACGCGCCCGACCGGGCCCGCTGCCTTGAGGTACAAACCATGGCAATCCATTGCCTATGTGAATTAATCGATAACCAATTGTTTGGCGCCTACGAAGAGAATGACGCATGAAGACACTACGCTTTACCCTTGCCATCCTGTGTGTTCTTGGCATGACCGCTTGCGGGAGTCTTCTCTCGAGCATCAATGTCGACACCATCGCGGACAACCCGGGGGAACGCACCCTGGCGCAGATCATCGAAGACGACAATATCGAGACCAAAGTGACCGTCAACATACACGCGGAGAACAAGGCCTACCACCACGACCACTTCGCCGTAGTGAGCTACAACGGATATGTCCTGCTGGTTGGACAGGTACAGACAGCCGCGCTGAAGTCCGGCGCGACGAATGTGGTGCGCGAAGTTGCCGAGGTGCGGCGCATTTATAATGAGCTGGAGATAGGCCCGCCCACCAGCGCAGCCACGCGCACGAAAGATGCCTGGATCACAACCAAGGTCAAATCCAAACTCATGGGCAGCGAAGAAATCGAAAGCGGACGCGTCAAGGTGGTAACAGAAAATGGCGTGGTATACCTGATGGGCATGCTGACCCGTAAAGAAGCAGATTTTGTCGCAGAAAAAGCCGCCGACTCAGGGGTCAAGCGAGTGGTAAAGATCTTCGAGATCGTCGACTGAAGCCCGCCTATTTCACGATCTTCAAAGTGGGCCGCTCGGGTTTATCCGGGGTCGGAGTGGTATCGTCGGGAGGCGTGAGATTGTCTTCTGGATCAAACACCATACCCTGGCCGTTTTCTCGCGCGTAGATGCCTACCACCGCGGCAACGGGCGCAAAAATGTCTGTTGCAACACCACCAAACCGTCCGTTAAATGACACTGATTCATTAGAAATACTTAATTCCACTACCGCGTCGGGAGAAATGTTCAGCACGATCTGGTTATCTTTTACAAACTGCTGGGGCACCACTACACCGTCTATAGCCGCGTCAACGAGCACGTAAGGTGTCATTTCATTATCTACGATCCACTCGTAAAGCGCTCGCATGATATAGGGGCGGCTGGAATTCATCTGGGCGCGCTCTTCGCTTAGGGGCGACAGGCGAGTTTAGAGGCGCATTTCTCTTTCCTGTTCGGTCAGACTCTCCTGAAAAGATTCCCTGTTGAACAGGTTATCCATATAGGCCAACAGGGGCTTGGTCTGTTTGCTGGCTCGCATCTCGACGCCGAGAGCGGGCAGGCGCCACAATATCGGCGCGATACAGCAATCCACGAGCGTGAATTCCTCACTCATGAAGAACGGCTTCTCGGCAAAAATAGGAGCTATACCCATAATGCTCTCGCGTAACTCCTTGACCGATTTCTTCACCACATTGTCGCTGCGCGTAGTCTGTATGGTATCAACCAGATGGCCCCAGTCTTTTTCAATACGGTGTATATACAGACGACTCTCCGCGCGGGCCACCGGATAAACAGGCAACAACGGCGGGTGCGGGAAACGCTCGTCGAGATACTCCATCATCACCTTGGACTCGTACAACACCAGATCACGGTCCACCAGGGTCGGCAGGCTATTGTAGGGGTTCAGGTCTGCCAGTTCGGCCGGGGGGTGCGCTGCATCGGAATCGACCAGATCAACGGTGACACCTTTTTCCGCCAGGACGATACGCACCCTGTGGCTGTAGTGACTGGTACTGTCTGAAAAAAAAGTCATCGAAGACCGCTTTGTCACTACACCCATCAGGGATTCCTCTAATTATTTATGATTAAAGATTGTACAGGCGGTGCCAGAGGCGCCAGCCTAAAAACGCGCTAGTGCACGTCCTTCCAGTACTCGCGATTCAGCAACCAGGCGAATACCGTGAAAAAAGCAATGAACAGCAGAGTGTAGATGCCGATGCGATGCCGATCTGCCACCATTGGCTCCGCCGAATACGCCAGAAAGTTTACCAGATCGTAGATCGCCCCATCGAACTCATCGGGCGTCATAGTACCCGGTTCAGCAATCTGGAAATTACCGCATGGATTCTCGAGAATATCCTCACCGGTTACCGGGTCTCGTTTTATGCCGCCATTGTCAGCGAGTACAGGACCAGGCGCGCATTCCTGCAGGCCCTGCAATTCCAGCAGGACATGGGGCATGCCGACATCCTTGAATACCCTATTGTTAACACCATAGGGACGGCTGTCATCACGGTAAAAAGTGCGCAAGTACGTGTACAACCACTGCGGCTGACGAGCGCGCGCCGCCAGCGTCAGATCGGGCGGAACAGCGCCAAACCATCTCTTCGCATCACTGGTCCGCATACTGTTTTCCATCAATGCACCGAACTTGGTATCGGGATCGAACACCAGGTTCTCCATAAAGAGATCCTGCGGAATGCCAAGATCGTCTGCGACCCGGTTATAGCGCTGGTATTTCAGCGAGTGGCACCCCATGCAGTAGTTCATGTACATCTGCGCGCCACTTTGCAGAGACGCCTTGTTGGATGCATCAGCGGTAAACTCATCACAGGGCATAGAACCGCACTTAAACGCAGATTCTGCCGCAACCACCTTCAGCGGAATGACGGTCAGAGCGAGAATCAACAGCAAAGCCCCCATGCTGCCCCAGAACCCGATCCCACCATCCATGGTCACACGCTCGGGCACCGGCTTGGTCTTGTCCCAAGCAGACCAGAATGGCATTAGCAGGAAGAACCCAAAATAGATGATGGAGCAAACGCGCGCCAACATGGTGCGTCCTTCAGTGGGCGCCCAGACCCCGAGCACACCAAGAATCAGGAACGAAGACACAAACGCCGTCAGCATAATCTTGGTGATCGGGCCACGATAGCGCCACGACTTCACCGGGCTGCGATCTATCCACGGCAGTATGAAGGGAATCGCAACGGATGCGGCAAAAGCAATAAACCCCCAAAACTTGTCCGGTACCGCGCGCAGCACCGAGTAGAATGGCGTGAAATACCAGACAGGCGCGATATGTTCCGGCGTTTTGAGGTTGTTCGCTTCTTCAAAATTAGCGTACTCCAGAAAATATCCGCCCATCTCCGGCATGAAGAAAATGATACCGCAAAAAATGAACAGGAATACCCCGACGGCTTGCAGGTCATGCACCGTATAGTAGGGATGGAAAGCTATGCCATCTAACGGCACGCCCTCGTCATCCTTGGTCTGCTTAATCTCAACACCATCAGGGTTGTTTGAGCCGACTTCGTGCAGTGCGAGTAGATGCAATACCACCAGTGCCAACAAGATGATTGGCAGGGCTACCACGTGCAGCGCAAAGAAGCGGTTGAGCGTGATACCGGATATCAGGTAGTCGCCGCGGATCCAGGTAACGATGTCCTCACCGACATAGGGAATTGCCCCGAACAGAGAGATAATCACCTGCGCGCCCCAGTACGACATCTGACCCCAGGGAAGCACGTATCCCACAAAGGCTTCTGCCATCAGCACGACAAAAATCAACATGCCGAAAATCCAGATTAACTCGCGCGGCTTCTTATATGACCCATACAATAGCGCCCGAAACATGTGCAGGTAGATGACCAGGAAAAACGCCGAGGCGCCGGTAGAGTGCATGTAACGCAGGATCCAACCGAAATCCACATCCCGCATAATGTACTCAACCGACGCAAACGCGCCTTCCTGAGACGGGTTGTAGCTCATCGTGAGCCAGATACCGGTTAACAGCTGGTTCACCAATACCAGCAACGCAAGGACACCAAAAAAGTAAAAGAAATTGAAGTTTTTAGGCGCGTAGTACTTGCCCATATGCGTGTTCCAGGCTCGCACAATCGGCAGTCGGGCATCCACCCAGTCGCGCAAGGCAACAAGCAATCTAACAATCATTACGCTACCTCCTCACCAACGCCAATCACCACCACGTTTTTATCTTCATAGGAATAAGGCGGCACAACCAGATTCTGCGAGGCCGGGCTGGTGCCTGCAAATACGCGGCCGGAAAGATCAAACATCGAACCGTGGCAGGGGCAAAAAAAGCCGCCACCCCAATCGCTATTAAATTCGGTCACACCTACTTCGGGTCGAAACTTCGGAGCGCACCCGAGATGGGTACACAATCCGATGACGACAAATATCTCGGGGCGGATCGAGCGGTCTACGCCCTTGATGTAGGGGGGCTGAGAGCCCTCAATGGTTGAATCCGGATCTTTGAGACTGCTGTTCAACAGAGGCAGTTCAGCCAGTTGCGCCTCGGTGCGGTGCAATATGTAGACCGGCTTGCCGCGCCACTCCTCAACGACCATCTGGCCCGGCTCAAGCTTGCCGATATCCACCTTGACCGGAGCGCCTGCGGCTTTTGCCTTGGCCGACGGGTTCCAGGAGCCAACAAACGGCGTCATGACGCCCACGGCACCGGCAACGCCCACCACACTGGTCGCAGCAGTAAGGAATGTTCGCCTCGTCCGGTTGACGCTGCCGTCAGCGCTATCGCTACTCATGCTCTACTCCCCTGATTAAACGACGACGCGAAACCCATCGCCCGACATTTCGATACAGAATTGAAAACGGTGCAAATGGTAATGAGTTTGCCGGCCGGATACAAGGAAACTGCCTTGATTTCACTGGATTTTCTAAGTTCTATACTGAATCTGGCCTGGGACCGCACGCGCCCTGTGAGGCGGCTAAAAAAACGCCCGGATGCACTGCAATCCAGGCGTTTTTGACTGTGTGAATACCCCACCGGCAGCGAGGGGAGCCTCCCGCGCCTAGCGCTTGGAGTACTGGGGACGCTTGCGAGCCTTGCGCAGACCGACTTTTTTACGCTCTACCTCGCGGGCATCCCGGGTGACATAACCGGAGCTGCGCAGGGTACCGCGCAGGGACTCATCATATTCCATCAATGCCCGGGTGATGCCGTGGCGAATAGCGCCCGCCTGCCCGAAGCTGCCACCGCCGGCGACAGTGACATTGATGTCAAATTTTCCAGCCAACTCAACCAGTTCGAGTGGCTGACGCACGATCATACGCGCCACCTCTCGGCCAAAATACTGATCCAGAGGTCGCTTATTCACCGTGATATCACCCGCCCCGTTGCGCATGAATACCCGCGCGGTGGAGGTTTTACGACGGCCGGTTCCATAATATTCGCTAGCTGACATAATCTGCGCGTCCGTTAGATATTCAATGCTTGTGGCTGCTGGGCGGCGTGCGGATGCTCGCTCCCGGCGTAAACCTTCAACTTCTTGAACATGGCGCGACCCAGCGGGTTACGCGGCAACATGCCCTTCACTGCCCCTTGGATAACGCGTTCAGGGGCCTTGTCGATCAATTTTTCGAAAGAAATAGACTTCAGGCCACCAGGATAGCCGGTGTGGTGGTGATACATCTTATCGGTGGTTTTAGCGCCGGTCACCTTCACTTTCTCAGCATTCACCACAACGATGTAATCGCCTGTGTCCACGTGGGGAGTGTACTCCGCCTTGTGCTTGCCGCGCAGCCGGTGAGCGATGGCACTCGCCAGCCGCCCCAAGGTCATGTCGGCGGCATCCACCACGTACCAGTCGCGGGCCACTTCTTCCGCTTTGGCGCTGTAAGTTTTCATGAGAATCCGCCTCTGGGAGGAGTCCAAAATAAAGAGCGCGAATACTACTGAAACGGCCCCACTATTTCAACCCAATGTTACAGATATTTTCGCCCGATCAACCCCGGAAAAGCCCCGCCGCCTGCGGGCTGGCCTGCTACTGCTAAAATCCCCGGCACAACGCTATGGCCGGTGCTCCCGGGCGAGATACTCAAATGACTGCATCTCCTGCAGCCGGGAAATGGTCCGCTGGAACTCAAATTCAAGCTTGCCCCCCGCATATAACTCCAGCAGGGGCATGGCGGCAGCCAGCACCAATTTGACATTGCGGTCATAGAATTCATCGACCAGATTGATAAAACGTCGCGCCTGGTCATCCTTGTCTGCATCGAATTCGGGCACACCGGAAATCAGGACAGTATGGAAAACTTTCGCCAGTTCGATGTAATCATTCTGCGATCGAGGGCCATCACAGAGCTCCGCAAACTCAAACCAGACCGCATCCTTCGCCAGACAGCGAGTAGTCAGGTAGCGCTTGTTGACCTCGAGCCGCTCCCAGTGCATTCCTCGATCCGGCGCCAACCGATCAAAACTCTCGCGCAAACTTTGCTCCGCCTTTTTATCCAGCGGGTAGTGATACAACTGCGCTTGCTGCAGCGCGCGCAGCCGGTAATCTACTCCCGCATCTACGTTCACTACCTGTGTGTAGCGGTTGATCATATCGATCGCAGGCAGAAAACGTTGTCGCTGAAGGCCGTTCTTGTACAGTTGCCCTGGCTCAATATTTGAGGTCGCCACCAGAGTTACGCCGCGGGCAAAAAGGGCTTTCATCAGTTCACCCAGTATCATAGCGTCAGCGATATCAGTGACGAAAAACTCGTCAAAGCAAAGCACCCTGGCTTCTGCTGAGAGACCCTCCGCTACCAGATCGAGCGGGTTTTTTTCGCCTTCTAGCTTGACCAGATCGGCGTGGACGCGCTGCATGAACCGGTGAAAATGCACTCGCAACTTGCGCTCGACGGGCAGGCAATCGAAAAACGTATCCATGAGGTAGGTCTTGCCCCTTCCCACCCCTCCCCACAGGTAGAGGCCCGTGACCGGCTCGACCGGTTCATTGCGTAACCTGCGCAGCCAGCCGCGCAGGCCGCCCCGGCGTTCGCCCGGCACAGCCAGCAGCCGCTGGTAAAGGCGCTCCAGCAAGCTCACCGCGTTTTCCTGCGCGGCGTCGTGCAAGAAATTGTCCTGTTTCAGGTCAGCTTGGTAGCGCTGCCAAGGAGTATCCATGTAGAGCAAATCCGGTTTCGGACGTATCGTCGGGCCGCACACTTTAACCATCCGCAGCCGTGGTTTGCAACGCCGTAACCCACACAACGCCTTGGCAGGCGCATCGACACGGCCGGTTTTACGAAAACCCATCGCCACGGCGCTACAGCCGGCACAACAATAGGGGTATACTGCCTGCGCTGATAATTAACTGCGAGGAACTGTTTGTGGAATCATCCGGATACAGCCTGGAAATACTGCTGGCTGTGAGCGCTGCAATGACGATCATTGGCGCACTGCTTGGTTGGGCGGTCAGTCGCAGCGCCACTGACGATGCGAAAAAAAATCGCGAGTTGGCCCTAAAACTTGACCAGGTGATGCAGGACAAAAAAGCCTATGAGGATGACGTGGTCGAACACTTTACCCAGACTGCGCAAATGCTAAACGGACTCACGGAAAGCTACCGGGAGGTGCACAACCATCTCGCCCAGGGCGCATCCAGTCTGTGTCAGGGCGCGGGCCCACTGCCACTCGAGCGAGTCGGAAGTAATGGCGAAGCCGCTGAGATACCAGGTAAGCTCGCGACAACACAGCCTCCCTTGGACTACGCTCCCAAAACCTCCCCTGATGAAAAAGGCATGCTCAACGAACAATTTGGCTTTGAGCGCGATGCCAGTGAGGACGAACCCCAAAAAATCGGCTGAGCCCGCTACACCGGGTTATCGATGTCGATAAACCGGTGTTGCAGACCGAAGTGCTCCTGCAAATGTTCACCCACGGCCTGTACACCGTAGCGCTCCGTGGCGTGATGGCCCGCCGCGACAAAATGAATACCCTCTTCGCGTGCAATGTGCACCGTGGCCTCGGACACCTCACCGGTTACGAAAAGGTCTGCTCCCGCCGCTACCGCAGCCTCAAGGTAACTCTGGGCAGCCCCCGTGCACCACGCGATGCGCCGGACCGGTGCCGCAGCGTCTCCAATGTGCAACGCCTGACGGCCTGTAAAACCCTCTACGCGTGAGACAAACGCCCCCGCACTTTCCGCGCGGGCAAGCGTCGCGATATTACCCACACTGTCAACCGCGCCCGGCTGCAATGGCTCCTGATCCTCATTGGCAATGCCCATAAGTCGACCAAGGCATGCGTTGTTACCCATCCTCGGGTGCGCATCCAGCGGCAGGTGATAGGCCAGCAGGCTCATATCGTGGTGCAACAGCGCCGTGAGGCGACGCTTCTTCATGCCCACCACCTCAGGCGCCTCGGAGCGCCAGAAGTACCCATGGTGCACCAGCAGGGCGTCAGCACCCCATGCCGCTGCCTCATCTATCAAATCTTGGCAGGCAGTCACTCCCGTGACGAGCCTGGTCACAACAGGCCGACCCTCAACCTGCAGACCATTGGGGCAGTAATCCTGAAACCGGTCAGGCCGCAGGCAATGATCCAGATACTGATGAAGCTCCCGGAGATCTACGCTCATAGTTTTTTCCGTTATAGCGCTGACGATGCGACTGCGTGGCATGCGCAGCTCGCTATACTATACAATGCCTGTGCGAACCTCACCCGGTCCTTCATGAAACAGATACTGACAGACTTTCTGTGGCCAGCCATTGCCGGCCTGCTTGCAGCACTCCTGATACTGGATCGCTGGGTCCTGCCCGTCGCACCCACCTGGACGGGGCCAGTCAGTTATTCTGCGGCCGTGGAGGCCGCTGCTCCCGCCGTGGTAAACATCTACACCGCCAAACTGATAAGGCAGCGTAGCAACCCCCTGCTGCATGATCGTCGCCTCAATCCGTCTGGTTTACGCCCCTCCCGACGCGGGCGCGTAGAACGCTCCCTTGGATCAGGCGTCATAATGACCGAGCAGGGGCATATTCTGACCAATAATCATGTCATAGACGGCGCGGATGCCATACAGGTGATGCTCAATGACGGGCGAACCGCAAACGCCTCCGTCGTCGGCACTGATATGGCCACTGATCTCGCCGTGCTGCAGGTAAAGCTGCCCGATTTGAAGGCCATCAACCTGGGCGATGCCGAAATGGCTCGCGTGGGCGATGTCGTGTTAGCGATCGGCAATCCACTGGGATTCAGGCACACCGTATCCCAGGGCATTATTTCCGCTTTGGGCCGGTTTGGCCTGCAGTCCGACATCTATGAAGACTATATCCAGACCGACGCGGCAATTCACTTGGGCAACTCGGGCGGCGCATTGATCGACTCTCAGGGCCGACTACTGGGGATTAACACGCTGATCTACACCGCCGAAGGCCGCACTCGCAATACGTCTACAGGCATCGGTATCAGCCTGGCCATACCGGTCAATCAGGCCCTCTACGTGATGGAGGACCTGATTCAGTATGGCTCAGTCATTCGCGGGTGGCTTGGAGTCAGCGCAGAACCGGTCGCGATGAATCAACAGGCGCAGGCCCTGTTGGTCGCCTCGGTCGCCCCGGACAGTCCCGCACAAAAAGCCGGCATGCAGGCGGGAGATTTGATCACGCATATCGACAACGAACCGGTGCGGGACGCCCGCTTGACCAGCCATCGCATAGCCATGCTCAAACCGGGCGACTCGGTGGATATCAGCGTGCAACGGGAGCGCCAGAGTCTGGAGCTGCAGGCCGTAGTGGGTGTGCTGAATCAGCCGAGGTAGTGATGGCAAAGCCGCACCCGACAGACCACCGCGGGTGTGTCTCCATAGGAGACGACAGGGCGCGCTATTTCGCCGGCTTCTTGTGCGTCAGGCGCATCTCGGCACTGCGGGCATGCGCCGTGAGCGATTCGCCACGGGCCAGCACCGACGCCATAGCACCCAACTCCTGTACACCCTGCTCACTGCACCTGATCAACGAACTGCG
Source organism: Candidatus Marimicrobium litorale (assembly GCF_026262645.1). Taxonomy (NCBI): domain Bacteria; kingdom Pseudomonadati; phylum Pseudomonadota; class Gammaproteobacteria; order Cellvibrionales; family Halieaceae; genus Marimicrobium; species Candidatus Marimicrobium litorale. Next base: position 1,832,403 of record NZ_SHNO01000001.1, read on the forward strand.
CTTCTGGAAATCGTACACACCCAGAGGCGAACTGAAGCGCGACCCGCCCGCCGTGGGCAACACGTGATTAGGGCCGGCGCAGTAATCGCCCAGCGCCTCGGACGTATAAGACCCCATAAAAATAGCCCCGGCATGCTCTATCTGCGGCAGCAGGGCTTCCGGGTCTTCGACTGACAGCTCGAGATGCTCCGGCGCAATCAAGTTACTGATCGCTGCCGCCTCCGCCAGATCACGGGTCACAATCATGGCTCCGCGCGCTCTCAGCGAGACGCCGATTATATCCGCCCGCTCCATGGTAGGGAGCAGACGCTCGATTCCCGCCCGCACCGCAGCGAGGTATTTGTGGTCGGGGCAGAGCAGGATGCACTGGGCGTTTTCATCATGTTCAGCCTGGGAAAACAAATCCATCACCACCCAGTCTGGATCGGTGTGACCGTCAGCGATAATGAGGATTTCTGAAGGGCCCGCCTCCATATCAATACCGACGCGACCAAACACCTGGCGCTTTGCCGTGGCCACATAAATATTGCCGGGGCCCACAATTTTGTCCACTGCGGGCAGCGTTTCGGTACCCAGCGCGAGTGCCGCGATGGCCTGTGCACCCCCTAGTGTGAACACTCTGTCGACGCCTGCTACCGCCGCCGCCGCCAACACCAGGTCGCTAACATCGCCCCCAGGGGCGGGTACGACCATGACAACTTCCGCAACCCCCGCCACTTTTGCCGGCAGGGCATTCATCAGCACGGAGGAGGGGTAACTGGCCTTACCGCCGGGCACATAAATGCCGACACGCGCCAATGCGGTAACACGCTGGCCCAGCACGTTCCCCAGTGCGTCCTCATACTGCCAGCTCTGTTGCAGCTGGCGCTCATGAAAATCGCGGATTCTCTGCGCAGCGTACTCCAGGGCTTCTCGCTGAGCGACATCGATATGGCACAGGGCCTCCGTCATTCGCTCCCGGCTCACCTCCAGCGTCGCAACGGACTCGACCTGCAAATTATCAAAGCGTGCTGTGTACTCCAGCACCGCAGCATCGCCCCGGCGGGCAACATCGGCAATAATGGCGGCAACCGTTTCATCAACGCTAGCGCCATCCACCTCGTCCCGGGAGGTGAGTCGCGTGAGCGCGGCATCAAAGTCCGCATCGGACGTATCGAGTTGTCGCATGTCAGTTCCCTTGCACAACCGCCGCGAGGGCATCCACCACGGCGGTGATCTGCTCATGCCGGGAGCGCAAAGAGGCTTTATTTACCACCAGGCGTGAGCTGATACGCGCGATTTCCTCGAGGGGCTCCATGCCATTGGCGCGCAGGGTATTACCGGTATCGACTATGTCTACGATCACATCCGCCAAATCCATAATCGGAGCGAGCTCCATCGCGCCGTAAAGCTTGATGAGGTCTACCTGCATGCCCTGCCGAGAAAAATAGTCGCGCGCGATGTTCACAAACTTGGTCGCCACGCGGACACGGGAGCCCTCATGGATCCAGCCTACTTTGGCCGCCGTCATCAATCGACACTCGGCGATACCCAGGTCGAGTGGTTCATAAAGGCCCTCGGCACCCTGCTCCATCAGGATATCTTTTCCGACAACACCCACCTGGGCTGCGCCATGACGCACATAGGTCGGCACATCGGTGCCACGCAGTATAACCAGCCGGACATCTTCCCGACTGGTCTGAAACAGCAGCTTGCGACTGGATGACAGATCCTCCAACGGCTCGATACCTGCCCGCGCGAGCATCGGCAGCGTCTCCTTGAGGATGCGCCCCTTCGTCAATGCGATTGTTAGTTGTTCGCTCATGCTAAAACCCGTGCAGTTCGGCTGTGGCCCGCATCATCACCCCTGCGACCGCGGAATGATCGACCGTCGTCGTTCCTTGTCAGGATTGCTCTCGCCACTGGGCAGGTGTATAGGTTCGGATATTCACGGCGTGGATAGACCCGTCGGCAATCCTGTCTTTTAACGCAGCATATACCACTTGCTGCTTCTGCACCGGCCGCAAGCCCTCAAATACATCACCGATAGCGGCGATATTGTAGTGGCTGCCCTCCCCCTGCACATGAAACTCACAATTCTGTAGTTGATCTTCAAGCAGAGCCTTGACTGCATCGACATCCATACATCACTCCCGGTGCCAGGCGCGCAAGCAACACGCCGCACGCCGACCCAAAAACGCCGCATTTTAGGTGAATTACGTAAGGATAGCGACCAGCCCGGCAGTTACTCCCCGGATTCAGTCTCCGCATCTACATCCACCACCACCACGACCCAGCTGTCTATGACCTTACTCAGGTCGCCCTCATGCTCGCGGGCAGACGCAAGGAACTGATCCCGATAGACCTCTCCTAAGTTGACGCTCTCGATAATGACATTGATCAGTTTCCAGTCACCAGACTTCATCTGGCCCATCTGGTACTGAATTTCATAGGGCGTATCCCGGTCGGCGTAAACCAGCTGACGCAGCGATACACGCTGACTGTCAGCGGTATCCTCATCGGGCTGCTCCAATTCGATGTCGGAGCCACCGAAAGCCAACAAACCCTTGCTGTAAGTACGCACAAGCGAGGTCCGCATAGCCTGGGTAAAGCTATCCAGCTGGTCTCTCAGCTGGCTGCGACCCGCTTCATCCAGCGACCGATAACGCTCCGAGCTGGCGTAGGGCCCCATCACCTTGCGGGCAAAACCGCGAAAATCCACCAGTGGATCCAGCAACACCTGAATCTGGGAGTAGTAACGCTCCGGATCCTCATCGACATACGGCTCCGCATCCACGACAACCGCCATAACGTCGATCGTCGTGGTATTCACAAGATCATACGCCGTAGAATCCTGTGCGTAAGTGTGCGGCGCAACGGCCGAAAACAACCAAATGATGGCCAGCAAATGAGCCCTGCCAAAGTGTCGTGACATTCCTGTTCTCCGTTTCTATAAATTTGCTACCATCATGGCACGTAATGGCCTGTATAATCGGGCCTCGAACATAACCAGACCCCGCAACCATGCTGCCCTATTACTCAGACACCCAACGCGGCCTCGCAGTTCCCTACTGCCCGGCGGCGCCTACTTTAACAGGAAATTGGCCCGCATGCTGATAGCCACGGCTATGATCCTGGTGGGCTTCATCGTGCTGATATGGAGCGCTGACCTGTTTGTCGCCGGCGCAGCCTCTATCGCCAAAAACATGGGCATGTCGCCCATTATCATCGGCCTGACCATCGTATCCATCGGCACCTCAGCACCTGAAATTCTGGTCGCTATCACCGCCTCTTTATCCGACGCAGGTGAACTTGCCATTGGCAATGCCATCGGCTCGAATATCGCCAATATCGCACTGGTGCTCGGCGTGACGCTGCTGGTCGCTCCTTTCATGGTGCACGAGCGGTGCATGAAAACCGAGTACCCCATTCTTTTGCTGGCGACCTTGTTCGTGGGCCTTTTAATCATTGACTACGGACTATCCCCCGGCAACGGCTGGCTGATGATCTTTCTGTTGGTCGTCATCATCGGCTTCCTCCTGCGCAAACAATACAAGGGTGGCAACCTGCGGGAAGAGGCCGAGGATGAAACGGAGACAGCCCTGACCCCGAAAAAAGCCTGGCTCAGTTTTCTGCTGGGGCTGGCACTGCTTGTTACCAGCTCCAAGATCCTCGTGGCAGGCGCCGTTCTCGCCGCAGAGGCACTGGGCGTGTCGGAACTCGTCATTGGCCTGACCATCGTCGCCATCGGCACCAGCCTGCCTGAACTCGCCGCCACTATCGCGAGCGCCATGCGCGGCCATACCGAAATCGCGCTGGGTAACATCATCGGATCCAACCTGTTCAACCTGCTGGCAGTCATGGCAATTCCGGGCATCGTGGCAACGCGCACTCTTGATCCGTCGGTCATCACCCGGGATTACTTCACCATGACCTTACTGACCCTGTTTTTGGGCATCGCAATCTTCATCAGCCGCAGGCGTCAGAAATCCTCCCCCGGTCATTCATATCTAGGGCGCATACTGGGCGCGCTGTTAGTCTCTTTCTATGCCCTGTATTATTACGCTCTACACGTCACCACCTAGCGTTGGAACACTTTATGTCGGAGCAGAGCTCCATGAACTACACCGATTCCGCCCGCCGCACGATTCGTCTGGAGGCGGCAGCCGTGTCGCAACTCGAAGAACGGATCGGGCAAGACTTTGATCGCGCCTGTGAGTTACTGCTAGAGACGCGTGGCCGGATTATCGTCACTGGCATGGGAAAATCGGGGCACATCGCGCGGAAAATTGCCGCGACACTGGCCAGCACAGGCTCGCCTGCGTTTTTTGTCCACCCCGGTGAGGCCAGCCATGGCGACATGGGCATGATCACGCCCGAGGATGCCGTCATCGCACTCTCCAACAGTGGTTCGGTTCCGGAGGTGATGACCCTGATGCCCCTCATGCAACGTATGGGCATTCCGCTGATCAGCATGACCGGCAACCCCGCATCACCACTGGCTCAGGCTTCTGAGGTTCACCTGAATACCGGCGTAGAAACCGAGGCCTGCCCGCTGGACCTAGCGCCCACTTCCAGTACCACCACTGCATTGGTTATGGGCGACGCGCTGGCCATTGCCCTGTTGGAAGCCCGCGGCTTTACCGCTGACGATTTTGCCTTTTCGCACCCCGGTGGAACACTCGGCCGCAAGCTGCTGCTGAAGGTACAGGATGTGATGAAGTCGGGAGATGATATCCCGGTTGTTTACGAAGACGTGCTCCTGTCAGAAGCCCTGCTGGAAATCAGCACCAAGGGCATGGGCATGACAACGGTCGCGGACGCTCGCGGGAAGCTCATAGGCGTATTCACCGACGGCGACCTGCGTCGCGCTATCGATGCGCGTACCGATATTAACGCGACCGCTATCGGGCAGCTGGTGAGCAGCGAAGCGAAGAGCGTGACTGGAGATATGTTGGCCGCTGCCGCCATGCGTATTATGGAGGAACACGAGATCAGCGCCCTCGTCGTTCTCGACGAAAATGAGGCAGCGACCGGCGTGGTGCACCTGAAGGACCTGCTGCATGCGGGCATTGCCTGACGCGGTAGCAGATCGAATGTCCTCTCCCCAAAGCCGCGCCGCAACCATTCAGCGGCTGGTAATGGATGTGGACGGCGTACTAGCCAATAGACAGATCTATTGCGGAGAAACGAGAGAAGAGCTCAAAGTCTTTGACATCAAAGATGGCCCGGGGTTACAACTCGTAAACAAGGCAGGGGTCAAACCCGCTATCATCACCGATCGTTTTGACTAGCAGAGTTCAGTTCATGAAGGCAGTGAAAAAAAAGACACCGTCGCGATTGCTGCACTACAGGCGACATCAGCGCATCGCACTCAGGTGTGCTGTGACGACACTGCTGGCACCGCTGTTTCTGATCACTCCGAGCGCGGCAGCACTGCCGGATGACAGGGAGCAGCCGATACACATCACAGCGGACAAGGCACTGCGCGATGAGGTAGAGGGCGTCACGGTCTACAGCGGCAGTGTCCACCTGGTCCAGGGCAGCATGGAGCTCGATGCTGACAAACTCACGATTTATCACACGACCGATACGGCCGATAAAATCATCGCCGAGGGCCAGCCTGCAAAAATGCGGCAACAGCCAGACATCAATAAGGCTATCGTCCACGCGCATGGGCACGTCATCACCTATTACAAAAGCGAGGATCGCGTGAACCTGCAAACGGAGGCACGCATCGAACAGGAAGGTGCCGTGGTTGAGGGTGATGCAATTGACTACTTCATTACCAAGCAGGTAATCACCGCAGAATCTGATAAGACCAACCAGAACGAGCGTGTCGTGGTGGTTATCCCCCCCAGTGTGCAACCGGGCACGGAAGATGACCGTGAGTCTGCGAACAACGGCATCACAGATTCAGTATCCACATTAGATGTCGAGGCCTCCGCCACGAATGAGCCCGGAATAGATGCGACGGCGCAGACAGAGCCCGGCAATACCCAGCGGGAAGATAAAGACAGTGGCCCAACTCAAGGCGAGTAATCTGGCAAAGAGCTACCGGGGGCGGGACGTTATCCACGATGTCTCGCTGGCGGTCGACAGTGGCCAGATCGTCGGCTTGCTGGGCCCCAATGGCGCGGGGAAAACGACTTGCTTCTACATGATCATCGGCATCATACCGGCCGACAAGGGCAGTATCAGTGTGAACGGCGCCGATATTACCGGCCTGAATATGCACCAGCGCGCTCGCCGCGGCATTGGTTACCTGCCTCAGGAAGCATCGATTTTTCGCAAGTTGACGGTGGGCGACAACATCCTCGCCATTTTGCAGACCCGACGCGACCTCAACAAAAAACAACGCCTCGAACGTCGGGATGAGCTGCTGGAAGAGTTCAATGTACAACATCTGCGCGACAGCCTCGGCCAGGCCCTGTCAGGCGGGGAAAGGCGGCGTATTGAAATCGCCCGAGCGCTGGCCACCGAGCCTGATTTCATGATGCTCGACGAGCCCTTTGCCGGCGTCGACCCAATTTCCGTCAGCGACATCAAACAAATCATTAATCACCTGCGCGCGCGGGGCATCGGCATCCTCATCACAGACCACAATGTCCGCGACACGCTGGATATCTGTGAAAAAGCCTATATCGCCGGCGAGGGTAGAATCATCGCGTCGGGCACCGCCCAGGACGTCCTGGACAATGAGCACGTGCGGCAGATTTATCTGGGTGACCAGTTCCAGATGTAACCGCATCAAAGGGCCGCAACACCCCTTGGTAAAGCTCGCAATTGCAGAGCGCCTCACAAATCCGGGCAGTATTTCCCTCGGCTCACCGCTACTCCTAGCAAAATTCACGCCACAATTGTTGCAAGCGCTGGCCAGCGAGGGCTACACTCCAACTGAATACTGACTGCACGACACTATTGCCAGCAGGAGACATGCGACAAGCGGGCTTTTCATGAAGCAATCACTACAGCTCAAAATGGGCCAGCAGCTGACGATGACGCCGCAGTTGCAGCAGGCTATCCGACTACTGCAGCTGTCCACGCTGGACCTACAACACGAGATACAGGAGGCACTGGACAGTAATCCGCTGCTGGATGTCTCAGAGGATGACGGCAGCGACACCTCCGACACACCAGCCGATAGCGCGGAACAGCCCGTCGACAACGAAGCGCCGGATGCGTCGCAGCACACTCTCGAGTCGGATGGCACTGACACCGCTGAAAAAGGCGACCTCGAAGAGACTACCGAATGGAGTGTCGCTGAACAAACCGACGCCGGCACTCTACCCGAGGACCTGCCGGTGGACGCACAGTGGGACGACCTGCTCCCTTCCGCCTCGGCCTCAGCACCTCCGCCAGATGACGGCTTTGACGGTGACATGGCAGGCCGCAATACACCGAGCGAATCACTGCGCGAAAAACTGCTGTGGCAACTCGGCCTGACTCGCCTCTCCGACACTGACAGGCTCATTGCCCTGGCGGTTATCGACGATACCGACGCCAACGGGCGTTTGCTAAGCAGCGTCGAGTCGATTCACGAGTCGCTATCGCAAGACCTTGAGATTGAGGAGGACGAAGTAGTCGCCGTACTGCATCGCCTGCAGCAATTCGAGCCCGCCGGCATGTGCGCCAGAGACTTACAGGAGTGCCTGCTGATCCAGCTGGATCAGCTCCCCGCCGATACCGAGTGGCTGAAGCAAGCAAAACTCGTCATCAGCCGCTACCTGCCCCAGCTGGGCACCAGTGATTTTGCCCAGATCCTGCGGCGCACCCGCCTCAAAGAACACGAACTGAAAGCGGTCATGGCCCTCATTCAGTCACTAAACCCGAACCCGGGTCTCACCGCCGTGCCGGAAGCGGTTGAGTATGTCGTACCCGATGTCTTTGTCAGCAAGAACGGTGGCCGCTGGGTAGTCGAATTGAACCCCGATATTGCACCAAAATTGCGTATCAACAGCAATTATGCGAGCCTGATCAGACGCGCAGACAACAGCCCTGACAATACCTACTTACGCGATAACCTGCAGGAAGCACGCTGGTTTCTCAAGAGCCTGAACAGCCGTAACGAGACCCTGATGAAAGTCTCCAGTAAAATTGTAGAGCACCAGCGCAACTTTCTCGAATACGGCGCCGAAGCGATGAAACCTCTCGTTCTGCACGACATTGCAGAGGCCGTCGATATGCATGAATCTACGGTGTCCCGGGCCACGACCAACAAATACATGCATACACCCCGCGGCATTTTCGAACTGAAATATTTTTTCTCCAGCCATGTAGCAACCACTGCTGGCGGCGAGTGCTCCTCTACGGCAATACGGGCACTGATCAAAAAGCTGGTGGCAGCGGAGAATCCCAAGCGTCCCCTGAGCGACAACAAGATCACCTTGCTACTGCAGGAACAGGGTATCGAGGTTGCGAGACGCACCATTGCCAAGTACAGGGACACACTGTTCATTCCTCCGTCCAACGAGCGAAAAAGGTTAGTCTAAACTAAATACAGGGCCCTCCCGGCGTCGGGTCTTGCCCATCCATCTGCAAAAGAGAGTTTTTTATGCAACTGAACATCACCGGTCACCATCTCGAAATATCCTCTTCACTGAAATCCTATGTAGAAAGCAAACTGGAACGACTGCAGCGGCACTTTGATCAGATCACGACGACTCATGTCATTCTCAGTGTCGAAAAAATGGTGCAGAAAGCCGAGGCGACTGTGCATATCGCCGGCGCCGACCTGTTCGCACACGCAGAATCCGAGGACATGTATGCCGCCATAGACGCTCTGGCGGATAAACTTGATCGCCAGCTCATCAAGCATAAACAAAAGCACCGGGGGCATTGATTCCGCGACTATGTCGACAATAAGCGAGATCCTGACACAAGAGCGCACCGTTTGCTGTGTACCGAGTGTCAGCAAGAAAAGACTGTTTGAAAATATCGCCAAAATCGTTTGCAACGACCAGCGATCAATGTCCTATGACGATGTTCTCGACAGGCTTATCGCCCGAGAGAAGCTCGGCAGCACCGCGGTGGGGGGCGGCATTGCCATTCCCCACAGCCGTGTGAGCCGCTGCACGACACCGGTCGGCGTTCTCATCAGTCTCGAGGAGCCGATTCCCTTCGATGCCCCCGACGACATGCCGGTCGACCTGCTGTTTACGTTGCTGGTCCCGGAAGAGGCACACCAACAGCACCTCGATATTCTGGCGGCCATAGCACAATTGTTCAGTGTGCCAAGCTTCTGCGAAAAACTGCGCAGCGCCGGAAGCAGTCGTGCACTGTACGAACTCATCTGCCATCAGGCAAAAACTGCGTGAGACTGATTATCATCAGTGGTCGTTCCGGTTCGGGCAAGAGTACAGCGCTCAACCAGCTGGAGGACGAGGGGTTTTACTGTATAGATAACCTGCCTGCTTCACTGCTGCCCGCGCTGGTAAAGAAAACCAGCGGCGAGGAGTTCGAGCTGTTCAGCGGCACCGCGGTATGCATTGACGCACGCAACGCCTGGAAAGACCTGCGCGATTTTGGCGCCATACTGGCATCACTGCCGTCATCGGTTCAGACCCAGGTTCTGTTTCTCAACGCACAGGAGGTCACCCTGTTGCAGCGCTTTGGCGAGACCCGTCGCAGACACCCGCTTAGCACCCAATCCATACCCCTGGCCGAAGCTATCGATAAAGAGCGCAAGCTGCTCGAACCCATCTCTACTACTGCGTCTCTGGTGCTTGATACCAGCCAGATGACAATCTACGAACTGCGCGATGCGATTAAACAACGCCTGCTCGGGACCACTTCGGGGAGCATGTCCCTATTGGTACAGTCATTTGGTTTTAAGCGGGGCATTCCAGCCGATGCCGACCTGGTCTTCGACGTAAGGATGCTGCCTAACCCCCACTGGGTTAAGGAGCTGCGACTAAAAACCGGACTCGACGCCGAAGTGCAGGAATTCATGGACACCCAGCCAATGACAGGCGAATTTTACAGCGATCTACGTCACTACCTTGATCAATGGCTGCCGCACTATGCCCAGGGCAATCGCAGCTATATGAATATCTCTCTGGGTTGTACCGGCGGCCAACATCGGTCAGTATATCTGGCGAACCGACTCTACACTCACTACCGGCAGCAATACCCAGACATCCATGTCAGGCACAGGGAACTACAATAATAGGTCAGCCCGTGATCCAGACCCAGGTAACAATCATTAATAAACTCGGACTGCATGCCAGAGCAGCAGCCAAGCTGGTGGCATGCACATCATCGTTCTCCAGCCATATAAAAATTGGCAAGGACGGCGAGATGATCGACGGTAAAAGCATCATGTCGGTCATGATGCTGGCCGCCGGCAAGGGAACCGTGCTGGATATCGAGATAGAAGGCGACGACGAGGAGGTCGCTCGCGGTGCCCTGCAGGCCCTGATCGATAATTTTTTTGATGAGTCCGAATAGAACTCACCCAAGCCCGCCGCTAGTTTTTACAAGCTGTCATTTGCGCACTGTCATAGCGTAACTAATCACATTGTTGCAGACGGTGCTTTTCCGGATAATTCGCCTGCAATCCGCCGAGTGATCGTTTTGGGGAGGAGTATGGCTCAAAATCAAACAACCTCCCGACAAAAACTGGACAAGCTGTCTGATGCACTCAACAGCGGCACCCTGGTCGATGCCCGTCGCATGCTCAATGGCCTTGCCCCTGGCGACGTGGCGCATCTGCTCGAATCCTCCTCACCCAAATTCCGTCACATACTCTGGCAAATGGTGGACATCGAGCGCGAGGGCGAGATCCTCGGCGAACTGGGCGACGATCTGCAAGCCCAGTTTCTTGAGGACATGGATGCCGCCGAGGTGAAAATGCTGACCGTCGGTCTGGAAGACGACGATATCGCTGATATTCTCCAGCAACTGCCGGGCCACGTAACTCGCGAAGTACTGTCAGCAATGGACCAGCAGGATAGGTCGAGGCTGGAACGTGTCATGCACTACCCGGACGACGTTGCTGGCGGCCTGATGAATACCGACACCATCACTATCCGGGCTCGGCTCACACTGGATGTTGTACTGCGCTATTTACGACGCCACGACACCATACCCGAAATGACCGACAACCTGATTGTAGTCAACCGTTCAGACCAGTTTATCGGTCTACTTTCTCTGCGCACACTGTTGGTTTCTGACCCGGCCACCTCGGTCAGGGAAATGATGAGTACCGATGTCGAACCGATTCCAGTCGACATGCCTGATACTGAGGTGGCTCGTCTGTTCGAGCGCAATGACTGGGTTTCTGCACCGGTTGTCGATGGGAACGGCAAACTCATGGGGCGTATCACGATTGATGACGTGGTAGATGTTATTCGGGAGGACGCCGACCGCTCACTCATGTCCATGGCGGGGCTGGATGAGGATGCCGACACTTTCGCTCCGCTGGCTCGGGCTGCACCGCGCAGGACGGTGTGGCTGGGTATTAACCTGCTGACCGCCTTTATCGCCTCCTCGTTCATCAACCTGTTCCAGGACACCATAGAAAAAGTCGTTGCACTGGCCGTGTTGATGCCAATTGTGGCGTCCATGGGAGGAGTCGCGGGCACCCAGACCCTGACACTGATGGTGCGCGGTATCGCCATGGGGCAGGTGCAGCGTAACAACGAATTTTGGTTGATCAATCGCGAGTTGAGCATTGGCCTGTTAAATGGGCTGTTATGGGCCTCCGTCGTCGCTGTCGCAGCCTCTTTGTGGTTCAACGATTGGCAACTGGGAGTGATAATCGCTGCCGCCATGATTATCAACCTTGTGACCGCGGCACTCACGGGTGCACTCATACCGCTGCTGATGAGCAGGGCTCATATCGACCCTGCTATCGCCGGGGGGGTTGTTCTTACTACCGTAACCGACGTGGTGGGTTTCGTGTCTTTCCTCGGCCTCGCCACCCTGTTTTATGCCTGACCTCGAGCCCAATGACGCACCGAGTAAAAGTGCGCTAAAGCGAGAGATGCACCGGCTACAAGCGTTGGGCGAATCCCTTACCATGCTGAGCGAGCCGGCATTGGATAAACTGTCTATTGACGATGACGCACTGTTGTCAGCAATAAGAGAGTGTCGCCAGATTCGCAGCAACAGCGCCCGCAAACGCCACCTCCAGTACATCGGCAAACTGATGCGCACCATCGATCCAGAGCCTATTGAAACGGCCCTGCGTGCGATGCATGGCAAGCACGAAGAACAGGTCAACCGGTTTCATATGCTGGAACAACTGCGCGACAACATTCTGGAACAAGGCATCACCGGGGTGGAACTCGCCCTGTCACACTTCCCCGAGGCAGATCGACAGCACCTGCGCCAAATCGTCCTGCAACACCAACGAGAGATCACCAGACAAAAACCGCCGGCGGCGAGCCGCAAGTTGTTTCGTTACCTCAAGGCATTGGCTGAGGAGCAGGATTAACACGGATCGAATCTGCCGGCGGCTCCAGAATTGCCGCAGGCAACACTCGCGTCGCAGGTTCAAGCCCTGTACGCAGTTGCGCATTATTCTCCGGCCCACCGACGGCCGTGTTGTCGAAAATACGATCGAAATTGACCTGCGGGTCATCCCAGGTGCCACCGATAGAATACACCGCGCTAGAGAGTCTACTCATCTGTTGATCAAACAACTTACTCACCACATACACACCTGCCGCCACCGGAATACTGGCGGCCAGAGCAGCTATCCAGGGCAGATTGCTGGCTACCGGCAAGGTGGCGACCAGCTCGCCTGAAAGACTGCGTGTCTCGATCTCGGACAGCCCGCTGAGCTGAAAACTGGAGCCGCCCGTTACCTCCACAAGTGGCACCTCCACAGTCCCACGATGCAGGTATATCTCGCCCTCCACACTGTCGAAAGGTATGCCTGACTCAAACATGTGCGAAAGGCTAAGGCGGCTGACAATATCGGCCAGATTCAGGATGCTGACAACACGCAACGCGCCCTGGGCGCCGGAGGGCACGTCGAGAAAACTGCCCGACTGAATATCAAGCAACACAGAGCCCTCACCGGTAGCAACAGAAAACTCCCAGGGTGCCCCGGGCCAGCGCAGGTCCAGTTCGATGGCACCCTCGTCAGTTTCCACGATCCGCTGGTAGCCGAGCTGTTCAAGGGTATCGCCGAGGTCATCGAAACCGAAATGACCCGAGAGCGATGTATAACCGCCGCCGCCCGCCTGCCATAACAACTGCCCCGGTGCCTCCGGGGGCAGACGCGTGCCAGCCACAGTCCCGGTAATGCCCTCTGCACGCATCAACCCGGCCTCACTGTGCAAGTCCAGAGCCAGGTCACCCAGGCGTACGTCGCCGTGGTACAGGTTCCCCAGGGTGATGTCCATTGGGGGCAACTGCAAGCCGATAGCCTCCCCGGCGCCGGAAGGAGCGACTTGCGGGAGACCCGCAAGATCGAGATAGTCAATATCGAGGATATAAGGCGCGGGAGACCGAGGCAGTGTCAACTCTGCGCGCAGCCAGCTGTTATCCATGGCAAAGTGCCACAGCGTATCCTCCAGCACCAGCTTCACTGTCACATCCTGCAGGGACGTACCGCCAAACACCGCACGATCCGCCTGCACATTGTCTATGACGAACTCGAAGGGCAACCCGCCGGAACTTTCCGCATGAGGCAGCGTGGGTGTGCGTTGCAACGGAATCTGCGATCCGGCGGTTTGCGCCGGTGCCGCTAACTCAATCCGCTCAGCAGACAATTGAGAGGGAGCCGTAATGTAGGTATCAACAAATTCCAGCCACGCATCCACATCGACCAACGGTGTATGGCCCACCACTCGCAGGACACCCGCCTCGATATCAGGCAGCGTTGTTTCCAACCCCAGCGCACCTCCATCGATACGTCCCTCCACAATCGACAGCAGAAGCGCCAGATCGTCGCCAAGTGAAAGGGACAGGGGCATTGTCCCCGCACCGAGAAGCAGCGACAGCTTTAGCGGGCGGCTTTGCTCAGGCAGCTTTTTCCAAGGCGGTGGCAAGTCCAACTGCACGCCTTGCAACTCACTCTGCAGCGTCAGCAGAGATCGCTCGCCAGGGGTTACCCGCAAGGAGGCAATCGCAGGCGTGTGACCATCGGCAAAAGCCAGTAGGTCCAGTTGCAACCAGTCTCGCACGTCCGCCATGTTCGCGACGGTTGCGAGATCAATATTCAGCACCGATAGCGCCGCATCGTAGCGGTCGGTTACGTCCGGGTGTTCTTGCCGAAACTGCGCGGCGATGCGCTGCCCCCACAGAAAACCCTGTAAATCACGGGAAGCAAATCCGCGGGCGGTGCTGTATTCAAACTGACCTGAAACTCCGTCAACGGCGAGGTTGCCCGGTATGATCATGATATCTACATCGCGCCACTGGGTGACCACCTCGACCACTGGCGGCACAGAGCCATCACTCAGGTTAAGCAGAATGTCGAGACGGGTATGAAGCTGCCCCTCGGTCTGCCAATTGACAAAAGCTGAACCGACAACGCCCGACAGCGGTGAGTTGTTCAACACCTGCAAACCGTCTTTCGCAGGGCCTGACACTTCACCCTGCAGTGCCAGCAATATCGCATTCTGTTCACCGAGCCAGGTTTCAACCGATAAATCCTCTACCACTGAATCATAGAGAACAGCACGATCGGCCCAGACGCTAACATCCGTATTATCGATCAGAATCACGCCCTCCTGCACCGTTACGGGAGGCCACAGAGAGTGATAGGTCAGGTCCATATCGGCAACATTGAAAGCGAGCTGCACGGTGCGCAACTGCGGAGCGTCTTTGTTCAGGCTACCCCGCCAGAGAAAGGCGCCCTGCTCGATAACACCGTCGCCGATACTGTCGCGCAACCACTGCAGTAAACCTGCGTTGAGCACATAGGGCGTATACTTGACTCGTTGGGTAGGATGAGCATCCTGCAGGCCGACCAACAGGTCCATCTCGATGCCGGCCTTTAGCGGCGAGGTTGGTATTTCGAGGCCCAGCAGTACACGCGCCGTACCCTCTTCGCCCTGCGTGGTCAGGACACCGCTATCAATGCGCACGCGCTGCGTATCCCAGTCGATCGCCAGCGATCCATGCAGTGCATCAAAGGTCAGTGGCTGCATGAAAACCGAGGGGAAATCCAGGGTAGGATTCTGACTATCGATGGTCACCAACCCCTCTCCCGGTGACAACGTGACGTAGCCGCTAATGGCATCGGACCCGGGAGCCCCGCGGTAGGAATCGACCTCCAGATCGTCGAAGTTAGCTCTGGCGCGCCACGTATCACGGGGTTTTTCGATGTCACTGAGGGTGATTTCAAGCGCGGGAAGGCGACCACGGGGATTCAGCGCAGCAGCAATATCGCGCAACTGGGCCGGCAACGCAGCCGATACAGACATCAATGCCGCGACGTCTTCCAAAACCACATCGCGGGTCAGCAGCTGCGCGGTTTTGCCTTCAATCCCCAGCTGCAGCGCAGGCAGCGCCAGGGATACCTCATCCTGCTCGAGCGCAAGGTCAGACACCGTCACGGACCAACGGGCATCGGAGCGCGCCAGGCTGGCCTGCAGGGCGAGGCGCTCCACGGGCAGCTCCCAGCTATCGTTGGCAGAGGAAATCAGCCAGTCGCGACCTTCCAGTTGCAATTCCATGCTCGGTAAACCCGCGTCCCAACCCAGCCATAACTGCAATTCCAAAGCACCCTCCGCCCACGCCGGCAGCGGCTGCGCTGAAATAAACTCCCGTGCCGCAGCAAGATCGGTGGCCTGTATCGCCACATACGACTCGCCAACGAAACTCTCCGGCCGGGTGGGGTCGCCCACTCCATCTGCCAGCAGCGATATCACGGTGCCCCGGGCAGAAGTCAACCGGGCCTCCATATGGCGTTCGCTGCCATCCCGGGAAAGACGTAAATCCAGCCCCAGCCGACGCGATCCGCCAGCGGGCGTCCTGAGGTGCAGTACATTATTGCGCAGGGTCATGTTTTCCACGTTGAGCAGGAATTCGCGCAGGAAATCCGTGCTAGCACCCTCTCCCTCTCCCAGCCCACGCAGGGAAAAACGGCCATCACTGTCTAACTCACCGTGAAGGTTTAAATCGACAAAGACCACATGGGTCAGTTGCACAGAGCCGCTGAGCACGCTGTTTAGCACATCAACTGTGACACGCCCCTCGGACAACTCGAGGGTGTTTTCGCCGCTGCTCACAAAACTCAGACGAAGATCCGAAAGTATGATCTCTGGCGCAAACCCGCGCCACTGACCACTGACCCGGCCCGCCTCAACAATAAAGGGGACATTGCTATTCACTACCTGCAGGATGTCTACCTGCCAACGCTCCAAGTTAGCCATGAGCAAGCGTCCTGCACTCACGTAAATCGCAAGCGCCACAAGCAGGAGCACAATAACACGCCAAAGTACGCTGCCAAGCTTATGGAAAAAGGCACTCTCCACAAAAAGGTCTCACCGATAAAAAGTAACACTGCCAACACGGCAGCAATAAATTACAGTCTAGAGCAGAATGATCTCGAAATTCTCCTGGCTGTAATCCGGCTCTGTCCGAACGCTGATCGTCATGCCGACCAATTCCTCGAGCTCTGCGAGATAGGCGAACTCCTCATCCAGCAGGCGCTCTGCCACCGACTGCGCGGCCAGCACCATTAAGGCACCACTTTCGTCAGCGCGTGCATCGCGTATGATCTCGCGAACGATTTCGTGACAGACCGTCTCCGCTGTTTTGCGTACACCTCGACCATGGCATGCAGGGCACGTTTCGCACAGCGTATGGGCCAGGCTCTCCCGGGTGCGCTTGCGAGTCATCTCGACCAGCCCGAGTGCGGACACTCCCGTCACCTGATTGCGCGCAGGATCTCGCGACAGCGCTTGTTCCAATGCATGCAACACCTGCCTTTGATGCTCGGCAGACTCCATATCGATGAAGTCGATGATAATGATGCCGCCCAGATTTCGCACCCGCAGTTGTCTCGCGAGTACACTGGCCGCTTCCAGATTTGTCTTCAGCACAGTCTCTGCCTGATTACGCTTACCGACAAACGAACCGGTATTCACATCGATCGTCGTCATCGCCTCAGTCTGGTCGATAATCAGGTACCCGCCGGATTTGAGATCTTCCCGGCGATCCAGTGCACGCTCGATCGTCTCTTCGACTCCATATAGATCAAACAGCGGGCGCTCGCCCTGATACAACTCCAGCACAGGCTTCATTTCGGGCAAATAATCGCTGCAGAACACGTCGAGCGCCGAGAAACACTGACGAGAATCGATCAGTATGCGCTGCACCGCGGGACGGGCAAGATCTCTTACCGTGCGGAGGTCCAGGGAGAGCTCTTCGTACAATAGTTCGCTGCCACTGGCGGCAGCGGCGCGGCGCGACACCGCAACCCACAAGCGGCACAAAAACCGCAACTCCGACACAACTTCTGCTTCACCCACTCCTTCCGCTGCGGTGCGCAGAATAAAACCGCCCCCCAGCACAGGCTTTTCCTGTGCGAGACAATCGGACAACAACGCCTGCAGGCGCTGCCGCTCCTGTGTATCAACTATTAGCTGCGATACCCCTACACGATCCGCATGCGGCATAAATACGAGGTAGCGGGCCGATAGCGACAACTGCATGGTGAGGCGAGCGCCCTTTGAACCGATGGGGTCTTTCATCACCTGGACAATAATTTTTTTGCCCTCGTGCAGATGATCCGTAATATCACCCTGGGGCTCAGCGCGCAGGACTCGCCCCTTCCCTGCACCCTGGTGAATATCAGAAATATGAATAAACCCTGTGCGCTCAGCGCCGATGTCCACAAAGGCTGCCTGCATGCCCGGCAGCACTCTTACGACTTTCCCCGCGTAAATATTGCCGACCAGACCGCGGATACCCTTGCGCTCGATATAGACATCCTGTGTAACCCCGTTGTCCAGCAACGCAACGCGGGTTTCCATCGGCGCAAAATTCACCAAGATGTCTTCACTCATCGAAGGCCTCCGGCGATGCCTTTGGAGACAGCGCAGTGGGGATACCCTGATCACGCAGCAGCTGCCATGTTTCAGACAGAGGCAATCCGACTACGTTGCTGTAGCTCCCGTCGATGCCAGCGACAAAGGCGCCGGCCAATCCCTGTATGCCATAGGCACCGGCCTTGTCCCATGCCTCACCTGACTCCAGATAGGCCTCGCACTGATGCCACGTCAATGGGATAAACTGCACCCGTGTCTTCACCAGCACCGTGGATTCTTCGCGGGCACCGCTGAGACACACCGCCGTCATAACGATATGCGCCCGGCCACTGAGCAGAGCCAGCATGCGCAGAGCGTCTTCCCTGTCCCGCGGCTTTCCCAGTACAGCGCCATCGACCACTACCGTGGTATCGGCTGCCAACACCCATTGCGGCTTGCCCCGGTGCCGGCGTCGGGCGGCACTCGCTTTTTCCAGTGCCATGCGCCGCACGTAGGCGTCCGGAGATTCGTCTGCATAGGGCGTTTCATCGATATCAGCCGGCTCACAGATGCACTCGACACCCAACTGCGCCAGTAATTCCCTACGTCGTGGCGAAGCAGAGGCCAAAATCAGCGGGCCAACTGGCATCTCAGCCCATCTCGAATCGACGCCGCACACCCCGCAGCATGTGCAGGACAAACGGCCAGACCAGAGCGCTGGTCAGTGCGGGCAGGAGAAACAGCGTCGGGAGGCCGCTGGCCCCATCGACATTTTGCACCCACTGGCACAACAGCTGGCTGATGCCCACCAGCACAAACACCACCGCCGCCTGCTGCAGAAGACTGTAGACCCGCAGCCGCTGATAGAGGATCAACGCGAGGAATGCCACCACCACCAGAGCGAGACCGTGTTGCCCAAACAACGAGCCCTCGAGCACATCCACGCCTAGTCCCGCCAGCAAGCCGACCATAATCCCGACGCGCTGCGGCAGTGCAATACACCAGTAAATGAGGGTCAGTGTGACCCATTCGGGCCGCGCCCACTGCAACCAGTCGGGTAGCGGCACCACCAGCAGCACGAACGCCACCAGGAACGTCAGCATAATGATCCCGTAGCCGCTTCGCTGCCTTCCAGACACCCCTCAGTCTTCCTCGGGAAGCGGGGCCGACAGAGCCGCCGCGGGGGCCGTAAAAACAAGCAGCACATGACGGGTCCGGTCCAGTGCCGCGCGGGGCCGCGCCACGACCCGGGCGAAGGCCTCGCCGGTATCGCGCTCAACGTCTGTTACCTCCGCCACCGGATAGCCTACCGGGAATCGCTCTCCGAGACCGGACGTCACCAGCAGATCGCCCGGTTCGATATCGGTGGTGGCAGAGACATGTCGTACCTCAAGGGCGCCGATTTCGCCAGCACCCTCGACAATGGCCCTGACGCCATTACGGTTGATTTGCACGGGGACCGAGTGAGTCACATCGGTGATTAACAGCGCTCTCGACGTACCGCCACTGACCTCGACAACCTGTCCCATCAGGCCATCGGCGTCGATCAGGGGCTGGCCCACGAACACACCGTCCCGCGTTCCCTTGTTCAGAACCAGCAGTTGTCGCTCCGGATCGGGAGAGACCCCAATCAGTTCCGCCACCAGCACATCGTCGCGCACCAGCGCACTGGAATTAAGCAGGGCACGCAGCCTTGCGTTCTCCGCCTGCACTGACGCCATTTGCTGGGAAAGCCCCTG
Organism: Candidatus Marimicrobium litorale; assembly: GCF_026262645.1. NCBI lineage: Bacteria > Pseudomonadati > Pseudomonadota > Gammaproteobacteria > Cellvibrionales > Halieaceae > Marimicrobium > Candidatus Marimicrobium litorale. The sequence goes on from NZ_SHNO01000001.1 coordinate 1,852,054, forward strand.
CAACACCAGGTTCTCCTGTGCCAGCCGCTCATTATCCTCCAACAGGTTGGCGCGGGAGCGAATATGGGTGTCGGTCCACTCTCCAACTGTTGCGGGCAAGTTGGCAACCCAGAATATGGGGTAGGCCAGCGAATCGAGCACGGCACGACCGGATTTGAAATTATTGAAATGCATATCCGCAGTGATCAGGCCCACAGCAAGCAGGATAGCCAGCAGTGTGCGCAGGGCGAGGGAGGATTCTTTGACAAAAAGCGGTTTAATCTCGATTCCTCAAAAGCTGCAGGGGACGAGCGATGCCGCGGGTCGCAAGCGGAAGAGAATCGCCAGGAGAGAGCGCCGCGAGACATCACACAGCACACCATCCACCGTCACGCCCTACTCCGTTGACAACAGGTCTATGGTACGACGGTCCATCCGTTCCATGGCAAGACCGCCGCCACGGGCAACACAGGTCAGCGGGTCATCAGCCACAATGACCGGCAAGCCAGTCTCCTCAGAGATCAACCGGTCGAGATCACGCAACAAAGCGCCACCGCCGGTGAGCACGATGCCACTCTCAGCGATATCTGCTGCCAGTTCCGGTGGTGACTGCTCTAGCGCAGACTTGACCGCTGAAACGATCGATTGCAGTGGATCTTGCAATGAGTTCAATATCTCGTCGCTCTCCAGGGTAAAGCTGCGAGGTACCCCCTCCGCAAGATTGCGCCCACGCACATCGATTTCGCGTAGGTCACTACCTGCAAATGCACAACCGATCTCCAATTTGATGCGTTCCGCAGTGGCGTCACCGATAAGGCTGCCGTAGCGCCGGCGCACATGAGACACAATGGCTTCATCAAAACGGTCGCCGCCAACGCGGACGGAATCGCGGTACACTACGCCGTTAAGCGAAATGATGGCGACTTCTGTCGTGCCACCGCCTACATCCACCACCATACAACCCGTGGCTTCCTCAACACTGAGACCGGCGCCGATCGCGGCCGCCATTGGCTCCTCGATCAGCCGCACATCCCTGGCCCCGGCACTGAGCGCTGATTCCCGTATGGCGCGTCGCTCCACCTGGGTAGACATGCAGGGGACACACACCAGCACACGAGGGCTGGGGCGGATAAAACGGCTTTCGTGTACTTTGGCGATGAAGTGCTGCAACATTTTTTCAGTGACCACGAAATCCGCGATCACGCCGTCCTTCAGGGGGCGGATAGCAGTGATATTGCCCGGCGTACGGCCCAACATACGTTTGGCCTCCATGCCCACCGCTTCGATCGTTTTCTGCCCATCGTGAGTACGAATGGCAACCACCGAGGGCTCGTTCAGGATGATGCCCTTGTCACGGACATAAATCAGCGTGTTCGCAGTACCGAGATCGATGGACAGGTCGTTGGAAAATGCGCCGCGAAGCTTTTTGAACATGAGTTTCTGTTACCCTGTGGCTGCCACGGGGAACCCCGTGACTGACTTTATTAATCGCTCTCAAAGCACCCGCTTTTTCCGGCCGAGAATGTCACCGCGGAGCCGTATTTATAGGGGTTGGCGTATTTGTGCAACTGTACCAACCGCGGGGATTTTGGGCAAGGCGCAAATGTGATAAGTTTACGCCCCCTGCCACCAGAGTCTGGCCTCCAACAGAAAAGTTCACCATGACTATTGCGCAAGACGACATCGAGAAAATCGCCGAACTGGCCCGCATTCGTATTTCCGGCGAGGAAATCGGAGAGGTCACACAACGCATTACTGAGATTCTGCAGATGGTCGACACCCTGCAAGCGGCTGATACCAGCAATGTAGAACCCATGGCCAACCCACTGGACGCCACCCAGCAGCTGCGCGCAGACGAAGTCACCGAACTCAATCGCAGGGACGACTTTCTGGCCATTGCACCGGCCGTAGAGGATGGCCTCTTTCTGGTACCCCGGGTTATCGAGTAGCCGTTTATATCGCGTCAGGACACTTATGCACAATCACACAGTAAGCCAGTTAAGCCGGGGGCTGCGGGAAGGCAGGTACTCCAGCGTAGAGGTCACCCGCAATTACCTTGAGCGTATCGCTCGCCTGGATGAACGCTACAACGCCTTTATCAGCGTGGATGAGGCTGCTGCGCTCGCTGCCGCGGAAGCTGCCGACGCCCGCATTGCCGGCGGCGATGCAGCGCCCCTGACGGGAATCCCGCTGGCCCACAAAGACATTTTTTGCACGCAGGGCCTGAAGACCAGCTGCGGCTCTCGCATGCTGGATAATTTTGTGCCCCCTTATGATGCCACCGTCATTGAGCGTTTTCGGTCTGCAGGCTCCATTATTCTGGGCAAGACCAACATGGATGAATTTGCCATGGGCTCCTCCAATGAAAGCAGCTACTACGGCGCAGCGCACAACCCTTGGAACACCGGTTGCGTTCCCGGGGGCTCGTCTGGCGGGTCCGCCGCCGCGGTGGCCGCGCGGCTCGCTCCGGCAGCAACCGGCACGGATACCGGAGGCTCGATTCGTCAGCCGGCGGCCTTTTGCGGTATTACCGGACTCAAGCCCACCTATGGCCGCGTATCCCGCCTCGGCATGATTGCCTTTGCCTCCAGCCTCGACCAGGGTGGCCCGATGGCACGCACCGCAGAAGACTGCGCCCTGATGCTGAACACCATGGCCGGTCATGATCCACGGGATTCCACATCCTCCGATGTGCCCGTTGAGGACTATACCGCGGGTCTCGAAAAAAGCCTCGAGGGGCTGCGTATTGGTCTGCCCGACGCCTACTTTGGAGAAGGGCTCGACAGCGCTACCGGCGAGTGCATTCACCTGGCTTTAAAAGAACTGGAAACACTGGGCGCCACGCTCACTGCGGTATCGCTGCCGCACAGCAAGCTGACAATTCCCACTTACTACATCGTCGCGCCAGCGGAGGCCTCCACCAACCTGTCCCGCTACGACGGCGTGCGCTACGGTCATCGCTGTGCTGACCCTGCGGATCTGCATGATCTGTACACGCGCACCCGCGAAGAAGGGTTCGGCGACGAGGTCAAGCGCCGCATTCTGATCGGCACGTACGCCCTGTCCGCAGGCTACTACGACGCCTACTACAAAAAAGCCCAACAGGCCCGCCGACTGATCCGGCAAGATTTTCTGGATTGCTTCCAGACCGTCGATATCATAGCGGGCCCCACCACGCCCGGACCTGCCTTTGCGCTGGGTGCCAAGGATAACGATCCGGTCTCAATGTACCTCGAAGACGTCTATACCCTCGCAGTGAACCTAGCGGGGCTACCTGGCATGTCGTTGCCCGCCGGCTTTGTGCAGGACAAGCCAGTCGGCCTGCAATTGATCGGGCCCCATTTTGGGGAAGGCCGCCTGCTGAATGTCGCGCACCGCTTCCAGCAGGCTACCGACTGGCATACGCGCACCCCGGGAGACGGGGAGCATGCCGTATGAACTGGGAATCTGTCATCGGCCTAGAGGTGCACCTGCAACTGGCTACCCGTTCCAAAATTTTCTCCGGCTCCGCCACCACCTTCGGTGCCGAACCGAATACGCAGGCCAGCGCCGTAGATCTCGCCATGCCCGGCATGTTGCCGGTGCTGAATGCCGAGGCCGTGCACTATGCCGTGAAATTTGGTCTGGGCATCGGGGCAAAAATCGGCAAACGCTCGATTTTTGACCGTAAAAACTATTTCTATCCTGACTCACCCAAAGGCTATCAGATCAGTCAGTTTGAAGCGCCTATCGTGGGCGAGGGCAACTTTGAAATCAGCTTGCCAGACGGCAGCACCCGCAGTATCGGCATCACCCGGGCACACCTCGAAGAGGACGCAGGGAAATCCCTGCACGAGGACTACCATGGTCAGTCCGGGATTGACCTAAACCGCGCTGGCACCCCTCTGCTTGAAATCGTATCGGAGCCAGATATTCGCAATGCCACCGAAGCCGTCGCGTATCTGAAAGCATTGCACAGCCTGGTGACCTACCTGGAAATTTCCGACGGCAACATGGCCGAGGGCTCCATGCGCTGCGACATCAATATCTCTTTGCGCCCTCAGGGGAGCAGTACGCTGGGCACCCGTGCAGAAATCAAAAACGTCAACTCCTTCCGCTTTGTAGAAAAAGCCATCCAGCACGAGATCGAGCGCCAGTCTGATATTCTGGAGGACGGGGGCACGATTGTGCAGGAAACCCGGCTGTACGATGCCCAGCGCGATGAAACGCGACCTATGCGCAGCAAGGAAGTCGCGAACGACTACCGCTACTTCCCCGAGCCCGATCTACTGCCGGTGGTGATAGATGATCCCTATATACTGGCTATTCAGCACACTCTACCGGAGCTGCCCACCACCAAACGCCATCGTTTCGCAGAGGCCTACGGCCTGAGCAACTACGATGCCAGCGTGCTGACAGATACTCGCCCGCTGGCTGACTATTTTGAAGTCGTCGTAGCTGCCTGTAACGACGCAAAAATCGCCGCCAACTGGGTGCAGGTCGAGCTGCTGGGACAACTGAACAGGGATCAGACAAGCCTTGCCCAATGTCCCGTGCCCGCGGCCGATCTGGGTGGGCTGATTGCACGAATACTTGATGGCAGCATCTCCGGCAAAATTGCCAAACAGGTATTCGAGGCTATGTGGCAGGGTGAAGGCAGTGCCGATAGCGTGATAGAGGCCCGCGGCCTGAAGCAGGTCAGTGACAGCGGTGCCCTCGAGGGCATTATCGCCGAGGTCATCGCAAGTCACCCGGAACAGGTACAACAGTTCCTGGAAGCGGACGAGGACCGACGCAAAAAACTCACCGGCTTTTTTGTCGGACAAGTTATGAAGGTATCAAAGGGGCAGGCCAACCCGCAGATGGTCAACGAACTACTGGCTAAAAAGCTGGTATAGAGAGGCAGCAATCATGCGCAAAGACAAGGAAAAAGTAATCGACGAGGTCTGGACGGAGGATCACGTAAAAAGCTACCTCAACGTGCGCTCCCATGACGGCACATCGGAAGATTTTCACATGTTGCTCAAAGCCTACCAGAGCATGCGCGCCTCCGACTTTGCGCTATTTGTGAACTTTTTCCTTGGCGAAAAGCGCGATCTCAACGCCACTGGCAAGGATGGACGAACGGTTCTTGATATCGTGTCGACCCATCGCCATGGCACGCCCTATGGGGCTATCCTGACAGCGGCCGGCGCTCGCTGAGACGATCGCACCTCTCACGGCACGCCCCGCTTATGCCGGGTCTGTCGGCATACGCCCCTTGGCAAACTTCACGCGGTTTTCGCGTTTCTCTGCCTCGCTTTTACGCAACAGCACATAGACTGCACCGGTGCCACCGTGGCGCGGCTGCGCGCTGTGAAACGCAAGAACCACATCCAGCTCGCGTAACCAGTGGTCAACGCAGCCCTTGAGGATAGAACTGCGCTCCTGTTGGGCCCTGCTCTCGCCCTTGCCGTGAATCAGGAGCACACTGCGCAGACCATATTCGTGAGCTTCCTCAAAAAATTCGAATACGCGGCGGCGTGCAACTTCCACCGTCATACGGTGCAGGTCCAGTCGCGACTGCATTTCGTACCGACCCTGTTTCAGCTTGCGAAAAACTCCGTTTTGCACGCCGGGCCTCTTCCAGGTGAGCACATACCAGGGATCCAGCGGTTCAACGGTACTGTCCGAGAGCGTATTGCGGTCACCGGCTGGAAAATCCTCGGCCGCGCGGCGGCGGTGATCGAGCGATGTGTCGCGTTCCCGCGAGTTATCCTGTATCAGCGCCGCCCTGCGCGCGCGCTTCAGTGGTACCACATCGCTCATAGCCGCGGAAAAGAGATCGTCCTCGTCACTGCTCATTGTTACTCCCTCCTGCGTAGTCCGGTATTATAGCGTTATGCCACCAACAAAAGAGCGCAATATGAACCCACCGGACGCCTCCGCCAGCACCTGCCCCTTGTGCGGCAAAGACAATCAGTGCGCCATCGCAGCGGGCCGCGAACCCGCAACTTGCTGGTGCTGGAGCGCAAACCTCGATCCACTGGCGCGCGAGCGAGCCGCGGACACCGCGGATCAGCAATGCATTTGCGCTCACTGCGGCCGGCTCGAAAACGGGGAGCGTCCAGATGAAGGGTAACGTCGCGCGCGGCATCGAGTACCTCCCCAGAGGTGCACGACTGCTCAAGCACCCCGCCCTGCGACACTTCGTGATAGTGCCGCTGTTGGTCAACGTGGTGATCTTCTCAACCTTGATCGCGGTCGGTTTCAGCTATGTCAGCGATATGATGGCAGCACTGTTGTCGCGCATTCCCGAATGGCTGAGTTTTATCCAGTGGGTATTATGGCCGCTGATTGCTATCACCGTTGGGCTGGTCACCGGCTACCTGTTTACGACCGTTGCGCTGGTGGTCGCCTCACCTTTCAACGCACTGCTTGCCGAAAAAGCGGAAGAGCTGATTACCGGCGAGCAGGTCAACGGACTGGAGGGACTGGGGGCAGCGCTGCTCGCGGTGCCGCAAAGTATCGTGCGGGAACTCGCCAAGCTGTTGTATTACATCCCCATGGCGATATTCGCCCTGCTGCTGTCGTTTATACCCGGCGTTGGAGCCTTCGCCTGGCTGCTGCTGGGTGCATGGATGATGAGCATACAATTCGTCGACTACCCCATGGATAATCATCAGCTGGACTTTGGCGCAGTGAAGGATGCGGTGCGGTCCAGGCGTCTCAGCAGCCTCGGTTTCGGGGGAGCCGTGGCACTGTGCACCACCATTCCCATCGTCAACTTTTTCGTGGTCCCCGCAGCAGTGGTAGGAGCTACCCTGCTGTGGTGCGAGGAGTTAAGCGACGGCTGATACCGGCGGCTAGGTCAGCAACTCGCCAGGTGGGTGCGTGCATTCCAGTTTGGTTCCCAGCAGCGCTTCCAGATCAGGCAACAGAAACGCGTCGTCCTCGCTGGCAAAACTGACCGACACCCCGGTAGCGCCCGCACGCCCGGTGCGGCCAATTCTGTGCACGTAATCTTCCGGATCCTCCGGGAGATTGTAATTCACCACGTGACTTACTCCCTCGACGTGAATACCGCGTCCAGCCACATCGGTGGCAACAAGTACCTTGAGCTCGCCGCTTTTAAATAGCTCCAGCGTGCGGGTGCGCTTGGCCTGCGGAATATCGCCTGAAAGAATGCCAGCGGACACGCCGGCCTTGCGCAGCCTCTCGTGCAATCGCCGTACCTGGTCACGCCGGTTAGCGAATACGATGACACTGGTGCAATCCGCACTGCGCAACAGGTTATCCAAAACCTTGTAACGCTGGCTGCTACTCACCAGGTATATTTTCTGGTCCACCGAATCGGTCGCGACACTCTCGGGTTCTATTTCGATCGTAATGGGCTGGAAGGTCCATTGCTGCGCGAGATTGAGTATGTCCTGGGTAAACGTGGCCGAAAACAACAGGGTCTGACGATGATCCTTGTGCGGTGTGGCGCGCACAATGCGCTTGACCTGCGGGATAAAACCCATATCGAGCATGCGGTCTGCCTCGTCCAGTACCAGCGTCTCCACATGGTCCAGATAGATATCACGGCGGCTCATGAAATCGATCAGGCGCCCCGGAGTGGCCACAACCAGGTCGACCACCTCATTACCCAGCCGGTTGAGCTGCTTCTGATAATCCATCCCGCCAATCAGGGTCACCACCTTTAAATCGGTATGCTTACTCAAATCCTCAGCATCCGCGGCAATCTGCATCACCAGTTCGCGGGTGGGTGCAATCACCAGTGCCCGGGGTTCGCCGACGAAGCGCTCCCCTTCAGGGGGATGACACAGCAAATCATTAAAAATAGTCACCAGAAAAGCCGCCGTCTTGCCCGTGCCAGTCTGCGCCTTACCAATGGCGTCATGGCCCTGCAGGGTATGCGGCATAATGCCCCCCTGAATAGGGGAGCAGTACTTGAAACCAAGATCCGCAATGGCGTGCATCAACTCGTCTCGCAGTCCCAAATCATGAAAGCGTGTCTCGCCTTCCTTCGGCTCCACCACAAACTCATCCAGTGTCCATTGCGCGACTGCCGCCTTGGGCTTACGGGAACGACGACGCTTGCGGCCATTGTTGGCAGACGTCGAGGTACCCTCGCGGCGCGCATGCTCCACTGCTGCGCCCCTGACAGACGTTTCATCGCGGGGGGGCTGGCCGACACTCGCAGACGCGGCGCCAGAGCCGGATGGGGAGGTCGGCTTTGGCGCAGCCTCACCCTTGCCCGAGAGGCGGTTAACTAGGTTCTTGATCAACGCGATGGGTCCCTTGACTGCTCAAAAAGTGCGCTAGTCTACCACCTTGTGGAACAAAAGGGGCGGGATACTGCAGGCGTATGGCCACCGCAATGGCACCGGCGGTGACGGCAACGAGCCCGGTCAGCGACCGGACGGCCACAATCGTGCCAGAAAATAGTCCACGCTGGTGTAACGACCACCACCGGTAAAAAGCAGGGCGAACAGCATCAGAAGATACGTCACACCGAATTCAATCCCGTTGTTCAGGATGACAAATTTTCCCTTTTCGGTCAGCCATGAGTAATTGCCATGCTCGCGCAGTATCTCATTCGCCGCACCGAGCCGGACGGCAACCTCCTGGGAACTTGAATCTGCGATGGCGGGCCAGCCGTTGGGCCAATGCACTGCAAAAATTGCCACCAGCATGGTCACCATCAGGGGAATACTGATCCAACGCGTCGCCAAGCCCAACAGCAGCAGCAAAGCACCGATCGCCTCCGTGTAAGCGGCAAGGTGCGCCATCAGCCAGGGCATCGGAAGCCCCAGGCCCCAATCGGGATTGCCAAACCACTCAATCGTGTTATCCATACCGGCGATTTTCTGTGTCCCTGCCATCCAGAAGATCGGCACGAGGTACAGCCGCAGCGCCAATGGCGCAAGCCCGTCTGCGTAACGCAACCTGGAAAAAAGCGCGTTGTGAATTCCGTAATAAGCCCTTGCGATAGCGTCCATAGATTTCACCTCAGGTGTTTGTTACGGCTGTGACCACCATTATGACGCAAAGGTTTCGCCTCAGGTGGTTATTTTTACGGATTGAGGTGGGCGCAGTCGGGACAATCCTGCCGGGGTGCGAGCGCTAGTTGTCGGATATCCATTGTGCGCAAATCCATCACCAGCAGCTTACCCCGCAGCGTAACGCCAAAACCCGTCAACACCTTCACCGCCTCCATCGCGAGCAGCGATCCAATCACTCCCACCAAAGGTGCCAGCACACCGCTTTCGCTGCAACTCAGCGCGGTCTTCTCTCCGGACTCGGTGTAAAGACAGCGGTAACAGGGACCTCCGCGGGCCGGGTCGAACAATGCCAGCTGCCCCTCGGTACGCACTGCCGCTGCCGACAGCAGTGGCACGCCTGCAGCAATGCAGGCCCGGTTCAATGCAAACCGCGCCGGGTAGTTATCCGTCGCATCCAGCACCAGATCGACGCGAGATACCAGCGCACCCATCGCCGCTGACGTCAGCCGCGTTTCAATCGCCTCCGCCTTTATCTCCTGGTTGAGGGCCGACACCGCCTCGACGGCGGACCGTGCCTTGTTAGCGCCTATATCTCGCTCACCGTGCGCAACCTGCCGCTGCAGGTTACCCAGTTCCACATGATCACCATCGGCGAGCAATAGCTCACCGACGCCGGCGGCACCAAGATACAAAGCGGCGGGACAGCCGAGGCCACCGAGGCCAACGATCAACACGCGCGCTGCCAGCAAACGCTCCTGCCCGGCAATGTCGAACTCCGGCAACAGCAACTGTCGGTTGTAGCGCAATAACTGCTTATCCGACAGCATGCCACTGTCCTCCACTGATGCGCGGCAGACCAGCGAGGTCCATACGGGTCTCCACACTGGAAAAACCCTCGCCACGCAGCAGTGCACACACGTTATCGGCCTGCTCACAGCCGTGTTCCAGTAGCAGCCAACCCCCTTGCTTGAGGCGCGCGGGGGCCTCGTTCACCAACTGCTGAATATCATCCAGTCCACCCCCGGTGGCCACCAGTGCCTCGCGCGGCTCAAAGCGCAGGTCACCCTGTTCGAGGTGAGCGTCCTGCGAGTCAATGTAGGGCGGGTTGGACAACAGCACGTCAAAACGCTCGCCATCGAGCGCATCAAACCAATCCGACTCGCGAAAATCGACGCGGTCCAGTTGCAAGCTGGCGGCATTGGCTCGCGCCACACACAAGGCCGCCGCACTGCGATCGACAGCAAGTAGCTGCCAGTCAGGACGCTCACTGGCAACGGCCAGAGCAATCGCACCGGACCCTGTGCCCAGGTCGAGGACACGAGCGTCATGCGGCGCATCGAGCTCGAGGGCCCAGGCCACGAGGGTTTCCGTATCGGGACGGGGAATCAGTGTCGCGCTGTTGACGCTCAGGCGCAGTGACCAGAACTCGCGAGTGCCCGTCAGGTACGCCACGGGCTGCCCAGCCTGACGCTCTGTCAACAACGCCCTGTAGTGCGCGGTGTATTCGGGCGCTACGGTTTCTTCAGGCCATGTATAGAGCCAGGCCCTCGGCTTGCCGAGGCAGTGACACAACAGGATTTCTGCATCGCGAGACGGACTGGCGCCCGGTAATTCCGAGCCGGCGAGCAGTAATTCCCGCACCGTCGGCATCAGGACTCTGACAGGGCTGCCAGCTGGTCTGCCTGGTATTCCTGGCGAAGGGGCTCCACCACCTCATCAAGCTCACCCGATATCACCTCCTCGAGCTTGTACAAGGTCAGGTTAATACGATGATCGGTCAGGCGTCCCTGCGGAAAATTATAGGTGCGAATGCGGTCAGAGCGATCACCGGTACCCACCAGATTGCGGCGCACCTCAGCCTGCTCACTGGCTTGCTTGTCCTGCGCGCTACTCAACAGTTTCGCTTGTAGTAGTGACATAGCGCGGGCACGGTTCTTGTGCTGTGAGCGCTCGTCCTGACACTCCACCACGATGCCGCTGGGCAGGTGGGTCAGGCGCACCGCAGAGTCCGTTTTATTGACATGCTGCCCTCCGGCACCGGAGGCCCTGAAGGTATCGACGCGCAGATCGCCCTTGTTGATCTCCACCTCGTCTACGGTCTCCGCCTCAGGCATCACCGCTACCGTGCAGGCCGACGTATGTATGCGACCCTGGGATTCCGTCTCTGGCACGCGCTGCACACGGTGCGCACCCGATTCAAATTTCAAACGGGCGTAAACATCACGTCCCTCAACACGGGTTATGATTTCTTTATAACCACCATGATCGCCGGGACGCTCCGAGAGAACCTCCACCGTCCACCCCTTGTTCTCGCCATAACGGGAGTACATGCGGAACAAATCGCCAGAAAATATCGCTGCCTCATCACCGCCGGTACCCGCACGAATCTCCAAAAACACGTTGTGCGAATCATTCGGATCACGCGGCAAAAGCAGAGTCTGCAGCGCCAGCTCCAGCTCCCCTATGCGCTCGGTACCGCTGTCCAGCTCTTCCCTGGCCAGCTCGCGGACGCCCCCATCCTCGTCGTCCAGCATCTGGCGCGCTTCCTCGGTATCGGACTTCACTGAGCGGTACTGCGTATAGCAATCCACTACGGGCTGCAGCTCGGCATATTCACGCGACAAATCCCGAAAGCGGTTTTGATCCGAAATGATTTCACTGTCACCGAGCAACGCCGATACCTCTTCATGCCGGTCGGTGAGTGTTTCCAGCTTGCCAAGAAGAGAAGCTTTCATTGCAGGGTTCGCGGCGTGTTTTTGACGGCAGTCGGGGGAAGCTCTATGTCTGAGTTGTCCTGCCCGCTGACAGTACTTGCAGATGAGGACTCGTTCTCAAGGCCCAACAGCTGACGGGCATGATCGACGAGATCCTGTCGCCCCTTGGCGCCGGCCTGTTTGAGACCCGCTGTCGGCGCGTGAATCAATTTATTGGTGACCGCCCGCGACAACTGCTCCAGCACAACGCGAGAATCGTCGCCGCGTGCCAGTGCCCGCTGGGCGCGCTGCAGTTCCAGTGTGCGCACCTGCTCCGCCATCGCGCGGTACTCCTTGACTGTATCTACAGCGACCAGACCACGCTCCTCCTCCATGTATTGCTGCACACCCTCCTCGATGATGGTATCCGCCTTGCGTGCCTCGCTGCTGCGGCTGCGCAGATTTTCATCCACGATTTCCCGCAGGTCATCGACGCAGTAGAGATAAACGTCTGATAACTCTCCCACCTGCGACTCAATATCCCGCGGTACCGCGAGGTCGATCATTAGCCAGGGGCGGTGCTTGCGTCCCTTCAGGGCCTGCTCCACCGCCCCTTTACCGAGAATAGGTAACTGACTGGCCGTGGAGGTGATCACGATATCGACGCCAGACAGGTGCCTCGGAATATCCGACAACAGCACCGCCTCCGCGCCAAACTTTTGCGCTAGCTCCCTGGCGCGGTCGAGGGTGCGATTGGCGATAACAATCTCACTGAGGCCTGCGCCCACGAGGTGTCTGGCCACCAGCTCTATGGTTTCACCGGCACCCACCAACAGCGCACTGCAACCATTCAGCGCGGAGAAGATATGCCCGGCGAGGTCGACCGCTGCATACGCCACCGACACCGGATTTTCACCAATCGCCGTATCGGTTCGCACGCGCTTTGACAGGGCGAACACCCGCTGGAATATACGACCCAGTTCGCTACCCACTGTGCCGGCCTCTAGCGCCACGGCATACGCGGACTTCAGCTGCCCGAAAATCTGTGGCTCTCCCAACACCATGGAATCGAGTCCACTGGCAACCTGCACCAAATGACGCAGAGCATCGTTGCCCTGATGGTGATAGGCGCTGTGATGCAACTCGTCGAAGGACAGGTGGTGATAGCTCACCATCCACTGCACCACCTTCATCACCCGGTCTGTCGTGGGCGTATTGTCCGGCACGATGGCGTACAGTTCGGTGCGGTTACACGTTGACAGGATAACGGCCTCATCGAGGCCTGCCTGATCGCACACCTCTACGAGCGCCTCCGCCACCTGTTCCGGGGCAAAGGCAACACGCTCGCGTAAATCGACGGCGGCAGAATTGTGGTTAATTCCCAATGCGATCAGATTCATGTTGGAGCGATGGCCTCCCCTGCACCGGTAGGTCGACTCCGCTAACAGGTAACGCAGAGTCTTTCGAAAATCCCCTCGATTTTAGCAAGTTACGCGCGAAATAACATTGTCTTGAAAAAATGCGCCGACGCGAGTCCCCCAGTAGGGCCGGGTTCGTTAGGTTTAGCTGTCGGTCTGTGTCATCATACTTGTTCGCTCAACGCTCGGTTGTCCCTGTCTTGCTTACCATGTCTCGACTACAGACCCTCGCACTGGCCTACGCGCTGCTGACCGCCTGTGTGGGGCAACCCGATGCGCCGGTCGATAATGCAGCCGCGCCGCCCCACACTGAGCCACACAACACGCTTGTTCCAGAGCGGCCAATACCAGCGGACAGCCTCTACCCGCTGCTGGTTGCAGAATTCGCCCTGCGACAGGGTGAATACGATACGGCTATGGACAATTATATGGAGCAGTCTGCGCTCCTCAAGGATTCTGGCGTAAGTGCCCACACCACCCATCTGACCCAGTTCCTGCAACGGGGTGACGATGCACTGCGCTCGGCTACCTTGTGGGTGGAACTGGATCCGGACAATGCAGAGGCAAACAATACCCTTGCGGAATTACTGGTTATGCAACGCAGGACGGTCGAGGCATTGCCTTACCTTGCGACGGTGGAGCGCACCGACGGCACCGCTAATTTCCCGATGGTGATCAAAGGCTACAACCAGCTGGACAGCGAGCAACAAGACGCATTAGGCCTGCAGATCGATGCGTTGACCGAAGAATTCCCCGGCAATGTCCGCCTGTTGTTCACCCGGGCCGTGCTGTACGAAGAAGAACAACAGCAAGATAAGGCGCTCGCCGCGCTGGATAGCCTGTTCAAGGCTGACGCCAACAACATACCGGGGCTGGTTCTGGAGGCGCGCATTCTGATCGAGCAGGAGGAGAAAAACCCATTCACGCGTCTGGAAAAAGCACTGCGAGCCAACCCTGAAGACGTTCAACTACGACTGCAATACGCGGGGCTACTTACCGCAACCGATATGAATGCTGCTCGCGAGCAGTTTGAAACGCTGACCGCGCAGGTGCCAGGGGACGCGAATCTGCTGTTTTCGCTGGCGCTGATCTGCCAGGAGATCGGGGACGATAAGGCCGCCCGGGACTACCTCCTACAAGTCGTGAGACAGGGCGAACGCGCCAACGAAGCCTACTTCTATCTCGCCAGAATGGCGGAAGATTTGGGGCAAATGGACAATGCGGTGATCTATTACATGGCGATTACCAACAGCGAGCACTACCTGCCCGCCACCGGACGCATAGGCCAGATACTGACCGAGGGCGGTCGAACGGACACCCGCCGCCGCTGGTTCGCGCAGCAGCGCCAGACAAACCCTCAACTGAGCGCTCACCTTTACGGACTGGAGGCGGAGATTCTCGCTAAACACGGTCTTGTACAGAGCGCCATAGAGCTTCTGAACCAGGCACTTTCCGCACTGCCCGACAACCGCTCACTGCTCTATGCAAGAGCGATGCTGTATGCGCAAGACAACGCACTGGTTGCAATGGAGCGCGACCTGCGCGCGATTATCAAGATCGATCCGGAAAACGCCACTGCCCTCAACGCGCTGGGCTACACACTGGCCGACCAGACCACCCGCTATGAGGAAGCGCTGGACCTCATATCACAAGCCCTCGCCCTGGAGCCCGATGAGCCTGCCATTCTCGACAGTATGGGCTGGGTCCTGTTTCGCATCGGCCGTCTAGACGAATCACTGGAATACCTGCTTAGAGCCTATACCGAGTTCAACGATGCGGAAATCGCTGCTCACCTGGCCGAGGTTCTGTGGGCGCGGGGTGACACGGAAGCGGCAAGGAACATATGGCAGGACGCACTGCAGCGCGAACCCGGTCACCCGATACTTGTGAACACGCTTGAGCGCCTCGGTATCGATGCCACCTTCAACTCATCCACCGCGGAAGAGCCCGATGAGCAACTACCGTAGGCCGCCGACGTCAACGCTCCTGCCACTCTTCCTCGTCGCGCTGACATTGGCCGGGTGTGCCGGACTGGAACGCCCCGCACAGGAGTCGGCAGGAGACTGGAACACGCACCGGCAGCAGTTGGTCAGCCTCAACCAGTGGCGTGCAGACGGCAAGGTGGCACTGCGCAGCGCACAGGGCGCAGACTCCGCCAGCCTGGTGTGGCAGCAGCGCGGCAACAACACCGACCTCCTGTTGAGCGGACCGATTGGCTTGGGGGCTACGCGCATACAAAGTGATGGCAAACACCTCGATATCAACCGTGGCGGTGAGCTACAACGTATCGACATTTCCAGCCCCGATGCTGTCGCCCGAGCTACCGGCTGGGACCTGCCACTGGCGGCACTACGCCACTGGCTGAAGGGGGCACCGGCACCGGACCTGGCAATACAGGCACTTGATCTGGACCGACAACAGGGACTGCTGTTACACCTGCGTCAGGCCGGCTGGGATATCCACTATCAACACTACCGTGACTTCGACGGGCTCAGGCTGCCCACACGCCTGCACATCGAGCGCGGTCCCACAGAGGCGCGAATTCTTATCGCGCAATGGCAGTTGCCACCGGACCGATGAGCCGTTCTTTTTCCCTACTGTCCCCTGCCAAGCTCAACCTGTTCCTGCATATCACGGGGCGACGCCCAGACGGCTACCATGAACTGCAAACCCTGTTTCAGTTGCTGGATTGGGGAGACATTCTCACCTTTGCACCCAACGAAAGTGGCGAGGTCACCCTCGCCGGAGATGACATCGGTATACCCAACCATGACAACCTGATACTTCGGGCCGCGAGCACGCTGCGCAGGGACACGCTGGGCGCCACCATCTCTCTGCAAAAACGCATACCCGCCGGTGCGGGTCTGGGTGGAGGCAGTTCCAACGCGGCAACCACGCTGCTGGCACTGAATCATCTGTGGAGGCTGAATCTAACCAACGAGCACCTGCGGGAAATAGGTGCAGGCCTCGGCGCGGACGTGCCAGTGTTTGTCGGCGCACGCACCGCCTGGGCCGAGGGAATAGGCGAAATTCTCTCCCCCGTGACGCTTCCGCGGCATTGGTACCTGATACTCGTGCCCGAGTGCCACGTCTCAACCGGCCAAATATTTTCCCACCGGCAATTGACACGCAACAGCAAGCCCATCACACTGGCGGCCTTTTTTGAGGGGGACTCCCGGAACGACTGCCAGAATCTGGTCAGTGAGGTTTATCCGGAAGTTGGTAAAGCCCTGAAATTATTAGATAAATTTGGATTAGCCAGACTCACAGGGACCGGCGCCTGTGCATTCGTCAGTTTCGTCAGCGAACCGGAGGCCAGGGCGGCCCAAGCGAGTTTGCCGAAAAACTGCCGAAGTATTGTTGCTGGAGGCGTGAACGAATCACGCGCGATGGAGCATCTGGTCTGATCCAGCCGAATGATTGGGGTGTCGCCAAGTGGCAAGGCACCGGGTTTTGATCCCGGCATTCGCAGGTTCGAATCCTGCCACCCCAGCCACACTTGCCGCGCTATCGGCATTGCGTTGATAGCCCGGTTTTAGATACACGACATTTTGTCATTAGACCCCTGGGGTAACGCGCAGTGTCCTCAAAGATGATGGTATTCACGGGTAACGCCAACCCGGAACTGGCGCAAAAGGTTGCCAGTCGCCTGTACCTTGCGCTGGGTAAGGCTGATGTCGGCCGCTTCAGTGACGGCGAAACTGCCGTTGAGCTCAATGAAAACGTACGTGGCAAGGATGTTTTCATCCTGCAATCCACCTGCGCACCAACTAACGACAACCTGATGGAACTGGTTGTCATGATCGACGCGCTGCGTCGGGCCTCGGCTACCCGCATCACCGCGGTGGTGCCCTACTTCGGCTACGCCCGTCAGGATCGCCGGGTGCGGTCCGCGCGAGTACCGATTACCGCCAAGGTCGTCGCTGACATGATGGTGGCCGTAGGCGTCGACCGTGTACTGACCGTCGACCTGCATGCCGAGCAGATACAGGGCTTTTTCCAATGCCCGGTGGACAACATCTACGGCTCGCCGGTTCTGATCGAGGACATTCTGGAGAGCCAGTACAAGGACCTCATCGTTGTATCTCCGGATATTGGCGGCGTGGTGAGGGCAAGGGCAATAGCCAAGCAGTTGAACGAGGCAGACCTTGCCATCATCGACAAGAGGCGCCCCAAAGCAAATGAAGCCCAGGTCATGAATCTGATCGGTGAAGTAAAAGACCGCACCTGCATTTTGGTCGACGACATGGTCGATACAGCCGGCACCCTGTGCAAGGCGGCAGATGCACTGAAAGAACGGGGGGCATCTAAAGTCATCGCCTACTGCACACACCCGGTGTTATCCGGCAGTGCTATGGAGAATATCAGGAATTCCCAGCTCGATGAGCTGGTAGTAACAGACACGATTCCCCTGAGTGAGGAAGCGAAATCGATGAACAAGATTCGCCAACTGACTATTGCAGACCTGCTGGCAGAGTCCATGCGCAGGGTCTCCAATGAGGAATCCATTAGCGCGCTGTTCCAGTAAAGGCGGCGCATACACCAATCCGTTACCGCGTCGGTCGCAGAGGTTGTAACGGCACATCAAAGGAGTCCAGACCATGTCTGACCAATTTGAACTAAACGCAGAAGTGCGCAACGACCTGGGGAAAGGTGCGAGCCGCCGCCTGCGTCGTTCCGCTGACCTTGTACCGGCAATTGTCTACGGTGGTGATAAAAACCCTGTACCACTCACTCTGGTGCGCAAGGATCTGGAGAAAGCCCTCGAAAATGAGGCGTTTTACTCCCATGTACTGAGACTGAAAGTAGGGTCGGGCACAGAAAAAGCCATCCTGAAAGATCTGCAACGTCATCCAGCCCGAAATCATGTGATGCACGCCGACTTTCTGCGTGTAGATGATAACGTGGCCATTAAAGTGCACGTGCCCATCCACTTCCTCAACGAGGAAAACTGCGTGGGTGTTAAGATGCAGGGTGGTCTGGTACAGCACCAGGCAACGGACATCGAGGTTCAGTGTCTGCCCGCCAACATCCCCGAGTACATCGAAGTGGATATGATCGAACTGGAGACGGGGCAGATTGTTCACCTCTCTGACGTCACCTTACCTGAAGGCGTGACGTCCGTAGCCCTGGCACTGGGCGAGTCACACGACCTGGCCATTGCCTCTGTACTGGCACCGAAGGGTAATGACGAAGCCGGCGATGGCGCACCAGCGGCTGAAGCCGCAGAGGGCGAACCTGACGGCGAGGGGAATGCAGAGGGCGGCAACAGCGAGGATTAATCTCCCTCGCCCCGCCACTCAGCCGCTGCCCTCGCATTGACCACGATCAAGCTCATTGTCGGCCTGGGCAACCCCGGTAGCGAATACCGGGGCACCCGCCATAACGCCGGCGCCGATTTTATAGAGGCGCTGGCACGCGACTGTGGCGTGCCACTGCAGGAAGAATCCAAATTTCATGGAGTGACCGGTAGGGGCAACTTCGCCGGTCACGACCTGCGTTTGCTTGTTCCTACCACTTTCATGAACTGCTCTGGTCAATCGGTAGCGACCATGGCGGGTTTCTTCAAAATTGACCCGGAAGAAATGTTGATCGCCCATGATGAACTCGACTTCCCGGCGGGCAACGCGCGCTTTAAAAAAGGCGGCGGCCATGGCGGACACAATGGGCTGCGCGACATCGTGCCGGCACTGGGCAACAATGCGGCTTTTCATCGCCTGCGCATTGGTATCGGTCACCCCGGTCACGCGTCGAAGGTAAGCGGCTATGTGTTGAGTAAGCCCTCGGCAATCGATCGCGCCCTTATCGACGCCAGCATAGAAGAAGCAATCGCCGCCCTGCCCCTGCTGCTGGATGGCGATGCCACCAAGGCGATGACTCGCCTCCACAGTTTCAACGCGGCCTGAACGGCCCCTGATAGAGAAAGGAACGGCATGGGTTTTAATTGCGGCATTGTCGGACTGCCGAATGTAGGTAAGTCCACCCTGTTTAACGCCCTGACCAGCGCGGGCATTGGCGCGGAAAACTTCCCCTTCTGCACCATCGAACCCAACGCGGGGATCGTGCCGGTGCCCGATCCACGGCAGTCGACAATTTCGGCGATTGTGCAGCCACAGAACGAAATCGCAACCACCATGGAGTTTGTGGATATAGCAGGCCTCGTTGCCGGCGCCTCCAAAGGCGAAGGGCTGGGCAACCAGTTTCTCGCCAATATCCGTGAGACCGATGCCATCGCACACGTGGTGCGCTGTTTCGAAGACGAAAATGTCCTGCACGTCGCCAACCAGATAGACCCCGAGGCTGACATCGAAGTCATTAATACCGAACTGGCGCTGGCCGACCTGGAGAGCTGCGAAAAACAATTACAAAAGGTGACCCGCACCGCCAAAGGCGGTGACAAGGAAGCGGTCGCCATGAAGACACTGCTTGAAGAGACGCTATTGCCACACCTGAACGAGGCGAAACCAGTGCGCGCCCTCACTCTGGATGACAGCGAGCAGGCGCTGGCAGCGCAGTTGTTCCTGCTCACTAACAAACCCACCATGTATATTGCCAACGTGGACGAGGACGGGCTGGAGGGCAATGCTCACGTCGATGTGGTCAAGCGCATCGCGGCCGAGGAAAATGCCCACGTCGTGACGATTTGCAACAAGCTGGAATCCGAGATTGCCGAGCTGGAAGGTGAAGAACGTCAGGAGTTCCTGGAGGAACTTGGCCTCGATGAATCAGGTTTGGACCGTGTCATTCGCGCCGGCTACCAGCTGCTAAACCTGCACACTTATTTCACAGCGGGCGAAAAAGAAGTACGTGCCTGGACAGTAAGAGTGGGCGCTAGCGCCCCCGAGGCAGCCGGCGTTATCCACACCGATTTCCAGAAGGGCTTTATCCGGGCAGAGGTGATCGGGTATGAGGACTTCATCGCCAACAATGGCGAGCAGGGTGCCAAGGATGCGGGCCGTTGGCGCCTGGAGGGAAAGGATTACATTGTGCAAGACGGGGACGTTATCCACTTTCGCTTTAACGTGTGACCCGCGGCGGGTAAGGCGCGCTAGCTAATCAGGCGTCTAAGCCCGCCTGACACCAACGCAGACGCTTGCGCCAGTACCCGCGGCAGCGCCAGCCCACCGGGCGACGCCAGATAACGCGGCTCCCATTCCGGTGCGAATTTTTCTTTGTAGGCACGCAACCCGTCAAAATTATAAAAGTGCTCGCCGTGGCGATAAATGAAAGCTCCAGCGCGCACCCAGGTTGAGGCCAGATGGTGGTCGGGTAGCCCGGAGAGCGGCGCCATACCCAAACCGAAGCGGCGGTAACCCGCCTCCTGGCCCCACAGTATGGTGTGAATAAACAACAACTCCATGACCCCGCTGGGGGCGTCATCCGAGTACCGCATCAGGTCAACCGACAAGCCGTCGTGCTCACTGCCGCACCACAGGTTGGCAAAGGCCACCACCTTGTCTTCCACGCTGATCACCGCCACCGGCATGTCGCGCAGATAGTCTCGCTTGAAGGCGCCGAGAGAGAAGCCCTTCTCAGCCGTGTTTTTACCGGCCAACCACTGTTCTGAAATCGCTTGAACGGTATCCAGCATGGTGTCGGACTGGGGCGCGGGTATCACTTCAAAGCAACACCCATCGCGCTCGCCACGATTAATGGCCTGACGCATCTTGGCGCGTTTTTTACCCTCCAGGCTGAACTCGGCCAAGGGCATTTGGGCCGATTCGCCCAATTTGTGAAGTGACAATCCCAAATCCAGGTAAACCGGCAAATTATCGGCGGTGATTTCATAAAACACCGGCCAGGCACCGTGACGATCGCACAGTTCGCGAAACTGCCAGATCAGCCCCTCATGCTCCTCCAGAGGGCCCACGGGGTCGCCCATGGCAATCAAGCTGTTGCCCGCTACGCCGTACATGATAAAGGCGGTTCCCGCTTCGTTGAGTAAAAACTGCTTGTCACCCAGCAACGCCAGCCTGGCCTCGGGATCCGGACTGGCGGCCACAATGGCGGACACGCGCGCCATCGTGTCGGCATCCACTGCTTCCGTGGCGGGCAGTGCCGGTCGTGACAGGCGCCACAGGATATAAAAACTGAGGGCAATCGCCGCAGCATAGAGTGCGGTGCGCGCACGAGCACCGTATTCACCGGCGCTGAATTGACCAAACAGATCAGCCGTATGACGGCCCGAGTGCTCTATCCAGCCAATGCTCCAGGCGATACCCAGCAGTGTCACTAACAGCACCACGGCCCAGTAACGCGGCAGGGGCGGCAAACGAAGCGCGGAGAGACGACTGAATTCCGCGCGGCCCAGCCACAGCGCCAACATCAACAGGGCCAGTATCAAACCCACAAAAAGATGGGCACTGAGCAAGATTGCGCTGATAAAGCCACTGGCCAACAGCGCCAGCGACGCACGAAAGCTGCCGCGCGTGCGTGCAGCCAGCCCCCGCGAGACCAACACCAGTGCAAGGCCGCTCAGCATCGCGACCGTGGCAGAAATATCGACCAGCAGACGAATATCGGTCAGGTGCAGTTTGGTGGCCAGCGGGGGTAGCACACTGCTGATCATCAACAACAGGCCCGCGAGAAACGTACCCACGGAAAAAACCTGCGGCGCCAGCCGACTCAGGGCTTTGCGCAGGGTGCGACTGGTCTCGCCAATGGCCTGTCGTCGCTGCAGGGCCTCGAAACCACCAAACAGCGTCAGGGCAAAAAACACCGGTAACAGCGTGTAAATAAAGCGATAGGCGAGCAGCGCACCGAGAACCGCCGGCGCAGAGTAATAGGGCGCCAACAGCGCCGCACAAATACTTTCAAACACGCCCAATCCCGCAGGCACTGTGCTCAGCACGCCGAGCGTCTGGGCCGCGAGAAACACCGCCAGCACCTGCCAGTAACTCACCTCGGCAGACGCGGGCAATAGAAAATACAACACCGCCGCGGCAAGACTCCAATCCACCGCGGCAACCAGTGCTTGCGACACTAGGCCCCAGAACCGCAGCAGGGGCAATTCAAAACCACGCCAGTGCAACGGCTTGTGACGCGTCACGTTAAGCAACAGCAAAACGGCCATTCCGACCAACAGAAACCAGCCGACCGGGCGTGTTGTCGCAAAGGGAAGACTCAAGGTATCCGGCAGGGGAAGGGCCGCCTGCGTCAGCACCATTCCGCCCACGGACAATACGCCTACCCAAAACGCCAGCACAGTGAGCGCGATGACGCGCGCCACATCACCAGCCTCGACGCCAAAGCCGCTGTACAATCGATAGCGCACCGCGCTCGAACCAATCACCGACATACCCAAATCCATGCTGAACACGTAGGCGATGAATGAGGTCAGGGCAATGCGGCCGTAGTGTAATCGGTTGCCGAGGTGCCGCAAGGCGACCAGGTCATAGCCGGTCATTGCCAGGTAACTGCCGCCGGTACACAACAGGGCCAGCAGCAGGTGCACTGCCGGAATCGCGCGGGTCTGCGCCAGCACCTCCCCCAGCGAGTGTTGCTTTAGCTGCAGATCCAACGCAAACAGGGCCGCCATAAACAGGCACAAGCCCAACACGGGCCGCAGCCAGTGGTGCAGGTGATCTCGCCATGTCTTAGTAGTTGCCATCCTGACTCAAGTATACTGGTATTCGGGTCGGGCGCATCATGCCCCGTCGAAAGTGCCGGTGCCAATAACAGCCCGTGGGGCCGGGTGATTTTGCCTTCAGTGCCACGCTCAGCTTCTCCAGTGCCTTCTTCTCAATCTGTCTTACGCACTCTCTGCTCAAGCCCAATTCCTTGCCGACCTCATCGAGTTCCCTGATCTTTAATTGTTCTGCACCATTTAAAACGGGCTATAGACCGTGTACTGTCCCCACACAAACGCGCGGATTTAGAAAAAAAGACTCGCCACAAACGGAAACGCCATAGAAAGACCTGCTAATTTGCTCCCTCTCCAGGCTGGCAACGGGTTGTAAGATCGCGCTGACCGTTATATCTGGCGGTGATGTGCACCAGCCTGCATAGGCACTGAGCGTGCGAGATCCAGCACAAAATTTTTGCATATTGCAAAGGCAACGCATGGTACTTTCACGGCCGACGTCATCAGGAAAAAGCCACTTGCGCGGCGCAATGCCGCTGTCATCAATTCGCACAACGAGCATACGTGGTATTGCACTGCTTTTTGCTGTGCTGTTAGCCTTCCTGGCTATTCGGGTTTGGGTAAGCGAAGAATCCAATAACGCCGCTCAGTGGGTAACCCACACGCAGGAGGTTGAAAAAACATTACGAGGCCTTCTTTCGATAATTCAAGATGCTGAAACGGGCCAACGCGGCTATCTCCTTACGACTGACACAGCTTACCTTGAACCTTATTATGCTGCCCGTTCGGACATTTTCGACGAGATTAAGCAATTACAAACAATAACAAAAGAAAAACCATTAATTCAGGAAAACATCGCGACCCTCAGTGCGCTTGCCGCAGAAAAGCTGGATGAACTCGGTCGCACTGTTGAATTACATCGTCAGGGTCAGAAAAAACAGGCACTTGCCATTGTGAAATCGGACAAAGGCAAACTACTAATGGACCGCATTAGAGTCGTGATCGATTCAATGGAGCAGAGAGAAGGCACATTACTTAAAGAAAGAAAGCTATATCTTTCGCAGGTGACGAGAGTGGCACGGATCGCCGAAATAATTGTTTTCATCATTTTTTCTGGAGTGGCATTGACTGTCCTCATACAGATTGGGCGTGCCCTGCGCTCTCGGCAGCTTGCGGAATCTAAACTTATCGAAAATGAGGAGAGAACCCGACTCATCCTCGACGCAGCAGGGCAAGGCATCTGCGGCATAGATCCGCAAGGATGTATCGTCTTTGCGAACCGTCAGGCGTGTAACTTGCTGGGATACACTGCAGAGGAGTTATTGGGAACCCATATGCATAGCCTGCTTCGCCATAGTCGCCCTGATGACTCCACCTACCCGAAAAACGAATCTCCAATTTTAAATGCGCCTGAGCACAATCGTACTGCGGAGGTCAGCACCGAGATGCTGTGTCGAAGGGATGGCACCAGTTTTCCCGTGGAATATGTCTCGACCTCTATTCGCGATAACGATAAAACGATAGGCGCGGTTGTGCTGTTCAGCGACACCACAGAGCGAAAACGACTGGAAGAACAACTGAGAAGATCACAAAAACTAGAGGCGATCGGTCAGTTATCTGGCGGGATTGCGCACGATTTTAACAATTTACTGGGCGTCATGATGGGTAACGCCG
Organism: Candidatus Marimicrobium litorale; assembly: GCF_026262645.1. Taxonomy (NCBI): domain Bacteria; kingdom Pseudomonadati; phylum Pseudomonadota; class Gammaproteobacteria; order Cellvibrionales; family Halieaceae; genus Marimicrobium; species Candidatus Marimicrobium litorale. The sequence continues at coordinate 1,876,367 of NZ_SHNO01000001.1, forward strand.
AGATGCTGGAGATTGAGCTAAAGTCTGGCGGAGACCCCCTCAAGTTTACTGACGGCATTATGAAAGCGATAGAAAAAGCGGCGTCACTAACACAACGACTGCTCGCTTTTTCGAGGCAACAACCACTTTCTCCTAAACCAACTGATATTGCAGACGTTATCATAAGCATGGAAGACATGCTGAGACGAACACTAGGTGCAACAGTAGATCTGCGACTAGATTGCACAGAAGCTGTTCATGCGATGGTCGATCAGGGTCAGCTTGAGAACGCTATTTTAAATCTTGCATTAAACGCCAGGGACGCCATGCCTTCGGGGGGCGTCCTAACAATCCAAGCCCATTTGAAAACGCTTGATGAAGCCCACACAAAAGATCACGAAAATACAGAGCCAGGGGAGTATGTTGAGATAGTCGTAAGCGACACAGGTTTTGGCATGGCTCCAGATGTTGTCGGAAATATATTTGAGCCATTCTATACAACGAAAAAGTTTGGAGAAGGTAGCGGACTTGGATTAAGCATGGTTTATGGATTTGTGAAACAGTCGGGTGGTCATATCACAGTTGTCAGCGAGCCCGACATAGGTACATCCGTGAAGGTCTACTTACGACGCTCACTTGAGACTGCTGAATCGTCTCCAAAACTTGAGACTGAGAAGCAACTACCCCGAGGGACGGGACGAGTTCTTGTCGTCGAGGACGAGACGGCTCTCCGCGAAATCTCTGTTGAAACCCTTGTTAGCGCCGGCTATGACGTTGTTGAGGCAGAAGACGGAATAGCCGCTTTGCGCCACTTAGAAAGTGGTGCAGGATTCGACCTTCTGTTCACAGATTTAATATTGCCGGGCGCTATAATGGGACATGATATAGCTAAACGAGCGAAAGAAATTCAAAGCGATATTAAAGTGCTCTATACGACAGGCTTCGCGGAAAATACGCTGACTCGCGCTGGAACGCTGCAACCAAGCGCTGCAATATTACACAAGCCATATCGACGCAAAGAATTGCTGGAAAGCGTTGGGGTTGCCTTGTCTGATGACGGCTACAACAGGTCGACGCTGTAAGCTTATAACGTAGTCCGGGGCGTTAGAGCACGAGCGGCAGTCTGCCCGTTGCCCCGGTGAGTACCGTCTGTTCGACCAGCACCTGCGTCCCGGGTAAGCCTGCACACATCCAACGCCACCAGCGTTTTTCGTAAGCCCCAATGCTGGCTTGGCCCGCACCTTGCTCATAAAGCCGGGTGACTTTCTTACGAAATCGCGCGATGTTGAACTACTTGGCTTTAAAGTGTTTGATTAAACGCAATAGTAATACGGCGATGGTGAAGACGAGAAAAGGGGTATAAAAACTCGGGTCGACTTTGCTGTGCTTAACGTACGTCATAAAGAAAACAAACCAAAGGTAATAACCGCCGATGAGATGAAATTTTTTCCAATTTTTTATACCCAGCCGATGCTGAGCCTTATCTGATGAGGTCAGTGCCATCAGCGCAATAAAGACATAACCGATGCCGCCGAATATCCACTGGCTTCGTGCCTGATCTTCAAGGAACGGCTCAGGAAAAACGACAGAGACTAAAGTAATAAGGCCAAGGTGGATAAAGTGCGAGGCAGCGAAGCTGACGCCGATATAGCGTCTATTTTTCAAGACCCATTTTGAAAAAGGCGCTTTCCAGAAGTAGTACACACTGGATGCGGTAAAGGCGAGGGAGAATAAGAAGAGAGAACTTTTGCCGGTGGACCGTATCGCTACGAGTATGCTGTCTGCATTCCACGGAGTGGACGCCAAAAATAGCGTAACCGCAAGCAGGATTAAACCTCCAACACAGTAGGTAATATTCCAGCCATGTAGTTTCACGCATTGGGCCTTTCTGAGTGTCGTTATCGGAGTGAAAAAAATTATTCTGGATAGATAAAGTATAGGACTCTTACTGGTTGAAACATAGAACAATTAACAGGGTGCCTCATGTTCTCTATTCAGACTATGTCAGTGTCCAATGCGGCAGCAGCCAAAGAGCCTCACCTAGTCTAGCTGACTCACCTCTTTCAGAAGCTATGGATACAAGACCGTAGGTGCATCGAGCAAGACTATAAACACTTTCGTGTCAGATTTTATCCTGTGGGCATGAGCAGGTCGTCTTTTCAGGCAGGATTACAGCGTTATGATCATACGCAGCATTGTGCGCCGTCGAGCATGAAGGACCAATCGCCCTGATCCACTGAGAGACAGTTCTGCGACTTCGCAAAGTTAATTTATCGATACCCTTGGGACAGTTTTGGCGGGCCTCGAAAAGTTAACTTGTCAGTACCTCTACAGCAGGTCATCTTCACCACAAGGCCCGTCACAGGGGTTTGAGACAACACCCTCATCGTAAAAACGTCGCAGTACACTACCCAATCCCTCCAGTTCGGTAGCCCGTCCGTGTGGATCGAGGTCGGTGTCTGCCCAGTGGGGTATATTAGTGTTGGGCGGCAGCGGGTTGCCGAAATCGATTTCAATCATCCCGGAGCCAGTGTGTTCGCCTTCCACTACCTCTAACCCCCATACGTCGCGGATAAGTGGTGCGAGGTTCACTACGCCCCCGATTGTGCGTGCCATGATATGCGCACCGAGGTTGGTTACCTGGTGGTCGGCCTTGGAGACCTGCACCACCACTTCGTGCGCGGGGGTATTCGGCAACAGGTTTTCACGGATGTACTTGGAGTAGCCGGTGGGTTCTGCCCGGTCCCAAAGTCCCTGCACCAGCGCTAGTACCATCTGCATATCCAGCGCGTTCCAGTTGTACTGGCTGTAGAGCGGGGCGGCGAAGGGGTCGAAGTTCACACTGCGGTTCAGTAACAGGTTGTAGGATTGCCCGGGAACTGCCAGCAAGCCACGCTCTATATCTGTGTTAATAGCCATCAAGCTGGCCCCGAGTATTCCGCCTTGACTGCCGCCGAAGAAGTAGCGTTTGCTGCCATCCAGCACGGCGCCACCGCAGTAAGTGTTGAGCGCTTCGTTCAGAGGGGTGGATGGTCCACCGTCTGCCTCTACCGACAGGGTACGCATAGCGATCAGGAAATTCAGGAATCCCTGATGCATACGTTCCGGTACCACGCGAAAATCGGAGATATTGCCACCAGTGAGGGCATTAACAACGGTAGCGGTGTCGTCGCCCGAAAAGCCCTTCCAGTCCAGGCCAAAAAAGGCAAAATTCTCGGCGACAGCGAGGGGCTGTGTACCCAGAACCTGTTCCTTTGCCCCTAATTGCCCGTGGCCGAACGCTACCAGTGGTGCGGCTTCGGTCTGCGCGCTTATGGGTACAATCAACGCGGCGGAGTAGGGGTGGAAGCCGTTTTGCTCAGGCAAGCCGTTGTCGCCTAGGTTAAAGCCAGAACCGGTTTCGCCGCCGGTCATGTACAGCGGTACATCAAAGGTTACTTCCAGGCGGCAGGCCATGCCGCTGATCAGGTCACCGCTGCGATCTTCAATATTGTAGGACACTCCGTCGGGATAGCGCGCGAGGGCGTCATCGCGAATATGCAGCATGGCAGCGGTGTTGTTCTCGCGGCTGCTGGTGGTGAAGTCCCAGGCTATCTGCAAGTCATTGCGGGGGATACCGGCTGCTGCCAATGTGTCGAACAGATTTTCAAAGTGAGCGCGACGTGAACGAATGACATCGTCTGTGGAGGCTTTCTGGTCGCGTAGCTCGGCAAACCCTTGCGAGGCTGGCAGCGTAGTGCCATTTTCATCCTCCACATTGCGTATGGCAATGATGTAACGTGTGGCGTCGTCCAGACGAATTGCCGGCCTTAACATGAAAGCCTGTTCTTCGCGCAGTTCGTCGATGCCGCGATCAATGTTAAAGGATGGGTCGGATTCGCCTGCATCCACGCGCAACTTTGCCTGCACTACATATTCATCCCGATCCACCCAGTGGGGAAGACGCTCGCCCGTGTCAGCATTCAGAATAATGGTGGCTGAATTCGCTGCCAGTGATGCCTCTATAGTGTCCGGCGTGGCTAGCCCTGTTACCGTTGCTCCAGGCAAATGCACCATGGCAGCAATACCGGGAGAGAAACCATCCATCTCGTTCACGGCATCGGTTTCAGACCCCTGCCCTGTAACAGTTGTCGGAAATATATCTGCCGGCAAGGCTAGTCGCCGGCCGCTGGACGTGTCTGGATCTTCCACCGACCAGTAATCGTTAGGATAGGGAAAGCCGCAGTAACTGGGCGTGAGCGGGTCGCAGGCGGCGGGCGGCGGCGTTACTGCAGAATCCTTCTGCAATAAGTCAGTTACTGCAGAATCCTTCTGCAATAAGTCAATGGCATCCGTGTTGTCGGAGCAGGCGGCGAGCGTGGTCGCAACGCAGAGGGCACATGTGATGCGGTAGGGTTTTATCTTTAGCATGTATGAATCTTAGGGTGAGGTCGGTAGCTGGTCAAACGGTAGGGACAAGTCAACTGCGCCAAATTGCTAGAATCGGCAAATGAAAACCGTAATCGCCACCGATTCCGGCTAGCCGTGCCCCTCCCGCAATCATCCCCTTATAGCGTTAGGCCTCGCAGCTTTGGGCTTTAGTCGTAGCCGCAAGTCAAACGGCTAAGGCAGCACCGACTTAATATCAAATAGTCCCGATCCTTCAGGTAGCTCATCGAGTACGCTGGGGCCAAGTCCTTTAGCCTCCAGTGCCACCTTTAGCTTCTCCAGTGCCACTAGACATAGGCAACGGCGCCGCCGTCCACCCGAATATTCTGGCCATTAATAAAGCCCGCCTCATCACTGGCGAGAAACAGCACCAGATCTGCTACCTCCTCACGCGTGGCGAGTCGCCCACAGGGATTGGGGAAATCCTCGGCAAGGATATGCGGGAGAATGTCGTCCCAGTGCGAGCCCCAGCCCTTGCGCTCGGCCTTCAGGCGATAGCCCGCCTCCAGTTCCGGCGTATGGATCAAGCCCGGCGACACGGTGTTCACGGTCACGCCCGTGCCCGCCAACTCCTGCATCAGGCTCACCGCCATCGTCGCAAGTGCCCCTTTTGCGCTGTAATAGTGCGGCATTAGCGGGCCGGGGCGGTGTGAGCCAACCGTGCCCAGGTTAATGATTCGGCCGCGGCCACGCGCCACCATGCCGGGGGTAAAGCCCCGCACCAGCCGGGCCACCGACAGCACGTTCTTTTGGTACATCTCTAACCAGTCTGCATCGGACGCGCTGGACCATTTGCCGCGAGAGGCGGTACCGTAGTTGTTGACGAGGATATCCAGCGTCAGGCCGAGGGTGAGAACCTGCTCGCAAACGGCATCACATCCCGCGGCAGTGGCGATATCGCCAACGACGCAATGGGCGCCCGGTATCGCCTGCGCACACTCCGCTGCGCCGGTTTCGCTCGCGTTACTGTGAATCACCACAACAGCGCCCGCCCCGGCCAGCGTGCGCGCGATGACCTCGCCCGTATTGCGGTCGGAGCCGGTTATCAACGCGGTGTGGCCGGCAAGATCAAACTTCACGGTGTACCCTCCTAAATGAAACGCTACTCACGCGTAAGATACGCGCTCACGCCCTCAAGCCGCGCGTACTCGGCAACGCCGCTCAATCTTCCCTTCCCTGCGCTACCCCCCTATCCTACCTTACCCTCCCATTCCTCAACCCACGATACCAAAACGGCCCAACGCAGACTCCACCGGTGACGCTTCAGCGCACAGCTCGATCACTTGAACGCGCCCTGCCAGCGACTCACCGGTAGGCCCTGTGCAACCGCGCACATCAACTGCCGATGGATCTGCAGCCGCGTGGGCCGGCCGGGTAAGGGCGGCTCTGGCTCTGGCTATGATCATCAACATGACAACGGGTGCGGAATTTTAATCTCTCCGCGCCTGCCCAGAGGGGCGCCAGCAGGCGCTGGCGCGGAGTCTTGACTAAGGTAGGCCAATCACGGAAAATGCGCGCCTCTTCGGGGACAGCAAGTCCCGTGTTACTGTGGCTACGTAGCTCAGCTGGTTAGAGCACAGCATTCATAATGCTGGGGTCGGTAGTTCAAGTCTACCCGTAGCTACCATATTAAAGAATAAAATCAATTACTTATAAGAACTATTGGCCGCTCAAGCACATCAGCCCTGAACTCTTGCTACCCACTTGCTACCTCAGAAGATAATCTGTTGCGTAGCGATTTTTCAGTAATCAGCCACTAGCCAGAGCTATCCTCAGCCGATGAACACCTACAAGCACCATTATGTTTAATGCGTACCACCGGATTCAAACTCGGACTTAGCGGCCTCGTCCAGCCTAATCACGATTGACCTAAAACCATCCTCAAGTGCCTGACCCTCTGGTGAGTCGCACTGGTGCGATATACGGCCTTCCTGGATCAGGGCATTGGCTAGGTGAAGTTCATGGAGGGTCAGCGTAAGAGTGGCTTTATCGGCGGTGTGTTTGAGTAACTTCATCGGCACTCCTCGGCCGTGGCGCTAACAGAAGGATAGACGACATTCATTGAGTTCGCGTTCACCTCATGGAGGCCATAGATGCCGACAGGAAGCATTATTCCTTACTGTATCAGCCGGGTTAATGCGGCTTATCAAAGACATCAGTCTCAGCAGCCCGACGGCGGCGGCGACGGCGGAAGGGTTGAAGTTCCAAATGGATCATTACAAGTCACATCTAGATAGTTTTTATTCGTTGAACAGGTTGGAGGATCTCCCCAGCAAACTGTATTGTTTTGAATTTGTAAATGGTCGTCGCACCACATGGTGCCTCCGCACTCGTCCGGTAAGTGGTGCGTTTTGGAATTGTGCCCTCCAGCGGTTGGTTCAATCTTCCATCTATCCAGAAGACAGGTCAAACCATCTTCGGTTTTGAAAATAGTAAACCTGTGGTCGTTCTCCGATTTACAGTGATAGCTCTCGGCTGCACAACCTGAGTAGTGAATCTGGCAGTAATTAACATGCATGCCTTCCCCACAATTTCCGAACTGACAGCTGTTTTCTCCTGATCCTACTGGCGCTAAGATTTCTCCATATACCTTCTTACAGTATTCATCTACCGGACGTTTCTCCCAAATAAGGTAATTGCATCGATCTTTTCTACCAGCTCGCGCAATAAACCACTCCGCCGCCCGTTCATAATCATCAGGATCCATTTCATCTTTGTCGATCTTCATGCATATCTTTACTTTGTTCGCGTAATCGCAAGCAAATTGCGCGAGCTTCTTTAAGTTGCACTCGCTCTGCGTGTCCATTGGTACAAATATCTTTTCGTCAGCGATCGCCGGCTCAGCAGCCATTAGAAACGAAGTGACTATTAGTATTTGAAGTGAAAATTTATGAACGATTGATCGCAACATTAATAGCCTCCTTGAGTTTGTTCTTTATCTGTCGACGGTGGGCCCAACGGGTCGTCCTCAGGTATAGGGCCTGGATCAACGTCAGCTGCATTGGTTTCTCCCCTGCAGCACTCTCTCTGCACGTCTAACAAGGGGATTACACCTACGCTAGGGTCCCCCGTATCCAATTCAGATTCCACCAAGAAATTTAGGCACTCCCCGTCTGGTATTGTCATCCCGCTCGGGTTTGGAGTAACGCTTGTAATGCGAAAGTAGTCACTTGGTATATCAAGTTTAATTTCCACACTCCCGTCATCCGGGTCCACGACGCAAATAGGGCAACTGCAACCCAATGGTGAACAAATAGATTCTGCTTCTTGTGTTTCAACTGTACAAGAGCCACCCGAATCAGACTGCTCATTCAGGTTAAAGCCGAGAGAGTCGCCTGCAAAGACCGGGCTGGTGAGGGCGTTGTTGTAGAAAGCATCATCGCCAATGGTCGTAACGCTGTCTGGAATAATCACGCTGGCGATGAGGTTTTGCCGGAAAGCATCAGCCGCAATGGTCGTAACGCTGTCTGGAATAATTACGCTGGTGAGGGCGTTGTTGTAGAAAGCACTATCGCCAATAGTCGTAACGCTGTAAGTTGTCCCGCTATCCACAATAGTGGCAGGAATATTTATTACGGTGGCAGTGTTACCCGGTGCACGGCCCGTTACTTCGACGTTAGTCGTCGCACCGATAACGCTATAACTGAGACCATCGATATTGGTATTGGATAGGCAGTTTATCGGGGTCGTTACGACAATCGTTGAGCCATTGTTAAAGCCCTGCGGCCAACCCGCTGTCCCGTTACAATAGGTGATCGTCGCTAGGGTGGGATTGTCATCGAACATAGAGAGGTTAAAGGTGAGAAAGTCGCCTTTAAAGGCCGCGCTGGTGAGGGCGCTGTTGTAGAAAGCACTATCGCCAATAGTCGTAACGCTGTAGGTTGTCCCGCTATCCACAACAGTGTCAGGAATGACTATATCAGTGGCAGCGTTACCCGATGCACGGCCCATTACTCTGACATCAGTCGCATTGATAACGTTATAACTGAGGCCATCAACATCAAATGCCAACACCTGACCCGTCAGAAGCATTGAAGTAAAGAAAACTAGAACCGTCAGTTTCATCTTCATGTTATTCCCTTCTGTTGTTAAGCAGGCCAGATAAAAGACAGCACGACCAATCACTTCACCATTAATACAGACAGCGGTGTTTCCCGGAGACATCGGCCATTAGACATCCAAGAGGCTGGCCCACGGCGTGCTGACTCCCTGTGCTGCTCAGCAGGGTTATGCACAGTGCTACTCCTATGAAACCTAGCTTTCTATATAACACGCACTACTCCTTTCCGCGGGCTTTTACTCGTCTGGTGCTGCGAGGATGAGTGGCCTGATTTAGTGTAGGTCAGATAAAAGCGGTGTGCTGGAATTTTTCTCCCAAGTCCTGCCGGGGTATTTTTAATGATTGCCCTTGTGCTTGTAAGGGTCTCACCGAACCAAAACGTCCCTGGCGAACTACAGATGTCCATACGCGACACGCGAGGATAAGCCCGCGCCTTGAAAAAATGGTGGTACACGTTGCGCCCAGGTCATGCTCCCAGACATTAAAAAGCCCGCACGGTGGCGGGCATTGTGTAGTAACTAGAAGCGTCTGGCAGCCAACAGAGGTGAAGAGATCACCGGCATCATCACCATCGAGCTGGTCGGCGTTAGCGTCAGAAGGACACTTATCCTCAGCATCAGGCACTCCATCACCATCGCCGTCAATGTCATGAGCTTTCAGCAGCCCGGCGGCAAGCAAACTATCGGGGTCGTTACGACAATCGTTGAGCCATTGTTAAAGCCCTGCGGCCAACCCGTTTTCACATCACAGTAGGTGATCGTCGCTAGGTTGAAATTGAGGCCGAACATGGTCAGGCTAAAGCTGAGAAAGTCGCCTTCAAAGGCCGCGCTGGTGAGAGCGTTGTTGTAGAAAGCACCCGGCCCAATCGTCGTAACGCTGGCTGGAATAATCACGCTGGTGAGGGCGTTGGAGCCGAAAGCATAATCGTCAATGGTCGTAACGTTGTTTCCGATAGTCAGGCTGGCGAGGGCGTTGGATTCGAAAGCAACAGCCCCAATGGTCGCAACACTGTCTGGAATAATCACGCTGGTGAGGGCGTTTGAGTCGAAAGCACCGCCCCCAATGGTCTTAACGCTGTCTGGAATAACCACGCTGCTGAGGGCGTTGACGCTGAAAGCATTTTGCCCAATGGTCGTAACGCTGCCCGGAATAATCACGCTGGTGAGGGCGTTTTCGTGGAAAGCAACATCCCCAATGGTCGTAACGCTGTAGGTTGTCCCGCTAACCACGACAGTGTCAGGAATGACTATATCAGTGGCGGTGTTACCCGATGCACGGCCCGTTACTTCGACATCAGTCGCATTGATAACGCTATAACTGAGGCCATCGATATTGGATAGGCATTTTCTGGGGGTCGTTACGACAATCGTTGAGCCATTGTTAAAGACCTGCGGCCAACCCGCTGTCCCGTTACAGTAGGTGATCGTCGCTAGGGTGGGATTGTCATCGAAGATAGAGAGGTTAAAGCTGCCAAAGTCGCCTTCAAAGGCTGCGCTGGTCAGGGTGTTAAAGCCGAAAGCACCAGACTCGATGGTCGTAACGCTGTCTGGAATAATCACGCTGGTCAGGGCGTTAAAGCCGAAAGCACCAACCTCAATGGTCGTAACGCTGCTTGGAATAATCACGCTGGTGAGGGAATTGAGGAAGAAAGCCAAAGACCCAATATTCGTAACGTTGTAGGTTGTCCCGCTATCCACAACAGTGTCAGGAATGACTATATCAGTGGCGATGTTACCCGATGCACGGCCCGTTACTTCGACATCAGTCGCACCCATAGAATTATAACTGAGGCCACCAGTACTAAATGGCAACGCCAACACCTGGCCCGCCAGAAGCATTGAAGTAAAGAAAACTAGAACCGTCAGTTTCATCTTCATATTATTACCTTATGTTGTTAAGCAGGCCAGATAAGAGACAGCACGACCAATCACTTCACCATTAATACAGACAGCGGTGTTTCCCGGAGACATCGGCCATTAGACATCCAAGAGACTGGCCCACGGCGTGCTGACTCCCTATGCTGCTCAGCAGGGTTATGCACAGTGCTACTACTATGAAACCTGGCTTTTTATCTAACACGCACTACTCCTTTCCGCGGGCTTTTACTCGTCTGGTACTGCGAGGATGAATGGCCTGATTTAGTGTAGGTCAGATAAAAGCGGTGTGCTGAAAATCTTCTCCCAAGTCCTGCCGGGGCACTTGTATTGGGCAGTGACTAAAATTTCCTTCAGCTCTTCTTCTTGCATTTCTATATTCTCTCCCAGCTATAACTGGCGTTTATCAATTCGTCTCTCTGCTCAAACATACTGTCGAGCGTTTTTGTTAGTACCATTGTTCGTCATATAAACGTATTGCCCTAAACTAAGGGCTAGGGCTTCACCGACTTAATATCAAATAGTCCCGGCCCTTCAGGTAGCTCATCGAGTACGCTGGGGCCAAGTCCTTTAGCCTCGTCTATACACCGTTGCCGGGGTCACTATGGGCTAGGTATATACACCACCTTCCGCTAGGGTGGGAATCCCGTTAAATGGAGTTAACCAATGAAATACATCCTCGCCGTTTTAGTCATGACATTCAGCCTGCAGTCCAGTGCGGACAGCTGGCTTTGTACAGGGGATCAATCGGCTGGCTTTCAACTGACAGATGGGAACTGGCAACCATTTAGTTTCACGCCAGGAGATCAGTACCTCATCAAAGAGGCTGACGAGAAGCGCAGCGCCTACGGCGGCATATACCAGGTACATGTGTTCGGTAAAAAAGTACCCACCTGGACATGCGGTGACTTCAGGAGCGTTATCGGCACCGAAAAACTGCTGGTCTGCGACGGGTGGGCTGCACCCGGCGAGTCGTTCAAATATAATCCTGCCACTGGGCATTTCCTCGCAACCAGGACCACAGGGTATGTACAGGATGGTAAGGAGGGAGGCATCTCTCCCGCCACCCCTTCGATAGAAATAGGCACATGCTCGCCCCTCTAGGCGGCTGAGAAAACAGCGCTCTACAGTCGAGCGAGCGGGCGTATCCGCTCAGAGGAGCGGCGCGAGCGCCGCCGCCTCGTGCGCAAACAGGCCTTACTCGGAAATAGTCTCGCGTCTGATTTCCTGCGCATCGCGATCACTTTCACAAAATGGCATATCGATCCAACCGCTCTGCGAGTATAGCTTGGTTGCATCTGCGTAGTGCGGGGAAGCCGGATCAGTGGACTGTGAGTAAGTGAGTATCGCGTTTGCATCCGGACAGTCGCTCTCATCCCAGCTCACAGCCTGGATATAGCTGTTGCCAGCACGCACATCCGAGTAGCCCTCTCCCGCAACCAGGCTCGCACTAATCACGCTGAACAGCATGGCGCCAGATCCACCTGGCAAAGGAATTTTCTCGCCATTCCTCTCAATAAACTGCACATCGCCCCAAGGCGCATCCAGCGCAATGTCATTGTCTTGCAGCACTGTGACTGCCGTTGCGAGGGCACCGCGCACCGACTCAACCAGGGCAGGGTCACCTGTATTGAGCGTTCTCGGTGTATTCACCGGGTCGGTAGAATCAAAGGGAACCGCCCACAGATTATCCAATCCTCTGGCGACCCGCCAGAATTCAAAGAAAATATGGCCGCCTACACTGTCTATGGTGTGCCTTGTATCCCACTCGGCCAGGATATTACAGGCCTGCAGCATAGCGTCACCACTGACACCGTAGGACGTCCAGTCATCGACGGCGATGCATATCGCAACGACCTCGTCATTCACCAGCTCTGCAGCATGGTTGCGTGCGGAGGTAAAAATTTCTCGCACATTTTGATTACTGAACCCCTCCCCCTCCAATCCATCAGTACCGGCGAGCCTCTGTTCTGCCTGAACAAAGGTTAATCGCGTGCGGAGAGACTGCTCGTATTCCTCGGGACCGATAGCCCGGGTGAAGCCGGTCAGCAAGCTACGGGGATTGGGCAGCCAATAACTGTCGTTGGCGTTGGCGCCGTACTCCGTGGTGCGCAGTTTGGGCAAATTGTCGTAGCCAAGCAGATGGGGCGGTGCGTCCTCGTCATTACCCAATAGACAATCGCTGTCTGAGCCATCCAGGCTCACCACGCTGGCCACCGGCAAAATGAGTGGACCATAGGGCGGCCGTACACAGGTATCAATCAGTGCCTGAGAAGCATTGGGCACCACGGAAACATCACCGTAAAAACCTTCGCCAAAACGGTCTGCAGCGATGGTGTTAACCCAGGGAATACCGATCGTGCGTGTCGCCTCCAGTATGTCATCCATGCTTTCTGCCAAACCAAAATTGATCCAGTTCTCCAGGCCGCGCAGATTTTCCTTGTTGGCATCGTTGAAAGCAAAGACCGTACCATTGCCCGTAGGCCAGCCGCCGAGTGCCGCGTTGATACCGCCGAGATCGGCAATCGGACCAAACTGGCTGATATAGAATGTGTGCTGCACCGTGGCACCACTCCCGTCTATCGCCTCGACGGTGAATGGCTCCAGCTCTACCAACTCATCGTCGAAAAAATACTCGAGGGGGTTATCCGGGTTCAATGTCAACTCGTGCAGGGTGAAACGCCGCGCGGTCGACACCGTATGAGTCCATGCGGTGTCCTTGTTAAACCCAATATTCGCCAGCGGGATGCCGAACAAGCCGGCACCCATCACATCGTAAACGCCGGGAATGGTGTAATGCGCCATAAAAAACCGACTGATGCCACGCCACGGAAAGTGCGGATTGCCAAACAACACGCCGCTGTTGCTGCCGGCCGCATCGCGCCCAGCCCCGTAGGCATTGCTGCCCAGTTCTTCAACAGGCGAGAAGCCCATCCTGTCGCGCACTTGATCTGCCGTGAGCGCCTTGAACTGAGCAACCATGGCGCTCATCTCTTCCTCGCTCAAAGCCGCCTGACTCAGGGATTGCTCCGGGGGTGACGCAGCCACCAGCTCATTGTAAAACGGATCGGCAGATGCCCGCAGAATGGTTTTGTGCCCAGATTTCAACGTATCTTCAAATGTCACGGCGCGCACCCAGGCGGCACCCCGGCAGCCCTCCTCGCCCTCGGCAAGGTTATCAACGCCGGTATCTGCCAGGTAACGCGAAATACCCGCCGCGTAGCCTTTAAACAGGGCAAGGCCCCGCGGTGACATCTGGGCCTTTACCCGCTCCAGCGCCTCATCGGTATTGTAGAGTTTCATTACAAAATCGAATGCGAGATTGCCTTCCTCTCCCAGTAGCTCCGCCGACTGACCATTGGCACGCACCACATCACGCATGTAAGGGCAGAAATTTTGCTGCGCAAAGGCATTACCGATGCCATAGCCCAAACCTTCCCAATCGTCTGCCACTACATGCGGAATGCCATATTCCGTCCAGATAATCTCTGCCTGGTATTCAGGCTGCGAGCCGTTATTCGAGTTATTAGAGGAATCGCTACAGCCCCACAACAGGAGCATGCAAATCACGGTGAAAGGAAGCAATCTCGCTGCGCTGCGGTACCTGTTCGTCATGCTAATCTCCGTTGACTATCGATGGGGTGCCCTAAATCGGTGTACCCGAGTATAGGCCATACAAAGCGCCTACTGCGATAAAATCGACACGCGCTCTCCCAGCCTCATGCCAAAGGCGGCGCAGGCGACTGACCCGATGGTGGTTTACCTGTGGAAGGGAAGCACCCCACACCCGACCTGGGCCAACCACTCCTGCGCAGGCAACAGCAGACGCAGCCGGCCTGAAGGGGTGAGTGTCACTCTCTTCTCATCCATGCCTACGGGCATCGCCACCCCTTATGGGGACCCGTTGTTATAGATACCCAGCCATTGAGGCCGGGTCTCGTGGCTTCAGCTTCAGTGCGTACCTTTCACCTATCTACAGGGAAAAGCGTCCCTCAGCGCGACGTATATCAGAGACCCCTGTCGCTTTTGCAGTTCCTGGGGGTGATTCTTCAGGTACTCCATCACTATTTTGATGTTTTGTCCCGTTGTTACCCCTTCGGGGAAACAGATCATATTCGCGTCAGCTGCTTTTTTATAACTGGCCGCCATGTCCATCGCGCCCTTCACCGTTCCGGTACAGATGCCTGCGTCATACAAATTTGCCGCTTGCCCATTGGATAACGCAAGCGCGGCGCGACAGTTTTTTTGTAAATTATCGCCTGTCTGCCCGTAGCTCGCCGCAGCGGCCACAAGCAAAAAAAGCGACAGTACAACTTGTAGATATTTCATTTCTTTTTCCTCTGGATTGATTTGGGACTCTGGTAAATGCTGACAATCAGTCGGCAGACGCAGACTGCCATCTACGCGCCAGCTTCATTAGCTCCCCTCTAATGGACGCAATTTTTGTAGCAAGGGCGCGCCTATCGAGCTTCCGCGGCAGCAGGCTCGTCAGAAAAATCGCCTCGTTGCATGTCAGCGGAAAAACTATCGACGCTTTCCCGTACTACTTGCTCAAGCTTCGCCTGCATGCCATCGCTCGATGGACCTTTTAATACCGTGTTTCTCAATTGATAGTAGGTGTGATCATAGGTACCAAGCACCAGCCCGGTACGCTCTTTAGTAACATAGGGATTGCCGTCAGTATAAATTTGTAAAACAACTTCAAACCCAACAACGCCTGCAGAATCTGGCGATAAATACTCGCTATAGAAGAGAGGTCGCCTGCCACTCACGCGCCAGCTTTCTCGCCTCCACCAGCTGGAGAGGCGTCATGAGGGTCGCCGCTTGATCGCGATGAACACTGGCTTCCTCACTGCCGGCAACAGAAGCCAGGTCAAACCACATATGGGCGAGTATAAAATTCTGCGGCACCCCTTTTCCTGTCGCATAAAGCAGTCCCAGGCAGTACTGTCCCTCCGCATCACCCTGCTCCGCAGCCCTGCGACACCAACTGAGCGCTTGCCCATTGTTATAAGACACACCCTCGCCGAGAAAATACATAACGCCCAATTTACTCTGCGCTGCAGCAGTCCCTTGCTCAGCCGCTTTACGGTACCACTTGGCCGCCTGCTCATAATCCTGTGATGCGCCTTGTCCAAAATAATACGTTAGACCCAGGTTGTACTGCGCTATGGCATCGCCTTGCTCAGCAGCCTTTCGATACCACTTGAGCGCCTGCCCGTAATCCTGGGGCACGCCTTGCCCCTTACTGTACCAATACCCCAAATTGGCCTGAGCATTCGGATGACCCTGCTCAGCAGCCTTGAGATACCAATTCAGTGCCCGCGTGTAATCCTGGGAGACGCCTTGCCCGTTAGCGTACCTATACCCAAGGTTGGCCTGCGCATTGGCATCGCCCTGCTCGGCGGCCCGGAGATACCATTGCACACCCTGCGCGTCATCCCGGGCTACGCCTTGCCCCCTGGTATAAATAGACGCCACGTTATGCTGTGCTTTCACATGCCCCAGCTCTGCAGCCTTGCGATACCAATTCAGCGCCTGCACATAGTCCTGGGACACGCCTTGCCCCTTATCGTACATAACCCCCAGGTTGTACTGTGCGTTCGCATCGCCCTGCTCAGCGCCCTGTTCAAAAAACGTCAATGCCTCGGCGTAGTTGCCGGCATCGAAGGCAGCGGCTCCCTCATCAAGGGCGTCGGCTGAAACCCACCCAACAAAAGCCGTCAGGAGAATGAAAGTCACTGCAATTATTTTTTTCATAGTTCGCCCTCGATTCTATCGTGTGAAAAAGTGTCATGTATGAGCATCGAACAGGGTTCGTTCACCGACTTTGTTTACTCCAGAGACATGAGCGCATCACGCGCGATGCCCTACCTCAACTGGGCAGATTCGCTCAGGCGAGGTCAGCGCGATACACACCTCTGACCGGGTTCACATCAATCAGGTTCGCACCATATCGAAGGGGGTGACCCCCTCCGGCAACGGAGGCCGTCGAGTCAACTCGGACACGGGAATACCCGATTCAAATTTTTCTATCAATTCATCAGGGTCGAACACGATGCCGACCGGGTTCTTGTCAAATTCTCCGCTTGCAAACCACTGCGCAGTCTCTTCGACCGTTGCGAAATTGTCTATCTGAAGCTCCACCCCCCCGCCATCGGGATCCCTGTAGTAGAAGGACGTCGTAGTGCCGTGGTTAATACACCAGAATGGCTCAATTTTCTCAGCCGCAAGTCGTTTGTAGGTAAACAGTAAATCAGCGAGATCTTTGTAGGTAAACGCGACGTGGTCTGTGCCGGCCGTATTTTCGACCGGGTCGAGCAGCCCCGGCTGGGCCAGAATGGCCACCCGGTGATGCTCTTCATCATAGGTCAGGAATGCAAAGTTATCTGTTTGCAAAACGACTTCAGCCTGAAGAACAAACTGATACCACTCACGCATCGCCACAAAACGTGACGTCCTGCGCACAATATGTGCCAGCTTCACAGGGGCCACTTGTCCGCGCGCTAGCGCCGTGCGGGGAAGTTCTGCATTGGTCATAATACATTCTCTGAAGGCGTCCACTCCTGCGGCCAGTATAAAGCAAATAGATCAGTCGGCGTCAGCCGGGACTGCGCAGGTACCGGACACCGACAGGTTAACGGTTCTCGCTCCAATCGTAGCTGCGGCAGGCCCGATGATCCCCCGGTGAGCGGCTGATGCGAAGTAACAGAACCATGTTGCATCAGATCTATCGTCGCTTGCTGGGTGCCAGCCCATATCCATGATTCACGTTGTCAGTGCTTTGTGACAGCGGAGATAGCCGGGGCACCTGGGAGACACGCACGCACAGATTGGCCGAATATGATTCATTTGTGGCGGTCTGCCTCGGCTATTATCCCATTGTGCTAACTTGGACGCTGTATGAATGACTGCGCGAGACAGTGTTTATAGCGTTCCTTGAGTGCACGCACTACCGATACCGTTGAGAGAGCCCTCACCCTGAATGCGGCTAATCATTTTTAGATGGAGAGTCTCAATGATAAAAATTAAAACACTCGCCTCCGCCATCACCCTCACAGCAGTCTACAGCGCCCACGCTGTTGCTCAGGGCCTCATGCTCGAAGAGGTGATCGTCACCGCCCAGAAGCGGACTGAAAACCTGCAGGACGTGCCTATTTCCATCATTGCCATCAGTGGCGAGAAGATAAACGATTTCGCCATTATCGACCTGCAGGAGCTCACTACCTACGTTCCCAATGTCACCATTAACAATGGCGCGGGCACCCCGAACCTGTTTATCCGCGGCGTGGGCTCCGGCACCAATGCCGGCTTCGAGCAATCGGTGGGCATGTTCATCGATGGCGTATATGCCGGGCGCGGTGCGCTTGCGGCTGTGCCGACGACCATGGACCTGGAGCGAGTGGAAATACTCAAGGGGCCGCAGGGCATCCTGTTTGGCAAGAACACCGTCGCCGGTGCCATCAGCATCACCACGGCCAAACCCACTGATGAGTTCGAAGGCATGGTGGAAGCCCTGTACGAACACGACCAGGGCGAGCAGCAATACAGCGCCGTGGTGTCGGGCCCGCTCACCGATGACCTGTCTGGCCGGCTGGCGGTGCGTTATGGCGAAATGGACGGCTGGTGGGAGAACGTCGTCACCGGTTCAGAAGGGCGCAATGACGACCTCTGGTATACCCGTGGCAGTCTCCGCTGGCTCCCCACCGACACCGTGGAAATCAACGCCAAATACGAGTACGGCGACTTTGACCGCAAATCACGACCCACTGTGGTCTATCAGTCTGATTTTGAAGGCCAGGAAAACGATTTCGGTGGCGTGCCTTTTCCCGTGGTCTCCGACCGGGACAAGGGCGCCGGCGAGGTTGATGGTCGCAACCAGACCACAACGGACGTGTTCGCCGTCACCGTGGACTGGGAGCTGGACTTCGCCACCCTGACTTCAATCTCTGCCTATTCTGCCTATGACGAGAAAACGAGCCCCGGCAATACCGATATGGCCGCCACTCCGGGCCTGTCTCGCTCTGGCAAGGAAGACTTCAAACAGTACAGCCAGGAAATACGCTTTGTCTCGCCCGGTGGCGAGACCATTGACTGGATTGCGGGCGCCTATTACCAGTATAACGAGCTGGATATCAGCCAACAGGTATTTGCCATCGACTTCGCCCAGTCAGGACCGCTCAGTGTAGCCGGCGCACTTTACGCAGATCCCGCAGGACTGCCTGGCGCACCCAGCCAATTCGACCAGGACTCCGAAAGCTGGTCGGTCTTCAGCTCGGGCACCTGGCATTACACCGATACGCTGCGCTTTACCCTGGGCGCCCGGTACAGCGATGAGACCAAGGATCTGGACAAAGAGACCTTTTCCGACGGCCTGCAAATCAGGCTGGGTGACGACTTTTACTTCGCCAACCCGTTGACTCAGGAATTGATTGCCGATGTGCGGCAGCATTCCTTCACCGGTCTGAGTCGCGATGAAGACAAGTGGACGTTCTCCGGCATTGTGCAGTGGGATGCCAGCGAAAACGCCATGCTGTACGCCAGTATCGGCACCGGGTTCAAAGGTGGTGGTTACGACCAGGCCTACAGCAGTGCGGGCTACGAGATTCGTCTGGCGAACCCTGTCACTGGCGAGCTCACTGGCGAGTCGGTACCCGGCGCCGATGCCTCGATACTGGAGTATGAACCGGAGGAAGTGATCGCCTATGAAGTCGGCGCAAAAATGCGCCTGCTCGACGGCGCGGCGGAGCTGAATATTGCGGTGTTCCGCTCGGAATACGACGATTTGCAAACCAGTTCCCTGGTCGGTGATGTCTTCCGGGTGGGCAATGCCGGGGAATCGATCAGCCAGGGCGTGGAGGTCGATGGGCGCTGGCAAGCCACGGACCGGCTGTCCTTTGGCGGCGCGGTAGCCTATCTCGATGCTTATTACGATGATTTCGAGGGCGCCACCTGCACGATTCCGCAAGCTACTGATCCGGCCAACAACCCGGGGTGCCTGCAAGAGGATGGCAGCAATATTGAAGCATTCGGCCAGCCCGGCGGCCAAAACCTGAAAAACGAGACACTCCTGTTCGCCCCGGAATGGAGTGCCACGCTCACCGCGCGGTACGTTATGCCGGTGAGTGAAACGCTGGTGCTGGCCAACAGCCTGGACGTCAATTACGAGGATTCGTTTTATTCGGCGCTGGACCTGGACCCCAACACCAAACACGGTTCCACCACCATCTTCAACGCCCGTATCGCGCTGGCCAGCGTGGACCGCAGCTGGTCCGTTGCCTTGATCGGTAAAAACCTGACCGACAAGAAATCCAATATCTGGAATAACGATGTACCGATTTCTAACTCCAACAGCTACTTCGGGTTACCTAATCGACCCCGCTCGGTCGCGATACAAGCACGGTATAATTTCTGACGCAGCAGCCTTTGACGCAGCGATAGCCTGAGCGCGCAGCGCAACACCAGATACATACAGGCCCACAGAATTGAAACGGACACGCACCGTATGCTCAAGAAAATGGCTTTGGGGATTTTTGTACTGCTGCTCGCAGGCGCCGGTTATGTCACGATCAAGCTGCTGATTCCCTTGCAGGCCTCCGCTGACAGAAACGGACCGGATACCGCGCCCCGCGACTATGCCATGCAAGACGATAGCAAGATAAGCCTGCCGACCCCGCAAGCGGCCATTTACCCGGCAGCGCCCAATCCTGATATGAACCTGTACTGGGGCGAATTGCATTTGCATACCAGTGAAAGTTTTGATGCCACCCTGTTTGGCAACACGTTGACCATCGACGATGCTTACCGCTTCGCCAAAGGCGAGCCGTTAAACAGCCCCGGTGGCGAGACCATGCAGCTCACCCGACCTCTGGACTTTGTAGCGATCACCGATCACGCAGAGGGCTTCGGCACCCGCACGCACTGCGACAGCCCTGACCTCTCCCTGGCGGAGCGCGCCGCCTGCTGGCTGGCCAACGAGCCTAACCCGATGATTTTCCAAATCCTGACCAGCCGTATTCGTGGCAAAGCGGCACCGGGCGACCCCTCAAAGCCTGCCGGCGTCTATCAGCCAGAAGCACGCCAAGCCCCCAAGCCCGGCGCTTTTCCCACCTGCCGCTTTGGCGATAACGCGCTCGAGCGATGCTACCAGAACGCCAGAAATGATTGGGCCCGCTATGTCGAGCTTGCCGACAAGTACTATGCACCGGGTGAGTTGACCACGTTAATCGGCTATGAGTATTCACCCGGACTACCCGAACAAGGCAAGCACCATCGCAACATACTCTTTCGCTCTAACATCGTTCCCGAGCGCGCTATCTCAAGCCTGGATGTACCCAACGCCATCGAGCTGTGGCAGGGGCTTGAAGCCACCTGCGGCGAGGGTTGCGACTTTCTGACGATACCGCACAACCCCAACAAGGCATGGGGCCTCATGTACTCGCGCTATACCTGGGATGGCCGCGAATATAACGAATCCGACTGGCGCCTGCGTCAGAAGCGCGAACCGCTGGCCGAGATCTTCCAGATCAAGGGCGCACAGGAGTGCGCGCTTGGCGTGGGTGCCACCGATGAAGAATGTGCCTTCGAACAGGTATTCGACCCCTGCGAGCCGGGCGAAAAGACCGGCTGCGCCTTTGCAACCGGTTTCGTACGACAGGGTCTGAAAGTCGGTCTTGAACTTGAGCAGGAATTGGGCTTTAACCCGCTCCAGAGCGGTTTTATCGCCGCCACCGACAGCCATAACTCTAACCCCGGCGATGTCGAGGAATGGGACTTCCCCGGCGCGATCGGTGCGGCTACGTCCTCCGCGCAGAGGCGCCTGCGAGAGACCGACGCAACCGCGCCTGCCTATAAAACACCTCTGAAATTCAACACATCGGGCGGATTGGCCGCGGTGTGGGCCCCTGAAAACACGCGGGAGGCAATTTTTGATGCACTGGCCCGCCGCGAAACCTATGCCACCTCGGGTCCACGTCTGGCCGTGCGTTTCTATGCCGGCTGGGGGATTGATGATGCTATCGTGGCGGAACACAACCCGTTCCAGTCTTTGATCGCAGACGGTGTGCCCATGGGAGGCGTTTTGCAGGTGCCTCAAAACGCAGGCGAGGCGTGGCAACAGTCGCCTGGTTTTTTTGTCTGGGCAACACGCGATCCAATCGATGCACCCCTGCAGCGGGTACAAATGGTCAAAGGCTGGATTGATCCTGAGGGTGAGACCCGGGAAACCGTTGTGGATATTGCCTGTGCCGACGGTATGACAGTTAACCCTGTCACAGGCCGCTGCCCGGATAATAGCGCCAGCGTCGATCTGGAAACCTGCCGCTTCAGTCGCGATTCCGGCGCCGATGAACTCAAGGTCGTCTGGCATGACCCTGGCTTCGATCCCACCCAGAGTGCGTTCTATTATGTTCGCGTGCTGATGAATCCCACCTGTCGCTGGTCAAGCTACGATGCGATACGCCTTGGGCGCGAACCCGATCCTCGTGTCCCCGCGACTATTCGCGAACGGGCATGGACCAGCCCAATATGGCTGTATCCCAAAAAATGACTGTCGAGATGACGACCTATCAAACTCTCGCAGACTGCCGTTGCGTGTTAAGGAATCATTGAATTATGTTTTTTCGCATTGCAACAGTGCTGGCGATCACCCTCACCGCGGGATGCTCCGGCGACCCCTCAGAATCCGCCAAGCGTGAGGAAGCGCGAGACTACTATCGTACCAATAATATGATCCTCCCGGGGAGTGATGAAATCATCACCTTCGCATCACTACCCGAACCCAGCGCCAGTCGCCCTGCGCCCAACCCCGAGCGCAATGCGTACTTTGGTGACTTGCATGTGCATACAACACTGTCATTCGATGCCTCTGCTTTCGGCACAACCGCGTCCCCGGCAGACGCCTATCGCTATGCTCAGGGCGAGGCGATCAGGCACCCCGGTGGCTTTGATGTGCAACTGGCACAGCCACTGGATTTTTACGCAGTGACAGATCACGCGGTCATGCTGGGTCTGATCAACGAAGCAGAAGACACCAGCACGACGGTATCGCAGTATGCGTTCGCAAAGCCCTATCACAACATCAATGAGTCCGTGGATGGCGGCATACTGGATTTGGCAAAACGCAGTAAGGTATTTAGCAACTTTATCAGCGATGTCGTTGCCAGCCTGCTCGACGGTACAATCAATGACGCGGTGGTAAACAACGCGCTAAAATCTGGATGGATGCAGACTATTGATGCGGCCAATACCGCCTATAAACCCGGCACTTTCACCACGTTTGCAGGGTACGAGTTCACCTCATCGACCGACGAACGAGAGGCCTTGCATCGCAATGTGATTTTTCGCGGCACCGAGCGCTTGCCCGCGCGGCCGTTCTCACGATTCAATAGCATGAATCCCGAAGGCCTGTGGGACTGGATGGATAGATTGCGCGAGCAAGAGGTTGAAAGCCTTGCAATACCACATAACAGCAACGGCTCCAACGGTGCGATGTTTGCGTTTACCGACTGGGACGGTAATCCCATTGACCAGGAGTACGCCGAGCAACGGTTGCGCAATGAACCGCTGGTAGAAATCACACAGGTAAAAGGTACATCGGATACTCATCCCGCGCTGTCCAAAAACGATGAGTGGGCTAATTTCGAAATTTTCCCCATGCGCACGTCTACCCGAATTCCCAGCAATCCACGGGGCAGTTATGTGCGAAACGCCTGGCAACGCGGGCTAGCCATGAGGGAATCGGATGATGCCAATCCTTACCAGTTTGGTGTGGTCGGGGCCAGCGATACGCATACGGGCGCAGCCTCACTTGAAGAAGACGACTACTTTGGAAAAATCGGCGCGTTTGATAGCACGGCCGAAAAACGCGGCTCAGTACCAGCAAGTTTCCTTTATGGGACCCTGGTCAAACTGGCGGCACCCGAAATGGTCGAGGAGGTAGATGGGGAAGACTACCTGGATTTCTCAGGCTACAAGTACTGGAGCGCATCGGGTATTGCCGGGGTATGGGCAGAAGAAAATACCCGTGAAGCCATTTATGATGCGCTGCGCCGCAAGGAAACCTTCGCCACCAGCGGCACACGGATAAAGATTCGATTTTTCGCAGGTTACGGCCTCGCCGACGCACGACTGGATAGCCCTGACCTGGCAAGCGCCGCCTACCGGGACGGAATCACCATGGGTGGCACGCTGCAAGCAAGCGATGATCAGCAGCCCACTTTTTTGACCTGGGCCGTCGCGGACCCGAACACAGCCCGGTTGCAGCGGGTTCAAGTTATCAAAGGCTGGCTCGAAGACGGCGAACACCGCGAGCAGGTCTATGACGTGGCCTGCTCCGATGGCCTGAGTGTAAATCCGCAAACGCATCGCTGCCCGGATAACGGCGCACGTGTCAATCTGGATGATTGCTCTATCACAGCAGACGTTGGGTCGAGCGAACTCAAAGCGTTGTGGCAAGACCCCGACTTCACCCCGGGGCAAGACGCGTTCTACTACGCTCGTGTGCTGGAGAACCCTGTCTGTCGCTGGTCCACCTGGGATGCCATACGCGCCGGAGAAAAGCCGCGTTCAGACTTACAAGCCACCCTGCAAGAGCGCGCGTGGTCATCGCCGATCTGGTACAGCGCATCCAGTGAAAAAAACCACTTCGTAGATTGAGGGAACGATGACCAAACCGTATGAATCTGTCGATGTGCTGATCATCGGCGCTGGCCTCGCCGGGATTGGCGGTGCCTGCCAATTGCGGCGCAAAAGCCCTGAGCGCAGCTTTATGATCCTCGAATCCCGTGCGGCCAGCGGCGGCACCTGGGATTTATTCCGTTATCCAGGAATCCGCTCCGATAGCGATATGTATACGTACAGCTACGGTTTCAAACCGTGGCGCGACGAATCAACCATCGCGGACGGGCACAAGATTCTCGATTATATCCGTGAAGCGGCCGCGGAATATGACGTCGAGAAAAACATTCGCTACAAACATAAAGTCGTGACCGCCAACTGGTCCGACGCGGACAAACAGTGGTTGATAACCGCCCGGCATGGCGACACCGGCGAGATGATCACAGTCGGCTGCAAGTTTGTCTTTAATTGCACCGGCTACTATGACTACGAGCAGGGGTATACGCCAGCGTTTGCCGGCCTTGATGATTTTAACGGCCAGGTCCTTCATGCCCAGCATTGGCCCGAGGATCTGGATTATCAGGGCAAGCGTGTCATTGTCATCGGTAGCGGCGCCACGGCGGTAACGCTGGTACCCACCCTGTCCAAAGACACGGCTAGTCTGGTGATGTTGCAGCGTACGCCGACCTACATCGCTACCGTGCCCTCTGAGGACCCACTCGCAGACAAACTGCGCAAGTGGCTTCCTGAAAGTTGGACATTCCGCCTGACACGGTGGAAAAAAGTGCTCTTTCAAATCTATGTCTACAAGCTGTCGCGCAAGCGCCCGGACGATTTACGCCGGTTTATGCTGGGACAGGTGCGCCAGGCCCTCGGGCCGGATTACGATATCAAGACGCATTTCACGCCGCCTTACAACCCATGGGATCAACGGCTGTGCGCGGTGCCAGACGGCGATATGTTCAAGGCCATTAAACAAGGGCGCGCAGAGGTGGTCACCGATCATATCGAGCGATTCAATGGCGCCGGTATTGCGCTCAAGTCTGGAAAACAGCTGGACGCCGACATCGTTATTCTGGCAACGGGATTGAACCTGCAGTTTGCCGGAGGAATTGAGTACAGTGTCAATAATAAGGCAATCGATTTCAGCAAACATTTTATCTACCGCGGCATGATGTTCTCAGATGTGCCGAATATGGCCTTCACGGTGGGCTACACCAATTCATCGTGGACGTTGAAAACCGATCTGACCAGTCACTTTGTGTGTCGACTATTGAACAAAATGGCGCGTGGCAGCTATGCGAGTGTGACACCGCGCATGAAGGGAAGCATTGAAGAAACTCCCCTGCTCGATTTCGACGCAGGCTACGTGCTCCGTGCCAGAGAACAATTTCCCAAGCAGGGCAACAGACTGCCCTGGCAGAACTACCAGGATTACATCAGGGATTTCATTGGCCTGCGTCTGCGCAGCCTGCGGGACAAGGAATTGGAATTCAGGTAACACTGACGCCTTGCAATACGGGGCGACAAGACACCATCGAGCCCATGATTAGCTGGCACATAACACGGAGAACATAGCAGTGAAAATAACGCTGGCAATAGTCATCAGCCTTCTCATAATCGTCGGTGCGGGTCGAGCATTACTGACACTGCCTGCGGTACAGGACGCCGTCATTGAGCGCGGCACAGCCCTACTTGCCAAGCGCGGCGCTGAACCCTTTCCAGAATCAGAGAGCCTGAGAGTCTATGTCTGCGGCAGCGCATCACCGCTCGGTACCGGGCAGGCACAGGCCTGTATAGCGGTCATCACACCGGAGCATTTTTTCCTGATCGATTCTGGCGCTGGCTCCACCGATAACATCAACCGTTTGGGACTGCCCGCAGATCGACTGCAGGGCTTATTGCTCACGCATTTTCACTCTGACCACATTGCTGAAATTTATGAGATCAATCTCGCGTCCTGGGTACAGGGTCGACCGACACCGCTCACCGTCTACGGTCCGTATGGCGTTGCAGAAGTAACCAATGCAATCAATGGGGCCTACCGGCAGGATCGACGGTATCGCACGGGCCACCACGGAGAAGAACTGCTGCCGCCTGCGCTGGGCGTACTGGCCCACAAATCCATTCTTCCAGGCGTCATTCTGCAGGACGGTGATCTCACCATTACAGCCTATGTCGCCGAGCATCCGCCTATTCATCCTGCAGTGGGCTATCGGTTTGACTACCGCGGCCGCAGCGTTGTCATTTCAGGCGACAGCAATGTCACAGACAAGACGCTGGCGATAGTTGAGGGCGCTGATCTACTGCTCCACGACGCGCTGTCGCTACCGACGCTGACGGCGCTGACAGAGGCGTTGAATGCAGAGGGGCAGTCACGGCAATCAAAAATTGTATCCGATGTCATCGACTATCATGCCTCGACCGACGCACTGATTGAGCTGGGCCAACAGTCCAACGTCGATATGGTGGCTTTCTATCATCTGGTGCCGGTACCGCCCACATCCCTGTTTGAGGACGTCTTCTTGCGCGGTGCACCGGACAACTTTCTGGTCGCAGAGGACCTGATGTGGTTTGAGCTGCCCATCGAGAGTGACGACATCATCGTACATCGCCCGTAACGCACAATTTTCAGGAGAAAAGGCATGGCGCATAACCAACCTATCCGACTGACAGGCGGTACCGGGTCACCCTATACCCAAAAGATGGTCGCCCTGCTGCGCTACCGACGCATACCCTATGCAATCAACTGGGGCATGCCGGCGGAGGCCTGTGAGGCAATGGGCGTGGAGAAACCGCGGCCGACCTTTGAGCCCACCTTCTTCTTTGAAGAGGCAGGGCACACAACAGCGGTTTGCGACTCCACACCGATTATCCGACGTCTGGAAAAGACGTATGCGGACCGCTCCGTACTGCCTGCTGACCCGGCCCTGGCGTTTATCGACTATTTACTCGAGGATTTCGCTGACGAATGGTGCACCAAGTACATGTTCCATTATCGCTGGCATGCGACGCTGGACGCGGACAACGCCGGCACGCTGTTGCCGCTCAGTATGAACGTGAGTATGCCCAGCGATGCCCGTCAACAATTCAAGGATTGGGTAAAAGATCGACAGATTAGCCGACTGTACGTGGTGGGCTCCAACGACACTACAGCAGCGGTGATCGATGCAAGCTATCGGCGCTTTCTTGCTGCCATGGAGAAACACCTGGGCAAGCAACCGTACCTGCTGGGCAACCGGCCCGCCGCGGGCGACTTCGGCCTGTTCGGCCAGTTGAGTCAATTAGTGGGGTTCGACCCCACACCCCGGGCGATTGCCCATGACGTGTCTCCGCGCACTGTGGCCTGGGTGAGTCTTATGCACGACCAGAGCGGGCTCGAACCCACCGAACAGGACTGGGTGAGTATTGCGGATCAACCCTCTACCCTCCGTGGCCTGCTGCAAGAGGTCGGCCGCATGTATGCCCCCGCGCAGCTGGCCAATGCACAGGCGGTTGAGGCGGGAGAAAAAACCTGGGATGCGGTCATCGATGGCGCACCCTGGACCCAACAGACCTTCCCCTACCAGGCCAAGTGCCTGCGCTGGACCAACGAACACTACCGCGCCCTTGGTGAGTCCGACCGCGCCCGTGTCAACGCACTGCTTGAGGGCACTGGCGTTGAGACCATGCTTTCACTCGATTGAAGAACCGTGACGCTATCGGCATTTGCGCAAACGCGTGTGCCGCTGCTGTTAGTGACCGCGGCAAGGGGCAGTGTGTCATGCTAGCCGGCACCGTTTCGCGCCCGGTGTTGGGTGACCAGAGACATTGCCGCTAAACACTGTTTGATCGATGCCAGCCCTTGCTCCACTGAAGGGGTTTTTGCGGCGCAGCCACTAAAAATGGCTGTTATTGTTCATTGTATTACGCCACTGACGCGCGAGATGAGCGCAGCACGAACCCGAGTCTCATACCCTGCTTCTATGAGGATTTTTCCAAAGATAGACGGGAAAATTTGAGTAAGATGCGCCGAGGAATGAGCGGCGCGATCCACTTCAGCACGAAACCGAGCAGCTTACTGTTTACGACCACCCGCTTTCCTTTTTGCATTGCGTTGTATCCGCAGATCGCGACCGATTCAGCCGACGCGCCAAATTGAAATACCCTGACGCCCTCAAGGTCGCCGGCTTCCGCGAAACCGGTCATCACCGGTCCGGGGCAAAGCGCCGTCACCGTAACACCGGTACCGGAGAGCTCTTCCGCCAGTGCTTCAGAAAATGACAGCACAAACGCCTTTGTCGCGTAGTACACCGCCTGCAGAGGACCGGGAATGAAAGCCGCTGTCGATGCGACGTTTAGCACCTTTCCACTTCCTCGCTGTATCATTGCCTCCAGATAAAGGTGTGTCAGGGTTACCAGGGCGCCCATGTTCAGTTGCATCATGGCTTGATCATTGAGCAACTTTCTCTCGTAGAATTTACCGTGCCCTCCGACGCCTGCGTTATTGATAAGCAGTGATACCTTGATACCCGCTGCCTCGGTCTGCGCGAACACGCGGTCGGCCGCATCAGCATGTGACAAATCCATTGCGATGGTAAGCACAGAGATGCCATGGCTTGATTCAAGATCAGCTTTTATCTCTTCGAGCTTCTCGCGGTTTCTGGCGACCAATACCAGATCACCGCCCGCCGCTGCATGAATACGCGCGAACTCCGCACCGATGCCTCCCGAGGCACCTGTTATCAAAGCTGTTTCAGACATACATTATGTTACCCCAGGCTGCGCCAGTAGAGAGACCGTGCAAGCCTCTGCATCCGGTGGCGGATGATAAATAGACCTGCCGGCGACGTATTCGCTTGCGGTACCGGGCCGGTGCACAGGAGGCTACAACATCCGTAACCGGTTTTCTACGTTTGCGGGTTGTCTCTCGGTTATCGAAACTCAGCGAGACGCTCCGCGGTATCGAGAATATCGATGTATTCTGTATCCCGCTCTTTGATAAGCGCCTCCTCGATAGCGAGGCCCTCCTGGTGCATATTATAAAGGTCTTTCATGGCCGCGACTGCCGCGCGTGAGTTCCCGGCAATCTCAGCCGCGCGCCGTGTCACCAGATCATCCAGCTCTGCGTCTCCTGCGACGGAGCGATTGGCAATACCCAGTCGCTCTGCCTCATCTCCCCTGAACACTCGCGCCGAGTAAGACAACTCTTTGGCTTTGCGAACCCCTATTGCCTGGGGCAGGGTCTGAGACATCCCCCAGGTGGGACGCAGGCCAAACTTGGTGTGAGTATCCCCAAATTTTGTCGCATCAGTGGTGAAGATAAAGTCACAGTGCAGGGCCAACTCCAGCGCACCGGTAAAACAGGCACCCTGCACCCTGGCGATCACAGGCACCCACGCGCTGCGAATGGCGCTGTAGGCCTGTCTCGCGGGCGCGTCAAAAACATCGCCTATGCGGCCATAAGCCGGTTCAATATCCTGCAACACCTTCAGGTCGACACCGGCCGAGAAAGCGCGCCCCTCGCCCTGCAAAACAATCACCGAAACGGCTTCGTCGCCACTGGCGCGGTTAACCAAAGCAGCAACGCCCTCCAACATTTCCGGGTGTAACGCGTTCATGGCGTCCGGCCGGTTAAAGCTGATAGTCAGTATGCCACTGTCCAATCGGGTCAACAGCTTATCGGTGACTGATTGATAACACTCGCTCATTCGTCTTTACTCTCCGTTGCAGTTGGGGATACCGGACGATCACAGTTATCGCCGTCCTCGGCAATGGCGGGTCGTTCCGCGCTTGCGATTCTAAGCGTTTACCGGGAACACAATAGAATCATTTTCGGTCACATACTGCTGGCGGTAAGCGCCGGGCGTCACGCCGTTCCAACGCACAAACGCCCGGCGAAAGTTAACTGTTTCGCTGTAACCCAGCAGATGCGCAATATCGGCGACGGTCAACTCGGTTTCGATTAGATACTCGCGCGCGAGTAAATCGCGGACCTCTTCAGCGGTCGCTCGAAACGTTGTCGATTCCGCAGCCAGCCTCCTCCTCAGGGTGCGCTCACTGACATGCATGCTCTCAGCGACCTGCGCGATATCAAGGAAATCTCCAGCGGACTGAATCAGACACTGCCTGACATCGGCGGTGGTTTTTTCTACGCTACTCAGCCCGCGCAATATCTCTTCACACTGTTGATGAAACACCACATGCTCCGAGCGGTTCGCCGTTTTCACGGGCGTGTCGAGAACCGCCGACGGGAGCAATAACTGACTGTGTTCGCAGTCGAATGTCACAGGCACGTTAATTGCTTTCTTATAGCAAGCAGCGTGTGCAGGCCTGGAATAATTCAAGTGTACTTCTACGCCCTCTGCCCTTTCTACCTGCTTGCCGTAAAGCGATCTGCCCACTGCAGCAACGTTTGAGAAAGCCAGTTCAGTGACCAACTGTTGCTGTGCAACAGAGCGCAGGGTTAGGTTCGCACGCAACAGCAAACCGCCCTCATACTCCCGCGCTGTCCAGCTCGGCTGGAACAATACCTGTCCATAACGCAGTAAAAGCTGGAGACTCTCGCGCAGATTCGCGCAGCTCATCAACGCAAAACCAAAACTGCCGTAACTGGCTATACCGATCATTTGACCCAGGCGTAACGCCAGGCAGGGGTCGCCAACAAGGTGAGTGGCAACCTCCAGGACTCTGACCCTCTCAGCGCCCGCGTGCACTGCTGACGACGTATCCGGCACCGTAATACCCTTTGCACGGAGTTCAGCCAGCAGCGCTTCAGCACCAATACCGGCACCTTCCAACGCCAGCAGCAAATGGTGATGAAGGTCCTGCTGCACCCGGATGGCTCTCATCTAATCCCTTTTAATCCCTTTTAATCCCCAACCAAAACAGCACTACGCAAGATGAATGAACACACCCACCGCCTCGATAACGGCCGAATATGATTCCTTTTCTGACCTGCCTCGAACTATACTGCATCTCGTAAGATCGCTGGAATAAACCGTGTAATGCCTCGGGCATATATGGGAATGACTCTGGCACTGCGGGTAGTCAATCCCGTTGCAGGCTTGCACAATTTAAGGCGGTGGGACAAGACCATGAATCTCCAACCCGATAAAAAAGTAACGCCCACCGATCTCGCTGCGACTACAACCAGCCAGCCCCTTGCGGGACATCGCGCCACCCTGACGCTACTCATGCTGGCCTATACCCTGTCCATGTGCGACCGCATGATTCTCTCCATACTGTTTCCCGACATCAAGGCAGAGTTTGGTTTAACAGACACCCAACTCGGGTTGCTGGGTGGGATTTCATTTGCCCTGTTTTACGCCACCATGGGCCTGCCCATTGCGCGTCTGTCTGACCAGCACAGCCGCAAGTGGATTATTATTGTCAGCCTGGTGGTGTTCTCCCTGATGACAACGTTCAGCGGCTTCGCAGCGGGTTTTATCAGCCTGCTGATTCTCCGGATCGGCGTGGGAATTGGTGAGGCCGGCGTGAACCCCGCCAGTCAGTCGATTATCGCGGATTACTTCCCGCCCCAGGGTCGGGCGTTCGCTATGGCCATCTTAATGCTGGGCGGTAGTCTCGGCATAATGCTCGGTTTTGTGGGCGGTGGTTTTATTGCCGAAACCTACAGCTGGCGTGTGGCGATGATCTCTGTCGGCGTTCCCGGCCTGTTACTGGCGGTGTTTATGGCCAGGTCGCTGAAGGAGCCGACCAGGGGTACCTATGAAACAGAAACACCTCTGCCGCCGCCGCCCATACGCACCACCGCGCTCGCCATGTGGTCCAATCCCGCCATGCGACACCTCATCGCAGGTGCAGTCATTGCCGGTCTGGTGGGTTATGGCTTCACCCAGTGGTTGCCGACCTTCTTCATAAGAACATACGATCTGAGCCAATCCCAAACCGGCCTGCTGATGGCAGGGGTGTTCGGCATAACGGCGGCAATCGGCGCGTTGGCCGCCGGCAAGTGGTTTGATCACCTCTCAAAACGTGGCTACCAATACGGCATGCGGATGCTCGCCATTGTGCCATTCTTCACCGGCCCATTATTCATTATGGGGTTGTTAGCCGACGATCTCACGACCGCTATACTGCTTTTTATTATCCCCGGCCTGGCCGGTAATTACGTTATTGGCCCAACCATCGCCATGATACAAACCCTGTCGCCAGTTAATATGCGTGCTGTTTCCTCTGCAATAAAGATGCTGTGCCTCAATCTCATCGGCCTGGGGCTGGGTCCACTGCTGGTAGGATTGCTGAGCGATCTTCTCACCCCTTTTTATGGCGAGGATGCGCTGGCCGTGGGGCTTGCCTACTTCACGCTGATCGGCCTTTGGGGCTCCCTGCACTTTTTCCTTTGTGCGCGAGCACTCGCCAGGCAGGCCGAAACACGCACGTAATTATTATGATGCACGCCACTAACGATACCTGTGGCGCAAACATTGCTGTTCCCGATTTGCGCCGCTTGTGCGGCGCAGGGTTTGCCGAGATAGCTACTTCATACCCTGTGTTTGGCATCTTTTGCGGGGCAGCAATGACACCACTAGCAGCCAGCGATAATACACGCGTCTCCCGTGCCATCGTTATCGGTGTCTTCCTGTCCCGGGTTAGGCGTTAACGGACAATTATCCAGGGCATCGCCGATACCGTCGTTGTCGTAGTCAGGGCCCGCGACCCCGTCGCACGCGTCACCGACGCCATCGCTGTCACTGTCACCCTGACCGGCATTGGCCACGGTCGGACAGTTATCGAGACCATCGAGCACGGTATCCTCGTCGCGATCGATGCCCATGCGCGTGCCAGAACCCGGAGGAACGCAGGTATATGTAATCGGACCTTCGGTATTCGCCAGCGTGCGCAGACCAGTATTGCTGATGGTCGTGTTGACGTCTGAGCGGAACAATCCACCCACCTGCTCGCGCACCCAGCCGCGCTGCACGCCGCCCACTGTGCCCTTTGCGATCAGCTCACATTCCGTGGTGTTCCCGCCCAGCATCAACGATTCAAAGCTCGCGTTCGAGCGTTGCACGAAGAGATCGATACGCGGATTCACCGCCGCCGCCAGCGCGTTCTCCAGCGAGGCCTGCTGCCCAACGATAGGCGCAAGGTCGCTGGGAAACTCATGGGAGAAAGCCTCCATCGCTCTTTGCTCGGCGTTCGTCAACGTGAACACGGATGCGCTGAAGAAATTGAACAAGGTGTCGACCGAGCCATCATGCAGGAACCCGAAGCCACTTATCTGGTCGCCTGTTTGTCCGAGCGGGGGTATACCAAACATGCCCACCTTGTCATACATATTGCGCATATGCGGGATTTTCATCTGCTGAGTGCCACCCTCGTTACTCTGCTCGCCACCCGTGCCGAAAAAGCCAGTGACGGGATCGAGCCTGTGGCAGCTGTCGCAATTGCCAACGCCGTCTGATGCCGCACCGAAAAAGCGTGCCTCCCCTGCATTTGCCGCAGCACTGCCGACATTATTCAGGCCGCGGACCGGGTTCGGAGGCAGCATCACTCTTAGTATGAAATCGGTGAACAACTGCATATCCGGGGTGGAAATAGTCCCGTGTTTACCCACGAGACCTTCGAAGGCAACGATAAAATTATTAAAGGAATGGTCTTCGGAGCAGAATGCACCGCTGGGCTCTGCGCAGGAATCAAGGCCAAAAAAACCGTCCACTCGGTCGCCACGCCAGTGCATGGCGCCGTGTGTAGCCATACCCTTGAGCGTTTGCGTGGTCATTGGGCCCTTCATGGGATGAAAGTCCTGCGCGAACCCCGCGTTCGCGTGAGGCTGGGTATTGGTCGTGACGTGATCATCCGGGTTACCGAGATTCCAGGCCAACTTATCCATCGTGCCGAAAATATGACAGCTGGAGCATGACGCCTCACCGTTCGCCGAGGACACATTCGCGTCGTACAGGAAGGGCCGCCCGTCGATTACCACCTGGGGCTCGGGGTTGGGCAATGCGTGTGTTTCGACCGTATTATTGGTGGCCAGGTCTATCACCTCCAGCTGGTTGCCGAAGCGGGTCATCACGTAGAGGCGATTATTGCCCTCATCCAGCACCATGCCGCTCGGGCCACCGCCCACGTCGATATAGTTGCCACTTTCTGCGGCAGGATCAAAATTGGATTCAAAATTAGCATCTTCAATATCGGCGGTGTCGAAGACACCGATTTTGCTCGAGCCGAATGCGGCTACATATAACGTGTTGCCGTCACTGGACACCACCGGCTGCAACGGCGTGGCGAGGCTGTGCGCCGCTTGCGCGTCAATTGCCGCGTGATTCGCGCCAACGTCCGTGTGCAGCTGGCTGTAATCGATATGCTGATTGAGGTGCTGTGGATCCACGGCACCGGTGGCCGGGTTCAACACGGTAATCCGCGATTCCGAGAGATGGCCCTGTACGGTACTCCCCCCGTGAACACCAGGGCCTTCGAAATTGATGTGGTTGGGCAGTTCGGTGTTGGTCACGTAGACCCTGCCGCTCACCGGGTTGACCACCATATTGAACTGGATCGTACCGACATGGTCGTACTCGACCACTGAACCCGCCGCCAATGTGTTGGCATTGATGGAAAATACATCGTGGTCCGGGAGATTAAAGCGTACCCCGGCATTGGCGACCGCACCCTCGGACGTGAGCCAATCAGTGCCATCGAACTTCACGATCACGCCCACTTCCGGCGCGGCTACCTGCTCCTCGCAAGCGGGATCAGAGTTGGCCTGCCAGCAGTTGTCGGGGGGGCCGGGCACGCCGCCCGCTCCAAAGCCGTTGGGAACCAGGGCTTCCCTGATTGCGGTTGTTTGGTTGCCGGACTTTAACGCGGCGACATACACCGTGATGGCGTCGGCTGAAACGGCCAGCGCCCGCGGTGTATCGGCGAAAAAGCTCAGAATCTCCAGCGGTGTACCGCCCAGAGTGGTACCAACAGCCGTGGCATCAAACACCCAGACGTCGGCGCGCCCGATGCCCTCCGTGGTCAGTTGCGGATCACCCGCCCCGGGCACACCCGCAATGGAAGGGTCTTCCCGGTGCTGGCCACGGTGCGCAGTGGTTATAAATGCGCGATTGCCGCCGGTGCCGGCAAACACGATATCGCGGGGTTCGTCACCCACGAGCAGGGTACGAGTCACTTTGCCTTCATCAATATCGACAATACTCACGCTGTCAGACAGGTGGTTAACCACCCATACTTGCGAATCGGAGTGCGCGGCAACGGCGACGGGTTCCATACCCACGGGAATAGAACGCAAGTGCACCAGGTAGCCACCGTAAGCCACGGTGTACACCTCCACGCTATTATCCGGCGTGTTCACTGCAACCAGCCGTTTGCCATTTGGCGTCATCGCAACGGGGCGCACATGACCACTCTCGAAAGCGATGAACGAGGGCTGGGCACCAGCCGGCGCTGCCATAACAGCGAGCACAAGCGCCACGCACAAAGCAAGAGACATTGCCAGTCGGCAAACAGCACGGTTGGTTTGTGACACCGGGTGGTTTTTTACAGTCATCGTAAGCCCTTTCTAATTATGTGCCCCGCACAACCGCGATCAGTTAACGCGATCATCTTATCGGGGCCTGGCTGGCCAAAACCTGGCGGGGACAACGTGTGCCCATGCTGCAGGTCAAATGTAGCGTTGATCATTGTTTGTACAAAATATAGCATACAGACTGATGTCGGGAGAGAAGCAACGGTTCCAGCACAGGCCTGTGCAACGGTTTCAGCCCCTGTATTCCATTTAATTATCAAAAAACGCTATTCATAGCCATTATTGATGTATTGGGGTTCATTGACGGGGTTTGGCCGGTGCAACACTGCAACACACAGTAAAGCCGGAGTTGAGCCTTGGAGTTACTCGCGTATTCTGCCCTCATAATGCCTTCGGAGCCCCTCGCTGCGAGGCGGTCGCAAAGAATAGAGGAGAGACAATGCTGTATCGCTTTGCGCTCGTCGCACTCCTGATAATCCCCCTACAGGGGCTTGCGGAAGATGAGCCCTTTACACTGCAGGGCTTGCACACCAACCTGACGATGGGCGACGCGTTGGCACGCGCCGAGGCACTGGGGGGAAACTGCGCTCCTATTCAGGCACGCAACTTTATCGGCGGGCTCAAATCACGCTGTACCTTCCCTGCCTGCAACCCCGCTGAGGGCATCGAAGCATGCACTCCCGAGACTCTCGAAGCGTCTACCTTCACAATCGCAGGTCAACCGATACATGCATTGGATATTGAGGCGCCCGACGAAAGCAGCCGCTTGCGCAACATTTCGCTGTTCTACTGGGGTGATCCCGACGCCGTGATGCAACGCGTGCTTGAGTTGTACGGAGAGCCAAAGTTCGACACCGGTTCACAACTGGACATAAGCTGGACACCGTCACGACGCCTGATGTGGCAGCGCGGCATTCAGCGCATCACGTATATCACACAGCCGCCGGTCGTCTTGCTAGCAGCGGACAGACCCCAGTACGACAGAATGTAATCGCCCGGTGGGAAGGAACACATGCGCGGTCACGGCGATCCAGGCGTTGTATAGCGATGTCGCCGCTTGCGGGGGATCGGTTACGGTCATCGCCTGTTACGCAACGCGTTTATCGCTATAGCCAGCGCGACAATAGCAATGGCCTTTATGGCACTCGTTGCACTGATACTCCTTAAGGCTGTATCTTAGGCTGGAACGTTAATGGCCCGGGCATTGAAACGTGGGCACCGCTAGAACTGCATGATGCAACGAGCCTGGCTGTCGTTCAACGTGAGTCAGCACGAGTACAATGCACTCACACTCAACGAGCTCAACAATATGCTGGAAAAACAAAAAAAGGCACTTGTGCTCTTCGGCGGCGGCTCTCTTACGAGTCTCACCGCCCATTGTCTGGCTCATGATGGCCAGCGCAAGATCGCAGCGTTTACTGTTGATGCGCCCTATGTAGAGACTGACACTCTTGATGGACTGCCTCTAGTGGCCTTTCAGGCGCTTGCCGACACTTTCCCACCCGACACGCATGATATCCTGCTGCCGCTTGGGCATACAGGAATGAATGACTTTCGCCGGGAACGCTGCGAGCAGGCAAAAGCCATGGGCTACACACTTTCCCACTATGTTTCCAGCCGCGCCAGCGTCTGGCCAGATCTTACAGTGGGTGAAAATATTATTATTTATGAGCATGCTGTTTTGCAGTCATTCGTCACCCTCGGCAATAATGTCACAGTACGTACCGGGGCAAATATCGGACATCATAGCCGAGTTGGGAATCACAGCTTTATTGCATCCAGCGTGGTAACTGGCGGCAATGTGACTGTCGGTGAGCACTCCTTTATCGGTTTGGGCGCGATTCTGCGCGATAATATTTCCGTTGGTGAGCGCTGCTTCATCGGCGCAGGCGCGGTTGTGATTGCCGATACCACGCCAGATGGCGTATATGTCGGCAATCCGGCTCGGCGGCTACCAAACAAGACATCGGCGGATGTCACTTAAAAGCATTTTGTCTCTAACAGGGTATTAGAATGAAGGTCTGCATCGTTGGTGCGGGGGGCATCGGCGGCCTGCTCGCCGTTAAGTTTTCCCAGGCTGGAGAAGCGGTCACTGTTGTTGATCGCGGTTTGCATCTTGACGCCATGCGGTCGCACGGACTGTCTTTAAAAATGGCCGATGGAACAGAGTCTACCACCACTGATCTGCGGGTAACCGGTAAAATTTCTCAGGCTGGCAGTACCGATCTGATCATACTCGCCGTCAAGGCCCATCAGATTGCCGACGTCGCTGCGGACCTGTCGCCCCTTTATGGATCGGACACCTCAGTCCTAACTGTGCAGAACGGAATACCCTGGTGGTATTTTCAACGGCATGGCGGCGAACTGGATAGCAAAAGACTACAGAAGCTAGACCCCGAGGGGCTCATTGCGCAGCATATACCTGCAGAGCGTATCCTTGGCTGTGTCGCCTACCCTGCGTGCGAACTGGCTGCTCCCGGCATGATTCGCCACATGGAGGGAAACCGCTTTCCCGTCGGCGAACTCGATGGCTGTGTAACCGAGCGCGCCACTACCGCTGCAAACCTGTTCAATAATGCTGGCCTGAAGTCTTATGTCATTGATGATATTCGAGCCGAAATCTGGCTTAAGGCTTGGGGGGCTCTGTGCTTCAACCCAATCAGCGCGCTGACTAACGCAACAATGGTCGATATCTGCCAGCATGATGAGACGCGCAAACTGGTCATCAACATGATGACGGAAGCACAGACCATTGCGGAAAAACTTGGAATCGCCTTTCGGCGGACTATTGAAGAAAGGGTAGCAGGGGCTGAGGCGGTCGGCGCGCACAAAACATCCATGCTGCAAGATAGTCTGGCGGGGCGCCCTATGGAGGTAGACGCCGTAATCGGTGCAGTCACAGAACTTGGCCGCATCACGCAATCGTCCTGCCCAACCATCGACTCGATCTATGCCTGTGTCAGTTTGTTGAACAATAAAGTTCAGCAACTGGGAGTGGAGCAGCCTAATAAATCTGACTGATTACCGCAGCACGTACGGCATGTGCCAATATTATCCAAGACGCCTTGGGTACCGAACATCACATCCGCTCAACACCGTGACCCGAACCAATCAGAGTGACTTAGTCTGTGCTTCGTCGTTTACGAACGGCTCTTATGCCTGTTGCCAGTGCGACACCACACAGCACGCCCGCGGTATTAGCCAACATATCCAGCCATTCTCCATAGCGATTGACATACGGTTGTATCAGCTCGATTAAGCCGCTGTAGCCGATGAAAAAGACGGCCAGCCACTGCCATCGATTGGGTTTACGTAGCGCAACCGGAAAGACTAACGCGGCATAGACTATCAAGTGATGTGTTTTATCAGAGCCAGGGGCCGATGGAAGGCTGTCTAGCGGCCACAATGACAGCGCCGTAATGGTTAGTAGTAGACACAAGGTGACTATGCGCCAATGTTTTTCGATAAGCTGTAAGACGCGCATTATTTTTTAAATTCTACTCTAGCTCAATTGTTCAAGCGCTTGATCTTCAACGGTGTTCGCATAGAACGCCATACAGGCCAATATAACTCACGCTGACCGTACTTTTTGGCGGGGGCCAGCGTTGGTTCAGTCAGGCGTTACGATACCGCCTCACGATAAACCAGATGACGCGCTCAAAGCCGTTACGCTCAAGCATCGGGCACATAGAATCTCCGCCACGGACTTAACACGTGTTGCAGATAGGCTGGGAATCAGCAACTCGCAGCCTTGAGTAGCGAATCCAGCATCGATTCCGCCTGCCGTTTGCGATCATACTGCTCCGCAGAGGAACCACTTGCCTTTGCCAGAGCCTCCAGGCGCTCCCTGTCTGCATACAATTCACCGATACAGCCAGCCAGGGAAGCAGGATCCTCCGCTGGCACCGCCACACCCGACCCGGTGCTCTCGATGATCTCCGCAGCCTCTCCCCGAGGGCAGGCAATCACCATCGGCAAACCCATACCCATGGACTCAAAAATCTTGGACGGAATCACCTGAGTGAAGAGTGGCGTATCTCGTAATGAAATCAGCGAAATATCACACAGGCTCCATACCGACGGCATCATGGCCTTTGGCTGACGCGGCATCATCACCACATTGCCTAAGCCTCTCTCCTCCGCTTGACGTTCAAGGCTAGCTCGCTCGGCTCCACCCCCCGCGAACAAGACGCGTATATCTTTCTGGTCTTGTAATAACTCTGCAGTATCCAGCACCCTGTCCAATGCATGGGCCATACCATGAGTGCCTATGTAGCCCACCACAAACTTTCCAGCCAGGCCGTATTGCTCTGCCAACGCAGGGTCCTTCGTGGCAGCGGGCGAATACTTAGAAAGATCCACGCCGTTGATCACCACGTCAATCTTGTTGCCGTCGATCCCGCGCTCAATCAGTTCGGCCTTGAAACTATTGGTCACCGAGACGATGCGATCGGCCCGGCGATAGAGAAACATCTCAAGCTTCTCCAGCATACGGATGATAGTGCTCTTCTCCATCGCCCCCACAGCAGTAATCGACGCGGGCCAAATATCGCGCAACTCAAACACCCAAGGCTTCCCGCGGATAACCGACAAAACCCACGCACCACAGGCGCAAAAAAATTGCGGCGAGGTAGACACGACGACATCTGGGCGCGTCTGAAAAAATCCGGCAATACCGCCCGTTACACCGAAGGAAATGTAATCCAAAATCCGTTTAACAAAACCCTCGTTGGCGGTGATATAGGTTTTAACACGCACTACCTTGATACCTTCCATCTCCTCGCGCTGGTACCACTTGTTTTTATACCCGTCGAACAACACTCCTTCCGGGAAGTTGGGCGCGCAGGTAATCACCGTCACATCATGCCCAAGTTGCACCCACTCACGCGCATGCTCGTAGGTGCGGGTAGCCGGAGCGTTACCTTCTGGTGGGAAATTATCGGTAAGAAAGAGAATATGCATAGGTTAGTAACTAAATGTCGTCTCGATTGTCGGGGCTAAAAACGTTACGGCAATGCGCTTATTCGGCCGGCTAAGGCCAAATTCTGGATGCCAGGTACTGTCGTCCAAAACCGCACGGCCCCCGATAACAGTTACTTCGCAACGCTGGCCGCCTGGCAAATTGAGGACGAACAACTCTGCCTCACACTCCACAGAAACGGTGGGGTGGATGTGAAAAAAAGCTGCTGCTTTTTTATATTCACCGCGCAGCGAATCTTTTACCGTCAGGGCACCTGGCTCCACCCGCCACTCTCGAGAATGCGTCACCTTGGGCCGTAGCCGTTGATACCCGGTATGAGAACCCTTGACGATGGTGCTAGCTTCAGCCGTCCGCAATTCAACCTCAAACGGACTGGCCCGCCGCGCCACCCGGAAGCCACTCCATACCTCAGAGGAGTCTTTACCGTTCACCACAACCGTATTGTGAGCAGCGGTACCGCGCTGGCGCAAGCGTTCTGCACTTAGGCCATATTCCGAGATGCCGGAATTGACCAGCACGCGCTCGCCAAACAATGACCATTCAAAGCTCAGTGTATCCGCATGGGCATGGCCCGGAATGTAGTCCGGCCCGATGGCTGCCACATCTAATAGAGCCACCTGGTTATGCTGACGCACCGCCATATAGCCTGATGCATCGTAGTAATGGGTAGTGCCGTCAGCTACAGGCCGAACCACACCGAGCTTATGCGCATAATCAAGGATGGCCTGCGGCTCCGGCGTGATACCAAAAGAAGCATCATTAAAAAACGGAATGCCTCCATCCGGATGTAACATTCCCTCCAGCCAACTCGCCATCAACGCCGCCCGCGCCCGGAGTTTCGAATTCATTCGAGCAATCTCCTCCCCCCGATAGCACTGCCCCAACTGAACCACGTCCAAAATATCCATCAAAATAATAGAGTGATACATCGGCGACAGCTCAAAATGCGCCCCATCAGCAAGCAACTGCTCCCGATGCTGCTCATCCAGAAGAGCCAACCCTTTACGCAGCCATTCCTGCGCATCCTCACCTTCAAAACAACTCCCAGCAAATACCAGCGCCTTGGCATTAGCCAACAGATGATTACCCTGCAGGTGATACTCCAACTGCTGCCTCAACACATGGGCTTGTTGAGATAAACTGTCCAACATACCAGTCACAGGCTCATTACCGGCCAGTAACCACTTCACCCAACTCACAATACGCAGTGAGAGAGGGTATGGCTCCCAACCCACGCCATCCATAGGGGGGTTGCCCAGCAGCCAATGGCTAATCAACTCACGATGAGTAGTGGCACGCTGTGCGGAATGCTCTGCGTGCAGGTCATCAAAATAATGTAGGTTATACAGCCAGAGATGGCTCTTATCCGGATTTTGCCATTGCAGTAACGGCCCGGGTTCATTCAGGAAGCACGCAGTATTGGCATCAACCACTGAGGCCGGCAAAGGCGCCACAGTTTGCCAGCGGCGAGTGGAGGGTTTGAGCGCGGGAGCATCGCCTTGCCGTAAGCGAGGCTTAGTAAACCTGCGGGTGAGACGATTAGTAACCTGAACCGGCTTGAGGTAACGCGCCGTGCGAACGAGCTTCAGCATCAGCCGCGCAGCTGCTCCGCCACTTCGATGCTGACTCGCGCTACTTCCATAATTTCGTCATAGGGAATCGGTGTAGGCTGCCCGCTGCGAATGCTCTCAACAAAAGCAGCAGCACAAGCATTCTGCCCCTTGTCTTGACTCAGCAAGCGCTGACTCTTAAATCCCGACCAACCATACCCTTTGAGGCGCTTGAAGTTATCCAGCTGTAAAACACCATCACCCCCGAAGGCCTCTATCCGTTCCTTGGGGAAGGCTTTCCCACCATTGGCAAAGTAGTGAATAGTGCCCATAGAACCATCTTCAAAAGTAAGGGTAATACTAGCCTTGTCTTCGGTGATGCCCACTCCAGCTGCTGTGCCCAAGCTTGCGGCAGTGAACCCACTGATAGGCGCGCCCACAAGAAAGCGGAGTAAATCGATGTAGTGACAGGCCTCACCGATAACGCGGCCGCCCCCCATTTCTCTATCCTGCGTCCAGTGGCCTGCGGGAATATCGCCAGCATTCATGGTTAGGATAAACGTTTTGGGTCCAGCGCATTTATCCAACTGCACTTTCATAGTGACGGTTAAGGGTGAGAAGCGACGGTTGTAGCCGACCATCAAGCGGCTCTTACCCTGCCCGACTTGCCATGCCGAGTCGATAGACTCCAACTCGTCCAGCGTTAATGCCAAAGGCTTCTCAACGAACACCTGCTTACCCGCATTCAGGCCAGCAATAATCTGCTGTGCATGTAGCTTGT
This sequence comes from Candidatus Marimicrobium litorale, assembly GCF_026262645.1. Classification (NCBI taxonomy): domain Bacteria; kingdom Pseudomonadati; phylum Pseudomonadota; class Gammaproteobacteria; order Cellvibrionales; family Halieaceae; genus Marimicrobium; species Candidatus Marimicrobium litorale. The sequence continues at coordinate 1,919,119 of NZ_SHNO01000001.1, forward strand.
GTTGAGTGGAGATCACTACCGTGTTTATAGCCTCGTTGACTAGAGAAGCCTCCAAATCAGTAGACGCCTGGGCAAAGCCGTATTTTTTACCCTGATGCACCGCGCTTACCCCGCCACTGGTAACCAGCGTATGCAGCCCGGCGCCAGCCTCAGCAAAGGCCGGTATCAGCACCCGTGACGCGTAATTACCGCCACCGACAAAAGAACAAACCACCTCTTCAGGCTTATAGTCAATTAGAGCCGTCAGCGGCACGGTGTTTACAGCCAAAGCATCAGCAGAATTGGGATAGTCGATAACAATACCCAGCGTGCCGCGTGTATCTAACAGCTTGTAAGCCTCGGGGGCTTCATCAATAGCAAAGCGATGCGTGATAAGCGGCTTAACATCCAGCGCGCCACTGGCCATCATATCCAACACCGCTTCAAAATTGCGTTGCTGCGTCCAGCGCACAAAACCAACGGGGTAGTCGTAGCCTTTTTCTTCGTAGTCGGAATCATAGCGGCCGGGGCCATAGGAACAGGACACCTGAAAGGTAAGTTCTTTCTCATAAAAATCTGCACGAGAAAGCTCGAGGCCCACCACCCCCACCAACACAATGCGACCGCGTTGCCGGCACATGGTGGCCGCTTGATGCACCGGCTCATTACTTTTGGTGCTGGCAGTGATAATTACGCCGTCTACACCGCGCCCACGAGAAAAGACCTGAGCCACAGCAAGGGGGTCTCCCCCTTTGGAAAGGTCTACCACTGATGCGCCGAAAGACCGCGCCAACTCACACTTATGGGAATCAAAATCAATACCCAGAACCCGACAGCCCTGGGCACGTAACAGCTGAACTGTTAGCAGACCGACCAGCCCTAAACCAGTAACAACAATCACCTCTCCCAGCGTTGGCTGAGCCAGGCGTGTCCCTTGAAGGGCAATTGCGCCCAACACCGTAAAGGCGGCACTTTCATCATCAACGTTATCAGGAATGAGAGCACAGAGATTTTTTGGCACGCGCACAACCTCAGCATGGTGCCCATTGGAGACCACTCGATCGCCAATGCTAAACGAGGTGCCCCCGTTTTCAGACACAATACCCACATTGGAATAACCAAGCGGGAGAGGCTGATCCAACTTGGAACGTATGGCCTCTACCGTGGGCATGAGCCCGTCGGTACCGATTTTCTGAAGCGCCTGCTTAACCTTGTCTGGCTGCTGCAGCGCCTTATCAACCAGGTTGGCCTTGCCAAAGTCGACCAGCATGCGCTCTGTGCCAACCGACACCAACGACTTAAGGCTAGTGATTAGCAAGCAATTGCGGGCGCCCTGCGCACTGAGAACGTCCTCAACTCGCGTTTCGCCGGATTTTAAATCTTGGAATATTTTTTTCATGTTATTTCTCATCAACCCAGAGAAAATTAACTCGACCAACGCGACAATAACCTACCATCTCCTCTAGAATCTATCGCTAGTCGAGTACCGCGTAAAGTTAAAATTTGATGAAACCCATACAATGCAGATGTTAAGAAGATTTGCTATCCAATCTAAAGCTAGCCTCAAACCTCCAAAAATAACTGTGGCTCTAAATTTTTGGGAGCGAGAATGCCAACTCGACTCCAGCCCTGAGAAAAAACTCAATAGGAATGACTCCGCGATTCAACCCGCATCAATGCATCTATCGAAAACCAGCTAAACGCCACAGTTCCTCTCACTTATTTAGCGCTTCTATATCCGAACTGAGCCAGTTGCGGACCCAGTATAAGATTTAGCTGATCTATCTCATCACGATTTAGATGCTGGCGCCAACTATCCGGGCGATCAGAGATCTTTACCTGTTCTAAAGTCTTGACAGTTTTAGGTGAAGCAATTCCAAGAAATTCGTATAACTCATCAATACATTTTTCTGGTGTGGCTATCAGGTCTTCAAACCTAAGAAGATGGTAGTTAATAGGGAATTGTTTAAGGCAATCCGAATGAGCTTGTTTAACGCAGAACTCCCATTGCAGTGCACAAACTTCAAGTGCCGTCATTTCACGCATGAGTTCTCTAACCCCTGGGAATCGAGGCCCCCACAATCTCTGCCTTCCCGGCGATACTATTCTTGATATTGAACGATAAGCTTTAGGCAACTCTGCCCCCAATTCAATAAAGGAATAGAAATTACGCAACCTGTCCCTGAGTCGAAGTCGACGCACCCAGAGGTCTCGAAGTTGATTTAACTTAGAAGACTTTCTAAAATCTGCGCTATCAAGAGAATATTTTCCCACAGCCGTCCACTCTTCCCGTGCTGAGAATGCGACCGCCCTGCCATCCCGAACAATATGAATCACTTTGGCGTCCGGGAATGCTTTCCGCAGCAGAGGCACCCTAAGACAGTTTGATGGGGTCTTGTCGACCACTATCTTCCCACCGTTAGCCTCAGCGAATTCAGACATCCAAGACCTAATATAAGATAGATGCCTATCAGAGGCATCTCTCCGCAAATCTCCTGCTCGATAACCCGCTCCATATCGCCAAAGGAAATCAACTTCGCCTGTGTAACAAAACCTATTGTCCGAAGCAAAAATCTCTTTAGCCAACAGCGTTGTTCCAGACCTAGCCGCGCCTATTATAAAAATCATATTGTCCATGCTAAAAATCTGAACGCCGTACTTCCGATGCAATGATGTCTATCAAAAATTATCCCCTCTGCCTAATAAATTTAAGCTAATATGGAATTTTAAAACCTATATTCTAAGTGACGCAACAATAGATACCTATCGCCGCTTGTACATTTCTACGGACTAGCGAACTCGATATATCAGGCTTGCAATAAACGCTCGAAGTCTATCCCTTACCGAGAAGCCTGTATGATACATCGTGAACTTTTTATGCTTTATTTTTTCTACAGCCAAAACAAAATCTGTAGTTTCTAACTTATAAATCGTGAGCTCATTTCTGCTAATTATGACCGGAAGACTAATCTGATCGCGTATACTATGTTTCACAATTTGCCCCCACCAATCTTCCATTGCGAGCTTGCATACCTTGGCGTTTTGCTGTCGCATAATAAATCCGCCTTGGTAAAGCCCCGCGTTTTCAGGATAGCCTGCACGACGATAAGTGTTAACTTGGAGCTCAATTCTTTCACTCTTGTCCTTTCCCCAGCGCATGCATTCGAGAGCTTCATCGTATATACAACTTCGTCTGTTATGTTTCGCCAACCCTATCTCAGCCCCTGAATTTAAAAAGGAATCAATGTAGACAGGAGCACCTTCCAGTAAACCTAAATTGGCATCAACCCAGAGCGTGTATCTGTAATCAGGAAAAACAAAATGTGGCAGCACTTTGAGCGCTTTTGCAGTTAAACGAGGATTAGCTAGTGAAAAATTTAGATGAATAACGACCCAGCCTGATGGCGGCTCATAATCGTGGTCGTCCGTAAAACAAACAAAGTCAAAAAGCGCCCTTATACTAGGCGGGATCTGTGGCACTAAGCTATAGCCATTTGTCGCGCAGGTGTAGATCACAACCCGCTTATCAGGCAGAGCTTTTGTTCCGTTCTTCCTTAAAGAACTCAAACTCGCAATCAGCGACTCATCTACGCTCATTAGATATGCTCTCGATATACTTTGTAGGATTCTCTTAAAATCCGAAATTTATCTTTCGAAGGAATCTTTCCAGTCACACTGTGTGAGGCATGAGTAACCTCACAATCTGGTAAAAAAATTATTCGTCCTCCTTGCCTTTCACATTGCTCTTTGAGTAATGGCTCTTCACCCCACAAAAAGACTCTGTCATCTAAACTTTTCGCATCTGTAAAAAATTCTGGCCTGGTAACGAAACACGAGCCATGGCAAAGGTATATCTCTCGTTGATCTAAATTTGGATTCCTGCTCGCGGGGCCTCTGAGCCATTTAGCAACCAGAAAAGAAGCCCTGAAAATTAAATAGTTCGAGTATCGGAAGTCAAATATGGCCCTCTTTAATCGAGATCTCTTCCGTTCTGCGGACGGATTTTGCTCCTCTCCGTCCTCCGTGGTGATTCTCGGCGCGACTACATCGACATCTCCAATAACATCGCTACAAGAGTTTAGCGTAGTTATAAAATTTCGATTGAACTCAACATCTGGATTGGAGAAAACAATCCATTGATATTGCGAAGAATCTACGCATTGCAAGAAATGGTTAAACCCTCTAAAGTATCCGAGATTTTCGCCGGGTCTCAAACACAAAAAGTCTTCTCGGGACTGAAAATCCGCGATCGAACTCGAGTTGTCAACCACAAAAATATCTGAAGATTGGTTAGTATTCTGCGCCTCGATACTATCGACCCACTTGGCCACAAAATCTTCTTGAAGATAATTAACTGTGACCCAGCAAACTCTCCGTGCTTCCATAAAATATATCCCTAACTGATACCCGTTTTAACTATTCCTCATTTCCGCGCGCCCCTCGTCTCTGAAGATTTTTTGAAAATGAAACAGAGCCCTATAACTAATTAAACGGCGACACACGAAACACTGTAGGTGTCGACGATAGGCTCGACAGACGGCTACGTGGCTGTATCGCGATCAATGCTCCTAGAAAAACCCACACGACGTAATCACGCAAGACCTCGTTGAAGAATGCATACCAAAAAAAGTAAATACCCGTGTAAAAAAGAAACATTAAATGTGTAGCGCCACGATACTTCCTTAGAACTGACGACGCTCGCAAAAAAAGTTTAATATGGGTAAAAAGCAGTGCCGTAATAAAAACCACTGATACTATCAGACCATAATCTATGAAAAATTCAAGATAACCGCTATCCATCGAATGTTGCAGGTAATTCCGAGTCCAGTTCAGCCCCCTACCAAAATAAGTATAGTCCTTCAAAAGTGGCTCAACTTTTTCAAATAGGACAATTCTGGGGTCGTATTGCCTGTCAATTCGCCCGAGCACGACATTAAAACGCTCCATAAATACAGTACGCATGAATGGCACAAGCATTAAAATCAGAAACACAAATCCCAAGGCAAGCCCGCCAATTATAAGCTTACGTAGACGGTTACTTAGCTTGCCGGTTGCCAGGGCCCAGAGCATAAAAAAAAGAACAATCGAGAAGCTATATTGCCTAGAGCCTAAAAGCAGTCCATTGAGAAGCGGTAGCGCCATAGCCAGGGAATAAATAAGTTTTCTGCCGATATAACGGGTGTCTCGGTAAGCAGAAAAGGCTGCAACCTGAAGAAAAAATGTCGACAGGAGAAAGCCATTAATACCACCCGGGAGAGCTTCTTGTAACGTTAAGCGCACAGCGCTAGAGCTTCCAGCAGGACCCACAATTATGAGAATGAGCACCAGCGTACTTACAAGTAGGCTCGTTGTTGCCAACCCTCGCAATAATCTCTTGCTAAAAATATATTCATAGCACCTATATCCAACGAAAACGTAGAAGGTGATATAAATCCAGCTTGAAACAACTTTTAGTTGGATAAAAACACTGGTAGCACTTGATAGATCGAATAAGATTAGCGCATCGATAAATACCATGAGGATCGCAACTACGATAACCGCAAGTAAGGCTTGGTTCCTAGGAGGTATTTGTGCCCGTACGTTTAGCAGCAAAGGTGCAAAGAGAGTGCCCAGAAGCAACGCTACTATACTCAATGAAATTGGACCAAGAACAGTAAAGTTGAACAGGTGCATCAGCATTGTCACTAACAGGATGTAATGTATTGCCGTACTACGTCTTATTTTCGTCAACGAAAAAGCTCTCCTTACCTATTTGGCCATTCATGCAAGTCTTTTATTCAATGTAGACTAATCATAGCGACAATTCGTGATGGCCCCATTTTCCAGGCGAGTTCGAAATGTAGCCTAACCAGCAATTACCCCATTGATAACTGACGGGAGCTGATGAGAATAGAGCTGCTAGCGCGAATTTCTTTATCGCTGTTATAACGCTAAAGCCCATACTACGGTGCCTGTTATCGCAAGGTAGTAAAAACAAATTCTCGACTACTCATGCACTTACGCAATAATTCCGAAGAGTTATAACTGTGTCAATCGCAACAGACAGTGCGCTCAAGGGGTTACCTACAATAATTTTTCGTCAGTTACTAGACTGGACAAGCCATACCGCTATCAGTTTTCCTTCCGCTAACGAAGGCTGTAGTTTACTCATCTAATCGAGACTATTATCTCAAGGGAATTAACAAGGTTTTTGTCTCCGCTCAATGGCTACTGGTCGCATCAAGTCGACCAGCACTGAACTTGACCACAGCTAGTGACTCTCAGTCCTTCGTTTTTTTTCCGAACACCAACACCGTTTCGGCTAGAGGATATGACACCCATTATTCGGAAGCCAAACTTAACTATAGGCTACTTTTTAACTTAGCTCGTGACTGGATTAGAAACCGAAGGAGTCTTGGGAGTCGCCTAAGCCGATATATGTATCTCTGACGGGGAGAAAGATCAGCGTGTTGCTCAAAACTGGCGTCGATATGTCTTCTGAACTCAGAAAAATTCTGCTCACCTAAATATAAAAGACAGAGCTCTATGTGTTTTTCTGCACGGCGCGCCGAGAAAACGTCCACAGAGCAATTTAGGTACTCGGCAAAGTGAGGAATGGTTTTAAAAAACGCTGCAGTTAGTTCCTCTACTCGAGCAACATTCCCAATATTTCTTTCCGTCCATGACCCAATAGATTCGGCTCGATAAACTGACATTGCTTTATACGTGTATATTGCGCCGCCTCTCTGCGAGCCAAATATCTCGAGATAGTAATCACCAACCAGAGCCATAGTAAAAAACCAATCGGGTAGCCTAGTTAGACTTTCTCGGCGGAAAAAATAAGAGCAGGTTGGCGCAAAACTCCGACTACTCATGATTACTTCGTGCAGAGAAAATTTTCTGTCTCTGCCATAATCCCAACGATGAGTATCATGGATGACAGATTCCGCCCTAGTCAGAGCAGAGTGAAAAGCAAAATCGATTTCTGTATTTTTTTCAAGCAGGTCTACTTGAGTCTGTAATTTCTCAGGGGCGATCCAATAATCATCGCCCTCACAAAGAGCAACATATTTACCCTTTGCAAATCCAGCTGCATAAACGAGTGGTTTGAATCCTCCTTTGGAATACTGATTTACTGATTGAAAAATAGGACGAATTATTTCCGGATACTTAAACACGTATTCTTGAATTATTTCCCCTGTTTTATCTGTAGAGGCGTCGTCGTGAATAATAATTTCAAAGGGGAAATCGGTTTCCTGCATTAGAAAACCTTCTAGTGCCTCCCTCACATATAACTCATGATTGTATGTGGTACACACGACACTGACAGCGATCGTTTCCGTCTCGTTCCAACCATTTGTAATCTGATTTTGCGTCCTGCTAATCATATTTTCTTTATGTACCCACACTGAAATTGCAATGAATAAGAGAAGCTCGTAGACAAGCGTATGCGTGTCTTCCGGTTCTGACAGATGCAGGAAAGACAATCTCGCAGCAAAGAGGCATCACGCCTCTGGCCCCGAATGACTACGCTGGGAATTCATGATGTGCTGCCAACCCTATAATCACAACGATCTCCGCCCGGCCATAAATTCCACCGAGTCTTTTAGGGCGCTCAGACCTAAAAGTAAGGTAAATACACTATAGGATACTGCTCCGATGACAATCAGGAACAGGAGCTCAGTCGCTCCGCCAATTTCGATCCAGCGATCCGAAAGTATCACCACCGCACCCATCATCACACTCGTCGCTATAGCTGGTAAATAATCCTTGGCTTGTTCGAACGCGCCGTAGTCGAGAAACTTGCCTGTATAATACCCGTTGATAGCTAGCCCTAGCGTACTTGAAAGAACGCGACTCCAGGCTATGCCTGTCAAGCCAAAGAAAGTGCCAGCGACAAGCAATACAACGCCAAGGCTCTTTTTAATCATCGACAATCGAAAACTAAGCTTTGCATGGCCTTGCGCCCTTAAAACATTGACGTTGATCAAGTGCAGTGGCCACAATAGTCCAGCGAGGCACAAAATCTGTAATAGGGGCGCTGCGGGTAGCCATTGCTCGCCGAAGACCTCGCTGACAACTGGCGTGGCAAGCACGGCGAGCCCAAGCATCGCAGGCGTAGTAATAAGCATTACGGATCGTAAAGATAGGCGCACTGCCTGTCGTAACCGCACCGCATCATCAGCAATCGCTGAAAACAGAGGAAAGGTTACCCGAGATATAACGGTTGTTAACATTGAGCTCGGGGCTGCTTGGGTATTGTCCGCCTGATTGTAGATACCTAAATCGTAAGTGCCGTAGTACTTGCCTATCAGTAGGGTGTAACCTTTTTGATAGATCGTATCCAATAGGCTAGCGGCAAAGATCCAGCCACTGAACGCCATCAAGCTGTTGAACGAACTCCCACTAAAGGTCATTAATGGGCGCCAGGAACTAAAAACCCACAGCAGCAGAGTGGTGCAAATAGTCGCCGAAACTGGCTGCCAAGCCAGCGACCAAACACCGTAATCAGACCGGGCGAGATAAATTGCTAGCCCGCTTGAAATAACGGTCGCCACGGCACCAACAATAGTGAGTGCCTTGAAGTTCAGTTGCTTCGTTAGCAACGTAGTATGAATCGTGCCGAATGCACTGATAAAAATATTGCACGCCATCAACATGGTCAAAGGGCGCAAAACTGGCAGCTCAAAATATCTCGCGATCCAAGGCGAAAGCGCAATTAACGCAAGTGTCACTACCACAGCGGCACCGATATTGAACCAAAAAATCGTCGACTCATCGGTATGCGTTGCGTCCTGCTTCTGTATCAGCGCCGCTGAAAAGCCGCCATTTACAAACAGGGCACCAAGGCCGAGAAACAGGGCTAGCAGTGCCACAGTTCCGAAGTCTTCGGGCACCAGTAAGCGCGCAAGAATTACTGTAACGACGAACTTTAAACCTTGGCGCACTAATATATCGAGGCTGCTCCAATACACGGCAGACCTCGCTTTCAAATGAAGCACGGCATATATCCTAATTTTTAAGCGCTGTTACCAAAAACGGACTCATGAAAAATTAAATGCATAAGACGACCGCAACCTAACGAAACGAGCCACTATTTCGAGGCTCGCGCCTGGTTCTCCCACGGAAAACCAGAAGACGTGGACGCAATCCCAAGGTAGTCGGCGAACCTTTGGTACGCGATCTCGTCAGCAACATTGAGTATTAATAGGTCGTTTGGCCTGGTACTAAAATATTCAATCACGGACCGATTGTAACTGTCATAGTGCGCAATCATTTTCTCTTTATTGTAGGGGTCTTCGTCAGTGGTACCATGAAGTAGTACCGTGTTATACATAAAGCCAGGCCTGACGTAGGCAGCATTATGCAGGTCCTGCACGGTAGGGATTTGGCCGTTTCCAAATAGTCTGGAATGAAACGCGGTTAGCGATCGATACCACTGTTCAGCGTCATCCCGAACGGAAAGAATGAACTTACTTCCCGGATATGCGACGTCTAGATGCTTAAACGTATTGGGATAGCTGAATGGTACATCTTGGAAAACTTGAGCAGTTTTACAGTACTTTATGATTTCCTCAAAATCACCAGCAAAGTAATGACGATCCGCAAGCAACTCCGCCGCTCGCTGGTCACCAACAATAAACCCTAAATCTTCAAATGCCTTTTTTAGCGACGTTGTGCCAGTTTTATTACGCCCAATACAAAAATATTTTACTTTGTCTTTCACCAGAAGACTGTGATACCGCGATTTTACCTGCCACTTTAAATTAGACCTTAGGCTCATAATTTATACTCTTAAAGACCGCAGGCGAACGCTGTGCAATATAAGGTAGGCATCTCATGGCAAACCCCCTGCAAAAAGACGGATCGCACTTTCAATTTCAGTTTGATTGCGGATATCTCCAGCTCTTGTGATGTTAAAATGGCTAGGCCCGTCATACTTACAGTGAGAAAGTCCAAGTTTTTTGGTCATTTCAGTAAAAACCTGCGCGGGATCTGCACAAAACTTTTCATAGGAGATCGTGATTTTTCTTGCTGCGCTTACTTTGCCCATCCCCGTTGCAACAGCCTTGTTTATATAATGTACCTGGCCAGCGACTTGAGAGAGGGGTGGGAGATGCTTCAGTTCCTCATATTCCGGTATCTCGAACGAATACCATTGATCTTCACGTCCAAGTTGTTTTTTTCTGGCGTCAAGCACAGACGCTACGTTGCTGACTGGATCACGTTCAATTTGCACAAAAAGTACATTTTCAATAATGGAATCTAAAAACGGAATATTATTATTAAAGAGCAGGCCCTTTGCGGCAAAGGGCTTCTGAAATACGTCGATAATCCCCGCCAACTCTCTCAACATGGTCTGCGTATCCATGCTTTGGCGCAATTCATCATCCGTCCACACATCGCGATCAGGCTCAGCTAGAAATCGTCGCCAAAAATACCAAAACTCATTGGGCGCCAGTACACCTTTAGTTTTGCCATTCTGTGATTTGTACTCTGCCTGCTGCATAAATTCACCTAACTCATCGCGAAAGCTATAATCAGGATCCGTTAACAACAATTGTATTTTTGCACCGATTATAGGCGCTTGATAAAACCGCGATAGCAGGTTGGTCGGGTAACAAACAATGCCTGTATTAGCCAGCCACTGCATAAATAGAGTCGTTCCACTGCGCATTGGTCCAACAATAAGTATCACAGGAAGTTGTGGCATCCTATAGTCGCTGAGAGCTTTTTCCTCAGCCACTGATAACGATGAGTTTATATCCTTTAATAACGTTTCTAACTTAACATTTCGAGCGAATGATCCAGTCCTCTCGGAGATTGACACATCCTCTGAACTCATTAGTGCTCTCCCGTAATGATGGAAATGATCCTTTCCATATCAGCCGGCCCATATCGCTGATCAATAGGTAAGGGCAGGAGATTCATAATCATTGATTCAGCCCATTCCTCTGTTACTCTGTCAACGGCCTCATGCCAGTAAGTCGCTACAAATATTCGCGCAGTCAGCAATCGATTTCTAAGCGCGCTGTCTTGTGTCGCAAACGGGTAACAGAGCGGCCCAGAAGCCTGAAGCGGGTCAACAGCGATTGCGTTTAGCTTGCCCAATTTTTTATGGAGGTATCGAAAGTTTTGCAGGCGCTTTTTGCCGGCATAATCGAAATCAATTGATGATAGGATTATTTCTGTCAGCTGAGACATGCGCTGAGGCTCACATAGCCCTAAGCTCTCCTCGGCAGTCTGATAAAAGGGATAGCCCGCCTCAGGTGATTCACCGAGTCGCTTCAAAAGATGCGGCGTCCGATCAAAAGAACCTGTATCCCGAATTTCTGGGGCTGAGATGGAAATCTGGCTCATCAATAAGCCTCCATCCGGCACGCCAAAAAATTTTCTCGGCGAGTAGACTGTTGCCAGTGCATTTTCTGCAGGCGTTGAAAAAAAAGCCTGGGAATAATCAAGCACAAGCTGATCGGGCGGAAATCTTTTTAACAATGCGGCAACGTTGACGTCGCAGATACCGAAGTAGTTCACATAGAGCAGCCAATCACTGTTCTCAATTTCGCAATTTTCGTCAACTAACAGCTGATCATCCAGCTCATACCAAAGATAGGTGATTCCCTCTTGCTCCAAGGGCGCGAGCATTGAATCACAAATATATCGCGGCATCCAGACCCTTTTTGGCCTACCTGCCCGAAGCAAGGCCAGGAAAGCAGCCCTGGCAGACTGGAACCTGTTCGCTTCTGCAAAAGGGAATCCGACTCTATTAGGCAACTCTAATTCGAAGTATCCTCCGATGGGAGTAAGCGTCTCGTCAGACAAGCTCATACCCTTGAAGCAATTTCATGCACTGCGCTTTATCATTGAACATCATCACATCGATAATCGAAAGGTGTGAAGTAAAAGTATTGCTGAACTGAGGATAGGGTGTCGTTTTCGTTCGAAGAAAAGAGAGCTGCTTGTCGCGACTTGAAAAAACGCCTTTATCGTATAGCGTCTGCCCGCCTTCAGCGTTGATATAGTGTGTGGCCCCCATTTCGTCGCAGATTGCGAGAACGCGTTCTTGTCCGCTCAATGCTTTGTCGTACTTCAACTCTGAAGATATATACCATGTAGTATTGATGCCTAAATACTCGCAAATCTGACGAAGCTGGTAATCTACAAATCGAGCCAGGTTCTCTTCTTCCTGATGGAAAATATCTTCGATCAACGGAAAGACAGTAAGGAACTCTGGGGCTTTTGAGTATGTTTGGCGTATTGTTTGTAATAATTTGCGTGACCCATTTCCAACCAAAACTTGGTTAATCAGCTTGTTAGGGCTCGCTCCCTGCGTAGGGAGCGTAATTAGTTGCTTATGATCTTTAGCACAAATAAAATTGCGATTGATCCAGCCACCCTTGATGTAGTTAACGTCATCGTAAGCAACGAAGGCATCCACGGCATTGATGAGCTGAAAGTAGCCTAAATACGGAAACAAGTAGGGCTGCATGATTGCTAGTCTCATCAGAGGCTTACTATCAGCTCGGTAATCCGGTCGACCTGTTCATTATTTAAACTGGGGTATATGGGCAAACATATCACCGCGTTCGCCACGCGATGGGCGGCTAACAGCGCTTCCGGTTTAGCGCTCGGCAACCCGCGATACATCGGCATATCACTGAGCAACGGGTAAAAATAGCGTCGGCCATTAATGCCGGCGTCTATCAGCTTCTGATACAGTGCGTCGCGACTCAGGGGATAGTTTGCATCGACAAAAATCGGGAAATAGGATGCATTTCCTTTCGTGTCTGACGGCTGCTCCAGCATTGATAGGCCTTCGACATCAGCTAGCGCTGCACGGTACCGCAATTCGATTTCGTTTCGACGCGCTAACACTGAATCAATGTAGTCGAGCTGCAGCAGCCCCATGGCCGCACTGACCTCACTCATTTTGCCATTGATCCCCGGAGCGACGACGGTAACCTGATCCACGAAGCCAAAGTTCTTTAAATGATCAATGCGTTTCTTGCTCTTGGCGTCAGGGCTGATAATCGCACCGCCTTCGAAAGTGTTGAACACCTTGGTTGCATGGAAGCTCAATACCGATAGATCGCCATGTCGAAGCAGGCTTTCACCCTTGTATTTTACTCCGAAGGCGTGAGCCGCATCGTATATAACCTTCAGGCCGTAAGTATCGGCGATTGTCTGGATATGCTCAACGTCACAGGGATTACCGTAGCAATGCATAGGCATAATGGCGGTGGTCTGCGGGGTGATGGCTTGTTCGATGAGTCTCGCATCTAAGTTACAGGTGTCAGGATCAATATCTACGAATACCGGCTTGATGCTATTCCACAGGAGCGAATGCGACGTGGCTGCGAAGGAATAAGGCGTCGTGATAACTTCGCCGCCAATCCTTAGCGCCTGTAACGCTGTGACCAGCGCGACGGTGCCGTTGGTAAACAGGGACAGGTATTCGACGCCAAGATAATCACATAGCGCCCGCTCTAATCGTTGGTGGAAAGGCCCATTATTGGTGAGAACCTTGTTCTCCCATATCTGCTCCAGATAGGGAATAAACTCTTCCAGTGGCGGCAGATGGGGCTGAGTAACGTAAATGGGGGGTTCAGACATAGCAGGGTTCTTTCTTTAATAACTGGTAGCCGAGCTACCATTGATTTCGCAACATAAAGTATGTGGTACTTCTAGATTGTATACATAATTTAAATACTTCGAATCGTTACTCACAGAACGCGGTTGATGTGCTGCAGTCATTCATCAATCAGGTATCGATGAGGCCGTAAATGCCATTATTGTGCTTGGCAAAGTTAAATTCGGGCATAGCTGCATACAGCGATGCGTCACAACCAAGATGGCTAAACGCATGTGGGCCTAGATTGTTTACTATCTGATTTGTCATCTAGAGGCCCGCCTAACTCACATCGACGCCTTGCGCAATTAGTTCAGACTCCAGTGACTCAATTTCGGCCTTGATCGCCTCGTACTCTTGCACCTTGCGGCGCAGGTAGCGCAGCGAAATGGCGGCTTTTGCGGTAATGCCTTTAGGTGTCAGCAAGTACACATAGGCGGCCTTGCGCTGGGAGTTTTTAAAGTTCGTGGCTTTCACCAGGCCCTTGGCCACTAAAGCCTGCACGCAGTAGTTGACCTTGCCCAGGCTTACGCCCATTTCGCTGGCAATCTCGCGCTGAGTCGCTTGCGGGTTCGCCTCAAGCAGCTTGAGGAGGGTGTATTCGGAATCTTCTGTCATACCGGTTTATCTGCTTTTGGCACGCTACCGCCCCACCCTGGTTCTTTTCACGGGCGCAATGCGGCGTTGTGTTGACGTGTTCAACAGTTGAACACAGGTTGCTAATAAAGAAAAGTCTTAGCTTGCAAAAGGCGTTTAACGCGGAGCCAGTGGCTAGCTACAGCGCATTCAGCGCATTAATAGGCACCTCGACAGTGTTTTTTCGCCCCAGTAACTCGATCAGAATCAGGGCGCGCGCCTCGGGCTGGCCGCCTTCAAACACAGCCGTGAGTCCTGCAAAGGCGCCCTCTAACACCACCACTTTATCGCCAGCCCGAAAAGGCCAGCTTTCCTCGCCCGGCTCAGCGCCCTGCACCGCCTCTAACTCTTGTAAGTAGTGCACGACGGCATCGGGCACCGGCCTGAGTACATTGCCGAAACGCACCAACCCCGAAACGCCTAGCGTTGAACGCACCGGCGCCAGACTCTGTTGATTAACATCAGCGTGTATAAACAGATAACGGGGAAACAGTGGCTCGACAGATGTTGTCCAGGCCACCCGCCTGCGCTTGCGGACTGCTATCATCGGCAGATAGGCGGCATAACCCTGGCGCTGAAGCTGTTCCTTAGCGGTGCTTTCTTGCCGGGGCTTAGCCTGCACCACAAACCATTGCATACTCATTTGCGTTGGTATCCGAAATTAAGGGCCCGGAGAGTCGGGCCTAAGTGTGTGTTGCCTGTATTTCGCACTAATCCATAAACGGGTTGCGCTCGGGCTCGGCTGCTTGCGGCAACAGAGCGACTTTGCGCAGCCCCTCCTCTGCGGGGGCTACCGCCGATTCGCCTTTGCGTTTGGTGCGCTGCCTAGACGCAGTCGGCTCCCGGTAAGGGTGCAGATACACTCCTGCTAAAAAAGCGAAGTAGACCATATTGGCCGGCACAAACAGGTTGTAGTCTACCGTCTCGTGTAACAGCATCAGCAGCAGGCCCAGCCCCGCGCCCACCTGTATATACCGAAATTCGCCCCAGTCACCGCGCTTCCACAGGCTAAACCACCGTGCAAAATACAGCGCGAGGAAGCCCACTATCAGCGCAATGGCCACTATGCCACCATTGTAAATCCACTCCAGGTAGCTGTTATGGGCCCGATTAATAAAGTAATTGGCCTGACTGAGGTCTTGAAAGCGGGCAAAGGTTTGCTGAAACGTGCCAGTGCCGGCCCCGAGGGGAAAGAACTGGCCGATACCCTCAAACACGCCGTCAAATATAATCCAACGGCCATTCGATAGCGGGCCGCTTACCGTAAAACGCTCCAACACTGTGCCCAGGCCGATGGCGATCGCCAGGCCCACCGCAAGCGACACGATAACCCCGGTGCGGCCAAACGTGTTGCCCCCGCCGATGCGACGGGAAAATACTGCGCTCACCAGCAAAACACCCACTAGCGTGAGCACAATGCCGGTGCGGGAGCGGGTAAAAATAATCGCCAGTAACAGCAGCAGTGCGATCGCGCCATAAGAAAACGCACGATGCCCGTCGGCCGTTGCATAATACTGCATGCGCTCACGCAGGCTCCTGCCCTGCTGCGCCGGGGTCTGCCGACCGAGGGTGGCCATAAACAGCGCCAGGCTCAACATCAACGACAGATACAGAAATCCGGCAAAATTGTTGCGGCTGGTGTAAGTGCCCACCGCATTGCCATTGCCATATTCATAGCCCAGGTAAAATACCGGCGATGGCGACGAGCCAAACTGCATCAGGCCGAGCACCGCCTGGAACGTTGCGACCACCAGCATGAGTGTCACCAGCTTCTGCAGCGTGCGCACCGAGGTCGCTCTTGTCAGCAGATACACCGCTATCGGCACCAATAACATCAACCAGCCCGACAGGGTTTCGCGCGCAATGATCGACAACGTCACCACGCCCTGATCGACTGCTGCCGCCTGCTGCGCCAGAAAATACTCTGCCTGCCCCGGCAGATCTACCCGGCTCAGCCCAGGCAAGGGTAGCAATTGCAACAGCGGAAAAACCGCTAACGCGGCCAGCAGAACAACCTCTACACGCCGCAACAGAATGCGGCGCTCAGTGCCCCACCACAGGGCCAAAAACCCGGCCACCGCCAGCAATTCGAGCAGCAGCGCGGCCAGCGGGATCTTGCCGGAGCGGAACAGGGGCGCCAGCAGTATAAACGCGGCCAGCAATACCTGTGGCGCCCTGCTGGCAATTGACGACGAGGCATTCATCGTTTGCGTTCAATCCTTAAGGCATCCACCCACAGGGTGCCTTCTATCTCGTGGTCTACGTCGCGCGTGCCCACCGACCTTAGCGTCAACACCTGGCCGACACAGTCCGCGGGCACCGTAATATCAAAGACAAAATCGCGCCAGTCGCCGGTGCCGGCAAAGGTGTCACTGTTGCCGAGTAGTCCGCGAGCCCCTGCATTGCAGTCAACACGCCACTGCAACCCACGGCGGGCCTTCAAAGTGTCCGGCCGTACCCTGCCGCTGAACGCATAGGTGCCTTCGCTCAGGTACAGGTTTTGGCTGAGGTGCCTGAACCGAATACGCTTGCCGCTAAACGACACACGCAAGGCGGTGTCGCCTTCCGATCCGTAGGTATCACCCGAGGTAATGCGTATACCGCTGTTTTTGGGCGGGGAGGCGCGCCATTCAAAGCCGGTTTTGTTGACGATTTCGCGCTCAAATCCGCCGTCAAACACATACCCCAGGTATTGCATATCCTCTTTATCCAGACCATTCACCCAGTACAGATAGGCCTCGGCAATCAACTCGTCTTTGCGCAGGCGACCGATATACAGGTCACGTTCACGCGCACTCAATGGCACCTGCGTCGACGCCTCGCGCATCTCAACCAAGGCTGTCACAGTGGCCACGTTCTCTGCATTGGAAGCAGCGTACTTAAAAAAAGCCTCCCACCACGGGTAGATTGAAGGATTTTCGGTGATGGGCAGCAGCGCGCCCTGGGTTTGCGCTTGCGCCGCAATGCCCAGTAGCTGCGGAAAGTAGCTCTCCCGCAGTCCTCTCTGGTTGCCGACCAGCGCTGTGGCCAAATGCTGCACCGCCTGCTCGATGTTTTCGCGCGCAGACCAGTACACCGCCAGATCTAACTGCACGGCATATTGCACCGGCATCAGTGTGTTGGCCACCGTTGCCAGACGGTCGCCTTGTGCTACGTTATCGTCTGCTAAGTACAGGGCAGCCACGTCCATTTGCGGCCGCGCGTCTGCCGGGTTGGCTGCAATGGCGGCTTGCAGCAGCGGCAGCGCCGCGGCGGGCTGCTCTTGCCGTATCGCATTAGCACCTGATTGCGCCAGCGCCGCCGGGTGATGCTGATCCCACCACAGCGCCGTTTGCAACTGTTCGGGGTCGCCATCACGGGCCTGTGCGACAAAAAAATCGGATAAATTGATGCTCAATATCTGCCACGTCACCACAGCGGCAATCACGACCAGCGCCGTTCGCCTGCCGGTCACGCCTGCATGACTGTCATTTAACCGCGCACTCACTGGTAGTACATCCTGTTAATCAACACGGCATCGCCCTGGCGGATCGCTTCGAGGGTAATGTCCAGCTCGACTATCGACGCTTCGCCCTCTGCGCCCAGCGTCGTAATGCGAAACCGACCAAAGCCCAGGCGTCCGTTTTCGGTAACGTCGCGCCAGGTGAAATTGCGCAGCGACATCTGGCGCGACACCGTCTGCGTGAAAAAATTCGCATATTCGGCGTAAACGGCATCACGGCCGTTACCGTCAGTGGTTTGTGCAGCCTCCGTAAACAGCGCCGCAAAAGCCGCCGCATCACCAGCGGCATAAGCTGCCGTAAAACCATCAATGAGTGCTGCCAGTTGAGGCAGCGTGATATTGGACCCCAACGCCTGAGCCACCTGCGCAGGCGCCGGTTCTGGCTCTGGCTCTGGTTCTGGCTCTGGCTCTGGTTCTGGCTCTGGTTCTGGCTCTGGTTCCGGTTCCGGTTCCGGTTCCGGTTCTGGTTCTGGTTCTGGCTTTGGCTTTGGCTCCGGCTCGGGCTCCGGTTCTAGCTCCGGCTCTGGTTCCGGCTCTGGTTTTGGTTCTGGCTCGGGTGCTGGTTCGAGCTCTGGTTCGGGTTCGGGTTTTGTCTCTGGCTCAGGCTCAGGCGCTGGGTGTGGCTCTAATGCGAGCGCTGCTTGTGCGGTTCGCGCGCTCACCGCCACTGCAACCGGCGGCTTATCGTTAAAGCGCAGCGCGCCGCGTTGACCCAACAGGTCTTGCCGGGGCATCGTGATGCTCGCTTCGGCAATCGATTCACTGCCGGTATGCGCAGTCGCAACCCGCAAATTGGGCTTTTGATTTTGTCGGTACAGGAGTTGTGCCAGAAACACCAGCACCAACACCAGCGCCAGCACGGTGGCTTGCTTCGCCCGCGCAGAGAAGCCAATGGTCGATGCGGAATCTGCTGTGCGCCCTCGAGATTCTGCCGGGGCGGGCCCTTTAGTCGCGGGCTGGCGCACAGCATCCGAGCGCGGCCGGTTGGCGGTGGCTAACGCCGCATCATAGGTTTTGCGCTTCGCCCCATTGCGCAGGGTGTTATAGGCCTCGTTAATGCGCGGCGCGTACACATCATCCCAGCTATCACTGGCAACCCCCTTGTCGGGGTGAAAAATGCGAATGAGGTACTGGTAATGCCGCTTAATCAGCTGGGCCGGGGCATCCGGGGTAACGCCCAGAATGCGGTAGTAGTCGCCGGCCGCATCCAGCATCACCTGCTTGAGAAAAAAACTGACGCTGTCCCGGCATTCACCCTCTGTCGCATTTAAAGCGGCCGCGGTGGCAGTAATCTGCTCATCGGAAAGAAGAGATGTGGTGGCGGCCAGCAGGTCTGTAAGGCCGGCCGGCAACGGCGCGGCCACGTCACGCAACCGTGGGAAGCGCGCGGGCTCGCGATAAAAGGCCAGCGCCGCTGCCAGTAGATCAGGAATCACTGTCGTTGAGGTGCTCAGGCGCGTTGCCCATCATCGCTGTCGCCACCGTAAGAATAGCCATAGCCATAGCCATAGCCATAGCCATAGCCATCACCCGATTTTTTCAGGTCAAACTTGGTCAACACCGTGCCCAGTATGCTGGCACGCGAATGCTGCAGGCGCTTTACGCCGGCCTCGAATGCGCCCGTGCGGGTGCTATTAGCGGCCGCCACCATAATCGTCGCCTGCACGGCATCAGCAATAATCACCGCATCCGCCAGGCCCAGCAGTGGCGGGCTGTCGATAATCACATAGTCAAACCGCTGGGCGCCCAGCGCCACCAGCTCTACCAGCTTGCCGCCTTGCAGTAATTCTGCGGGGTTGGGCGGTACCGGCCCTGCCGTCATCGTAAACAGCCCGGGAATGCCTAACGACTGGGTCACCTCTGCCGGGTCTGCATTGCCCGTCAGGTAGTTGGTCAGCCCTTTTTCGTTGGGGCAGCGGAACAATTTGTGCAGTGATGGGTTGCGCAGGTCACCGTCAATCAGCAGTACCTTGCTGCCGGTCTGGGTAAAATTGATCGCGATATTCACCGCGGTGGTGGTTTTACCCTCGTTAGGCACGACGCTGGTGAACTGCATGACCTTGGGGGCGCCCTCGGCGGTAGAAAACGTGAGCGCCGTGCGCATGGAGCGATAAGCCTCGGCCAGCGCCGAGGTGGGCTCCTGATAGGCCATTAAAGCGACATCATAATCCGTTACTTCTTTAGCGTTCAGGTTGGGAATGATGCCCAGCACCGGTTTATTCAGCAGTTTCTCCAGGTCGGCACCCGATTTAATGCTGTCGTCCATCACTTCAAACAAAAACGCGATCGCCGCGCCCAGCATCAGGCCCAACACCAGTGCGAGCGCCGCATTGAGTGTCATATTCGGCTTAAACCGGTTGCGCGGCACTTCAGCGCGGTCGATCACGGAAATATTATTGTTGCTGGCACCGGCGGCCACGCCCACCTCTTTCAAGCGTTGCAACAGGCCGTCGTAGAGCTCGCGGTTGGTATCAACACCGCGGCTCAGCGTTTTAAAATCGACACTGTTGGCTTCCAGATCAAGGATTTCCGCACGGGTTGACGTAATACGCTCTGACAGCATCGCCTCTTCACGCATCTTGGCCTGGTACTTCACCTTAATGCCGTCGCGGATGTGCCCGATCTCCTTGCTCACCTCAAGATCAAGCTGTGCGATCTTTTCCTGCAGCTGCAGCATTTTCGGGTAATCCGGCTTGTAGATTTTCCGATTCTCCTGATACTCAGAGGTTAAATCGGCGCGCTGCTGCTTCAAGTTCTGGATTACCCCACTCTCCAGCATCTCGGCGAGGCTGGCCATACTGGCGCTCAGCATCTCCTGATACTGTGATTCTGCCGCAAAGCGTTGGGATTCCACCTGCACCTGGGCCCGGTTCATCTCCTTCAACTTCTCCGTCAGAATGCCCAGCTTGTCATCCCGATTGATAATGCCGCGCTCCTGCGTGTAAGCGACCATTGCGCGTTCGGAATCTTCCAAATCGGCCCGCACCTGTTTGAGGCGTTCTTCGAGAAAGCCCTTGGCATAGGCCGAGGCCTCAAAGCGACGCTCCAGGCTCATATCCACAAACGACGCCGCAATGGCGTTCGCCACCAGGGCGGCCTCGGCGGGGTCGGGGCTTTCGTAATACAGCCGCACCAGACGGGAGTTACTAATGGGCGCGACGGACAGGTTGCCCAGAAACACGGCTTCCAGGTCTCGCGGCAATGCGTCCTGTGGCGCCTCCGCAGGGCCACTGAACCACCCTTTCACACTGCCAATGAGGCCGGCGATAAAGCTGGGCTCCGCGTCATCTGGCACCATAGCGCCGGATTCGTGCAGCCCCAGCTGGTCGATCACGCGCCGCGCCAGTGTGCGGCTTTGCAACAGCTCGTACTGGGTTTGGTAGAAATCCCTGGAGCCTGATGACTCCTCGCTGGTCACCCCTTGATACTCCACTACCTTGCCCGCGTCCCGCTCAATTTGCAGCACCGTAGTGGCGCGAAAAATCGGCGTCATCATCGTCGTGGCGATAATCGTGGCGACCAGCAACACGCCCGCCGTGATAAAGATCGTCCAGCGCCGACGCCACAGCAGGTTCCATATCTCGCGCAGGTCTATGAAATCATCATCATCAACCGGGGCGGCCGCTGGCGCGGCAATCGCCTGCTCGTAACGCGCCAACTGATTTTTCAGCTCAGCAATCATCAGTTGCTGATCAGCGGGCACGGGATTAGTAGGCGGAGACTCTGAACTCATGAATTATTTAAACCTTGCTAAAATTGGGCGAAGCCGACAAAGCCGCGCAGGGTGTCCGTAATACCCTTGATAAACGATTTGCTGCCGGAGACCGGCACCACCACCTTATCGTTGCCAATGATTTCCGGGTCGACGGTAGTGCCCGCCAATACGTCTTCCAGATTCACCACGTAACCCACTACGGCGCCGGATTCATCGGAGCGAAACACCACGACCTCTTCTTCATCGGCCAGCGCGCCGGCGTCACCGGCCATGGCGAGTGCCTGCAGCAGCGTGGTTTTGCCCTTTAGCGGATAGACGCCGGGGTTCGTCACATGCCCCAGTACGGTAATCTGGTGGCTGACATATTCCATGACATCAATGTTCACCTGCGGGTCTTGCAAATAGTCCTCGGCATAAAGCTCAGCGATCAAATCCTCAGACTGCTCCCGACTCAAGCCCGCCACCTTCACCAGGCCTATCAGGGGCATTTTGATATAGCCAGCGGCGTTAATACGCTCGGTACCCGAGAGCTCATCCACCTGAAAAACATCAATTTGCAGCAGGTCTGAGGGGCCGAGGATGTAGTCGCTGGTCGACAGTTCGACGGCACCGCTGCCGTCTTCCGGCGTCAGGGGCATAGGGGTACTCATCATCTCAGGGCCCGCCGACCACGCCAGCGACATACCGCCCAGCAGTAGCCCAACGACACAGCAATACCTAGCAATTTTCATAGTACCACCCACCCCATAATACGCCGCGCATTATCGCATAGCGCGCTGTTACCCTTAATAGCGCTGGAACCCAACGAAGCCGCGCAACGTGTCGGTGATACCTTTAATGCCCGACGCCACACCGGCCACCGGCACCACAATTTTGTCACTGCCGATGACCTCGGGGTCACCCTGCTCGCCGTTTTCGATTTGCGCCAGATCCACCACATAACCGACGACTTTGCCCTCGGTATTCGCGCGGAAGATGATAACGCCCTCTTTGTCGGGTAAGCCGTCCAGGCCATTAGCCATCGCCAGGGCCTGCAGCAGCGTAGTTCGCCCCTTGAGCGCAAACACGCCGGGCTTCTTCACCGCACCCATCACCGTCACCTGCTGACTGGCATACTCGACAATGTCGATGTTGACCTGAGGGTCTTCCAGGTAGTCTTCAGCGTAAAGCTCGGTAATCAGGTTTTCTGCCTGGCCCTGCGTCAGCCCGGCCACCTTCACTGAGCCAATGAGCGGCATTTTAATATAGCCACGCGAATTCACCCGCTCCACACCCGACAGCTCCTCGATCTGAAATACGTCTATTTCCAACTGGTCGGAAGGGCCTATGCGATAATCATTGGTGGATAACGTCACCACGCCACTGCCCGGTGCAGGCGTGGCCGGCATGGCCTGTAATTCACCCGAATCTGCGGCAGACGCCTGCGCGCCAACGACCATCGCACCGCACACCACCGCCAATAGCAGCAGGTGTTGGCAAACCGCTCTCCTGTACCTTCTCACTCTCAACATAACGGAGTATCCTGATCATTCACGCCGCAGAGTGTGCCTGACGACGGCCATACCTGCGGCAATACTGGATTCAATCGATTCACACAAGCCACCCATACTGGTTAAATTATAGCGCAGCGCACGGCGGCGAGTGTCACCGCGCGCGTGCAGCGTGCGCCTGGCGATGTGCCCGAATGACCAAGACCGGGCGACGCAGCCCTGCAGCATCGCTGTGTTGCAATTTAATCCGCTAGCGGGTCACTCGCCACCGGCGGCACAGCGCCCGAGGATTGCAAAATCGCTCGGCGTCGGCGCAAGACAAAAGCGCAGTGAACAATAAAAAGAACAAAAAATATCAGCAAACTAAGGCTTTCAGGCACATGTTCCAGTGCCAGGCCCACACCCGCGCAGAGGCCGGCATAGGCCACTAACACCGCCAGAGCCTGGCGACTTCCCATACCCTGATCCACCAGCAAATGATGCAGATGCGAGCGGTCGGCCTCTGTCAGGCGCGCACCTCTGCGCCAGCGGCCCAGCATGGTGGCAAGCATATCCATCAGCGGTACCGTGACCAGCCAAAGGGCCGTTACCGGCAGAATCACCGCGTTCTCGCCCTGTGAAAAATAGACCAGCGAGGCGGTCACTAAAAAACCAAGCGTGACACTACCGGCATCACCCAGGAAAACCTTTGGCAATACGGTGTTGTTGGGGCCCAAATTGAACACCAGAAAAATGACGCAGGGAATCAACAGCAGCAACGCAAAATCGGCACCATCGTGGCCTGCAGTGCGCGCCAACACTAACAACACCGCAAGCGGCAGCGCCACGAGGCTGGCAGATAACCCGTTGATGCCATCGATCATGTTGTACGCGTTGCACAAGCCTGCCACAGATAAGCCCGTAAGCGGAACGCTCAACCACAGCAAAGGAATATCGCCCGCTGCAAGCAGATTACCCACATTGGAGATGCTGATACCGCCGATCATGGCCAACAAACCGCCGAAGCCGAAGTGCAGCACCAGTCGCACGGTCGCATTTAAATGCTGATAATCGTCATACACACTCAGCAAAACCAACCCGCTCGCAAGCGCTAGGCACATGGCCGTATAAGGCGGAATAGATAGCACCATCGTACCGAACAACAGTGTGGCGTATATCGCGAGGCCACCCGTTAGCGGAATATCGCCTGTATGGTTCTTACGCCCACTGGGACGATCCACCAGGTCAACGCGGTGTCCTAACCACGCCGTCGACCACAGCGCAATGGCCGCAAATGCGCCTATCAACGCTAGCGTTCCTATCGGCAGCATCGGCCACTCACTGACACGGAAGAAAACAGATTCGCCGTCATCTGCCGGCACCCAACAGGCGCCCCAGCAATCCGGGTGTGCGCGCCTTACCGTCATGTTTGTTGCTGCTGGGAGGCTGCACATGAGGCGGCGAGACCGCACCCGGCTCCCGATCGTCCAAAATGGCACGCGGACGGTCTTGTACCAGCCGCTGCGCCTCGTCTTCGCCCACCAGCAGCGCTGCCGCTGCGCGCGCCTCTGACAGCTCTGGTGTTCTGTTTTTGAGATTATGCCCGTCTGAGGCCAGCAGGTGCACCACGCCCTCTGCCAGAAAACGCTCAGAGATTGCCTTCACCCTGTGGCCGAAGCGACCCAACAGGGCGCCACCGGTTATTTGCAACCACGCACCCATAGAGACCGCTTCGAGGAATTGCTCGTAGTGATCCTCAACGTAACTGAGCCGTTCGGGGTGCGTGATAATCGGCACATAGCCCGACGCGATGACGTTGTGTAAAAGATCCAACATACCTGGCAGCGCAACGTGATGCGGTGGCTCAAACAGAAAATAGCGGCTGTTGTGGAGCGTGGGCAGTGCCCCGGCTCTCAAACCCTGCAGCAGGTCGGGAACCACCTGAATATCAGCGCCATAACTAATCGCCAGCGGTATCCCCGCGGCCTTCAGCGCCGCCCGAAAGTCGACGACGGCATCCTGAATACCGGGCACAGTGTTCTCAAACAAACCGGGATAAATATGCGGCGTACACACCGTGGTGGTAATACCGTCAGCCACTGCCAGACGCGCCATGTTCAACGCCGTGTCGAGATCACGGGCGCCGTCGTCAATAGCCGGTAGCATATGGCAATGTAAATCAATCATACGGGCGTTCTATCCTGGAGCGAAACAGCAATGGGCGCAGGTCGCTAAACATGACGATTACCAGGTAACGATATACTGATTAGCAACATTTACACACGTCCTACCTGAGCAACGCCAGAGGCATAAGAAAAGAGTGATCGTTTACACTAAAACCGACGGTCCGCGCTGCACGCGGGCCGGTATCATTTGATATTCACGAAACAAAAACGCCCGGCAATTGCTGGGCGTTTGAGAGCGTTCCGACCAGCGTTTAGCGCGAGATAGGCGTCAACGTAGCACCGTTACCGTCATAGTCTGCGCCTTTGGCAACCACGCCCACACCTGCGGCCGCGGTTACCGCGAGAGTCCCTGCTCCGAGATTTGTTCCCAGGACACCGGTTGCCGCACCAGCTCCTCCTCCGACCCCGGGAGCAGCGCCCATCTGATTATTGATGCTGGCTGTGTCTATCGCGCTGCAGGATTCCGGCGTTCCTACCTGCAGGATTTCATTGGCTTCAACCGTCTGCACGCACCCGTTGGCGTACTGAATCTGGGCAGAACCACCGCCCATCACCATCAGGCGATCACCGGGATATACCGCCATATTCTTTTGAGCCTCGACGTAGGCACCCGTCTGATTAATCATAACGGGCAATTGCAGGCCAGTAAGCTCGGTTCCAACATTATCAGCAACGACTGAAAGGCTGCTGCCCAGCAGAAGAGTCGATGCGGCGGTGATCGCTAGTGTCTTGATGTTCATGGTCATTCCTTGCTAACGGGCTGTAATTCGTGACAGAAACGGGACTATATCCGATGATTCGGCTATCTGCCATAGGGGGAAACCCTGATAGTGGAAAAAATACCTCTTATTTTGCATTTATCCAACATCCAGTTGCATTTTGCAATAATCCATCAACGGGTGGCGCCCGGGCTCGGTTGCTTGAGGCACTAGAGCGACGTTGCGCAGCGCCTCCTCTGAGGAGGCTGCGCAGAGTGCGCTGCCCTGGCGCGGCCGGCTCCCGATACGAATGTAGATATAGGTGTAGGTACAGCCCTGCCAAAAAGCAAAATAGACCATATTGGCCGCATCGCACCATCCATACTATGCTGGGCACGTTGAACATTGAGCGGTAATACGGTGTGCCCTATGAATATCCAGCCCTTTTCTCCCGGATGCGGTGCCACCGTGTCCGACATCGCGTTATCCCACGTTGATGCGGCCGCTGCCGCGGCCCTTCGCGCCGCCCTGTTTGAACACGGCGTGCTGTTTTTCCGCGATCAGGTGATCAGCGAAGCCCAGCATATTGCACTGGCAGAGGCACTGGGCGACATCGTATTAAACAAGTTTTTTACCCCTGTAGAGGGCCACCCCCGCATTGCGACAGTATTAAAGGAGGCAGACCAAACCATGAATATCGGTGGCGGGTGGCACACCGATCACTCCTATGAGGCGGCGCCGGCACTGGGCTCCATACTGGTGGCGCGGGAGTTGCCCTCTCACGGAGGAAACACGCAGTTTGCCCACCTCGGCAGAGTCTGCGCCGATTTATCACCGCGCTTTTGGGATATTCTCAACGGGCTCAAAGCCGTGCACTCCAATGAACACCTGTATGGCGAGGGCGGCTATTACCGTGATACCGATCAGTCGAAAAATCTCGGCGGTATGGATGTGGTGGGCTCAGCCGTTCACCCGATGATTATCAGCCACCCTGTCACTGGGCAGCCGGTGCTCTACGTGAACCCCGGGCATACTATCGGCATCGAAGCGCTTGATCACGGCGAAGCGTTCGCCATCCTCAACTACCTGTACGAATTCGCCAGCCAGCCTGCCTATACCTGCAGCTTCGACTGGCAGCCCGGCTCGGTTGCGATTTGGGATAACCGCCTGACCTGGCATCAAGCCGATAATGATTACGCCGGTCAGCGGCGCCTTATGCATCGCATCACACTCGCCGGTGAAGCCATTAGCGCCTGATTGACACCCTTGTGCCCTGCCACGGCGTGGCCTGTGCCCAGGCCTGGGGCCCATTTCGGCGGGTTCCCACGTATCGTACCGGCTCGGGTTATGTCCCTCACTTCGCGAAACCAGTAGACTGTGCGCAACTTATGCGGCTCTGCAAACGGGAGAATAACAACGCCTGATGCAATTGATCGAACGCTATAAAGGCGCACTGCTGGGCCTGGCCGCAGGGGATGCGCTGGGCACCACACTGGAGTTCCGTTCTCCCGGCAGCTTTGAGCCGATCGATGACATGGTCGGCGGCGGCCCATTGAAACTGCCCCCGGGGTACTGGACTGACGATACCTCCATGGCGCTGTGCCTCGCCGAGAGCCTCATAGAGCAACAGGGCTTTGATGCGGCAGACCAGATGACCCGCTATGTTCGGTGGTGGAAGGAAGGGCACCTAAGCTCCACAGGGAGCTGCTTTGATATCGGCAATACGGTAAAGCAAGCCCTGCACAGTTTCCGCGATAGCGGCAACCCCGTTGCAGGCTCTACTGATAAAAACAGCGCAGGCAACGGCTCACTCATGCGGCTTGCGCCACTGCCACTGGCCTTCCGACAGAATGATGCACAGCGCTGGCAGCAGGCGGCTAACAGTTCGGCAACCACCCACGGTGCCCGCGCCTGCCTCGATGCCTGTGGGCTGTATAGCGAGTTGATTGTGCGTGCGCTGGACGGCGCATCACGCGCTACTATTCTGGATACCGCCTCTATCCCCCCCGAGCTATTCACCGATGACAGCAACAGCGACATTCTCGCGATTGCGAAAGGGTCATACACCCAAAAAATGCCGCCAGAGATAAAAGGTACTGGCTATGTCGTAGATGCTATCGAAGCGGCGTTGTGGGCTTTTCACCACAGCGATAGTTTCGAGGAAGGCGCGCTTATGGCGGTCAACCTCGGCGATGACGCCGATACCACCGGTGCCATTTTCGGCCAACTTGCCGGCGCTTTTTACGGCGAGTCGGGTATTCCCGCTGCGTGGCGCGAACGGCTCACGCAACACAATCTGATTACCGAGTATGCGGAGCAACTGTGTGCACTGTCAGAGCGACTCTGACGTACTGCACTCAATTCGAACAGGAGAGCGACGATCATGAAAAGAATACAACGTACCACCGCGCTGTTATTTACAACGTTGGCTCTCGGCGCTCTGTCAGGCTGCGGCGCTCCTGCGCCTATTGAGGGCTGCGAAGCGGTCGGCGATATCCAGCCCCACTGTCAGATGCAGGCACCAGAGGATATCGCCGCACTGAATGACGGACGTTACCTGCTGCTCGCTCATTTTGGCGGCATGGATGAAGGCGCCGGCAGCATCTCCCTGTTCGATACCCAGACCGCGCAACGCAAACCATTATTCCCCAGTGCGACTGCAGCAGGGCCAGCGCAGGAACTCTGGGGCGACGCGTCCTGTACAACACCGCCCGGCGAGGCGTTCAGCCCCCACGGCACGCACCTGCACCAACTCGATGACGGTCAATGGCGCTACCTAGTGGTGAATCACGGCAGCCGTGAGGCCGTCGAATTGTTTGAATTGGATAACGCCGGTGGTGACAGCACCTTGCGCTGGCGCGGTTGTGTTTTCGCGGCACCCGACACGTTCATGAACGATGTGGTGGGCCTCGACAACGGCGATGTTATCTACACCCGCATGTTCAAAACCGGAGGCGGCTGGGAGTTGGTGAAGAGCCTCGCGGGGATCCCCTCTGGCGATGTATGGCGCTGGAACCAGGATACCGGGTTGCGAGTACTGCCGGGCACGGAAGCCGCTCAGCCCAATGGCATCGAAATAAGCGAGGACAACCGCCACGTGTTCGCCAATATGTATCTGGAGAAAGAGGTGTGGAAGCTGGATGCGGATACTGGCGAGGTGTTGGCAACCGCTTCCCTGTCGAATGCGGATAACAGTGCCTGGGGCACCGATGGGCGCCTGTGGATTGCTTCCCACACTTCTGTGCTGGAACTGATCGCCTGCTTCGAGGTGAAGGAACAGCCTTGTGGTGCGGCGTTTGAGATTATCGCGCTCGACCCGGAAGATATGAGCACAGAAGTTCTCTTCGCATGGGAGGGAGCTCCTATGGGCGCGGCAACCGTTGCCGTACCGCAGAATGGACGTGTGTACATGGGTTCATTTGCCGGGGATCGACTGGTTTCAGTACCCGACTTCACCGCTCAATAAAGGCAAAGGCAGTGCCTCGGAGATTACCGGTCCGGGGCACACCAGTGGGGCTTCACAACTGCCCTACACTGATCTCAGTGCGTACTGAAAACCTGCACTTTTACCCCTCTTTTATGCATTGTACTGCCCAGTGCTATCCACTAGACTGCGCATCCTTCCCGTCGTCGCATAACAACACTACCCCCGTCGATCGGTCCTGAATTTTACTTTGCGACGCGCCTCTCACGTTGGCGGGCGCCGCCTGTTGACGTGAGCGTAATATGTTCGAATTCCACCCCAGCAAGATAGCAACGATTAAAAATGACCTGCTATCGGGCCTGACCGTCGCACTGGCACTGGTGCCCGAGGCGGTTGCTTTTGCCTTCGTCGCGGGTGTTGAACCGCTGGTCGGGCTTTATGCAGCGTTCATGGTGGGCCTCATCACCGCTTGTATTGGTGGTCGTCCCGGCATGATATCAGGCGCCACTGGCGCACTGGCCGTGGTGATGGTCGCACTGGTTGCCGATCATGGCGTTGAATACCTGTTCGCTACCGTCGTACTCATGGGCTTACTGCAAATAAGCGCGGGCATTCTCAAGCTGGGCAAATTCATACGCATGGTGCCCCACCCCGTCATGCTGGGTTTCGTCAACGGACTGGCTATCGTGATTTTTCTGGCGCAGCTGGGTCAGTTCGGTACAGCGGGAGAACCGGGCTGGCTGCACGACACCTTTCTCGCAGGCTCTACGGTTGATGTCGCATGGTTGCAGAGCTCAGAGCTGTCCATGATGCTGGCACTGGTTGCACTGACTATGCTGATCATCCATTTTTTACCCAAACTCACCTCTGCGCTGCCCTCTTCTCTGGTCGCCATACTGGTGATCAGCGGACTGGTATTCGGTCTGGACCTGGACACCCGCGTTGTCGGGGACGTGGCGTCTATCAAGGGAGGACTGCCCAGTTTCCATATACCCACCGTGCCTCTAAATTGGGACACGCTGACGATCATTTTCCCCTATGCCATGATCCTGGCGACCATTGGCCTGATCGAATCCCTGTTAACACTGCGCCTGGTCGATGAGATCACCGAGACGCGCGGCCACGGCAACATAGAGTGCGTCGCCCAGGGCGTCGCCAATACCACCACCGGGCTGTTCGGCGGTATGGGCGGTTGTGCCATGATCGGCCAGAGTATGATCAACGTAAACTCTGGCGGTCGCGGCCGCCTGTCGGGTATTACCGCCGCACTGTCGCTGCTATTTTTCATTCTGGTCGCATCGCCACTGATCGAGCAAATTCCCATTGCAGCGCTTATTGGCGTGATGTTTATCGTGGTGATTGGCACCTTTGAATGGAGTAGCTTTCGTGTGCTGGGTAAGGTTCCCGCCAGTGACGCTCTGGTTCTGGTGCTGGTCTCTGCGGTTACCGTCGCGACTGATCTCGCCGTTGCAGTGGTGGTCGGGGTTATCGTATCCGCTCTTGTTTTTGCTTGGGAGCACGCCAAGCATATCTCCGTCGAGGTACGAGAGGACCACAAAGGATCTACCGTGTACGGTGTGCATGGCCCCCTGTTTTTTGGCTCAGTCACCTCGTTTCTTGAGCAGTTCGATCCGACCGAAGACAATGACGACGTGGTGATCGACTTCGCGCAGTCCCGAGTAGCGGATCACTCCGGTCTGGAGGCTATCGACACCCTCGCAGAGCGCTACCTCAATGTGGGCAAAACGCTGCACCTCGTGCACCTGAGCGAAGAATGTCGCAGGCTGCTGCGCAGGGCAGGCGCTTTGGTGGAGGTCAACGTGATCGAAGATCCGCGGTATTTCGTGGCGGACGATGTGCTTGGCTAGGGCGTCCTGTCGCTCAGCCCTCCCTCAACTGGAGCGCACCGCGCTCTGCTGCGACCAGCCATGGTGCCATTCCGCGCAAACTCTATTTATCACTGCGCTTGTTCTGTTCGACCTGCGGGGATGCGCGCTCTTTCAGTGATACTCAGTAAACTCGCATTTGGCCCGCGCAACGGTATACTCGTTGTTTGAAACGATGATTGATACACGGAGAAGCCTTGTGAACCTCGCGACTCAGCAAACGCAACATAGCCAGGCAGGGCTGCTTATACTGATGGCGTGCGCCCTGGTATTGGCAGGCTGCGCCACACCGCTCAACATCACCACCGACTACGACACGAACTACAATTTTTCCGGTGTGCGTAAGATCGCGATCCAACCCATTCTTCGCACACCTGAATCTGCTGCGATGCTGTCGGACATACAGATCGATCGAATCGACACTGCACTGGCCGATGAACTGACTCGCCGGGGTTATCAAATCGTAGACCAAAATTCAGAGGCGGATATGCTGCTTGCATGGCACCTTGTCACACAGGAAAAAACCGATATTCGCTCATACAATACGGCCGGTTATTACAATTGCTGGCGCTGCGCGCCTGTGGCCGACGTAACAGTTCGCCAATATACGCAGGGCACCTTTATCGTCGACCTGATCGACCCGGCACAAATGCGTTCCAAGTGGCGCGCAACCTATGTGTCGCGTATGGGTCGGGAAAAAGATGCCGCCAAGGCTGCGGAAGAACGACGCAAAACTGCGGCGGCGATTTTTGCTGACTTCCCACCCGGATATAACGCCACTGTCACCCACTGACTACCTGCAGCCGCCTAATCGCCAAACAGGTCAATAGTGACCCGCGTGGGCGGCACCTCACCCAGCAAATAAATATACGGGGCCGTTTTCGAGGAATCAGGGGCAGCCTCCGCAGCTGGCGCGAATTCGGGATACTCTGCGGATTCCTGCACGTAGTTCGGTATCTCATCAATGAACGTCTCCAACAGACGCGCGATTGGCAGAGGCGTGTCACGCAGCGCAAACCGGCTGCCGGGATACTTTACGGCAAACAGCGTTGAAAAACCGGCACGGTAATCGGCAACGCTCAAATCCTGCACGTGCTCAGAAAGATACTGATACCGACCGATCCGTGAACCATGGTCTCCGTGCAGCACAATAACAGCTCGGTCATAGACGCCGCGGGCTTTCATATCGGCAAACAACGATTGCAATGTATCCAGAGCGCAGTCGATCTGAGCGAAGTAGAGGCCATTGCGGACTTCATAGACATCGCCTTGCAGGGGCGGCTCCTCCAGCGTCCGGGCGGACGTGAGCAGAGGCGCGTGGTCATAACTGACCGTGCAGCCTGGCTGGTAGATGTAGGGGCCATGTGGAATCAGTGCGTGTGCGTAGAAATAGTTGCCCCGGGGGCGCTCCGCAATGTCTTTACTCAACACGTCAAAAAGGGCGGGATCGTAATTTGCCACTTCTATCACCGCGGTCCATTCCGTATTTTCTATCATTCTCTTTGCTACTCGCGACTGGCTCAGCAGAGTCTTCAACAGCGCATAAAAGCGCATACGGGCATCTCCAGCACCAAGCACAGATCGAATATTGGGTTGATCATGTTGCCAGCAGCGATCAAGACTGGTCGGGTTAGACCGACACATATCGATGTGCCCCGTCTGGTAAATGTTGAGCCGATATCCCATCAACTCCATGACAGAAAAAACGGCATTTTCCGGCAGTATATGCTGCTCACCCGATAACTTCTGCAATCCAAACGAAAGATCAAACGTATGGCCGAAGTTCATCGCCGAGTAAACGGATTCTCCCGTTCGGGCAAAACGACTGTAAGCGTGTGTGTAGAGCTCGAAATCGTTGGCCTCGAAGAACGTCAGCATTTTTTTGCGAATGATCTTGGAGGCCGGATAATCTGGCAGTCCGGCAAGTCCAATAAATCCATCCAGAAGAATATGCACGACTGGGGCAAGACTCTTGTTAGCCTTGGCAGCATTCTCGACAGGCCGGTCAAGGTGGGGCTCCAATCGACTATCGAGCCACGCACCCAGCAGAATTGCGGCAAGTATGTAAACGCCCACCCGCCGCAGCCGCTGCTTGAACACCAGCAACACTCCGCCAATGGCAATAAGACCTGCAACAAGGCCGCTGAGCGAGGGGTTAAGCTGCAGTACAAATACCAGAAATAAGGCGAGAGCGGTCACCAGATTCGATATCGCCGGGCTGATACGTGAGCACAGCAGGCCGACGCACAGCGCTGTAACGAAAAGAATACCCAGCAGCCACATCACTTCAAGCGAGAAGACCGGGTAGTCCCTGCGCCATAAAAAACTGAACAGTGGATAAGTAAACAAGAGCACAAAAAAAACGGTGTTTGTCGTCATTTCTCGAGAGGCCATCAACCTTCTCCTGGTTCTCATTCACCCATTTTCCTATACCGTTAGCTACCGCACATAGCATACAGTCTGGGTCATTGCCGACAAGTACGATAATGCTGTATCACGCAAATACGACCGTGTTCTGGCACGACAACGCGCCCTCTGCTAGTGTGGTTATCATTCGTAAACCTACCGATGGCCGATCGCGGGGCAATACATCACGTCATGTCCTCCTACCTTTTTATTTTATGTCCGCCCTACTCCGGCTCAACGCTACTGTGGAAACTGATATCCACATCCGCACAGGTGTCATCACTGCCCACAGAGGGACAAATGCTGCCCGAGTTGCAGGACGTTATGCGCGAAAAACCATGGGACAAGCAACACACGCTGCCCTGGACGCACATCAAACAGGTTTGGGACAAGCACTGGAACGCAGAAAAACCGCTGTGGTTGGAAAAAAGTCCACCCAACATAATTCGCACCAATGAGATTCAGCAGCACTTCACGCCCGCCCAATTCATTATCATGGTGCGCAATCCGTACGCGCAGGCAGAGGGTCTTATGCGACGTAATCACTGGCCGGCGAAACGCGCGGCGAATTTCGCCCTCATGTGCCTGCGCACCCAGTTGGAAAACTCCAAACTGCTAAAAAACGCACTGGTATTAACATACGAATCCTTGGTCAGCGATCCCGCAGGAACCTGCGCTCACCTGGCTCAATTCATTCCTGCTCTCAGCGACATTAATCATAAGGCCAGTTTCGAGGTACATTCTATCGACGGCACACTCACGCGCCCTATTACCGATCTGAATATGAAGAAGATCGAGTCCCTTCCTCCACATACTCGCGATACGTTTACTCAGGCTTTCAAGGAGGACGCGGCGCTGCTGAACGACTGGAACTATGACCTGATGGTCTGATGGTCTGATGGTCTGATGGTCTGATGGCCTGATGGCCTGATGGTCTCAAACGCAGTTTTTCTGCGTAGAAAAATGTCCGCAAGCGATTAAGGTCGCAACCTATTGGAACGACAGTAGCGCGCCCTGTACTGTGATACCCATCCAAGGCACTATGCACTGGGTCGCCTATCAGCGACTCACAAAAAGTCACCCAGCGACAACGCCGGAGAACCCATAGCAATGACAAAATCGAGTGCACCCTGTAACCAGCACTTTGTGCTGGCCTCGCGACCACAGGGCGAGGTAAAGCCCACAGACTTTAACCTCGTCGATAGGCCGATGCCGCAACCCGGCAAGGGCGAGGTGTTGGTAGAAACCACCTACCTCGCGGTAGAACCCGCAATGCGCGGGTGGATGGAAGACCGCGAAAGCTATGTGCCCCCGGTAAAAATCGGCGAACTCATGCGCGGTCAGGGTACCGGTGTGGTAATCGAATCGGACAACCCGGCGCTACCGGTTGGCACAGCGGTGTCGGGCATGATCGGTTGGCGTCGCTACCTGGTGAGCGACGGACGCAACACCCCCCTGCAAAAACTGCCCGAGGCCACTGTGCCCGCCACGGCGCTTAATGTACTCGGACTGACAGGCCTCACCGCCTGGTTTGGCATGCTGGATGTAGGCGTCCCCAAAAAAGACGATACGGTGCTGGTTTCGGGTGCGGCAGGCGCCACCGGTTCGGTCGCCGGGCAACTGGCGCGCATTGCCGGTGCGCGCGTGATCGGCATTGCCGGAGGCAAGGACAAGTGCGCATGGCTAACGCAAGAGCTGGGATTTGACGCTGCCATTGACTACAAATCTGAGGATACCGCAGGGCGCGTGGCAGCGCTGTGCCCCGGCGGCATCGATGTCTATTTCGACAATGTCGGGGGCGAGATTCTCGACATCGCCCTCGACAACCTCGCGATGCACGCGCGGATAGCACTGTGTGGTGGTATTTCTCGGTATAACGAAAGCGGGCCTCTGCCCGGCCCCGTCAACTACTTTAACCTCATTTACAAGCGCTCCCGAATGGAGGGTTTTCTGGTGATGGATTACGCCAAGCGTTTTCCAGAAGCCATCACCGGATTGGTGCAATATCTTGAGAGCGGGGAATTACGGCACAGAGAAACCGTATTCGACGGGTTTGAGCAGATGCCTGATGCTCTGATCAATTTATTCCGCGGCGGTAATATCGGTAAACAGTTAGTAGCGGTGAAACCGTGAGTACGCATGGACATTATTAACTACAGCGCATCGTATAAACTGTTGGCGCTGGCGCGCGGTCATCCCTATGAGCGTGACGCCTACGCTGCACTGTTGAGTGGTCTTGAAGAGTTTGACGTATGCCATGTGGAACAACCCGTTGCACAACGAGTGTTGGGGCCCGCGGCGGCTGAGGAATTCGACGCCATCGTGTGCTACGACATGCCCGGCGTGGACTTTACCAGCGCAGACGCACCGCAGCTGCTTAGCCCGTCGGCACGCTTTCGCGAAAACTATCTCGACATGCTGGATGCCGGCGTCGGGATGGTGTACCTCCACCACGCGATCGCGGCCTGGCCCGCCTGGCCCGCGTATGCGGAAATTGTAGGCGGTCGCTTTCATTATCGCCCTGCTACCCTGCGCGATCGGCAATGGCCCGATTCCGGATATTGTCACCAGGTGAACCATCGCATTTCAAAACTGCGCGATCACCCTGTTACGCAGGGCATTCCAGACAGCTTTGAAATGACTGACGAGCTATACCTTTGCCCGGTGTTCGAAGACGACGTTATTCCACTACTGGCCAGCGACTATTGTTTCGAAGACGACCATTTCTACTCTGCTGCCAGCGCCGTGGGCGGTACCATGTACAGCCGCGAGGGCTGGACTCACCCCAAGGGCAGCCATTTTGTAGGCTGGGTAAAACGCCAGGGTAACAGCCCAATCGTCTACCTGCAGGGAGGCGACGACGGCGCAGCAATGTCCAATAAATATTTCCGGCAACTGGTGCACAACGCAGTACGCTGGGTAAGTTCAGAGGCTGCACACGCATGGGCGCGCAGTAATTCTACCTAGGTTTTTCGATGCGCCGACCACCAGGCCTTAATGGCTATCGGGTAGGCGTCCGCAGCTGCCTTGACTGCATCGCTGTCAGCTTCAGAGACCACGCCTTCCTCTGTTGCCGGCAGGGGCGAGGCCTGCTGCACCGGGTCGATGACTTCCAGATCGAGATCCGCGATACAGCGTGCAAAACGGGCCATTTCTCCCTCATGGTGGTCGCTAGCCTGATGTCGCCAGAAAGTAAGCGCGTCCTTGAATGACAGCAAGCAATAATAAAACCCCGGCTCGCTGCCCCGCCAGTACTCGTAACGCAATACCCCGTCCTCGGTGGCATGTGTCTGCCGGTACATATAGGCCATCACTTCCTCGAACTCCTCTTCCTGGCCCGTGTGAATCTGAATTTTTGCCAGCAGTGTACTCATCGCACGGTTTCCCCTCTTCAAGACAATCCAAGACGCTAACAAGCAAATGGCTACAGGTCCAGATATCGATCGTTAGGGCACGTCTTCAACGGCACCACGCCTGGTATGAAAGCCGCAATGATTTACCGACCACGCGGACTTGCCTGCGCGGACTGCGCGGAATAAGGTGCTGACTACACCGAACGCGGATTGCACACAGGAGGGACACCCATGCCAAAAGCGGACTATGACATGCTGCACTTGACCGGTGATTGGCTGTGCGACGTCGAATTGCTTCCCGCGCCGGACAGTCCCGGCACAATAGATTCACCCTGGGGGGCGACCAATATAGGCTACATCGCCAGCGGTGACTTCAGTGGCCCCGGGCTCACCGGACACGTATTACCGGGCGGCGGTGACTGGCCGGCACTCTCTCTCGACGGACAAAATTCTTACCAGGTCAATGTCAGAGCCGTATGGCAGACTGAAGACAATGCACTAATCTATGTGCAGTACTACGGTTTCATCGACGTGCCGAAGCACTTGCTGGAATCCGGGATAGCGATGTCAGACCTCGACCCATCCAGTTATTACTTTCGCACGGCACCGACCTTTCGCACCGGTGATAAACGCTACAGTTGGCTGAATAAAATTCTTGCTGTCGGTATCGGGCGATTCACACCGGATGGATTGGGCTACCGCATATTCCAAATCAACTAAGCCGCACGCTTGAAGCGTAAATTCAGCGATAGCGTGCCAAGCATTATTCCCGGTTGATGCTCAAAGGCATTGTCCGGTGCATATTCAATGCTATCCAACCGGCTGCACAGCTGCTGCCAGGCCACAACCTGCTCTACCCGTGAAATGCCTGCCCCGGGGCAAGTGCGCGGACCCTGCGAAAATGTCAGGTGATTGCCGAGGGACTTACGATCGAGCTTTAACTCGTACGGACACTCATATTGTTTTGGATCGACGTTACCCGCTCCAAATCGAATATGTAAAATAGAACCCGCCGGGACTGTCACGCCCTGAAACACCTCTTCCCGAGTTGTTAACCGTGTCGACAGACCCTGTGTGGGTGCCCGCAAGCGCATCGACTCCTCAGTGAAAGCTCTTATCGCACTGTTGTTCGCCTTGATCGTATTAAACAACCCCGACTGCTCGCACAGTAATTGTGCCTCCTCTTCAAGGGCATACTGCGTGGTTTCCAGTCCGCCCAGCACCATGAAATAGATAATGCCGTAGACTTCCTCGTCGGTCAGCTTGCGATTGAGCGCCTTGTATTTAACTTGCGTCAGCTCACTAATCATATCGTTCTGCGGCTGTCGCCGTTTTTTTGCTACCTGATCGGCGAGGTAGTCGGCAAAGCCATCGAGCTGCTTTGCCTGCAGCAACATGCTCTCCTCGTCGAGCATATTCATATGCCCTTTGCCATAAACATACTGCATAACCTGCGCATTACCCCAGAGCGCAAGCTGGCCTACATCCTCTGGTGGAAACCCCAGCACATTGGCCATTACACGCTGGGGTAAGGCGCGCGCAAACTCGTCCACAAACTCAACCGTACCCCATCCATCGCCATCATTACGATCTATCCACCGATCAATCAGCTCATCTGCCACCGCACGTATCATTGCCTCATGCCGCTTGGCACCGGGACCTACCCATGGATCTGTAAGCTCCTGCCGATGAGCGCGCCATAGCGCTGCCGTTGGTCGCAATGTGCGCACGGAGTCCATGGCCAGGTCGAAACGGGACGCGTCATTCGGGAGCTGCTCGCCTTGATCCAGCATCGACTGCATCTCTTCGACTTTCATGGTCATCAGAGGCGTAAAGCGCTCGGGGTCCTTCACAACACGCTCTATATCCTCGTAGCTATTCAGGACAAAACCGTCACCCTTGCCATCGATTCCCTCCCCCGGAAGGCGCAGCACCGGCGCTTCCCGATGGAGTATGGGGTAAGCCTCGTACCAGTGCTCCTGAGCACCAGGCGCAAAGAGATCGATATCCTCAAGCGTGTGAGGGCAGGACAGCGGTGACTGGTCATGATTCGGAGTCTTATTATTCATAGTGTTAGCATTTTATCTCCGGGTCGTCATCATAACGTAAAGTTAATCTCAAAGTGTTGATCTGCCCCACCGCTTACCCTGCGGGTTTTATGGGCGACACGCAGTCGCGACAGGCAAGTAACCCTGTTAAGGAATTCGAGCGAACTTACGTGCGGCGCAGATAGCGAGAGGGAGAGACGTCAATTGGTGAACTCGATCCAGCTCGTAGGAATATTTTCCTCGACGAGTTGGTTAATGCTGATACTGATAAAGCCATTCTCTGCAGCGACATCGCTGGCAAATCGCGACTTGCGACTACTGCGGGCAATCACCATCGCCCGCGGGTACTTGCGCCGAATCCACAAAGCCGTGCGCAGGTTATCTTCTTCAAGACCTGTTCCCAGAACAAATGCCGCATTCTCGCCATCCGGCTTGATATCGATTTCGTCTTGCACCCTTTGCCACACTTCCGGGTGAGAGATATCTCCCTCGAACACTTCCCTTCGGTAACCCTCATCAAATGACATTTGCTCTTCTGCCACAAGAATGCGGCGGTGAGCGTCACGCTCCAATATGGCAACCGTCTCCAGTTCGTCTGCTGCGTCGCGCTGCAGTTCTTCGAGAATGGTCTGACCGAAACGTCCAAAACCCGCGATAATCACCACATCCTTATCGCGCGTTTCGCGGAACTGTTGCAACATGCGATCCCGCACTAACCCTTTTGCAGCCAAATGGTAGGTATTAAACGTCTCACAGCTCCTGGACACCAATGTGTTTTGCATGGCCCGCATAAACCGCAGTCGGACACAGTGAATGACGATGCGCTCGCCGATTCCCGGCACCATCGCTAACAGAGTGCTGGCCGCTTCATAGCTACGCAGGCTGTTATCCGCGAGCAGAAGAATTTTGTGCGCCCGCTCCACGTGCAACTGGCGCAGAAAAAACTCATGGGTAATATCACCCACGACGGTGACTGCTCCCAGTCCCTGCTCAAACTCATCCAGCACAGACTGCTCTGGCGTCTCCCGGGACACGACAACCACTGGTATGTTCGGGCTGTGCCGCCTCAGCACGCGGAGATAACTGAGGGAGAGCTCCCCCGCACCCACGATGACCACATGATTCTTGATACGTCGCAGCTTCCAACTCTGGGGCGCCAGCGCTCGCAACAAGGCGCCTATCAGAGTAGAGGCCGCAAGAATGGGTGCGCCAAAATAAGAAATCCAAACCAGCACCCGGCCAAACAAGGGTCCACCATAGGGCGTCCCGAGATCGACCCCACCGACCACGAAGAGACTGAGACTGTAGTAAGCCTGGGTCAGTAGACTGGCACCCGCCACCTCAGGGCGCTCGGTGACAGACACCCCCGAAGCAAAACCGATCAGGGCCGCGGCGAAAAAAAACAGGGCGCCGGCAGGACGCCAGGGAAATTTAGACTTTTGCAGGCTGGAACCGCTCATGCCCCCATGATACCCGACAGCGCGGGCACCTGGGTGGCTGAACAGGTGGTATTATTGGGATAGCGCCAGACCCCGGGATTGCGCTTTTTCCCACATCCGCAAATACCCCTCCGCCGACTTGAACAGCGGCTCAAGCTCCTCGTCGGTAGCTCCGTCACGGCGCACATCTTCGATGAGCTCCGCTACCAGCCCCAGATGCACCATACCCTCGGTATTAAAGTCCAGCGTCCGATTCCCCACTACCGGCTGCTCAAGAGTGATATCTCCGGCATAGGACTTAAAGGGATAGGTAATACCCTCATCTGTCTGCGGATCTGAACAATTGGCGCGCTCACCAAAGCGCGGGCTTGGCGCGCCAGCAAAACCGTTCAGGTCAAAACCGAAGCCCTCCGCCGGAAATGCGCCCTTCTCTTTCATCAACGCTATCCGCGACTGAAATCCGTCATCCATCGTCGCCGGTGTAGATGCTGAGCGGCAGCGCCCAAAGTTAAACTTTGACATGCCACCCAACGCGTAAATTTCACCGTTCTTGTTACGGCCGTGCGTTCCGATAGCCGGGTAGTCGTTTTCCTCAAGTATTTCAAAAGCCCGCTGATAGCTCTTGCGAGGCAGGTGATCAACCTCGAGAATCATGCCCCGCTTCATCATTTCCTCAATGAGGAATTCGCCCAGATCAGTGAGGCCATGCTTCTGGCAATACTCCCCGTCCAAAGAGTCTGCACCGAGCAATAGGTTCGAAAACTGGAACAAGGTACCCACTGGATCATCCGCATAACCGCTCATATCGAACAGCGGTTGCGAATCATAGATGTCCCTTGGCTGATTGAGGCCGGCAAAAACAACACCACCACTGTCAAATCCACCCGAAAATTCCAATAGCTCTTCGGGGCACTCCACATAGTTATTGTAATGCCCGGTATGACTGAAGTTGCCGATATCGATAATACCGCGGTCCCCGTCTCCCGCGGAGAACCCATTGTCATATTTGTGCACGGGAAACAATGCGCGTACGCCACGATCGTGGTATTCATCCAATTTCGCCAGCACATCGGCTTCGGTGCAGGCGCTGAAATCGCCAAACGGCACCAGGTAACAATCAAAGAGATCTGACGTCTCGATACCCAAGACCACCGCGAGGTTGCCCGCCTTTATCTCCTCGCGGGCTTCTGCCGGACTAAACACGATGCGGAACCAACCCTCGCCGGGGCCACCTTCCTGAGCATCGATATAACGCTCCATGGCGTAGGTTGCCTCAATAATT
The DNA here is from genome assembly GCF_026262645.1 of Candidatus Marimicrobium litorale. Taxonomy (NCBI): domain Bacteria; kingdom Pseudomonadati; phylum Pseudomonadota; class Gammaproteobacteria; order Cellvibrionales; family Halieaceae; genus Marimicrobium; species Candidatus Marimicrobium litorale. The sequence goes on from NZ_SHNO01000001.1 coordinate 1,960,751, forward strand.
CTATCGACGTTCACCATGTCGTTACAGTCGAACCGACGCGGTTGCGCGCCGACCCCCGTAGTCAACTGGCACAGAATTTCATTCGTGGTGGCGTGTTGTATCAACAGTCGCAAGCCAGAGAGGTAGGCGCGCTCCAACCACTTGTAGTACTGCACCTGGTGAGTGGCGCTGGAGGGTGCCGCTGGCCACTCGGTAAAGACCGGGTAACCCTCTGTATCGTGATCTTTTTCGGGCAGCTCACCCGCAACCAGCGCCACCAACAATGCATCAAGATCACCTCCGGAAAAGCTCGAACCCATAATGTCCCGGCGTCCCTCTTCCCCGTGCACCAGGTCGCAGTCCGGCAGGGCATGCTCCACCCCCAGCGGGTGAAACGGTGCACCATGGAATGTGCCACCACCACCGAAGGCGAGATTGGTAAAGAGATGGGCATGACTTTCAACAAAACCAAAAACAGAGCCATCCTCAAACTCCGTAACCGTGACTTCACCGCTGGCATCAAGCGTCAACTCTGGAAACTCTGCACAGTCTGTTTGCAAGGCCAACAACAGGGAAGCGGCTTGATCTTCCGTGACCATTGCGCCCTCGCTCCCAATATAGGCACCAGACTTGATATGCTGCAGCTGGTAGCGCCCATTAGCCGTTGTATAAAGCTGCCATTCGCCCTCTGACTGCATGCGGTCTTCAATCACTACCTCGCCATCGACCACGCCGGTGTCTGAGGCCAGCTGCGTCGCAAGCAGCAGCACGTCCCCGTTTGAGACCAGGTAGTTTCCCACCCGGTCGTAGATCAGGTACTTGCCCAAATCAGACGGTCGCAACAGAAAACGACCCGCATCAGATAGATCTGCAACGCCTACACCGGTTAAATCTGACTCCCATCCTGCACCTGCGCCACCCGCGTCATCGTCGGGGATGACGGGCGTGCCGCTGATGTAATATTTGCCCTCATCCGGGGAGATCGCCACACAGGCATTCGCCGCCTCGTAAACTGACTCTCCAGGGAGAGCAGCGATAGAGACAGCACCCGTACCGCTACCATTATCACTGCTGTCGCTGCAGGCAGCGGTCATCAGGGTAATACACAACAGGCTGACAAATTTTGTGAAAGGAGAGTTCATGGCGCACTCGCTATCAAATCATGAGACCGACAGCATACCCTGCAAAGGCGGATTTGTTTAGACCCGCACAGGCACCTGTCCTAGATATTGACCCAGGGGTTGATCATAAAGTGCAGCGGCCCCTCGTATTTCAGCACATGTTTGGCCTCGGGCTCCAGAAAGGGCGCCCAATGGGTCAGATCACGGATAGTGACAGATTTCAGCGGAATACTGCGTACCGGCGCATCAATCATACTGGCATCGTAGTACGTCCGGTCGTAAATACCATTGCGCCAATAAATTGTGTCGTTCGCAATAATCCATTCCTTGTGAACCGCTACCGACGGATCGTCATCCGCCATTACGAAACCGGAGCGAAACAGGTCACCCTCGTTGGAGGCCACCAGAGTATCAACACGATTAGCCGTTATAACGTGCTCTACCCTGTCCGGCTGGGTAAATAAATTCACGGGGTCCATAGAACCGCTGCCGCAACGGGCCTCTAAGACCATATACCGTGGCTTGCCCTCTGAGTCCCGGATATAGGTCGACCACTCCGCGCGCAGGCCACTGACAAGGCCGCTGACCCGGTAGACGTTCAGCGTTAGCAACAGATCGGGCTCTTCGACTTCCAGGCACCGTATGGGCGCCAGTTCAAGACCACGGGCGAGATTAATATAGCGGGAAAATGCATCTTGTCGATCAGGACGAATACGGAAATTGAAGTATACCGAGCAAGGCTGCGCTTCTACGGTAAAGGCAATAGTGGGTTGCACCTTGCCCAGCAGTATCATGAAGGCATCGCGCAGCGCCAGCATCGAGTAAAGAAGACGTTTGAGAATACGCCTTCCGATGCGCGCGGGGTTGGTGACGGGCAACACGATGCTCGACCTCTTTTTCTGCCGGGCAGGCTATGCAATCAGCCCCGTGCTGACGCGGCCTCCGCTTTTTCACGAAAAGACTGACACTCCGCGGTTTCCGACGACGCCAAATCCTGTATCTGTGCGCAGGTAAGCGATTCCATACTGCGCATACAGCCAATGGCGGGGCCGTACAGAGGACTTCCCTCGGGCACCTTTCCGACGACACGGCTTTGTATATTGCTACACATATTGTTCAGTATGGGTTCCATCATTCCCCGCACTTCCGGAGTCATATCCTCCTCTGCCATTTGCGCCATAGCGCACACTTTTACTTTTTCACAGAACATTTCCGCCGCAGCGGTCATTTCATCACCCCAGGTTAGGGGCGTCACTAACAGGGTAATCCACAGCACAACGGCGCGTCGTAACATACGTTTCTCCTTCTTCCGGAACCTTGAAGATAGCGCAATTAAGCAGGCTTCACCACGCTGAACAGAGTGTGAATTTTTGTAACGCTGCCAATCTCACATTGACCCGCGCCTGAAACAGGCGCAGTATGCGCGCCTGCCTGACGGCACACCTTAAACTATCGAAGTGAAGACCATGCAAGCCACTTTTGCGACACAGACTAGCAAGACCAAGCGCCACGGCTCGATCGCCGTGATGCCGGTCTGCCTGTGGTCGCACAGGTTGGTTTCAGGAAGCACTTGATTTAATCATCATTTAAAAAAGGCCTCCGAGAACCAGATTCCGGAGGCCTTTTTTTTGTTTTCATAAAAACTGCCTCCTCTCTGGTTCCCGGATTAACAGGGACAGGACCGTGAGCAGATCACTTCACAAAAACATCAAGACCATCTACCTACTGGGCTTTTTCAACAGCTTTATGGTGGTAACACCCGTTTACGTGCCGCTGCTGCAGGGCCACGGCCTGTCTATGAGCCAGGTACTGCAAACGCAGGCCCTGTTTGCACTGACCATCGCCCTGTTTGAGGTCCCCTCGGGCTATATCGCAGACACCTGGGGCAGGCGTCGCGCAATCCTGTTGGGATCGGCGTTCTTCGCCGTGGGGTTCCTGTGCTTGTGGCAGGCGGAGTCATTCGTCGATTTCCTGCTGTACGAGGCCATTCTCGGCATAGGTTACAGCCTGATATCCGGCGCGGACCTTGCGCTTCTTTACGATACGGAAGTCTACCTGCGGGAGCAAAAGCTTCCCGGCGGTGCGACAGCGAGCAAGTCTTTGAGCCGCCTCATTTCGGTTGAGGCAGCCGCGTCAGGGATTGCGGGCATTGTTGCCAGTGTTTTGCTGCTGTGGTCTATTGAGACCGTTGTAGCCGCGCAGGCCATTATCTCAATACTGCCCCTGTGCCTGGCATTCCTGCTGGTTGAAGTGCCGCAGCCCAAGGTTGACGTCAGCCATAACAGCAACGCGCGCTCCATTCTCGAGTTGCTGTTGTTTGGCAAGCCCGTGGTGCTGTGGACGGCACTGGCGATCGCCGTATTTGGCCTGTTGGCGGTCTACGTTTTCTGGATTTACCAGAAATACTGGGAGCACCAGGGCATACCCACCGCATGGTACGGCTACATCTGGGCGGCGTTTGCGCTCACAGTGAGCGTCGCCGCACGGTTTGCCAGCACGCTGGAACAGCGCATGGGAACGCGCGGTGTACTTTGCCTGATCGGTGCCCTGCCTCTAATCGGTCTTGCCGGGATGGCGCTGGGCTCCGGCTGGATCGGCGTGGCCTTTGGCTTTGCCTTGCAGGTTTCACGTGGACTGAGCATGAGCCTGTTTTACGAGGCGCTCAACCGACGGGTGCCGGGTAACTTCCGGGCAACGGTTAACTCGCTGGTGAGCTTCGGCGTTAGAGTCGTCTTTATTGGTAGCGGGCCGTTGCTGGGTTACGCGCTGGACAGCATAGGGGTGGTATCCACCCTGTTGTTATTGCTCGCAATCTTTACACCTGCGATAGCGGTGGTGCTGGTGCCACTGCTCCTGCGCATTCGCAGAGAAAAAGTCAGCGAAGAACCGCACATTCTCCACGCGGGGTAAGCGTAGACTCTCTCACTCCGCCTGCTTCATTCTCCGAAGCGAGCGGAGCTTTTTCCAAAGAACTCAATGACCCTTTACCGTGCCAAACAATCAGGGTCGAGGCGATACCAGCCAGCGCCAGCGAACCGGATAAGTCTGCACAGATAATGCACACGCCTTTGAACCAACACACATCGCGGGGTGCACAGAGGAAACTCTGAAAAAACATCTCAAGCCAGATAGGGTTGCAACAGGCGATGCACATTAACACGGGCATGCAGGCGGCTTGCTAACATGAACATGCCTCCCACCTTGCGGTGAAAATAGATCGCATCCATCGGCGGAGCGCGCCATGCGTCGCGAAAGCGGGTAATGTCTTCCGTCATGACAGACATTTTCGCCGCCATATCCGAGCCGGCAAAATCATAGGCCACATCCTCTCGCATTGGCTCCATTACCAACGACAGGAATCGCATAACGAGCGCCCGATAGTCGCCACCGGCTTCACCCATGGCATAGCCCAGTCGCTCAGCGGCTGCCACAAGACGTTCCTCATCGCCGGCGATAGCAGCAATGGCCAGCTTCTTGTAATCATTAACAAACCCGGCACGGAAGCGACGCGTCGCCCCGAAATCCAGCAGCACGATTTTGCCCCCGTCCCGACGGTAGAGATAGTTAGCAAAATTGGGATCTGTCTGCATCATCCGCAGCTCGAACATTTCCTGCAGCATCAGCTCAAACAGGGCGGTCATCACTCTATCACGCTCTGCTTGCGGCACATCACGCAGCTTGTCGATAGGGCCGCCACTCACATACGTCATGGCCAGAACATTGCGGCGGGTCAACTGCGGCAAAACCTCCGGTAAGACATAGCGTTCGTCATCCCCAAGCTTCCGGCGGAAATCCTGCAGGTATTTGGCTTCTTTGAGGTAATCAGCCTCGTCCTTGAGCTGCTCTTTAGCGTCCTTCAGCAAAGGGCTGATATCCATACCATCGGGTAGCAACCCCGACAGACGCAGCAGGCTGGCGATATTATCGACGTCACTCTCGATACTGTCCGCCACACCGGGGTACTGCACCTTCAGCACGATATCTCTCCCATCAGGCGAAATCGTGCGGTGCACCTGGCCTATTGAGGCGGCCGCGATAGGAGTGGTATCAAACCCATAAAACAATGATTCCCACTCGGCGCCATAGGCCTCGGCCATGGCCTTGTGCAACTGCTCGTGCGGCATGTGCTTGGCATCGTCGCGCAGACGCGCGAGGATATCGGTCAATTCACGGGGCAAGAAATCCCCGGTATCCATGGAAAGTATTTGGCCGACCTTCATGGCCGCACCGCGCATAGTAGCGAGCTGATCCGCCACCCGACGCGCGTTGCCGGGCGTCAATAATAAATCTCGGGAAGTGGGCCGCTTACCAGCGCGCAGCTGCCGTGTGCCCTCCGCAAGCATCCCTCCTGCAACACCTCCCGCCAGACGAGCCATACTGGCAAAACGACTCGACCGGGATGCCGGAACCGCCCGCGACTGCCCTTTGTCTTTGCCCTGCGACTTACGCGCCATGATTTTCCCTTTCTCGCCAGAGCCGTATATGCGATTCGACCATTTCGTAGGCGTTGAACTGAGCGTCCAGCGCCGAGATGAAATTGTATACGCCCGTGAGCTTGCGAGCGATCAGCGCAAAATCTCTCGAGGGCGTGGCGAAATGACGGCTGGCACTGGACACCGCGGCCTGCTTGCCTGCCCTTCGCATCAATCGCGATCTGCCCCAGCAATACTCTCCTTTTGCATTAAGGTACTCGGCCGGCAATTGCCCGGGCGGGCGCAAAGGTTCAAGCAAGTGCAGGCAAAAATCGGCGAACAACCTGCGCGCCTCGTCACTGGCATCGCGCTTCAGGCAGCCCAGCCCGATAAGACCATCGACCAGCCCCTGTCTGTCCTGCTGCTGGCCTGCTGCGATTGTGTTGCGCATGTGTAAGAGAAAATCCTCGGGGCAATCCAGTACTGAGCCAAAGTCCAAAAGGACCAGGTCATCCCGAGCTTCACGCTTGCGGCGATCGTCCAGCCGCAAAAGGTAGTTACCAAAATTGGGATCAGTTTGTAATACGCCCCAGCGGTAGACCTCGCAGAAAAACAGCGCAAGCATGCCCTTCCCCAATGCATTGCGACGCGCTTGCGAGAGGCCTGATACACTGGGATCCGTCACCGGTACCCCCTCGATAAACTCCATCGCAAGCACAGTATCCGTGCAGTATTGCGGGTATAACTCTGCCACGTAGTAATCGACCAGAGGCGCCTCCATGTCGTGCAGCAACGCGGCAACCTCCTCCGTGTAGCGGGCTTCTCGCCGGTAATCAATTTCGTTGTGCAGGTGCACGCGCATCGAGGACAGCCAGTCATCCAAATCCCGGCCAGCTTTCACCCAGCGCGCCAGCAATAACATCCGCACCACCGCGTCGAAGTCAGCGTCGATCAGTTTAGCGAGCCCCGGATACTGAATCTTGAGACAAATCCACTCACCGCTGTCGCGGATTTTAGCCAAATGGACTTGCGACAAAGACGCCGCGGCCACCGCCTCCGGATCGATATCCAGTTCACGGTAGCGCTCACCCAGTGACGCCCGCACAGAGGGCGCCAGTGCTTCCCAATGCAAGGGCTCGGTTCTGTCTGACAGGTCGCGCAGAGCATCCACCAACACCGCGGGGAGAAAATGCTCGCCAAACAGCGCCAGCATCTGACCGATCTTGATATAGGTGCCCTTGAGCCTACCCAACTCCTGCACGAATTTTTCAGCTTCGCGGCGGGCAAAACGTGAATGGGAATCTCCCGAATCGCGCCCCATGACGCGCTGCATCAAGCTGTCTGCGGCCAGTGCGCCGCCCGCGCGGGCGCCAGCGAGTGATATCGACAGCGAGCGGGGCAGAATATTCCCTTTCAGTTTTGGTGTTTTCTTGGCCATCGGTAACAGGATCGAGAGTGAGTGAGCGGCCAGACCCGCATAAACCACCGGGTTTCCGACCCGGTGACTCAGGAGTAGCTAGCCCAGTAAGAGTTTCGCGAGGCGCTTGCGATGGTGTTGAGCGTCACCAAACTGCTGCTGGCTCCACTGGGCGCGACGCAGATACAACTGCGCATTGCACTCGTAGGTAAAACCCATCCCACCGTGAAATTGTATCGCTCGATCACCCGCTTGCAGCAGTGTATCGGTAGCCTGTGCCTTGGCCATACGGCAGGCGATCTCGCCGTCCCGCTCCAGAGTTTCATCCCCGACCACGGTCGCAGCGTGATAGATAAAAGAACGTGACGAATCCGTATCGATCAAAATGTCTACAGTGGGGTGCTTGAGGGCCTGGTAGGAGCCAATGAGCTTACCGAACTGCTTGCGCGTTTTCAGGTAGTCGACGATCGTATCCAGACACGCTCCCGCAGACCCTGTTGCCTCCGCAGCGACCAGCAGGGCACCAATAAGACGCGTATCGTTGATGGCATTCGCTACCTGCCCGCCCGAAATCACACTATTCTCATCCACGCTAACACCGGTGAAATCGACGTTGGCCGCTCGCTTGGTCTCGTCTATCAGAGTATTGGGGCGTATCGCTCCAGCGGGCAGTTGCGATGCGCCGACAAGGGCAATCACCAATTCCCCCTCACGTTGCACGGGCACTACGAACAGTTCTGCCACCGCCGCGTCCGGCACAAAACGTTTCATGCCCGTAAGGGTACCGTTCTTGTCCAGGCTCACCGCAAAATGTTCACGGCCCCAGTCGGCGTCTTCGGTCAGCGCCAGTGTAGCGATCTTACCGCTGGCAATATCTGCCAGCACGGATTCCTGCGCGGCTCCGGCTGCACGCATGACAAGTTGTGCCGCCAGCGATGTGGTGAGCAGCGGCGTGCCCAGCAGGGCCCGCCCCATCGCCTCAAACACTGGCACGAGGGCGCTCACCCCAAGACCAGAACCACCACAATCCTCAGGCAGGGCAATGCCGGTCCAGCCAAGGGCAATCATTTCCTTCCAGACACCCGCGTCGTATCCGAGCTCGGTGTCCAATTGTTCGCGCACGGCACTAATCGGCGACTTGTCGCGACAAAATTCCCGCGCGACATCCATAAGCATGCCCTGTTCTTCGGTCAGCGTCAGCGTGGTATTGCCAATAATCATTGTGGCTGCCCCCGTTACTTCGGCAATCCGAGCACGTGCTCGGCTACTATATTGGTTTGTACCTGGCTGGTGCCGCCACCGATAGTGGCGGAAAAGGAGTTGAGGTAGGCACGCTGCCAGAAACCGCGTTGCCTCGCTTCCTCATCACCGACATACAAGGCACCCTCAGCACCCTGCAGCTTGATGGCAAGCTGTCGCATCCGACGCGTTGACTCGGACATGCGCAACTTGCCTGACAGGAGCAGAGAACCCGGATAATCTGACGACAAGCCCGGAATAGCACCGCGCCTTACACCCAATATCTGTGATTTCTCTTCCATCACCGCCCTGACCAGCTCATCGCGCAGCAGGGGGTCATCCAGCACCGCCGCCTCATCGCGGCTGACGCCCTGCAACTCGTTAATCATATCTTCGACTGTCACGCGCACCATCATCTGACCGCCGGCCGCGCCCGCCTCAGCACCGCGCTCGTATTGCAGGGTCTGCATGGCAATTTTCCAACCCTGACCCTCTTCTCCCATCAGGCAGTCCGCAGGAATCCGTGCATCGGTAAAGAAGGTCTCGGTAAAACCGTATTCTCCGGTCAGCTTTCGAATGGGCCGGGTTTCTACCCCCGCGATATTCATCGGGGAAAGGAAAAAGGACAAGCCATCATATTTACGGCGAGTATCCGGATTGGTACGAGCCAGCAGGATCATGTACTGAGCGAAGTTACCCATGGTGGTCCATATCTTCTGGCCGTTAATGACGTACTCGTCGCCGTCGCGCACTGCGCGTGTCTGCGCGTTGCCCAAATCGGACCCATTTTCCGGCTCGGAAAAGCCCTGACACCAGACGTCCTCCGCCGTGAGAATTCGCTTGAGGTATTTTTGTTTCTCCTCAGCCGTACCGATATCATTTATCAGCGGACCTGCCCAACCCAAACCGATGATGTTGAAACTGATGGGCACCGCATGGCGTCTCATTTCCTGATCGGCAATAGTCTGGAACGACGGATCAACGCCACGCCCGCCATACTCCTCGGGCCAGGCCATGCCGAGATAACCTGCGGCCCAAACCTTATGTTGCCACTCCCGCAGAAATTCCAGCTGCCGCTCGTCCCCCACTTCCATAAAGGTCTGGGGCAGCAGAAAACCGGGATCTTTCGGGTTGTTCTCGTGCATCCAGGCAGACACCTCTGTCCTGAATTCAGTCAGTTCCAGTTCACTTACACTCATTGTCTTACTCCATCGCGGAGAGCATCGACGACTCCCCCTGTTCATCCGCTCGCTTGAAGGCTGGCCGCTCCATCAGACGGTGCAAATAGGCTGCCGTCTGAGGCTTATAGTCTTCGTCAAACTTCAATACCCGGCCCAGATACAGCGCATAGGACACCGCAATGTCGGCAATCGTAAAGCGATTATCGACGAGAAACTCATGACGCTCGAGATGGCTGTCAAGACGGCGAAGTCGCGAAAGGTACCACTTGCGGTAGTCATCTGCCACTGCCTGCTTCTCCGGCACCGGCTCCAGAATGTAGTAGCGCATGGCAATAGTCTGGGGGAAGGTCAAGGTAGCATCCGCATGGTGCAACCAGTTGAGGTAGGCGCCGTATTCTGGGTGCGCGTGCTCGAGGCCAAAGTCCTGGCGTTGATAGCGATCAACCAGGTACTGGCAGATTCCCACTGACTCGGTCATTTCCGTATCGCCGTCGACAAAAAACGGCACCGTACCCAATCGGTTGACGTCCAGGTACTCCCGCTGAAATATGCGCGGCGGGAAGGGCAGAATGTCCACCTCATAATCCAGCCCAAGCTCTTCCAGAGTCCAGAGAGGGCGCAGAGAACGAGCCCCCTTGCAATGCCATAACTTCATTGTTTCATCCTGTGCCGGCTATACGCCATACTGGCGCGACGCGAGGTCACGCATGATTTCCTCGGAGCCGCCACCTATTGCGTTCACCCGCACCTCACGATAAATACGCTCGACGCGGCTGCCGCGCATATAGCCCATGCCGCCAAGAATCTGCATAGCCTCACGCGCGCAGAACTCCATTGTCTCGCTCGCCTGTACCTTTAATAAAGCGATATCACCCGGATTGGGCTCCCCCATTTCAAAGGACTCGTAGCACACTCTTATGTATGCCTGGGTAGCGTTCAACTTCTGTTTCATCTGTGCGATTTTGTGCCGAATCACCTGATGATCAGCAAGGCGTTTGCCAAACGTCTTTCGTTCCTGAGCCCACTGCACAGCTTCCTCAAGACAGACTCGTCCGAGCGCCTCCATTGCGGCCGCCATGAACATCCGCTCACTGTTGAAATTGGTCATGATAACGAGGAAACCCTTGTTTTCCTCGCCGATGAGATTGGAGACAGGCACCCTGACATTGTCAAAATACAGCGTGGCTGTGTCGGATGCCCACCAGCCCTGCTTACGATCCAGCTGGGTGCGACTAAACCCGTCAGCATCAGTCGGAATTAACAGCATGGAAACGCCGCGCGCTCCCTCTCCGCCCGTGCGCACCGCCGTGGACACCCAGTTAGCGCGCATACCGCCCGTGATGTAGGTCTTGGAACCGTTGACGACATAATGATCACCATCACGCACGGCGGTTGTCGACAGCTGCGCGACGTCGGAGCCTGCGCCGGGTTCCGTGATGCCCAATGAAATATGTTTCTCGCCCGCCAGTACGGGTGGCGCAACCCTGTCTTTCATGGCCTGGGAGCCCCAGTTGATCACTGGCGGCAGCCCTATCCCATGCACCATCAGGCTTGCGGGAATTCCACCCACCCCGATTCGCGCCAGTTCCTCGTTGGCAATCCAGTGGTGCCAGGAGTCAATGCCTGCACTGGTACCGCCGAATTCTTCCGGATAACCCAGGCCCAGCAAGCCCACCTTTGCCGTCTTCGGCCACAGCTCGATAGGAATGTGGCCGGCCTCATCCCACTCCTCTGCATAAGGCATGATTTCGGCGTCGATAAAACGGCGCAACTGGGTGCGCCACTCGTGGTGTTCTTCCCGCAAATTGGGGTTGGGCAGGCGGGCGCTGTCAAAATCCAGTGACATAGCTATCTCTTAACGTCTGGTGGAAACACAATGGCCTTATAGTAGCTTAGCGCTGCAAAGCCTGCATATAATTTAACAATGAACGGCTTATTACGACTCTTGATCCGCTGATTCATTGGGCGACCTACCGCGCCTTTCGGCGTACGCTTATTGCTGTGCTCAGAGCATTAATTTCGCTGCGACGAATGCTCGCCGACCCTGTGCTACGCGCCCACACTGTGGAGAAAAGAGAAACAACAAAAGAACGCAACCGCACGATGGTGACAGCCAGCTCGGCCAGGCTCAGTATTTTTGTCGCCAGGCCTCGTAGCCGCCGTCCACGCTGTAAACGTCACCAAACCCCTGCTCGGAAAAATATTCTGCGGCATTCTGGCTGGAGTGACCGTGGTAACAGCACACGATCAGGGGCAGCGTTTTGTCCGTGTCTGCCAAAAATGTGTCCATCGTATCCTGCTGAATATTGACCGCGCCGGCAATACTGCCCGACTGATAAGCGCCGGCGTCCCGGATATCGGCCACAGTGACACCACCTGCGTCGATAAATTCTTTAGCATCGTCAATCGAAATCTGTTTGTAAGGCATGGCTTTCGCTCCGCTTCGGCACTAAACATGATGTCAACAGTGTATCCTAATCGCTGGCTCGAGTGAGCGGTCTGTGGGACCTGGGTACACACAGCCCAGGCGCATGCCTGCTAGAAACCGGGCCGACCGGCGACTGCCCATAATCTGTCATCCAATGGCGGCTGCGGGTCGTATTACCGATCGGGTTCGTTATACCCTGTGGCTCCGCGCTCGCTAGCGCCTTGGCTTTCACCACCAGCAAACGTATATTGGCGATAACATGACATTTATTGGCACCGACAATTTCGACCACGACCAGGCCCCACGGATCGGCGTACTACTCACTAACCTGGGGACTCCCGCATCAGCCGACAAACAGGGCTGCCGACGTTTCCTGAAGGAATTCCTGTGGGATCATCGTGTGGTAGAGATACCGCGTCCCGTTTGGTGGCTCATACTCAACGGTGTGATTCTCAATGTTCGCCCGGGACGATCAGCCGCCGCTTATCGCTCTGTCTGGACAGACCGCGGCTCCCCCCTGCTCTACCACACCGAAGATCAGACCTCAGCGCTGCGAGACAATTTACAGGCCGAGTTCGGCGAAAGGGTAACAGTGGAATTCGCTATGCGTTATGGCACACCCGCGATCGCTGATGTTTTACAGAACATGCTGCAGGGAGGAGTAAGAAAACTACTGGTTCTTCCCCTTTACCCGCAGTACAGTGCCACCACTACGGGCTCCACCTTCGATGCGGTTGCCGCCGACCTGCACGGCCGGCGCTGGATTCCAGACCTGCGGTTTATTACACACTACCACGACAATCCCGCATACATTGATGCCGTGGCAAACTCGGTTCGCCTGTACAGGGAGGAGCACGGTCAGGCAGAAAAACTGGTGTTCTCTTTTCACGGTCTACCCAAGCGCAATCTGGAAGAGGGAGACCCCTACCATTGTGAGTGCCTCAAAACCTCTCGGCTCATCGCTGAAAAGCTCGGCTTGGAGGAAGACGACTATCTCACCACGTTCCAGTCCCGCTTCGGCCGGCAAGAGTGGTTGCAGCCCTACACGGATAAAACCCTCGAAGCCCTGCCGGAACAGGGGGTAAAGTCCGTGCAAGTTGTCTGCCCGGGTTTCTCCGCGGATTGTCTGGAGACACTGGAAGAAATTGCTCTGGAAAACCGGGACACCTTCACCACAGCGGGCGGCGAGCGCTATGACTATATTCCCTGTCTGAATGCGCAGCCCGCACACATTGATGCACTGGCAGGAATTGTTCGCGCACAGATTGCCGACTGGCTGCACGCCCCTCACTGAGCACGCGGAGAGTGTCTCACAGCCAGCGCCGCACCCGCTCGCAATAAGCGGCAAAATCCTCCGGAAACAGCTCGCGCAGCATAGCCTCTTCCGGACGAATAAAACGCAGCTCAATAATGATACCGAACAAGACAGGTACAGCCAGTGCGCAGGTTGAACCCACGGTAACGGCACAACCAAGCAGCACGGACAGCATGCCCAGGTACATCGGGTTGCGTGTAAACCTGTAGACGCCCTCGGTGACAAGACTGGTGACATTGCGAAACGGCACCAGGTCTGTACCGGCGCGATGAAACAAGCCGCCCGCCGTCACCAACAACCAGAGCCCGATGACGATCAGTCCGCCTCCCAAGCCTTGTGATATCCCTGACGTGAACCGAAGACCGGGCAAAAACTCGTTCAAAGCAAAAATTGCGGTCAGCCCAAAAGCCAGCCAGATGGGTGGATAGATGATGCGCTTTACCATGTCCGCTCCTTCGGTCAGTGCGCCGCCAGATGAATGCCAGGGGGTTCCACGCTTCCTATGGCAAAGGCCAACGCAATACCCAGCAGAAATGCGACACTCAGTTTCAATTTATCGTGGGAGTGAAAATGCACCTCGGGCAAAAGATCGCCCAGAGCAATACAGATAAACGCACCGGCGGAGAAAGCCAGGGCTGCCGCCACCACTTGTTCGCTGCCGCCGATAATATCCACGCCATAATAAAACATCAGTGCGCCCAGCGGACACATCAGGGCAAAGATCAAATTGGTCGTCGTGCGGGCACTGCGACTCCAACCTCCCGCCTCCATAACGGTGACAATCGAAATCGCATCCAGAGGCTTGTGCAGCAAAATAGCGAGGAAGACCCCCAAACCGATCACACTACCGTGAGTCGCGCCACCGTGCATCATCGCGCCGAGAGCAACGCCGTCAATCAGTGTGTGCAACCCGAGGCCGAACGCAATGCCCATCCAGCTCAAACCATGGGCAGCGGCGACTCCTCGCTCTTCGTGGTGATGGTGCTGCTCTTCCTCGTGACTGAAATCATGCTGGTGGAAATGAAAGACGCGCAGCAGCAGCAACATAACGATCAATCCGATCATCAACCACCAGACTGCCGTATCAACACCATGCGCACCGCCCAACAGCGCCGTGCTGTGGGGCAGCAAATGATAAAAAGCCACACCTAACATGAGCCCTGAAACGAGGCTCATAATCACCTGGGTACGAGTATGGGTCATACGTATCCAGCGCGGCAATAAGCCGCCCAGCAGGGAGAAACCCGCAATGGCAACGCAGTAAAAAATCAGTAACAAACCGGGTGACAAGGTCATTCTGGATCTCGCCAGATAAAATGCAGCCGCGGATTATTTCACAATACGGTGCTCTTGTCGGGTACTTTAGGGCCACTATCGCAAACGGCATCGCGTATTTAGACAGCCAGACCGCCTCATCCGCGCCCATCCGGGTAATACCAGACAGCGCGCAAGGCCTGTCCACTCGATTCCCTCAACCCTACGGCAAAGCGATAAAGCGGCGAGCCAGAGTGGCAACGGTGGGTCAATTTGCGCTTTGTTGTTGTTAGGCGACGGGGCCAGTGACGCATGACGTCGATAGCACGGGTCATGAAAATACCTCTGCCATGCCAGTGAATTACCACAGCATTGCTCGCTGTGCCCGGTTCAGGATTTCGGCCTGTGGGGCTCTGCCGACCTATTTCAGGCCCCTGAGAGCCACAAGATATTGACAGTTAAACTATTGATTATTAGTTTAACGGTCCCCTTGCCGGAGACCGCCATGTCTATCTACGAACCACTCGAATCGAACGACTCTCGCCGCCATCTCAAGCTGCGCAGCCCTGTTACCCTCGAAGAGACCGGGGAACTGGTCTGCGCCAATGCGGAGGATGTCAAGCAGGCCATCGCCCGGGCGCGCGTCGCCCAACCAGCATGGGCCAGCACCAGCATGAAAGAGCGCAGGACTATCGTTGAGCGAGCATTAAAGATCGTACTGGAACGCCAGGACGAGATCATCGAAACAGTGGTCAAAGAGACCGGCAAATGCCGCACCGATGCCATGAGCATGGAGGTGTTCTCGGTAGCAGACCAGCTCTGCTACTACGCCAAGAATGCAGAGAAGTTCCTCAAGCCGCGTAAGCGCAAGGTGCACGGCCTGCTCAAATTAATGAAGCAGCTGCGTATTATGTACAAGCCACTGGGGGTCGTCGGGCTTATCACTCCCTGGAACGGTCCCTTTGTCCTGGTCATGAACCAGGCAACGCAGGCAGTTCTGGCGGGCAATACGGTGGTGGCAAAGGGTTCGGAGGTAACGCCCTATTCCGCCAAACTGGCGGAGGACATATACCGACAGGCCGGTCTGCCAGAGGGCGTACTGCAAGTATTGCTGGGCGACGGTGAGACCGGCGCAGCGATCGTCAACGGCGGCGTCGACAAGGTGTCTTTTACTGGCTCCGTCGCTACCGGCCGCAAGGTTGCCGAAGCCTGCGCCAGCCAGCTCATTCCCGTCACGCTGGAACTGGGTGGCAACGACGCCATGATCGTTTGCGCGGATGCGGACATCGACCGTGCGGCTGATGGCGCATGGGTAGGCTCCTGCATGAACACCGGGCACTACTGCTGTGGTACAGAGCGCATCTATGTCGTCAAGGACGTCTATGACGAATTCCTGCGCCTGATACTGGACAAGGGCAAGGCCTTGCGTCAGGGGCAAAAGCACGGCTGGGACGAGGATGTCGGCGCCGTATTCTGGGATCGCCAAATGACCATTATCGAGGCTCATGTGGAGGACGCCCGCGCCAAGGGCGCCACCATACACATGGGCGGACGCCGCAACCCGGAACTGCCCGGGCTTTACTACGAGCCCACAGTCATCACCGACGTCGACAACTCGATGGACATCATGATCCTGGAGACCTTCGGGCCGATTCTCTGCATACAAAAAGTGGACAGCGAGGCAGAGGCCCTGCGATTGGCTAATGATTCCGAATTCGGCCTGAACGGCAATGTGTGGACCAAGGACAAGGACAAGGGATACCGAATGGCCTCTGCCATTGATACCGGCTCCTGCAGCGTCAATGACATGGCCGTGAGCTACGGCATCCCCGCCGCACCTTTTGGTGGCAAGAAGAATTCGGGGCTAGGTCAGGTCAACGGTAAAAAGGGCCTGCGCGGCTACTGCCACGAGATGCCCATCGTCATTGATCGCTTCGGTGGGAAGATGCAAAACGGCTACCCGTATGACGCCAAGAGTGCCGAGGGTATGAAAAAATTAATGGAATTTCTCTGGGTGAAGACGCCTATCGGCCGATGGATGAGCTAGGAGGCAGCAGCAGATTGGTGAAGGTCGCGGTTGCCTGCGGCGGGCAACACGCCACGGAAATGCCTCATAGAAGTACCAGGTTATCCCGATGGATAAGTTCTGCCTCGCCCCGGTAACCGAGTATGGAATCGATCTCCTTCGACGCAGAGCCCATGATCCGGCGGGTCTCTTCCGCGCTATAGTTGATCAGTCCCCGGGCGATTTCGCTGCCACTGTCATCGCAGCAGCCCACCATATCGCCACGGGAGAAGGCGCCAGTTACGCCACAGACGCCCACAGGCAATAGACTACGGCCCGACTCGCGCAATACCTTGACCGCGCCGGCATCCAACGTGACACTGCCCGCGGTTTGCATCATACCGGCCAGCCACTGCTTGCGCGCGTTTTCGGGTTCGCGCCCGGCGCGCAACCACGTACCCGTTTGTTCTCCTCTTGCCACGCTGCGGATGGTGCCATTAACGCGACCCGAGGCAATAATCGTTTCAGTACCCGATCGCGCCGCCAGCCGAGCTGCACGCACCTTGGTGACCATACCGCCGCGCCCCAGGACACCGCCTTCACCCGCCATATCGTCGAGCGAGGTGTCGCTGACATTCGCAGTCTCGACGAGTTCTGCGTCTGGATTCTTTCGCGGATCCTCTCGGTACAAGCCCTGTTGGTCAGTCAAAAGCAGCAGTGCATCCGCGTCGATCAGGTTGGCCACCAGCGCGGCGAGAGTATCGTTGTCACCAAAGCGGATCTCTTCCGTTACCACTGTATCGTTCTCGTTAACGATGGGCACAACACCCAGTGACAATAACGCCTTTAATGTTCCCCGGGCATTCAGGTAACGATCCCGGGCAGTAATGTCATCGTGCACCAGCAGGATCTGCGCTATCGCAATAGAGTGGCGCTTGAATACAGATTCATAGCTTTGCACCAATGCTGTTTGCCCCACCGCTGCAGCGGCCTGTATGTCGTGCAGCTGACTGGGCCGAGCGGTCCATCCCAGGCGAGCCACCCCCGCCGCAACGGCTCCGCTGGAGACCAGCACGACCTCACATCCACAATGGCGCAGGTCTACCAGCTGCTCCACCAGGGATGCGATCATGTCTTCGTCCAGACCGCGGCCCTCATCGGTGAGCAGCGCACTGCCCACTTTTACCACCCAGCGGCGTGCCCCGGCTATTTCATCCCGTTTACTCATGCGTTACGGCCTGTACTCTGCGTCAACATCGAAGTCATCATCATCGAAGTCATCATCGGCCTCACTATCGTCCACCATAGATCGACTGCGGCGCGCCGCTCGTAACGCCTCGATACGCTGCCGCGCCTCTTCCTGCATACGTCCCTGCATTTCCATTTCCTGCTCAATCAAAGCGGGATCCACCGCTTCACGACTGCGGCACTCTTCCAGGTAACGCATGAGGTCACCGCACAGCTCACGGGTGCCATCGCCCCCAATGGCTGAAACCTCGTACACAGGCCCCTGCCAGGCCAGCGTCTGCAGCACGGCCTGACGTCGAGTGGCAAAAGTTGCCTCATCGAGCAAATCTTTCTTATTCAATACCAGCCAACGCTCCCGATGCGCCAGGGTTGGACTGAAACGTTGCAGTTCACGCACAATGGAAAGTGCACTCTCCTGCGGTTCTACGCCGTCATAGGGCGCCATATCCACCAGATGCAGCAGGATGCGATTCCGTGTCAGGTGTTTAAGAAAGCGAATGCCGAGGCCAGCACCATCGGAGGCACCCTCAATCAATCCTGGTATATCCGCCATTACAAAACTACGGTGAGCCTCTACGCTGACCACGCCGAGATTGGGAACAAGGGTGGTAAACGGATAATCCGCCACTTTAGGCTTGGCCGAGGAAACTTGCCGGATCAAGGTGGACTTACCCGCATTGGGCAGGCCTAACAGACCAACATCTGCGAGCACCTTCAGTTCCAGCTTGAGACGCCGCAATTCGCCCTCTGTGCCTGACGATGTCTGTCTCGGAGCGCGATTGGTGCTGGATTTGAAACGCGTGTTGCCAAGACCATGGAAGCCACCCTGGGCGACCACCAGTTGCTGCCCGGCCACTGAGAGGTCACCCAGCACATCGCCAAGGTCCTCATCCAGAATGGTGGTGCCCACTGGCACCTTCAGTATTAAATCTGCACCACTCCCACCGGTGCAGTTACGACCCCGCCCCGACTCTCCGTTCTCCGCGCGATAGTTGCGCTGAAAGCGATAGTCCACCATGGTGTTCAGGGCGTCGTCCGCTTCGATGATGACACTGCCGCCGTCGCCGCCGTCACCCCCGTCAGGACCTCCCTTTTCAATGTATTTCTCACGCCGGAAGCTCAGGCAGCCATTGCCGCCCTTACCCGCGTGTACATTGATGCTTGCCTCGTCGACGAATTTCATTCTGTATTCCGATGATTACGGTGTAACCGGTCATTGGTACCCCGGGCACGCCCTGTTCCAACCCAACCTGCTCCACAGTTTATTGTCTACCGTGCTTCACGTTAGGCCAGATAAAAAAAAGCCCCGTCAGATGACGAGGCCCCTTTTGAATCAGCGTCAGCTGCAAATCGCTAGGCACTCACCACCTGAACATACTTGCGGCTTTTAGGCCCGCGCTCGATGAACTCCACCCTGCCATCCATCGTGGCGAACAGCGTGTGGTCCTTGCCAATTCCGACGTTTTCACCCGCGTGGAAGCGTGTACCTCGCTGCCGCACGATGATGTTACCAGCCTTTACGGCCTCGCCACCAAAGCATTTTACACCGAGACGTTTGCTGACTGAATCGCGACCGTTCCGGGTACTACCACCTGCTTTCTTATGTGCCATTGTCGAGCTCCCCTTTAAGCCTTAATACCGGTTATCTTCACCTCGGTGAACCACTGGCGATGACCAGTCTCTCTCCGGTAATGCTTACGGCGATTGAATTTTACAATTTTTACTTTCTTGTGTCGGCCGTGAGAGACCACTTCCGCAGTGACCTTGCCGCCTTCCACCAAGGGGGTACCGATCTTTACCGCGTCACCGCCCACCATGAGAACCTTGTCGAACTCCACCACTTCACCGGTAGGAACTTCGATTTTTTCCAGCTTGAGAGTCTCACCCTCTACAACACGGTGTTGCTTACCACCGCTTTCAATAACCGCGTACATACCCTTCTCCGTTTAATTAGCCTGCTCGCATTCACATCAAGCCCTTGATACCAAGGGGGCAGAGACAGGCACAAACTTTGAGTTAACCCGGACGTACCCACACCACAGGATCGTCCAGAGGGCGGCGATTCTACGCAACTTGCGCACACAGGGCAAGCGCTATTTTTGCAGTAAAACAATGAGTTGCGCCACTTCCAGGAACAGCCGGGCCAACCCCAACCGCTTGACACTGCTGTGGCCCCGCCCTAGCATGCGCGGGCACTTTTCTTTACTTTCAGGCCTTATGCAGGATATCCGCGCCACAGTCGCTGCCGAGTTCGACCAGGTCAACCAGCTCATCGTAGATCAGCTGCACTCGGACGTCGATATGGTGGAAAATATCGGCCACTACATTGTAGATGCGGGGGGCAAACGCCTGCGACCCTTGCTAGTCCTTCTCGCGGCGGCCGCTCTGGGCAAGAACGATGAAACCCATATTTCATTCGCCGCGGTCATAGAATTCGTTCATACGGCGACGTTGTTGCATGACGACGTAGTAGACATCTCCACTCTGCGGCGCGGCCGCCCCACCGCCAACGCGGAGTTTGGCAACGCGCCGTCCGTGCTGGTGGGTGATTTTCTCTACACCCGGGCATTTCAGCTCATGGTCGGGCTTGGGAACATGGAAATCATGACCCACATGGCGGAAACCACCAACACCATCGCAGAGGGAGAAGTCCTGCAGCTGGTGCGCGCGGGCAGCCCGGACACAGATGAAACACAGTATCTGGACGTGATAACCCGCAAAACGGCCATTCTGTTCGCCGCCGCCTGCTACGGTGCGGCGACCCTGGCTGGAGCGAGCAATACCCAACGAGAGGCATTAGAGGAGTTCGGGCTAAATCTGGGCATCGCCTTCCAGATGGTTGATGACGCTCTGGATTACGACGGAGATCCTCATACCATGGGGAAAAATGTCGGAGACGACCTCACGGAAGGCAAAGTAACACTTCCCCTCATTCACGCATTGCGTACCGGCACTCCCGACGAAAAAAGCCTCCTGCGCCAGGCCATCACGGACAGAAGCGCGCAGAATATCGAAGCGGTTACCACAGCCGTGCAGCGCTGCGGCAGCCTCGAATACACCCGCGTGACCGCTCGCGAGTACAGAGACAGCGCCCTCAGGCAGCTCGCCAGTCTTCCTCCGGGCAAAGCCCGTGACACCCTCGAGCAGCTCGCGGCATTTTCAGTGAATCGCAACCGCTGACTCGCAAAGTTCGCTGCCACGACATCGCTGCTTGCCATTGCACCGGTAATGCCCTGTTCCTATACTCAACCCTGACATTCATCATTGCGGGACCGCTCGATGACAGCGCGCGAGTTACTGACCCAACTGCCAGCATTTAAAGCTCTGCAGCAACAGGCCTCCGAGCTAAAAAACCAGTCAGTTATTGAACTGTTCGAACAGGACCCGCAACGGGGTGAGACTTATACCGTTGAAGCCGCCGGCCTGCAGCTGGATTACTCGAAGCACCTGATCGACGATAACACCCTGGCAAGCCTTTCTGCATTGGCTGACCAGGCTGCAGTCTACAGTGGCATTACAGCGCTGTTTGAGGGCAGCCACGTAAACAATACGGAGGATCGCCCGGCTTTGCATACACTGTTGCGCGCCAGCCGGGGAGACACCTTGCGAGAGCGGTTTGCCGATGTTTGCGCCGCCCGGGAACAGATGAAAGCCGTCGCCGACAAACTTAACCGAGGCGACCAGTCCGGATTCTCCGGCAAGACCATCACAGATGTTGTCAGCATCGGGATCGGCGGGTCAGATCTCGGCCCCCGACTCGTTACTGAAGCCCTGCAGCCTTACCAGGGCATTGTTCGCTGTCATTACGTAGCAAACGTGGATCCGGCGGACCTGGAGCAGACACTGGCGGAACTGCATCCCGACAGCACACTGTTTATTGTCTGCTCAAAGTCATTTCTCACCGAGGAAACGCTTGCCAACGCGCTGTCTGCCCGCCAATGGCTGCTGCAGGCGGGCGCCTCAACGGCCGATCTGGACCTGCACTTCCTCGCGGTCACCAGCAACCTGCAGGCCGCGCAATCCTTTGGCATCAGCCCCTGTAACTGCCTGCCCCTGTGGGACTGGGTGGGAGGACGCTACTCGGTCTGGTCTGCGGTGGGACTCAGCTGTGCTATCGCCTTGGGATGGGAAAACTTCTGCGATTTTTTGGCGGGCGCCGAACGCATGGATGAACACTTCCGCCATAGCAGGGATTCAGACAACATGCCTCTGCTAATGAGCCTGCTCGAAATATGGTATTGCGATTTTCTCGGCGCAAAGAATCACGTCGTTCTGCCCTACGATCATGCTTTACGGCTCTTGCCGGACTTCCTCCAGCAACTGACCATGGAGAGCAATGGCAAGCGAGTCAGCGCTGCGGGACGGTCGCTGGACTACACTACTGCGCCGGCACTGTGGGGCTCCGCCGGTACTATTGGTCAGCACTCTTTTCACCAGTTGTTGCACCAGGGCCAGCTGCTCTGCCCCGCAGATTTCATCCTGCCGTTAAGCACACACACAGACAAGGCGGAGCAGCATAGCAAGCTGGTAGCGAACTGCCTCGCCCAGAGTCGCGCCATGCTGGTAGGACGCTCCCTGGAGGATGCCCGGTCTGCGCTGCTGGCGCGAGGCATGTCGGATGAAGAAGCGGAGGGGCTTGCGCCGCATCTGGTCATACCGGGTAACAGGCCAAACAGTATTATCACGCTAACTACTTTGACACCGGCAACGCTAGGGGCGTTGCTGGCCTTGTATGAGCACCGTACCTATTGCAGCGGCCTGCTCTGGGGCATCAACTCCTTCGATCAATGGGGGGTAGAATTGGGGAAGGAAATCAGTGCGGAGGTTCTCGAGCGCCTATCGGGAAAGGAAGGCAAAATCATGGACCCCGCCACAGAACGATTAATTAAAGCCTGGAAGGATACGCCGCAATAAACCACGGCGCAGGCGCGCATCACGCATTCAGCTGTCGATGAGCGCCAGTAATTCTGCTGTCTTTGCTTGCATGAGTGCCGTATCACCCCGGCTTTCGACGTTGAGCCTGACTACGGGCTCCGTGTTTGACATTCGTAGGTTAAAACGCCAGTCGCCCATCGACATACTGAGGCCGTCCACGTGGCCGACGCTTTCCGCGTCGCCCGCATAGACTTCCTCAACCTTTGCCAACACAGCGACCGGTTCCGCGATGGTCCTGTTGATCTCGCCGCTGCAGGGATATTTCGCCATGCGCGCTGCCACCAGCTGCGACAGCGGTGCGCCACTGGCACACACCAGCCCGGTCACCAACAGCCAGGGAATCATGCCACTATCGCAGTACGCGAAGTCGCGAAAGTAATGGTGTGCGCTCATTTCTCCACCGTAGACCGCATTTTCAAGCCGCATACGCTCCTTGATGAAGGCATGGCCCGTCTTGCTCTGCACTGCTTCACCACCAGCGGATTCAACGATATCCACTGTATTCCACGTCAGACGAGGGTCATGCACGATTTTTGCCGGGCCGCCCTGCTGCAAAAACGCATCGGCCAGCAGACCTACCACGTAGTAGCCCTCGATAAAGGTGCCCTGCTCATCGAAGAAAAAGCACCGGTCGAAGTCGCCGTCCCACCCCAGGCCCATATCGGCCCCATGCGCCTGCACCGCCGCGATAGCCGCCGCTCGATTCTCCGGTAGCAATGGGTTGGGCACCCCGTTGGGGAAATTGCCGTCCGCTTCATGGTGCAATTTAATAAATTCGAAGGGCAGGTGCTTTTCCAACAGATCAACCACCCGGCCGGCGCCTCCGTTACCCGCGTCGGTCACTATTTTTAAACCCTTCAGCTTATCGAAATCGACGTACGACAACAGGTGCTCTACGTAGGCCTCGGAAGTATCCAGTTGATACAGCGTGCCCCGCGTTACCGCCGGCGTAAACGCGTCTCTCTCCGCCAGGGCCTGAATGTCAAACAAGCCGGTGTCACCGGAAATTGGCCGAGATTCCTCCCGCACAAATTTCATGCCGTTGTAGTCTTTCGGGTTATGGCTCGCAGTAATCGCGATGCCACCATCCATTCCCGCATGCGACGTTGCAAAATAGATTTCTTCCGTGCCGCACAACCCAATGTCATACACATCGACACCTTGCTCCAGCAAACCTTCCGAAACAGCGGCCTTGATAGACTCACTGCTCAGCCGGATATCATGTCCGACCACAACCTGCTTCGGCTTGACCACCTCAGCATAGGCCCGGCCGATACGCCGGGCGATGTCTTCATTAAGTTGGTCTGGCACACGACCGCGAACATCATACGCCTTGAAACAGGTTATTTTTTGCACGGGGAACTCGCTTAATCCTGGAGATAATAATTCTCGTAGACAAAATTGGTGGCTTCGACAAAACCGGGGACACTGCCGCAATCGAAGCGCCTGCCCTTGAACTTGTAAGCCATTACACAACCCTGTGCAGCCTGTGTTTGCAGCGCATCCGTGATCTGAATCTCCCCGTTTGCGCCCGGGGAGGTATCCTGCAATATGTCGAAAATATCCGGAGTCAGTATGTAGCGTCCAATAATTGCCAGATTCGAGGGTGCGTCCGCGGGATCAGGTTTCTCTACCATCTCATCCACGCGGTAAATACCCGACTTCAGGCTCTCTCCCCGAATAACGCCATATTTGTGCGTCTCGTCTTCCGGCACTTCCTGAATCGCGACGATTGAGCAACGGAACTGACGGTACAGCTCGGCCATTTGAGCGAGCACGCCGGGACCGTTGTTAATACATAAATCGTCAGAAAGCAAAACGCCAAAAGGCTCATTCCCGATCAGGGGCCTACCGGTAAGCACGGCATGTCCAAGCCCTTTCATCTCACGTTGGCGCACGGTGGTGAACACGCCCTTGTCCAATACATCACGAATACTGGCGAGATACGCCTCCTTTCCACTACCGGATATCTGGTGTTCCAACTCATAACTGATATCAAAATGATCGGTAATCGTGCGCTTGCCGCGGCCCGTCACCATGGCGCAGGTCGTCATCCCCGCCTCGATCGCCTCCTCGACCCCGTACTGCACCAATGGCTTATTCACCACGGGCAACATTTCCTTGGGCATACTTTTGGTCGCCGGAAGAAAACGGGTTCCATATCCAGCAACCGGAAACAAACACTTGGTAATCACGTCAGAATTCCCCACTCAAACACACTACTTCGGGCTACGTCCGTAGACGTCCTCGAAACGAACAATGTCATCCTCACCCAGGTAGGAACCTGACTGAACTTCAATTAACTCCAAAGGACTCTGGCCCGGGTTGGCCAGTCGATGCTTATGGCCTAACGGTATATAGGTCGATTCGTCTTCCGCCAGCATAAACACTTTGTCCTCACAGGTCACCTCAGCGGTACCCTTCACTACAATCCAGTGCTCAGCGCGATGGTGATGCATTTGCAAAGACAATTGTTGCCCCGGATTAACAACAATGCGTTTTACCTGAAAGCCATCAGAGATTACCAGCGATTCGTAGGAACCCCACGGGCGGTATACACGTCGGTGCAGCGACGCTTCAGTCCGTCCCTGCGCTTTCAGCATCGTTACGATTCGTTTTACGTCCTGCACCTTGTCGCGATTCGCCACCAGCACCGCATCGGCTGTTTCTACAACAACCAGATTGTCGACACCGGTTGCGGCAACCAACCGCGAGTCACTGCGAAGGTAACTGCTGCTGCAGTTGTCCATGATCACATCGCCGCGAGATACGTTGCCGTCGGCATCCTTATCCGCGACGTCCCACAAGGCCGACCACGCGCCTACGTCACTCCAGCCACAATCGAGGGAAACCACTCCGCCCGAGCCCGTTTTTTCCATAACAGCATAATCAATACTGTCCCCGGGGCAGCGCATAAATATCTCGGCATCCGGACGCACAAAATGCATATCGGTCTCAGCTCTATCCATCGCATTTTGGCAGCAGGACAGCATATCCGGCGCAAGCCGGGCCAATTCGTCGAGGTAACTCTGGGCACGCAACAGAAACATTCCGCTGTTCCAGAGATATCCACCGTCCTGCAGGTACTCGCGCGCGGTCACCTCATCCGGCTTTTCGACAAAGCGTTCAAGCTCAAACAGATTATCCGACACAGCTGAGCCGCACTTGATATAACCGTATCCGGTCTCGGGCGCCGTAGGAATCACTCCAAAGGTCATCAGCCTGCCTTCAACCGCCAGAGGCAGGGCCGTGTTTACCGCGTTCACGAACGCGTCCACGTTTTGGATCAGATGATCTGCCGGTAACACCAACAAAACGGCTTCGGGATCACTGGTAATGGCCTGTATGGCCGCCAGGGCCACGGCGGGAGCGGTATTACGACCCTCGGGTTCAAGAATTAGCGCATCGGACTCAATCTCCAGCTGCCGCATCTGTTCTGCGACCATGAAACGGTGCTCTTCATTACACACCACCACAGGGGCAGCTGAGGTGAGCCCTGCAGTGCGTCGCAGCGTTTCCTGCAACATCGTTATTTCACCGGCCAGGGGCAGGAATTGCTTCGGATGTGATTCCCGGGATACCGGCCATAGCCGACTGCCGACACCACCGGAAAGAAGTACAGGCGTTAACATCCGAATCCTCTATCGCAGGGCTGAAAACTTGTGCGCGCCGCGGTCACACAGCGCTGCTCCAGCGTATTAATACACCGCCTCCAATGGTATCGGATGGGGCTATTTTTCGCCAGCAAAGCACTGGACTTGTGAGGCCCAGCTATTAAACTGAGCACCGGTTCGCAGGCATCATCTTGTCGATCGGCCACACTGCCCGTTGAAAACCGCTTTTACAGGACCTGAGTCTCACCTACTGTGGATAACTTATGATCGGAAATAGCACCTATTCCAAAGATGACCTGGTCGCGTGCGGCAAAGGGGACCTGTTTGGACCCGGTAACGCGCAGCTTCCCACCGACCAGATGCTGATGGTAGACCGTATCACCCATATCAGCTCAGAAAACGGCGGCTACGGCAAAGGTGAAATAGTCGCCGAACTGGATATTGCGCCCGACCTGTGGTTTTTTGATTGTCACTTCCCGGGAGACCCGGTCATGCCCGGCTGCCTTGGTCTGGATGCGATGTGGCAACTGGTGGGCTTTTTTCTTGGCTGGCGCGGCAACCCCGGCCGGGGCCGAGCGCTGGGATGTGGCGAGGTGAAATTCAGCGGGCAGATACTCCCTAGCGCCACGAAGATTGTCTACACTATCAATATCAAGCGGGTGATTGAACGGAAGTTGGTAATGGGTATCGCCGATGGCGCTCTCGCGGTGAATGATCGTGAAATCTACACCGCAAAAGACCTGCGGGTCGGGCTATTCACATCTACGGAGTCTTTTTA
Organism: Candidatus Marimicrobium litorale; assembly: GCF_026262645.1. NCBI lineage: Bacteria > Pseudomonadati > Pseudomonadota > Gammaproteobacteria > Cellvibrionales > Halieaceae > Marimicrobium > Candidatus Marimicrobium litorale. The sequence continues at coordinate 1,987,677 of NZ_SHNO01000001.1, forward strand.
GGCGCATGAGTAAACGAGTCGTTATTACCGGACTAGGTATTGTCTCCTGCCTTGGCAACGATGCGGATGCCGTAGCACAGGCACTCTACGATGGTCGCTCCGGCATCAGTGCTAGCGAGGAACAAGTAGAGGCAGGCATGCGCTCGCATATCTCCGGCGCGCCCTCTATCGACCTCAGCGAACACATTGACCGCAAGCAATTGCGATTTATGGGCAACGCCGCTGCCTTTGCTTATATATCGATGCAACAGGCCATCGCCGATGCGCGACTGGAGCCGACACACGTCTCCAATCCTCGCACCGGCATCATTGCTGGCTCCGGCGGTGCTTCCTCTGCGAGCCAAGTCGAGGCGGCAGATATTTTGCGGGAAAGAGGCCTGCGCAGGGTCGGCCCATACCGAGTGACACAAACCATGGGCAGCACAGTCTCGGCCTGTCTCGCTACCCCCTTCAAAATCAAGGGCGTGAACTACTCTATTTCCTCGGCCTGCTCTACCAGCGCGCACTGCATTGGAAACGCAATGGAGCAAATTCAACTCGGCAAGCAAGACCTCGTTTTCGCAGGCGGCGGCGAAGAGCTGCACTGGACCTTGAGTTGTCTGTTCGACGCCATGGGCGCGCTGTCTACCCAATACAACGATACACCGGAAAAGGCCTCCCGGGCTTATGACGCCAACCGCGATGGTTTCGTTATCGCCGGTGGCGGCGGCATGCTTGTTGTAGAAGAACTCGAACACGCCAAGGCACGGGGAGCAAAAATCTATGCCGAACTGGTGGGCTATGGCGCCACCTCCGATGGGCACGACATGGTATCGCCATCTGGAGAAGGCGCCACGCGCTGCATGCAGCAGGCGCTCGCCACCGTCGAGGGCGCAGTGGACTACATAAACGCCCATGGCACCAGCACCCCGGCCGGCGACATTCAGGAATTGAAAGCCGTCAAGACAGCCTATGCAGGTGCGGACATTCCCGTGGTGGGCTCCACCAAGTCACTGTCGGGCCACTCTCTGGGCGCTGCCGGTGTACAGGAAGCCATCTACTCTCTGCTTATGCAACAACGCGGATTCATCGCCGCGTCTGCCAATATCGAGGAACTGGATCCGGAAGCCGAGGGCATGCCCATCGCGTTGCAGCGTCACGACGGTGTCGATCTGCAACGCGTAATGTCTAACAGCTTCGGCTTCGGCGGCACCAACGCATCGCTGGTGTTCCAGAAATATTCCGCCTAGTCAGCTGCCATTTCGCGCTTTAATGGCGACGATATGCGCAGATTCATAGCGACCAGTGTCGTAACAGGCACTACACCAGTAGATCCAGCAAGAGCACATCCACCCGCTCACCCTCTGCCACTGTTCGGCCCGCAGGGATAATGGCCAGCGCATTACTGGCAGAAACCGAACGCAATACGCCGGAACTCTGGTTAGCGTACCGAGTGGCGCGCAATCCATCCGAGGTCGCCTCAACAGTCACTCGCAGATACTCCTGCCTGCGCCCCGCTTTGCTGACAGTGAAGGACGCTCGCGCTTGCAAACTCGGCACAGCCGGTTCATCCACTCCCTGTCGCTTCATGAGAAAAGGCCGGGCGATCAAGCAGAAGGTAACGAACACCGAAGAGGGATTACCCGGTAAGCCAATGAACGGAGTATCCGCGATTCGACCGAAAGCGAGCGGCTTACCGGGCTTGATCGCAAGCTTCCAAAGGTCGAGACATCCCAATCGCTCTACCTGATTTTTGACATGATCTTCCTCACCCACGGACACGCCACCGGTTGTAATCACACAATCTGCGTTCTGTGCGGCCTCTGTCAAAGCCTCCGCAGTCGCTTCGGGACTATCGGGAATGATTCCGTAGTCTACCGGCTCCATGTGCAAACCACGCAACAGACCCGCCAGGGTATAGCGATTGGAATTGTAAATCGCGCCCTCGCGAAGGGAATGCTCGCCCGGCTCAACCAGCTCATCCCCCGTGGACAGCATCGCCACACGCAGCGGTCGATAGACGTCAACGTCACTGCAGCCCACAGAGGCTAACAGACCTAAATCCTGAGGGCGCAGCACGCGACCCGGCTGCAGTATAGTCTCGCCCGAGCGCACATCCTGCCCCCGGAGTCGAATATTTTGATGCCGATGAACAGCAGAGGAAAAACTCACCTTGCCGTTCACCTCGGAGCAATCCTCTTGCATAACGACGGTGTCGGCGCCCGGGGGAATCATCGCTCCGGTAAAAATCCGCGCCGCCGTTGCGCCCGCTAATGGCAGTGCGGGATGGCCTGCAGGTATGCGCTGCGACACGGTCAGCGGAGCCGAGGCATCCTCGGCACGAAGAGCATAGCCATCCATCGCACTGTTATCGGCGGGCGGCACGTCAATCGAGGAAACAACCGGTTGAGCCAGAACAAATCCCAGAGCCTCCAGTAAAGGAACGCGCTGAGGGTCGGGCAGCGTAACAGCCGCAGCCAGCACATGCGCCAGAACCGTATCGACCGGCAGCAGGTCACTCATGCATTGCTCTGACGCACACTGAGAACACCCACGAAATTACAGGGGCGATGACGGCTGTCCAGTTGCTCCCGGATGACACCCTGCCAGGCCGTCTTGCAGGCGCCGGTCGAGCCGGGCATGCAAAAGATGACCGTGTCATTAGCAAACCCCGCAAGAGCACGAGATTGCACCGTTGAGGAGCCAATCTCATCATAAGACAGGGCACGGAATACTTCTCCGAAACCATCAATGTCTTTATCAAACAGTGGCTGCACCGCTTCTGGCGTGGAGTCACGCCCGGAAAAGCCGGTGCCTCCCGTTACGAGCACAGCGTTGATTCCCGGCACCGCGATCCATGCGGACAGTATCGCGCGGATCTGATAGATATCATCGGGCACAATGTCACGCTCCACTGCACGATGACCCTCAGCCTCAAGCGCCTGCACCAGATACTCGCCGGAACTATCCGTTTCGGGTATCCGGGTGTCTGATACGGTCAACACCGCGATCGCAAGCGATTGTGTGGTTCCGTTAGTTGCCTTTGGCATGTGCCGTTCCTCTAATTTTTTTCGTAGTAGTGCTTTACAAGATCACCGACCGCACTGCGCCAGGGCACCTGTCGGATCGCGAATGTATTGCGAATCCGCGCGCAGTCCAGTGTCCTGTCCAGCGACGGCAGATCACCGGACTCGCTCTCCAGTTGCACCGCTGATGAACTGAACTCGGAAAACTGGGAAGCTGCAGCGAGAAGCGCCTCGGCGAACTCATAGTACGTGGCGTTATCGGCACTTCCATAGTGGTATATCCCCCACGCTTCCAGGCCGGTGCCCAGTTGATCAAGGATTGCCAGAATCACCCGCGCGCCGTCCGCGGCCGCTACCGGGCACCCGCGCAGATTGTTGTCCAGAACCAGGCTGTCGCCCTCCTGCAAAGGACCCAGGATCTGACTGATAAGATTCGCGCCCCCGTCAGAAAAAACCGGGCCGAAGCGTAATAGCAAATGACGTTGACAGCCGCTTTCAACGATCTGCTCTGCCTGGGCAAGCAACTGCCCAACGGTTTCCTCGTTGTCGGGACAATCCGCTTCATCGTAGGACCGGCCTAACTGGCCGGAAAAAACTCTGGAGCTGGAAACAAACAGGTAGGCAGTGCCGCTGCGCTGGCAAGCCTTGGCAACCCAGTGACAGCGCTTTAAGTCCTGCTGCTGGATTTGTGTGCCGCTGTCGCCCGCGGCCTCTATGCGCACATCAACAACAATGTCGCTCTTGGCCCGCACAACGCTTTTCTTCGCCTGTCGCTCACTTTTCCAGCGACAGGCAGACCGACTCATGGTGATAAATTCGTGGCGCCCCAGTGTCGTCTGCCGTTCGACGATTGCAGCGCCAAGGGGGGTATCGAAACCCAGTAAAAGTACACGCATCGAAATAACCCAGCGGGCTAAACCGGATGAGCGCTCATGGGCGCCCGGACAGTCTAGAACGGAATATCATCATCAAAATTTTCCACGTTCCCCGCCGGAGCAGGAGGGGGGGCCGCCGCAGGTGCTCGCGGCGGTGCTGACTGGCCCTGTTTCTGCTGGAAATCCTGGTTGTAACCACCGTCACCCATCTTGGTGTCGCCACGGGAATCAAGCATTTGCATTTCTGCAGCGACGACCTCCGTGGTGTATTTATCCTGGCCCTCTTTATCCTGCCACTTGCGGGTGCGCAGGCTCCCTTCCAGATACACCTTCGAGCCCTTGCGCAGGTACTCACCGGCAATTTCCGCGAGGCGATTGAAAAACACCACACGATGCCACTCCGTGCGCTCCTGTGGCTGACCGGTCTGCTTGTCTTTCCAGGACTCCGAGGTCGCCACGGAAATATTGGTAATCGCCGCACCAGCTTGGGAGTACCTGACTTCCGGATCATTGCCCAGATTGCCTACGAGGATTACCTTGTTAACACCCCGTGTAGCCATACGTTTTCCTCACTAAATTGAATAACACGATACGTCTGTAAACGTGAGGACTATATCAACCCCACCGCGTAATTGCGACAACCTGACGATGCAAAGTCCATCAATTCGGGCCGCCTCGCGGTGTGCCGAGTGCCGCGCTACTGCGCCGCTGCCGGTGTGCCGCCACTGTGAACGTCAGGACCGGTGCGAAACACGGCCAGCCACCAAATAAGCACTAGCCCCAGGCAGGCGCCCATCAGCGCATGCGCTCCCGCATGCTGCAGCAACCAACCGCCGCCAGCACCACCGGCGAAAGCGCCCATGAACTGGCATGTTGAATAGACGCCCATAGCCGCGCCCTTGCCATCGGCATCTACCGCTTTACTGACCTGAGAGGGCAGCGTGGCCTCCAGATAATTGAACCCCACGAAGAAGAGACACATGCCACCATAGAAAACGGGACTGCTCGGCACGATTCCTACAATGAGCGATGCCACAAAAACCAGTGCAATGGCGACAAGAAAAGCCCAGCGCAGTTGCCCCTTGCGCTCCGCCAGGATCATCAGAGGTACGATGCCCAGCAGCGAGAGCAGCAGGACAGGCAGGTACACCAGCCAGTGACTCGCCCGGTCAACCGTAAAGGAACCCTCCAGCAGGCCCGGGACTACCAGAAACATCGCGGTTAGCACAAAATGAAGCACAAATACGCCGATATTCAGGCGCATCAGCAAACCGTCTCGCAAGCTATGTGCGAGCAAACCCCATTGTGCGCCGTTACTGCGCGTCGACCGATCCGCACGTTGCGGTGTCGGCACTACCCAAATGACCAGAGCGATGCCGCTGACGGCAAGCAACGCGGTAAACCAGAATACTCCCGCAAGATCACTCACAGACGCGACCAGGGGCCCCAACACCAAAGCCAGTATAAAAGAGAAGCCAATGCTGGCGCCCACCAGCGCCATCGCCTTGGTGCGCTGCTCCTCCCGGGTCAAGTCTGCCACCATCGCCATCACGGTACTGGCAATCGCCCCGGCACCCTGCAGCAGGCGACCAAGTACTATGCCCTCTATGCTGTCTGCCATAGCGGCCACCGCACTGCCCAGAGCAAACAGCAACAGACCGCCGACGATCACCGGCTTGCGCCCCACCCTGTCGGACAACCATCCCAGGGGCACCTGCAGCAGGGCCTGCATGAGGCCGTACACGCCAATAGCGAGCCCGATCAGGGTTGGCGTAGCCCCCGGCAGGTCCGCCGCGTAGAGCGCCAGCAGGGGGAGCACCATGAACAGACCCAGCATGCGAAAACAGTAAAGCACTGCAAGCGCACCGACCGAGCGACGCTCATCCGGGGACATGGGATGTTCGGTTATCACTTGATTTTAATTCACACCGGCGGGTTCAAAGGCAGCGCCATATCCTAACAGTTTGATCCGCGATAGCCCATCTCTATGACGCCTTCCCGCAAGCGAACGCAGGCTAATGCCGACCTTCCTGCTGCCGCCCTGACCACGAAATCAAAAACCGCCTTTGTGACTGGCTTATAAGAGATTATACTGCCTGGTTTCCGTTTTCGACGTGCAAGAGGTTCTTATGGACACCATTATGGTCAGGGGCGCAAGAACGCATAACCTGAAGAACATTGACCTCGATATCCCGCGGGACAAGCTGGTTGTCATCACGGGCCTGTCCGGCTCGGGCAAATCCTCACTGGCGTTCGACACGCTGTATGCCGAGGGCCAGCGTCGCTACGTGGAATCCCTGTCTACCTATGCCCGACAGTTCCTGTCCCTGATGGAAAAGCCGGATATGGACCACATCGAGGGCCTCTCTCCCGCTATCTCCATCGAGCAAAAGTCGACCTCCCACAACCCTCGCTCTACCGTGGGCACGATCACTGAGATCTACGACTACCTGCGCCTGCTTTACGCGCGAATCGGGGAACCCCGCTGTCCCCGGCACAACCTCAACCTGCAGGCACAAACCGTCAGCCAGATGGTGGATGCCGTACTCGCACTGCCTGAAGAAACCAAGCTGATGTTACTCGCGCCCGTGGTGCGCGAGAGGAAAGGAGAGCACCTGCACGTTTTCGAGGAGTTACGCGCGTCAGGGTTTATCCGCGCACGCATCGACGGCATCGTGACTGAACTGGATGACGTGCCCTTGCTGGACAAAAAAAAGAAGCATCGTATCGAGGTGGTGGTCGACCGCTTCAAGGTGCGTCCCGATCTCGGCATTCGGTTGGCGGAATCCTTCGAAACAGCACTGAGCCTTACCGACGGCCTGGCCGCCATCAGTTTTATGGAGGCGGACGAGGACGAAATCAGCTTCTCCGCGCGCTTCGCGTGCCCCAAGTGTGGCCACAGCATCGATGAAATGGAGCCCCGCTTGTTCTCGTTCAACAATCCGGCAGGGGCCTGCGGCGGCTGCGATGGCCTCGGCGTCAAGCAATACTTCGATGAGGACCGTGTCGTGCTGCATCCGGAGGCCAGCCTGGCGGAAGGCGCGATACGCGGCTGGGACCGGCGTAACGTCTATTACTTCCATATGCTGACCTCTCTCGCAGAACATTACGGGTTCGATATCGATACACCCTATGACAAGCTTCCGAAGAAACACCGCCAGGTTATTTTGCACGGCAGCGGCAATCAGGAAATCGCTTTCTCCTATGTCAACGACCGGGGTGATGTGTTCAAGCGCAACCATTCCTTCGAGGGCATCCTGCCGAATATGGAACGGCGCTACCGCGATACGGATTCTCAGTCCGTTCGTGAGGATCTCGCCAAATTTCTCGCCACCCAGCCCTGTCCCGACTGCAAGGGCACCCGACTCCGGGAGGATGCGCGTCATGTATTCCTGGAAGGACTCAACCTGCCCAGCATCACCGCTCTGCCGGTGGGAGAAGCACAGGACTACTTCGACGCGATGAAGCTGGATGGGCGCCGCGGTGAAATCGCCGACAAGATTCTCAAAGAACTGCGCGCCCGATACCGTTTTCTGGTCAATGTCGGGCTCAACTACCTGACCCTTGATCGCAGCGCCGATACCCTTTCTGGCGGTGAGGCCCAGCGCATCCGACTTGCCTCCCAGATCGGCGCGGGACTGGTCGGCGTCATGTACATCCTCGACGAACCCTCTATCGGCCTGCACCAACGGGATAACGAGCGCCTCCTGTCCACGCTGACCCACCTGCGCGACATGGGCAATACGGTACTGGTGGTAGAGCACGATGAGGAGGCCATCCGCAGTGCCGACCATATTATCGATATCGGCCCCGGGGCCGGCATCCACGGCGGCGAGGTCGTTGTCTCGGGCAGCCTGAAAGAGGTGAAAAGCTGTAAGGAATCTCTCACGGGTGCCTACCTTGCCGGGCGCCGGGAAATCGCCATACCCCAGCAGCGCACTGCGCCCGACGCAAAACGCATGCTGACGCTGGACGGCGCCAGTGGTAACAATCTTCAAGACGTTACCCTGGATATTCCAATCGGTCTGCTCACCTGTGTTACCGGTGTGTCTGGGTCGGGAAAATCATCATTAATCAACAGCACCCTGTACCCGATTGCTGCCACAGAACTCAATGGTGCCTCTGTGCTCACCCCGGCTCCCTACCAGTCCGTCACTGGCATGGACCACGTCGATAAGTGTATCGATATAGACCAGAGCCCTATCGGGCGCACACCGCGCTCGAATCCCGCCACCTATACGGGCATTTTCACCCCGGTCAGGGAGCTTTTTGCGGGCACACAGGAGGCTCGATCCCGCGGATACAAACCGGGCAGGTTTAGCTTCAACGTCAAGGGCGGACGCTGCGAGGCCTGTCAGGGTGACGGCGTGACCAAGGTAGAGATGCATTTCCTGCCTGACATCTATGTGCCCTGCGACATCTGCAAGGGCAAGCGCTACAACCGGGAAACACTGGAGGTGCGGTACAAGGGCAAGAATATCCATGAGGTACTGGAAATGACCGTGGAGGATGCTCTGATTTTCTTTGAACCCGTCACCGCAATTGCGCGCAAGCTGCAGACGCTTATGGATGTGGGCCTGTCCTACGTGCGACTGGGTCAGGCTGCAACCACCCTCTCCGGCGGCGAAGCCCAAAGAGTAAAACTCTCACGGGAGTTATCAAAACGTGACACAGGCAAGACATTGTACATTCTCGACGAGCCCACGACCGGGCTACATTTTGAAGATATCAAACAGCTGCTGGAAGTCCTGCATCGGCTGCGCGACCACGGCAACACCGTTATTATTATCGAACACAACCTGGACGTGATCAAAACCGCAGACTGGATTGTGGATATGGGCCCCGAGGGAGGGAGCGGCGGAGGCCAGATTATCGCCGCGGGCACGCCGGAAGACGTAGCCACCATGAAGGGATCCCATACAGGTCAGTTTCTCAGCCCCATATTGAAACCAAAGCGCAAGCGCAACAAACGCGCAGCCTAGAACCGGTGCGCGAGTAATGGCTGCGTTCAAGAGGGATGGAACCGGACTGTTATTCGCGAACGCCTATACCTGACGGTCATTTGACTGCATTTCATTGCGGGTGTTGATGATTCTGCTCACAGGGGAAAGCAACGTAACCGCAAAAAATACAGGGCACAAAAAAGCCGGGGCTGTAGACCCGGCTCTGTGTGCCTCATCGCTATCGCGACTGAGCGCGACCCTAATCCTCGTCGTCCTCGTCATAGACCTCGACATCAGGGCGATCGACAAGCTCCACGTAGGCCATGGGCGCTTTATCCCCCGAGCGAAAACCGCACTTGAGAATGCGTATGTAGCCACCTGGGCGCTCCTGGTAGCGGGGACCCAGCTCGTCAAAAAGCTTGCCTACCGCGGCTTTATCGCGGGTTCGATCAAAAGCCAAACGTCGGTTTGCGACGCTATCACTTTTTGCCAGCGTAATCAGCGGCTCGGCAAAGCGACGTAACTCCTTAGCCTTGGGCAGGGTGGTCTTGATCAGCTCATGCTCGACAAGCGACACGGCCATATTGCGAAACATGGCTTTGCGATGCGAGCTGTTGCGATTTAGTTGACGTCCACTATGACGATGACGCATTTCTCTTTCCTATCTTGAGGTGCCCGCTGACGAGCACTGCTATCTGTTGACCGGCCTGCTAAACGCTCAGAACCCGATCGTCATTCTTAAGGCTGGCCGGTGGCCAGTTGTCCAGGCGCATACCCAGTGAGAGTCCACGGGACGCCAGTACATCCTTGATCTCGGTGAGCGACTTTTTGCCCAGGTTCGGTGTCTTAAGAAGCTCCACCTCTGTGCGCTGCACCAGGTCTCCGATGTAGTAAATATTTTCCGCTTTCAGACAGTTCGCTGATCTTACTGTCAATTCCAGATCATCGACCGGACGCAACAGGATCGGATCGACTTCGTCTTCTTCCTCGACAGATTCGGACTCGGACTCGCTCTCGAGGTCAACGAATACAGCTAACTGCTGCTGCAAGATGGTCGCGGCGCGACGAATAGCTTCTTCAGGGTCGATAGTGCCGTTGGTCTCCAGATCCAGAACCAACTTGTCGAGGTCGGTACGCTGCTCCACTCGCGCGGCTTCTACAACGTAGGACACCCGGCCCACCGGTGAAAAAGTCGCGTCCAGCTGCAGACGGCCAATAGCGCGCGTCTCCTCATCCGGGTTGACGCGGGAATCTGCGGGAGAATAACCACGACCGAGAGCGACCGTAAGGCGCATGTTAATCTCAGAACCCTCGTTCAAATGGCATATCACGTGTTCCGGGTTGCGTATCTCGATGTCGTGGTCGACCTGAATATCTCCGGCTGTGACCGGGCCTGGGCCCTTCTTGCTCAGCGTCAACTCGGCCTCTTCTTTACCGCTCATCACCAGGGCGACGCCCTTTAAATTGAGCAGAATTTCGATAACGTCTTCCTGTACGCCTTCAATAGCGCTGTACTCGTGCAACACGCCATCAATCTCAACCTCGGTAATTGCACTGCCGGGCATTGAGGAAAGAAGAATTCGACGCAAGGCATTTCCCAGAGTGTGGCCAAAACCACGCTCCAAAGGCTCAAGCGTCACTTGTGAACGCGTTGCGTTCTTCTCGTCTACATTAATTACACGAGGGGTCAAAAATTCGTTCACTGCACTCTGCATTGGGGCACCTGTCTTATCGATTGGTCCGTCAGTGGATTACTTCGAGTAAAGCTCTACGATGAGGCTTTCATTGATCTCAGAAGACAACTCCTGGCGATCAGGCGCGGCCTTAAACACCGCCTCCATTTTCTCGCTATCCAGGTCAATCCACTCCGACTCACCGCGGTTGGAGGCCAGCGCCATAGCTGACTGGACCCTGAGCTGCTTCTTGGCTTTCTCGCGCAAGGACACAACGTCCCCTGCTTTCACTTGATACGACGGTATATTCACTACCTGACCGTTTACCAAAATGGATTTATGGGATACCAACTGGCGCGATTCCGCGCGGGTAGACCCGAAACCAATTCGATAAACGACGTTATCGAGCCTGCCTTCCAGCAACTGCAGCAGGTTTTCGCCTGTTGCGCCCTTCAGTCGGGCCGCTTCTTTGTAATAATTCCTGAACTGCTTTTCCAGTACGCCATAAATACGGCGCACCTTCTGCTTCTCCCGCAACTGCACACCGTAATCTGACAAACGACCGCGGCGAGCGCCATGCTGGCCAGGAATCGCCTCTAACTTGCACTTGCTTTCAAGCGAACGCACTCCGCTCTTCAGGAACAGATCCGTTCCCTCGCGACGAGAGAGCTTGCACTTCGGTCCAATATATCGAGCCATATCACCTCTCCTGTATGCGTTATACGCGTCGTTTCTTGGGCGGACGACAGCCATTATGTGGAATGGGTGTGACGTCGGTAATGTTGCTAATCTTGTATCCACAGGAATTCAGGGCGCGAACCGCTGATTCTCGACCAGGCCCAGGGCCCTTCACTTGCACATCCAGATTTTGCAGACCGTATTCCTTGGCTGCTTCACCTGCCCGCTCGGCAGCAACCTGTGCAGCGAAGGGCGTACTTTTACGCGAACCACGGAAACCGGAACCACCAGAGGTCGCCCACGACAACGTGTTACCCTGACGATCAGTAATCGTAATAATCGTGTTATTAAACGACGCGTGAATGTGTGCAATACCATCTACGACGGTCTTGGTAATTTTTTTACGAGTGCCTTTGGCACCTGGCTTAGCCATATTTTGTATCCTGCTTTAATATCAACACTGCACTAATCTATTACAGGGTGCAGCTACACTAAAAAAGGATTCGCTGTCTATTTGCGAATCGGCTTACGCGGCCCTTTTCGGGTGCGGGCATTAGTCTTGGTACGCTGACCACGCAGGGGTAAACCCCGACGATGGCGCAAACCACGATTACAACCCAGATCCATCAACCGCTTGATGTTCATCTGCACTTCACGGCGGAGGTCACCCTCTACCATCATTTCGCTAACCTTGGTGCGAAGTGCATCCATTTCCTGCTCGGTCAACTCACCTATCTTGACGTTTTCGGCAACGCCAGTGTCGGCGCACAAGCGCTTCGCCTGGCTACGGCCAACACCGTAGATATAGGTCAGGGAGATAACAGTGTGCTTGTTATCTGGTATGTTGACGCCGGCTAATCGAGCCATTCAACTCTCTCCAATCATCTGTCGTCGCTGTGCTCTGACACCTTCCCAAAGGGACGAGATCCCGCACAGCGGGCGCAAAAGGCGCAGAATACTAGCGATATCGCTTACAAAAATCAACTCAGGGCTAACCCTGGCGCTGCTTGTGTCGAGGATCCGAGTTACAAATGACTCGAACCACTCCCTTACGGCGCACAATCTTGCAGTTTCTGCAGATTTTCTTCACTGACGCGCGTACTTTCATTTCAAATACTCCCTTTGGCCCGTTCCGATCTCGCTATCAGCGAACTCGCCCGGTCCCACCGTAACCTTTCAAATTGGCCTTTTTCATCACCGAGTCATACTGGTGAGACATCAGATGACTTTGCACCTGGGCCATGAAATCCATAACCACGACCACCACAATCAGCAGCGAGGTTCCGCCCAGATAGAACGGTACATTCCACATCACCACCAGAAACTGAGGCATCAAACACACCATAGCTATATACGCTGAACCAAACACCGTGAGGCGCGTGAGAACACCATCGATGTACTCCGCTGTCTTTTCACCTGGCCGTATACCGGGGACAAATGCACCTGAGCGCTTGAGGTTGTCTGCCACTTCTGACGGGTTAAACATCAACGCCGTGTAGAAGAAACAGAAAAACACAATGAACACGGTAAACAGCAATATGTTCAGCGGTTGACCGGGGCCAATCGCAACCGCCAAGTCCTGCAGCCAATCAGCGGAATCACCAGAGCCAAACCACTGCGCGATAGAGGCCGGAAACAGCAAAATACTGCTGGCAAAAATAGCCGGAATAACCCCCGCCATGTTCACCTTCAGAGGCAGGTGCGAACTCTGCGCCTGGTACATTTTGCGTCCCTGCTGTCGCTTGGCGTAATTCACAGTAATACGCCGCTGGCCACGCTCGATGAATACGATCATATAAATGACGGCAATCGCCAACGTTAAAATCAGAAGCAGGATAAGAACATTCAGCTCACCCTGCCGGGCTTGCTCTAATGACTGACCAATAGCCGCAGGCAAGCCAGCCACAATGCCGGCGAATATCAACATGGATATTCCATTGCCGACGCCCTTCTCCGTAATCTGCTCACCCAGCCACATCATAAAGACAGCGCCGGTCACCAATGAAGTGATTGCGATGACATAAAACGTAATGGACGGGTCGTAAGCCATACCCTGCTTAGCCATACCCACTGTCATACCGGTCGCCTGTATCAGGGCAAGCACCACCGTTAAATACCGGGTGTACTGGCTGATTTTACGACGACCCGCTTCGCCCTCTTTCTTCAACTGTTCCAGCTGGGGCGTCACCGCTGACATCAACTGCATGATAATGGATGCAGAAATGTAAGGCATGATGCCCAAAGCAAGGATACTCATGCGCTCCAGAGCACCCCCGGAAAACATGTTCGCCAAACCGAGTATCGTGCCTTGGTTCTGGCTAAAAAGCGCCGCCAGTTGCCGGGGATCTATGCCGGGAAGAGGGATATGCGTCCCAATGCGGTAAATAATAATCGCCAGCAATACAAAGCGAAGCCGGGCGAATAGTTCACCCAGTCCTGCTTTGTTTACCGATGGTAGCTGACCATTTGCCATTTAAATCGTTATTCCTCGACCTTGCCGCCAGCGCTTTCGATAGCCTCGCGGGCGCCCTTGGTCACAGCCAGACCCTTTACGGTTACGGCCTTGTCCAGCTCCCCGGAGAGAAATACACGCGCACGAGTCGCATCGTCCTTAACCAGGTCTGCCGCTTTCAGTGCCTCGAGGTCAATTACGTCAGCGTTGACCGCACCCAGTTCACCCAGGCGCACCTGTGCTGAGGTCTTACTCATGCGAGAAGAAAAACCGTACTTGGGCAGGCGCTTCTGCAAAGGCATCTGACCACCCTCGAATCCAGGCCTGACCTTGCCACCGGAACGTGATTTCTGGCCTTTATGGCCTCTCCCAGCAGTTTTACCAACACCACTACCAATTCCACGCCCAACACGCTTGGCGTTCTTCCTCGAACCCAACGCGGGGCTGAGGGTATTCAGTCGCATATTATCGGACATAACTACTCCTCGACCTTTAGCAGATAAATCGCTTTGTTGATCATGCCCCTGACCGAGGGAGTATCTTCAACCTCGACCGTGTGGCCTATACGCCTGAGGCCGAGACCCGCCACGCACGCCTGATGACTTTTCAGACGTCCATTGACGCTCTTGACCTGAGTAACCTTGATTGATTTAGCCATGACAAGCCAACCTGATAATTAATTCAAAATTTCTTCGACAGTCTTGCCGCGCTTCGCTGCAACATCTCCCGGGGATGACATATCTCGTAATCCCTTGAAGGTAGCCCTGACAACGTTGACCGGATTTGTAGACCCATAACACTTCGCCAGAACATTGTGTACACCGGCAAGTTCAAGTACAGCGCGCATAGCGCCACCAGCAATTACGCCAGTACCCTCGGAGGCAGGCTGCATATAAACCTTGGACGCGCCGTGATTCGCCTTGATTGGATACTGCAAAGTGCCATTGTCAAGATCGACACTTATCATGTTGCGGCGGGCTGCTTCCATAGCTTTCTGGATCGCAACAGGCACCTCGCGCGCTTTACCGCGCCCAAAACCAACCTTGCCCTTGCCATCACCCACCACAGTCAACGCAGTGAAGCTGAAGATACGACCACCCTTAACCACTTTAGCGACGCGATTAACCTGGACAAGCTTCTCCTGGAGATCGCCATCCTGTTGCTGCCTTTTCTGATCGTTAAAAGCCATATCGATACCCTAGAATTCCAAACCACTTTCACGTGCTGCATCGGCCAAAGCCTTGACGCGCCCGTGGTACTTGTAACCGCTGCGGTCAAAAGCCACCTGCTCAACACCGGCTTCTTTTGCGCGCTTTGCCACTAGCTTACCAACTTCAGCAGCCGCTGTTATGTTTCCCGTCGCTCCCTTACGCAACTCGGAGTCGAGGGTAGATGCGCTGGCGAGAACCTTGTCGCCTGCAGGAGCAATAACCTGAGCATAAATATGCCTTGGCGTCCGGTGCACACTCAGACGGTTTACTCCCAGTCCTCGCATTCTGGCGCGAGCACGTCGTGCGCGGCGTAACCTTGAATCGTTCTTTGCACTCATTTCGCTTACCTATTTCTTCTTGGCTTCCTTACGACGGACATACTCATCCTCGTAACGAATACCCTTGCCTTTGTAGGGCTCCGGCGGGCGGTAGCTACGAATCTCTGCTGCCGCCTGACCAACTGCCTGCTTGTCTATCCCTTTCAGTACGATTTCGGTAGGGCTGGGGCTCTCAGCGGATACACCTTCGGGCAGGCTATACTCTACCGGATGGGACAGACCCACTGTCAGGTTTACCGAGGTCTTGGACGACTTGGCCCTGTAACCAACACCGTTAAGCACCAGCTTCTTTTCCCACCCTTCGCTCACGCCCTTAACCATATTGTTTACCAAGGCTCGGGTAGTGCCGGCCATAGCAGCCTGACTGTCCTTCTCATAACTGAGGGTGATCACGTCGTCTTCCTGACCGAAACCAATACCTTCCGTCAGGGTTATTCCGAGAGAACCCATTCCACCCTTGACAGTAAGATCGCGGCCATCGAGCTTGATATCGACCCCTTTCGGAAGCGGTATCGGATTTTTTGCGACTCTGGACATTTCGAAATTCTCTTAAGTCAAATACGTTACTAGTAAACAGTGCAAAGCACTTCACCACCAACGCCGGCTGCCCGCGCGGCCCGGTCAGTCATGACACCTTTGGAAGTGGAAATAATCGCCACTCCAAGCCCCTTGCGAACAGAGGGAAGTTCATCCCTGGCACTGTACTTACGCAGCCCGGGGCGGCTAATACGACTGATTTCAGCGATTACCGGTTTCCCATCGTAATATTTCAGATCAATCGACAGGCGTGGCTTGCCACCCTCATCAATTGCACTGAAACCATTGATGTAACCTTCGTCTTTCAACACACTGGCCACAGCGGACTTTAGCTTCGAGCCAGGCATTTCTACATTCGTCTTGCCAACCATTTGTGCATTACGCACTCGGGTGAGCATATCTGATAGCGGATCTTGCATACTCATAATCGATTCATCTCCGTAGACTATTGCGCCGGTTACCAGCTGGATTTAACCAGGCCCGGCACATCACCACGCATGGCCGCTTCGCGCAACTTGTTGCGGCAGAGACCAAACTTGCGATAAACACCGTGAGGGCGCCCTGTTATCTGACAGCGGCGACGCTGACGAACGGGGCTGGCATCACGGGGCAGTTTTTGCAGCCTGATCTGCGCATCCCACTTTTCATCGTCGGTTGCATTCGCATCCGTTAAAACCGCCTTGATCGCGGCGCGCTTGGCAGCGAACCTGGCTACTGTCCGGGTACGCTTGGCCTCACGAGCAATCATTGATTTCTTTGCCATGAATAGAGCCTCTTAATCCTTCAATGGGAAGCTGAAAGCACGCAGCAGTGCGCGACCTTCATCATCCGTACGAGCGGAGGTTGTAATCGTAATGTCCATACCACGCAGCGCATCGACCTTGTCGTAATCAATTTCAGGAAAAATGATTTGCTCAGACACGCCCATTGCGAAATTACCACGACCATCAAATGACTTCGGGCTAATACCCCGAAAATCCCTGACCCGCGGGATCGCAATAGCAATCAGCCGCTCCAGGAACTCATACATGCGGTCAGAACGCAGGGTTACCTTACAACCAATAGGCCACCCGTCACGAACCTTGAACCCTGCAATCGATTTGCGAGCCTTGGTCACCACGGGCTTTTGACCCGAGATCTTCGCCATGTCCGCAACTGCATTCTCAAGAACTTTTTTATCGCCCAGCGCTTCACCAACACCCATATTGAGGGTGATTTTAGTAACGCGAGGGGTCTCCATCACATTTTTGAGCCCGAGCTCTTCCTGCAATTGAGAAACAATCTCGGTCTGATATCTTTCTTTCAACGTCGCCATGTTTATTACCTGTTGACCATTCAGCTAGCGGAAGCCTAGGAGTCAATCTCCTCGCCGCTGGACTTGAAAACACGAACCTTTCGATCTCCGACAAACTTGAAACCGACACGATCAGCTTTATTGGTAGCGGAATTGAAAATCGCCACGTTTGAACCCTGTATCGCGCTCTCTTTCTCTACGATACCGCCAGCAATGCCGGCCTGCGGATTCGGCTTTGTATGCTTCTTGATCATATTGATACCGGACACAATGAGCTTGCTGTTGGGGAGCACGGTTCTCACGGTCCCACGCTTCCCCTTGTCCTTACCGGCCAAGACGATCACCTCGTCATCTCTTTTGATTTTCAACATTGTTCTACCCATTCCTATCCGGTTGACTAGATGACTTCCGGAGCCAGCGAGATAATCTTCATGAACTTCTCACCACGCAGCTCTCTGGTCACGGGCCCAAAAATACGTGTCCCGATTGGCGCGTCCTGTGCATTGAGCAAGACTGCCGCATTGTCATCGAACTTGATGAGTGACCCGTCTGAACGACGCACACCCTTTTTCGTACGCACAACGACTGCAGTCATCACCTGACCTTTTTTCACCTTACCCCTGGGAATAGCTTCCTTCACAGTAACCTTAATCAGGTCACCAACACGGGCATAGCGACGCTTAGAGCCGCCCAATACCTTGATACACATAACGCGGCGCGCGCCACTGTTATCTGCAACTTCCAAATATGACTGTGTTTGAATCATGTTCTACTCCCACTTGCGGCACCGCCGCTTACCCCAGGACCCGAATAACGAATCTATACCTGAGCCGCACTCTCGATGATTTCCAGCAAGCGCCATGTCTTGGACTTGGAAATAGGACGCGATTCCGCAACAGTAATAGTGTCGCCGACATTGCACTGGTTACTCTCATCGTGCGCATGAATTTTTGAAGAGCGAGTCAGGTACTTCCCATACACAGGATGCTTCTCACGACGCTCAACCATCACGGTGACGGTCTTGTCCATCTTATTGCTAACAACCTTCCCGGTTACCACTCTGGTGCGATTCTCTGCTACGGCCATCGTTATTCACCCGCCTTTTCAGTGAGCACAGTCTTAATTCGAGCAACATCTTTCTGACTATTTTTTAGAAGATGTGTCTGCCCCAGCTGACCAGTAGACACCTGCATGCGGAGCCTGAACTGCTCCTCGCGCAGCGACAACAACTCGCTGTTCAACTCTTCTGCGGACTTTTCGCGCAATTCGCTTGCTTTCATTACATCACCGTCCGTTTAACAAATTTCGTGGCTACCGGAATCTTGGCCGCTGCAAGCTCAAATGCTTCCCGGGCCAGCTCCTCAGAAACACCCTGAACTTCATAAAGAATTTTTCCAGGCTGAACCTGGGCAACCCAATATTCAACGTTACCCTTACCTTTACCCTGACGAACCTCTAGCGGCTTACCCGTAATAGGCTTATCCGGGAACACACGAATCCAAATTTTTCCGCCACGCTTAATATGGCGCGTCATCGCACGTCGAGCCGCCTCTATCTGACGAGCGGTAATTCGGCCGCGGCCCACAGACTTCAGCCCGTATTCGCCGAAGCTAACCTTGCTACCGCGATGGGCAAGGCCCCGGTTGCGGCCCTTGTGCGTCTTTCGGAACTTTGTACGCTTTGGTTGAAGCATCTGCGTAACCCTTAACTAGTTGCTGTCTTCTTGGTCGTCTCGGCCGAGGCTTCACTGCCGATGACTTCACCTTTGAATATCCATACCTTGACGCCCAGAATTCCATAGGTCGTCTCGGCTTCGTAAGTCGCATAATCGATGTCAGCGCGTAATGTATGCAACGGCACCCTGCCCTCTCGATACCACTCAGTGCGAGCAATTTCTGCGCCGCCAAGGCGCCCACCAATTTGCACCTTGATACCCTCTGCGCCCTGACGCATGGCGTTTTGCACAACGCGTTTCATGGCGCGACGAAACATGACGCGCCGCTCCAGCTGCTGGGCAACGTTTTGCGCCACGAGGCGCGCATCCAGATCCGGTTTACGAATCTCTTCAATATTAATATGTACAGGCACTCCCATTTTCTGAGAGAGGTCTTTCCGAAGCTTATCTACATCTTCGCCTTTTTTACCAATCACAATACCCGGACGAGCGGTGTGAATGGTAATACGCGCTGTTTGCGCGGGACGCTCGATGACGACTCGGCTGACCGATGCGTGATCCAGTGCCTTCTCAATATATTCACGCGCCTGCAAATCGCTAATCAGTTGCTGGGCGTAGTTCTTGCTATCGGCGTACCAGATCGAAGTGTGATCTTTGACGATGCCGAGGCGGATGCCCGTGGGATGTACTTTCTGACCCATTTAGTCTTCTCCTAAACCTGGCTGTCGCCGTCTGAAACTTTTATCGTGATATGACAGCTACGCTTCAAAATGCGGTCTGCACGGCCTTTCGCTCTCGGGCTCAACCGCTTCATGGTTCTGCCCGCATCAACAAATACGGTGGACACTTTCAGCTCATCCACGTCTGCACCTTCGTTGTTTTCTGCATTAGCGATTGCAGAATCCAGCACTTTCTTAACGATATGAGCCGCTTTTTTTGTGCTGAACTCCAGCAATCCAAGCGCTTCCTCGACGTCTTTACCGCGAATCTGGTCCGCCACCAAGCGAACTTTCTGTGGCGATATTTGCGCACCTTTCAACGTTGCTGCTACTTCCATCTCATATCCCTCAATGCAGATAAGCGCTTAACGCTTGGCTGACCTGTCCGCGATGTGTCCGCGGAACGTCCGGGTCGACGCAAATTCGCCCAGCTTATGACCCACCATGTCCTCGTTAATCAAGACAGGCACATGTTGACGGCCGTTGTGTACAGCGATCGTCAGGCCAACCATGTCAGGTGACACCATGGATCTGCGCGACCAGGTCTTGATCGGACGGCGATCGTTACTCTCAACAGCGGCCTCGACCTTTTTCATCAGGTGAAGATCGATAAACGGACCTTTTTTTAGTGAACGCGGCACAATATTTTCCTCGAGTCAGTATCCGAATCTATTTCTTACCACGGCGACGCAGGATCAGATTATCCGTGCGCTTGTTCTTACGTGTCTTGTAACCCTTGGCAGGTGTTCCCCAAGGGCTGACGGGGTGACGACCACCAGAAGTACGGCCTTCACCACCACCATGTGGATGGTCTACCGGGTTCATGGCAACACCGCGAACGGTAGGCCGAATACCACGCCAACGAGAAGCACCGGCTTTACCCAATTTACGCAGGTTGTGCTCGGAGTTTGATACCTCTCCCAGGGTTGCTCGGCAATCGGCCAATACCTTTCTCATCTCGCCAGAACGCAATCGCAGTGTCGCGTATTGGCCTTCTCGAGCCACCAGCTGCACCGAAGCACCCGCAGAACGCGCCAACTGCGCACCCTTGCCCGGTTTCAGTTCAATACAATGAACAACAGAACCCACGGGGATGTTGCGCAAAGGCAGGCAGTTACCCGCCTTGATAGGGGCGGACGGACCGGATTGCAGGACCTCCCCAGCTGAAACACCCTTGGGAGCAACGATATAACGTCGCTCACCATCAGCAAACAAAAGTAACGCAATGTGTGCGGTGCGATTGGGGTCGTACTCCAAACGCTCAACCGTGGCTGGAATACCATCCTTGATGCGCTTGAAATCTACTATACGGTAATGATGCTTGTGACCACCGCCTTTGTGGCGGGTGGTAATACGTCCATTATTGTTGCGGCCGCCTGTCTTATTCTGCTTTTCCAGCAGAGGCGCGTACGGCGCTCCCTTGTGCAGCTCGTCATTGACGATCCGAACAACGTGGCGACGACCCGGAGAAGTGGGCTTACTCTTTAAAACTGCCATTTCGCTCCTACTCCTTAATCCGCCACGGCAAAGTCAATATCTTGACCCTGCGCCAATTTCACGTAAGCCTTCTTCCAGGTCGGTCGAATGCTCATGCCATAACGAGTGCGCTTGGATTTACCCTTTACACGAAGGGTATTGACATCCACCACGTCGACTTTAAACAGCTGCTCAACCGCCTTCCTGACCTCTGCCTTGGTCGCATCCACAGCAACCTTGAATACATACTGATTGCTGGTATCCGCGGCAATAGCTGCCTTCTCAGAGGTATGCGGCCCCACCAGCACCTGAAATACGCGCTCCTGGTTCATGCCAGCATCTCCTCAATCTTTTTCACTGCATCGACAGTGACCAATACCTTCTCATGCCCAATCAAGCTCACAGGATCCATACCCTCGACGTCGAGTACGTTCACTTTGTGTAGGTTGCGTGACGCCAGATACAGGTTCTTGCCGACTTCCGCTGAAACGATCAATACATTGTCCAGCCCAAATTCTTCGAGCTGCTTGGCCAACAACTTGGTCTTTGGTTCTTCCAAGTCCAGACTCTCTACTACCATCAGTCGATCCTGACGCGCGAGCTCGGACATAATGGTCTGCATTGCAGCGCGGTACATTTTACGGTTCACTTTCTTGGAGTGATCCTGCGGCCTGGCCGCAAACGTTACACCACCAGAGCGCCAGATCGGGGAGCTGGATGTTCCAGCCCGGGCCCGCCCAGTCCCTTTTTGGCGCCAGGGCTTTTTGCCCCCGCCCCTGACATCGGCACGATTTTTCTGTGCGCGTGTTCCCTGCCTGGCTCCGGCAAGGTGAGCCGTTACGACCTGGTGAACCAGGTCCTCGTTGTACTCCCGAGCAAAAGCATCATCCGAAACAGACACTTTGCCCGCTTCGCTGTTGCCCGGCTTTATTACACTTAATTCCACGTTAGAGACCCCCTAACCTTAAGCTTTAACCGCGGGACGAACGATAACGTCGCCACCGGGAGCGCCAGGCACTGCGCCCTTGATGAGTAACAAATTGCGATCAGTATCTACCCGGACCACTTCGAGTCCCTGGGTGGTTACATTTTCCGCCCCCATGTGGCCGGACATTTTCTTGCCCTTCCAGACGCGACCCGGCGTCTGGCATTGGCCAATGGATCCGGGCGCGCGGTGCGACAACGAGTTACCGTGGGTGGCATCCTGCATGGAGAAATTCCAACGCTTGATAACTCCCTGAAAGCCCTTACCCTTGGACTTGCCGGCTACATCGACTTTCTGACCCGCTTCAAATCGCTCGACTGTCAGTTCAGCACCCACTTCAGGCGCATCCTCGGAATCCGCCAAGCGGAATTCCCACAGACCTGAACCGGCTTCAACGCCCGCTTTTGCAAACTGGCCTGCTTCTGACTTGCTTACCTTAGAGGCTTTACGGCTTCCCGCCGTCACCTGAACTGCGCGATAGCCATCGCTATCAACTTCTTTGATCTGAGTAACGCGGTTTGGAGTGACCTCCACTACGGTTACTGGTATGGAAGCGCCGTCTTCTGTAAAAACGCGCGTCATGCCGGACTTTCGTCCGACTAATCCAATGCTCATTTTTCTAACCTCTCAGTGTACGGGGCTTAACCCTCTATGGCCGTCCTGCTACTTACATTTGCCGGACGTTACACCCCCACTGCCGATTTGGGTCGGGCCCGCTCTGCGGTGGGGACAGGTCAAACTACATATCGCAGTTAACCAAGACTGATCTGTACTTCTACGCCTGCTGCCAGGTCGAGTTTCATCAGCGCATCTACCGTCTTTTCCGTGGGCTCCACAATGTCTAAAAGACGCTTGTGTGTACGAATTTCGTACTGATCACGGGCATCCTTGTTCACGTGAGGCGAAACCAACACGGTAAACTTTTCCTTCCGTGTAGGAAGAGGAATCGGCCCTTTCACCAGTGCCCCTGTGCGGCGCGCTGTTTCGACGATCTCCTGTGTGGAGGAATCGATGAGGCGATGGTCAAAAGCCTTGAGGCGTATACGAATACGTTGATTCTGCACCTGACTAAACTCCAAACGATAAAAAAACCAGAGACCCGCTAGGGAGTCCCCCGAAAAAGGAACGCGAAGTCTAATGATGACCCCCTGCACTGTCAAGGCTGAACATGCATTAAATGTTGGGGAATTGCGCTGCAGATAATCAGGGGTTGTCTTTTGAGTGCTACCGGCTTACTGAACGCCTGTTTGGCCTGCCTCTCCTACCGGGGCGGAAGGCTGCCTATCGGACCCGATGGCGTCAGCCTGCACCTACCGCACCCACTCTGGGGCAGCGACTCCGGCCTGATTCGCTGTCACGCCCAACACGTGGTCGCGATAGCCTCAGCGACCACCCAGCGCAGTGCCAGCGAATCAGAGGGGTTAAATGTGGCCAGCGCACTTGTCGAGCACCCGGACTCACCATAATATTCGCGACAGAGCGAGGTATCGCGATGGCTTGACGTACCGCACTCAAGCACTGACCATAGACGCACAGAAACCACCACAAGAGGTCACGACCATGCGCGAGGAACACGCCACACACTCGATGTTAATGGGCTACGTCCTTTGGATTTTCGGGTTTATCGGTGCTCACCGCTTTTATTTCGGCAAGCAAATCACAGGCGTTATCTGGTTCCTGACCTTCGGACTGTTCTTCATCGGCTGGATCATCGATCTACTCCTGATACCCTCCATGGCGCGGCAAGCCGACACGCGCTTTGAGCCTGGCACGGTGAACTACAGTGTGGCATGGGTATTACTGACCTTTCTCGGGCCACTGGGTCTGCACCGTTTCTATATGGGTAAAATATGGACAGGGCTGCTCTATCTGGCGGCCAGCGGCGTGTTCATTGTCATCCCCTTTGCTGCAGCAATCATTGTTGTCGGGCTGTTGTATGACTTTCTTACCCTCAACGAGCAACTGTCCGATATAAACAGCCGCACGTAGACAGCCGGTGGCTGCGCTTGCCCCCCGACCGGGGGCAGGGTCTGTCCTTTTCACCACCCAATCACCACCTAATGACTACCCAATTGCCACCCAAAAAAAAGCCCAGCTCATTAGCCGGGCTATGCTCTCGAGCAAGACGATTGATTCACGGTGGCATAGTTACTGACTATCCCGCTGCCTCAAACGCCCGGCAATTGCTTACTCGATGATCTTGGCTACCACGCCAGCACCAACAGTGCGGCCACCCTCGCGAATCGCGAAACGCAGGCCCTCTTCCATTGCAATCGGTGCTATCAGCGTCGCTTCCATCTGCACGTTGTCACCAGGCATTACCATCTCAACACCCTCCGGCAACTCAACCGCACCGGTAACATCTGTCGTACGGAAGTAAAACTGTGGACGGTAACCCTTGAAAAACGGCGTGTGACGACCACCCTCGTCCTTCGACAAAATGTAAACCTCTGCCTCAAACTTGGTATGAGGGTTAACACTGCCCGGAACCGCAAGTACCTGGCCACGCTCTACTTCTTCGCGCTTGGTACCACGCAGCAGTACGCCCACGTTCTCACCGGCACGACCCTCGTCCAACAGCTTGCGGAACATCTCGACACCCGTACACGTCGTCGTCTGGGTCTCTTTGATACCGACAATCTCGATCTCTTCGCCTACCTTGATCACTCCACGCTCTACACGACCGGTGACAACCGTACCGCGACCAGAGATAGAGAACACATCTTCAACCGGCATCAGGAACGGCTGGTCTATCGCGCGCTCCGGCTCAGGAATGTAGGAATCCAGCGTCTCAACCAGTTCCTTCACCGCGGAAGTACCCAAACCATTATCGTCCTTGCCTTCCAGCGCCATCAGGGCAGAACCACAGATGATCGGCGTGTCGTCTCCAGGAAACTCATACTGGTCCAGCAGCTCACGCAGCTCCATTTCAACCAGCTCTTTCATCTCAGCGTACTCGTCAGAGTCTGCACCGCCGCAGTCTTCCGCCAGCAGGTCCGCCTTGTTCATAAACACAACAATGTAGGGCACGCCTACCTGGCGTGACAGCAGAATGTGCTCGCGTGTCTGCGGCATAGGACCGTCCGTCGCGCCACACACCAAAATAGCACCGTCCATCTGTGCAGCACCGGTGATCATGTTCTTCACATAGTCGGCGTGTCCCGGGCAGTCTACGTGTGCGTAGTGACGTCCAGGCGACTCATATTCTACGTGTGACGTCGCAATCGTAATGCCACGCTCTTTCTCTTCCGGGGCGTTGTCGATACCGTCAAACTCGACCGCTTCTCCTCCCCATACCTCAGAGCATACGCGCGTCAGCGCCGCCGTCAGCGTCGTTTTACCGTGGTCAACGTGGCCAATCGTACCTACGTTAACGTGGGGTTTTGTACGTTCAAATGTTTCCTTGGACACGTTGGTTTCCTCTTTTCAGTCAGGGATCAGAGCCCTTTTTCGCTTGATGTCATCGAGAACACGACCCCTCTAAAAAAAGGCACCTGGTCCCGCCTGTGTTACCGGTTTTTTGAAATAATTTCTTCAGCGACGTTAGCCGGCGCCTCTGCGTACTTGGAAAATTCCATGGTGTAAGTCGCACGCCCCTGTGTCGCGCTGCGCAGATCTGTTGCGTAGCCAAACATCTCGCCCAAAGGAACCTCGGCTGTTACCACCTTGCCTGAAGGGTTTTCATCCATACCACCAATCAAGCCACGACGACGGTTCAGATCCCCAACCACATCACCCATATTCACTTCAGGCGTGACCACTTCAACCGCCATGACCGGCTCAAGCAACACCGCGCCGCCTTCTTCCGAAAGCCGCCTGGTCGCCAGGCTACCAGCCACCTTGAAAGCCATTTCATTAGAGTCAACATCGTGAAATGAGCCGTCATAGAGAGTCGCTTTCAAGCCAAGCAGCGGGTAGCCGGCGACAACGCCGTTCTTCATCTGCTCCTCGATACCCTTCTGGACAGCGGGAATATACTCCTTGGGCACTGAACCGCCAACAATTTCGTTGACGAACTCAAGGCCCTCGGCAGTTTCATCGTCTGCTGGCTCAAAACGCACCCAGACGTGACCATACTGTCCGCGACCACCCGATTGACGCACGAACTTTCCTTCAATCTCTGCGGTGTTGCGGATTGCTTCCCTGTAAGCCACCTGCGGCTTGCCGATATTGGCTTCGACGCTAAATTCTCGTTTCATTCGATCGACAATGATATCCAGGTGCAATTCGCCCATACCGGAAATGATTGTCTGTCCCGTTTCCTCATCGGTCTTGACCCGAAAGGAGGGGTCTTCCTGCGCCAGTTTTCCAAGCGCAACGCCCATTTTTTCTTGATCCGCCTTGGACCTGGGCTCCACCGCCACAGAAATCACGGGCTCGGGGAACTCCATACGCTCTAGAACAATGGGCCTGTCAGAATCGCAAAGGGTATCGCCGGTCGTAACATCTTTCAAACCAACCGCTGCGGCGATATCACCTGCCAGTACTTCCTTGATTTCTTCGCGGCTATTGGAGTGCATCTGCACCATACGTCCCACGCGTTCTTTTTTCTCTGTTACCGAGTTGAAAATCCCAGTGCCGCTCGTCAGTTTGCCCGAATACACACGGAAGAACGTCAGGGTGCCTACGAAGGGATCAGTAGCAATTTTAAATGCGAGGGCAGCAAAAGGAGCCTCGTCATCCGCCTCACGCGTGTCTGCAGTCTCATCCTTGTCGAGCAGCGTACCCTCAATGGCCTTAACCTCGGTAGGGGACGGCATATACTCTATAACAGCATCCAGCATGGCCTGTACGCCCTTGTTCTTAAAGGCGCTTCCACCCAATACCGGAATAATCTCATTAGCCAGAGTGCGGGCACGAATACCTTGCTTGATCTCGTCTTCGCTCAGCTCACCGTCATCAAGATACTTCTCCATGAGTTCATCGGAGCCCTCGGCCGCCGCCTCCACCATGAATTCGCGCATCTCCTCAACCTGGGCAGCCATCTCTGCGGGCACATCCCGGTACTCAAAAGACATGCCCTGATCGTCTTCATCCCAGATAATAGCTTTGTTCTTGATCAGGTCGACCACACCCTTGAAGTCTTCTTCCGCGCCAATGGCCATTTGCAAAGGTACGGCATTGGCACCAAGACGCTCCTTCAATTGATCTACGACCATATGAAAGTCAGCGCCCGCTCTATCCATCTTGTTGACGAAAACCATGCGAGGAACTTCGTATTTATTAGCCTGCCGCCATACCGTTTCGGTCTGGGGCTGGACGCCGGAGGAGCCGCAAAGAACGACTACTGCCCCATCGAGCACCCGCAGGGAGCGCTCTACTTCAATAGTGAAGTCCACATGGCCTGGCGTATCGATAATATTAATGCGGTGATCTTCAAACTGGGCATTCATACCCTTCCAGAAACAGGTTGTAGCGGCCGAGGTAATGGTTATCCCGCGCTCCTGCTCCTGTTCCATCCAGTCCATAGTGGCAGCGCCATCATGCACTTCACCTATCTTGTGGGACAAACCCGTATAGAAGAGCACGCGTTCAGTCGTGGTAGTTTTGCCCGCATCAACGTGGGCACAGATACCAATATTGCGATACCGACTGATGGGTGTTTTACGCGCCACGTTCTAATCCCCACTAAGGTTATAGGGCGACAATTAGAAGCGGTAGTGAGAGAACGCCTTATTCGCTTCCGCCATACGGTGAACGTCTTCGCGCTTCTTAACCGCATTACCCTTGCCCTGAGACGCATCGATAATTTCGCCGGCGAGGCGCTGACGCATCGATTTTTCACCGCGGTTGCGTGCGTACTCCACTAACCAACGCATAGACAGTGCTATCCGACGGGCGGGGCGTACTTCAACGGGCACCTGATATGTAGCTCCACCGACGCGGCGGGCCTTCACCTCGACCATCGGGGCGATATTTTCCAGGGCTTCATCAAAGGCTTCCAGCGGGTCTTTGTTCAGCTTATCGTGAACAATATCGAGAGCACCGTAAACAATGGTCTCTGCTACCGACTTCTTGCCACTGACCATGACGTGGTTCATGAACTTTGCCAGTGTGACATTGCCATACTTGGGATCCGGCAGGACTTCTCTCTTGGCGACTACTCGTCTTCGAGGCATAGTATTGTTCCTTCTCTCTTCAGGTTATCCGAACACCGACCTGCCACAAAGGCGGGGGAAGCAGGGGTTCAGCCTTACTCACTGTTTAATGTAAGCGCGGTGAAGCGGCTTACTTGGGTCGTTTAGCTCCATACTTGGAACGTCCGTTGCGACGGTCAGAAACACCGGAGGTGTCCAGACTGCCCCGAACGGTATGATAACGCACACCAGGCAGATCCTTCACACGACCACCTCGGATCAAAACCACACTGTGCTCCTGCAGGTTGTGCCCCTCACCACCGATGTACGAGGAAACCTCGTAACCATTGGTCAGTCGAACACGGCAGACTTTTCGCAGCGCAGAGTTCGGCTTCTTGGGTGTCGTCGTGTAGACACGGGTGCACACGCCACGTCGCTGCGGACAGCTCTGAAGAGCAGGCACACCACTTTTCTCTACCTTCCGTTTCCTGGGCTTACGGACCAATTGATTGATCGTTGCCATCTAACAAAAACTCCAAATAAATGATTTATCGTGGCCACTCAAGAGTGCCCATGCCACCAGAACCACGCTTGGCGCACGTTTCCACGCCGAGCGGCCTCCAGAAAATGAAGAGGCGGCATTCTATAGACGCTCGAAATGGGAGTCAACCAGGAAATTCGCTCCGCTCAGGGCGTCCCCGTCGATTAATTGCCAACTTTTAGTACAGGAAATACGTAATTTAGGCTCCCTAAATACCTCACTTTGCTGTACTCTTGCGCCCAAAATTTCTCCCCTGAAACCCGAATGATAGAGATTTCCCATGTCTGACTTAAATCTGTACCGAAATATAGGCATTTTTGCCCACGTGGATGCGGGCAAAACCACTACTACCGAACGTATCCTGAAGCTCACCGGCAAAATCCACAAAACAGGTGAGGTACATGACGGGCAGGCCACCACTGACTTTATGGAACAGGAACAGGAGCGAGGAATCACCATTCAGTCTGCCGCAACCACTTGCTTCTGGAAAGATCACCGCCTGAACATTATCGACACACCCGGGCACGTTGACTTCACGGTCGAAGTGTACCGCTCCCTCAAAGTCCTTGATGGCGGCGTAGGCGTGTTCTGTGGCTCTGGCGGCGTCGAGCCCCAGTCAGAGACCAACTGGCGATATGCCAATGAATCAGAAGTAGCCCGCATTATTTTCGTTAACAAACTGGATCGGGTCGGCGCAGATTTCTATCGCGTCGTAGAACAGGTCAAGGACGTTCTCGCTGCTAATCCATTGGTTATGGTACTCCCCATTGGGCGTGAAGATGACTTCATTGGAGTCGTAGACCTGTTAACCCGAAAGGCCCACGTCTGGCCGGATCCCGGCAATCCAGAAAAATTCGATATCATCGATCCTCCTGAGGACATGCTCGAGGCCGTTGAAGAGTGGCGTGAAAAGCTTATCGAAACTGCCGTTGAGCAGGACGACGATCTCATGGAGCAGTATCTGGACGGCAATGAACCCAGCATCGAGGATATCAAGCGCTGCGTCCGGGAAGGCACCCGAAAGCTGGACTTTTTCCCTACCTACTGCGGCTCTGCATTCAAGGACAAGGGCGTACAAGTCGTTCTGGACGCGGTAGTGGACTACCTGCCCGACCCCACCGAGGTAGATCCCCAGCCCTTGACCGACGAAGCCGGCGAGCCCACTGGTGAGGTGGCTACCGTTTCGCCCGACGAACCACTGCGTATGCTCGCATTCAAGATCATGGATGACCGATTCGGAGCGCTGACCTTCGTGCGCGTATACTCCGGACTACTGAAAAAGGGAGATACAATTCTTAACTCCTTTACCGGGAAAACTGAGCGTATCGGCCGCATGGTAGAAATGCATGCCAATGATCGCAATGAACTGGACAGCGCGCAGGCGGGTGACATTATTGCTATCGTGGGCATGAAAAACGTCCAGACCGGTCATACTCTCTGCGACCCCAAGCACCCCTGCACACTGGAAGCCATGGTATTCCCTGAGCCGGTAATCTCAATCGCCGTAGCGCCAAAGGATAAGGCCGGCGCAGAGAAGATGGGCATCGCGATAGGCAAGATGGTCGCAGAAGACCCCTCGTTCCGGGTTGAGACTGACGAAGACTCCGGTGAGACTATTCTGAAGGGCATGGGTGAGCTCCACCTCGACGTGAAAGTGGATATTCTCAAGCGTACCTACGGCGTAGAACTCGATGTCGGTAAGCCACAGGTGGCTTATCGCGAGACTATCACCGAGGCGATCGAGGACAGCTATACCCATAAGAAGCAAACGGGTGGTTCTGGTCAATTCGGCAAGATCGACTATCGCATCAAGCCCGGTGAATCCGGCTCCGGCTATGTATTTGCATCATCAGTGGTCGGCGGGAACGTACCCAAGGAATTCTTCCCGGCAATCGAGAAGGGCTTTGGCTCCATGATGCAAGAAGGGCCTGTCGCCGGCTTCCCCGTACTGGACGTCGAAATCGAGCTGTACGACGGCGCCTTCCACGCGGTCGACTCCTCAGCAGTAGCCTTCGAACTCGCCGCCAGGGGAGCCTACCGTCAGTCTATGAGCAAGGCGGGGCCCCAGCTGATCGAACCCATAATGAAGGTAGACGTGTTCACTCCGGACGATCACGTGGGTGACGTCATCGGTGACCTGAACCGCCGCCGCGGCATGATTAAGGATCAGGATGCAGGCGCGACCGGCGTACGCATCAAGGCCGACGTGCCTCTGTCAGAGATGTTCGGCTATATAGGCCACCTGCGTACCATGACATCTGGCCGCGGCCAGTTCTCTATGGAGTTTTCGCACTATCTGCCTTGCCCGCAACAGGTTGCAGATGATGTCGTCGCCGAAGTCGAGGAACGCAAGAAGGCGGGATAAACTAAACCTTGTGCAAAAAAGCCGGCACTTCAGCCGGCTTTTTTTTGCCTCGCTTATCGACCGATACCTAATGTAGTCGGTTGGCGCATTGGTGTGGTCAACAAAACAACTCCTCCTGCTCAAAGACTATCGCGACTTCCAGGTGCTAGCCAAATTACCAACGAACAATCGCGCGACCGACGAAACGCCCGGGGCTCGCTCAAGCACGTCACATTGGAAACCAGTGAAAAATCTCTGACTATAAATCCCAAATAAAAAAAAGGCGGTGACCACTGTCACCGCCTTTATGTTCAGGAACGTCCTGCAGATTAATCGTCCGCCATCAGCGCCTCTGTAAGTGCCGCTTCGATCTCCTGTGCCGATACCGTCACTTCGTTTTTGGCATCGCGGTTGCGCTTGCGCTCCGCGTGATAAGCCAGACCGGTACCTGCCGGGATGAGACGTCCGACGACAACGTTTTCCTTCAGGCCGCGCAAGTAATCTCGCTTGCCTGTGACCGCCGCCTCGGTAAGCACCCGGGTGGTTTCCTGGAACGACGCAGCAGAAATGAAGCTCTCCGTTGCGAGTGAAGCCTTTGTAATGCCCAGCAACTCTCGATCGCCGGCAGCCGGAACAAGATTTTCTGCCAGCAGACGCTCGTTCTCTTCCAGCAAGGTCGTGTACTCCACTTGCTCACCCTTTATCAAGGTAGAATCGCCCGATGAGGTGATAACAACCTTGCGCAACATTTGGCGAACAATCACCTCAATGTGCTTATCGTTGATTTTCACGCCCTGCAGACGGTAAACCTCCTGGATTTCATTAACGATATACTTGGCAAGCTCCTCCACTCCTTTCAGGCGCAGAATATCGTGGGGGCTGGGTGCGCCTTCCGATACGACTTCACCCTTCTCCACGTTCTCGCCCTCAAACACCGACATCTGTCGCCACTTGGGAATCAGTGCCTCGTAGTGATCAGAGCCGTCTGGCAGCGGTTTGCCGTCGACAGGCGTAATGACCAGACGACGCTTGCCCTTGGTCTCCTTACCGAAGCTAACCGTGCCCGATATCTCTGCCAGAATTGCGGGCTCCTTCGGCTTTCGAGCCTCGAAAAGGTCAGCAACCCGCGGCAGACCACCTGTGATATCACGGGTCTTGGAACCTTCCTGCGGAATCCGCGCAATAATGTCACCGGCATTGATTTTGGCACCGTCATTCAAGCTCACCTGTGAATCGGCAGGCAGGAAGTAGTGCGCGGGCACGTTGGTGTTCGCCAGGCATAACTCCTTACCTTTGCCATCCACCAAGCTGATGGCGGGGCGTAGGTCCTTGCCCGCAGCAGGGCGTTCAGCTGCATCGATCACAGACGTACTGGTGAGACCCGTCAGGTCATCCGTCTGCCGCTTGATGGTGATGCCCTCTTCCATACCACTGAACTTGGCCGTACCAGCCACCTCGGTGATGATTGGGTGAGTATGAGGATCCCAGTTAGCAACCACTGAACCCTTGGTCACTTTCTGATTGTCCTTTACTTTCAGGATCGCGCCATAGGGCAGCTTGTAGCGCTCACGCTCGCGACCACGTACATCAAGAATAGATAACTCACCAGAGCGGCTAACAGCCACCAGATCGCCATCGGCGCGGTCAACTGTTTTCAGGTTGTGCAGACGAACCGTACCGTCATTCATAATCTCAATATTGTCCTGAGCAGTCGCCCTGGATGCCGCACCACCAATGTGGAAGGTCCGCATGGTTAGCTGTGTGCCGGGTTCGCCGATGGACTGTGCCGCAACAACACCGACAGCCTCACCCATATTGATCTGGTGACCACGCGCCAGGTCACGACCGTAGCAGGTGCTACAAATACCATGGCGAGTTTCACAGGTGATGGGGGAACGAACCTCGACCTCGTCAATACCCATTTCTTCAAGGCGCTTAATCCACAATTCGTCCAGCATTGTGCCCGCGGTGATAGCAATTTCGTCGTCTGTACCCGGGCGAATAACATCTCGCCCCACAATACGACCCAACACCCTGTCACCCAAAGACTCGATGATGTCTCCGCCATCGATAACTGGCGTCATCAACAATCCTCTGTCCGTGCCACAGTCGACCTCGGTGACCACCAGATCCTGAGCAACATCAACCAGGCGTCGCGTCAAATAACCAGAGTTCGCTGTTTTCAACGCTGTATCAGCCAGACCCTTACGAGCTCCGTGAGTAGAGATAAAGTACTGCAGTACGTTCAATCCCTCACGGAAGTTAGCAGTAATCGGCGTCTCAATGATGGAGCCGTCCGGCTTTGCCATCAAGCCACGCATACCCGCCAACTGGCGAATCTGGGCAGGAGAACCCCGTGCACCGGAGTCGGCGTAGACGTAAACAGCATTGAATGATTCCTGCTGCTCTTCCTTGCCATCCCGGTTGACCACTTTTTCGGTAGACAGGCCTTCCATCATAGATTTAGATACGAGATCGTTGGCCCGCGACCAGATATCGATCACCTTGTTGTACTTCTCGCCCTGGGTTACGAGGCCCGCAGCGTACTGATTTTCGATCTCTTTTACTTCGTTCTCGGCGTGATCGATCAGTTCTACCTTTTCCTCCGGAATGACAAAATCATTCACACCAATAGAGGCGCCTGAGCGAGTGGAGTACTCGTAACCGGTATACATCAGCTTATCTGCGAAGATGACAGTAGCTTTGAGGCCTACCATACGATAGCACTGGTTGATGATACGTGAGATGGACTTCTTGGCCATGCTCCGGTTTACCATATCGAAGGCGATTCCCTTGGGTACGATTTCCCAAAGCAAGGCTCGGCCAACGGTAGTATCGCCAATGAAGGTGCGTTCTAAAGTTTCTCCCTCATCCGTTTTCTCGACTTCTTCAATCCGTACTTTCACGCGTGCCTGTAGGTGCACATGCCCGCTGACATAGGCGCGATGAACCTCCGACACATTGGCAAAGACCATGCCCTCACCCTTGGCGTTTACGCGCTCACGGGTCATGTAGTAGAGGCCTAATACCACGTCCTGAGAGGGCACGATGATTGGCTCACCACTGGCAGGAGAGAGAATGTTGTTGGTAGACATCATCAAAGCGCGAGCTTCCAGTTGCGCCTCGATAGTCAAGGGTACATGCACAGCCATCTGGTCGCCGTCAAAATCGGCATTGTAGGCAGCACAAACCAGAGGGTGCAATTGGATCGCCTTACCTTCAATAAGCACTGGCTCAAAAGCCTGAATACCCAAACGGTGCAGGGTCGGGGCTCGGTTCAGGAGAACGGGGTGCTCTCGAATTACTTCCGCCAGGATATCCCAAACTTCGGGCGGCTCGCGCTCGACCATCTTCTTGGCGGCCTTGATAGTAGTCGCCAGACCACGTGCCTCGAGTTTTCCAAAGATGAAGGGCTTAAACAGCTCCAGCGCCATCTTCTTGGGCAAACCACACTGGTGCAATCTCAGGGTGGGACCCACCACGATGACTGAACGGCCGGAGTAGTCTACGCGCTTACCAAGCAAGTTCTGACGGAAACGTCCCTGCTTGCCCTTGATCATGTCGGCCAGAGACTTAAGTGGACGCTTGTTTGAGCCGGTGATCGCGCGACCGCGACGACCATTGTCCAAAAGCGCGTCTACAGATTCCTGCAACATCCGCTTTTCATTGCGCACGATAATGTCCGGCGCATTGAGGTCGAGTAGCCGCTTAAGACGATTGTTGCGGTTGATCACACGACGATAGAGGTCATTGAGGTCCGATGTTGCGAATCGACCGCCGTCCAGCGGCACCAGCGGCCGCAGGTCCGGCGGAAGTACTGGCAGAACATTCAGAACCATCCACTCGGGCTTATTGCCAGAGCCGGCGAAGGCTTCCATCAACTTAAGACGCTTAGACAGCTTCTTGATCTTTGTCTCGGAGTTCGTTTCCGGTATCTCTTCACGAAGACTGCTTATTTCGTCACTAAGTTCCAGCTGCATCATGAGGTCCTGAATCGCCTCGGCGCCCATCTTGGCGGAAAACTCATCGCCGAACTCTTCCATCGCTTCGTAATACTGTTCGTCAGTCAACAGCTGACCCTGCTCCAGAGTCGTCATCCCTGGATCAGTTATCACATAGGATTCGAAGTACAGCACACGCTCAATATCTCGCAGGTTCATATCCAGCAATAAACCAATGCGAGAGGGCAGTGACTTCAGGAACCAGATGTGCGCGACGGGGCTCGCCAGTTCGATATGCCCCATACGTTCACGACGCACTTTAGCCAGTGCAACTTCCACGCCACATTTTTCGCATATAACACCGCGATGCTTGAGGCGCTTGTACTTACCGCACAGACATTCATAGTCTTTTACCGGGCCAAAAATCTTGGCGCAAAACAAACCATCACGCTCTGGCTTGAACGTGCGATAGTTAATCGTCTCCGGCTTCTTTACTTCACCAAACGACCAAGAGCGAATCAATTCCGGCGATGCCAGACCAATCCGGATTGAATCGAATTCATCATTTTGTCCCTGGGACTTCAACAGATTAAGTAAGTCTTTCAAGGCGTACCCTCCACGAGGTTTTTTCTATCAGGCAGAGGCTGGAAAACCCAGCCATCTACCAACGAGTCCAGTATATGTTCTCTAATCGTTCTCGAGATCGATATCGATCGCCAACGAACGTATTTCTTTTACCAATACATTAAAGGACTCGGGCATACCCGGTTCCATTCGATGATCACCGTCGACGATGTTCTTGTACATTTTTGTACGTCCTGCCACATCGTCCGACTTCACCGTGAGCATTTCCTGCAAGGTATGAGCCGCGCCGTAGGCTTCCAGTGCCCAGACTTCCATCTCACCAAAACGCTGACCGCCAAACTGTGCTTTACCACCCAGCGGTTGCTGAGTAACGAGGCTGTATGAGCCAGTTGACCGTGCGTGCATCTTGTCGTCGACAAGGTGGTTCAACTTAAGCATATACATATAGCCCACTGTTACGGGCTGATCGAACGGCTGACCACTGCGACCATCGTGCAATGTAATCTGACCACTTGCTGGCATATCAGCCAGTTCAAGCAGACGCTTGATAGCATCTTCTTCAGCGCCGTCAAAAACCGGGGTCGCCATAGGCACACCAGCAGTCAGGTTTTTGGCAAGCTCCAGCACATCGTCATCCTTGAATGACTTGATGTCCTCAACACGGCCATCGCCATTGTTGTAGATACTCTCAATGAAGCTACGAATTTCAGCGATCTTCGCCTGCTCCTTGATCATAGCGTCGATCTTGTTACCCAAACCCTTGGCAGCCATTCCCAAATGGGTCTCAAGAACCTGACCCACGTTCATACGGGAGGGAACACCCAGCGGGTTCAGCACGATATCAACGGGTTCTCCATTGTCGTCATAAGGCATATCTTCAACAGGCATAATGACGGAGATAACGCCTTTGTTACCGTGACGCCCTGCCATCTTGTCGCCTGGCTGTATGCGACGCTTGATCGCCAGATACACTTTGACAATCTTCAGCACGCCAGGGGCGAGATCGTCGCCGCTCTGCAATTTGGACTTCTTGTCCTCGAAGCGCTCTTCGAGCAGCTTGTTCTGCTCCTCGAGCTGGGTTTGCGCAGAGCTTAAGGCTCCATTCAGTTTGGAGTCGGACAGTTTCAGCTTGAACCACTGTTCACGCTCCAGTTCCGCTAATACTGCAGGAGTCAGTGTGGTGCCTTTGCTCAAACCAGCACCACTCACCGTATCCTTGCCCTTCAGCAAACCGCCCAGATGAGCAAATGTCGCCTCCTCAAGAATGCGATACTCTTCTTTCAAGTCCTTTCGGTACTGATCGAGCTGATGCGTCTCAATCTGCATCGCCCGCGCGTCCTTCTCCAGTCCATCGCGGGTAAACACTTGTACATCGATGACCGTACCCTTGGTGCTGGAGGGCACACGCAGGGAAGTGTCTTTAACATCAGATGCCTTTTCGCCAAATATGGCACGGAGCAATTTTTCCTCTGGCGTCAGCTGCGTTTCACCCTTCGGCGTTACCTTGCCCACCAGAATGTCGCCCGCCTCCACCTCGGCACCAATATAAACAATACCCGATTCGTCCAGCTTACCCAGTGCGCCTTCTCCAACATTGGGAATATCGGAGGAAATTTCCTCCGAGCCCAGCTTGGTATCACGTGCAATACAGGTCAGTTCCTGAATGTGTATGGTGGTGAAACGATCTTCTTTTACAACCCTTTCAGACACCAGGATAGAGTCTTCAAAGTTATATCCATTCCAGGGCATGAACGCGATGCGCATGTTCTGGCCCAGAGCCAGTTCGCCCATATCAATGGAGGGCCCATCTGCCAGAATATCGCCACGTGAAATGGAATCTCCTGCCTTCACGATCGGACGCTGATTGATACAGGTGTTCTGGTTGGAACGGGTGTACTTGGTCAAGTTGTAAATATCTACCGGCGCCTGACCAACTCCCACATCCTTGTCGCTGACGCGCACAACGATGCGACTGGCATCTGCAGAGTCCACGACACCGGAGCGATCCGCCACAACACAAACGCCAGAGTCTGCCGCTACATAGCGCTCCATGCCCGTGCCTACCAGTGGCTTTTCAGCCGTCAGGGTCGGCACAGCCTGGCGCTGCATGTTAGATCCCATCAGCGCCCGGTTTGCATCATCGTGCTCCAAAAAGGGGATCAGGGCCGCAGCCACCGAAACCACCTGCTTGGGAGACACATCCATATAGTCCACATCCACCGGCGACTTCACCGTAAATTCGTTCATATAACGAACGGCGATGAGCTCCTCGGTAAATTTATTATTCTTGTCGATGGGCGCAGAGGCCTGCGCAATCACGTATTCTGCCTCGTTAATTGCCGAGAGAAACTCGATCTCATCGGTGACCTTACCCTTCACCACCTTTCGATAGGGGCTCTCCAAAAAGCCATAGTCATTGGTGCGAGCATAGGTAGCCAGGGAATTGATCAAACCGATGTTCGGACCTTCAGGGGTCTCAATAGGGCAAACGCGCCCGTAGTGTGTCGGATGCACATCGCGCACCTCAAAACCAGCACGCTCGCGAGTCAGACCACCTGGGCCAAGCGCGGAAACGCGACGCTTGTGTGTCACTTCTGACAGTGGGTTGTTTTGATCCATAAACTGCGAAAGCTGGCTGGAACCAAAAAATTCTTTGACCGCCGCAGAAACCGGTTTGGCGTTAATCAGATCCTGTGGCATCAAACCTTCGCTCTCAGCCATGGACAGGCGCTCCTTGACGGCCCGCTCCACTCGAACCAATCCAACACGGAACTGATTTTCGGCCATTTCGCCGACACTTCTGACACGACGGTTGCCCAGGTGATCGATATCGTCAACCATGCCCTGGCCATTGCGTATGCCAACTAGCGTTTGCAACACGTCGACGATGTCTTCCTTGTCGAGGATACCAATACCGGTGACTTCATCACGGCCAAGGCGGCGGTTAAATTTCATCCGTCCAACGGCCGAGAGGTCATAGCGATCGGCTGAGAAAAACAGATTCTGGAACAGATTCTCTGCAGACTCTTTGGTCGGCGGCTCGCCGGGGCGCATCATGCGATAAATTTCTACCAGCGCTTCCAACGCGTTGCTAGTCGAATCCTGTCGCAGGGTGTCAGAAATAAACGGCCCACAGTCAAGCTCGTTGGTATACAGGGTTTCGATCTTTTTCACGCCCAGTTCACCGAGCTTTTCCAACACCTCTTCGGAAAGCTCCGTATTACACTCGACAACGAGCTCACCCGTTTTCTCGTCGATAACGTCCTTAGCCAGAGATCGGCCATAAAGATACTCAACCGGGATTTCAAGCTGTTTGATTTTTGCCGCTTCCAGCTCGCGAATGTGTCGCGCAGTAATACGGCGACCTTGCTCCACGACAACTTTCTTGCCAACGCGAATATCGAAAGCAGCAACGTCTCCACGCAAACGCTCTGGAATCAACGTCATCGAGAAGTTGCCGTTCTTGGCAACGGAAAACTTGTTCGTGTCGTAGAACATCGAAAGAATTTCTTCAGCCTGATAACCCAGCGCACGAAGCAGAATCGTCGCTGGCAACTTGCGGCGGCGGTCAATTCGGACGAATACCAGATCCTTAGGATCGAATTCAAAGTCCAGCCAGGAGCCACGGTAGGGAATTACCCGTGCTGAGTACAAAAGCTTGCCCGACGAGTGAGTCTTGCCCTTATCGTGGTCGAAGAACACTCCAGGGGACCGGTGCAGCTGGGAAACGATCACACGCTCGGTACCGTTAATAACGAAGGTACCATTGTCTGTCATGAGAGGGATTTCTCCCATGTAGACTTCCTGTTCCTTAATGTCCTTAATGGTTTTGTTTGACGACTCCTTGTCGTAAATGATGAGGCGCACCTTTACCCGCAGGGAGCACGAATAAGTTACACCGCGCAACTGACACTCATTGACGTCAAATACTGGTTTACCCAGCTTATAATCTACGTATTCCAGCGCTGCGTTGCCGCTGTAGCTAACGATGGGAAACACGGACTTAAACGCCGCATGCAGCCCGTAGTCGCCGCGCTCTTCCGGCGACAAACCCTGCTGGGTGAACTTTCGGTAAGAATCCATTTGAATCGCAAGCAGGTAAGGAACATCCATTACCTTCGGCAAGACGCCGAAATCCTTGCGTATACGTTTCTTCTCAGTGTATGAGTAAGCCATCAGTACTCCCCAACGTCATGCCTAAAAGGTGTCAGAGCCCTTTTAAGCTATAAATTTATCCTGCACTTCGAGTCTGCGAGATTAAAGAGGCCCTGACCCCACCCATTAACCCGAAAACTCTAATTTTTAAAGCGGGAAAAGGCCGGCGAGCAAAACGCCCACCAGCCTTGTCCATCACCGGCCGAAACCGGATCAATGCGACGTCTACTTAAGTTCAGCGGAGCCGCCAGCTTCTTCAAGCTGCTTCTTGATGTCTTCTGCTTCATCCTTCGTCGCAGCTTCTTTGATCGCCGAAGGCGCGCCGTCGACCAGACCCTTGGCTTCTTTCAAGCCCAGGCCGGTTATAGCACGAACTACCTTGATGACGTTTACTTTCTTCTCGCCCGCTGAGGTGAGAATAACGTCGAACTCGGTCTGCTCTTCGGCGGCACCACCTGCATCACCACCGCCTGCAGCCGGAGCGGCAGCTACAGCAACCGCTGCAGTTACGCCAAATTTTTCTTCCATTGCTTCGATGAGGGATACGATATCCATAACGCTCATCTCGGCGATTGCATCTAAAATTTCGTCTTTGGACAGTGCCATGACTACTATCTCCTGTCTTGCTGATTAACTATTCACCGCAGGGCTTACGCCGCTGCCTCTTTCTGATCGCGTACTGCTGCGAGCGTGCGAACCAGTTTTCCAGGTACTTCGTTCATTGTTTGAACCAGCTTTGTCGCCGGCGCTTTCATAACACTCATCACCATTGAGAGTGCCTGATCGCGCGTTGGCAACTTGGCCAATACATCCAATTGCTCTGCACCCAGCATCTGGCCGCCAACCGCCAATGCCTTTACTTCAAATTCTTCGTTTTGTTTGGCGAAGTCTTTGAATAGTCGAGCTGCTGCGCCCGGATCTTCCATAGAAAATCCAAACAGAGAGGGACCGGCCAATGTGTCACTAACACATTCGTACTCAGTTCCCTCGAGAGCCCGCTTGGCCAAGGTATTCCTCACTACACGGAGGGTAACCTGTGCTTCGCGAGCATCCTTACGCAGAGCCGTCATACCGTCCACGGTTACGCCGCGCGAGTCGGCGATAACCAAGGACAGTGCACTGGTGGCTGTCTCGTTAACTTCAGCTACGATCGCTTTCTTGTCTTCGAGTCCTATTGCCACTGGCATACTCCTGGATTGCTACAATTTAAGGTGCCAAGAACACTATCGACACCCTTACCACTGGTGAACACATTCACCATCTGCGTAGGCTTTGGCTCTACCTTTCGGCTTTGCCGCAATTAAACTGCCCCGACCACCTGCATCGGAACAGCACCTACGGTCTTTGATGGCCTTCAGTAATCAGCGCGTGGGCGTCTCGGCCCAATGCCTCGTCCAAAGACCTCAAAGTGGACCGGGAGGAGCTACCAGTAGGCAACACCGCCGGCCACATGACCCTCCGTCCCTGGAAAGCCTTGAGGAGTCGCCCCTCGTGAGGGCGACCCAATCAAACTTCTACCGACCCCTGGTCGATAACAATGCCCGGCCCCATCGTGGTGCTCAGGCTAATTTTCTTCAGGTACACACCCTTGGCAGCTGCTGGCTTCGCTTTTTTGAGATCAGCGAGCAGTGCTTCGAGGTTGCCCTTAATTGCGCCCGGCTCGAAATCAATCTTGCCGATGCCGCCATGAACGATGCCATTCTTATCGGTCCGGTAACGCACCTGACCTGCTTTGGCGTTGTTGACGGCAGTTTCTACATCGGGGGTTACAGTGCCGGTTTTGGGGTTGGGCATCAGGCCGCGGGGGCCGAGTACCTGACCAAGCTGACCGACAACGCGCATTGCGTCCGGTGAGGCAATAACAACATCAAAGTCCATCATGCCTCCCTTGATCTGTTCCGCCAGATCTTCCATACCGATGAAATCCGCGCCGGCTGCTTTCGCTTTATCGGCCGCCTCACCTTGGGTAAATACAGCTACACGAACGTCCGAACCTGTGCCGTGGGGCAGCGTCGTCGCGCCTCGCACTGCCTGGTCCGACTTCTTTGCATCAATACCCAGATTGACCGCCACTTCGACAGTCTCGTTAAACTTTACCGTTGCCAGTTCCTTGAGCAGGCCAACCGCCTCTTCCAAAGGATAGGCTTTCTCGGCATCTACTTTTTCTTTGAACGCACGTGCGCGCTTGGAGAGCTTAGCCATTTTAGTTTACTCCCTCGACGTCAATACCGGCAGAGCGAGCGCTGCCTGCGATGGTGCGAACAGCTGCATCCATATCTGCCGCTGTCAGATCAGGCCACTTCTGTGTCGCAATGTCTTCCAATTGCGCACGGTTAACCTTGCCAACCTTATTCGTATTCGGCGTCCCCGACCCCTTGCCAATCTTCGCCGCTTTACGCAGCAACACCGACGCGGGCGGCGTCTTCTTGATGAAAGTGAAAGAACGATCACCATAAACTGTAATGACAACAGGAATCGGCAACCCGGGCTCAATGCCCTGCGTTTCAGCATTGAATGCCTTACAGAATTCCATGATATTCACACCGTGCTGACCCAGTGCCGGGCCTACGGGTGGGCTTGGATTTGCCTGACCAGCAGGCACTTGGAGCTTGATATAAGCTTCAACTTTCTTTGCCATGTTGCGGTTCTCCAGGGTTCAAACGCCGTTTCAGCCAAATGACTTACTAGGGCTCCCCATTTAGTGGCGACAGAACGCTGCTCTGCCGCCGATTTTATGGAAACAGATAAAGTCCGTTCCCGATTAAATCCGGGGGCAGAGCTAACACTCTACCCCCACATATATTGCTAGGCCTTCTCGACCTGGCCAAACTCCAGTTCCACCGGGGTGGAACGGCCAAAAATCAAAACTGCCACGTTCAGGCGACTCTTTTCATAGTTAACATCTTCAACAACACCATTGAAGTCGTTGAACGGGCCATCCACAACACGCACCATCTCTCCGGGTTCGAACAAGGTTTTGGGCTTCGGAGCCTCCACACCGTCCTCGACACGCTGCAGGATGGCATTGGCTTCTTTCTCAGTAATCGGCGCAGGCGCATCTGCCTTGCCACCGATGAAGCCCAGTACACGGGGCGTTTCTTTAACGAGGTGCCATGTTTCGTCGCTCAGTTCCATCTGCACCAGCACGTAGCCCGGAAAGAACTTGCGCTCACTGCGGCGCTTCTGGCCACCGCGCATTTCAATAACTTCCTCGGTCGGCACCAGCACCTCCCCAAAGCGATCCTGCATGCTATGCATCTCAATCCGCTCTTTCAGGGTAGCGGCAACTTTCTTCTCGTACCCAGAGTAGGCGTGAATGACGTACCAGCGCATTGCCATCAGCTAAATCCTTCCCCTATCCAATGGCCAGCGAAACGAGCCAGCCAAAAAATGAATCAAGACCCCACAGCAATAAGGCCACCAGGATCACAAAAGCGACCACGATCAATGTTGTCTGCACCGTTTCCTGGCGCGTAGGCCAAACCACCTTACGAATCTCTGTTCGGGAACCCTTAACCAACTCCCAAAAAGCAATACCCTTGGCCGTCTGCAATGCAATCATTCCCGCGATAGCGGAAAGAGCGATAATGCCCAGCACCCGATATAGCAAAGACTGGTCGGAGAAATAGCTATTGCCTACTACCGCTATGGCAACCAGCACAAATACGGCGGACCACTTCGCCGTATCAAACCTACTCTCTGTCGCTTCCGTACTCATTCAGTGAACCTTGCCTACCTCAACGGATTTACACCCGGGGCTTTTCCCGCCATAAATGGCAGGCCAGGAGGGAATCGAACCCCCAACCTGCGGTTTTGGAGACCGCTGCTCTGCCAATTGAGCTACTGGCCTAAAAATCCCACTTAGACAACGAAGCCGAGCTGCTCTCTCAAG
This sequence comes from Candidatus Marimicrobium litorale, assembly GCF_026262645.1. Lineage (NCBI taxonomy): Bacteria > Pseudomonadati > Pseudomonadota > Gammaproteobacteria > Cellvibrionales > Halieaceae > Marimicrobium > Candidatus Marimicrobium litorale. Next base: position 2,031,073 of record NZ_SHNO01000001.1, read on the forward strand.
CGGCTCGGCTTTGTCTAATACATGAGGCCAGAGTCGTGACTCTGACCCCGGTCAAACGTTACTCGATGATCTTGGCTACCACGCCAGCACCAACAGTGCGGCCACCCTCGCGAATCGCGAAACGCAGGCCCTCTTCCATTGCAATCGGTGCTATCAGCGTCGCTTCCATCTGCACGTTGTCACCAGGCATTACCATCTCAACACCCTCCGGCAACTCAACCGCACCGGTAACATCTGTCGTACGGAAGTAAAACTGTGGACGGTAACCCTTGAAAAACGGCGTGTGACGACCACCCTCGTCCTTCGACAAAATGTAAACCTCTGCCTCAAACTTGGTATGAGGGTTAACACTGCCCGGAACCGCAAGTACCTGGCCACGCTCTACTTCTTCGCGCTTGGTACCACGCAGCAGTACGCCCACGTTCTCACCGGCACGACCCTCGTCCAACAGCTTGCGGAACATCTCGACACCCGTACACGTCGTCGTCTGAGTCTCTTTGATACCGACAATCTCGATCTCTTCGCCTACCTTGATCACTCCACGCTCTACACGACCGGTGACAACCGTACCGCGACCAGAGATAGAGAACACATCTTCAACCGGCATCAGGAACGGCTGGTCTATCGCACGCTCCGGCTCAGGAATGTAGGAATCCAGCGTCTCAACCAGTTCCTTCACCGCGGAAGTACCCAAACCATTATCGTCCTTGCCTTCCAGCGCCATCAGGGCAGAACCACAGATGATCGGCGTGTCGTCTCCAGGAAACTCATACTGGTCCAGCAGCTCACGCAGCTCCATTTCAACCAGCTCTTTCATCTCAGCGTACTCGTCAGAGTCTGCACCGCCGCAGTCTTCCGCCAGCAGGTCCGCCTTGTTCATAAACACAACAATGTAGGGCACGCCTACCTGGCGTGACAGCAGAATGTGCTCGCGTGTCTGCGGCATAGGACCGTCCGTCGCGCCACACACCAAAATAGCACCGTCCATCTGTGCAGCACCGGTGATCATGTTCTTCACATAGTCGGCGTGTCCCGGGCAGTCTACGTGTGCGTAGTGACGTCCAGGCGACTCATATTCTACGTGTGACGTCGCAATCGTAATGCCACGCTCTTTCTCTTCCGGGGCGTTGTCGATACCGTCAAACTCGACCGCTTCTCCTCCCCATACCTCAGAGCATACGCGCGTCAGCGCCGCCGTCAGCGTCGTTTTACCGTGGTCAACGTGGCCAATCGTACCTACGTTAACGTGGGGTTTTGTACGTTCAAATGTTTCCTTGGACATAACCACGGTCTCCTATCAAACACCGTTACTGGCCCTGGGGCCTCGATTAATGAATTTCAGTACTTCTGTTACACAGCCTGAATGCTCAATCACAAACAGACTCAATTTGGAGCTCATAACCGGATTTGAACCGGTGACCTCTTCCTTACCAAGGAAGTGCTCTACCGCCTGAGCTATATGAGCGCATCCTTCCTCAATATTGGAGCGGGTAGCGGGGATCGAACCCGCATCATCAGCTTGGAAGGCTGAGGTTCTACCATTGAACTACACCCGCTACACTCTCGCCCAAAGACACCACTCCGGGCCTCGGTCGATTCAATGGCATCCACCAACCCACTCTGCCCTCGCTTCAGGCACGCGCAAGCCCTGTTCCGGCCCCGCTCCCGTCCTCGCACCATTTTGAGCCTCAATCATGGTGGAGGGGGGTGGATTCGAACCACCGAAGCTCGCGCGTCAGATTTACAGTCTGATCCCTTTGGCCACTCGGGAACCCCTCCGGAAGGCGCCACATTGTCCGGATGGGCCCCGATCTTGTCAACCGCTTATCCCAATAAAATTATTGACTTACAACCTGACCTCGCCGCCGATGCTGGGAGGGCAACCAACACGACAATATCGGTTATATTTTAACCAGATTCCGGGTGGTCGACTCCATTTACACGCCGCTTCGAAGTCGCCTTACTTTACATGCATACGCAGGCTACATGTTTATCCGGTCGTGCGGGCGCTCCGCTAGGAATAGAGGGCCCGGAGTTCCGCTTTTTGCACTTTGCCCATCGCGTTTCGGGGCAATTCCTCCACAATCTGCACCGTTTTGGGTACCTTAAATCCGGCGATACGCTCCCTCAAGGCCTCGATGACCTCCTCGGAGGACACCACCGCCTCGCCCTCCTCGCGCACTACAACCGCAACCAGTGCTTCGCCAAAATCGGCGTCGGGTATACCAATCACCGCCGACTCATCGATACCGGGAATACTATTGATCAATAACTCGATCTCCCGAGGGTAAATATTTAACCCCCCGCTGATTACCATGTCTTTTGAACGCCCTACGATCGAGATATAGCCCGTCCCGTCCACGCTGGCCTGATCACCTGTAATGAAAAAACCGTCTGGCGTGAAATCTTCCGCAGTTTTTCCTGGCAGATTCCAGTACCCGACAAACACATTATCGCCTCGCACCTGCAAGTCACCCACCGCACCTGAGGCACACGGGGCGCCGTCTTCAGCACAAATTCTCACATCAACGCCCGGCAGCGGAAACCCTACCGTTCCCGCTCGTCTTTCCCCCTTCAGTGGATTAGAGGTGTTCATACCCGTCTCGGTCATTCCGTAGCGCTCCAGGATGGTGTGGCCGGAGCGGGCCTCGAATGCAGAGAACGTATCCGGCAGTAACGGCGCAGAACCTGAAATGAACAAGCGCATGCCTGCACACATCTGTGCGCCAAACGCCGGCTCCGCCAATAATCGCGTGTAATAGGTCGGCACACCCATCATTACCGTCGACTGAGGTAAGCTCTCCAGCACTTCGCGCACCGCGTAACGCGATAGCCACCGCATCCTGCAACCACTCATAAGCGCACAGCCGATGGCCACGAATAAGCCGTGTACATGAAAAATCGGCAGCGCGTGAAGCAGGCAGTCGTCCTGCGTGAAACCCCAGTAATCCACCAGTGTTGATGCATTTGCAACGAGGTTACCATGCGAAAGCATAATGCCCTTGGGCGTTCCGGTAGTGCCAGAGGAATAAACCAGTGCGGCGATATCGCTGGCGACAGTATCTACGGCAGCAAAATCTGTTGAACGCGGTTTGAGTGCCTGCGACAAGGTCCCGGCGCCTTGCGCGCCCAATGTATATAGGTGCGGTGTGCCCACCACACCACACAGGGTTCGCAGCTGCACCTCATTAGCGGTGTCACACACCAGCAGTGACGAACACGCATCTGTCAGGAAAAATTGCAGCTCCTCCTGTGTGTAGGCAGTATTGAGAGGATGAAAAACCATACCGGCGCGCAGGGTGCCGAGGAACAGCCAGAGCCCCTGAGGCGACTTCTCAACCTGAACGGAGACCCTGTCTCCTTTGTGCAACCCGAGACCGTGAAGAAAATTGGCTACACGGGCAGATTCGCGCTCTGCATCACCATATGTAAAACGCTCTCCCGTATCTGTCTCCAGTAACACTGAATCGGGAGACGGGAAATGCTCACTGTAAGTGGAGTAAAGATTTAATGGACCTGAATCAGGCATGATCATAAGTCCAGAAATGGAGCTGGCGAGAGGAGTCGAACCCCCGACCGGCTGATTACAAATCAGCTGCTCTACCAACTGAGCTACGCCAGCAGTTCAGATAAGGGACTCAACCGTGCAGCCCCTCGGAAGCGGGAGCAATTCTAGGGGAAGTGGCTTGGGGGTGCAACCGGAATTGGCGAAGCTTTAACAACGGTTGAAGACGCCTTCTGGGAACCGGGAGAAGGGTTCAGTATAGGTTCGGTATAGGCAGGGGCCAGATACAAAAAAGCCCGCGAAGTGACGTGCTTTGAATCGGACGAAAACCGCTCAATGGTTAACGCAGGTTACCCCGGCGCAACTCGCTGTTTCACATACTGCTCCACAACTGGGATTCACAGAGGAAGGCTCCTGATCAGGATTGGCGATGGAAATACAATTGTCCCCGGCATCGGTGACACCATCTGAATCGGCATCCTCGGTCAACTCCCACAAGCTGTTTCCACCATTGTTGTATACGGTTGCAACACCACCCGCGTCGAGAACCAGCGGGTTTACCAACACCCTGCTGCTATAAGCCCAACCGGCAGGAACCGACATGCCAATAAACGCGTCAAGATTACCCATTACAATGTCGGTAGTTTCGAGATAGTCGATATCCGCGATGAACATCGTGTAGACTTTTCCATCAGGCGCACTTAACTCGTGCACTACTGAACCCGCATCAAAGGTGAACGGTATATCGCGTTCCACTCGAAACCCATTAACACCAGCACCCAGCGAGACATTACCCAACAAGGTAGCTAGGTAATCGAACGTAAATCCTGCGTGCACGAAACTGGAGGCGACCCCTTGCGGTGGCACTGAAGTGATTTCCCAGGAATTCATTGCTCCCTCAACACGCAGAACGGACTGATAGCCTTGGGGCGGAGTCAGGCTGTCGAACTCTGCCACCGTACAGTCACAACGATAGACGTAGGGTCCTGTTTTGTATTCGAGAGAATATATTTGACTGGCAGCGCTTACAGAATAGCCTGACAGGACCGCGACGAAGAGTAGCCGGAAAAATAATGCTGTTTTCGTTAAGTTGCGCATGGCCTTACTTCCACGTATGAGCACTATCATTTAACGTGATCTGCTCATCAATCTACAAAGAGTCGTGTGGACGTATCACCCTATTGCTCGGTAATGTATGTCTTTTGCGGCCAATTAGACTAGAGCTCACACCGTGCTCGGGTTCTTCCACATAAATTTCTTACACCGCGTCTGCAACCCTACTTTGAACGCAGGCTATTTGCACCAGAATCTTTTCGCGCTTTCTAGGAGGCAATCCAAGATGTCGGCGGTCAACTGCATCCACCATTGAGCCAGTTGGCTCGGTAGACGCTCAGTCGTAGCCCACCTGTCATAGTGTCAGGCAAAAAAGGTTTCTTGGAGTTACTGACGCCGTAAAACTGACTCCGAGGTCTTACAAATCACCTGCTCTACCAACTGAGCTACGCCAGCAGTTCAGATAAGAGACTTCACATAGCAGCCCCTCGGAACCGCGCGCAACTTCATGGCAATGGCCTCAGGGGTGCAACCAGGATGAGGCAGATGCTTACGAGGGTGGAACTGTCTTTTTGAATGGCGGGGAACAGTGCCGGTATAGGATCGGCATGGTTATGGCTTGTGTGAGCTTTCGCCGACAAGCGGCCATTCCATCAACCCCGTAACTCTTTATAATGGTACCGAAGCCTACTCCGAAAAGAAGTAATGTATATGATTTCTCTCAATCTACGATTCAAGGTTTTCGGTATTACATTAGGTATAATCGCCGGCCTAATTTCGATGGGTGCGAGCGCCAAGACAGATAAACCAAATATTCTTGTTATCTGGGGTGACGATATTGGAATCGACAATATCAGCTCCTATAACCTCGGAATGATGGGTTACAAGACGCCCAATATAGACCGCATTGCTCGTGAAGGTGCGCTCTTTACCGATGCTTACGCAGAACAAACCTGTACCGCCGGTCGCGCCGCATTCATAACAGGCCAACACCCTTTTCGAACAGGGCTACTTACTATAGGCATGCCTGGCTCCGATCATGGTATTCCACAGTGGACGCCGACAATCGCGCACGTCATGAAAAATCATGGTTACGCGACCGCTCAGTTCGGCAAGAATCATTTGGGTGATCAGGATCACCATCTGCCCACTGAGTTCGGCTTTGATGAGTTTTTTGGGAATTTATACCACCTTAATGCAGAGGAAGAACCGGAGGGGTACTACTACCCCAAAGATCCAGAATTCAGACGCAAATACGCTCCTCGCGGTGTGATCAAATCTTCGGCAGACGGAAAAATAGAAGATACCGGGCCGATGACTCGCAAACGCATGGAAACAGCCGATGAAGAGTTCTTGGGTGAGGCTCTGCGGTTTATCGACAAGTCTAATGCACAAGAGAAGCCGTTCTTTGTCTGGTTTTCCGCAACACGTATGCATGTATGGACAAGGCTCAAAGAGGAAGCGGTCGGCCGAACTGGCATTGGGCTATATCCTGACGGCATGGTCGAGCACGACGACCACGTTGGGATTCTGCTCGATAAGCTCGATGAGTTGGGCATTGCAGACAATACCATCGTCATGTATTCCACAGATAATGGCGCAGAAACCTTCACCTGGCCTGATGGGGGTACCACGCGATTCCACGGGGAAAAGGGTACAAACTGGGAAGGCGGACACCGTGTGCCTTTAATGGTTAGGTGGCCTGGCGTCTTTGAGAACGGCACCATCATCAACGATATGATCGCTCATAATGACTGGATGCCAACTTTCGCTGCGGCATTGGGAGAACCTGATCTCGTCGAAAAAATGAAGGAAGGCTATACGTCAGGTAACAAGAAATTCAAAGTTCATCTGGATGGTTACAATTTCTTGCCTTACTTTAAAGGGGAAGCATCTGAAGCACCCAGAGAAGAATACTTTTATTTCTTTGCCGATGGCGCATTAAATGCCGTTCGCTGGAAAGACTGGAAAATTCATTTCGCCATCTGGGATGGCAACATAGCCATGGGAGAGCGCAGAGTTATCGGCTGGCCGATGATAGTAAACCTTCGTGCAGATCCCTTTGAAAAAGGGCCGCTAGAGTCAGATATGTACTTACGCTGGTACGGCGATCAGATGTGGCTATTTGTGCCTGTTCAGGAGCAGATTCGCAGTTTCCTTGCCACTATTCCCGACTATCCGTTTCAGGAAGGCGGGATGCTCAACCCTTCAGATATCGGTTATCACACTTTGAAAACCGCCAAGGCGCTCAAACGCCTTGAGGATTTGGAGTCCATCAGCACACCAGTTGGCCGCTAGGAGACTCGAAAATTCCGTTTGCGCCAGAAATTCAGCTTTTGCTGCTGGCGCAACGTGGAGATTCGGATGCTCGGAGCTATACGTCCGCTATGAGGTGATAGCGGACATCCACCCACGCCATAGCGACACGCCGTTCAGCATACGCTGAGTCGTGGTTTTTGATTTGAAGTACCACAGAAATAATGGGGAAAGCTTTCTGAGACTTCCCGACGCTAAAACACTGACTCGGGGTCTTACAAATCACCTGCTCTACCAACTGAGCTACGCCAGCAGTTCAGATAAGGGACCTCACATCGCAGCCCCTCGGAAGCGGGGACAAATCTATGGCAATGGCTGCGGGGGTGCGACCGGAATTGGGCAGAGGCTGGCGAGGGTGGGGGCTGTCTTTTGGGGTGCAGGAGGAAAGCTCGGAATAAGTTCAGTATAGCCAGACCCCAGATACAAAAAGGCCCGCCGGGTAACGGGCTTCGACTTAAGCTAAACCTCGATTACTGATTAGTACAGGAGGCCGCGCCGCACACCATTGTGACACAGGCCGCACCGCAGTTGGTGTAACCAGGAGCTAGCTCTTGATCCGGGTTGGGTGTTGAGATGCAGTTATCAATAGCATCGCCCACACGATCTCCGTCAAGGTCATTGCGATAGGCGGCATCATAATCCGGGTCATGACCATCCATAATGGCTGTCGCAAGCGCATTGAGATCAGTGGCGTAACTCGGGCCGTAGGAATAGTTAGTCAAGTCGACATCGTAGAGTGCTCTCAGCCAGACGAGTCGTCCAAGATCGACGAGAATATCCCCCGCGTGTCCCAGGTTGTCTTTGAAAATAGAGTTCGAGGCATTGCCCTGCAGGTTGGGCGCATCGGGAAGGTTACCCGCAGCCTGCAGCAGACGGAGTTCACCAGCGCTCTGACCGTAGGGTACAGAAAAAATATCTACCCCCGGGTACAGCGCGCGAATTGAATCCATGAAGTCTTGCCAAAAGCCGGTGTTAAAAGCGACCCAGCTATTCGCGTAGTCCGCGGCGTTAAAACTCGTGGGATACGGCGTCCAGGGAACCGAGATAAAGAAGCGAGTTCCAGCATTTTTTTCCAGCGCATAACCGATCCAGTTCTCATAGCCCTCAGTTGATGAAAACGTTGGGTGATACGTCATACCAAACAACTCGATATCGCCGGCATTGAGAACCGCCTGAATCTCATCGCGCTTGCTTTGATTATTCCACAACGCCTCAGGTGCGCCATTAGCGCCTCCGGCAAAGACGACCGTCTGCGAGTGACCCGCTATACCTGCCGCTGCAACATAGTCAGGCATGCCCTCGGCGTAAGGTTTGAAAAAGCTGTGCCCGATATGTAATGATTTAAAGCCCGGATTCGGCGTATCGGCGACTGCCTTATGAACTGAGAACACCACGCAGAACACTACAATTAATGTCCGAATCAATATCATGGTCTACACCCGCGACTTAGCTGCATCAGATTTCTGGAGACGATACAAAGCAATCCCGCCGCAGTCAATACGGTAATATGCTTAGAGCATGACTGAATGCGCCAAATCAGGACCTCGCCCACAATTCGAGTATTAATGATGCCCATAAAGGGTATCTGGCACGTGGTCTCATTCCTACTCGAACCAGTCTAGTTTCCGGGCTGCTATATCAAGGAGCTAGCCTTCAACGCGAGACTGAGCGATTCGCTTCTTATCGGGTCGGTTCGTGAAACGTCAGCATATGACCTCAGGTTTACTTGCCAGCGCCCCTGTTACTGACCGAGCCAATATGAGTAGCTGGTTTTGAAAACGTCACCTGAAGACATCAGCTCAATTGTATAAGTGCCACGAATGCCTGCATACTTGCCTGTTCCGCCAATGATTGCGCCTTCATGCATATGGCCCGGTTTGACTGGCTCCCCATGCTCCGTCTGAACCACATCCCAAGTGTAAATGGTGCCACCTGGTAACATGACTTCGTGCTTATAGGTGCGCGCACTCTTTTTTGCAGCCGTATCCAGAAAAATTAAACTGGCTTGCGAGTAGTACTCTCCAATACTAGGTCCCTTGGGGTCGGACATTACATCACCATGGCGCGTATACTGATCTCCTACACTTAAACCAGCCGGCGCCATATCAACGTAGTGCGGATCAACGTGTGGAGAGTAGAATACCAAAGAATTATCCTGTGCCATTGCCGAAGGCGCCATGCAAGAAGCTAGGACAAAAAAACTGATTAAGACTTTTTTCATGATTATTCCTTGTGTACTGAGTAAAAATAGCCGACTTACAACAGGGTACTGAATTTGGTTTGCGCTAAAACTCGACTACTGGTTAGAGCAGGAGCCGCGCCGCGGCCTCAATCGGCTAGCGCTAATAACATCCAGCAGGTCTCGGTAGATTCACAGTGACTGATTCGGAGGTCGCTGAAGCATACGCATTATCAATCGCCACAGCGGTCAACAAAGCGTTCGCCCCGCCGGCTGGCGCATCTTTCGTGAGCGTATAGGGAGCCGTGCTATCCGCTCCGAGCCACTTGCTATCATAGAAAAAATTCACCTGTGTCACGCTACCATCCGGATCAATAGCGTCTGCACTCAGTGTGATGGTATCCCCAGCGAGGTAGCTTGTCCCCTCATTTGGCGCGGTGAGCGCAACAGAGGGAGGAAGGTTAGTGTTTTCAGTGAACTGCAGAATCAGCTTTGGCCGCAGTGTCGGCTTGGCATTGAATTCGCTCGAACGGAAAGATTTTTGGTTGGGGTTGCCAGTACCGGCGATCAACTGCCAGCCATTATTGCTCTGACTCCCCAGACTCATGGACTGCACCGCGTCAGTGACTTCCAGCACGAGCCAGCCCGGATTCCAATCCATATGCACTTCCACGCTGCCGCTGGCTGCATAGTCGGAGCCAATACCGCCAGCACCCGGCTCATTCCAGAACATACCCTCGGCGGACTCTAGCCAAGTGGCTTCACTCTGATCCCAATCGACCAGCAACGGATGTGCACTATAAGCCTGGTCGTAGGTAGATGATTTATAAAGAGCAAGACCGGCAAACGTTATTGTTGCACCCTCTGGAACCGGACCGCCTTCGTTGGAAAAGATTGCGAAGCGCACCAACGGGTTAAAACCACCCTCTTGGCTGCGAAGCCATTGTCGGTCACCATGGAACTGAGATCCAGCGAAGTTTTCAAGAGACGTATCGGTAGTACCCGAATAACCACCCAGCCCCTGTTGTAAAACCACGAGGTTCTCAGGGGTCGTTACGTTAAGCGCGATCGCGTTGGAAAATGCGGTGATGCCAGTGTCATCCGTTGCCGCGGCGGTGATCATGTGGTTACCTTGTTGCACTGTCCATGGCATGGAGTAAGGTGCGGCCGTTACAACACCCAACGAACCCCCGTCCAGAAAAAACTCAACTTGCGCAATCGTTCCATCCGAATCGCTGGCCTCCGCACTCAGGGAAATTATCCTGCCATCTACATAGGCCACCGCCCCCTCAAGAGGCGCACTCATGCTGACCGACGGTGGATTATTGACGTGGTCAGCAACTGTCGCGGATACCCTGGGAGAAATAAAAGCGTTCCCGTTACTGTCAGTGGCTATGGCCTCAAAGGTGTAAAAACCCTGCGTAACGGCATTCACTGTTGTCGTATAGGGCGGCTCTATTACCACATCCAGTGTTGAGCCATTCAGCAAAAACTCTACCTGTGTAATATTACTTGCGCTGTTAGAGGTAGCTGCTGTCACCACAATATCGTCGCCGGGAATAATAAAGCCCTTGCTCACAGGGTCCACGATCGTGACATGCGGATCATCACTGCCAGGCTCCGCCCAGTTTTCTGGTTTATACGCCCATATGTTCCCAGAAAATTGATCTTGTAGCGCAACGAAAGCGTCGATTTGAGCAATGTATTTCCATTTTCCCAACACGCCTGTAAACCACTCGGCGCCTAAATCGCTATCGGGCGTAGGTGCGACAACGCCGTCAAGTTTCTCGATTTCCCAACCGTCTGGCGACACAGTCGGGGGAGGATAAAGCGCATAAACATCTCCGCCACCGCCCCAAAGAAGAAACCTATTTCTAGAGGGATCATAATCCATACCATAGTCGCCGAGACCATAGTCTCCAGTAGAAATATCGTCGAGAGAAGGGCCGCTAGGAACAAACGCTACATTGAAATTTGCAGGGCCCGCGGTCGATAAATCCCAGTATGAAAATAGCCCCGGAGAGATCCTCACAAAAAGATCATGAGTTGGCAGATAGGCGCCGGCGCCCTGCCCCCATCCAGTATCATTACTGCCAATATGCTCCCAGGAATCTTGAGCTGGGTCATCTACGTTATTAATAGTGTACTTAGAAAGAACACCGTATGCGGCGTGAACGAAAACGACATCCTTGCCATCTTCTTGCGTGTACCCAGTAGAACCATCGATAAAGTGCCGCGGGAAATCTGCTTCTGGCATGTTTTGGGGGACATCTCGATTTTCCCACATCTCAGCCCCAATCACCCCCAAAAAGGGATTAGCCCATTGTGAGTGAGACCCTGTCATTCCTCCTACTTTATTGCCATCGGCTCGAGCTGGATCCAGGAGATATGGGCCCGTAACGCGGAAGGTACCATCGGGTTCCTCCTTCTCATAAGCGTGCCCGAGGCCAAAGTTTGGCCCACCGAATGTTAAAAACCGGTCAACCACCGGAAGGTAAATATTGTTGTCGTACGTGTGAGAGGCTTTAGGTGACGCATCGGGGCCATCTACTGTCAGCCAAGGGTAGCTCTCGAGTGATGTTATATCACTAGGCAAAGACATTCGCTCCCAGCTGAGCGTCGTCCCTCGCCAACGATACACCTCGTTTCCGCCGTAGTTTGCATGTCCTCCGCCATAAAGAATTAAGTCACCTCTGCGACTATCCCATGCAAAACCACTCCACGCCGGAATGATGTTACGAGGATCCCACGGAATGGAGCCGTCCTTATCAACGGAAACAAGCAGCCCCTCGGGTGTCCATACATCCTCAAAATCGTTAGCATTTACTCGAACCCACCCAGTTTCCGGTGTAGCTCTAAGGATAGAGATTAACTCCTCGAGATCAGGCTCTGAAGGTCTAGGATTGGCATCAAGAGGCAACTCAGAATCAGCGTGCAATAAGGCAGGAAGTAAACCCATCATAACGCCCGCAACGCCTGTAAGCATTTGTCCGCATAATCCCGCTGCCGATTTTGCTTTATTTCGCACCATAATGCCTTTGCGTGGTTCACCGTGGAAAAACCGATGAAAATATACCATAGTCAAGCCATGACGATTGAATGGCTTTTTAATTCAGTGACCCTGTCGGCATTTTAGCGGCCTTATGCCTAATCAAACATATCTTTATCATATTCTGAACAACTATGAGAAGCGCAGGGGCAATAGTCTTGCGCTCCCACTAATGGATGAACTCTCATGGGTTGAAGCAAACGTTGCCGACCCTCACATTAGCTAAAACGTAACGCGTCTGCGCTGAGACACAGGTCTCAAATGAAAACCATCCGGTCGAAGGGGCGCTGTTTCTCGCATCTTGCTGATCTGCCAACTAAATTATACTGACATTACTTAGAAGAGATCAGCGCGGTCCGCCTATGTAAGCGGCGCGAGAGTTCAACAAGTTACGCGTCCGATATGTCAATACGTGCCACCCACTATAGCTTCAATACGCTGCTTACTTTTTTTTCGCTTGTATACCGCTGGGTGGGCTTGCGTGGTTTTCGTAGCCCAACGCAAGGGGTATTTGGACATTATCCGACTCTTTACCACTACCCTTGAGAAAAACACCACGCCCGATGAGCCAATTGTTGGCAACGCGCACTCCCGCTGCAACATGGTTATTCACCAGAATGCCGCGTGACGCCTCGTTTACAAATTTGTTTTTCACGACATAAAGCTGCCGCTGTCGATCGCTTCGATCCCCACATCCTTCTGCACCATAGCCAATTGCACTGATATTTTCTGTCATTCTGGCTTTGAACATAGTGTTGCCGACCACGTAGCTCAATCCGCAGTTGGGAAGATCGATCAGGCGACTTGAATTGCCTTGCAGAGAATCTTCAATTTTGTTGAAAGCAATGTGATTCTCCAGTGCTCGAGACTTTATTTGGTGACCCTGATCGGTACCCATAATGTGACTATCTCGGATCGTAAAGCGCTCCAATGCCCCTACATAGATACCGTGGCTAAAGGTGTTGTCGCGCTTTTGATTCCAGATTCGGGACGATTCAATATACAGACTAGAGTCAGGCGCACTGCCGGTTAGAATAGAAAATTCATTATCATGGAAAAATGTATTGCGCAGGCGCAGGTGGCCGCGTTCATGCCGAATACCGGCGCCATTTTTGTCCTCGACCTTCGCTCCGGAAAACTCTACATTCTCTATTGCCGTGTTACCGCCCCGTATGATCCAAATAGCCTTACCGTTTGGAATCAGACCGTTTGACTTCATATGCACGATACCGCCCGTGCCGCGAATGGTTAAGCTGTCCTGGCTCCACGTTGAATAGTCGTTCTCATAAACACCCGCATCAATTTCTATGATATTGCCCGCTTTTGCACTGGCCGCCGCAGCGCTGGGTGTTTTCAGCGACCTTTGCGGACCTACCTGCAGAGTCTCCGCCGTCACCGTGTCGATGCGCAGAGTCGAGACAAAGATCAAGGAAATACCGAGACACCTTAGCTTACACCCTACTGCTGTGGGCAGATTCTTTGTACCTATTGGAAAAGTCATTGATATTCGATCCCGACACTTCGAGGTATATTCGAATTCTGCGATCGGAGCTTTGTAAAAGAAAAGGTAGCAGCCACGCTCTTTATATTTCCTTCCCTGCCACCTCGGCGAGGTCGGCATAAACCAGTGAGTCTCACTCACAACAGCTACTTTCAGACCGCTAGGGAATACAACGAGGCAGACCTCTCCTCACCTGGACCGCTTCAGGCTTGGCAATGTTTCCGAATGCGGCTGATCGCCCGCCCGGCGCACCATCTGGTATCTGTTGGCCCTCTAAAAACGACTTGCTGCCTATGCGCCCGCGCCATACCAGATAGGGGAGGAAAACGCCCGCTCTTGGTGCACCAGTGGCACGTCTGGATCCATATCTGTCAGGTCGAATCTCACCTTGTCGTAGAGGGTCCAGCGTGGAGTCGGTATCTCGAGAACACGCACATAGTAAACAGCGCTATCCGCTGCATCGAAATCGGGATCTATAAAAACACCGCTCAATTCTGACGCCCCAATAGTGTTTCCATACTCAGCGGTCTTCAGGTTCACAGTATTTCCTACGGCAGGCAGCTTACCTGCGCTATCGACCTTGCGATCACCCGACCAAGCAACGTTATAGATTTTTTCATGGGCCGCTCCACTTGCATCCACCCAGCCTTTCACAACTTGTATACGATCGAGATTGGCACCCTCCGGATCTTTCATCGCCGCCACAAGCAAACTAGGGGCCTTGCCTTCCGGGGCCGCCGCCAGCTGACTGCCCATGGGGACTCCCTTGCTATAACCCGCCATGGCAACATCTCCCTCAGCGTCTTTTGCGGAGAAATCGTAACCACCAAACAACCGCACCTTCATACGAGGGCCCGTCGTGGCAAACGTTTCCTTGCGCTTCATAGCGTCCCAGATAGCTTCACGTGTATTTTCGATCGCCCACACGCCCATTACACCCGACGAGGATTGCTCCCAACCAATATAGGAATCCGTCGGGCCGTCGATTACAGAAAAGCCCCAACGATTCTGGTTTGATGGCTCGAGTGTTTTGAATTTGCCAAAAAAATTATCCTCTTCGATTGCCGAGAGGCCTGTATGCTCGTCAGAGCCAGCGTTCGCACCGTACCGGAACGGGTTGACACCCAGCTGCTTCTGCAAGCGCAAGCCCGACTTCAGTGCCTCCCGCCAATACTCCTGGGGTATCGATCCCTCCGGCTTCGATTTTACTGCCAGATTACCTCGATCCCACAAATCCCAGGCCGCAAACTCATCCTCTGGTGAAAGAGAAGGATGCGACTCGCTTTGACCTTTAATCTGCGTAAGCTCATATAGCGGCTCATAATTAGCTCGCAGTTCAGCCCACTCTTTAGTTATAGCTGATCCATCGAACTGCTGTTCCTCAAACATACGCCCATTGGACATATTGCCGTTGTGGGGTATCGCCAGCACCTGTCCGCCTGTATTTTTCTCGTACGCTGCCATCCAACGCCACAAATCTAATGGGTCTTGAGTTTCAAATGTCGTTAACGGCAATGTACCCTTTGTGCGATCTGCGCCATCACGAAAAATGACATTCCGATGAAGGTTATTTCCCCCATCTGCGTTGACAGTCCACTCAAACGCAATGAAGGTAGTGAACTCGCCCGGCTTGTTATAGTTCTCAGCTGCTTCCACCGTTTTCTCCCATGCAATCTTCATCCACTTGGGATCCGTTACCACGGCAGGCAATCTTTCTTCCGATTGCATCAAAATCAATTCACTTTTGGCAGCGGCCGCAGCCTCATCATTGCCGGAGTTCAAGGCGTCACCCCAGCCCTTTACAACGCTGTCCGCCAGCATCTCGGGGTTGCCAGCCACCACTTCGTTGATAACACCCATTGCATCTGAATGATCGGTGATCATAAACCAATCATAGGGCCGGCCCAGCCGCACTTTCAAACCCGTGTTAGAAACCACCTCCTCACCAATTGCGAGCCGGTAGGCTTCATCTGGCGTCTTTACAGCACCATCCAAGCCGGCATCAACTGACCAACCTGTATGAACATGCGTGTCGCCGAAAAAAACATCCGCTGGATAGGTGTCTGCGTAAATGCTTCCCGATAATGTTAGTGCAAGTATCAAACCAAAAGATTTTTTTATAATTTTCATGTTGGGGCTCCTGAGCAGAATCGGCAAGGAAAAACAGATGATCATTAGTCAATCTAGAGAGGCTTTGCCCTGTCAAATAGGGGATCAATACGCTAATGAAACCGCTTCTCAATCTAGAGCAATCTCTACATTTGTCAACGCCAGGGATAAAAGAAGCAACGTAAAAACTGTTGGCGCTCAAAACATGCCGAATCGCGTTTTGGTATAAACGGGGTATTAGTAGACGAGCGCTCTTGCGGCGTTAAACCAAGACTCAGGCCGGTTCGGCGTAGAGTCTGCCAAGTTGGCGAAATGGTCGCAGCTCAACGGGGATGCGACTGCTGAGTCTAGTTCAGTAGAATCTTATTTCCGATGCCAATTCCCATGCATCGGCATGACTGGGGCCCTCATCAAATACCGTGTCTTCGATTTGAGCGGAATCTGCTACAACGGTGAGCTTCCCCTCGTCCCATTGCGCAAGGTGCGTAATGTGGCCATTCATTCCATCAATCGAGGCGACGTCCTTGATCTGTTTTATATAAGATACGATGTCATATTCGAGTGTAATCTCGTAAGGATACTTGCGACCTGTGCGTGGCATCGTGGCCTGCTGCGCCTGCGTTAGGGAACGAATTACCGGATCAGTAAGCTCTATGCCATACTCCCGCTCGGCAAATCGCATGATTTCCTCATAGTAAGCCTCTGGGTTTTCAAACAGAAAGTTCGCATTTTCCGACCAGGCAATGCTAGCCCAATCTCGATAATTACCGCTCTGAATCACCTCATTCAAGACACGGGATGATATCGTCAGGCTCGGATCATTGGCTAAAACTGAACCTAACCAACGTCGAAGAAACGCGATAGCGGGAATCTGATGATCTATCTGTAAAAAATAGAGGATATATTTCAACACCCCATAGCGGACATGAAAAAGGTACGAAACGTAAATCAATTTCATTGTTTGCATGTCTTCTGAGGAGAAACTGGAGGTTGATTGCACCATATCGTCGTCTGTCGCCAGTATTTGGTATTGCTCTCGATAGCTCACCTCGGCCATGGGTGCATTGGGCATCATGGAGGTGTAGTTAGCGTTGGCAGCGACCTTCCAATCAAAACAAAATTGTAGATCGTTGGCGAAACTGTCCACAGTCTGCCCCGGAAGCCCGACCATCAAATCAGACGCCATCGGGATATTTTCCGAGTTAAAGTACGTCATCATTTTTTCGTACGCTTCGGTCTTAATATTGTCACGCGCGATGGCTTTCAAAACGTCGCGATCGGTAGTTTGCAAGGCTATGATACCGGTGGGCAACAGCCCCCCTTCGTGCAGAATCTTGATTACGGCCATCAAACGACGACCACCATTCTTAGCGAAATTCGTGGCAACACGAAGCGGGTAACCGGTTCTTCGCCTGACATCAACCAGCGCCTTGGCTATTTCAATATCCTGCTCCAACATGCCGAAATTAGCATCCGCTATAAATATAGCTTGGGATCGTCTTTTAGCTATATATTCAATCTCTTCGAAGACACGTCCCGGCGCAAATTTAGTTACCTTAGATAAGGTTGCAGAGCCCCAATCACAATAAGTACAACCATAAGGACAACCGCGGTTCGTCTCGAGAATAGTGGATGGCAAATCCTCGAACCAAGGCTCAAACTCACCCGTCATATAGGGAGAGGGTAGTACATTGATATCAGTTAACCGCTGCCGATCCGGAGTCCTTTTGAACGCATCGCCGCATCGATACACAATACCCGTGACGCCCTCGAGCTTGTTGAAATCACGTTTCCGGCGCGGCGCCGAGGCAAAAATCTCGAGGATCTCGGCCAGCGCCAATTCACCCTCGCCAATGACGGCAACATCCACGAAAGGATTTTCGCGAAGAAAGCTTTCGGTTTCCCCTTGGTATTTCGGAACATGTGGCCCACCAAAAATGATCATACTACCTGGCGATATTGCCTTGATGTGCTTAGCCGCCTTTATATTCAGCTCGTGATTCCACACATAAGAAGAAAACAAACAGACGGGGTTTGGGGACTGAGTTACCTTGCCATAGATTGTTTTAAGCGGCGCTCCTTCGTGGCCGGCCACCAAGACACGATTGATGTTGTACGCGCCTTCAAGCATCCCATCCTTATAGCTTCTGGCATATGCGGTCAGCATGCCCAGCGCAAGGTAGGGAAGAGCCGATAACTCTCTCTCCAACACTAGCGGTAACACGACTACTTTAGGTTTGGATTTTATATTACTCACAACGAAATCATCCTGTTGTGCAAAGCCAATGTCCGACTATAAAGAACAAATAAACGAAAACGCTTCAGTAGCGAGGGAAAAATCAACAGGTAAATACAGGAAATGTCGTCTGCTGAACCTGCTTTTTGCGTCTATACACAGCCGCCTCGCATATATTCTTCGTGCGACTCACTGAACTTTCGGTCACTCCGAGACAATACTATGGGAGTTTTTCGAGCCAAGAACAAGACAGAACACGGCATCCGCGGCAAATTGTCGAAGTAGAAATCACGAAAAACCGTTGAAACTACTAAAAGAACCGAAAAACAGTGATGTCAGTCCTCGGAAGCGCTGGCTAAACACTGAACGCCGCTCACCAAGCTTTCTGTATTTTCTCTTGCCAGTTGCCGGCCGCCGAAAGCGGAATTGTCGGCACCGCCCTGTACATTAACTACTTAAATCGTGTGGTTATTAAGTTGAGGAACGACGTTTCTGAGCATCAGAGGGGAAACACACTGAATAAGAAACAAAAACTGATGGGGCAAATTTATGACGCAGGCGCAACCGCCTCCGGCCCGGCGATCGCCATCGCCTTTTGATAGGCAGCCCGCCCCTTTATGCGCTCCAGATAGGCGCAAGTATTCGGCAGCGAAGCGTCAATCGGACGAGCCCCCAACATTTCTAGCGAAGTTAAATTGAACGCCACCATAACATCCGCGCAGGTAAATCGCTTGGCGCCCAGATAGTCCGAGTCGCCCAGTCGCTGCTCCAAGTAGCTATACAAACCGTTTTCACGGCGTTGCATTACATCTACTATTTGACCACCCGACGACAAATCACCACCGCCAGCCTGATAGGCCATCTTCATAAATAAAACGGACTGAAAATTGTTATTGAACTGCATCCAGTAAAGGTAATGTGGATAGTCCTCATCTTCCTGCGTAACGGACAGACAACCGCCGCCGTAGCGATGCGACAGATACTCCACAATGGCAGTAGACTCTGCCATAACAACATCACCATCCTCTATCACGGGCGCCGTGCCCACCGGGTGTAACTCACGGTATTCAGCTGGCGCAAGGAAATCGTCTCCACGGTTGTACCACTTCAGATGGTAGGGCTGCTCGAGCTCTTCCATCATCCACACCACACGATCAGACTGCGATATACCCAGGTGATGAATGGTTACCATAGCGATTCCCTCAAATTGTTAAAAAACAGTCCCATTAGTCTTCAGGCTTCCGAATCCAGTTTCCATACGCACTGCGAAGAGCTTGAAAGACAAATCGTTACCGCTTTTATTTCAGCGCGCCTTTTCTCGCTTTCGCGGAACACCGCAACTGTGAATGCGATGCCTCCGAACACTAGCAGGTGTGCCAGCCAGACGAGCCCAAAATTATATATAGACAAAAACGAAAGTGAAAATACCATGCTCCACATCCAGCCGAGTACCTGCATAAAGTAGTGCTGCGAGGCCAAATCTAGGTGTCTCAGGGGGCTCCGCCGATTATCCATTACAGCGCCCCAACTCTCCGTCACGAATTCTTTCATACTATGTCCTCTCCTCTTGTTCTATTCACTGTCGAGTACAGGTGCCACATTGGCTCGTTCTGACTGAAACTTCGACGCGACTCCAAATACTCCCCGCCACCTGCAGCCTCTTTGCTGCTTGCCCAATAACCCTCATAAACTCTGCACGAACGCAGCGATATTGTTCATGTCGTCGGAGCTGAGCGCGCTAGCTTGGCTCCACATCAAAGCACTCTGCGTGCCCCGGGTTTCCCCGTTTTTGTACTGCACAAGTTTCGCCACCAACTCCTCCGGGGGCTGGCCGGCCAGAGCAGGACCTATTCCGCCCTCACCGTTTGCACCATGACACGCGATACAGCCAATGTAAGCTGCCTTGCCGAGTTCTTCGGGTGATGCCTCAGCTTTCGCCAGCGCCTTAGCCTGAGCGACAGCAACTATGCCCCCTGTCTCGTCCTTCCACGCTTCATAACATTCCCCGACACACGCGTGCACCCCTTCGCGAGAGTACTGGTTTGCGTTTATCGCCCACAAAGGCAGACCGATTGCAAAACCCAGAAAAAGAAACAGAAAAATATTCGACTTGGACATAACTACCTCATAACAATGTATATAATTTTTTACGCAGGTCTGCAGGGTATGGTTCAGGTGACTCTTTATCGGAAATCGACAAGAGCCTTTTTTTAAAAGGAAGGAACAACGTGACGAGTGCGGGAGTCACTCGGTCTATTCTGTGTCTATTAATGCGACGACTTGGCCGTTATCGTTTCGCCAACTAGGCTGAATCATTTTTTTGACTGCCCTTTTTCATCAACGTTCTCCAGGGGCGCCCATCACACACGTCATAATTACTGCACTTGTCCGTGCAACCCCTGCAAGGCAAGCGCGGGTGATGACCCGATCTCGAGGTTGCATCTTGTCCGTTCTCAACCCTCTCGTCTTGCTGGACCATGCCTACGTTGCTCCCTGGCCAAGCCGTGCCGGTGGCGCGAGCACCACAATCGCAACACCGTTTCGCGCCCAAGCTGAGAGACAAGCAACCAGAGGGGACAGCAACCCCGATAGTTTGCCTGTTCGTGACACCGGCTTTCCGTCCATGAGCACTAACGCGTGCGCCGAACGCAATTTTCCTCCCAGAAAATACTCAACTTTTGGTTGATTGAGCAGGTTCTTCACCCAGAAAGACCGGTTTCCGCGCACGGTGCTTATGACTCGAAAACGCCCAAATTTAAAGCTCAAAAGAGGTGTCCGCCGTTTTCTTCCTGTCTTAAAACCTATAGATTCCAGCACAATCAAAGCACCGGGCATCCGCGAAGGCGAAGCAATACCGCTGCGCACCGCGGGCTCGACGACTGCATTCATTTTCCGAAAAACACGCTGTTCCAAACTGTCATTCACGCCGCAGTCCTCGTGGTCATTTAAACAAAAAAATCGCCGTTATCGGCACCCAGCATGATTGAACCCAGATTCCGTGCGAAGGAGGTGGGGTTGTTCGCTACGTGCGCCCTCGCAGTGTGTATGTCTAAAAAACGCTGTTGAATTTCACTACCAAGAAACACCGACGAACCCCCGGCCGAAGAGAACAGTGAATCCACGACTTCAATCGACTTTTCGATGACCAGCGATGCCTGGTAGCGATAAAGAATGCGGTCATCAATGGCTATAGCTTCACCCTCTCGGAGAGCATCCATCATTCGGTCAAAGTTCGTATACATGACACCGCTCATCTCCTCGATGGTATTACGAGCTTTGGCTATCCGCATTTGTGTTCCGGTATCCTGAGCCAATTTAGTGACGTCACCACTGGCCTTCCCTTTCACCAGTTCGGTGTACTGTCCAAGTGCGCTGCGCGCAGCACCAATGGCGGGTGTGGAGACAACTCGCACGAATAACTGTGCCCATGGCATTGAGTATAAAGTTGCGCTGTCTTCGGTAACTCCCGGATTCGTGCCCTCAAATCCATCAGATTGCTTGTGTGTTCGGTAATCTGGGACAAAGACATCGTCAACAACGATGTCGTTGGAACCCGTACCCTGCAAGCCCATAGAGTTCCAAGTGTCCTCTATTTTGTAATCGCTGCGCGGCAGCAAGAATGTTCTATAACTGCCATCCGGCAAGATACCGCCCAAAAGCACCCACGTGCAATGGTCGCAACCGCTGCTCCATCCCCACCGACCGCTGAATTGGAACCCACCTTCTACGGGCGTTACTTTGCCCATCGGCGCATAGGAAGACGATACACGCGTGTGGATATCATCACCCCATACGTCTTGCTGGGCTCGGCGATCCATTAGCGCCAGTTGAAATGCGTGAACCGAAACAATGCCGCAGGCCCACGCCGTGGACATACAGGCTTCGGCGATCGCTGCCTGTGCTCGAAAGAAATACTGCGGATCCACCTCGGCCCCGCCCCACTCGGCCGGCTGCAGGGCAAGGAAAAATCCTGCCTCTTGCAGGGCCTGTACGTTTTCGACGGGAACGCGCCTCTCTTCTCGCGCACGCGCCGCGTTTGCTCTAAGCATTGGTTGCAGAGCTTCAACGTTTCCCAGCATAGCTGCACCTGCTTCATCGCCCATTTGCACAGACCGTTTGACTGCCACGTTCATGGAATCTCCTCGATTTATATCAATTCATCACTTTACTAATCAATCTGTCGCGGGGGCAAGTCAGGTTTCGCATATGCCATCCGCTTCTCGCTCCCGCCGTTATGGTACGTATCCAGGCCTGACAGCGCTACAGTGCCGGCTGCGCCCAA
Source organism: Candidatus Marimicrobium litorale (assembly GCF_026262645.1). Taxonomy (NCBI): domain Bacteria; kingdom Pseudomonadati; phylum Pseudomonadota; class Gammaproteobacteria; order Cellvibrionales; family Halieaceae; genus Marimicrobium; species Candidatus Marimicrobium litorale. Next base: position 2,053,303 of record NZ_SHNO01000001.1, read on the forward strand.
ATCCAGCGAGCTGTCTGGCCGGCAGGCCAACTCGGGTACGCAAGCCAGAACCACTTCACCAATCACCAGATGCGTACCGTTAATCTCTAACCGCATGTGCTGCCTCAACTCCAGACCCAACCTCACATTCGCTTCCCGCACCATAGGGGCCCGAAAACCCCCCTGCCAAACTGGGTTGAGGCCCGCGGCATCGAATTCCGACTCATCGGAAGAGTAACGGGCGGCCGTTTGATGAGCCTGCTCAATAATATCCACGGTCACGTGATTCACGCTAAAAACACCCGTTTCCAGTATGTTCCTCAGCGTGTGGCGCTCGTCACCGCCAGGCCGTATCACCAAACTAAACAGCGGCGGATGTGATCCCAGGTGTGTCAATGAACTCATAATCGCGAGGTTTGTCGCCCCCTCGCCATTACTCGTGCCTATCAGGTTTGCCGATTTAAAGCCTGACAGGCTGTTCACGAACGCCGCGCGAGCTCTCTTTTCCATGCCGGCGATGCTAATCGTTTTTAACTTCATTCTTCCCTCCATTATAGCTTACGCAGAAACACGTCAAATGGACCAGTCCGATGACGCCCCCACTCGTGCTGACCTCTTACTATTTCGAAAAATAGCTCATCTCCGCGTTGCAAGTGGAGCGGCGCAACCATTGAGCCATTCGCATTTGTCCTGCGTACCTATTCAGGAATCACGAGGGTTATTACCATGCAAGCGCAAATAGGATCATCAAATCAAACCAGCGATTGGTTTTACGAGTCGGCCAGAGCACGTCCACTCCTGGACAAGACACAGGAGCAGGACACAGACTCGGATAAGTGGAGGGCGTTGTACGCGATTTTCAATCTCATTACCAAAGATCCTGCCGGCCAAAGTCTGCTGCAGTCCTGGGCTAGCAATCTCGTCAACAATCCGCCGGATCTCGTTGTGATGCCTGAGCGCAAGCACTATTTCGCTCTGCGCAGGGAGCACAAGCCGATTCTTGAAGGTGCAGAAAACACCGCGCTGCTAGAACAGATTGCGCAGGGCAAACTGGAAGCACTGCAGAGCGCTGCCAGCCAGAAACGGCTGCTGTCCGGTTCTCTCTTGCCCATCGGCTTCGCCAAAATTCTACTGCGAGACGCTGACTCCAATGAGGTGGGCGCCGCACTCGCAGACTGGCTAACCAGCTGGATCGACCCGCCTTCCGCACGAGACAGCCTTACGCCAGACAATGAGGATGCGGTCAGGACACTGCTGGAGGCCTACTTTGAGGCACGTTCACGCTTGGTTAATCATAACTTACGCCTTGTTTTCTCCGTGGCGCGAAAGCTGGAGGGGCGACAATCCTTCGAAGACCTGGCACAGGATGGTTTCATCGGTCTCATTCGCGCGGCTGAAAAATACAATTGTGAAACAGGGCACCGGTTCAGCACCTACGCCTATAATTGGATTATGCAATCGTGCAGAAGGGGCAACGATGATATGGGTGCAATCATCCGATTTCCGCCCAACATCAAGCAGCAGCTGACTGCCATCATTCGAGAGCGAGCAGAATTCACCCAAAAGCACGGTACTCAGCCGACACGAAAGCAGCTAGCCGAGCGCCTAGACCTCGAGACAGGCCCTTTGGATGCCATTATGGACCTGGGCAATTTGTCGGTGTCGATGGCCCAACCCATCGGTGGCGAAGACAGCAGCCTCACACTGGAAAACACGCTGGTTAGCAGCACATACGACGACCCGGACAGCGACTGCCACAACGCTGATCTGAGAGCTCTCCTCCTGTCGAGACTGGCAACCCTTAACGCGCTGGAACAAAAAGTCGTAACACGGCGCTGGGGACTCGACGACGCACCCGGCTCTACGCGAAAGGAAGTTGCTGCACAACTTGAGGTGTCGACCGAGTGGATTCGTCAGGTGGAAATTGGCGCGCTGGAGAAACTGCAATCAGACTCACTACTCAGGGAGGCTAATCGCGACTTGTGAATTACGCCACGAGCGCGCTCGTTTCTTCTTCACCTCAAAAACGGCGCTAGCTTTGCAGCTGCGCCGTTACCGTTTCCGCCCATTCAAGAATCGCAACCTGCTCTTCTTCCGGTTTGCGCTGCCAGTTTCGTAACGACAGCTTCATGCGGGGATTTAAGTCCCACTGGGCACTGTGCTTGTGGAGGAAACGCCAATAGAGGCTGTTGTAGGGGCACGCATCATCGCCTGTCACCTTCGCTGGCGAGTAGCGACACTGCTTACAGTGATCGCCCTGACGTTGAATATATTTGCCACTGGCAGCATACGGTTTACTGGCCATAATTCCACCGTCAGCATGCAGTGCCATACCGAGCGTGTTAGGCAACTCCACCCACTCAAAGGCATCCACGTAAACACCCAGATACCAATCACAGACCTGACCGATATCGATACCTGTTAACAGGCAAAAGTTGCCGATAACCATAAGACGCTGTATGTGATGCGCGTATCCCAGGTCCAGACTTTGACCAATAGCACGTGACAGACAGCGCATATCTGTTTCGCCGGTCCAGAAAAAATCCGGCAGTGGCGCAACTGCGTCCAGTCGATTCAAGTTGGCGTAATCGGGCATCTGCAGCCAATACATGCCTCTAACATACTCTCGCCACCCTGCCACCTGACGAATAAACCCTTCAGCCGCAGCCAAGTCACATTTTCCAGCGCGATACTCTTCCTCAACCGATCGACAAACAGCAAGTGGCTCGAGTAGGCCTATATTCAGATACATAGAAATACGAGCATGGAACAACCACGGTGACGCCTCTGCCAATGCGTCCTGAAAGCGGCCAAATGAGGGTAGGCAATACTCCAGAAACCATCGAAACTGCTTCTCCGCTCCCTGCCGAGTCGTAGCAAACTGAAAATGCTCCAACTGTCCCGGATTGTCGGGAAATTTTGACTGCACCAGGCTTATTACCTCTGCGGTTATCGCGTCTGGCTCCAGCAAAGGGGGCTCAGGCACCTCGGCTTTGCCGCGCCACCCCTCCCGGTTTTCCGCATCGAAGTTCCAACGGTCTCCCTCCGGAGACCCATCGCTCTGCAGGAGCAACTGGTACGTCCGGCGTACCTCGCGATAAAAATACTCCATGCGAAAGGTTTTACGACCATCTGCCCACTCATTGAAAGCCGAGTGATCAACCAGAAAACTGTCATCTTTTACCCATTCAAAATCACACGGGAGGTTCCACGATCCAATCGCCGCCTGGAGGCGGTATTCACCGGCTTCAGTACACAGCACCTTCCCGGCGTCGCATTGCTCCAGAGCAAGCATTACCGCCGCATATAAGGAGGGTAGGCCTGTCTCGTAGGGAACATAAATAACTTCGAAACCCGCCTCGCGTAATTCAGCGCAGAAATGTCGCATGGCCGAAAAGATGAGGGCAATCTTGTGCTGGTTATGGCGAACGTAATTTGCCTCTTCAGCCACCTCGGCCATCACGATCACGTCGCGGCCGGGCTCCGCCTCCGCCAGGGCACCGCGCCTGGGCGTCAGCTGGTCTCCCAGAACCAGTATCAGGCGTTTACTCTCTATACTCATGACCATACTCTCCTTTTTGAACGTACGGCGGGATGTTTCCTGAGCCGATTGCCTCCGGGGCGCCACTCAAGCCCACCGCCTGTTACCAGGGAATAGATTTACCCTGCCAGTCGAGAAAAGTGCCAGAGTCCGAGGCGTCCAGATCTCCAATCACCTTGAGAAGGGCTGCCGCACACTCCGCTGGCTGCAGCACTCTGTTGGGGTAGTTTGCAGAGACAAAGGGTGCCGAGAGACGTGAGTCGACGGTGCCTGGATGAAGCGCTACGACAATTGTTTCCCGGTGTGAAATCGACCACTCCCGCGCAATCGTCCGCAGGAGCATGTTTTGCGCCGCCTTTGATGCACGGTAGCTATACCAACCGCCCAACTGATTGTCACTGATACTGCCTACCCTCGCCGAAAGCGAAGCAAAGATGCCCGGTTGTCCTTTACGCAACAGCGGACTGAACGCATCAGCCAGCAGCGCAGGAAACAATGCATTGATCTGAAAAGCCTGGAGTGCAGGCGCGGTGTCGATATCTCTCAAGCGCTTCTCTGGCAGGTACTTATCCCAGTGCAACACACCCACGGTATTTATCAGCATCTGCACACACTGCACTCTCTCTTCCAGTGCCAGAGCCGCCGCCACAATGCTGTCAGGCTCTAATGCATCGACGAAGAGCGGGACAACCCGTTCGTCATCCCACGGTTCGACATGTCGTCCCAACAGGGCGACGCTCCGAGTGTTTTCGAGCGCCAACAATGCCTCACACAACGCGTTACCGACCGCTCCGTTACCCACGACCACCGCACAGAAATTATCACTTTGAAGAGGGCCTTTTGCCATCAGTTCTATCGCCGGTGTTTGAGCCAGCGCCCGATCCACCCGAACCGTTCGGGAGCCTGGGGCTCGCGGTGAGTGTCTGGCACGCCATGCTTGCTATACCACTCTTCCCATTCGTAGGGCGTCAGCGTCTTGGGTACCGTGTTGTTGAGCGCTCGATCCAATGATTTCGCTTGGAGGCTATTACCACCGCCAACGTCACCCTCGTCCTCTGTCACATTATTTTTCATGATGGCAATGGAGTGTGCATAACAAAGGTATACGCGCGTTTCAGGTGGCAGATCATTAAAACCGCACGTTAGACGGCAAAATCCAAATTGCGGGCTCACCGCGTATATCCCGGTACAGTTTCGAGCCTTAGCCACTCTAGGTCACGCGCCACATGTCGATACCACGACTCACGTGCAGCAGGCGCCACATCCGCTGCAGATCCTTCTGTTGGCGGTGGCAGCACTCTCACCATGCAGCTCATTTTTATGGTCTGAAAAAATAGGAAAACAGCGATGCCAGAAGGACCCGAAATCAGGCGCGCAGCAGACGCGCTGGCCCGCGCTCTGGAAGGCAGACGCATTGAGACGGTGCGTTTTGGCAAAGCCAAGCTGTCCCGTTATGCCCGGTCTCTAAGCGGATACCGTGTGCAACAGATCGAAACCCGCGGCAAGGCCATGCTCACCCATTTCGAGCATGGTCTGACTATTTATTCGCACAATCAGTTGTACGGTATCTGGAAAATTATCAAGGGTCACACACTGCCTGAAAGCGGCCGCTCCGTGAGATTACTCCTACAGACGGAAAGCCATAGCGCGATACTATACAGCGCTTCTGACATCAGTGTCTGGCCTACCGAGGCACTTACGGAGCACCCCTTTCTCGCAAAGGTTGGTCCCGACATCATGGCGCCCGAGCTGCATTGGCGCGATATTGCAGCCAGGCTGAACGAAAAGCGCTTCGTCAAACGCAGTGTTGCAACCCTCTATCTGGATCAGGCTTTTCTGGCTGGCAACGGTAACTACCTGCGCTCCGAGATCCTGCACGACGCTCGCATTAATCCCCGGGCACGCCCGGCCGACCTAAGCCGGGCGGACATTGGCCGACTGGCTCGCAGCACACTCACAATCAGCCGCAGAAGCTATGATACAGGCGGGATAACGCTGACGCCGCGCTTGGCGGGTGCCCTAAAAAAACAGGGGCTGAAACGTTCTTTCCGCAGATTTTACGTATTTGGGCGGGCTGACCGACCCTGCTTCCACTGCGGAGAAGTCATTAAACGCGAGGAAATCGCCGGCAGACGACTCTATCACTGCTTGCAGTGCCAGCAGGCCGCATAATTTTCAGGCGCCCCTTGTGCGTTTGCATCCAGCCGGCTCGACGTTTGGGCACACAACGCGCCAGTGATGCCTGGCAGCAACAACGCCCGCATCCAATCCACTGAGGTCTCGCGCGACGTTACACAGCCGCAACAAACCGGTGTGCGCGAGCGACGCGGCGAACAGGCAAACCGTGTTCTGTTCGATCCCACCCTGAAGAGCGTCCAGACCTCCGCCTGCAACAGGCGCTATTGGAAGTGCTTGTTCAGCCAGGCGAGCAGATGCTGGTTGAACACATCTGGCTGCTCCTGCTGGACCCAATGACCTGCCTTGTCGATATTGTGCATTTCCAGCTGGCCGCAGCGTTTGTGCATGTCCGCCGCCATTTCCGGACGCAGCGCCGGATCGCGGTCGGCGGTGAGCATCAGGCAGGGAACGTGCAATGGCTGCACACCCACCTCTGGCCAGGCCTGTTTGTTGTAGTCAATATTACGGTACCAATTGATTCCGCCCCGAAAACCCGTCCGGGTATACGCATCTACGTAAGCGGCGAAGTGCGCATCACTGAGCAAGGGCTCACCCAACTCCGGCATATTTTGCACATCTTTAAAGGGGTTCATGTTGATTTTCCCCTCTACAACAACCGCTTCAATGAGTTCCTCCAGAGGCGGCGCTGTGCGCATGATCTTGGCCACGATGTCGCTCACGTGCGCATCCATGTAGGCTTCGGCGACGCCCTCCTGCTGAAACCAGGCCACGTACTGTCGTTCCACGTCCCCCTCGACCACCGCCAGGTGGGTCGCTACGTCGGGAAATGGCATATACGGCGTGCATCCCGCAGCGACACCCCGCACCCGGTCGGGATGCAATACAGCCGTAGCCCATGTAACGAAGCCGCCCCAATCGTGACCCACCATAACGGCCTGCTCCAAACCCAGCGAATCCAGCAGCGCCACGATATCACCGGTCAAATCATCCAACCGATAAGCGTCCACCGCTTGAGGGCATGAACTGCTGCCGTAACCGCGCATGTCGGGAGCAATCACACGGAATCCCGAAGCTGCCACGACCTCCAACTGACGGTGCCACCCCAGGGCAAGATCAGGAAAACCGTGACAAAACACAACAGCAGGGCCTTCCCCGCCCTGGTAGGTATTCAGGTGAAACTCAGGGTCCCCTGCCCTGCCGGGCAGGTCCACGCGCACCTGTTTAATCAAAACGTCCACCGCGTGGTACCAGTTATACTCGACTCCATTGCGCCTACTCCCTGTCAGTTGATCGCTCTCATACTGTCGCATACTATGTTTATTGTCACGGCATATGCCACCCCCTGCGAGACAGGGTCATCCGGCGACACAGCCGACAAGTGGAGGGTTTAGATTGACAACAGAACAGCACCCCAGGCCCGCACCTCTGTTGTTTCGCTGGACCATTTTTCCCGTTGTTATGGGTACGGCCGTCTGGATTAGCTGGTGGCTCATGCAGAACGGCACAGAACCCGGACTTGCAATTTTAGGCCCCCAGTTCGGCGCCATTGTGATCGTTGCGGTTTTCGAGCATATCTACCCACATCATTTGCGCTGGAACATTTCCCGGGACGATGTGAGTGTCGACGCGAGACACGCGGTGTTTGTCGGCGTATTGCTGGCATTGCTTACACCGGTCGCCGTGTCCATCGGTGTTGTCATCGGCGGCGAGCTCTCCGATAGCATCGGAGCAGACTTGTGGCCCTCCGAGTGGCCACTGCTGGCACAGATATTCCTTGTCATGCTGGTGGGAGAGCTGCCAGGTTACTGGGTGCATCGCTTGCAGCACCAGTGGGATGGGCTGTGGCGATTTCACGCCGTCCATCACAGTGCTCCACGCCTTTACTGGCTGAACGCCGGACGTTTTCATCCAGCGGATTCCCTGATGACCTTTGTCCCCAGCTACCTGCTGCTGGTCAGTTTGGGCTGTGGCGAGATTATGCTGGCATACTTTGGTCTGATTTCGACCGTGCACGGGATTTTTCAGCACGCCAATATCCAACTGCGGCTGGGGCCACTGAACTGGCTGTTCAGCATGGCGGAACTGCACCGATGGCACCACTCCAAGACAGTGTTCGAGGCCAACCACAACTACGGTCAGACTATCAGCATCTGGGACTGGGTGTTCGGCACCCGTTATCTCCCAAATGACAAGGCGCCACCAGAGGATATTGGTATCGCTGATCTCGAGGCTTTCCCTATGACCTGGTGGTCTCAGCTACTGTCGCCCTTCCGCTGGGCCAGCATCAAGCAAGCCAGTATCCGCAAGCCCTCCTCCTGACACCCGACCGCATTTATGCTGGAAGACTATGACCGTGCAAAAGGCAACAAGGAATACTCATGAGAAAGACACGGTTCCATAGGCTATTTACCCACCTCACTGCCATGCTGCTCGCATTGCTGGTGGGTTGTAGCGACCCGACCAGCAATAACACACTGCAACGCTCGAGAAACATACCTGCCTGGTTCGACGAAGCCAAACTGGGCATATTCATTCACTGGGGCCCCGCCTCCGTGCCCGGCTACGCACACGGTGGCGCACTGCAGCCTGGCGAGCTGGAAGACATCATGTTTGGGGAATCCGAGCGCAAGGAGATGCCCTATGCAGAGTGGTACCTGAACGCCATGAATTACCCTGATACGGAGACAGCCCGCTACCACGCAGAGAAGTATGGCACGGCACCCTATGACAACTTCATTCCAACATTCGAACAGCGAGTGGCTGCAGACTGGAATCCTGCCGCCTGGGCAGAGCTGTTTGAACGTGCGGGAGCCCGTTACGTGGTGCTGGTAACCAAGCACCACGACGGCTACACGCTCTGGCCCAGCGAGACAGAGAACCCGCATCGGGGACACTGGAGCTCATCACGTGACATGGTTGGCGAGCTGGCCGATGCCGTGCGCGCCCGCGGCATGCGCTTTGGCACCTATTACTCCACAGGGCTGGACTGGACATTCCAACTGGTGACCGAGGGCGACCGAATACAGGATATTCTTATGAGCGCCCCCAACAGTCAGGAGTACGCCGATTACGTGCATGCGCATATGTCAGAGCTTATAGATCGCTATAGTCCAGACGTGCTCTGGGCTGACATTGGCTACCCCTCCAGCGGCCGCCGGGACGAACTGATGGAGTACTATTTCAATGAGGTACCCGAGGGCACTGTGAATGACCGCTGGGGGGCAGTCGACACGCTTGGACAATGGGCGCAGATCCCGGGAGCCATCTGGGTAATGAAAACCCTGGGGCGGATAATGATGTCAGACCAGGCCGACAACCTGCAGGATGATCCGGCCCGCTACGGTTTTAAAACCGCGGAATACGACAGCTTCAATGGGGTAGCACCCTTTAAGTGGGAAACCACACGCGGGCTGGGCGCATCTTTCGCATACAACCGCAACGAGACAGCGACTGACATGCTGTCCGGTGCCGCCTTGATCACGTTCCTCATAGACTCGGTGGCCAAGAACGGTAATGTGTTGATCAATGTTGGGCCGGACAGTTACGGCCATATTCCCCTCATCCAGCAAGCCCCGCTGCTGCAACTGGGCGACTGGCTGTCAGTCAACGGCGAAGCGATTTATAACACGAAGCCGTGGCAACGCGCTGCTAATCTCGAGGGCCGCGCACTGCATTACACGCATCGGGAAAACGTCCTCTATGCGATTGTAAGCGGCCCCGTCGGTACACGCTTCACAGTAGAGGACCCGAACATTCCCTGGGAGTCGCTATCCGTACTCGGAGCTGAGGTGGTATCCAGTGAAAAGAGGGACGGCTTGCTGACAATCACGCTAACGCAGACGACAAGCCCAACGGCCACCGTGGTGCGATACCAGCTGCCCTGAGCCGGGATTACGTTAACACCACTCATGCGTTGCTCAATACGCGGCTATCGGCGCCTGAAATCACTGAAGCGAATGTGCACTTTCGAATCAAAGCTCTTCAAAAAGCCTGCCTTGCCAACAGTATGAGACTGCAAAGACTGAATAAGATTTTCCCCCTGCACATCACCAAAATCCAGCGTTAAACGAAAGGTATCAACGGATACAGAAAATGCAGGAGACAACGTTTCCGTATTGTAAATTTGAAGCTGACGAATCCAACCACTCTGCGCGTCCATGAGTAGCTCGCCGCGCAGATGCTCACGGGCGTTCTCCAGTTTTTGCACCCGTGGTACGAACGCGTAAATTTCATCACCCGCTGGAGCCGCCAGCAATTCAAGTGTCGCAATATCAACCATAGGAACATAACCTCTGGGGCCATCGCGCTGATCGTCAATGCGCTTTTTCTCGGCATCAGCAAACTGTGCCAGCCTATCCGCATCCGGCGCCTCGCCATTAACCGACAACAGCGTGCGTCGCTCGTAGGGAGGGCGGGTGGGATCGCTCTCGATCTGTTGTAGCTCATCTCCATCCACCACCTCCATAGCGAAGTACCAGTCCTCGTCGAGGTCCGTCGCATCCAGGGTCTGCAAGGCTGCCTCCACACGAGGATGAGCACTGACTGTCTGCCCATACGTCGGCTGAGCCCAATGTGTCAGCAACAGCATCAGAGCCAGCGCGGCGCAATGATTTTTTTCGACAAGCATCATCGCTTCATAACGCCTGTAACACCAAAGACAGACCCACACACCCGCTCAAAAATAGTTTCTTTTTTCATAATGGCCTTCATCCTCTGCCGCTCACAGCACCTATCATCCTCCTGTTACGAGGGCGGAATCAAGCGAACAGATAATCTCTGCCGGCGCATTGCAAGCATTGCACTCATGCTCTATAACAGTGAACCCACCATAAGAAAGAGATCTGCCCATGCGCCATACTATCGCGCTTACCCTGGCATCCGCACTGGCAATTCCAACCCCGATCCTACACGCCGCCGAGAAACAACTGCTTTGGGGTGATACACATTTGCACACTATGTATTCGTCAGACGCCTACGCGAACAACAATACCAGCGCAGGCCCCGATACCGCTTTTCGTTGGGCCCGAGGCATGCCCGTGATACATCCGTACCATAAAGCGAGGGTACAGATTGGCACGCCGCTGGATTTTCTCGTGGTCTCCGATCACGCAGAGTTCCTCGGGCAAATTCGCAATATACATGTCAATGGGGTCGACACAGAGGGCCTTGGCCCTATCGAAAAAATAAAGGCCTGGGGCGCTGCATGGTACCTCAATCGTGCGATCGACAACGGCAATGGCCGCGAATTATTTATGCAGGTGCTCCCGGATCCGGACCTCACACCCAGGCAGGATGCCGAGCAGAGTAGCCTGGAGAATAGCAACCTCAGCATACTACCAATGCCGAAACAGGTTGAAATTGACACCTGGCGAACCATCACCGACACCGCCGAGCAGTACAATGAGCCCGGTGTGTTTACGACTCTGCTGGGGTGGGAGTGGAGTTCTATTCCCGGCGGCGCCAACCTGCACCGCGTGGTAATCACCGATTCAGATGCGGCTACCGCGCAACAGTACGACCCCTTCGGACTGGACGATAGCCCCTATCCTGAAGACCTGTGGCGGTGGTTGGACCGCACCAGCGAGAGCACCGGTGCGCGCTTTACTGCCATACCGCACAACTCCAACATCTCCAAGGGTTTTATGTTTTCGGACACCTCGCTGCGTGGAGAGCCCTTCAACACTGAATATATGTCTCTGCGCAACCGCTGGGAAAAAATCGCCGAGATCACGCAAATCAAGGGCGATTCTGAAACCTATCCCAGCCTGTCCCCCGATGACGAGTTTGCTGATTTCGAACGCTATACCTACTACATCCAACGCAAGTCGACGCCCTACACACCCCAGCGCGGCGACTTTGTCCGAGAGGCTCTGAAGCGGGGGCTCGAGCTGGAACAACGCCTGGGGCAAAACCCTTACAGACTGGGTGTTATCGGCTCCACGGATTCACACACCGCGCTGGCCTCCGCCGAAGAGGATAATTTTCAGGGAAAGCTTGCCACTGACTCTACGCCCGAGAACAAGCAAAGCGCATGGAACGGACGTTCAGGCCCTTCGGGCTGGTCCATGTCAGCCTCCGGACTTGCGGCCGTATGGACAGAAGGCAATACGCGTAAGGACATTATGGACGCGCTGCAACGTCGCGAGGTCTATGCGACCACCGGACCGCGCATAGGCGTAAAGTTTCAAGGTGCCACTGGTGTCGCGATGCCCGAAGATGCGGCAGTGGAACCGCACAATACCATTGGCAATGAGGGCGTGCCCATGGGTGGCGAACTCACCGGGCCGGATGCCCCCATCTTCAGCGTGCTCGCAGCGATGGACCCGAAAGGCGCGCATCTGGACAGAGTACAAATTATTAAGGGCTGGGTGGACGAAAACGGCGGTTCCAGGGAGAAAATATACAATGTGGCCTGGTCAGATGACCGACAACTGGATGCCAGTGGACACTTGCCGCCTGTCGGCAATACGGTAAATCTGAACACTGGCAAGGTGGAGAACAGCATTGGCTCGCCGATGCTCTCTGCAGTCTGGACAGACCCGGACTTCGACAGTGAACAAAACGCGTTTTATTATGCCCGGGTGTTACAGATTCCTACGGTGCGACACTCTATGCTGGACGCCATTGCCCTCGGGCTGGATAAAGCGGGTGACAAACCCGATACGATTCAGGAAAGAGCCTATACATCCCCTATCTGGTACCGCTCGGCAACACCCTGACCTCAGCGGCCAGGGTAGTTACGTTTGCGCTGCATCAGCTGGATACCTGTGCAGACCTGGCACGCCAAAGCGGGCGAGCAACGGTCTTACGTTCGCCCAGGAACCATGGGTTTTTGCGTCCAGTGCCGCACTGTAACGCACTGTCTCCTCATCGGCTTATGGTCTGCGCAAAATGTTTGTAGGGATTGCATCGGACGAAGCGCATGAGTGTTGTTTAAGTGGCATCGTAATCTAGCCAACTACAACACGCTGAACAACCTGCCAGCTCTAACCATTAGCGATAATGCGAGAACTACGGTGCGCTTGAAACGGCGCATCTGGAACTGCCAGGTGGATCACAATAAAAAACGCCCACTGAGTGAAGACTCCCAGCGGGCGTTGTTACAGAATCCAACCTAGTCTGCGGTGTGCATCCTGAAACCTAGCGACGGCCCCACTTGCTGCCAGACTGCTCGGCGACGTTGCGACGGCCCCACTTGCTGCCAGACTGCTCGGCGACGTTGCGACGGCCCCACTTGCTGCCAGACTGCTCGGCGACGTTGCGACGGCCCCACTTGCTGCCAGACTGCTCGGCGACATTGCGACGGCCCCACTTGCTGCCAGACTGCTCGGCGACGTTGCGACGGCCCCACTTGCTGCCAGACTGCTCTGCGACATTGCGACGGCCCCACTTGCTGCCAGACTGCTCTACCGCGTTGCGACGGCCCCACTTGCTGCCAGACTGCTCAGCGACATTGCGACGGCCCCACTTGCTGCCAGACTGCTCAGCGACGTTGCGACGGCCCCACTTGCTGCCAGACTGCTGGATACGATTGTCTTCGCTCCACTTGTAACCGCTGCGAGTGTCCACCGGGCTGGTATTTTCCACCCACATCGACGACGGGTTAGCGTCAGCGCCATCTTGTGCCCACTTGAATCCAGCGGGCGCACTCGCCGTGTAATGCTCAGCAACGGCGAGATTATGGTTTACGCGGTGCACAACATTGCTAGGCTCTGCTGTGCCATTGTCGGCCTGGGGCTCTGCAAAACTCGGTGCATTCGCTGTTAACGCAAGCGCCACACTGGCCACGCTCGCAAACCCAACTACTTTTAATGTCTTCATAATTTTATCCCTGCCTTCTTGCTTTAAACGTCTTCACGATCTGATCATCGATGCAGTGTGATCCATCTCTTAAAACTGACACCCCGCGGGGAACCAGTTCGCATTCTCGTTCCGTGATGCTTGACGTAGTTATACGAGCCGGGGGGTAAGAAATGAAGTGGAGGGGTTGCCCCTTTTGGGTCAGGCGTCTGGACGTTACAGCCAGAACCCCGTGCAGGGCGTGAGAATTCACCCGTAAGCCTATGATTTAGATACTATCGATCGAGGAACTCATGCGCTAGATGACGACCTGACCCTGACGGGTCATTAGAGTATTCTCACGTACTGGCTTAATTATCCGCAGAATCTGAGGCCAGGCGGCGAATAGCGGCCTTTTCCTCTGTGTATAGCGCCTCCCACTCGAGCGCATCGGCGGCTGGCGAGGACTGCTCCAGGTCCTCGGACCGCAGGCGTTCAATATGTTCTTTGACGCCCCATCGCCGGGTATCACTCAGGCCCTTTTCGCTGACCGTGGCCGAAATCAGCGTTTCGAACCCCGGCAGTAATGCCTCACCGTTCTCGCCGACAATCGCCGGCCCAACGTAACTGCTCTCATCCTGCGGGTTAACCCTCGATAGCGGGAAAGGCAAATCACAAGCGGGCTGACCCAGCGTCACGGCGCGAGCAGCAGTGACATAGCCATACCCCTGCTGGAACGGACTGTAGGCCAGCTGGCCATCGAGATTGATGGCGGGCTCCGCGCTCGTGATCAGTCTGCATTTGAGTTCCTCAGGTGTCGCCTCCGGGTGTAATTGCAGCAGAAGGGCCAGTATTCCTGATACCAGTGCGCTCGCCTGCGACGAGCCGGTGGAAACAAACTCTCCCGTTCTGAGCATATCTTCTGGCTGCTGCAGGGCTATCGCGGAATGCGGGTAAATAAGGCCGGTCATATGCCCCCCCAGCGCCACAACATCTGGCTTGACGTGCCCCATAGGCGTTGGGCCCCTTGAAGAAAAATCGGGAATATAATCATCATCGCGGGTATCGGGCGTCCAGGAGTCGGTCACGGCGCCCACCGTAATGATGTAGGGCAAATTGCCTGGTGACCCCACGGTGTCCGCATCGGGCCCTTCATTGCCGGCGGCCGCCACCACGGCGATGCCGCGCGACCAGGCCACCGTCACCGCCTGGTTTACCGGATCCCTCCAGAATGGCCAACGCGGCGTCTGCGCAAAGGACAGGTTCAACACCCGTATCGCGTAACGCTCCTGATTATCGACCACCCATTGGATGGCCCTGACAATTTCTAGCACGTGGGCCAGGCCCTCACGGTCGAGTACCTTTACCGCTACGAGACTTGCGTCCGGTGCAACACCCTTGTAGGTGCCGGTGGGGAGACCATTCTGCGTAGTGGGATCGCTATTAAAAATGATACTGGACATGTGCGTTCCATGGCCGCTTTCATCCAGTACGGCGACGTCTGACCTATCCACTATCGCGTCATAGCGAGCAATCAGGCGATTCTCACCACGCGTGTCTGTGCGCAATGCCTCGTGCTCCCAAAGGCCTGAATCCACCACCGCCACGGTAATACCCTTGCCGGTTATGCCCTGTCGATGCAAAGCTTCGATGCCCGCTACCCGGTTGTAATAGAAGTCCTCGTGATTACGCTCGTAGCCTGGCACCAGGTCGGTGAAGCACCCCCCGAAGCCCGCCTTAATGGAGAAGTCGCGCTGACGCGGCGGCAAGGACGCTTCGGACCCCGCTGCGCTAAAGCTCACATCCAGATCTGCAATTGTCTCTACCCGGGGCCGCCGTGCCTCTGGAAATTCTATCTGCAGTGCGCCAAACATCGAATCCCGGTAGAGTTCCGCAGGCAACTTTTCACCGCCGAGGGACATCGCCGTCACCGCACCGAGCCGCTCGGGCCAGGCCATCGCCAGAGTCTCGAGTTCAACCGGGGCTTCCCGCTTGTTGAAGAGCGGCCAACGAAAACCAGAGGGCGTAATATCAAGTTCGATGTGGCCCCTTACCTTGCAATCCTCTTCGTGTGGTTCCTGCCCGGGCTCGTCAGTGATAGCCAGATCGTCGATAACCCGTGTAACAAGGGGTGATTCAACAACAATCCGTAATTGATCCGGGCTGAGACGCGCACCCACTGCATCGATAATGTGGAGGTCATGGGTCACATCCCCCCCCGCGGCTATCACCAGCTTCGCGATCTGACTGGAGGAGGCACCCTGCACCAAAACCTGCAGCGTGTCCTGCTCCGCGGCAACAACGCGCAAGCTGGAGACCAGACAGAGGGCGAGAAAAGCCCTGCATTTAAACGGTTTCATATGGCCTCTAGCCGACAGCCTAAGTGCCCAAAACCCCTTGAATCTGCTCCGAAAAATTTTCCTTGAGCAGGGCGGGAACGTCTTCGGGGTAAATGGGACGAGAAAAATAAAAGCCCTGGAGAAGGTCGCAGCTCTTACTTGCCAGATAAGCTAATTGGCTTTCGGTTTCAATGCCTTCTGCGACCACTCTGAGATTAAGTGTTTGCGCCAGGGCCACGATCGCATCCACGATCGCAGCGCCATCGGGTGTATCCATATCGGAGACAAAGCTGTGATCAATTTTCAAGGTGTCGATTGGAAAGCGCTTGAGGTAACTGAGTGAGGAATACCCCGTGCCGAAATCATCTACCGCAAGGTCTAAACCGAGCGCCTTGAGGGTGCGCAGCTTTACAATATTGGTCTCCGCGTCGGTCATGATCGCGCTTTCAGTGAGTTCAAGTTCCAGACGATCGGGCGACAGTCCCGAGGTTTCGAGGAATTCATGCACCCATTCGGCGAGATTACTCTGATTAAACTGCAACGGCGATATATTGACGCAAACCCGGAATGCATCAAGACCAAGCCCACCCCAATACTGACAATGGCGGGACACCTCGTTCATGACCCACTCGCCAAGCTCAATAATCTGGCCCGTACTTTCCGCAACGGGTATAAATTCCTGCGGCGACACCATCCCTCGTGTGGGGTGCTTCCAGCGCACCAGCGCCTCCAGGCTAACAACCTCGCCCGACTGGGAATTCACCTGCGGCTGATAGCGTAATTCCAACTCATCGTTGCGCATGGCTTCACGCAACTCTTCCTCAAGCTTCAGTTGCTCGACGGCTCGGGAATTCATCTCCTCGTCATAAAAACGATAGCAGGCCCGTCCTTCTGCTTTGGCAACGTACATCGCAGTGTCCGCGTTGCGGATCAGAGTCTCCGCATCTTTCCCATCCTCTGGATACAGGGCAATACCGATACTGGGAGTTACCACAGGGTTGTGCGACTGCAAGGCAATTGGCTCAGATAGTCTGTTGAGTATCCGCCGTGCCACCTTTTCGATATCCGAGACATCAGACACATCGGAAAGCACTACCGTGAACTCGTCGCCACCCAGGCGAGCGATCTCGGTAGCACCCTCTTTCTCGGTGGCCTGCTCAGCATTAGCATCCGAAAAATAGTTGATCGCGTCTTCTTCACGCAGCTCCATAGTCAGCCGCTTGGCAATCTCGACCAGCAGGCTGTCGCCCCTGGCATGGCCGATAGAATCATTGATGCGCTTGAAGTGGTCGAGATCTATAAACAGCAACGCCGCCGTCGTGCTGTGGCGACGACTGCGCTTCAGCAAACGACCTAATTGCTCATTGAAACTGCGCCGGTTGGGCAGGCTGGTTAGCGGGTCATAGTAGGCGAGATAGCGCAGTCGGTCTTCCTGCCGCTTAAGCGAGTTGAACGCACTGCTCGCGCGCAACATGTACTGAACGTCTCGACCCAGCAACGACCAGTTCACGGGTTTGGTTTTGTACTGGGTGGCGCCGGCCTCAAACCCCTTGTCAATCGATGAACGGTCGTCAGAACCTGTCACGATCATAATAGGTATCGACTCACCCTGCGGAATCTCCCGGATTCGCTCGCAAGCCTCCAGTCCCGTCATGCCCGGCATCTCTACATCCATGAACACGAGGTCCGGCCGCTCTCGGACGAAGGCATCTATCGCCTCAAAGCCGTTCGATGCCTCCACCACCACCATATCCTCAGCCTCAAGGCATTGCCGGGCAAGCATGCGGACATTCTGGTCATCGTCTACGACAAGAATCTTCGCTTTATGGCGGATAGTCTCAGTGCCTGACATTTATTTGCTGGAAGAGGAGGTAATGCGCATGGCGTACAGTGTAAGCTATCATTGCCTAAAGCCCGTGGCTAGTCCGAGTAAATAATACCAAGCGGTTATCGACACGGGGCGAAACCAGCTTGTTCTGACCCTGGAGACACAACGGGCACGATGGCCTTGCACCCCACAGCGCTAGTAAAGCTCCTGCCGCTGGCGGTACTGATTCCCGGTGCTTACTTCGGACGGGGCCAGATCAGCTTGCTGGATGATGATCTTCGCATAATTCTGGACAGCCTGCCTTACCTGCTCTGCCTCGGCGTAGTGCTGATGTCCCTCCAGTTTCAGCGAGGACGCCTGTTGTTGGCCGCTATCAGCGTTGCCGTTTTCTATTGGGTCGTACAAAGCTACCTGCAAACCAGCCTTAATCGCAACACCGACGCGCTCCGGGCTTACCTTGCATTGAGCTTTGCACTGCCCGTGATGGCGTTATACCTGCTGCTACTGCCAGAGCGAGGCATCTGGAATCTGCAAGGTCTGATCGCTGCCCTGGGATTCATCCTCCTCGGCTTGGCCTGCATAGAGCTGGGGCCCTGGATACTGGGCATCAACGATGCAGCGATTAGTTACACACCGAATTTAAATGACGTCTATATGCTGTCAAAGAGCGCCTCCATACTGGCAGGCTTGACGGCGCTTGTCGGTGTTGTGCTGCTGTGCATACGCAATGAGGAAATCGAAGCAGCTCTGTTAGGCGCCATTCTGCCGGTTTATATCGCCCTTGCTTTTTTGCATGTCGAATACATCTCAGTGTCCATGTGTATCGCAGCGTCACTTAGCCTGGCCTGGGGACTTTTGCGCAGTTCATACTCCATGGCATACCGTGACGAACTCACAGGGTTGCCGGGCCGCCGCGCGCTAAATGAGCGTCTGAAAATGCTGGGAAAAAGTTACAGTATCGCCATGATTGATGTCGATCGCTTCAAACGGTTCAACGATACCTACGGGCACGAGGTCGGTGATGAAGTGCTCAAGCTTGTGGCCTCGAGAGTTCGCAGTATCAAGGGAGGAGGCACGGCGTACCGCTACGGAGGGGAAGAATTTTGCGTGGTATTCCCTCGCAAGACTGTCGAGGCCACTCTGGAACCGATAGAAAAAATACGCGATGGAATAGCCAGTTACAACATGTCGATTCGCAACCGCAGTAAGCGTCCTGCCCGCATGAAAGAGGGCAGTCGCCTGCGAGGTGCAACACGGCTGGGTAGCGATCAGGTCAGCATTACGATCAGCGCCGGTGTGGCCGCCCGCAGCCCCGAACACCCGGATCCGGATTCCGTGCTCAGTGAAGCGGATAAAATGCTGTACAAGGCCAAACGCAGGGGACGCAACCGGGTTGCCTACGCCTCTTGAGCGGGACTAGGAAATACGGTTTTCGCGGCGCTTTAGGCCCTGCTCCTTTACGAAGCGAGGCAGCTTTTGCAAGGGAATGGCGGGGCTGTAGTAAAAGCCCTGTACCTGGTGACACTGATGCTCGCGCAGAAACTCAACCTGCTCGTGAGTTTCTGCACCTTCAGCGACTACCAGCATATCCAGGCGCCTACCGACTTCGATGATCATGCTACACACCGCCTGCTGATGTTCATTGTGCGGCAGATCCCGCACGAAACAAGCATCGATCTTCAAAGCCGAAATCGGCAATTCTGTCAGGTGGGTCAACTGGGAGAAGCCCGTGCCGAAGTCATCCAGCGAAAACGAGAGGTCCAGCTTACGCAATTCATCCATCCGCGCCTTGATACCATCCGGGCTATTGAGCAGTGTAGATTCTGTGAGCTCGAATTCAATGCGGGACGCATCAGCGCCGCTGCGTTTCAGGATGTCTTTCACGATATCCACAAACCGATCATCCTGGATTTGTGAAAACGAGATATTTACCGCAACGTCAACTTCCGGCATTCCCTGTTCTCTAAGCCAGACCTGCGCATTGCAAGCGTGCTGAATCACCTGGTAGCCAATCGTTTTCATCAGGCCCATGTCTTCACAGGCGGAAATAAACTCACCCGGCAGTACAAGCCCCCGCTCCGGGTGGTTCCAGCGCAGCAGCGCCTCGAGACCCACAAGATGGCCTGTAGCGAGGTCTATCCGCGGCTGGTAATGCAACTCGAACTGGTTCTTGCGCACAGCCGTGCGCAACTCCGCCGCAAGGGAATTACTGCCTGCAGTATCGAAGGTCAACTTTTCCGTGTAGCGAATCACATGGCCACCGCCAATACTTTTCGCCTGTTGCATAGCACTGCGCGCGTGATCGACCAGGTCTGAAAACTCAGTGCCGTCTTCCGGGAAGATAGCGGCGCCGATACTCGCTTCGACGGCGACCTGTTGTTCGCTGAGAATCATCGGTGCAGAAATTGACTTGAGCATTTTGTCCGCTATCAACTCCACATCTGCCGCCGAGCTGACATCCTCTAGCACCACCGCAAACTCATCGCCGCCAAGGCGCGCGATGCTGTCTGAGCTGCGCATCTTGTTAATGAGTCGACGGGAGATCGATTTGATCATGATGTCACCGTCCGATTCACCGTAGTGATCGTTAACGTTGGCAAACTGATCAATATTGATATAAATCAAAGCTGTGTTGAAGCCATAACGCTGGGAGCGCCCCATGGCACGCTCCAGATGTGCCCGGAAACCGACGCGATTCAACGCGCCCGTTAACGGATCGCGATTCGACAATCGGCGTATTTGCTCACGCGCCTGTTTAAGCTGAATGCTGTAGTCGAGCACCCGATGCAGCAGCGCATCCTGCAGCTGGCTGCGGTAAAGATAATCCTGAGCGCCCAGCTCACGCAGCTGGGCCACTGCAGCCTCGTTGTCGTCGTCTAACAGGAGAATCAGGGGCGCACTGGCCTCATGCTTACTCGCCAGACGAAGGAGATACTCTGTCTCAGGCCCTTGGGCCATAATGACAGCGTCGATATTCGGGTCGAGAAGCGCCTCCAACGGGCGCTCTATGGACTCAGAAGTAGACAGATGAAACCGGGCGGGGCGAGCACGTTCAAGGCTTGCAGAGATGACAAGATGGTCAGTCTTGTCCTCAGAGATGATCAATACTGTGTGCTGTTCCACTCTTGGTTCCCGGTTCCCTACCCCACCCTGGTTATTGGGTCATCATGACCCTGCCCGATCGCCACACCGCGTCGACCGGATTGGTGCTCTTAGTCTTATTCTTTATTTAACATAGAGTTATACGAAATAACTGAATGAAGTTCTAGTAAATGTTTCCTTAAAATTACCAAAGCGGCTCAATCGAGCAATTCACGCGTCAGCAACTCGCAGAAAAACGCGGGAATATCGACTCCCGTGCGTCTCTGACAGTCGTCAAAATCCATACACAGAAAAGACAGATGGGGTTCAAGGGACGTTTTCTCTTCTTCGCTTCGCTGACCTGCCCTGCCCTGCCCTCTGCCCAGCACGCTCTTCACTGGTCGTGCACCATGGTTTCTGTAAGCCGCTGGACCGCCCTGTTGTGGTGCCTCTGTGGATTGCAGTTCATGCCCCCGCGGAGGATTGTCGCTAGAAGAGACGGATCAGGGCAATAACGGCGCCGTCTATGCGGCCGCAGCGCGACGCTAGCCGCGCTGAACACCGGACACCCCCGATGACCCACCTCCTCCGGTGTCGGTTGCTCAACCGGAAAATCGCTCCATTCAACCGGGTGCCCCAGCGCATGACAAGGTGGGCGGTTGACGACGGTGCGTCCCGGGTTGGCCGAACATCCTCGCAACGGATTTTGACGTAACCGCATTCGATCGTTGAGTGCTGCAAGTCGTGTCGTAAGTTGCAGGGCAGCGCCCCGGCTATTTTATGATAAGCTCACGTTCCTTCTCGGCCCAGCTATATCCCGCAATTATGAGTCTAGCGTCTGACAAACTAGAAACCATTCGCGAACAAGTACAGCACCATCTTGACCACGCGGAGCAGAACGCCCTCAGTCCAGAACAGGAAGCGTTGCTGAAAGACAATATCAGAGCCATGCTGCACCGCGAGAACGCCGCACTTATCGCACATTATTATACGTCGCCTGCGATTCAGGCACTGGCGGAAGAAACCGGTGGCTGTGTCTCAGACTCGCTCGAAATGGCGCGCTTCGGACACGATCATCCAGCGACGACCCTGATCGTAGCCGGCGTAAAGTTCATGGGAGAAACTGCTAAAATCCTGACGCCTGAAAAACGCGTCCTCATGCCGACGCTGGAAGCCACTTGCTCTCTGGATCTCGGGTGTCCCATTGAGGAGTTCAGCGCATTTTGTGATCAACACCCAGACCGCACCGTGGTGGTTTACGCAAACACCTCCGCTGCCGTCAAAGCGAGGGCTGACTGGGTGGTCACCTCCAGCATTGCGCTGGAAGTCGCGGAACACTTGTGTGATCGCGGTGAAAAAATCATATGGGCGCCGGACCAACACCTGGGCAACTACGTGCAAAGCCAAACAGGGGCCGATATTCTGATGTGGGACGGCGCCTGCATAGTGCACGAAGAATTTAAGGCCCGAGGACTCGCCGACCTGAAACAGGTTTACCCTGACGCGGCCGTACTCGTTCACCCAGAGTCTCCCGCCTCCGTGATCGAGCTGGCGGATCGTGTCGGCTCCACCAGTCAAATTATCAAGGCCGCCTGCGAGATGGACAACACGCAATTCATCGTAGGCACCGACCAGGGTATTTTTTACAAACTACAGCAGCAGGCGCCACAGAAGGAGTTCATTATCGCGCCTACCGCAGGCAACGGCGCTACCTGCCGCAGCTGCGCGCACTGCCCGTGGATGGCCATGAACGACCTGGAGAGCCTGGCCGCGGTATTTTCCCGAGAGGACAACGAAATTTTTGTGGACCCCGGTATCGGGGAACAAGCGATGGTTCCCCTGCGCCGCATGCTCGATTTCTCGCGTGAGGCCCAACTGACCGTTAAAGGCAACGCCTGAACACTCAACGTCGCCGCCTCGCGGGCGGGCATCAAAGCTCCTCCAGCTTTTCCTGCATCTCGGCCACATCTCGCAGTCGCTGGGAAAGGATCGCGGAGGTCACGAAATCTCCGCGCGTGAGCTTGAGTGCATACTCCAACTGTTTCCTCGCCTGATCCAGCGCACCATTCAAAATAAAGTATTCTGCGCGGGATTGGTGAAGACCGGCAATATTACCCGAAAGCCCCTGCACTTCCGCCAGCAGATACCAGAGCGAAGGATCATTAGGTGTGCGCTTACTTTGTCGACGCAGCACCTCCTCGGCAATATGAGACTGACTATCTTTCATTAGCGCCGTTGCATATGCCATGGTCAAGGGATGATTTCCCGGCTTCGACTCCAACTCTCGCGAGAGCTTGCTGACAGCTTGCGCGTGCTTGTTGCGGGCCATGTCTATTTCCGCGTCCGCGAGAATGTATTCGAGACGATCCGGGCTCACCGACCAGATCGAATCCAGCTCCAGGCTTGCCTCATCTGCGCGGCCTGCCGCAATCAGTGACAACACCAGCCCGTAATGTGCCGCCTCCTTTGACCGGGGCGTACCCTCCAACTCGCCGCGAAATCGCGCCACGGACTCCTCCGGCGTATCGGCCAGTGCAACCATGACGCGCGCGCGCATCAACTGATAGTCAAGATCATCGCGCGGTGCCACGGCGGAGTAATTCCTCGCGCGGTTACGGGTATCGGCGATTCGGCTTTCAGACAGTGGGTGAGTACGCAGGAACTCTGGGAGCTGACTGGTGCTGTAGTACCGCGTCGACTGCAGCATACGCTCGAACATTGCCGGCGCGGCATTGGGGTCCATTCCCGCTCCCACCAGAGTTTGCATACCGATGCGATCCGCCTCCTGTTCATTACCGCGGCTGTAACGCAAGGCAGAATCCTGCGCTGCCGCCTGGGTCGCTGACATAGCAGCTATCCCCGCTTCACCGCCCGCGGTAGCCATAACGACCAGACTTGCCAGCATGGCAGCCAAAGCCAATGGCTGCATTTTTTGCTGGTATTCTACGCCACGCGAAAAGTGACGCTGACTGAGGTGGGCGATTTCGTGAGCCAGCACAGTCGCAAGCTCATCTTCCGTCTCAGCAGAGAGAAGCAGACCATTGTGCACACCAATCACTCCGCCTGGAACTGCAAACGCGTTAATCGTGGGACTGTCGACAACGACCAAATCGATACGACGATCCTCCAACTGGCTATGACTGGCCAACTCGAAAATCAGGTTTTCGAGATACTCGAACAACACGGGGTCTTCAACAGTAGGGACCTGGCGGCGAAACATACGCAACCAGGCTTGACCCAACTGCCGCTCGTATTCAGAAGAAAACAGACTGGTACTCGATTCACCCAGATTCGGTAACTTAAGCCCCTCTGTATTGGCCACAACGAGCCCGTTGTGGCAGAAAGTCAACATCGCAATAAAAATCCAACGCTTCACGAATGGCACCAGCCTGATAAGCCTAGATAATCGAGAGCCCTCCCGGGGGACCCCGCTGCGCAATAGTGTACGCGATAGAACGTGATCACGTGAGCATGCAAACACGAAACGTGTCGGTCTTGCAGTGGTAAAAACCCGGGCTGGTACTGCTGCATGTCCCTGTAAGCGACTGGCCGTTTCCCTTGTTCGCTGCCCTGCAAGGCTCACACCGTATCATCGACTCCCCGGTCAGAATGGCATACAATTTCTGCGGTTTCTAAGAAAAATGAAGGTTTTATGGGTACACCAGACGCCCCCCTCGCCGCACTAGAGGCCCGGGATGTACTTGCCGACTGCGCCACCGTAGGCAGCCGCATTGAGTCGTTTCGTCTGCGTGAGCCTGCGGCCAAACCGAAACTGCTCATCGACAGAAGCGGCGCAACACCGCCGGCGAGCTCGGCGGAGATTCCCGAGATAGGCGCCAGTGACCTGACGGCGAGCGTATTGCGCGAGGCGATTGCGGGACACGGGGCACTGATTGTACGAAATCTGTTCTCCAGGCAGTCGACAGAGATTATGCGCTTGGCCACCGACAAGGTGATCGATGCCTGCGCGGATATCGGCAGCGCGCCAGCGCCAGGCACCTATTTCAGCCCCCCTGAGAACCTGCGCTCCATCATGCCCAACAAGGATCGGGAACTGGGTAATACGCGCAACTTCCATCGAGAATCCGGTTCCGCCATGTGCGTGGAGGCGCCCAGCGTGGCGGAATCGCTGCTGCAACTCTACGAGCACTATGGCCTGAAGGAACTAGTGAAAGAGTACCTTGGAGAATCGCCCTGCCTCACCGTCAAGAAGTGGGTTTTGCGGCGATCCATGCTGCCCGTCGCCGAGGCGGGCTGGCATCAGGACGGGGCTTTCATGGGAACCGATATCAACAGTATCAATATGTGGATACCGCTAAGTGGCTGCGGCGGCGACACCGGCGCACCCGGCATGGATGTTATTCCATTACGGCTCTACGATATTGTCTCCTCAGACGGCGCCCAGTTTAACTGGTCTGTCAGCGACGAGCTGACCGGGAAGCTCCAGCGAGACGGCCCACTCAAACCCGTTTTCAATGAAGGGGATGCTTTTTTCTTTGATCATTTCTACCTTCACCGCACGCAGTACCGTGCCGACTTCAGTCGCTTACGGTACGCGGTTGAAACCTGGTTTTTTGGAGAGACTGCATTCCCCAAAAACCAGATCCCCCTCGCCTGGTAGCAGTGTCGGTGATGTACGCCAAGGCAATGGCCGGGGCAGCTAATCACCCCCATCGGCGGCACGCGCTTCCTTGCGCCGGGTAAGGGCGATGTTATAGGCCAGTGTCTGCTCATACGCTTCATCGACATGATCCGCCGGCAGCGCATGTAACACTTCATCCCAGGGCACCATGTCAAAAGACTTATCACGCCAGTAGTACTTCAGCGCGTCTGACTGCCAGTCGCGGTATATCTCCTCCCAGCTGACGCGGTCAAAATGCGGTTTCAGGCAACCCTCAGTGAGCGCTTCGCCCTCCGTTTGGTAGCGGAAATCCACCGACAGTCGCATCGTCTCCAGAGTGTGGTTTTCCATCGCCTTGTGAATCGTCAGCGAAGGAAACAAAAGCACGTCCCCGGCCTTGAAGTCTGCACCGACCCAGCGACAGGCCCTGACCTCTTCACTGAGAACCGCCGCGCGGTTTCCGGCACCGAGGTGAAATTTCAGTGGCAACAGGCCAAACTTATGAGACCCTTCCAGAACAGCCAGTGAGCCGCCCTCAATGTCACAATCGGCCAGCGGCATCCAGGCGGCTGTCAGTTTGGGCGTGCCCTGATTATTCGGAAAATCCTGATGAGGTGGGGTCGCAAGCTCGGGACTATCCGGAAATACAAGCCTGACAATGCTGAGCGGATGGGGGAAAGCGGTATCACCCAGCGCCTGTCGCATGACATCCAGCAAGCGGGGTTCGTGGGCCATACTGTGCAACGCTTCCAGTTTCACAATACGATCATGGGCCCTGAAAAACTTGGGTTGCCCTTCCCGCCGAGGGCGACAAATCGCCCGGGCCTGCGGCCGTCGCTCACCCCCCTCTATCCAGCCCTCGTCCGCCAGAATGTTAGTGATATCGTCCCGTAATGAACGCAGCCGCTCTGTGGGAATAATATCTCTGAAGAACAGGTAGCCGTCCTTGTCGAGTCGTTCTCGCACTGCGCCCGGTTCACCCAGGAGCTGATTGGCCTCGTACATGGGCTGAGGGTCTACGTTGTCAGCCAACAGCGGCATGGCGACGACACGCAGTTCGATCAAGCGCTGCATCAATGCCTCATCGCCGCTACTACGCGCCACGTTTTGCAGCAACGCAATGGCCGCCTCATAGTCTCCTGCGCCGGTCAGTTCATCGACTCGGGCGAGCTCGCCACGGTAGCGCTCGATCACCGCCGGGTCAGCCGCAGGCGTTTCACTGGTCATAGCCACTCCTTGTCGCAACGCATGCGTGGCGCCGTGGCCATGACTTCGCAAGGTGTCCGTAACAGTACGTTGTGCGCATTCCGATATAGCCAATCATCACAGGAGACCCTGACTAAAACACTACCGGTTGCTGTTTATGTGGAGCCGTAGAGCCAGCAAAAAACCAGGTTTCTACCGCGTAACGATTTTTCGTATGATTCAGCCCGAAACCCGTACGATGGAGGTTGTAATGATCGAAGAAGAGAGCGTCTCCCGCTTTGAAGCGAGGACACACCACCGGGCTGGTCAAGGCGATCTCATCGACCAGGTCCTGACCCACAGTCCAGTCAAATGGTGAGCCGCGGGTGCCGGTCTCGTGAATCTTTCGCTCTCCCCCAGCCACAATTTCAAGCCCGGGCGCATCCGCATCACCCCCGCAATCGGTCAGCGCAATCCACAGATTAGCGGTGCGAATAGCGGAGGCATCGCCCAGAAAATAGCCATCCTGATGCCACCCCGAAGAGGCGCCATTATTCGGCGCAGCGCAGCGTACTACCCATTTGCGCACAGACAAAACGGGGTCCTCGTCAAAATACCCACGCAAAAGGCCGTGCAGACCGATTTCCCGATAGAACTCGATTAGCTGAAACGTGGTCGGCGGACTATCAACACTCCAGGCGGAGCCGATGGTGGTGAAGCGCTGGCCGCCGCGGAACTGGGTGGGCCCACCGCGCACATTTTCCGATCGGTGATACCAAGGATTGTTTTCGGCGCCCGGCACCTCGTCGGACGCTTCCATCCGCGCCAACAGCACACGGTCGATATTTTCACGCATGGATTCGATGCGCTGCTCGTCCATCAGCCCGCGCACGATAAGTCCGCCGCGCCCGAGGATACCGGCTTTCAAGGCACCCTCATCAAGCTCAACCGCCTGTATGTCGGGGAAGCCGGCTTCGCCCTCAAATCGGCCATCGTGATGGGGCGGCCAATGATCATGTGGCTCTGGCCATTCCATCTCGGCATAGGCCTGGATGCGAAGGCTTACAAGACGCCGCGCCAGCGTGGGATCGTCAAAACGCCCGGCCTCCTCCAGAAGACTGATTGCGCCCCGGAAGTCCCCGCTATCAACGAGTTGATCCGCCTTCTGCAACAGTTCGTTTTCTCTGCCCATGCCTGCATCCTGCCCGCTACGCAATGTGCTGTCAATTGACATAAGGGCATTCTCCAACGACCGGTTAATATCACTTTTATTGATATTAATTAATGACTTATAAATTCAAAGCGGCTACAGCCGGGACTGCTCAAGCTGCCACGAAGAACAATAGGGCTCACGTCAGGAGAACCTATGATCGTTACCGATTGGAGACGATCATGCTCAATCTGCGACACGGGTACACCTGTTTTTGGAGAGACAAGCTAACGGGGTATCAAACGCAGGACACCCCGGCAGGGAGCGCAAAGCGGTGCGCAGGGCAGCCGGCGATTCGAGGCCCGGCCCTGACTACTCCCCTTTGCCCTGGTCAGCCTTACCCTGGCCGCCTTTTTTGCCGCCTTTGCGGCTCTGACGCCAGAAAGTGGCCTGGCGACGCGCCTCCAGAAAGTGTCCGGCATGCACGTAAAACTGCCGCAACCGCTTGATGTCCTCCTCGTCCTTTGAAAAGAGCAACCGGAGCAACGGCTCATCACTGGGCGCTCCGCCCTCTTTGCGCATCACGCCCAGCCCGAACCCATGATTGAAGCGAAACACGTCATCATACTGCTGTTCCAGCTCCTCAAAGTATTTCCAGGCACCAAAATCCTTGATTTTCGCCATGACGTCGTGAAACAGAATAATGCCACCCGGCTTCACCTTGGGATACCAGTTGGTGAAATCTTCCTGGATAGCTTCATAGGTATGCAAACCATCGATGTGCAGCAAATCCAGAGAGTTATCGTTAAAGTGCTGCAGCGCTTCGTTGAAAAACATGCGCAGCAAATAGGTGTTGCCACGGTAGTGCTCACGAGCATGTTCAACTACTTCGTTGTAGATGGAATCGTCGTAGGCATCAGTATGCTCGTCACCCTCCCAGCAATCGATTCCGTAGGCGACACCATCGATATCGTGGTCCACCATGGACTGACAAAAGGTGAAAAAAGAGAGTCCGTTGTACACGCCCAACTCCGCTATCAACTCGGGGCGAATAGCCGCTACCAGATCGTAGGCAAAAGGCAGGTGATCAACCCAGGTGCTAAATACCATACGCTTGGGTTCGAAGCCCTGCAGGGACGGTGGGAAATAAATATTATTGCTCATATAAACCTCGTGCTCTCTCAGTTATCTATTATCGAAGCCAAGTCATCTTGCGGCTTAGCCGAGTTTTGTACTCGTTCCAGAATCTTATCCGAGGAAAAGTGTATAAATTTCTGCGCTTCGCGCGGGAACTCGCCGAGGTAAACCGGATCGGTCTCCGGCGCCTTGTACTTCTCACCGCGAATAGAGAAGTACTCCTCTTTTATCGAATCGATCAACGCTTCTCTGTCTTTCTCCGCTTCACCGCCGGTGGTCGCGCCACCATGAAACTGATGGAAGCTACCCTCACCCGGCAATACAATATGCCGCGTGCCAGGATACTCCAGCGCGCGCTTGTAGGTGTCGAGATTTACCAGACCACCACCGCGGGCCTCGAAACGCGCATCGAAGCCTCCCAGCTTACGCCAAAGCTTTGCCGACATACTGATACAGTTGCTTTCACTCTGTGACAGGAAAAAGCCCCACTTGCAGGACCCGGAGAAGCAGGCAATCTCGAACAGGCGGTAGCCATTATCGGGCCACGCTATGCTTTGCATAAGCCTGCGCTCATGCGCCATGTCATACCCGCTACTGACCGCATTCTGCTGCAACTCTTTGCCGAGGTGATAGCCCGGCACTGTCACAATCGCGTTGTCCGCCAGGCGGTGCCCGAGAATGGTGTTCCTGACCACTCCCGGGGTGAGCAAACGCGCGCCATCTATCATCACACAAATGTGCTGTCCCCGCGCTCGCTCCAGTCCATAGTTGATGGCGTGGATGGGCGTGGGCCTGGTTTCTTTTCGCAGGTGGTAAGACACGTTCGCAGGCAGTGTCTGGAGAAAGGTATCGCAGAGGGTATTGGACGATGCGTTCTCGACAATGAGGATCTCGTAGTCACTGGCACTCACGCCACGCTGATAACCTGGCAACAGAGAACGAATGGTTATCTCCGCCTGCTGCGGCATGTCATAAGCAATCACCACATAGCTGACAAGCGGAACGCTGGTTCCTGCGTTGGGTATGATGCGGCGGAAGCCCTGTGAAATTCTGTCCAGCATTCAGCGTCCGGCGGTCAAAGCCCGGCTTTCTCTAACTTACGCAACAGCCGTTTTACTCTCCACGGCAGCGGAGAGTCGCCAGAGCTGTCATTGTGTTTGAGTGCTGCGGTGTAAAATTTCTCCTTATTTTCGCCGTGCGAAAAACCCATCTCATCGGCCACCCGGTGAATTTTTGAATCCAACACCGACTCCTCGTCATCAAAACACAAGATAGGAAAGGGTTTGCGCTTGTACTCGCGATAGAGGCTTCGGTTATACGCGTACCAAAGCTTTAGTGACTCTTCGCGGGTCTTACTACTGCGCTTGGCCAGCGACTTGGCCACCGCGTTCGGGTGACGGTAGATGCCGACAAACTCTAGCGAGGGAAAAATAGCTTTCCAGCCATCGAGCACCAGTAGCGCGCGAGGATCCTTGAAGCCAAAGCTGGCGTCCTCCGCATGGCTGGCCAACAGTGTTTTCGCCGCCGCAACATGCGTCTCACGCCAGTTCACTTTCTCGGGAGGGTCATCCCAGGCACCTCCGTTTGCCTCCAGTATCTGATCGTGCAGATCGACAAACTGCTGGTTTTCCCTATTTCCTTTCTCGTTGTGCTTGTTCCAGGTATGGATATCACCCATAGACAACCCGGCATCCTGCAGGGTGCCGGTCAGGCAACTGGTACCACTGCGATGCATGCCCAAAACAGCAATCACTCGCGCCGGTGCGCTGGCCCCGGAACTACTGACGGTCCGAGCCTCCATTTAATCCCTTCCAGCTGACGCCGTAAGACAATCGCACTTCATAAATACCGACTCATATAACATCTTCTTATAGGCCACAAGTGTATCTAGACTTCCCTGAAATAACCACGGAAAGCCCTGAATAAGTGTCCAACCGTGACCGGTTGCCCAAATAGTGCCAGACAGGCGCCACAATCTAACCCGCTGCCGCTTCCGCCGCAGGCTCACTGCGCCACGGTGCGACCCAGTAGAGGAGAATCATGCCGGGCAGGGCCGCCATGGCGCACAAAAGAAAGAAATGCACCCAGCCTAATTCCTCAACAATAATGCCGGTACTGGCGTTGGCGACCGAGCGCGGCACGGCCGCCAATGCGGTAAATAGGGCGAACTGGGTAGCAGCGTACGTTTTACTGGTCTCACGAGCAATGAATGCAGTGAACGCCGCGGTGCCGAGGCCCACTCCCAGGTATTCAAAACCAATAACACAGGCCAGCAACCAGAGGTGCGCTTCGCTGCCGGCCAGCACGGCAAACCCCAAAATACTGATCAGCTGGACCACGCCAAAAATCCATAGCGCCCGGTTGATGCCTATACGCAACATCACCAGTCCACCGAGTAACCCACCGAAGATCGCCGGCCAAAGGGCGGCATGTTTTGCCACTACACCAATCTGCGTTTTACTGAATCCCATTTCGAGATAAAACGGCGTAGCAAGTGCCGTTGCCATATTGTCGCCAATTTTGTACAAAAACATAAAGCACAACACCAGCACGAGACCTGACCAGCCCTTTCGACCCAGATACTCCTCGAACGGCTCCAGATTGGCGCGCATAAAACTGGACGGAGGCGGCAGGTCAACTTCTGATTCGGAAACCAGCAGGGTCATCATAATGCCCAAAGACATAAAACTCGCGGTAATCCAGAACACGCTGCCCCATGGCAGCACATCGGCAAGAATCAGTGACAAGGAGCCCGGCACAAGCCCCGCTATCCGATAGGCCTGCACGTGAATGGCACTGCCCATACCCAACTCCGAGTCCGCCAGGATCTCCCTGCGATAGGCATCCAGCACGATATCCTGACTGGCACTGAAGAAGACCACTACCACGGCGAGCGCCGCCACTGCTGCGGTGCTGCGCGCGGGATCAAACATACCGAGAGCACCAATGGACACGATCAACGCAACCTGCGTAACAAACATCCAGCCACGGCGCCGACCCAGGAAGGGAGGCACATAGCGATCCATCATTGGGGCCCACAAGAATTTCAGGGCATAAGGTAGTGTTACCGCGGAGAAAAGACCTATCTCCGACAGGGGTACCCCGCCATCACTCAGCCAGGCAGGCACTAACTGGATCAGGACGAAGAGCGGCATGCCAGAAGCAAACCCGGTGAACACGCAGATCAGCATACGTCGATTCAGGATATCGGCGCGCCACTCGTTCAAGGTTCTGCTCAAGTACACTGTGCTCCGGCTTGCATTATTGTTGCCAGATTGTATACCACCTCTGGATCGCTAAGTAGCGACTGACGCCAGTGAACAATGATAATTCGAATAGAACGCGGCTTGCTCACCCCGAGCGGTCTGCGCGGGGGATGGACATTGAAGATGGGCCCCCTTATTCTGCAACGGTACTGGCAAACGACCTTTGCCCGAACGGGGCCGGGCAGCCCGCACCGATACCGGGCGCCGCCATCGCAGCATACTGATAACAAGAGACAACTTACCGGCCACCGCGGACACGACCCGGTGAGACGTCGCAAAAAAGGCACTCTGCATGCTTGGGCTTGCCCTCTCAAATCGCTACCTGATAGCGCAACTGGTCAAGCGCGAACTGGCACTGAAGTACACCGGCTCTGTGCTCGGCGGACTCTGGGTCGTGGTCACGCCGCTGATCATGCTGGCCATTTACTCGCTTTTCTTTACCGTGGTCATCAAGGCCAAGTGGGGTGGAGCGGGCTTCGAGTCCGACGCGTTTGCACTGTTGCTGTTTGCGGGGCTGTTACTGCACAGCTTTTTTGCCGAGATTCTCACAAGCGCACCACAATTGGTGGTCAGCAACCCCAATTACGTCAAGAAAGCCGTATTCCCCGTGGAGGTCTTCGCCATTGTGCAAACCCTCACCGCCGCCCTCGGACTGACGGTGAACCTCACGCTGCTGCTGCTATTTGTCACGATTTTTCAGGGTCTGCCCGGACCAGAAGCGCTGTTTTCAATTGTCATCCTAGTGCCATTGCTATTGATGGCACTCGGCACAGCGTGGCTGCTGTCGGCAATGGGCGTATTCTTCAGGGATATATCGCAAATGACAGGTCTGCTCGCTGCAGCGCTGCTGTTTGCGTCTCCCATTTTTTATCCAGTGAGCGCCCTGTCTGAAAGAGCACAGGGCTTTCTTTACCTCAACCCATTGACCTTCCTGATCGAGCAGTTACGCCTGGTTGTTTTCGCCGGTGTGCTACCTAATTTTACGGGCCTCGGTTTATTTTTCATGGGTGCCGCGCTGTTCAGTTATCTCAGCTACAGACTGTTCATCCGCGTGAAAGTGGGCTTTGCCGATGTCCTCTAATACACCCGCTATTGCGGTAGAGAGCCTATGCAAGGCCTACGACATTTACCAGAGTCCTGCTCATCGCTTTTTGGGCCTGCTCAGGGGAAATCGAAACACTGTAAAGGAATGCTTTACCGCAATATCCGACGTGTCGTTCACCGTGGACAAGGGCGAAGTGGTGGGCATTGTCGGCAGGAACGGCTGCGGTAAAAGTACATTACTGCAATTGATAACCGGCATTCTTAAACCCACCAGCGGCCTCGTTACACTGCACGGGCGCGTCTCGGCCATTCTGGAGCTGGGGGCGGGATTTAACCCCGATGCAACAGGGCGAGAAAACATTTTCATAAATGGCGCCATCCTCGGCCTTTCCGCTGATGCTATCGAAGATCGGATCGCTGGTATCATAGACTTCGCAGACATCGGCGCGTTTCTCGATCGTCCGGTCAAGCTTTATTCCAGCGGCATGTACGTCCGACTTGCATTTGCAATTGCTATCAGCATAGAACCGGACATCCTTATCATCGATGAAGCACTCTCTGTAGGCGACGCGGCCTTTCAGCGTAAATGCTTTACCCGTATCGAAAACCTCAAAAAAAACGGCACGACAATCCTCTTCGTGTCACATTCGGAAACCACGGTCGTAGAGCTCTGTGACCGAGCCATCCTCTTAAATGAAGGCGAAAAAATTTGCGAGGGTAGACCCAAGTTTGTAATGGGCCTTTACAATCGCATCCTCAATGCGAATGAGGCGTCACTCCCGGAGACCCTGTTGGCCATTCGCGCAGAGGCGGTCTCGATCTATGAACAGCGTCACGACCATGACAACGGCGCCGCAAACACAAGTCAGGATAGCAGCACAGATTTCCATGATCCCAACCTCGTGCCCCAGAGCACCATCACGTACGAGTCCCACGGTGCCACAATCGGCAACGCCCAGCTGCACAACACAAAGGGGAGCGAGGTCAATATTCTGCAACGGGGGGAATCCTATGTTTTCAGCTACGAGGTGCGCTTCACTAAACCCCTGCACAATGTTCGCTTCAGCTTCCTGGTGAAGACCATCAGGGGCATCGAGGTGGGCGGCATCGCTTCAAACACCGAGACTTTAATGAACAGTGACTTCGCCGCTGGCACCGTTGTGACGGTGTCATTCCCGTTCAAATGCCTGCTAACATCCGACCAATATTTTCTCAACGCCGGGGTTCTGGCCATGGTAAACGGAGAAGAAATCTTCGCGCACAGAGTATTGGATCTCTATACCTTCAACGTACAACCGGTTGAACGCGATACGATTACCGGCGTGGTCGACTTCGGAGTGCAAGAGGCTGTCTCCATCACCTACCATGACCAAAAACATCTGAAGTAATGACGAGGTTTACATGGGTATGGGCCTGAACACTGGCAGGGCGCCAATGACAGCCATTGCGGATTGAACAAGTCGTGAACGACCGCCTTGGACATTCCGTGCTGATACTGGGAACCAGCCTGTTCGCGAGCTGGACCGCCCTTTGCTACCTCATGGTATTCACCGGTGGCAGCTTCGTACAGTTACTGCAATGGTCGCCACTGGCCATTGTTGCTGGACTGGCCGGGGCGTGGCTATGCCCTTATGAGGGGAGCGCGCACGCCACTTCATCGCCGCAACCACCGACCGCAGGTGGGCGTGAGAAAACCATACGGAACTGGCCCTTGCTGGCCTACCTCGCAGGCTTCATGCTGCTGGACCGCCTGGCCGCGCCCTGGGAGGCGCTGTGGGCCATGCAACTGGTCGGCTCCATCCTTGTTCTTTGCCATATCTACCGCAGCGGGGCCGACCTCAGTTGCAGTAACCGCTCTCCTGCGGGCAACGGCAACAGTGCGACCGTTATCGTACTGATACTTTGCGGGGCCGCACTGACGCTGATCAGTCATCGTCCTGACATTGATGACGCGCAGTATCTCAACTTTGTCGTCACCGCGATGGACTTCCCGCAGGACGCGCTTTACTCGCGATCCGGTCTCTGGCCAGACCCTTCGATGCCTCTCGAGTACCCCATTTATCGCCTCCACAGTTATGAGTTACTCGTCGCGGCCCTGAGTCAGGTCACAGGGCTCGATCACCAGGCGCTTTACTATCTCGTACTACCCGCCCTGTTTGGCGCGGCCGCCGTGCTGGTGCACTGGCAACTGGCGCGTTATCTGCTGCCGCGCGTAGCAATCAGCATTTTGATCATCTGGTTAACGCTCATCATCGCTCTCGGCGAGACACACCGCGCTTTTGGCAATTTCGCGTTTGTGCGATTTTTTCAGGGCAAGGCCGTTCTGGTCACAATCGCACTCCCTTTTTGTCTTCTACTCGGGCTTCGCTTTGCTGAATCACCCGGTTGGCGACGCGGTTTGGCGCTGGGCATGATCATCGTTTGCAGCCTGGGACTGAGCTCGTCGGCACTGGTTACAGTGCCTCTCATTGTTGGTGCCACAGGCGCCGCGGCACTGCTGAATATGGAGCGCCGCAATATTAAATTCATCATGCTCGGAGCCGCTCTGTTTGCGGCGGGTTTTGCAGCGATCGGCGCGGCCATTCTATCGGATGCCAGTCTCGGGAATGGACTGTATGGCGGGGTGCAGCCTAGCGTCACTAATGGGCTCCACATGGTTTTGGGCGACGGGCTACTTGGCTCGCTGGTACTTGGGTTGCTGCCACTCGCTGCATTATTTGTCGCGGACAAACGGCGCGGCAAAATTTTTTCCGCAACGATACTGATATTTGTACTGACACTGCTCAATCCATGGACTGCGCCTTTCCTTGCGGAGATGTTCGATCTCGCCCTGCAATGGCGTATATTCTGGGCACTACCCCTGGTGTTATCAGCCGCGCTGGCTCTGGCTGGCTTGAGCAATCGCCTACTTGCCGACTGGCCTCGAGTACCCTCCGCCGTGCTGCCAGGCCTCACAATGATGACACTGCTTTTGCTTTCGAACCGCTGGAGCCTGTCGGAAGCAAACGGGGTGGCTATTGGCATGCCTGAAGCAAAGGTTGCGCCTTTCGATCACGCGCTGGCGCGGGACATCGTCGACGATGCACCAGGCCGACCCGCAATCTATGCGCCTGTTTCCATCTCGGCCTGGGTTACCACCTTTCGCAATCATCCTTACCCTGCGTTTGTTCGCATTGACTACTTTAGTTTTGCAGATATTCAACAACATGCGGGTGTAGAGGAAATCAATCGACGCAAACGCCTTTTTGACATTCTGGAGGGACATGACGAATACGCCTCCCTTCCCAATTTCCTGCAAGAGCAACTGGCCAGCGATGAACCACGCTATGTGGTGTACCCCCGAGAAATTGCCATGGCAAAAACAATCGGAGCTGTACTTGCACAGGCCGACTATCACCGCGAGAGACGAGGCCCCTATGAGGTGTGGCGATCAGTAGAGAAAGAAGAAGAGAAAGAGACACCGTAGTCAATACCAAAAGGAATGCTGCCCTCGATAATGATGGCCCGCGCTGAGATCTCGAAAAATCGCCAACTATTTCACTTTTTCATTGCCCGTTCGGGCAAGAAATATCGACCTCCGCCGTGTTATTGTTAGCGACTCCCTGCGTGGTCCGCGCCATAGGTCCGGAGCGCTGGTATCACTCGTCAGGATGGCTGTATGCAAGCACCCGGTAAATGCAGCGCACTATGAGCGCTGATCCCCAAAAAATTGTGGTCGTGCTGGGCATGCATCGCTCAGGCACCAGCGCTATTGCCGGGCTTCTGGAGCAACTGGGCGCCAGCCTGGGCAACTGTCTCATTCCTGCCGCAGGAGACAACACGCTGGGGTTTTTTGAAGATGCAGACTGCGTCGCGCTGAATGAGGACATTCTGAATCAACTTGGGCTCGGCTGGCAATCCTGCAGCGCAATAGTCTGGGACGAGGCCACACTTCAGTTATTGCAGGCACGTTTCGCCGAGCGGGCAATCGGCATAGTGCGCCGCCTTACCCGTCACGACGCCCCTGTTGCCGCCGTGAAAGATCCGCGAATGTCCCGGCTTCTGCCTTTTTGGCAACAGGTATTTATCCGTGCGAATGTTGCAGTGCACTACCTATGGGTAACACGCAACCCAAACGCGGTCAGCCAGTCACTACACGCAAGAAATGCCTACAGTGAAGAGGTCTCGCTGGCCCTCTGGGCGCGGTATAACCTCGATATAGCGAGGGATACCAAAGGCACGGAATGTGAGCGCATCGACTTCGATCGGGCACTGTCCAACGAGGAAACACTTGCCAGACAGCTGGCCTCAAGCTGTGGCCTGGACAAACCAGAACGAGGCGGCAACCCATTCTTTTCCCCCTCTGCGCAACACTCGCAGAGAGACAACCCGGACAACGCAACCACTCACTCCGAACAATCACTGCACGGCCTCTGTGATGCTCTGTACGACCACATCATTGCAGGGCGAGGCACCCCCGCCAGCGCCGGCCTGGAATCGGTTTTGACAGGCTGTGCGCCCCTGCTTAACCAGATTACAGCGCTGGTCGATCGGGCCAAGTCGCAAAAAGACGCCCGCAATAATGATCAGAATCTGCTTCAGGAACAACTCAATACCACGCGTCGCAGTGCCGATCTGCGCCAAGAGGAGCTGCAAACAGAAATACGGCGCGTAGCTGCAGAGAACGAACGAATGAATGTTGAGCGCGAGGAGCTGCATGTTGAACGCGAGGAGCTGTATGCGGAGCTTCATCGTTTAAATGCCCAGGTCGAGGATATTTTATCAAGCCGCTCCTGGAAGCTAACGAGCGTATTTCGCTTCGTTGGCCGAAAGTTACGTAGCCTACTCAGCCCACGCATCTACACCAAGGTCTATATACAGTTTATCTTCAGCAAGCTTTCCCATCGCATTGCCAGCTTCGCCACATCCAGTCGCAGCAATCAGGCCGCCACCCGTGAACTGGCACGGGGCAGAGGCCGCGCTCTAGCCGGTGCTCTGGAGCGCTTTGATCAGAATCCGCAGGAATTACCCGACATCGATATTACCGTGGTTACTCACAACAGCAGTCGCTGGATCGAGGGTTTTTTAAATAGCCTCGTCGAGCAGAGCTACCCGCTGTCTAATATCGGCTTGTTTGTCACAGACAATCACTCCACCGATGACTCCTTCGAGAAAATGCGCACCCTCACGTCTCCCTATGCAGATCGATTGCGGGAAATTTCTATAGAGAACGGCCCTAACAACGGTTTCGGTCACGGCCAGGATGCAGCAATAGGGAGGGGTGATTCACGATTCATTCTGATTACCAATATCGATGTGGAGTTCACGCCACAATCAATCCTTGAGGTTGTCTCTCATGCGCTGCGAGACCCGAAAGACATCGCTTCCTGGGAATTACGACAGCAGCCTTTTGAGCACCCCAAGTACTACGACCCGGTTACCCTCAACACCTCCTGGTCTTCGCATGCCTGCATCCTCATGCTGCGGGATGCGTATGAGAGTGTAGGCGGATACGAAAAACGTATTTTTATGTACGGCGAAGACGTGGAGTTGTCCTACCGCCTGCGACGAAGTGGCTACCACCTGAAATATATCCCTTCCGCGCGGGTTAACCACTACACCTACGAGGATGAAAACAGCTTCAAGCCATTACAGTTTTACGGCAGCACCCTGGCTAACGCTTATATCCGCCTGCGCTACGGTAACTTCAGGGACATTCTGGGTATCGCAAAACTCCATACTTTGCTACTCGCTGACGGCGGGCCGCAGGCAGTCTCTCGCTACCAGATACTGAAGAATATCGCGCGAATCCTCGTCAATACGCCCTACTTTCTGCTCTCCCGCAAAAAACCCCTGGGAGGCGCAAACTTCCCCTTCCGAAAATGGGATTATGAAATGGTGCGGGAAGGCAGCTTCTATACCCTGCCGGAGCAACGCAAAATTAAGCCGATGGTCAGTATTATTACGCGTACGTATTCTGGGCGAGAGCGCTGGCTGTACGAGTCGATTACCAGTGTACTCAACCAGACGTATGAGCACATCGAGCTCATTATTGTCGAAGACGGCGGTGAGACCCAGAAAGATCTCGTTGAGCGCTGCAAGGCATTGTTTGCAGGTAATCATGTGATTCGTTATTCCGCCCAACCCAAGCACGGCCGATCTTTCAACGGTAACGCTGGACTTAAAATCGCCACCGGCGATTACATCATGTTTCTGGACGACGACGACTTGCTATTCCCTGACCATGTAGAAATTCTTGCCGGGGAGCTAATGGCAGAAGAGGACATTTCTGCTGCCTATGGCCTGTCCTGGGAGGTCGCCACGACTTACTACCCCGATGAGCAAACACTTTATTCGGAGCATATGCATGCGACGCCTGATCTGTTGCGGCAGGAGTTCGACCGCGAGATACTGCAGCGCCATAATTACCTGCCAATACAATCGGTTTTATTTCGAAGAGCCCTGTTCGAACACTACGGCGGGTTCGATGTAGAGATGTTCCAACTGGAAGACTGGGATCTGTGGTTTCGTTACAGCTCAGAATCAAACTTTAAATACATTCCAAAAGTTACTTCCCTGTACCGGACCCCCTACAATGCGTCCGACCGCGCCAGTCGCCACCAGCTACTGCACGAGAACTACGCTTTTGCCAAAGGCAAGCAGGCTCATTTCCTGCGTTCTCTGCCCATTATGGAATCGATAACCGACGACGTCACGTCCTAGCGCCGCGGGAGACAGTCCGCGATCGCGAAGACGTGGTCAGCCCTGTCGCTCGGTATCGAACCCCAGAGAGCGCACGAAGTCGATATCCTCAGAATAGAGCTGACTGCAGTCATGGTGCTTGTAACGCCCTGTACTGCCCGGCGTAACCACGGCGCTCTCCGCAGACGCCAGCGCCTCTTCAAGCGGATTCAGCCCAAGGAAATCATTCAGTTTCAGCAGCTCCTGGCGCGGGTTCGCGCACAGTAGGTCGAAGTTCAGTAGATAAAGCCTGTCGCCCAGCAACGCACGGTAAGCACAGTTACGTTTATAACTGGCAACCCAGTAGCGCAATGCGTTGGCCGGTGTTACCTCGGCATCGTCGCCCAGCAGAAGATCGCCCCAGAAATATTTCAACTGGTTCTGATTGTAGCCAAATGCCATATCCAAGCCATTCCTGACCACGTAAATATATTTCATCCCGGCAAGATACGGCGCGATCAGCGGCACCATCACCTGCACGTTCGGTTGTTTCCAACCCCATGCTGCAGCAGTTTCCACCGCGTAGGCGGGATCGTCGATTGTCTTGCGTGCCGCCTGCAGTACCTTCTGCCGCAGGGCTGGCCCGCGATCAAAGCGAGCCGCCGCATTCAGCAATGACGTTAGTTTCTCAGGCAGGGACTCCCTATCGCGCATGGCATTGACGAACAGCCACACCCTTTGCTCAATCTCTTGCACTGGCCTTGAAAAGATATCGCGGTCAACAAACAGCAGACTGAACCAGAGGTTATCCAGTTCCTCATTTTTGTCGCCACCAAATACCACACCCTGTTGCTGCAGCAGCTGTGTCACAAGGCGTGTACCACTGCCGCCAACGCCGCCGATCACGATCGGTGCAGAATCCCTGGCCGCTATCGAATACCTAGACACAGTCCGTCGCCCCCGTTAGCCAGCGCTCTCTTCCCGCAGCCTGCCAAAGCGATTCCAGGAAGGAGCGCCTCCATCCAGCAAGCCCACGTTGTAGCTCGGCTTGTAGAAAGCGCACCAGGTCTGGCGCGGATGAAACCAATCCAGCGTTTTGAAGGACAGACCGTAGCGTTGGGCCAGCTCTTCCACCACCGCCAGCGGGTATTCCACACACTCCGGGTAGACCCAGCCAGAACCTCCGCAGGGTGAGGCGCCCTCGATAACCGTGGCAAAAAGCACCCCGGTATCCAACAGGCGATGCGATACGTCACTGATCCAGCGCTCCAGCAAATCCGGCGCCGTGTGACTAAAAATAGACTGGGCGATGGCATAGTCGAAGCGCACGCCCGACTCCAGATCATCAAGCCCTGTATCGAACAGGAATAGCGGCTTGCGCAATGCAACCAGCGAATCACCAAGTTCGTAGCGCAAGCCATCTTGCACCAGCCACTCGTTGGGCTCCAGTCCAATGTAGTTTTCAGCGTTGAGATAGGGAATGAGCAGACGCCCCAGCCGCAGTGAGCCGCACCCTATGTCAAGCAGGCGGTGATGCTGGCGCAACCCGCTGGCAGTCAACAGGTTAAACGACATGGCACTCACGAGGTCATATTCATCCGGCGGACCAATATAGGCTCTGTGATGTTTGTCGCCGATGTGACGGGACAGGCCCAGAATATCTTTTTCGTACATTATGTTTCCCTTCCACGCCCGGCGCGAACAGACATCCCGCATAACCCGAAGGTTAAGGCGGTACTCTATCGCGAAAGAATAGGTAAAACTATAACTCAGCCCGCTCGGCGACACTTGGAATAACGCTACCCTGGCAATGAAATCCATGAGCCAGGCACCGCACGTAAGACCAGATCACAGTACCGAGCGATAAACCTCGTCATGCTTGTGCGCCATAACCGATGCATCGAACTTGGCCGCCGCCGCGGGCACTCGATCAACCAACGCCCTATAAGCCTGTTTATCTGCCGCCAGCGTTGCGACCTGCTCCGCCCAGGCCGGGGTATTGATTAGCGTATCGTGGAGATCGATCAGCACGCCTGCCGGTCCGTCCGGGCTACCCAACATGTAAGGAATATCCCCCAGCGTGCTGGACATAAAAGGCCTGCCGGACTGCAGACACTCGATAACTACCATGGGAAAGCTTTCCCCGCGGAATTTGGAGGGCAAAAAGCCCATGTCTGACAGAGCAAAATAACCCCGTACATTGGTCTGAAACCCTTCGAGGTGTACAAACGGGGGAAGTTCCAGTTCGCTAAGGCGGTTGTATTCGAGGCCGTCACCCACCAGCAGCAGATGTATATCCTTGTCCGATTGCAGCCGGGCCTGCGTGACAATTTCAATCCCTTCCTGCCAGCCTTTTTCCGCCATGGCCCTGCTGATAAGCGTGACGACGAAAGCCTCTTCCGGAATATCAAGAGTGGCTCGCTCAATCGGCTCGAAACCGTTATCCGATAGGGCATTTTCAATACGTACCAGCCTGACCTTATCCACGAGCTTATGTTGAGTGAGCGCCATCAGGTTTTTATCCGCCACGTAAATAAGGGAGGCGCTCCGCCGGGCCAGCCGGGGCAGAATAAATTTAAGATCGACGCTGTTAATCGTCTCGTACATGCCGTGCAGGGTAACAACGGTACGACAGGGAGTGTCCTCCGGAAGAATATCGAGGATGGAGCTGTCTACCCAGGCGTGGTGCGAATGAATGATATCAATACCCATCTCCCTGACGATTTTTTCCAGCTCAGCAAGATCTGACACCACCGGAATATCCGCGCGCAACTTGCCACGTACACCCTCGTTGCGTGGCTCCTGCGCGCAGTCAAGATAGGTCACGTTGTAGTCAGACGCCTTCATCAGATTGGCAAGCTCGACCGGGAACGTCTCGCCTCCCCCGGTACAAAAACCGTAGGACGCCATCAGCAGGTTGGGGGTGCGCTCAGTCGCCACCTGCTCGATCCTGTCAAGGCTGTAGCAGGCGTCAAAGGCCTGCGCCGTATAGTCTTCCCGCGTTTCCCGCCAATGGGCAATCAGGATATCCCTCTGCCGCCTGAACACCTCGGCATCCACCCGAAAATACCTTTGAACCGTTTTGGCCACCTCTTCATGCTCGCGATAAAACACATCCTGCGAATAAGAAGCCACCGACGTATTATCTCCGTGAATCCTGTAGTAATTGGATGCATCCGGCGAGTAGGCCAGCGCACCACCCCGGATCAGGTGAAGATAGAAAATCCAGTCGCCGCAGGTGCGCATATTTTTCCAATCAGTATCAGCGAGAAGTTCGAGTGATTGCGGGTTTCGGAACAGGGCGGAGCTCACATTGGGTACGATGTTCTTGATCGCAAATGCATCGGCCACCATGGTGTGAGCGGAGGCGACTATCGGCGCCGACCAACGGTCAGGGTCGATGTCGTGCAGATACTCCCTGATTGACCAGTGCTGTTCGTCCGCAGCATTCATAAACACGGTCTTGCTGTACGCCAGTTGTATCGCCTCGTTCTCGAAATAGGGCACCAGCACCTCGAGGAAATTTTCGCTGCACCAATCGTCGCTTTCGGCAATCCAGACGATATCGCCACAGGCCGCCTTCAAGCCTTTTTCCCATTGATGAAATACACCGCCCGAATTCTCATCGTTAATAAGCAGCGTAGTACTGGCGGGGTACCGCTGCTGGTATTTCGTCAACACGTCGGTGCTGTTGTCCGTGGACGCATCATCCAGAAGAATGACTTCAAAATTTTGATAGGTCTGGGAATAGATTGAATCGAGACGCAGGGAAAGAAATTCCGCATGGTTGTAATTGGGTACCACAATGCTAACCAGTGGACGATAGTCCTCCGTGTTTTCGTACGCCTGATAGCGCATGGACTCGCTCTGGTTTTCAAATCGACGATCCGAGACCAAGCTGCCATTGCGTGACAAAAACGCGCTGATCACTCGAAATAACGGGCGCAGGGTGACTCGACCGGCCCACGCGAACCTCGGGTGACGCACACTCATGCGCTGGTAAATATAAATTGAGCGCAGCCTGAACGTTGCGGCCCTGTTCACCAGCACCTCGCGTAGTTGGTTACGGTATTCACCCAGCCAGCGTATGGGCCGGGATATTCGCCAAGAGGTCGACGCCTCCATCGCACCGATAGTGTATTCAAACGTTCGTTGCTGATTTTCCATCTCCGCCAACTGATTGCGCGTCTGCTCCTGTAAGCTAGCATTACCCTTTTCCAGTCGGGATATCTGATCACGCAGTGGTGGCAGCAGTGATTCGTGCTCACTGACCTGGTTCTCGAGATCGGCTATCGTATCCTGACGGCGCTCCGCCTCCAGGCTATCGCGGCGGCTGCGCTCGCTCAGGCGGGACAGCGCCGGTGCCATGACTCTGGCGATCGCCAGACCGGTGTCGGTGGCATGATACTGGTCCAGCAGGACTTGAAGTTCACCGGGCGTTACCTCACCCCGGGTGAATAAAGGCTTCAGGCCACGGTAGAATGCAGGTGCCTGAGGAAAACGCTCCTGCAGCGCAGCATTCAGTGTGCCATTCGCGACACTGCGGTGCAGTGCGGGCGTGACGAAATCGGCACAAAACGTCTCTACCCGCCGCACGTCCGGTTGCAAACCGATAAAGTCCGCCATTGTGTCCAGAGTGATTGCAGGTTCGGACAACATCGCCGCGTAGGACACATAAAAATTGTTGCCGTCCAGGGACTGCTCCAACGCCTGAGCGGTTAAAGACAACCACAGAGCAGCCCCCTCTTCCAACTCGCGACCCACCTCGTAGAACAGCGGGTCATCGACGGCGCGATTACGCTGAGACAGGGCCGCCTCGACCGGATCGCGCAACACATGGACAAAAAATATCTCGTCTCCGGCATAACCGCAGTCAGCGAAAACACTCAGCCAAAACCCCAACAGCTGGCAAAGCCGTGGATCCTTAACGGCCACCACCGGACACTCGGCGAATAGGCCGGAGAATAAACCGACCGCCTCCGCGCGCCAAGCGGTGAGGTCCCGCACGCTCATCGCCTGCGCACCTTGAAACAGTGCGTTGTCCCAGGCGCCACCTAAATAGGCGAGAAGACGATCGTTG
Organism: Candidatus Marimicrobium litorale; assembly: GCF_026262645.1. Lineage (NCBI taxonomy): Bacteria > Pseudomonadati > Pseudomonadota > Gammaproteobacteria > Cellvibrionales > Halieaceae > Marimicrobium > Candidatus Marimicrobium litorale. Next base: position 2,098,132 of record NZ_SHNO01000001.1, read on the forward strand.
AAATCGACAATATCCGGATGCTCGAAAAATCCGCGCGGGTTTTCCTCGTTGGTGTAATACTCGGGGAGGCGGAGCTGGGCACCGAGGCTTTCCAGCGCGGCCGTGCACAGAGAGGTGCCAGACCGGTGAGGGCCAAGAACAACAATCAATTTTCGTTGGTCAGGCATAGCGTTGTGGGGCCTGTGGAGTGACGGCCAGCACGATTTTTTCAGCAAGCAATACACCACTTACTGTTTCGAGCGACCTCATTATACGCACCGATCGCTACAAAATATTTAAAATTGTCGCGACAAACAATCCGATATTACCCGGCACGCTCTGGGCATACACACCGGCGCGCCGCATACCGATTATTCGGCCCCACAGTCCTGCGTGTCTCGCATGACAAAACTCGGACAATACCCGGCGACTATCATCCGTTAGTAGCGTGCTCATCTGGTTCAGCGCCGCAATGTTACGAGCATTCCAATCGCGCTTGCGTCCGCGCAGGCCAAGTAATAAGCGATTCCAGCGGTCCGACAGGTGCTGACTGGACCCTATCTGATTGCCACGGTGCTGGCGATAATCCAGCGAAGGCTCCGAATCGTAAAAAATTTCACCTCCACACGCCGAGATAACAAGATACACCCACCAGTCATGGCTGACCACATCGACATCACCGAAAGCGATGAGTAGTTCCCTGGCGGCCCGGTTAAACACCATGGTGTTTCCGCCGGCGATATTCTGGATTAATGCGTTGGCGAAGCCGGGCGGACGGGTAAATAAGGGCGATAAGCCGACTGGCCCGCCCTGTTCGTCGATGAGACGGGTGCGGGAGCAATACAACGCGGGACGATCCGGCGGCAGGCTGGACAAAAAACAGACGGCCCGCTGGAGTTTGTCCGCATCCCAGACATCGTCCTGGTCGGCAAAGGCGAAATAGTCCGCGCCAGTGGGTGCGTGCAACAAGGACAAAAAATTTGCGACGTAGCCGCGCCCGGGGCCGCTGGTGATACTGACACGGCCCTCGCCTGCCCTGCGACGGAAGGCAGACAAACACTCCTGCGTACCATCCTGTGAACCGTCATCAGAGACAACCAGTTGCCAGCAGGTGGCAGACTGCCGCTCAATCGACTCCAATTGCTCGCCAAGAAATTCAGCACCATTCAAGGTACCCAATAAAACCGCCACGCGTGAGCCCAAAACCTCGAATTTTGAACTCGCGTTATCGTCGATCGGCAAGTAGAGCACCCGTGCAGCGGTTATCCATCATGAGTCACCCAGCCTGAGCATAACCCCAGGCACTACTGACCTGCTCGGCCGCTTCAGGGTGATGCGGTTTTGTAAGGGGAGAGCGCGCCCTCAACGGCAGGCCTATCTATATAGACGTCTTCCGTTATGTCGAACGTATTCAAATAATCCCGCGTGGAAAGCCGCACATATTCACTTCGCAGTGCTTTTACGATATTCGGCTCGACCGCCTCATACGGTAAATAGTGCTCTTCCCTGATATCGTCCAGCCGCAAAATATGAATGCCAAACCGGGTATTGACCGGCTCGGAGTAGTCGCCCACGTTATCGATGGTGTAAAGCCCTTCCGTGTAGTGGCCTGATACTCCTGATTGACCGCGGCTAATCCAGACATCAAACAAGCCGTCTTTCACTTTCGTGCCTGTATCATCAGAGTGCTGCTGCACCATCGCAGCAAAATCCGCACCGGCACGCAATTGGTCAAGCACCTCTTGTGCCTCAACCGTGGTGTCCACGCGAGAGCATTCGCCCGGGGGGCAGGCAAATAGTATGTGTGAAGAGAGGCGCTGTTCAGGCACACGCGCATACTCGTCTTTTTGGGTGGCGTAGCGCTCCTTTGCCAGAGCAGTCATCTCGGGAATATCGAGTGTTTTATTGAAATTATCCATCCAGTATTTTTGTTTCAAATTCATGATCTGGTATTGAAGCGGCCAATACAATTCGCTGTCGGCTGGAATGTTATCTGCTTCCCGCGCCAACTTTTTGGCCACCAACATACGATTGAGCAATTCTAACCGATCGCCTTCGTCGTTAGCCGCGGCCTGCTGCATTTGTGCTGGCCATAAGCTTACCACGTAGTCGAGTTCTGCCCGATCCACGCTGATGCTGTCGTGCTCCAAAACCACCTCCGCCTGCACGGGAAAATGAGCCAACGACAGGAAAAAAAACGCTACCAGGCTGCGCTTAATACGCCTCACAGTGATCATACTAGTCCTCATAATAGTTATCATATCCTCAAATTGCAGAAATAAAAAAACCGACACCTTGCGGTGTCGGTTTAAGATCAATCTTTGTAAAGACTAACCGTTACGGTTGCAGTTGACCGCGATCTGGGAACGCGTGCTCAACAATGCGACCGAAGTTTGATGCCGGTGCGTTGTCGAAGTTACGCTCCCAAGCAACGAAACCGATCAGCGGCACGCCACCCGAGGCTGGTGTACAACTTACCACGATCGAAGGTACAGCTGCGTCAAACTCACAAATCGCTCGTGCCTTGGCCGCGTCAGGAGTAATCACTACATTCGCCCAACCGGCGAGTGCACCCTCAGGTCGTGGGAATGAGATGACTTCATCTTCGCCGTTGATGATGGTCTCTGGCTCACCGTCTTCGCCAACACCCCAGCTCACCACGTTCACTTCGCGGTCGAATGTAACCACCGTTGGTGGGACGATCGGAGCGGGAGAAACAACCACCTCGTCCGGAGTCACACCAATCTCGTCTTCCTCACGAGAGTATACGGTTGCATTCACAGTCAGGGGCAGGTCACGGAAATCGCAGTTAGCACCAGTAGCGGTCACTACGTTGGGGTTTCCAGGTGTGCCGCCCAGGCAGTTCGATGTCGTTGCCAATGACGTGAGGTAAGCAGGCAGGTCCAGCATCAAGTACTGTCCCGGCGCCGTTACTACCCAGTCAGTGTTGACAGCGAAGTTGCCGGTATCGTTGGCAGACCAGTCGTTGATGATCTGAGTGGCGCCCATAATACTGCGGAATTGGCCGAATACAGCGGCGCCGTAGTCTCCGCCAATACCAAGTTGGTTTGCACTAAATGGTGCCGCACCGTTGAGGTCCGGGCTGTCAAAGCCCTGCAAGTCGCCGGCGGCAACGCCTTGCACCTGGTTGGTCATTGACGCACCGTTGAAGAAGTCAGCGATGTGAACTGCCGCGTTACCAAACTCGGTACCACTCGCGCCATCGCGGATGAAGTACGATACCCGGATTACGTTATCGCTCTCAATGTATGCAGACGTCTCGTAGCCAGGAGCAGCCACTGTTGAGTTCATTGTCAGTTCAGAGTTGATCACCCCATCCACACGCGCACCGGCTGAGGGCAGGCTGGCATAATCTGCCGCGTAATCAACGGGGGTTGTGCCTCTGAGGAAGTTGCGAACCACCTTCGGGCAATCGGCGGGTAACCCACCAAATGCTTCAGCGTGAAGCGCGGCGCGGGCGATTGGCTGAAGTTCATCAACTGTCTCACCCATAGTCAGAATTTCGATATAACCTGTCTCTGCGCCGGCGCGGTAAATTGTGGGCATTTGCAGGTACGGCGTGTCTGCTGATGCAGTTAACGCCGGGACGGTACAGCTGTTGTCGTTCGAGAACCAGCGAATCGCTCTTTCGCCGCTGGCGTCGAGCTCTTCAGCGCGGGCCGCATAACCGGTCCACACATCGTTGGGTGACAGAACAACGTTAAAATCCAGTGCGTCCATCGAATCGACGGCGCGACGCATACGGATCTTGATGACCTGGGTTGCTTCGGACGTATTAATTACAGATACGCCGGTAGTCCAGTCATCACGTACGGTATAAAACGGAACAAGTGCGAGGTCGCCCAGACCGGTCTCTGCTGCGAGATCCATTGGCTGTGCGTTCGATGTTCCTGCTACGCCAGCAGCCGCTACAGCGACCGCGAGGCTTAAGGGCTTGAATGTTGCTTTCATATTGGAGACTCCTAAGGTTTCACTATTTACAACACATATTATGGCTGCTAGCGCTATTATCTGCATCCGCAGCTAGCTGTCAACCTGCAACCTTACCTAATAGTTGGCAGAAAACCACCACTGACCATCCGTGAATATCCACCGTTCACGAACACTAGTCGGGGTCGCGCCAATCAACTCAGATGCCGTTGAGGTTCGTTTGGTGGGTTCGGACATGACCCTTACCACCACACTTGCCACAGCTGCAGAGGCATCATAGTTAACTACTTTGACCCCTGTCAACTCCCACGTCACCGCATAGGAAAACTTTTTCCTATACAACTGCTTAGGGAAAATAGCTCTAAAAGCCGGGGAGGTGTATTCCCAGGCCTGTTCGAACTCCCTTGCCTCCAGTGCCTGCCATCGCTCAGTCACTCGATCCTCCAGTGCAGTGCGCTGCTGTTCACTGAGCGTTTGCACCCCCGAACACCCTGCCAAGACGATACAAATCGTGGCAAAAATTACTCCAACCAGGCACTGATACCGCATTCTAAAACCTCTTAACCTACTGTTTTTAAATACTATTCCTAAAACGAGCCGGAATTATACGGCACCGTCTGCACAATTCAAGGCGGCGCCTCCCATCTTGCGCACCTTCACGCTTCACCGCCCCACTTTTCGTAGCCGCCGGGGCGGCCCATAGCCGCTTGCCGACCCACCCAGCGCCTTGCGATAACCAAGCCCTCAAACGCTGACCGGATCACTCGCCGGGAAGCATGTGAAAATCACCCAAAAGCAGCGTGAAAAATACCATGAAAAAGGGGGCCGAACAGGTCGGAATCAGTGCGTCTGCCAGCCGCTTCAGGGCGCGGTCTCGATCAGCTCCATATGGCGCACCTGGGAGCGCATTTCGCGGCCCACTTCACGGAGTTCGCTCTCGGTATACAACGCGCGGGGGGTGATAATCACCAGCAGCTCCGTCCGATTGGATTTCTGCACCGTAGAGCCAAATAAAGCCCCTACCAGCGGCAAGCTCGATAAGAAGGGGATACCGGTAGTGGTGTCATTGGCATTTTCGCGGATCAAGCCACCGAGAACAACGGATTCCGTGGAGCGCACCGCCACACGACTCATAATACTTCGCTCGAGAAATTCCCGCTGACGCGTCGCGATGTCTATCTCACCGACATCGGTGACCGATTGCTCGATATCCATCGTTATCAGGCCACCGGCATTGACAGACGGCCTGACCTTCAGCTGCACACCCGTATCCTTATAGCTGATTGAACTGATCTCATTGCCACCGTCGGTGAATGTGGTGGAGTCGCGAATCGGTACCTGGTCGCCGACATGGATATAGGCGGCGTTGTTATCCAGCACCATCACTGAGGGGGTCGATATAATGTTGACCAACCCTTCGCTGGCCAACGCATTGAGCTCCGCCTTGATGTCCCCGGCGTTGTTTCTCACCGTGTAGGAGAACCCACCGGTCGCCGCCGCCACCGCGGCATCCAGAATACCCGTCCCTTCACGCTGGTTGCCAATACTGTTACTGAAGGTCCATTCCAGCCCGTACTCAAGCTCATCGGTGAGTGATACCTCAAGAATGCTCGCCTCGATCAGCACCTGCGTCGCCACCACGTCCAGCTGCATTAATGCGGCCTCGATAATCGCGTATTGCTTGCCCGTGGAATAAATCATCAAGGCATTATTTTCTTCGTCCGCCACGACGCGCACATCCTGCAGGGCGGTGTTTTTGAACGCCGTATCAGCGACTGCAGCGCTTGAATTTGAGCCCGATGACTCGAAGTCGCGCGCCGCGCCGCTGGCGCCTTCGCCGATCATATTGGAAGACAGCCCCGGCGCAACGCCGCCAGCAACCCCTATCCCGGAGAGACTATCGCTGTTGACCTCCGCTGAGGTGGTCTGCACCGACAGCTCATTGGCATAAATACTGTTAAGCAATTCAGACAAACGCTTAGCACTGGTGTTCTGCACCGGGTAGACAAACAGGCGCTTTTCGAACAGGGAGTCCGCCGCGCTATCGAGGCGCTCAATCCACACACCCAGCGTATCGAGGTAGTGACTGCGCGGCGTAATCAACAGCAGGCTGTTGAGGCGCTTGACCGGCACCACCCGCACGATATCGCCTTGTTCACCGGTTTCCAGCATGGCGGACAGGGCCTCGGCCACATCCTCCACATTACTGTTTTCCAGCGGGAACAAGCCGACCGACATGCCGCTGAGCTGATCCACATCGAATGTGCTCACAATGTCCAACCAGCCATCCAGCTGCTCACGGGTACCCGCCAGCATCATAATATTGCGACTGTTGTCCACCAGCACAAAGGAGCTTTCATCTGCCACCGGCTGCAGGATCTCGGCCATATTTGACGCACTGATATATCTCAGGGGTACCACGATGGTGCTGTAGCCCGGGTCGCTGCTGCGCGGGTTAGATACCGCAGGCGCGAGGCGGCTGCCTCGTGCAGCGCCGGTCACCAGATAGCGCCCGTCACTGCCCCTGACCAACAGGGCATTGTTGGCCTTGAGCAGAGATTCCAGCACCTGCAGTAACTCATTCCGGGGAATCGGTGTGCGCGTGCGCAGGGTAACCTGTCCTTTCACCGGCTGGTCGACGATGTAATCCAGCTGCAGAATATCGCCCATAACAGCATGCATCACTTCGGCAAGCGGCGCCTGCTCAAAGTTAAGGCTGACATCATCGCCGACAAAGCGAACCGGCTCCTCTGCCGGGGGCATACGTACCTGGGTGTCATTGCCCCTGAAGATGGTCGGCGGCACACGGCGCGATTCCGCCACGGTCTGATCGGCCAATGAAGATGCCGATGTCGAGAGCGGCACAGGGGCATCCACTGTCGTTGCCGCGGCAACTGCCGGCCCGGTCCCGGCCTGCTTGCTGTCCATGGCAGTACAGCTGCCCAATATAAACACCAGCAGCACGCTGGGAAGGTACCGCAATCTGAATGAGTCCACTGACATGGCTTCCGTTGTTATGTACACCGCGTACGTCCGTTTCACTTTCTGGAGTTTACATTAGCCGTTGGCGCCATTGCCGGCTGGAGCACCAGAGTCTCCCGCCGATTGCCATTTTTCAGCACGACTTCTTTTGCTGCTACCGACTCCAGCGTCCACCCGACCAGTTCATCCCCGAGGCGAAGGCGCCGCGGCTTACCCTTAACCCGCACTATGATACCAGCAGAGTCACCCGCACCGAACACACCCACTAAACTCATTTCACTCAAATTACTGGCTTTTTCGGTGGTAATTTCGGGCAACTCGACCACGGACTCATCGGGGCGGCGACTGGGCCACAGCAGGGGCCGGCTGCGGATCTCGTTACTTTGCGCCGCGCTCACCGCGACCCTACCGGGAAACACCACCAGCTGCAAAGTATCAGGAGCCGGCGCGATAGCCTCCGGCGTGGACTGCAGGCCAAGGGAGGCAACGCCCACAATCAGTTGCAACAGCAGCGCCAGCAAGAGCAGGATCACCACGACCTCGATACGGCGCTCCGCGCGCAGAGGCTGGGTCGCCACTCGGTATCGTTCGGACAGCCATCTGTACGCGCTCATTGCGCCACCTTCAGGGCAAATACTTGTATCCTGGCTCTCATCAGCTGACTTGCGGCTTTCTTTCGTGCCGCACGCAATGGCGCAATGTCCAACGACTCAACCAACAGGAGCGGCTTGAATTGCGCGAGCCCCGACAGGGCGTCATCCAGTCCTGACAGGTCGCCCTCAAGCGTGAGGCGCATACGGATGTAATCGAAGCGACCCTCTGTTACCACCGGCAGCAGCTGGCTATTGCTCACCGACAAGCCCGCCTCACTGACCCGCTGCCGAATATCGGTCTGCAGGGCCGCAGAGACTGCCGCCACATCAGCGACCGCCGGATAGGCCAACGCGTCAATCGCCTTGCGAGCGCCGATGGAGGCATCGCGCAACGGCTCCTCATTTTCACCCAGTCCGCGCAGTCGGGCAATACGCGGGGTCAGGCTATCAATATCAGCCTGATAACCCCTGCCCGGACTCCAGGCACCTGCCAATGCATAGACATACAACGATAGAGGGATCAGCAGCGTGCCACCACAAATCCACGCGCTGCGCCGATGGCTCACTGCCCAATTCACGGCGTATCTCCGCGGCGCAATTGTATATCGAGATAAAACTGCTCTACGCCAGCACCCTTGACCCGCGCGAAGGCCCGCGGCGCCGTCACCTCCGCATACTCATCCTGCTGGGTCAGCCGCTGCATGACCGACGCCGCATCCGGTGCACGGCCGCGCAAACCGACAGCGAGTCCGTCCATCGAAAAGTTGTCGACAGACTCACCGTCATTGAGCAACTGCGTCAGGCGGGCAATTTCCTGGTGAGGGTTAGGGTAATCGCGGGCAATAGCAGCAACAGCCCCGACCAATTCGTTATTGCGCACCAACCGCGCGCGTATACTAGCCGCGTCTGCAGAATCGCGCTCCGCGGCGGCGGCCATTGCACGCACCTCTTGCAGCGCGAGACTGTTGAAGCCGCTATTGACCGCGGTGATCACGAGCGCCAGCAGCGCGACGCCCAACAACATCAGCCCAACGCGCCACAGGCGCCTGCGATAGCTATTCTCACGAGCGGCCTCGCCGAAGCCGTTTAGCGTGATCTTTTCATCACCCGCTCTGGCCCAAATCTCCTGGTGCACTGTATCCTCGGCATTGAATTGCCGACCGAGGCAAGCAGCCGCCGCGCTGCGAGAAACGATGGCTAGCACGACCTCAATGACTGCGGCATCGCGGCGCACTATACGCCAACCATAGCGGGTATCCTCAGCCGCGAAGGGGCTGTAAGCGTCAACCTCCAGTGCCAGCGCCGCGGCCAGGTCGACCTCGACCGCTGCGGGCAGTTCAAGCGTCTTGGACAAAACGACCTCATCCGGCAACAGATAGGCCGTATACTCCGCCGCCGTTGCAGTGCACGGCTCACCAGACTGATAAAAGCGTTCGCCGTCCAGGCTGCGCAGACACACAATATCGTCCAACAATCGACGCACCGGAGAATCCCAGGCGAAGAGAAGGTCCCGCCAGGCATCGACCCAGAGCTTGCCGAGGTTACGCACATCGAAACCCAGCACTCGCCAGTTCTGGTCGGACACCTGCATCAATCCACGCCCCCGCGACGGCCATAGACGCGCGGGGGTTCCGTGCGTTTGGAACGCCAGGGAAGCGTGCCGCCGGGAGCGGCGCCACCCAACGATACCCAGTGCCGTCGCAACCAGTATTGATCACCGTAGTGCACCAGCGCATCGGCACGGAGAAATCCTGACAAGGTACGTTGGGCGCTCCCGGGTGATTCAACCTCTGTCTCAGGCCGCGTCTCCCGCTGCTGCAGGACACGCTGTAACTCGTCCGGCTGCGTCTCCTTGAGGACTGCCAGTAACGCTTCCGGTGCTTGCGCCCAGTCGGTGGTGGAACCCCTGCTATTTCCCACTACAATGTAATCCCTAATGGCATCGAAGACTGTGCGGCTCAACCCGTTCACCCGAAGCACATCCTCGGCACTCTTGAAATCGCGTCTAACGCTTTTCTTGTTATCTGCGCCAGGTGCGTCTCCGCGCCACTTTAACACATTGTCCGCCAGAAGATTGGCCTCGTCCGGCAGCAGACCCGCGAGCAACTCGAACAATGCGACCAAGGTCTGGTAAGACGCCTGGTTCATATTGATCAGTGCGGCCTCCGGGTAGAGCGTCACAGAGACCGATGTATCGCCAATCTGGTAGTCACCCCGCAGGAGGTCAGCCGCGGCGGGTCGGGGTACCAACAAGCGCTCCGCCAGCATCAACCTTATCGCGCCATCACCGGCGGCCACCGCCTTGGCCCGGGCCACGTGAAGCTGCGCCATGCGCGTATCCAATCGGGCCTGCGACACCATTCCTACCACCAGCAACGACATACCGGCAATAAACCAGACCACAATCGCTAACGCCACACCACGCTCGGACTCTCTGGCACTGGGTCGCCAGCCGCTGGGTCGCCAGCCGCTGGGTCGCTGGGGAGTACCAGCCTGCATGAGCTTCATTGTCGCGCCCGCATGATCAGGTCCGGCCAGTATTGACCTGCCGCCGTCATATTCAGGCGCACCAGCACCGGCACACTGCGATCAGACGCTGCGCGCGACGTGATCCAGTCGTCTGCAAACTCATTGCGCGTGGCAATGGTCAGCGATTCCAGCTGCGGCACGAGCACTCGGGAGGGCTGGGTTGACCACTCCACGTCACTCAGGCCCGGCGTCGGCAACTGCAACCAGCGAAAGACCAGCGCAGCCCCCTCCCGCCCAATCCTCACCCGATGTTTGCCACCATAATTTTCGCCAAACATCACCGACGTATCAAATTCGATAAAATCCTCGCCGGCGAGAAAGTGGCTACTGTCAAGAGGGCCGCCACCCGTATTCACTTCATTAACGTTGCCTGCGCTGCCGATCGCTGACTCCACCAGGTCTCGCAGGAACGTGGAAACGCTGCGAACCTGCTCGATACGCCGAGTCTTCAATTCCAGTGTGCTCTGTGTGTTTGCAAGGGTACGCATAGCGCTCATCGTGCCAAGCAGGATAAGCGACAGCACGGTCATTGCCACCATGACCTCTACCAGCGTAAAGCCGCGCTCACGCGCCGGGATAAATCCTGCACGTTTCGCTTTCACGGCGCCTCGGCCTCTACTACCGAGTGCAGCACGATCGCTCTGCGCCGCAACCCGTCCATCCAGTTTACCCCGACCTCGATCTCGTGCAGGGGCGCCGCAGCATTCTGGCCGACCAGGAATACGGGTGAAGACCGTGCATACCAACGATACTCGCCATCTGTTTCACCACCCACATTTATACCTGCCTCGGGCACGCGGCCGTGATCGGCCAGCACAGAGCGCGCCAGCTCGACACCGTAAGCATATTTTTCATCGGCCCCCACATTTCGAGTCGCCCCGGCCGCTCCGCGGTAAAGTGCCCCCAACGCTAAACCCAGAATCACCAGAGCGACCAGCATCTCCAGCAGGGAAAAACCCCTTCCCGAGGCTTCGCTTGTCTGCCCGCGTCTAGTTGAAAGCATACGGTTGCTGTGTCACGCGACCAACCAACCAGTCGACTGAGATTCTCACACCGGATTTATCGGGGCGGGCCAGTTCGACATCACCGCCACTGGAGCCACCCTCCGGATAAAAACGAATGACAGCCTGCGACTGGCCACCCAGCTCCGAGGCTGCACTGACGAGCACGGTGAACGACTCAGGCAACTGACGGACATCCTGATTCAAGGTAACGCGCTTGTACTCGGTATCAAACATCACGTCTTGTGCCTTGCCCGTGCTGATCGCCCGATGCCTGGCGCCTGCCAACAGGGATACCACGTCCTGGATCGCCTGACGATACTGCATGGATTCGTAAAAACGGGAGGATGCGGGCACCGACACCGCGAGCAACATACCGACAATACTGATGACCACGAGCAACTCCAGCACTGTGAAGCCGCCGTCAGAGGTAAAAAACCGATCTCTGCACAGCGCCGCGGGCATGCTAGCCGCGCACGCCTGCAGTCTGCGATATCACGCTAATTCCAGCTGGATACATCCGCGTTCTCTCCGTCACCACCCGGCGCGCCGTCCTGACCCAAGGTCAGTATGTCAAAATCACCGTGCTCACCCGGGTAGGTATATACATACGTGCCATTCCAGGGGTCCAGCGGCACATCCGATTTCAGGTAGGGCCCGTTCCATCCCACGACCCCGGCGGGTTTATTGACCAACGCATCGAGGCCCTGCTCGGTAGTGGGAAATCGGCCAATATCCAGCTTGTACATTTCCAGCGTCTGCTCAAGATCAGCGATTTGCAGAGCCGCCGTTTTGGTTTTAGCACCCCCCAATTGATTCAGTACCTGCGGACCCACCAGGCCCATGAGCAGACCCAGAATGGCCAACACGACCAGCAGTTCCATGAGGGTAAAACCTTTCTGGCTCACGCCCCGGTTCTGTGTTCTTGCAAGCGTGTTCATGTAGACCTCTCTGAAAACAGTTGTAAAGTGCATTTCGACCGACTCGCGCCAGCGGCGCTATATCGCCAGGTTGTTGACGGACATAATCCCCATCAGGATAGCGATGATAATGATGCCGATAATAAAGCCCATGCCCAAAATCATTACCGGCTCCAGCAACGCCAGGCCACGCTTAACGCCCGACTGCACATGACTATCGAAGACGTCGGCCAGGTCCTGGGACATTTGATCAAGCCTCCCCGATTCTTCACCCACGCGCAGCATTTGGATTACCATGGGCGTAAACAGGCCGGTCTCCTCCAGCGCAAACGACATGCGCTTGCCCTCTTTCACCGCTGGGGGAAGAACCTCCAGAGCCTCGCGCAGCACCCTGTTGCCCACAGTATCGATGGCAATTGAAATAGCCACCAGTAACGGCACTCCATTACCCACCAATGTACCCACTGTCCTGGCAAACTTGGACATTTCAAATTCAAAAACGATCCCGCCGGCAACCGGGAGATCGAGCAGCATTTGGTGCACGCGACGCTGACCCGCGTCGGTCGACGCCCAGCGTCTGGCATACAAAGCGAACCCTACCAGCGCCAGCACGATAAACAGTCCGTAACTCTTGATGACATTAGCCCCGCTGATCACCATTTGCGTGATAACCGGTAAACCCTCCCCCATATCATCGAAAAGCGCCTCGAATTGGGGCACCACAAAACCGAGCATCAAAATCACAGACAAAATCGATACAAAACCCAGAATGGCGGGGTAGATCAGCGCCGACACGACGGTGTCGCGGTTTGCCTTGGCACGCTCCAGGTAGTCGACAAGGCGGTCCAGCACTTCCGACAACTGCCCACCCGCTTCACCCGAGCGCACGATATTGATATAGAACTTGCCAAAAATATCTTCATGAGGTTGCAGCGCCTGACTCAGGGCCTTACCGCCCTTTACCGCCGCCAATAGCTCGTCCAGCAAACTGATCATGGCAGGCTGCACCGCCATATCAATAAGCACTTTGAGGGCCTTATCCAGCGGCAGGCCGGCGCGCAGCAGCACGGCCAACTCACTGGTCATGGACAGTACCTCCTGCCTCCCCGGTGGCTTGCCAACCGCTGCGGAGCTCGCCGCCGAGGCAGTGATTCCGGACTCTAGCTTTAGCAGCGTCAAACCCTGGGCGCGAAGCTGACGGGACGCCATTTCTATTCCCCCCGCCTCGATAGTGCCCGCATGGGCGGTGCCGTCTCGACCCACTGCCTTGTATGAAAAATGTGGCATGGCGTCTTATACCGACATGAATTCCGCGGCGGCAACACTCACGGGCGCCTCGGCACCCGCCGTCTCGTCTTCGCGTTGGTCCCGGGTCACTCGCAGCACCTCATCCATAGACGTTACGCCTTGTAGCACTTTCCTCAGGCCATCTTCATAGAGTGTGGTCATGCCCAAATCCCGGGCGGTGGCGTGCAACTGGGTCGCATCGGCGCCTGTCATGATCACCCGATGAATTTCGTCGTCCAGCACAAACAGCTCGTGTATCCCTGTGCGACCTGAGTAACCCGTATTCATGCAGTGCTCGCAGCCGACCGCGCGGTAGACGGTACAGGAATCGGCATCCACGTAGCGTCGCAGCCCGGTTTGCTCAATGGATAGAGCGTCCATCGTTGCCGGCTCCTTGCAGTGCTCACACAGGGTGCGCAACAGGCGCTGGGCGAGCACACCATTCACCGACGAGGTAATCAGGTAACGCTCCACACCCATGTCCTCCAGACGGGTGATCGCACCCGCGGCAGTATTGGTGTGCAGCGTCGACAATACGAGGTGACCCGTGAGGGCTGACTGCACGCCAATCTTCGCCGTCTCGGCGTCACGGATTTCGCCGATCATGATGATATCCGGGTCCTGGCGCAGGATAGCCCGCAAAGACCGCGAAAAATCCAGCTCGATCTGCGATTGCACCTGTATCTGATTAACGCCCTGCAACTGGTATTCCACCGGGTCTTCTACCGTAATAATCTTCAGCGCATCGGAATCAAGTGACGCCAGTGATGCGTACAGGGTGGTGGTCTTGCCGGAACCCGTGGGCCCAGTCAACAGCAATACTCCATGTGGTCGCGACAGCAACTCCTGGTAACGCTCCAGGGTGTGCTCACTAAATCCCATCAGAGACAGACTCAACTTGATGCTGTCGCGATCCAGCACCCGCATAACAATACTTTCACCGTGAACAGTGGGAATGGTCGAAACCCGCAGGTCAAGTTCATGGCCTTTGACACGGGTCATGATGCGACCATCCTGCGGCAGGCGTCGTTCGGCAATATTCATCTGCGATAACAACTTTATGCGTGAAGCGATGGCCGGCGCCAGTTGCGCCGCCGGCGGGTCAGGAAATGGTTGCAGGACACCATCTACACGGTAGCGCAAATGGATGCCGTCCTCGAAAGGCTCGATATGGATATCCGACGCACCCATGTCCAGCGCCCGGTGGATAATCTGGTTCACCAGTCGGATCACGGGAGCCTCACTGGCAATGTCCTTCAGGTGCTCGATGAAGTCATCATCGCTCTGACCGCTGAACGTGTCGTCGAGAGCCGAGTTAGCCCCGGCCGCTTCTTCGAGGTAAAACTGCAACACCTTCATGATGTCACTCTCGAGACCCAGGGAGAGTGACACCGGCCTGTCCAGCGCCATGCCCAGCGCCTTGGCCAGAAACGGGTCCTGAGGCACAGTGGCAGCGAAAGCGACGCCAGCATCGGTGATGGCCACAGGCACCACGTGGTTGCTGATAATGAAATCCTGAGACAAACCGTCCACCTGAATCGCCGCCTCGGGATAATCACCCGCTGCCAACAGGGGGATATCGAGCTGGTGACTGAGCGCTTGTGCAACGTCAAGCTCGGACACCAGCCCGAGCTTAACGAATACCTGACCCAGCAGACCGCCCATTTCAACCTGGGCGAGCAGCGACCTTTCCACATCGCGCTCAGAGAGCTTGCCTTGCTCTACCAGTGTTTGCCCGAGTTTTTTCATAAACTATTGGTCGCCAGTTTTGTTGATGCGGGAAATCACGCGCACTTCACCCGCCCCTTGAATGGCGAGTGTAACATAGCCTCTGGCGAGACAAGGCGCGCGCCCGCCGTGGGCGGAGCGCTGCGCGAGTACTCCGGCTTCAGGCCACTTCGAACAGGCCTGCGGCGCCCATGCCGCCACCGATGCACATTGTCACCACCACTCGTTTTGCGCCGCGCCGCTTACCCTCCAGCAAGGCGTGACCGACCATACGGGCGCCACTCATGCCGAAGGGGTGACCAATGGAGATGGAGCCACCGTTGACGTTCAATCTGGCGTTGTCTATGCCAAGCTCATCACGGCAGTAAACCACCTGACAGGCAAAGGCCTCATTCAACTCCCACAGGTCGATATCGCTCACCGACAAGTTGTGCCGCTCAAGTAGCTTCGGTATCGCAAAAACAGGACCGATGCCCATTTCGTCCGATTTACAGCCGGCCACGGCGAGCCCGCGATAGACCCCAAGGGGTGACAGACCTTTTTGTTCTGCCAGTCGCGACTCCATGACGACACAAGCGGATGCGCCATCTGACAACTGGGAGGAATTTCCGGCGGTGATGTACCCCCCTTCCTTAACAACCATGCCATCCTTGAACACCGGTTCCAGTGATGCGAGGCTCTCCAGAGTAGTCGAAGGGCGATTGCAGTCGTCCCGATCCACCACCACGTTCTCGTAGGTCGTTTCTTTGGTTTCCCTGTCAAACACCGCCTGTACTGCGTCCATCGGTACGATTTCATCGTTGAACAAGCCCGCCTCCTGGGCAGCCGCCGTGCGCTGCTGACTTTGCAGAGAATACTCGTCCTGGGCCTCGCGGCTAATGCCGTAGCGAGCGGACACTACCTCCGCGGTTTCGAGCATGGCCATGTACGCCGTCGGATCAATCGCGGATACCGCCTTCGAGACGTTGCGATAGGCGTTCTTGTGCTTGGTTTGCACCAGTGAGATCGACTCCACTCCGCCGGCAACCGCAATATCGTACTCGTTACACATAATACTTTTGGCCGCGGTCGCGATTGACATTAAACCCGAAGAGCACTGCCGCTCGATCGACATACCCGCGACCGTATCGGGCAGACCACCGGCAATCGCGCTGAGCCGGCCCATATTGTAGGACTGCGTGCCCTGCTGGGCCGCCGCACCAAAAATACAATCGTCCACCTCAGCCGGGTCAATACCCGCACGCTCCACCGCGGCTCGC
Source organism: Candidatus Marimicrobium litorale (assembly GCF_026262645.1). Lineage (NCBI taxonomy): Bacteria > Pseudomonadati > Pseudomonadota > Gammaproteobacteria > Cellvibrionales > Halieaceae > Marimicrobium > Candidatus Marimicrobium litorale. The sequence goes on from NZ_SHNO01000001.1 coordinate 2,114,361, forward strand.
ACAACATGGCCACCCATGGCCGGGGCCTCGGTATCGTTAAAACCACCGCGGAACGATTTGGCCAGCCCGGTGCGGGCCGTAGATACAATGACTGCGTCTCTCATTTCTTATCTCCTGTATAAAAACTGTCCGACTATTTAGCAATAAAATCTACCTAGACGTTGTGCAGCCACCGCGTCGCCAGACTTCGCAACACGCAACACCCCAACGCAACGACACTGCGTCATGCGTGCTGGCTCGATACCGGCAAAATCTCGCCGGTCATGTAGGAGGAGTAATCCGAGGCAAGGAACATCATCACGTTGGCCACTTCCCAGGCTTCGGCCGCGCGCCCGTAGGCTTCCTTCGACTCCAGTTCTGCCAACAATTCTTCCGAGGCCGACTTACGCAACATAGGGTGCAGTACGATTGAGGGTGCAACCGCGTTTATACGTACGTTGAATTCCGTCGCCTCGAGCGCAGCGCAGCGCGTCAGCGCCATAACACCGGCTTTGGCGGCCGCGTAATGGGCCTGTTCTTTCTGTGCACGCCAGCCGAGTACAGACGCGTTATTGACAATGACGCCACCCTGGCCGCGGGCTTTCATCACGGTCATCATATAGCGGGTCATTCGCATGGTGCCGTTGAGCGTCACATCCAGCACTTTGTGCCACTCGTCATCTTCCATCTCAATTAGAAGCTTGGAGGTGCCAAGGCCCGCATTGTTAATCAGCACATCGACGCCAGCCATTTTTCCTTCGGCAAAATCAATGAGTGCGCGCACATCGTCTTCCGCAGTCACATTGCCTACCTGCCCATACACCGCGGTGAGGCCAGTCTCCCCTTTCAATTTCTCAACAGCGGCATCCAGACGCTTTTCGTGGATATCACTGAGCACGATTGCCCGGGCACCCTCTTCCGCTGCCCGCGTCGCCGCCGAAAACCCGATACCGGCTCCGGCTGCCGCCGTAATCAAGACCGACTTACCCTTAATCAGGCCATGGCCCTCTACGTATTCGGGTGTCTTCAAATCCATTGCTGTTCCCTCCGCCTCAAAAACGAGTTTGTCTATCCGTCGGAATGACGCGTTCCTTTACAGTGTGCCGCGCGGTTCCTTGGGCATACCCAAGCCTCGCTCGGCAATGATATTGCGCTGTATCTGATTGGTTCCGCCGTAGATCGTGTCGGAACGCACAAAAAGGTACATCGATTGCAGCGGGCTCAGTGCATAGGGGCCCTCCGGCAGAATCTCACATTCCGGGCCCATCACATCCATGGCAAGCTCACCCAGACTGCGATGCCAACTCGCCCAATACAGCTTGTAAATCAGCGCCTCTTTTTGCAGACCACCATCACTGCCGCTCTGGCCCGACAACATTCGCATCGCGTTGTAGCGCATGATCTTGAGTTCAGTGTGTGCATGAGCAATGCGCTGGCGAATCACAGGATCGCTCGCAGCACCGTTGTCGCGAGCGAGGGAGACAACTGCATCGAATTCGTTCTGGAACTGCATCTGCTGGCCCAGCGTCGAGACTCCTCGCTCGAAACCGAGTAAACCCATGGCGACTTTCCAGCCGTCCCCGGGCTCGCCAACGATATCGTCTGCGTCGCACTCAGCCTCGTCGAAAAACACCTCGTTGAATTCCGATGTGCCGGTCATCTGCTCGATAGGCCGCACCTCAACGCCGGGCTGGTCCATTTTTAAAAGAAAAAATCCGAGGCCCTTGTGTGCCACCGAATCTGGATCAGTACGGGCGATCACGAAACAAAAATCCGATTCATGCGCCAGCGAGGTCCAGACCTTCTGGCCACTGATGAGCCATTTACCGCGGGCTTCATCGAACCGCGCCTTGGTCTTTACGTTAGCGAGGTCAGATCCGGCACCCGGTTCAGAATATCCCTGGCACCACAGCTCGGTACCGGCCACAATCCCCGGCAGGTATTTCTGTTTCTGTGCCTCGGTACCAAAGGCGATCAGCGTCAGCCCTGTCAGGCCCTCGCCGATGTGCCCAACGCGTCCCGGCGCTCCGGCACGGGCGTACTCCTCAAAGAAGATAACCTGTTGCTCGATAGAGCAACCGCGTCCACCGTATTCCTTGGGCCAACCGACGCAGGTCCACCCCCCCGCCGCGAGATTTTTTTCCCAGATCTTGCGTTCTTCGGGATAGGTGTGTTCGTCTCCGGGACCACCCCGGTATTTCAGCTTTTCGAATTCACCGGTCAGGTTTGCCTGCAACCACTCCGCTACTTCTTCCCGAAACTGTTCGTCCTGCGCACTGAAACTTAATTTCATAGCCTTGTCCTCAATCCAGCAAACATTGTGCAATGCGCTCGCGGTGAAAAGCGCCATTGCCGAGCAGGTGTTCCGATGACTTGGCGCGCTTGAAGTACAGGTGGATATCGTATTCCCACGTAAAACCGACACCACCAAATAGCTGCAGTGCATCGCCGGCTATGGCGAAATAGGCATCGGAACAGTAAGACTTTGTCACACTGGCAGCGTCGCCAAGTTCGGCGGCCATCGGTCCGCCATCCAGCGCTTCCTGCGCGATACAGGCGCCATAATAAATGGCGGAGCGCGCCACCTCTGTCTGCAACATCATGTCGGCAGCCTTGTGTTTGACTGCCTGAAAACTAGCAATGGTGCGATTGAACTGGACCCGCTCACCCGTGTACTCGACCACCTGATCAAGCAACTGCTGGCACCCTCCCACCTGCTCAGCGGCGAGGGCTATCGCGGCGAGATCAAGCACAGCGGACAGATGCGTCCAGGCACCTCCCGCCTCACCCATCAGCGCAGGTTGCGCCAGCGTCACGCCGGACAGTTGCAGGCTCGCCTGCTTACGGGCCTGATCCATAGTGGGCAACCACTGGCGAGTCACGCCCGGCGTCTCTGCGGGCAACAAGAACAGGCTGATGCCCTGCTCGCCGCCGCTCCCCTCTTCTCGCGCCGCCACGATCAACAGTTCTGCGGTATGGCCATCCACGACATAGCGGTATTCGCCATTGAGCACATAACTGTCACCCTCACGACGCCAGGTCGCTGTTATCGCGTCTGCGCCCCAATCGCTTATGCCTCCGTTGAAGGCCACCGTCGCGGTGTGACCACTTTCACACATGCGACCCAGCCACTCCGCTTTCTGCGCATCACTACCCGCCAGCAGCAGCGCGTTGGCTGCCAGACATACCGTGGAGAAATAGGGTGAGCACAAGAGGTAGCGGCCCATCTGCTCCATGGTGGCCACCACCTCGACGTAACCGAGGCCCATACCGCCAAACTCTTCAGGAACATGTATCGCCTGCCAGTACATCTCCGAGCAGATGCGATGCCACAGTGCACCATCGTAACCCTGCTCCGTCGCCATCGCGGCACGCACCGCGGCACTGGTAGAGACCTCGGCAAGAAACGACGATGCGGTATCGCGAATCATTTCCTGCTCTTCTGTAAACGCAAATTCCATAACAACTCCGCGCGCTTGCGCTCTAGGTTCCCCAGACTTTCTGGGCCGGCACTTCCGCCTTCAGCAATTCTTTCATGGCCTCACCGATCTCAGCGGGCGCCCACGCTGCCCCACGATCAACGCCCTCGGTGGTGCGCCAACCGTCGCAGATACAAATGCGACCACCCTCTGCTTCAAAGACACGCCCGGTCACGCCGGACGCCTCGGAGCTTGCAAGCCAGGCCAGCAGATTGGATACGTTCTCGGGTGCGAAATGATCGAAGCTGTCATCCTCTGGCTTTTTCATACGCTCAGCCATCGCAGGGACTGCCGTAGTCATACCGGTGCGCGCGGAAGGTGCTACCGAATTCGCGGTAATGTTATAACGACCCAACTCCGCCGCCTGGTTTAGCGTTAAGGCAGCAATACCGGCCTTGGCCGCCGCGTAATTGGACTGGCCGACAGAACCTTGCAGGCCCGCGCCGGAGGTTGTATTAATGATGCGCGCGTCCACGGCCCTGCCCTCTTTGGACAATCCACGCCAATAGTGCACTGCGTGAGAGCTGATGCAAAAGTGTCCTTTCAGGTGAACCGCCATGATGGCGTCCCACTCTGCCTCGGTCATTGAGGCGAACATACGATCGCGGTTAATGCCCGCGTTGTTCAACACGATATCAAGACCACCAAAGCTGTCGATAGCCTGCTTTACGGCATTCAGACTGTCGTCATAGTGGGTAATATCGGAGCTGTTCACAATCGCCCTGCCGCCGGCAGCCGTGATGCTATCGACCACCGCCTGTGCCGCCTCGGTATTGATGTCATTGACGACTACCGCACATCCCTCCGACGCAAACACCCTCGCGTGGGCTGCACCCAGGCCGCCACCGGCGCCGGTGACAATCGCTGTACGACCTTGCAGAATTCCACTCATCTATTCACTCCTCCACGTGTCACTAAAAAACTACCCAATCTCTTTTTGCGTCTCATTAGACTGAAAAGCACGTCAACGGCCCTTACCCCGATCGGCAGCATGAAACTTCACAGCGCCACAGCCCGACATAAACCCAGACTACAGTCTCTCCAGGATAGTAACGTTCGCCTGACCACCCCCTTCACACATAGTTTGCAGCCCGTACTTACCGCCTGAGCGCTCGAGCTCATGCAACAGGGTCGTCATCAATTTGGTGCCACTGGCTCCCAGCGGATGACCCAGAGCAATCGCACCGCCGTTGACATTGATTTTCTCCAGCGGATAGCCCGTCTCCAGTAGCCACGCCATGGGCACCGAGGCAAACGCTTCGTTAATTTCCACGAGATCGATATCGTCCAGCTTCATACCAGATTTTTTCATCGCATATTCAGTCGCCGGGATCGGCGCGGTAAGCATCCAGATCGGGTCGGCTGCCCGCACACTCATGTGAGCGATACGGGCTCGAGGGGTCAGGTTGTAACGCTTCAGTGCGTCTTCCGATACGATCAGCACGGCGGATGAACCATCACAGGTCTGGCTGGACACCGCAGCGGTGATAGTACCGCCCTCTACCAACGGTTCCAGTTCAGCCATTTTTTCCAACGAGGTATTGCGCACAGTCTCATCCGTGTCCACGCCATTCAGCGGTGCGATTTCTCGATCAAAGCGCCCTTCGTCGATCGCCTGCTGTCCCAGCGTATGAGAGCGTAAGGCAAACGCTTCCATCTGCTCACGCGAGATGTCCCACTTGTCGGCAATCATCTGGGCGGACGTAAACTGCGACGGCGGTACATCGCCGTAACGCGCGACCCATCCCTGGCTACCGGAGAAAGGGTCGGGGAAACCCATAGGCTGGGCAGCCAACATGGCCGATGAAATGGGAATCTGCGTCATCGTTTGCACACCGCCCGCAACGACAACGTCATTCACCCCCGCCATAATGGCCTGTGCTGCAAAGTGCACGGCCTGCTGGGACGAACCGCACTGACGGTCAATGGTCGTGCCCGGCACAACCTCCGCAAGGCCCGCCGCGAGCCAGCAGGTCCGCGCAATGTCACCCGCAAGGGGGCCAATGGTATCGACACAGCCGAAGATCACGTCGTCGTATTCGTCATCGGGTATTTCATTACGATCCGACAATGTCTTGAGCACGTGCGCACCCAGGTCAGCGCCATGGACATCCGCTAAACCGCCCTTGCGGCGACCGGTGGGCGAACGAACTGCGTCTACTATGTATGCATCTGCCATAACGGGTTTCCTCTACTCATCTTGAACAACGTGAACTTGAAAAATCGGCTTGCGACTAACCAAATGTCGCGCCCGCACCCAGCGCGGCGCCATCAGCAAAAATCGTGCGCCCAATACGCGCCTTGTGAAATCCTGCGTCGCCCCAGCAATTGGCCAGCGCCCACGCTTTTTTCATAAAAATATGCAGGTCCATCTCCCACGTGTAGCCCATCGCTCCGTGTGCCTGGTGGCAGTTCCTAGCGGCCAGGTTAGCCGCATCGCACGCCACCAGTTTGGCGTGGGAGACAGCGTGTGACGCAATCGCCTGGCCACTTGCCAACGCATAGGCCGCGCGGTGCGTGGGCGCCTTCGCATACTCCAGCTGCACTGCCACGTTGGCCATCTGGTGCTTCACTGCCTGAAAACTGCCCACCGGCTTGCCAAATTGCTGCCGTTCGCTGGTGTACTGCACTGTTGCATCAATCATGCGCTGGGCCAGCCCAAGCGCCTGGGCTGCGCCGCCCAATGCACCGCGGTTCAGCGCTTCTGCGATCAGCGCCTCGGCACGGGCACCCGCCGCGACTTCCAGCGGTTGACCCGTGACATCGACGGCATACAGTTTTCTTGAGGGATCGACCGACTCGTTATGCCTTAAGCTCACTTGCTCCGGTGTCGCCGCGAGCAGCACACCACCCTGCTGCAACAACAGTAAGTCGGCTACATGGGCATCTTCTACAAGCCTATTTTGCGCCAGACCGACAACGACTTTCGCTTCACCGGTGGCGATCTTCGGCAGCCAGTGCGCCGCCACCTCCCCGCCAATGTCACGCAACAACGGTACGGAAACCAGCGCCGTATTCACCAGCGGCTCCGGCAGTGCGACGTAACCGCATTCCTGCGCCAATAAAACGAAGTCCAGCTCATTCATGCCCAACCCGCCGTACACCTCAGGCACCGTGATACCGGTCAACCCAAGTTCAGCCAACTGACTCCACCATGCGTCGCTGCGTCCCGAGTCTGATTCCCAACTTGCGCGAATGCGCTCGGTGGTCACTTCATTGGTCAGGAATTCCCTGACCGACGCCTGAAACAGCAACTGATCTTCTGTAAACGTAAAGTCCATACTCAGTTATTTCTCCGCATCCAACCCACCGCTCAGCGCGGCATCCCGAGCATGCGCTCGGCAATAATGTTTCGCTGCACCTCATTAGTGCCTGCATAAATCGGCCCCGACATGGAGAACATCCAGCCATCGAGCCACTTGCCAACACCGCTGGCATCCGGCGCATGGGACAAGAGTTCGGCGCGAGCGCCAAGAATACTCATGGCCGCCGCGTGCATGTTCTGGTCAAGCTCAGACCAGAATATCTTGTTGGTCGATGACTCTGCTCCGATCTTGCCGCCTTTATTGAGACGGCAGGCAGTCTGATACGTCGCAAGGCAGTAGCTTTCCGCGTCCAGATAAGCGCGCAACACCGCCTCCTTCACCGCCGGATCCCGGTCTGCGGACTCACGATTGGCGGTGTACAACTCGACCAGTCGTCGCGCGGTTTCCTGAAATCGCGCCGGAGAACGCAGCATGAGCCCTCGCTCAAACCCTGCAGTCGCCATAGCCACGCTCCAGCCGGCCCCTTCATCGCCGAGCCGGTTTTCAATCGCCACTTCAACATCATCAAAAAAAATCTCCGCGAAGCCGGGCAACCCGTCTAATTGCGGAATCGGTCGCACCGTAATACCCGGACTGTCCAGAGGCACCAGAATAAAAGTCAAACCCCGGTGACGCTCAGACTCGGGATCAGTGCGGAACATACCGAAACACCAGTCGGCCCAGACGGCACGGGTGGACCAGATTTTCTGCCCATTCACCACGTACTTGTCGCCCTCGAGGCGCGCGGTCGCGCGTATCGCTGCCATGTCCGAGCCGGCATTGGGCTCCGACCAACCCTGCGCCCACACCTCTTCGCCAGTGGCCATCGGGGGCAGGATACGGGCTTTCTGCTCTTCCGTGCCGTACTCCATCAAGGTGGGGCCCAACAGGAAAATTCCATTCTGGTTTACCCGCAGAGGCGCTTGCGCACGGTAATACTCCTCCTCGAAAATAAGCCACTCGATCAGGTCGCAACCCCGGCCCCCCAGCGCTTCAGGCCAGGTCACCATACCCCAGCGCCCACGATTGAGTGTGGCCTCCCACTGGCGGTGTGCCTTGAACCCCTCTTCGGTATCGAAAGACTGCAGTGGCTCTGCCGGCACATTCACCGCCAGCCAACTGCGTACTTCCGCACGGAAGGCCTGTTGCTTGTCTGTATAGGCTAGTTCCATAGATCTATCATCTCTCCCCCGGTCTTGGCCCCGGATTCACTCTTGATCAAACTTGGCGTCGCGCTTTTGCACAAAGGCGTTACGCGATTCCTGCGAATCGCCCACGGTATAAGCCTCCAGGGTAAACCCCTGCTCCCAGCGGTACTTGTCCTCTAAATTGCCATCTTCAATCCCGGTGAGCGCTTCTTTCGCCAGCCTCACCATGGCAGGAGATTTCTCTGCGATCTTGGCAGCGATATCACGGGCAGCAGGCAGCAGCTCCTCGAGGGGCACTACTTTTTCCACTGCTCCGAGGCGGTAAGCCTCCTGGGCATCGATAAACTCACCGGTGAAATACATGTAACGCACCTTTTGTACCGGGAACATACGTTGTAGATGCGCGCCACCGCCCATCGCGCCCCGGTCGATCTCAGGCACACCGAAACGCGCACAATCGGAACACAGGATGATATCCGCAGCACCCGCCATGCCGATGCCACCTCCCAGCACAAAGCTATGCAACGCCACGATCACCGGTTTTGGATTGCGATGAATTGCCCGAAATGTCTCGTAATTACCCTTGTTCACGTCGACGATCTTTGTGCTGTCAGCCGCCAACTCCTTGATGTCCACCCCGGCACAAAACCCTTTGCCGGCAGCGGCGATGACAATCACCCGCACAGTGTCATTTTCGCCCAGGGCATCTATTTCCGCCGCGATAGCGAACCAGCCGGCACTGTCAAAGGCGTTCACTGGAGGGTGGTCGAGAATCACTTCAGCGATACCGCTGTCGATCGTTGTCTTGAATGGCTTGGCCATAGTTCCGATTCCTGTCGCGTTCAATTCTGTTAATCGTAGGTCGACCCCTGCGTCGCGGTTTCGACTTCCGGATGAAGCTGTAACTGCCTCACTGCCACTCCGCGTGTTCAGTCCCCTGCGGGGATTTATTGTGCGCTACGCCTCTGCTTTCAATGCCAATAACTTCAAGCGCTGCTCCGCTTCCTCAACAATTGAGGCAATCAATTTTTCGCAGGTCAACAGCTCGCTGATAACACCGGCGACCTGGCCCGAGGGCAACACACCCCGGGACGGCTCTCCATCCACCATCGCTCTCTGAATAATCATGGGCGCATTGGCAGACATAATGGCCTGGGCGGCGGTCATATCGTCATCGCGGCCCATCGCCAGAGCGGACTTGAGCAAACTGATGATGCTCGCACCCGTGTGTTTGCGGAAAGCCAGGCCATTGCGCATGGCGATCAGCAACTTCTTCAGGGCGCTGGCTTTTTCCAGTTCAACCAACAGTTCGTTCATGATCATGCGCTGCGGTAAACCATCCATAGCCTTCGACACGATAATCTCACCGGGATTCTTGCAGTCGATATAACGCTGCAGTGTTTCCCGGGGCACGGGACTCTCTTCTGTCATCAGAAATCGCGTGCCCATGGCAATACCGTCAGCGCCAAATGACAGTGCGGCCAGCAAGCCGCGACCATCCTTGAAACCGCCCGCTGCGACCACGGGCACCTTGTCACTGACCGCATCAACCACCTGCGGTATCAGCAAGGAGGTGGGCACAGCGCCCGTATGTCCCCCGCCCTCTCCACCCTGCACGGTAACGGCATCTGCCCCCAGCTCCACCGCCTTGATGGCATGCTTGGGCAAGCCAACGGTCGGCATGCAGACAACGCCTGCGTCCTTCAATTTTCTGATCATGTCCGGCCCGGGAGATCGTGAGTAACTCACCGCTTTCACGCCATGGCGTATCACCAGGTCCACAATAGCCATCGCGTTGGGCTGATACATATGGAAATTCACACCGAAGGGCTGGTCGGTTAATTCCTTCACCCTCTGAATATCCCGCTCCATCTCCTGCGCCGGGATAGTGGCGCCGGCCAGGAATCCAAACCCCCCCGCGTTGCAGCTGCCCGCGACCAGGTTAGGGTCCGCTACCCAGCCCATTGCGGTCTGCACGATGGGGTAACGGCAACCCAGCAATTCCGTCAAGCGTGTCTCAAGCATGTCTCAGTTTCTCCAATCAGCCACGATTGCCGGGCGGGTTGTCCTTGATCTGGTGTGCGCGCTGATTATGCGGGTCCATAGTGGCAATGATGTCCAACTGCGCCTGCGAGGGAGCTACCGTCACGGGGACATCCTCGGGGACATGCACCGGGTAGCCGGTGTTTTCCTGCACCTGCTCCAGCGTAATGCCGGGGTGCAGCGACACCAGCCGAACCTGGTGGTCCGGCCCCCCGAAGTCCATCACACACAACTCAGTTACAACGAGGCGTATATCGATGTCGTCCAGACTATGACCCTTGGGCAGCCGCGCCGGGTTGTATCCGATAGACGATACAAAGTCGCACTCACCTTCCATGAACACACGCGTGTTATGCGAGGGCACAAAAAAACTGTTTGGGTGAGAAATTGAATTGCCCGGAAACCCGCGAGCGCCCAACATCATCACCTTGGGCCTGTCGTAGGTGCCTCCCAGCGCAGAGGTATTGGACTGGCCAAAGCGGTCTATCTGGGTCGGACCCAGCATGGCGTGACGCTTGCCGCTCCAAACGTTGTCGAAGATGCGCGAAAAACCCATCCAGGATTCTCTGGCGGGCACAAAGCCATCCGGGCGCTTGCCCAGCGGGTTGGGCTCGCTCAGCATCCACGCCTCGGAGTCTGTCATCATCAGCTCGGGATTGGTCGTTTTCATGGCGAGGCTTGCCGCCAGTCGCGGGATGACCCCGATACCGGTGGCCAGTACCTCACCCTCATTGGCAAACGCCTGGCTCGCGGCGACGATGCACAGCTCGGCCAGGGTGTAATCAATTGCTGCAGTCATGGTCTCTATCTCCCCGGTCGGTTAATACGTTGGCAATTCAATCGCGCGAATGGCGTCAAGGCCACCCACATTTTGCTGGTACTCGTCCTCCGAGCGCCCCAGGAACGCATCGAGATAACCCCGGATACCGCCCTCCTCCTTCGCCGACGCTACGTACGCCTTGAAATGCGGGACATCGAATCCGTAAAGCGGGGCACAAGAGCTCGGATGCGCACCGCCCGGTATGGCAATGACTCCAGTGGTGGCAGCGCGTTCCCAATGCACCAGCCGGGCCTGTGCGGGATCATGAAAATAGTCGCTGTCGACGAGCTCGTCACAGGAGACAAAGGTTTTCTGCGCTGCCCGGGCAAACCAGTCATCCATATAGTGATCGGGGCCCGCTATCTGACAGACGCCGCGCGAGTCGGCGCGGTCCGCATGAATGAGGGAGACATCCAATGACAATGCCGGCATGGCTACCCACTCTTTGTCATCGTAAGGACTGTCGATTACCTTGAGGTCAGCGCTTTTCGTAATAATATCGGTGCCCAACCCCACCTCCGTCGGGATGAATGGCACGCCCCAGCTCGCGGCCCGCAGGCCCAGCAGCATCATACCCTCGTCCACCTCCATCACCTCGATGGCACCGGATTGGCGGGCCTGACGAAAATAGGGCTCCAGCGGAATAAAATCGAGCGAGACAAATGCAAATACCACCTTCTTTACCTTGCCGGCTGCACACAGCATGCCCACATCTGCACCACCGTACGCCACCACGGTAAGGTCCTTAAGATCGGACCGCAGGATTTCGCGCACCAGGGCCATGGGCTTGCGCCGCGGGCCCCAGCCACCGATACCGATGGTCATGCCATCTTCTATCTGCCCAATGGCCTCTGCCGCCGTCATCTGTTTGTTCATCGTTCGCTTCCTTTTTTGCTGGCGCGCTATTGTCAGCCCGCGTCTAACTGACTATGCGCGCCACGCGATAGTCATGTTTGATAAAATTGACGCCCAGTGTACTGCGAGTACCCCGCACACCCTTGATCACACTGATACGCTTGTGTACAAATTCCGCCAGGTGTTCCGCATTGCGCACCATGGTGATCGCCAGAATGTCGGCCCGGCCCAGCATCACGCCGACAAAACCCAACTCCGTAACATCCGCCAGCGCACTAGCGATAGCTTTAGTCTGGTCGCTGCGCTCCACCTCTATCCAGATATACGCCAGCGCCGCATCCTTGAAGCGGTCGATATTGGTCACTGCTGTAATGCGAATCTGCCGCTCTTCTTCCATACGTTTAACGCGCGATCGAACAGTGCCCTCAGTGACACCGAGCTGCTCGGCAATCTCCCGGTTGCTGACCCGCGCATCGCGGGACAGTCGTTCCACGATTGCTCGGTCGGAGCCATCGAGATTACGCCGCATGAAAAGGCACCCAGTCCGGCTGGTTCTTCAATACATCGAGCGCCAGTGCCGGCGTCAGTCTCCGCACACCGGGAACAACACCCAGCTGTTCAGCGATCAGGGCATTCAAGTGCGATTGGTCTCGGGCAACTACCAGTATCTCGATGTCCTGGGCACCCACGACCACGCTGACGGAAAAAACTTCAGGGACAACCGCCATGTCCCGCGCCACCTCCTCTGGTGAACGGCCCTCCACCTGCACACCAATCGCCAGCAACATACCAAAGCCCGCGGCTTCGATATCGGTGACGGCCACCACACGCATGGTGTCGGACTCCTCCATGCGTCGCACCCGTGCGCGCACCGTGTTTTCCGAGACATTCAGTTCGCGCGCGACAGCCCGATAGGGCATGCGGCCGTTACCGCGCAACAGCGCGATAATGGCGTGATCTGTGTCATCCAGATCAATGGGCTCGGCCTGCCCTGTCGGCGTGGCGCTGTCCCTCATCCCGCGCTACCGCCCGCCAGCGCCGCCTTGTCAACCTTGCCGCCCGCGTTCATCGGCAACTCATCCAGCCATACCACGGAACGAGGCACCTTATAATTGGCCATGTTGTCACGGGCCCAGGCAATGACTGTCGCCTCGTCCAGCTGCACACCGCCATCGCGCACCACAAAAGCACGCGCCACTTCACCCATGCGATCATCCGGCACGCCGATAACGGCGGCGCGAGCAACACCGGGCATATCACACAACGTATTCTCGATTTCCGCCGGGTAGCAGTTAAACCCCCCGACGATGAACATCTCCTTGATACGCCCGGTAATTCGGACGTATCCGTTCTCGTCCATTTCGCCCACATCACCGGTGCGCAACCAGCCATCATCTGTCAGCGCATCAGCCGTGGCCTGCGCATCATTGAAATAGCCCTGCATCACGTTGAAACCACGGACCAAAATCTCACCCACTGCGCCGTCAGCGACGCTATTGCCGTCGCGATCTGCCAGCATGACCTCAACACCGTCCATGGCACGACCCGAGGTGTGCGATATACGCTCGGCGCTGTCGTCAGGCCGACAAATCGACACGACGCCACAGGTTTCGGTCAAGCCATAGGCAGTCACTACTACTTCGAATCCCAGCTCCTCTCGCATCTGCCGCACCAGCTCAACCGGCACCGGCGCCGCGCCCGTCACCGCCAGACGCAGGCTCGATAAATCGTATTCGCCGCGCTGCGGGTGAGCCAGCAAAGACTGATAAATCGTCGGCGGACCGGGGATCATGGAGATTTTGTCCCTTGCGATCTGCGCCATCACCGCATCGAGGTCGAAGCTAAGCACCGGCAAGATATGTGCCCCGCGAATAATCGCCGCCAGCCAACCCGCTTTATAACCAAAGGAGTGAAAGAACGGGTTGATAATGAGGTAATTATCCTCGCTGCGTAAACCCACCGTCGCGCTCCAGTTTTCAAACGTACGGATATTCTGCCCATGAGCAGTCACCACACCTTTGGGGTTACCCGTGGTACCCGAGGTAAACAGGATATCCAGCGTATCTTCAGGCGTCAGCAACGCCGCGCGACGTGTCACCTCCTCCGTCGGAACAGACTCGCCCGCCGCAAGAAAGGATGACCAGGTCTGGCCGCCCACGGCAGCATCGTCGAGCAATACCGTGCGCTCGAGCTCAGGCAATGCTTGATCTGCAAGCATCTCCGGGTAAGAGACGCCCAGGAAGTCCCCCACCGTGAACAGCATCCGTGCACCGCTGGAGCGGATGATATAAGCCGCCTCGGAGCCCTTGTAACGCGTATTCAGCGGCACCAACACGGCACCCACGCTCTGCGCACCAATGGCAGCGACGATCCATTGAAAAATATTAGGAGCCCAGATGGCGAAGCGGTCGCCCTGCTCAATACCCGCCGCAATAAACGCCTGAGCCGCGGCGATGCGGGCCCTGTCCAGCTCCTCGTAGGTCAGCTGCACCGTGCCGTCGGTGATGGCGAGGCGAGACCCGTAGCGTGACGCCGCGTCGACAACGACCTGGGGCAGAGTTCTGGCTGACGCTGAATTATCGGACATCGGTGAGATACTAAGTAGAGGGCCACAACGACCGGGGATGCTTATATTAGTCAGTCAAAGCGCAAATAAAAAGACTTTTTCGTAGATATTTAGAAGAATATCTACGAATTTAATACATTCGCCCTGGTCGGGGTAAGCCTCGGCGCCGCTCTGCTAGGGACAGGATGCCGCTCGCTGCTCGGAAAAAGTCAGATTACAGCGCTCTGCCCAGGACGATAGCGCCTCCACGGGGCCGCTGACATCATACTGGCGCAGGAACGGCAGGCGATCCACGTCCCAGAACTCCTTGCCGCTCCAGTCGAAGTAATAATACTGGCGCACCCTGCCCAAGGGCACCGCGTCATCGAGTAGCGCATAGCCCGCAAAGGGTGCCGACAAACCCAACGCCCCCATCACCGTGGCCGGGACGTCCAGCAGACTGGCAGGCGCCGCCGAGACCTGCAGCTCTCCCGAGGCACCAAAGGGCTTGATCAACAAGATCGGATGGGCGCGGCGCTTATAGACAGGCAGGGTGTCCATGGTAATGTCGGTGCCATGATCCGCAGCCACCACCACCATGGTCTGATCGTATACACCCTGTTGTTGCAGAACGTCGAGGATGCCCAGAATTTGCTTCAGCGCAAAGGCGCTCTGCGCAATCGCCCTCTCCGTTACCGGCATCGTCTCGTATTCTGATTCCAGCAGCATATTGCCGTCTGCGTCGATCTGAAACGGAGGGTGGGAGGTGAAAAGATGGATAAATTTGAAGGTAGGCTGCGGACTATCGCGGGACACGAACTGCGCCAGTCGATCGAGAAAAATAGCCGTCGCCCGTTGCACCGGCGTAGCGTCCATCAGCGGGTCCCCGGGTGGCGATCGTCGCGGCGACGACGACGCATTCCCCAGATAATGGCTCTGTAACCACCACTTGTGCTTATCGTAAATGCGTTTTTTCAGCACGTGTGGCACGTAGCGAAACAGGGTGACATCCCAGATTTGCACGCTATCGCGGAGGCGGACTTCTCCGGGTTTATCGTAAAGAACGGACGTCAAGTCATCACCCGGCAGCCAGCGCAGAGACGGTTTGTAGGTACCCATGGTCGCAATATCGATCTTGTAACCTTGTTCCGACAGGAAAAAGGGTAGGGATTGCTCACCGAAAGCCGCGCTCATAAACCTCTGGATCGTGCCCGAATTGCGGTAGACCAGAGACGACATAATGGTGGGGATAGACAGCAACGTATAGGGTGAAACACCCAACGTATTGCGGAAGCTGGTGAATCCTGCGAGCTGCTTCTCCAGCTCAGGATAAATAGTCAGTGTCTCTTCGAAGACGGGCAACGCAAAAGTGTCGGGCACAATAACCACCACATTGCGCTCCTCCGAGAAGGCGAAGAAGTCTCTTTCAATTTCCTGTGCCGTCGCCGGCCCATCGCGCGGAAATGTTTTGCCCGAACCCAGGTGAGCGATCAGGGACGCCCCCTGCACCGCAACCAGAAGTAGTGAAAGACCGACTAGATGACGCCAAAGCACCGCCCGGTAATACAGGACAAGCAGCGGCGCCAACAGCCAGATCAGCACCTCCAGCCAGCCGACCAACCGGTGCGCCTGCCAGTCAATATCGGTGCCGTCCAGTGGACCGTAGTCCCACACCAAAAAATTACCCTGCAGATAGAAAAGCGCGGCGGCGCCCAACGCAAGACAGGCGATACTGCGCCGCGCTGCCGAGGGCAGCAACAGGCAGCCGATGAATACACCCGATAAACACAGCACCAGCCAGCGGGGCAGCTCCAGCACGCTGCGGGGGGATACAGCAACCTCCGCCGCGTTCAGCAGTAAAACGCCGAGCGGCGCAAAACAAAACACCGTCAACAACAACACCAGGGCTGCCACAAGCAGCTTGAGGCGCTCCCGCATTACCGACTCGTCAGGCCCGCGAGACAACACAGCTCGTCCTGTCACGCCTTGAAAGCATAGCCACTGAACTGGTCTCGCAACTTGAGCTTCTGCACCTTGCCCGTGGCGGTATGAGGCAGCTCGTCAACGAACTCCACCGCGTCGGGCATCCACCACTTGGCGATCTTGCCCTCAAGCGAGGCCAGGATCTCCGCTGCGGTAACGTCCTGCCCGTCGCTGGACCGCACCACAATCAGCAGCGGGCGCTCACTCCACTTGGGGTGATAGCATCCGATCACCGCCGCCTCCGCTACCTGGGGATGATCCGTCGCCGCGTTCTCTACCTCGATGGAGGATATCCATTCGCCGCCGGATTTGATGACATCTTTGGTGCGATCGGTGATCGCCAGGTAGCCGTCCGCGTCAATAGTGGCCACATCACCGGTCTCGAACCAGCCCGCTTCGCGCTCGTGAGCATCAGAGTCCTCCAGCTTGAAATAACTGGAGCAGACCCAGGGCCCTCTCACCAGCAGAGAACCGAATGCCTCTCCGTCCCAGGGCAACGCTTTACCTTCATCATCGACGATTTTCATTTCAACACCAAATATCGGTCGCCCCGCCTTGAGGCGGAGCCTCGCGTAGTCTTCAGTACTGTACTTGTCCCGCTCGCTGTCGCCGGCATTGGCCGAGCCGAGGGGGCTCATCTCCGTCATGCCCCAACCGACCCGGGTACTCACACCGTAACTGTCGAGGTCTTCCATGATTGACAGCGGGCAGGCCGCGCCGCCGACAATGATGCGTTCCAGTGAATCGACACGCTGCCCCGATTTTTTAAGGTGGGCCAATAATCCCAGCCAGACCGTGGGCACACCGGCGGACAGAGTCACCTTCTCTTCATTGATCAGCGCTGCCAGCGTCTCCCCATCACCCATTTTGCTGCCTGGAAACACTAACTTGGCACCCGCGATGGGGCAGGCATACGGGTTGCCCCAGGCGTTGACGTGAAACAGGGGCACAATCGGCAGCACTACATCCCTGCGCGCGATGCCCAGAGCATCCGGCATCATGGTGGCATAGGAATGCAACAGTGTAGAGCGGTGGGAGTACAAAACGCCCTTGGGGTTGCCGGTGGTTCCCGACGTATAACACAACGCACAGGCGTCTCGCTCTTCCAGCGCCGGCCACTGGAAATCAGGGCTGCCTTTTTCCAACAATGTTTCGTAGCAGATCGCGTTGGGCAGTGAGGTTTGCGGCATGCGGTCTGCACTGCATTGGATAATCCAGCCCTGCACCATGGGGCATTGCTCCGCGAGACCTTCAACCAGCGGCACAAAATCCGGATCAACAAATACATAGCGATCCTCAGCGTGATTAATAATGTAGACCAGCTGCTCCGGAAACAACCTCGGGTTGATGGTGTGACAAACGTGGCCGGTGCAGGCGACGCCGTAATAGACTTCAAAATGCCGATAGTCATTCCACGCTAGGGTGGCAATGCGGTCACCGCGGGCAAGGCCCCACTGGGTCAGGCTGTCGCCAAGCTGACGCGCCCTGGCAAACGCCTCACGGTAGGTATAGCGATGTCGGGGGTTGTCCGCGGTCACTGACACAATCTCGCCGTCGCCGTTGATTCGCTCCGCATGCTCCACGATCGAGGCAATCGTCAGCGGCATATCCATCATTAACCCGTTCATATCTCACGCTCTCCAATAGTCTTATCCAACGACGGCACAACGGGGAAGCCAACCCTCAACATGCACCATCGCCCTTCAAAATTACAGTAACTCCCAGACGCCATCTTCCGGGTATTCCCTGACGCGCGCTTCCTCACGCAACTTGATCAGGTGCGCACTGAGCGATAACTTCGCCATCTTGTGCAGACTCGTATCCACATCGTCGTAAACCACTTTCACCAGCGTATCCAGCGAACAGCGACCGCTGCTACGCAGGCCGTCGACCACCTTGCCCTCGCGGCCCAGACGATGCTGCACCAGCCACTCCACCGCGGCCGCAGGGTCCTCAATGACATCACCGTGGCCCGGCGCAATCTGCCTGAGCGGATAGTCCAACAGCAGCTGCAGGGATTCAATATAGGCTTTCATGTCGCCACTAGGGGGAATAATCACCACCGTAGAGCCGTTCATGATGTGATCGCCAGCGAACAACATGCCCTCTTCCTCGAGGAAAAAACAGTAGTGGTTACCTACATGGCCGGGCGTGTGGACTGCCCGCAGGGTAAACTCGTCAGTAGCCAGAACATGATCGTGATGCAAATCTATGGTCGGCTTGAAGGTCTTGTCCTGATGGTCATCCTCCGGTGGTACTGCCCCGATCACCTCGGCACCGGTGGCACGCGCCACTGCCTGCGCAGCTGGGGAATGATCGGGGTGCGTGTGGGTGCAGACAACCCAGTGTATGCGGTCGCCGGCGGCATCCAGAATGGCGTCAACGTGCGCGGGAATAGCGGGGCCGGGGTCCAAAACGGCAACCTTTTCGCCCCCTAGCAGGTAGGTATTGGTGCCGGGGCCAGTCATCACTCCCGGGTTGGGGGCGACCAGTCGATGCACCCGGCTATTGAGACGAAATGGCACGCCGTGCTCAAGCATCGCGTTAGACCAGATTATCGATCAATACATAAGGATCGACGTCCTGCTCATAATCCACGCCATCCACTTCGAAGCCGAACAATTGCAGGAACTCTCGTCGGTAGCCCGCATAGTCCGATAACTCCCGCAGGGTTTCAGTGCTGATCTGGCTCCACAGAGCATCGACAGCGGCCTGCACCTCGGGGTCCAGCTCCTTGCCGTCGGCACGCAATCGCCCCTCCTCATCCAGGTGAGGATGGCTGCCATACAGCGACTCCCGAAACAAGCCGTCGATTTGCTCGATACAGCCTTCGTGCACACCACGCTCCTTCATCACCTTAAACAGCAGCGCGAGATAAATCGGCATGGCTGGGATCGCAGCACTGGCCTGAGTAACCACGGCTTTCAGTACCGACACCCTGGCGTCACCGCCCCTGGCCGCCAGTCGCTCTCGAATGGCGAGCACGCGGCGGTCCAGATCCTGCTTGGCAACACCTATGGTGCCATGCCAATAAATATCCCAGGTCAGCTTCTCCCCGATGTAGGTGTAGGCGGTTGTCTTCGCCCCGTCAGCCAAAACCCCTGCCTCGTCGAGGGCCTCAATCCACATCTGCCAGTCTTCACCGCCCATGACAGCGACAGTATTTTCTATCTCTTCCTGCGTCGCGGCCGGGAGAGAAAATTCCTGAATCTCTTCCTTATCCGTGTTTACCCCCATTTGCACGGCATCCTTACCGACAGGCTTGAGTGTGGAATCGTGCACTACGCCAGTCACCGGGTGCTGACGCCGCGGCGCCGCCAGGCTGTATATCACCAAATCTACCTGACCCATGTCCGTTTTTATCACGTCGATTGCCTGCTGTTTCACCGCATCACTGAAAGCATCGCCATTGATACTCTTGGCATACAACCCCTCTTGCTCGGCATAACGGTGAAACGCGGCAGAGTTGTACCAGCCCGCTGTGCCGGTTTTTTTCTCCTTTCCCGGCTTTTCAAAGAAGATACCCAGCGTGGCAGCTCCACAACCAAACGCCGCCGTTATCCGCGAGGCAAGCCCATAGCCAGTCGATGCGCCGATCACCAGCACGCGCTTTGGGCCCTTACTGACCGGCCCTTGATTGCGCACGTGCATAATCTGTCGTTTGACGTTGGCGTCGCAGCCAACCGGGTGGGTGGTGGTGCAAAGAAATCCGCGAACGCGAGGTTTGATAATCATTGCTGAGGCAGTCCTGGTCTGTGGTTCGAAGCTGGGAGCCGGGTGTTCGTAGACCCGAAATCGAAACGCGAGTTTAGCATAGGGTCGCGGCGTAGCCGCAAGTCGAGGGGCAGGTAAAAGCCGGACAGACTTGTGTTTCGCGTTGCCGTGCAGTTCAATGGCGGGCTTGGGGATGATACGAAGCCCGGTATGCCAGACTCACCGCTACAATACGCCACTCCGCCCGCCTGGACCGAAGCCGTGATGGCCGACTTCGACGCTTTTCTGCTGGACCATGCCGCGGCAGAGAAAAAGGCCTCTGGCATGGCCATTTCCATGTTGTCCCACTACCCTGACCGTATCGACCTGGTGGCAGCGATGGCGGACCTCGCCGTTGAGGAATTGACCCACTACAGGGAAGTGGTGAAGTGGATTCACCAACGCGGCCTGGTCACAGCGCCAGACACCCGGGACGCGTATGTCGTGTCGTTCAGAGAGGCCATCCGCCAGGGCAAGGAGGTCTATCTGCTGGATCGCCTGCTGACCGCCAGCATCATTGAAGCGAGAGGCGCCGAGCGCTTCGCCCTGGTCGCAGCTGCACTGAGCGAGGGGGCACTGAAAAAATTTTACCAATCTATTGCCCGGTCGGAGGAACGTCATTTCGAGTTATTCCTAACGCTGGCCAAGCGTTACGTTGACGCCGACACGGTAAATACGCGCTGGCGGGAGTTGCTCGACATCGAGGCGGCAATGGTCGCCACGCTGCCCATCCGGGCCGCGCTGCATTAGGCCATTAATACAATGCGTGACAGTGTCGCCCTCGCCCGCTACCTGCAACGGCATATCCAGCCAGACCTGCCCACGGAACACTTTGACAGGGGCCGCTGGCAGCACGTGTTGGTCATACCCGCTTACCGCGAATCCTCTGATCTACTCGATACGCTGTACTGCCTGCCCGAGGGCACCGGCAGAACACTGGTCATTCTCGTTATAAATCGCCCGGACTCCGATCCTGACGCTCGAGCCAACCGGACCCTCCAGGAAGCACTGCAAGTGCAACTGTCACCGACAACGACCACACCTCTGACCGGGCTAAACACTCACTCGGACCTGTACGTCTATGACATGGAAGAATTATACGGTCCAAATCCCGCCCAGCTGGGGGTTGGCCTCGCACGCAAGGCGGGCTGCGATCTGGCACTGCAGTGGATGACCGAGGGGTTCATTAACGCCGAGTGGATTTGCAGCACGGACGCCGATGCCACACTGCCCGACGATTACTTCAGCGCGTTGGCCGACACTCCATCGGGTGCGGTCGCAGCAGTCTTTCCCTTTAAGCACGTCCCAGGCGACGATCTGGCTTGCAACAGCGCAACGGCACTGTATGAACTACGATTGCGCTACTACGTGGCAGGACTCAGTTGGGCGGGCTCGCACTACGCCCATCACAGCCTCGGCAGCTGCCTGGCAGTCAGACCGGGTGCCTATGCGATGGTGCGCGGCTTCCCCAAACGGGCCGCGGGCGAGGATTTCTACCTGCTGAACAAACTCGCCAAGCTGGGCCCGGTGTCGCAACTGCAGGGGAATCCTGTGCGCTTGCAATCGAGACGCTCCTCCCGAGTGCCATTTGGTACCGGTCCGATGGTGGCCACCATCGCTACCGCGCCAACGCCTGCAGACAGCGCGATTTTCGATCATCCTGCGAGTTTCGAGGCACTGCGCGGCTTATTGGGCGCTCTGCCACAATTGGCGCAGACACCCAAACAAAGCATTGCCGACTTACTCATCGAACAGGGGCTGGATACCGTATTGGCGGTGCGGGCGGAAACCGCACTGGACACACTGGGCGTTGAGGCAAGTCTGGACCACTGCATACGGCAAGGGCGCAGTGAAGCTCAGTTTATTCGTCAGTTCAATCAGTGGTTTGACGCCCTGCGCACCCTGCAATTTCTGCACGCCATCCGCGATGCAGGATGGGCGCTGCAAACGCTGGCGCAACTGGAAGCGCTACAACCGGTTTTCTGGACCGGGCAGAATACAGATCCGGCACCGGACTTAACCTCCCACTAAAGCCGGCGGCTGACCCTCAAGATGGCACTGATAAGCCGAATCGTAAGCGGCCTCCAGGTCCCGAGTAAAACGCGCCGAATCAAACAGGGGCGAGCTGGCACGGTTATCTTGCAGTCGATTTTTCAGGGCCGCGAGATGATCTGGATTACGCGCCAACGATAGTGCCAGCTGCTCATAGGCCTCGTCTGACTCCGTTATCAATGAGGAAAGGTCAATGGCCGATAGAAGACTCGCTGCCACACGAGCGGCAAACCCTGCGCCTGCCTTTGTCACTATAGGCACTCCGCAAAAAAGTGCATCGCTAGCTGTAGTGTGGGCATTAATGCAAAAAGTATCGAGGAATAA
Organism: Candidatus Marimicrobium litorale; assembly: GCF_026262645.1. Taxonomy (NCBI): domain Bacteria; kingdom Pseudomonadati; phylum Pseudomonadota; class Gammaproteobacteria; order Cellvibrionales; family Halieaceae; genus Marimicrobium; species Candidatus Marimicrobium litorale. Next base: position 2,136,647 of record NZ_SHNO01000001.1, read on the forward strand.
GTCGGCGAGACGCAAACGGGCAAGGTGCGCCGGCCGAGGAATTTTTGGCGCAAACAGCAGGCGGTCAGGATCGATACCGGCGTTCTCCGCCTCGCGACGCAAATTTATCTCGGACAGATCATTGGCCTGAATCAACCAGAGAACGCTCCCCTCCACCTCGCCTAAAAGGCGCATCCAGATACTGAATTCTTCCTTGCGAATTTTATAGCTATTATTAAAACAACAAAACACGAAGCCGTCGCCGGGCAAGCCAACATCCCCCCGCGAGACCGCTGGGCCCACTGCCTGCGCGTCGTCATTAGCCTGATAGGAATTGGGCAGGTAAAGCAGCTGCTCACTGTAATGCTTTCTCTGCTTGGGCGGGATAACGACATGGTCGGCCACCAGGTAATCTATAAAAGATGCTCCAGTGGTACCGGGGAAGCCAAGATAGCTGACCTGCAGCGGCGCCACGCGATAAGAAAATATGCCCAGGCGCGAACCCTGCGTATAGCCCTTTAGATCCACGGCAATATCGAGGCGGTGGCCGCGCGCCAGCTCGGCGACCTCACGGTCGCCCAGTTGGCCGACCTCGTGAAAAGCACTCACTGCGCTGCGGGCCCTTTTGCGCATCGCGTCATCCGTGGTTGGACCATACGAGTAAGCGATAATTTCAAAACGCTCCGTATCATGCAATTCCAGCATTCTGGCAATCAGATACATGGTAGCGTGATTGTGAAAGTCGGCGGAAAAATAACCGATGCGCAGGCGCGATGGCCGCACGTCGGGAGGGGCAGAGCACGGCAATTCGGCGCCTTGGAACTTCCTGCAGGCGAAGCTTTGTGCACGATGCCGCTGCGCCATCGGATTGTCTTCGAGTAGTAACGCTTCGAAAGGCGTAATACGCCCCGTCTGCGGCGACGCCGCCAATAGACGCTCGCGACACGGACCCAATCTGTTCCAGTCGCTGACGAAGCTCAATTGGTGTGCCAATTTCGATAAAGATTCCTGCGAATCGGGGGCACAGTCCAGCGCCCGGGTAAACGCAGCAATCGCCTCTTCATGACGACCCAGCTCACCAAGCACACCGCCCAAATTTGAATGGGCAGGTGCGAAAGCCGGTTGAATGCGAATTGCCTGATGGTAGCAGGCAATTGCCGCGTCGGTATGACCGGCGTCTTTCTCGATATTGCCTAAATTGTTAAAGGCCTCAAAAAAGTCGGGCTGCAGGCGAATTGCCTCGTTATAACTGGCTAACGCCTCTTTACTTCGCCCCACTTCATCAAGCACTGTGCCGAGGTTGTTATACGCCTCGGCATAATCGGATTGCAGACGAATCGCGCGGCTAAAGTAAACGATCGCGCTGTCGTAATCGAGCAGCGTCTTACTCGCCGCGCCCAACACGTTATAGATTAGGGGTTGATCGGGGTATCGCTGCGCTAATTTTTGCCCCAGCTCAAGGGCCTGCCGCACCTGGCCGTCATTGAACAAACCCACGAGTTGCTGCAGGTCGTGCTGCACGGTGGCCGCATCAGGGGAGGCTCGCTGACGCAATTTCGCGAGCCGTCGTGCGGCGGATTCATTACCCGGAAAGCGCGCGAGCACCGCCTGATATAGTTCGGCCGCCGCCTGCAGTTCATGCCGCTTTTCATGAGTCTTGGCGCGCGACAGCAATTGCTTGACGTTCAAATGACTTGCTCCTCAAAGGCTAAGCTGGCGAATATCACTCAGCAGCGCGACCACGCGAGTGAAGAAACGCCCGCCGTCGCCGCCGTTGACCACCCGGTGATCGTAGGACAACGACAGAGGCAGCATCTTGCGAGGCTCGAATTCCACGCCATTCCAAACCGGCTTGGTCGCCGCTTTGGATACGCCCAATATGGCCACCTCCGGCGTATTGATAATCGGCGTAAAGCCCGTACCGCCGATGGCACCGAGACTGGACACAGTAAAACATCCACCCTGCATATCCTGCGGCACCAGCTTACGCTCCCGCGCTTTCGCCGCCAGCTCCATCACCTCCGCAGCGAGCTGCCAGATACTCTTGCGGTCTGCATCGCGGATGACAGGCACCATCAGGCCCGACGGTGTATCCACCGCCATACCGATATGAATGTATTTCTTCCAGACCAGTTCCTCGCCGCCACCCGCCAATGACGTATTGAGCTTCGGGTTGTCACGTAAGGCGATTGCGCTGGCCTTGATGAGAAACGGCAAGGGCGTGAGGCGCGTCTCCCGAGACTCTGCCTCGCCTTTCAGCTGCGCGCGGAACGCTTCGAGATCGGTGATGTCCGCCTCGTCAAACTGGGTCACATGAGGCACGTTGAGCCAACTGCGCCGCATATTGGTCGCAGTCAGCCTGTCCAGTTTAGTCCGCGATGTCGTCTCAACTTCACCGAAGCGGGCAAAGTCAATTTCGGGCACCTGCGGCAGCCCTGCGCCGCCCGAACCGCCGCCCTCCTGCACCGAACGCCGACTATAACGGTGCAAATCATCTTTTAGAATCCGCCCCTGCGGACCGCTACCGTGCACCTGCTCCAACGGAATGCCAAACTCTCTGGCCAGTTTGCGAACGGCGGGGCCCGCATAGAATTTTGTCCCCGTCACATGCGCCTGTGCCGTGGTCACGGCACCACCTGCGGGCGATGCAGCCTCCGTGTCCCTGACGGATTCGACCGCAGTCGATTCACTGTCTGGCAACACCTGCACCGCTGCCGGTGCTGCTTCCAATGGATCCTCTTGTGCAGCTTGTCGCGGCACATCTGCGGCCGGTTCTGGCTCGGTCGATGCTGCAGCAGTATCCGGCTCCGAGACCCTCTCGATCATGGCGACCGGGGCACCTTCTGCCAGTTCATCACCCACTGCCGCCAGCAACTCGATCACCTTCCCTGCAACGGTCGCCGGAATTTCCATGGAGGCCTTGTCAGATTCCAGAACGATCAGGCCCTGATCCACGCTAACCTCGTCGCCGGGAGTCACCAGCACCTCAATGACCTCGGCGCCCTCGGCACCACCGATATCGGGCACGATTATCTTTTCTATCGCCATATCGCTCTCCCTTTAATCAAACCGTCAGGGGGTCTGGCTTGTCCGATGGCAGACCCAGCGCCGTCATGGCGCGAGACACGACAGCGAGTTCGAGCGTTCCCTCGTCCGCCAGCGCCTTGAGCGCCGCCAGCACCACGTATTCCCGGCTCACTTCGAAAAACTCACGCAGCTTGGTCCGCGTGTCCGAACGCCCAAAACCGTCGGTGCCCAGAACGGTGTAACGACCCGGCACAAACTCCCGGATCTGGTCAGCGTAAAGTTTCAAATAGTCGGTGGCCGCAACTACGGGGCCGCCGGCATCCTTTAGCATCCGGGTGACATAAGCCTCGCGGGGCGGTTTATCCGGGTTGAGCAGGTTCCAGCGCTGCACAGCCCTGCCCTCGCGCTGCAGCTCGTTGGCGCTGGTAAGGCTCCAGATATCCGCCGCCACTCCGTAGTCAGATTCGAGTATGATCGCGGCTGCCTCCACCTCGCGCAGAATTGCACCGCCGCCCAGTAACTGCACACGCGGTGTGTGCGACGCCTCTGACGCGCGCAGACAATAGAGTCCCTTGATAATGCCCTCCGCCACGCCTTCGGGCATGTCAGGCTGCAGGTAATTCTCGTTCATGGTGGTAATGTAATAGAAGCGGTTCTCACCCTCTGCATACATACGGCGCAGGCCATCATGGATGATCACAGCCAGCTCGTAGGCGTAGGCCGGGTCATAGGATACGCAGTTGGGGATGGTGCCGGCCATTAAGTGGCTGTGTCCATCCTGATGTTGCAAGCCCTCGCCGTTGAGCGTAGTGCGCCCCGCGGTCGCACCAATCAGGAAACCCCGCGCCTGGCTGTCACCCGCCGCCCAGGCCAGGTCGCCAATACGCTGGAAACCAAACATCGAATAAAAAATATAAAACGGCACCATGGACAACGCGCTGGTGCTATAGGACGTCGCCGCCGCCAGCCAGGCAGAGAATGCACCTGCCTCGTTGATACCCTCCTCTAAAATTTGCCCCTTAATGTCCTCTTTGTAGTACATGACCTGGCCCGCATCCTGGGGCGTGTAACGCTGACCTACCGAGGAATATATACCCAGCTGCCGAAACATCCCCTCCATGCCAAAGGTGCGGGCCTCGTCGGGCACAATCGGCACGACCCGCTCGCCGAGGTGCTTGTCCTTTACCAGACTGGAGAGTATTCGAACAAAGGCCATCGTGGTGGATATCTCGCGCTTGCCACTGTTTTTAAGCTGGTTGTCAAAAAGTTCGAGCGCGGGCGTCTGCAGCCGCTCCATCTCCGCCCGGCGCACAGGGATAAACCCTCCCAGCGCTTCACGACGCTCACGCATGTAGCGCATCTCTGGGCTATCCGCTGCTGGACGGTAGTAGGGCACGTCCTCGAGCGCTTCGTCGCTGACCGGAATATCAAATCGATCACGAAAGGCTTTAAGGCTCTCCATGTCCAGTTTTTTGAGCGCATGGGTCTCGTTACTCGCCTCCCCCGCCTCACCGGTACCGTAGCCTTTCACTGTCATGGCGAGAATCACCGTGGGGCGATGATGCTCTTCAACTGCCGCGGCGTAAGACGCATAGACCTTGTAAGGGTCGTGGCCGCCGCGGTTAAGGTACATGATGTCGTCGTCGGACAAGTCAGACACCAGCTCAAGAAGCTCCGGATACTTGCCGAAAAAATGCTCGCGTGTATAGGCTCCACCGTTGAATTTATAGTTTTGCAGATCGCCATCGCATACTTCGTCCATGCGCTTCTGCAGCAGGCCGGTCTTGTCCTTCTCCAGCAGGTGATCCCATTTTCTTCCCCAGATTACCTTGATGACGTTCCAGCCCGCACCCCGGAAGATGCCCTCGAGTTCCTGAATAATTTTGCCGTTGCCGCGCACAGGCCCGTCGAGGCGCTGCAGGTTGCAATTAATGACGAAATTCAGGTTGCCCATCGCCTCGCGGCCTGCCAGAGATATGGCTCCCAGAGATTCGGGCTCGTCACACTCACCGTCTCCCATGTAACACCACACCTGCCGATCCCGATGGTCGACCAACCCACGGTCCTGCTGGTACTTCATCACTCTCGCCTGATAAATCGCCTGTATGGGCCCGAGCCCCATCGATACAGTCGGAAACTGCCAGTACTCAGGCATCAGCCAGGGATGAGGGTAGGAGGACAGACCCTCACCACCGACCTCCCGCCGAAAACGGTCAAGTTGCGCTTCGCCCAGCCGGCCTTCGAGATAGGAGCGGGCGTACATCCCCGGGGCACTGTGCCCCTGATAAAACACGAGATCGCCGGGGTGCCCGCCCTCTGTGCCACGGAAAAAATAATTGAAGCCGATGTCGTATAACGTTGCGCTGGAGGAAAAACTGGAGATATGCCCACCCAGACCGTCGTCGTTGTCGTTGCCCCGCATCACCATGGCCATGGCATTCCAGCGCACCAGCGAGCGAACGCGGCGCTCCATGAACAGATCGCCGGGCATCATTTTTTCCTCCGCGGGAGCGATCGTATTCGAAAAGGGAGTGATTGCAGCGGTGGGCAGTGGTAAACGGCGATTCATACCATGCTTGGCCAACTCCTGCAGAAGAAATGCGGCACGCTCCTCACCTTCCTGCCTGACCACATCGTCGAGTGCTTCAAGCCACTCGAGAGTTTCCGGTGGGTTGCTATCTTCCTTCATCGCGATAAACCTCCTGCGGCGTTGAGGAACTGTCGCCAGCCATGATATTAATTCTATTATAGAACTATGGTGGCGCCGTGCCCGCGGGTGCTGACCCCCTGAAATCGGTCCGCTGCATCGAAAGGGACTGCGTGTCGACTACCCCCGACCCGCTGATAGTAGCTGACAGCAACAGACAAATCTATTTAGTTCCAATTTAGAACTATCAAATAAATGCCCACCGCACGGCGGGCGTCAATCAGCCAGATAGGTGGCGTGATCACGCTTGATCGCGGCGGCGGACTCAACTACCTCGAACCGCCCCTCAGGCAGCTTTCCCCGCCGCCCGGGCGCCACGACCTGCAGAGCATGCCGCTGAGCGATGAATACGTCGGCATAGTACGAGGTCCAGTCTTGCAGCGTGATCGCCTCTACCGCGGCAGCCATTGTCTCCCGTCCGGCAAAGTCGTACTCCTTACGCGCAATCGAACGCCAGTAATGCTCAGCCCGTTCCGCCAGGTTCTTATCCGGACGCAGGATATCGCTGATCAGCGCGGCCTTGTGACGCTTAAACTGCTCCAACTCAAGAAGCGGCGTGACACCGGTCATAAACGCCTGCATCGCCAAGGCCACCGCAGCGGCATCCGCCGAGGGTGACTGCACCAGCAGTAACAGACCAGGGACCTGTTCCCGGGGATAATTATAAGCGCCCACCACATAGCCCAGCTGCTGCTCTGTGCGCAACTGGTCGAAAAAGCCCGATGAGATGATCTGCGCTGTGAGTGCAGTCATGGCACGGTCATTCCAGGTGTCGCCATTGCCCTGCAGGTACCAGGCAACGACCGCATCGTCGTGGGGAATCGACACCGGGAACTGGATCGACTCGCTCGGTGCGAGCTTGAGAATCCTGCGTGGCGGCAACGCCGGTGCTGGACCTGCGTCGAGCACACCGTCGAGTAGTGCCGACACCTCTGCCACACGGGCCTCGGGGTAATTGCCAAATATCAGCGCCTCCGCGCTGGCCTCCTTCCAAAAACCCGCTATGTAAGCGTCGAGGTCGGCAAGCTGTGTCGCCTGCAGTGCCTCGATCAAAACCTGCTCCCCCCAACTATTGTATTTGAGGGCCTCGTTAAGATCGTCCACCACCTGGCTGCTGGGCCGCTTGGCAACACTGTTTTCCAACGCGCGGATCATATCCTTACGTATATTGTCAAAGCGCTGCGCACTGTAGTCCGTCGCCTGCGCCTGCTCCAGCAAGCGCTGCAGTAGCAACTGCTGTTTGTCGGTGTAGCCGCCCAATCGCAAGCTGATACCTTCCGCATTTTTACTGAAACTGAAACTCATTCCCGCCAGTTGGGCCGGGTAGGCGAACTCATTCAGCCGGTCTGTCAAAAGAGCGGTGTACAACGCCACCCGTGCAGCCTGAGCGGCGCTCACACCCACTGCAGGCGAGCGGAAATTGATGTAGGTGACACCCCGGGGCACACGGAACTCCGCATCAGGCATGTACCAGATGCGCTGGCGCTCTGCTTCAAACGCTACCACCGGTATCGCGGGTAGCGCCTCAGGCAGCGCGACCAGCGCCACATTCTCGGCGATGAACTCGTTGGGGGCAGGCAGACGCATTGTACCCAGCACATCCGCATCGCTCGGGGCCGGCATCGGTGCTAACGGCTTCTGCGAGTAGGCCACCTGATAATACTGCGACACCTCGTCCCCCTCCACGGCCTGATCACTGAACATGACCAGTGCGTTCTCCGGGCGGATATACTCCAGTAATTCTGCCAGCATCGCCGCCTCGTAGTCCTCCATCAGGTAGGGGCCGCGCAGGATATCCGACGCCTGATAGTGCTGCATACCGCTGGCCAGTGCACTGACATAGCCCATGGGGCTGGATTGCTCCCGGAAGCGGAAACTCAATTCCGCCAGCCTCGACTGCTCCCGGTACATCCACTCCTGGGGGCCCTCCTTACGCAACATGTCAGCGTAGGCAAACACCAGCTGCAAAATACGCTCTGGCTGCGCCGCGCCCTGCTCGGTCAGCGTTAAACCGAGACTGAACAAAGCACCACCATCCCAGGCAAAGCCCTCTCCGGCGCCAAGCGATTCCGCCAGCCCCTCCTCCTTCAGGCGCGAGAAAAGGCTGCCCTCCCCTTCATGGCCTATCAGATTGCCCACATAAATTCCCGGTTTCACGCGATACTCGTCTCTGTAATCGGGAATCGGAAACGACACCGTCATCGTTCGCTGCGTGGCTAACGGCTGCAACTCCACCATAAGGGGCAGACGCGCGGGTTCAATCAGGGGTGCCTCAATCACCTCACGCGGCAAATCGCGATTGACAACCTGGCTGTAAAGCGGCCGCACCAGCGCCTCCAGTTCGTCAAGAGACTGTGACCCCAATACTGCCAGGCGCATAATATTGGAAGAGTAGTGTGTGTTGTAGAACGCCACCATGTCATCGCGAATGGTCGCGTCGGGGCGATCCGCCAGGGTCTCCAGCGTTCCGACGGAGAACTGGCTGTAGGGATGCTCAGGATTCATTACCTCCTGCAAAACATCCAATTCGCGGCGCTCATCGCTTTTCAGGCCCATCTGGTATTCCGCCTCGACCGCGTTTTTTTCCCGGTCCACATACGCGACATCAAACCGGGGCGCGATAAAGAACTGCGCAAAGCGGTCGAGTGCCTCTGGCAGATAATCCGCATTGATATCGAAGAAATAGTTGGTGTTACCGAAACTGGTATAGGCGTTGTGGGAACCGCCGTGCTCCGCGATGAAACGCTGGTATTCGCCGGAGTCCGGGTACTTGTCAGTGCCGAGGAACAGCATGTGCTCGAGGAAATGCGCCATGCCCGCGCGGCCCTTCGGATTATCGCCGCTGCCGATACGCACATCCAGTGCTGCGGCCGCCTTGGGCGCGCCGGGATCGGAGATCAACAACACCTGCAGCTGGTTGTTCAGGGTCAGCAGTCGATATTGGTAATCGTCGTTGGGGCTTTTTACGGGTTGAGGCCCCTGCGGTAATGACGAGCACGCTGTGAGCGCAGCAAGGCTGATGCTGCATAAAAAGGCGCGTAAATTCAGCCGGGGATTGATCCGGGACATGTGTGACTCCATCAAATGTATACCTACTGATCGACCGCTGAAACCGCGCTTCCGGCGCGGGGCCAGGCATTGATAATGGCCTTGATCATGGTGGCCAGAGGGATCGCGAAAAATACACCCCACATACCCCAGATACCGCCGAAAAAAAGCACTGCCAGAATAATCGCCACCGGATGCAGATTAACAGCCTCTGAGAACAACAAAGGTACCAGCACATTACCGTCTAACGCCTGAATGACCATATAGACCACAAGCATGTAATAAAATTCCGCGGTCAGACCCCATTGGAAAAACCCTACCAGAGCCACCGGCAAGGTCACCAGAGTCGCTCCAATGTAGGGGATAATCACTGATACACCCACCAGCACGCCCAACAGGACTGCGTACTGCAAGCCCAGCCATGCAAAGGCGAAGTAGGTGACAGAACCAATGACCAGAATTTCCAGCACCTTCCCCCTGGCGTAGTTGGCAAACTGCTGGTCCATCTCGCGCCAGATGCTGCGCAGCAGCGGCCTCTCTGTCGGCAGGAAACCACCAAACCAGGCAAAAATTTGATGCCCGTCCTTGAGGAAAAAGAACACCAACAGGGGAATCAGTATAAGGTAAACCATGACGGTAAGGATCGAGGGTATCCATGCGAGAGAACTGGTCACCAGAGCGGGGCCCAGCCCGGCCAACTCACTCTGCGCCAGGGATATCAGCTCCCTTACCTGCGCTTCCGATAAAAACTGCGGGTAGCGCTCGGGAAGAATACTGAGAATTTCCTGCCCCCGGGACAACATGCCCGGCAGCTCCCCTACAAGGCCCAGCGTCTGGCGCCACACAAGCGGCAGGATAGCCAGACAAAAGCCGAAAAACGCACCGACAAAGACGAGGTAGGACACCGCCACACCCAGCCACGTTGGCAGACCGAGGCGTTCCAGTCGACCGGACAGGCCCTGGGCCAGGTAAGCCAGCACAATGGCGGCCAACACGGGAGCCAGGATATCGCCAATGGTCATTAGCAAAACCACTGACAGAGTCAGCAGCACCAGGAGCAAGACTGACTCTTCCTCGGACAGGTACCGTTTGTACCACTTCCTGAAAATTTCCAGCATGTAAGATCCGTAATCCCGCGCGCGGTTTCACCCATTCTGACGGCTTTGCCAACCAAACAAAAGCGATTAAGGCCCGCGGCGGCTCAGGCTTTCTCGATGAGGTAAGTGAACACGCCATCCTGTTCTGCGCTTTCCAGCAATCGATGGCCGGTCTGCTCAGCAAATACCCGAAAATCCCGCACCGAGCCGCTATCGGTAGCCAACACCCGCACACGCTGGCCCGACTGCAGGCCATTCAGGGCCCGCTTTGCCATCAGCAGCGGCATAGGGCAGGCGTGGCCGGTTGCATCCACTTGTGTTATCTCTGTCACGGCGCATCGTCTCGGGCATTTGGGCGCAGTATACGCGACCGCGGCAAATATCTCTGCACAGCGCCGCTGGCCCCTGCCGTTAAGCCGCTCGCCACGGGGTTCAACAAACAGCAGCGGGTTGGTTATACTCTGTGTATCGAGGAGGAACTATGAATAAATGGATTCGCATACTGATCGTGTTACCGGCCCTGCTCTTTGTAGTCATGGGTCTGCGCTGGGCCACTGATCCCGGCGGGGCTGCGGACCAGCTGGGCATGACCCTGATGACAGGCGCCGGCCTGAGCGCCCAGATTGGCGATGTCGGGGGCATGTTCCTGTCGATGGGCATCATGATGCTAATCGGCAGTGCGACTGCCAACCGGGTCTGGCTGTGCGCTCCCGCGCTGTTGCTGGGTCTGATCGCGACATTCCGCGTGATTGCATGGGTTGCGCACGGCGCAGCGCTCACACCGGACACTATTGCGGTCGAGGTAATCGTCGCCAGCCTGCTGCTGTTCGCCGCCACACGAATTACACCGGGCAACTAGCCGCCAGCACAGCAGCGCAGGCTAAACCACCCACACTCGCCAGGAGTAACATTATTATGTCCGTCACACTGGGCTCCCCCCTCTGCCCCAACGCGCGCAAAGTCATGCTGTGCGGCGCCGGCGAACTCGGCAAGGAAGTCGTTATCGAATTACAGCGCCTCGGTGTTGAAGTCATCGCCGTAGATCGCTACGAAAACGCGCCGGCAATGCAGGTAGCGCATCGCTGCCACGTGATCAACATGCTGGACGGAGACGCGCTGCGTGCCGTGATCGAGCGGGAAAAGCCAGATCTTGTCGTGCCAGAAATCGAGGCGATTGCCACGGACACGCTGGCAGCTCTGGAAGAAGAGGGCTTTACCATCATACCCACCGCTCGCGCCACCCAGTTAACCATGAACCGGGAGGGTATACGCCGACTCGCCGCGGAAGAACTAGGGCTTCAAACCAGCCCCTATGTCTTTGCTGCAACGAAAGAGGATTATCTGAAAGGCATTGAGGATGTGGGGTTGCCCTGCATCATCAAACCCATTATGAGCTCCTCCGGTAAAGGCCAGACACTGGTGAAAGAAACAGGCGATGTTGACGCCGCCTGGGACTATGCCCAAAAAGGTGGCCGCGCCGGCAAGGGCAAAGTCATTGTGGAGGGTTTTGTGGATTTCGATTTTGAAATCACGCTGCTGACGGTGCGGCACCGCGATGGTACATCCTTCTGCGCACCCATTGGCCACCGTCAGGAGGGGGGTGATTATCAGGAAAGCTGGCAGCCCCAAGCCATGTCGGATGCCGCGCTGAGCGCAGCACAGGATATGGCCGAAAAAGTAACCTCCGCTCTCGGTGGCAAAGGCTTGTTCGGTGTAGAGCTGTTCATCAAAAACGATACGGTCATCTTCAGTGAAGTCTCTCCAAGGCCTCACGATACGGGTTTGGTGACCCTGGTGTCACAGGATCTGTCTGAGTTTGCCCTGCACGCCCGCGCCATTCTCGATCTGCCTATCCCGACCATCCGCCAGAACGGACCCGCCGCATCCAGTGTCATTCTGGTGAAAGGCGACAGCAGCGACGTGCAATTCTCGGGTCTCGAAAACGCATTGGCTGTAGCCGACACGCAGCTGCGCCTGTTCGGCAAGCCGGAAGTATCAGGCGCACGACGTATGGGCGTCGCGCTCGCGGTGGCAGATTCCGTCGAGGCCGCCCGGGACAATGCTAACGCGGCAGCGGCGGCGGTAAACGTCACGCTCTAGCGTGAGGCGGGCTATTCGCTCACACGACTCAGCGACGCCCGACGCCCGACGCCAGCGCGTATTGCCTGAGATGGGATAACCCGTTTCTATTCCTTCGGTTCAAATAGTCGGCAGAGGCCGATTGCCACATCTGGTAACATGGCCGCCCGACGAAAACCTCTGAAAGCGCTCGCCATGAAAACCAATATCGGATTGTTCCTGAAAAAACGTGCAGAAATCTGCCCCAATCGCGAGGCCGTAGTGGAATACGAGCGTGATCGCCGGTTTACTTTTGCCGAACTCAATGCTCGCTCAAACCGGGTCGCGAATGCACTGCTTGAAGCGGGCATAAAGCCCGGAGACCGGGTTGCGACCCTGTTAAAAAATGGCGTTGAATTTATCGAGACCTATTTTGCGGTCGCTAAAATTGGTGCTGTCTTCGTGCCGCTGAACTGGCGACTGGTCGCAGCTGAGCTCAGCTATATTCTCGGCGATAGCGGCGCGAGGGCACTGGTCTACGATTCAGATTTTGACGACACGGTGAATAAGCTGGCCGAAGGCGAGGCTGACGCGCTCGATGTCATCCTTTGGTTGCGTCGGGAAAACGCCGACGGAGGCGCACCGGCATGGGCTACCGACTACGAACAATTAACCGGTGGCATGTGCGCGGACGAACCACCAGTGGGCGCCTGGGATGATGACAATCTGTTCATCATGTACACCTCCGGCACAACGGGCCGGCCCAAAGGGGTAGTGCATTCTCACGAGGGTATGCTCTGGTCACAACTCACCAGTATGAGCACCTCCGATATGCGCGACGGGGATCGCTGGTTGCTGGCTATGCCCATGTTCCACGTCGGCACTATGAGCCCCGCATCATTGCTGGTGCACCGTGGTGGCGGCGGGGTCATTATGCGTGAGCTGGATATCGGCGAAATGTTTCGTTGTATCGAACAGGAAAAGGTCACTATTTTTATGGCAGTCCCCGCCATGCTGCAGTTTATGCTGGTGGTGCCAGAGCGTAAGGAATGTGATATCTCCTCCGTGCGCTGGATCGCGACCGGCGCAGCGCCGGTGCCAGTTTCGCTGCTGCGAGAATACGAGACGCTGGGTATCCGCATCTGCCAGGCTTACGGTCTCACCGAGTCCTGCGGCCCAGGCACGCTGCTGCTGCCGGAAGATGCTGAAGCAAAAGTAGGCTCCTGTGGTAAACCGCAAATGCACACGGAGATAAAGATCGTCGACGGAGAAGGCAACACCATACCCATGGGCTCGGAGGAAGCCGGAGAGCTGCTTATTACGGGACGCCACATGATGAAAGAGTACTGGAACAAGCCCGAGGCGACGGCCGAAACGCTGAGAGACGGGTGGCTTTACACCGGCGATATCTGCACTTGGGATGCGGACGGTTTTGTTACCGTTTGCGATCGGAAAAAAGACATGATTATTTCCGGCGGCGAGAACATTTACCCAGCGGAGCTTGAAAACGTCTTGGCTGCCTGCCCCGATGTGCAGGAAGCTGCCGTCATCGGTGTCGCCTCACAAAAATGGGGAGAAACCCCACTGGCGTTAGTCGTCCCGGCGCCCGACGCCAAACCCACGGCAGAATCCCTCAAGGCTTATTGCAAAGAGAATCTTGCAAGCTACAAGGTGCCGCAGCTCTTTGAACTGGTGGATGCGCTACCGCGGAATCCGTCCGGTAAACTGTTGAAGCCGGAACTGCGCGAACGTTTTCCAGGCCCGGCGCCGTTCTAGAAACCGCGCCAAAATCTATTCGTTCGATACTCTCTCCTGGAGCCTCCGACGAATTTGCGCCAAATCTTCCCGCGTCATGCGCACTTTGAGATAAAACGCGCCACCCACCAGAGCCATGCCGCCCGTGAGGACAATGGTGAACCAACCCAGCTGCTGCAATACCTCTGCCGCCACTGAGCCCGGTTCTAGACCCGGGCTCAGCCCGACAAGGTCAATCACCACCCCTGCCAGCATCGCACCAAGACCTGTTGTCGCTTTTAACAGGAAGGCCCCCGCGGCGAAAAATACGCCCTCCTGGCGCCTACCCGTCGCAAGTTCCTGCTCATCGAGCAGATCTGCCGTGAGTGACGCCGTGACCACATGCAGGGTGACTAACGCGAATACGCCAACACCGGTGGTGCACAGAACCCAAAGATAGATCAGCGTGACCCCGTTTGGCGGCAGAAAACCCAGCAGACGCGCGCCCAGAGAAATAAAGACATTCAGCGCGAGTAATACACAGGCGGCCAATAGCATACGCGGCTTGTCTACACGTTGTCCTATCCGCGCCAACACACCGAAGCCCAGCAGGGTTGCAATGAACGTGGGTATCACCATACCTGCCAGCTGATCAGTGGAGAGCTCCCAAAAATAAGTTCCAATATAGAGCGACAGCGTAGCGTAGACACCCGCGGCGATACCGAAGGCGAGTCCGGCGCAGGTCACGAGCAAGAATTTGCGGTTGCTGAACGCCACGCGCATATCCGTTATGGGCCGCAGGAGGCTGAAGGGCCCATCATCCGCGTCCGCCTGCGGCAGGTGGGGAATAGTCGAGCGTGTACCCAACACGCAAATAACAACAGTCACGCCGGCTAAAACGGCCGACAACACACCGTACTCAACGTAGTTAGCCTGCACCAGACGACCGTCCACATCACTATTGGACTGGAAGATCACGGCAAAACCGATGGCCGGCATCAACATGCCAGCAAGCCACGCCATCGTCACCCGCGCCTTGGCAATGATTGTGCGCTCATCGTAGTCGGCAGATAACTCTGCCCCCATAGCGCTGTAAGGAATAAAGTAAATCGTTAGAAATGTGCGCAACAGGATTGAGACACCGAGCAACCAGATGAAGATTCCCATTTGCTCCAGATCGTCCGGGGGATTGAACAACGCAAGAAATAACAGGGCTGTGGGCAGACCGCCTGCGACAAGCAGCGGATGCCGCCGCCCCCAGCGCGTGCGCAGGGTATCGGACCAGCTGCCCACCACCGGGTCCGAGATGGCATCCCAGGTAAGCGCAACAAACATCGCTAACCCCGTCAGCGTGCCACTCAAACCCAGCACCTGCGTGTAATAAAAAACAACGAAGTTGACGAAGGCCGCATCTTTTACCGAAAAAGGCATATTGCCAATGGCATAAGACCATTTTTCGAGACCGGTTAACTTTCGCATGCAGTGCCCTCGCCGACCGCACTCGTCATGGTCATCGGCTTTATAAAACAGTAATAGAACAGGCCAGCCAGTCGACCACATTCGGGAGATGCAGTCAAAGCGCGCACGACACATGCGAGCCGGTTCTGACCCGGGCAGCGCATTTGTGGGCAGCCTCGACACAGGTTACATTAGCCGTATGCACACCTTCCTAAGCAGCAAACTCTTCGCGCCCCTGTTGTCAGGCATAGTTGCGACCTTCCTTTCTGCCTGCCAGCCAGAAACCATTAATGAACCTCCCCCTGGAGTGACCGCCGACTGGCCCGCCTATGGCGGCACGCCAGGAGGCACGCACTTTTCGCGCGCCAACCAGATCACCCCGGATAATGTCGCCAACCTAGAGGTTGCCTGGCATCATCGTTCCGGTGACTATCGTGAGGCGCGCAAATCCGGTGCCAGCCGCCTCGCACAAAGCTCCATGCAGGTCACTCCGATTCTGGTCGAGGACAGACTGTATTACTGCTCGCCCTTTAATCGCGTTATCTCGCTGGACGCAGAAACCGGTGCGGAACTCTGGGCCTTCGACCCAAAAGTGAACATGGACAATCACCCTGTCCTGACCCACTGCCGCGGCGTCAGCAGCTGGCGCTCTAATCGCGAGGGTTTTTGTGAGCACCGCATCTTCGTCGGCACCATGGATGCGCGCCTCATTGCCCTCGATGCGAATACCGGTAAACCCTGCCCCGATTTTGGCAACGCCGGTGAGATCGATACCAGTGAAGGTATGTCTGAACACCAACCGGCGGAATACGGCATTACCTCTCCCCCGGCAATTTTAGGTGACAAAGTCATCACCGGCTCCATGGTACTGGACAACCAACGCACCGATTCACCGGGGGGAATTGTGCGAGCCTACAATGCACGCAGCGGCGAACTGGAGTGGGTGTTCAATCCGGTCCCGCCTGGCGGGACAGCGCGCAATGAGGACGGCACCTGGCGCAGCGGCACCACCAATGTCTGGTCCATCATCTCGGTAGACGAGACCCGCGGGCTGGTGTTCCTGCCCACGGGAAATACCACTCCTGATTATTTCGGCGGCCACCGCAAAGGCCTCGACTATTATTCCAGCTCCGTCATTGCGCTCAAGGGTGATAGTGGCGAAATCGCCTGGCATTACCAATTGGTGCACCACGACCTGTGGGATTACGATACGCCCGCGCAGCCCACGCTGGTGGATCTCGTGGTCGACGAGGCAACAGTACCCGTCGTTGTACAAGTCACGAAAATGGGCATGACGTTTGTTCTCCACCGGGAAACGGGCCAGCCAGTGTGGCCGGTAGAAGAGCGGCCTGTGCCTCAGGAAGGTGCAGTCGAGGAGGAATATCTTGCACCGACGCAGCCTTTTCCCAGCCATATTCCTCCGCTTATTAAGGGTGCCTACAGCGCCGACGCGGCATGGGGATTGACCTTTTGGGATCGCAACGCGTGCAGGGACAAGATCGCCGGCATGCGCAATGACGGCATCTACACACCTCCCTCACTGCAGGGCAGCGTGAACTATCCCAGCAATGCCGGTGGGAATAACTGGGGCTCGCCTGCCATCAACCCTGATACCGGTGTAATGGTGGTCTTCACCAATCGCCTCGCCAGCACGGGCAAGCTGATTCCGCGTGCCGCGTGTGAAGACAACCTGCAGGCACAGACCGGCACACCCTATTGCGTGGAGACCGATTGGATCACCTCTCCGCTGGGGCTGCCGTGCAGCGCCCCACCCTGGGGCACGCTGGATGCGATCAATCTGTCCACCGGGGAGACCTTGTGGAGTGTGCCACTGGGCACCACGCGCGACATGGCGCCCTTCCCCTTCTGGTGGATCGAGGGTTTGCCCGGGATGGCGGCCCCCATGATGACCCACTCAGGACTGATCTTTTCCGGCATTTCCAATGAACATGCCCTGCGCGCCTTTAGTGCAGAGACGGGCAAGGAGCTGTGGCAGGGCGAGCTTCCGACAGCCGCCAATGCGCTGCCCATGACCTATCAGATCAGGCCGGGAGGTAAACAGTATGTAGTGATTGCGGCGGGTGGTCACTGGAGTGGCGGTGCACCCCCGGGAGACCATATTATTGCCTTTGCCCTGCCGGATCAGGTACCACAACGTTAGCTCACACGAAGGAGAGATCATGGCACCATCCCGCATACTTGCGCCTTTATGCATGGCCTTGTGCAGTCTGATTGCCAGCCACGCACTGGCCTATGAACCACCGCGCACCGCAGGCGGCAAGGTTAACTTCAGTGGCGTGTGGCAGGTACTCAATACCGCTAATGATTCGCTGGAAGCACAGCCGGGACGCGCCGCCCAGGTGTTGCGCGACGGGCCTGCCGTGCCCGTTCCGGTGCGGGACCTCGTTGCGCTGGGTGCCACTGGCGCCATTCCCCCAAGTATCGGCGTTGTAGAGGGCGATGTGATTCCCTACCGCACGAGCGCCCTCGCGCAGCGTGAGCAAAACCGCGCGAACTGGATTACCGCCGACCCGGAGGTGCGCTGTTATCTTCCCGGCATTCCGCGTGCAAATTATATGCCCCACCCGTTCAAGATTGTCCACAATGACGACAGCCTGTTTTTCAACTACGCCTACGCGGGTGCTGTACGCAATGTTGCACTTACCGATCCCGGCCCTGCGCCACTGGACTCCTGGATGGGCCAGTCCTGGACACGCTGGGAGGGGGACACACTGGTTATTGAAACAACCGGCTTTAACGATCGCACCTGGTTCGATCGTTCGGGCAATTACCATTCCGATAAGCTAAAGGTTATCGAGCGTTTCACCCGCACCAGTGATCACACTATCGACTACTCCGCCACTATAGAGGATGCCGATCTATTTACCCGCCCCTGGACGATTCGTATGCCCCTTTATCGCCGCGTGGGGAGAGATGAGATCATGCTGCAATTCAACTGCGTGGAGTACGTGGAAGAAATGATGTATGGCCACTTACGCAAAGAACCTCTGGACTGAGGAGCGATAGCATGAGTAGAGCACGCTTTACCTGCCTGTTTATATTGGTGCACGCCGTAACGGCAAGCGCCGCCGAGGACACATTACCGCGCATGCCCTGGGGCGATCCGGACCTACAGGGTATCTGGAGCAATGCCACCGTCACGACACTGACGCGACCGGATGAGGTCGACAAGCTGACACTGACGGAGGCCGAGGCCACGGCAGTGGAGAAATATGGCCTGTTTGGCGAAGAGGCGCGGCGCGAAATCGACAACCTCCCCGAGGGTGACCTGCAAGCCGGAGAGAACGTCGGCGGCTACAATGCAGCCTGGATAGACGCAGGCACTCGCGTCCTGCGAGTCAGAGGAGAACCCCGAAGTTCGATTATTACAGAGCCGCTGGATGGCCAGATACCCTACACGCTAATGGGGCGAGGTCGCTTTTACTGGCAGGGCTATAAATGGATGACCCGTCACGACAACCCGGAAGAACGCCCCGACGGGGAGCGCTGCATTGTTGGCTTTGGCTCTACCGGGGGCCCGCCCATGCTGCCTGTGTTATACAACAATCACTACCAGTTTGTGCAAACACCCAGCGAGGTACTCATTCTGGTGGAAATGAGTCATAACGTGCGCACCATTCGACTGGATAGCGAACACTTGCCAGAGGTCGTGAGACCGTGGCTCGGAGATTCCATCGGCCACTGGGAGGGCGATACACTGGTCGTACGCACCACCCAGTTCCACCCGCAACAAAACCTGCGCGCCGCCATCAAGCATCAGGTCTATATGACTAGCGACAGTGTTGTAGAAGAGCGCTTTACCCGCACAAACGAGCGGGAAATCCTATACCAATTCACCGTGACCGACGACAGTATCTATACACAACCCTGGCGCGGCGAGATGACCCTGAGAACTGCGCAGGGGCCTATCTATGAATACGCCTGCCATGAGGGCAACTACGGCTTACCCAATATTCTGGCCGGCGCGCGCCAGGCAGAGAAGGAGTAACTTATGCGTTATATCCAGTACGCCCTTTACCTCACACTGCCACTGGCGGCAATGCAATCGTGGCAGGTGATTGCCCATCACGCCTTCTCGGCCGAGTTCGACAAGGACGCGCCCGTCACACTGGAGGGCAAGGTCACCAAGATCGAATGGATCAATCCCCATGCCTGGATACATCTGGACGTGATCGGTGAAGACGGCGAGGCTGTTGCCTGGATGGTCGAGGGCGGCACACCCAATACACTGCTGCGCAGCGGTATTCATAAGAACTCATTGCCCATCGACAGCGAAATCATCGTCCGCGGCTACCGGGCCAATGATAAAACCTGTGAACCGGCCTGCAAGGCCAACGGCCGCGATCTTACTTTTGCCGATGGCCGCAAGGTGTTCATGGGCTCATCGGGTACCGGTGCGCCCAGTGATGGCGCGGACCCACGAGACCGCTGAGCACACTCGTCAAAAGTATGTCAGTCAATCAGATGATCTATGATTTTGCTGTGTGGCTGGATACGCACAGCCAAAGTACAGCCCTGCACGAATCCTTCTACATGTACAACTGGATAGAAAGCACGCACGTACTGGCACTGATGATCAGCCTTGGCATGCTGTTCCTGATCGACTTGAGAATGCTGGGGCTGGCACTGCCCGACATTGCCGCGTCGACACTTGCCCAACGGCTGAGTCTGCCCATGTTGGTGGGTTTTGGTGTCATGATCGTTACAGGCCTGATGCTGTTTTATGCCATTCCCGTGCGCACCTCCCAGAGCCTGTGGTTCCGCATCAAGATCGTACTGCTAATCGCCGCAGCCATTAACGCGTGGCTGTTTCATCGCCGTATGAGGGCGGCGGGCACAGATTGGGATACGATGCGAAAAGCACCACGCCCACTGCGATGGGGGGCAGGATTGTCCCTGTTATTTTGGGCGCTGATCGTGATCTGCGGACGCCTCATCGCCTACGACTGGTTCGATTGCAGAACCTCACCCATCGAGCCCATTGCCAGCGTGGCGGGCTGCCTCATTGATCAGGCGCAATTTTAAGACACGCAAAAGGGAGACCGACACGATGAGCGCCGTGGCGAAGTACTACTACCCACGAACGGTCGCAGTCATTGCGCTGCTGGGTGTGGGCCTGTGGCTTGCACTGGGCGAGACCCGGTTGGCCTGGTGGTCCGCCCTGCTGCCCGTATTTGAGTGGATGGAGGGCACCGTCTTCGGTGTCATCGGACAGACCTGGGGTGCAGCCTTTGCCACCGTGCAGGCAATTCACTTGCTTGGCATGGCCCTGCTGGGCGGCAGTGTGCTGGTTGCTGACGGCCGCCTACTCGGCCTGCTGCTTACCGATTCATCTGCGTCGGCGGTGCAGGACCAATGCCACCGGCTGTTTGTCTGGGCGCTGGTTTTGACGGTCGCCACCGGCATCTTCATGGCCTGCGGCGTGGCTATCAAGGTCTATTATCTCAATGTATTCTGGTACAAGATGCTGGCACTGTCCGCAGGCGTCGCCTTCGTCTATGGGATCCGCCGCCCACTGCTGCGCCAGGGCCTGGACACTATTCATCCCCGAATTATAAAACTGGTAGCAGTGGCGTCACTGATGCTGTGGTTCACCGTGGCAGCCACCGGTCGCTGGATCGGTTTTTCAGGCTAGGGATGACCGATGAAAGAACCTCCATCCATGCGAAGCAACAAAGACACACAATGGGCCGCCCTGCTGGCGAGTGCCGCCGTCATCGGTGGCTTTGCACTGTACTGGATCATTCAGATACAAGCCGTGCGGGAAATGCTGGCGCTGGCCTACGGCTGAGCCGATGTCTTCGGTCTCACCGTAGTCTCGTAGTGAAATTCGCGATCATCACGGTACTCAATAGCACCGGTGTAAAAGCCCGCCGTCTCCAGCGTCACTTCGACCGCACCAGCGCCACGGTTCTGCCAGTACCAGCCGTGCACACCGTCAAACGGTGCAGAGTAACGTCCACCTGAGACACGCAGCCGGCCGCTGGCAAAACTTTCTGAATAGCCGGGCACCGAGCCATCAGGCTCCGCGTGCATGTCGTAGACCACGTCATCGCCTGCCTGCCAGTGAAACAACAGAGTCGCGCCAGCCGTCAGACGGTATTTATACTCCACCGCTTCAAACGGCTGTAATTCAAATACAATGCGATCAGTGCGCCAGGGCCGGGACTGCAATCGCAGCGAATCACTGCCGTTATCCGCCATGCCCACGAGTCCCAGAGCGGCTCCACTGCCCAGCGGATCCCAGCCGTACTCTGCGGGCAGCACGAGGGCAATCAACAACACAACTGCTACGAGCAGTGCGCTAATACTGGCATTCAGTATGCGACGCCTGTCGCGTGATACGCTCACGTCAGCAGGTACCCCGCGAGTTGATTTCCGGCGAGCAGGAAGCCCGCACACATGACCACTGTGTTCAGAACAAAGGCCTGCTGATGGAATAGCCGCGTGCCGCGCCAGCGCAGCAGTAACAGCAGTATCAGCACGAGAGCCGCCACCTGTCCCAGTTCCACTCCTGCATTAAAGCTGAGCAGATTAACCAACATGCCGTTACCCGTATGAATGGTGTTCTGTAGTTTCGTGGCCAGGCCCAGACCGTGGCAGAGACCAAATACGAATACAGCGATTCGGGGGTCCGGCTCGATACCGAGAACATCACGGAACCCACCCATATTTTCAAACGCCTTGTACACTACCGACAGGCCGATAATGGCATCGACCAGATGCTCGTTCACCTGCCAGTCCGCCCATACGCCCAGCATCAGTGTCAGGCTATGGCCAACGGTAAACAACGTAATGTAAAGAACGATGTCCCGTGGGCGATAGAGGAAAAAGATGATACCCAGCAAGAACAATAAATGATCGACCCCGGTGAACATATGCTTTGCACCAAGGTAAAGAAACGGCACCGCAGCAGGACCCTCAAGGCCCCGCACAAAGGCGTTGTTAGCCGCGGACAGGTCGTGGGCCGCAACACCGGCGGTCCACAGTAGCAGCAGGCAACAGACCACCGTCACCTGTCGCCCCGTCGTCACCGCCCGTCACCCTCCCTGATCCAATACTGCGCGTGACAGGCCTTACAGACCTGGAATATCTGGCCGCCCGCATCAAACAGGCCGTCCGCGTCCCGCGACTCACTGGCCTTGAAGGCCTGCTCGCCAGCGCTCACTAACGCCTGCGCATACTCCTGCCAGTCATTCCCCATGGATCGCCCGGGTAACATCAGCAGGTTGCCTGCTTCACTCAACGTTATAGCCGCGGCAGACACTGATTCCCAGCCCGCACTCGTCGTCGGGGCCAGTTCCTGGCGGCCCTCAGCAGTGATAATCGTGCCGGCGGAGTCCCAAATCACATCGGCCGCTGGATCCAGTATCCATTGCATCAGCTGCTGGGGATTCGCCACGGGGCGGTAAGGTGGGTCGGTCGCCTGCAAGCCCCGTGGATTATCACAGGCTCCCAGCAACAGGATCAGGCACAACAGACTCCAGCGTCGCTGCCTGTGTCTGTTTGCTCTATCCTTTAGTCTCGTCAAAGCCATCGCCTGTATCCTGTTATACGATTGTCGATCGATACTCCACCCCTGCCTGTCAAGGCAGCCCCGACTCGGAGGAGGATTGCCCTGCCTCCGGCGGTGCCTGACCTGAGGCCGCCTGCTTCTTCAAAAGCGCCCGACCTATCGCCTCTGCCAACACCCGCTGCCGGTCTGCCTTGCGCTCCTCAATCATCTCGGAACGCGCTTCATCCACCCCCGACATAAAGCGCGCGAGAAACTGTGGGTCATCACGGTGCAGGAGCGCGGTCAGGACTGGATCATCGGTATCTCGCATCCATGCCGCCAGTGCACCGCGCAAGCGCTTTACCTCAATCGCATAATCCGGGTCTGCGATCAGGTTCACCAGACAATCAGGGTCCACCTGCACATCGTAGAGTTCTTCCGTTACCCGGTACTGCAGTAGATGGATTCTGTCCGCCAACTCTTCGACCCCGGTCGACAGCTGCAGCATGCGTTTGTAGGTCTGTGTATTTCTGGTTGCTGAGGACATCTTTCGCTTGCCATCCGACCACGGATTAAAAATATAGAGATAACGCGCATCCTGAATTGCTCGCATCGGCGCACGCTGCCCGACAGAGTTTTCGTTGTATTCCTTGATGACATAGTTCCAGCCCGTCTGCTCACCCCCTTCCAGCAAGGGCAGGAATGAGCGGCCCTGCAATCCGGCAGGCAGGTCTATATCGGCGGCATCAAGGAGTGAGGGCAGAATATCCACGGCTGAAACCATGTGCTTCGTATCTACCTGACCCGGCGCGATCTTGCCCGGCCAACGAAATACCAGCGGCGTGCGGGTGCTCTGGTGATACAACTGTGTCTTGGCAAAAGGAAACGGCATACCATGATCGGAGATAAACATCACAAGGGTCGACTCCGCCTCCCCGCTTTCCTCGAGTGCGTTGAGCACATACCCCACCGCGTCGTCGGCCCGACGCACCGACGAGTAGTAATGTGCCAGCTCCTCTCGCACAGCCGGATCGTCGATGAGGAAGCCCGGCACCGCTACCTCCTCAGGGCGATAGACTCGCGAGGGCACAAACCCATCCATAATGGGACTGCCGTGTTTGTCCAATCCATAAAAAGGCACGTGGGGGTCGGAGATGTTGATCAGCAATACAAAGGGTTTCTTCGCAGCACGGGCTGCGCGGATACCCTCCAGAGTAGACACACCATAAGAGGCAGGATTTTTACGGTGATGCGTCGCATCCAACACTTTGTCCCAGCGATAGGGGACGTAGGGTGTGGAGTTCCTCACCTTGCCACGAATCGCCGTGAAATATCCGGCCTTATGAAACAGGCTAGACAAGGTCGGATAGTCAGCGTCCCATATGTGATAGAAGCCCTCCACGCGGCTAGTATGCGGATAGCGCCCCGACCACATCACATTGCGCGAGGGCATACAGTTGGCCACCTGAACGTGCGCTTGCGTGAAGCGCAACCCCTCGGCGGCGAGCTGATCAATATGCGGCGTTGTGTCCGCTACGGAAGACCCGAAAGCACCGACCGAGTCCGCACTCATATCATCGACGGTAATCAGCAGAATATTAGGCAGCGCTGCGGCGCAGAGATTATTAGCGAGTAGGATCAGGCATGCGGCCATAAGGCCAGCAGAGACCCTGCGCGTCGGATTTTTGAAGGTGTGGGCCATTATCTCAATCGTGGCGTTCAATCGTGGGGCAAACTGCGCTCACACCGGCTTGCAGCTCATACAGTATCAACTCACCTCGACAGACATATTGTGAAACTTCCATTTTCAGATTGTTTCCCCTCACCGCTGCAGCACCTGTTCAGGCAACTGAATGGAACGTGACCGCAGTATCAGGTGCTCGGTTGAGGCACCTCTGCACCACATGCATTGCACTACTTACCTACTGTGACGCCGCGATCAAACCTCCGTGAACACTTGCGACGTTCTATCGGATACTTTACTTTTTTAGGGCGCAAAATTTCTGCGCCGCCGCCTGCAGCTTAAGCGAAAGACAAAGCCCTTACCAGCACTCCCCAAACAGACGGGACAAACTCAAATCCAGACCCTGTCAGACGCCCGTCTAGTGGAAGGGGGCCATGAAAACGACGAAAGCAGGTTTTGCCTCAGCGCGACGCGATGTGATCAGACAGGTGAGCATACTGTTCTCTCAGCTCACGCTTCAGGACTTTTCCAATAGAGCTTTTCGGCAGATCATCGACAATCACCACGCGCGCAATACGCTGGGCTTTTCCCAGCCTTTCGTTCGCCCACTCCTTGAGCGAACACTCTGAGACATGCGCCCCCTGCTCGACCACCACGATCGCCAATGGCGTCTCTCCCCAAGCCCTACTCGGCAGGGCAACAACCGCCACTTCATGCACAGCAGGAGACTCGAGCAACACCAGCTCGAGGTCAGTCGCATAAATATTGAAGCCGCCGGAAATAATCATGTCCTTGCGCCTGTCTGACAGAAACAACCAGCCCTCTTCGTCAAAATGCCCTACATCTCCGCTCTTGTAGTAGAGCAGGCCTTCGCTATCTCGCCAAAGCATATCCTCGTTAGCCTCTGCGCGGTTGTGATAACCCTCACTCATACTGGCCGAGCGCCCGACGATCTCCCCGATCTCTCCCACCGGCAGTTCATCGCCCTGCTCGCTAATTACCTTGAGAATAGAACCCGGTATAGCGGGGCCAACAGAATCCAGCTTGTCCTGTTCGCGAGCGACGCTCCCAACCAAAAGCGTTCCGACACCGCCCTCGGTCAGACCGTAAAACTCGATCAGCTCACTGGGGAGTCGGTCAATGACTTCGCGCTTCAGAGCTGCACGCAACGGAGCGCTGGTGCTGAAGGTGAGCTGCAGACTGGAGAGATCGTAGTCATCAAAGTTCTGTACTCGCACGATGCGGTCGTACTGTACCGGCACCAGCATGGCATGGGTGACACGGTGGCGCTGAATCAAATCCAACGCGCCCTCCGCGTTGAACTTCGGCATAATGACAAGCGTCCCCCCGCCACACAGCGTCGGCCACCAGGTAGTAATCGTGGTGTTGGAATACAACGGTGTCGAAACCAGGGTAATCGCTTCAGGCCCCAACCCCAATGCCATCAATCCGGCTCCGAGCGACTGCCGAGTGCGGTGACTATGGACGATCCCCTTGGGCACGCCCGTGGTCCCCGAACTGTAAATAATGTTGAATTCGTCGTCGCCGGATAGCATCACGCCCGGCGCTATCGAAGCGTGGGAGGACTGCCAGCTGTCCAGCAACTGGAACTGCGCGTCGCAAAAATCGAACCCTATCAAACCGCCCGGCAATATTTGTGTCTGTTGTGCAAGAAATTCACCGGACAACGCCAGCATCTCCTGCGATAAAACGAGCACCTTTGCACTGCAGTCACGCAACATCATGAGCAGGCTCCGAGCAGTGATCATGGATTGCAAAGGCACCGCACAGGCGCCGACCACAAGCGTGGCGGCGAACATTTCGGAGTAAGCAATGCTGTTGCGCGACAACATGGCAACCCGGTCGCCGCGGCTAACACCCAACGCTCTCAGCCCGTTGGCCATACGGTAGATGCGGTCTATCGACTCACCCCAGGTCACTATCCGCTCACCCTCCATCAGGGCGACGCAATCGGGCTGCGAGACGCGCAGCTCAAGTAGCAGCGCCGGCAGAGAAGCAGCCTCGTCGAATGGCACCTCTACTCTGCCGCTCATAACAGATTTGCTCATTATCATCCCCACAGAAATCGACACGACCACTGTATCGTGGTGTCTGGAGGCAGTCACAATAGTGCCCAACCTCCCTGGCATGCTACCCTGTTCAGCAGAAGCCGTCCGACATAATCGACAACCTGGAGATTCGATGCAGCGATTTTCCCTCCCTGGTCTTTTTTTGTGCCTGGCCCTGCTGACCCACCCCCCGTTCGCTATCGCGGTCGATCCGCTGAACGCATTGATTCTCACTACGCCAGGCGTGTACCACGACTATCAAAAACAGACATGGATTTTGGCTCATCGTATCTCCGAGCAGGCCAATATACGCTTTGATGTTTCCCTCGCCGAACTGGATCGCTGGAAAAATACCGACTACTCCGCCGGCTACGATGTACTGATTTACAACCTGTGCCTCGCTGACAATCAGGATGCCAAACTGATTGCCAACATGCGCAGGCAAACCGAACAGCTCGGTGTACCCGCACTGCTGATCCACTGCACCATGCACTCGTTCCGTAATACGGACCTGTGGTGGACCATGTCGGGGCTGCAGACGGTCGCCCACGAACCATTGGGAACCCTTACACTGACAAAAGCCCGAGAGCACCCAGTGCTCACAGACATTCCGGACAACTGGGTGTTGTCTCACGATGAACTCTATTCCAACCTGGCATTTGAGGGCGAGGCCCTGCTGACGGCAACGGGACTGGATGGACAGCCGCAGGTTACCGCCTGGCTTGCCCGCCCTGGGGGCACCCCTGTATTTAGCACCACGCTGGGCCACAGCGAAGAGACCATAAAGAATCCTCATTTCCAGCGGTTGCTGGCCAGCGCGCTGCTACACGTCACCGGCAATTTATCACCCGATGGGAAACCCACACCGGGCATGGAAGGCGACCCTGCCGGCATGGATATTTTTGAAACTTTCTCCGCACCCAGGGGTGTCAAGTTTCTCGGTGAAGAGGGGCTGGCCTGCGCCTATCGGGAACTCGTCATCGCAGCTGGACCCTGCTACCTCAGCTGCATCCTCAATCCCCTTGAGTGGGGGGCAGAAACAGCGGCCTGCAAAACCGCCTGCGAATCGAAGCTTCCCTCCACGAGCACGCTCATCCAACGCTGCACACCGTAATCACGGTTATTGTCAGCTGATAGATCGGTGTAAGCGATGTTCGGGCCGATGCCAGCCTCGTGCTCGCTGACCTGACACTGCGCTAATGACGCAATATCCGCACATTCGCCGCGGCCGCGCCGTCAGCCTGAGGCTGAGTACTAACGGGGAGTAGGCTTCATTTGCCGCGGCCCAGGGAGAGACACCGGCTTTAGCCTGCCAGAAATAAATAAAATCAGGCTTGACTGTTTTATTTATTACCACCATACTTTCAATCCACTCTCATTCGACCGCGAGGGATAACCCGTGACCGCACCCACAGCTAACGACAAACGTCCACTCGCGGACATGGCCCTATTCGACACCAACACCCTCAAGTGCCCCTACCATTACGACAAGACGCTGCGTGACGAGGTTCCGGTCTATCAGGACCCCGAGTCCGGAGTTTTCATCATTTCTACCTACGACCTGGTTCGCCAGGCACACAAAAACGATGAAGTCTTTTCCAACGAGTTCACCCTCGCTCTGGGTGCCGCAGGAAAGCTGGATGACGATGTTGTAGCCGCAATGAAGAACACCTACGACCTCGGCAAGGGCACTTTATTGACCGTCGACGACCCGGACCACGAGATGTATCGCAACACGGTGCGGGATTTCTTTCTGGCGAAAAATCTGCAGCACTACAAGGACTGGACCAATGACCTGGCAGAACGCATGGTCGCAGACCTGCCCTCGGGCGAGGAGTTTTGTTTTATCGAGCGCTTCTCCCGACCACTGCCTCTATCGGTAATCATGCACGTTCTCGGTATCCCGCTGGACATGATAGACCTCACGTTTAAGTGGACCGTAGCCAATGTGAACGTGCTGTCACTGGTGGCCGACAAACAAGCGCTACTCGCAGCCCACGCGGCGGTGAAGGAAGAATACGACTGGTTTGTCACCGCGCTGGACGACAGGCGCGCCAACCCGCGTGATGACCTCCTCAGCCTCATTGCCCACGCCGAGGTTGAAGGCCGTCCGATGACTATCGAAGAGCAACTGGGCCACTGCACTCAGTTCCTCGTAGCGGGCAACGAAACGACCACCGCAACTCTGGCTGAAGGTATTCGCCAGCTGTGCCTCAACCCGGAACAAGAGGCCGCGGTACGCAGTGATCCTTCCCTTATCCCCAACCTGGTGGAGGAGACCCTGCGCCTCGCGTCACCCACATCCAATATGTGGCGCATGACCAAGAAGGACCACACCATGGGCGGTGTAGAAATACCCGCCGGCAGCATGGTGCTGTTAAAATACTTTTCCTCCAACCACGACGAAAACATGTTCGAACAACCTATGGAATTCGACGTTACCCGAGGCAACGCCAAACGGCATATCGCCTTCGGTTTTGGCACGCATGTGTGCATCGGGCAGCACCTGTCGCGTCTCGAAATGATCGCGTCCTGGGAGAAGATCTTCGCAGGCACCAAGGGCATGCGGCTGGCAGGCGACCCTTCGGAATTGGAGTACATGCCCAACATTCTACTGCGCGGTCTTGAGCGCCTACCGGTTGTTTTCGAAAAGTAACATCACTCTGCGGCAGCCATCTCCTGCCGGCGTATGATTGCGCGGGGCTTACAGTGTTCTGTGCGCCACTGCCGCGTTTTGTGGAATGGATGCTCCCCCGTCCATTCGAAAAAATCGACCGAGGACAGTTGATCCAGGACATTTTCAACGTAACCACTCTGCCGATAAAGCCATTGATCATGGTTGGTTCGAGTGGAGAGCCGCTGTAAATAGCTGCAATCGATTTTCCCAAGTACGTTACACTTCTGGTTCACCAGGAAAAAGCTGCTCGGCCCGTGTGATAAACCGCGACGAAAACGATAGCTGCCAGCCAGGGAGACCACATGCTTTCGACTCTACTCTCATTATCCAGCCTGCTGGTCTACCCCCTTTCTCTTTGTCTCATGCTGGGCTTTCTGGGAATGCTGGTGTGGCGGCTCGGTTTGAGACGAACGGGGGCAACCACTGTATTTGGAGCGCTGCTTTGGCTCTACGTGTGCTCGACCGCCAGCTTTTCCTACCTGCTGATAGGCAAGCTGGAGGAAAATTACCCCTCGCAGCCCCTGTCAGAGATTCCGCGGGCAGACGCTATTGTCCTTCTGGGTGGCGCGCTGCGTGGCGATTCCGCGATGGGCATACTACCCGACCTCAACCAGTACGCCGATCGCCTGGTACATGCAGTTGCCCTCTACAAGGCGGGCAAGGCAGACTACATACTGCTCACTGGGGGGTCCGCACCCGGAGCACGATCTGAGGCACGCCTGATGCAGGACGTATTGGCGGTCATGGGTGTTCCCCCAAGTGCGCTCATACTGGAAGAAGAGAGTAAAAATACACACGACAACGCACTAAACAGTGCCGCCATCCTGAAGCAGCGGGACATGCAACGCATACTGCTGGTCAGTTCGGCATTTCATATGCGTAGGGCGGATGCGCTGTTTAAGCGCCAGGGTCTGGACGTGATACCCGCGCCCACCGACTACCAGCAGGTTATTATCGCCTCCACACTGCCCGCGGGCATTCCAGGCGTAAAGAATCTGTCTCGCACAACCGAGGCGCTGCATGAATTCGTGGGGTACGAGGTTTATCGCATGCGCGGCTGGCTATAGCCGGACAATGCGTAAGTGCTGGAGCGTTAGATCAAGTTTATAGCAAGCCCGTCTGCAGCTGAACGAATTGCACCAAGCCGCCGCTGCACAATCAGAGTATGAAACGCACCCCGAAACGGAATTTACGACCCGGTGCAGGAAAACCTACCGCCGTTTCATAATCCTCATCCAACACGTTGTCAGCAGAGAGCTGCAGCTCCCAGTCGGGCGACGGCTGCCAGCGTAAGACACAGTCGAGACGATAGTAGTCGTCCAGTTCTTGCGTGACTTCTGCCCCGGTATAGCGCGAAGCGGCCCACTGCTCTCCCGAGTAGCGGTATTCAAACACCGCGCCCCAGGCGCCGTTAATTTGCCAGTTGCCCACCACACTCGCCGTCCAGCGGGGACGGCCCGTGAGCTTTGTGTTCTCGTTTTTGACGTCGATGTCGGTATACGTTCCCTGGGCTCGCAAACTAACGTCAACCATCGGCTGCCACGTAGCCTGCAACTCCGCGCCACTGGTGTGCACCTTACTGCGATTTACATTGCGAAAAAGCTCATCGTCGAAGTCCACCAGGTCCTTGAACTCATTGTTAAACCAGCCCGCCTCCAGCGACAGGGTATTACCAGCCTGCCAGGCCACGCTGGCATCCCAGCTCTCACCCTTCTCTGGCTCGAGTGTTGGATTGCCTACCAGCCCATGCCCCAGTGCGTAAAAACTGGGCAGCTTGAACGCTTGCCCCCAGTTGGCTGAAAAAGTCAGTGCATCCGTCGGTGAATAGGCAGCGCCGGCCTGCCAGGAGGTCTCGCCGCCGAAGTCATCCGGCTCGTCATAACGCACGCTCGCCTGCAACAACAGCGAGTCGCGTGGCGTGGCGGACACGCCGCTGAACACGCCCCAGGTATCGCGGTTGAGTTCAAAATCTGTCGCAATACGATTACCGAAAAAATCCAGATAGCCATCGCTTTCACCGTCCTCATGCCGAAAGTCAGCGCCGGCACTAATAGAAACATCTTCGAGAAGCGCCAGCGTGTTCACCCATTGGAGCTTGTCACGGATAAAGTCAGTATCAGCGGCGTTGGGCGGTACTTCGCTGTAGGGTGCAATACCGGGCGAGGAATACTTTTCTTGTGCATCAAAACGGCTTGCTTGCAGAGCGCTGCGCCACTTCGGCATGACCTGGTAGATCCATGCCAGTGAAAATACCTGCTGGGTATAGTCGCTTTTATCCTGTGCATCCACAGTGGCAAACCGTGGGCCGCCGCTCTGCTCAGGCCAGGTTTCCCGGTCACCATCCAGGTAACGATAAGCGATCCTCAACTGATGAGCGTCACTGGGGCGCCACCCGACACGCAGGTTTGCACTATCGTGATCGCGCTTGCTGTTGCGCACCGGCTGGCCATCATCACGATCAGTCAGCTCCACCGCGTAACTGACATCACCCACCGAGCCCAGCGCACTGGCGGCCAGGGTATAGTAATCGTCCTCACCTATCTCCGCATGAAATCGCTGACTATGCCCCTGCCCCGGGCGACGGGTAATGATATTGATGACACCCGCCAGTGCATCAGACCCGTAAATGGACGACTGAGCCCCGCGCACAACCTCGATACGCTCGACCATATCAGGGTTGAGGTTGGCGAAGTCATAACTACCCCCACGCGAGTTTGTGGGGTCATTCACCTCTACACCGTCAACCAACACCAGGGTAAAGTTGGATTCACCTCCGCGGATAGATACGGCCGTGAGACCACCCGGACTACCTTGCTCCTCTACCAACAATCCCGGCAATGTCTTGAGCAAATCGGCTACGCTCGTCTTGTTAAGTGCGGCGATCTGCGCGTCGTCCAATATCGACACGTCGCTGGTGATGGCAGAACGCGGGGCATAGGTTCCGGTCACCACGACAGTCTCTAACGCCACCGGTGTGCTCTCGCGCCCATCAACCAGACTTGCGGCACCCACTAATAGAAATGCGGCGAAACCACGTACCCCTGAACTTTTCACACCTGCCCCCTTGTGATTAAAATAACCCCTCTGCTTTGACATACAACCATGACGTATAATGGTCGTTTCATGCTTGCTACGCGCAAGGTTGATACTGCATGCTGTCCGTTACGATGCCTAACATTTTTTTCCTCGTGATCTACCTACTGTGCGCTGCGGTGCAGTATAACGACCCGGACGCGTTACCTTGGGTCGCGCTCTACCTCAGCGCCGCTGCCATGTGTGCCGCCCGGCTGCGCAAGAGACTTCCCGAGTGGCTGCCCAGACTGCTCTTCATCATCAGTCTGTTATGGATAGGAACACTGTTGCCCAATATTATTGGCCAGGTTAGCCCACGAGACGTTGCTGCTTCGATCAGCATGCAAACGACGGCCGTTGAGGAAGCGAGGGAAATAGGCGGACTATTTCTTGTCGCACTGTGGTCCGGCATAATCGCGCTGCGACGCATCACCGCTTAATGTACCCCGGGAGTTTCAGGATTCACGAAACGCTGTGATGGTATCGCCCTTTCGATGAATTATGAGGCTATTAACCTCTCCTCCGGGCTCCGCAACGAATTCGATCTCCAGCAGTTCGCCGCCCTCTCCTGCACTAAAACGCGTCTCAGACAGCGGATTAAGTAGTGAACTACCGTACAATGGAACCGAAATAACAAGCCCGTCTTTGTCTTCAGTGATAGTGAGCGTTGCGAAGCTAATCGCATACTCACCGACGAAAAGCCCGTAGCCACGATCAAAGGGTATCGCGCGCAGTTCACTGGCTGTCCATGCCTCATCGCGTCCTGCACTGGCAGCACGGATACTGCTCGCCACAACCATACTTACCGGGTCAGCTTGGTTGCCCCAGCTGCGCCGCAGGTACGTCATCAGCCCCGCCAGTGTACTATCATCCATTTCCTGCCGTTGCCCGTGCGCGGGCATGACCCCGTCGAACCACTGTCCACCAACATTAACGGGGCCGCTCATACCCTGCAGGATGATGCGTCCCAACCACTCCGGTGGGCCGGTAACCCAGGATGCACCCGCGAGTGGCGGCGCAAGACCTGCAACGCCCTCACCGGACAGCCCGTGGCAAGCACCACAGCGCGGATAAAATGCCTTCCCCGCTGCCATAGTCTCCAGTTGCTCCGGGCTCAGCGGCGTAATACCCAGCGCCAACTCATCGGTTGGCCAGGTGAAGGCGGCTCGAGCGGCCATGCGCGCTGCCCATAACGGGCTCTCGCCGCTTATCTCACCGTCGGTAAATATGGCGGGCGCGGCAGCCAGATGGGCGGGCACAAAACCACTGCGGCGGGCCACCCATTGCATGCCCCTCAGCAGGGCCACTTGCTGCCACGCGTTCTCATTCTCTCGTGACGCAGCCAATGTCAGCAGGTCGAGCAGGGCCGGATTGGCTGCAGCGCTTGATGCCGTGTCACCGCGCAAGCTGAGATAGGCGTTAGCCGCCAGAAACTTCAAAACAACCCGCTCTTCCCGCGTGGCGTCCGCCATCGGCTCCCGAGCCAGGTACTCCGTTAAAAAGTGTAATTCACGACCCGACACCGCACGCTCCACAGCCTGGGTGACATAAGGGCTGGTCAGGTGACTCGCAACAAGCCCGGTTAGGGCTTGCCGTATATCGACCCGGTCCGCGAACTGCCCCATGGCCAGTGCCAGTTGCAGCGTTACCGCTTCGCTCCCCAAAGTCTGCTGCGCGTGCAAGATCAGCAGATCTTCCGGGGACAGCAGTGCTGCGCCGGCACGCAGCGCCTGTACCTGCCGATGAGCATCGTCCTGGACTGCCAACTCCAGTACAAGATCGCGCTGCAATTCATTCCTGCCCTGCAAGGTCCAGATAGCATGCAGGGCGGGCAGAGTCTCCTCTCCCCGGGCCACGGCTTCCAACGCCGTGCGGTAATCGCCTTCCCGGATCAGCAACAATCGCTGAGCGGTATCGCGGACCCAGCCATTGTCGTGGGACAACGCGCCAATGAGTTCATCGGTGGACGCCAACGCCAACTTTGGGAACGTCCGCTCAGGTTTACCCTCGCTATGGCGTATGCGCCAAATGCGTCCCATACCAATAGGGGTGTCCAGTTGCCGCTCGAAAATTTGCTCGCGCAACTCGTCTGTCAGAAAGTGATCGTCCTGCACGATGCCCCGGTACATATCGATAACATAAAGAGCACCATCGGGGCCGTTGTAGGCATCTACCGGCCTGAAACGCTCATCAGTAGATCCTAAAAAATCTCGCTGCCCCCAGAGCGGGTCAGCGTATAGCTGTTGCTCCGCTGTAAGCGCAACACCCTCCTCGCGCATTGCGAACTGTGCCACGACATTGCCCGCGACCTCGGGGACAAAGACATCTCCGTGGTAGCGCCGGGGAAACTGATCTCCTAGGTAGGCCACCAGCCCACTGACTCCTGTCGCCTGATTAAGCCTGCCATCTGCTCGCAAGGTATCGGGCAGGTAGGCGCGATTTACCCCCGGGTTCACCCTCACTGAGTGCACGGGAGCCGGATTAGTCAGGTTCACCCCAAGTCCCTCCAGCGGGCGCAGTCGACCCACCTGGACCAGATCCTCCCCGGAAAATAAATCCGCCTGTAGCCATGTAGAATTATGGTTATACAGAAGGCGTCCCACGGCATCCCGGGTAATACCCCACTGCCCCCGATTGGGACCCCGACGCTCTAATAACTCACCGCTTTCCAGGCGCAGGGCGCGATTGGATTTGGCGTTATACAGCCAGTTGTCCAACCCCTGCAGGAGGCCATTCTCCATGTGTTCAACATTGCTCTCAACATCAACTGCGTAGTCACCTACGCGTCGTTTCCTATCACACAATGATGCTCGGTCGGGGAGTTCACATAACCACAGGTGGGGTGGCTCAGCCACCAGCACCCCCTCGTTGACAACTGCCACCGCACGGGCATTGACCAATCCGCCCAGGAACACCTCGCTGCTGTCCATGCGGCCATCCCCGTCTGTATCTTCAAGCCTGACAACCCGGCCCAGCGGCGCATTGCTGTCATTGCCGTAAGCATCGCGCATGTAGCCACGCAGCTCCACCACATAGAGACGACCATACTCGTCCCACGCCATGGCGACCGGCTCCTCGACGAGCGGCTCTGCTGCCACCAGCTCGATCTCAAAGCCCGGTGCAGTGCGGAAAGCCGCCAAAGCCTCTGCTGGATTCAGTACAGGCGCAGGGCGCTTGTCCAGTGACTCGTAAGGCAGGGGCTCTGCGCTTTTGTCCCCTAGCGCGAACCACGCGAAATCGCCTATTTCAAACCTTGCACCACAACGGGCAGGCTGAATACGCAAACGCCCGCGTTCAGACAAACCGGTATCGGCCACACGCATCACATCGACCTCGCCGATCGTAACAGTGACCGCGTCCGCTGCCGTTACACCGGTGACTCGATGCTGATCGGCCGGTTGCAGCATCACCGGCTCCAGTACACGCTCACCGGCGGCAGTCACCAGACGGGCTTCGGCGCGGTCGCGGTAGACTTTGACTTCGACATAGCTGTCGTTTTTGCCACCCCTGTCCCGGTGATCGCGCAGACGGATAATCGTCGGGTTGTTACAGGCGGGCACCGTCATCTGGATGAGCACATCGCTAAACTCACGGCGAGAGTCGATGAAGCTGTCGCGTTCACCGGAGCTTCCGCCAAAACTGCTGTCGCTGAACTCCAACCCTGCGGACGGTAACCCGTGCCATTCCTGCCGGGACAATAAACTGGTTCCGGCAACACGCTGCGGCGGCAGCTCGCGAATACGGATTCGGCGCCAACGAATGACGCCCTGTTTTCCCGCGTGTACCTGCAGAGCGATAAACCCTTCCGGACTGAGACCGTCGACAATATCGGACACGGGTATGCCGTTGATCCAGGTCCTGAGGTGCGCGCCACGAGCCTCGATCTCGACATCATTCCAGCCATCATCACGCAATACGCCGCGAACCTCGGCTATTCCGTCGGGCTTGGCCAACCAGCCGCGGCGAGCCTCGTCGTAAATACCGCCCGTCCAGGAACGCGGTGAGGGATCGAGTTCATACTGGTAGCCGTAGACGCGTCCGTTGTCGTTGCGCTGCGCCGAACGAAACTGAATGCCGGAATTACCCTTCTCCTCCCATCGCACCTGCAGGCGCAAGGAAAAGTCACGGTAGGTTTTTTGTGTGCGCAGGAACGTATTTTTGCCGGGGCCATTGCGACCAACGATAGCATCGCCATCGACTGAGAAACTAGCACCGCCGCCGACGCTCCGCCAGCCATCAAGCGATTCCCCATCAAACAGGGAACGGTAGCCCTCCTCCAACTGAAACGGCTCAGAAGACGGCTGCAACTGAGTCAGATAGTAACCACCACCGACCAATGCCACTAATATAAGAGCAACAATCTTGTTCATAGAAACGCCGGCGACCGCACCCCGTAATTACTTGGAGGGCGCAACACGTTTATCATGTCATACATGAGGCGCTTAAAAACCCTCAACCTGATGTACCTGCTTCCAAATCAGCCCCGGCGCCAAGCGGCGCATGATTGCTCCTATTTTCGCATTTCGCGTGGGATAAACAAAAAACGTGCCTTTATCCAGACAGGACTGGATAGCATCAATAACAACAGACGGCGCAATGGGCTCGCTCTGGTCTTCCAGCATTTTGGGCCAAGCCGTTTCACGACCCTGCTTTAACAGCGGGGTCGCGACCGCAGGCGGGCAAACACAGGCGAAGCGAAGGCCCGAGTCGCGATGCTCGTGATACAAGGTCTCGGTAAAGGCGCGCACAGCAAACTTGGTCGCCGTGTAGGCGCCGGTCAACAGCATCGGAATAATACCGGCCATGGACGCGAAGCTGACAAAATCACCCCTGCCCCTCTCCAGCATACCGGGCAGAACCGCCTGAGTGATATTGACCAGACCACCGTAGTTGATCGCCATCTGCTTGTGGATAATAGCGTTATCCTGCTCAACCAGCTTGCCGAAGGGCATGATCGCTGCGCAGTTGTACAGTCGGTAGATCGGACCACATTGGCTTTCCACCTCTCGCACCGCGGCGCATACAGCATCAAAGTCAGTGATATCGACCGTCCAGCTATGTATGTTGCTAAATGAGTCCGCGGTTTCAGCCATACCCTCGCTGTTCACATCAAGTAACGCCACCGTCAACCCTTGCGCCGCAAAACGCCGGGCAGCCTCGCGACCCATACCACTGCCGCCACCCGTAATCAGCACGGTCTCTGCTCCATTAGACATGTTGTCTTTCTCCCGATCGAATGATAATCAGGCGGCAGTATAGCGGCTCATGCACCTCTCCCAAGGCGACCAGACGCTTTTCCCGGCACTAGTTCAACAGAGCGTCCAGTGCAGCAGCTAACTACTCGGACGGTACCAGATAGGGGACGACCACGCGCGCTCTTGCACAATGGCACGATGGTTAGCCTCGCAGCAGGGCTCGTAACCCTCAGAGACTGTCTCCGGGCGGGCGCAATCTACACCCGCAGTGTTGCACAGGCGCTGACTCCAGCGGCAGCTCGGATTTTCCACCACGCGTGAGTAATAATACGCCGGCCGGGACGGATCGAAATCGCTGTCAGTCCACACGCTGCAGAGCTCGTTATATCCCGGCCCACTGGTTTCACAGGTCGCGGTATTAACACGGGCACCGTTCTGCGCATTGCCGGCCACCTCGTAGACCGCTTCATGACGACCACCCGCTTCATCTGTCCAGCCCTTGACGATCTGTATGCGCTGCAGCGGAGTGCCCGGGACACCTCGCTCTCGTCTCTCCTGGCTCGCGGCAATCAGGAAAGAGGGGCGTTCACCCTCAGCAACCGGCGGCAAATCCGACCCCATGGGCACACCCTCATCGTAGGCAAGCTGCAGCCGGTTAGGGGAGTCGCACATCTGCGCCGGGAAG
The DNA here is from genome assembly GCF_026262645.1 of Candidatus Marimicrobium litorale. Classification (NCBI taxonomy): domain Bacteria; kingdom Pseudomonadati; phylum Pseudomonadota; class Gammaproteobacteria; order Cellvibrionales; family Halieaceae; genus Marimicrobium; species Candidatus Marimicrobium litorale. The sequence goes on from NZ_SHNO01000001.1 coordinate 2,174,653, forward strand.
TTCCAGCCCGCGAAGAAACGACTGACAATCCGCGGTCCACTGGTGGCATAGGTTTCCCTGCGCTGCATGGCATCGAACAGCGCATCACGGCTGTTCTCCCTCGCCCACACGACAGCGAGACCCCCCGGATTGAATTCCACATTATCGGGCAGGCCCGGTGGGACGGAATCACCCGCCGGCGTTCCCGCACCACCGTGGCCTAGAAACGCCTCCTCCCGACTGGCTCCCGGCGTTCCCAAATGCGTGTCGGTGCTGGCGATAACGCCAAAGTGATAGGGATTCACACCGAGACGCTGCTCCAGCGCGAGGCCAGCGGTGAGCGCCGGGCGAACAAACCCCGTGTCAGGCTGCGGTGGATTATCAAACCCCGCTATATTGTCCTGCGACAAGCTTTCAAAGGCACAGAGTTCATCGCGCGTCACGCCCGATTTGAAGTAGCATTCAGAGGCGCCTTTGTGCTGCATGATTTCCACCAGTGGTTCATAGCGCGCTCTTAGCTTCGCATACTCCAGACCCATAGGCGCGCCATCGTCTTCCAACTCGTTGAACATATAGCCCGCACTCATGTTGGAATTATGCGGAATAACCAGCGCCTCACACTCGTCGTCTGCTCCATTGCAGGCGCTTTCAAGGCCATCCCACAACTGTCGAGCGGACGGCGCGTCGATGTAGCTCACAGGCAGCTCAGGCACGGTGGCGTTGCGAAACACCACGTTACGATGCAGATTGCCGCCGCTGCTGGGCTGCAGGCCTGTCCATTCATATCCAACAAAGGTGGTGAATGAACAATCCGCACTGCGATCGTAATACCGCTCCGCGGCGCGCAAAGTGTCTTTCCAGGGCACGAGTGAGGCTTTTTTACAGAGCTCATCATCCGCTCCACACAAACCGAGGTGCGCTGCACCGAGACTTGCCGTGGCGTTAAACAGGTAATATGCCCCGCGCGGCCAATGGCGATAGAGCAGGCATTCCCAGCTGTTATGGCCTTCAACACCAGGGGTATTACACATATGCACCTCGCCGATCAGTTCCGCGTGATCGGAAATCATCGCAAAATCCAGAGGACGGGCCAGCTGCAATGATCGCAGCGGTTCGCCCTCTTTGCTCCAGGGCTGTATGCCAACGCTCTCGCCCTGCGCAAAACCATAGGCCTGCGACGGTGTCGTGCGCGTGCCCTGCGTGCTGGCATCAAGGGAATAGCGTGTATGAACGTGCAGGTCGCCGAAAAATGGCCGCTTGAGGGGGGCGAACTCGGCACAGGGCTCTCTCGATTCGGAATACTGACGCTCGATGACTGCGTCGGTGGCTGACAAACTCACAGAAGAGAGCAACAAACCGCACACCGCGACAAGACGTGTCTTCCAACCCGGAGTTTCAGGGGTAACGGGCATAATCACTTTCCTCCCAGCCATAGCGCACGGCGCGGGCCTCCAGAGCGGCTTTCGCCGGGGCATCAAAGGGCGCAAGGTACACCTGCCAGCGCCCATCGTCCAACCGATACTCAAGAGAGTGACCGGGACCCGCAGGGCGCAATGTCACCAACCCGTCGGATAACTGAATCAAGGGCGATGGGGTGCGACCACGCTCACCACCGGGCTGGAACCGGGCCACCATGACCTCTTCGGGCTCATCACTTGAGTCACCCGTGCGCGATAGCCAGTCATCCATCTCGTCCCGCATGCGTTGCAATACCGCCCGATAGGCCGGGTCGCCACTCAGGTCGTGAGTCTCATGAGGGTCCTGCAGAACATCAAAAAGGCGCTCCTCGCCCGGGGGCTCATACCACTGCCGCTGCACCGCATTCAAATTGGCCTCGCGGTACATAGTGCGCATCTCCCGAACCATGTCCACATTCTCACGAAATCCCAATGCATGTCCGCCGGGCTGGTTGGGGTACCAGCTGCGAATATACTTATACCGATCATCGCGCACCGCCCGTTGCCGATCCGCCACCTCGTCGATACGATCGCGAGAGGCGAAAATATATTGTCGCGGCGAGACCGCACCGGGCAAGAAACTGCGCCCCTGCACATATTCTGGTACCGCCGCGCCGGCCAGCGTCAGGATGGTGGGGGCGAGGTCGATAAAACTGATCATGCGAGACTCGATTTGACCAGGCAGCACACCCGCTGGTCGATAGGTTTTCGGCCAGCGAATAATCATGGGGACGTGAATGCCCGAATCAAACAACTCTCGCTTGGCACGGGGCAATCCGTCACCGTGATCGGTGGTCCAGATAACAATCGTAGAATCCGCAAGTCCGTCAGCTTCCAGACGGGCGAGAATATCCCCCACCTGACGATCCATGGCGGCGATATTGTTGTAATGCCGGGCAAGGTCGTCGCGGACTGTGTTCGTGTCGGGATAATACGGCGGCAATTGCACATCGGCAGCCTGCACCATTTCGGGCACAGGGTCTTCAAGCTGCCACCAGCGCGCCAGTTGCATAGCGAAATGAATCGCGCTCTGGGGCCTATCGCCCAGCGGGCGAAATATGCCGCTCTCGTGCGTTACCATAAAATTGATCAGGCCGAAAAACGGTTGTCCTTTCGCCCGTCTGGACCAATCATCGGCCTGCGCCCCCTCCCTGTTCCAGATTGTAGTCGGACCGCTGCCGGACAACGCGCCGCTGAACTGGTAATCCAGTTTGGCGTCGGTATAAGTGTAATACCCCGCGCGGCGCAGCAACTCGGGGTAAGCTTTGACCTCCGCTGGTGGCACCGAAAAATACCCACCGGCCGGACGGCTGCTGCTGCGCATATGCTGCGTGCCGGTGGCTATCTGGTGCATGCCCAGAATGTGCGCAGCCCGACTCGGCGCACAGACACCGGCCGTGGTAAAGGTGCGGGTATAACGCACTCCCTCAGACGCCAGAGTGTCCAGATGAGGAGTATGGGCAACCGGATCGCCGAATGCACCAACCCGGGCACTCATGTCCTCTGCCATCAGCAACAGGATATTGGGATGATCCCGAGCCTGCACCGGCACGATCGACGCCAGCAACAGCACGATCAGCGCAAGGCACCGGTAAAACCTGAAATATCTGCCGTCCATATCTGTGCAATGTAGAGATTTTCGATATCGCCTGCAATCGGAAACACAGCCACCGACAAACCGCACAAACCAGTCAACCGCAGAAATTCTTCAAAACTACGGATAACCGCTTCCTGATATAGTGCATACCGCACTCGACGATAGGCGATCCAATGGCCAAGGAATACTGGTATTTTGTTGCGGGAGCACTGCTCGTATTGCTCCCAGCCCTGCTATTCGTAGCGGTGAAAAAACTCCACCTGCTCGATGTAAAGCCTGATCAAATCATCACCTACGCAGGCGACAGCGGGCAGGCAATGGACCTGCACGCGTTCAAGGCCAGGAACACCGTGGGCGACACCGCACCCGCCCTTCTGCTTTTTCACGGCGGCGCCTGGATGCTGGGTGCCCCCCGAGACCTGCACCGTCACTGCGACTTTTTCGCTGAGCGGGGCATCCATTGCTTTTCTGCGGCGTATCGACTGGGGCCTGACAGCGGCCCCGATGTGGAGGGCGCCCTGGAGGATGCGCGAGCAGCCTTTGACTACCTGGTGGATAACGCGGCGGCCCTGACAATCGACCCTGCGCACATCGCTGTCGGTGGTGGCTCCTCGGGTGGACACCTGGCCGCCGCGCTGGGCACTGGACTGCCGCTGAATCGCACAGGCGTCATGGCTGAAAGGCCAGCCGCGCTGGTGTTGTACAACCCTATGGTCGACCTCTCGCCCTGTACACCCGATCATCACCTGGTGGCGGACTTCTGGGAGAGCGTGTCACCGCTGCATCATGTCGACGCCTCGCTACCCCCCACCCTGCTGATGGTGGGCTCCGAGGATCCGGAAGTACCCATTGCGACGGCGGAGACATTCTGCGCAACCGCTGAGGCAGCGGGCGGATTCTGCGAGCTGGTCATTTACAAGGGCCAAACTCATGGCTTTTTTAACAAGCCGAAATATCTGCGCCTGACCGGGGAGCGCGTTGTTGGCTTTCTCAGTGGCAGAGGTCTGTTTTAACTCACCGGAGCGCAAGTGTCCGCCACTCAGTTTTGCACACCATGGTCGATCCACCGGCCGATAACCTGACATTCCTGAGCGGAGGCGTGAGCCTCATGCGCAGGGCCGAAATCAATATCGTCCGGATACTGGCCATCGCTGCGCCCATCCTGCCGCGATCCAACGCACTTCCAGTACAGTAGCGAATCACGCGCAAACTTCGCTGTCCACTTGCTGGTGTAGGGCCTCGACAGGTACATTTTGTCGGTCATCGCCTGCAGAACCGCGCCACGGCCTTTTTCAGTATTGACCTTGATTGATGAAATTCGCGGATAGCCGTCCCCGGGCGCGGTCATGCGAATCGCATTGATCTGCCCTTTCGGACCCACCCGGGCGATTTTGCCAGCTGCGCCGCCGGGGCCGAATTTCAGGGTCTCGCCCACGGCATATCCTTTACCCCGATGCCTGATTTTTACATTGACCACACGACCGTGCTCACCATGGCCTGATTTTGGTTTATTCCTGGGCCAATCGAACTGCTGGTAGTCCTGGGCAACACTGTAATACAACCTGTCGGTGTCACTTCTGCCCATCTCCCGGTGACAACTGGCACAGCGCTCCTTCAAGATGGGCGCTACATCGGCAAAAGTCACAGGGGGCGAAGCTTCCGGCATCGGCGGATTGGTATTGTAAGCGAGCGTATCCTCAAAGCGCTCCACGGCGCTGTGCTTCAACTTCGCAGCGCGTTCTTCGGAATGGCCATCATGACAACCATGACAGGTGCGAGTCTCTCCGGGGCGCAGCGAATGCAACATCGCATCGTGGGCGATCGCCATCCCGTTCGCGTCAGTGCCCGCCATGATGAGAGGCGTATCGCAGGGCACCCGCATTTTCACCGACCCGTCGGCCTCCAGTGGCTGCGCACCGAGGGAGGCAATCGACTTATGGCCGAGACTGTTGATCGTATCCTCGTACTCCTTTTTATCTTTCCCCTGCCAGCGAATATCCCACATCTCCGGCAACAGGACAGCCAGATTGGCAACATTCTTTGCATAAAAACCCGGATTTTCTGTATTCACTGCGCAGCCCTGGAACGCGCATTGTTGATACAGATTATTCTTCCAGCTGTAGCGTTTAGCGCTGGGATACAACTCTGCTTTGCGTGCATCCACTACCTGCAAGTAGCACCCGACATTCGGGTCAAGCGGCGCCGGTCGGTCAGGCGCGGGCTGACCATGCAACTGCTGGAAGGTGGCGATAGCGCGCGCATCAAACGCCTGCCAATCAGGCCCGCCGGCCATGAATTCCATCTGCCGCTTGTCAAAAGGATCGATAACCATCGGCGCTTTCACCCGATAAATTGCCTTCTGGCAGGTGGGTTCGCCACCCATCGCCTTTCGGGTCGCTTGCTCCAGAGGGGTGATCTCATAACACGAGCCACGGGCGTGGGTAATCATGTACTCTTTATCCGTATCGGGCAGAGGCGCCGGATAACCCGCCTTGCCCAGTGCCTGACCCTTGCCATTGAATCGCACGTCCATATCCTGGTCGTTGCCATACGGGGTGAGCGGAACAAACGAACTGGGGATGTAGCGCCCGCTCCCGGGCCAGTTATTGGCGGAATAGGGGTCGGTCTGGCAGCTTTCACGCGAGCAGCCCTCCACGTGAGGGTCACCGTAGTCCATCCCGTAGATGATACCCATGCTGCCCACATGGTTGGCTCGATAGTAGTTGGTGACCGCCAGGCGATCTTTAAAGATTTCCGCCGCAGAGCGCAATGCACGCAACTGCGACCGCCCCTCTCCCCCGTGGGTGCCCTGTGGCAAAAAATCTCGAGTCTTGATCGTGGGGGACTTGTGGCCATTGAGCAATACCGTGGTATCTGCGCCATTGCCGTCTGTGCGACACAGCCACCACTTGTTCTTGACTGTGCCCGCGCGCGGGGTATACGCATCGTAGGTTTTGTTTTCGTGGGCATTCCAGCAGGAATAGACGATGTCCCCATTACTCATAACCGTGGGCGCCAGTGCCATGTTCTCATGAGGACTGATGTTCTTCGCATCAGTGCCATCGATATTCATTGTCCACAACTGCAACGAGCGGGACGAAAGGTCGTAGCCATAATCCTGGGAATGACACGCCGGCGGGTTGAAGCAACGATTGCGGCCATACTGGTCAGTACCGCGATGTGTAGGCCAGGGAAACTTGAACGGGTAGGTATTGCTCCGGTTGCTGACAAACACGATCTTATCGTTGGTCAGCCACTCGGGTTGTCGATCGATAGCCTTGGCCGGGTGGTGAGGTATCGGGGTGTTCTCCCCCGTAACAAGATCATAAATCCACAAGCGGGCAGATCGCAGCCGCGGGATATCATAAATACCCATCTTGACCCCGAGGTACTGCACCTCGACGAGTCGCGCTCCCTCACCCACCGAATACACGATCTTGGTACCGTCAGGACTGACACGTGCCTCGTGGGCTACGCAGATTTCTTCCGAGGTCGTGCAGTTATACACAACCTTGACGTTACCCTTGAGGTCATCGATAACGATATCCGCCTCCGCGATACCGCCATTGATACGCCCTACATCTGTCGCATGCTGCCAGTTGGCCGCATCGTCTATGCGTGCGCCGGGTACTGGCTTGGTAGCAAGCGGCTGCCGTGTGTATACCAGCTTCCAGTCCGACTGAACCGCGGCAGTGGGCGCACTACTCTGCGCCGTGTCGCCAGCAGGGGCGGCCACAGCGCCCAGTGGAGCAAAAAAAAGTAGTAGCAGTGAAAAAAGTCTTGTCACCTGAAATCCTGTCACCTGTCTTAATCGAAGCTGGGAACGCGCCGCCTGAAAGAGACCGCCAACATTACCGCCACATCGCAGTGTATCTCGAAGCGAGCCGTTTGAGTATCCACTCCGGCGGGCGTAAAAAGGCTGTATACTTCGAGAACAGTCCTATCAGCACATTGATTCACTTAAGGGGTGCTCAGCACGGCCTGATGAAGCCATTCAACCGGGCAGAGCTCCGCGTAACGCCGCGCGTGTGCAAGCGCGAGACCCAGTCACCGACCCGGCCTGGTAAAATTACCCTCTAGCCAATTATAGTCACTTTCAAGAGGTCATATTGATGGACAAGCGCATTATTACCGCTGTTTTGGCCACACTGCTCTCGACACTGCTGGCGGTCTGCGCGGCAGCCAGCGAGCCGACACCAAAAAGCGCGTTCAGCGCGGATAAAACGGCGCCACCTGCGGCAAAAAGGCCGGGTTCAATGCCGTTCTCCCGCACAGAGGAGCGCGAGCCCTGCGCCGACTACGACCCCTTGCGACGGCCCCACTTCGGAGACCTGCACGTCCACACGGCCTGGTCTTTCGATGCCAGTACACAGGACACGCGCAATCGCCCCATCGATGCCTACCGCTTCGCCATGGGAAAGCCCATGGGGATTCAGCCTTACGATGAAAACGACCAGCCCATCCGCACCATTCGCATCGACCGCCCGCTGGATTTTACTGCGGTCACCGATCACGCTGCCTTTTTGGGCGAAGTCAGGATTTGCACCTCGCCGGATGAAGACGGTTACTGGCACCCGGTATGCCTCGTACACCGGTATCTTCCACAGTGGTCTTTTCTCACCTTTGGGGCCGCAGGACTGAGCTATAAACAAAGGCTGGGGCCCTGCGGCGAAAACAACGAAACCTGCCTCGGTAAGGCAGCTGACACCTGGCGGGACATTCGTGCAGACACCGAGCAAGCCTACGACCGCTCCAGTGACTGCACCTTCACCAGTTTCCATGGCTACGAGTGGACCGCTGGCCTGCAGACAGGCCAAAACCTTCACCACAATGTGATTTTTCGCAACAACACGGTGCCGGACCATGCCAAGAGCTGGATAGAAACACCGTCACAAGTTGACCTGTGGGATTATCTCGATCAGGAGTGCGTGGAAGGCCTGCCAGGCTGCGACGCCGTTGTCATTCCCCACAACTCGAATCTAAGCGCGGGCCTGATGTTTGAGACCGCCTATACAGGAGACGATACAGCCACCGGCACGATTACTGCGGAGGAGGCGCAACGTCGCGCTCGCTGGAACACTCTATTCGAGCTTATGCAGCACAAGGGGTCATCCGAATGCGACAACCGCCTGCCGATTTGGGCGGACGAAGATGCCTGCGGCTTCGAGAAAATGGGCTACGACCGCTTTGGTGGCAAGAACACCGGCGACGTCCCTTTCGCTAAATTGGGGTGGGCAGCCAATCTGATTGGCATGGAGGCGCCCGAAACCGTCCCCCCCGGGGAGGCCAATTTCCTGCGCCACGGCCTGAAAAAGGGCCTGCAGCAGCAGCAGGAGCTGGGCGCCAACGGCTTCAAATTCGGGCTTATCTCCAGTACTGACACCCATATCGCCGCGCCCGGACTTACCATGGAGACAAACCACCCGGGGCACGGTGGCGCGGGCATGGGTGCCCGGGATGGCCTACCGGTAGGCCTGCCAGACGAACTGGAGTACAACCCCGGTGGTCATGCCGTGCTCTATGCGGAGGAGAACAGCCGCGATGCGCTGTTTGCTGCCATGCAGCGCAGGGAGGCTTATGCGACCTCGGGCACGCGACCGGTAGTGCGCTTCTTTGGCGGTTGGGATTATTCGGATGACCTGTGTGAATCCGCGAACATGGTGTCCATGGGGTATACCGGCGGCGTCCCTATGGGCGGCGACCTTTTGCCGCGCGGCGAGTCCGCTAGTGCACCGCGCTTTGTTGTCTCAGCCACTATGGATAGCGGCACCGAGGAATACCCCGGGAATCCGCTTCAGCGTGTGCAAATTATCAAAGGCTGGTACGAGCAGGATGAACTGCACGAGCGGGTTATTGATGTGGCAGGCGGGGCGAACGATGCACGCGTCGATATAAACAACTGTGAAACGTCAGGCAGCGGTCATACCGAGCTGTGCTCGGTGTGGGAAGATCCAGACTTCAATCCACAGGCGCAAGCGTTCTACTATACGCGTGTACTGGAAAACCCGAGCTGCCGGTGGAGCCAGCGTATCTGTGCGAATGCGGGTGTGCGCTGCGACAACCCCGCGACTATACCCCCGGGGATGGAGAACTGCTGCGTCCCTGAGCATCGTAAAGTAATACAGGAACGGGCCTGGAGTTCGCCGATCTGGTATACGCCCGCGGGATAGCCCGTATTAAAGTGGGTTCGCAGTTCCCTCGCATAGCCGGGAAAGCTCTCAATGGTTATCTGGTGACATAGCGGCATTCAACTTATACTGCTGAAAAGCCCATACAGGCAGCAACTATGAAGCAGTGCGCAGTAATGATGCAGTCTCCGCCTGAACCTCAGCAAATAATGGCCTTTTCATTGCACCACGGGAGGATGCCCTGTCGATATGAATGATGATATCGCCTGTCCCGGCTGTGATCTGATAGTCAACGTATCCGCGCTGCAGCACGGGCACAATGCCTCTTGTCCTCGCTGCGGGCATTTCTTGACACGCATGCGAAATAACAGCTTCGATCGCATCATCGCCTTCGCCTTGGCGGGCCTTATATTCCTTGCGCTATCGCTTTTCTACCCGTTCCTGTCTTTCTCCAGCAGCGGCCTGGAGAGCATAATGACACTGCCGCAAACACCGGGAACACTGTGGCACTATGGCATGCCAGAGATCGCCCTGGTGGTGTCCGCTTTTATTATTGTTATTCCCGCGATCGTGCTGGTGATGATACTTTCATTGTGTGTACCGCTGCGCCAGCGACGACACACCTCGCTACTGGCGCCCTTGGCACGGGGTATTTTTACTCTGCAGGCGTGGGCCATGGTAGAGGTCTTCATTATCGGTGTGATTGTAGCGTTGACCAAAATTGCGGCTATGGCCACCGTTGTCATAGGATTCTCTTTTTGGGCCTACGCGATCTTCGCCGTCTGCTTTATTGTCTCGGTCGCCAATCTGGATCGCTACCAGTGCTGGCAGCTCATTGAAGCGCTTGGTGTAAAGTCATGAGCAAAGCGGAAACAGGCGCAGGCCGCGGACTCGCCACCTGTCACTTATGCTACAAACTGGCGCCGGTTGACCTGCATCGCTGCCCGCGCTGCGGGACCACCCTGCACTTGCGTAAAAACGACAGCATCCAGCGGACGCTGGCGCTGCTGTTTACCGCCTGTTTGCTGTATATCCCCGCCAATATGTACCCCGTTATGTATACCGATCAACTGGGCACTGAAACCGCCAGTACCATTCTGGGCGGCGTGGTATTATTGATTAACCTCGACTCAATTCCTGTTGCCGCCGTCATATTCATGTTCAGCGTTATGGTGCCCTCAGGGAAACTGATGGCGATTTTTTACCTGGTATGGACGGCCGAACGGCATTCACGTCTAAATCCGCGACAGCGTTCGATTATGTACCGCATCACAGAATTCGTTGGTAAATGGTCGATGGTCGATGTATTCGTAGTCTCTATACTCGTTACACTGGTGCACTTAAACGGTTTACTGGTGATCCGACCGGGAATTGCGGCCCTGTGTTTCGCTGGCGTAGTTATTGTGACTATGCTCGCCGCCGAAAGCTTTGACCCCAGACTGATTTGGGACAACATGGAAGATACAAATAATGACGGCTGAAAAAGCGCAAATCGAGGACTCAAGATCAATCTCGGCAATCTGGATTATTCCACTGCTCGCGCTTGTTTTGGGTGCGTACATGGTGGTGCACAACTGGATGACCGAGGGACCGGATATTGAGATTGCCTTTAAGACTGCCAGTGGTCTCGAGGAGGGAAAGACAAAAATAAAATACCGCAACGTCACCATGGGCGTGGTGGAGGAAGTGCGCCTGAATAAAAACTTTGACGGCGTAATTGCCACCGCCAAACTGGACCGCCAGACCCTGCCGTTACTGCGGGGCGATACGAAGTTCTGGGTGGTCACCGCCCGCGTGGGACTGGGCAACATCTCCGGATTAGATACACTATTATCAGGGGCATACATTCAGCTGGCACCGGGAAAAGGCGATAAGGAGAAGCGTAAATTTGTCGCACTGGAGCAGCCCCCGCTGACGCCGGCGGATGCCCCCGGTGTCCGCGTTCACCTCACCAGCAAAAAATCTTCCTCCATCAGCGCCGGTGATGCAGTCCTTTACGCGGGCTACAACGTGGGGCGGGTGGAAACCATGGAGTTCAACGTTAGCAGCAGGGAGTTGCAATACACCCTGTTCATTGAAGCGCCCTACCATGACCTTGTTGATTCGCACTCGCGCTTCTGGGATGCCAGCGGTATATCACTCAGCGCCGGGGCCGCAGGCTTCAAAGTAGAGACTGGATCGCTGGAGACCGTTCTTCTTGGTGGCGTCGCCTTTGGATTGCCTCCCGGTATAGCCAAGGGCAAGCCGGTTGGCAGTGATGTAAATTTCAAACTGTATGATTCCTATGATGATATTAAGGAAAACCCCTTCCGCTACGGCACTTACTACGTCACCTCATTCGCCCAGTCGATCAAGGGTTTAGTGCCCGGAGCCCCAGTAGAGTACCGTGGCATTACGCTGGGCAAGGTAGAGAGAATTATGCTCAAAGAAAGCTTTCAGGCCAATATCGCACTCGGCACCCAGGGTGAGGGTGCAAAAATACCCGTGCTTATTTATGTTGAACCCGGGCGCCTTGAAATGCCCGACGACGCGCAATCGATCGGTGAGCTGCATAAGTCGATCACGCGTGGTGTGAGCAATGGAATGCGCGCTTCGCTGGAAACCGGCAACCTGCTCACCGGCGCAAAATTCATCAATATCGATTATTACGACGATACCGAGGCCGCAACAGTGGGCAAGTTTGATAACTACCCCACCATCCCCTCCCTGGAAACCGGACTGGGTCAGCTTGAACAGAAGGTGACCTCAATACTCGACAAGCTCAATGCGCTGCCTCTTGATACCACCATTACTGAAGCAAACAACACTATCGCCACGCTAAACAGCACGCTGGAAAACCTGAACAATCTGGTGATGGCCGATGGCACACAGGGGTTAACGGCACAGCTGGATCAAACCCTGAAAGAACTCAGTAATGTACTGGAAGGTTTTTCTTCCGGCTCTGGAGCCTACCAAAGTATCAACTCCAGTTTATTGCGTCTCAACCGCACGCTGGGCAATATAGAATCGCTGTCACGTACACTCACCGAAAAACCCAACGCGGTTGTCTTTCCATCGAAACCCGCCCCCGACCCTGTTCCCGACCCTGTTCCCGAGGTGAGCAACCAATGAAATATACCTACCTGTTATTGCTGGCACTACTTGCAGGGTGCGCCGGCCAACCGACGGAGCCCAACAGCTACTTGCTGCGCTCTAGCCATCAGCTTACAACGCGCGCGCTTGAGCCCTCAAAAGAATTTTCCATGGGCACCGTGGAAGTTGCATCGTACATTGATCAGCCAGGTCTCGTGCTAGAGACGAAAAACGGTGACATGCACGCTGCGCGAAATAACTTGTGGGCCGAACCGATTTACGAGGGGGTTCGTAACCTGCTCGTTACCAATATCTCTCAGCTCAGCAATATGGATTTGCTGCCGCATAAGCTGACGAAAACTCCCATCGTGCTGGATATTTATATCGACCAGTTACACGGCACTCGCGAGGGTTCAGCCAAGTTGGTCGCCCTGTGGTGGCTGCGTTCGGGAGACCAACTAGTCTCGGCACACCAGTTTTCCGAGGAAAAACCCCTGACATCGGCCGGCTATCCTGCGCTGGTTCAGGCCGAGGAAGCGCTGCTGGAAGACCTGGCGCGGGCGATAGCGAACACACTGGTAATGAGCAAAGAATCCTGATTCGCCGGCACCAGCGCGGCGCACTGAGGATGAGGTAGCAGCGCGAGCAGGACAAGCTGCCCTGTCCGGACTTTGGTCGCGATGAAGTGGCCGTTGTCAGGAATACACTGGATTATCCGCCCACGGCGTCTCCGCGGGCATAAAAAAAGCCTCGGCGATTGCCCGCCGAGGCTTCCTGTTATTCAGCCCAACCGTCTAGAATCTGCGCCCCAGATTAGCAGACAGCATCGCGACCTTACTCTTATTGAAATTGATGCTGGCGTCATTCTGTGCATAGACCACACCCACTCTGGCGACCCACTTTTCCCAGCCCATCGGCTCAGGAATGCTGACCTCACTGGAAAACATGTACACATCGGCATCGTTTTTATCGAGGAAGATGGGGTTGTCCTTGTCGCCATCAAGACGCTGATAAACCGCTTTGTTTGCCCATGAATAACTCGAGTTACTGTAGACCATCGCTACGCCCAGTTCGAATCCATCCTGAGCCATCGCATCACCATCGAGGTCGCGATCCAGGTATGCCACACTGGGGCGAACCACGTACTCGCCGCTATTGATAACGAATTGGTAGCCCAGCTCCGCTCGATTGAGGTTCCCTTCACGGTCCAGCAGATCACGCTGCGCTGAGGAAAGACCCAGGCTCTGGCCGCTCTGCTCATCATCGAGATCGACTTTCAGTGTTTTGACGATCAATTCGAGATCACTGCCGAACATTTTGTCCCATGTAATCATGGCACCGCTGGTTTTATAGTCTGTCGACTTACGGGCCGCTCCCTGCAGATAAGGATCTTCCCAGACTTTTAATCCCACCGCGTCGTTCCCCAACAGGCCTGCCACCTGAATATTACCGACGTTGTCGAAATCGTGGCGCAAGCCCAGCTTCATGTTGCTGGTAAAATCAAGTGAACTCTCTACTGCGTTGTTCAGCGTGACTTCAGTTTTTTTATTGGAAAACAGGTAGGACAACTCCAATTTGAAATTGGGAATAATGATTGTCGTGTTATTGGGCGAATCATAGTTGTAAATTTTGTCGTTGCTCAGGTCAATACCGACGATTTCAGCCAGGAAATTAGACTCGACAATACCACCCGCGGCGCCCGCTCCCACAAACGCGGAAAAACCCGCCTCATCTGGCAGTGGCTGCATAGCCATAGTCGATACTGTAAATGCTGAGATGCCTAGACCTAAGAGGGTTTTTTTCATCTTATCTAATCTCCAGTTTAATCGGTGTCACGAAATGTAACGTGCGAACCGAGTATATCGCTGCACTTTCATCAAGAACAGCGAGAAAAAGACAAAATTTTCACCTCTGCGCACCTGCTTTACCCCAGAGCCGGCAGTAATAAACACCGCAAGGCCACTGCGAAATGCGAGGAATGTGGCAAAACTCGCGAAAAATTGCCCCTTTTCCCTTCGGCAGCGCACAAAACATGCCTCGGCGACAGAACCAATGTTATTCTGTCAGTCCGCCGTCCGTAACCGCGCCTGCTCTCTGTTGTTGCTTGCATGAACACAGTAAAAAAAAGAGAAATAAAGGACTGTTTCAGGGCTCAGGCACAAACCAGATTATCGCGTAAATCGATAGCATGCGATGTCGGACGCTTCCGGGGACCAACCGTGAAACCATCGGTAAAGCCTGTCACGTGCACGTTACTCATCACATGCTAAGAGCAACGCTGGCATCCATGCTGCTGGGCCTCGCTATGCTACTGGCAGTCCTCATGCTTTTTTTTCATCCGCCCAGCAGTGGTGAATCGCCACTGCAGGCTATCAATATGACTGAGGAAACGCTCGAAGTCGTTGCGCCTTCCTGGCAACTCATCGATGGGCGTCTGGATCTCGAATTAGCGGGGTTTGGCGTCGGGGTGGTCACCCTACTGACCCCCGGCATCGACGCGCAGGATTACCCCTACCTGCACTTATCACTAGAACACCCGCCGCCGGACCTTGGCGCGACAATGAGCTTGCGCAAGGGTGGTAAAACGGTCCACCAATACATCCTGGAGGACCAGCCGCTCACTGACCTGTGGATTGCCACGAGGGAATTCAAAGGCTGGGACGGCTCTATAGAGGCCATCACTATAATCCTTACGAGCAAGGAACCCAGCGCCCTGACGGTAACTGATATTTCGCTGCACCCCGCCTCTGCCACGCTACAACTGCGCGCGATACTCTCGGACCTGGGCAGCTTCGCTCCCTGGAAGAGAGCGCAAATGAATACTCACACCGGTGCCGCCAAAGTGGCTTCTTTTTACCCCGTGCCACTGGTTGTGACACTCATGCTACTCAGCTTTGTTGCCTACGGCGTAGTGGTTCTTCTGTCCCGCGGGCGCATCACGTTTAGCTGGACGGTTCCAGCGATGATATTCCTCGCCTGCTGGCTGGTACTGGATCTGGTCTGGCAGAACCGGTTGCTGCGGCAGGTAGCGCACTCTCACCTTACCTTCGCGGGATTAAGCCCCGAGGAGAAACTCGCCGCAGGACCGGACGCCAAGCTGTATCGTTCAATTGCTACCGTGAAAGCACATATAAACGAACCTGATGCCCGGGTAATGGTTGCCACCAGTGACCTCTACGCCGGCATGCGCGCGGCGTATTTCCTCTACCCGCTCAATGCCTACTGGCGACTGGAGCGCCCCGAGCTACCGGATGCGCAGTACCTGCGCAAGGGGGACTACATTTTAGTGCTGAGTCCCTCGCGCGCCTACGCGCACAAGGATAAAGGGGTCAGGCTCCCCGAAACGCGTATGTACCCCGCCGAGATGGTGTATTCCTCGCTCACCATGCGGCTTTTGAGGCTGAAATAAATGGAGAGCGTACTTATCCTGCTCGCCCTTGCACTCCCGATTGCTCTTGGCGGCCTGTGGTTAAGTGTGCTCGTGCCTGCAGACACGCTCGCAAGAACCCCACTGATCTGGAGCCATGGTGCACTACTGGGCCTTGTGTTGGTGCCGCAATTCCTGTGGCTGCAGAACGCCCTGGGGCTCACCTTATCCTTCACCCTCCCCGCGTTAGTCTCGACGATACTGATCCTCACCGCCTCCGTTATCCTGCTTCGCAGAACGCCTATTTCGAACCGGACGCAGCCGGCACTGCGCGCACTGAGCAAAATGACCGCCGCTCAGAAGTGGCTCTTCATGCTGCTGCTGATCCTGCTGATTGTCCGACTGGCTTTGCTCGGAACGGAGGTTTTCCTGCGACCGCTATTCCCCTGGGATGCGACCATGCACTGGGCCACCAAGGCCAAGGTATGGTTTGAGTATCGCAGCATAGTGCCCTTTACAGACAACCTGTCCTGGCTGCAGGCGTTTGGCGAGGGCGTTTTTACCGACCGGCATCCCAACTACCCCTCAACCATTCCCCTGCTGCAGGTGTGGATGAACCTCGCCGCGGGTGAGTGGAATGAAAGCCTGATGAATCTGCCATGGCTGGTCTGCCTGGCCGCACTGGGGGGTGCCTTCTACAGCCAACTGCGCATCGCAGGCGTTGAGCCCACCCTCAGCATGGTATTCACCTATTTCCTGCTGTCTATGCCCTTGATCAACACCCATGTTGCGCTGGCAGGCTACGCAGACCTTTTTGTAGGTGCGGCGTATTGCGCAGCACTCATGGCACTGCATAACTGGGTTTGCGGGAAACAGGCCTGGCAAAGAGTCCTGCTGATACTTTTCGCTCTTTGCCTGATACGACTGAAAATAGAGGGGTATCTGTGGGCGCTGTTACTCGCGCCCGGCCTGATCGTCGCGCTAGCACCGAAGCACGCAGTGATTCGCCTGGCGGGCATCGGCATACTCTGCGTCATTGGGCTTGTCGTGTTCAGGCAGGTCGCGCCTGAGTCATTGCATCCCTTCCTGCAGCAGTTCACACCTCTCAGCATGAAGGGGCTGATGGGCATCATCAAAAGTGTCTTTCTGCACGCTAACTGGCACCTGTTTGCCTACCTGCTGCCCATGGTGGCTGCCCTTTCCCTGCTCTTGCCATTATCAGTTCTGAAGACTTATCGCGGTATCGCCACCGCTTTGTTTGCCTCGGTCGGTGCCTTCCTGTTCCTGTTTCTGTTCACCGTATTTTCGCTGGGGTCGGCCAACTTTACCGGCGTAGGGCGACTGAGCATTCAGCTGGCCCCGGGCCTGATGTTTCTCTGCGCGCTGCTGAGCAATGCAATACTGGTCCGCCAGGTGTGGCCGGCCAAGGGCACGGGGCATCGCTAACCGGGCTATCAGGCAGCGCTATTCGAGCTCGAAGCGCTCTCGCAGAAAGTGTGAAATTCCGTCTTCGTCGTGGTGACCAATCACCGCGGTTGCCGCACCACGCAGCGCCGGTTTGGCATTGACAGGCGCATAGCTTTCATCTGCCATGGCGAACATGCTGAGATCATTATCGCTGTCGCCAAAACAGATGACCCTGCTAAAGCCGAGGTCGCGCTTTAACTGCTCCACCGCACCGCCCTTGCTCGCGGCGCTGTGATGAATATCCACCCATTGCAGGCCCTGCCCCTCCAAAGCGCTGCCCGCATAGGCAACCAGGTGTTCCTCCCTGTGAATGTCATCCAACACGGCGGAAATGGCCTCAGGCGAACCCAGCGCACTGATGTTGGTTATTTCTGCCAAAGGAGGGAGCTTTTCCAGCGATACCATCTCTATGTCACGGTCATCGCTGAACATCGCGGCGAGACGTCGCTCAACCTCGTTTTGCAGGGGAGCGTGGTAGATCGCGTGGCGATTGCCAGGCTCAAGAGTGAAAATAAACGGCGTTACCTTCACGCGACGGAACGCTTCCATCACATGGCGAATTTCTGGCAGCGTCAACAGGGTTTCCGAGCTGTACGTGTCGCGCTCCGGCTGCCATATCATCACGCCGTTCTTGTAGATGTGCGGCAGGCTGAAACCGTGCCCTTCCAGCAGATCAATGGCGCCATGCAAGGTGCGACCGGTCGCAACGGTATAGGCGATCCCCCGCTGCCGCAGTTGGCTCAGAGTTTCAGCCGTATGCGCAGACACCACCGCATCTGCATTGAGCAGGGTTCCATCGAGATCAAAAACTATCAATTCCATCGGGTAAAGCCGGTAACCAAGGACAGCACACTCTAACCCGAGACCCGGGCGTCTCAGGGCACACGCGAGGCAAAAGCAGACAAAAAATTGTAATTCACCTTGAAGGTATACAGATGTATACTTTTACTATTATTTGCAACGTCCCAAATTACACTATCATCAGGCTCAGAGGCGCGTTTGAACCCTCCGCGCCACACCGAGGAGACCTTCATGGCCGAAGTCGCACAGGAGCTGCCGCCTATCGAGCAGTTGTTCAACCCTAATTCCAACGACTACATGGAAAACCCTGTTCCACAGTGTCTGGCGCTGGCAAGGCGCGGACCCATCGTCTGGTATGAACCCTGGCAGGCCTGGATCGTAACGCGCATGCCAGACATCCTTGAGTGCTGGCACAAGGAACCGCTCTCCTCTGACTTTTACGATTGGGAATTTGCTCCTGCCCGTCCCCCGGAAGATGAGTGGAGTCATTTCGAACGCGCCATGATCGGCCACAGCCTGCTGGCCGACCCAGACCATCATCGGCTGATTCGCAAGGTAGTTTCACCCGCCTTCTCACGCAATGTGGTCGACGCGATACAGGCCAAGATCGAGCCGGAGGTGCAAAAGCTGTTTGACGAATTGGGTGAGCCGGAACAATTCGACTATAAGGAAGCCGTCGCAAACCATATCCCTTTCATTTCAATCACCCGCATGGTCGGCATACCCAAGAAGTATTGGCCGGAAATCAAGCAGGTCATCCTGACCTTCACCGAAACCTGGAACCCCACCATTTCAGACGAGCGTCGCGAAATCGCCCGGCAGAACTGCAACAAGGCCATCGTTATTATTCAGGAAGTGATCGCTGAGCGACGCAACGCCCCGGTACAGGATGATTTTCTGTCGACGCTGCTAAAAATTGAGCAGGAGCAAGAAAACTTTGTCGAGGGTGACATCATTACAATGATCCTGGCGCTGATCGGCGCAGGTGCTGACACAACGCTTGTGGCTCAGCAGTGGGCCGTGTATGCCCTGCTCAAGAATGACCGCAGCCAGATCGACAAGGCCCTCGCCTCCGCGGATGCCTTTTCTAACGCATTCAGCGAAATAAACCGCTGGGGCGTGTCGTCGAAAATGGGTTTTGCACGATATGCCCCCAGGGACATGGAGTTTATGGGGGAAACATTGCGCAAGGGTGTCATGGTATTGATGATGCCCCACCTCAAAGACTACGATCCGGAATACTTTGAGAACCCAGAGATTTTCGATGTCCAACGCACGTTCGATCCGGACGTCATGTTCGGTTACGGTCCTCGCTACTGCATCGGGGCCGCACTGGCGAAGCGCCAGTTATTCCTGACTATGACTGAGCTTTTCAAGCGATTCCCTAACCTGGAACTGGCAGAAGAGCCCGAAAGAGACCTCGAGGACCATAACGCAATCGTATTCAAGCGCCTGCTGCTGAGAACCCACTGCGCCTGACACTCGAACGGATCACGCCGTCCAGAAGCAACTGACACAGGATTAAGGAGAGCCCGCATGGACAAACCTAAACGCGCATCAGACACACCGTTCGCCGTAGACGTCACAGCGGGTAACGCCTACTTCTGGTGCGCCTGCGGTCTGAGCGAGAGCCAACCATTCTGCGACGGCTCACACAAGGACACTGGCTTCACACCGCTGCGCTTCAATGCGACCGAAGACGACAAGGTTTTCTTTTGCGGCTGCAAAGCGACCGCGAATCAACCGCTGTGCGATGGCAGCCACAGCAAATGACCCCCCGCACACTGCACGCCGAAACAGTCCACAAGCCGGCACTACCGGCTTGTGGCAGAGGCCTTGCACGCTGAGGTAGGCAGTCCCGCCCTAATGACACACAAGCCCATCGCACTGGCAGAAAACGGCTTACTCTGAAATGGAACGATTTTCTACCGTCTTGTCTCGAGCAGCGCAACGTCACGGAGGCGAAACTGCCTTGAGGACGCTAATGCCGGCTGTAAAGCGTGATCGAGCCTTGGCCCGCACCCGCAACGATCGCTGGCTGGCACAAATGACCCGCTGCATTTTTCAGGCCGGTTTTGTGTGGCGCGTTGTAGACCGCAAATGGGATGATTTTGAGACCGTGTTCTTCGGATTTCCACCCGACAGGATTCTTCTCCTCAGCCCGGAGCAAATCGACCGCTTCGCGCAGGATACGCGCATTATCCGCAATCGCCAGAAGGTACTTACTGTACAGGCCAACGCACAGTTTATTGTCGATATCTCAAACGAACACGGCAGCTTCGGCAAGTTCGTCAACCGCTGGCCCACGGATGATCTCATCGGCCTGTTCCGCGTGTTAAAAAAACGCGGTCAACGGCTGGGCGGAATGTCTGGGCAGCGGGTGTTGCGCAATATGGGCAAGGACACCTTTATCCTGACCGGGGACGTGGTGCGCTGTTTGCAGCGGGGGGGACTGGAGATCAGCGACAACCCCTCCAGTCAGCGCGAGCTGCGCCAGGTGCAGGACACATTTAATCACTGGCACGCCGACTCAAAGCTGCCTTACAGCCACCTCAGCAGAATTGCCGCACTGTCGGTAGAGCATTGAAAAGACGAATCGCTAGGCAAATTTATGCCCTCGAACAGCGACGAGCGATAGCATCAAAACGACTCAATCAAGGCGTTGCCGGTCAAGCATGCGTCTTATGCATTGACATCAACGCAGGGCATCGTTGACACTCGTGCAAATGCTGGGTTGACACCCTGCGCGCGCAAATAGAATCCATCCACAGCAGCATCGAAACGGCGCTGCATAATGAGAGGCAACCAGTGATTACTTCGACACCGGCAAACCAATGGGTTCGAAATATATTCGTATTACTCCTTCTGTGCGGAATGTGGCTAGCCACCAATCCGGCGGCCGCCGCAGCCAACGACGGTAACGCACTGCTGCGCAAATGCACCGAGGCGATCAAAATCATGGAGGGCATTGCCGACCCTGACAGCATCGATTTCGGGCAAGCGGGACATTGTATGGGCGAGGTCGACGGGTTTGCGGGGGCTTCTGAATTTTATGAGAAACGGCCCGGGGCGCCCCGCGCCATCTGTTTCCCGGATGACGGCATAACCATCGGCCAATCCGTCAGAGTCGTCGAAAAGTACCTCAGGGAACATCCGAAGGAGCTGCATGAATCATCAACTGTATTGATTTTTGGCGCGTTTCTGTCGTCCTATCCCTGCCCTCGCTAGCGAGGCTCAATGATGCACCGCGCTGCCGGGGATTAAACACCTGACGCCGCTTCGTGGAGCACAACTTTTCGCCCGCATTCTGGTGGCGACTCGATACCCGCACAACAGCGTGATAGCAGTTCTCTCGGCTAGGGCTTTGCCCGCATCACGCAATGACTCACATAAAGCATGGCGGTCAGTAAAAGCACCGCGCCACCCTGATGAGCCGCGCCCAACCAGACCGGCACCTGCTGCAACAAGGCGCTGATTCCCAGCACAACCTGCATCCAGAGCACCACAGCCAGTATGACGGCTGCCGTGCGCACACGTCGGTCCGGTGCGTGACGGTAGACTTGGAAGGCAAACAGGTTCAACACCAGGAAGAGCAGATAAGCGAACATACGGTGATTGAACTGTATGGTCACGACATCCTCGAATGCGGCGAGCCATGCGGGGTTCATCGCGTAAAGACCCGGCGGTACGAAGCTGTCACCCATCAAGGGCCAGGTCGGGTAGACCAAACCGGCCCGCGTCCCCGCCACCAGAGCACCAGACAGTATCATCAGATATACCAACCCAACCAGCAGGGGCGACCAGCGCGCATACCGGGTCAGTCCGGACAGTGCCGTATGCGCAGCCGGCCGCAATTCGAGCACCAGCCAGACCATGTAGGTATAGATCACGACCGCTACACCAAGATGAGCGGCGAGGCGGTACTGACTGACACGCGGATTGTCGACCAGACCACTTTTGACCATGTACCAGCCCAGTAAGCCCTGCAGTCCCCCCATCGTTAACAGCACAAACAGGTGCGGCGTAAGACCGGGGCGCAGGCGTTTGCGCAAGGCGAAATAGAAAAACGGAATCGCGAATAAAACACCGATAAACCGACCGAGAACCCGGTGCAGGTACTCGTACATAAATATGACTTTGAACCCATCGAGGCTCATACCTTTGTTGATCTTCTGGTATTCCGGAAACTGTTTGTACTTGTCAAAAGTAGCCAGCCACTCCTGCTCACCGATGGGCGGTATCACACCCACCAGAGGCCTCCAGTCGACCATGGACAGACCGGAGTGGGTCAGGCGGGTAACGCCACCCAGCAAAATCATCCCAAACACCACGGTGGCACACAGTGTCAACCATCGGACTACCTGCCGGTTGTATTGATTCTGTTCGAATGTTGTCATCGCGTCAGTATCGTCGAGTGCAGTAAGAAACCCAACACGGGGTGGATTCTCCTGCGGGTTTCACGCCTTATCGTCTCAGGGTACTATTTTAGCGTTCTTGCTCGAAGCAGACCAGTACGACGCTAATCGCGACTCCTCAGCAGTGTAAGAACTGCAAGCCAGCCGGAACGAGGCTGCTGCAGAGAGGGGCAAATTCGGTACAATAATCAGTACAGCAAGCCCATGGACCACACTATGACCACTTACGAGCAGCAGGTACACTGCCGCGCGGCCGACATCGATATCGACTTCTGGCGGACCCCGGAGGGCGTTGCTATACCCGATGATGAATTGCGCTTCCTACTGGTACCGGACACCGTGGAGGCCATGATGGTCGGCGAAGTCGCCGAGCAGATAAAGGCGTTTCAGCAGAGTGCCAACGAGCCGATCACCCGCGCCCTCATGGTCACTATGGGGGGACTGTTGCCGGGTATCCTGCTTCACGACCACCTCGTCCACATGCCCTCAGCACCCCACATCGCGTTTGGCAGCATCGGTGTGTCGCTCTATACAGGCCCCGACCAACGCCGCCCGAAGCCCCAGGTTGTGCAGGAAAGCTCGCTGGAGGTAAGGGATGAGGTAGTGATACTGGTCGATGACCTGGGTGATCGCGGGGACACACTGCGCTTTTTGTCCGAGCACATCACTGAGCGGGGTGCCAGACGTGTTATGAGTCTGGCGCTCTTCATGAAGCCCAGGGCCAAAACAGTGTGCCCGGCAAACTTTTATTTTGGCGAACTGACTCAGGATACGTGGATCATCACGCCGCGGGAATACGTAGAGACTATGGCCAAGCGTATACCCGTGTGGAAACAGCGCGGCGCCACACAGGCGGAGTGCCAACGCAGGCTGGTCGACCTCATCGGCTACCCGCCCCATCTGGTAGATACGTATTTGGAAACGCTATTCGAGCAGGGCTGACCTGGAAGCTACAACACCCCGGACACTGCTTCAGCAATATAATCGAGATTACCCGCATTGACTCCCGCAACATTTATACGGGACGAATCCAGCATATAAACACTGTAATCATTGCGCAATCGCTGAGCCTGCTCCGCACTGAGCCCAAGAAAGGAAAACATACCCTTTTCCGTTTCGATAAAAGCGAAGTTACCGCCGCAACGAGACTCGAGGGCATGACGCAAACTGCTACGCAAACCATTGATGCGCTCGCACACTGCGGACAATTCCTCCCGCCACAGCGCACCCAGTACGTCATCGTTAAACACCCGCCCGGCCAGCAAGGCCCCGTGTGCGGGCGGCATGGAATATACCCGCCGCGCAGCGGACTGGGCCTGACTCAGGACAGCACGCGCATTCGCTGCATCTGCGCAGACAAAAACGGCGGCCCCGGTGCGCTCACGATACAGCCCCAGGTTCTTGGAGCAGGAGGAGGCTACAATCACCTCAGGCAGGCGCGATACCAACAAGCGCAACCCCGCGGCATCCTCATCGAGGCCAACGCCCATGCCCTGGTAGGCAAAATCGACGAAGGGAGTGAACCCCTGCCGCTCCGCCAATTCCGCGATAACGCGCCACTGCTCCAGGGATAGATCCGCGCCGCACGGGTTGTGGCAACAACCGTGCAGCAGCACGATATCGCCAGCTTGGGCACCGGCGAGATCACTCACCATTGCGTCGAAGTTGACGCCATGCGTGGCATAGTCGTAGTAACGGTAACTGCGGAATTCCAGCCCCACGCTGCCCAGCAAGGGCCCATGTACCGGCCAGGTCGGATCAGACACCCATACTTTTGCATTCGGGGCAGCCGCGTGCACTATCTCCGCTCCGATGCGCAGCGCGCCACAACCACCAGGGGTCTGGATACTGGTCACCCGCCCATCGGCAAGCGCCCCGCTGCCATCGCCAAGCACCAGTTTCTGTATACCCTGATTAAAAGCACCGTCCCCCGCCGCCGCCAGATAAGCCTTGCTCGTTTCCTCATTCACAAGAGACTGCTGCGCCTCCTGCACCGCGGCAAAAACCGGACACTCGCCCTTCTCGTTCTTGTAGATTCCCACAGTCAGATCGACCTTGTCCGGATTGGGGTCTGCGTGACAGGCCGCAGAAAGACCCAGAATCGGATCGGCAGGCAATGGTTCCAGCATTTGTAGCATCGAGTACTCCAGATCGTCACAACGCTGCCAGCAGTTTCCGCAAAAACAGCCAGAAGGGTTCGACAGTATCAATTGGCAGGCGCTCTCTAGGCGAGCGCGCGCCCCTTATCGTGGGGCCGAATGACAGGATATCGAGGTCCTTTTTCTTGCCGTTCAATATACCGCATTCCAGTCCCGCATGTATTTGTATTGCCTTCACAGCCGCCGCACTAACAAAAAGGCGCGCGCAGAATGCAGTGGCTTGGGCCAACAAGTGCCGCCACAGGTGAGCGGGACCGTGGGAGAGTGATCTGGCTTCATGAACAGCCTCCAGCAACAACAGTGATGATAGCCAGGAGGATCAGTGGTGGGCATTGTTCACACGATTGGCGAGCACTTTTTACGCCCACTTCGCCCCGTCATGGTCTAGACTCAGATCTTAGTGCGGTGGTCACGATCAGTTAATGGACACGTCAAATGAAGCGACTGGATGAAGGTAAGGTAAGCCTGGTGGAGTTTCTCGCCAGTATTCGCTACCGGCAACGCGGCCACCACGGCCGGAAGAATCCAGCGGAGCCCTCTCAATTTGCGCAGTTCTCTCCCCTGACACGCAACAACGAGACGACATCGACCGAAGAGCGCTTGTTGGTTCGCAGTGTAAACTGACGCCTCTCGAGAGCATCCCTCAGCAGGCTGGCACCACCCGGACAAAGGGTTCTATCCGAGCATCGCGGCAAAGCGCCCAACGCTCATGCGGCTCGACGAGGTGGTTAGCGATCACAGCGAACACCAGCGGGTTGAAGGGAAAGCCCACATGGCTGGCCAACACCGCCATGTTGGTGACGTAGTTTTCATCTCCCTCACAACGAGCGATACCAGTGCCCACTATGCCATCCGACTCGCTATAAAGCGCAAGAACCGGCACGCGCAGCTTGCCAGATCTGTAGGTGTGATCCACCCAGCGGGACAGCGCTTCTTCATCCACGTCGTTACCATTGAAACTCCCCATCACACTGTAAAGAGCCGTACCACGGGGATCGCCAAAGGGTGTACCGAGGGTGATGACCTGACGTATCCAGCGCGGATACCGATGGGCCAGCGCTACCGCGTACAGGCCGCCGAGGCTCCAGCCGACCAGAGTCACTTTCTGGCCGCTGGCAAGATACTCCTGCTCAACGCGCGCGGCAATCGCGTCTTCCATCGCGGTGCGATGATCGAGGAAATCTTCCAGATTTTGCGAGCGTACGTCCGCGCCATTGCGCCCCAAACCCCAGGGCACCGCGTTGTAACCACGATTCCGCAGGAAACGCCGCAGCTGTGACGTTGACCCATCCGCTCCCATGAATCCCGGAATGGTTATGATAGTGTGGCCATCGCCTCTGGGCAGCGTCTTGAACACCGGACCCAGCATAGCGGTGCTGCCAATTTCGAGCATCGCTCGTCCCAGTTCCATCATACTGTGCCGCAAACGGGGCGGCCTGATATCGGGTGAGGATATGGGTGTTGAACTCGGCATAGACGCTCCACAGTACAAAAAAAACGCGACTTCATTGTGGCCAGTTGCATCAAAGGAATACAGTAAAACCTTGGGCACCCGGTTTAATAATTCATGCTAGAATTGAGCCTCACACGATTGTTCGTATATTTTTTAACCAGCCCATTCCAGCCCTGACGCCGACATTGACCGACTCCCGCGACACACTCTTTGCCGACCCCGCTTCAGACCGGGGCCTGTTTACTTTCGACGAGGACGTGGCGCGGGTTTTTCCGGACATGATCAAGCGCTCCGTGCCGGGGTATCCCACCATCATTTCCATGACCGGTCTGCTGGCGGGAAAGTACGCCATCGCCGACAGCAACCTTTACGATCTCGGATGTTCGCTGGGAGCCTCTACTCTCGCCATGCGCCACGCTATCCGCCAGCCAGGCTGTCGCATCATAGCGGTCGACAATTCACCTGACATGCTGCAACGCTGCCGCAGCATTATCGAAACAGATACCCACGAAACCCCCGTGGACCTGCATTGCGCTAATCTGCAGGATGTAGCCGTTGCAAACGCCTCCGTCGTTATTCTCAACTTCACCTTGCAGTTCGTCCCCCCGGGCCAGCGCGATCAGGTCATCAGCGGCATTTACGCGGGCATGCAGCCCGGCGGCATCCTGGTCCTATCCGAGAAATTGAGCTTCAACGACAAACGACTGGACGATCTCAATATCGAGCTTCATCACCAGTTCAAACGGGCCAACGGCTACAGCGATCTCGAAGTGGCTGCAAAACGCACCGCGCTGGAAACCGTGCTGGTACCCGAGACATTGCAGCAACACAGGCATCGTCTGGTAAGCGCAGGATTCAGCAGCTGCGACGTCTGGTTCCAGTGTTTTAACTTTGCCTCACTCGTCGCGCTCAAATGATTGACTACACGCCGCTTGCCAATCACTGGCGCAACAGTGAACTGGACCGCTGGGCGCAAGTGTTGGCAACACAGATTGAACAGGGCCTGAGCCAGGAGCGTTATGGTGACCTGGCAAGCTGGTTAAAGGCGCTGGAAGACCTCCCCGCCATCACCGCAGACAGTGTACAACTCAACAGCAGCAGTGTCGGCGCCGGGTGCACGACGCCTCTGGACGCGCAGACGGCAAGCCTGTTGCGCCTCGCGTTGCAGCGCTTGCATCCCTGGCGCAAGGGGCCATTCGAATTGTTCGGCGCAAGGATTGATACAGAATGGCGCTCGGACTGGAAATGGGACCGGCTGCTGCCGGGGATAGACACACTGGCGGGGCGCCGTGTGCTGGATGTCGGTTGCGGCAGCGGTTACCACTGCTGGCGCATGCTGGGGGAAGGTGCCGCCGAGGTCATCGGCATCGATCCCTCGCCCTTGTTCGTCGTGCAGTTCTGGGCTCTGCAAAAATATTTATGCCAAAATAACGTGTGGGTCCTGCCCCTCGCAATGGAGCAGGTACCGACCAAGCTACAGGCTTTTGACACCGTATTTTCCATGGGCGTGCTGTATCACCGCCGCTCGCCATTTGATCACCTGCAGGAACTGAGAGACTGCCTGCGTCCCGGCGGGCAGTTGGTTTTGGAAACACTGGTAATCGAGGGCGGACACGGGGAAATCCTGGTGCCCGAGGACCGGTACGCACGCATGGGCAACGTTTGGTTCCTGCCCAGTTGCGACACACTGTTGGGCTGGCTTGCCAAACTCGGACTGGCAGAGCCCACCCTCATTGATGTTACGGTCACCACCACGCAAGAACAACGCTCCACCGAATGGATGACTTTTCACTCACTGGCCGACTTTCTCGATCCCGAGGATGCCAGCCGAACGATCGAGGGTTACCCCGCTCCGCGCCGCGCCATCGTCACGGCCAGAGCACCGGGGACATGGACACCACTAGCGAAAGTACCCCCTGCTTGCTGATAAACGCCCCGCGCCGGGGCAGGTATCGCCGCCGCGTGGCAAGGCTGACCTGCCGTATTTATTAATGCAGCGACTTGTCTACGCGGTGCTCGTCGAATACAAACTCGAACACCTCGCGGTAATTACGCGCGCAGTGCACATTAATGCCCTCACGCAGGTAGTCGGGCAGTTCTTCAAAGTCTCGTCGGTTGCCAAAGGGAATAATGAGCTCCATGATCTTGCTGCGACGGGCCGCTATCACTTTCTCGCGAATCCCGCCCACAGGCAGCACCTGCCCGGTGAGGGTCAGCTCCCCGGTCATCGCCAGTGGTCGACGGATACGATTCTTGCGCGCCAGCGAAACCAGCGCCGTGGCCATGGTAATACCCGCACTCGGGCCATCCTTGGGTGTAGCGCCTTCGGGCACATGCAGGTGCACCAGACTCACATCGAAAAAATCCGGGTCGCAACCGTAATCTTTAAGATGTGCCACTACGTAGCTATAGGCTATCTCGGCGGACTCTTTCATCACCTCACCCAGTCGCCCGGTCAGTTTAAAGCCGCGGTTGAGCGTGTGCACCTGTGAAGCCTCGATCGGCAGAGTCGCACCGCCCATCGCCGTCCAGGCAAGTCCCGTTACTACACCGAGTCCGCGCAACGGACGATCCGGCTGGAAGGGCGGCCTGCCCAGCAGAGAATCGATGTCCTTGCGGCCTACGCGTAATTTCTTCTCGTCATCTTCTAGCAAGCGCACAATGGATTTACGCATAATGCGGGCCAGTTGTTTCTCCAGCATGCGCACCCCCGCCTCCCGGCAGTAGGAATCGATCACATACTTCAGCCCCGCATCGTTAATCTTCAGTTGTGCGTCGGTCAGACCATGGCGCTCCAACTGCCGCGGCCAGAGGTGCCGCTTGGCGATCGACAGTTTTTCCTCTGCGACATAACCGGATAACCGCAGGGTCTCCATGCGGTCCAACAAAGGACCGGGGATGGTATCGAGTTGGTTAGCGGTGCAAATAAACAGCACCTTCGACAGGTCGACCCGCAAGTCGAGATAGTGATCGAGGAATTCGCTATTCTGCTCGGGATCCAGCACCTCCAGCAGGGCTGATGCCGGATCGCCCTGATAGGAAGCGCCGATCTTGTCGATCTCGTCAAGCATAATAACCGGGTTGGATACCTGCACCTCCTTCAGCGCCTGCACAAACTTGCCGGGCATGGCACCAACATACGTGCGCCGGTGGCCCTTAATTTCAGCCTCGTCGCGCATACCGCCGAGACTGAAGCGATAAAACTCTCGTCCCAGTGCATCGGCGACCGAGCGGCCGATACTGGTTTTACCCACGCCGGGAGGTCCCACCAACAGCAGGATAGAACCCGCAATCTCACCGCGGAACGCCCCCACTGCGAGGAACTCAAGGATGCGTTTCTTAACATCCTCCAGACCTTCATGATGCGCATCCAACTCCAGTCGAGCGCGCTTGAGATCCAGGTTATCATCGGACAACACACCCCAGGGCACGTTCGTTGCCCAGTCGAGATAATTGCGTGTCACTCCGTACTCCGGAGAACCGGTTTCCAATACGGAAAGCTTGTGTAGCTCCTCCTGAATACGTTTCGACGCCGCCTCTGGCAGGTCGCGATCCTTGATTCGCTCCTCGAACATCTCCGCATCCGAAGTGCGGTCATCCTTGGAGATGCCGAGCTCTTTCTGGATGATTTTTAATTGTTCCCGAAGAAAGAACTCGCGCTGGTTTTCAGAGACCTTCTCATTCACCTGACTGGTGATCTGGCCCTGCAGGGCAGCGACCTCTCTCTCCTTGCGCAGCAATACCAGTACCTTTTCCATACGTGCACGCAGCGGCAAGGTCTCCAGAATCTCCTGCAGCTGCTCACCGGACGCGGTAGTCAGTGCGGCGGAAAAGTCTGCCATCAAACTAGGCTGGGCCGGGCTGAAGTTCGCCATGTACTGCTTGAGCTCCTCGCTATACAGCGGACTCAGGGGCAGCAACTCCTTGATTTCCTTGATCAGCGCCATGGCATAGGCCTTGATCTCATCCGAGTCCCGATCACCCTGGCTGCGAGGATACTCCACCTGCGCGAGGTAGGGCGGACTGTCACTCAGCCAGCGTACAATGCGAAAGCGCTTGACCCCCTGTGCCAGGAACTGGCCGCCCTGATCCGGCGACGCCATCGGAGGGCGGTGCAGACGCACCACACAGCCAATATCCGGAAACTGACGCTGGTCTAATACACCCGCATCCTCGTGCTCAACGTAAGCCAACCCGATAAGGCCATGTCCGGCCTCATCCACCGCCTGCAGGGTCGCCCCCCACTCGAGGGGGTTAATGCCCACCGGCTGCACCTGACCCGGAAAGAAGGGCCGCTTGGGAATCGGAATCAGGTGCAGGGTCTCTGGCAGGACGTCGTCCGCCACCGCTGGCGCTCCGTGCGCCCCCTCTGCAGGCACCACTTCCCCGTCTACCGCCTCGTCGTACTCAGTCATACCCACATAGCTCCACGTCATCGGGCGTAATATGCTTCCCCGACCACTATACATAAGGACGCCACAGTATTTTTCAAGCTTGCACGTACAGTTAGCGTCTCACAGTCGGTATACTCCTCCGCCGTAAATAACCGGGGCGCATCAGGCGCCATCTTGCAAGGAGCGTACCGTGGCTACCGATCACATGTCAGAACCTGAGCTGTCCGGGCAACTGGAAGACCTCAGGCAGCAGTATGAAGCCCTGCGTGGTCTCGACCTGTCACTGGATCTGACTCGAGGCAAGCCTAACAAGGAACAGCTGGCGCTGTCTGATGCGTTGGACGGCATACTCGCCGGGGACTACCGCGCCAGCAACGGCACGGACACCCGGAATTATGGAGGACTGGAAGGGTTGGAGGAGGCCCGGGAACTCTTCGCGCAAGTGCTGGACACACCGCCAGATTCCACCTACGTAGGCGGCAACGCCAGCCTGTCGCTGATGTATGCCGCCATAGAGTGTGCATTGAGTCAGGGGCTGCGAGGGCCCTCCACCGCGTGGGGCAATGACGACCCGGTTAAATTTCTGTGTCCGGCACCAGGCTATGACCGGCACTTTGCTATCTGCGAACATCTCGGTATCGAGATGATCACTGTTCCAATGCTCGACACCGGACCGGATATGGACCGCGTCGAGGCCCTTGCAGAGGCGGACCATTCAATCAAGGGCATATGGTGCGTACCCCGCTTCGCCAACCCCAGCGGCTGTGTCTACAGCGAGGACACCGTGGCGCGTATCGCGCGTCTTGGCAACATCGCAGCGCCGCAGTTTCTCGTGATGTGGGATAACGCCTACGCGGTGCATGCGCTCTATGAAGATGCGCCGCCACTGGCACCGCTGCACGCCTACTGCAAACAATACGGCACGCTCGACAGCGTGTTCCAGTTCGGCTCTACGTCCAAAGTAACCTTCGCCGGTGCCGGTATATCGTTCCTGTCCAGCAGTGAAGACAACCTGGCCGCCCTGAAACAACACCTGGGCTTTCAGACCATTGGCCCGGACAAAGTTAATCAACTGCGCCATGTCCGCTTTCTCAAGAACCCGGCAAATCTTGCCAGCCATATGGCGCAGCACGCCGCGCTGATCAGGCCACGCTTCGAATGCGTTCTGGACACACTGGAACGCGAGCTCGCCGGCCTTGGTATGGGTAGCTGGTCGAAGCCCCGCGGCGGCTATTTCGTCTCTTTTGAAACCCTGCCGGGACTGGCAAAGCGCGTAGTGGCCCTGGCGGGCGACATAGGCGTAAAGCTTACTCCGGCGGGCGCCACTTTTCCCTACGGGGAAGACCCCAACGACAGCAACATTCGCCTGTCACCGACCTTTCCCTCTCTGGAGGACCTGACGGCTGCGATGAATGCGTTTGTCGTGTGTGTCAAACTTGCGTCGCTGCAGGAGAGATTGAACCGGGGTTAGAACCGGGTCGCGGGATTGCTGACTAATCGCTCTCTTTCTGCTCGGGAGGCATACCGGCGAACGGAAAACTGGCGACGTTGTCCTCACCGGAGGCTAAAGCGGACACCTTACTGCTGCCCTCTTTTTCAACCTCGTCGATACGAATCACCGCCTGTATAGGAATATAGCTGCGCTTGACCCCACTGAACTCGTTCTTGAGCTTCTCTTCACTGGGATCCACGAGTATCTGAGATCGCTCTCCGAAGACGAATTCCTCGACCTCAATAAAGCCCCACATATCGCTTTGGTAAATCTGGCGTGCGAATACCTCGAACACCTGACTGCCGTTCTGGAAAATCACCTTGTAGACGGGTTCGTTTGCCATCGCACTCTCAAGCATCGGCGGCCTCCCGGTCAGACAGCCACCGGACATCGTTTTTCGGAGGGCGGCAATCTTACCACCCTTCTCGCAGAATACCAGCACCCTCAGCGGGATGCAGCACGGCGGGGTGAACGGCGCGCGATGGGGCCCGGAGACCGCAAAAGCAGGCCCCGCATGAGTCGCGGAATGACTGTGTTTACCCGAATTCTGCGGGTATACTCCGCAACCCGTTGAGCAAGAGAGTAGCGGCGCTATGCCCTCCGCGACAGCCAGTTGAATAAAAAAGTCTACATCAAGACCCACGGTTGCCAGATGAACGAGTACGACTCGGCGCGTATGGCAGACCTGCTGCACGAGCGCTGCGACATGGTGCCAACTGAAAACCCCGAAGAAGCCGATGTACTTCTTTTAAATACCTGTTCTATAAGGGAAAAAGCACAAGAAAAGGTCTTCCACCAGCTGGGCCGCTGGAAGCAGCTTAAGCAGAAAAACCCGGACCTGGTGATCGGCGTGGGCGGCTGTGTCGCCAGCCAGGAGGGAGCGGATATTGGGCGCCGGGCGCCCTACGTGGATCTGGTGTTTGGACCACAAACACTGCATCGCCTGCCGGATATGCTGGAGCAAAGCCACAGCGACGGCACCCTTGTGGTCGACGTCAGCTTCCCGGAAATCGAGAAATTTGACCGATTACCCCTGCCCGAATCGGACGGGCCCAGCGCCCATGTCTCCGTTATGGAGGGGTGCAGCAAGTATTGCACTTTTTGCGTCGTGCCCTATACCCGTGGTGAAGAGGTCTCCCGCCCATTGGACGACGTGATAGCAGAGATAGCGCACCTGGCTGGCGACGGTGTCCGGGAGGTCAATCTGCTGGGGCAAAACGTCAATGCCTACCGTGGCGCAAACCACGAGGGCGACATCGTCGATTTCGCCGAGTTGCTGCATTTCGTGGCGCGCATCCCGGGTATCGAGCGTATTCGCTATACGACCTCTCACCCGATGGAGTTTTCAGACGCCCTGATAGAGGCTTACCGACACATTCCCCAACTCGTAGACCATTTGCACCTGCCAGTGCAAAGCGGCTCAGACCGGGTGCTGGCGGCCATGAAACGGGGCCACACCGCGCTGGAGTACAAGTCCAGAATCCGTCGCCTGCGGACCATCCGGCCCGGTATCAGCATTTCTTCGGACTTTATCGTGGGTTTCCCGGGCGAGAGCGAAGCGGATTTCGCCGCCACTATGAAGCTGATAGAGGATATCGGCTTCGACACGTCCTTCAGCTTTGTCTACAGCGCGAGGCCCGGCACCCCCGCGGCGGATTTGCCCGATGACACGCCAGAGGAAGTGAAAAAGCAACGGCTACAGATCCTGCAGGGCCGTATTTTGCAACAGGCCGCCGCTATCAGCCGAAAAATGGTCGGCACGACCCAGCGCATTTTGGTCAGCGGTACCTCCCGCAAAGACCCGGGGCAACTGCAAGGTCGCACCGAGAACAATCGGGTAGTCAACTTTCCCGCAGCCGACCGGGGCCTGATCGGCCAGTTTGTCGACGTGGAAATACAGGATGCTCTGCCAAACTCCCTCAGGGGAATACTGGTCAATGGTTGACGACCGCAAAATCCCGTATATCCTTATCATTAATTGCACTGCCCGCCGCGGCGACAGGATACCTTGAACAGCGAACCTCCCCCGCAACCGTCGTCTCGACAGTTGATGCAACAAAGCCTTACTCTGGAACCTGATGACGCACGCCATCTGGCGACACTTTGCGGCCACCTGGACTGCCATCTGAGACAGATCGAACAGCGCCTTGGCGTGACCATCAGCGCCCGCGGCAGCCATCTGCAACTCAGTGGACCATCGGTTAATGTCGCGACAGCAGAGAGCCTGCTCATTCACCTGTATACCGAGGTCTGCCAGGGCGTGGAACTCAGTCCTGAATCCCTGCATCTACAGCTACAACAGGCGGGGCTCGAGCACCTGCTGGAAAGCGCCGGTCAGCCGAATGTGGCGCCAATACAGATCATCCGCACTAAGCGCAGCTCCATCAAGCCTCGGGGCAAAAACCAGCAGGACTATGTCCGCACCATCAAACAGCACGATATCAACTTCGGCATTGGACCGGCCGGCACCGGCAAGACTTATCTCGCCGTGGCCTGCGCGGTCGAGGCCCTGCTGGAAGAGCAGGTACGCCGCATCTTGCTGGTGCGCCCCGCGGTCGAGGCCGGAGAAAAACTCGG
The DNA here is from genome assembly GCF_026262645.1 of Candidatus Marimicrobium litorale. Classification (NCBI taxonomy): domain Bacteria; kingdom Pseudomonadati; phylum Pseudomonadota; class Gammaproteobacteria; order Cellvibrionales; family Halieaceae; genus Marimicrobium; species Candidatus Marimicrobium litorale. The sequence goes on from NZ_SHNO01000001.1 coordinate 2,209,011, forward strand.
CTTTCTCCCGGGTGACCTGACCCAGAAAATAGACCCTTACCTGCGGCCACTTTACGACGCGCTTTACGAAATGCTGGGCTTCGAAACCGTCAATAAATACATCGAACGCAATATCATTGAAGTGGCCCCGCTGGCTTTCATGCGCGGCCGCACGCTGAACAACGCATTCATCATTCTTGATGAGGCACAGAACACCACACGGGAACAAATGAAAATGTTTCTCACCCGCATCGGTTTTGGCTCCACCGCCGTGATCACAGGCGACGCCACCCAGATCGATCTGCCGCGCGGCGCGCATTCCGGCCTGATCCATGCCAGTAAGCTGCTCACGGGCGTGGACGGACTCGGAATGATCTACTTTGACAACAAGGACGTGGTGCGTCACCCGCTGGTGCAGCGCATCGTTGCGGCCTATGACAGCATCGAAAGCAGCAGCAACGAACTGGACCAGGGCCGGAGGTGAAACTGCACGTGGATGTACAGTCCGCCAGTGCCGAACCCGTGCCCGGCAACGATGATATTCATCGCTGGGTGGCGGCGGCTCTCGCGGGCAGCGCGCACACTGACGAGGCAGGATTGTGTGTGCGTCTGGTCGACCGAGCAGAGATGTGTTCACTCAATGAAACGTATCGCAATAAGCAAGGCACTACCAATGTATTGTCTTTCCCTGCCGACCTACCCTCCGATGTCGATTTGCCTCTGCTCGGTGATATTGTGATCTGTGCTCCCGTAGTGCGCGAGGAAGCCGCAATGCAGGGCAAGAGTAACGAGGCCCACTGGGCTCATATGGCAGTGCACGGCACCCTGCACCTGCTCGGTTATGATCACCTCGAGGAGAGAGAGGCCGCGTTAATGGAATCACTCGAAACTGAAATACTCGCCAAGCTCGATTACGCCAATCCTCACGACAACCAATCTCTCGCCGACGGACAACAGCAACAATGAATGACTCCCGCTCCAACAGCACGTCTCGGGATAAATCCTGGCTGGATAAGATTGCGTTGCTATTCAACTCCGAGCCCCGAACGCGCAAGGATGTGGAAGACGTTCTCGCGATTGCCGCAGAAAATGAAGTCATTGATCAGGACGCCTGCAGCATCATTGAGCGCGCCATGCAGGTCAGCGACATGCAGACCAGGGATATCATGATTCCTCGCTCACAGATGGTCCTGATCAAGGCGGAGTGCACTCTGGAAGAGATACTGCCCCTGATTATCAGTTCCGCACACTCGCGATACCCTGTGATCGGCGACAGTCCAGACGATGTTCTGGGCATTTTGCTCGCCAAAGACTTGCTCCCTATTATACTGGAAACGGGTAAAAGCGATTTCAAAATAGAAAAATTACTACGACCCTCTATGGTGGTCCCCGAGAGCAAGCGTCTCAATGTATTGTTGCGGGAGTTCCGCGAAAACCGCAATCACATGGCCATCGTCATCGATGAATACGGCGGCGTGGCAGGACTCGTCACTATCGAAGACGTGCTGGAAGAGATCGTGGGCGAGATCGAGGATGAAACCGACGAGCGCGTTGACCGCTCCATCCAGATGATCAACGAGAAGGAATACATGGTAAAAGCACTTACACCGATTGACGAATTCAATCATTACTTTGCCTGCGACTTCAGCGACGAGGAGTTCGATACCGTCGGCGGGCTGGTCATACAGGCGTTTGGCCACATGCCGGTGCGCCATGAAACAACCACCGTCAATGATTTCGCCTTCGAAGTAGTCAAGGCAGACCAGCGCAAGATCTACACCCTGCGTGCGCGACCGCCGGCCTAAGCGGTCTTTCATGCGCTCTGAAACAGGATTGAACCCCCTGCTCGTACTGATTCTCGCGCCACTTACGGGCGCACTTGTCACGCTGTCACTGGCGCCCTTTGATGTGTGGCCGGCGGGCATCATCAGTTGCGCCCTGTACGCGTGGCTGCTCAGCACCTGCAGTCCGCGCCAGGCGTTATGGCGAGGGTTCCTCTACGGGTGCGGAATGTTCGGCACCGGCGTCTCGTGGATCTTTGTGAGCATCCACGTGCACGGCAATGCCAACGTGCCGCTGGCTGCGGCGCTCACGGCGCTTTTCTGCGCCGGTATAGCCCTGTTCCAGGCGCTGTTCGCCTGGTGCTACGCACGCCATATCCGGCCACTACCGGGCGGTATGCTGGTGGGCTTCCCCGCATTATGGGTACTGCTTGAGTGGACAAGGAGCTGGTTCCTCACCGGGTTTCCCTGGCTGTATTTGGGCTATGCTCACGTCGAAACCTCGATCTCAGGCTGGGCCCCCGTCACCGGCGTGTTTGGCCTCTCCTTTATCTGCGCAATCTCCGGCACATGCCTGTTCCTTGCGTGGCGCAGCCGCAAACCGATGGCCTGCACCCTCTATGCCGTCATACTGACAACACTGTGGGGCGGAGGAGAGATTCTCAAGCCCACGCAGTGGGTTGCCCGAGCCAGCGAGGAGCCTCTTCGGGTCGCGTTGATACAGCCCAATGTGCCCCAGCAAAACAAGTGGGATCCACGCTGGTACCGGCCGATCCTGAGTCAACTGTATGAGGCTACCGGGCCTGTAATGGGTGCCGACATTGTGGTCTGGCCGGAGGCCGCGGTTCCCAATTATTTTCAGCGGGCCGGGGATTTCCTCGAACCGATGGTCGAACGTGCCAGCGCGGCTAACACGACCCTTATCACAGGCATACCCTGGCGACCCGAGGACGGAGGGAAGTACTACAACAGCATGACCGCCCTCGGCCAGGGCACGGGAGTTTATCTCAAGCGACGACTGGTTCCCTTTGGCGAATACGTGCCACTGGAGGGCCTGTTGCGAGGCATGATCGACTTTTTCGATCTGCCCATGTCCGCTTTCAGCGCCGGCCCTGAGGACCAGGCGCCCCTGCGCGCCGGCACCTACCGACTGGCACCCTACATCTGCTATGAAATCGTCTACGCCGGCATGGTTGCCAAAGGCGCCCGCGAGGCCGACCTGCTAATCACCATCAGCAACGATACTTGGTTCGGTGATTCAATCGGACCCTGGCAGCACCTGCAAATCGCCCAGATGCGCGGCAGAGAAACCGGTCGCTATGTGCTGCGAGGCACCAATAACGGTATCACCGCCATCATCGACCACCAGGGACGCATCGTCGATCGCACCGAGCAGTTTGAGGCAACGACCCTCGTCGGCGAGGCCGAGGTCATGCTGGGCAGCACACCCTTCACCAGCTTCGGCAACCTGCCTATCCTTCTTGCCTGCTTTGTCAGCCTGCTCCTGATGTGGCTGATGCACATCGCTTTCTGGCGCGACGACTAGTCACCGTCAAGCCGCCAACCAGGCTTTCAATTCGTCTTCGCATAATCAAGCTCGGGGCATTGTTTTGTGCATCCTTACGTCATACCGGGATCGCCCCTCCAGCTTGGGATAGATGCCGCCCGGCGTGTCTTGGTTGACAGGATCAGTACCGTACGGCTCGTGCAAGATCGCCGGGTGCTTCGCAGCCGAAGGCAATTGCTGCTAGAATCCGTCCTTCATTACTGCGCCCCGAACACACCGCACGGGACTGCATTTTTACTGCAATCAAAAATATGGCACGCGACTCGTGACAGAGCATAACTACAATCCACAGGCACTTGAAGAAAACGCACAGCAACATTGGCTTGAACAAAACAGCTTTGCTGTGGAACAGGATGATACACGCGAGAAGTTTTATTGCCTCGCCATGTTTCCCTATCCCAGCGGACAGCTACACATGGGGCACGTGCGCAACTACACCATCGCCGACGTGATCGCGCGCTACCAGCGCATGCAGGGCAAGAATGTACTGCAACCCATGGGCTGGGATGCCTTCGGCCTGCCGGCAGAAAACGCCGCCATCAAACACAATGTCCCGCCTGCGCAGTGGACCGCGCAAAACATCGATGATATGCGTGCGCAACTAAAGCGGCTGGGCTTTGCCTACGACTGGGACAGGGAACTGACCACCTGCGACCCGGATTACTATCGCTGGGAACAGTGGTTCTTCACGCGCCTGTTTGAAAAGGGCCTCGCCTACAAGAAAAAAGCAGAAGTAAACTGGTGCGAAACCGATCAGACCGTACTGGCCAACGAACAGGTCGTCAACGGTTGCTGCTGGCGCTGCGACAACCCGGTGGAGCGACGCGAAATCGATCAGTGGTTTATCCGTATAACCGATTATGCGGAACAATTGCTGACAGATCTGGACCAGCTTGATCAATGGCCGGAACAGGTGCGCACTATGCAACGCAACTGGATAGGCCGCTCCGAAGGCGTTGAGCTCGATTTCAACCACAACGGTGAGTCGCTCACGGTGTACACCACCCGTCCGGACACGCTTATGGGCGCCACCTACATGGCGGTAGCCCCGCAACACCCGATCGCCCGACAGGCCGCTGCTACCAGCACCGTACTCGCTTCATTCATCGAGTCCATCGCCAACGTCAAAGTGGCCGAAGCCCAAATGGCCACCATGGAAAAACTGGGCATGGATACGGGACTGACAGCCACTCACCCTCTCACCGGCGAGCCAATACCGATCTGGGTCGCCAATTTCGTATTGATGAGTTACGGCTCAGGCGCGGTCATGTCTGTACCCGCACACGATGAGCGCGACCACGCCTTCGCATGCAAATATCAGTTGCCCATCGTGCAGGTGATCGACAAGCCCAAGTACAAATATGATGCCGACGTGTGGCAAGACTGGTACGCGGAAAAAAGCACAGAGACACGCACCATCAATTCCGGCGAATTCAACGGCAAGGACTTCGAAGAGGCCTTCGATAGCGTTGCCGACAAACTGCAGGAACTGGGCAAAGGCAAACGCACCGTTAATTATCGCCTGCGTGACTGGGGCGTATCACGCCAGCGTTACTGGGGAGCACCCATTCCCATCATTAACTGTGATGCCTGTGGCACGGTGCCGGTACCCGAGTCGGATCTACCGGTTGTTCTACCCACGAATGTGGCGTTCGAGGGAGTCGGCTCACCCATCAAGAGCATGCCCGAATTTTACGAAACTGAATGCCCGGCCTGTGGCGGCGCGGCAACTCGCGAGACCGACACTTTTGATACCTTTATGGAATCCTCTTGGTATTACGCCCGGTACGGCTGTGCGCAAAACGATAAAGCGATGCTGGATGCCGAGGCTGATTACTGGACTCCGGTGGATCAATATGTGGGTGGTATAGAACATGCCATTCTGCATCTTCTCTACTCCCGCTTTTATCATAAGTTATTGCGCGACGAGGGCCTGGTCAGCTCCGATGAGCCATTCACCCGGTTGCTGACACAGGGGATGGTGTTAAAGGATGGCGCCAAGATGTCAAAGTCCAAGGGCAACACAGTCGATCCACAATCCCTGATCGATCGTTATGGTGCCGACACTGTGCGCTTGTTCAGCATGTTTGCGGCGCCTCCAGAGCAATCTCTCGAGTGGTCTGACTCAGGAGTGGAAGGCGCCAACCGTTTTCTCAAGCGCCTGTGGAAACTTGGGGCGGCACACATCGGTGCCGGGGCGGCACCGGCACTGGACGTCGCTAAACTGGGTGATCAGCAGAAAGCCGTACGCCGAAAGCTGCATGAAACTATCGCCAAGGTGAGTGATGACTATGGGCGACGACAGACATTTAACACCGCCATCGCAGCGGTCATGGAATTGTGCAACGAGCTGGGCCGACTGGGCAGCGAAGACAATGACCGCGCCATCATGGATGAAGCCCTGCGCGGCATTGTTCTGATGCTGAGTCCGATTGTTCCACACATCTGCCACGCACTGTGGCGGGCACTGGGCGAGAGCGGCGATATCCTCGATCAACAGTGGCCGGTCGTAGACGAAAACGCACTGAGCCGTGACAGCGTCGAAATGGTCGTACAGGTAAAAGGGAAGGTTCGCGGCAAAGTGTCAGTTCCCGCTGATGCAGACCATGCCGCTATAGAAGAGGCCGCTCTGGCAGAGGGCAACGTAAGCCGCTTTGTCGAGGAACTCGGCGACTATGCTGTAAAGGTTGTACCGGGAAAGTTGATCAGTATTTTTCCGAGGAAAAAATAAATGCGACAGCGCCTCTCGAGTCACTCGGGGTATAACCTGTTTCGATCGGCCCTACTGCTGTGCGTTCTGACACTGTTAACCGCTTGCGGTTTCCAGCTGCGTGGCATTGGCGGACCCACTGTTCCCGACGAGTGGAAGAGCATGCAACTGGTCAGCAGTAATCCCAACAGCGAATTTAGTCGTGCGGTGTTCACGCGGTTTGCAATCAATGGGGTGCAGTGGCAAGAAGCAGGCTTCGCCAACTATCGACTCGACCTGGGGAATGAACAATTCAGGCAGAGCAACCTTTCCATCGGCGCCGACGCGCGGGTATCCGAGTTTGAACTTACGATGAGCGTCGCGTTCAGGGTCGTAGACGCCGAGGGTGAAATCGCCATGACATCCACCACCGTCACCGTAGTTCGGCAGATGGAAAACGACCCCCGCAACGTGGTCGGCAAGGAAGGCGAACTCCGCTTGCTGCAATCTGAAATGCGCAACGAACTGGCGGATAAAATTTTACGCCGCATCGGATTTTACGCCAGCAACCTTGGGAACACCGCTGCCGACTCCACGGCAGACGTTGCCCCACGATAATGCGTCTCTATCCAGAGAAAATCGCCAACCACCTACAACAACAACTGTCACCCGTATACCTGATCAGTGGCGACGAGCCGCTGCTGGTGCAGGAATGCTGCGATATGGTCAGGCAGAAAGCACGTGAGGCGGGCTGTACTGAGCGTGAAGTGATAGACAGCAGTGCCGCGGGCTTTAAGTGGCCGGACATACTGAACAGCGCTGCCAGCATGTCGCTCTTTGCCGAACGTAAACTCACCGAAATACGTATTCCCAACGGCAAACCCGGTAAGGAAGGAAGCGCGGCGCTCTGCGACTATCTTGAACTTGCCAGCGGCGATGACGTATTACTGGTAATTGCCGGTAAGATCGACAAGCAATCGGTTAACAGCAAATGGTATAAGGCGCTGGACAAGGCGGGGACAACTGTTCAGATCTGGCCAGTCAAATCTGCAGAGATGCCCCGCTGGCTGCAACAACGCGTGCGCGCGGCGAATATGGAGATCGACAGAGAGGCGCTGCAGCTACTTTGCGAACAGGTGGAGGGCAACCTGCTGGCCGCCGTACAGGAGATAGAAAAACTGAAACTATTGACGGACGATACACGCATCACCGTCAACACGGTGACCAATTCCGTCTCCAACAACGCCCGCTACAACCTGTTCGATATGACCGACAATGCGCTCAAAGGGGATGCAGCGGGCAGCTTGCGGATGCTGCACGGTCTGCGCGGTGAAGGTACGGAGCCACTGGTCGCCCTCTGGGCACTGACCCGTGAAATTCGCACGCTGTATGAGGCAAGAAGGGATTGCGACAAGGGACAAAAACCGCAACAGGCGCTCACTACCCGCCGCGTCTGGAAAAGCCGCATGCCGCTAATGCAGTCCGCCCTTTCGCGCCATAACAGCGACTCACTGTCGCTATTGCTGGAACAGGCCGCCCTCGTTGACGGCAACGTCAAGGGCTACGCCAGCGGCAACGCCTGGGACAATCTCGAGCAGCTTGTCACGTCGCTGAGCCATAACGCCGCCGCCTGATTCAACCGGCCTGCGCCCAGGGGAGCGGCACTGCCTCCCGTGGCAACACCCCCCGCATATACCACCACACCGCGCTTGCATTTCTGGATATACAGTACTACTGTATATATATACAGTATATTGGCCAAACTATCCCCCGGAGGTAAATCACCGTGAATGAGATGCTGGAACAGGTTATCAAGCGCAACGACACCTGGCGCGGCCGGCAGGATTATTTCCGGGCCGGAGGCGCTTCCGCCAACAGTAATCTGCACGGAGCGCAGGGTCTGCCCACCGGCTATTCAACGCTGGACGCCGAATTACGGCAGCAGGGCTGGCCTACAGACGGCATGGTAGAGCTACTGAGCGATGGCTGCGGAATGGGCGCCATGGGCGTATTCCTTCCGGCAATGGAGCAACTGAGCGAACAAGCCCGCTGGCAGACATTCATTGCACCGCCCTATATACCCTACGCCCCGCTGCTGGCGGCACGAGGCATTGATACAGGACAAATCTTAATGGTGCACCCTCGCAGCCGTGAGGATTTACTCTGGGCCACAGAACAGGCCCTGCGCAGTACCACCTGCAGCGCGGTGTTCAGCTGGCTGGGCGCGCAGGAATATCGCTACAGCGAATTGCGGCGATTACAACTGGCTGCCGCCGACAGCGACAGTCTGGCCGTATTGTTTCGCCCTAACCAGATACAAGGCCACCACACTCCTGCCAGCCTGCGTCTACAGATGCGCGAGTACCGCAAGGTGCGCATCCTCAAGCAGCGCGGTGGTCAACGGGTCATCGATGTCACACTGCCCCCGGAAGAAGACTCACCACAACAACCGCAGTTGTGGGAGCTGCCTCAAAACCCGGGAGCAGGCCAGCCCGCCGGAGCTGCCGAGTACCGAGCCTAGACCGTGCTGGACGGCCGTTGTGACACCACTGCATCAGAGCCTTCTCCTGATAGGCATCTGCGACTGCGTTTGTGAGCCTGTGGCTATGCCTGCGCTTTGACCAACTGCCTCTGCAATGCCTGGACCGCAATGAACGACAGCCAGTCGTAGTGCTGGCCGCACAGCGGGTCATCTGCGCCAACGACTGCGCCTCGGCACTGGGTATTCAACCGGGCATGGGCAGCGCCACCGTAAGGGCGCTGGCCGCGGATGAACCAGTGCGGCTGCTGGAAAGGGATGAACAGACTGAACAGAGCTGCATGCACCAGTTATGCAGTTGGGCCTACGGTATTACACCTACCCTGTGCACCTGGCAGGAGCACTGTCTGCAACTGGAAATCGGCGGATGCCTGACCCTATTCCGGGGCTTGCAACCCCTGCTCGCCGAAATCATCCGGGGGGTCAGCAGCAAGGGCTTCAGTATGCTCCAGGGACTGGCTCCCACGCCAAAAGCTGCCTGGCTGCTGTCCTTCGCCGATAAGGATTCAGCCATGGCGATAGATCAAGCGCTGGAGGAAAGACTCGCCCCCCTGCCACTGGATCACCTGGCAACCGTCACGCAAGGAATCGACTCCCTGCGCCGAGCCGGACTGCACACACTGGGCGATGTGCTGGCTCTACCACCCGCCTCTCTGGGTCGACGCTGCGGCAAAGCTTTTACCGACTTCCTGCAACAGCTGCTGGGGCAGCGGGACGACTTGCAGGTGAGCTTCACGCCCCCGGCAAGTTTCACGGACGCCGTCTGGTTTGGCTATGAGGTCAAGACCTGCGACGAACTATTGCCCGCAGTACAACAGCTGTTGCAGTCCCTGTGCCACTTCTTGCGCAATACCCAGCTGCGTACCAGCGAAGTTACATGGCAACTGGTCGGTGTCGACCACACACTGCTCGATCTGCGCGTGCGCAGCGCCAGCAGTCACAGCGACTGGGAAAACTGGTACCAACTCAGCTGTATCCACTTCGCTCGACTGCAACTGACAAACGGTGTGGAAGGTCTGAACCTAGACTGCCAGGACTTGCAACTTGGCCAGCAAGAAAGTATTGACCTGTTCAGCCCCCGCAACCAGCGTGAGCCCCTGGCGGCCCTGCTGGATCGCCTGCGCAACCGTCTCGGCCTGCAAGCGATCGAAACCGTCGACTGCCGTGACGAACACCTACCGGAATTCTCTGTACAGGTGGGCAACGAACTCACAGGGAGCAGACCTGGGCCGCGTAATCGATCAGCCCAGAGACCTTTCTGGTTAATGCCTCAACCAGTGCCCCTGCGCCAGCAAGGCGAAAGCCTTTACTGGAACGGGGTTCTCACATTGCACTACGGTCCGGAACGTATCGAGGATAACTGGTGGCGGCAGGCGGTAAGCCGCGACTACTACATCGCCGCTGACGCGGCGGGACAGCAGTACTGGCTGTTTCGCGATCGCCTGGAGCGGCGCTGGTATATCCACGGTGTCTTCGCCTAGCCCTAGCCTGTCACGGAAACAGCAACACAGGCTCAAAACGAGGCAACGTCATGAACTGTATTTCGGGGTTTGCTGCCGCCTTGTCGTACAGGAACGCTCGTGTCTCCTCTTCGTCACCAGACACCCATGCCACTGCTGTTACCGGCCCAAGAAAAGGGCCCCGCAGTGGGCCGGTCAGACTGTCGTAATGAATGGGCACAACCCGCGAGGCCGCGACCGTCTCTATTATTTCCCGCCAGTAACCCTCCCGGTAGGCCGGGCTTTGCGAACCCAGTCCGCCCACACCGAGAAACACCGTCTCCGCCTCCAGACCGCGCAGAGCATCTGGCACATAACCCGCGCTACCGACAATCAGCCAGCTGCCCGCCGGATGACTCACGTGCAATAGATATACTTTCCCAACGGGGTAATCAAACGCGGCAACAGGCGGCACCAGTGGCGCGTCAAGGCCCAGACTGCCCAGCCCCCGCTCCCGCACCATGGGGTCCGGGAATGCAAAGTGCCGGGACTCGATAGGCGTGATCTCAAAACGCCCCAGGTGAAACGGCTCGCGATCGACCAGTACCTGAATCTGCGACTCGGGCAAGCCCCAGCCACGACCGATATAAGCGGTCGTGTCAGACCCCATTAATACCGCGCCTGTGCGACGCGCCACTTCCGGTGCATCCATGGCGTGATCGTAATGAGAGTGAAGTGGGACTACCGCCGCCAGTGTGTCGACATCGTTTGCCGCCAGACCCCACTCAATAGCCGACAGGTCGGGCTCTATCTTGCCGAGCACTAATTGCAGGGGAGCGGGCCGAGAAAACCAGCCATCGGTCATCCATGCGGTTTCGCCGTCACTGAACAAGAGGGTCGCCGTGCCGCTGTACCTCACAGTCACCGCACCGGCGGACACATCCGGCTCACCGGGCACGGCCCAGTCAGGATTAACGGGTAAGGCCGTGTGATGGTTCAGGGCATAGGTAAATAAAAGCAGCACTGCAGCAACGCATACCAGCACTAGTATACCCACCAGCCTTACGCGTTTATTCAACAAATGTGTCCCATAGTTTCTGCAACAGGGGCTATATTTTCACGCCCGTCGGCCACGGCGCGAGCGCTCCTCATCACAGGCACCCCGCCGGGGAGGCGGCCCAGGGAGGCCTCACCTTCAGGGCTCCGCAGGATCTGTAACATCGGTGAAAATACCGGTATCGGCGCCGTTCAGGCTGTGCGTATTATTCTGCTCCCAATAGTCCTTAATACCTGATTCACCGTGATTAATCGCCCACTTTTTTAACGTGGGCCGCTCTCCACCATGCTCAAAAAACGGCACCGCATAGCCGCACGAAGTCTGCACCATCGACAGATTGACCACAAAAATCTGGCGCGCCCCCGGCGAATCGGGAAAGCGCGACAACAACGCCGACCACTGTTCATGGCGAGGGTGCACCACTATCGCCTGGCCATAGAGACGCAGTATCAGGGGCTGCTTGTCGAAGGAGCAGAACATCACTGTCATACGACCATTTTCGAGCACATGGGCAGCGGACTCGTTGCCGCTACCCGTGAGATTGAGCCAGGCAACCCGGGTGTCATCGAGAATGCGTAAACTGTCCATTCCCTTGGGAGAGACATTCACGTGACCGCTGGCACCGGCGGTGCCGACAAAGTAAATATGCTGCGCCTCAATAAACGCGCGATGCTTTCCATTCAGTGCGTCGAATTTTTCTGCCACAGGACTTTCCTCCTCTACTCCAGCCATGAATCATCAGCCGGAGTCCTTTTCACCTTCGATATCAATATACACGTCCGGCGTAAAAGGTGGCGAGCAAATCGCGAGGAATATCAAATCCGTTTGACCAACACTGGCGATGCGTTGACGAGTCAGCGGTGGAATGAGCACAACATCTCCGGGCACCACCTCCTGGGGCGGCATATCACCCACCTCCACGAGGCCACATCCTTGCAACAAAACATAGCGCTCTCCCGTATCGCGCAGCATGTGCCAACGTGTCGCCTCGCCGGGAGCAAGCCTGGCGCGTGCAATAGATACTGCGGCATCATCATCAGAGTTGGATAACTCCGTGATATAGCACCCTTCCTCGAAGAAGTATTCTTCAGCTACCGCTGATAACTTTACAGACACTGTCATATCGTTTGCTGTCACGAGTCCCTCACTAATACTGGATGATCGGCGCCTTGCGCAGCCACTTATCGTTATCGAGCATCTGCAGCATCGCGTGAGCACAGTCGGCAAACGAGATACTGGACAACCCACTGAACCGCAGGAAGCCAATACGGTAAGTGCCGCGTCGCGTCCCCTTTTTCATCTGCAGGGGACGTATGCCGACCCAGTCAATATCCAGGCTGTTATCCAGCAAGTGCAGCTGGTGCTCCTTGTCCGTATGGCGATGGCTCAGAAATCTGTTGGCATACCACCGCACGAAGCGGGCGCCCAACGTTATCTCATCCTCTGGCCTGAAATTACTGCCGCCGCCACACCACACCAGGCGACTGATGCCTCGCTCTCGCATCACCGATAAAATATTTTGCGTCACGTCAGTACACAGGTTTTTAGGCGATGTTTTTTCATCAATGCCGACAGCAAAAAGCACCGCCTCCGTTTCGGCCGGCAGCGCTATGCTGACATCCTCACGGACCAGGCCATCACCTTGCACCACGGTAACTCGCTCGGCAATGTCCGGGGATATCTTGTCCGGATTCCTCACCAGTACTGTTATATCGTGGCCTGCGATTAAGCCCTGCGACAAACACTCGTTTCCCAAGTCGCCGGTTGCGCCAAACAGGGTAAGTTTCATCAACCGCTTCCTCGTGCCAATGCGGCATGTGCGTATGCGAAGATTTGCAAAACAATCCAACCCTCGGAAGCACGCCGCTTTACCGTGTCAGGCTCCGCAAGCTCTCCTCCGGCGACAAGCCAAGCCTGTCATCCTGTCATCCTGTCATCCTGTCATCCTGTCATCCTGTCATCCTGTCATCCTGTCATCCTGTCATCCTGTCAATGAGAGTATCGAGCCCGACTGTAGAAATAAAGGTAGGAGGAACAGGTTCTCACGCAGAGCAACACCCTTGAGCAGCTTATCCCTTGAGCAAGGGCCGATGAACTGCTAGTGTCATGCACGTTTCGCTGGGCAGTGCCCGCCAGTTCAAGGGGTGCAATACAATCCGCAGGGAGATCATTATGTCGAATCTAATCAACTGGCGAATGGCACGGCTGTCACTAGTCCCCCTGCTACTACTGACCGCCTGCGGCGAAGAGCCTGACGACAACATACTCACCCGCCAGGGCAATATGCCCGCCACTGCGACCACCATCGAGGCCAACGCAAAAGTTCCACAGACGCTGGATCTCGCGGACCCGCGCGACTTTGAGGATGCACGTCGCGGGCTGATAGCCGCACCCGAAGCATTGCAGATAACGGGTCCCGAGGGCGACTTGATCTGGGATATGCCATCCTATGATTTTATCGAGGGTGAGGCACCGGATACGGTCAACCCCAGTCTGTGGCGGCAAGCGACACTGAACAACGTCCACGGACTGTTCGAGGTGGCGCCGCGACTTTACCAACTGCGCGGCTTTGATCTCTCCAATATGAGTATTATCGAGGGGGACACTGGCTGGATTCTGGTCGACCCGTTGACGACAGAGGAAACGGCTGCGGCCGCGATTGCCTTCGCACGGGAACACCTGGGAACGAAACCGATTTCCGCGGTTATCTTCACCCACTCCCACATCGACCACTTCGGTGGCGTGTTGGCTGTCCTTGGCGCCAACAGTGATACAGAAATCATCGCGCCCAAGGGGTTTATGGAAGAAGCCACTAGCGAGAACGTACTCGCGGGCAGCACCATGAGCCGCCGCTCCATGTTCATGTACGGCAGCCAACTCGAACACTCACCTCGGGGTCACGTGGACTCAGGTCTGGGCAAAAGTCCTGCTTTTGGCAGCCCGGGCATCATCGAGCCCACACAGATCATCGATACCACGGGCCAGGCGCTGACCATCGACGGCGTCGAGTTCATTTTCCAAAATGCAGCGGGCTCCGAGGCTCCCGCAGAACTCACCTTTTACCTCCCGCAGTTCAAAGCCTTCTGCGGCGCAGAGGTCGTGTCTCGCAATATGCACAACGTTTATACGTTGCGAGGCGCTCAAGTGCGTGACGCACTCAAATGGAGTGGCTATATCGACGAGGCCATTCACCTTTTCCCCGACGTGGAAGTCTACTTTGCCAGCCACCATTGGCCCCTGTGGGGCAACGACGCTATCGTCGATTTCCTGAAAAAGCAGCGTGATAGCTACGCCTACATCCATGATCAGACTCTGCGATTAGCCGCTATGGGCTACACCCCGCGTGAAATTGCCGATATGGTCGAGATGCCGGAGTCACTGCGCAAGAGTTTCCCCAACCGTGGCTATTACGGCACTGTTAAGCATAATGCCAAGGCCGTATACCAACGGTACTTCGGCTGGTACGACGGTAACCCGGCAAACCTGGATCCACTGCCACCGGAGCAATCGGCAAAACACTACGTCAAAATTATGGGCGGCGCCAATGCTATTCTGGAAAGCGCGCAAGACAGCTTTAACGACGGCGAGTACCGCTGGGTGGCTGAACTGCTGAATCAACTGGTTTTCGCAGAACCCGATAATGCCCGCGCCCGAGCGTTGTTGGCCCAGACCTACGACCAACTGGCTTACCAGGCGGAATCCGGTCCCTGGCGTGATGTCTATCTCACCGGCGCGCTTGAATTACGACAGGGCACCCCCACAGAGGGCATTGATCTTGCCCATGCGAAAAACCTGATCGAAAAGACACCGCTGGACCAGTTTTTTACGCTCATGGCTGCCACGCTGAACGGCCCCAAAGCGGACGGCAAGCACTATACGTTGAATATTGAATTTACTGACATGGGGGAAACCTACGTACTGGAACTGGAGAACTCTGTTCTCCATCACCGTGAGGGCGAAGCCGACCCAGGCGCCGACGCGACCGTACGTATTACTCACCCCCTGTTTATAAAAATGCTGATAGGCGATGTCGGCGTGAAAGATATACTTTTCTCCGATGACGTGTCCGTGGAAGGGGGCAAGCTCTCTCTGATACAGTTCTTTGCCCTGCTGGACACACCCGATCCAATGTTCAATATCGTTACGCCCTAGTATCAAGTAGGGCAGTTCTGCAAAAACGTTACCGGAGCAATCACCATGAATGGCGCCGAGAGCCTCATCAAAACGCTAATCAACAATGGGGTGGACGTGTGCTTTACCAACCCGGGTACGTCTGAGATGCATTTCGTCGCTGCGCTGGACGAGGTAGACGGCATGCGCTGTGTCCTCTGTCTCTTCGAAGGGGTGCTCAGTGGAGCCGCTGATGGCTATGCCCGAATGGCACGTAAACCCGCATCGACCCTGTTACATCTCGGACCCGGCCTCGGCAATGCACTGGCTAACCTGCACAATGCGCGTAAGGGCCATTCTCCCATTATTAACATTGTCGGCGACCACGCCACTTATCACCTACAGTACGATGCGCCCCTGACCTCGGATATTCAGTCTATTGCGGGCGCTGTTTCACACTGGGTGCATACGTCCCGCTCGGCTGCGGATATTGCCAAGGATGCGCAGGAGGCGGTGCAAAAGGCCGGCAGAAACCAAGTGGCAACTCTCATCCTGCCAGCCGATGTTTCCTGGAGCGACAATCCGGGCGGGGCGGAATCCGCGTGCGTCCTGCAGTCGCAAGCCCCCGTTCCCGAGGACCGCCTGGACACCGTCGCATCACTGCTCAACTCGGATAAGCGCTGTGTCATTTTAATGGGCGGTACCGAAATTGATAATCAACGCGGATACCTGTTCGGTCAGATCGCAAAGGCCACCGGCGCGCGACTCTGTAGCGATGTCTTCCCTACCCGAATGGCGCGCGGTGCCGGCACCGTGGTAATCGACCGACTGCCTTACCTGGCAGAGGCGGCGATCGAGTACCTCAAGGATACGGAGGCACTGATACTGGTCGGCATGGAGACGCCGGTGTCTTTTTTCGCTTACCCGGGCGTACCGAGCGAAATGGCGCCACCCACTTGCCATACGTTTCAACTGGCAGGCCACAATGAAGATCTCGATACCTTACTGATAGAACTGGTAGAGCGCCTCGGGGCAGACGCCGTACAACCGGACACACAGACTCTGGACATACCGGTGCTGCCCGAGGGCGCGCTAGATGCAATGAGTGCCGCCCAGGCGCTGGCCCATCTGCTGCCGGAAAACGCGATTATCGTTGATGAAGCCGCGACCTCCGGCATGCCCCTTTATACGGCGCTCGCCAATGCCAGGCCTCACGACTTGCTCACTCTCACCGGCGGAAGCATCGGTTTTGGGCTACCCGCCGCCACCGGCGCCGCCATTGCCTGCCCCGAGCGCAAGGTCATTTGCCTCGAAGCGGACGGTAGCGCCATGTACACCATCCAATCACTGTGGACCATGGCACGGGAGCAGCTGGACATTGTGGTGGTGATTTACAATAACCGTAAGTACAGCATCCTCGAAATGGAGTTCGGCCGCACCGGCGCCCGCGGCGGCAGCCCCGGGCCCAAGGCAGCCAGCCTGTTAAGTATTGGCGATCCGGATATAGACTTTGTCGCCATCGCCAATGGTATGGGCGTCAGCGCAACACGTGCCACTACGGCGGCCGCATTCAATGCGCAGCTGGAAACCGCGATCAACACCCCTGGGCCACATTTGATCGACGCTGTTGTACCCACTCTGTTTTAGACTCACGCCACACACCCACCGATTAGAGCGCTGGCACGCTGTGAGAGTCACTGTCCTTCATCGGTGAGTCATACACAGACAAGTAAACTGCGGCCGCTTTGACAAAATCGAGGGAACCGTTTTTCGGTATCACCGGCACCAGGCTACACCATTCAACCAATAAAAAGTGCTACTGGCGTTAGAGGCTATAGGCCCGGGTATCTTGCACAACGTCCATAGTAAAGCTTTGACTCGCTACTCGATCAACAAAACGCTCCTCATCCACGGAGGCTGCGGGGCCAATCTCCGCAACAACGTCGCTTGACAGATAATCCTTCAGCCGCAGGAAGCGAAGTTCGGATATAGAATGGGCGATCACCGGTTTGAGGCCCAACGCCTCGGCCAGTCGAACACCGGCTGGCGCGTCGATATAGTTCTGATAGTAGTCCGCCAGAGGAGTTGCCACACCAAACCGCGAGTGGCTGTGGACATAATAATCGAGATAATCCGCCTGGCTAAAATCCTGGCGCCGTACCATAAGGTAGTGATACCGCACCGGCTTCTGCCCGGACTCCTGGAAGCAGCGGTGATACCCGCACGCAACACGGGAGCGCTCACGATCCACCAGTGTCATCAGCGGAGACAACAGGGGCGACAGTTCACGCTGACAAGCCCGCAGGGAGACGCCCGCAGGCGCAACGATTTCCAGCACCACGTCCAGCCCTGTGAGAAACGAAGAGTCGGCTGGCGCTGCCAGCGGGTCTTTATCACGGGGAATCATCACCGCGGCATGCAGCGAATAATTCTCGAAAATAGCGGATGACGTCAGGCTCACTGCGGCATCCAGCAACTGCGGCGCGTGCCCTTTGAGGGCGTGAAGATAAAAGAGTTGTTTGGCCACGAATTAAGCGCTAACCCAGTGAACAGCAGGCGGCATTCACTAGCGACCAAAAGTCGCTGTGAGTTCTGCTTTCGCCAATACATTGGCGTTCAGCATAAAACCAATCATCGCAGCGCTCGCCTCCCGCGGCACTTCGATCGCCACAGTACTCAGTGCAAACACAGTAAACACATAGCGGTGATCACCATGGCCTTCGGGCGGACATGCGCCGCCAAAAGCAAAGAGACCGAAGTCAGACCGCCCCTGTACCGCACCCTCGGGCAACAACTCTCCGCTTTGCGAGCCCGCATCCAGTACCAGCTCGGTGGCGTCAGCGGGAATGTTGTAGACCAACCAGTGCCACCAACCAGAGCCTGTGGGCGCGTCCGGGTCGTAAACCGTAACTGCGAAACTTTTCGTGCCCTGGGGGGCACCGGACCAACGCAGGTCCGGGGAGATATTGCCCCCGGTACATCCGAAGCCATCATAAACGTGCACCTCTGTCAGGGGCGCACCCTCTTCCAATGCCGTGCTGTGCACAACAAACTCCTGTGCCTGTGCCTGTAGCGGTGTTTGGCTGCAAGCCAGTATAAAAATCATCAGCAGTATATTTCTGGAAAAATTCACCGTGTTCTCCGTTATAGATTTATCATCCCGTTAATACAGCGGGCATCATGATCCTCGCGCTTGACGCAAATATCAGTCATTGCCATCGCTCGAGCCTCACACTATACGCCGTCAAAAACCCAGCGCCAGACAATCCGCCCGCCACGCAGTTACGACTTGCATTGGTAATACTCTTTTATTTGACGCCGTGCCCGATCGAATACTGGCTGCGTCAAGATGCCTCTCTTAGGCGATACAGTGCAGCGTGTTCATAGATAAATACCAATTCTTCCCGCTGATTAGTCACCTCGTTACGCATCACCAGTATACCCGCACCGGGACGGCTGTTTGATTGTCGTTTTTCGATAACAACACTGACGCACTTCAGTTCATCCCCCGGCCTCACGGGTGCTTTCAGTTTAATATTGTTGAAACCCAATGCGCTGATTGCCGCGCTGCGGCCAGCACTGTCTAAATCTTTGTGGCAAAAAAGGCTGACTGACACGGCAAACAAGTGAGTTGATGATGCGACGAGCCCGCCAAATACAGATGCTTTCGCCGCCTCCGGGTCGACATGGAAGGGCTGATAATCCCAGCGGTTTCCAAACTCCATGATCTCTTCTTCGGTAATCAGATGACGCCTGGGCGACTCACGCTTCTCGCCGACGGCAAAATCTTCAAAATATTTCATGTGATACCCTTGTCGCCGAAGGCTATTTCTCTGGCCTTGACAGGGAACGCAGAATATCCTGCGCTGCGCGCTCACCCACGAGGCGTGAGGTACGTGTGGCAATCAACCATTGCCCTTTCACCCGATTAAACGTCCAGTCATTAATGGAGAGCCGCATCAACCGCGGCTGCTCACCCTCGCGCAGGTACAGTCGCGAATAGCCTATCGCCCGTGCGCTGTCGTCTTTCACTTCGATATTACTGGGACCTACGGTATGCGCGGTATTGGGCAACATGCTTTGATGCAGGTCTGAACGTAGCATCTCGCCAATCGCTTCACGCCCCTGCAGCACCAGGTCTCCCTGGTCCCCGTCACGACCCGCACGTGGCGAGGAAACCCGATATTCAGCATCTTCCGTGTGGCACGCCATGGCGAGAGCATCATTGCCACAATCCGCTGCCAACCCGTAGCGCGTCATCAGGTTCTTGATGGCCAATTGATCCTCAGCGAGCTGCAGCCGTCTTTCCTGGCGATCCAGCCGACTGCGCAATTCCATCAGCGCTCGTTCAGTTTCTGTGCTCTGCACGAATTACTCCCGCTCGACGAATAGCGACCCGACGCCACAGCCACGACCCTGCGATAACTACGCCAAGCGTGTTTGCCAGAAAATCATATCCTGACATCACCCTACCGGGCAGGAAGGACTGGGTTATTTCAATAATACCGCCGTACAACACAATACACAGACATGCGACAATAAAACGTCGACCATAGCCCGTGATTCCCCATACCAATACTGTAAAAATCCCGTAGGTCCCAAAGTGCGCCAACTTGTCCCAAGGATCGATAGAGGAGCCCGTTCCGGGGCTCAATGAGACCACTGCGACAAAAAGTGTGTATAAAAAAACAACGACCGTATTCACGAGCAATCACCGAATGGCTCGCCATCATCAGAGGAATGGTCGTGCATATAAGACTCAAAAGTGCTCTCGTGCTCCGGGTGCCATCGTGACAATGCCGGGCGGTTGTTTATCAGGTCGCCCATGGCCCATGCCATACGCCTGTTATCCGTTGATCGCGACGTATCATTATCGGGGCAGATAATGTAAAAATCGCCGCTGGATACATGGTCGACCATAAAATCGGCAACCTGCTCTGTCGTCCATGCCCCCGGTGGCTTATCCGGCAAAAATGGGCGGATCATACCCGAGTAAGTGAATCCCGGTACAAGCAGGTGGGCACTTAACCTGCATTTCTCTGTATTGCGGAATTCGTACTGCAGCATTTCAGTAACCGCTTTTACTCCCGCCTTGCTCACGTTATATGCGGGGTTGCCCGGCGGCAGAGTGATACCCTGTTTCGAGCCAGTATTGATAACGACCCCGTCATCATCCTGCTCAAGCATGGCAGGTACAAAGGCATGTATGCCATTGATGACACCCACCAAATTGACGTTTAGTGTTTGCAGCCACCCTTCGTGCCCTGTCCAGGCACCGTTCCCCCTGACCCCCGTTCCCGCATTGTTCATCAATACATTGACCCTGCCAAACCTCGCATAGACCGTATCGCGAAGACGCTCAATGTCGGTCATTTGCGATACGTCCGCCGACACTGTCATTACATCAGGCAACTGCTCCGACACCTGCTGGAGCTTCTCCTCGTTGTTGTCTGAGATACACACTTGCAACCCCAAACCGAGCAGCTTTTGCGCACAGGCAAGTCCGATACCGTCTGCACCACCTGTAATCACGGCCACTTTTCCGGAAGAAAATACACTCGACAGACTCATAAATCAGCCTTTATCCTCTATCTCATGCCCAATCCCGGTTCGACGGGGAAAACGGCTAGACTACCAATTTAAGTGCAATATACGGCACGAGATTAAACACCAGAACCAACAATTTATAGTTCCCGAGGTACTGAAAATAGTATGCGTTAAGTTCGCTTTCATCCACCTGCATCAAGGTGCTGTGCACGCGCTTTGTGAACCCTCTGAATACCGTTACCCACAATGAGGAAAATAGTAGTAGCCCTATATTGATTAGAGCGCACCATCCAAAAATGGCTGTAAGAATCTCCAGATCGATCATAGCCCTGCCCTCCGCCGGACGCTCTCTGAACGCCTGTTCTGATTATGCACCGGATACGAATTTTTTCCATACTCCGAAAGGCTCCCAAATATGCCGCAGGTCACTGCGAGCCTCCTGTCTATCCATACCCTCTACGTCACACCGATAGCGATACACAAACGCAGAGACACGCATATTCGCTGCGCAGTGAACCCACAACCGGACTCCAGAGCAAGCCGACATGGCAGAAACGAACTGCTGAAAGTCCTTTTCAGTGGGACGGCTGAAATCCACTGGTATGTGAATGTAGTCAAGTCCGAGCGCTGTCACGAGCGATGCTTCATCGCCCAGTGCGTTTTCTGCGTCATGCGGCGCCAGATTAATTACTGCCTTATAGCCTGCATCGCGTATTGCGTGGAACTGTACCTCGGTAGGCTGACCCGAAGTACAGATCCTTTCGCTAATGCGGTGGGCATTGTAAATACCGGCCAACGTATCCCCACTCACCTTCAGCCGTGTATATTTTTCCAGCAGGGTGATCAGATAACCGTATACTGTTTTTAGTGTGTTAAATGACAAAAGATGACCTCACTCCAAACGTTAACTCGCCTGCATCAGATCGCATAAATACTCGCTGGAAGGCAGGCGTTGTCGACATGTCCAATCAGGCCAAGATGGCACTAGAGAAAACTTTGCGCCTCTCCGTTCTGCAGGAGACGCAATCGCGTCAAGCGTATTTTCGCGATACGCCATGCGTTATTTTCCTTGCGGTATAACTCGTGGTAATGACCCCATCCCTGCAATTGCAATCCCGGTAGAATGACGATGTCGTCCATCGCCCAGATACCCCTCGCGCTCTTTTCATCCAGTATTATA
Source organism: Candidatus Marimicrobium litorale (assembly GCF_026262645.1). Lineage (NCBI taxonomy): Bacteria > Pseudomonadati > Pseudomonadota > Gammaproteobacteria > Cellvibrionales > Halieaceae > Marimicrobium > Candidatus Marimicrobium litorale. The sequence goes on from NZ_SHNO01000001.1 coordinate 2,230,899, forward strand.
ATTTCAGGCATGTGCCCGTGGTGTATCGTCGTTGCGTCAGCGAGTATGACAGATATTTGTTCCATATAATTATCACGCCCATAGGCCAGCATACCCGGGCCCTCACGAAAATCTGCCTCCAAATCTTCTGTAAAACATGCGGCCAGTCCATCCCAGTCCTTCATATCCATGCTGCGAAAGTAGCGCGCTTTCAGCTGACGAATCGCCTCGACATCAAAGAGTGTATTGTTCGTTACCGGACTCATCTAACTCTCCTACCCTGGCCCGGTTTAAAAAAGAGCCGCTAGCACGCCGTAAAACAATATGAGAAACCCCCCAACCTCCGCAGCGATCAACATCCACATATGCACTGACACATGGTGCGCGGACAGATTGGTCTGCCCCAGCCGGAAAGGTGCTTTGAGCTGATTCTCTGTGTCCTGCAACAGCCCATGCACCATATAACTCAGTATGGCGACAGCAAAATAAAATACGACGGCGGCTGTCGCTAAAATTTCCCAGACGGCAGGAAGCTGACTGATCTCTACGAACTTTGCCAGAAGCATCGCCGCAAACGCATAAAGCAGAGAGGCACGATGACAAATATCCACGTAGGGGTGCGCCTCTCCATTCGCCGCAGCCATGATCTGCCGATACTTCCAGATACCGGTCAACAACGCTGTCAGAAAAAAAACACCGGCTGAAACTATAGCCAGCTTTTCTGCTGTTTCCATGGTGTAAACTCCGAAAAACGATTGTCCTGATTATTCTTCAGGCGTGTAAATAGCCATCCCGCCAGTTAATGCCGAACACCGTTACGCTGAAGCCAACGTCACTGATTCCTCAATATACTGGTGAGTAAACCACTTCTTTGTCGTGACACGGCAGATAATCAGTATCTCCTCGTGCTCTGCACCTTTCCATTGGTATGACAACTCGATCTCGTAGGTGGCACCCGTAGCGGAGGTGACTGTCTTGAGCATCGCAGTGTCAAGATGTTCCGATGCGAGGGCATACCCCCCGCTTTTGATGGACTTCAATTCACCGTCGGCTAATTGGTGCGCTTCGGATCGATCCATAATCCAGACCTCATTTCAAATGCCCCAGCGAGAATGGGTTGATCCGAATAATATCGCACTTTTTGTCAACGTAAATCGATTCTGTGTGTTAAACAGGTTTGCGGAGCAAGTCACCACTAGCCCTCAATCCGGTTGTGAAGCGGCCTTAAAAAAGGCCATCAATCGATTGCTATATTTATGCATGGTAGAGGGTGAATATACCGATCCCGATGAATCCGACGCCCGCCACATAGTGCAAGTATCTTTCGCTAATGTATTCTGAAACCAGGGATCCCGCCAGCACCCCGAAAGCGGCCGCCACCACCAAGGCGGCTGATGCAGCCAAAAATACAGTGTACTTACTGACTTCCTTGTCCGAAGCAAACAGCATGGTGGCAAGTTGCGTTTTATCACCCAGTTCCGCGATAAACACCGACCCAAAAATCGTAAGAAATACTCTCCAGTCCATTCCCTCTTGCCTCTCATTTATCAAACGTTAGGCGACCACCGATGATATCCATGAGGCATTCGACGCGTCACCCTGAATGAAGTCATGTTTCCAAAATACGCTAAAGCTGTCGCTTCCCGATGGGTACGACATTATCAGACCCAACTTTGGCCTTAATGACCACCGGGTGGCACCAGTTTTGACGCCATTCATTTTCGTTCTGCATCGCTGTCTGGGCATCACAGTTTGCGTTCACGGGCGTACCAAAACCAGATCGATTACTCAGGCAGTTGGCATTCAATGAACCATAAATTTCACCGTCTATTACTGATGTTACAAAAACGAGTTCGCCGCAATTCTCACATTTGTGAAAAATCGCGCCCCCCATTACCTTTCGATGAATGCTGTGCAGGGCTTCGCGGTGAATGCTGACATCAAAGCGGGTACGGGCTTTAGATACATATGAAAATCGATTAAGTAAACAGTAACTGCACTGGCATTTACGCGGAATCAGACTGCGATCGACGGTATGCCACACCACTTGTATGTTGTTGCACGTACAGCTACCTCTAATACTCATGACAGGCCCTCATCATTCCTAACGCGCGCCGTACGCTTACAAAAGACTCGTATTAGCTTGACAGATTCGGCAACGCCATACCAACTCACCATCAACTGTACGTAGATCCGCCATGGTACATCAGTTTAAAAATGACGGCATACCGACAGCATCAGCATCCCGCGCGTTGAGCAGGCACCCGACCATTGCTGCCGCATTATCTGTGCTCCATTGACATCCGTAACAATAGGAGCCGCAGGATATTGTAGCCAGAGGGCCGCAGTGATCACCACAGAACGTGGGGTAGCGCGAGTCACGATTGCAGCTGATTTATCGATCTCTGATCCAATCCCATGCGGTCGGCAAATCATCAATATCGAAGTGCTTCTCTTCGATCCCCACCATCGATGCGAAAAAACCATCTATGGCGACGAGCCATTTCCATACGCGGCTAGACGATATGATCGCAAATTTGCTGATTCTTTCCATATGCGCCATGACCCACTTGATATCTTCGATTCCCGCCTCAACTCCCCAAGATACTCCATCGTCGAGCACCACAAGCACATTCAGTGTCTTTTGGGTTTGTAGGGCCACCTCAATTCTTTGAATCCATTTTTGTCCCTCTTCTAGGCTTACTTTGCCGGAAATTTCAAACCCGAGAGACTCATTCGTACTTTCTGGCAGTTCTTTTATCATTTCAAGATTTACCTCAGGAGTAGGCCGACCTGTAAGTTACATCACACAATCGGCTTGATTGAACGAAATGCCACACCGCGCGAGATGCAGAATTTTCAACTTTTCATGTTGCCCATCTCGGTCGAGCCACCCCGGTTTTCGCGGTCAGCGCCCAGACGCCGGCATGTCTTTAGCCAACAGCAACCGCAGTGCGAGTACAACGGGCGCCAGAAGCCAGGGCAAATTAAATGCCAGATAGTAAGCCAGGTTAGGCGGCGGGTGAGGCCCCAAAAATGTCTGCGTAAAATAGAAAAACATATTCGTTACCGCGGCGCCAGAATAAACGAGGCCGAGCGGCCTTACCCAAGGACGCAGCTGTATTAGGCCATAGATAATAAAAAGCAATGCAGGAGCCTGAAAAAACCCATCAAAAAGTAGCGCAGCAACGAGATTGGGAGGCGGATCAAGATGTGCAGGCTCCTCGGCAACCGCCCATCCGTGCAGCGCTCTCAATGGAGGCCAGGGGCTGTCTTGTGCGACCGGCACGCCCAGACCCTCTGGCAGACTAAACAACAGGCCATACAGTACTGTTATCGAAAAGAACGCGACTAATGCGCAATCAAGTGGCCTGTACAGAAATGGCTTCATACTTTCGAACCTCGTATTGCAGAAAAACCACAGGGATACTTATTTCCTCAAACCTTGCTGCTCACACTCGCCAGATACGCGCTACCTAAAGCGTGACAGCCATTTCGAATCCTTTTCATCCGCGCCGTTTTCTTCAGAGTCAAAAATAACATGTCGATCAATACCATTTAACTCTATATCGATACGCGATAATTTTTCGCTGACAATATTACGTAACTCGCTCTCTTGGCCCGTTGAGCGCAACTTTAATAAATGAGAGTTTGTCGCGAAAACGCAAACGACCGTTAAAGACTGCGGAAAATCACAATAGTCTACAAGGTGCGTTAACCATTTAAAGCCCTCAAACCGCTCTATCGCGATCTCGCATGTATCGGTTAAGGCAACTCTTAGCGCATTATCTCGCTTCTTGTCGGTCTTTCTCATTTCTACAGCCGCCTGTATTTTCCTGCCGCAACGAATACGCCGTATCGCCGCCTGCCAATTACCGGCAGAGAGAGGGGCACCACAGCCATACCCATTTGAGTCAGTTTGCTCCGGATTTGAACCCGTTGCACAGTTGTCGGGGTTATCGTCTGGCACACTGTCATTATCATAATGGCAGGCGTCATCGCCATCATCGGAGTTAACCAAACCTGCGCTAGGTACTGACGGACAGTTGTCTGCACAGTCGGTGACGCCATCCGCGTCGCCATCAGAGGCCACCTGCCATAAACTGGTACCCTTGTTTGAATATACACGCACAAGCCCGCCGGGGTTAAGAACCACGGCTCATTAAGGATAGAGCTGCTATGAGTACAGCCAGAAGAGAGGCGGTAGATAAACGGTGTCAAGTCAAGTTGCCCTGCATAAACTATTCCTTATACCGTTATCGAATCAACGCACGCTTACCGGTCACTGTTCTGCCCTTCCCCGGTCGCAAGCCAATGCGCACACTCCCTGTCCAATTCGACTAACGCTCGACGCTCGTATTTTGAACTCTCTTCTGAGGTCAGGACGTCACGCCAGCGACCATTCGTGCCTTTGTTAATGAAGCTTTTTGCCCCTCCATTCCAGAAAGCGCCGCCGAGAGGAACACTTTTTTCTCCGTGCTCTTTCATGTAATCAAAACTACAGTGGCGCAGCACGGAATCCCATTGCGACTCGTCGATAGGGGTTTCGATAAACGCTGCTAACCGACGAATTTCTGCTGGCATATCGCGCTTGAGGTTTTCATAATGTAGGAGATAAACATTGGGTAAATCCCTTATTGCCCACCAGGATTGTATATTTTCCCAGAAGGGCCACCAGGGATACCCATCGTTATCGAGCCAGTCATGATAGTACTGGGCTATCGACGATGAGGGACGCTCAATCGGCGGTCCGACCCGGCCTGGCGTGTCATTTAGCGCCTCGTACCACGCGTCATTCGCTTTTGAATGATGGTTATACATGCTCCACAACACATCCCGCCCGTCACGGCCTATATACACATATTTTGCCTTTTCAGAAAAAACGAGCGCATCTACAGGTAGATGCGTTTTCAAAAATCGGCGATGCGTCTGCGACTCGATCATCGGAATCTTCACTGCCTTGGGGGGTACGCGGAGATCGACCCACGGTGACATGTCCGCAACCTCGACGCCCTCTGCGCCATTGAACAAGAGCTGGGCGACAATTTGTTGCACCCAGGTAGTGCCTGCTTTTGCATAGGTTGAGATGACGATATCGTCGTCTCTGAATTCAATATCATTCCAAATGGTGGAATCAAAATGATGATTTTGGAACTCTCTAAGCTTGACTGGAACGGGAACGGTATCCATGGGTTCTCCCTTTAAGACGCTATTAATCGGTGGTACCGTGCTTCGAGTACTGAGGCTACCTTTACTACTGTCTAAGTTCTTTCACCGGAATCTAAAACCGAGCCCGAAACCGTTCTCTCGACCGATCCAGGAACTCCGCCGAGATGTAAGACGCAAAAAAAGAATGCGAGTTTATGTGTCAAACCATCTGGGTATTTCTCACTTCCTCGGAAGCTATTCATTCTGTTCTTTATTTTTGGTGCAATGCGCCATAGAGATGTCGTGGTTTCTGACTCACCGCGCTTGTATTCTCTATCCATTCTATATTTCAAATACGTCTGTTCTGTCGATACATTTTTATCACTTCCTTTTCGTGTTATGGCATTCAGACAGCGTCGGAAAAAACCGTCGTTACCTGGCAAACTCAACTCATCGCTGTTGTATACGTCCCGAGATCAAAGTAATCCCGCCATACATTGATTTTTTCATTTTCCATCTCGAAAACGCCAAAGCAGGGAAGATCTATATCACCTGCAGTCGACTTGGTCTTGTCGACACCCTCGCAAAATTCGGTATTTCCCTCTTCGACAGTGTTAAGGATTTGCCAATCCGTTTCTGTCCAACTGTCGGAGAATACCGTGATGAAGTCTTTTATGTTGTCTTTGCCGACGATCGGCCGCATTGGCATATTGTGATACGCGCCATCATCGGTGAAAAACTCAGACAATTCGACGGGATCCAGCCGACTCCATGCCACGATAAAACGCCTGATCGTTGCAATATTTTTCATTACGGTTTTAGTTTCCCTTTTGTATTGTCTATATCAGTATCTGTGATTGACCGATGAATTCCACAGGTTCATGAGGCCAGAATCAGATGAGTGGGCACTGCTTAGTCAATCCAATCAGTCAAAGCCGCGCAGAGAACCGATTCTTCGGCCTCGCGCCACAGCGTGAGCCGCCTGGTCCTGTCAGTTTTTTTTACAGACAAACATCAGCTTAGCCCAAATCCGGCATAAAATGGGCGCTGGCACGATTCTTGTTATAGTCTATGCTAGTGTGACACACAGCATTCTTGCCACCCTATTCTAAGCATAACGCAATCAATAATTCAGGACAGACGACATGCAAAAAACAAATAAATTTGCTAATGCGACAGCGCTGAGCCGCTCCGGCCTACTTCTGGTAGCACTCAGTCTTACCGCGATGTTGAGCGGCTGTTTTTTCCAGAAAGCAGCGCGTGATAGCGCTCGCGTAGGCTACCTTACCAACGAGCCCTGGTGGTGCAAGGGTGCCTCCGACGCCGGTACATCTGTGTTGACCGAGTCTGAGTGTATAAACTTGTCGCTTCAGTTCGATGGCGCCAACTATAATGCCAACCTTTACAGCACGGTCGGCGACCTCCCCCCGGGAAACGTTTGGGTGCCAAGCGATCCTGGTGCCGCTTTCCAGTTGTCGGGCACACTGCCCACTGCCTTTGAGTCCGCGAACCCCAACGTTCGCCTGTATTCGGGGACCGGAGGTGACTCGACGCTTGTTGGCGTAGCCTGGCGCATTGATGCCGAAGCCGCGCCCGAAGGCTACCCCGGTGATCGCGATGTCTGGGTGGAGGACGCTGACAATCATTGGTGGCTGCGCGCGTGGATCGCTCAGGGCTACGAAAACCATCCGAACGTCTTTGCGCTTACCCATCCGTGCCTGGTCGCAGGGGGTGCAATTGCCCATACCGCATCCAGCGCTTGCTACACAAGCTCACACACCACACCGCTTGAAATTCTTGTCACGAACGACGACGGGGTCGATGCAGCGGGTATCGACACATTGGTGGAAGCGTTGCGTCTGGAGCCTAACGTCAGCGTTACGGTTGTCGCGCCAAAGCTTAACCAGTCCGGATCCAGTAACCAGACCTCGCCTGTCAGCGAGCTGTCAGAGGAAGTGGCCTCCACGCTAAGCGGCTACCCTGCCACTGCGATTGCGAGCACCAATCTGAGCCCGCCCAGAAACGGCTCGGGGTCACCGGCCGATGCTGTCTTGTGGGCGCTCCAGCAACAGAAGCTTTCACCCGACATTGTGATCAGCGGCACGAATAAGGGCCAGAATGTTGGGACATTTGCGGCTCTCTCTGGCACTGTAGGTGCTGCAAGAACGGCAAGAATAAGTGGCGTTCCGGCCATAGCCACCAGCACCGGCGGCGAGATAAATATTGTTGTCGGACCTTTTGATTTTACGACAGGAGTCAGTGAGACAGTAACGCTGTTCAGAGAATGGCGCCTCGGACTCAGGAATAACTCAATTACGACGGTCGAGAGCATCAATATTCCCTCTTGCGAAGCGACTTTCTCTCTGCGCGGCACCATCGAGTCCGTGCTGACGGTCGGTGGCTGTATACCTGTCAACGGCGATGCTGCGCTGCAATCATGTGACCCGAGCGCAGGCGTTCCGGCCGTCGATGGTGACACAGATGTAGAAGCATTCCATAACGGATACGTGAGCATAGCCAACGTGGGTTGGGACTACAGCGCACAGAACTGCCCCCCCTAAAGCAGGCAGGCTAGGCGAACCCCACCTGTGCGATATCCCGAACGAAGCGCCCCCCTGGGGCGCCTATCTCTCATCACCAGTGATATTTTTCGGCGGATAACCACTTACCCGAACCAGGTATAGTCAGCTGCTCCTCTTTTAGCATCGCTAAAACGTAACTCTGATGCCCCGTTGCTGCCCCAATAACACGAGCGAAATAATCCTGCTGGCCGTCAGGCTCAGCGTTTTCGCCGACTTTGGCAAAGTCCCACTCTCGAGGAGAGACGCGCTGCACCTGGCAAACGTGATGTCGCAATAACCTGAGCGCTGCATACTAGAAATGACCTCAACACATGGATCGAGGGATGCCATGATTTGGGTGGATTATCAAGCGCCACCCGTTTGTTTGAGGAGGTCGCGGCCATTCGCAGGCTAACGCCTCATCCAAGTATGATCAGATAAGGTACGTCAACACTACCGTGCAGAAGGCCTCCGCCTTCGCTTGTTATATTGCCATTTTTCATGCGCCACAAATCCACAACCGCCACGCTAAATCAGAGAAGACGCTATTGGCTTATTTGTGCCACTGACGGCCCCTCACTCTCGTCATGAATAGCAGGATATGAATTGCTTTATTCACGCGGTAAACACACTGTCAGGCAGAACCCAGCCATTTCCCGAGCTTCTCTCGATCATTTTTCTGAATCAGTAGGAATTTCTGGTCTACAATTAGAGTAGACCGTTATTACTTGTCGTTATTGTGACAAAAAGATGTCGCAAACCGGTCGCTAAACGCGGTTGAATATTTGGCAACGATTCAACCAGTAGGTTCTAAAAAAGCCTTGCAAATTCTCAATCAAATTCCCTGTGATATGAGGATGTAGGTTAGATAGTCACGATACGCTTTTCTCGGTAATACGTGTTCGTGAAAGCATTCAGTCAGACAACATGCACGCCCCTGAACGAATCTCGAGAACAGGTACCTAAACATTCGTTTCTATTCAAACACTTGTCTTTTCCAATTCCTGAATTAAATAACCAATCTCCTCGAATTTTTCTGTAAGTAGCGTATGGGCGTCGGCTAGCCCACGATTATAGAAATGAGGTCCAACTTCTCCTGCAAAAAACTCCAGCAGAAAATTCGCTTCAAAGCTGCCTAGCTCTTGATCAAGTTCATCGCTAAAATACGATTTGATGCTACCTATGATTCGGTCGGTCTCATCGGTCGAAAATTTGATGTCACTCATCCATTTCTCCTCTGCCTATACATCGCTGAGCGCCGCGGGCAATTACGTAATATTGGTATCGCTACAACAGCGCCCGGCGAATAAATCGAAACAATCACAATCCGTTTCAGTGAGGTGTGCGACGCTCCGTAGACCGTTGTACTGGTGTCAGGCTTTTTACGAATATCGGGAACAGCCTATGCCCGGTGATAATTCGGTGCTTTACCGCTATCTTTTGCTCCTTTTTCGCCCGATTGTTGATCGCTTTGTGGCATAGCGTGCCCTTTCGCCCACGAAAGATGTAACAAAGACCTCACTAAAACACCCACGAGTAACAACACGATACCCCAAAATGTGAACGGCCTTTCTATAAGGTAGGACGGTGGCTCTATGATAAACCCCGCGAGGATCAACAATGGTGCCAGCAACACAGCGATCGACGACAGCATTTGCGCGCTGGCCAACCAATTCTCATAGACTTTTAGACCACCAGCCATCAGCAGATTAACCGATGCCGCAAAAAGAATATAAATATGCGTAGCACGATACATCATTCGTATTTCTTCCCGACCTTGATATAAGTCCGGAAAACCGAAAAACAGATAGGCTCCCGTTGCCAAAAAGATTAGCAAAAAAAAGAAACCAACAGCTAAATGTAATTTTTCAAGCATTGAGAACCTACTACTCCCGCTCCCTTGTCGTCACGCGCCGGTCATAAAGCGCCGCGGCGAAGGCAGTTTTCTGAGCCCCTCACTACCTTGCTCACCGAACTATGAGTCGTCAGTCTCAACCAGCGCTTCCACTAATTTTTTTACGATAGGCGAGACCACCAGCACGGTGGGAAACGCCACTATAAAACCCAGTATCCATGCTTTGATCCAAATGACCAGAATCCCCTCGACAGTCCCAACATTAAATACACTTATGAAGAACGACATGATACAGGACATTAATAACGCCATAAAAAATGAGAACACATAACTGGTGTATTTTTTTGGTATCAAATATACGCACCTGTTAATACTAGAGCTTTGTTTTTCTCGTAAGCGAATCGTTTAGCACAGTCGGTGTTCTGAATCGGTCTTTTTTCTCCGCACAATAAAATTGTGAGGGGAAACCTGGTAAATGACTTCCGTCATTACCAGCTAAACAATATTATATGCGATCTCACGAAACCGCTGCGAGCGAGGCTCTTTACGTTAAATCACGATGCGCCCCGAGCCTATCCCCTCGGAAAAAATAAAATACCGCGACGTTTCATACTCCTGCCTCTTAGAATACTTCATTCAGCAAGGCTGTAATACTAGCAAAGTGTCTCAGCACGCGCGAAACATCATCGACATTTGCTGAAGAGCCAAAAAAATGAAGAACTCCAGAATCATGGCTTACTGTGCCAGCATCACAAGCGCGACTTCTCACTCATTTTTTACCTAGTGCACGACACCAACAGAACGCTGAGTAGCACGCCGAAATCGCGAGCGCGATCTTCGTCATCCACGGTTCGCCGAGAAAAAACTTCTGCGAATAGAAATTTATCTCCCTGCGAGTGAGACTGAGTCCGTATTCTCGCTCGAGCCAGAGTAAGTCCCTTTCAACCACCTGCTCAAGTCGCTCATACGCTCGCGGAACCGCTTGAAACTTTCTACCCGGAATCCTGAGAAATGGCGCGACATCCTTAGGAATACTGCCTTTGCTCGTAAATGCGGTATCTCCGCAAGAACGAGCATCATTGAGGGCACTCAACAGCATTGCCCCGTACTGGCTCATACTCGGGTTCATTGGTCGAGGCAAGCCGCCCCGAAGCGATTCCTCAATCCCAATTTTTTGTAAGAACGTGCCGACAATACCCGATGAACAACGGGAAGCGGTGTCAAAATCGTAAAGCACCACATGACTGCCGGGAAACGCTGCTTCCAGTCTCGGCAGCAAGCCTCTAAACGAATAATAGGGAGGGTTTTCATAAAGGTCTTTCAGCACAGCGCCAAATCTTAGCCGTTGTTGAATCTCGCTCGACAGCGCCGCCGCGGGGTGACGAATACAAGCTATGACTTCAACCCTGTCGGAATATTTGCCGAGCCACGATGCCAACAACATCATTTTTGTACTGTCAAAATGACCCACTGCCTCTGCCGATATCAATAATTGTGATGCTTGAGAATCAGAAAAACCACGCTCGAATTGCACGCGAACCTGCTCTACACTGAGCCCTTCCCTATTTACCGCAACCGATGTGGACAAAGTATGAGTGTTTAAAGGCTCCACCTCAGGCGTAGCGATCGTTTGTAAGAGTTCGGAGTGATTGCCGGCGAAGGGGGCCGCCAGATCGAAGACATGCGGAAAATGCAGATCATGCTCACTTTCGAAACGCGCTGCATGAAGGGCAAGATAATTTTGGATAGTGCTTGTGCCGGTTTTCCCCAGCCCAACATGGAGGTACACGCGCCTAAACCGTTTATTCTCTCGCATTGCGGCCTTCCACCGGAGTGAGGAAAAATTGATGACGAAATTTCAGGCGGTGCGCCGCACAATTTTCTCGCGAATCAGAATATCAATTCCACAATCATGAAGTGCTTCACCATCTTGCATAATAATCAGCGCCGATTGCTTTTGTCCTCCAGTCAGCTTTTCGATCGCGGACTGCAATTTCGTTATCGGCGCAGTTTTTTGCACGATCCGACTATTTTATCAATTACTTTACGCATTATCTGCGTTATCAAGAATGTGCATTTTTCAACAACGCCAGGCCGAGTGGTCCGGTCATATTCTCGCAAATATTTCCTTACGCTATTTTCCATTTCTGGTATGGAAACCCACGCCTTACAATGACAATCTCTGCAAGCAGGCACCAAGTCGCCTGTCAGGATACCGGAACGATAACGTTTTATCTCTGGGCCGTTGAGAATTTCATCCAAAGGTCTTTGCCGGCTCAACGAGCCAACGCTTTCTTCTGTGACAAAACAAGGGTGGATGGTGCCTCCGGGTCTAAACAGAACTCGGTTCCAAGGATCAAGACAGTCTCGCGTAAGATTTTTTGCTGTAGGATTTTTCTCGCGATATATAATGTTATTTGACATCGCTTTTTTTCTTCTTTTGAAAGAAAAACTTGGCCGATCTTGATTTTCTCTATGCTTTCCCTGATTCCTGCAGTTATTTCGTAATCAATTTTCGCTCTTATCAGTATTTTTTCTATCTCTTCGAAGACATCAGGGATAAGAGCCTGCTCTTCTTTAGGCATTTCTGTAATGTGCATATAACTATCTGAGCTGGTGCTTTCAGCGTAGGCCACAACATTTGAAAAAGAAAAGAAACCGATGCCCAGGCTGAGGCCGAAATTAACAAGATCTACAAGCTCTAAGACATTTTTATCGCAAACAACCGATGTCCAGCCGATTATAGGAGGACGGCGCTCTTTAGATCTCGCTCGACCCAAAATACAAGAGATATTGAACAGCACCGTTCGAAAATCAGAACCTTTTCTTAACGCCTTAAAAGTCTTCAAATTGACGGAATCGCAGCTTACTAAGCTAAAATTGAAAAGCGAGAATGTATCGATCTCTTCTACTGACAATGTTTTTGACAGGTTTGTAATGATATCCAGTTTGCAACCCTGTTCTAAAAGCGAGTTACACTGAACGTGCCAGTTTTCGATCACGGTTGTTTCACCGTGGCCACTGACTGTCACCTCAAGGACATTACGCTTTTTCAGCTGCTCTACATATAATTCGATAGAACCAGGTTCCAGGTCCCTTCCGATATAGTCCTGATTTTGTACTGCACAGTACACACACTTCAGATTACAGTTGGTAGTGAACTCAATGTGTGCGCCCAATGTCCGATTTGTCTCGAGCAAATTCATCTTATCGTCTCGTCACGGGACGCAAATGCTGCACTAAAGATTGCTGTCAATGCGAGTACGCCGAACACCACTGTATGCGCTTAACGCGTTGTAGAATAAAGTGCAGTATTCTCGATCTGACCACTATAAAACCCAACAATACCGGATTCTTAAACGGAACTGCTTAAAGGATATTTTGGATTAGGGCCATGCTCGTTGTCGCTTTCATCACCATCGAAGCACATAAAGACCAGAAAAATGATGGCACCTATCACAGGGATAAGAAGTATGAAAAACCACCATCCAGTTCGACCAGTATCGTGTAGCCGCCGCACAGATACCGCAATGCCGGGAATCGCTACAGCCAACGTATAGAGTCCACTAAGCAGTCCGTAGCCGGACTCAGCATTGAATGTGCCAGTTAGACCATCAACCATCGAGAGTACAACAGAAAAAATGATATTGAATAGAACAAAGAACCAATATTCTTTGCGCTGTGCTCTTCCTCCAAATACTGCATATTTTTTTAATACGTCTAGATACCATTGCATAAAAGTCTCCGGAATACTTGTAGTCTAATATCGTCAGGGAGTAAGCACGGACTTTTCATCTAGCTGTCACCGTTAGTTGCCGAAACCGCTCAGCACCTCGGTTGTCCCAGCTTCGCAGACGGCCTGTTCGGTTGTCCCAGCTTCGCAGACGGCCTGTCTATCACGTGCCGCTACTCAATCTACTATCTCTACGCCACGCCAAAAAGCGACCATGCCCTCGATATGTTTCGCCTTTTCCTTGGCATCAGGATAATACCAAGCAGCACCTTCGTTCGTGTCGCCATCAACAACAACGTCATAGTAACTAGCCGCACCCTTCCAAGGGCAAAAAGATGATTTTTCGCATGGCGAAAAATGACCTCTATTCATAGATTCAGCGGGGAAATAGTGATTTCCCTCTACAATCACAGTTTCGCTGCTCTCTGCCAGCACCTGATCTTTCCAGACAGCTCTCATCTCAGTAAACCTCTTTGCATGAAAAATTATGAAAAGCCCTTATGACTCTGACCTGCTATTGTGCCTTACTCTAGCCCTTTAAGCGCCTTTGTACCATTGCCGTGGGTTTAAGCAGGCCACTGGACGCTCGGTGAAATTGCATGTTCACTCTATGCTACGGAACCCTGCAAAGAACATTCTCTATTTGCGCTGATTACCGGCGTCTACGTGCACAAAACGATGTCCGGTTTCTCTAGGCTTATCCCCTTCTTCATTCAGCAGAGACTTGGAGTAGCAGCTTTCCCCTTTCTCTATTGTCGCCGCTTATAATACAAAAGTAGATAGCGCCCGCTTCACCGCAGCAGTTACAGCAACAGTGCGAAGCGCATCCTATTCCATGACTTTTTCTGATCGAATAGTGAGGTTTTACGCACAGTCAGTCATGGCTATCTACTACTACCTGGCCGTGCTTCGCTGCTAACTGGACAAGATGATCGCGATTCGGATTTTCCCATGAACCTTCTCGATCGAAATCCTCGTACATGTGTGACGCGCCCTCACAAGAAGTCATGGACAGGATTTCACCGCCGCTTTCACCAAACCGGTACCAGTGGGTGGTATTTCCAGAGATATGAACCAAAGCGCCAGGCTTGACCAAGGTCTCAAGATCGTCGACACCACAGACGACTTCGCCTCTGAGCACGAAAAATGATTCATCCCATGGGTGGAAATGTGGGCCGGGGCCAGTACCCTCCGGGCCCACTTGGTGAAAAATCTCATAGCCCCCTGTCTGTTCGCCTGCGGCCAGTACAGTGATTGAGAATCCGGCAATATTGAGAGGGCGAGCACGCTCTTCAGGTGAAACGATCAGGGATTTTTTCGTCATATCAGAACCTCTCATTACAAATCATATATTGCTGACCCGTTTAGCGCTATTGCGATCTGCTCTGCCCAAAACTTACGAATTTTTCCGCATAAATGCTCGTTGTCGCGCTGATGTCCTTTACCTATATCCACCCATGCAACCACTGACTATCATCTTCGAGATCACGCCAGTCTATTTGAATGAATCGCTTTGACATAACCGCTTCAATCAAACATAGAACAACAACATCCTCTTCGTCAAACTCGACGTCAGAGACGATAAAGTGCTTCTCTTTGTTCGCTGGCTTTATTGCCGTCCACTTACTACCCAGTAGCTTGTTCGGTTTGATTCTATTCATCACGGACCCATGAGATACCTAACACCTTGAGGAAAACAGCCTAAGCATAACGTAACTAAAAAAAAGCCACGTCATCAAAAATGGTGCTTAGGTCACCCCGGTAGCCTGCACTTGCTTGATAGCTCGGCTCCAACCAAATCCTGCGTGCAGTGGCACCTGAGTGCGTCCTGACGAAAATAGATCTCCCTGCCTCAACTGTGTAGCGGGCCGGAAAGCATGTCCAACTTATTGACCCCATCTAGACCGCACTGTTAAGAAGCGAATGAAGCCGATAGTCAGAGCCACTGCACCTAGCATCAGCAATCCCCAACCAGCAATTATGTGCTCCGGACCCTCGGCCAGGTATTCCAACACAACGACCCCTCCGGCGATCAAAGACAAGGCGGTGCGCACGTAAGCCAGCAAGGTCCTTTCATTGGCAAGGCGAGTGCGCGCCAATGCGAGTTCTTCTTGAATATTCATAGTGCGATGGCCTCAAGCGGTTTTAATCTATGACTCCGCCCGCACTTCCACCACCCTGTGGCGCTCCTTGTTAGGCTATGCCTCTGTATCATTTTATTGCCTTAATGCCACAAACATTAACAGGAACGACACGCCGACCGCCATTGCAGCTCTAATCTTGTTTGACCTGTTCCACGGCTTCTCAAATTCAAGACGGGCAACCTTGACATTATCGTCAGAAACATTATCTACATCAATTTTCTGCAATTTATTGTTCAATGGTAAATGAAAAAATATGGTGGGAAGTTGAACACCCATAATGTATCCAACTGCAGCTAACAGCAGAATGACGAAATCCAAACCGTGTAGTTTATCAAAGCCGTCGACCGCGCAAGCGATCAGGGCAACGACTGATCCGAGCCAAACAAATAAAAATAATGGATGATTATCCTGAATAATGCGATCTGTAACCTGAAACGCCTTAATAAAATTCCTGTCATCCAAATTTCTGATGCCAGGCATCACCACAATCGCATAAGAAAATAGAAAACCCGCGACAAGCGAACACAACAGCGTCGAAAAAATCAGTGACACATCGAAAAAATCTATCATTTAGTCTCCTCACTCGCTGCGGCCTAACGCCGTGTTGGCCTGTTGGCTTATTGGCCTGTTGGTAACAGCGCAGCCTGGGCGCGCCCCTCATCGCTACCTTTTTTTAACGCTAGGGGTAAATATCGAGTAATTTCCGTTCGCCTTTGCGATGAGCGTGTCATTACAGAAAATGTTGGACTCCATGTTTGCAACGGATTTCCCTCTATTAACGACTGTCGTTTCACAAGTGAGTAAGCCAGTCGTCACGGGACGATAATAATTTATTTTAATCTCTATCGTCGCACAAATCTGTCCCTCGAGAAGACTGGGATAAAGCGCTGCACCCATACCCGTATCAGCTAGCGAGAAAATTACCGCGCCATGTACCACCCTGTGTGGATTAAGCAATTTTTCGGACACCTCTACCGAGCACGTACTAGTGCCATCATTGTGTGTGTCGATTTTCAGGCCGACCAAATCGGCAAAAGGATGAATCACTCTTTACTCTCCGCCTCCATACGCCTTCAGACTGGAACCGCCGTGAGACCATCCTGGCGCGAGGCGCACTTGCTGCGTCGAGCCGTTATGTATACGAGCCTGTGTCATCAGTTAACAATAGCCAATGGTCATTTAGCTCGCTGCACCACAGCATTTTTTATACTTACGCCCACTATCACACGGACACGGGTCATTTCGCCCTACCTTCGGCGTCGAGCGCACTATCGTTTCCTGCGGAGGGCAACATCCTGGATCACTACAGGCGTCATCTTCAAAACCGCTATTCTCTTTATTCATATTTCTTCTATCCTCAATCATCTCGATTTCCTGAACGACTCAGGTACACGTAGCGCCCATGGCGGCCAGCGATCGGAGCGCGCAGCGCTGTGATCGTCCGGCGCGCAGAAGGAGCACACCGCATGCACTTGTATAACCTTAGCCTCATCTTTCACTAAAGGGCTCACCGGCTAGATGCAGCATCGTGTGATTTGCTAGTGCAGCCTTCCGATGTCTTGAGGCGGAGTGAAACTCAGGATCAGCCAGCATCTTCATAAATGCTGTCCTGGTTGGAAAGTACATGATCGCAGCCATATCCCATGAAGGCTCGGAGGGCCCGATCATAATCTGATCTACAGCCGTATCGAACACTACACGCCCACCACATTCTGTTAGAAATTGACCTGCGATTTCCCCATAGCGTAGGAAAGCCCCCTTGCCGGTAATGTCAGCTTCCGGCGTACCATATTCAGGGTCTTCGGGTTGGTACTGAGCTCGTTCATTGAAACTTAACAGGTTTAACGCGCCCACTGGCTCATCACCCGACAATGATCGCAGTTTCGCTATTTGGTCTTCGGTAGGCATGAGCACCGACATAGGGGCCTCCACGTTTCTATTTGAATGATTCCACCTAGCGCCTGCACTCGCGACCGGAGCGCGACACATGGCGGTCTCAGCGGAGCGAAAAAATGCGCGAGTGATATCTTATCGTCATATAATTCTTCTGCACGTTCTCCTTAGTTTAAACGCCATAAATACCTATCGCAAAGGCCAGATAGACAAGAGGAATAAAGGGCCCGATTTGGAGAACCTTTCGTTGCCATATCTGAAAGCTCTTTTCATCCTTTGCATTGACTCGAGCTAGAACGAAGTAAATACAAATGATATTAACGACAACGGCTAAAAGCCCTGCTATAACTTTGACTGCCAGCAATAAGGAAATATTAGGCCAAATCTGGAACAGAAGGATAGAACCGGTGACTAGCACAATTGCGACGATGGGCGCTTCGAAATAAGTGTCAACAATTTTGTGTGACTTAGCAACAAAGCGAAGGTCTTGCGCTGAGCCCTTAGCTGCCTGCAACTCGACTAAGGTTTCTACCACGATCATGCCGGCCCAGAAACTCGCTGCCACTATATGTATGTGCAGTAACATGTGGTCAGGTATTTCCAGATATTAATAGTATCCACATAGCTCTTTGAAACCCCCATAGCAGATTTTTCAGACTCATATACAAAGAATCCAACGCTCCAATAAGCGGCGCATCTTTCGCGCCCGGCAACCGATGGCAGCAAAATTGATTAGCTTTTTAGTTTTAGAAAAACGTATTCAGCTATCCTTAAACGCCGTTTTACGCGTCTGAAGGAACGCCGTCATTCCTTCCCAACCTTCCTCATTACCCAAAGTGTGTAACACCGCTTGTCTTTCTATTTGCAGTGCGTCTCGTTGAGACATATCAGACCTTCTAATAATAGCGAGAATTATCTCACTCATGGCAATAGCGGAGAGGGCTGCCAACTGCCAACCTAACTCAATGGCTGATAACACACCAAGCCGCTGGTCGACCAGCACTGCCGGTGCGAAGCGCCCTTGCTGCACTGACGTGCTATGTTTCAATGCCCGACCGTCTTCGAGAATACATTCATGACAATAACTCCAGCTACAATTAGCGATATGCCTATAATCGCCGCGAAGTCGAGCTTCTGATCGAAAACAACGAGACCGACTACTGTGACTAGAGCAATTCCCGCGCCAGACCAGATAGCATAGGCCACACCAATAGGAATCGTTTTTAGAACAAGGGAAAGATAGTAAAAAGCTACCCCGTAGCCAATGACTACGATAATGCTTGGCAGTGTTTTCGAAAACTGGTCCGATGCTTTTAGAGCACTTGTGCCAATGACTTCAGCAACTATTGCGATGACAAGATAGAGATAGCTCATACACGACTCCTAGACACATAACGCCCACAACCGCAGTCAGCCGAGGGCTGGTCTGATTGCTTGTGCTGATTATGAGGCGTCATACTCAGAGTGTA
The DNA here is from genome assembly GCF_026262645.1 of Candidatus Marimicrobium litorale. NCBI lineage: Bacteria > Pseudomonadati > Pseudomonadota > Gammaproteobacteria > Cellvibrionales > Halieaceae > Marimicrobium > Candidatus Marimicrobium litorale. The sequence continues at coordinate 2,249,681 of NZ_SHNO01000001.1, forward strand.
TACCAAACAAAAAAACCCGTCATGAGGACGGGTTTTATAAAGTGAGGCTCTTGAATAGTTTATTGCCTGCTTGTGTCTCGTTGCTATTGTTTGATGGGCTTAGGATCAGGTAGCACATAGCTACCATCCAATACCGCTTCCCCTGGTTTGTATATTCTCATGATAAAATTCCATCCCTTACTAACGTCCACTCTATTTTTTTGATTTCCGCAAACTTCTTCTGACCCGAAAAACATCGTGAATGTGCCGTCAGTATCTAGCTGCACGGTTGATGAGTTAACGATATTATTGTTGCTTTTCATGAAACCATCGTCGCCATACACTGTGATCGACCAGAAAGCATTGTTCTCAGGCACATTATAAATCGCAGAGTAGCAAGATTTTTCTGACTGACCACCACTATAGTTGAGATACATCGCATCCCACTCCGGGAACAAACCCCAGCCAGAAGCGGCTGCAATATGCCTAGTTTTTTCATTAACCTCACCCCGTGGCCCCATCATTCCAGTGAAGTCCTTATACTTCGCCGAATCTAACTCATACTTTTTAGTGAGCTCGCCTAGCGATTCCTCATCCCAATTAGGCGAAGGATAGGGGTCAGCGCTCTTAGCAGTAATAATGAATTTATCTTGTAGCTCATTCACTAGTGATATTTCTTCAGGATTCTCCGGGTCAATAACCTGAATACGAATGCCTAATCCTAAATACTTGGTATCACCTGGTAGTTCGTGAGTGCCCGATGTATAGATAACAAATGGAGTGTAGTGATCATTGTCTACAAGATAGACAGAAACGTAGCGGTCTTCCGGTAGCTCAGGAACGGTAATGGTCGCCCCTTGGGATGTGTCCACAACAGCCATGGAGTACAAGGTATCTCTATTCATTCTGACAATATTTTGCTTATCTAAAGGTGTTGGATCCCGGAAATGGAAAAAGCGATTGACCCCTCCAGCCATTTTCGCAATTTGAGAAAACTGCCGATCACTCTCCGCACGTATGTACGTATCACTGGTCACTGTTACTTTTTCATCAACAACCTCTGACTGAACTCCAGTAGAAATCAAAAATGTAACCATGAAAATAGTGATTACTTTAACTGTGCTTAAATTCATAATGTCTCCTATAAAATATCGTATTTTAATTTCTTACATGACTTTTTTAATTGCAGCTAACGACCGCATTTGCGGCGGTTTTGTAGCGAGGAGCGAGCGGAAAAACCGTCCAAACCACGCAGTGGTTGATGCAACATCCACTTGTTACACATTAACCTTATATTTAAGATCTTTAGCTTCATCGCCCGTCATACCTCTGAAGCCCCATTGATAAGGTTCTTGCTCTTTAATGGTAATCTCTATGTCGATAGGGGCTATATTTAGCTCAGACTCGATGCTTTGAAAGATCGCTTTTATAAGAGCCTTTTGAGTCTCCTGCTTTCTGCCTGTCATCAGGTTAATTTCTATCACAGTGTATGCGTCAGTTCGGCCCACTGGGTAATAGAAATCTTCATTGTTTAAAGGCACAAAACGGTGCGCGCGTTTGTCTTCTGGAATTCCCAGAACGGATTGCATACAGCCATGAATGACATCCGATAGTTTTGCCTTTATAGGATTCAAATTATCCTTAATTCCATAAACTACAATCATTGTGTTTTCTCTGACGTGTAACGCCTCAAACACAGGCTTGGTGAAGTTGGCGGATTTTTTGGAACAAAAAAGGTGACAGCTTTACGAAGTCCGCGTGCTTTGACTTGTTAATCTCTGCATTTATTCCCAGCCTATCAGGTTGATAGACGCTCACATTTCTCGCCCTGTAGTGCAGAATACAATGGACTGGGACACGATAAGCTGGGCCAAAATTATACGTTTGTCCGACTTATCCAAAGGCACCCAATTTTCTTCAGGCAACGGCAGCGTTTTCGGATCGATAGTCTGCGGATCACCAACAATCTCTGCGCGACGCACAGCCTCTGTCTTGATACAGCTGTCCACCTTTTGACTGATGTCAGCAGCGTCTTTCATTCCCGCCAAAAAATGGTCCAGCTCAGCGGAGGTAAGCTTGCCGTCTGTGTTAAAGGGCGAATCAGTGAACAGTTGATCACATGCGCTGATGAATAGTACGACTGACGTAAGCAAGCAAACGCGCCCAAGTTTCAAACCTTTTATCATTCATTTGGATCCTGTGTAGGAGGGCGAATTGATAAATTTGCTGCTAATCCAGTCGACTCTTTGATATATAAATCAGCCATCGCTAGCGGACATTTTCCAGGCAGATTAACGCCGGCAGCAACTGCAGGCAAAAATGGCGCTTGTTTTGATGGGTTTATGGCAAAACGAGTGACAGTTTTGACTGTCGGATTGCCTGCCCTTGTTAAGTGTACTAACCATAATAATTAGAAACTCCAACACCATAAAAAATGACTGGAACCAGAATAACACACAGTAAAATGTAAAAAATATTGATAGCCATGTTTGATTTTTTGCGAACTAGCTTAAGGCCAATAGCGCAAGCAATACATAATGGAATAGAGCTATAAAAATAAACAAAAGGCATAAGTGCAAATAGCTGAGATACTTCAGATGGAATGGTCGAGTCGTAAAAAGAAACTGCAATTGGCGTACCTATATAAATGCCTATTACCAATGTTGAAATGAATAACACTGGTGCTAACCACAAGGGCGTTGTTTTAATTTTGCTTGCTATATCCATGTACACTTAACGCTTCAAGCTGGGGCGGCCGTAAGGCCGTCCCGGCGCGAAGCGCCCTTGCAGCCTTGACTTGTTAATTAGCCCGCGCACTCGCTATTGCCTTTAACCAAGATGACCTGCCAAACACAGTAAAACAATACTCTTCCCCGGGCGTAGTGACCACTATGAAAGCGTTGGGCACGAGAGGGATGAAACCTAGAAACTTGGTCCAAGCTGGTTGGATGGAAGCGATAGCAGATACGGGAATCTCGGTTTCGCCTCGTTGTATGTTTAGGGCATGGGATGAGAAAACCATCTTGTTGGGGAAAAGGGTCAACTGGCCCCCAGCTGTTTCTATCCCTCGCTGGAGGCTCGCTTTTCCTTCTCTGAGCGCGGTCGTATTCAAGGGCTAATTAACGCTTCAGGCTAGGGCGGCTGTTAAGCCGTCCCAAGCCCTGACTTGTTATTGGGCCGGGCTTCACAACAGCTTCCTAAAATATGCCGCCGATTCTTCGTATTCAATTGCCTGATAGAAGGTTGCAGCACGACGAGTAGCAAGGGCGGATAGCACAGCACCCTTTGATTTGGCCCATTCTTCAAAGGAGGTCATCAGAGACTCGCCTACACGCTGCCTGCGATGTGAACTGGACACCATGATCTCCTCAAGCCAGGCTACATTTCCGTTAGCGTAGAATGTATCGTGACAGAACCCCAAGCAATAGCCAATGAGAGCGCCTTCATCGACAGCTACGAGGGCTACTGCATCAGAGCTTTCCAGAATGTTTGCGTATGATTGTCGGAAGTTAGGTTCTACAATTTCAAAACTCGTCACGAAGTCCCGTACGAGTGGAAGTACATTATCTATGTCTTGCGGGTTCGCCCTACGAATTTGGATAGACATGCAATGCTAGGCCCTATAACAGCTAAGTACATAGACCGGTCTAGAAAACCGAGCGGCCTCGTATGCAGGATATATGTGCGTGGTCATTTATTATTATTTCCTTATCGACAATGAGTTAGCTTAACGCAGCGACCGAGCGCTGGAAACACGAGCCTCTGGCAGTATCAAAATTCATCAATTTCGAGCAAGTCGGAAGACCCATTCGCTGTTGATTAGTTCAATATTATCAATGTTTATATGGATGCTTAGCCCATGGTTTGTGTCAGGTCCCCTGAAAAACGGGCTTGATAATCTCTCCTTTTATACTACTGTATATATATACAGTAGTATAAAAGGAGAGAGGCTGTGGACGATATCAGTCGCGCCATACCTGCCGGCCCCCTGCGTTTTCTTGATCAACTGCGTCAGGATATTCGGGCGCGCGGTTACGCGTACCAGACAGAGAAAACCTATTTGCACTGGGTGCGTCGCTTTATTCTGTTTCACAACAAGCGTCACCCCCGGGAGATGGGTGCAGAGCATATCAACAGTTTTCTGTCTCACCTGGGCTGTCAGCGGCATTGCTCACCGGCAACCCAGCGTATTGCGCTGAATGCGCTGGTCTATCTGTATAGAAAATTCCTCAAGGTCGAACTTGACGCACTGAATTTCGAGAAGGCGCGCATCAAACGTCGCTTACCGGTTGTGCTTACACACCGGGAAGTACAGTGCATTCTCGCACAGCTTCCCGACAAACACCGACTGATGGTGTCGCTGTTGTACGGCTCCGGGCTCAGGCAAAACGAGTTGTTGAATCTTCGCGTCAAGGATATTGATTTTGGATTAAGCACACTCACCGTACGCTCGGGCAAGGGTGACAAAGATCGAACCACCCTGTTACCGCAGAGTGTGCAGGAGAGCTTGACCGGACAAATTGCCTTTGTCGATAAACAGCACACGCGTGACATTGAAGACGGCGTTGGCGATGTTCACCTGCCCAATGCACTGGCCGGGAAGTATCCGGGCGCGGCACGGGAGCTTGGCTGGCAATTTGTGTTCCCCTCCACCACGATTGGCGCCTGCCCTCGCACCGGGATCCTTCGCCGTCATCACTTGCATCACACGGCGCTGCGCAAGCAGGTCACACAGGCCCGCGTTCGCGCGGGTATCACCAAGCACGTCAAGTGCCATACCTTTCGACACAGCTTTGCCACCCGCTTACTGCAGCAAGGGTACGACATTCGCACCATTCAGAAGCTACTTGGGCATAGCGACCTGAGTACCACCGAAATTTACACGCATGTGCTGGGGCGCGGTGCCATGGGCGTGGTCAGTCCGATCGATTCCTGAGCATGCCCTACGCCGAACTCCACTGCCTCAGTTGCTACAGTTTCCTGCGCGGCGCGTCTCACCCTCACGAGCTGGTGGGGCGGGCAGCAGCGCTGGGATACCACGCGATAGCCATCACCGACGAGTGCTCACTGGCCGGTGTAGTGAAAGCCCATGTCGCGCTCAGGGAGCTGCAAGGTGATGCCAAACCCAAGCTGATCATCGGCAGCGAATTGCAACTGGAGGAAGGCATTCGGCTGGTCGCGCTGGTGCCCTCCCGCGCCGCTTATGCGGAGCTGTCAGGGCTTATCAGTATGGCCCGCAGGCGCAGCCCCAAGGGAGAATACCGGGTCGCCTTGCGCGATATTGTGTTTCATCTCAAACGCTGCCTCATCATCTGGTTACCCGACGATAACAGCGATACCACGCAGGCCTTTGGCCTGCAGCTGGCGCGTTTGTGCAAAGGCCGCCTATGGCTGGGCGTCAGCAACCTGTTGGGTAACGACGAGAGCCGTCGCTACCTTGGGCTGGCACACATGGCGAATACCCTGAGCATTCCGATGGTGGCCTGCGGCGATGTGCGCATGCATATTGCCAGCCGCAAGCCACTGCTCGACGTGCTCACCGCACTACACCACAACACCAGTATCAGCCAGCTGGGTACCCGCCGCCTGGCCAACAGCCAACAACATTTACGCACACAAAAATCACTGCGTCGCCTCTATAACCACGATCTATTGGCAGAATCCGTGCACATCGCCGAGCGCTGTGATTTTACGCTGGAGGAATTGCGTTACGAGTATCCGCAGGAAGTGGTTCCCGAGAATCACAACGCCACCAGCTACCTGCATCAGTTGGTGGCCGAGGGTGCACGGCAGCGCTGGCCGCAGGGTGTACCGCCAGACATACAGGCCCGCATCAAGCGTGAATTAGCGCTGATTAAAGAGTTGCAATACGAATACTACTTTCTCACGGTGTACGATATCGTGCGCTTTGCCCGCAGCCGGCATATCCTGTGCCAGGGCCGCGGATCAGCGGCCAACTCGGTAGTCTGTTACTGCCTGTTTATTACCGAGGTCTCGCCCGAACAGATCTCACTACTGTTTGAACGCTTCATCTCCAGGGAGCGCGACGAGCCACCTGATATCGATGTCGATTTCGAGCACGAGCGGCGAGAGGAGGTCATCCAGTATATTTACAACAAGTATTCCCGCAGACGCGCTGCCCTGGCCGCCACCATTATCACCTACCGCGCGCGCAGCGCCGTACGTGACGTGGGCAAGGCGCTCGGGCTGGATTCGGTATTCGTCGACGACCTGGCTAAATCCATGGCCTGGTGGGATCGCACCCGCGACCTGGCAAAACGTTTTGAAGAACAGGGCGTAGCGGGCCACAGTCAGCAGGCAGAGTTGTTTTACTCACTGGTACAACAAATTCTCGGGTTCCCCCGGCACCTGTCACAACATGTGGGTGGATTTGTGATTACGCGCAGCCCTATCTCGCAATTGGTGCCCGTTGAAAATGCCAGTATGGCGGACCGTACGGTCATTCAGTGGGACAAGGAGGACATCGAATCGCTGGGCCTGCTCAAGGTCGACATACTCGCGCTGGGGATGCTGTCTGCCATACGCAAGAGCCTGCAAATGGTGCACCGCTACTGCCCCGCACTCAAAACCATAAGCGATGTGCCAAGAGACGACGCCGCCACCTGGCGCATGCTGCAGCAGGCGGATACTGTCGGCGTATTCCAGATCGAATCGCGCGCGCAGATGTCGATGCTGCCGCGATTAAAACCCGCCACCTTTTACGATCTGGTGATCGAAATCGCCATCGTGCGGCCGGGCCCCATTCAGGGCAACATGGTGCACCCCTACCTCAGGCGCAAACAGGGTAAGGAGGCGATCACCTACCCCAGCGATGCCATCAGGGAAGTATTGGCGCGTACTCTGGGAGTGCCGATTTTCCAGGAGCAGGTGATCCGCCTGGCGATGGTCGCCGCAGGCTTTACCGGTGGCGAAGCAGACGCCCTGCGACGCGCCATTGCCTCCTGGGGCAGAAACAGCAAACTGCTTACCTTCGAGAAGAAACTCACCCAGGGTATGATCGAGCGCGGCTACGATGCCCGGTTCGCAGGGCAGTTATTCGACCAGATCAAGGGCTTTGCCGGTTACGGTTTTCCCGAGTCTCACTCTGCCAGCTTTGCCCTCCTCGCCTGGGTCTCCGCCTGGCTTAAATGTCATCACCCTGCCGCTTTCTTTGCAGGGCTGCTCAACAGCCAGCCTATGGGCTTTTACAGCGCCTCACAGCTTATACAGGATGCGCGCCGCCACCGGGTCGTGGTGTTACCGGTAGACGTTAACCAGTCGCTCTGGGATCACCAGTTACTGGAGTACCCAGAGGCACAGGGGCAGCCGGCACTACGCCTGGGCCTGCGTCTGGTGCGTGGCCTGAGTCGCCAGGGGGCACAGCGGCTGGTAGAGGCCAGGCAGCGCAAACCCTTCCGGCAGATCAGCAACCTGCGTCGCCGGGCACAACTCGACAAACGCGACATGGAAGCCCTCGCCGATGCCGACGCCTTGCAATCGCTGAGCGGCCACCGTCACCAGGCCCAGTGGCAGATCATGGCATTGGAACAACCCCGACCGTTGTTGCAAGACGAACAGAGTCAACACGGCAGCTATTTTGACGACGGGGTGCAGCTGCCCCGACCGAATGTAGCGGAAGACGTGTTGTCCGATTACCGCGCCACCGGGCTGACACTGCGGGCTCACCCGATGAGCCTGCTGCGCACACGTTATCCCTTCAACCGCTGCAAACGCCAGGCCGATCTCGCCGCTCTGGGTAATCGGCGTTTTGTTCGCATTGCCGGGATTGTCACCTGCCGCCAGCGCCCCGGCAGTGCCTCCGGCGTACTGTTTCTCACACTGGAAGACGAAACCGGCAACAGCAATATCGTGGTATGGCAACGCACCCAGCAGCAGTTCCGTCAGGCACTGATGGGGGGCAAGTTATTACTGGTAAAAGGTGTGGTGGAGCAGAAGGACAATGTTATCCATGTTATTGCCGGTGCCCTGTACGATTACACCAGCGAGCTGGCTGAACTGCCGGTACAGTCACACGATTTTCATTGAGAGGCGAAGCTGCCACGCGCTCAAGCCGGCAACAGGGCTACTCCGGTCGAACCCGGCAGGGCATTTTTCCTGGGTGAATCCTCCGGAGGTGCAACAGCCCTAGCGAAAAAGAACAGCAAGCCGTGCGCGCAGCTAAAACTGCGAGCGGCCCTTGTTGGCTGCAATCCTGAGACGCAGCGCGTTCAGCTTGATAAAGCCTTCCGCATCTTTCTGGTCATAGGCACCGGCGTCGTCTTCGAAGGTCGCAATCGACTCATCGAACAGACTGTCTACCGACTGCCGACCCGCCACAATGACATTACCTTTATACAGTTTGAGACGTACCTTGCCATTCACCACAGCCTGCGATTCATCAATCGCCGCCTGCAGCATCTTGCGCTCGGGTGACCACCAGTAGCCGTTGTAGATCACATTGGCGTAGCGCGGCATCAGTTCGTCCTTCAGATGTGCCACCTCCCGATCCAGTGTCAGGGACTCGATGGCCCGATGCGCTTTCAACAGGATGGTGCCGCCGGGGGTTTCATAACACCCTCGGGATTTCATGCCCACATAGCGATTCTCGACAATGTCATCGCGGCCAATGCCGTGGGCACCGCCCACCTTGTTCAGGGTTTCCAGCACCGTCGCCGGAGTCATCGCCTCTCCGTCTATCGCGACCACATCACCCTGCTCGAAATCCAGCTCGATATACACCGGTGTATCCGGCGCCGCTTCCGGGCTGACACTCCAGCGCCACATATCCTCTTCCGGCTCGGACCAGGGATTCTCCAGCAGGTCGCCCTCGTAGGAGATGTGCAGCAGGTTGGCGTCCATCGAATAGGGCGATTTTTTCTTCGCGCTGGCAAAATCCACGGGGATGTCACGATCCTTGCAGTAGGCCATCAGCGATTCGCGCGAGTGCAGGTCCCACTCCCGCCAAGGTGCGATCACCTTGATGCCGGGCTTAAGTGCATAGGCACCCAGCTCAAAGCGCACCTGGTCATTGCCTTTACCCGTCGCACCGTGAGAGATGGCATCCGCCCCGGTTTCGTTGGCGATCTCAATCAGTCGCTTGGCAATCAGGGGGCGCGCGATAGAGGTGCCCAGCAGGTACTCACCCTCGTAAATGGTGTTGGCGCGGAACATGGGGAACACGAAATCTCGCACGAATTCCTCACGCAGGTCGTCGATATAGATTTCCTTCACGCCCATGGCCTCCGCCTTGGCGCGCGCCGGTTCCACTTCCTCGCCCTGGCCGATATCCGCGGTAAATGTCACCACCTCGCAGCCATAATTGTCCTGCAGCCACCGCACGATGACCGAGGTGTCCAGACCACCGCTGTAGGCCAGTACGACTTTCTTTACGTCAGACATCTCAAGCTCCCTGGAGCCTTGGTCAGAAAAGGGCGCACATTCTAACGCCGGGGAGCGGTAATTCCCAGCGAGTTATTGTTACCAGGGTGCGCCAGCCCAATCCCCGAGCAGCAGGGCCTGTCGTTCTCCAGTGCACCTCGGTGTCTGCTGGCAGGGCATGCCACGAGAGGAGCCTGAAAAGGCTACCTGGACGACAGCGGCCGGAGCTCGGGTCCACCTCGCCGGGAAGGCGTGAATCGACACCCGCAGGCCATAGTCGATTCAGGGAATCACCCGCATTTATGGTAGGATTCCGCCCACGCTTTCTTTGTCCCAAGGCTACACGTGACCGAATTAACCATAACCCGCCCCGATGACTGGCATGTACACCTGCGGGACGGCACTGCCCTGCCCGCTACCTGCGGCGATATGGCACGTTACTTTGGACGGGCCATTGTGATGCCCAACCTGACACCCCCTGTGACCACTGTAGCGCTGGCGCTGGCCTATCGCGAGCGCCTGCTTGCGGCCATGGCCGATCAGCCGCGTCAATTCGACCCGCTGATGGTGCTCTACCTCACGGACCAGACTGAGCCACAGGAAATCGCACGGGCAGCCGCCTCCGAACACGTTCACGGGGTGAAACTTTATCCTGCCGGCGCCACCACCAACTCCGATGCCGGCGTCGCGCAACTCGATGGCCTCTACCCGGTGCTGGAGGCCATGGAGAAGGCGGACTTACCCCTGTTGGTGCACGGCGAAGTCACCGACCGCGAGGTCGATATTTTCGATCGCGAAAAAGTGTTTATCGAACAACACCTCGAGCCGATCACCCGCCGTTTCCCACGTCTGCGCACGGTGCTGGAGCACATCACAACGGCCGATGCGGTAGATTTTGTAAACTCAGCCGGCGACAGGGTAGCCGCGACCATCACAGCGCATCACTTGTTGCTTAACCGCAATGACATGTTAGTGGGGGGTATTCGCCCACACTACTATTGTCTGCCGGTACTGAAGCGACGCACACACCAGGAAGCACTGCGCACCGCGGCCACCTCGGGAAATGCCAAATTTTTCCTGGGCACAGATTCCGCACCCCACACCACTGCCAGCAAGGAAAGCGACTGCGGCTGTGCCGGGGTGTACAGCGCGCACGCGGCACTTGAACTCTACGCGGAGGTGTTCGAGCAAATGGACGCTATCAACATGCTGGAGGGTTTTGCCTCCCATTTCGGACCCGACTTTTACGGCTTGCCGCGCAATGAGGACACCGTGACACTGCGTAAGCGCAGCTGGACCGTCCCTGCACAATTGGCTCTTGGGTCCGAAACGCTGACCCCCTTAGGCGCCAACCGAGCCATCGCCTGGCAGGTTGAAGCCTCCTCATGAGTAGCGAATCCGCATGCCAGATGAGTGACCGTTTTCGCGGTTTTTTGCCCGTGGTCATCGACGTAGAGACTGGCGGATTCGATGCGTCGACCGACGCGATGCTGGAATTGGGCGCGACTACTGTGCGCATGGATGACGACGGGCTGCTGGCAGTTCATCGTACTTTCCAGTACCACGTGCAGCCGTTCGAGGGCGCTAATATCGAGCAGTCCGCTCTCGACTTCACCGGCATCGATCCCTGGCACCCCTTTCGCGAAGCTGTGCCTGAGGCGGAGGCCCTCAAGGCCATGTTCAACATCGTGCGTAAGGAGATGCGTGAGCAGTCTTGTACCCGGGCTGTGCTGGTGGGTCACAATGCCCACTTCGATGCGGGCTTTGTCAATGCGGCTGTGGAGCGATGCGATATCAAGCGCAATCCCTTCCACCCCTTTTCCCATTTCGATACGGCCACGCTGGCTGGCCTGGCCTACGGGCAAACGGTACTGGCACGCGCCTGTGAGGAAGCCGGTATCGCTTTTGACAACAACGAGGCCCACTCGGCCGCCTACGACGCCGAGCGCACCGCCGAGCTGTTTTGCGATATTGTCAACCGCTGGAAAGAATGCGGTGGCTGGCAGCCTCGCTTCAGTGAGTGAATGCGGAGCAGCAGCGAAGCTTAGTTTTCGCCACTGATCTGTTTCAGCAATACCTGTAACTCAGCCGCCAGATCATTGATGTCGGCCATGCCCAATAACTCATATTTCAGCGCCTCATCCATGGGCAATAATTGCACCAGGGCATAGGCCACCTGCCATGAATCGTTATAGTCCAGCCTCAGGTTCAGGCGCTGCACATGCGGGTGTTGTTCCAGGCTGCGGAGAATATCAAGCAGTGATTGGCTCTCTTCAGACAGACGCACCGCTGGAGGCGTCGGCTGAATTTCTACCTGGCCGATCACCAACCCATCGGACCGTGTGCTCGTTTCAAACAGGTCAAAACACTCGCCACCCTCTATCGTGATACCCAGCAAACCATTGTCGAGCTGATCCCAGTCGACGATGTGGGCACAGGTGCCGTAGTCACCAAGCTCTGCAGAGGCGCGCCCCCGCTCTGCTACTTCTGCGCCCCGCCGAATCCAGACTACCCCAAAGGGACTTTCGGACTTCATGCTGTCCTTTACCAGATCAAGATAGCGCGGCTCAAAAATCTGCAGGGGCAAGCGCCCGTAGGGCAGCAACACACCTGACAGGGGAAACAGAGGCAACTCCATCATGTCTCTGTCCACCGCACTGTTGAGGGCTGCGTCTCGACCTCCAGTGCAGCCAGAAGCGCCAGTGCCTCGTCCCGATTATTGCCGCAGCAGGCTGGCTGTGGCATGAACGCCGCGCACAGGCCAGGGCGTCGCGCATCCCCAAACAAACGGCAGCCTTCAGCGTCATCCAGATGAATGCAAGACTCACCCGCCGGCTTACCGTTGGGCATGCCATAAAAAGGCTGGTGGATAGAGGGCGCAACACAACAGGCACCGCAGTGGCTTCGACAGTCCATCAGTCTCTGCCTCTCACCCCGAACGATAGCCTCATGCGTTATCTGCCGGGCCCAGCGCCCGGAACAGTATGATGAGGCGCGGCAGTAACAGCAGGGCACCGATGACCGCCGTCAACATGGCCAGCACCGTCAACAGGCCAAAGTAAATACTCGGGTTGAAGTTTGACAGTGTCAGCATGGAGAAACCCACCACCACCGTCACGGTAGTGTAATACAGTGCGCGGCCGATGCTCTCGTGGCAGCGGTACATAGTCGCCACGTAGTCACGATCGCGAGGAAACTCACGCCGAAAGCGATGCACGTAATGAATACAATTATCGACGCCAATGCCCAACACAATAGCAGCAATGGTAATGGTCATAATATCCAGTGGTGTTCCCGTTAGCCCCATTACTCCCAGCACCATGCCCGCCGCCAGCAGGTTCGGCACCAGCGCGATGAGTGACAGTTTCAGAGAGCGGAACAGCACCAGGAACATGACCAGGATCACGGCAAATACCGTGCCCAGGGTAAGAATCTGGGAGCGGAACAGGCTTTGCAGTACGTTGTTATACAACACCAGCATGCCCGTCAGTTGTACCTGCGATTCTTCCAGCCCTAATTCCTCCACCAGGTCGCGTTTGAGTGCTACCAGAAAATCATTGCGTCGCAATGTCTCGCTGGTTTCTTTTACACGCACATTGATGCGCACCTGCTCTTTGTCGAGCGAGAAATAGGGGTCGACCATCATTTCCTTGATGTCGTCTGTGAGGCTTTTCTGAACCAGGGCCAGCTCTACGCTGCTGATATCCTGGCCCATCAGATCCTTGACTACCGCGTAAACGGTGGACAGAGACAGGACTTTGCCAGTCTCTTCCAGCGCATCGATGTGGTTGTGCACAAGGTCAAGCTGACGCATGCCCGGCACACTGAACCAGTAGCTGGGCTTGAAGCTCTCCTGCCCTGGCACACCGAAATCATCATCGCCAAAGTCATCGCCCCACTCGTCGGCGAACTCATCGTCGCCGAAGTCCTCATCGGCAAATTCATCCTCGATAACACCGTCGCCGCCTGGCGGGTCGCCAACAACCGGCGATGCGTCGCTGGCAGGCGAGAGATTCTCCAATCCGGGCAACGGCGCAGTCATGTCCGGCGCCGTGATCACGATATCCAGCGGGATGGTGCCACCCAGTCGAGCGTCAAGCAGCTCCATGCCACGATAAATTTCAGTGGTCTCATGAAAGTAATCGATAAAGCGGTTTTCAACTTCCAGACGCGAAACACCGTATACCGTCAACGCGAACAGCAGCAGACTCACAAACAGGATGGTGCCGCCGAAGCGATCTGCCAGTACCGCGAAGTAGCGCGTTAAGGGCGGGGTGTCGTCGGCGTGAGCAGTCTCCTGCGTATCGCGCCAGACCACCATCAGGCAGGGCACCACCAGGAACGTTATCAGCAGGGCAATGACAATACCGGTAGTCATCATCCAGCCGAAGTCGATAACCGGCTGGATACCCGATACCACCAGAGATACAAACGCCACTGCAGTGGTCAGGCAGCTGTAAAAACACGGTACAACCATAAGCCGTACGGTATTGAGCACGCGCTCATGCAGACTCCCGTCCGGATCCAGCGCGTGCAGTTCGCGGTAGCGAACGATAAGGTGAATGCTCAGTGCAAGGCAGATAATGAGCAACACGGCGACAAAGTTGGACGAAATGACCGTCATGCGCCAGTCCAGCAAACCGAGCAGTCCCAGCATCACCACCAGGGTATAACCACAGGCCACCAGGGGAATAACAACCCAGCGCAGACGACGGAAGACCACCGCCAGAATCAGCAGCATTATCCCAAGAATCGCGCCGCCGAAATTAGTCAGGTCGCTTTCGACAAACGTCACCATATCCGCCGCGATCATGGGCACCCCACCGACGAACAACTGGGCGTAATCACCGTAGCGAGACACTATTTCGCGCACGTTGACTACCAACTGACTTTGCCGTTCGAGGACTACGCTGGTGTGCGCTTTGTATAATTGCTCCGTAGTCTGGAGCTCGACCGCCTGCGCCGCAGACAGCGTGCCCGCTTTGTCCAGGTTACGCAGCGCATCCCGTTTTTGCAGCAGCTCGTCGTAGTAATCGTCGCGCTCAAGGTTGATCTGGACCGCGGTCAACTCACCGTCTTCACTGACCAGCAGGTTGGCGTAAATAGGACTGGTGGTGAATTCAGTAAGGGCCTGACTACGGTCAATACCCTCGTCCTCCAGACTGGGCAGGGGGTCGCCAGAGGTAATATCGCGCAAGCTGACCGGCGGGCTCTCCAGCAAAGGCACATCCCACACCGTAACCACCGAGGACACGCCCTCTAGCTCACGCAACTCGTCCGCCATGGTGCGCAGCGGGTCCAGAGACGCGGACGACAGCAGCTCGACATCAGGGCTCCAGGTCACCAGCACAAACTCCTCCGTGCGGTATTCCCGGCCTACCTCGCGGAATAGCTCCAGTGAGGGATCGCCCTGCAGCAGCAGCGCGTCGGCAGAGGCGTCCAACGTAATCTTATGAAGCTGGGTCGCCATGCCTGCCACCAGCAGAGTCACCAGCGCAAGGGTCATCCAGGGGCGACGGAGCACCAGCCGGTCGTAGATAGAAGTCATCCATTCAAACACGGGGCAGTTTTCCCTCCAGACTATCGAGCAGTTTTCGGTGTATACCGCCGAAACCCCCGTTACTCATGATAACCACTTGATCTCCCTCCCGCGCCTCTTCAGACACGGCGCCGACCAGCGCGTCGATGTCGGTATACAAGTGTGCAGCAGTGTCGCCGCTCGCAATAACGTCCTCGAGGGACCAATCGAGACCCGCGGGCTGAAACCAGTGAACCAGATCGGCATCCCGAGTGGAAGCGGCCAATTGTGCCCTGTGTTCACCCATACGCATGGTATTGGAGCGGGGTTCAATCAGGGCAATTAGCCGGCCGGCCCCGGTCCGAGCCCGCAACCCCTTCAACGTTGTAGCGATCGCCGTAGGGTGATGGGCAAAATCGTCGTACACCGCGACGTTGCCGGGCCTGCCCAACAGCTCAAGCCGCCGCTTCACCCCCTTAAAGGCGCCCAGTGCATCCGCCGAAATTCCGGGTAACACGCCAACGTGTTTGGCAGCCGCCATCGCAGTCAGGCCGTTTTCGACATTGTGGTCACCGCAGTACTGCCACCTCACCTCAGCGCTGTCGTCCGGGCCGGGGTGCACACGGAAAGCCGAACCATCCGCCTCCAGCAATTCTGCTCGCCAGTCTGCCCCGCTCGCATCTCCAAGACCGAAGGATACCGTGGGTGTCCAACATCCCGCAGCAAGGGTTTCATCGATCGCGTTCACGCCGTGGCGATAAACGACCAGCCCGCCGCCCGGCACACAGCGCAATAAATGGTGAAACTGACGCTGAATGGCCGCGAGGTCATCGAAGATATCGGCGTGATCGAATTCAAGGTTATTGATGCAGAGCGTTCGTGGCCGGTAGTGAACAAACTTGGAACGCTTGTCGAAAAAGGCCGTATCGTACTCATCCGCCTCCACCACGAAAAAATCCGATCCACCCAGACGCGCAGACAAACCGAAATTACCGGGCACACCGCCAATCAAAAAGCCCGGTGACATGCCCGCGTACTCCAGGATCCAGGCCAGCAGGCTACTGGTGGACGTCTTGCCATGGGTGCCGGATACCGCCAGCACCCACCTGCCCTGCAGAACATGCTCCGATAACCACTGGGGGCCAGAGGTATAGCGTAAACCGACATTCAACAGATGCTCCACCAACGGATTGCCACGGCTCATAGCGTTCCCTACCACCACGCAATCCGGCGCCGGCTCAAGGTGCTCAGGATGATAACCCTCCATCAGCTCGATACCCGCCGCTTGCAGCTGGGTGCTCATGGGTGGATAGACATTCGCATCGGACCCGGTAACCCGGTACCCGAGCTCCCTGGCCAGCAGGGCGATACCACCCATAAAGGTGCCGCAGATGCCGAGAATATGGATGTGCTCTTTCAACAAGCGCTCCTTGAATTCAAGCCGGCATGGTAGCACGGGGCGGAGACTGCTGACATCAGCGTGCATCCCTCGCAGCGACTCCAATTAGGCGCATCAGAGGCGCCCGGCTTAACTCACCGCAACAGTCCACAAGCCTGCGCAATTGCCGTATGATCACCCTCCAATTAACGGCCATGCCAACAACAGCAAAAAACGCGCTGCACCCATCACAGGAAACTGCCTCCATGCCTCGCAAGAACGCCTTCTATGCCCAGTCCGGCGGTGTCACAGCCGTTATTAACGCCTCCGCCTGCGGGGTTATTGAAACGGCACGAGCGCATCGCGCTGACATCGGTAAGGTCTATGCCGGGCGCAATGGCATCATAGGAGCCCTGCGGGAAGACCTGATCGACACCAGCAAAGAGAGTGCGGCCGCTATCCACGGCCTGTTGAGCACGCCTTCGGGCGCTTTCGGCTCCTGCCGCTACAAGCTGAAAAGCCTCGAGGAGAACCGCGCGGAATACGAGCGATTGATCGAGGTGTTCAAGGCGCACAATATCGGTTACTTTTTTTATAACGGCGGCGGCGACTCGGCTGATACCTGCCTCAAGATTTCACAACTGAGCGAAACACTGGGCTACCCGCTACAAGCGATCCACGTACCCAAGACCATCGACAACGACCTGCCCCTGACAGATAACTGCCCAGGCTTTGGCTCTGTAGCCAAGTACGTCGCCATTTCCACCAAGGAGGCCGCATTGGACGTGGCCTCCATGTGCGAGACCTCTACCAAGGTGTTCATCCTCGAGGTAATGGGCCGCCATGCGGGGTGGATTGCCGGCGCCGCAGGACTGGCGGCAGAAGAAGAAGGGGACGCACCCCATATCATTCTGTTCCCCGAGATTGCCTTTAATCACAAGAAGTTCATGGCGCGGGTGCAGCGCACCGTGAAGCGCTTCGGCTATTGCGTCATCGTGGCCTCTGAGGGCGCACAATACAAAGACGGTACATTTCTATCGGAATCCGGCGTCAAAGATGCCTTCGGCCACAGCCAGCTAGGCGGCCTCGCGCCTCTGCTGGCCGGCATGATCAAGGACGAGCTGGGCTACAAATACCACTGGGCCGTAGCGGATTATCTGCAGCGCTCAGCGCGACACATCGCCTCGCAAACCGATGTAGACCAGGCCTATGCTCTGGGCAAGGCGGCGGTTGAATACGCTCTCGCTGGTGAAAATGCGGTCATGCCCTGCATAGAACGGGGTAAGGGTAAACGCTATCGCTGGTCAATCGGCAAAGCGCCTTTGGACAAAGTGGCCAACGTGGAAAAAATGATGCCTCGCAACTACATCACCCGCGACGGCTTCGGTATCACCGAGCCAGCACGGGCGTATTTCGCGCCACTCATTATGGGTGAAGCCTACCCCGACTACCGGGGGGGCCTGCCTGTCTATGTGAAATTGAAAAATCACTCTGTGGAACGCAAGCTCAAAAGACGCTTCAAGGTCTAGCGTTCTGAAAGCTGCGGCCGGTCTCGAAATCGAAACCGCAGCGAGGCACCCGGCAACACTGCTTCAAATACTGTAATCCCCACTTTTTATCCCGATACAGCGAGATTTTAACTGACCTTGTCTGTACAATGCGCGCCTTCCGATTTAGGCAACCTACTGTTTCACCTCGAGGAAAACCCATGTACAGCAACAGCGACTTTAACCGGTGGCGCCGGCATCCGTGGCACGGTCTCCGCGCGCAAAAAGACGATATGCCCGAAGATATCGTTCAGGTTTATGTGGAAATGACGCCGGCCGACGTGGTCAAGTACGAACTGGACAAATCATCCGGTTTCCTCGTGGTAGATCGGCCACAGCGAACCACCTCCAGCCCCCCCGCCCTTTACGGCTTCATTCCGCGCACCTATTGCGCAGAAGAAGTCGCCGCCCGCTGCCCGGGTGTCGACATAGCCGACGGCGATCCATTGGACATCTGTGTTTACTCCGAGCGGCACATCACCCGCGCCGACATCGTACTGCGCGCGCGCGTTGTGGGCGGCATTCAGATGATTGACGGCGGTGAGGCAGACGACAAAATCGTTGCCGTGCTTGAGGGAGATAACATCTGGGGGCATGTACAGGACATCACGGACCTGCCGTCCATCAAGACCGAGCGCCTGCAGCACTATTTTTCTACCTACAAGATGATTCCGGGCAAGGAAACTGACATCAAGGTGGACTTCGTTTATGGCCGCGAGGAAGCACTGAAAGTAATCGCCGCATCACAACGGGACTACTCAAATCACTTCGGGCACCTGCATACAGAGGCCAAGGCCAAGGAATAACGCGAGACAGGACTAGGCTTTCGCGCGAGGCCCACACCAGCTTCCCGGCACTTCAACGTAGCGCTGCAGTATGCCGGGGAGTGTTTTTTCTATTTCATCACGCAACTGCAGCTCATCGCTATTTGCATTCCAGCAGGCCACCAGCACCTCTGCGCTCATCCTGCGCTCCCACTCTCGAGACAGGGGGGCATAACTGAGGTGCCAACGCTCTGGCGCCACCCCTCCACGGTCTTCGCTGTAAGGCCGGTAAAATCCATGCGATGTCTGAGCGGCCATACGCTGATCCAGCCAGCAGTGCAAAGCATCGAACGGGCCGCCCGCGCTGACTTCCGCTGCGGATAACTGCAGCCGGTAACCCTCCGGAACAGCGCTCGCGTCGTAAACATCGAGGTCGGTTCCCCAGTGGTGTCGGGAGGTGCCTGGTATCGCCGAGTAGCGCAGGATTGCATGAAGCCTGTCTCCGGGAGACATATCAGCCAGCATCACAGGCTCATCGTTGTCGTCGTAAACCGGTCGCTCACCGCGGGCCTTGCCGTTCCAGATGGCCAGCTGGCGCTCGAAGGAGCGAAAACTACTGGCGATCACCAGATCGAAGCCCGCCGCCGCCGCGTCTTCCCGCAGTGCCGAAAACGCGTCGGCCGCAGGCAGTTGCAGGCGATGCCCGCCGGGCAAGTTCACCAGGTGCGAATCATCCAGTCCGGTTAGCTGGGCGCGCTCAGGCTGCACCGACATATACAGTCACTCCATCATGCAACATGGCATCGAACCGTGCGCGGGTTGCACGTTTCGAAACCCATCCTAGCGCGAACCACCGCAAATCGACAGTCAACGACTGGACAACGACTAAGGGGGGTCGGGGGAGAAGGTTAAGGGGGCTTCCAGTGTCAGGCCGGCGGGATCAACCCGGCTGCGCCACGCGAGGATTTCAACGCCGGCCGCCTGTGCTTCAACCATTGCCTCGCGGTAACGGCGATCGATATCTCCCGCAACGCTGACATGATCGATTCCAGCATGGAGGACACAAAAAAACAGGACGGCGCGAGTGTCTTTTTGCGCCGCAATACGCGCCAGCTCACCCAGGTGTTTACGACCGCGCTCACTGACCGCGTCGGGGAACACCCCAAGGCCCCCCTCGCGACAGAGCGTCACGGATTTCACCTCGATAAACGCTCGACCAACATCCCCCTCAAGCAGCAGATCGATACGGCTGCCTTCGCCATATTTCACCTCGCGACGAATGTCTGGATATGCCTCGAAGCCGCTGATAATGCCCGCTTCAAACGCCTCTCTCACAACGGCATTGGCCTTTGCCGAGTGAATACAGGCCATGCCCTGTGAGGTCTCAACCAGCTCCCAGGTATGGGGATACTTACGCGTCCGCGAATCGCTGACAGACAGCCATACCCTGCTGCCAGGTTCTGCACAGCCCGTCATGGCGCCCGTATTAGGGCAATGGGCTGTCAGAGTCACGCCGTCAGACAATTCCACATCGGCAAGGAACCGTTTGTAGCGACGCAGCAGGGTTCCCTCTACGAGGTCTGAAAACATCATATTAGCCCAGCACCCTGGCCAATCGCTCCACTGCCAGTTCCAGCCGGTCCATCCCGGTGGTATAGGAAAAGCGTACGTGCTCAGCCGATCGATGATGCCCGAAATCCATGCCCGGGGTGAGCGCTACGCCGTGCTCCTCCAGCAAGCGCAGACAGAATGCCTGACTGTCATGGGTAAAACGGCTGGCGTCGGCATAGATATAGAACGCGCCCGTTGGGGTGCACGGCACGGAAAAACCCAGGTTCTGTAAAGCGGGCAACAGAAAGTCGCGACGCAGACGGAAAATATCCCGGCGCTCCTCAAGAATGGCAAGGGTACTCGGTTCAAAACCGGCCAGTGCCGCATGCTGGGCCATGGTCGACATGGAAATAAACAGGTTCTGTGCGAGCTTTTCCATCTCCTTCACCGCGGCTTCTGGCGCTACCAGCCAACCCAGGCGCCAGCCAGTCATGCCAAAATACTTGGAAAAGCTGTTCACGACAAAGGCGTCAGGATCAACCTCCAAAACGGACGGTGCGTCGCCCTCGTACACCAACCCGTGGTATATCTCGTCTACCAGCAGATGCCCGTTGCGCGCACGGACTTCTGCCGAAAGCGCCGCCAGTTGCGGTCGAGACAGGGCTGTTCCGGTCGGGTTAGCAGGGGATGCCACCATGGCACCCACCGTATTGTCCGCCCAGTTGTCGGCAACGAGTTCAGCATTGAGCTGGTAATTACTTGACGCGTCGACCGGCACCAGCTGCCCTCGTCCCTCAACCAGACGCATGAAGTGC
Organism: Candidatus Marimicrobium litorale; assembly: GCF_026262645.1. NCBI lineage: Bacteria > Pseudomonadati > Pseudomonadota > Gammaproteobacteria > Cellvibrionales > Halieaceae > Marimicrobium > Candidatus Marimicrobium litorale. Next base: position 2,270,611 of record NZ_SHNO01000001.1, read on the forward strand.
CGATTACAGGGATAACCGGGGTCGCTCATCAACATGCCATCCCCCGGATTCATCAACAGGGCGGCGATCAGCAGGAGGGCCCCGGACGCGCCGGGCGTGACCATGATCCTCGAAGGCGGAATATCCAGTCCGTAGTGATCCTGATAGTGGCGAGAAAGTGCCTCCCTGAGTGGCGGGATGCCCGCGGCTTGTGAATAGTGAGTGGCGCCGCGTTTAAGCGCAGCCCTGCCAGCCTCGATAATGGGCTTGGCCGTGGCGAAATCAGGTTCGCCCGCGGCCATATGCACGATATCCGCACCGGCCGCCTCTAACGCGGTAGCACGCGCCAGTACCTCCACCACGCGGAATGGCTCAATCTCGTCGACGCGATCGGCGAAACCCCGTGAACGGCCTGACTCGGGTTTGGATTCCGACATATAACAGTCCCATTTGCAGCAACGCGCTATTCTACCAACGACCACAGGGGGGTGACAGCAAGATGGAAATTCAATGTAGAAATAGTGGCGCGCATAGCGGTAATCTGGTAGTTTCAGCGCCCTTATAAATCTGGCCTCGAGCCATCGTGCCAGATAGCCCCAATAACAGTGCGTTACCAGGAGTATGGGACAATAGCCATGCCACGAAATACCAAGACAGGGAAAGCACCCGCTAAGAAGGCGACGGCCAAGAAAAAGGCACCCGCCAAGAAAGCCGCCGCTAAGAAAGCACCTGCCAAGAAAAAGGCACCCGCTAAGAAAGCACCCGCCAAAAAAGCGCCTGCCAAGAAAAAGGTACCCGCTAAGAAAGCACCCGCCAAAAAAGCGCCTGCCAAGAAAAAGGCACCCGCTAAGAAAGCACCCGCTAAGAAAGCACCCGCTAAGAAAGCACCCGCCAAAAAAGCGCCTGCCAAGAAAAAGGCACCCGCTAAGAAAGCGCCCGTTAAAAAAGCGCCCGCTAAAAAGGCCGCCGCCAAAAAATCACCCCCCAGAAAGGTGCCCGCCCGGAAGACGGCGCCTGTTAGGCGAAAGGCACCGGCTCGCATCAAGTACAAACCCGGCAATCCTGAATTCCAGAACTTTGAACCCTACCAGCCTAGCCGCGGCGAAGCCTACATGAACGAACCACAGCGTGAACACTTTCTCGGCCTGCTGCTTAACTGGAAGTCCGAGCTGATGCAGGAAGTCGATCGCACCGTGATGCACATGAAGGATGAAGCAGCCAACTTTCCCGATCCGGCAGACCGCGCCACCCAGGAAGAGGAGTTCAGTCTGGAGCTGCGCACGCGTGATCGGGAGCGCAAGCTGATCAAGAAGATCGACGCGACCATGGAGCTGATCGATCAGGACGATTACGGCTACTGCGAAGCCTGCGGCGTGGAAATCGGCATTCAACGACTGGAAGCCCGACCCACCGCCACCCAGTGCATCGACTGCAAGACTCTGGCTGAAATCAAAGAAAAACAGGAACTGGGTTAATCCCCCGGGCGCTTATCGTGCCCGACTCCAGCACGCCCTACCGCGGCCGCTTTGCTCCCTCGCCAACTGGCCCGTTACACCTCGGGTCGCTGATAGCAGCGCTGGCCAGCTGTCTGGACGCGCGCGCTCAGCAGGGCTCATGGCTGGTCCGCATCGATGATCTGGATCCGCCGCGCGAGGAATCAGGCGCAACAGCTAGCATTCTGCAGAGCCTGCGCTGTCACGCGCTGCACTGGGACGAGGACATCCTGTACCAGAGTCATCGCTCCCTCGCCTACCAAAAAGTACTCGACACTCTGCAGGCAACGGGGTTGTTGTTTGCCTGTGATTGCCCGCGCGTCAAGCTCGACGCCAACGGCAACTGCGGCGGCGGCTGTCGCCGCCGCCAGACAGGCATCACCGGTCCGGCAGCGCTGCGGGCGCACCTATCGGAAGGCAGTGTTATTCGCTTCACAGACCAGCTTCAGGGCCAGCAGACTCTCGCCAGCGGGCAGCCCATTAACGACTTCGTAGTTCGACGCAGGGACGGCCTGAATGCCTACCAGCTCGCCGTGGTAGTGGACGACGCCGCGCAGGGAATTAACCACGTCGTTCGAGGGTCTGACTTGCTGGACACCACCGCGAAACAGGTCTTCCTGCAACAGCAGCTGGGCTACCCAACACCGGTCTACTGCCATCTGCCGGTTATCACCAACTCGCTGGGACAGAAATTCAGCAAACAGACTCACGCCCCTCCGCTGAACGATGATGCCGCTGCAGGCAATCTGCGCCTCGCGTTGTCTTTCCTGAATCAGCCGGAGCCGCCGCCTGGCCTGTTGCAGCCCGCCGATATCCTGACCTTTGCGACTACCCACTGGCAGCGTAATGAAATCCCCGCGCGCGCAGCTATCGACGCAGCCGCCATCGGAGTCACCTGAGGCCCCGCAGCTTTACCCGCCCTGAGCGCTTCAGTATTATCGCCAGACCGCTGCAGCACCGGCACAGATAAAAGCCCTGTCGCTTCGCTAACCAAAGGGGGATCACGAGCGTGTACATCAATCGCCTGTTGTTACTGGCCGCCGGAGCCTTCCTGATTTTTTTTCCTGCCTTTGAAAACTGGATTATTAATTCAGAGGTGGCCTGGTACCGTCCCTGGCAGTTCTGGCTTGTGATTGTGGTGGCGGCTTACTGGAATCAGCGATCGAGGTATCCGGATGAGCTTTAGCCTCGCACAGATACTCCTGTTTATTATTGCGTATCTGACGGGTCTGTTTGCCATCGCACACCTCGCCGACCGGGGGATAATTCCCGACCGAATCACCCGCCACCCCGCCGTTTATACACTGTCCCTCGGTGTCTTCGCAGGCGCTATGGCCAGTAACGGCGTGATGAGTCTGGCCTATGACTACGGCTATAACTTTCTCCTCTACTATGTCGGGGTGGTGTTGATGTTCGTCCTCGCGGCGGTTCTCCTGGTGCCGCTGTTGCGTCTGTGTCGTCTCTACCAGCTCGCCTCTCTAGCCGATGTGCTCACCTTTCGCTATGGCAGCCCCGTGGTCGGCGCCAGCATCACGCTGGCCATGTGCATAACCGTGCTGCCACTGCTTGCGCTGCAAATTCAAGCCGTGGCGACCAGCATACAGATTCTCGCCGGAGGCAGCTCTACGCTTTCGCCAGAGGGCGAGCACAATGGATTGGCGTTTCTGTTCTGCGTGATTATCAGCGTGTTTTCAATGCTGTTTGGCACTCGACACGCCTCAGCACAAGATCGCAACACGGGCCTGGTGACCGCCATCGCCTTTGAGTCACTGATTAAACTGACCGCCATGCTGGCACTGATGCTGGTGGCGGTGTTTTTCGTATTCGGCAGCTTCGGAGAAATGGAGCAATGGCTTCTGTCGCAGCCCGAGGTCAGCGCGCAGCTAGCCCAGCCAATGCGCGGCAACAGCGGGCTCATACTGTTACTCATTTTCTTCGCGGGCGCCGTGTGCATGCCCCACCTGTTTCATATGGCCTTTGCAGAGAACACCGACAGCCGCGATATGCGCGCTGCCACCTGGGGTCTGCCGCTCTACCTCATGCTACTCAGCCTGCCTGTATTACCCATCGCCTGGGCAGGCATCCGCATGGGCCACACGCTGCCCCTGGATTACAGCGCTCTGGCAATAGGCATGGTGCTGCAATCCAAATCGATCAGTGCCGTCGCGTTTGTCGCCGGCATGTCCGCGGCCAGTGCCACCATTATTATCACTACGCTGGCCCTCGCAAACATGTGCCTGAACCATCTGGTGCTGCCGCTGCGACCCCTGCAGATTGAGCGGAATCAAAGCATTTACAGTCAGCTGAAGTGGCTGCGGCGCGCGCTCATCTGTGTGCTCATTCTGGCGGGGTATGTCCTGTTCGCTTTCCTGAATCTAGGCCAGAGCCTGACTCAACTTGCGCTGGTCGCCTTCACCGGCACCCTGCAGTTTCTCCCCGGCATTATTGCCACTCCCTACTGGCCCCGAGGCAACCACTATGGCCTGATAGCGGGCCTGATGGGCGGCTTTTTGATCTGGTTCCTCGCCATGTTACTTCCACTGGCCGGCGCCGACATCCCGATGCCTCTGCAAATTCTCCTGGGCGAGGTCGCCACCGGCAATAATCGACAGTGGGCGACCACCGCAATCGTGTCATTGGGAGTCAACAGCCTGTTATTTATGCTCGTTTCAATGTTTACACGGACCGGTGAAGAGGAAAAAGTGGCGGCTGACATCTGCTCTATGGATGATCTGCCGCGCCCAACCCGAAAAATCCTGTCGGTAAACAATGCCGCAGAATTCGCCGCCCGGATGGCTGGCGCACTGGGTAAGCACACCGCGCAAGACGAAGTGGAGCGCGCCCTGGAAGAGCTGCAGTTTTCCATCGAGGAAAAGCGTCCCTATGCCCTGCGACGTTTGCGACGACGCATTGAAACAAACCTCTCTGGCATGCTGGGTCCAAGCGAGGCCCACCGAATTGTGGAGAGCGCCATCCCGTTTGTCGCAAGTGACGGTGATAGGGACCGGGAGGATTTTTATCTGCTGGAGCGCAATCTGGAGCAATCCAAACCCCGTCTGACAGGACTTGCCGCCGACCTGAATGACCTGCGCAGCCACTACCGAAAGACACTGGACAACCTCCCGATTGGTGCGTGCTCCGTAGGCGACACCGGTGAAATATTAATGTGGAACCAAAGCATGGTGCGCATTACAGGCGTCGCAGAGAGCGATATCATCGGCTCCCTGCTCAGCTCACTTCCGTCTCCCTGGAGCCGCATACTGGAGGAGTTTTTCCACAGCGATGCGAGCATGCGCGTCAAGACAGAAGTGACGCTGCCGCAGGGCAATAAGCGCTGGCTCGGACTGCACCGGACAGCGACCGACACGCTGTCAAACAACAACACCCTGATTGTAGTTGAGGATATGACTGATGTGCAGCTTCTGGAGGAGGAACTTCTGCACAGTGAGCGACTGGCTTCGATTGGACGGCTGGCCGCTGGTGTCGCTCACGAGATCGGCAACCCGGTCACGGGCATCGCCTGCCTTGCCCAGAACCTGGAGTATGAAAAAGCGCCCGGTGAGATTCAACATATGGCCCAGGACATTCTAAAGCAGACCGAGCGAGTAAACCGTATCGTCGAGTCACTGATGCACTTCTCTCATTCAGGAGCAAGAACCAGCGAGGCAACCCTGCGGTCTATCAACCTCGCGGACTGTATTGACGAGGCCATTCACTTACTGTCACTGGATCGTGAAACAAAGCCCGCCCACTTCGACAACCGCTGTGACCGGGAGCTGCTGATAGTCGCAGACAGCCAACGCCTGCTGCAAGTGGCTATCAACCTGTTGTCTAACGCAAGGGATGCGCGCACGGATGGCGCGGACGTCAGGATTATTGCCCGCGCCGATGAGGAGCGTGTGCAGATTGACATTGAGGACAATGGGTGCGGGATACCCGCCGAACAGCAGAATCAGATTTTTGAACCGTTTTTCACCACCAAGGACCCCGGCGAGGGCACGGGCCTCGGGCTGGCATTGGTGTTCAGTATTATGGAAGACATGAACGGCCGTGTAAGCCTGACCAGCCCCCTCGTTGACGGCCCCTATCCGGGCACGCGATTTACCCTGCAACTTCCCCGGGGCCGTTACGATATCGACTACGATTTGTAACCCTGCGTTACACAATACGCCCTCTTGACTGGCAAAACTTCCGGCCTGGTAGTATGTTGGGGAGATGCTTTCCAGAGGTAACACTGCATGAGCACGATTCTCGTCGTTGAGGACGAATCCGTAATCCGCGTCGCACTGCGCCGACTGTTGGAGCGCCATGACTACGAGGTGAGTGAGGCTGGCTCGGTCCAAGAGGCCGAACAAAACCATGATCTGGCCTCATTTGATCTGGTTATCAGTGACTTGCGCTTGCCGGGCGCGCCCGGCACAGACCTCATCCAAAAGGCCGGTGAAGTGCCCGTCCTGATTATGACCAGCTATGCAAGCCTGCGCTCGGCGGTAGATTCCATGCGCATGGGCGCGGTCGACTACATCGCCAAGCCCTTTGACCACGGCGATATGGTCAGCGCGGTACAACGAATTATCGCGGACCACCCCACCGACCATGCTGTCAAGACGGACGCGGTGCAAGAGTCGGCAAAACCGGCCGTCAATGAAACCGGCATGGTGGGCAATTGTCCTGCCATACTGACTTTGCTGGCGCATATCGAGCGGGTGGCGCCCACCGACTCTACCGTACTGATTCAGGGTGAAACGGGCACCGGCAAAGAACTTGTGGCTCGCAGTGTGCACCAGGGCAGTCGCCGGGCCGACAAGATGATGATTTCGGTCAACTGTGCGGCCATCCCCGATACCCTGATTGAATCTGAGTTATTTGGCTACGAAAAGGGCGCTTTCACTGGCGCCAATGCCAGCCGCATGGGGTTGATCGAAGCGGCCGACGGCAGCACCCTGTTTCTCGACGAAATCGGCGAGTTGCCCATGGAAGCCCAGGCACGGTTATTGCGCTTTATCCAGGAGGGTGAGATCCGCCGGATCGGGTCCGTGCACTCGCGCAAAGTCAACGTTCGCCTTGTTTGTGCGACTCACCGTCATCTGCAGAGCCTGTCCGCTGAAGGCCGGTTCCGACAGGACCTGTTTTACCGGATCAATGTCCTGCAACTGACACTGCCGCCGCTGCGGGACCGGGGCAAGGACATTCTGCAGCTGGCAGAGCGCATGGTGCGTGAGCAGTCCGAGCGCCTCGGACGCCCTCGCATGCACCTGTCGCCAAAAGCCATTCAGGCCATCACCACCTACCAATGGCCAGGCAATGTCCGAGAACTGGAACATGCCATTGAACGGGCCGTCATTCTGTCGGACAGCGACGAAATCGACAACACAGCGCTGGCCATAGATTTGGAGCTGGTCAATATCAACCGTATCAGGGGTGAGCAGGTCAGTATCGCAGGCGAAACCGCCAAACCGGCCTCCCGTGAGCCTCAGGAGGACCTCTCGCTCGAGGATTATTTCCAACGTTTTGTGTTGGAACACCAGGATTCCATGAGCGAGACGGAACTGGCACAAAAGCTGGGCGTAAGCCGCAAATGCCTGTGGGAACGCCGCCAGCGTTTCGGCATTCCGCGCAACAAGAGCAATACCAATACACGGGGTAAAATCGCCTCCGCACAGGGCAAATAGGCGTTACCCTGCAGCGCGACGACTCACTAATAGGGGTAATTCGGTAACGTTACCCCGGAAAAACCGTATCCAGCAGACACTATTAAAAACCTATCTCTCTGTTTTTAATGGGAATTATAAAGTTGGCACAATAAATGCTTTATCTCCCCCGGTACGAAAAATAATAATAATCGCTACCCGAATAAAAATAACAGCGCTGCACTATGGACCTGGATGGGGGAAGATTTCTTCCCCACATTTTCCATTTAGCTCATTTTCACGCCTCCGACTGGCGCATTACTGCCGATACCGTTGGGGGCGATCTGCGAGCAACAATGCTTAACCCTCGCAGACACTGGGCATTACTGTACACCCGTGGTTGTACTTGCCTAACAATAAAATACATGGAAATAAGAATAATCGATGGCGTGAGACCTGGATGGGGAGAACTCTGTTTTCCCCATCATTCATCCCCTCCCTGCCATGCATTATCCAAGCGGGCGCGCCATTGGCTTTGCAGCAAGTCCCTGCCCTTCTATGATAAGCTGCGTATCGGTTGAACACCCTCAACAGGTTTAAATCCGCTTGAATATCATCCCCCGGGATCAGCACTGCATCTCCCGTAAACACATCAGCGACAGCGCCCTGAAAGTAATGTCGCGCCTGCGCAAGGGAGGCTTCCAGGCCTACCTCGTCGGCGGCGCGGTGCGCGATCTGCTGCGGGGAGCACACCCAAAGGATTTCGACGTCGCCACGGATGCCACTCCAGAAGCAGTCAACGAGCTGTTTCGCAATTCACGCATCATCGGTCGCCGCTTTCGTATAGTGCACGTGCGGTTTGGGCGAGAGATCATTGAAGTGACCACTTTCCGCGGGCATCACGACAGCACACCGGATACCGCGCAGAGCAAAGGTGCCAGCAAGCACCATTCACAGCAATCCGCCAGCGGATTGCTGTTGCGCGATAACGTCTACGGCACTCTGGCCGAGGATGCAGCGCGGCGCGACCTGACCATTAACGCGCTCTATTACGATTCGGAAAAGTTCGAGGTATTCGACCAGGTCGACGGCCTTGAGGACATGGCACAACAGCAGATTCGTATCATCGGCGACCCCGACCAACGCTATACCGAAGATCCCGTGCGCATGCTGCGTGTGCTGCGATTTGCCGCCAAACTGTCCTTCGGCATTGCGCCGGACACCGCAGCGGCAATCCCGCGATGTGCGCATCTGTTGGAGCAAATTCCCTCGGCCCGCCTGTTCGACGAATTCCTGAAGCTGTTTCTTGGCGGGTACGCGGCCGCAACACTGGACCAACTGATCCAGCACGATTTGCTGCGTTACCTGTTCCCCGAGACCTGCATCGCCCTTGAGGAACACCCTACCGGTCAGGCTCTGGTAGAGGCCGCAATGGTTAGCACAGACGTCCGTATCGCGGCAGACAAACCGGTCACGCCCGCGTTTATTCTGGCGGCGTTGCTGTGGCCTGTGGTCGATAACGCGTTCCAGCGGCGCAAGGCGGGTGATGAGCCCCCCATGGTCGCCATTCATGGGGCGGGCCAGGATGCCATTTCGGCCGCTGCGCAGCATCTGTCTATTCCGAGAAGATTCAGCCAACCCATGCGGGAAATCTGGGAGTTCCAATTGCGCCTGCAGCGCAAAACCGGCCGCAAGGCGTTAGAACTGCTGGAGCACAGGCGGTTTCGCGCGGCCTATGATTTTCTCCTGCTGCGGGAGCAGGCCGGCGAGGAAACCGATGGACTCGGCCCGTGGTGGACAGAGGTTCAGACGCTGTCTAAACCAGAGCGAGAGGAGAAAATGGCATCAAAGGGCCGCCGAAACCGCCCCGGTCGCAACCGGACGCAACGTCCAAAGCACACGGAATGATCCCGGCTTACATCGCCCTGGGCAGCAATCTGGGCCATCCGTTATCTCAGCTACGCACCGCACTTGCCAGCCTGGCAGCACTGCCCCTTACAGAACTGAAAAGCGTTTCAAGCGGCTGGCGCAGCGCTGCCGTGGGACCCGGCGAGCAACCAGACTACCTCAATGCGGTTGCCATGATTATGACGGAGCTCGCACCTCACGCCTTGTTGCAAGAGCTACAGCACATCGAGGCAGCACAGGGTCGCGAGCGCACCGAACACTGGGGACCGCGGACGCTGGATCTGGATATTCTGCTGTATGGCGATCGGGTGATCAGCACCGCGCAGCTCACTGTTCCGCATCCCCGCATGGCAGAGCGCAATTTTGTTCTGTACCCTCTGCGCGAAATCAGCAACACTAACCTGCTGCCAAACGGCATGGAGATTGATGCCCTGCTGCGGGAATGCCCCGCTAACGGGCTGGAAAAAACCGCACTACCGCTGCGGGACGCGCATTTTCCAGAGAACAGGTAACCCACAGGGACACGTGTGATTGCAAGCAACCAGGCTATCAGCGTCGAGCTAAAAGGACGCACACCGCCCTCTTTCATCGCGGTTGAGGGCTCGATTGGCGTGGGCAAAACCACGCTGGCCCACAAACTGGCTGCAAGCTTCGACTGTGCCACCTTGCTGGAGGACGCAGAGGAGAATCCGTTTCTGGAACGTTTCTATAACAACCGGGAGCAGGCGGCCCTCGCCACTCAGCTATTTTTCCTGTTCCAGCGTGCGCAAAAAATTCAGGATTTACGCCAGGCCGATATTTTCGCTCCAGACAGGGTCGCAGATTTCCTGATCGACAAGGACCCCTTGTTCGCTCGCATCAACCTGGACGCAGATGAGTACCAGCTGTACGAAAAGGTCTACCAACAACTGACCATTGATGCGCCCCGTCCAGATCTGGTGCTGTACCTGCAGGCACCCACCGATGTGCTGCTTTCGCGCATCGAAAACCGCGGGCTGGCCATGGAAAAGGGTATCAACCGGGACTATCTGGAGCGCCTCAACGAAGTGTACAGCGAGTTCTTTCTGTACTACGATGATGCCCCGTTGTTAATCGTTAACGCCAGTGAGATCGACCTCGCCAACAGTGTCGCCGATTACCGGGACCTGGTGGATTACATGCTCGACATTCGCAGCGGTCGCCACTATTTCAATCCCACGTTTTTCAGATAGTATTGCGCCCCTGAGGTCTTCAATACCGGTAACCAGCGCACAGGACTGCAACCATGGGCAAGATCACCATAAGCACCCTGGATAAGATGAAGGCAGCGGACGAAAAGTTCGTCTGTATCACTGCCTACGATGCTACCTTTTCCAGGCTTATCAGCGATACCGGCGCCGAAATCATACTGGTGGGAGACTCACTGGGTATGGTTCTGCAAGGCCACGACAGTACGATCCCTGTGACAATCGCAGACATGGCCTACCACACAGAGAGTGTCTGCCGCGCTAATCCCCGCTCGCTGGTCATCGCCGACATGCCCTTCATGAGCTACACCACTACAGAGCAGGCAATGGAGAATGCCACTCACCTTATGCAGGCCGGGGCACACATGGTCAAGATGGAGGGTGGCGCGTGGCTATCGGATACCATTAGCAGCCTGGTCGAGCGCGGTATACCGGTGTGCGCCCATTTGGGCCTCACACCGCAGTCGGTTAACGCCTTTGGCGGCTTCAAGGTACAGGGCCGCACACCCAAGGAGGCCAAATCAATCCGGGCGGAGGCGGTGGAAATCCAGGACGCCGGTGCCAGCCTGCTGGTACTGGAATGCATTCCCTCCAACCTGGCGGCGGATATCAGCAAGAATCTCGACATTCCCGTGATCGGTATTGGCGCCGGACGGGACACGGACGGGCAAGTCCTGGTCATGCACGATCTGCTGGGCCTGTCGACACATACCCCGCGCTTTGTGCAGAATTTTATGGCCGGTCAATCCAGTGTCGCCGGCGGTCTGCAGGCTTTTGTCGACGCGGTTAAATCGGGCGCATACCCCGCCGAAGAACATACCTACTCCTGACCAAGGGCGCCCAGAGGGTGGGCATCGTTACACACCTGGACGCCGCCACATTATCCCCAACCTCTTTAACATGCCTCAACAGGGCGTGCTTCTCTAGAGTTAGGAGCCCCAAGAGTAAGTCAGTGCTCACTATTAATAATTTTTCCCGGCAATATATACAACCCCGCTTTGCTTCTTTTGGTAACAAACAGTGTGAATTTTCCGCATAAAGCCGTTGCTGGCCGCAAAGTGTTGGGGCATACTCGCAGCAAGTCTGGAATTGAGCCTACGGTTCATTCCGGTAAACCTTGATGTGTTTAGCGTCACCAGTGCGCCCGAAGGGGATCAGGTAGACATGCGAACCTACAACAGCACCGCAGCACTAAAACCGGCGCTTGCAGCCTTCCGCGGACAGGCGCAGACCATCGCCTTTGTGCCGACCATGGGCAACCTGCACGAGGGCCATCTGGACCTGGTGCGAAAGGCCCGAACACTCTGCGATATCGTCGTGGTCAGTGTCTTTGTAAACCCCCTGCAATTCGGCCCCAACGAAGATCTCGACGCCTATCCCCGCACGCTTCTTGCTGACAAGGAGAAACTCTTCGCTGAGGGTGTACAGGTGCTTTTCGCACCCGGTGTGAATGATGTGTACCCGCAGGGCATGGACGCACAAACTCTGGTGCATGTGCCTGAGTTGGGGGACACGCTCTGCGGCAGCCGCCGCCCGGGACATTTTGACGGTGTGACTACGGTCGTAAGCAAGCTATTCAACATGGTGCAGCCTGACGTGGCGTTGTTTGGCGAGAAGGATTTCCAGCAGTTGTCCATTGTGCGGAAAATGGTCACCGATCTCTGTATGCCCATTGAAATCATTGGTGTGGTCACGACGCGGGACGAGGACGGCCTCGCGAAAAGTTCACGTAATGGCTACCTTTCGCTGCAACACCGCCGTATTGCGCCAACACTGAATCAGACACTCAATGAGTGCCGCGAGGCCATCGCCTGCGGGTTCGATAATTTCTTGCAACTGGAATCTCACGCGCGACTGCGCTTGCTGCAGGCGGGGTTTGAGACCGACTACTTCACCGTGCGCGACGCACGCACTCTGAAGGCGGTTACAGATAGCACCGAGGAGGTGGCTATTCTCGCCGCCGCCCGGTTGGGTGAGACCCGTTTGATTGACAACGTCCGGCTCGTTCTCAACCCAATTTCCGATTGGGGCATGCTCGCAGACGGGCGCTAGACGGCCCGATTCTTACCTGCTCCCTGCCCGCGCCACTCTCGCAGATTTGGTATCGCAGCGCTTATTGCGCATCAACACCACCTGGCTTTTTCGCCACCAAGGTTGCAACACATCCCGCGCAACGTATTATCTTTGTTCCAAATAACGAGATAAGGAAAGGGCATCATGTCTGAATCCACCACCCGCCCCGTGCCCGACAATTTCCGCGATGCACACATTAATGCCGACAGTTATCAGGCGTTGTACCAACGCTCTTTAGCCGATCCGGACAGCTTTTGGGCAGAGATGGCGACCGAGTTCCTTACCTGGGACAAGCCATGGGACAGCGTGCGCAATTACGATTTTGTTGCGGGCGTCGCTGAATGGTTCAGCGGAGGCAAACTGAACGTCAGCTATAACTGTATCGACAGGCACCTGCCGCAGCGCGCCAGCCAGACAGCCTTAATCTGGGAGGGAGACGACCCTGGCGATGACCAACGTATTACTTACGCCGAATTGAAAGACCATGTTTGCCGACTCGCCAATGTTTTGAAATCACGAGGGGTGCGCAAGGGCGATCGAGTCTGTCTCTATATGCCCATGATTCCCGAGGCTGCCTATGCCATGCTGGCCTGCGCCCGCATCGGCGCGGTTCACTCTGTGGTATTCGGAGGCTTTTCGCCCGAGGCATTGAAAGACCGCATCCTTGACTCCGATTGCCAGACCCTGATCACCGCCGACGAGGGCGTGCGCGGCGGAAAAAATATTCCTCTGAAAGCGAATGCGGACAAAGCACTTTCGGCGTGCCCCAATGTACACACATGCCTGGTGGTAAAACGCACGGGCGGCAACACCGCCTGGCACGACGGGCGCGACGTCTGGTATCACGATCTTGTACCCGGCGCAGACGCGGAATGCGCAGCCGAGTCCATGGGGTCGGAAGACCCACTATTCATTCTCTATACCTCCGGCTCCACCGGCAAGCCCAAGGGTGTCCTTCACACCACGGGTGGTTACCTGCTACAGGCCGCCATGACCTTTAAGTACACCTTTGACTACCGCGATGGCGATATCTACTGGTGCACCGCGGACGTAGGATGGGTTACAGGCCACACCTATATTCTTTATGGCCCGCTGGCCAACGGCGCCATTTCCGTGATGTTTGAAGGCGTCCCCACGTATCCGGATGCGGCGCGCTGCTGGGAGGTGATAGACAAGCACAAGGTGAATATCTTTTATACCGCGCCCACTGCGATACGTGCCCTGCAGGCCCTCGGTGACGAGCCTGTCACGCGCTGCTCCAGAGCCTCGCTGAAATTGCTGGGCACGGTGGGTGAACCAATCAATCCAGAGGCCTGGGAGTGGTACTACAACGTGGTGGGCGAGCAGCGCTGTCCGATTGTGGACACCTGGTGGCAAACCGAGACGGGAGGCCATATGATCACCCCCCTACCCGGCGCGACCGACTTGAAACCCGGCTCTGCCTCGCGCCCGTTTTTCGGCGTGGAGCTCGCCCTGCTCAATGAACAGGGCGAGCAGATTGAGGGCGCTGGCGCTGGCTACCTGGTCATAAAATCATCCTGGCCCGGACAGATTCGCTCCGTCTACGGTGATCATCAGCGCATGATAGACACTTATTTCAGCCAATATCCTGGCTACTATTTTACCGGAGACGGCGCGAGGCGCGACGAGGACGGCTATTACTGGATCACGGGGCGGGTAGACGACGTACTCAACGTGTCCGGACACCGCATGGGCACGGCGGAGGTCGAGAGCGCGCTGGTGCTGCACGACGAAATCGCGGAGGCCGCCGTTGTCGGCTTCCCCCACGACATCAAGGGACAGGGCATCTACGCCTATGTGACACCGATGCAGGGTACAGAGCCCAGCGATACCCTGCGAGACGAGCTTATCGCCCTGTGTGTGCAGGCAATCGGCCCCATTGCCAAACCCGATATTATTCAGTGGGCGCCCGGGCTGCCGAAAACGCGCTCCGGTAAAATCATGCGCAGAATACTGCGCAAGATCGCCGAGAACGAGCTGGACAGCCTGGGCGATACCAGCACATTGGCAGACCCTTCAGTGGTGGAAAGCCTGGTGGCCAATAGACCATCCTGAGTCTGTGGATCGACCCGATAAACGTGCCGGAATGAAACGGAGAGGGCGCAAAAAAAGCGCCCATTACGCAAACTTGACGGCACACCCGCAACCTCCGGCACCCGACCCGAGGCAGCAGATAAAACCGCCTCAGGAAGACCCCTGCCTTAAACCCGTAGCCTTCTTTTCAGACGAAAAAAAAGGAGGGTCCTGACGGACCCTCCCTTGATCTTTACGGGATTGAAGCCGTGCCTTACTCGGCTGCTTCCGCCGCATTACCGGAAGGCGCCTCGTCCTCAAGCAGCTCTTTGATAGACAGCTTGATACGACCACGCTGGTCTACGTCCAGCACTTTCACACGCACCTCCTCGCCTTCACTCAGATGGTCTGTCACATTTTCTACCCGCTCATTGGCGATCTGGGAGATGTGCACCAGTCCGTCCTTACCAGGCAAAATATTGACAAAAGCACCGAAGTCGACGATGCGTGCCACCGTACCGGTATACACCGCACCCACTTCAGCCTCCGCAGTGATTTCCTCGACCATGGCGACAGCGGCATCACGCGATGCCTGATCCGGGCCAAAAATACGCACCGTGCCGTCATCTTCGACGTCAACTGTCGCACCGGACTGTTCGGTAATAGAGCGAATAGTGGCACCGCCCTTGCCGATGATGTCACGGATTTTGTCGGAATCGACCTTCAGGGTCATCATGCTTGGCGCATTCTCAGAGGTGACTTGGCGCGCTTGCGGCAGCACCTCATTCATCTGCCCGAGAATATGCAGACGCGCAACCTTGGCCTGCTCCAGTGCCACTTCCATGATCTGCTCGTTGATCCCTTCAATCTTGATGTCCATCTGCAGCGCGGTAACACCCTCGGCCGTACCGGCCACTTTGAAATCCATGTCACCGAGGTGATCCTCATCGCCCAGGATGTCAGTCAGGACTGCAAACTGGTTGCCTTCCTTGACCAGACCCATTGCAATCCCTGCAACCGGCGCTTTCAGAGGCACGCCTGCTGCCATGAGGCCAAGAGAGCCGACACATACGGAGGCCATAGAACTCGATCCATTGGATTCGGTAATCTCAGAAACCACGCGAATGGTGTAAGGGAACTCTTCCTGATTAGGCAAAACAGCTGCAAGACCACGACGGGCGAGGCGACCGTGTCCAACCTCACGGCGACCGGTGAAGCCTACGCGGCCAGCCTCACCCACTGAATAAGGAGGGAAATTATAGTGCAACATAAACGGGTCGCGACGCGATCCTTCCAGTGCATCGATGATCTGGGCGTCTCGGGTTGAACCGAGCGTTACCGCACCGATAGCCTGAGTTTCACCCCGTGTAAAGAGTGCGCTGCCATGTACTTTAGCCAGCACATCCACTTCACAGGCAATCTGCCGCACGGTGCGGTTATCGCGCCCATCGATACGCGCTTCACCAGACAGAATACGCTTGCGCACGAGCCCTTTCTCGATTTTCTTGAAGATATCCTTAACGTCGTCTGCGGTAGGGCCGCCTTCACTGACCAGGGCCTTCATCGCCGCATCGCGGATCTCTCCCACTCGCTCATAGCGGGCTGCCTTCTCAGTAATGCGGTACGCCTCACCGAGATCGGCCTTCACCTGCTCTTCGACCGAGGCCAGCAGCGCTTCGTTGACTGGCTCAGCTTCCCATTCCCAGCGCGGCTTACCCGCTTCTTCTACCAGTTCTTGAATCGCCTGAATAACGGCCTGCATCTCCTGATGGGCAAACAGTACCGCACCGAGCATCTGATCTTCGGAAAGCTCCTCGGCCTGAGACTCCACCATCAACACAGCGTCCTTGGTACCCGCAACGATCATGTCCAGCTTGCTATCGGCAAGCTCATCGTAAGTCGGGTTGAGAATATACCCCTTGGCGTCGTTAAAACCGACGCGGGCACCGCCAATCGGCCCCTTGAAAGGGCAACCAGAGACAGCCAGCGCTGCAGAGGTTCCTATCATGGCGGGAATATCGGGATCGATGTGCTTATCCGCGGACATCACAGTACAGATCACCTGCACTTCGTTCATGAAACCATTCGGAAACAGCGGGCGAATGGGTCTATCGATCAGACGAGAGGTCAGGGTTTCTTTCTCACTGGGACGACCTTCCCGCTTGAAGAAACCGCCGGGTATCTTGCCCACGGAATAGGTTTTTTCAGTGTAGTGGACGGCCAGAGGGAAGAAGTCCCGACCCGGACGCTGCGTTTTTTCTGCGACTACGGTACACAGCACAGACGTGTTCTCGACTGTTACAAGAACGGCACCGCTCGCCTGACGGGCAATACGCCCGGTCTCCAGACTGACGGTCTGTCCGCCGTACTGGAATGTTTTGGTTACTGGATTCACGTTATTTCTCCAAATTCTTTATATGACACCGGGGCGTTCCCCTGAACCCCCGGCATGAATACCGCCTCAATTAACACCCCAACAAGGGCTTAACGGCATGGACCTTATCTACGCAGGCCAAGGCGCTTGATGAGTTCGCTGTAGCGTGTTGTATCTTTGCGGCGCAGATAATCCAGCAATTTTCGGCGCTGGTTTACCATACGGATCAAGCCGCGGCGCGAATGATGGTCTTTCAGGTGGGTTTGAAAATGCGCTTGCAGCTGTTCGATATTCGCTGTCAGCAGTGCGACCTGAACTTCCGGAGACCCGGTGTCTCCCTCACCTACCTGATACTCTTTTACTATCTCTGCTTTCTTTTCTACATTTAATGCCATTACTGCTTTCCTCTTTGAAAATCTGCCCCGGGCAAAATGATGCCCTTCGTTAAACAGCGAGCCTGACCGTGCAGATTTACAGACAGGTTCGTATCACCACCCTGTGGCGACAGGTTTTACCGCAACGCGACGGCATGCTGCCGAGCGCGCCGGGGGCCACTGACTAGTGGCCCACTACCAGACGACGCGGCGCCACGCGCCCATCATCCAATATTTCTCCTACACCGAGGAACTCCCCGGTCTCCAACGCGACGCGCACAATACCATCTCGCGGCGCATTTGGCACCATTACCGGTTGTCCCTGACGCATATAAAATCCCCCGGATTCGCTCAACTGCACAAGCGGTAGCTCACCCAGAGCCGCATCTGGCGGGGACAATAGCCCATCCATCTCACCGAGCTGCTCCCGCGCTTTCAAGGCCTCCAGGGTACCCAGCGAGTGGCTGTGTTCGAGACCAAAAGGACCCGCTTTGGTGCGGCGCAGCGCGCTCACATGCGCGCCACATCCCAGAGCTTTGCCCAGATCCTCTGCCAGCGAGCGCACGTAAGTGCCCTTACTGCATTCCAGATAAATATCCACTTCGGGCCTTTCGCCGCCTCGGAAGGCGTCGATACGCAGCGCGCTAATCACTACGCGACGGGCCTCACGCTCGACCTCTATGCCCTGCCGAGCCAGCTTGTACAGCGGCTGGCCATTTTGCTTGATGGCAGAATACATGGAGGGCACCTGCTCTATCTCACCTTCGAAGGCCCTCAGGGCCTGTGCCACGCCGGCCTCTGTAATGCCCTCAACACTGCGCTCTTGCAGAACCTCGCTGTCTGCATCTCCGCTAGCGGTGGCAACACCCAACACGAAGGTGCTTTGGTAGGCTTTGTCTGCGTCCAGCAAATACTGGGAAAACTTGGTCGCCTCGCCAAAACAGAGGGGCAACACGCCGGTCGCCAGGGGATCAAGGCTACCCGTATGACCTGCCTTGGCAGCAAAGTACAAATGCTTGGCCTTTTGCAGGGCCTGGTTAGAACTCAGACCCTGAGGCTTGTCCAGCACCAGGATGCCATCCACCGGCCGGCCACGCCGTCGCCTTGCCACCGTCAGTCCTCCGCCTCATGACGACCATCCGCACTAGCCGCGCGCTGGATCAAATCTTCCAAGTCCCTGCCACGACCAACACTGGAGTCAAAGTAAAACCGCAGCTGCGGCACACTGCGCATACTGCTGTCCCGGGACAGCTGGCTGCGAAGGAATCCCGCGGCCCGATTCAGAGCCTCGGTCGCCTCTGCAGCGTCATCGCTGGTATCACTGCCCAGAACCGTATAGTAGACCCGCGCGTGGCGGAGGTCGCGACTCACATCTACCCCCGTAACACTGACCATGCCGACCCTCGGATCGCGCATCTCACGCTGAATAAGGGAGGCAAGTTCGCGTTGCAGGTGGTCCGCCACCCGTTCGGTTCGGGCGTATTCCTTAGCCATTGGAAGTGCTCATAAGAATGCCGCTCACAGGGAGCGGGCAATCTCCTTGACCTCGAAGACCTCTATCAGGTCTCCCACTTTTACATCGGTGTAGTTCTTCACCCCGATGCCACATTCCATTCCGTTACGCACGTCGCTGGCGTCGTCCTTGAAGCGCCTCAAAGACTCCAGTTCGCCCTCGTAAATCACCACGCTATCACGCAGCACGCGAATGGGCTTGGAGCGGTATACTGTGCCCTCCGTCACCATACAGCCCGCGACCTGGCCAAACTTTGGCGAACGGAATACATCGCGCACCTCGGCGATGCCAACAATCTCTTCGCGCAGCTCAGGCGCAAGCATACCGGTAAGAGCCGCCTTCACATCGTCAATCAAGTCGTAAATGACGTTGTAATAACGCAAATCTACGGCCTCGCTCTCCACCAGCGCGCGAGCCGCGTTGTCGGCACGCACATTAAAGCCGAACACGACTGCACTGGACGTCACCGCAAGATTAATATCAGTCTCGGTAATACCACCAACCCCGCCGCTAACGATGTTCACTAACACCTCGTCATTGCCCAGATCCAGCAAGGCCGACTGAATCGCCTCCAGCGAACCACGCACATCGGCCTTGATCACCACGTTGAGGGATTTTTTATCCATCGCCGTCATGTTTTCAAACATGTTGTCGAGCTTGGCCGCCTGCTGACGCTGTAACTTGGTATTACGGCTCTTCTCCTGACGAAAGCCAGCTACTTCCCGAGCACGCTTCTCGCTTTCAACGACGGCAAAAATATCACCGGCTGCCGGTGTCGAATCCAACCCCAGAATCTCGACCGGAATACTCGGTCCGGCAGTGTCGATCGGCACAGCGTTCTCATCTAACATGGCACGCACCCGGCCAAACTGCAGGCCCGCCAGCACGATATCTCCCTTATTCAGAGTGCCGCTCTGCACGAGCAGCGAGGCGACAGGACCACGGCCCTTGTCCAGGCGCGATTCGATCACAATACCCTGTGCAGGCACATCCCGCGCAGCAGTCAATTCCAGCAATTCCGCCTGTAACAAAATGGCGTCTAGAAGTTCGGGAATACCCTCACCTGTTTGCGCTGAGACGTTGATAAACTGCACATCGCCACCCCAGTCCTCGGGAACGACTTCCTTGGCCGCCAGTTCACCCTTGATTTTTTCTACGTCGGCACCTTCCTTATCGATTTTATTCACCGCCACGATGATCGGCACACCCGCCGCCTGGGCGTGATTAACCGCCTCCTCGGTCTGGGGCATAACGCCGTCGTCGGCGGCCACCACAAGGATGACAATATCCGTACTTTTAGCACCCCGCGCCCGCATGGCGGTGAATGCCGCGTGACCCGGTGTATCCAGGAAAGACACCATGCCGTGATCGGTATCCACATGGTAGGCGCCAATGTGTTGAGTGATACCACCCGCCTCACCGTCGGCCACCTGGCTTTTTCGAATGTAATCCAGCAGCGAGGTCTTACCGTGGTCGACGTGACCCATCACTGTGACAACCGGAGCGCGAGACTCCTCGACACCTTCGTGCTGAGACAGGGTCTCTTCCAGGCTTTCCTCAAGCGCATCGGCGCTGACCAGCCTGACCGCATGACCAAGCTCTTCTACAATCAGCGTTGCGGTATCCTGATCGATCATCTGATTGATTGTCGCCATCACACCGAGCTTCATCAGCTCCTTGATGACAGCACCTGATTTCACTGACATCTGCTGCGCGAGATCAGCTACCGAGATGGTATCGAGCAACTCAACCTCAAGAATTTTCTGCTCTGTCGGCATCTCAAAACCATGTTTGGAGTGTTCCGCATGCGCTGACTTGAGCTTCTTGCGCCCGCCACGGCGACGCGTAATACCTGTTTCCGATTCGATATCTGCCAGCGAAAGGTTATGGCTACGCTGCTTTCCGCGACCGGAGGGCGCATTACGGGCCAGCTTGCTGCGGGGCTTGCGTCGGTCTTCACTTTTGGGCTCAGTGTTCGGCGCCTCATGCAGACGCTTGGGCCTCTTGGCACCGCTCTCTTTGGTGGTTTTGTTTTCTTCTACTGCCGCTTTGGCGTCGGCATCTGCCTTGCGTGCCTCAGCGGCGACCTGACGCTCCGCGGCCTCACGCTCTTCCTGCGCCTTACGACGAGAGGCGGCACGTTGACGAAGTACCTCTGGATCAAGATTTGATTCGTCCTCCTCCGGCTCTTCCACCACTGGCTCGGGCACTTCTGGCTCCGGCGGCGCAACCTCAGCGGACTCAGGCACTTCAATTTCTTCCGCTTCCAGCGCCTCAATATCCTCTTCAGGCAGCTCGTCGGGATTGTCCGGATCTCGTTTCACGTAAGTGCGCTTTTTACGCACTTCCACATTGACTGTTTTCCTGCCCTGAGACCCGGAGGTCCGCAATGTACTCAGCGTTTTGCGCTTAAGCGTGATGCGCTTGGGCGCGTCAGCGGGCTCACCGTGACTGCGCTTGAGGTGTTTCAGTAATGTCTGCTTATCTTCGTCAGACACAGCCTCTTCGGCCGCACTATGGGGCAGCCCCGCCTCTTTCATTTGCGTCAACAGCCGTTCTGCGGAAGCGCCTACCACTTCAGCGAGCTGTTGTACCGTCACTTGAGCCATTCAATACTCTCCTTGCAACCCTGTTTTCGTCATCCCGAAAAAGGGCCTGTTATTCTTCGGCCTCTGCCGCTTCGGCAAACCAAGGCGCTCTGGCGGTCATAATCAATTCACCGGCACGCTCTTCAGTCATATCCGGGATATCCATAAGATCATCAACGCCCTGTTCGGCGAGATCTTCCATCGTAACAATTGCGCGACCAGCGAGAATATAAGCGAGGTGGCGATCCATACCCTCCATCGTCAGCAGGTCTTCAGCCGGTTCATGCGAACCCAACTCTTCTTCTGAAGCAATTGCTGCCGTCAACAGGGCATCCTTCGCACGCGCCCGCAACTCTTCTGCAATTTCCTCATCGAAACCCTCAATCGTTGTCATCTCTTCCAACGGCACATAGGCCACTTCTTCCAGAGTGGTGAAGCCCTCCTCGACCAGAATTTCAGCCACGTCCTCGTCGATATCAAGGCTATCCATGAACACCTGTATCACCTGACCCGCCTCGGCCTCGTGCTTCTCGGCTGCATCCTCCAGACTCATGACATTGATCGTCCATCCCGTCAGCTGCGCCGCCAGGCGCACGTTCTGACCGGAACGACCAATGGCCTGCGCCAGGTTATCCTGGGATACCGCCACATCCATGGTGCCACTATCTTCGTCAACAACGATGGATTCGACTTCGGCGGGCGCCATGCCGTTGATCACCAACTGGGCGGGATTGTCGTCCCAAAGCACGATATCGACACGCTCATTGTCCAGCTCATTGGATACGGCCTGCACTCGAGAACCCCGCATGCCGACGCAGGCTCCAACCGGATCAATCCGCTGGTCGTTCGTCTTGACCGCGATCTTGGCGCGAGAACCAGGGTCGCGAGCCGCGGCGCGAATCTGGATGACTTCTTCAGCGATTTCCGGCACTTCGATTTTGAACAGCTCGATGAGCATTTCTGTGCAGGCACGGCTCAGAATCAGCTGGGGACCGCGGGATTCGGTGCTGATTTCCTTGAGGATGGCACGCACTCGATCGTTGACGCGAAATGTCTCACGACCGACAAGTTGTTCGCGCGGCAGCAGGCCTTCTGCATTGTTACCCAGATCGACGATGACATTATCACGGGTAACTTTCTTGACTGTCCCCGCCACCAGATCATTAACGCGATCTATGTATTGTTCCACCACCTGTGCACGCTCTGCATCGCGCACTCGCTGCACGATCACCTGCTTCGCCGTCTGCGCTGCAATACGCCCGAACTCCACGTTCTCGACATCGATCTCGTGAATATCACCCGGCTTGAGGTTGACATCCTCCTCGATCGCTTCCTCGGTAGTAAACTGGGTGCCCAGCAGTGCGACTTCGTCATCGGGCACCACCAGCCAGCGACGCTTGGAAACATAATCGCCCGTTGTGCGGTCAATAGTGACCTGGATATCTGCTTCTTCGTCATAACGCTTCTTGGTCGCTGTCGCCAGCGCCAATTCAATCGCCTCGAAAATAATGTCCTCGGACACTCCTTTCTCGTTGGACACCGCCTCAGCAACCAACAGAATTTCTTTATTCATCACTTGCATCACCCATTCCTTTACCGCGCTTTACACACGGACTTGCACTCGCGCCCGTTCAATTGTGCCGTGAGGTAGCAGGAACTCGTGGTCATCGACCTGCACCACGACGTCCTCGCCCTCAATCCCTTTCAATGTGCCCTTGTACTTCCGCCGGCCCTCATAAGGGCTGCGCAACCGCAAATCCAATGTCTCCCCAACATAGTTTTCATACTGAGCCAGGGTAAACAGGACACGGTCCATGCCCGGGGATGACACCTCCAGGGTGTACTCTCCCGTGACCGGATCTTCAACGTCCATCACGCCACCGACCTGCTCACTGACAGCGGCGCAATCATCAACGGTTATGCCTGCCGGGTTATCGATGTATACCCGCACCACACTGTGGCGGCCCTGAGACAGATACTCTGCACCCCAGAGCTCGTAGCCCATTGCGGTGACCGTGGGCTCCAGCAATTCCATAATCTGCTGACTCTTGCTTGCCACCGACGACCGTTCCTCCATGTACGAAAAAGCCCCTGAAAAGGGGCTTTCTCAACTTAGCATTGCCAGGCCATAACGCTGACAATACCGATTGGTAGCGGGGGCCGGATTTGAACCGACGACCTTCGGGTTATGAGCCCGACGAGCTACCAGGCTGCTCCACCCCGCATCAAACTTCCTCGACCGCAACGAGCCCCTTGGCAAGTCACTTGTGAGCCCGTCTGGTTGTCGGGCCCCGTTTTCGAGGCTGTGCATTATAGGGAGGGGGTACCTACCGGTCAACCGCAAGACGAGGAAAAGCTGGCCTATCCACCCACAATCGCGTCATTTAACGGGTGCTCCCGCGAACCTGATGCGTTGTTGTCATAATCTTATTGACAATCATTCTCATTACGATTAATGTTGCGACTCTCTAACGGTATTACGGATTTCGACAAATGTACGTTTGTCTCTGCAAAGGTATCACCGACACCCAGATTCGCGAGGCAGTCCAGCAGGGTGCACACTCCCTCAAGGATGTGCGCAACACATTGGGGGTGGCCAGCCAGTGCGGCAAATGTGGCGTGCTCACGCGGGAGATACTGCGCGAAACCGTGCTGGATAACAGCAACGAGCAGGAGCTGTTCTACGCCCTCACCTAGCCTGTTCGCTTGCCACTGCAAGCATCTCGCAACGACCTGATACAGCGAGGCTGACCCTCCCCCCCACACACGGCATTCGCAGGGCGACACAAGTGCGAATCGCTCTGATTTTCATTCTCATTAG
Source organism: Candidatus Marimicrobium litorale (assembly GCF_026262645.1). NCBI lineage: Bacteria > Pseudomonadati > Pseudomonadota > Gammaproteobacteria > Cellvibrionales > Halieaceae > Marimicrobium > Candidatus Marimicrobium litorale. Next base: position 2,294,624 of record NZ_SHNO01000001.1, read on the forward strand.
TTCATATAAATCAATAGCTTATGATTGACGAAGCGCTGCGCTCGTCGCATACTTCGCATCTTTTCAGGCCGATGGAGTAGCATCATGAAGGGCGACGCAACAGTCATTGAACATCTCAACAAGATCCTGGGCAACGAGCTTGTTGCGATCAACCAGTATTTCCTGCACTCGCGCATGTACAAAGACTGGGGCCTGAAGGAGCTGGCCGAACACGAGTACGAAGAATCTATCGACGAAATGAAGCACGCGGACAAGCTCACCGAGCGCATTTTATTTCTCGAAGGTTTGCCCAATCTGCAGGATTTAGGGAAGCTGCTTATCGGGGAAAATACCGCAGAAATGCTCAAGTGCGACCTGCAACTGGAAATGATAGCAATCCCCGACCTCAGGGAGGCCATCGCCTACTGTGAGTCCGTAAAGGATTACGTGTCACGGGAATTGCTGGAAGACATCCTGGAGTCTGAGGAAGAGCATGTAGACTGGATTGAAACCCAGCTGGGCCTCATCGAAAAAGTCGGCCTGCAAAATTACCTGCAGAGCGCGATGGACGACGCAACCTGAAGAACTCCGCTGCGCAGCCATGCCTGTCAAACAGCTATTCGGCGCAATGTGGCGGAAAATGCCCAGTGTCTCCAGCACACCTCATGCTCAGCAATCGCTAAGGATGAGGTGTTTGCAAACGTGCGACCTCAATTACAGCTCCACCAAAACACCTGCAAATGAGGTCTGTTTTACGGGATCGCGCAGCATAACCCACAGGCACTCCGCAGTGAATGCAGGTGTTTTTTTGCAGATATCTCTCTCTTGCACAGCTGGGACACTGCCTAGTTGATAACACTTTTTCTTTCGGCGGTCGTTCCATCAGCATTAGGGCCGCAGCCCCTGCCGATCAGAGTGCAGCGGCAAAAAGACCGGGAAAAGAAAGCCACCACTTGGGGAAGTGGTGCAGAGATACGATCGGCTGCAACGACAGCGACCTGCTCGAGCAGCACCAATGACGAAAACAAATTGACCGACTGTCTACCCGTTCCCGGGGAGCAACCGGGTCAGTCCTTTGCGGATTCTGGGAAGAGGGGGTAACAGACCTGTCGAGCGGTCAGCGCCTTGTGATCGATCATCGTGTGATTTCCACACCGCCCGCAGACTTTCCGGATCGCAAGCAGCAAAGCGTTAAGCAGGGCCCGAGCGTCAACACTAGATAAATCAAGCGCTCGGGTTGAGCGCCAGCGTTTGTCAAACAGTTAAATGGTGCCGAAGGCGGGACTTGAACCCGCACGAGCAAAGCTCACTACCCCCTCAAGATAGCGTGTCTACCAATTCCACCACTTCGGCAATAAACCACTTTTCCAGTTAATCGAGTTTCGGCAGGTCATCTCCGCCGGCATCACTGGCGGCCGGGACGACCGTATCCACTTGCGGCAACTCATCGTCAACCGCTGGCGCGACATCCTGTAAAACGGCCGCTTCCGGGATAGCGAGATCGAGGTCATCGACCACCGATGACTTCTGGTTAACAATCAGCGCCAACCCAAAGCTGGTAGCAAAAAACAGGGCAACCAGCCACGCCGTCGCGCGAGTGAGCACATTACCGCCACCGTCTGCGCCGAACAGGGTTTGCGATGCGCCCGCACCAAACGAGGCGCCGACGTCGGCCCCCTTGCCCTGCTGCAGCATGATCAGGCCGATAATGCCCAAAGACAAGACCAGGTGCGTTATCAATACAATCTGTTCCATAATTCCAGTGCCCTCCGCGGGACGGACCATACTTTGTTGTCAGATGCTAGCGGCACCGACAATTGACAAAAATTCACTCGCGACCAGCGACGCTCCCCCTACCAGCGCCCCGTCGATATCCTCTTCGGCGAAGAGCTCCCGGGCATTATCCGCCTTGACGCTGCCGCCGTAGAGCACGCGTGCTGTCGCCGCGTCTACACCTGCGATTCCTTCCAGCACCAACTTTATATGAGCGTGCATAGCCTGTGCCTGCTGTGGCGATGCCGTCAATCCAGTGCCAATAGCCCATACCGGTTCATAGGCGACAACCAGGCTGTCAATACCGGCCTGAGCCTTCAAAGCGCCTAGCAGTTGCGCGGCGACCACACTTTCCGCATCGCCCGATTCACGCTGTTCCCGGGTCTCGCCGACACAAACAATAGGCGACAATCCCGCCTCTATAGCAGCTGCCAGCTTCGCCGCCACCAGCGCATCGGACTCACCGTGATACTGACGGCGCTCGGAATGTCCCAGAATAACCCAACGACACCCCATATCGAACAACATAACCGGCGATACTTCACCCGTATAAGCACCCGTCGCCCTGTGACTACAGTCCTGAGCACCGACAGCAATGGGAGAGGACGCAACCACTTTCACTGCCTGCCCGAGGTGCACATAGGCAGGACAAACGGCAACGTCCACCCCGGATGTCTGCACGGCCAGAGCCAGTTCTCCCAGCAACGCGGCCACAGTAGCCTCGGAGCCGTTCATCTTCCAGTTACCGACAACCAGAAGCTGGCTCATAAGAACTCCTCTAGAAATGGTGATGCGCACCAAAAAAAGCGGCGGCAATGGTAACCAAGTTAACCTCTGCTGACAAGATGGGCGTTTGCCCGATGAGGCATCTCAGCCCAGAACCCGCTCTGCCTCTGCAGCCAGCTCCGCACAAAGCCTATCTACTGCCGCAGCCCACAACGCGCTAGCGCTTGCTGCAACGGCTCAGTCACCCGGCGCAGGGGCCGCGTCCAGCTCGGCGTATCGGTCGGCAATTCTTTTCAGTTCGCCATCGTTTCGGTTTACAGGCTCCGCTTGTGCAGCCGGCATCCACCCGAGGTCAAAGGCGGAGTAATACGTGTACAGCAACTGATCAACGCGGCTGGCGGGCAGCGCGTCAAGTTCGGCCTGTTCGGCGATGTCCCGGTAAAGGGTCGCCGCTGCGAGCCGATTGGCCGCCTCTGCCCAGTGCCGATCGTTCTCGAAATGCCAGTCTTTGTAGTCGTAACCCGGAGTCGTGGCGGCGAAGCGTGCGTAGAGGTCGATGACGGGAATATTGTCCGGGATGAACTCTTTCACCAGGCTGCCATTACCCGTGGGCAGTAATACAACATAAAAGCGGGCGCCGTTTACCGCCGCAAGTGTCTGCCACTTTTCGAGCAGTGCCTGAAAGACGGCCAGGCTCCGGGTGACGTCCGGGTTGTCTGTGCCCTCGCGAATACTACTGCCGACCGATTTTGCGCGATCTGACCGCATGCGTTTTCGCACGTGCTTGTCGGCATGTTTTTCCTGCAGAATACGTGCATCCAACCCTTCCCAATCATTCTTGCGCGGGCGCACCCTGTTATAACCGTCCTGCAGCAGGTAGGTCAGGTGCAGGCGAGAAATCAACTTGATCCACCAGGGCGTCGCCAGCGCGGGATTACGTTGCAGTTCCCCGCCCTGGTTCAGGTAGAACAGATCATTTTCGTAGATGTTCCGGATATCGTTGATACAGAAAACGTAAAAGACCTGGTCGAGCGTCGCACTGAGGTCGGCATGTTTATACGCGAGGAACGACTGGTCCGTCCCGTATCCGCTCTGACCAAAGTTCAGCACGTTGAAATCCCGGCCTGACCGGTTCAACAGGTAGTCCAATGGCTCAGTAAAGGAGTAAGGGCCCGGCAAACCCATGTTCTCCATATAGGAGTCACCGAAGAAGCCCACGTTGGTGGCGTCTTTCAGATCGTGCAGCCCGAAGTCCCGGTGTTGACGCATACCATGATTGTTATAGATCACCAGATGCGGGGCCCGGGTGTCGGGATGGTGCACGGTGCGCCGGGCATTGGGCGGACGCGTCGTGATCCGCAAGCTATCTGCCTGGAAGCGGGCGTCGGCCGCGTATTCGTACTTTGGGTAAAGGGTCCGCAGCAGAACCTCGGCAATAGCAAACGTCACCAGGATGGATACCAGAACCGTAAGCGTGTTCAGTATCCAACTTTTCACTGCAGCGAACCCCATCGTCTGAGTATAAGACAAGTAAACTGTCCATCGATAGTAGATTGCCGCACTGATAAAGTTGACTGAGCTGGCGACATTCGCGAGTTGCGCATTTATTGGCCTGCAAACTTGTTCGCGGCGGTGCTCGTAACGAGCATGTTAGTCCATACCTGAGCGAGCACACGCAACGGTATTAAAAAATTGACTGTCACCTTCAGCGGACTTTTCCCTTAACGCCACTGAGGATCGCCCGACCGAAGGGGCCTTTGGCCCGCGAGGTAAATCAGCCCAGGATTCGCTCTACCTCTGCCGCAAGCTCGGCACACAGCTCATCCACGGCACCGGCATCCCTGCCCTCCACCATGACCCGAACCTTTGGCTCCGTGCCGGAGGGGCGCAACAAGACGCGACCCTCCCCCTTCAAGCGCTGCTCGACCGATGACGCCGCCTCACTGATACCGGGGTAATCTGCCAATTGCACCTTTCCTTTGACACCCACGTTAATCATGGTCTGGGGGCACATCGAAATACCAGTCCGCAGCACTGCCATGTCCCCCCCCGCCGCCTGCAGGGCCATAAGAACCTGCAGGGAGGCGATGATACCATCCCCCGTAGTGGTGACGTTGGAGCAGATAATATGGCCTGAAGACTCACCGCCGAGGTGCCAGCCATTGGCCTCCATCAATGCTTTCACATAGCGGTCGCCCACCTGGGCCCGCACAAAATCCAGCCCCGCGTCGCGCAGTGCCAGCTCCAGCCCTAGGTTGGACATCTGCGTACCGACGATACCTGCATCGCTGGTGCCGTGGCTCAACTGGTGCATAGCGATGATGTAAACCAGCTCATCCCCGTCGACAATGTCGCCATCGCGGTCTGTCATCAGGACTCGATCACCATCGCCGTCGTAGGCAATGCCAATATCGGCCCCGCTATCCTTGACCATCGAGGAGAGGGCAGACATATCCGTTGAACCGACACCTTCATTGATATTAAAGCCATCCGGCTGTACACCCATGGTAATGACATCGGCACCCAGTTCGCCGAGGACCGCGGGGGCAATGTGATAAGTCGCCCCGTGCGCGCAATCCACCACGACCTTCAAGCCTCGCAGACTGAAATCCTCGGGGACAGTCGATTTACAGAACTCGATATAGCGTCCCGCAGCGTCGTCGATACGCAACACCTTGCCGATTTCGCGCGACGACACAGTGGACAACTCCAGCTCCAGCTCCGCCTCTATTGCGTGCTCCATTTCATCGGACAACTTGGCCCCGTCGGGCCCAAAAAATTTGATTCCGTTGTCATAAAACGGATTATGCGAAGCACTGATGACGATGCCCGCCTCGGCATTCTGCTTTGGGGTCATGTGAGCAATGGCGGGGGTGGGCATGGGGCCCATCAGCTTGACGTCTACACCGGCCGACACCAGCCCCGCCTCGAGAGCAGACTCAAGCATATAACCTGAAATCCGCGTGTCCTTGCCAATCATGACCAGGGCGCGACCGCCCTGCCCCAAACTGCGCGAAAATACGCGGCCACTGGCCCACCCCAACTTGAGCATAAACTCGGGCGTAATCGGAAATTCACCTACCTTCCCGCGGATGCCGTCTGTCCCAAAGTACCGTTTAGTCACTGTTTTTATTCTCCACTTTTCGCAAGGCCGTCACCATGGCCAACGCGTCCACTGTGGCCGCGACGTCATGCGCACGCACCACGCCAGCGCCACGCTCCACCGCCAACAAGGCAAGCGCCAGACTTGCGGGCAAACGCTGCCCGACTTCACGCCCCAATAGTTTGCCAATCATCGATTTGCGCGACAATCCTACCAGCAGGGGAAATCCCAGCGCGCCAAGACGCGGCAACTCGCGCAGCAGAATAAGATTGTGTGCAACGGTTTTGCCGAAGCCAAATCCAGGGTCCAGCAAGAGGCGCTGAGGCGCTATACCGGCGGCAGTGCAGGCATCGACGCGGGCGCCCAGATAGTCACTGACTTCGCTAACGACATCCTCATAGTGCGGCGCCGCCTGCATGGAACCCGGTTCGCCCTGCATATGCATCAGGCAGACCGGCAATCCTGAATCGGCGGCGGCGGCCAACGCACCCTCTCGGGTCAGGGCGCGCACATCATTGATTAAACCGGCACCGAGTCGGGCTGCCTCAGACATCAAGGCGGGCGTACTGGTATCCACCGATACGACCACATCCAACTCCGCATTGATTCTCTCGATCAGAGGTAACACGCGGTCCATTTCCTCGGCAACCGAGACAGGGGCTGCGCCCGGTCGAGTGGATTCACCACCAATATCAAGCACGCGAGCACCCTCAGAGACCATGTCTCGGGCGCGGGCCAGCGCCTGATGTATATCCAGACGGGCATCGCGGAAAAGCGCTCCTCCATCGGAGAAGGAGTCGGGGGTCGTGTTGATCACACCCATGACGACGGGTCGATCGAGGGATAAGGTGCGCCCGGCGCATTCAAGCGCCGGGCCTATTAAGGCATCAGGGAAAGGCACTCGGCCCTGAAATATCAGTGTTCGCCCGCGGGACCGCCAATCGGACTGCCGGAAGAATCCTGCTGGCCCGAGTCATCACCGGCCTCTTGTGGATCCGGCATGGCATCGCCACCAGAGCCACCCCAATCCTTAGGCTCGCGCGGTTCACGGCCAGCCATGATGTCGTCGATCTGCTCGGAATCAATCGTTTCGTACGTCATCAGGGCATCGGCCATCTTGTGCAGTTTCTCGACGTTTTCTTCCAGCAAACGCACCGCAATGGCATAACACTCATCTATTATACTGCGCACTTCCTCGTCGATCTGCTTGGCGGTCTCGCCGGACACCGACAGATGCTGCTGCCCCGCGCTGCGCCCAAGGAACACCTCTTCGGTCGCCTCGTCATACATCAATGGGCCCATCTTCTCGGACAGGCCCCACTTCGTGACCATATTGCGGGCAATTTCTGTCGCGCGCTGGATGTCGTTAGACGCACCTGTGGTTACGCCCTCCTTGCCCAGCGTCATCTCCTCGGCGATACGTCCGCCGAACAGGCTGCAAATTTGGCTTACGATATGCCGGCGACTGTGGCTGTAACGATCCTCTTCCGGCAAAAACATGGTCACACCCAGCGCCCTGCCACGGGGAATAATGCTCACCTTGTAAACAGGATCGTGCTCCGGCACCAATCGACCGACAATCGCATGCCCTGCCTCGTGATAAGCCGTGTTTCTCTTCTCGTGTTCTGACATAACCATGGAGCGACGTTCGGCGCCCATCATTATTTTGTCTTTGGCCAGTTCAAACTGGTTCATGCCTACCGTACGCACATTGGCACGGGCCGCAAATAAAGCCGCCTCGTTAACCAGATTGGCAAGGTCCGCGCCAGAGAACCCGGGGGTGCCGCGCGCGATGCGCGACGGTGCCACATCTTCCGCCAATGGAACCTTGCGCATGTGCACTTTCAGGATTTGCTCGCGACCACGGATATCGGGCAGAGGCACCACCACCTGGCGGTCAAAGCGACCGGGACGCAGCAGCGCGGGATCCAGCACATCCGGGCGGTTGGTAGCGGCGATGACAATGACGCCGTCGTTTACTTCAAAGCCATCCATTTCGACCAACAGCTGGTTGAGTGTTTGCTCACGTTCATCGTGTCCGCCCCCAAGACCTGCACCGCGGTGGCGCCCTACGGCGTCGATCTCGTCGATAAATATAATACAGGGAGCCTGTTTTTTAGCCTGGTCGAACATGTCGCGCACTCTGGACGCGCCGACACCGACAAACATCTCGACAAAATCGGAGCCTGATATAGAAAAGAAAGGTACCTTGGCTTCCCCGGCAATAGCTTTCGCCAACAACGTCTTACCCGTACCGGGCTGCCCTACCATCAACACGCCCCGGGGAATGCGTCCGCCCAGTTTCTGAAACCTGCTGGGATCACGCAAGAATTCAACCAGCTCTTGCACGTCCTCCTTGGCTTCATCGACACCCGCCACATCCGCAAACGTAGTGACAATCTGATCCTCACCCAGCAACTTGGCCTTGCTCTTGCCAAAACTCATGGGGCCGCCACGGCCGCCACCACCGCCCTGCATCTGCCGCATAAAGAACATAAAGACAGCAATAATAATCAGGATAGGAAAGCTCGCGACCAGCAGCTGTGTCCAAACGCTTTGTTGCTCAGGCTTACGACCCTCAACCTCGACGTTATGCTCGAGCAGGTCATCAATCAACTTCGGATCTTCCACCATGGGACGAATCGTTTCGAACCGCGTACCGTCATAGCGTTCGCCGGTGATGGTCAGCCCATCTACCACCACCTTCTTCACCTGATCGGTCTGGATCTCGGAGATCAATTCGGAGTATCCAACCTGCTCAGTGGTTCCCTGCATGTTGAAGTTGTTAAAAACGGACAACAAAACGGCGGCAATCACCAACCAGAGCAACAAATTCTTAACCATAGTGTTCAATGTCTTCACCTCTTGGCGGTCTGCCGCCGAACTCTTTTCCCGAAGATAGACAAGACTATACGCACGGAAAACTGTTTTGGGATCTGCCGAGGGCGCTCATCAGATCCAAAGGATATGAAATAGCTGAAGTATTCGCTCGCCCGGGCGGGTAAATCGCGTCAATAGCCGTTAATTTACTACACTTGGGGCAATGTCTCCACGTTTCAACCACCTCCCCCACGAAAATCGCGGGCAACGAGGTAGACCTCGCGAGAACGGGATCGGGACGCGGCGGGTTTGCGCGTCAACACTTTGCCAAAGGCCTGCCTCGTATCACGAACAAAGGCGTCAAAGCCCTCCCCGTGAAAGATTTTGGCCACGAATGACCCCCCTGGCACCAAGACCCGTTGCGCAAGGTCCAGCGCCAGCTCAACCAGATACATGGCCCTGGGCAAGTCCACCGCTGACAGGCCGCTCATATTAGGTGCCATATCGGACAACACGACATCCGCGCGGCCCCCGTTAAGAGCGGCAAGTATCTGGTCAAATACCGCTTGTTCAGAAAAATCCCCCTGCAAGAATGTAACACCCGCAAGGCTATCCATTGGCAAAATGTCAGAGGCGATCACGTCGCCTCGCTCGCCTAGCACCTCGGTCGCCACCTGAGACCAGCCGCCGGGCGCGCTGCCCAGATCCAGTACCGTCATACCGGGCGCCATTAACCGGTCTTTCTCCTGCAGCTCCAGCAGCTTGTAACAGGCCCTGGAGCGATAGCCCTCCCGCTGCGCTCGCTGCACGTAGGGGTCGTCACGGTGCTCTTTTAGCCAGGATTTACTGGACGATCGTTTCTTGGCCATGGAGTGCGGTTTCGCCTGCGGGATCACTTGTGTATGATGCACGCCCTTTTGGGCGTCTGGCCCTTATTGTACCTTGGAAGCGCCATGAGTAAGAATGCAAAGCATACCATCAGGCAACTCCGCGCTATCGGCCACAAACTGAAGCCCGTCGTCATGATTTCAGGCAATGGCCTCAGCGAGGGGGTTGCCGCGGAGCTCGAACGGGCCCTTGACCAGCATGAACTCATTAAAGTGAAACTGGCAATGGGCGACCGCGCGGCGAAAGCCGAGATGACCTCCGAAGTCTGCAGTACCACCGGTGCACAGTTGGTGCAAAGTATTGGCAACGTGATCCTACTGCTACGTCCCGCAAAAAAACCTGACCCGAAACTGTCTAACCTGATTCGCGCCGTGTAGCACCGCTTCCGCACCGCGCCCGCCTCGACTATAATACAAAAGAACAAAACAGGGGCTGCACGGCATGGGGGATCTGCTCGAATTTCCCACACCCAGCGCGCAGGGCATGGCGTTTCTCGAGGCCCGACTGCGCGAGATCCTGTCCGCCAAGGGCGCCGATGAAGAACTGATCGCCTTCGCCACCCACCAGCTTACTTCTATCTACCATCGAATCAGTGAAACGGAGCAATACCGGTTTGCGGTGCGCCTGCCTGAGAGGCTTGCTGCCGATGACCGCGAGGCACTGCGCCAGGAAATCAGTACCGGTCTGGAAGCCGTCAGGAAAGACAATCATGCATTGATGCTCGAACTCGTCGCAGAACTAGTCCTCGCCCAGGTTCACCTTTTCCAGTGCCAGCGCTCCGACTAAACCGCGTCTACCCGCCGCGACGTCAGGTAAACAAACCTGCCACCTGGTAGACCAGAATGGACGCGACGTAAGCCAGCACGAAATAACCCACCAGCATTTTTACGGTAAGCGAGCGAGACTCACTTTCCTTGGCCAGAATGGCCGCGGTGGAAACACATTGCAGCGCAATAGCGAAAAAGACCAGCAGCGCGAGGCCTGAGCCAATAGCTAAATCACTGGCCTGAATGTGCTGCACCAGCGGCACCATATTTTCATCCGCGCCTTCAATGCCGAAAATAGTGCCCAACGTGCCAACAAAAACTTCCCGGGCCAGGAATGAAGTAAAGATGGCAACACCGTAACGCCAATCAAGGCCAATGGGCTCGAACACAGGCTCTATCCAGTGGCCCAGTGTTCCCAGCCAGGACTCACCGAGATTGGCACCGTAGTTAGGAAAGTAACCCAACACCCAGATCACCAGCGTGACCGCGAAAATAATTTTCCCCGCCTTGGTGATAAAATGCTTAGCCCGGTTCCAGGAATTTCGCACAATGGGCACAATTCCTGGAACCCGATAGGGCGGCAGCTCCAATACAAAGGGCAGGTCCGTATAGTGATCCTCACTCATGCGCGAAACGATACCCGTAACCAACAGCCCGACCAGCATGCCGAAGAAATAAATACAGAACATCGCGAGCCCCTGCCAGCCCACCAGCCCGCCAAGCGCGGTGCCCGCAGGAATAAAAGCGGCGATAAGCAGCGTATACACGGGAAGTCGCGCCGAACAGGGCATCAAGGGAATCGCCATATAGGTCAACAGGCGCTTGCGCGGCGAATCAATGGCGCGGGCCGCGTAAATCGCAGGGATAGCGCATGCCACGCCGGACAGCATAGGAATAAAGCTTTTACCCGTAAGACCGAACACCCGCAGTGGCTTGTGACAGATAAGGGCTGCGCGGGCCATGTAACCCGAATCCTCCAGCAGACCAATGATAAAGGTCAGTACAAAAATCTGTGGCACAAAGACGAGGAATGCGCCAATACCTCCGAACAAGGCATCGGAGGTAAAGTCGGCGAGCATCTGGTTACCGATCATGGGCACAACGAATGCCGCCAAAGCGCTGAGCAGCGATTCCACCGCATCCATGGCCGGTGCGGACCAGGTAAAAATACTCTGGAACAATACGTACATAATAAAAAAGAAGGACACTCCCCCGGTCAGGGAATGCAGGAAAAAACTGTCCAGGCGCGTCTGTGACTTGAGCAGGATGTCGCCCTTTGGGCTGAACCGGCGCGCTAACTGGTGAGCCTCACCGCGCAGTAGCTCATCGGGCGTGCCGGCGAATTTGGCACTGGCCGGAATGACACCCGGCATCTGCAGTTGCTCGACCAGAGCCACAACACCTTTGCCGGAGCGTGCGGATACGGCCAACACCGGCACCCCCAGCGCGCCGGATAGGCCAGCCGTATCGAACGGCAGGTCGTGACGATCCAGTACATCGATCATATTCGCCAATACCATGACCCGCTTGCCGCTCCGCTGGCAATCGCGGATCACTTGCAACGTGAAGTAGAGGCTTTTTTCCAACCGGGTGGCATCGATAACGCACAGTACCTGCTCCACATCCGGATCATCCAGCGCCCGCTCAAATTGCTCGACCGCCACCTGCTCTTCCGCAGAAATGGCCTGCAGCGAATAGGTGCCAGGGAAATCCACCAGTTGCCGATCCGGCAGGGCCTGCATCGCACCCATGCCCACGTCGACCGTGATGCCGGGAAAGTTTGCCACTTTGTGCGACATCCCGGTAAGCCGATTGAATAGCAAGCTTTTACCGGAGTTGGGGCTGCCGATCAGCAGAATTTTACGCCTGCCGTCAGGCACCCGACTTCACCCGCACATGGCTGGCCACCTCGTCGTCTAAAGAAAAGACGGTATTACTCACCCGATAGACTTTGGGTGCCCCGAAAGAAGGGGCCTGCAGGCAAATGACCGTTTCCCCGGGATGGAAACCGAACTCCATCAGGCGCACTTTGTAAGGCTCCGCCAATACGCCATCGTATTCCAGAATTTCGCAGGCCTCACCGGCCTTCATCGTCCAAAGGGAATCCATCGCTTCTTTACCATCTGCCTGCTGCTGTCTGCGCCGAGCGTGCACCACTGCCCGGGCGGGCAGGACGTGCAGCGAGATGGGGCAGTATGTTAGTAATAATAATTCTCATTTACAACGGATTCATGCTCTAAATGTGCCATATAGCGAAGTAAACCGAATATTCGGGCAGCCAAACATTAACTTCGTTAAAACCTTTGCAAATGCGAATGATTATCATTATTATTAAATAACTCCCACCCAACAGGACCATCGCATGAAAAAACTTCAATTCCTGTGCAGCACCCACCGGCAATGGCTGGCCAGCAACCCGAGGGCCGCTGTCAACGCATGGCGTGACGCGTACTACAGGGGCATTGATCTCGCCGAGGACGAAGACTACGTCGAGGCGACAAGACATGCCGGCGCGGCCTTCGAGACTGCCGAGCTTGTCCTTTCACACCCGTGGCGAGGCCCGGTGCGCATCACACACTTTACCGATACCGTCACCCTGCTGGTGCGGTTACTTCACCAGCTGAAAGAACCGTGCCTCGCGGCCGATGTGCTGGGCTCTGCGATTAGCCGGCTGGAACGACTGCTGACCAGCAGCGAAACAGACCGTCAAGCCGCACTGGCGGGTTGCTCCCGCATGCAACTGGCAGCCGATGAGATGACAACACTGGGGCGCCCGCTCCCCGCGACAGGCTATCTGCTCGCTGAGGGCGCATTGCAAATCCTGCATTGACCGTGCGCAGAACAGAAAAAAAAGCTCGTACCGAAAGCATCCAGCTGGAACTGCCAATGGATGTTCTCTGTCGACTGCTGCGAGAGCGTAATATCGTGGCCAGTGATTTTCGCTGCCTCAATGAACGCTCGAGTCAGGCGGGGTGGGCGGCCGTCAAAGCCAGCCTGCTGAGGGAGTCGTCCGGCTCATAGCACAAACATTACATATGACTAAATATGGCGTACCTGGTCAATCTCATAATCGATCTCACCACCCGGCGCCCGCACGGTCACCTCATCACCCTCCTCCTTGCCGATCAATGCGCGGGCGATAGGGGATACCACCGAGATCAGGTTGTGCTTCACGTCCGCTTCATCTTCGCCGACGATGCGATAGGTCACCTTGTCATCCGTTTTGAGGTTGATGAGATCTATCGTTGTGCCAAAAATGACCCTGCCGGTGCTGGGAATTGTCGTCACGTCGATGACCTGGGCATTCCCCAACTTGCCTTCGATTTCCATGACGCGGCCTTCATTAAAGCTCTGTTGCTCGCGGGCCGCGTGATACTCGGCATTTTCCTTCAGGTCTCCGTGCTCCCGGGCCTCTGCAATGGCCTGCACTATCTGCGGCCGCTCTACTTTCTTGAGACGCTCCAGCTCTTTCCGCAGCGCTGCTTCGCCGGCCTTTGTCATGGGGTAAGTGCTCATGAATCGATTCTCCCGTGAAGCTCCTGCAGGCGACTCACCGTTTTACCGCCCTTGAATTTCATCGCCATGCACAGTGCCTGAGCGGCCGTGAGAGTTGTGGTGTAAAACACCCTGTGCGTCTCTGCGCTGGCGCGAATAGAGGCAGAGTCCTCAATCGCACGCCGCCCTTCTGTCGTATTTATAATAAAGTCTGCCTCGTCGTTCTTGATCATGTCGACGATATGCGGGCGGCCTTCGGTCACCTTGTTGACTCGACGAACCGCCACACCCGCACTCTCTATCACCTGCGCCGTACCACCGGTGGCAACGATTGAGAATCCAAGTTCAGACAGGTCACGGGCGACCTCAATAATTCCCGGCTTGTCCACATCGCGCACACTGATGAGTGCCGTGCCCCCTGCAGGCGTGGCGCTACCTGCGGCCAACTGGGCTTTCGCAAAGGCCTCGGGGAAGGTCTCCCCTGTGCCCATGACCTCGCCGGTGGACTTCATCTCCGGCCCCAATATCGGATCCACGCCGGGGAACTTGTTAAAGGGTAAAACCGCTTCCTTGACGCTAAAGTAGGGCGGCACAATCTCACTGGTGAACCCCTGGTCGACCAGCGACTGCCCCGCCATGCAGCGGGCGGCCACCTTGGCAAGCGAAGTGCCGATACACTTGGACACAAAAGGTACCGTCCGCGAAGCCCGGGGATTGACCTCGATCACGTAGATTTCTCCGTCCTGATAGGCGAGCTGCACGTTCATCAGGCCCTTGACCTCGAGCTCTAGCGCCATGCGCCGGATCTGCTCACGCATCGCATCCTGCACAACGTCATCAAGACTGTAGGGGGGCAGTGAACAGGCAGAGTCGCCCGAGTGCACACCCGCCTGTTCAATGTGTTGCATAAGAGCGCCGATGACCACGTTCTCGCCATCGCTGACGGCATCAATATCCACCTCAATCGCAGCACTGAGGAAGCTATCGAGCAACACTGGGGCATCGTCAGACGCCTGCACCGCATCGCGCATATAACGCAGCAGGTCTTCCTCACGATAGACAATTTCCATTGCGCGGCCACCCAGCACATAGGAGGGACGAACAACCAGCGGAAAGCCAATAGTCTGGGCTGCTTGCAGCGCCTCCTCGGTACTGCGTACCGTGGTATTCACGGGCTGTTTGAGACCCAGTTTCTGAATCATTTTCTGAAAGCGTTCCCGGTCTTCCGCGCGGTCAATCGCATCCGGAGTGGTACCGATAATCGGCACACCTTGCGCCTCCAGTTCACGAGCCAGCTTGAGGGGCGTCTGACCACCGAACTGCACAATCACGCCCTTGGGCTTTTCCAGCTCAACAATTTCCAACACGTCTTCCAACGTCACCGGTTCGAAATACAGACGATCAGAGGTGTCATAGTCGGTAGATACCGTCTCGGGATTACAGTTGACCATGATGGTCTCGTAACCGTCATCACGCATCGCCAGCACAGCATGCACACAGCAGTAATCGAATTCGATGCCCTGCCCGATCCGATTCGGCCCGCCACCGAGCACCAGTATCTTGTCTCGCTCCGACGGCGCCGCTTCGCACTCCTCCTCATAGGTGGAATACATATAAGCCGTCGCAGTGGCGAACTCCGCCGCGCACGTATCAACGCGCTTGTAGACCGGGCGAACCCCCAGGCCACAGCGACGACTCCGCACATCGTGCTCACTGACAGCGAGCAGCACGGCGAGCCTTGCATCAGAAAAGCCCTTGCGCTTCAGTCGCAACATATGATCGCGGTCAATCTCATCCAGGGCGACTTTTTTCAGGCTGTCCTCGGTGACAATCAGATCCTCGATCTGCACAAGGAACCAGGGGTCTACACCGGACAGCTGGTAGACCTCATGCACACTCATGCCGGCGCGAAAAGCATCACCGATATACCAGATGCGCTCAGGCTTGGGATTAGTCAATTCGGCTACCAGTTCGTCGCGTAGCTCCGGATCATCCACATCAATCTGGTGCTCGAAGCCGGCCGAGCCCACCTCTAAACCGCGCAGGGCTTTTTGCACTGACTCCTGAAAAGTTCGACCAATCGCCATGACCTCGCCCACGGATTTCATTTGCGTGGTGAGGTGTGCATCCGCTCCAGCAAATTTTTCAAAGGCAAACCGGGGAATTTTCGTGACCACATAATCTATGGAGGGCTCAAAGGACGCTGGCGTGGCGCCGCCGGTAATATCGTTTTGCAGTTCATCAAGGGTGTAACCGATCGCCAATTTCGCCGCTACCTTGGCGATAGGAAACCCGGTGGCCTTGGACGCAAGCGCAGAGGAACGCGACACCCGCGGGTTCATCTCGATGATCACCATACGTCCGGTTTCGGGATCCTGCCCGAACTGCACATTGGAACCGCCGGTCTCTACCCCTATCTCACGCAGCACCGCCAAGGATGCATTGCGCATGATTTGATATTCCTTGTCTGTGAGCGTCTGTGCCGGCGCCACCGTGATGGAATCACCAGTGTGCACACCCATCGCATCAAAGTTCTCGATAGTACATACGATAATACAGTTGTCATTTTTGTCCCTGACAACCTCCATTTCAAACTCTTTCCAGCCGATCAGAGACTCATCGATCAGCAACTCGTTGGTGGGTGACAAGTCGAGCCCACGCCGACAGATTTCTTCAAATTCGCTGCGATTGTATGCAATACCACCACCGGAGCCACCCATGGTAAAGGACGGCCGGATAATGCATGGGAACCCGATAGAATCGAGCACCTGGAAGGCTTCTTCGAGGCTGTGGGCGGTGGAGGCGCGGGGCGTTTCCAGGCCGATACGCTTCATGGCCTGGTCAAACAGCTGACGGTCTTCCGCTTTGTCGATAGCCTCTTTGGTGGCACCGATCATCTCGACACCAAATGTCTCAAGAACGCCCTCCCGGGCAAGGTCCAGTGCGCAGTTAAGGGCAGTCTGCCCACCCATGGTGGGCAGCAGGGCATCGGGTTTTTCTTCCTCAATTATGCGCGCTACGGTTTGCCACTCTATCGGTTCTATGTAGGTGGCGTCGGCCATAGACGGGTCAGTCATGATGGTAGCCGGATTGGAGTTCACCAGGATAACCCGGTAGCCCTCCTCGCGCAGAGCCTTGCAGGCCTGGGCGCCGGAGTAGTCGAACTCGCAGGCCTGCCCAATAACAATGGGGCCTGCGCCCAGAATAAGAATACTTTTAAGATCGGTACGTTTAGGCATGGCGGCTTACTTTTTCCCGGCCCGCGCGGCCATCAGTTCAATGAAATGCTCAAACAACGGTGCGGCGTCGTGTGGGCCAGGGCTGGCCTCCGGATGACCCTGAAAGCTAAAAGCGTCCCGGTCGGTGCGATGAATCCCCTGCAGGCTGCCGTCGAAAAGCGACGTGTGTGTCGTGCGCAGCGTGTCCGGCAGACTGTCCTCGTCGACAGCGAAGCCATGATTCTGGCTGGTAATAAGTACTGTCCCGTCATCCTGATTCTGTACCGGGTGATTGGCGCCGTGGTGCCCGAATTTCATTTTCAACGTGGACGCACCGCTGGCCAGTGCGAGGAGCTGGTGGCCAAGGCAGATGCCGAATACTGGCACGTCTGTTTCCAGGATCGCCTTTATTGCCTCAATGGCGTAAGTGCAGGGCTCGGGGTCGCCGGGGCCATTAGACAGAAAAATTCCATCGGGCTTTAGCGCCAGCACCTCCTCCGCCGGCGTCTGGGCTGTCACCACAGTCAGGCGGCAACCCCGATCTACCAGCATACGCAGGATATTGCGCTTGACCCCGTAATCGTAGGCCACCACATGATAGGGTAAGTCGGCCTCGGCCCGCACGGGGTGGCCCTCACCCCGTATCCAGCTGCCTTCGCGCCAGGCGTAGGTGTCAGCGGTAGTCACCTCACTGGCGAGATCCATTCCTTTGAGGCCGCTAAACGCTCTGGCCTGAGCCAGTGCGTGTGTTTCATCCGCGGTTTCACCTGCCATCAGGCAACCGTTCTGAGCGCCTTTTTCACGTAGAATCCGGGTCAGGCGACGCGTGTCGATATCGGCAATTGCAACGATATTTCGTTCACACAGGTAGTCGGACAGATTCTGCTCATTGCGGAAATTGCTGGCCAGCAGGGGCAAATCCCGGATAACCAGGCCAGCGGCCCAGACCCCAGTGGACTCCTCATCCTCGGCGTTAGTGCCGGTGTTACCGATATGAGGATAGGTCAGAGTCACGATCTGACGCGCATAGGAGGGATCCGTGAGGATTTCCTGATACCCGCTCATGGCAGTGTTGAAAACAACTTCCCCCACCGAGGCGCCATTTGCGCCGATCGCCACGCCTTTGAAAACACTACCATCTTCAAGGGCAAGTATGGCCGGTATGGACAAGCGAACCTCCATCGTTCAGTGACATGGCGCCAGCCGGGCGTAAGCCTTAGCCGAGCGCTCGCAAAAAGGCGAGATGGGAAGCCTCATCTCGCCTTTTCACTCGAGTCATCTGTGGTTAAACACAGGGGTACACTGGCGCAGGCTGTGTCCACCCGCGCAAGTGCAATCTGGCGGTGCATTGTAGGGGAAGGGCTATTGTCTGTCCAGACTGAAAGGCTGGCGCGACCCCTGTTACAGGGTGATCAGCCTCGGACAAAGCTCGAGCGCAAGACGCGGCGGAACCGGCCCGAATAAAGCAGTTGCTTTAGCGGCAGATAAGCCTATTATTGGCGCTCTTCAGTCAAGGGACAGGAGACCCATCATGCATTACCTGAATGGCAAGATCGCCGTTGTCACCGGGGCAGGTTCCGGTATCGGGCGGGAACTCGCCCTGCAATTGAACCGGGCGGGATGCAGACTGCACATCAGTGACATCAGTGCCGACGGTCTGGCTGAGACCGTGGACTTACTGCCCCGGCACGATGTCCCCGCCGAGAGCCGTATTCTGGATGTAGCCGACAAAGCCGCGGTGCACGCCTGGGCCGAGCGCATTGGCGCAATCGATGGTCACGTCGATGTTGTCATCAATAACGCCGGCGTTGCCCTCATGTCCAAGGTGGAAGACATGCGATACGACGATATCGAGTGGCTTATGGGTATCAATTTTTGGGGAGTAGTTTACGGCACGCAGGCCTTCCTGCCGCTGTTGCGGCTGGCCTCACAGGGGCACCTGGTCAACATATCCTCAGTATTCGGTCTGATCGGCGTGCCCACACAGTCTGCCTACAATGCGGCCAAGTTCGCCGTCAGAGGCTACACCGAGGCCCTGCGCCAGGAGATGGCAGGGAGCAATGTACACGTCTGCTGCGTACATCCCGGCGGAATCAAGACCAACATCGCTCGAGCTGCCCGCAGCAGTGATACGAAAACCAGCGCTGACGAACGCGCCGAGGCCTTTGAGAAAGCAGCGGGCACGCCGGCCGGTGATGCGGCCAAACAGATTATCAACGCCATAGAACAACGACGGCCGCGCCTGCTCATCGGCAAAGACGCCCTGCTAATCTCTTTCGTAACACGCCTCTTTCCGGTCAGGTACCCCCGTCTGATAGAGCTCCTCGTCAAAGCAAGCTCAGCACTCAATCGATCATGATGGCCGCCAGCCACATTCTGGATAAGAGCAGCGATACGCGCCAGCGCCTCTTGCTGACAGCACTGCACCTATACGCAAAAGAGGGACTGCACGCCGTCTCTTTGCGACGCATCAGTACGGAGGCTGGCTCGAGGAACTCCGCTGCCATGCACTACCATTTCGACAACAAACTGGGCGTCATACAGGCGCTGCTCGACATGGTATCCCGGGAACTGGCGCGCACCGCTGCTGCGCTGCGGGCTGAGCGGGGCGTCCCGCGCACGCTGCGCAGCAGCAGTCGCCACATACTGCGCCCACTTGCAGAACTACCCGGCCGCCAGCCCTGGGGGGCAGACGGTGCACGTTTTTTGTCCAGGCTGGTCAGCGATGGCGATGAGGAGATCGCCGATATGGTCAACGACATTACTACGCCCTTCCTGGAACGGCTGGACAAAGCGCTGTCCGAGCAGCTCCCGGAACTGCCCGCAAAAGTGAGACGACTGCGCCTGATGTTCGTAATAACCAATGTGGTGCATGGCGTCGCCGATGTGGCGTGGTTACCGCGCACGCCGCTCGGTGACCTCAGCGATTTTGACGAAGACACCCTGCTGGATCACCTGGTGGACTACCTGATCGGTGGCCTACAGGCGCCCAGCCCAATTCACGACTAAACATTATCAAGCAGAGAGGACACCATGACAGAAGCTGCACAAGACCAGATGTTTGACCTGACCCTGACGGATGAACAGCGTATGAATCGCGAAACCATGCAGCGCTTCGCCGCAGCAGAAATTCGCGATCTCAGCCGACTCGTCGATAACCGCGAAAGCGACGCCGAGCCCTTCTACCCCAAGACAGCAGAGCTGGGACTGACTCTCCTTCAAATTCCGGAGGCACTGGGCGGTGCGGGCATGAGCCGCTCACCGGTCTCAAATGCCCTCATCCTTGAAGACTTGGCTCATGGAGACCTCTCTCTGGCTCTGGGCGCGATCAGTCCGCTGGGCTTCGTCAATACCGTGCTGGACCAGGGCAGCGATGCCCAGCGAGAAAAATACCTACCCCTGTTTTGCAAGGGCGATTTTAAAGCCGCCACCACCGCCTTGCTGGAGCCGCGCGCAACCTTCGAGCCCACTGAGCCCGCCACAACGGCGGTGCAAAGTGGTGCGAGCTACGCCCTCAGCGGCACCAAGTCTATGGTGCCATTGGGTATGAGCGCAGAACTCATTCTGGTGATCGCCAAACGCGAAGATCAGACCCCAGCCGCGTTCATCATCGAGGGCAATCCAGAGGGACTGACTCGCACGGCAGAGGAAAACATGGGGCTACTCGGAGCACAGCTGGCGACGCTGACGCTGGACTCAGTGCAAGTCCCTGCCGAAGCCATGCTCACTGATTTCGACCTGCAACGCTTTATCGACCTGTCTCGCCTGGGCATCTGCGCCCTGGCGGTCGGCGCCTGCCAGGGCGTTCTGGACTATGCGATCCCCTACTGTAATGAGCGCGTGGCCTTTGGCGAGCCCATTACCAACCGTCAGTCCGTTGCCTTTATGATTGCTGACATGGCTATCGAAATTGAAGGTATGCGCTTGATGGCATGGCGCGCAGCGTCGCGTGCGGAGCGAGGCGAGGCCTTCCATGAAGACGCGTATCTGGCAAAGATTTTTTGCGCCAAACACGCGATGAAAATCGGCACAGACGGGGTGCAATTGCTGGGAGGCCACGGTTTTACCAAGGAGCACCCCGTGGAAATGTGGTACCGCAACCTGCGCGCTATCGACACTCTGGAAGGCGTAGCCAGCCTATAGGATAAATGAGACCGGGTTGAGAACTTCTCACTCAGACACGATCACACAGGAACCAAAACAATGATTAATCTGGAACTTTCAAACAAGCACGAAGAAACCTTTGCTCAGGTCATGATGCTGGCGGAACACATGATGCGCCCCTACTCGCGTAAGTACGACAAAGAGGAGCACACCTACCCCGTAGAAATGGAAGAGGTAAACAAACTCATTGCCGGAAACCGGGCCTCCGCCACAGGCAAAAGCAAGAAACCCGCAGCGGACGGCACGGTGGTGAACGGCGGCAATATGGGCTCGGTTGTCGGACTGTTTGGCTTGTGTTGGGGTGACGTGGGTTTGTTCCTTGGCATGCCCGGGAGCGGTCTGGGCAACGCGGCCATCACAGCAGTGGGCACGCCAGCGCAGGTAGAAAAGTACGGAGGCAGCTATGCTGCCATGTGCATTACCGAGCCGAGCACCGGCTCCGACTCAGCCAATATCAGCACCACAGCGGTGCTCGATGGCGAGGAGTGGGTTTTAAATGGCGAAAAGATTTATGTCACCGATGGTGATCGAGCCGATACGCTCGTCGTGTGGGCTACCCTGGACAAATCACTGGGCAAAGCCGCCATCAAATCCTTTATCGTTGAGAAAGGTACGCCAGGCTGCGAGGTAACCCGACTGGAGCACAAAATGGGTATTCGTGCCTCAGATACTGCTGCCATAAGCTTCAGTGACTGCCGTATCCCAAAGGATAATATCCTCGGCAGTGCAGAAGTCGCCACCGACGCGGAGGGCCGTAAAAAAGCCTTCGGCGGCGTGATGCAAACCTTCGACAACACCCGCCCGCCGGTCGCCGCTATGGCAGTAGGTGTGGCCCGTGCCGCACTGGACATGGCGCAGGCTCTGTTGAAGGAAGAGGGAGTTGAACTGCTTTACGACAAGAAGCCTATCAGCCTGAATGCGATTCAAGCCGAGTTAAGCGAGCTGGAAGCAGAGTGGCAGGCAGGTCGCCTGTTGGTGCTCAAAGCCGCCTGGATGGCAGACAACAAGATGCCCAATTCCAAAGAAGCCTCAATGTGTAAAGCCAAGGCCGCACGTGTGGGCAACCACATTACTCTGCGCTGTGTGGCACTCTGTCAGAGCCTGGGGTATAGCGAGCAGCACTTGCTGGAGAAATTTGCCCGGGACTCCAAAATTATCGATATTTTTGAGGGGACCCAGCAAATTCAGCAGCTTATTGTTGCGCGGCGCGTACTGGAGAAATCATCGTCAGAACTCAAGTAATACGGCACGAGCCCGATGCCTACAAGCGCTTGTCGGAGGATGAACATCAACCGACACGCGTTTGTCTGGCAGCGCAACACAGAAGAATGAATAAAGCACCGTTTCGACCTGTGACAAAAAATGTGCGCGGCACTGGTTGACCCCCCTTCCTGCTGACAAGGCAGCCACCGTCGGTACGCAAACATCCAAAAGTCCAGAGCAGGCTTGTTAGCTGATTTTTTCCAGCGCGGCACGCAGCGATGCAGGTATGGGCACCGAGCGGTTCACGGCGCGCTCAACAAAAACATGCACGAAATGGCCGTGCGCGGCAGGATTGTCTTCTCCTTCCCGAAAGATACCAATCCCGTATTGCACGGAACTATTCCCCAGCTTATCGACCCGCAGGCCAGCTTCAATACGCTCCGGGTAGGTGATAGGCGAGTGGTAATCACAGCCAGAATTCACCACATAACCGACCACCCTGCCGTCGCTGATATCCATGCCGCCCTCGTCGATCAGGTATTGATTCGCCACGGTGTCAAAGTAGGAGTAATAGGCCACATTGTTAACGTGACCATAAATGTCATTGTCGGACCAGCGCGTGGTTATCGGATAAAACACCTTGTAATTTTCGCGAGATGGCAATAAAGACTTACTCATGCTGTCTCTCCGTAGGCCGCACGGTAAATAGCCAGAGCATCATCGTAACTGACCTCCCGCGGGTTATTCACCAGCAGGCGCTGCTGCAACATGGCATCCTCAGCAAGCATCTCAAGGTCACTTTCCTTCACGCCGGCCTGAGCCAGAGTCGCCGGCAGGGTGACATCGTTAATCAGCTTGCGCAGCGCCGCGACCAACGACGCTGCCCTGGATTCATCGCTGCCCGTCACCGGTTTGCCAACCACCAGTTCCGCCAATTCTCCGTAGAGCGCGCTCGCCTGCGGAGCGTTAAATTCCAGCACCGAAGGCAGCACCAGGGAATTACTAAGACCGTGGGGTATATGGTAGCGGCCACCCAGTGGGTAGGCCAGAGCGTGCACCGCCGCCACCGGCGCGTTGGCAAATGCCTGTCCGGCAAGACAGGCACCCAGTAGCATATTTTCGCGGGCCTTCTCATCGTTACCCTTATGGACAGCGGTGCGAATATTCTCTGAAAGCAGCGTTAATGCATTGATCGCCAGATTATCCGATAGCGGATTTTTCTTGTGTTTTGATGTGTAGGCCTCAATCGCGTGAACCATCGCATCGACACCCGTCATTGCGGTCACACCCGACGGCAGGCCCAATGTAAGGGACGCATCCAATACCGCCACATCGGGCAGAAGAACCGGCGAAGAAACCCCCGCCTTGGTAGTTTCGCCGGTGGTAATAATCGCTACCGGCGTCGCCTCCGAACCGGTGCCCGCGGTTGTGGGCACCAACACGAGCGGCAGTCGTCCACCGCTGACCTGCCCGACCCCGTAGATATCCTGCAGCGGCTGATCACCGCCAAGCAGGACCGCAACCACCTTTGCTACATCCATAGAACTGCCGCCGCCCACCGCCAGCACACCGTCGACAGTGGACTCGCGCGCCAGTTGGACGGCTGCCATCACGGTGTGCTCTGGAGGGTCTTCGCGCACCTGATCAAACAGCACCGCGGTGACATCAGCCTCCGCCAGCGTGTCCGCCACGGGCTGGATCAGCCCGATAGACACAAGGCCAGGATCAGTCACCAGCAGTGGCCTGGAAACCCCCAGAGCTGACAGTTCCGCCGCAAGCTGCTGACTCGCTCCGGGCGCCACCACGATTCGCGGGACGGTGTTGAATTCAAAACCGGACATAACGCCAATTCTCCTACATGGTGATAATGACCTTGCCGCGAGCACGACGCTCGATCATGCAGTTGAAGGCGTCTTCATACTGCTCAATGGGAAAGCAGTCAGTGACCAGAGGGCTGAGTTTGCCGCTCTCGAATAGCTCGGTAAGCTCGCTGATGTTCTGCATATTGACCTCCGGCTCCTCACCGGTGAAGCGACCCCAGAATACGCCGACAAAAGACGCGCCTTTGAGCAAAGCGAGATTGAGGGGAATACTCGGAATAGGCCCGCTGGCAAACCCGATGACCAGAAAGCGTCCTTTCCATGCCAAATTCCTGATTGCGGGCTCGGCATAATCGCCCCCGACGGGATCGTAGATCACGTCATAGCCCTGTCCACCCGACGCCTCCTTTAACACCGCTTTGAGGTCTATGTCGGAATAATTGATGAGCTCGTCTGCACCCAGCTGTTTACAGATTTCAAGTTTTTCGTCCGTGCTGGCACAGGCGGTCACCTTCGCACCCATCAGTTTACCTAACTCGATCGCACTGGTGCCGACGCCGCCGGCGGCACCCAAAACCAGCAGGGACTCACCTGGCTGCAGATTGGCACGCTGCTTGAGGGCATAATACGTGGTGAAATAGGTGATGCTGATACCTGCCGCCTGCTCAAAGCTGAGTGCCTTGGGCTTGGGAAATACAGAAAACTCGTTGGCGGCGATTTTTTCGCAGAAAGCACCAGAGGCGCCCATGGATATTACTTCATCGCCAGGCTTGAAGCGGCTGACCTTGTCACCTACAGCCGTCACGACCCCAGCGCACTCCCCGCCGGGAATAAAGGGCATCTCCGGCTGATATTGGTACTTACCCTGAATGGTAAGTACATCGGGGAAATTGAGCCCCGCCGCTTTCACATCGATAGCAACATCGTGCTCGCCGACCTCGGGGGCGGGCCAGTCACCCGCCAGTTCCAGCTTTTCGGCCAGGCCAAGCTCACTGCAAATTAGTGCTTTCATATGTATTTCCCTTCGTAAGAGTGCAGCGGTTTTGCTGCCCCTGAAACAACAACGGCGCCCAAGGGCGCCGTGTTAGCCAGTCGCCGGTCAGGCGACTTCGAACAGTCCCGCGGCACCCATACCGCCACCGACGCACATGGTGATCACCACGTATTTGACCCCGCGGCGCTTGCCTTCGATCAAGGCATGACCCACCATGCGCGAGCCACTCATGCCGTAGGGGTGACCTATTGAGATGGCACCGCCGTTGACGTTCAGCTTGTCATTATCGATACCCAACTGATCGCGGCAATAGATAACCTGCACAGCAAAGGCCTCGTTCAGTTCCCAGAGTCCAATGTCATCCACATTGAGGCCATGCTGCTTGAGCAGCTTGGGTACAGCAAAAACAGGACCGATACCCATCTCGTCCGGCGCACAACCGGCAACCGCGATACCGCGATAAATACCGAGCGGCTCGAGGCCTTCTTTCTCGGCAAGTTTGGCGTCCATGAGCACCTGAGCAGAAGACCCATCGGAAAGCTGTGACGCGTTACCCGCGGTAATCGTGCCACCTTCCTGAACCGTTTTGAGACCCGCCAGACCCTCAGCAGTCGTCGCACGAAGACCCTCATCTGCCTCTACAGTAGATTCCACTTCAGAGGCATTGCCAGTTTCCTTATCCCAGACGGTGCGCTTGCAGGTGACCGGGGTCAACTCGTCGGCGAACTTGCCTGCGGCATAAGCAGCGGCAGTGCGCTCCTGCGACTGCAGACCATACTCGTCCATCGTTTCGCGCGGAATGTTGTAGCGCTCTGCAACCACTTCAGCAGTTTGCAACATGGGCATAAAGATATTGGGCTCGATCGCGAGCAGCTCTTCATCGACCATACGATGAAGGTTCATGTGTTCATTCTGTACCAGCGAGATGGACTCGAGTCCGCCGCCGATCACTACACTCATACCGTCCTCAGTGATCTGCTTGGCCGCGGTTGCCACCGCCATCAGGCCCGAGGAACACTGACGATCCAGGCTCATGCCGGACACCGTGTCGGGCAGGCCCGCACGCAGGGCAACCTGCCTTGCGATGTTAGAACCTGTGGCGCCCTGCTGCAGCGCTGAACCCATGATCACGTCGTCGACGCGAGACGGATCAATACCCGCACGCTCAACCGCAGCTGACACAGAGGCCGCCCCTAATGTCGCCCCTGCGAGATTATTAAAACCGCCTCGATAGGCTTTGCCTATTGGAGTACGCGCCGTCGATACAATTACTGCTTCTGTCATTTTTCTGTCTCCGCAATCGGGCACCCGCAGGGCACCATCATCATCAATGAATCAATCTTGCTTAATACCCAGGCCTTCCATTGCAAGGCCGACCATTTTCACGGTCTGCTCTGCTCCCATCTGTGGCTGGGTTTCACCCGCCGTATCGGCAATCTCGTCCCAATGGGCAGCAATACCTTCCGGAGTCTGCTCATCCTCTGGCAGCCACTTACCCGCGGACTCTACAATACGCGCCACAGCGAAACTGCCCGCACCCGCAGCGATTACCGTGCGTGTCGGCGCATCTTCACTGGCCATGAACAAAACCGCTGGTGTCACTGTTTCCGGAGTGAGAAGCTTGAGTGCTTCTTCAGGCATCAAGCCCTCTGTCATGCGGGTCGCCGCAGTCGGCGCAAGGGCATTGATCTTGATATTGTACTTGGCACCTTCCTGAGCGAGCGTATTCATCATACCAATGACACCCATTTTAGCCGTGCCGTAATTGGTCTGGCCAAAATTGCCGTAAAGGCCTGACGATGACGTAGTGACCACTACCCGGCCGTAGGCCTGCTCGCGCATAATTTCCCAACAGGCCTTGGTGCAATTGACACTGCCCATAAGGTGTACGTCCAGCACCAGACCAAAATCGTCCAGCGTACCCTTGGCGAAGCTCTTGTCGCGCAGAATACCGGCGTTGTTTACCAGAATATCTACCCGGCCCCACTTGTCGACTGCCTGCTTGACCATGGCCTCGACCTCATCGTACTTCGCCACATTGGCGCCATTGGCCATCGCCTCGCCACCGGCCGCTTCAATTTCCGCAACCACTGCCTGCGCGGCGTCCGAACCGGCACCAGAGCCGTCGACGCTGCCGCCGAGGTCGTTGACCACCACTTTTGCACCACGTTTTGCCAGCTCAATAGCATGACAACGACCGAGCCCACCACCGGACCCTGTAACAATGGCCACTTGGCCGTCATAACGAATAGACATTGTTTCAATCCTCTTAGCTTAAGTAAGACGCTGCGACCGTTTAACCGGCCACGACCATGGTCAGCCACTCTGCGACCAGTGCGGGGGTATCCTCGCCTTCGATCTCTACTGACACCGCTTGTGTGATTAAGAAGCGGTCTCCTTCCTTGCGCGTGATGTTGGCTACCTCACAGTTAGCCCGCACACGCTTACCGGACTTTACCGGCGCCAGAAAGCGCACCTTGTCAAATCCGTAGTTGAGCCCCATGAGCACAGTCTCGGGCACGATGCCATTGCCTTCACACATCTTCGGCAAGAGCGACAAAGTCAGGAAGCCGTGTGCGATGGTCTGGCCAAAGGGCGTCGCCTTTGCGGCCTCTTCATCCACATGAATAAACTGGTGATCCTCGGTGCAGTCCGCAAAGGTGTTGATGCGTGACTGATCTACCTCAATCCACTCGCCTGGCTCGAACTTGGTACCAATCGCATCGAGCATTTCTTCCTTGGGTACGACTTTTATTGCCATGAGTATGTCCTCGTAAGTTTGGGCCTCTGCAGAAGCGCCAAAGTGTAGATGCGAGCGCCGCAAATATGCCGGAGTGTGTCACTTCTCTCTGCCGGAGAGCCCGGTAGCGGCGTCACGGCATGCGGTCCTGAATCACCCGCTAAAAAGGGTTTTGAACATACAGTATGTCATTAGTTCGTACAAGTATTTTATGGCGTGGAACACGGCCTTGCACATGACCTTCTCCAGCCGGGCCAGACGCGGGGAATCCCGGGCGAAACCAGCTCAGGCACTGGCTGGCGGCAGGCGTGCGGGCCACCGGCAAAGTCGCAGGACAGCGTGGAGTCCGACCCGCCTGATGCGCTTGTTCGCTGCGCCTTGTAGCGTTTAGACGTTAGAAGTTATAAGTGAACCGGACACCGAAGATGCGAGGGTCTGTCAGCGATACCCCGTTGTTGCGCGTAACGGTGCTAGGTCGACCCGAAACAATGATCTCTCTGTCGTCGGTGATGTTTTTAACGAACGCCGTGGCAACCCACTTCTGATCGAGCGCACCCGCATTGAGGCGGGCATCCCAGCGATCCCAGTTCTCGACCTTGTCATACTGTTCGTTATTGAACGGAGACATCCACTGATCGCCCTGATAGTAATAGCTACCGGTGACCGACCAACCCAGGTCAAACATTTCCCAGAAGTACGTCGCGTTGAACGTTACCTTGTGCTCTGGCATCAAGGCAAATTCGTTGCCACTGAGATCCTGCTCATCGACGCACAACGGAGCCTGAGTTCTACCCTCGAAATAGGGCCCCAGCGTACAAGCGTTCGCATCCTTTGATTTGAAATCTTTGAACTCAGAGTCGTTCCAGGAATAGTTCAAGCCGAGCAAAATATTAGCCGTAGGCAGAGCCATTGCCTCTAGCTCGATTCCCTGCGCGCGCGCGTCACTGGCGTTCTCAAAGGTATTGAGCGCAATGCCATTTTCTACATCCTGCTTGATCACCTGTAAATCTGTGTAGTCATAGTAATAATAGTTCGTGCTCACGTTAAGTCGGTTGTCCAGTAAAGACCCTTTGTAGCCCACCTCATAGGAGATAATTCCCTCTGGCTTTACCTCGTCTACGTCCGTACTGGCTGACGGTTTCTGAAAGTTGAAACCGCCTGATCGATAGCCCGTGGCAATAAACGCATAAAGGAACTGGTCCTCGTCGATAAAGTGATCGGCGCCCAGCCGCCACGTCCATTTATCCCAGTCGTCATCTGCTGCGCGATACACCGTGGGGTCGTCGGGATCGCCTACGTATTGCACAAACGTGTTGTCATTGCCCTTTTTTTCATCGTAAGAGTAACGCAGGCCCGCCGATAACACCGTGTCTGGCCGCCAATTCCAAGACAAATGCCCGTAGGTCGCATAGGATCGCGTATCCACATTCGCCTCGCCTCGGTAGAGGTAATTGTCGTCACTGACAACGTTGCTGACATCGGCGCCCGCGGCCTGACCGAGTACAACGATATACTCGTACATCTCCATGAGATCATCGTTCCATTCACGGAAGGTCACCAGTTGATCTTCATCACTGTGATAGTAATAAAGGCCTCCCAAGAGCGAGAAATCACCATCCCATTCCGATGAGTACTGCAATTCGTGTGACGAAAACCGGGCTTTTTGATCGACCTCAAAGGTCATGTCGGCCGGGGTGACCTCTACACCTGGAAACCCAGGCAGGGTTGCGACCGGCAAGCCAAGCGCCGTAATCTGATTCCAGTCCAAACCGGAATCTTCTGTTGCACTCGCGTCAGCATCGGTGACACTGTCGAACCAGTACCGGTTGTAGCCTCCCGTATACTTCAACGTAAAGGTGTCTGCGCTGTATTCGCTATTAAGAAATGTGGCCCATCTTTTATTTTCCAGGCGAGGATCGCGATCCTGTTTGACCTTGTCCTCATCCCGTACTGCGGGGTTTTCGATCTCCAGACCCTGCCGCATGCTGACAAAGTTTTGCGCAGGGAACATGCCGGGCAGGTTGAGCGACCTTCCCGAATCGACGTCACTAACCGTCTCAGTAAGATCACGGTAAAAGGGGTCTAAAATGTAGCCATTGTCCTGCCTATAATCACGATCAAGGCCAATGACCTTAAGGGTCGTGTTCCAACGATCAGTCGCCTGGTACTCGAAGCTCACTGTCCCGTAGGGCGTGTCCTGTTCGCCGTACTTTTTGCCATTGAATGTGTTTTTTTGCAGACCGTCCCGTGCGATATACGATGCACCCACCAGGACACTCAGCTTGTCGGTCACGGGACCACTGACCATGCCCTGTATGAGTCTGCCGTCATAACTGGTTAGCTGTGCCGTAGCGGTTCCTCCCCACTCCGCGTTGGGGCGTTTACTAATGAAGCTGATTGCGCCACCAATCGAATTGCGTCCGTATAGGATTCCCTGGGGACCGCGCAAAACCTCAATGCGTTCAATGTCCATGAATTCGGAATAATTGAAAATGCCATTCTCGGTGTTGTAGACCCCGTCCCAGTATATGCCAACGCCGGGCTCCGAGCCGACCGCCAGGTTGGGACGACCCACGCCTCGGATACTCACCCGAAATGTTGTAATCGAAAGAGATGGCGTGTTTGCTACAAGGTCTTCGCTGCCGGTGATGCCCAATTGCGTCAGCGTATCTTTATCGAAAGCACTGATAGAAGCTGGAGTATCCATCAATGTTGTCTCCCGCTTGGTCGCGGTAACAATTAATTCCTCCAGGACTCCAGCTCTTTCAGCCGCCCAAGAGAGCGGCGTCACGAAAAGCAGGCCGAACAAGACGGCTTTTTGGGTAGGGCTGCACTTGTAAATCAACATGCGACAAATCCTTTGCTTATTGTTTTAGGATATGACTTTTCCGGCACTACGTTCCTTTTTATCATGACACAAAACAAACAACACTTCTTATAACGTTTTTGCGCTCTCAACCGTCACGGGAAGTGGCACTGACAGCGGGCTGATCAATATACTTTTTAAGCTCATTGCGACCCACAACCATGCGATGAACCGCATCCGGGCCATCAGCCAAACGCAGGGTGCGCTGACCCATATACATGGTAGCCAAAGGCGTGTCCTGCGAGACACCCAGCGCACCAAACACCTGAATGGCCTCATCCACGATACGGATAGAAATGTTCGGCACGGCAGTCTTGATCATGGAAATCCACACGCGCGCTTCTTTCGGATCAACATTATCCATCATCCAGGCGGTCTTCAGAGTAAGCAACCTCGCCTGCTCGATGTCCATACGGGCATTAGCGATGATGTCAATATTGCCGCCCAGACGCGCCAGAGGTTTGCCAAAGGCGGTCCGTGACAGTGATCGCTCGCACAATAATTCAAGAGCTTTTTCCGCAGACCCAATGGCACGCATGCAGTGATGAATACGGCCTGGCCCCAGGCGACCCTGGGAAATTTCAAACCCACGACCGGGACCAAGAATCATATTGTCTTTCGGTACGCGCACGTTATCGAACTTCTGATGCATGTGGCCATGAGGCGCGTCGTCCATGGAGAAAACATTCATTGGACGAATGTTTTCGAATCCAGGCGCGTCTGTGGGCACCAGAATCTGTGACTGTTGCACATGCTTTGCCGCATCTGGATCCGTTTTCACCATAACAATCATGATTTTGCAGCGCGGATCACCCGCACCCGAAACATAATGCTTCTCGCCATTAATGACCCACTCATCCCCATCGAGCACGGCGGATGTCGAAATATTGGTAGCATCAGATGACGCGACACCGGGCTCTGTCATGGAAAACGCCGAGCGGATCTCACCGTTAAGCAACGGCTCAAGCCACTGCTTCTTCTGCGCCTCGGTACCGTACTTGTGCAGCACTTCCATATTACCCGTATCTGGCGCGGCACAATTAAAAACCTCAGCCGCCATATGGGACTTACCCATCTCCTCGGCGAGATAAGCGTACTCCACCGTGTTGAGGCCAGAGCCGGAATCACCATCAGTGAGAAAAAAATTCCACAGCCCTTTTGCCTTTGCCTTGCCCTTCAAGCCCTCCATAATCTCTGTCTGGCGGCTGGTAAATTCCCAGCGATCGCCAACGTCGATATCGCCGAAGTACTCGGCCTCGACTGGGCGGATTTCTTCATCTATAAACTGCTTTACTTCCGCCAATAACGGCGCCACGTTCGCGCTCACTCCAAGGTCCATTGCCACTCTCCTGTTTAGTTTTTACCCAAACTGCCTGCCGCGAATCACGCTTGGCGTTTACGCGCAGCATCCATTTCTTTAGTGTAGTGTTTTTTTAGCTGACGTTTAAAAATCTTTCCAGAGGCAATGCGCGGCAGGGCGTCAGACCGGAACCAGACGTGCAGGGGTATCTTGAAGGCTGCCAGATGATCTTCAAGATAATGACGCAACGCGCCCTGATCGAGCTCCGCACCCTCCCGCAAAACCACCGCGGCGCCTACAATTTCTCCCAACCGTTCATCGGGCAATCCGAAAACGGCGGCCTCTTGAATATCCGGATGGGCGTAGATAGCTGCCTCTACTTCAATGCAGCTGATGTTTTCACCGCCGCGAATGATAATTTCCTTGATGCGGTCGACAATGTATACGAAGCCATCTTCATCAAGGTATCCAACATCACCGGTGTGAAACCAACCATCCACAAAAGCCTCAGCCGTAGCTTCTGGCTTGTTCCAATATCCCAGTACATTGCATGGGGACTTGATGCAGATCTCCCCGTGCTCACCCACCGACAGTGGTTTACCGGCCACGTCCACCACGCGAAAATCGGTCACTGCAGGCACCGGACGCCCGGCACTGCCGGGGCGCGCGATGTAATGAGAGCCCGCGTTCAGCGTACCCAATGCATTGGTTTCAGTCAGCCCATACCCTATACCGGGCGCCGATTTCTTGAAGGTACCCGTGATTTTCTTCACTTGCTCGGGCGGTCGCGCCGCGCCGCCTGCCATGATTTCGGTCAGCGAGGAAACATCCCGCTCCGTCGTCTCCGCCGCGGCCTGCAGTTCGGCAGACATAGTGGGAACGCCATTAAACCAGGTTACTTTCTCTTCTTCGATCAGACGCAAGGCTTCCTCGGCATCCCACTTATGCATGATCACCATCTTGCGACCGACAACCAGCGACAATAAAAAGGCCGAGTGACTGCCGGTACAATGAAACAATGGCACGGTCACCAGCGCAGACGGCGCAAGGCCCTCAGCGCGCTGCTCCTGAGAGCCCGCCATCTTGGTTGCTATGCCCCAGCACATCCAACTATAAATCGCAGAGAGAATACCCCGGTGAGAGGACAGGGCGCCCTTGGGATTACCCGTGGAACCCGAGGTGTACATTATCGTGGCATGATCATCGGGGGCGATATCGGCGACAGGTAGCGACGCACCTTCAAAGGCTCTCAGCAACTCGGCAAACGGCGTATGCTCGACGGCCAGGCCAGTGCAATCGTCGATAGAAATTACCTGGAGCCCATGTTTTTTAACCAATGGCATCAAGCGTTCTATGCGGTTGCGGTCTGCCACCACAACCTTGGCACCACTATCGGCGAAACCATAATCCAGCTCCTCGGTCGTCCACCAACCATTCATCGGAACCGCCACTGCGCCGACCGAGGTGGCACCCATAAAAGCCATCATCCACTGGGGATTATTGCGGCTGAGTATCGCCACCCTGTCACCCTTGGCAACGTCATAGCGCTGCACCAGTGCAGCGCCAAATTCCACCCCGTGCTGGTGAGCTTCGGCAAAGGTAAAGCGCTCGTCCTGATACACCGCAAAATCCTTATGCGCATGATTCAACATCACGGCATAGTAGTCGCGAAGACTGCCGGGCATAACCGCATAATTACGGTACTCCACTCCGTCGAGCATCACTGAGTTGAGCTCAAACCCTCCCCCAGACGCGGTCAGGCTGGCAATAGCCTCCTCGTAGGCTGCAATATCTGATTTCATGAATCGTGGAACCCCCGGAGCACGCTCCTCAGAAACCGCTCTGGCGGGCAAAGCGATCCAAATGATAGTTGTAATCACCAAACAAATGCTGCACCACGCGTGCGCGCTTAATAAAAAAACCGATCTCGTACTCGTCCGTCATTCCGATACCGCCATGCATCTGGATCGCTTCGTTCGTCGCACGTTGCGCCACCTCGCACAACTTGGCCTTGGCCGCGCTGGCATAAAGCGCAAGATCTGGCTCACCCTCATCTATTTTTTGCAGCGCCTGCAGGACAATAGAACGCGCCAGCTCAAGCTCAGCGAACAATTCTGCGGCGCGATGGGCCAACCCTTGGAATGAGCCAATGACACGACCGAACTGCTTGCGCTCCTTCAGATACTCCGCGGTTCGCTCAAATGCCTCGGCAGACAGCCCCAATAACTCCGAGGCCAGACCGATATTAATAATATCAAGGGCGTGACCGAGGCCTTTGCTGGCCTGACCGATATCACCCAGTAGCTGATCCTCTGCTACCTTCACATCGGTCAGGGTCAGGGTGCCATAGGCACGGGAATCTACCATTTTACCGGGCTCAACTGTTAAGCCCTCTGTTTCTGCCGGCAGTAGGAAAGCGCTGAGACCATCATCATCACCCGGCGCACCAGCGGTGCGAGCAAGGACGATAAATGCGTCGGCCGCGGGAGCGTCCATGACCAGCAACTTCGTTCCACTGAGAATGAAGTGATCCCCCGCCTTTGACGCAGACATTGCACAGTGCAGCGGTGCATGGTGCGGTGCCTCCTGCAAAGCCAGCGATACCAGCGTTTCCCCCGCAGCAATGGCAGGCAGCAAAGCCTCCTTCTGACTGGCGCTACCCAATTCACCGATCACCGTAGCAGCCACCAGCACACTGGACTGCAGTGGGCTGGCGCTGAGGTTTCGGCCGGCCTGTTCCAGTACCAGGCCCAGCCCGGTGTACCCATATCCCAAGCCTCCAAAAGCCTCCGGGATAGCGATACCCGCCCAGCCCATCTCGGTCATTTCCCGCCATACCTCAGCATCAAAGCCATGCTCGTCGCCGGAATCGCGCAGATCCCGCAAGTGTGCAATGGTCGCCTTCTCGGCCAGGAAACCCGCTGCCGCGTCGCGCAGCATTACTTGCTCTTCGTTCAGTACCAATGCCATCGAATTATTCCTATCTCAATTATGCGTCAGGCAAACCAAGCACGCGCTTGGCTATAATGTTCAACTGGACCTCGGACGTACCGCCCTCGATAGAGTTGCCTTTGGAGCGCAACCAGTCGCGGCTGACTCGACCTTCAGAGTAGGCTTCCCCTTCCCAACCCAGCGCGGATTCGCCCAGAACGGCAAGATTGAGCTCGTTGCGTCGTTTATTGAGCTCAGTACCGTAATACTTGAAAATAGAAGAAGCTGGGCCCAGCCCACCACCCGCTTTGGCCTCATCACCGACTCGCGCCATGGTGGCACCGAAGACCATCGTATCGAGCTGATACTGTGCGATGTTCTGACGCAACACCGAATTCGCCAGACAGCCTGAGGCGTCCGCGCCGATCGCCTCCAAAGCCATATCAGCTACCGATATTTTTGGCGCAGAGCCGAAGCCTGAAATCATTTCACGTTCGTGAGTCAGCAGGTACTTGGCAATGGTCCAGCCCTTGCCCGCTTCACCCACAAGATTTCTTTTGTCGGCAATGGCATTGTCGAAAAATGTCTCACAGAACGGAGAGCTGCCACTGATCAATTTTATTGGACGAGCGGTTACCCCGGGCTGATCCATATCAAACAACATGAAACTGATACCCTCATGCTTGCTGCCGCTGTTGTCAGTGCGCACCAGACAGAAGATCCAGTCGCATTTGTCGGCGTAGGATGTCCATATTTTCTGACCATTAATCAGGTAGTGGTCGCCCTTGTCTTCTGCCGCGGTAGCCAGACTGGCAAGATCAGAACCCGCATTGGGCTCCGAATAGCCCTGACACCAGCGCACGTCACCGCGCACGATCCTGGGTAGGTGCTCACGCTTCTGCTCTTCATTGCCAAACTCCAGCAGGGCTGGCCCGAGCATGGAAATACCGAAACTGGTAAGTGCCGGTCGTGCACCGATGCGCGACATCTCCTCTCGCAGAATGCTTATTTCAGCCTTTTGCAGGCCACCACCGCCGTATTCTTTTGGCCAGTGAGGCACGGTCCAGCCTCTCTCCGCCATACGGTCGCACCAGACTTTTTGGTCAGGATCCGACATTTCGGGGTTGCGTCCACCGGGGAAAATATCCTCGAAACTGGACATTGGCATACGCATTGATTCGGGACAATTCTGCTCCAACCAGGCGCTTACCTCCTGGCGAAACTGTTCGAGATCACTCACGGGATTACCTCACATACTAGTTTGAAAGCGGCCTTGTCGGCTCGTTCTGTTGCTATCGACTGACCGGACGATGCTGTCCTTGACGGACTCGCACCGCCAGCGGCCGACGAGTCGGATTTGAACATACAGTATGTTTTAGGGGCGTTCAAGTATCGCAGGGTAAGGCGAGCGGGAAAGCGAGCGGAAAGACGACAGTGGTCGTCCACTCAAGGGAGCGGGAAAGTGCAAGCCGCTGCGGGCGCAGCAGTGTTCAGCGCCACGGGGCGTGGCAGAGAGTCTAGTCCTCAGCGGCTCGGCGCGCGCCGTCCTCACGGACCATGCGCACGGTGCGCTGACAGGTCTCAAGCCATTCCCGATCGGATTCGGTCTGCAGGGCGCGGACATAGCCACGCTCATTCGCGCAGGCGATACTGGTCTTGTTTGGCGTCCAGTCGCCCTCTTTCTGGCGCGGTTTGCGGGTACTGTAAAACCAGAGTCCCCGGCGGTCCTGCATGACGTATTTCGCCTCCACCGGCAGGTAAACCTTTTTACCCGCGATAACTGCGAACACTTCTGTGCCCTGCGATGACTGGCTGTTTGTCTCGGCGGTCGGCGTTATTGTTAGTATCACTGCCTCTCCCTCCAATCTGGTTACCCTGTTCTGCATCACCGAATGCCAGGCGATTTAAGCGCTTAGTGAGCATTTACCCAGCCAGCACATTCACCGAGATCGTGCTGACACAACAGTTATAGGCGCGGAATAGGCTGCGAACAATACGAGTATTGCCCATTTTTTCATTTTTAGAAAAATACGCAGTTTATTTGCCAAAATTTATATTTTTGTGCCGCGAATTGTTGATTTACGGCATTTACATGCCATTTTTTTTAATTAAACCGTTGCAGGAGTCTGCTTTTATCGCTTCACCACCTTGCCACGTCCGTAGCAACCAGATCAGCCAGGCCTGTCGAGTTTAGCAACGGGTATCCTAGTTCGTCACCAGCTTGATGTAGGGTGGGG
This sequence comes from Candidatus Marimicrobium litorale, assembly GCF_026262645.1. Taxonomy (NCBI): domain Bacteria; kingdom Pseudomonadati; phylum Pseudomonadota; class Gammaproteobacteria; order Cellvibrionales; family Halieaceae; genus Marimicrobium; species Candidatus Marimicrobium litorale. The sequence goes on from NZ_SHNO01000001.1 coordinate 2,331,648, forward strand.
ACTCCGATTCGAGATTCAGCGGTTTCAGCTGAGCCATATCCCCGGTGATAGCCGGCAGCTCCCGAGCATCCTCTACTGAGCTCATCAACATATAAAGCGCCATCGTCGCACGCCCCTCCTCGCTCTCCAATGGGGGCGCCATGACCTGAAGATCCTCGTCGGAAATTACACCCAGGACCACCGCGTTGAGCAAGTAATCCCTTATGATCTGGCGATTGACCTGATCCTGCAGGTAACTCTGGTAACCATTGCCACCAAGAATTTTCTGCAGGCTGTCCATCTCGGACGCGCTCACCCGGGGGGTGGAATCACCGAACGTGCCGTCAATCCAATCTACAATGTCGTCTAGTTGCAAGGCCCTACTCTCCCTCGGTTAACCTGATTAGCGGCTTGCCACCACCTGTTTCTGGAAACACTCCAGATCAGGTACCTGGTACGTCTCGCCTTCGAACTTGAAGGCCGCTCGCGCATTGACGCCCTCAGGAACCGGCGTGTCTTCCACATCGTCTTCCGCGAGGCTTACCATGCGCAGCCCCTTGCCTCGCACCGGAATACCCCAGTACTCGCAGGCCTCGCCCTTGAGTCCGACAAATATGGCAACCAGCCCGGAGCCTCGACGAGGCTCCCGCCATGCTGGCCCACTCACAGCACCCAGATCGAATACCGGCACGGATTGTCCGCGCCAATCCAGTTCTGCGGGTGGCGCATCCGATTCCGACTGCACTGTCACAATCTCACCGAGGCACTGCTGTGGCACCGCCCAGGTCTCTTCAGTGCAGCAGGGAATAAGCACGCACCATGTGGTCGTATCTTGAGTCATGGCACATTCCTCAGGAAAGTTGTAATTCCAGCCCCGTCAATGCATTGATCTGCTTGATCATCGCCGGGAAATTAAAGGGCTTACCCATATAGGCACTGCAACCGGCCGCGCTGGCCAGCGCCCTGTGTTTCGCGCCTGTGCGCGACGTCACCATAATAACTGGCAAGTCTCCGAAGCGGGTCGATTTGCGAATTTCGCGCAGAGTTTCGATACCGTCTTTCACCGGCATTTCCACATCCAGCAGAATGACATCCGGCAAACGGTGCGCAGCATTCAACAAATCAATCGCTACCAATCCGTTCTCGGCCGTAATCGTCTCAACACCTACGGTCTCCAGTTGATTCGTCGCTACCATGCGTTGGGTCCGTGAGTCATCAACCACTAACGCCAGAGGCGCGGTCGCTTCAATCTGGTTCACAACGACCGGGGCAATACTGTCGTCACCAGCACTTTTAACCAGCTGGTTGAGATCAAGCGCAACAACCGCCTCACCTTCGGCGGTCGTTGCCGCACCTGCCAGCCCAGGCACGGAAGAAAACTGCGCACCCAGGGAGCGCACAACAAGCTCCAGCGCCTCCTCCAGGTTATCGATGGCGATAGCCATATGGCGCTCTTCATAACCGGCAATAATCACAGGCACAAAGGTATTCCACGCACTGCGATCCGGCAGCGGCACACCCTGGCATAGTGTTGCCAGATAGGAGGGTTCACAGTCGACACCTGACAGAGACAAGGTCTCGCGGCCTTCCACCGCAGCAAAGAACTCTTCCACTGGCACCTGTTCAACCGCAATCATCCCGTTGAGCGGAATGGCATACGACTTACCGGCAGCGGCAACCAGCAACGCGCCGTTTACAGAGACATTGCTCGGGATACGCACCTCGAAGGCAGTACCCTGGTCGAGCGCAGACTGGATTTGAATGTCGCCGCCGATCTGCAGCAGCTCACTCATGACGATGTCCATGCCGACACCGCGTCCAGATATTTCACTCAACTGACTCGCCGTAGAGAAACCCTTGTGGAATATCAGACGTATCGCCTCCTCATCAGTGAGAGAATCGATGTCGATCTCTGTATCAAGGCCTTTCTCAAAGGCGGACTGACGGATCGCATCCGGATCGATACCTCGTCCATCATCGGACAGTCGAATGACATAGTCACCGCCGGACTTGCGCACATCAACGGTGATTAGGCCGCCGGTAGGCTTGCCTGCGGCGACCCGCTCATCTGGCGACTCAATGCCATGATCGAGCGCGTTCCTCACCATATGCTCCAGAATGACCTGCAGACGTGCGTAGTGATCGCGATCCAGCGCGCCTGTCTCGTTCAGCGCCTGAAAAGAAACCACCTTGCCAAGATCCGTGCTCACGGTGCGAACAATGCGCCGCAGTCCCGGCATCAAGCGCGATACAGGCACGACCCTCGCGCCCTGTATTGCCGAAGAAATACTCGAAATCACCATCGATTGCTGCTTCAGGAGCGCCTCTACATGCGCATTCTGTCGTGCCAACACATCGACCAGATCAGAGAGATCTTCGACACCCTCGCGCAGAATATTGGCGGCCTCCTGCAGCTCGGAGTACTGGTCCATTTCAAGTGCATCCATGTCCGGCGCTGACTTACCCGGCTGGGCATTCACATTGAGCAAGGCTCGGTCGGAAATCTTGCGGATGTGCGTATGCACTGAGGAGAGTCGCGCCTGCAACTCTGCAGAAGAGCGCCTACCTCTGGATGTATTTTGAGAAGCACGCACCCCCAACTGCTGCACTTGGCTTGTAAGATTCAGCAGGTGATCCAGTTTCTCCGATGTGATGCGCACGGACTGCTGGGCTGCCAACACCTTCGCCCCCTCGTCTGCCAGCTGCTTATCGCGCTTCTTGTCCAGCGCTGAAGTGCGGGATTTCTTGGCAACCGGCGTCTGGTCTGGCACAGGCTCTGAGGCTATAGCGGACTGGGCATCTGCAGCGCCATAGGTTTCCGCCGCGATGGCTACTAGCTCAGCCGCCGCACCAAAACTCTCAACCGGCTTGGCCTCTGAGTTCTCCGAGAGCGGCAACGCGGCCTCGGCATCAGCCTTGCCCGACTGCTGCGGTAATTCGCTGGCGATGTCCGCTCGCTCATTGGACACCTGCTCCACACCCCTGACCAGCGCATCCAGCCAGGCATTTACTACGCGGAAGTACTCGTGCTTCTGGCCTGCCTCCGGGCTAGGCATTTTTTCTAAAAGGGTCTCAAAATTGTGGACGAGGGTACCCAATCGCTGCAGGCCAACACCCTTTGCAATACCCTTGATCGTGTGAAGGGTGCGCGATACGGCAGTGAAGAGCGCATCGTTCGCCATGTCCTTTTCCCAGTCGTGCACCTCATTCTCAAGCTTTTCAACCTCAAGCGTACCTTCTTCAATAAAGGCGTCGAGAAAGTCGGAGAATATTTCAGCATTACTTTGACTGCTGTAACTGAAAGCGATGTAGTCCGGTATGAAGCTCTCAGGATAGACATTTTCGACTGCGGCAAGAGGCACTTCGACCCGCACACGTGCCTCTTCAGCGATGCGAGCCTGGTCCTGCTCTTGCTCGGTCCGCACACGCGCCTCTTCAGCGATGCGAGCCTGCTCTTGCTCCTGCTCCTGCTCTTGCTCGGACCGTACACGCGCCTCTTCAGCCATGCGAGCCTGCTCCTGCTCCTGCTCCTGCTCCGCCAACAGCCGTGCCGAATCAGCCAAAGCTTGCGTATTCGCTTCGTCATGAAGGAAAGAAACATCATCTAACTCAGCAGACCCAGCATTTGAATCGGCCAGGTCGGAGAAAGCAGCCTCTATATCTTCTGCATTGGTAGTTCCCGACAATGCCAGATCGGCAACAATATCCTCATCAAAATCATCGCCAAAAATATCATTGCTGAGCCCTTCAGGTGATGCGCTCTCCTGCTGAGCCGCTTCATCAATATTGTCCAGACCCCGCAAACTCACTGCCGGCGCGGCACCGCTTGGTGCAAAGTCGCTGGTGAACAGGTCATTCCAGACATCGCCGCTGTCAGTATGCAAAAGCCGAATATGAAGCGATGCCAGCATAGCTTCACCCAGGGCTATCAACGACTCAGGCAGCACAGTAAAGATGGCATAAACCGGCTCAAAGCCCTCGGCACAACACTGATTGATCGCAGTTTCATCAATTCCTAGCCGGGCCTCCGCGGCAACGCTATCCGACGCGAGCCCCAGTTCTTCCAAGCGTGCAACGACAGCCAAGGATACGGCCGCCATCGCGCTCCTGAGCGACGGAGTAGTTGCCGGGACTTTATCGGCAGCGAATCCCTCGAGAGTGAGAAGTTCCTCATGATAATCAATGGCAACGTTTTCACTGACACCCGCATCGTCATCCACACGCTCTTCCAGCGCCAGTGCTTCCAAATCTTTCCAATCTGCATCTCCCACGCTGCAGTGCTCGTCCGCCAACAGATAGCGATCAAAATTGTTACCGGCTTCTGAATCCGACGTATTCGCGAGGTACTCAAGCACATCATCCTCGTCTTTCTGCTCTGACTCGCTCTCCGCTGCGGCATCACTTATAGCAACGCCTGTCACCAATATCGACGCGGGAATCTCGCTATCGCAAAGCCCCGTCAATTCGTGTGCAAATACCTCTGACGTATCGTGTGCGACTGTCTCCGGCTGATCGTCCGCAGACAAATACCGGTAGAGGTCATCTTCTGCAGCCTCGGCAACACCTACAACAATATTGTCCTCAGACTGAACTGCTGCATCCTGTCCGCCATCGTTGGCTACCACGTCGTTCGACGGATCCGCCACCTGTGTTTGCACCGGCGCCTCTATCAGTCCACTGACCTCTGGAATCTCCTCAACGTGTTTACCGACCGCATCGCTGGACTCCCGGTCATCCCCGCTGGACAAACTTGACGTAATCTCTGTTGCAGGCGAACTGTCGACAGGCTTGATGCGGGTGAGCGTTACATACTTTTCGGCGATATCGTCCTCATGATCCAGACCAAGAATATCGGTTCCCTCACTTACCTCCCGTTCGTTCAGGGTGCGCTGAGCCTCCCGTTCACGTGAATAATCCAGAGCCATCAGCTGATCCTGATCAGAATCTGTAATGTCTTCGGACGTAGATTCACTTTCGACGTAGATGTCACCTACCTGCGTTTCCGAAGAAATCACGATTTCTTCATCCACATAATTAGCGATGTCGTCTCCAGACACATTGCCACGAACCAACGGCCGTGCAGCAACCTCAGACTCATAAGCCGACAGGCCAGCATCCTCGAGCTCGCTGTCCTCTACTGTAAACAGTGTTTCCTTGGGCTCCGACAAGTCCATTTCCAGCAACCAATTCAGGCTTTTTTGCTGGTTATCCTCTTCGGCTTCTCCGGTCACACTCAACCCCAGCTTGCTCAAATCTTCTTCCGTGTACACGACGTTTCTCCTCCTTAGATCCGTTGCCAGCCCACTACCGCGCGAGGGTTTTCGCGACGGGCTGTGGAGCGTTCGATTCTTCCAGATTGCTCAACAAGCCAGTGACGCCCGGTTCCTGCGAGGCCGACTCCCCATCCGCGCCTGCTGTCATGTCAAAACAGGCATTGGTCAGTTCGCGGATACGATCAACATCGGGGCCCGTATCATCCCCGTAGGATTTGACCAACTCCGGCAAGGCTGCGACCAACTGATTAACCAAAGATTGGACGGATTCGTCCGCGTCCAGTTCACCGTCGAGCGATCGGTCCAGCAGGTCTTGTGCTGCCCAGCCCAGCTCACCCAACATGTTTGCGCCCACCGCGCGACCATTGCCCTTAAACGTATGAAAGTGTCGGCGAATGTCGCGCAGGACACTGTCGTTGTCCGGATTCTGCAGCCAGTCTGTGGTCAACTCACTGAGCTCTGAAACCATTTCCTCGGATTCTTCGATAAAAACATCGCGGAACTCCGCCGGAATTTCAGTATCCTGCACCTGTGTTACGGGGGGTGCCGACTCGTCAATGGTGACAACATCGACAACAGACCGGCCCGGCGAACCGCTGCTATTCCACTTGTCTAACTCGGCTGCTCGGTCTTCTGCAAGCGCAATGATGGGGGCTGTATCATCCAAAGGGTCAATCAGTGAACGCTGCAAGTGCAGCTCAATCTGGGCAAAGGCATCCGCGAAGCAACGACACGCCTCGTCCTCGTGAATGCTATCCATCTCGCTGGCCGAACGGAGCCAATTGCGGCACTTGTCGATCACAGCGCCCTCCCGCTGCATCCCGACGAAGTGAAGTGCGCCAGCAATATCGTCCAGCAGATTCAGAGAGATATCCAGCGCTTCACGGTCGGTCATACCTTCCAACTGATCCATGAACTGCAGGGCCAACTCGTACAAAAGACCGGTATCCGGCACACCAGAATCCGCGTCTTTGATCGCTTGGCGTAATTCAGCATGGCCCTCGTCAAACTTATTCAGGTGTCGCTTGAGAGCGGTACTAAGGTGCAGTATTTCTTCGGCAGTATCAGGCTTCGTATTCAGCGCGGCCTTGAGCGCTGTGCGACGCAAGATCTGATGCAGATGGCTTTCAACCGCAGCCATTTGCTTGAAGGTAGCGGTAACCACCGTTTCCCTCAGCTCGAAATCCTTGCCCGCATAGCTGCTGTGTAACCCGTGATTCAGTTTGTGCTCCAGGTCGAGCTTGACGTCCACGATACCCCTGGACACGGAGCTGACCACCTCCGGAATATTAAGCGACTCACCGTTTTGATCGGATTGCAGCAACAGTGCAAGCTGCGTACGTACATTCTCCAGCGCCTCCGCATGTTGCATCTGACCTGCGGCGATTAAACGCTGCTCTGCCAGTTCGATATCCTCTTGAAGATTATTGGGCCGCGTTTCAGGCGGCAGCCGCAGAATATCCGCGACATCATTTGTCATAAGAAATTCGACAACTTTATCGAGTCTTTTCAGCGCACCTTCCAGTGAAATAATAATAGCGTCACTGTGCACCAACCCACGGCTCGCTTCGCTGATGGTATTTTTATCAATGCCGAAGGTTTCCCGAATTTGGGTTATATGTACCGGCATCGATTTACACGATGCAATGTAGTACAACATTTGCATCAGGTAGCTGCTGTAATCGATTGACTGATCGAGCTTGTCTCCATTTTCGCGAGCATATTTTATGGAAAAAGCGCCGGACTTGAATATTTGTGCAATACAATCATCGGGCTTGATCAACCCCGCGGCAATCCCCTCGCACAAACCAATCATTGCAAACCAGTAGCGCTCCGCTTCGGTGCCTGCAAACAGTTCCTGCATCTTTCTGGCAACACGCGCCACAGTCTTCATACTCTCGACAATCTTCACACCGCGCAAAGCCTGCTTTGCCATTTCCAGGTATAAAGCAAGCATGACATTGGCGCAGCTTTGTATCTCTTCGACCCCGGCCGTGCTCACATCCTGAGTAATTCCCACGCGCAAAGGAATCTCGATGTAGAAAAAGAACGCGCCAGAGCGAGGCTTTTCCGCAGACCAGCGACGCAAGTCATTGACAAAGTGCTCTAGCCCGCGGCCAGTATCCACGCGCACCGCTTCAGTGTGCTCAAGATAAGCGGGTATAATTTTAAGCGCTTGCATCAAGCCGCCCATGGCTAACTTACGGCGCTCGCCGACAATTTTTTCCTTGTAGAGAAAGTTGAGACTACGCTCCATTTCGAGTGTCAGCATTTCGGCCTTGCTCAAGCCCAACGTTTTGAATGTCGATGTGATCTGGTGCACTGACCACATGCAGCGCAGTAGAGCCTGCTTTTGCTTCGGATCGTCCCCAAATTCTACAAGGGCAGACTCGGCCGTATCGGCCTGGCCTTTTATCAGACCGATAACCCACTTCAACGCTACGATATCCGGTTTATTCATCACTGGCTCAGCCTCCAGTTTTCTGATGTGCGCAGACGCTCAACCACTGCAAGCGCTGCACGCTTGAATCCAGCAAGGTGACATATTCCCCGGCTCCGAGAATTATGTGCAGCTTCCGCTTAAGGATCAGCAGCTGCGCGCTGCTGATGCCACGGTCGCTCATGACACTCGCAGTGTTCATGAAATAGCCTGTACCGGCTTCGACGTCTCGAGAGCCTTCATTTCATCTTCGTCCAGCACTTTTCTGGCACTCTGGATTTTTTTCAAATCCTCGATGGCGGCCAGCGTGCGATCAGTTTCGCTGGTCTCTTCAATCCTGAACTGGCTCAAGCTACGCTCGACCTGAATCATCGACCTATTGAGGTTGCTGACACCCTGACGCGTAGTTTCATTGTAAGTACCGATTTCCGCATTGCGTTCACGGATAGCATCCATAGAGCTATTCATGTGGCGAGAGGTCGTTGCGGAATGGCCCGCGGCGTCGTCGACAGACGTAATCAGTTTGGTAATAGCTGATGACCCCGCGTTGATCTCCTCCAGCGAAGCATCCAGGCGGTCGATGTACTCCAGAATCGTCACCACGGTTCCGACCGTATTTTCCATACTGGCCAGGTTGTCCGCTGAAAGGTTCTGCAACATACGAACCTGAGAGATAATTTTACGCCCCTCCTCCTCTGCCTCACGCATCAGGTCACCGATAGATTCTGCGATGCCCAGAAACGGGCGCCCATGTTCGCCCGCTTTTTCCGCTTCGATACGGGTATTAATGGCAACAACCGAAATTTTGGTATTGAGTGCCTGTATATACTCCGCTGCTGCGGTCACCGACTGGATCAGCTCCCCCTGGCGTTTCGCGGACTTCGAAGTTTCCTGCACGGATTCGCGCACATCCACGGACGCTTTCGACATATCCTTGGTCAATTCATAACCCTGGGTTACTCGTTGACGGTTCCGCTCACAGGTACGAGCAGCCTCCGTCGTGGATTTTTTAATCTCTTCGCTGGTGCGTACCATTTCAGTGGCGGCCGCGATCGATTCGTTAACAGAGTGGGTCAGCTCACGGCCCTTCTCCACTTGGCCCGCTGACAGCGCACCAATCTCCGAAATCGACTCGTTAGACACCTTGAAAGGCATCTTTATATTGCGAATAAGCTCACGCTGTCGCTGGGTCGATGCGTTGATCTCCCTGGCGATATGCCGAGTGGCAGCATTTCCTTCGGGCACTTTTATCGTCAAGTCACCCTCCGCGATCTTGATGAGCGCGCTGGTGATCTCCGCCACGCCCTGCTCCGTCAGAACCACCCTGCGCCGCATGCCCTGATACGCAAGCAGTGCCGCTGCCAGGATTACCGGCGCGGCAAACAGCATGACCAGCACACCGGCTTGTGGCTCCATCACCAGTGCGTAAACCACCGCACTGGCAACGCCCAACGCACCCAGTCCTGCGGCAATGACTCCGTAGCTCGAAAACTCTGTATTCATACCTTTAATCATTTTCTTTCCTCCTTTGAGAAGAAGCTTTACCAGCACTGGCGTTGGACAGCTCTTCATCTGCCACCACCTTGTCAATATCAAGAATCGCCAAGAAATCTCCCTTATAGAGAAATCCACCCTGCGAGTACTCAGTGAAATCAGGGTCAACCTGATGGTCTGTAATGCGTTCCTCCACAGCGAAGCGCAAATCGCGCTGCACGTGGCTCAATGTGAGTCCGAAGTACATCCCCGGACGTCGAATGACAATGCAATATTCGCGAGCGCGGCCGGTATAGGGCCGGCCGCGGAACAAAACGTCACCGCTGAATACCGGCAGCAGGCCTCCCTTGTAGGCCGCCACACCGATAACCCAGTCCTTGGTGCCGGGGATCGCGGTCATTTCGGGCGTCTCGATGATTTCCTCAAGCCCGCCCGCCCCGATCAACAGGGGAACACCTGCTATGCCCAAAGACGTACCCACCCAGGTCTCTGCCACCTCTGGCAGCGCGGGCGAGGGCACGCTGTCGTAGGCATAGAGCCGTTCCAATAGTTCGAGTGACTGTAAAGCGGGCGCATTCATGATCAGGCCGCCGCCTTGCGCGCTGTATGGTTATAGATCAGCTCGCGGAGGACATTCTCGGGAGGTATTTTGGTCACATGTGCGGTGGCACCGCGTGCCTGACCCTTGGCTATATCAAAAATGCCGTCCGAGGACGACAGCATTACGACCGGGGTGTTGCGCGTGTCCTCCGCGTTTCGAATCAGGGTACAAGTCTGATAGCCATCTAGTTCCGGCATGGTAATGTCCAGAAAAATGAGATCCGGTTTGAAGCGACGCAGCATGCCGAGCGCCTTGTAGCCGTCCTCCGCACATTCCACTTCACACCCCATATTGCGCAGGGTATGAGACATCATCATGCGTATGGTTTTGGCATCATCGATGACGGCGATCTTGATACCGTTGAGCTCGTATTGTTCCGTAGCGTCGTTCATTGTCTCCCTCGCAATTCGTGCAGTTATTCCAATGGGTTATGTTGTTACAGTATTTGTATTCCACAGGCATGCGGCAAGGAAAAACTGGAGATTTCTAAAGAAAGTCCGGATTTTTGTCTGGGCATAGCCGTAGCGGACCCGCAAAAATTACGTATCTTGCTGTTTTATATAACTTTTTAACGGCGCTACGAAAAGAGTGAACCAGGTCTCAAAAATACCCCCTACCCTCTTGCGCTGGCGAAAACACAGGGCAGACGCTCCACTATTCGGGGAACATAAAGCTCTTGAACGGCTCCAGGTGACCCGCCTGGAAATCGCGTAATTCGTAAATATTGAACTTTTGCATCAGTGTCAGGCAGCGCTGAAACACCTGATCAGCATCATAGGCGGTGGGCGGGATACCGTACTCATCGGTGATTTGCGCAAATATGGTGGAGGCGATTTCGCGCCGAGTCTGATCCTCCCGGTACAGGGCCTGATTGACAGGAGAGGAAACAATGGGCGAACCATAGACCAGAAATGCCTCCCAGCGTTTTAAATCCTGTCCCTCACCCAGCTGTGCCACCAGAAATTTAACCATGTTGTGCAAGTCCAGGCGGGACGGCAGCACGTCTTTCTGCAACCATTGGCGCACATCCGTCTCGCGCCAATCGCTGTTAATCCCTAGCAGGCTTATCACCCGGCCTTCCGCCTGGGGCGGCGCGACGTTGGCCAGATCCCACAACATATTCAGCCGGGCCGAAAAACCCAGGCTCAATGGCAGGCTTGAATCTGCACGCTCGACATACTCACGGGCATACTCTTCCGGAGCTTTGGTCTTCCCGGCCGGCGTCGATTTTCGAGCGCCGGCGATCAATTTTCCTGACATGTTCTATACCCTTTCAAGAGGCCAGCACCTCCCGCAAACGCTTGTGGTAGGTGGGTGCAGACACACCCAGAATACGAGCCTTGCTGGCAGTGCTCAACGATCCGGCTTGTTCGAACAGTTGTGCCAGCACCGTATCCCCCACCAACGACAACGGTGAGACCTCGGGTGGCGCAGTTACCCTGACCCACTCCCATAACAATCGGCGGGGTGTCTGCCACACGGAACTGTTATTACGTTCCTCTTCCCGGTCCTTTATTTTAGGTAACCAGCGGCTAATATTTCGCGCCCGTGTATGCAGAAATTCGGCGGCACGGGGCAGATCTCCGCGGTAGCGGTCCAGTGCAGCCAATACAATGTCATCCTGAGCCCACGCTCCCAGCGGCTTGACCATCTCCAGTGACAGCAGGCTGTGCACCGCCTCGCCCAAAGCAACATGCACCGCCTCCAGAGCGGTCGGGGTGTAAGTGGTCTCATCGCTTTCCGGCGCTAATGCCGCTGTCAAAAAAGGCTGCGTCTCCGGCACCAGAGGCGCGCCCTGAACGCTGATCCCCTTGAACAGGCCAAGATCTACAGGGGTCAGCCAGTCTTTAGGGGTCTTGTCTAGCGCGTCCTGAATACATTGGCGCATTTCACTGATATTACCTGGCCAGTCGTATTGCAACATGGCCTGCTCCGCGTCAGGCGTAAAGCCCTTCATATCACGATCGCGCAGTGCACCTTCCTGGCCAAGTATCTTGTGTGCCCAGCGCAAAACCGCCTGCTTACGGTCACGAATCGGGGGCACCCGGATGGGATAACCAGCGAAAGCACTGGCCAGAGACTGCGTCAATTCGCCGCGTCGCAATAGCGCCTCAAGGGATTCAGGAAACAACGCAATCAACTTCACGCGAGGCATTGCCGTGGGCGGCGTAACGTCGGCCAGGGTTCGGGAGGCAATTTGCCGCGCCAGCTTTTGCTGCGCATCCTCATGCAGCAGGTGGGGTGATTTAAACACCAACGTTCTTCCCTCGGCGTCTGCGAGTTCCCGGGCTATGCGAGCCTGGGCCGCCTTGCGACTGCGGAAGTCCCGGCAATTGATTGATACAAGCATCTCGCCGGCGGTTCCGGATTCATCGTGTATCACTTGAGCAACATACATCTTGCCGGTACCTGCCTCTCCGATGATAGCGACAGGAAGGTCGAGTCCAGCGAGAAAAATAGCCTGGTCCACCGCGCCTTCCATATTATCCACCACGTAGCCGTCGATACCCTTCTCGATTGGCGCAACAGGAGGCGCGGTCGAAACAGAGGCTGTCGGGTTCTCAAGCGGCGCTTCCCGAACCTCGGGCGGATCGTCGGAGCGCGCACTGGCATAAATCCCGCCAGAACTGGCCAGGCGACCGCCAACCAGTGCACTGTCACGCGCGCCCGCAAACCGAATAATCTCGCCCTCACCACTGTATTGTGCAAGCGTCAGGGAGGTACTGGCTGCCCAAAGCGTGGCCACCCCGCTGCACCCGGCCGAGCGATTTGCCAGCCCGATAGACAGACGGCCGCCTGCAGCAATGAAGCCAGCGTCTGCGTGCTCGCGGCGCAGGTGAGACAAGAGGGCCAGGCAGATATCCTGCGCTGCTTCACCGAGGGTCTGATCGAGACGAATCGCTATGGCGGACGCCAGCGGTAAAGCCACTTCGTCCCGCTTGCGCAGGATACCCCGCAGACTGGCATACATGGCCGACATCAAGCGGACGAATTCATCTGTAGCAGCCGCCCCGTCCAAAGAAACGCGATCGAGACCAAGGACAGCCGCCGTATCCCCGGGCGACAGTGCAGCAGCGAGGCTGAACTGTGTGTCACCGGTTAGCTCCCACAGAAACAAATCCCGCGCTGTTGTCGCTCCCACACTGCAGGGCGACAGCAAGCCCGCAAGTATGGTGTCCCGACCTCCGGGCAGGTTGATGACAAACGAAGGGATTTTCACATGGCCATCAAGTTGCAGGGCCTGCGCAAGAATCAACTCGCACTCTTTCCGACAGTGAATGACACGGGGCCACGCTTGTCCCTGCAACTGAGAGAGCTCGACTCCCAAGAGACGGGCCGCCGGGCTGTTGGCATCGATGATATCGCCATTCACCGCATCGATCGAAAGCCAGGCCTCATCGAGTCGTTCACGCATCACCATTATTTACCCACCTTGCCAGAACATGGCTAAGCAACTTCCGCGCCCGCCCCGGCCGGATTTTTCTCCAATTCTGCAAACTGTCGCATGGCATAGTCGACCCTGTGCTCGCTGCGAAAACGCCGGTTCAATGTCAGTCCTTCTATATGCCGCAGACGCGGCAACAAGCCGCGCCCGTTGGCGATCTGTATGGCGAGCCCTGGTCGGGCGTTGAGTTCCAGCAGTTGAGGGCCCTGCAGTCTGTCCAACACGATATCAGTACCGATATAGCCCAAGCCAGTCATGTCGTAACACTGGGACGCCAGCAGAAGGATATCGCGCCAACCCTCTATATGAATGTCGCCAAGGGCCTGCCCGGTATCCGGGTGCGTACTGACGGGACGGCCGAACTGCGCGGCGTAAAGACAGCGACCCGTATCCAGCGCCAGGCCAACACCCACCGCGCCCTGATGCAGATTCGCCTTGCCATCGGAGGCATGCGTAGATAGCCGTAACATCGCCATCACGGGGTAACCTTTGAAAACGATTATGCGTATATCGGGCACGCCCTCGTGTGAGTACCCCGAAAAACACTCGTCGAAGGCTATCAGGTCCTCAACAATTGCCACGTCTGGAGACCCTCCAAGAGAATACAAACCCGCCAGGATATTACTCATATGCCTGCGAATATCACTGATTGAAACCTCGGCGCCGGAGCTGCGAACGAACTGATCGCCATGCCGGCCGGTTACGACCATGATGCCCTTGCCACCAGATCCCTTGGCCGGCTTCAAGGCGAAGTGCTCAAGTCCCGCAAATTCCTGCTCAATGTGGTTGATTTCATGTTGCTCACGCACGACGAACCGCAACAGGGGGGTCGGAACACCGTATTCCTGTGCCAGCAGTTTGGTCTGTAACTTGTTATCGACCAGCGGAAATAATGTGCGGTCATTGTAACGGTTGATGAAATCGACATTGCGACAATTCATGCCGAGCATGCCATAGTTTTTTAGTCGTTTTCGAGACACCCACGGCCTGCCCATCAGAGGTCGTCCATTGCTCTAAAGCGCCACAGTTCAGATAGTTTGTATCCTGTATATTGACCCATCGCCAAAATGGACGCCAGCAGCACCAGGTTAAGCTCCGGAAAATTAAAGGACAGATGAACCAGCAGCGGGTTCTGCATTAGCAAGTAGGCGAGTACCGCCACCAACAAGCTGCCCCCACCCTGCTTCATCACCTCCGATGAGCCGTCTTCCTCCCACAGGATCGACATACGCTCTATCGTCCAGGCAATAATGATCATGGGGAAGAACGTAATAGTCATGCCCGTACTGAAACCCATCTGGTAGCCGATAATACTAAGAGCAGAGATGAGAAAAACCACCAGCACGATCAGTGTAGCGATCCGTGCCACCAGCAGAAGGTTCAAACGCGAGAGGTAGCTACGCAGTGCAAGACCCGCGGCGACAATCAGCACGAAGCTGACCAAGCCTGCCACCAGCGAGGTCTGCAGGAAAGCTAACGCAATCAGAACTGGCATAAATGTGCCCGACGTCTGCAAGCCGATGATAACCCGCATGAACACCACCACTGCCGCGCCAAGTGGCAACAGCAGTAGTAGTTTGAACATACTTTGCTCCTCGATCGGCAGACGCTGCACCCCCAGCCGTGAAAACAGCCCCTCACCATTGCTGGCGCGGGCCAGCTGGGTCGCGGGAACCGATTGTCGAATCATCGAAAACTGCACACGGGATTTTGCACCGCCAATAACATCCAGCACCGACGCGCGGCCTCGGGTCCATACCAGAAAATCTGCGGGCAAACCCACCGCACCGGTGCGCGGATCCACCAGCAACCACTCGCTGCCCGTGTAAAATTCCACCAAACGCGACAGGGTCTGTCGGCGGCGGGCGTCCTCGAGATAGAGTCCCTTAACGGAGCGCGTCGCAATGTCAGCACGCTCTAGCAGATGCATCAGAAGATCTGAGCGCTGATCAGCCCCGGAGCGCAACAAGGCGGCGTTCTGTGAGGTCGCACTGTCAAGCAGCTTGATCAATTCCCGGGTCAGGCTCTGGGGAGAACTGGAACGCTCGCGGGCCACCTTCAGCAGATCCCGGGCTGCCAGTTCACGCGCCTCGTCCCAGTATACGATTCTCGCATAGTCGACCGGGGGATCATTGGCGTGGTTATCATCCCGGTTTTCGGACTCCACCAGCTGCGCGCTGTAATAGAGAGACTGCTCACCCGATGCCTCGCGCCGGGTCCACTCCGCGCGTCGACTGCGGCGCTCTGTCAGGATCGCAAAGCCGTACCCCGGGGACGCAGCCTGTTCGGCGAAAAGCTCATAGCCAGGCAACTGATCCTCGGGTAAAGCGAGACTGGCAGTGACGGCGCCACCATCCGCGTCAAAATCGATACGCGCCTCTACCAACCAGACAGACTTCTCCTGCCCCGGCAAAAACGGGGTCCCGGTAACCACGTGCCGCGCAATCGCCAGTATCACGCCGCCCAATGCCAGCAGCACCAGAATAGCGAAGAAACCACGTTTCTGGTTCACGGTAAAGTCTCTGCACGGGTCCGGGGGAGAGCATAAGGGGCAATGTGTTTGCGGCTAACATCCACCACTATTACGTCGTTGAGAACACTGCGTCCGATCTGGGCTTGGTAACCATTGTGTGTCCGTTCAGAGAGGATAAACTCCACCGTCTGAGCGAAGGGGCCAATAACCACCCTCATCCGGATTAGGGGACGACGTCGAGTTTTGCCGGAAACCGTTTGCACCATACCCACCATCCGCCGCACCCGACGTTCCGCGCGAACAGACTCCCCCGAGACCGGATTCACTACATTAAAGCGCACCCAACGCTTGCCATCCCGTTCAAATAATTCAATATCTCGCACACTCAGTACCGAGGTATCCGCGCCGGTGTCTATCCTCGCAACCAGAGCAAACTCCAGATCACTTATCCAGATGGATTCCAGACCGCCCACCACGGTTTTACCCGCGATTCTCTCTATTTCCGGACAGGCCTGAACCGGGGAACACTCGGCCGCAACCGGAGCCAGAGCCTGATCAATACCGTCCCCTAAACGCTGGATATCACGCTGCTGCGTCTGCAGCTGAAGCCCGTATTCGCGCAAGAGTGCATCGGCTTCAGCCTGATTGACCAGTGATTGATCCACCTTTGACATTAATTGGCCAAGCCGCGGGTCACTTTCTGCCTGCTCGCCAACTAGCGGAGCACAGGCAGCTGACAGGGACAGCAACACAATCCACAGGGGCAGGCTATAGATATAACGGTTTGGCATAGTGGTTGGGACTAAAACAGGCTGGCAGTTTGCGAGTCGCCACTCTAACGACCACGCTCACGAAAGTAAATTCCCCCTGTAACGGCTCAGGAGACATCCACCGGCCCGCTTCTGGACCAGAGCAGATTGAAAACTCGCCGCGCAATGCGCCAACCCGTCGATGTGCGCCTCAACTGATCCTGATAGCGTATGCCCATATCAATCTTGCAGGTTTCACCCCCATTCTTTCGCAAGTGCGAAGCGAGGCAATAGGTTTCGCCCTCGGCCACATCGCCATCGACCTCGTAGAGCGTGTTAAACACCTGATGCGAGGTCGTCGTGTAGGTTTCCAGGGCGAGCATCATCTCCTGAATATGCGCAAGGGAGCGGACCTCGCGCCCGGAATAATCGAAAACAGCATCCTCGCAGAACACATCAGCAAACCCCGGGTAGTTCTTGCTATCGGCGCATCTGGCGTATTGGTACATAAGCCGCTGTATCGCCACGTGGTCTTCAACGGTAATCGTCATCTGGTTTCCTTTGCGTAAATCTTGCCCAGAATTCGTGCAAAGGTGTCGGACTCCTGTGCGCCCTGCACCATATACTGTTGTTGAAAAAAAAACGCGGGTACAGCGTGTATGTCGCGCTCACGCCACTGCGCTTGCTGCTCCCGCACCGTTCCAGCGAAGCGTGCGTCATTGAGTACAGATTTCGCTTCGTCCGAATCGAGCCCGACAGAACCCGCGACATCGCCCAGCAGGTGCACATTGTCGACATCACCACGATGGCTAAAGAATGCCTCGAACAGGGCCATTGCCAGTTCGGTCTGCAATCCCTGCACACCTGCCCAATACAACAACTGGTGTGCGCGAAACGTATTCACCATACGCATGTCGTCGTAGTAATCGAAACGAAAACCCAGTGCGTCGCCCAGTTCAACAAACCTGCGTCGGGTACTTTGACTCTGGGCTGCACCCGCGCCGTACTTGTGCGCGATATGCTCGCGCAGATTCTGCCCTTCCGCGGGCATCTGTGGATTTAGCTCAAATGGGTGCCAGCGGATCGAAGCCTCAAATTGATCCACCGTGCTCCGTAATGCTTTCATCAATTGCTTGTAGCCAACGATACACCAGGGACAAACCACATCCGAGACAATATCCACCTGCAGTGGCAGCGGGGCTTGATTCGATGACATTTTGTCTCCGTCGCTATCGCTTGTATCGCTCATGTTAAAGCCTAGCGCCGGAGCATGCGAGGCCCAGCCGCCGAAGTGAACGCTGCACATCAGTATGGCAGGCCCGTGTCCCTGCCAAACGACAGCACGGCTATTGTAAATGGAGAACTAGAGCACATCTCTGGGAAAATCTGCAGTTTTCGCTGGAATTGGGTTTTTTTTACACAGCGGCGCTGCTACAACAAAGATTCAACTCAACATGACTGTGCATATCAATTCTCACAACAGAGCCGGTAGCACATTCGTAGAGGCACCACGATGAAATTACTCGAACACTCGGCGCAGGGCGCCTCGATCCAGTTAGATCAGAGAGAGCTATTGCTGGTCATGGCCCTGGTGCAGGAGGGCAGAGAATCCTTTGGCTGCAATACGAACAGTGGTCGCGCGCTGGACGAGCTGATCAGTCAGGCCAACGTACTGGTCGAGACAGCCCGAAGGGACAGGCTTGAGCGCCCCCGAATCAGTAGCGTAGTAAACTCGCAACACGGACTGCCCCGGGACGCCTCCAACGGATAGCTCCTCCCTCCCTCCCTCTCGCCGGCCCACTCCGCTGGCCGAAAAGTGCTATCGAGCGTATCCTGTTTTTCTTGACCAACTCAGCACGGCGATCACCGTATAACCGACGCCTGACGAGTAATCCATGATGGAGCACACCGCATGAAAGCAGATCCCGATCAGCACCTCGTTGAGCGACCGCGACGGAAACGACCGCCCCTGGTCGAAGCGTTGCTGCTCCTCGGCGTTATTGGCGCACTCACCTACTGGTATCTGAGTGTGAATAGGCAGGGGCCCGATGCCGTTATCGAAGCGCCTGCGCCAACACGGGAAGCATTCCGTGAAACCCTGTCAGCCGCACCCGATATACCGAGGCGCGAGGACACAGCTGCATCCGGATCGCTCACAACGTCGCAAAATCAGGCGGCCGCCGGCAGTGCGAGCCGACAACCGTCCACCCAACCAGAATCACAGGTAGCAACAGTCTCACTGGAACAAGGCGATGCCAGAGTGCGCGACTTCGTCAATGGACCGGGGTCGACTCTCGGCTTGGATAAGCTAGCTACCAGCCCGCACCCCATTGCTACAACGGCGGCGCTGATAGACGGAGCAAGTCGTGGCTTGCTTCTGCGCAAAATGCTGCCGCTATCACCACCCTCGGCAGCCTTCAGCGTCAGTGGGGACGGTGATCTTCTGTACATGGCGCCGGACAGCTACGAACGCTATAACAGCTTTGCCAAAACAGTGGCCTCACTGGACAGCAACGACATCGCGAACGGCTTCCATCAATTGCGTCAACTCTATGAAGCTGCCTACGACGAACTGGGACTTGACCCCGCCGAGTTCGACAATGCCGTTATTCGGACGCTCGATACGGTGCTGGCAACACCCCAGCTAAAAGAACCCATCGCCGTGAAACGAAAGTCCGTCGTTTACGTTTACGTAGATCCTGCATTGGAAAGCCTCCCTCCGCTGCAAAAGCAGCTGTTGCGTATGGGACCGGATAATATTCTGCTTATCAAGCAATTTGCTCGAGCCATGCGGAACAGGCTACTAGAGCCCCGCGGGTATTAGATTGGCAGAGCACCCCCGATAGATAAGGCCACCGCTTTCACCAAGTTGGCGCAATCACCCCGCTCAAAGCAGCGGTCACCGCGCGGGCTTCCTCGCGCGCCATCCCCTCAAGAATTCGCAACCAACCCATGGACCGACGTCATCCAGAGGGAGCGAATAGACACGCCCTACCGATGACGCGAAGATTACGACTCAAAATGGGTTTAAGAACTGCGATGGAACACGGTTCGGCCTTGACTGCAGGATCTTAAAACCGGTCGCGTAAACGATGGTAAAGCATCTCCGCCGCCATCGCATAACCCCCTAGCTTGCGACCCAGAGGTATGCGCCCCGGTGACACACGCTCGAACATTTCAAGGCGAGCGGTGTTGCCCTGCACGGCATCGCACAGTATATCACCGCAAGCATGACTGAGACTCAGCCCATGGCCGCCATAACCCTGACTATAAAAAACGTTCGGCGCGAGGCGACCGAGCAGAGGTACCCGTTTGATCACGACGGCCATTTGCCCGCTCCAGGCATAATCCAACCGTTTATCAGCAAGCGAAGGATACACCGCGCGGATCCTGCGGCGCATAGCTTGCCTGGGATCAGCGGGCTCCCGTCCGGTGTAGTGGCAGCCGCCACCAAACAATAATCTCCGATCTGACGAAAGGCGGAAGTAATCCATCACCAGACTTTGATCGCAGACCGCAATGTTCTGCGGATTGATAGCACGCATCTCCGCCTGAGTCAGCGGCTCAGTGGCCACGATAAACGTGCTGGCAGGAAATAACAGGCTGGAAAACGTGGCCTGCTCTAACAGGTGATATGCGTTGCCGGCAAGCAAGACATGATCAGCCAGCACTTTGCCGCACGAGGTGCGCACTACCGGGCGAGCGCCTTGCTCAATCGCTAACACCGCGCTTCCCTCGTGAATCATAACGCCCAGGCCAGCGGCGGCACGCGCCTCCCCCAGGCACAGATTCAGTGGATGCAGGTGTCCACTGCGCCAGTTGAGCATACCGCCAATATAGCGATCGGTGCCAATCAGTTGAGGTAACTCCCCCCGCGGGACCAGACGCACCTCATTTTCCGAGCCACGGGCGCAAAGTCGGTCATACCAGAATTTCTGCTTATCAAGATGCCGGGGCTTGGTAGCTACATCAATGTAACCGTAGTTCAGATCACAGTCGATCCGGTACTGTTGCACCCACCGCGCGATGATGTCATGGCCGAGGTAGCCCAAATCGAACAGCGAATCCGCCAGCACAGGCCCGGCGACCGTCTCTAAGCGATCCTCCCCCGGTACGCCGCCCACCATTTGCCCACCACACCGTCCCGAGGCACCCCAGCCCACCCTGTTCTGTTCCAGCACCGTCACCGAAAATCCGCGCTCGGCGAGCAAGAGAGCAGCGGATAAACCGGTAAACCCCGCCCCGATGACACAGACATCGGTACGAGCATCTCCATCCAGAGGAGGGTACTCGGCAGCGTCGTTTCGCGTTGCCGCGAAGTAAGAGTCACAGTGTGGATCGGGTGAGTGCACAGGGTCGCTGCCGATGTAATGATTGCTTTCAAACTTCGGTGTGCGCCACATAATGCCAGTTCAATCGCAGCGATCCAAGGATAACAACGGGCAGTCAGTCGCAGAACCGCCGATCAGGCGAATCAGGCGGAGGCATCTATGCCGGCAAGCGCGTTAAGCTCCAGTTGCGCGAGGGACTTGATACCGGGAATCACCGTACCCACCTGCGGATTCTGCAAGCACCACGCGATGGCCCAGGTCGCCGCATTCACACCTGGGGGCTTGGCCTTCAGGGCCTCGTGTGCAGCATCGAGCCGCTGGCTCAGGTTATTTCTGGGCAGGAACAACGCACGTACATCATCAAACACATGCTCACGTTGATACTTGCCACTGAGCAACCCCATCGCCAGAGGTGCCCGAGCAATAACACCAAGATCCATCTCACTGGCGACCGGGAACACAAATTTTGCTGCCCGCCGGGTAATAGCATTGTAAACGGTTTGCAGAACACTGATGCCATACTCTCGCGACTTCGACACCTGCTGCTGCATTTTGGGCCGTCCCAACGAATTACCGAGGAAGCGAATTTTCCCAGCATCTACCTGTTTGTTCAGCATCGTCCAAAGATCGTCGTTATCGAAATGCTCGTCAGGCGCAGAGTGCAACTGGTACAGATCGATGTAATCTGTGCGCAGCGCGCGCAGGGAGTCTTCGAGTTGAATCAGAACCTGGGCAGGCCCGTAGTTTTCGTCGCCGAGATCGTTACCCGGGTTATGCCCAAATTTTGTCGCAACAATCCAGCGTTCGCGCTGATGCGCAATAGCGCTACCAATTAAACGCTCGGACAGGTGATCAGGGCCATAACACTCCGCCGTATCAATAAAATTGATCCCCAGTTCACCTGCGCGGGACAGGATACTGTCGACCTCAGACTGCTCGAAAGTTTTGCCCCAAACTCCGGCCAGCTGCCACGCTCCCACACCCACCACGGAGACAGAAAGTTCAGTGCGTCCAAGCCTGCGATATTGCATCATTTATCACGCCCTCTACTCAATTGGAGCAGCCTCCAGGTCTGTCACCAGAAGTCCATTCTCTGGCCTCACGGGTGCTATTACTTGACAGTCATAGTCACATCTTCTTGCGCAGTATCACCAGCACATTGAACGAAAATGCAGCGAGAGCAGGCCTGCATGAATGCGAGCGTCTCGTGTGATTCTTTCTGCAAGGTAAAGCGCTTTTGCTGGCAAATATGGCCTCTTACTGTGGCTCATCCAGTCTCACGTCTCTCAATCAAATACGCACACTCCAGGGTGAACACCGTCTGACCCTCTTGGTTGAACATGCGACAAGCCGTTCTCACCACACCGAGCCCGGGGCGGGAGGCGGAGGGTCGTGCTGACAGCACGGTGTAGGCGCTTCTCAGTATGTCCCTCGGTCGAACAGGCGCGTGCCATTGCAACTTGTCGAAACCCAAAGCGCTGACCGCGGCTGATTGCCTGCTTCTGTCAATATCAGCATTGCCAATGCGCACATAGATTGAAAAAATATGTGCAGAAGAAGCCACCAGACCGCCGAACAGTGAATTCCTCGCGGCCTCCGGATCCGTATGAAACGGACGCGGGTCCCAGCGCTCGCCCACCTCAATAATTTCCTCTTCGGTAACGCTGTATCGATCTTCGAACACTACTTCGCGGCCCGTAGTCAGGTCTTCAAAATACAACATTGGCCTCCTCTCCGGCGCTGCATGGTCTGTGTGGTATTTCCATCGTTTACTACACGAATGAACGGCCAACGGTAAAATCGCACGGCCTGCAAATCACTGCTGCAACGCAACGGCATTGCAGGCTTTCAATAGATCGCGGCGAAGGCGCTGGCTCGAGTTAAACAAAAATCCGGGCGTTCAGGCGCCAACCCAGCTACCGTGGAAGCCGGTCGGGATACGCAATGGCAGTTTCGCTGTCGCAACTGGTCCCACCTCGATGTCTGAAGCATCGAAGATCAACAAATCGGTGAGGGAGGTTTCTTTATTAAACGCAAGATTCAGGAGATATCCATCGCCCTCATCGGGTGACCCACTGCGCGGCGCCAGTATTGGCTCGCCTAACAGATATCGGTCCTCCCCCCAGAGTTTACGTTTACCGGTTGTTCGGTCGTAGTGAATCAGCTTATTGAAAACCAGCTGATTTTCGAGTGCACCCACGAGATAGGCATGACGATGTGAACGCGTCATAAAGCGATCATCTGTGCGCGGGAATTCACAGGCCATATCGTCCAGCATTTCTTCCCCAACTGTTTTTTTGCCTCCTGCCAGATCGATAGACCAGCGCCGCAGGGTAGGCGTCAGGCCGCTGGACTCGCTCGCCATAGTGCCATCAAGCATCGGAGCAAAGCGGGTGGCATTAGACGAGCAAACATCCACTTTGATCGCATCACCCTCTTCCCAGGCGTTTACCATGTGAAAGCTCCAACGAGCGTCCATATCGTGCCACACAATATCGTCTGCCGTACCATTGCGTGGCATTACACCAAAGTGTGCTCCCCGGTCCGGCTCCCAGGCCATGGGAACACCACTTTCAATCGCACGCTCCAGGTTGAATACCAGTGGGTAGACCGGAAAGACAACATAATTTTCCGTCACAAAAAAATCATGAGCAAAGGAGGGAAACGGCGCCTCAATCATTTCGCTGGTGATGAGATTGCCTTCCTTGTCCGCCACGTTCAGCCGTAAAAATTCCGAAAACGGTCCCTTTGCCTGATTGCCGAAGAAGATCATTTCTCCGCTCGCATGATCAAACTTCGGATGCGCTGTGATCGGCCCATCAATCATACCGTTGTAATCGAAGTTACCCAGCGTGGCCAGGCTATCCGGATTCAGCTCTACCGCAATCGTTCCCTCCATCAGCGCCAGCAGCTTGTTCCCGTGCCAGACAATATGAGTATTGGCGGTGTTGTAGTGTTTGTCAGCCACAGAAGGAGCCGCATTCATCGGGTTGCCCAATACACCAAACAAGGATTCGCCTGCCTCGCGCTCCAGTTCATATTTCTCGGTGCGCACCCAGCGGTTTTTCCAGGAAACCCGGCCATCGCAAAATTCGAAGCGCTGTATCATTCCGTCGCCATGAAACCAGTGGTACTCAGCCCCGCCTCTCGGCGGGTATATCGGATCGGGGCCATTGCGGAAATAGACTCCCTGTAGATCGGTAGGCAACTCTCCGTCTATCACCAAATCCGGGGCATCACATTCAATCCCCGAGGGCGCCATCGATCCACTGAGAAAAATATTGTCTGGAAACGGCTGTGTCATTGTCGATCTCCCACTGATTGCATCTGCGCTTGCTGGCATGTGTCTAAAGGGCGACTACGATTAATACTATTGCTTGTTCGCAATTCCCCTCTGCACTGTGGCAAGCCGGGGAGCGAAGGTCAAGGCTGGCGGCAACAGCCACAGAAACGGCACTGTTCCAACGCCAAGCAGGGTCAGGCGCTATTTTTGTCCTGAATAGCAACACGGTTTAGACTACACTCATTCGAAACAGACGGCACATCACAGTTGCTACACGGGCAATGGCATTCGCTCAGGCTCGCAGATGAAGGAGACAATAATGACACTCGATTCAGCGACTTACTCTCTCGGTGCTATTTCTGCCGACTCGCATATCTCTGAAACAGAGGACTGCTTTCGTGATATCGACCCTGCTTTTGAGGACAAGCGCCCACGAGCGATATTTGACGAGGAACGCGGTGCCATTCTGGAAATATCAGATCTGGATATCAAGGTACCCATGGGACTGATCTGTACTGCAGGGCGCGCACCGGAGCGTTTCTCTGACCCGGTCGACTGGGCAGAATTGCATCCGGCGGGTCATGATCCAAAGGCGCGCCTTGCCATACAAGACGAAGAAGGCATATCTGCAGAAGTACTCTACCCCAGCCTCGGTATGGTGTTGTGCAACCACCCGGATATCAACTACAAGAAAGCCTGCTTTGACGCCTATAATCGATGGCTGGGTGCGTTCTGCGATACCGACAGCAATCGCCTCATCGGCATACCCATTCTGTCCATGCGTTCACCCGCCGAGGCGATAACAGAACTTGCATCGGCGCATGCAATGGGCTTTCGCGGCGTTATGCTGCCGGGTCACCCCGAACTGGAAGATTACGATCACCCATGTTATGACGAGTTCTGGCGTCTGTGTGTCGATCTGGGTATGCCCGTCAGCTTTCATATCTTGACGACAAAAGATGGCATCATGGAACGCGTGCGCGGCTCGAGACTCGTACAACAGATTGTTACAGTGCGGGGCCTGCAAAACATTATCATGATGATGATTCTCGGCGGGGTTTTTGATAGGCACCCCGCGCTGCAAGTGGTGTGCGTGGAATCCGATGCAGGCTGGGTGCCACACTTCAAGTTTCGTATGGATCATGCGTATGAACGGCACCGCTTTCACATGCAATCACAAGCGTTACAGGAAATGCCGAGCACTTATTTTGACAGCAATATCTACGTCACTTTTCAAGACGATTACAGCGTCAAGCAAGTCAAGGGTGGGCTCAATCTGGACCGCGTCATGTGGGCAACAGATTTCCCTCACAGTGATGGCACTTATCCAGAATCACGACAGGTCATGGCTAGCGTAACTGAAGGTATGACAACGAAAGAACAAGCCGCGCTGTTGTGCAACAATGCGGCACAACTTTATGGAATTGAGATGCTATAAGAGGCCCCGAAGTATTGCTTTAACCTACTGCCCTTTGATGTCCGCGTGTGAAACGTGCGTGTGTTTCGAATCAACAACGCCACCAACCCGACTGCACGTAAAGCGATTTATCCGTGTGTGTATGCCGGACCGGCACCGCATCTCTCCTTAACGTCTGCCAGGTACTAGCAGCGCAAGACTCGTTACTTCTTGAGCTGCTTGTCGGTCACACGGGCTCAACGTAAAACTGCTGGTAGTACTTTCTTATCTGGTGGATGGGGCCGTCACCGTCACACAGGACCGGGTTCTCGTGAAACTTTTTGTTTTCCCAGATAGGTACGTCCTGAGCATGTTGACGAGTAACCTCGCCAATAAACGCTTTGGCCAGTCCCTGCGTCGCCTCCAGTCCTTCTTCAAGAATCTTGAAACTGAAGCGCATAGTCGTCTCGTGATACTCGTGATCAACTGGCGTACCGGTGACGATAATGAGTGTTTCACCTATACCCTTGAACCTCGTAATACCAATACTTCCCCCATGGGACTCGATATTGACACTACCCTTGAGATCGCCCTCCCTCGTAGTAAACGTCAGACCCTGAAAGGCCCGCATAATGTGACCGTCAAAGGTAAACGTTTTTTCAGGTATATCAGGCGTGCCATGCACGAAGTGGAAGTGCGGTGAATCCACCACGTTCTCCGCCATTTCCTGCGGATGACTGCGCACTCGCGCAGTATGGTAAATCGGTTCCATCCAGCCTTCTGCGCACCAATCTTCGACTTTGGGCACATCCCACCTCGGCGCGTCACCGTGAGGGTGATGCCAGAGGAACACTATCCCATTTGCTTCACAGGTCGGATAGGCTTCAACCTGGGCCTTGGCAGGAATTCGCTTCGCATAGGGAACATCAACACACTGGCCACTACCGTCAAACTTCCAGTGATGAAAGGGGCAGCGCAGGACATTGCCCTCCACCACGCCTCCAAAGCCAAAATGAGCGCCCAGGTGCGGACAATAAGGATCGACACCGTGGGCTTGACCATCTTCTGTACGAAACAGTACAAACTCTTTGCCAAGATACTGGACTGTCTTTACGTCGCCGACAGCAAGTTCCTTGGATTCGAGCATACGAAACCAACCGAACGGCAGGGGAAGAGGGATTCTCTCACTCATAAAAAGGATGACCTTCAGAACACGCGGTATACTGCGCCGATGCGTGTGTGCACACAGGATCAATCTGATCGAAGTATAGCCCAGTTTTTTTAGGCTGGCCATGGTTTATAAGACAGGTGCCTGATGATAATATTTTACCGTGCTCAGCTGTATTTTCGCTACTTTTTAAGGATGTAACCAATGGACAAGCCATGGTTGATGGGCATTGATCTCGGCGGTAGCGGAGCGCGGTGCGTGCTGCTAAACAGTGCATCCGGGGCGCTGCACAGCGCCTTCGGGGCATGGCAATTTCCACCGCAGGAAGGCACTTTTGGCACCGGTTACACCGTCGATCTGGAAGACGTATGGCATATCGTTGGTAATGCCTGCCGGGGTGCACTGAAGAAAGCGGCGATCAATCCTGCTGCTGTCGCCTCGGTTGCGGTAGCGGCGATGCGCTTTAGCACCGTCGTTCTGGACAGAGATGGACAAGCCATACTCTCTATGGACAACCGCGACGCAAGGGCTGCTGGGGAATACTTCGACGTCGCGGATAAACTGGGGCAGGAGTTACTTGAGGGGACCGGCTGCTGGCCACTGCCTCTGCACGCGTCTGCAAGGCTTCTGTGGCTGCGCAACCAGTCCGCTGAGAAGTTCAACCGTGTGGCGGATCTCTCAGGGCTCGGTGAATGGCTCAATTACCGCCTCTGCGGCGCCCGGGCGCTGGATGCCACCAGCGCCAGCGCTACGGGCCTTTTTTCTCTGGCAAAACGGGAATGGTACTGGCAGGCAATTGACGCACTGCAACTTCCCCACGGTATGTTCCCTCCGGTATTACCCGCCGGCTCACCGCTCGGCATACTCTCGGATAACGCGGCGACGCATCTGGGCCTGCCACCCGGCGTTGTGTTGGGTTTAGGGGGCGGTGATACGCAATGCAGCCTGCTGGGCGCTGGCGTAATAAACGCGGGTCAAAGTGCCGTCGTTGCGGGCACCACCGCACCCGTGCAGTCGGTACTCGCGTCTCCGGCTTTTGATTCAGCCGGCAAATCTATGGGGACATATCACATTCTCCCCGGACGCTGGATTCTCGAAAGCAATGGCGGCGGCATGGGACTTTCGGTTAGTCTCCTCGCAAAAATATTGTTTGCCGATGCGCCGCAGCCCGAATTGCGGCTACTGGCCGAGGCGGCTCTATCCGAGCCCGGCGCGGCCGGCATGTTGTCAACTCTGGGCGCCGAGGTGATAGACATGCAGTCCCCGGGCATGCCTATCGGGCAACTGACCCTAAGCCACATGTCTTGCATGAACGACGCCTACCCACGACGTCACCTCGCTCGCGCTTTGATCGAGGGCTGCGCCTGTAGCGTCCGAGCTAACCTCGATCAACTTCAGTCTGTGTTGGGTCGGCCCGTCAGTACCGATAACTTGACATTGTGCGGTGGCTTATCACGCAGCGATGTGTTTGCACAGATTCTCGCCAACATTACAGATCGTCAGGTCGATGTGCCCCGCACCCACCAGACCGCTGCCCTCGGTGCTGCTCTTTGTGCCGGCGTGGCGAGCAATCATTTCAGCGATCTTGAGCACGCCCCCTCAGATCTATGCAGCATCCGCAAACAGTTTCAACCAGACAGATCCCTGGGGGAAGTAAACGGTCAGCTGTACAGTAGCTGGTCGCGCTACCAAAAGGCATCCAATGCCCACACCACTGACTTGGCCATTGAACACCTCGTACCTCGCGTACTGAAAGAGACGGGGAGTACCACTGATCTCTCAAGCATTCCTGAGGGTATCTCGGCGCTGGTATCCGCGACTTTCGACGAGGACTCGCTAAAAAAACTACGGCAATACGTTGATGTGCAGTATGCGAGTTTCCGAGAGGTCAAACGCATGCTTACCGGTGCCGACCTCATCAAGGCCCTCGCCGGCAAACAGATCTTTGTAACTGAAATAGACATTCTCAATGCCGCCGCGCTGAACAAACTACCTGATCTGAGAGTAGTAGCAGCCTGTCGCGGTGATGCGGTAAATGTCGACGTAGAAGCATGCACTGCATTTGGTATTCCAGTAATTTTTGCACCGGGCCGCAACGCGGCGGCGGTGGCTGATCTGGCAGTTGCCTTTATGATAAACCTAGCACGCAAGCTCCCCGCCGCGTCTCAGTTTCTGCAGCAGGAAGACTGTACGGCCGGTAACATGGGCAAGATGGGGCAGGCCTTCAGTCAGTTTCAGGGTCACGAAATGTGGCACAAAAGCATCGGGCTTGTGGGACTAGGCGCCGTGGGTCGCGCGGTCGCGCAACGCCTCGCAGGGTTCGAGGTTGAAATACTCGTCGCCGACCCATTCATTACGCCGGAACAAGCCGCACTGGCTGGCTGCCGCCTGACAGACCTGAACACGTTACTGCAACGCAGCGATTTTGTGAGCCTGCACGCCGCGGTCACGTCAGAGAACAAAGCCATGATCGGTGAAGCCCAATTTTCGCAGATGAAGCCAGGGGCATTTTTTATCAACACAGCCCGTGCAGCATTGATTGATGAACAGGCTCTCGTAGATGCGCTGGAGAACGGCAGCATCGCTGGAGCCGGGCTGGATACCTTCGCCGAGGAGCCTCCTGGTTTCGATCACCCCCTGGTGCAGCATCCCAGCGTAATGTGTACCCCCCACTCTGCGGGGAATACAGAAGAGGTTGCGCATCACCAGGGCGAAAGCGTCTCTGCTGCGCTTCTGCAACTACTTAAGGGAGAAAAGCCACACAAC
This sequence comes from Candidatus Marimicrobium litorale, assembly GCF_026262645.1. Taxonomy (NCBI): domain Bacteria; kingdom Pseudomonadati; phylum Pseudomonadota; class Gammaproteobacteria; order Cellvibrionales; family Halieaceae; genus Marimicrobium; species Candidatus Marimicrobium litorale. The sequence continues at coordinate 2,361,046 of NZ_SHNO01000001.1, forward strand.
GTCCTTAACCCGGAAGTACTCGACCGATTTGACTGGCATGGGGAAAAACCTGAACCCGACGACACCGAGATAGCACGGCTCAGTCGCAACAGCGGACCAGCGGTGTCCGACCTGCAACGTGACGCCAACACCGCGAGGACAGAAACCCGGCAGCAACAACCCGCCGCAACAGCGGCCGGCATTGCAGCCCCTATCGAAATCGTGAACAAGATGCGAGCCATTCTCGACAGCTTCTGCGCCGGCATGACAGCTGATACGTCTCTAAATGACTTCAGCACCGACCTGGACGTTACCCTGCATTTCAAGGCTTATGACCTCAACCTGGAGTTTTATCTTACTCTCAAACAAGGCGCAGTATTGAGCGCGATGGGGGCGCCGGAAAAGCCTGCTGAGGTGCAGTTGCAGATGCGGGGCGAAATCATAGACGGCATGTTCAACGGTACCATTGACGCTATGGAGTGCGCCATGAACGGAGAACTATCTTTTCTAGGCGATGCGGCCAAGGCAATGACGCTGCAGGAAATACAGCATGATATGGAGCGCCTGTACAAGATTGCCCGGAATGAGGTGGGAGATCCCGGAGACCTCGCCGCAATACCCCGATCGGGGCCTGCAGACCAGGTCGATTTAAAATCAGGGCCCAGCGACCTCCGTGAAGACCTCGTGGCTACGATGCGAGAGCTTTTCGAGTCACAGGTCATTACAGCGACTGGCGGCAACGTGAGCGTTAGGATTCCCGATACAGAGGGCGAGATATGGATTTCTCCCAGCCGCGTATTCAAAGGCGACCTGAACGCCGACATGATGGTGCGCATCAATCTCGATGGCGAAACAATGGTCCCGGGTGCGCGCTCACCTTCTAGCGAGTGGTGCATGCATGCCCGTATTCTGGCCAGCAAGCCCGAGGCGACCGCCGTTATTCACGCCCATGCACCCAACGCGACAATTCTTGCCAATTCAGGGCTACCCTTTCTTCCCATTTCTACCGAGGCAGCATTTTTTGGCAATATTCCCCGAGTGCCTTTCCTGATGCCCGGGACAGAAGAGCTTGCCGAGGCCGTGGCCGCAGCTATGCAGGATGAATGGGCCGCCCTGTTGATCAATCACGGCATCATCGTGGCGGGACGTAGCCTGCGTCGCGCGGCTGACCTGGTTGAGATCATCGAACGCTCCGCGCAAGTCATGTTGGGCTGCTATGCTGTTGGCAAAGAGCCTCCGGTGCTGCCCCCGGATGCCGCAGAGTACTTCAGGAAAATGGGTGACATTGTCGCCTGACTCACATCTCTCCGCGCGCAATCGCTACGCAAAAGGAGATCAAGTCGGAGTAACAGCGCAGCGGCGCCTGCCTGACAAAAACCGAGGTCGGCACAATCCACCGGCACAGCCGGCTGATATGTGTCAATGAACTCGACGAACACCGGATCAAACGCTAACGATACCAAGCGATTCCATCTTTCTGGTAGTCGCTAAGACATGAATCGAGGAGACAATCGCATGCGCTCGGCAGACGAAATTGAAGAGGAGTTGGTGAGCCCGGAGGGGGCATTTGAAATCGTAAGAGAAGACGTTCTCGGTGAATCTATGGAAGTGTTTAAAAACCGTGACCGCTCTTTGAGACAGATTGTAGAAAACTCCGTTCATCACGGGGACAACGAATATATTGTCTGCGAGCAACAGCGTATCAGCTTTCGCGAACATCTGGCGCGAGTCAGCGCGATCGCACACAACCTGCGCCGCGACTACGGTGTAAAACCCGGCGACAGGGTCGCAATCCTTGCGGATAACCATCCCCAGTGGATTATGATGTTTTGGGCAACCGTTAGCATCGGTGGAATTTGCACAGGTTTAAATGGCTGGTGGAACCGGGAAGCAATACTCATCGCGCTGGAGGACGCGGAACCAAAACTGCTGGTAGCTGACCGCAAGCGCCTCTCGCGTATTGCGAGTGATACGCTGACATGCCCCATTATCTGTATCGAGGAAAATTTTTCGCAGTTGGAACAGGGCTGGGATGCAGATGAGGAGTCTCCGGCGCTGCCCGATTGCGATATCGCCGAAGATGACGCGGCACTGATCCTTTACACCAGCGGCACCACCGGGCGCGCCAAAGGCGTATTGTTAAGTCACCGTAATCTGGTGACATTCCTCGCTTCTGCCGTATTCAGCGGCTTCCGCATGATGATAATGGAAGGAGAAGCGGGTCATACGGAAAACGACGACTCCCGGCCAAACTGTGGCCTGTTTTCAGCGCCTCTGTTTCACCTTTCCGGCCTGTTCACAGGAGTGATTACCAGCCTCGCAGTGGGTATGAAAAGCGTTTGGACACTGGGCCAGTTCGAGGCCGAAAAAGTGCTCCAGCTGATCGAAACGGAAAAAGTCACCACCTGGCCTTCACTGGGCAGCATGGCTGCGCGGGTAATGAATCATCCTGACTTTGATAGTTACAACCTCAGCAGTGTCAGCCGTCTTGGATCAGGTGGAGCGCCCACCAGCCGAGCGACGCAGGAGCGGATGACGCGCGCCTTCCGCGGCACCGGAGGTCGCATGGCACTGGGCTACGGACTAACCGAGTCGTCCGGCGTGGGCACGCATAACTGGGGCGACCTGCTTCAAGCACACCCCAACTCCGTTGGCCGCGTATTCCCCAGCACAGAAATCAGCATTCGCGATGAGGAAAACCGCGAACTCCCGCCCGGGCAACAAGGCGAAATATGTATTCGAGGCAGCTGCGTGATGCTGGGTTACTGGCGTAACCCCGAGGCAACGGACGCGGCAATTGCGCCTGGACGCTGGCTTCGTACGGGTGATATGGGGTATTTTGATGACGAGCTCCTCTACATCAATACTCGCGCCAGGGATCTCATCTTATGCAACGCAGAAAATATCTACCCAGTAGAGGTAGAACACTGTATCGAGCTTCACCCGGACATCTTGGAAGCAGCTGTTATCGGTATTCCGCATCCTGACAGGGGACAAGATGTGAAGGCCATCGTGGTAGTAGCCGATGGCGGTAAACCCAGTACCGAGCAGCTAGCCGCTTTCTGTCGCGAGAGGCTTGCAGCGTTCAAAGTGCCAAGCCAATGGGTAATTTACCCACAACCTCTGCCGCGCAACGCTGCGGGGAAAATTATGAAGAATGTTTTGGCAGGAGAAGCCGAACCCGGACTAGCGGAGGAATAGGCGTCGGTGCAATCGGAATTTTGGAGGGTAGGAGGCTCCCCCATCCAGCGGATGAGTGACGTCGATACTGTTAACGATCCGATCGGAGGTAGAGTCTAACCTGCGATACTCTTCTGCAACACCAGCTGCTTATTGTGCAAGTGTCTATGAAGTGACCGAATGAAAATCAAAGCCCCGGGTACAAAAAAGAAAAGGACTAAGAAGAACAGCGCGAATTCCAGAACCATAGCAATCATATGCTTGTCTCTTACGCGTTACCGGGATATCACGCACAATCATCCTTATCAGGCGTTCACTACTGAGTGTTGAAATCCTGACCTGGCTGTCGGCGCCCCCGTTTTTAGTTTATCGTGCCCCATGTCTGCCCTCTCCGCCCTTTGAGTTGCGGAGAACAACAGACGCATACAGCCTCCCTGGCCGCTGTGCGTATCGTCCATGTGCTGATTCTAAGTAAAAAATCATATTGTCTCACCGAAGAATACCCAGTCAAATTACCAATCTACTCAAGCGGCTATCTGCCGGATGACGGCGTCTTGAGAGCGCCATAGACCACGGGAGCAAGCACTTCTGCCGCCGACTCAAATGCCTTGCCATTAGGATGGCCATCTCCTGATACTCGATAGACTTCCCGGTCAATATCCTGCAGGTAATCGAGCAGGTCCACCGACGTGACGCCAGCTTCGGCGGCCCACGCATTGACCTCATTATGGATAGGACGAAAGGGATAACGTCGATCGAGATGCATGTTAAAGGATGGAAAAACTACGAGTATGAATGGAATACCGCGACTGCGGGCGAGACCAGCCATATCCGTCAAGGCCTGTCGGGTAGCCACCCACTTCGGCTGATTTTCGACCACCGAAGCGACGAAATCTTTATCAGGCAGATTCAAGCCAGTAGCCAGTACAGCCTCACCCTTGTGCATATAATAGTTGTATTGCTCCTTGATAAACGCGAGCAACCACGAGCGCACATACCGATAACGCACCGATGGTCGCTCATGCACATTAGCCTGGGGTTGAGCATCGTTCATAACATACCCAAGCATAACCAACTCCGGCGAGTAGCGGTCAATCACCTGATTTAGCAAGTGAAATTCCTGCAGCGTGTTGTAGCCTGGAACACCCAGATTGTAAATTTCGGCATCGATTGCATAGGGTGTGCCTGCAAGCAACTGCTGCAGCTGATACGGCAGCACCTCCTGCTGATCAACACCCCAACCAAAGGTATAGGAATCACCGACAAACAGAACCCGCTTTTTATTGGACTGAACATCAAATTCGTCGCCGCGAAAGCCGTCAGCATTCAACTGATAAGACCACTTGATACCGCTCTCAACTACCTCATTTTCGCGATTTACGCCGGGCCTGAGTGCATACTCGAGGGGGCTGTCCGGCAGCATGAGGTACAGCACATGCTGGTGATATTTGACAGCTCTCTGCCATCCGATCTGCTTATAGGCACGGAAAATAAATTCGGCTACAACCAAAGCCAGCAGCGATGAAACAAGTAACAGCACCACGCTGCCTGCGAGGCTGCCAATCCCGCTTTTACTGCTTGCGCTCATCTCTGCCCGTTCCTCAACCCCTCCTGAGCTAGAAGAGTACACCATTAAACCGTGCGGCAACATTGCGTGCGCGCCACCGCGGGCACGTGACACCCTGCGATGTTCCACCGTCCTTATACCGATCGCCCACAGGATAAAAACGCGTCATTCAATCCGTGCTACTGTTCGCCTGAACAAGCCCACTGCCGCGCCATTCTGGCAAGACTGTGCCAATGCAAGAAAGCCAACCCGACTCCAACGCGACGGCGCGCCCACAACTCGGCCTGGGCGCTTGTTTGGCTGGACAGTCTGTGCGCTATGACGGCGAATCCAATTCCGCGAATACCCATGTGCTCAAAATTCTGGCGCAATTTGAACACCGGACATTCTGCCCCGAGGTAGGAATCGGAATGGGCGTACCGCGGCCGCCAATACACCTCGTGGGAGAGACAGGTGCCGTGCAGGCCCTTGATGTGGCGGGCCATCAACACGACTACACGATGGCACTGACTCGCTTTGCGCAAGATGTACTGGATTCCGCGCCTATGCTTTGTGCTTATATCCTTGTCACTGGCAGCCCCAGTTGTGGCAATCAAGGGGTGAAACGTTTTTCAGCAGCAGGAGAGCACATCGCCTCTGACCAACAGGGCATGTTTGCTCGAGCACTGGGCGAATACGACCCCCTGCTGCCCTGCGCCGACGATGAGCAATTAACTCAGAGAACGATACGCGAGGCATTCGTTATTCGGGCCATGGCGTACCATCACTGGAAGCTTTTACTGCAGCGAGGTCTGACACAGGAGAGGCTCAGAGACTTTTACTGCCAGCACCGCTACTCGGTTAAAACTGAAGACCAGGACAGCCATAGAGTGCTACAGCAAATAATCGATAGTTCAGAAGCGCCAATCAGCAGGGAAACAACAGGCCGGCATTTTATCTCCACCCTCATGGGCGCGCTGCCAAGAATCCACGACTTGCCGAAGTGAATACAGCCCTTTTCCATATTACCCCGTGGCCGCATCCTTGAGGGACTTGCTCTCAGTGGATCGTGCCCTCGCATTTCAGATAAACTCAGCAGTCATTCTGACGAAGAGCGGGCCACCCAACGAATCGATCTGTCCAAAATTGAGCGCCTGCACAGGAAATAGCACATTGTCCGCCCGCGACAAGAACATGGCCGATCAAGGCTGCTAGGCATTCGTCGTGACATATCCCTGCGTACAAACCGCGCCTGTGGTCAGGCGGACCGTTTGAGGGTGAGGGCCTTATAGGGTATTCTTTCCGCCCTCCCGGTCAACGGGAAGTTCTCAGGGCGGGGTGGAAGTCCCCACCGGCGGTAATCGCACAAGCGTAGCCCGCGGGCGCTCTCGGCTTTGCCGGGAGGACACGCAGACCCGGTGTGATTCCGGGGCCGACAGTCACAGTCTGGTTATGAGAACGAGGTGTGATTTGTTTGGTCGGGAGATATCTCGGCCACGCTCTGCGTCTTGTTTGCCCTGTTGTTTAACTTGAAGCCAGAGGCAAACAACAGATGTCGTTTAACTCCGATTATTTCGTTACAGCGGCACGCGGTCGCGTCGCTTTTATACAGTCATGCTGGCACCGCGATATCGTGGATCGCCTGCGCGACTCCTTCCTTCACGAGTTTTCTCAGCGCGACGGACGAAACGTGTCCATGTTCGAGGTTCCGGGGGCTTTCGAGATTCCGCTGAGAGCAAAGTTACTGGCGGCCTCTGGAGATTACGCAGCGATCGTGGCAGCCGGGCTGGTCGTGGATGGCGGCATCTACCGTCACGAATTCGTTGCCGGCGCCGTTATAGATGGATTGATGTCTGTACAACTTGATACCGGCGTGCCGGTATTCTCCGCCGTGCTTACACCGCATGACTTCGAAAGTGATGGACAACCTGCTTTTTTCGCAGAGCACTTTGTGACCAAGGGAACTGAGACCGCCAGGGCCTGCGCATCCACGCTGGCAAGTTACACAAAGGAACACGTTGCCTGAGACCCGCCCAGGCCCGGCTCAAGCCGGGGAAAAAATCAATATCGGAATACTCCTAACACCCTCTGTGCGCGCGCGATAGTCTTTATAATCCGGATACATGGCCTCCAGCTGGGGCCATAGGCCAACCTCCTCTTCTGGGGTCGCCTCTCGCATACGGTAAGTTTTCTTGTCTGCTCCGACCTGGATATCGACCGTATCCGCTGCCACCACATTGTGATACCAAACCGGCAGCTTGCTCATGCCGCCCTTGGAGGCAGTCATGACAACATCATCACCTTGCTTCAGGTATAACAGCGGTATCTTACGCACTCGGCCTGTTTTCCTGCCTGTCACCGTGAGTATCGCCACAGGGCCGCCGAGAAAAGTATTCCACAGGCGACCACCAGTCAGCTCGTAAACCGTGGTTTGCCAACGGCCTACCTTACCTATAATCCAACCACCAAACTTTTCTTGTCCCGGTGTAAAGGGTTTGATCTCGCCCGCCATTCACTTTTCTCCTAATCTGTAGCACTAAAATTGTCGCACAGTCGGTGTCGCGCCGCACCGCCTTTCGGAAAACGGTTGCCGCCTGGTTTAACTCAACAGGCTCAAGGAAGCTGGTACCCATATGCCGCCAGATCCAAACCTGTCAGTTGCTGGGTCTGCGTATTGCTCTGCGCATAGAAACCGCTCGTTTTATTTTGAACCTGCTGATGGAAACGCCGCTCCAAACAGCGTTCCAGCAGTTGAGGAATATACGGATCGAAGTTCCCCTTTCCACTTATTTCACCCGGGTTCACAAAACCACCCATGCTAAAACGCGTTCGGGCTATATAGCGATTGTATAGTCGCTTGAGCTCAATGCTCACCAGCGACCGGTTGATATTCTCGCGCTTTTCCAGATTGACCTTAAGCGGTTTTGCCTTAGCATCCACTTCGCAGAAAAGCCTCACTTGCTCGAGGAAAGCGCTCGGCTCTGCCTGAAACGCCTCATAGGGCAGCACCAGAACCGAGTCAGCGCCAAACATTTTCTGGTAGGCCGCTATGATGTGGTGATAACACAGGTACTCCAAGTTAAAAGTTGGCACGTTCCCTGCCAACTGATTCTCCAGCACCAATCCGACCCGATAGGGGTAGCCAAAATTTATCAGCAGTTTATACAGCGAGCGCATCATATTTTCCTGTTCACGGATTATGATGAGTATCCGAGCCTCGGGCAGCGCGGAGTGAATACGAGAAAGATTGATCTCCCCGTCATGGCCTCCAGTGAGAGGATTGCCAGCCAGTGCCTCTGCCGACACCACGGGGACCAGATCATCCGGTGTGGCCAGATCGATCTGGTCGCGATGCGAAGTCCACTGGAAGCTGCCCTCATGTATGAATCCGAAGTAAGCATAGCCTGCGGAAACCGCCTCGCGAAAGCCATTCCTCGGCCGGAAAAAATGCTTTTGCAGCCAGGTGGATGCGCACTTGGGCATACCGATATGCACCAGCGGCCTCTTATCCACGCGCCTTACCCATCACCCGCTGGTCATCCTTCCACATGGCAGTGCCCGCCGAAAACAAACCGCCAGTATAACCGCAGCCTGCGTCTTGTAAATTGCATCAATCGGAAACGGTGGCCCTGATTCATCATTGCTCGTCCCATGACGAAACGCTTGAGGTAGCGCTGTCTCATATAAATTTTTTCTTAGAACTGATTTTGTGTGTTCATATCGATGCAACAGACAACCACCAGAACGCGATGGATTTCGGCGCAAGCTAGATTATTCCAAAAATCTCGCAGAAAACTACTTACTGCCCTTTTTAACAACATAGCTATCGAGTTTCCCTTTCGCTCTTTATGCCACCCGCAAGACAGCAGTGCAGATACGCCGTGGTGGCGCCTACTTGAACTCACCATAGCGCGGTTTGCGCTCCTCAAAAAATACCACGTCGGAGTTGTTGTATAGATAGTTTTCCAGAACTTCCGGGCGCAGGTCGAGTGCTTGTGCCTCTTGTAGGCAGCGATCCATAGTAAGCACCGGGTGGTCCGATGCGAACATAATTTTCTGCTTGCCCCGAGTGTTCATATAATGCAGCAGCGACTGCGGCAAATATTTCGGCGAGTAGGCCGAGGTCATCAAATACAGGTTGCGGTATTTTATCATCAGACGAATGGCAATATCCCACCAGGGGTCCGCACCGTGCTGCATGATGATTTTTAGTTGCGGAAAATGCAGGCAGATACGATCCAGTGCCATCGGGTTCTGACACTCGCCGGGCACCGGCGGGCCAGGCAGCCCCGTATTGATACCTACAGGAATATCCATCTCCAGACACTTGGAGTAGAGGGGATAGTAGATTGGGTCACTTGGGGGAAGATCTAACTCAAAGGGCATTACCCGAGCCATGATGACAGGATAATCGCGCGCCAGATCTTCCATCGCCCATAATGCGTTCATGCCCTCTTTTAAGCGTGGCGCCGCTGCCAGGTAAAATCTTCCCGCATACTTCGTAGTGAAGTCTAGTACGCGTTGTTCCGGACGGGCCGGATCAACCGTAAGAAAAGACTTTTCAATACCAACCGCGTCCATCCGCTCGATCAGTTCGTCCGCTTCAATGTCGCGAAAAAAATCGTCGCCGGCCTTAAAATACTCTTCCTTCACTTTTTTCATGAAAGGAGTGTTTGCCATGGAACCCATACTGACGTTCACCCAAGGGTCAATTGCTTTTAGGGTCACTAATGATACTCCTCGACCGGCAGTTGTAACGCGGTCCTCATCAACACGCAGCGCGAGCAAAAAAGACTAGCACACTGAAGGCATCCTTTCATTTTATTGACCGCCGGCCCTGTCCAAACGGACGTATACGCGTGACCACACACGCTTGCACTCACAGCGTTCCCCGCTATCATGACAGTCGAGCCATCGCCGCTAGCGACATCCTCTGTGGATTAAAACTGTAAGACCATGAAAAAACTCATTGCCTATTTATTGCTCATGCCTTTGTTGCTGGCGCTGCTGTTGTCGCTTGGCCTGTTCAGCATCGTGCAGCTTGGCATGGTTTCTCCTTCCGAGCTTGCCTTCATGAGCAACCTCGCTAAACGAGATGGGCCCGGCGCAGTCATCGAGATACTGCAAGGCCACTTGCTGGGAACCGAGTCCCCCTTCGTTACCGACCCGTCCTACGGAAGGCAGCAGGTTGAGGGCCGCGGCAATGCACCCTGGGTACTGCGCAGCAACCTTGACGAGCGTCCTCGCATACTGATGTTCGCACTAGCGCCCCACATATGGGCGGCATACGACATACAGCACCAGTCTCTTTACCAGGTATGGCGTGGCAAGGTGCAGTTCGACGGGCCAGCCTACAATCAACAGCACGGACCGCAACCTCATAGTGAAGGTGCCTGGTACTACCGCAATGAAAATTATTCAGACTGGTTCATCGAGGTGGATGGTAAAAGAATACCCGCAACTATTCAGTATCTGGGCCATGAGTATGGCAAGGATCGTAAAACGGCCTACATGCGTTTTGCACTTAGCGCCGAAGGGTACAGGCTGGAACTGACCGAACAGCCAGAATTCGCCCTGCGCGACGATGGTACCCCGGTGTTTACCCGCCATTTTGAGCGTCTCGACAATCACCAGAAAATAACCGCCGGCTTTTCCAATACTGGCAATCAGTATCACATTGCCGATGGTACGCTGGAAATACCACTGTCAGACGCAATTGCGATCGGGCCGCCCGAGTCAGCAACCAGCCTGCTGCAATCGGCTGACCGCGATATAGCGAAGCGTGGTGAAGCAATTATCGCCGGCAGCGATTGCCTTGGCTGCCATGCCGAAGGACATCGAGTATCTGGGCCAGCCTGGGCGCGAATAGCGGGAAAGTTCCGTGGGAAGGCGCAGGAGGAAGTCGTCTCAGCCCTTGCAACCAGCGTACTCGAGGGCGGCAAAGGGACCTGGGGACAGGTGCCCATGCCGCCACACCCCGAGTTATCACGGGAGGACGCAGAAGCCGCGGTCACCTATATTCTGGGTGTTGATACGACAATGGCACCTCTAGACAGCCCCTTGGATGACCAGGGGCAGGCCTACATGGCGACGCCCGAGTACGATTACGACATACTGCCCAAGCTGACTGCCCTGCATCCGTCCTTTCGCGTTGAAAAGGTCGCCCCGCAGGGCTTCGAACCACGGGTCGGAGGCATGGGTCTGCGCAGTGATGGCAGCCTGGTAGTCGCCAGCTGGGACCTCGACGGCGCAGTCTTCCTTGTTGACCCGGAGGCACCCCGGGAACAACGGGTGCGGCGAATTGCTGAGGGGCTGCATGAACCACTGGGTTTGACCGTTGTAAATGATCGAATTTTTGTCCTGCAAAAGCAGGAACTCACCGAGTTGATCGATACGGATGGCGACGACGTCATCGATCTTTACCGCGCCGCCTCCTATGACTGGCCGACCAGTAGCAACTTCCATTCCTTTGCCTTTGGGCTGACTCACCACGAGGATGACTTTTACTTCCTGCTCTCAATCTGCGTGCTCCCGGGCGGGGCCAGCTGCCCGGATCAATACCCCACGCAGGGCAAATTATTACGCGTGGACAAGAACGGCGACGCTGTTGTTCACGCCGCCGGCTTCCGCACGCCAAACGGCATCGCACTCGGTACTGATAACAGTCTGTACGTTACTGATAATCAGGGTGACTGGCTCCCTTCCAGCAAGTTTATTGAAATCGAACCGGGCGGCTTTTACGGCTCTCGCGCAGTGCCTGACCCCGGCGTCATCAGCACACAGGAGCTGCCTCCCAGCGTTTGGCTGCCCCAGGACGAGGTCGGCAACTCCCCTACCCAACCCCTGCAACTGGCAGAGGGGCCGTATGCAGGACAATGGATTTTCGGTGATATCTATAACGGCGGCATCAAGCGCGTCTTCCTTGAAGAAGTGGATGACCGGCAGCAGGGGGCCGCCTTCCATTTCAGCGCCGGGTTTGAAGCGGGGGTCAATCGTCTGCTGCGCGCCCCGGACGGCTCGATTTTAGTCGGTGAGGCTGGCAGCAGGCCCAACTGGGGTGAGTACGGCAAGGCGTGGCAGGGGCTGGAACGACTGATTTGGGTGGCAGACAGGGCGTTTGAAATGCGCGCCGTGCGCGCACGTAGCGATGGCTTTGACATCGAACTTACACAGCCACTGGCCGAAGATATACAGCTGAAGCTCGATGATCTCTTGGTAAAGCAATGGTTTTACCATCCCACTGAACAATACGGCGGACCGAAATACGATGAACAACCGCTGGCCGTAGACACAATTCAGCTATCGCGCGACCGGCGGCATATTGAGCTGCGCATACCCGGCCTGCAGGCGGGCTATGTGGTCTACCTGCGGCTGGCAGACCGGCTGCGCTCGGCATCCGGCGCGAAGCTCTGGACAGCGGAGGCCTGGTATACCCTGAACAATATACCTACAGATGATACCGAAGCCGCCGCGCCCACACGGCTGGTGCCGGCATGGCGTGATTTGTTCGATGGCGAGACGCTGGCAGGCTGGCGTAACTACGGCGGCAACGAGAGCGACGTGAGCAAGTGGCGAGTAGTTGACGGCACACTGGTGCTTGAGCAGGACGGCATATTTCCCATGTGGGACCTAATAAAAAGCGCAGCATTCGGCGGACCCGCCGGTGACCTGATTTATTATCGCGAGTCGTTCCGAAATTTTGAGCTCAGCCTGGAATGGAAAATATCCCCCGGAGGGAACAGCGGCATCTTTTACCTTGTTAAAGATGAATTGGAAAACGTGCCCTGGCACACGGGAATCGAAATGCAGATACTGGACAACGAGCTGCACTCGGACGGCGAAATTATCACTCATCGGGCAGGCGATCTTTACGATCTTATCGCCGCCAAGCCGGAGACCGCAAAACCGGCGGGAGAATGGAACAAAGTTCGTATCCGCATCAAGGACAACCATATCGAACATTGGTTAAATGGGGTAAAGGTTGTCAGCATAGAGCGCACCAGCAAGAAATGGAACGCGCTGGTTGCAGCCAGTAAATTTGCCGACATGCCCGACTTCGGAAAGTTCGCAGAAGGCTATATCGTTTTGCAGGATCACGGCGATCTGGTGTCGTATCGCAATATCCGCATACGCGAACTGTAGGCCGGCACAACAGTAACTCGCACCGTGGCCTGGCCGCTGCGGCGGCAGGATCAGCGGTAATGCTTGATTACCGAAACGTTTGAAGGCCGGAACACGCATGCCATCATCGTGACAACAACAGGGCGCCACCCACTATGGGGCGACTACACACCGCGGCAGGACAATCCAAGCAGCTCTCTTCAGCGAATCAACCCACGCGCCAAACACCACGGCCTTATCGCGTCGGTCGCGCACCAAAAAATCGTGTTAACATCAAAGGCAACGGCAAGCCCTCGCTGAACAGGCCGGTCCAAACCCGTCAGCTCTTCGCGAGAATGCTCTGGTAGACGAGCAGCATAGTCGTTAAGGCTGGCGTGAGTGTCCGCAAGACATGCCATAGGCGGCGGGATAATCCCTGCCATACAACAACCATCAAGATATTTAATTCAGCTATAGGGCCAGGCCGGTAATTACGTGACAAGGGCGTCAAAACCGATTTTCCAATCCAGACCAGTCCAGCTCACGCTAGGATTGTTGATCGGTGGCGTATTTCTTTATCTCAGCATTCGCAATGTCAGCTGGGACACGTTCACTGCAGAGTTAGCTAGCATTAAGCCCGCCTGGATTATACTGGCACTGACCCTTTACTGGGTTGAACTGGGTGCAAGAGTTATACGCTGGAGAGTACTGCTGTCTCATTTGCAGACCCCGGTTTCAGACCGACAAATTTCTATCGCCTTCATCTCAGGATGCGCCGCCAACAACATCCTACCCGCAAAGCTGGGTGAGGCACTGAGGGCCGACTTGCTGGGCAGACTGGCTAATGTTTCGCGGGTGGCTGCATTCGGCTCGATTATTGTCGAACGCCTTTTTGACATGATGGCGATCCTGGGGATGACCGCCTGGGGCATTTGGTTTGCCACCACTGCTCATCCTGATACCCTCGCCGAAGTCAAACACGGTCTCACGCTGATAGCAGCGCCGGTTGCAGCCCTTACAGTCGTAGTCTGTTTTTTGGCAACACGACAAAACAACCCCATCAATCTGAGAATCAAAGCACTGACAGAAACGGCGCAAAATCTGGTGAAGGGTCTGAATGCCCTGCGCCACCCCTCCAGCTACGTGAAGCTGGTGATCAGTAGCGGGGTTATCTGGTCGCTCAACAGCATTACTATGTGGTGCATTCTCATGGCACTCGGCGTTCAGTTGAATGCGAGCCAAACTATTCTGCTGATCGGACTGACCGGAATAGCTGCGGCTATCCCCGCTGCACCGGCAGGCATAGGCACCTTGCAATACGCCTTTCATCTCGCCTCCGTGCTGTTTGATTTTGCCCCCTCAGTGGCGCTGGTTGCCGCTACATTGGTGCAACTGGTACTGCTTGGCAGCGCAACGGCAGTCGGCGCACTGGCTTACAGCTTTGCTGTCTCCCACCACTTGTTAGCCGACAAGAGCGCGCAGCAATGACAAACGGACTTTTAAGACAGAGTCGCTTTACAACCTTCGACGGCACATTAAGCCTCGTCACTGATCACCAGCGTCCCGATCGTTACAGTCACCTGGAATCGCTGGAGTACGACCGACCCCGTATTGCGCGGGGCGGCGGCTACGCCTACTCCGCCTCGAGCTTCGGAGCCGATTCGCTAGTGCAGGAAATGACATGCTTTAACCGATTCCTGAAATTCGATCCGGAAACGCTTGTCCTCACGGTAGAGGCCGGTGTCAGACTTATCGATATCATGACATGGGCAATCCCCCGCCACATGCATCTGCCTGTGCTGCCCGGTTATCCTCTGGTTACCGTGGGCGGGTGCGTTGCCGCAGACGTACACGGTAAAAACCCATTCAAAGACGGCACCTTCGCGGACTGGGTCAAGGGACTTACACTCTATCATCCGCAAAAGGGTTATCAGGTTTGTTCCGCGATGAAGTCACCTGAATTGTTCGGAATGACCTGTGGCGGTTTTGGTATGACGGGCATCATCACTGAAGTGACACTGCAACTAGCTAAACTACCGGCTCCGGCGCTCGCCGTAACCGGGGCCAGCTTGCACAGCCTGCAAGAGGCATCTCGCACGCTGCTGTCCTGCGAGGCCGACATAGCTTACAGCTGGCATGACGCTTGCCCAGGACCCGGATTTGGCAAGGGGATAATGTATACGGGGCACTGGGCGCAGCAGGAAAAGGGTGCCGCCGACTCTCTGTCATTCACCCCCATGACGGCAAAATCAAGGGCAACGCTGCCCTTTTCCGTCTGGAATGGCATCACAGCGCGCATGGCCAACAAGGCACTGTTACTGCAAAACGATATCGCAGGGGCCAGCCGAGCGACCGATATTTTGAAAGCATCGTTTCCATTTGCAACCAATCCGTATTTCCATAAACTCTTTGGAAAGCGGGGTCTACGGGAAACCCAGTTCCTCGTCAGTGAGGCGAATATTGAACGTTGCCTGGACGGATTGAAACAGTTGATTAACGCCACAGGCGCACCCACAATGATGATCTCGCTGAAACGTTTCAGGGGAGCGCAGCAGTCATTGAGCATGACCGGGACCGGCATCCTCGTAGCACTCGATTGTTTTCGCAACGCCAGGACAGAGTCTTTCATGGAAGCACTCGACGCACAGATCCTTGAATTCGACGCCCAGCCCAACCTTTCCAAAGACTCCCGGCTTCCCGGAAGCATCGCCAAACAGACCCTGCCAGGCTTGGTGAAGTTCGAACAGACATTGCACCGCTACGATAAGGACCGGCTGATGCGCTCCGAACTCTCTGACCGTCTTGGACTACAATGACTTATCTTGTGGTGGGCGCTTCTTCCGGGCTTGGTCGCGCCCTTGCAGAACGCTTCGCGTCCGCCGGCAACGAACTCATCCTGGTCTCACGAGACAAGCGTGATACCGAGGCTTTGTCGGCACACCTGGCAATCCTGCACGGCGTTAAGGTAAGCCCTGTGACGATCGACTTGGCCAATAGCCCGCTTTCCTATGCCGAGATCGATGCAGCCTTACAGGTACATCAACCTCTGAAAGGCGTTCTGCTTCCAGCAGGCGCCAACGATAATGATGATGTGGTAGGGCTTAACGATGACAAGCTGACTTACCTAACTCGGGTGAACTACCTCGCACCCTGCGAACTTCTCAACCGCTATCTTCCTCTGCTAAAAGATAATGACGGTGTTGTCATTGGCTTTGGCAGCGTTGCAACCGCTCGCGGCAGAACCCAAAACGCCGCCTACGCAGCTGCCAAGAGCGCACTTCAAGCTTACTTTGAAAGCCTGGCTCACAGCAGTGCTCAGAGCGGGTTGTGCTGCCAGTTTTACATACTTGGCTACCTGAACACCAACCTGGCCTTCGCGCAGGATCTACCATTCCCCATGGCTGCTCCAGACCGGATTGCGAACGTGGTATACAAACAGCGATTCACCAACGGCAGGCGATTTTTGCCTCGCCCCTGGTATATGGTTTATCGTATCGTTCAGTTGCTACCGTGGTTCATTTATAAACGGCTTTCTTTTTAACGCTATGATTGAAGAAAAACCAGACATCAGCCTATTTTTCCCTGTGTATAACGACGCGAGCACGGTGGAGATCGTCGCACAACGCGCCTTGAGCCTGCTGAACGAGGTGGCGCGCAACTACGAGATCATTATCGTCGACGACGGATCTCCAGATGCCTCTGGAGAGATCGCGGACAGGCTCGCCGCAGAGAACGAGAAAATCAGTGTCCTTCATCACCCCGTCAATCAGGGCTATGGGGCGGCGATGAAAACCGGCATCGCCGCAAGCAATTTCGACCTCATTTGTATGATAGATGGTGATAACGAGTATGATGTTTACGATCTGAAAAAGATGCTGGCCGTGCGGGAATACTACATGCTTGTGATTGCATTCAGGTATCGCAAGCTGTATTCCACAAAGCGTATTTTTATTTCCTTCGTCTACAACGCGGTATTGCGCCTTTTGTTTACAAGTCCTTTCCGGGATATTTCGACAGGCATACGTCTGATCAATCGAAAAGTTGTCGATGAAATTGAGCTGTCTTCTAACAGCCCATTTATCGGCGCAGAGCTGACTTTGAAATCCATGTTGCGTGGCTTTCCTGTTGGAGAGGTTGGCATACAGACCTTTCCACGAGATTTCGGCACGGGTTCAGCGACCACACTGCCCAATATCATTGGGACGATCAAGGACATCTTACGCATTCGTAGGGAGGTTTTCTCCGACTCATACGACCTGCCTGAAGGGCGCACCAGGAACTAGGGGCGAGCCATGGAAGATCTTGCAAAGCTTTATCAAATCCGCTTTTCAGACGAAGCGCGCGATAAGAAAGATGCTGTTTGGAAGGTACTATGTGAGTCCTATTTTCAGCAATTCATAACCCCCTCCTCAACGGTGCTGGAAATTGCCTGTGGCTATGGCGAGTTCATCCGGCACATTGCAGCATCTGACAAAATAGCCATCGACCTGAACCCGGACTCCGAGGAGTACCTGCCTGAGGACATACAATTTCACCTGGGGAGCGCAACCGATCTGAGCATGTTGGATGACAACTCGGTCGATGCCTGTTTCAGCAGTAACTTTTTTGAGCACTTGCCCAGCAAGGAAGTTATGGACGAAGTGCTGGCTGAGGCGCTCAGGGTCCTGCGACCCGGTGGCGTATATGTTGCCATGCAACCCAACCTGCGCTGTGAGCCGGGAAAGTACTGGGATTACTACGATCACGTTCTGCCATTAACAGACCGGTCTTGCCAGGAAGCGTTCTTCAAGGCGGGATTCGACGTAACGAAGGTTGTCGCCCGCTTCATCCCCTTCAGTACCGATTCGAAGCTCCCCCAACACCCGTTGCTGGTGAAGCTCTATGTTAATTTGCCACTGGTTTGGCCGCTACTTGGTGGCCAATTCGTTATCGTTGGGCGAAAACCGGCTAAGGTCTGAGTGAGTCTGTAGTCAACGTTTGCTCCTCACAGGACGGATAGGGCCTGCAAGGCGGAATATAACGACCAGCCTTTACCGCCTTCGCAACAATTGAGGCAGTCGCACTCATCGGATAACCAATAACATAATATGGGGACTCGTTATAAGACTCATACCTGGCCGACAAGAACTGTTCAAGCGGACCGACAAACCGCTGATATGACCACACTGAATAACTGACCGCCAGCGCAAGCAACAAATAGGCCATAGAAGTCTTGAAAACGCTGAGTCTTAGCTGCATCTCCATCACCAGAGTGCACATCACCATGACGGAAAAAAAACCGTAACGGTTGTTAGATAATAACGCTGACTCCGGAGGGAGCATGGCCGAACGTCCCACGGCCACAGCCGCTAATGTTGCAACTGCAAACCAACAACACAAGATCAAGCGTACATCTTCTTCACGATAGTAGCGGAATGTTACGAAGCACAATAAGCCCAGCATAATTGACCCAAAACATACCGCTAGATGCGCATCTGTTGCAGTAATAGCGCCGCCCAGTATCACCATGAAGAAGGACGCGTATCGAATCAGGAGCTCGCTGACAGTTGGGTCAAGCAGGACCCTTGGATGACTTTTCGCTAGTTGGGCAAGCGCCTCCGCAGACAACTCCGGGGTCTCCGCGATAAAACCGATGCGCCAAACTAGCAGCATTACAATCGATAACAATAGCCACAGGGCCGGGTAGATAACGGAACATCGTCTGTTCCAGAGAGACTGATGCAGCAGACTCGCCAGCCCAAATAACCACACAATTTGGCCCGAAGCCAACGTCATCGACGACAAAGAACACAATAAAGCAGCAAGCAGAAAACGGGCGGGAGTCACACGATGCAGTGCAAAAATACAGGCAAATGCGTAGAAGTATACGTAGAAATAAGCCAGAGCTGGCTGGCCCCACAGGACTATCCTGTACGCCCGTAAATTCAGCAGTAGGAGCGCCGCCACCAGCACATACAACCAACATCGACGATCGTTACGCGCCGCAATGTAAAACAGGAAAAGAATCAAAAGCAGCGCGATATTTCCCAGTACTGCCAACGTTCGGAAGTTGACATCCCCTTCGATGAGATACGCGATATACACCTGCAAACGAGATGCGCTGGTTCGGTGCTCGTTATACTGTCTGAACCCTTCCTGAAGCGCTGTCCAGAAACTGTCGGCGTCTGCAACCCGGTTCACGAATCGCAGGAAATCGATAATATCATCGTGGTAGGGAATATTAGGGGCGCTACTATACACAAACCATAGGTAGTGCAGGGCTAATACAGACAACAGGACAAAAGGGAGCCTACGTTCAAGCAGACTAGCGACGAATTGCGTTCGGGCTGAATTAGGCATTCAGACACTCAATCAAACGGGTTCTTGGGACCAGCGGCTGTGCAAATTTTTATTGTTTGCCGAGGCGCTGGTTTCGTTTGCCTTGCCGCAGGCTCCGGCGAAATCCAGATCGCCTTGAGTATACCTCGCACGCAACATGCCGAATACCGCCATGCGTATCCGGTGCAATATTCACTAACGAAGCGACGATGACGCGACTCAGAGTTTGACGAGTTTGCGCAGCTTGTCCCGCACGATGACCAGTAGTCGTGTTCCAACCTGATCGCAATCCAGGGGGGTATCTGAAGCCATTAGTTGTCTTATGGAGGTAACCTCCAATCCCTTGTAGCCACACGGGTTGATGCGCTCAAAGGGCTCGAGGTCCATGTCTGCATTCAGGGCGAGGCCATGGTAAGAGCAACCACGCCGCACGCGCAAACCCAGAGAAGCGATCTTCCGCTCGCCTACATAGACGCCAGGTGCGCCCCGTCGAGTGACCGCCTCTATGTTATACGTTGCCAACACCGCAACAAGACTCTGCTCGATCAGTGTTACAAGGTCCCTGACACCTATGTTGCGGCGGCGCAGGTTCACCATGAGGTAAAGTACCCATTGCCCCGGACCGTGATAAGTGACTTGCCCACCCCGGTCCACTTGAATCACAGGAATGTCGCCCGGCGCGAGCACATGTTCCGCTTTGCCCGCCTGTCCTTGGGTAAAAACGGCAGGATGCTGCAACAGCCACAATTCATCCGGCGTATTGTCGTCCCGGGAGTCTGTAAACGCCCGCATGGCCTCAAGCGTCGGCTGATACTCAACAAGTCCGAGCTCGCGCATCAGTAATGTTGAATCCGTCACTGACTACATCACCATTTTAACATGCTCGATAGCCATGAGATCTACATGCAGGGCTTCCAGCTGCTCTTGACCCGTCGCGATGATAAAGACCGTGAGGGAAGTGAATGTGCCATTGCGACTGGGTCTGATTTCGATAGTCGCGTCATTGTACCCCGGTGCATGGCGCCCAAAAACGTCCATCACCATAGGCTGAAATTCCTCGTGACTGCGGCCGAGAACCTTGACCGGGTATTCACACGGAAACTCGATTTTTGGCGCGTCGGTTTCACTCATACGACAACATTACGCCTCCGGCTTAACTAGACCGCACTAAACAGTTCGGTAATGAACATCAGCACCCTGTCCCACAGGCGCGCGAAAAAGCCCGCTTCTTCTACCGGCGACAGCACAACAACAGGCACCTCTTTTAACGTCTCTCCATCAAGCGTGAGATGAGCGGTACCTACCCGATCACCCAGGGCCAACGGCGCCATCAACTCAGGTATCAGCTCAAGCTCGGTCTCCAGCTTCTCGTGGCTGCCTCGGGGAAGGGTGAGAACAACCTTCTCGCGGACGCCGACAGAGACGTGATCCTGCAAACCCATCCAGACGCGGGGCGCACCGAGCTCTGCCCCGGCGCCGTAAGCTGTGCGGGTCTCATAAAAATGAAAACCGTAGTTAAATAGCGCAGCCGTCTCTTTCTTGCGTGTCTTGGTACTCGCAGAACCCAGCACGACAGATATCAAACGCATATCACTGCGCTGCGCCGAGGCCACCAGACAAAATCCGGCCTCCTCGGTATGACCCGTCTTGATGCCGTCAACCGAAGAATCCGACAGCATCAGCGTATTACGGTTGTACTGGCGGATGTTGTTGTAAGTGAATTCCAACTCCTTATATATTTTGTATTGCTCCGGGTGGTCGTTAATCATCGCCTTCGCCAGCTTTGCAAGATCACGGGCACTGGTCTTGTGCGCCGGGTCGGGCAGACCGTGGGAATTTACGTAGTGACTGCTATCCATTCCCAGCTTTTTGGCGCTGTTATTCATCATTTCGGCGAACACGGCTTCGGTCCCGGCGATATGCTCCGCCACCGCCAGCGTCGCGTCATTACCCGATGAAATAACGATACCCCTCTGCAGGTCGGCAATGGAGACATCTTTGCCCGGCTCGATCCACATCAGGGAGGAGCCCCGGAAAATCGGGTTTTGCGACCACGCGTTCTCACTAACTCTGACCATGTCTTCTTCGCTGACCCTCCCCGCATTGATTTCCTCCGCCAGCACGTACGCGGTCATCATCTTGGTCAGGCTGGCGGGCGGTAGTTGCTGGTCGGCATTGTGCTCGACAATCACCTGGCCACTGTTGGCATCAATCAACAGGTACGCCTTTGCAGGCAGCTCTGGTGGTGCGGGCACCGCGTTTTGTCCCTGTGCACCATATGCGGTGATCGTCAGTAAGAGGAGTATCGCCAGTCGAGTCATATCGTAGGAAACCGTGGGGTGGCAGAGTAGTCGCGATGGTAACGCATGCCCAGCGGCAGCGGAAGAATGGCATCGGACTAATCGGTCTTAGTCCGACAAAGAAACACTAGGGCAAAGGCTGTCCGGGCTGATAACCGCGTTCATCCAGAATCTGCTGCACCGCTACAAGGTGGCGTGCATCGTCTACCGGACCAACCCGCACCCGGTAAAGCATTCGCCCCCCTATATCGACAGGGCTGACGAAGACCGGAGCCGACAGCAGTGGCTCAAGCTCCGCCCGCAGGGCGGCGGCCAGTGCTTCATCGCCGAAAGCGCCCATCTGCAGGAACCGATAGTCTCCATAAATCGGGTCCCGACGATCTTGCACCCCCGGTACGGGGATCACCTCTACTTCCACCCGTGCGGTGCCTTTCTCCATGTAGCCAAGCTTAACCGCAGCCGCGTAGGACAGATCGATTAGCCGATCCTCATGGAATGGACCACGATCATTCACGCGCACCACAATACTCTTGCCGTTCTCCAGGTTGGTGACGCGGGCAAAGCTGGGGATCGGCAAGGACTTGTGAGCGGCACTAGGCTTGTACAGGTCATACAGCTCGCCATTGGAAGTACGGTGTCCAGAAAACTTGGCGCCATACCAGGAGGCAATACCTTGCGCGCTGTAATTCTCATATTCCTTGAGTACCGTATAGCTCAGCCCATCAATAACATAGGGGCTGCCATTACCAAGAGGCAGAATGGGATCCGGCCTAACTTCAGCATCCGGCACATTTTGCGCAACAATACCCTTAATTGGCGCATGATCCTGCTCTACTGTGTAGCGCGAAAGCGACGGCGTCTTTTCCCCCATAGCGCTTGCTTCGGAGGTATCCGGAGAGCGGGTCTGCTCAACGGTACAAGCAGCAACCAACCCGGCGATCGCCACCAGCGCCGCCAGGGACGACCGCTGCATCAGCGGCCAATCCGCTGCGCGATCGCCTGACTCAGCTGATAAACGCTCATAGCGTACATGGCACTGTGGTTATAGCGGGTAATTACGTAAAAATTGTGCAGCCCCAGCCAGTACTCAAAGCCGGTTTCCTGCTCAAACTTGAGCGCTATGGCGAGGGCGTCGGGATTCAAAGCCGCTCTTGCCACCACACCCTCGGCGGCAAATTCAGCGACCGTGTGAACCGGCTTGAGATCCTTACGGCTTCTTACAAACACGTCATCGGCCACTTTCGCCCCGGCGTCAGCACGCGCCACCACGCTCTCACCCGCGCGCCAGCCATGCTGTTTGAAGTAATTCGCGACGCTGCCGATGGCATCGATAGGATTTTGCCAAATATCGATAATATCGTCGTTGTCAAAATCGATCGCATAGGCGCGGTAGCTGCTGGGCATGAACTGCCCGTAACCCATGGCCCCCGCGTAAGAGCCCATCATCTCTGTGGGCTCCAGGCCCTGATCCCGCGTGAGTATTAGGTAATGCTTCAGTTCACTGGTAAAAAAAGGCGAACGCGAGGGATAATCAAAGGCCAGTGTGGACAGTGCATCGATCACTCGGTAGCTGCCCACATTGCGCCCGTAAGAGGTTTCCACCCCGATGACGGCAACGATTAACTGTGCCGGAACGCCAAATTCCCGCTCCGCACGCTCCAGCGCCACCCGGTGCTGCTTGAAAAATTCCGCGCCCTGATCCTCGCGCCGGTTGTTGAGGAAAATTGCGCGATACTGGAACCACGGCTTGGTCTTTTCAGCTGGTCTGGAAATCGCCTCAAGGATACTGTCTTTACGTTCCGCATTGGCGAAGACCGCCTCGAGGCTCTGACGATCAAAGCCCTCTTCCTCCACTAGTTCATTAATCACGTCCGTCGCGGACGGATGCAACTCGTAGTTATCCGCGGCACAGGACAGCGCGGTCCACAGACAGGAACAGATTAGTGCAATTTTCAGACGTACCGACATAGATCATAGCTCGCGTTGTAGTCATCCAGGGCAACCCGCCAGGCGCGGCAGTAATGCGTGACACTCACGTGGTCACCCGCTGTTGTTCTGTACTGATTGCCATGAGAATCCCAAACCCCGCCAGCAGCGTCACCACCGAGGTACCCCCGGCACTCACCAGTGGCAGTGGCACACCCACTACCGGTAGTAGGCCTGCCACCATGCCCATATTAACAAAGATGTAAACGAAAAACGTTAGCGTCAGACTACCCGCCATCATTCGTCCAAAACTGGTCTGAGCGCGCAGGCCTATGAGAAAACCCCGCAACAGGATAAGCAGGTAAAGACCCAGCAGCAGAATGATGCCCTTCAGCCCCTGTTCTTCGGCCAACACGGCAATAATAAAGTCGGTGTGGCTCTCGGGCAGAAAGTCCAGACGGGACTGCGTACTCTGCAGCCAGCCCTTACCCTCCCAACCCCCGGAGCCAATGGCCGTTTTCGACTGAATAATGTTCCAGCCCGCGCCAAGTTTATCGCTCTCGGGACTGAACATGGTAAGAATACGCTGCTTTTGATAGTCCTTGAGGCCATACATCCAGGCCGGCCAGGCCGAGGCGGCCGCCGCGAACACAGCTCCGACAATATAGCGCCAGCCAATGCCCGCCAGGAAAAGCACAAATAATCCACTGGCAGCAATGAGCAAGGATGTACCCAAATCGGGCTGAATCACGATCAGCCCTGCCGGCAGAGCGAGCAGCACCAGCGCGCCTAACACGGCGGTAAAACGAGGGGGCAGCGGGCGTGCCGCCAGAAACCATGCGACGACCAGCGGTACCACGATTTTCATAATTTCTGAAGGCTGGAAGCGCAGCCCGCCAATTTGCAGCCAGCGCTGGGCGCCCTTGGCGCCAACGCCCGCAAATACCACGGCAACCAGAGTTGCCACGCCCAATCCATACAGCCAGGGAGCCCAGCGGGCATATTGCTGCAGGCTGATCTGCGCCGCAAAGATCATTGCCACATAGGCCACGGCGAAATAACGACCCTGGCGAATCACCGCGTCCATATTCTGTCCGGAGGCGCTGTAGAGGACCATCAGGCCATAGCCGGTGAGCAAGATCAGCAATAAGAGCAAAGGCAGATCGATATGCAAACGGCGCAGAGTGCCGGGACGTCTGGCCATGTCCCGCGAACCCTGATCAGGCATTTGACGAAGATAGTCGACCATCAACCCGCCTTTGGCCGCGATTCGAGCCAGGTGTCGATAACCGCCCGGGCGATGGGAGAGGCCGCAGAGCTGCCGCCACCGTTTTCAACAATAATACCCACCGCAATGCTGGGAGCATCAAGTGGGGCAAAAGCGACGAAGAGACCATGATGGCGATGTCGCTCCGACACTTCATCCTCGTTATACACTGCGTTCTGTGCGATGCCGATTACCTGGGCAGTGCCGGTCTTGCCACCCATCTCGTACTCGATACCCCGGGCGAGTGCCTTGGCCGTGCCTCGTTTGCCGTGCACGACCTCACGCATCCCGTCGAAGACCGCCTCCCAGTATGGAGCAGGCACATCCACCGGTGCTATCTCCTCCAGCGCCACGGGTTCACTGTCGACCGACATCACCAGATGCGGCACTCTGCGCCCACCCTTGTTCGCCATCACGCTGGTTGCCACCGCAAGTTGCAATGGCGAAGCCAGCATATACCCCTGCCCGATACCCGCGCTGATTGTCTCTCCCGGATACCAGGGCTGAGCCATGGCCTGCCGTTTCCAGTGGGTGGAAGGCAACACACCGCTTGTTTCGTTAGTCGTATCAACTCCGGTGCGTTTGCCGAACCCGAAGGGCGCCAGGTGCTCTGCCATACGATCGATCGTCAAGCGCCGCGCCAGCTCGTAAAAATACACATCACAGGATTCCGCTATCGCCATCTTCATATCCACGTAGGGGGCATGACCGGTCCCCCGGATACGCAGTATCCAGTCACGGTAGCGATGACTGCTTCCCGGCAGGCTGTACCAGCCCGGATCCGCCACAGTCGATTCCGGGGTCACAAGGCCCGCCTGCATGCCGGCGATGGCCATGAACGGCTTGACCGTAGAGCCGGGGGGATAGGAGCCTTGTATTGCCCGATTGAACAGCGGCACGTCCAGCGAATCACGCAAGGCCGCATAATCGGCCGTGCTGATGCCGTTGACGAACAGGTTGGTGTCGTAGCCGGGCGTGGAGACTAACGCCAGTAACCCGCCCGTTCTGGTGTCAATGGCCACGACCGCGCCGCGTCGTTCACCGAGTGCATCCCTGGCGGCACGTTGCAAGCGATAGTCCAGCGACAGTATCAGGTCACTGCCCGGCGCCGGATCAAAACGCTCCAGAACACGCAACACTCTCCCATGAGCATTACTCTCCACATTTTGGTATCCCACATCGCCATGCAGAATATTCTCATAAAATTTCTCTACCCCAACCTTGCCCACGTGAAAGGTACCGCGGTAGTCGGTTTCATCCAGCTCCCGCGCTTCGCGCTCGTTGATGCGGCCGACATAACCCAGGGCATGGGAAAACAACTCTCCGTGCGGGTAATGCCTCAGCAATTGAGCCTCCACGACCACGCCCGGCAACCTGAAGCGATTGACCGCAAGGCGCGCGCGCTCTTCCTCCGAGAGGCGAAAGCGCAGGGGCACCGCCTCTGATGCGCGGGTGCGTTTAAGTTTCTCGCGGAAATTCTCGAGGTCACTCTGAGTCACGGGGACGAGGGCCTGCAACTCCGCGAGAGTCTCCTCCAGATTCATCACACTCTCCCGCACGACGGACAATGTAAAGCTGGGCCGGTTGTCCGCAAGCAGAATCCCATTGCGATCGTAGATCAGTCCGCGTCGGGGAGGCAGGGGCTGCAACTGGACCCGGTTGGCCTCGGACTGGGTGCTATAGGTGTCGTAGCCTTTGATCTGCAGACTGTGATAGCGGGTCAGGATGACCGCCAGACAAGCGCCCACCAGACAAATCGCGAGCACCGTCCGCACGCCGTAGATGCGGGTCTCGAGTCGGGGGTCTTTCAAGTCGAACTGCGGTTGCATTGAGTAGGGCGACGTCCAACCTTTATAGCGTGAAAGTCCTGAGTCTAGGCGCGATGATACGGGTGGTTGACAGTGATTGTCCAAGCCCGATACAACTGCTCTGCCAGAATAACTCGAACCAGGGGGTGTGGCAGCGTCAGGTCACTCAGGGACCAGCACCATTCGGCACGCGCACGGCAGGCCTCTGACAAACCGTCCGGGCCACCGATTAAGAGGCTGTAATTATTTGCGGAGAGCTGCCAGTCCTGCAGCTTCTGCGCCAAGCTTTCCGTGTTCATCCGCCTGCCACCGACTTCCAACGCGATGACCCTGTCGCCCGAGGGAATCGCCTTGAGCACCTGCTCGCCCTCCGTCAGACTGGCCCGCTGTTGCGCGTATTCCCTGCCACGCTTTGCCGGGGGGATTTCGCACCAGCGGGGCGCTATTTCCCGAGGCAGTCGCTTACAGTATTCCTCCACGGCCTCGCGGACCCAGGCAGGCATGCGTGTGCCAACCGCAATAACAGATAGGCGCATCAGCCTGGCGCTTTGGGGTGCGTCCAGAGACGCTCGAGATCGTAAAAATCTCTGGTCGCAGGCAGCATCACGTGCACGACTACTTCACCGAAGTCGACCAGCACCCACTCTCCCTCGGACTCACCCTCTGAGCCGAGCGGCCGGACGCTTTGTTTCTTGGCCTCAACCGCCACATGACTGGCAAGCGATTTCACGTGTCGATTGGATGTCCCACTGGCAATGACCAGAAAGTCCATGACATCAGTCAGGTCGCGCACATCAACCGTAACGGTGTTCACGGCCTTGAGATCCTCGAGGGACTCAACCACAAAATTGACGAAGTTTTCAGTCTCCATAGGAGGCTACAGGCTGTGTCATAAGTGATCCTTTGGTCTCACTGGTAAAGGGAATTACGCTGAATATAGTCCAGCACCGGCTCCGGCAAAAGGTAGCGCGCGGAACGTCGCCGCTGCAACAACTCGCGAATCTCCGTGGAGGAGATAGCGAGTGGGCGCAGCTCTGTGATCAGAATACCGCCGGCGGGGCGTCGGCGCAGTGCTGCGCTGTCTTCCAATCGATGCGCTGCCAGCCACTGCGCGACTTTACCGGATTGCGGCAGCACCCACCCCGGACGCGCCAGCACAATAATATGCGCACAATCCAGCAACGCTTGCCAGCGGTGCCACTCCGCAATGTCCAGCAGGGCGTCACAGCCCAAGACCATGCACAGGCCTGCCTCCTCTCCCAGCTCGTGGCGCAACTCCAACAGGCTGTCAATCGTGTAGGACTTGCCAGAGCGCTGCAATTCTCTCGGATCACAGGATAAACGGGGCTCGCCCGCCACCGCGAGCTGCAGCATAGCGGCACGGTGCTCGGCGCTACAATCAGGCGCCTCTCGGTGCGGGGGCCGCGCACTGGGCATCAGGCGCAGGTGCTCCATTTGCAAGCTCTCTACCAGCTCCAGCGCCGAGCGCAGGTGGCCGAAATGCACCGGATTAAACGTACCGCCGAATACACCCTGGAGGCCTGCAACGGATGCGTCACCGGCACTCAAGTGCGCAACTGCCCTTCCCCGAGCACCACGAATTTCTCGCTGGTAAGGCCCTCCAGTCCCACTGGCCCGCGCGCATGCAGCTTATCGGTGGAAATCCCGATCTCGGCACCCAATCCGTACTCGAAACCATCGGCAAAGCGCGTCGACGCGTTCACTATCACCGAGCTGGAATCCACTTCCCGGAGAAAGCGCATAGCGCGCGCGTGATCCCGGGTCACTATCGCATCGGTATGCTGGGAACCGTAGGTCTCGATGTGGGTCATTGCCTCGTCGATGCCGCTCACTACCTTGACCGCGAGAACGGGGGCCAGGTATTCCTCTCCCCAGTCCTCTTGGCTGGCTGACTTGATGTCGGGCAGCGTTTGTCGCGCACGCGCACAACCGCGCAGTTCCACTCCCGCCTCGGCATAGGCCTTCGCCAGTGGCGGCAGTATCGTATCGGCGATAGAGGATGCCACCAGCAACGTTTCCATCGTGTTACAGGTGCCGTAGCGCTGGGTTTTGGCGTTAACCGCGATACCGATAGCCATATCGACGTCCGCTTCGTCATCAATATACACGTGGCAGACTCCATCCAGGTGCTTGATCACCGGCACGCGGGCATCTTTGCTGATGCGCTCGATCAAGCCCTTACCTCCCCGGGGGATGATGACATCCACAAACTCCGGCATGGTTATCAAACGGCCCACAGCGGCGCGATCCGCTGTGGCAACGACCTGCACCGACGCGGGGGGCAGGCCTACTGACCTGAGCCCTGCCTGCAGGCAGGCTGCGATCGCCGTATTGGACTGCAAAGATTCAGAGCCACCTCGCAATATCGCTGAGTTTCCCGATTTCAGACACAGACTCGCTGCCTCAACGGTAACGTTGGGGCGCGATTCATAAATAATACCGATCACACCTAGCGGCACTCGCATGCGCCCAACCTGAATACCACTCGGCATGCGCCGCAGGTCCGCAATACTGCCCACCGGGTCAGGCAGAGCGGCCACCTGAATCAGACCCTCCAGCATGGCGTCGATGCGCGCTGGAGTCAGCTCAAGCCGATCCAACAGCGGCGCGTCCAATCCCTTTTCACGGCCCCGATCAAGGTCTGCCGCATTCGCCTCGGTCACCTCATCACGAGCGCTGTCCAGCGCGTCACGCACGGCCAGCAGCGCTCGATTGCGCACATCGGTCGAAGAGGCCGCCACCGCGCGGGAGGCCGACCGGGCCGCAGCGCCCAGCTCGTTCATGTACTTGTCAATATCCATTGCCGGTCTATCCGGTTACACACCACATCATGCGATTATACCTGATCGCCGTCGCTGATGTGCTAAGCTCGTGCGCCACTGAGCCACGCAGAGACCCTATGGCAACGCACCCCAGTCTGGAATGCTTCTACGATTGTTCGAGCCCCTGGACTTATTTTGCCTTCACCCGGCTGATACCCCTTGCGGAACGACTGGATGTGGCCATTCGCTGGCGCCCGATTTTGGTGGGCGGCGTATTCAATGCAGTTAACCCAGAGGTTTACGCCGACCGCGAGAAAATGTTCAACGCTGAAAACAGCCGCCGCCTGAATTACTACCTCAAGGATCTGCAAGACTGGGCGGAACTTTGCGAACTCAGTGTCGCTATGCCGCCCGGTCACCCGATCAACGCCGTCAAGGCCATGCGCGGCGCTTTCTATGCACAAGAGCAAGACCGACTGGTGCCTTACTCCCGCGACGTGTTCGAAACCTACTGGAATAGCGATACACCCGATATCGCCAACGACGAGGTCCTCAGAGCCGTCTGCGACCGCGTCGGCCTCGACAGCGAGGCTTTCCTGCGCGCCATCAACGAGCAGGAGTACAAGGATCGACTGCGGACAAATACAGATGAACTTATTCAGCGCGGCGGCTATGGTTCGCCCACCCTGTTCATCAACGGTGACGACATGTACTTTGGCAATGATCGACTGCCGCTGGTTGAGTACAGGCTGAGCCAGTTGCTGTAGCCGCCGCGCCCGCAGTCACCCTACGCACTGCCGCCCTGTAAATGGCCGGGAGACACCGACTGTACCAACACAGACAAAAAAGCGGGCATAAAGCCCGCTTCCAGTCAGTGCATCAGGGTTGGGTTACAGGCCGTCTGCATTCTCCGAGAGGTAGGATGCAACACCATCAGGAGACGCGTCCATACCCTTGTCACCCTTCTGCCAGCCGGCGGGACACACTTCGCCATGCTCCTCGTGAAACTGCAAGGCTTCAACAAGACGGATGAGCTCATCAATGTTACGGCCCAGAGGCAGATCATTAACAAGCTGCGAGCGAACATTACCCTCAGTGTCGATCAGGAAGGCTCCGCGGAATGCAACGCCGCCTCCGCTTTCGACGTCGTAGGCACGGCAGATATCGTGATTGACGTCCGCTGCCATGGTGTATGTCACCGAGCCAATACCACCGTCGTTAACGGAAGTATTACGCCAAGCGTTGTGAGTGAACTGAGAGTCGATGGACACAGCGACTACTTCCACACCCAGTTCGCGGAACTTATCCATCCGGTGATCCAGAGCGATCAGCTCTGAGGGGCAGACAAAAGTGAAGTCCAGCGGATAGAAAAAAACCAGGCCGTACTTACCGGACATCGCCTCCGACCGCTTGTAAGAATCAACGATTTCTCCGGTGCCAAGTACTGCTGCGACATCAAAATCCGGTGCTGGCTTGCCAACTAAAACGCCCATGTAGTTTCCTCCTGTTGAAATTGATCGAAATGTACCCTCTCTTAACAAGAGAGCTTCAGCGCCCCATGATCATAGCGGCCGTTATCACGGTAGGCTATTTAAATGTCTGTATAGCTTCGATAGGCAGATACTATTACCTGCCACACCGGGGCATCAGGCAGGACCCTTGTCCTTGATCAGGGTTTGCAACTCGCCGCTGTCAAACATCTCGGACACGATATCGCAGCCACCAATGAGCTCACCGTCTATCCACAGTTGTGGAAAGGTAGGCCAGTTGGCGTATTCTGGAAGCGTGGCGCGAATATCCGGGTTGGACAGTATGTCCACGTAGGCGAAGCGCTCGCCGCAGGCCATCAGCACTTCCACGGTCCGCGCAGAGAAACCACACTGCGGTTGATTGGGAGAGCCTTTCATATACAGCAAAATCGTGTTGTTGCTGATCTGGTCTTTGATTGTCTCGATTGTGTCCATCTTGTTTCCTGTCCTGGTGCGGCCTCAGGTGGCCTTTACAGCCAATTTTTCGGTCGCACAGTCTACCCTATTATGCCCGTAATTTATCCACAATAGGTGTAGGGTGTTGATTCCGCTGCACGCGGGGTCGCGCCCTCACACACCGGGCTTAGTGCAGCGACCAACACATTGCCAATTTCGCCTCGCAACGCTATCATTCCTCGTTTGCCGGCAGCTACAGCTGCCGTTTTGCGTTTCTAGGGAGGCCGAATCATGTCGGCGCTTATGCAAACCTATGCCAGGTTGCCCGTGACATTCAGTCATGGCGAGGGCGTGTACCTTTTCGATACTGAAGGGCGGCGCTACCTCGACGGCATCTCGGGCATCGGCGTCAACGCCCTGGGTCACGCTCACCCGGCGGTGACCGCCGCGATAACACAGCAGGCCGACAAGCTGGTGCACAGCTCCAACCTGTACCGCATCAGCACGCAGGAAACACTCGCCAACTCTCTCACCAAACTGGCCGGGATGGACAACGTCTTTTTCGGCAATTCCGGTGCCGAGGCGAACGAGGCCGCCATCAAGCTGGCTCGACTGCATGGCCACGACCAGGGCATCAAACAGCCCGCCATCGTCGTGCTGGAGGGCGCCTTTCACGGACGCACACTCGCCACCCTGAGTGCTACCGGTAATCGCAAGATTCAGGCCGGCTTTGAACCGCTTGTGGGAGGCTTCATCCGCGCGCCTGCTAACGACATAGAAGCGCTGCGCCAGATCGCCAACAATAACCCCGACGTGGTCGCTTTTCTGGCGGAACCCATACAGGGTGAGAGCGGCGTTAATGTGCTCGATACGGACTATCTGCTCGCGGCCCGGGAAATTTGCTCCGCGCACAACTGGCTGCTTATGCTGGACGAGGTGCAAACGGGTAACGGCCGCACTGGCAGCCCTTTTGCCTGCCAGGGGGTCGGACTGCAAGCCGATGTCATTACCACTGCCAAGGGTCTTGGCAACGGCGTGCCTATTGGGGCCTGCATGGCCCGAGGCCACGCCGCAAGCATACTGGGCGCCGGACAACACGGCTCCACCTTTGGCGGCAACCCTCTGGCTTGCGCGGCCGGACTCGCAGTGCTCGACACTATTGCCAAGGACTCACTTTGCGCTAACGCGGCGAACATGGGCGAGTTGATCAAGGATGTGCTGCAGGCAGAACTCAGGGATAACCACCGAGTGAGAGACATACGCGGCCGCGGTCTGATGATCGGCATACAGTTACACCGAGACTGTGGCGAACTGGTAGCGCAAGGCCTCGATGCCGGCCTGCTGATAAACGTCGCCGGTGGCAGCACGGTGCGCTTGTTGCCACCATTGGTCATTAATGAGCAAGAAAGCCGCGAGTTGGCCGCCGGCGTGGCCGCGCTGATTCGCAACTTCAACTGATTCGCTGACAAAGACGTCCGGGAACTACGCATGTCGGATACTCGACACTTTTTAACACTGCTAGATTTCAGCTCTCAGGAGCTGAGGCAGTTACTCGCCCGGGCCGCGGAGATGAAACGGGCCCATTGCGCGGGCGACGACCAGCGGGATTTTCCCGGGGTCACTCTGGGAATGATATTTGCGAAGTCTTCCACTCGCACCCGGGTCTCCTTCGAGGCGGGTATGACACAGTTGGGCGGCCACGCTCTCTTTCTTTCGCCGGACGACACTCAGCTGGGACGGGGCGAACCGGTTGAAGACAGCGCCCGGGTGATTTCCGCCATGGTGGATATTGTCATGATTCGCACTTACGGGCACGATATCGTCGAACGCTTCGCGGCTCATTCCAACGTGCCCGTCATCAATGGTCTGACCGATGATTTTCACCCCTGCCAACTGCTGGCGGATATGCAAACCTGGTTCGAACACCGGGGCGATATCGCAGGCCGCAGCGTGTGCTGGGTAGGCGACGGTAATAATATGTGCCAGTCCTATATCAATGCGGCCCGCCAGTTCGATTTCGAACTGCGCATCGCGTGCCCACCCACCTTTGAGCCTGACAAACGACTACTCGACGCAAACAGCGACCGGGTGCACATCGAACACGACCCGACAGTCGCCGTCCGGGGTGCCGACCTGGTCGTCACCGATGTGTGGGCGTCTATGGGCCAGGAAAACGAGCAAACCAGACGCGCTGCGCTGTTCGCACCTTACCAGGTCAATGCGGAGCTGATGAGCCACGCCGCCGGCGACGCGCTCTACATGCACTGCCTGCCCGCCCATCGAGGCGAGGAAATCAGTGCAGAACTGATGGATGCGCCCGATACTGTGATCTGGGACGAGGCAGAGAACCGGCTGCACGCGCAGAAAGCGCTGATGGAAACGTTACTTCTCGCCAATCGTCACTGACTGCCGCGTCAACGCCGCCGGCCAAACGGACCCGGCGGCCCTGCGCGCTACTCGGAGCACATTACTCATGCGCGCGACGCTGCTATAGCGGCCGCACAGGTCAGATTCAGGCAGGTTATCCTCAGCGAATCGCCTGCGCTGGGGATGAGTTGAAATTCTTTTTAGCTATATGCAGAGTATTTGTTATAAAAATTAATTTTTTCGCCGGCCGCAGCGCATCATTCTCAAGTCCTTTTGGCCGCAGCCACGCAGATAAAGGGCTCTCGGGTTAGCAGGCGCAGACTCACCGTCCTTTCAACAAGTTATCCACAAAATAAACCCAGCCTCATACCCTTGCATTGAGCGCGAACGCGCATTATCTTGTACTTGAGTGAAGCATATACCCCTATATGTTGGGTATAGCGGCTAAAAAACGAACAAAAAAAGACACTACAATTAGCCGTCGAAGCAGGGATACCCTCCCGACAACCACCTCGCGGGTCTTGCACTCCGCGGTTATTGTGTCGCGGAATCAGGACCTTTGCCAAGCGGATAACTAACAACAAACGCCGGCACTTCGGAGACTATATGCAGACAGATACCACCCCCGGCGGCACTGCCGCCGAAGCGACCACCCCAGCTCATCAGGCCGGCGTCAGCAGCGCGATCGCCGCAACCGCCCCCGGACAACTGCGCGTCATCAAGCGCAATGGCACAGTGGTGCCCTTCGAGGCCAGCAAAATCTCTGTGGCCATTACCAAGGCATTTCTCGCCGTAGAAGGCGGCACGGCGGCGGCCTCCAGCCGTATTCACGAGACGGTCGCCCAGCTAACCGACATGGTGGAGGCGATTTTCATGCGTCGTATGCCATCCGGCGGCACCATTCACATGGAGGATATTCAGGACCAGGTTGAACTGGCCCTGATGCGCTCCGGCGAGCACAAGGTCGCACGGGATTATGTCATCTACCGAGAGCAGCAGGCGCAAAAGCGCGCCGCCAAGCTGGCCTTACCTCCCGCCATCCAGCAAGTGGCCAACAGCATTTCTGTGGTTCAGGCAGATGGCAGCAAGGCTCCGCTGGACATCGACAGACTGCATACGATCGTGAGCGAGGCCTGCTTTGAGCTGTCAGACGTCAGCGAAGCAGAAATCCTCGATGAGGCCCTGAAGAACCTCTATGACGGGGTAAGCCAGGCAGAACTCAGCACCTCTCTGGTTATTACCGCGCGCACCCTCATCGAGCAGGAACCCAATTACACGTTTGTCGCCGCTCGCCTGTTGTGCGACAACCTGCGCAGCGAGGCCCTGAATTTCCTCGGCATTGCCAACAGCGCAACCCAGCACGACATGGCCGCACTTTACGCCAGAGCACTGCCCGCCTACATCGATAGAGGTATAGAACTTGAATTGGTGGCGCCGACCCTGCGGGATTTCGACCTACAACGCCTGGGCGATGCCTTGTTGCCCGAACGCGACCTGCAGTTCACCTACCTCGGCTTGCAGACCCTGTACGACCGCTATTTTATTCATAGCGACGACACCCGTATCGAACTGCCGCAGATTTTCTTCATGCGCGTTGCCATGGGCCTTGCCGTGGAAGAAACGGACAAGAACGCACGGGCCATTGAGTTCTACGAGTTGCTGTCGTCCTTCGACTACATGAGCTCTACCCCAACCCTGTTTAATGCCGGCACCCTGCGTCCGCAACTGTCATCCTGCTACCTGACTACTGTACCGGACGACCTGCACGGCATCTACGGCGCCATTCAGGACAATGCCATGCTCTCCAAGTTCGCCGGAGGCCTCGGTAATGACTGGACACCGGTACGAGCATTGGGGGCTTATATTAAAGGCACCAACGGCAAATCGCAGGGCGTCGTGCCCTTCCTCAAGGTGGTCAACGATACCGCCGTAGCGGTAAACCAGGGCGGCAAACGCAAAGGCGCCGTGTGCGCCTATCTGGAAACCTGGCATCTGGACATCGAGGAGTTCGTGGAATTGCGCAAGAACACCGGTGACGACCGCCGCCGCACCCATGATATGAACACTGCTAACTGGATTCCCGACCTGTTTATGAAACGGGTTTTTGAGGACGGCGACTGGACCCTGTTTTCGCCCAATGATGCTCCTGATCTGCATGACCTTTACGGCACGGCTTTCGAGAAGCGCTACAACGAATACGAGGCCATGACACACGACGGCAGCATGAAGCTATACAAGACAGTGAAGGCACAGAATCTGTGGCGCAAAATGTTGGGCATGTTGTTTGAAACCGGCCATCCCTGGATGACCTTTAAAGATCCCTGCAACCTGCGATCACCGCAGCAGCACGTGGGCGTAGTTCACTCCTCAAACCTGTGTACCGAGATCACTCTGAATACCAACAAGGACGAAATCGCGGTCTGCAACCTGGGCTCCGTCAATCTGCCCCAGCACATCGACGAAAACGGCCTTAATCTCGAGAAATTACAGAAGACCGTGCGCACGGCAGTGCGCATGCTCGACAACGTGGTCGACATCAATTACTACTCCGTGCCTCAGGCAAAGAACTCCAACCTGCTGCATCGCCCAGTGGGCCTCGGTCTGATGGGATTCCAGGATGCCCTGTACAAGCAGCACATAGCCTACGGCTCAGGGGGAGCAGTCGAATTCGCCGATCGCTCAATGGAAGCCATCAGCTACTACGCCATCCAGTCTTCCAGCGAGCTCGCTGAGGAACGGGGTGCCTACTCCAGCTACGAGGGCTCACTTTGGAGCCAGGGCATCTTCCCGCTGGACTCACTGGACAAGTTGATCGCCGAACGCGGCGAGCAATACATTCAGGTAGACAAGTCTCATACGCTGGACTGGGATGGCTTGCGTGACATGGTGAAAGCCCGCGGCATGCGCAATTCCAATGTGATGGCCATTGCGCCAACAGCCACTATCGCCAACATCACCGGCGTATCGCAGTCTATCGAGCCCACCTACCAGAACCTGTACGTAAAATCGAACCTGTCGGGAGAATTCACCGTAGTTAACCCTTACCTGGTCAGTGATTTGAAGGCCAAGGGGCTGTGGGACTCTGTTATGGTTAACGACCTCAAATACTACGACGGCAGCGTACAGTCGATCGACCGGATACCGGAAGAGCTGAAAGCTATTTACGCTAACGCTTTTGAGGTAGAACCTCGCTGGCTGGTGGAATCCGCCAGCCGTCGACAGAAGTGGATCGACCAGGCGCAATCGCTGAATCTTTACATTAACAATGCCAGCGGTAAGAAACTGGATATCACTTATCGCATGGCCTGGCTGTGTGGACTGAAAACCACCTACTACCTGCGCTCACTGGCGGCAACCGGCACGGAGAAGTCCACCATCGACACCGGCACGTTGAACGCGGTATCCAGTGAAAGTGGAGCCGAAAGCGGCCCGGCAGCGGTACCCGCAGCCTGCTCGCTGGACGACCCAGACTGCGAGGCCTGCCAATAAGCAAGTTTTCGGACATTACATAAACAACATCAATAACGGCAACCAGGAAGTAAGACACATGTTGAGTTGGGATGATTACCATACAGACGAAGCAATACCGACAAACACCTCAGCCTCGATGCAAAACACGGCTGAAGTAATTGCAGCGCCGGAGGCGGCAACATCTGCGGCAATCAGGACGGAACCAGCCGCGGCCAAAGCCGCGCTGGTAGTCGACATACCCGAACCGGTTGAGACGATTGTCGAAACTGCGAAAAGCGAGCCGGGTGTGGCGAGCAGGTCGTCAGAAGCGCTGGATGATCTCGATGTCGCAGCCGGCCTCGAAGAGCTGGAAATGGGTGCTGCACGCTTATCGGTGGACGAAAAGGCAATGATCAACTGTCGTGCCGATCTGAACCAGCTCGTGCCTTTCAAGTATGACTGGGCATGGCAGAAATACATTGACGGTTGCGCCAATCACTGGATGCCACAGGAGGTCAACATGACCGCGGACGTGGCCACCTGGAAAAATCCCGAGGGCCTCACAGATGACGAGCGCCGCATCGTCATGCGCAACCTGGGCTACTTCTCTACCGCTGACTCCCTGGTAGCAAACAACCTGGTGCTGGCTATTTATCGCCTGATCACCAATCCCGAATGCCGGCAGTATCTGTTACGTCAGGCCTTCGAGGAAGCCATTCATACCCACGCTTACCAGTACTGCATTGAGTCGCTGGGTATGGACGAGGGTGAGGTATTCAATATGTACCGGGAAGTCCCGTCTGTCGCCCGTAAAGCGGCCTGGAGCCTGAGCCATACCCACTCTCTGTCGGACCCAAACTTTAAAACCGGCACGCAGGAGACAGACCAGGAACTGCTGCGCAACCTGATAGGCTTTTACGGCGTTACCGAGGGTATCTTCTTTTATTGCGGCTTCACCCAAATTCTCTCCATGGGGCGTCGTAACAAGATGACCGGCGTAGCAGAACAGTTCCAGTACATCCTGCGGGATGAATCCATGCACCTCAACTTCGGGATTGACGTAATCAATCAAATAAAACTGGAGAACCCCCATCTGTGGACATCGGAATTCCAGGAAGAGGCGGTGCAGATGATCCTGGAAGGCACACAACTGGAAATCGAATACGCCCGTGACACTATGCCGACCGGTGTACTGGGGATGAACGCTGCGATGATGGAGGAGTACCTGCACTTCATCGCGAACCGGCGTCTTTCTCAACTAGGGCTGCCGGAGCAATACGCAGGCGCGCAAAATCCTTTCCCATGGATGTCGGAAATTATGGATCTGCGTAAAGAAAAGAACTTTTTTGAAACACGGGTGATCGAGTACCAGACAGGCGGCGCCCTGACCTGGGATTAGACGCAACGGGGCCGCGCGACCAGGCGGCCCTAAAATTACTGATTATGCTGAGAACTAAAGCCCCAAAAAGACCCAAGAGGACTCTCACATGGCTACTAGCGATAAGAACCCGTCAGAAACAGAAACCATCCTCATGGCACTGGATCAGATCAGCCAAACCATCGATGTGATGAACAGTGTAGTCGGCCGACTGCGTAACTACATGAACGAGCAACAGGCCGCCGCAGCAGAAAAACAACCTGAACTGCACGCAGAATTGCAGGCTGACCGCACACTCCACTAGGATCGAGCAAAACACACTGGCCAGCCTGGGGAACGCGCCAGAGTTGTTGTTCACAGTCGCCACGCGGCGGCATTCGCGTCTCTCCAAAGATGGCGAGTCAGATTGGCGAGCAATTCCACAGCTACCCCTGTCTGGTCTTACGCCTTCACCTAGCTTGCCACTGGAGCCGCGGATAATTCATGAATCCCAAGCTCAAACATAACCTGACACTCCTGATCTGTCTGGGCCTGCTGTTTTCTATACCCATCGTCGGCAAAACCTGGTCCGCCCACGGCATGGCCCCTGCCCTGGGAACTGCGATACTGGTAGTAATTTCCACTCTTT